>OZ243948.1:0-2787154 GCA_965214255.1 Alphaproteobacteria bacterium | reverse complement strand
AACCGTCTAATTCGTGTATCATACGGCCCATTTCATTTAGGAAAACTTCGTGTTAGTGCCGTGGAAGAAGTCAGCCGCAAAGTTTTGGGCGAACAACTCGGCAGCAGGTTGGACCGGGCACGAAACGCTGTGACCCGGAGCACGAAGAAACACTGAGGCCATCAAAGAACAGAAAGAACGCATGAGGATTGTCGGCGGCAACCTTAAGGGTCGGACCATTATTGCGCCCAAAGACGCGCAAGTGCGGCCCACAACGGACCGCGTGCGCGAAGCCATATTCAATGTACTCACCCACAGCGCGATCATGTCCAGGGGTTTCGAGAATGCGCGCGTGCTCGATCTCTTTGCGGGCACGGGCGCGTTTGGTCTGGAAGCTCTATCGCGCGGGGCCTCTTATGCTTTATTTATCGACGACGCCGTCAAATCGCGCGGCGCATTGAGAAGCAATATCGAAGCCCTGGCCTTGACAGGGCGAACACGGGTCTTCCGACGCGACGCGACAAAGCTCGGACCCCTCCCCGCCAACGCAAGGCCTCCCTTCAATCTCGTATTCATGGATCCACCATATGGGAAGG
Source organism: Alphaproteobacteria bacterium (assembly GCA_965214255.1). Lineage (GTDB taxonomy): Bacteria > Pseudomonadota > Alphaproteobacteria > SMXP01 > SMXP01 > CBDFKK01. The sequence goes on along the minus strand of OZ243948.1, from coordinate 2,786,579 downwards.
GCTTGGGTTCCAAAGCACTCACATCTGCACACGCAGGTGGTTGGCTCGCAGCCCAAGCCACCATCGTCTTCGAGTTGAGTGCCTGTGAAGATGATCCGCAGGTGGACGGATTTGAACTCATTCACGTACGTGAATATGGTAACAGCAAAGTTGCTTACTTGCGGACACCTTAACCAACTAAACTTGAGCGTTATTCCGGATGAAAGTTTCCTCCGAATCTTTCTTCAATAAGAAAGGCCACTGATCCGTAATCGGTCCGAATACGCTGATAGGCATGGACTTTAATCGAGAGAAGTACGTGGCAAACTCGAAGAGGACTTCCGCAAAGACCGGATGCGGGTGCGAAATGAAGCACCGAAAACTATCTCAGGGACACTGCAGAATCGCCATACGGAGTAAGACACTCATATTACTGCCGGTGTTGAATTCTAACGTCTGCCGAACAGCTTTTCGATGTCAGCGAGCTTGAGTTCGACATAAGTGGGGCGACCGTGATTGCATTGCCCTGCATGGGGCGTCACTTCCATTTCACGCAGGAGCGCATTCATTTCTGCCGCCGTCAAGCGTCGGCCGGCGCGCACCGAGCCGTGGCACGCCATTGTGCTGCACACATCTTCCAAACGCTCTTTGAGCGCAAGCGTTTCATCCAATTCAGCCACTTCGTCTACCAAATCACGCACCAAGTCTTGAACATTAATCTCACCTAAAAGCGCCGGCACTTCCCGAACAGCAACCGCACCGGGGCCAAACGGCTCCATAACCAGACCTAGCTCTTCAAACTCCTTGAAACGAGTCGCAAGCCGCACTAGCGCCGCCTCATCAAGCTCCACTATATGGGGAATGAGCATGACTTGCCGTGCAACGCCGGACGTTGCGAGTGCCTGTTTCATGCGCTCGTAAACAAGCCGCTCGTGGGCTGCATGCTGATCAACGATTACAATTCCATCCGCGGTCTGTGCCACGATATAGGTCTCGTGTAACTGGCCGCGTGCCGCGCCTAAAGGATAGTCCGGAAGTGGGCGATCCAGCTGCTCGTCGTCAGACGTTGATTGCACACGAGCGTTCGGGCTGTCAGTGCCCGGCAAAGTCTGAGTATCTTCCAATGGCGCGCCGAAGTGGGCAGCGGTTTCAGAGAGTCCTTGTGGGGATCCCAACCGCCCGGAATGACGTGCGTTTGGGCCCGACTGAGGGCGAAGGGCGCCCAGGGCAGCAGTTGCTACCGTTGTAGAAGCCCGATGTCCGGATTCTGCGAGCCTATGTCTTAGCGCGCCGATAATGAGACCGCGCACCAGACCCTCGTCACGAAATTTCACCTCGGCCTTGGTAGGGTGCACATTTACATCGACGTATGTAGGCTCCACGTCCAAAAACAATGCAACTACAGCATGGCGGTCGCGCGCCAAAAAGTCCTGATAAGCAGCACGTACGGTACCAAGCAAGAGCTTATCGCGCACGGGCCGTCCGTTAACGAAAAGATATTGCTGCGTGGATGTTCCTCGGTTGTAGGTTGGAAGCGCTGCATAACCGGTGAGCCTATAGCCGTCACGTTTGGCATCGACGGCAAGCGCATTGTCGCCGAAATCGCGCCCCATAATCGCGGCCAAGCGTTTCAATCGCGCGTCGAAGAGGTCACCGCTTTGTGCCTCAAGCACCAGCACCTTCCGCTCATTGGTTGTGAGTGAAAAGGCGGTGTCCGCACGTACCATGGCGAGCCGCTTGACCTGTTCAGTGATAGCGATAGTTTCAGCCCGCTCGGATTTCATAAATTTCAACCGTGCAGGCGTTGCAAAGAAAAGGTCTCGCACTTCAACCCGAGTGCCGTGTGTGCCAGTACCGCCGAACGGGAACGGCACCGCCCTGCTACGGCTGCCGCCCGCAATATCCACTTTCCAACCCTCCTCCGCATCGCCGACGCGGCTCGTCATCGTCAAACGGCTGACGGCACCGATTGAGGGTAAAGCCTCGCCTCGAAAGCCGAGAGAGACAATGCTCAGCAGGTCATAGTCACCAGCGTCGTCCGGTTTGAGTTTGGATGTCGCATGGCGTTCAAGGGCAAGCTCCAGCATTTCGGGTGTCATGCCGACGCCGTCGTCACTCACCGCGATCAATTTCAGCCCACCGCCCATGACATGTACGTCGATATGGGTGGCGTATGCATCGATAGCGTTTTCAACGAGTTCCTTAACTGCACTCGCGGGGCGTTCGATCACTTCTCCTGCAGCGATTTGATTGATCGTACCAGCCGGTAAACGGCGGATAACGGCAGCCCGATGCATCATTTCATCTCCGACAAAAATTCCCGCGCTAAAACTTTCCCCTCCTCCACCGCTGGCTGGTCGAAGGCGTAAACACCCAAGAGATGAGCTGCAATGATGGTCTCCAACATGAAATGCATGAACAATGCGCCCATCGTGCGCTCATCGACCGTTTTAATCCGGATGATCCGTGTCGGACGGCCGTTCTTGATAAGAGTCTCCGCGGTCGCACGCTGTTGAGCGTCGACCACATCACCGATTGTGCAACCGGCAAGATAAGCAAGTTCCGGATCCTTTGCGAGGGAAGCGCTGATTTTGAGACGCCCGCCTGACGTCTCGGTCATGATCAGCGTAAAAAGCTTATCACGCGGGCCATCCAAATAAAGTTGAATTTGGCTGTGCTGATCTATAGGTCCCAGCGCTTGGACGGGTGTAGTGCCCGCTCCGCCCTTACCGAGACTTTCTGCCCAAAGTTGACGATACCACGAAGCAAAACGGTCTAGTCGATCAGCGTAGGGCATCAATACTGTCGTCGTAAGTCCCCTTTCCTGTGCGAGCGCAATAGACAACGCAGCACCAACCGCCGGGGCGGTATCAGCAGGCCCGGCCCCTTCCAAGATGGGACGGATGACATCGCCCGCACCTGCGCGCACGGCTTGCACATCAAGCCCCATAATCATGGCCGGCAACAGCCCGACATTGGACAACACCGAAAAGCGGCCGCCAATCCTGGGGTCGTGGTTCAAGATATGAAAACCGCGCGATTTCGCCAAACGAAGCAAGGGATTATCCAAAGGTTCGGTGATAACTGCGAAATGGCCCTTCGGATTAACACCCGCCTCATCGAAACAACCGAGTGCTGTCAGAAGCTGGCTCAAGGTCTCAGCCGTACTGCCCGATTTCGAGATTACCAAAAAACGAGTGCGTTTTAGATCAAGAGACTCAAAGGTTGCGCTTAGACTTTCCTGATCCAGATTATCAAAGAAATGAAAACGATGTGCGCCGTTGGATAGGATGAAGCCGGGTGTACGAAAATCCGCAACCTGTGCCAAAGATTGAGCGCCCAAACTCGACCCACCGACACCAAAGAAAACTATGTCATCAGAAGCGCTTAGCAAATGGTCTTTGACAGGTTCGCAGCTTTCCAAATCTTCGAGCGTGCGCCATAACCGAAGCACTGGCAGTGAGCCATCGCTCTCGGCTCTGCATATCTCACCCAGAGCCTTATCCGTTCGCCCGAGCATGGCATCAAGCTCGGATTCACTCAGACCCGCCTCTCCTACGCGCGCGGCGCAGCAGCCATCAATATCATGAACGTAGGTCTTTTGATCCGTATTCAAAGCAAGCCAATTACGGGATAATATGTCCTACGAAGGGACTGCGATCACAAACATAGCAATGACTGGCATGACAAACTAGAACAGCCTTCAGTTTTGCAAGGGAACGTCGATTCCTCTCGGTTTGCCGACAAGAACTACCGTCAACACATCGGGATTAAGCAGGCGCTTGGCGACGCGGGCGATATCTTCCCTCGTTACCGACTCGATTTTGCTGTTTCGGGTGTTGACGTAATTGATGCCGCGGCCAGTCAACTGATATCCGACCAATTGATTTGCGATGTTCGAATTGGAATCAAAACGGAGCAGAAAAGAACCAGTTAAATATGTTTTGGCATTTAGAAGCTCTTTTTCTGAAACGCCTTCATCTCGCATCCGCGCAATTTCTGACTTAATTATTTCAAGCGATTGTTTGATCTGATCGTTTGCTGTGGCTACAGTGCCTACAAAGATACCGCCAAATTCGTAAGGATTAAAAAACGTTGACACGCCGTAGGCAAGACCCCGTTTTTCCCGCACCTCTTCTGTGAGGCGGGAGGCAAATCCACCGCCGCCTAGAATGTAATTCATAACAAAGGCAGGAAAGAAATCAGGATCGTCGACGAGAATCCCTGGCGCCCCAAAGAATGCAATAGTTTGAGGCTGTTCCCGCTCGATTACTATTATCTCATCCGTGGTCATAATTTCTGCAGGTCGTATATCTATCGGTGCCGATGACTTAATGAGACCTCCGAAGGTTTGATCAAGAAGCGGGGCCAAAGTCTCAGCGTCAATGTCGCCGACCACGGCAATTTTGAGATTATCTTGACCCAACATGGACTTGGCGTAAGCCCTGAGATCAAGATCGGTAATGACGTTGAGAGACTCGGGCGTACCTTTTACAGGCCGCGCATAGGGATGCTCGCCAAATGCGGTTTCATACCACTTTCGTCGAACGATCGTACGAGGCCGTGTCAAGTCCCGATTGAGGCTGACGAGCAGTTGAGCGCGAATACGCTCGACAGGCTCTTCGTCAAAACGCGGCAGCGTGAGCGCAAGACGCAACAAGTCGAAAGCTTCGTCGCGCGTCTCAGTGCGTGTGCGCATACTTCCGTAAAACCCGTCAAGTCCGGTGCTAAAGCGCAATCGAATGGACCGGTCTTCAAGGCGTGTTTGAAATGCTTGGCTATCAAATTCACCGGCCCCTTCATCAAGCAGACCCGACAACATGTTGGCAAGGCCCTCCTTGCCCGGAGGATCGAGACGTGCTCCACCCGAAAAGCCAATTTCAACTGCAATCACAGGCACCGCTGCCTCAGAGACGAGCCACGATTCAATGCCGCCTGGGCTTATTACTTGTTCAATGGTTATCGAATTGTCGACATCGATTCCGGCCAAAAACTCATCGACCGGCTGTGGCGAACTGCCATCACTAACCGGCATAGGCAAGGGATCCTTCGCTTGCTGCAGGGAGTCCTCGTCCCTAAGCATCTCCTGGTCCTCATCCAATTCGAGTTCCGCGGTCTTGACCGCTGTATTGATCATCAAAGCCTCACCTTGCGTATGTACCGTGTTTTGCTCCGTATTATTCCCAAACGCCACAGTAAAAAGGACCGTACTCACCAAAAAGCTAGGTTTAAGAACCTGTCTCACGAACCTCACTCCGGCTGCAAATAAGTGGTCACACGGGCGGGACTTGAGAAAATTATCTTTGCCACGCGATTGACGTCCTCAACCGTGACTTTTTCAACTCGCTCTGGGAAGGCTGTTACAGTTTCAACCGTTTCACCCGTGGTCAGACCCACACCATACGCTTGCGCCAGAAATAGTTGATTGTCGCGCGCGAAAACCGTATCCGCGATCAAAGCTGACTTCGCGCGCTCGACTTCTTCTTCTGTAACCCCATCGGCCAAGAGGGCACCAATAACCTCGTCAACAGCTTCCTCAAGAGTTTTCAGGTCTTTTTCAGGGCGCGGCGAGGCAAAGAATCCAAAGCGCCCATAGTCAAGGAACGCTCCTGAATAAAATGCCGCTGCACTAGCGGCCAAAGCGCGCTCTATAACCAGCATACGATAAAATCGACTTGTCGAGCCGGTCCCGAGAAGATGAGCTAGAACGTCGAGTGCCTCAGGCGTACCTTTATCAGCGGTGGAATAAGTAGGCGCAATGTAATTGCGGCGAAATGAGGGTTGACGGACTCGCGGGTCGCGATAATCAATGCGGCGAGGGGCCACAGCAGGCGGTTCTTTTGGCCGCTTCCGTGGGGCAATTTCACGCCGAGGAATGGAACCATAGTATTGCTCTGCAAGCGGACGAATCTGTTCAGAAGTGATATCGCCAGCCACAATCAAAACTGCGTTGTTCGGCGCATAGTGTGTATTGTAAAATTCAATTGCATCTTGGGTGTTCAATTCATGGATTTCATGCTCCCATCCAATTATGGGGATGCCATACGGATGAGCCATAAAGAGCGCTGCAGAAGATTGCTCGCTAAGAATACTTTCAGGGTTATTATCGACTCGGCTGTTTCTTTCTTCCAAAACCACATCTCGTTCCAGGTCGACGACGTCGTTTGTCAAAACTAAATTCGTCATACGATCCGCTTCGAGTTCCATCACGATAGGCAAACGATCAAGCGCCACACGTTGGAAGTAAGCCGTATAGTCATGGCTGGTAAAGGCATTGTCCTGCCCGCCGTTGCGCGCAACGATTTTTGATAACTCTCCCGGCGGAATATTGCGCGTGCCTTTAAACATCAAATGTTCCAGAAAATGCGCAATGCCCGATTTGCCAGCAGGCTCATCTGCTGCGCCCACCCGGTACCAAACCATGTGAGTGACTACCGGCACACGATGATCCGGTAAGACGACTACTTGCATGCCGTTATCAAGCGCGAATGTTTCAGGCGACCAAGTCGACACATTCGATGTGCTTTCCTGAGCATACGAGCTATCTATACCAACACTGTTTGAAATCGAAGTTGGAGTCATTGAGACACCCAGAGTTGTCACCGCTGCAAGTGACAATTGGCGAAAAAAAGATAACTTTTGCATGGAGTTAGTGCCCATTTATTATCGAAATGAATGGACGGTAACGCAAGGCGACAGTCCGGTAAGCCAAACTCAATCATACGATTGCGGAGAGTGGTAGCACCCAGAAAAGCTTACCCATCAGATCGAAAAAAGACTCGATTTTCATTGGAATCGTCTTCGTCTTCGCTTTCTACATAGCCGCCCTCCGGCACGCTATCGATTTTAGTGACAGCTTCGGCCGGACCCCGCGAAGATCTTTCATTGTTTTCAGTATGAAATAAAACACGGTCGGCAAAAGCTTGATCTTTTTGTCTGGTACCGCCCGTTTCATCAGAAAGCACTCTTCGTATGTTCGGATCTACCCGATCAGCGCCAGCTTTCACCAACAGCGCGACCTCCCCCTTCGACGGACCCACTTCACTTTCACCAAGTTCTTCACCTAAGAGCGCACGCCGGGCTGTCTCAGTGGGTTGCAGCTCTTGCGGACGCGGTGCACCGGGCCGAGGCGGACGTAACGAAAAGTCCGGCGGCACGATTAAGGGTGCTTTGGTCACGACGGCAAACTCGTCCGGCGGCGATTTACCGAGACCTAACGCTGACTGGACGTTGCTGCAACTCGAAAGAGCAACCATAAAACCAGCCAGTAAAGTCAATTTTAATGTGACAAATGCCATTGTTTTTACTTCCAGGGGGTTCGAAACAAACATTTTTACTACTCCTGAATAATACTCTTTAACAATTAAGTATCTTGCACTGTCTTTTCTGGCGGCGGCGTTTCAGCAATAAAAAGAGAGTCAAAGATCAATAACACAACACCGATGCTAATGGCCGCGTCCGCGATGTTGAAGGTATAAAAATGAACGCCAAAAGCGTGAAAATCCAAGAAATCGTATACCGCGCCATAAAAAAGTCGATCAACCACATTGCCGAGGGCTCCCCCGATAACAAGACCGATGGCGGCCGCCAACATCCAGGATCGCGCTCGAAATAACCAGATGAGTAAAATGGCTATAATCAAAAGTGCAAAGCTGATAAGTGCGTAGCGGCCCAACTCGTTGTTGGCAGGAAGCATACCGAAGCTAACTCCTCGGTTCCACACCGAGGATAAATTCAAAAAAGACGTGACTTCAATAGGCCCAACATTCCGCAGATCCACCTCGTAAAGCAATATCCATTTCGAAAGCTGATCGAGAATCAATGTGATCGCTGCAATTTGCAGGCCGCGTCTCATCATCTTATGCCGCTTTGATTACTATTTTTCTGCATCTAGCTGCCCGACCACCTGAGCGCATCGGCTACAAATACCGGAATATTCCGGAACCGAGTCTACATCTGGCAAAATCTTCCAGCATCTCTCGCATTTTGTACCTTGGGCCAAACCCGTGATTACGGCTACGCCATCGACATCTTCTAACGTGAAAGCGCCCTTAGGCGCCGGACCCTCTTCGATGCTAGCTTGGCTAGTGATGAAGATCTCCGCAAGATCCAAGCCATTGAGCGCACATTTGTAGCCCCGGTCCTGGACAAAAATTTGCGGTGAAGCCTCAAGGCTAGATCCGATTCGCTTATCGCGCCGCTCGACCTCCAGCGCTCCAGTCACGACCCGTCGGAGACGGCGAACCAACTGCCATTTCTCACCCAGTGCCACATCGCGCCAAGAATCTGAAACGTCCGGAAAATGGGCCAGATGAACACCCGCCCCGCGATTGGGAAAGCGCTCAAGCCAGGACTCTTCCATGGTAAAGCAAAGGATGGGGGCGAACCAAGTCGTCAGACACTTGAATAGATGATCAAGCACTGTCTGACACGATTGACGGACTGGATCGGACTTGGCATCGCAATACAAATTGTCTTTACGAATGTCGAAATAGAGCGCTGACAACTCCAGCGTGCAGAAATTGAACAGATGGGTAAACACACGACGGAAATCGAAGGAGTCATATGCCTCCCATACAATATTGTCCAATTCAACTAAGCAATGCAAAATATAGCGTTCAAGTTCCGGCATCTGATGGACCGGCACAGCTTGCCCCGGATCAAAGCCATGTAGATTGCCCAAAAGATACCTCAACGTGTTACGAATTTTCCTGTAGGAATCAACATTTGCCTTGATGATTTCCGGACCGATGCGCAAGTCTTGGGTGTAATCGGAACTGGCCGCCCAAAGGCGCAAGATCTCGGCGCCGTTCTGCTCTATCACCTTTTTAGGCTCTACAGCATTGCCGAGCGATTTGGACATTTTGTGACCCTTTTCGTCGAGCAAGAAACCATGGGTCAATACTGCTTCATAGGGTGCGCGTCCATGCGTGCCGCAGGACACCAATAGAGACGAATGGAACCAACCACGGTGCTGGTCGGAACCCTCCAAATAAAGCGACGCCGGCCGCTTAAGATCTGCGCGCTGTTCCAAAACAAAGGAATGAGTTGAGCCTGAGTCGAACCAGACGTCCAGAATATCGTTGATCTTTTCGTAGTCTTCCTCGCTGTAATCGTTGCCGAGGAAGCGCGATGCGTCAGACGCAAACCATGCATCCGCACCCTCTTGCTCAATGGCATCCACAATGCGTTTATTGACCGCCTCATCCCGCAACACTTCTCCCGAGGCCATGTCAACAAAGATCGTAAGGGGCACGCCCCAGGCGCGCTGGCGAGAGACCACCCAATCGGGCCGTGTTTGAATCATGGAATGAATGCGATTGCGTCCCTGCGGCGGCACCCAGCGCACTTTGTCGATTTCCGCGAGCGCTTTTCTACGCAAATCATTGGCGTCCATACTAATGAACCACTGTGTCGTATGGCGGAAAATGAGAGGCACTTTGGAACGCCAGGAATGAGGATAGGAGTGATCGTGGCGGCCATTGATTAGCAGCTTTCCCGCATCAGCGAGTTCTCCGATAACTGCCCCATTGGCTTCATCATATTTGCCAAGTTTAGTCCCCTCCGTGTGAAGGATACGCTTACCCCCAAATATAGGCACGTGATCATAATAGACACCATCTTCATCGACCGTGAACGGGACCTCCAACTGGTGCTTGACAGCGAGATCAAAGTCATCGGTACCGTGACCAGGTGCGATATGGACAAAGCCAGTGCCAGTATCCTCGGTCACGAAATTACCTGCAAGAACAGGCACGTCAAAATCATAGCCTCGACCCCGAAACGGATGGGCCAGCACCAAATCGCCTATGCCTTTTGCTTCACCAAGCCGAGTCCACTTCTCAATCCTGGCCTCTGCTTTGACATGTCCCGCAAGTGAATCGGCAAGGATAAGATATTCGCCTATGCGAGCGGGGCTCTTCTCAAGAACGGACATGACCTCATAGAGGCCATAGGAAATCGTTTCAGAATAGGCGACGGCTCGGTTGCCCGGAATCGTCCACGGTGTTGTCGTCCAAATCACGACGCTAGAACTCTTCAATGCAGCGGGGCCATCAACGACAGGGAAACGAACATGGATAAAAGGCGAGACGTGATCGCGATATTCGATTTCCGCTTCCGCAAGCGCTGTCTTTTCGACGACGGACCACATGACCGGTTTCGAGCCTCGATAGAGCCCTCCGTTCATCACGAACTTCAAGAATTCACGGACGATCTGTGCTTCAGCATCAAACGACATGGTAGTGTAGGGATGCGCCCAATCACCAATGACACCTAGCCGTTGAAACTCTGTACTTTGAATATCGATCCAATGTTTCGCAAATTCGCGGCATTCTTTTCGGAACTCAAGGATCGGTACATCGTCTTTGTTCTTCCCTGCCGCGCGGTATTTTTCCTCTATCTTCCATCCAATGGGTAAACCATGACAGTCCCAACCAGGGACATAGTTGGCGTCCTTACCCATCATTTGCTGCGATTTCACTACGATATCCTTAAGGATCTTGTTAAGTGCATGGCCCATGTGCAAATGCCCGTTGGCATAAGGGGGGCCGTCGTGAAGAATAAACGGTTCCCGACCCCGTGCGTCTTCGCGCAAGCGTTTGTATAGGCTTTGCTTCTTCCATAAATTAAGTAATTTGGGCTCAAGTTTGGGCAACTGCGCCTTCATGGAAAAGTCGGTTTTAGGCAGCAGCAATGTTCCACGGTAGTCGCGCAACCGAGCTTTTTTTTCCGGTTTTGTGCCGACTTGTGTTGGTGTCCCTGACATAATCAATCCGTACAGCTCATCGACGCCAAAATTCTGAACAGTGAGTTACCCGGAACCGTCATCTCTGGCTGCCGGATCCTTTACCGATCATTGGCCGGTTCAATCGGGTTGATGCCTGACGGATATGTATATCCCGTTAGTTTTATTGCATCCTCCAATTCTCTGACCTTATAACATTTATTGAGATAACATCCTCGGCATTTTCATGACTCTATCCAATCACGCTATGTCATTGTTCTTCAGGGTCACCTAGCCTCTGATCAGCGGCCTGTCGCAGACCAATGACTTGCCGCTGGCCCTCGCGTTGCCTTGAACCCGCTCATAATCCCTGACTTTCGCATCACCCGAGATGACACAATGCCGTTAACACTCGCGCTGCCTTCAATCCTAGCCTCTTCACAGGCTGGGGCGTTCCTGAAAACCACCGCATCCGGGCCGCTACACATGCCGTTTAGTCGCAGCGCCATTGTAGGCAATCCAACCCCGCGGCATCGTTGAAAATCTGCTTAACAGCCATCTGAGCTGACGTAAAAATTACGGATATCATCTTCTGGATGATTTTTGAGAGTCTCTCTGGCCAGTCTCGAATCATGTTCGATTTGCGCAATGAGGTCTTTAATCCCGTCGAATTTCTTCTCGGGCCGTAAGTATTCGATGAAATAAACGTAAATATGGTAGTCGTAGATATCGTGGTCAAAATCGAATATGTGCGCTTCGAGAACCACATTGTCGCCGCCAAATGTAGGGCGCACACCGATATTACCGACCGCACCATAAACGCCTGCAAAAGGTCCGTCACAGACCTCGACACGGAAAATATACCCCCCGAAGGCGGGATGGAGATACGCGCCTAAATCGATATTAGCTGTGGGGAAGCCAATCGTTCGCCCACGCTGATTGCCGATCATCACCGTGCCGTCGATTGCCCACGGCCGACCTAAGAGCGCGTTAGCATCCCTCACCCGGCCCTCACGTAAAGCCGCGCGAATGCTGGTCGACGACATAGGCTCTCGACTTTTTGTGATTCCATCTGACGTTACGAGGTCAAGCGCGGTGACACCAAGTCCTTCTTCAGAGCCCATGTAGGATAAAAGCGTAGTATCGCCGCCACGGTCTTTTCCAAAACGGAAGTCTGCACCAACAACGACATGAACAAGCCCCAATTTTTTGATTAGATCATTAAGCACAAAATCCTGCGCCGCTTTTTGGGCAAGTGCCCGTTCAAAGCGAATGGCGAATAGCACGTCAATGCCCAAGGCTTCGAGAAGTCGTGACTTGGCATGAAGCGAGGACAACCGAAAAGGTGGATCCTTCAACCGGAAGTACTGCCGTGGATGAGGCTCGAAACAGATGACGCTCAGTGGTGCGCGAAGTTCTTGAGCGCGCACTTTCGCTTGGGAAATAACTGCTTTATGTCCTGCATGAACGCCGTCAAAATTGCCAAGCGCGGCCACCGAGCCGCGATAGGTGTCGGCAATGTCGTTTATGTCCGTTATGATTTCCATTACTTTGGGGTTCTGAGTTGTCTATGAAGGTTCCAAGGACACTAGTCTTTGGTCTTTCTCGAGACCATTAGAACGGCTCGTCCATCCACGACAGTCTTACCACGAACCGAACAGCGGCAGTCGAACGTGGCAAGCTCCCGGGCTTCATCAAGCTTGGAAACGATACATACCGCCAAAACCGTATCGCCGACATGTACCGGGGCTTTAAAGCGTAAATCCTGTCGGATATAGATAGCACCTGGCCCGGGCAGCCTCGTGCCCAACACCGTCGAAATCAAACTCGCCGTCAACATTCCATGCGCAATACGCCGTTCGAACATCGTTTTTGACGCAAACTCTTCGTCAAGATGCACCGGATTCGTATCACCTGAAACACCGGCAAAAAGTACGATATCTGCTTCGGATATGGTTTTAGAGAAGCTCCCCTTCATACCTAAAGACAGATCCTCGAAATAGTAACCATGCACACTTGTCATCACCGATATCCGCCGCTCTTATTGGGTAAGCCAAATTCCGACTGTATTGAGGAAATCTAGCGAAGCCGAGAACCGCCCTCAAGGTGACTGTAAACGGGCATTTCGTCACGTCTATTCAGGTCCCGCGCTAAACCCGAAAAGCCTGATGTTGTGAAAATGGAACGCACAGAGCGGTCGGATCACATAGGGATGCGGATGTGCAGCGCTATTGGCTGGATACCAAGGCTTGAATTCGATGATCTAGTATACGGCTATATCAGGGAATAGGTACCGAGAGCATGATGAAACTGGCATGAGTGGGAATGCATGACTTTGGCGGCGGGCCTGAAGATGCGTTAGTGTCCATTATGGCGTGGACCAGTAGTCGGATGAAATAGCGGTCACGTCAACGGCGCGACCGGGGAAAGCACAGTAGACGGGGCAAGTTCGAAAGACAGTAGAGAGTTCCTCTCGCAGATCAATATGACATCAACGAAAGGCAAAATCATAGATTTATACAACGTCGAACTTAATGCCGGTATAACTACTCGCGGAGTAGTTGCGGGTATCAAGATTAAGCGGCGCTCGTTAAATAAAGTTCACCTGTCTGACTGTTCACACTGCCATTCGATCATGATGCAAAAGCCTTCTTCACAACCGGAACAAGGGCCATGGTTAAATGGTCGGCCAACTGCGACCTCGTCCGCCAACTCAGAATTACAAGGTAGCATGAGGACTCAAGCCAAGAGGAGACAATAATGAAACGTGTTGCAAGCCTGCTCACCACTCCAATCGTGGTCGCCAGTATGTGGGCCAGTGAGACCCACGCGCAAGACGATCAACCAAGCAAAGCAGATATCGAAATCAAGCGTCAATGGGTGGATGAGGTTGAGAGGCAAGATTTTCATTTTTGGCGGCGTTTTTTCAACCAGCCGGAGAACCAATTGGAGCCGCCGCCCCAATGGTATTCTCCCATGGAACTGGTGACGGGCGGCTTGCGGCCGTTTTTCGAACAGGCATCGGAGGATCAACGCTCCATCAAAAAAGATGCCCTGAGCGCGGCTCTTAACTACGCTAAAGAACAAAATTCGCACACTTTTATGGTTCTTCAAAAGGATAAGATCCAACTAGCTTGGTTCGAAGACGGCATGCATGCAGCGGCAACGGTGAGTTCACGCTCGTTCGTCAAAACGCTTGCCTCTATTCTCATTGGTTTTGCCATTGCGGATGGTGAGATCGACTCTGTTGACGACCCAGTTGGCAAATATATAGACGAATGGAAAGACGACCTGCGCGGCAAAACGACTATTCGGCAAGTCTTACAAATGACAAGCGGTTTCGACTTGAGCGAAGTACGCGCTATGTCACCCGCCTCGCTTGGACCCTTCAGTCGACAGATACAACTCGTCAACGGCAGCGATGTCGATGGCACGGTTCTCTCCTGGCCTTATGAATCTGAACCAGGCGAAGTCTACGCCCATTTCAATCCGTCCACGCAACTTTTGGGGATTATATTGGCGCGTGCCACGGGCGTACGGTACACGGAGTACCTTTCCGAAAAACTGTGGCAGCCAATGGGCGCTATTCGTGGCGCTATGCGGCTCGACGGAATGGGCGGGCAACCTATCATGTATTGCTGTTATCTATCGACACCATCCGACTGGCTGCGTCTTGGTCATCTTCTTATCAATGACGGCATGATCGGCGAAGAGCGAATCATTCCGGAAGGCTGGGTCGAAGAAATGAAAACAACTTCGGCTACTAATCCCAATTACGGCTATCAAATTTGGGTTGGCTCTCCGCCGGATGGGAAGCGTAGATATCTTCCTACTATCGAGGGCATGCCTGCCAATCATCATTCGGAGCCATTTGCCGCCGACGACATTTTCTTTATGGACGGCAGTGTCAAAGTCCGCATGTGGATGGTGCCATCTGAAGAACTTGTCGTCTTGCGTATGGGCCGCAATTCAGCCAACTTCGACGAATCACGCCTACCGAATACGATTATTCGTGGAATCAAATAGATAGCTTGCAGCAAAGGCACAAAATCAAACTTGAAATAAGAATCTGTCTTTCGCCTGCCAAAAGCTAGCTTATTATGTCCCACAACGTACTGCAGATCTGGCCAACTCGTGAATTCAACTTCGTTGCCCACGTCCAAGTCCGGTCACGCTAGCGACGAGACCGTATATCTTGATTACGCGCTCAACTCTTCCACATGCACCGTACCCTTTGCACTACTAGCAAAATCGGTAAACTTCCCCGCTCCGCAAGCAATTTATCGCTATATCCAGTCGTTGTCGCAACAACCTGTTTAATCGTATAATCAAGGTGGGGTAGGCTAGAATGAGCTACTTCATTCTATCAGTAGGGGTGAACAAATTACCATTTTGAAAGCAGGCGAAAGAGGAAGATTTCAAAACAGGTACCCGACTCATTGGTCGAAATCGATATATCCCGGGACTATCGGGGATCAAAGTGCCAATGTCACCTTTTCGAGCAAAATCTGTCCTATGCCCAACAATGGAATCATCAGTCAAAGATAATGCAATCAAGACCCTGTCATAGTACCATTCTAAAATTCTGGTAACATAGACGATACGCAACAAACATCTGACGAAGTGACAACAAAACAGCAAAAGAAATTTCCCTCCTTAAACGAGCTTGTTGAGCGCCGTCTAAATCGACGAGATGCGCTAAAAGGAATCGCGAAGTCAGCAGCCGCTCCGGCGCTTGGATCACTTTTAGCGTGTGATTTTGACGTGTCCGGCAACACCACAAAGAAGGTGGCAACCTCTCTCCGCTTTCGTGAAATCAACCATCTTTATGACGACACCCATCACGTTGCCGAAGGCTACGATGCTAACGTTTTGATTGGCTGGGGAGATACGGTCTTGGGTAACCCTGAGCCCTTCGTACCAGCTGATCTTACCGCTGAGAGCCAAGCCCGGAGATTTGGATACAACAACGACTTTGTCGGTTATCTCCCTCTACCATGGGGATCCAATAATTCCGATCACGGATTATTATGCGTAAATCATGAATTTGCCAATCCGCATCTCATGTTTCCTGGCTTCAGTTCCCAATACCATGCTGCAGCAATGGCGACACAGGAGCGCGTCGACATCGAACAGCAAGCTGTAGGGTTTTCCGTAATCGAAATTCGAAAAGACGATGAAAGATGGTACGTAGTAGCCAACAGTCCCTTTGCGCGACGTATAAGTGCTACCACAAAGACGGTGCTTACCGGCCCTGTTGCGGGGCACCGCCGCGTTCGGACGGCAGTTGACCCCACCGGCACCTCGCCACTCGGCACATTGGGCAATTGCGCCGGTGGCTTAACGCCCTGGGGAACGGTTTTGACAGCGGAAGAAGTGTTCACCGATTTCTTTTGGGGCGATCCTAATGCGGCGAGCATTCCGCCTGAAGAATTGCGTAGCCTCATGATCTTCGGCACGGCGGGGCGTGTGCTAAGCGACACATATGGCGATCTTTCTATTACATTCAAGCATCCGTTATACGGCTGGTATAACCATGACGAGCGCTTTGATATCGCGCGCGAACCGCGCGAGTCTAATCGGTTCGGCTACTTGGTTGAAATTGATCCTTACGATCCAGCATCCGTTCCTAAAAAACGAACGGCCCTCGGCCGTTATAAACACGAAGGTGCCTCAATCATTGCACAGGACGGCATGCCTGCCGTCGTCTATAGTGGCGACGACGATATGAACAATTGCGTATTCAAATTTGTCTCGCGCATGCCATACCACGCAAACGATCGCAACTCGAACCTCGACATTCTGGAGGATGGTGATCTTTATGCAGCCCAATTCAATGCCGATGGTACCGGGCGCTGGATTAAGATTATCTTGGGCGAACCTGGCATTACGAAAGACGTTACTGGCCTTTCGGATCAAGCTGAAGTCCTTCTCGAAGTTCGGCGGATCGCAAGACTTGCCGGGGCCACGCCTATGGACCGACCGGAAGACATCGAAACCGACCCTGTTACGGGACGTCTTTATTTGGCGTTGACCCGAAACGACAACCGCACGCCCGAGCAGGTTGAGCCCGCCAACCCCCGTGCCCACAATCGGTTCGGTCATATAATTGAAATCTTGCCACCAGGCGCGGACGGTGGTCGCGATCACTGGTCAGACGACTTTACATGGGACATCCTCTTGCTTGCTGGCGACCCCACTCATCCGGACAGAAACAATAGGGGCGCTTACAACGAGATGATCAGTCCTTCCGGTTGGCTCGCCAATCCGGATAATCTGGCATTCGACCCGTTCGGACGTATGTGGATAGCGACCGACGGTTTTCCGTTTGCGAGAGGACCGAAGGGTGATGCCGCGCCGGTTCATGACGGCGTCTGGGCCACCGAAATCACCGGGCCCAACCGAGCACTGACACGCCATTTCTTTGGCTGCCCGCGCGGTGCAGAATTGTGCGGCCCGTTTTTTACGCCGGATGCGAAAACGCTTTTTGTGGCAGTTCAGCATCCTGCGGTCGAACCGCAAAGCACGTACGATCAACCGTCAACACGTTGGCCTGATTTTAATGAAAACTTGCCTCCGCGACCGGCAGTCGTGGCTATCACCAAACGCGACCGTGGCATTATCGGGAGCTAGCCGTTACAAAACTGACGCGGACTAGAACTATTCGGTCGCCAACGGCACCTTAAAGTCGCTTTTGATAAAGCGCGCTGCAACGAAATAGAGGAACGCCGCAATAAACCCCGAGACCACTGCGACAGCCAGCAGCGCAAAGCGCAACGAATCGCCTCCATACGAAGGTTCCCAAAGATCACTTAGAAATCCAATTGCCTGTGGGCCGATGCCACCGCCAATCATATTGGCAACCATTAAGTAAATGGCTGCCGCCATGGCGCGCATGTGCAAGCCTGCAACACCCTGCACCACCGCAAAGCTCGGTGGACCCTGCATGACACCTAGCATGAACGGCATAAATAAAGACAATAGTGCAAGTGTAGCACTGTCCGTTAGAAACGTGATGAAAAAGAGGGGCGTGGAGATGAGAATGCCAAAGCCCGGCACCCAGACATACCAGCGCAAGTCCTGCCGCCCGAAATAATCGGAGATATAACCTGCGATCAACATGCCAATTAGTTGTGATGTACCCAGAATGACAGCGAGACTTGTGCTTAGTTCGCCCGCGCTCATCCCATGGGAGCGATCAAAAAACGACGGCAGCCATTGAACGACGCCAAGCCACAAAATGGAATAAAAGCCGGTAGCCACGGAGACGAAACAAAAGGTAGAACTTTTGGCGAGTGTGGCGCACACACGCCAAAACGACTGGCCCCCAACTGCACTGATTATACCATCTGATTGACCACGCTCAGGTTCTTTTAGCTTGACCAATAGAACGGTAGCAAGCACTACGCCGGGCAAACCAACAACAAAAAGAGCAACGCGCCAACTGTAGAGCTCCGTGAGCCAGCCGCCCAAAGTGAATCCGATCAATATGCCAACTGGTGCGCCAAGACTGTAGACGCCGAGCGCCATCGCGCGTTTATGAACTGGAAAATAGTCAGCAATAAGTGAATGGGAAGGAGGGCTGGCGCCCGCTTCGCCTAACCCCACCATGACGCGCGCGAGCGTCAGTTGAATGAAATTTTGAGTAAGTCCGCACGCGGCTGTCATTAAACTCCAGAAGGACAATGCAAGAGAGATGATGGTGCGTCGGCTGTAGCGGTCGGCCAAGCGCGCAATGGGTAGTCCAAACGAGGCATACACAATTGTAAATGCAAATCCCGTGATGAAGCCGATTTGCGTATCTGACAAGTTCAAATCAATTTTGATTGCGGGCAGCAAAACCGCTAACATGTAGCGATCCATATAATTGAAGAACGAGACCAGAAAAAGCAGTCCTAGACCGAAGTACGCGTAAGGCGTAACGGCCACTGCGCGGCGTTCAGACTGTAGGTCCGTGTCTTCTACCATGATTCTCTTAATCATCAGCCGCCGGAAGAAATAGCGATAAGGGTCCGCGAACTTTATGACAAACGCGATTATCCCCTATTAACAAGTAAATACTGATTACGTAACTTAATTGTATCAATTAACCGATGAGTTCCCCAACTTCGATGGCGATTCCTGAGTGTCTATCTTGTCTGCCATGCCGACCACGAAGTTTCGTACAATGTGGTCATCCAGCGAATGCATGTTCCCATGGACAACTGCGTTGAATAGTTTCCCGTCAAAGGGAGTGACTGTCCTCCACGTGACCTTGCTCTCGTTGATTCACGACAGCATGTAGGCATACATCAGAAGATAACGCTACAGGTTTGCCTCGTTGATTATACACCCATTCTCCGCCCCCATCACCCGGCCAGCCTGCTACTTCTTAAAAACCGCCGTAACGGTATGAACCTTCTCAAAAATCACACCCGGCTCGAAAATAGTGAGATTCTTTGGCAAACAAGCGAAGGCACTTGGTGGCCCCTCCCGGACTCGAACCGGGACGACCCTAAGGGTCCCGAGATTTTAAGTCTCGTGTGTCTGCCAATTCCACCAAGGGGCCAAGAGCAGGCCAACACGGGCGCACGATCTTTTAGATGCTTTTTGAAGTAAGTGCTAGATGGCCTGTGCAGGGCATAAGGTTCCAGAGGCAGCGCATTAATAAGCGCATCATCACTGGTTGAGTATCCGATGTCCAAATCATAGGGTGTACTTGATGCAACTTCCTGGACCATTGATCCACGGCCGTCTGATCAAAAGATATAAACGGTTTCTAGCCGATGTCGAATTGGACGACGGAAGAGTGGTAACCGTGCATTGCGCCAATCCCGGTTCCATGATGGGGCTGCAGAACGCCAACATCGACGTTTGGCTTTCTTATCATGACAAAGTCAACCGCAAACTCCCTTACTCCTGGGAACTTGCCCGGGTAGATGGTAGCCTCGTCGGCATCAACACGGCCAACCCCAATCGCATCGTTGAAGAAGCTATCACGACAGGCCGTATTCCAGAGCTTGGCGGATATGCCAACGTCCGCCGTGAGGTACGCTACGGTCAAAACAGCCGAATCGACTTTCTGCTTGAAGACGAAGCAAAAGGAGACTGTTATGTAGAGGTCAAGAACGTGCACCTCAAACGGCGCGAAAATCTGGCAGAGTTCCCCGACGCTGTCACGAAACGGGGCCTCAAGCATTTGCGTGAACTCATGCAAATGGTCCAAAACGGCAAACGCGCCGTCATGCTATACTTGGTACAACGCCAGGATTGCGAGACATTTTCCATCGCCAAGGATATTGATCCCGACTATAAGAACGGCCTGGATAAGGCACTGAGCGCTGGTGTAGAGGCCCTATGTTATGGATGCCACATCACAACCGATGAGATTTCAGTGGCCCATCAGCTTGCTATTATGAATAATTAAAACCATTCGCTAACATCTATATCGGATTCTGAGATGGCACGACGAGCGCTGAGAAAACATTCATGAATTACATCATCGCTGACCACAGCCCTGCTCGGAACACGGGGTCAATAAAGTTACACAAGTCAGAAGATTTCGAAGGGATGCGCAAGGCTGGCCGCTGCGCCGCCGAATGTCTGGACATGTTGGTGCCCTACGTTCGGCCCGGCATAACCACAAACTTTCTCGATAAATTGGCTTATGACTTTACGCTTGATCACGGGGCGTTACCTGCCTGTCTCAACTACCGAGGATTCACCAAGACCATTTGCACATCAGTCAATCACGTCGTATGTCACGGTATCCCGAATGATCGTACTCTAAAAGACGGCGACATAGTCAACATCGACGTCACAATTATTTTAGATGGCTGGCATGGTGACACCAGCCGCATGTTTTGCGTTGGCAATGTTAAGCGCAAAGCCGAACGGTTGGTTGAAGTTACATACGAAGCTATGATGCGAGGTATTTTGGCTGTGAAGCCAGGCGCCACCACGGGCAGTATCGGCGCCGAAATTCAGCAGTTCGTAGAGATGGAGCGATGCTCCGTGGTTACGGACTTTTGCGGGCATGGATTGGGGCGCGTCTTTCATGACGCGCCCAACATCGTCCACTATGGCCACCATGGCGATGGTTACGTTCTCAAAGAAGGCATGTTCTTTACTATCGAACCGATGATCAATTTAGGACGTTCACCAGTTCGACTATTGAATGACGGATGGACGGCGGTGACGCGCGATAAGTCTCTGTCGGCCCAATTTGAGCATTCCGTAGGTGTAACTTCAGATGGTTTCGAAATCTTCACCAAATCGCCAGCCGGATTGGACCATCCTCCCTATATGAATAACTAGTCACTCCTTCCGGAGAGGATGCCGACTAATGTACTCGCGTCAATTCAAAGCGAAAGACAACACGGAAAAACCCCCATCACCTCAAAGGCTCTCAGCGGTACGACATAGTCAGCCATAGACCCCATGAAGGACAAGCCTCATTTTGCCGGGCATCGGAAACGTCTTCGCGAACGATTCAGAACCGGCGGTAGATCCGCTCTTAATGATTATGAGCTTTTAGAACTCGTACTTTTTCGGGCCATCCTGCGTCGCGACGTCAAACAGCTGGCTAAAAAGTTGATTAAAACATTTGGCAGCTTTGCCGAAGTGATCAGCGCGCCAGAGGCACGCTTGAGAGAAGTCGAAGGTGTCGGCGTCAATGTGGCAACTGAACTCAAAATCATCCAGGAAGCTGCTATACAGCTAGCCCAGGAGCGTGTTCTCGATCGCCCCATTCTCTCATCGTGGGAAGCAGTAGTCGACTATTGCAAAGCCAGCATGGCCTACAGTTCAAAGGAGCAATTCCGCATTCTGTTTTTGAACCGAAAAAATGCTCTGATTACGGATGAACTACAACAAGAGGGGACAATCGACCATACGCCAGTTTATCCGCGCGAAGTGCTCAAGCGCGCACTTGAGCTTGGTGCCACGTCAATCATTATGGTCCACAACCATCCAAGCGGCGACCCGACGCCCTCAAGCGCTGACATTGAAATGACTAAGCAGATCATTGAAGCTGCGCGCCCACTTAAAATCAGTGTGCATGACCACCTGATCATCGGTAAGGCGGGACATGCTAGCCTGAAACGTCTGGGATTCATCTGAGCAAACGACAAAATATAGGCGCAAACGCGCGCATTTACGTCCCAAGCTCAAGGCTCCAAACCCTGATAAATTCACTGGACCGGACGATAGTCAACAGTAAAACAAAGTTTTTGCACCTTCCAAGACATTCGGTTGCATGGCCATCCGTAGACAGATAAAAGCCGGTCCCCTCAAATGTACCGCTATTGAAGACGTCACAAAGTATCGCTGCGATGAGTTGTTTAACCGGTCGCGGCAGATCCGCTAGTCATCTGTGTCAATGTCAATGATCTCGCCTTGCTTCGCGTCGATCAACAATTCTCGTTCAACTTCACCATCAAGCACTGTAATCTCAAATACATGAGGTTCGCGACGTGATTTGAGTTCGGCCTGTGCAACGAACCCCTGCACCGTCGCCTGTGCAGTTTCAATGGCTTCAAGAAGAGAAATATTTGTTGCTAAAATTGCGGCAAGCCTACTTTCCCAAAAACGCTGAAATCGGATCGCGACGCCTGCTTTCCGCTGAAAGCCGATCTCCAATCCGTTCGCTGGGTTGACAAAAATTTTCGAGCGGCTGCCTTCCGAAACCAAGTTGATTTCGTAGTAATACATGCCGTCTTTTTCTTCAAGCTCAGCCTCGATAGGAAATCCTTCGTACTTGGTCAGCACACTTTCAACTGCATCTTTTAGCGAGACATGTGCATTTCTTAGAATGTTGTATTTCTTGTCATCAGCAAACACTGGCAAGTGGGATCCGAAGACGAGAGAGAAAACAGCACATGTGACTGCTGCAATAGTTAATTTTCGCCTAGCACCTATGTTAGGGAATCCAAGAACGAAAGATAGACCGTACACAGACCGATTCCTTTGTTCGATTGTCTGCTATGCATACCTTTATTTAATGTTGGCCCAGAGACCGGCCATAGTTTCGTGCTACGGATAAATACGAGGACGCAGTTCTTGAAGAAAATTAGGAGCACACCACTAAATCTAGTGCATAAGGACTCAAGCTTAATTCGCCCTTAAACACAAACATTCTCAGGACCTCACAGGAAAAACCGTCGTCACCGCGAGACCCCCATTATCGCTTTTAGAAAGACTAAGCTCCGATCGATGGAGTTCCGCAATTCGACGAACGATGGAAAGCCCAAGACCCGCACCGCTACTGGTAGAGCCAATCATCCGGTAAAATCGGTCGAAAACCTTACCTCTTTCATCTTCCGGAATGCCTGGGCCACTGTCGCTCACGACAAAGCGGACTCCTGAGTCTACGGAGTCAATAGTAACCGTCACGGTACCTCCCAGAGGCGTATAGCGAATGGCATTATCGAGCAGATTACGAATCAAGATCGACAGTGTATCGGGATTACCTCTGATGAGAGCCGGACCGCTAGCCTCAAGACTAATATCAAGATCCTTCTCAAGTGCAGTGTTGGCTAGTGCTGCCAGTTCATCTTCGACCACACGACGCAAGTCGATGTCTTTCATCAGGTCTGCAGCGCTTTCCGGATCGAGTCGGGCCAACGTTAACAGCTGAGCAACCAAACGCGTCGCCCGGTCAACACTTTCGGAGATTTGCTGTAATGCTTGTGTGCGCTCATTTGCATCAGTCGACTTGAGCGCCACTTGGCTTTGCACTTCAATAGCCGCCAGCGGTGTACGCAACTCATGGCTGGCATTGGCAGTAAAACGGCGCTCTCCTTCTATGGCTTCATCCAAGCGTTCAAGCAAGCCATTCAGCGCGGTCACAATCCCTTTGACCTCGTCAGGAACCTGCTCGGCAGTAATCGGTGATAATTGCACTGGCGATCGGGCGGTAATTTGAGACGCGAGATCTCGCAATGGCCGCAGTCCTTGATGGACACCTACAATAATAAGAAAACCAATTACCGGCATGGCTAACAGCATGGGATAGGTTCTATTGCGGAGAATTGTTTGTCCCAGGTTTCCGGCAAAGTCGTTTTCAATGCCCACGATCACGTCAATGCCGCGTTGAGCATCGACACGATAGTAAAAGCGCCACGGTGCATCGTTGAGTGTGCCGTCACGATGGCCCGGACCATTGATCATACGGTACTCCGGCGCGTTAGCGGTGTAACTTAAAAGGGACGTGTCATGCCAAACCTGATATGCGAAAGATTCTATGCGTCCGAAGAACCGTCGCGTATCCCGCAATGCCTCTCCAATGTCTCTGTCGTTTTCCTGTGCAATCGACACTCGGTCGAAAAGATAATTGGCAGCTTGAATAAGCTGATTATCCACAGCTTCTTGAATACGCTGGCGGGTATTTATGACTGTTAGAATCGTCGCCAGCATCCACACAACGGAAAACACGCTTAGCAAGATAAACAACATGCGACGGCGGATCGAAATCATGCCATCACACCTTGTCAATGACGTAGCCTACGCCACGAATGGTGCGGATAAGATCCTTGCCGAGCTTTTTGCGGAGGTGGTGGACATAGACCTCAACAGCATTGCTCTCCAGTTCGCTTTCCCAATCGTACATTCCTTCTTCGAGCCGACCTTTTGAGAGAACACGGCCTTGGTTTTCCATCAACTGGTGAAGCACGGCAAATTCCTTGCCCGATAGATCAACCGGTTGACCATCAAGTTTGACGGCCCGCCCTGCTACATCCATCTCGAGGTTGCCGTGTGAAATTTTGGGAACAGCCCGGCCATGGGCACGACGCAAGATGGATCGAATGCGGGCGCAAAGCTCCTCTGTATCGAAGGGCTTAACCATATAGTCGTCGGCCCCTTGGTCGAGTCCCTTGACCCGGTCCTCCGGCGTATCACGTGCCGTCAATATGAGAACTGGAACGTCATTGCCGCGGCGGCGCAGGTTGTCAAGCACTTCCATACCGGTAAGCTTTGGCAGACCAAGATCCAGAACTACGACATCGTAGGGCTCGGTTTCGAGCGCTAAATCAGCCTCTTCGCCATCCCTTGCCCAATCGACCGCATAGCCATCGATTCTAAGCGCAGCACGAAGGCCATCGCCTAAATTGACATCATCTTCTACCAGCAAGATACGCATCGATGTGTTCACTCCAAAGCTCATTCTTCAGCATGGTAACAAATTTCCAGGCTGGGACTGAAGACTCGCTTAATAGCAGGAAACCGAGCATTTACGCATCAATTCTGCTATAATGCCCGCCCGATTAGTACAAATTGGGAAAGGAGACCCAATCGCGATGATTCCGCGTTATTCGCGGCCTGAAATGACGGCCATTTGGGAACCACAAACGAGATTCCAAATCTGGCTAGAAATTGAAGCACATGCGTGCGACGCCCAAGCCGAGCTTGGCGTGATCCCTATGAGTGCTGCCCAAGCCGTGCGCAAAAAAGGCGCGTTTGACATTGAACGCATTAACGCCATTGAACGCGATGTCAAACATGACGTCATCGCCTTCTTGACGAGTCTTGCCGAGCATATCGGATCCGAGGCTCGTTTTGTCCATCATGGCATGACATCATCAGACGTTTTGGATACGTGCTTTAACGTCCAATTGTGCCGGGCGGCGGACCTCTTGATTGAAGACCTGGACAAACTCTTGGCCACACTCAAATCGCGCGCCTTTGAACACAAAACCACTATCTGCATCGGACGCAGCCACGGTATTCACGCCGAGCCCACAACATTCGGTTTGAAGTTGGCTCAAGCCTTTGCCGAATTCGACCGTCATCGCCGCCGTCTGGTTGCCGCCCGAAAGGAAGTCGCGACCTGCGTACTTTCCGGCGCAGTCGGTACCTTTGCCAACATCGATCCTCAAGTGGAAGCGCATGTGGCAAAGGCCTTGGGCCTTGAGCCCGAACCCATTTCAACCCAGGTGATCCCGCGCGACCGTCACGCCGCTTACTTCGCAACCCTTGGTATCATCGCCAGTTCTATCGAGAGATTGGCCACTGAGGTCCGCCACCTTCAACGCACAGAAGTAATGGAGGCTGAGGAGTATTTTTCCGAAAAACAAAAGGGCTCATCGGCGATGCCGCACAAGCGCAATCCTGTCCTCACTGAAAATTTGACGGGTCTAGCACGGTTGGTACGCAGCATGGCGTTGCCTGCCATGGAAAACGTTGCGCTTTGGCACGAACGAGATATTTCACACTCAAGCGTAGAACGAAATATCGGACCCGATGCCACTGTCACACTTGATTTCATGCTCACGCGTCTTACCAACGTGATGGAAAATCTGGTGATTTATCCTGATAACATGAGGCGCAATCTTGACCGTTTAGGCGGACTTGTTCACTCACAACGAGTTTTGATCGCGCTCACCCAAGCCGGCGTTGACCGCGAACAGGCTTATCGGCTAGTTCAACGCCACGCCATGACCGTTTGGCACCATCAGAGCCAGTTTATCGACCTCCTCAAGAGCGATCCGAATATCAACACCCACTTATCTGACGACGAACTCGAAAGGTTGTTTGATCTCGGCTACCACACAAAACATGTGGACACAATCTTTGAGCGCGTTTTCGGCACCGCATAACACGAATCAGAGTTCAAAATGCCGATTCGGCTTCGCACATCGGTTACTTTTCTGATTCGATCTGCTCGACGGCCAGTTTCATAAGCTCTTGCATGGTACGCCGGATTTGATGATCGGATTGGTCGACTTGTTTGGCGTCAAAATCATTTCGGATCTTCCTGAAGACATCTTCGTCACCAGGCTCTTCAAGGTCGGATCTGATGACATCCTTGGTATAGGCTTCAATCTCGTCTCCGGTGAGACCTAATTTCTCGGCGGCCCACAGACCCAATAACTTGTTGCGACGCGCCTCCGCCTTGAAACGCAACTCTACGTCATGGACGAATTTTCTTTCGTATCCTTTTTTGCGATCGTCAAATGTCGACATGACGCTCCGGCAGCCTCCAAAAACCCATGAAATAACAAACTTACTTTTACATATTAAGTATCGTAGCGGCCAGGAGCAATACTACTGCCCCAGGCATGTATTCAGGTATGATGGGATTGCATGGTACAGGCGCTTGGGATAACTTCCCTTCCAGTCTTTCGTCTATGGCGGGGCCCGAAGTGCCGCGCAGTCAGTGATTTTTGAACGCATTCATCTGGTTGGCAAATCGGCTTATCTAGGCCGAGATGGGAGACCATATTTAGCTGATAAGGACAATAGTGATGGCTCGACGCAGACAACTTTATGAAGGCAAAGCGAAAATTCTTTATGAAGGCCCGGAGCAAGGAACGCTAGTAGCCTATTTCAAAGACGATGCAACAGCGTTTAATGCCGAAAAGCATGATGTATTGGACGGCAAGGGGGTGCTCAACAACCGCATTTCCGAACATATCATGTCGCTTCTTACAAAAATCGGGATTCCGAATCACTTTATTCGGCGGCTGAACATGCGCGAACAATTGGTGCGCAAAGTAGAAATCATCCCCGTCGAAGTCGTAGTGCGAAATATTGCGGCGGGATCATTGTGCAAGCGGCTGGGCTTAGAAGAAGGTCAACGTCTGCAGCGTTCAATCGTCGAGTTTTATTACAAATCCGACGAACTCGGTGATCCGATGATCTCGGAAGAACACATTACGGCGTTTGGATGGGCGAACCCGGCTGAGATTGACGAGATGATGTCTCTGGCTCTACGGGTCAACGATTTTCTACTGGGGCTCTTCGCCGGCATTGGGATCAGATTGGTTGATTTCAAGGTCGAATTCGGTCGTATCTTCGAAAATGACGTGATGCAAATCATCCTCGCTGACGAAATCAGTCCCGATTCGTGTCGTTTCTGGGACATGAAAAGCAAAGAGAAACTCGATAAGGATCGCTTCCGAAAAGATATGGGAGGCGTTGTTGAGGCTTACCAAGAAGTAGCCGAAAGATTAGGGATCATGCCGGAGACTAGGCGACAGGAACATAAAGGTCCAGTTCTCGTCAGCGATCAACAATAAGTCGATGAAAGCGCGGGTACATATAACACTGAAGCAGGGCGTTTTGGACCCTCAAGGCAAGGCGATCGGTAATGCGCTGAAGGACTTGGGCTTCTCTCGTATTGACGATGTGCGCCAAGGTAAGTTCATAGAAATAGATATAGACGAAATCGATGAGGAAAAGGCCAGAGTTGCTGTTGAGAGCATGTGCGAAAAGTTACTTGTCAACACTGTCATTGAAAACTACGCCATCGATCTCGTCGCTTCGTGAGTGGCGCGACCAACACTTTGTAGAGAGGAGAGCGTGACTCGTGAAGTCGGTTGTTGTCGTGTTTCCGGCCTCTAACTGTGATCGAGATGTCGCTGTCGCTTTGGAAGAGGTAACGGGCACACCTGCCATTATGGTGTGGCATGGAGAGAGCAGGCTTCCCGATTGCGATCTCATCGTTCTGCCCGGTGGATTTTCCTATGGTGACTATTTGCGAGCGGGTGCCCTGGCCGCCCATTCGCCGATTATGCGTGATGTGCTGGCTAGTGCCCATGCGGGTACGCCCGTTCTGGGTATCTGCAATGGTTTTCAGATTTTGACCGAAGTCGGACTATTACCCGGTGTTTTGTTGCGAAATGCGGGACTTAAATTTATTTGCAAGCCAGTTTCGTTGGACGTCGCCAACAACAGTACCATATTCACGCACCGGTATGTCCGCGGACAACATCTAACAATCCCCATTGCTCACCATGACGGCAACTTTTATGCCGACGAAGATACGCTCGATCACCTCGAAAGCGACGGCCTAGTGGTATTTCGCTATGATGACAACCCTAACGGATCGGCACGCAACGTCGCCGGTATCATAAATGAGACCGGGACGGTTCTAGGGATGATGCCTCATCCCGAACGTGCCGTAGACCCCAAGACAAACGGTCGAGACGGGCGCCCCTTGTTCGAAAGTTTGCTTGAGGCTCTTTCATGAACGCGCACCTTTATGCCGAGAGTATCGACGAACAAGTTGTTAAAGACCATGGTCTATCCGGAGACGAGTATGACATCATCTTAAACCGGCTGGGGCGTGCGCCGAACATCACTGAACTCGGTATCTTTTCCGTCATGTGGAGCGAGCATTGTTCTTATAAATCGTCAAGTCGCTGGCTCAAGGAATTGCCTACGGACGGTCCGCAAGTCATTTGCGGACCCGGAGAAAACGCCGGCATCGTGGATATTGGCGACAGCCAAGCGGTGGTTTTCAAAATGGAAAGCCACAATCATCCATCCTATATCGAACCCTATCAAGGGGCGGCCACGGGAGTGGGCGGCATCATGCGCGATATCTTCACGATGGGAGCCCGACCCGTCGCCAATATGAATGCCTTGCGTTTCGGGCAGCCCGAACATTCCAAGACGCGTCACCTTGTATCCGGAGTGGTGGCGGGGATCGGCGGTTACGGGAACTGCATGGGTGTGCCTACCGTCGGCGGAGAAGTCAATTTTCATCGTCGCTACAATGACAACATCCTTGTCAACACAATGACCGTAGGATTAGTGGAAACACACAAGATTTTTTACTCGGCTGCCAAGGGCGTCGGCAATTCAGTCGTCTATGTAGGCTCAAAGACTGGCCGCGACGGTATTCATGGCGCAACAATGGCATCAAACGAATTTGATGACGAATCATACAAACAACGCCCCACCGTGCAAGTGGGTGATCCGTTTACGGAGAAACTGCTGCTTGAAGCATGTCTTGAACTCATGGAAAGTGATGCGATCATCTCCATACAAGACATGGGAGCGGCCGGTCTCACCTCATCTTCCGTAGAAATGGCCGCGAAAGGCGGTGTAGGTATTCGCTTACAGTTGCAGCAAATCCCATGTCGGGAAGCCAACATGACACCGTATGAGATAATGCTGTCGGAAAGCCAAGAACGCATGCTTATGGTACTCGAACCGAAACGCGAAAAGACGGCTCGGGAAATATTCGAAAAATGGGGTCTTGATTTTGTGGTGATTGGCGTTACCGATGACACAAACCGGCTTATGCTCTACTTCGGTGAGAAAAAAGTTGCCGATATCCCCATTTCAGCTCTCACAAACGATGCTCCAACTTATGATCGGCCGTGGGTACGATGGCCACAGGCCTCCGCTTTGAATGAGGCAAACATTGTTGATATTCCGGATCCTACCGAAGCCTTGCGTATACTTATCAACTCGCCGGATCTGGCAAGCCGCAGGTGGATCTGGGAACAGTACGATTCAAGCGTTATGGGTGACACAATTGGGCCGGCTGGTGGTGACGCGGCTATCATTCGAGTACATGGTACCGACAAAGCGATCGCCATCACGACTGACACAACTCCCCGCTATTGCATGAACGACCCGTTTGAGGGGGGCAAGCAAGCGGTCGCCGAGGCTTGGCGCAACTTGACTGCCGCAGGCGCTAAACCGCTTGCCATGACAGATTGTTTGAACTTCGGCAATCCGGAACGGCCAGACATTATGGGTCAATTCGTTGGCTGCATTCAGGGCATGTCCGAAGCGGCAAGTCACTTGGCCTTTCCCTTCGTGTCGGGAAACGTCTCCTTTTACAACGAAACCAACGGCAAGGCGATTTTACCCACACCGGCGATCGGTGCGGTCGGCTTGATCGAAGATTTGAAAAATTGCCGTTCAATCGCGTTACGGCAAGATAATGAAAATTTGATCTTAATCGGCGAAACACATGGACATTTGGGTGCGTCTCTTTACGCCCGTGAATTTGCGGGCCGGGAGGATGGAAGTCCACCGCCGGTCGATTTAGCCACCGAGTTCCGAAATGGAACATTTGTCCGCTCTTGCATCGAGGAAAATCTTGTTTCCTCAGTACACGATGTATCAGACGGTGGTCTCTGTGTGGCTGTTGCCGAAATGGCACTCGCGGGTGAGCATGGCGCAACCATCAATATTCCGGATAATGTTTTGCAACACGGTTTCCTGTTCGGAGAAGACCAGGGCCGCTATATCATGACATCGGACAAGAATGATACCATCGAGATCTTGAAAACGGCAGCCGATCACAATGTGCCGGCACGTGTTATCGGCAAAGTGGGGGGCGATCTTCTGACTATTAACGAAACATACATTATCACCTTGCGGGCCTTGCGTGCGGCCTATGAGGGTTGGCTGCCCCATTATATGAGTTCCACCTGATTAGCGGAGCGTTTTACCATGGCTATGGAAGTTGCTGAACTCGAACGACTCATTAAGGACGCTCTGCCTGATGCGGAGATCACGATCATCGATCTCAAAGGCGATGGTGACCACTATAAAGCCCGAGTCGTGTCGGACGCCTTTCATGGAAAAACACGCGTTCAGCAACATCAAATAGTCTACCGAGCACTCAAAGGAAGCATGGGCGAGGATTTGCATGCTTTGGCGCTCGAGACCGCTGTGCCCCAAGGTTAAATTGAGGCTTTCGAGCCTCACTTGACCTTGAGCGACAATGTCACTAACTCTTCACTGGAAATGACTTGGTTTGGCAAAGAAAGACCGTCTGATGAGTGACGACCCCGTGATCCAGAAAATCCGCAAAAGCCTAGGCAGCCACGATGTAGTGCTTTTCATGAAAGGCACACCGATTTTTCCACAATGTGGTTTTTCATCCCAAGTTGTTCAAATTCTGAGTTACTTGGGCGTTCAATTTAAAAGCGTAAACGTGTTGGAAGACGAAGCTGTTCGTGAGGGTATTAAGGTCTTCAGCGACTGGCCTACCATTCCTCAACTTTACGTGAAAGGCGAGTTTGTCGGCGGTTGTGACATCGTGCGGGAGATGTTTGAAGAGGGGGAATTGCGCACTTTTCTGAGCGACAAAGGGATTACTGTAGAGAGCGCATAACACGCCCTCATCATATGAAAAGCCGCGCTGGGGAAAGAGCTTCCGCCCGTCTCGAATACCACTCGGCTCAGCCGGAATAAAATTCGACTACCAAGTTGGGTTCCATTCGTGCTTGATAAGGAACGTCAGCGAATTTCGGAATGCGCACAAATTTAGCGCGCATTTTCTGGTAGTCGACGTCGAGATAGTCCGGCACATCCCGTTCCTGACTCTCAATCGCTTCCAAGACAAGCGCCATCTGTTTTGCTTTGTCGCGCAGTTCAATCACATCACCTTCCTTGACGCGATAACTGGGAATGTTCACGCCGCGTCCGTTAACGACGACATGTCCGTGATTGACGACTTGTCGTGCAGCAAACACCGTGGGCACAAACTTGGCGCGGTAAACCACCGCATCAAGGCGGCGCTCCAAGAGAGCGATCAAATTCTCACCGGTATTGCCGCGGCGACTCACTGCCTCATCAAACAAGCGACGAAATTGCTTTTCGTTAATGTTGCCGTAATAGCCTTTCAGTTTTTGCTTGGCTTGCAAATGAATGCCGTAGTCGGACAGTTTGCCACGACGACGTTGGCCGTGTTCACCCGGACCGTATTCCCGCTTATTGTAAGGACTCTTGGGGCGACCCCATATGTTCTCGCCCAATCTGCGGTCGATCTTGTATTTGACCGATTGCCGTTTCGACACGCCTCAAAAACCTATCTAATGCCTAACGCTGGAGACCCAAACCCCTTAAGCGGCCGGAGTATACGAACGGCATTCGACTTGTCAAACAACGAATCGCTTGCCTTATTTGTTATGGCGCCGGGGCCGGCCGCAGGATAGCGCGTTCACGATGCCGCGCAAAGTGCGAACCTCTCGCTCAGTAAGCCCCGCTCGCATAAAAATATTACGTATGCCGCGGAGCATAGCTGGACGTCGTTCCGGCGGAAACAGGAATCCGGCTTTAGTAAGTTCGGCTTCCAAATGCTCAAACAGCTTGCCGAGTTCAGCCCCGTTGGCCAAGCGGGATCCTTTAACGTCCAAGGTCGGTGTGGGTTGATCGATGATGGCGCGATGCCATTCATAAGCCATGAGACAGACGGCTTGTGCTAAATTGAGAGACGTAAAATCCGGGTTTACTGGAATGCGAACAAGTCGATTGACTTGAACCACGTCATCATTTGAAAGGCCCGAGCGCTCACCGCCGAAGACAATGCCCGAGCGCACGCCCTGCGCCGCATAATCACGTAGTTCCTCCATGGCACGCTGCGGTGTGATGACCAACTTAACCATGTCGCGCGGCCGCGAGCTTGTAGCATAAACCACTTGGAGGTCGGCTAGTGCATCGCCGAGCGTGTTAAACACATACGCTCGGTTCAAGACAGCTTCGGCACCTGATGCGGCAGACACGGCTTTGGGATTCGGCCAGCCGTCGCGGGGTGCGGCCAAGCGCAAATCTCTGAGCTCAAAATTGTGCATCACGCGGGCCACTTTGCCGATATTTTCACCGAGCTGAGGCATCGCCAAAACGATGGCCGGCGCCGTAAGTTCGCTCGATACATAACTAGCCATCGTGAGTATGATTTCCCTTGGATTCATTTCCGGTGAACGGGGCATACCCCTTCCGGTTATCTATTAGCAATGCTATAGGAAGTTGAACCCTCATCGTTGGCCTTTGGGCCAGCGCTTTACCCGAATCCGCAGCAAAGATGTACCCGGTGCAGAGCTTGTGAAGATGGCAAAAATCAAAGTCGAAAACCCAATCGTGGAGCTGGATGGCGACGAAATGACCCGCTTTATCTGGGCCCTTATAAAGGAAAAACTCATCTATCCACATCTCGACATAAAACTTCTATATTTCGACCTGGGCATCCAACATCGCGACGAAACGAACGATCAAGTCACCATCAAGGCGGCTCAAGCGATCAAAAAACATGGTGTGGGTGTCAAATGCGCGACCATCACGCCCGATGAAGCCCGTGTTGAAGAATTCGGGCTCAAAAAAATGTGGCGCTCGCCCAATGGAACCATCCGCAACATTCTGGGCGGTACCGTCTTTCGCGAGCCAATCATTTGCAAAAACGTTCCGCGCCTTGTTCCCGGGTGGACCCAGCCCATCGTGATCGGTCGTCACGCGTTCGGCGATCAATACCGTGCCACGGACTTTCTCGTTCCGGGCAAAGGGAAACTTACCGTGAAGTTCGAGCCTGAAGGCGGCGGCGAGATCATTGAGCACGAAGTCTTCGACTTTCCGGGCAGCGGTATTTCGCTTGTCATGTACAATCTCGACGCCTCAATTCGCGACTTTGCGCGGGCTTGCTTCAACTTTGGTTTGGAACGCGGATGGCCCGTCTATATGTCGACCAAGAATACAATATTGAAGGTATATGACGGCCGCTTCAAAGACATCTTCCAAGAGATCTTCGACAAAGAGTACAAAAGCGCTTTCGACGCCAAAAAAATCACTTATGAACATAGATTAATCGACGACATGGTTGCAGCTGCGCTGAAATGGAGCGGCGGTTATGTCTGGGCGTGCAAAAACTATGACGGCGACGTACAGTCCGACAACATCGCCCAAGGCTTCGGCTCGCTGGGTCTCATGACCAGTGTACTCATGACCCCGGACGGCAAAGCCATTGAAGCGGAAGCGGCCCATGGCACAGTGACTCGCCATTACCGTGCGCATCAGCGTGGCGAAGAAACCTCGACCAATTCGATCGCTTCGATTTTTGCCTGGACCAGGGGCTTGAGCTATCGGGGAAAAAACGACGGGAACCAAGCGCTGCTCGATTTCGCTGAAAAGATCGAGCGTGTATGCGTCGAAACGGTCGAAAGCGGCGACATGACCAAAGACTTGGCATTGATAGTTGGCAAAGATCAATCCTGGCTTTCAACCACCGCGTTTTTAGACAAAGTCGCGGAAAATCTCGAACGCGCCATGGCTTAGACCTAAGCAATCCGAGTCAAATTAATGTTTTTGGTTGCCCAGGCTCAGCGCCCCAAGGGTTTTCCCAACCGCCAAGCAGGACACCGATTCCGTCGAAGGATTCGATTCAACCTTGAGCGAACCGCGACCCGGCGGCCCTCGCGATTTTCGTGAGTCCCTGCTCGTCAAGTGCAAACGGGCCACGAAAATCATCCGCCTTCAAACAAAGCGACAAGCTGCACGGTTCATGTCTTGTCAACCAACGGAAGCTTCAACCTCAAATTCAATCCTTTCAAGCGCCTCTTGAGCCTTGTCCGCATTAGGTCCACCCGCTTGCGCCATGTCCGGTCGGCCGCCGCCGCTTCCCCCAACTGCTTGAGCGCCGGCTCGTACAAGCTTGACGGCGTCAAGTTTAGAGGTGAGATCGTCCGTGACTCCTACCGCGAGAGCAGCTTTTCCATCAATTACCGATACGAAAGCAACCACTCCGGATCCGATCCGGTTTTTTCCCTCATCAATTAAACTTCTAAGATCCTTCGACGAAACACCAGACAACGTCTTGCGAAAGACTCTAACCCCTTTAACTTCCAATATATCGTCGCCCGCCGAACTCGCCGTGCCGCTTAGCGCCAGTTTCTTTTTCAACTCAGAGAGTTCATGTTCAAGTTTTTTACGATCATCAAGAAGGGTGGCGATGCGGCCCGGCAATTCGGTGAGACTCGTTTTGAGCTCAGCGGCGGCTGAGAGGCCCAACCTCACCTGGTCTTCCAAATAACGACGCGCAGCTTCACCCGTCAGCGCCTCGATGCGGCGCACGCCAGCGGCGATCGCGCTTTCTTGAACAATCTTGAACAAACCGATATCACCCAAACGCCGCACATGGGTGCCACCGCAGAGTTCGATGGAATAGGGCTGGTCTTGACGCCCGCCACAGGCAGTCCCCATCATGAGAACCCTTACTTCATCGCCATATTTTTCTCCAAAGAGCGCAAGCGCGCCCGCTT
Organism: Alphaproteobacteria bacterium; assembly: GCA_965214255.1. Taxonomy (GTDB): domain Bacteria; phylum Pseudomonadota; class Alphaproteobacteria; order SMXP01; family SMXP01; genus CBDFKK01. Next base: position 2,751,119 of record OZ243948.1, on the reverse strand, counting down.
CGATTGCATCGCCGGGTGTCATCAACCGTATCGATACATCCTCGTTCTGCAAAACGACGGCATTGACGCGTTCCTCGATTTCACGAAGTTCCTCCACCGTCACCGCCCTGGTCTGAGAAAAGTCAAAGCGCAGACGGTCCTGCGACACCATGGATCCCTTTTGAGTGACATGGGGCCCTAAAATATCTCTCAGTGTGGCATGCAGGAGGTGTGTTGCCGAATGGTTGGCGCGGATCTTGTTCCGCCGCTCGGCATCGACGCGCAGTTCAACCGTATCTCCTATGCGGAGCGCCCCGCGATCAAGTCTGCCCTCATGAACAATTAGATCGCTCAATTTCTTGTGGGTGCCGGTGACGACGAATTCGGCACCGCTTGCCGTGAACATCGTCCCGGTATCACCGATTTGACCGCCGGACTCACCGTAAAAGGGAGTCTGGTTGGCAACGACTCGGGCCTCTCGGCCGCTGACAATCTCCTCGACGAGTTTACCGTCCGCTTCGATCGCTATGACAATGCCGCTGGCGGCATCCGCTTCATAACCCAAAAACTCCGTTGCCCCCTCTTTGTCCCGTATATCGAACCACACCTCCTCGGCGGCGGCATCCCCTGAGCCCCTCCATGCCTTTCGTGCCTCGGCACGCTGGCGCTGCATAGCCTTGTCGAAACCGGCGGTGTCGATCTTGATGTTACGGGCACGCAACGCATCTTGCGTGAGGTCGAGGGGAAAGCCGTACGTATCGTACAGCTTGAATGCGATTTCACCGGGAAGTTCCCCTCCTTTTTCAAGATCTGCAGCAGCCTCGTCGAGAAGCCGTAAGCCACGGGCCAGCATTTGGCGGAAACGCTCTTCTTCCAACTTGAAGGTTTCTTCGATAAGCGCCTGCGCGCGTCCGAGTTCCGGATAAGCCGCTCCCATCTCAGAGATCAACACGGGCACTAAACGCCATAAAAGCGGATCATCCGTACCAAGAATATGAGCATGGCGCATGGCCCGTCGCATAATGCGGCGAAGCACATAGCCACGCCCCTCGTTGGACGGCAACACGCCGTCGGCCATCAAAAAGCTGCAGGAACGCAGATGATCGGCGATCACCCGGTGGGATATCGCACGCGCACCGTCCGGTGCAACGCGGGAAGCCTCGGCCGAGGCCTGAATGAGATGGCGGAAGAGGTCCGTTTTATAATTATCGTGAGTGCCTTGCAAAAGTGCAGCGGTCCGCTCAAGACCCATACCTGTGTCAATCGAAGGTCTGGGCAACGCCACACGCTCGTCTTCGGCGATCTGGTCGTACTGCATAAAGACCAGGTTCCAGATTTCGATAAAGCGGTCGCCGTCCGCGTCAGAGCTTCCCGGCGGGCCGCCAGGCACGTGGTCCCCATGGTCGTAGAAAATTTCGGAACACGGCCCGCACGGGCCCGTCTTGCCCATGGACCAGAAATTGTCGGATGCAGCGATGCGAATGATCTTGTTGTCCGGAAGACCCGCAATCTTTCTCCACAGGTTAAAGGCTTCGTCGTCCTCGTTAAAAATGGTAACGATCAAACGATCTTTGGGGATGGCGAAGTCTTTGGTTACGAGTTCCCAGGCATATGAAATCGCCTCTTCTTTGAAATAGTCGCCGAAAGAAAAATTGCCCAGCATTTCGAAGAACGTGTGGTGGCGCGCGGTGTGGCCCACATTGTCGAGGTCGTTGTGTTTGCCGCCGGCGCGTACGCATTTTTGAGAGGTCGCGGCACGGACACGGTCGCGCGTTTCCGCCCCTGTGAAGACATTCTTGAATTGCACCATGCCCGCATTGGTGAAGAGCAGAGTTGGATCGTTTTGCGGGACCAGCGAACTTGAAGCCACGACCTCATGGCCGCGCGCCTTGAAGAAGTCGAGGAAGGTCGTTCTTATATCGTTCAGACTCGTCATAGCCAAGTCACTGCTTTTACCCCCGGTGACCTGTCCAGTCCATCTCGCTTTCGTTGATCCAAATTTTTACACGCCCGTCGCGCACCACAACGGGATCGGATCGGTTGTCGATCCGGGCGTCCAACCACGTCGGAGGATCATCAACCCTCCCATCCCGAAACTTGCCGGAGCGCGTGAAAATCGTTTTATCGCGATCACGAACCTTGGCCGACGGCGCCCGCCTTGTCGTCCGGCTTAGCCGGCCCATCGTCAGCGCCTTCAGCCTCGGGGCCTTGCAACATGTCCGCAGCGATGAGCCCTGCGTTACGGCGGACGGAGAGTTCGATTTCTTCGGCCACATTGACATTCTCCTTCAAAAACGCCTTGGCGTTTTCGCGGCCCTGGCCGATACGTTGACTGTCATAGGAGTACCAGGAGCCCGACTTCTCGACGATGCCCGACTTTACGCCCAAATCGATGAGTTCGCCGGTCTTCGAGATTCCCTCACCATACATGATATCGAATTCCACCACCTTGAACGGCGGCGCCATTTTATTCTTGACCACTTTGACTCGAGTTTGATTGCCGACGACTTCGTCTCGGTCCTTGATAGCGCCGATGCGGCGAATATCGAGACGCACGGAAGAATAAAATTTTAGCGCATTACCGCCGGTCGTAGTTTCGGGATTGCCGAACATGATGCCGATCTTCATGCGAATCTGGTTGATAAAGATGACCATGCAATTGGATTTGGAAATAGAGGCGGTGAGCTTTCGCAAGGCCTGACTCATTAAGCGCGCTTGCAAACCCGGCAGGCTGTCACCCATGTCCCCTTCGAGTTCGGCGCGGGGCGTCAAGGCGGCAACCGAGTCGACCACCACCACATCGACGGCGCCGGAGCGAACCAACGTATCGGTAATCTCCAAAGCCTGTTCGCCGGTGTCCGGCTGAGAAATCAGGAGTTCATCAAGATCGACGCCAAGCTTGGCGGCATAGGCCGGATCGAGCGCATGTTCTGCGTCGACAAAAGCGGCGATGCCGCCGGCCGATTGAGCTTCGGCGACGACGTGAAGTGCGAGCGTGGTCTTGCCCGAAGACTCCGGTCCGTAAATCTCGACCACACGGCCTTTTGGAAGCCCGCCGATGCCAAGCGCGATGTCAAGGCCGAGCGAACCTGTCGACACGGTCTCGATTTCCACTACCCCTTCCTTTTGGCCGAGTCGCATGACCGAGCCTTTACCGAAGGCGCGATCAATTTGGCTCAATGCCGCTTCAAGGGCCTTTTTCTTGTCCATACCTTTATTTTCCGAAAGTCTTACCACGTTGTCAGCCATAAGCACCCACTCCGTTATTCCATAGCCTTTCAATCGATTCAATCGAAGCTAATGTACCTGTTTTGTTCTCAAGGGCAAGAAAAAAGTTAATCCATCAAATCACCCAAAGATTTTCAGGAATGACGCCCGTGGAAAGCGGCGGGCGATGGCTCCGGATAGCTTACTCGCCGAGGACTTCTTTGACTCGCGCGGCGAGCTGCTTGAGAGAGAAGGGTTTGGCGAGAAAACTCATGTTCTCGGCAGGCACTACGGAGTTTTCGAAGGCGTCCTGAGCGTAACCCGAGATGAAAATAATCTTCGTGTCAGGGCGCAACTCGCGCACGTGGCCTGCGAGCGTTGGGCCGTCCATACCGGGCATGACGACGTCACTCACTACGAGATCGATTGCGCCCTCATGGCCTTTCATGATGTCAAGAGCACGGTCGCCGTTAGCGGCTTCAAGCACGTAGTAGCCGCGGTTTTCGAGCGCGCGTCTGGCAAAGGCCCGCACCGCGTCTTCGTCCTCGACCAAGAGAATAGTGCCGATACCTGTGAGATCGCGCACGGCCGCCTGGGTCTCGCGAGGCCGCGGGTTTTCCTCGGTTTCGTCATAAACAGGCAAATAAATGTTAAACGCAGTGCCGACACCGAGTTCGCTTTCGGCAAAGATATAACCGTCCATCTGTTTGATAATGCCGTAGACCGTGGACAATCCCAGCCCTGTCCCCTCTCCCACTTTCTTGGTCGTGAAAAACGGCTCGAATATTTTTTCGAGGTCCTCCTGCTTAATTCCGCTTCCCGTATCCTTCGCTCTGATGAGCACATAATCTCCGGGCGGAACAAGTTCGTTGGCGGCGGCGCGGGATTCGGGCTGCACGAAATTCGAAGATTCGATGACGAGCTTGCTGCCCGGCAGCATCGCGTCGCGCGCGTTCACTGCCAAATTGATGAGCGCGGTATCGAACTGGCTCTGGTCTACTTTAATGAGACCCAAGTCCCGGCCGTGACTGAGTTCGAGTTCAATTGTCTCGCCGAGCAAACGGCGCAACAGCATGGAGATATCCGTAAGAACGTCCGTCGGCGAAAGTACTTTGGGGGTCAGGGTCTGTTTGCGCGAAAAAGCGAGAAGTTGGCCTACCAGGTTCGCCGCGCGACGGGCGTTTTGGCGAATCTGATCTATGTCGCTGAACGACGGGTCGCCCACTTGGTGGCGCGCCAACAGCAAATCGCAAAACCCGATGATGGCTGTGAGCAAATTGTTAAAGTCGTGGGCGATGCCGCCCGCCAACTGTCCCACGGCCTGCAGCTTCTGGGATTGGGCATATTGCAACTCAAGCGTTTTTTGTTCGGTCATGTCGATCAAATACACGATGGCCGAGCCGCTCATGCCGTTTTCTCTCTCGCCTAGCGCGCTTGCGTAAAAATGCACGTGGGCGCCCTTATCGCCTTGCATATGCGCCTCGACGGACGCAGAGACGGTTTCGCCTTGCGCCACGGCCTTGATACGCGTCTGAACGGCGCTTCGGTCTTTTTCCGAAACCATATCGGCGAGCATCATGGCCTCCCGAACGTCGGTCCGAGTCATGACCTCAAAGGCCGAATTCCACTGCCGGACCGCACCCGTGTCATCGACCAGCGCAATGCCCACGGGTGACGTCGCAAAAAGATGCGCAAACCGTTCCCGGGAAACGGACGGTTCGGCAACCGGGCCGTTTTTTCGATCAAGGCGCGGGCCCGCATACGCCGCACCGGTAGCGCCCTGTTCCGAAACGTCTTTGACGAAATTCGACTCGTCGGCAACCGGACGGGCTTCATGCGCGGTTGCGCTCCCACCCGAGCCTGACAACGGGTCATGAGCAATGTGCCAGACCACATGATCAGGATGGTTTACCATGGGCGCCACATTGACTCGCATACGGTGCATCTCGCCTTCCGCGGTCTCGAGACGCAAAATTTCGTGAGCCGTTTGACCGAGCTTGGCGGCGCGGGCAAGCCGATAGAGCGGGGCGGCCACACCGTCTTTCCCGGCAAACACCCGTTCCAGCGGCACCGGCCAGCGTAAATTCCGGTCCCAATTACCGACTCGCGCAAGCTCTTCACAGGCCCGATTGGCATAAATGACCGGGCCGTCGCGGCGCGCGATGAGATAAGCGTCGGGAGCGGCGTCAAGAACACTCATAAAGATCTTCGGATCGGCAGACTCGACCGGATAACTGCGCCAGGAGGCGCGCCTGCCGACGGTCTCTTTGGAAAGCACATTTGCGGCAAGCACATAAAACGCGATAAAGCCCAGAACGGCCAAACCGCCGACCAGAACGAGGCCGTTAAAGCCTGCGTTTGCCGGAAATGCGATGATCCACACGGCAAGGCTTACGGCCAAAAACAAGGCAAAACCCGCAAGAAGGTGCGGCATTTCGGTGCGTCTCAGGCGCTTTCCCCAATTCTTATCCATACCAGCGGCTTCGGAGTCCCTTTTGCCGTTTAAGATCCAGGCAACAGCCAGTGCTTTGGGGACAATGCCGTGCCCGCACGCATATGGCCAGCCGCCTTTACCGCCGTTTCACAGTTTTGACATTATGAATCCGGACATCAAGGGTTCAAGCGCAGGCAATAGCAAAGTCGATCAGGAAACAATCGAAGCAAAGCTCAATCGTCGCGATAGATCTTTTCCTGACGCTCGTGGCACTCTTGGGCCTCAAGGCTAAGTGTCGCTATCGGACGCGCGTCGAGCCGTTCCAGACTGATCGGCTCGCCGGTCTGCTCGCAATAGCCGTAGGTGCCGTTTTCAATGCGCCGCAACGCGGCGTCGATCTTGGCGACCAGCTTGCGTTGGCGGTCACGAGTTCTCAGTTCCAGGGTGCGTTCGGTCTCCGTGGAGGCGCGGTCCGCAATATCGGCATGCTGCGTCGTCTCTTGCTGCAGAGTGTGAATGGTCTCGCGGCTCTCCCTTACGATCTGTTGTTTCCAGGTTTCCAGTTTTTTTCTGAAATATTGGTGCTGCCTTCTGTTCATGAAGGGCTCGTTATATGATGGCTGATACTTTTTTCTTTTTCTCAAACCCATCTGCACCCACTCCCGTGTCCGCGCTTTTGCGAGTGGAATATATATAGCGGCCCTCACGGCTTCAATAGTCTGAGAGCGCTTCCCGCATGGAAAATACATGCAAATTTTTATCAATAAATTCAAATACTTAAGTGTGGAGACGGCCAAACTAAAAGGAAGTTCCAACCTTCACAATGGGCCCGTATCGGCACCCCGGACTCACCCCCCTCGCCATTCCATGGGCGTTCCGCCCATCGCCGCAACAAACGCAAGGGCGTGCACGGTCGTCACGCGCCGCCTCACCGTTCGACGCGGCTCAGTTGTATTTGAACTGGATCTCGAAGCCGACGACGCGGCCATTGTTGAGGGGCGTGAAGGTTGAGAACACACCCGGCGGCACCGGTGGAAACGGCAGAATGCTGTCCCCGCCGTGCGTGACGTCATTGAGCAAGTTCCGGCCGTACACCGACAGCCGGACACGCTCGTCAAGCGTAGTCAGCGACAGATCCGCATCGATCATATCGGTTTCATTCAAGAAGCCCAGATTGTTATCGGTAAAGAAGTTCCTGTCGCGGTGGCTGTAATTGAACCTCGCCGAGACATATCCGATCTCGTTCAGATCATGTTCATAGACAAAGCCTGCGCTATAGGTCCATGGAGCGAGCCGCGGCAGTTCGAGCGCCTCATCGGTTGCGTTTATGAGGCCGTCGCCACTGATATCGAACATGATATTTTTGTAGTCACCGTCAACATGACCCACGGACCCTTGAACAACGAGGCCGTCGGCAACGACGAACTGGCCTTCGGCTTCCAAGCCGAAGATCTCGGCATCCGCCGTGTTACGGACCACCTGAACCACACCCACAAACGGATCGGCCCAATTCAACTCGCGCTGGAGATCATTAATGTCATTGAAAAAGACCGCCGTGTTGAGACGAACGCGCCCGTCATTCGCTTCAACCTTGAAGCCGATTTCAAAGGTGTTTTGGCTTTCCTGATCGAAGGAACCCGTCGGCGGGAACGACAACGAAGTATTGCGGAAGTTGTAGCCGCCGGAGCGGAACCCTTTGGTCCAGAAGCCGTAGACCAGGACATCGTCTCTCGGAGCCCACTGCAGTCCGACCTTGGGCGTTAGCGAATCCCAATCGTCACTGTCGACGAAGTCAAATCTGCACGGCCCGCCGATAACGGAACAGCCCCCCGGCGGCGCGGGAAAGGACGGCATGCCGACCGTCGGCGTCGCGTTCAACGTCAAGTTGGCAATCCGGACATCCTTTTCCTCATAGGTATACCGCAACCCTAAAATGGCGGTCAGCGATTCCGACAGATCGATGTCCGCTTGGCCGAACACGCCGAAAGACATGTGGTCCTGGATACCGCCGCCGGAAAAATCGAGTCCGGTGAATGCCGGAGGATTTACCGCCAAAATCGGAAGCGCGCGGTTTTCCTGATATTTCGTCTCCTGCGTGAAGTAATAAAGACCGCCGACAAAGTCGACCCGGTCCCCGAACCGGCCGGAATATCTGAGTTCATTGCTGATTTGATGTTGATCGACGACGAATGAGGCATGAAACAGAAACGGGATCGGCAGCATAAGCCGGTCGTCGAGGGCGTCGATATCGCTCACACCGGTCGAATCATACTCGCGCCAGCCGAAAATGTTGGTAACGGTGCCGGCGCCGAGGGAGACATCCCAATTGGTCTCGAACGTCAACTGATCCCAAGACTGATCCGAAAACCCCGGCTCATCGACGGCAAAATCAAAAGTCTCGCGGTCGAAGAAAGCGCGATTCTGACTCGATGGACCATCCGAATCGGTTTGACCGTGCTCATACCTGAGAGTGAATTCCCAATCTTCATGCGGTGTCAGGACGGCGGCGCCGCGGACCAAAAACGTGTCGGATTTCCCGTGGTTGCCGCCATCGGCGAGATTCTTTTGCCAGCCGTTGTCATCGTTGAAATAGCTCGCAATCTTGACGGCCAACAACTCGTCAATGACCGGACCGGACATCGAACCCATGCCGTAAAAATTTTCGCCGGTGCCTCTGAACCCGGTTTCGACGGCGGCTTTACCCGTCATTTCGAAGTCGTCGCCCGGCTTCGCGGTCCTGACGACGACAGCGCCGCCGGTTACGTTGCGACCGAACAGAAGGCCTTGAGGCCCGCGCAAGATTTCGACCGCTTCCAAGTCGAATGTGTCAAGCACGACGCCGGCATTCATACCGAGATAAACGCCGTCGACAAACACGCCCACGGCCGGGTCGATGGACGGAATGGAACTGTTGATCCCCAAGCCGCGAATGGCGAAGTTGGCCGTCCCTTTGATCGTTCCGATGTCTTCCAATTGAACGTTCGGCACGGCATAGGACAGGTCCGTTAAATTCCGTATCTTGAGTGCGTCCAACTGCTCCGAGCCGTAGCCCGTTACGGCGACGGGCACGTTCTGGACGTTTTCGGCAGACGCTTTTTTTGTCGCCGTGACCAATATCTCATCGGTAAGCGACGACGTCGCGGTCTGCGCCAGCGAAGGCGTTGCCGCCAACCCGACGGCGGTGATCGCGGCACTCAAAGACAATGTCGATATTTTCGAAGATTTGCCCATTTCTTCTCTCAAAATTTATGTCGTTTGGGGTCCGATATGTCGATCGGGCTTGTCCGATTCCGGCCATGGTACCATCTTGACTTGATACCATCCCGCCCTTCGTTGTATTCGAGCGATTCCCTTGGCATGTCAACTATCCGAACAGCGCCGCCGCGTTCCGGTTCTTTCGAGTAAGCTTGATATGTCACGGACTTCGGTTAACCTCATCCGACGTGCGATTGCGGCAAGACGAGGATATTGTATCGAAGGATCGAACATGGAAACAAGTTCCAAAACCGCTCGCGAAATCTTTCAAGAGGTCATGGCCAATCCGGCGCGCGTGCGCTTCGGGTTCGGCGCCAAAGCGGCCGTCGTCAACATCGACCCGCAAAAGGCCTATACGCGGACCGACTTGTTCAAGACCGCCTATGAAACGGACCCAAGTCAACTCGAATATATCAATAGGATTTCCGACCTGGCGCGTAGCAACGGGCTGCCGGTCGTTTGGACGCATGTGGCCTATATGAAAGACGGCTCCGACTGCGGCGTCTGGGGGACGCGGACCGACACGCCGGATAGTCTGCAAAACATCAAGTACGGTTCGGAACGGCACGAGTTCGACGACCGTTTGGACATAGACCGCGAACGGGACGCCATTTACACCAAGCGCATGCCGTCAGCTTTTTTCGAAACGCCTCTGGCCTCTTATCTCGTATGGCACAAAGTCGACACGTTGATTCTCACCGGCGGCTCGACATCGGGTTGCGTGCGGGCGACCGCGGTCGACAGCGTCAGCCACGGCTATCGCACGATCGTCCCTCAAGAATGCGTGGCCGACAAACACGAAAGCTATCACTTCGCCAACCTCACCGACATGGCGCTGAAATACGCAGACGTCGTTCCCGTGCAAGACGTGATCGACTGGCTCAAGGCTTACACATCAAGCAACAATCGACCTTAAGGATTTGTCCGTGAAGTCAGAACCAGGTCTCTACGACTATTGGCCGTATGTCGACAGGCCGAAGATCGTTTGGCCCGACGGCAAAAAAGTCGCCTTCTGGGTCGCCCCCAACATCGAGTTCTATGAACTCGACCCTCCCGACAACCCCTCGCGCAAGCCTTGGCCCCGGCCCTATCCCGACATCGTGCCCTATTCCTATCGGGATCACGGCAATCGAGTAGGCCACTGGCGCCTAATGGAGGCGATGGACGATTACGGCGTCCGCGGATCGATTTCCCTGTCCGTCGCCATGTGCCAGCATCACCCCGAGATCATTCGAGCCTGTGTTGACCGCAAGTGGGAATTCTTTTCCCACGGCATCTACAACACGCGCTATTCCTACAACATGAGCGAAACCCAGGAGCGTCATATCATCGAAGACGCGATCAATACGGTAAAAGACGCCACGGGGCAGCGCGTCCGCGGGTACTTGGCGCCGGCCCTGTCCAACACCGAACGCACCATGGATCTGATAGCCGAGTACGAGTTCTACTACACGTGCGACCTGTTCCAGGACGATCAACCTCAACCGCTCAAAGTCAAAACGGGCCGATTGATCTCCGTGCCTTATTCCCTCGAAGTCAACGACCACCTGGCCTACAACGTTTACGGTAACGCACCCGGCCAGTATACCGACTTGTTGAAGCGCCAATTCGATCAGCTCCTTGAAGAAGGGGAAGAGTCGGGAACGGTCATGTGCATCCCGCTCCACGCTTATCTGGTCGGACGCTCGCACCGTATCGGCCCTTTCAGAGACGCTTTGAAGTACATCACGGGGCACAGACAAGATGTATGGCTGACGACCGGCATCGAGATCGCCGAATATTACTACGAGCACTATTACGACCGGTGTCTCGCGAACATTGAAAAATACAAGACATAAAAGTCATGACCCTCCCCAAAGATTACATCGAATACAAACGGCGGCGCCATGGCATGGACCATGACCTTTATCCGTGGACGAATCTTTTCGAGCGCAAACAAGTAACTTGGCCGGCGGGGGCGCGCGTGGCCTTGTGGATCGTGCCGGCGCTCGAATATTTTCCCATGGACGTGAACGACAAGCCGTTCAAGGCGCCGGGCCATATGGCGATGCCTTATCCCGACTATCGGCATTACTCGGCGCGGGACTACGGCAACCGCCTCGGCATCTTTCGGATTATCAAGATATTGGACGAATTCGGCCTCAAAGCGTCGGCCGCCGTCAACGCCCGCGTGGCGGAACGCTACCCGTTTTTGATCGAAGAACTGGTGAGCCGCGGGTGGGAAATCATCGCGCACGGTTACGACATGAACACGCTCCATTACGGGGGGCTCGACGAAGGACAGGAAGGCGAACGAATCGAACAGAGCTTGAGCGTTTTGCGGCAGGTGTCCGGGCAGCCCGTCACCGGCTGGCTGTCGCCGGCGCGTTCGGAAAGCGAAAACACGCTGTCTCTCCTGGCGGCGAACGGGGTCGACTATGTCTGCGACTGGGTCAATGACGACATGCCCTACGAGATGAAAACCGAGAACGGGCCGATCGTCGCCATGCCCCATTCGAACGAAATGGACGACCGTCAGATCCTGGTCAATTACGGCCATACCGAAGCGCTCTTCGAAGAGCAAATCCTGGACGGGTTCCGATGCCAGTACGACGAGTCGGAAAAATACGGCGGGCGAATCATGCAGATAACCCTCACGCCCTACGTTATCGGCCTGCCCTTCCGTATCAAGTCTCTAAGAAACGTCCTGGCCCGAATCATGGATCATGACGCGGTTTGGTGCGCGACGGGCGCCGAAATCCTCGGGGCCTGGAAGCAACAACAAGACCGACCCGTCAAAAAACCTTGACCGACTTGACGACCGCAGAAACGAAAGCCGTCCGTATCTGGATCACCGGCCGAGTCCAGGGGGTTTGGTACCGCGGCTGGACGGTGCGTGAAGCCACGCGGCTCGGTCTCGACGGTTGGGTGCGCAATCGCTCCGACGGCGGCGTCGAGGCCGTCTTCCACGGCCCCGCCGAAACGGTCGACGACATGATCGGGAAATGTTGGGGAGGCCCCCAAGGGGCGCGGGTCGAAAGCATTGACGTTGTCGATGTCTCCGAGGTCCCGAAGTCCGGATTCCATCAGGCGCCGACGGTGTGATCCTCGAAGTTCGATATGCCGCGCTCGATGCGGCCCGCGGACGCTTTGACAATCCCCCGGCAACGTAGACAATAGCGGCAATTCGGCAGGATCGAGACTTCGCAAGGGCAATATGGACAATCTTTGGTCTGACAAAGCCGCCCGGGCTTGCGTCAAAAAATACGCCGCCGACGGCATCGACGAAGACTTGGCGCTGCGCGTTTACACGACCCGGCTGTTGGGCGGCGAGCCACGGCTCGTACTGCACGGCGGCGGCAACACCTCCGTCAAAACGCGGGAAACGGACCTTTTGGGCGATGTGTGGCCGGTGCTTCGCGTCAAGGGCAGCGGCTGGGACATGGCCGCCATCGAGCCGCCCGGTCTGCCCGCGGTGAAGCTGGAGCCGTTGCAAAAGGCGCGGTCCCTGGACAGGCTGAGCGATGAAGACATGGTGGCCCTGCAGCGGGTCAACCTGATCGACCCGCGCGCGCCCAACCCGTCGGTCGAGACATTGTTGCACGCGTTCCTGCCGCACAAATTCATCGACCATACTCATTCGACGGCGGTCCTCGCCCTTTCGGATCAGCCGGACGGCATGGAGATCTGCGAAGAGGTTTTCGGACCCGCGATGGCCATCGTGCCTTACGTCATGCCGGGCTTCGATCTGGCGAAACTCGCCGCGCAAACTTACGAGGCCCACCCGGAAAGCGAAGGTCTGATCCTCCACAAACACGGCATTTTCACCTACGGCGACACGGCCGAACGGGCCTATGAACGCATGATCCGTCATGTGTCGCGGGCCGAGGCCTACATCGCCGCGCGCCCGAACAAGACGATCAAGTCGATCTCCCTCCCCCGAGAGGTTGCCGCCGTTGCCGACGTGGCGCCGATCGTTCGAGGGGCCTGCGCCCTCACGGACAATGACGGCGAATTCGCTCGGCTCGTCTGCGAATTCCGCACCTCCGATCAGGTGCGCGCTTACGTGGACGGCGAAGGACTCGGGCAATACGGCGCGAGGGGCGTCACCACGCCGGACCTCATCATTCGAGTGAAAAACCTGCCGCTGATCCTGCCGCCTCCGGACGGCACGTCTCTCGACGGCTTCAAAGAAGAAACGCGGACGCGCGCCGAGGCCTATTGCGCGGATTATCGCGACTATTTTGCCCGCAACAACAAGCGTCTCGGCCATATCAAGACGATGGTCGCGCCCGCGCCGCGTCTGGTCTGCGTGCCGGGGCTGGGCCTTTTCGGCTTGGGGTCGAGCGTCAAGCAGGCGCGCGTCGCGGCGGACATCGGCGAAAACATCATCCGCACCGTAAGCGACGCGGAGCGGATCGGCGCTTTCGAACCGCTGCGGGAAGAAGATCTCTTCGAAATGGAATACTGGTCTCTCGAGCAGGCCAAACTCGGCAAGGCCGAACGGTTGCCGCTCGAGGGCCAGATCGCGATCGTCACCGGCGGCGCGGGCGCGATCGGCCGCGCGACCGCGGAACTGTTCGCCGAATCGGGCGCGGCGGTGGCCGTTCTGGATATCGACGTGGAGGCGGCGCAAAGAGTCGCGGACGGGATCGGCGCCGGCGCGATGGCCGTTGCCTGCGACGTCACCGACGGGCGCGCGGTGCGCAGCGCGTTCGAGCAGGTCGCGGCCGCGTTCGGCGGATTGGACATCGTGGTATCCAATGCGGGCGCCGCGCTGCAAGGCGAGATCGGCGCCCTCGACGACGAGGCCCTGCGCGAGAGCTTCGAGTTGAACTTTTTCGCTCATCAATATGTTGCCAAAAACGCGGTCAGGATCATGAAGCTGCAAGACACCGGCGGGGCACTCCTGTTCAATGTCTCCAAACAGGCGGTCAACCCCGGCGCCAGGTTCGGCGCCTACGGTTTGCCCAAGGCCGCCGCGCTCTTTCTGTCTCGCCAGTATGCCCTGGAATATGGCTCGATCGGCATCCGTTCCAACGCGGTCAACGCGGACCGGATCAGAAGCGGGATTCTGACCGAGGACATGATCGCGGCGCGCGCCGAAGCGCGCGGCCTGTCGGAAGCGGACTATATGGAAGGCAATCTGTTGGGCCGGGAAGTCGAAGCCCGGCATGTGGCGCGGGCCTTTCTCGATCATGCGCTTGCCTTACGCACCACCGCCGACGTTACCACCGTCGACGGCGGCAACATCGCCGCGGCGTTGCGCTAGGAGCCGCCGTCGGGTTTCTTGCCGAGCGGGGGCGGGTCTTCGCCGCCGTAGCGGTTGCCGAGCTCCGTCATGGCGCCGAGTTCGACCACCTCGTTGATGCCCGCCAGGTCATACATGCGCGTGCGCCAGTCCGCCGTCGAGCCGGTCAACTTCAGGCTGTTCAGGAATTCCCTCGCCATGAACGTATAGGCGCGGTTGAGGGCGCCGGGAAAGATGACGAGCGAAAAGCCGAGGTCACCCAAGTCCCGGGCCGACTTCAGCGGCGTGTCGCCGCCTTCGACCATGTTGGCGAGAAGCGGGACGCGCCCGCCGAACGCGCCGGTAATCGTCCTCATCTGCTCGACGGTGCGCGGCGCTTCGACGAAAAGCATATCGGCGCCCGCTTCGATATAAGCGTCCGCTCTTGCCATCGCCGCGTCGAAGCCCTCGACGGCGAGCGCGTCCGTACGCGCCAGAATGATCGTGCTCTCGTTAAGGCGCGCGTCGAGGGCGGCCTTGATTTTGCCGATCATTTCACTTGTCTCGACGACTTTCTTGCCGCGGAAGTGCCCGCATTTCTTGGGCATCGCCTGGTCTTCGAGTTGAATGGCGTCGGCGCCCATGCGTTCGAACAGACGCACCGTGCGCTGCACGTTGAGCGCGTTGCCGAAACCGGTATCTGCGTCCACCACCAGGGGAAGTTCGATTCGGTCGCGTATATGGCCCACCGTATCGGCCATTTCCGACATGCCGACAAGCCCCAGGTCCGGGCGGCCCAGTTTGCTGAACGCCACGTTGGCGCCGGATACGTAGGCGCAGTCGAACCCCGCCTGCTCGATCATGAGGGCCGACAGGGCATCGAAACAGCCCGGCGCGATGACCGGCGCGGGTTGCGCCAAAAGATCGCGAAGACGCGCGGCGTGAGACATGGGCATTTCTTTCGCTTGGACTTACGGTCGATTCACTTTCGAAGGGAATTATATACCCAACTTCGGCAGAAATAAGCCGCCGCGGCGCGGGGGCCCCGAAGCAGTGCCCGACGGTTTCTCAGTCGGGGTTGAGTTGCGCGCGGTCGTCCTCGTCCGCATCGGCGTACTGGTCTCGCCCAAGGCCGCGGACGTGGGGCTCATTGTTGAGGAGTTCGCGCTGGCGCGCCAGGTCTACGGCGTCCCAGCCCATGGCTTCGGCGACGGCGTCGTCCCACAGGCGGCGCACCTCGCACTCGCCGTCGCGGAACTGCGGCACCTCCATGTCCCTGGTGCGCTCCCAACAGTCCGCCAGGATTTGCCGGACGCGGGCGTCGGCGATGTCTGGAATCCTGATATTTTCGGCTTCCGCCACGCTGTAGATGGGGAAGTCTGGTGTTCTGCCCGGCGCCCGCATGAGTTGCAGGCGGCCGGGCGTGGCGTTGACGAACACGGCGAGGGCTTTGGCTTCTTGGGCGGAACAACCGGTGACCGGCATCCACCCGTTGCCGACGTATTTTTCATCGCCGGCGGCGGCGGTGATACGCGCCGTGTTCGTTCTCTGCCCCGCCGTCATCAACAGGTGTCCCGATTTCTCCAGGATTTGTTTCGTGCGGCGGCGGCCGTCTTCGTCCCGCCGCTTCAAGGTCCAATACGCGTCAGGCGTGCTTCGTATGGTGGTTTGGCCGTCGGCGCCCTTGGATTTCAGGATCGGGAAACGTCCCGGCGCGCCCGCGGATGCCGGCTCGAAGGAGGCGCGCAGCAACCGGCCCGTCTCCTGCGCCGACAGGCCGGTTTCCTTGACGGTGCACATGTCCGCATGGTTGGCGTATCCGCGGGCCGCTTCGGCGAGTTCGGGGGAACGCCAGATGGCCGCCGTCCAGTCTCCGGCCTCGATCCGCTGCGCCGGCCACAGGGATACTTCGCCCCACCCGTCGGCGAGGGGCCCGGCCTCGCAGCGGACCAGAGACTCGTGCAGGGCGTCGGCGGCGGCCTCGTCGACGGGCATACGGTCCAGATTGACGAAGCGGGTGGGCGGCCTGGGTCCGTCGTGCCGTGTGGCGACGATGAGGCTCTCGTTGACGCCGGTGTTGTGACTGAGGTTGGCTTGCCCCGGCCGGTGACAGGTGAGAACCGTATGGATGTGGTAGCGCCGCGCGAGAATGCGCCGCTTGTTCAGCCCGGACAGTGCGGAAAGAGCGATGGTTGGATTGATCATCGCCAGGACGCCGTTCTTGTCATCTATACATTTATCCGCCAGCGCGACGAACAGACGCTCTGCGGCGTTTTTGTCTACAAGGTCCGCCATGGTCCGGTCGTTGCGCACCAGCACTCGCTCCATGCCGTCCGCGCGGGCGCGCAGCGCCTGCTGCGTGGACTTGGGGAATTTCTCGCCCATTTTGCCCCGGCTTGTGAAGGGCGGATTCATGATGACGATGCGGGCGTCTTTCACCGCGTCCACGGCGTCTTCCAGTTCGGCGGCGTCGGTTCGGGTCCACACGGCCCGG
The DNA here is from genome assembly GCA_965214255.1 of Alphaproteobacteria bacterium. GTDB lineage: Bacteria > Pseudomonadota > Alphaproteobacteria > SMXP01 > SMXP01 > CBDFKK01. The sequence continues at coordinate 2,734,541 of OZ243948.1, read as the reverse complement.
GAGCCGATATTGTCGTCCGCCAAGTTCAGTTCGTCATCCCTGGGAATGACGGCTTTCTGTCCGATGAGTTCCAGCGTTCCGACCGAGACTCTGGTGGAGCCGGAAGACGACGGGCCGTAAGGCATCAGGTGCAGCCCCATTTTCCGGTAGCGGATGTCCCGGTTGCCGGCGGTCAGTTGCGACGCCGCCAGTTGCAGGGACACGGGGTTGATGTCCAGCCCTTTGACGGTGTCCTCGACCGCCAGCCTTTGCAGGCCGGCGATATGCGCGTCGTCGGCGCCCCCTTCCCGGGCGCGCCGTTTCATGTCCGCGAGCATCGCCGCCAGCAGGGTGCCGCTGCCGCAGGCCGGGTCGACGGTCTTGTGTTCGCGCCAGGTCTGCGGCGCGGTCCAGTCGACGCCGCCGCAGGCGTCGAGGGCGAGGCGGGCGGCGACGGCGGCCGCGGCGGGGCGGGTGAAATAGGCGCCGTCGGACGCCTGGTTGCCCATGACGCGGTTGAACAGGGGGCCGGCGTGGTCGGCGCCCATGTCGGCGTAGGTCTCGGCGATGCGCTCCGCTTCCGCGGTGAGATGGCGCAGGGCGCGTTCCAGACCCGCCAGTTTGCCGGTGTCCTCGACGGCCTCCACGGCGGCGACGGCGGGTTCCAGCACCGGGCGGAAGTCATGGAGCATGATGCGCTGCCACTCCCGCCGGACGCGGACGACCACGTTCACCTCGTTCTTGACCGTCTCCAGGTCGCTGACGCCGGCGATCCATTTGCCGTTGGCGATGCGCTGGTGCAGCATGGCGGCGTTCATCAGGAGCAGCGCGGCGATGGTGCAGCCGTCGGCCTGCCCCGCGCGCTTGTCGTCCTTCAAATTGTCCAGCCCGAAGTGCCGGTCCAGGGCCGGCCGCAGGTCGTCGTGCCGCATGTGGTGAGAGGCTTCCTTGACGCTGCCTTCGAGGATGTTCAGGTCTCTGACCACGCGGTTCTCGACCAGGCCGGACTTGGCGAGCAGGTTCATCCTGATGGCGTTGCCGTGGTCTTCCAGTCCGCTCAACAGCAGCATTTGCAGCGCGGCGCTCTCGCGTCGCTCTTGAGGTTTCCGCCTGGCGGCGGGGTCGACGCGGATTCCCGCCCCCTTGTTGATCATGTTCCGCGCCTTGTCTTTGGACTTTCTGTAGTCCACGGCGCCGGGCGTCCCGTCGGGGGCGGGTTTGGCCCTGGCAACGGTGTCCAGGCGGATTTCAATGCCGCCGTCGTCGGTCCTCTTGCCGGAGACGATCTGCGTCGGCTCGCCGGACCGGTATTGCGAAGGTGCGCGTTCCGTCACGCCCGAGTTGGGGGGGGGCGGACAGGGGATCGAATTCATCGGTCATCTCGCTGCGCTTTTCGATGACCCGGACCACGGCCTTTTCGGCGTCCCCCGGCGCGCCTTCGTGTTCCCGGTAGCGGATGCGCTTGTCCTCGCCGCCGGCTATGGCGACCATGGTGCGCAGCGTCGGCGGCGGCTTCGGGACGTACAGGTGCAGCAGATCTTCCAGTTCGTCTTCGATGCGCTGGTCGTGGGCGCGCAAGGCAAGCAGAATCTGCCCCAGTTCCCGCCAGCCTTCTTCCTTGTCGCTGACGCTGAGCCACTGCTCCGGGTCCACGTTGGGCGGAATCAGGATGGGGCAGATGATGTAGCCGATCTCCTTGTCCGGCGTGGTGCGCATGGCGCGCCCGACGGCCTGGATAACGTCGATGGGGCTTTTGCGCGCCTCCAGGAAGGCGACCGCGCTCAGCGACGGCGAATCGGTGCCTTCGCCGAAGATGCCGACATTGACGATCCCGTAGGGCGCGTCGGCGGTGGACTCCGCCAGCAGGCGTTTGGCGTTTTCCCGGGCCGTGACGTTGTCGGTGGCGTCCAGGTGCTGCAACGTGTAATGGGCGGCGGCCTGCCCTTCCCGGTTCTCGCGCAGCCAGTCCTGAAGCCACGTCCTTACGGCGTCGGTTTGCAGGTCCGCCGCCATGTTCCTGGACTTGTCCACGGTGTTCATGAAGGCGATGCAGGATGTGACGGGAAGGACTTCGCCGTCTTTGCCCTGCGTGGCGCCGCCCATGGCCAGGGCGAAGGCCATCCCCCGCAGATAGTCGGAGGATGTGAGCGCGCGGCGGCCCTTGGCTCTGGTCCTGTTCGCCAGCAGGTTGGCTTGGCGGAAGGCTTCCGGGTCGTTGACGCCCAGGGCGATGATGCGATAGTCGGAAAGCCAGCCGTTCCTGACGGCCTCCACGTAGCTCTTGCGGTAGAGTTCCACGCCGAACACGGTCTCGTCGTCCATGGTGCGCACGATCCAGTCGCCGGATTGCTCGCGGGTCACCTTGCCGGTGTCGTAGACGCGGGGCGTGGCGGTCTGATAGACGCGGTAGACCGCGGGGAAAGCATCGTTGTCGTGGCACAGGGTGAAGTCGCGGAGGCGTCGTTCCTCCGCGGAAAGCTCGCCGGAGTGCGCTTTTCGTTTGCGGCGCAGCCCCGCGGTGCGGTGCGCTTCGTCGGCGATGAGGACGCGGGCGGCGACGTTGGCCTTGTCAAGGGCGTCGGCGACGGCGCGGCCGCTCTGATAGGTGCCGAAGATGACGCTGATTTGGCCGGCGTTTTGTCCGCCGCGGATCCATGCGGCGATGTCCGCCGGGTCGGTAGTGACCTTGCCCTTTATCTCGTCGGCGCTGACGTTGCTGTTGTCCAGCGTCGGGTCTTTGGCGGTGTTGCGCGAGCTTTCTTTCCCGGGGTCGTAGCCGGCGGTCTTGTCGGAGCAGACGGCCAGCGCTCTGACGCCCTTCGCGGCGTGTTGCAGATATTCGCGCCTGATCTGCGCCACCAGGGCGATGGACGGGCACAAGACGATCGACAGTTCGCCTGGCGGCGTCAATTCCTCGACGATGCGCAGGGAAATGCGGGTTTTGCCGGTGCCGCAGGGCAGGATGATCTTGCCGCGGGCCTGGCCTCGGGGCAGGCCGCCGCTGTCCGAGCGTTCATGCGCGCGGAGTATCCGCACGCTTTCGGCGATGGCCTCGGTCTGCATACAGGTCTTGGTTTGCCGCCCCTCTTCGCCTTCGGGACCGGGGCGGCAGTGCGGGCAGTCTTCGTCGCGGATGAACGCGGCCGCCTGTTCCTGCTGGCGGTGCAGGTCGGCGGCGATGTTGACCATCTTCACGGGCTTGGCATGCATCGCCAGGGTTTTCTTGACGTTGCCGCCCGGAGGGTTGTCGCCGTTGGTGACGATCCAGCGTTCCGCCCAAAAGTCGCCGGCGGAGGCGCTGGCGAAGCTGTCGACCTCCGCCTTGTTGATGGGATGGCCGTGGCCGTGTTCGTCGAGTTGCCGGGACTTGCACTGGATGGCGATGTGCTCGCCGTCGCTACGGCGAACCGCGACGCAGTCGATGCCGATGTCCTGAGTCGTGGTGCCGGGGAATCGGGAGTCCCGCTCCGGCCAGTCGGCCCAGGGCCAGCATTCGGCGATGTCCCATTCCCGGATGTGAGACGCCGCGCGCGCGGTGACGTCTTCGAGCCACTTGCCTCCCGTCGGATGTCGGGCGGCTTTCGCGACCGTGGCGATGGCCCAATTGATGATGTCTTGCTCGTCGGTGCCGTGCATCGCTTCCAACCCGTTGCGGGGATAGGACAATCGCGCCGAATATGCAAGCGCGGACCCGAAAGACCGCGAACAGGCGCGGCGTGAAATACGGAAACTCTTGCCGGTCAACCGACGGCCAGTTTCCTTTTCAAATGGGGCATCAAACCGCCGTCGTCGACCATGGCAAGCAAATGGGGCGGAATCGGAGCGACGCGGTAAGTCTTGCCCGTCGTGGCATTGACGATTTCGCCGGTGCGGGCGTCCACGTCGAGCCGGTCGCCGTCGGTAATTTCATCGACATGCGGAAAAAACAAGGCGGGCAGGCCCAGATTGAACGCGTTGCGATAGAAAATGCGCGCGAAACTCTTGGCCAGGATGAATTCGATACCCAACGTCTTGAGCGCAAAGGGCGCCTGCTCCCGAGCGGAGCCGAGGCCCAGATTGGCGCCTGCGACAAAAACATCGCCCGGCCTCACGTTGGCCGCGAAGCGGGGGTCGAGGGCTTCGAGGGTGTGCTTGGACGCCTCCTCCATGGACAGTTTGAAATAAATGCCCGGCGCCAACACGTCCGTGTCGATATTGTCGCCGTAGACCCATGCGCGCCCGGTCATGGGAGCGTCTCCGCCGCAACGTCGCGAGGGTCCGCGATACGCCCCGCGACGGCGGAGGCCGCCACCGTATAGGGCGAGCCCAAATAAACATGCGAGTCTTGATGGCCCATGCGGCCCCTGAAGTTGCGGTTGGTGGTCGAGATGCAGGTCTCGCCTTCCGCCAGCAGCCCGGCGCCGAGGCCCGCGCAGGCGCCGCAGCCCGACGGTAAAATGATCGCGCCGGCCTGCGTAAGCGCGGCGAGCGTGCCGTCGGCGGCCGCATCTTTGGTCGTCATCACAGAGGACGGCGCCACCAGAAGGCGCGTGCCGGCCGAGACTTTGCGGCCGGTCAAAACCTTCGCGGCCATGTGCAGATCTTCGAGCTTCGCGCCGACGCAGGCGCCGATATAGCACTGGTCTATCGCCACGTCCGCGACCGAGTCCACCGGCACGCTGGTTTCGGGCGAGTGGGGCAGCGCCACCTGAGGGGGCAGCGTACCGGCATCGAAGTCATGCACGCTTTCATAAACCGCGTCCTCATCGCTGTGCCAATCGAGCATGGACGCGTCCACTTCGCCGCCGTGAGCGCGAATATGGTCGAGGGTTTTGACATCCGCCGGAACGATACCGGTTTCGCATCCGAGTTCCGCCGCCATGTTCGTCAGCACCATGCGCTCTTGAACGGACATGTTCGTCACCATGTCGCCGCCATATTCGATCACCTTGAAACTGTTTTCCATACCGATCTCCCGGCACAAAAACAGCATGACGTCTTTGGCGGAAACGAAATCGCTCAACGCGCCCGACCAATTTACGCGAAACGTTTCCGGCACCATGACCCAGGTTTCGCCCGTGGCGACGATCGCGGTCATGTCGCTGATCCCGTAGCCGGCGATATAGCAGCCGAAAACGCCGCCGTGAGGAGAATGGGAGTCGGCGCCCGCAACGAACATGCCGGGCTTCAAATGTCCGTGCTCGGCCAGCACGATATGGCAAATGCCCTGCAAGTCGTAAAAATACTTGATGCCGAACTCTTTGACGAAATCGCGGGTCATTTTCAGGATGGCCGCGCTTTCCCGATCGACCGCCGGCACGAAGTGATCCGTAATCATGACGATTTTCGACGGATCCCATGGACGCACGCCAAGCTCCCTAAGACGCGGACCCCAGCGTCGGGGCCCGCTCGAGTCATGCCCCATCACGAGATCGACGGCGCAGGTCACGATATCGCCCGGAGCGACGGTCTTTTGTCCGCACGCGTGCGCCACTATTTTTTGAACGACGGTTTGTCCCATAAACGCGCTCGACGAGCCTCGGGGGCGCCATGCCCATATGCCTGCCTCGCGCGGCAGGACGGCGAACAAAATAGCATAAAATCGGTGTGTTTCATGAGCCTAAACTTGTACACTGACGATGCGCTCGTTTGAAAGAGCGCGGCGCGCGCCGGGGCCGTTCGAAGGACATGAGGCGGGCCTTGACCTCCCGGCGCCCGTTTCGAGAATACCGTCAGAGATGAAAGATGGCTGCACGAGACTCGACCGACGCAAGGCCCGATTACTCGCCCTTTCAATGGGACGACCCTCTCCTGATCGAGGACTTGTTGAGCGAGGAAGAGCGTCTCGCGCGCAACGCGGCGCGCGCCTATGCGCAAGACAAATTGATGCCGCGCATTCTCGAAGCAAACCGCGAAGGGGTTTTTCACCGCGAAATCATGAACGAACTGGGGGCGTTGGGGTTCCTCGGATCGACCGTTCCCGAAGCTTACGGCGGCGCCGGCGCAAACCATGTCGTTTACGGATTGACGGCGCGCGAGATCGAGCGGGTCGATTCGAGTTACCGCTCGTGCATGAGTGTGCAAAGCTCGCTTGTCATGGATCCCATCCACCTGTTCGGAACGGAAGAGCAGCGGCGCAGATATTTGCCGAAACTCGCGAAAGGCGAACTCGTCGGCTGCTTCGGACTCACCGAGCCGGACGCCGGCTCCGATCCGGGGTCCATGAAAACCACGGCCAAAGAGGTGGACGGGGGCTATGTGCTCAACGGCACGAAGACCTGGATCACCAATTCGCCCATCGCGGACCTCGCCATCGTCTGGGCAAAGCTTGACGGCGTGATTCGAGGGTACATCGTCGAGCGGGAGAGCGAAGGCTTTTCGACGCCCCGAATCGAGGGCAAATTCAGTTTGCGGGCGTCCGCGACGGGCGAGATCGTGCTCGAAGACTGTTTCGTGCCGGCGCGAAACGCGTTTCCGAACATCGCGGGGCTGAAAGGACCGTTTAGCTGCCTCAACAAGGCGCGCTACAGCATTTCGTGGGGGGTCATGGGGGCCGCCGAATTTTGCTGGCATGCCGCGCGGCAATATGCGTTGGACCGTTCGCAGTTCGGCCGGCCGCTCGCCGCCACCCAACTGGTCCAGAAGAAGCTTGCCGATATGCAAACCGAAATCGCTTTGGGTCTGGCGGGTTCGCTGCAATTGGGCCGCCTGCTCGACGAAGGCTCGGCGGCGCCCGAAGCGATTTCGCTGATGAAGCGCAACAATTGCGGCAAGGCGCTTGACATCGCGCGCGCGGCCCGTGATATCCACGGCGGCAACGGCATCGCCGACGAGTTTCACGTCATCCGCCACGCCATGAATTTGGAAGCGGTCAATACATACGAAGGAACGCATGATATGCATGCCCTCATTCTGGGGCGCGCCCAGACCGGACTGCAGGCTTTTCAAACGGAAAGCGCACATATCGAGGAAAGGCGGCAAACATGATGAAGCTAAAAGATTTCGAGCCCTATGAAAGGGCCGCGATCGAGCTTGAGATGATCACTCTCGCCCTTTTCATAATCGATGAAGGCGGCGCCAGCAGCCTGCGAGACGGGGTCGATCAGGCCGCGCGAAAAACGAACGTGGACATCGAAGGTTGTTACGATGACGATCTTTGGAACGCACTGCAGCTTGTTGAGGACATCGGCAACGAGGACGAAGTGAGAGACTTTTTCTACGGTTGGATGCACGCATTGAGCTTGAAGAAAAAGGAAGAAGCCAAGAGCATAACGATACACTGAGGACTCCCGACCATGCCCAAGACCAAGTTTGCGCTCAAAAAAGACGCCCGTGAGGCGGAACAGAGGCGGCGGGCGCTTGTCGGCCTCGGAACCTTGTTTGACTCGCCGGACAGGAGATAAAAATGATCTATTGCTTTGTCTGCAAAGACGGACCCCAAGCCCCCGCGCTGCGAAAAGATCTGCTGCAACGGCATCTGGAGCATATCAAAAGCGTGATGGAACACGTTACCGTCGCCGGACCGGTCCGCGACGCGGAAGGGAACTTCCTGGGCAGCATTATCATGCTTGAAGCGGAAACCGAAGACGACGCGTGGGAGATGTTCAATCAAGACCCGTACGCCAAAGCCGAAATTTGGGACTCGATCGAGGCGCTTCCTTTCGATGCGGTCGCGGGCAGGTGGGTCGGCGGCGCTGCATGGAAAAATCCGTCGCCTTGAGGGCGAAGCTCCATGTTGCCGGATCAAAAAACCCTGAAAGGCAGAATCGATTATATCCATGACCGGCATGGCGAGCGCGGCCGCGAGTGGTTCACCATTACGGTTCAACCGGACGGCGCGCGCACGGTGCGCGCCCGTTGCGAAATGGACGACACGCGGCTATTGCGCGACGTGGTCTATTCCGTCGACGGTGAGTGGCGGCCGCTCGATTCGTTCGTTCGCCTGACGCAGAAAGGCGAATTCATGGGTGCGTCGTGGTTTCGTTTTGAAGACACGTTCGTCGAATGCGAAGGCGTGACCAAAGTGGACGGACGGTTCTCACAACGCATTGCCGTCGAAAAGCGCCCTACGGCCTTCGCGCCCCATCCCGTTGTGACCGATGCCTGGCAGCCAAATCAATTCGACCATTCGAGACCGGAACGTATACAAGAAGTGATCTCCGCTGCTTCGTCGCCCCAGGACGACGGCGGAACGGGCCCGCGCCTTTCGATCATGACGTTCAAGCTCGAATATGTAGGCGATGAAACCTTGACCGTTCCCGCAGGCACTTTTGAAACGGGACATTACCGCCTGTCGTCGGCGTTTTACACGCCTCTCGATATTTGGTCGCGCAAGGAAGATTTCACCTTCGTGCGCCTTTATTGGGATCATTTGCAATCGCGCTACGACCTCGTGGAATTCGAAGAAACGGCGACGCCGCGCGGTCACTAGAGTATCGCCGCCGCTTATGAACGGGCCGCGCGCCATGGACACGAGTGTCGCAAGGTTGGATTGCCCCTGAACAGGGCGGGATCGCGCCGTTTTTGCCGTGTTGCGCGTCGTCCGGATTTGCGACTATTGACTGCGACAAAACACCCACCGCGACGCCCCGCGCTGCCCCACAGTGGGCCGCCCGTAAGCGTCACGCGCGCGGCTGTTGGGTGGCACCGGACGGCCTCGAAGCGCTTGCCAATGGCACGCTGTGGCGCTGCGATTCGGTCGGCAAGTGTCGCAAGGTCGGACTGCCCTTGAACAGGGCGGAATCGCGCCGTTTTCGCCATGCCGCGCGTCGTCCGGATTTGCGACTATTGACTGCGACAAAACACCCACTGCAATAACCGCGACACTGCCCCCTTGACGCGCTTCCGCATGACGCTTCAAACTGTCGCGCATGGCGCGGCAAGTGACGGGCAAGCAATCGAGGCCAAGCCGGAACGGCAAAGCCGCCGCGCGCGGCGGTACTGGATCGCGGCCATAGCAGTGCCGCGCGTTCGGGGACGTTCGATCCGTATAAAGAGGACTAGCCTTTGAACGTGAAGGCGGGTTTTCGTTTTTCCAAAAATGCGGCGCGGCCCTCTCTGAAGTCTTCACCCTGAAAGGCGTCCAGAAATATGCGGCGGGACTCCTCCGTCTCTTCCGTAGCGCCGTCCAAAATCATGCCCATGATTTTTTTGGCCGCCCGTGTCGAATATCCGGATGCGGCGCAAATTTTTTCGGCGTAGTCGTTGACCGCCTCGTCGATCGCTTCCGCTTCGTGGACCCGGTCGGCAAGGCCCGCCGCCAGAGCTTCATCGGCGGTCAGCGTGGCGGACGTGTAAAGCATATGCCTGGCCGTTGACGGGCCTACCGCATCGATCAGCCGTTTCGTGTCAAACAGGCTGTAGGCGAGACCGAGCCGCCCGGGCGGCACGGCGAACCTGGCCGTCCGGTCCGCGAGCCGCACGTCGCAGCACAAGGCGACGGCGCAGCCGGCGCCCATACAGGGGCCCTGAATTTGCGCGATGGTCGGTTTGGTCAACGAAAGCAATTTCCGTTCACTCGCGAGCATGGCGTCGAAATAGGCTTGGGCGGTTTCCGCGTTGGTATGGAGCGCGCCGAGCTCGTCGATATCCGCGCCCGCCGCGAAGGCGGTTGCGTCCGCGCCGCGCACGACCACAACCTTGACGTCCGCGTCTCCTTTCAACTTGTCCACAAAGGCGCCCAGTTGCCGCCACATCGCCCGGTCAAGAGCATTGCGCTTGTCGGGCCGGTTCAAGACCAAATGGGCAACGGCCCCTCGTTTATCTACAAAAACGCTTTGTTCAGCCATAATGATTCCTTTCCATCGGACGGCTGCGTTTTAGATGGAATCTTGATAGGCTTTTAGGCGGAAATGCGGAAAGCGGCAATAAAGGGGCCGTGAATCATCGACAACGGCGCGCCCGCGGGGAACGGAAAGCACCGGCCGGCGGCGCGAAAAGGAGAGCGAGACATGGAGCATATCGATCTCGACACAAGCCGCGGGTGCAGGCCCGACCCGGATTCCAAGACGGCCAAGTCATTCAAAATGCGGTCGTCAACGACGTCCGCAAAGGATACCGTTTCGGAGCCTGGATCATTTCACCTTCGCGCCCGATGACCCTCACCCGTTTTGCCGCCGTTTCAACCATTCTGTGGGCGTCCGTCGCGCTCGCCGACGATCAGCCGATCGTCAAAGCGCGCGTCACCGCAACATCCATTCCGGGAACGCCCATGTACGAGTCATGGATGGATATGAAGGAGGTGACCGACGCGGACCCCGCGTTCGAGTTCGAATATCTGATTCAAGGGGAGATGCCGGGCGAGGAGGCGCAGGCCGGCGCCGTCCGGCGCAACCGGTTTCAGATGGGGGGTCTGTCGTGGATTGGGCTGTCGAGCATGATTCCCGAACTCAGCGTCACGATGGCGCCGTTTCTGTTCGACTCCCTTGAAGAAGCCTATTTCGTCCACGACAACTATCTTTTCGAGCCGATCGGGGAACTCTTCGAAGAAAAAGGTCTTGTACTGATCAAATTCACCGGCGCCGGATGGTCCGTCATGTTCGGCGACCGTCCGTTTTTGCGCCCGGCCGACCTGGCGGGGCTGAAATTTCGCACCTCCCCCAATCCGGCTCACCGCCTGTTTCTCGAAGCGGCAGGCGCCGACCGCATTTCTCTCTCATACGCCGACGTGGTTTCCGGACTGCAAACCGGACTGATCGACGGCGGATTGACGAGTGACGGTTTCTACTTCTTCGGTATTCTGGACGCCGCCCCTCACGTCACGTTCGCGCGGCTGGCGTATAACGGCGCCGCCATTTTCGCCAACCGCGAGTGGTTCGACAGCCTCGCTCCGAAGCAAAGACGGGTGATCGCGTCCGCCTATCCTTCCTCGCCGAAATTTCGCGAGCTGCAAAATAACTGGCTCAAAAAACTCGAGGACGAGGCAACGGCGAAAGGCATACGCATTCATCGGGCAAACGCCGCGGAGCGCGCCCTTTGGAGGACTATGACCGAAGACGTGCCCGCCAAAATCATCGAAGACGTCGGGGGGCGGTCCCGAGACCTCTACGAGGTCATCCTGCAGGGCAAGGCCGCCTATGCGGCACGAATTCCGAAGGGTAAGCAAGGATTTTAAAGATCGTCCAACACGTGTTACAAATATGCATCACACGTGAAAACAAACGTCGAGGCTTCCGGAAAGGTTGGATTTTTTCGCCTCTCGGCATCGACGGGTCTTCCAACTCCGGTTTTGTTCGTGTAGACAGTTGGCCGATCGCGATCCGGGGACTGCCCGGTCCTGGGAAATGACCGCGGTCGACCATGACGGACGGTTGCCGAAGCGAATTACGCGCGCAACTCGGGACTTACGGGGAGTTACACATGAGAAACGGAAAAATGAAATTCGCCCTGGTTGTATCCGCAATGGCCATTGCGCTTGTCGGCGCCGCTTCGACAGTGCTCGCGCAGGTCGGCAATATTACGGTGACGGCGCAGCGGCGCGCGGAAAACCTGCAGTCGGTGCCGATCGCCATAACCGCGTTCACGAACGAACTCATGGACGTTCGGCAAATCAATGAAGCCTTGGACATCGTTCAGATGATTCCGAACACGGTGGGCTTCAACAATACCGGCCCGGCCACATCGAACTCCTACTTCATTCGCGGCCTTGGAAATGTCGAGTCAATTGCGACATTCGATCCGCCGGTCAGCACCTACGTCGATGACGTCTACATCACCCGACAAAATGCGAACAACTATGCCCTGTTCGATGTCGAGCGAATTGAAGTCCTGCGAGGACCGCAGGGGACGACGTTCGGGCGAAACACGACGGGAGGCGCGATCAACATCATTACGCGCAAACCCGGAGAAGATTTCTCCGCCAAGGCCGAGGCCGAATACGGGCGGTTCGACCGTTTCCAGATTTCGGGGTCCGTCGACGCGCCGCTGACGGATCAAATCCTGACTAAAATTTCCGGGTTCTACGTTTCAGACAACGGATTCATCGACAACCCCGTTACCGGTGAAACGTTGAATGACGAGAAATCCCGCGGTATTCGCGGCGACATAAGATTTCTTGGAAGCGATAACGTGACATGGGACGTCGCCGTCGAGCATTTGAATCAAACCGGCACGAACATGCTGACTTCGCTGGATGCCCCACGCACGTCGAGGACGGGCATCAGCAAAGAGGGCGATCCGGGCGATCTCGAGACTCTTTTGACCGACGGGGGCGGATTGGGCAACGAAACCGAGACTCTCGCGGCCTATTCGAATCTCACCTGGGACATCAACGACTCGACGACCGTGGAGTTGATCACCGGCTATCGCAACCTCGATCAAAACTTCACGTTGGACTTTTTCAACGCGCCTTTGCCTACCGGCGGCTTCACCATCGCAAATGTGGGCAACCACGAGCAGTTCACCCAGGAAGTCAAGATCAACGGCGCGTTTGAATTCGGCGGCGTGGACATCGATTATGTGGCCGGCGTCTTTTACCTGAAAGAAGACAATGACACCGACTTCACCGACATCATTACGAATCCGAATCCGACGATTTTGATCAGTCGGATTTTGGAAAACGACACGCGGTCCGTCGCCGGCTTCGCGCAATTCGACTTCAATTTGACCGATCGCTTGACCGTGACCGGCGGCGCGCGCTGGACCCGCGAAAAGAAAAACATCGACTACGTGACCCGAACCGATCCGACGCTGTTCGGGGTCTTTAACGTGGGCAGTTCGAGCGGAGGCGTCACCACGGCCGGCATTGCGGCGTTGGGGACTCCTACGGAACAAATCGAAAAGAAATGGACGCCGCGGGCCGCGGTCGAATTCCAAGTGATGGACAACATTCTTTTGTATGCCTCGGCGACAAGAGGTTTCAAGTCCGGCGGCTGGAATGCCCGCGCGACATCGCCGACGGGCATCCTTCCCTTCGGTCCGGAAGTCGCCTGGTCGTACGAAAGCGGCATGAAGGGGGACTTTTTGGACAACAGGCTGCGCGTCAACGCCAATATCTTTTACTCCGATATCGACGGCTTCCAGTTGGTCACCGGATTTCCGAATCCGAACGATCCCTCTCAGGTCACGTTCCTTACGCAAAACTCGGCCGAATACGAAGCCTTGGGCATCGAGGCGGAGATCACCGCTTCACCAATGGACGGCCTCGATCTGTATGCGGCGTTCGGCTTTATGGATGACAAATACGAGAACGTGACCGACATCGGCATGCGTATTACGGACGATACCGAGCCGGTGCGCACGCCGGACTTCACGATCAACCTGGGCGGCAGCTATCGCTATCAGATGCCGGATATCGGGGGCGACTTCATCATAGGCGGAGAGGTCAGTTATCTGGACGGATATCAAACCTCTTCCACCAACATCACGAACTCCGCAGAAGACGGCTACTGGACCATGCGGGCGCGCGTGGGATGGGAAAGCGAAGACGGCCGTTTCGGCGTGTTCGGCGAGTGCAAGAACTGCACCAACTCACTGTTCCTCAACTCGTTCTTCATCGGACCGTACTATGGTGAGCCGGCGCGCTATTCGATCAGTGTGCGCGCGCGGTACTGAGGCACGGCAAACTATTGACGCTTTCGAGATGGGGCGGCGCGCCGTCCGGAGTTTCTCTTTGTCCAAACGGTCGGGGCGTAAATTGACCTCATGAACGTCCTGATCGTCTATGCCCATCCGGAACCGACGTCCTTCAACGGCGCCATGAAAGACACGGCTGTGGCGACGCTTGAACGCGGCGGTCACAAGGTGGCGGTTTCGGATCTCTACGCCCAGGGCTTCAATCCCGTCGCGGGGCCTTGGGACGTGACCGGGCGACAAAACCCGGAGGCGTTCAACCTCGCCCTGGAACAGGGGTACGCCGCCGAGAACGGCCTCTTCGCGGAGGATGTTCAAGCGGAGATCGAAAAGGTGAAGGCGGCGGACTTTCTGCTCTTGCAATTTCCCATGTGGTGGTACTCCATGCCCGCCATTTTGAAGGGTTGGGTCGACCGCGTGCTGGCCTACAAAGTGGCCTACGGACTCGGCGAATGGTGGGACAACGGCCCCTTCAAGGGACGCCGCGCCATGATCTCGATCACGACCGGCGTGTCCGCGACGGCGTTTTATCCTGACGGACGCAACGGCGACATCGAGAGACTGCTTTGGCCGATGACGGCGGGCACACTTCGCATCTGCGGTTATGACGTGCTGCCCCCTTACATAGCGTATTCGGTCCCCTGGTGCGGCGACGCGGGGCGTCGAGCCATCCTCGAAGATTACGAAAAGCGTCTGCTAAGACTCGAATCGATGAAGCCTCTTTACTTCCACACACTCGATCAATTCGATGACAACTCACGTTTGAAAGCGGACGTCGAGCCCCAGACGCCCATGCAACATCGCGGAGCGTATCTCGAATGGTACGGGGAAGGTGTGCCCTGATATGAGCCTGCATATTTCGTCAACGAGGCTTGCGCCGATTGACTGCCCGGAGAGCATCCGTCCATCGAGCGAGCCGAAACGATACGATTGGATGCGCGCGGCGTCACATCAAGAAAGGGTTGATCCATGCTTGGTTCCATCCATTCGGTGACCTATTCCGCCGCGGATCTGGACGCGGTCGAGGATACGTACGGGACCTATTTGGGATTCAAAACGGTAGTGAAAAGCGAGGTCTCCGACGCACTCGCCCGAAGCTGGGGCGCGCCCGCGGCGGCCGGACAACGGCAACTGATCCTTCAACCGTCGAGCGGCCAAGAAAGCTATTATCGATACGTCGCAAGCGAACCCGTTCCGGGGTTCAGTCCTTTGAGAACCTTCGGTTGGAATGCGACCGAAGTCATCGTCGAAGACCTGGACGCGCTGCACGAACGCCTGAAGAACTCACCGTTTCAAATTATCGGCACGCCCGCCGTGCTTGCCTTCGATTTTACGGACGCCATAAGCGCCATGCAGGTCGTGGGCCTCGCCGGTGACGTTATCTATCTTACCCATGTCGCCGAACCGGTGCCGGGATTCGACTTGCCCACGGCCAAGTCGTTCGTCGACCGCACGTTCGCTTCCATTTTGGGCGGGCGGTCCATCGAAAACATGAGCGACTATTACAAGCGGACGTTCGGATTGACGACAACGCCCCCGATGGACGGCACCATTCGCGTCCTCAATTGGGCATTCAACCGACCGCCGGACGCGAAAACGACGATCACGACGGCGGCGCTCCCGGATCAGTGCCTGATCGAGATCGACGAATTTCCGGACGGCACGGTCGAGCGGCCGTGTCATGAAGGCTGTCTTCCGCCGGGGCAAGCCATGGTGACGTTTCGTCACGACAATCTGGACGATCTTTCGTCGGAATTTCTGGCGCCGCCTCAACGGCGTGAAGAGGCTCCCTACGGAGGCGCACGGTCCGCAACTTTGCGCGGTTCAAGCGGAGAACTCATCGAACTTGTTGAAATCGCTTAGCTCAAGCCGACTGCGAGAACGATGTATGGCAAAACCGGAACAAGTGATACATGCCCATCGGGAAATTGAAGAGCGCTTCGGTCTCAGCGCTGCGGTGAGGTCGGGCAATATCCTCTACATTTCCGGGCTGCTCTCGGTCAGCGAGTCGTTTGAACTGATCGGTGCAGGTGACATGGACATGCAAATGCGCCGCATATACGAACGGCTTGAGAACGTTCTCGCCGCGGCTCATGCCGGCCTCGCAAACGTCGTAAACGAAATGAGCTATACCACGGACATCAAGGCACTCGGTGAAGCTGCGTCCATACGGGCCGAGTTTTATCGGAACGCCGATGCGGCGCCTCCGGCCGCGACGGCCGTTGAGGTGCCGCGGCTGTTTTTGGAAGGCGCGATGCTCGAACTCGTAGCGACAGCCGAGCTTCCGTGAACCGTTAGCCGCGTTCGAAGAACTCGAACATTTCTTCGTTGGGTCCGCGCACGAGCATAACGCGATAGTCTCCTTCAGGATCGACTATGGACGTGGGCGGCGTGACAACCACATCCTCATCCAGGCGGCCATGCAGTGCGTCCATTTCATCGGTTTCATGCGAAAGCAACGAAAACCCCAAATGGCCCGGCCTCATTCGCCCGACAAGACGTTTGCCTGTCGCATCGAAAAAGTGCACAAGCAAAATTTTTCCGCTTGGCTCGTTATCGCCGGTATACATCAAAAAATGAATACGCGTACCTTTGGGTGTGCCCGTGAGATCGTTGACCAGTTCACGGTATTCGTCCGGCGTTTCCGCATCCAAAACGGCATGCATTCCCAGCATCTCGCCATAAAAACGACGCGTTTCCGCTACGTCCCCCGCGACAATGGAAATGGTGGCGACCTCGCTGAAAGGCCCGTCGGGCGTTTTGAGACGCATTGACGTCGACGCGTGCCGGTGGCCGACCATCAGGAGAATCGGAAGACCGTCCGGCCCTGTAAACAAAACCTCCTCGCTGACCGTGTCGCCGATTCGGTGCTTGACGGGTTGCGAGCGCGGTTCACAGCCGGCGTCTTCGAGCGCCTCGAAAGTCGTTTCAATCGGAGCGGCGACATAAAAATCGATGGCCTTCGGTCCGACATCCTGCGGCGAGTCCACCGCATGTGGGCCGTGATCCAATCGAACGAGTTGCCGTGGCGCGGGTGTGCAGTGCGCCAAGCGCAACCTGCCGACCGGATAACCCTTGCACGAGAGTTCCACCAATCTCACCTGCGTATCCGGATCGAGCATCCAGGCCGCGACAAGATCGCCGGGCGCCGTCCAATCTCTTTCGATCTTTAATTCGATGACGTCCCGAAACAGGTGAAGGGCCTTGTCAATATTGCCGACCCCCAACAGGGCCGAATGCATCGCTCCGATCACGGCAAGCCTCCTTGTAACGACTCGGGTTGGCGGTGGGGTGCTGCGAAAGGACAGACTACCCGCTATTGCGGCCTATGTGCAAAACCTACGAAAGCGGCCGCGCATTTGCTCCAAACCCTTGAATATGATAATTCTTTGCCGCTCCATTTTATGCGCACCTCAACGGACCAGCCAAGTTTCTTGACGTTTACCGCGTGTTCAGCACGCTGAGAGAAAGCTGAACCATGGATCCTTATCCTCTATTGGCCTTTGTTCACGTTCTCCTGTTCGTTTATTGGCTCGGCGCCGATCTTGGGGTTTTTATACTCGCGCGCGGGGCCATGAATTCCGCCTATTCGTTCGCCGAACGCGCGGTCATGTTGAAATTCGCGAACTATATCGATTTAACCCCACGCTTGAGTTTCGCTCTGATATTCCCCATCGGGCTTCATATGGCGGCGCTCAGAGGCGAGGTGGAGGTTCCCGGTTGGGTCTTCGCGCCCCTTTGGATTGCGGCGCTGGTCTGGGCGGCCGCAACGGTCGCCGTCTTTCTCTTCGAAGGCCGGCCGGTTGCGGCAAAGATCATAAAAGCCCTGTTCGTATGGCAACTTGCCATGTTTTTTGTCGTGACCGGCTTCGGAACCTACTCGCTGATGACCGGCGCACCGTTCATATCCTCCTGGTTGTCGCTCAAGATCGTCGTGTTCGGTCTCATCTTCGGGGCAGGCATCGGGATCGACCGCTCTTTTCAACCATTGGTTCCCGCTTTCGGCAGGCTCGCCCAAGAAGGATCCACGCCGGAAATCGAAGCCGTTATCAGGCGAACCGTGAACACGACATGCGGTTTCGTTCTTCTTATCTATGCACTTGTTGCGGCGGCGGCGTATTTGGGAATCGCCAAACCGTTCTGATTGTTTTGCCTGCCCGTATTCTATTCGCTCTTCCATCACCTGCGTATTACGCCTATATTAAAGGCGTCGGTTTTGCCGACTATGACGATAAACGGGCACGTAATAAGCGGACCGGACCCGGGGGCAGTACCCGGCGCCTCCACCATGAACTTGGGTGCAAGTTTTCAGGGGGCGAAACAGGCTCGACGGACGTGTAAAGGTGTACTTTTCGTTCGGTGAGGTACCACCGTTATCGGTCCAACTTAATAGTTGCCAATGACAACTATGAAGGAGAAATGGCTCTCGCTGCATAAGCGGCGCGACCGTTTCATTGAGAACTCCTGACGGATTCCTACCGTCAGGCGGGGTCGGGAGGGCACCTGGCAACAGAAGCCCTCCACTTTCATTCTCCCCGCATACGACTCGTCATCAAAGCGCCAAAACCCCGATGAGCGGTGAAACGCGCGACATCGTCATCCGAGACGTCGAGACCGACATGACGGACATTCTCCGCCGCGGCGATGATGAAACAGGACGTGTTTTCACGCCTAGTTCGAGCGCTCGATGATTTCCAACGCCGCTCGTTCGCCGGATTCCATAGCCGACTCCATACCGAGTTCAAGACGCCTGGTATGTTCGCCGGCAAAATGCAGCGCGTGATGAGGCTCGATCATCGCGCGCGCATATCGAAACGCCCTTCCGGGCGGGTAACTGTGACGGCAACCGCCGATAAACGGCTCCAAAGCCCAAGAATGAACGCCCGTTACTTCGATTTGGCCTTTTGTCGAGGGCCGCAGGCGTTCTATTTCCCGCACGACGAACTCGCCTCGTTCTTTGGGGCCGAGTTGATCCAAACGGTTCGCCTTGTAGCCGGTAGACAGAGCCACCAGACGATCGCGCGTCCCATCGTAATCCAAAGGCTGCCGGACCAAATTGAGGGGTCCGTCCGTCCACAGCGATGCATCCATGCCGTCCTGTTCCCAGAACCGGGTCTTTACATTCATGTAAACGAATGTGGTGTTTCCATAGGGCATGAAGTTGACGGCCTCTCGCTGGTCGCCGACCAGTGGAGGGTCGATACTGATTCGCCTCAAAACGGAGAAGGGTGCGGCCGCAATGACGAAGTTTGCCGTAAACTTGGAACTGTCAAGACACGTCACTTCCGCGCGCGTGCCATCCATGGAGACGCTTTTTACGACTTTCCCCAGTCGAACCGTATCGCCCAGATACCGCGCCATCGCTTCCGGCAATTGAGAGGTTCCGCCGACAACGCGCGCACTTGTCAGCGCAGCCTGTTCAAAACGGTCTTTGTCCGTCGATGTTTCCGTTTCGGCGGGCCCCGGACTCATCGTCATGCGCGTTACTTCTTGAAGCATGGTCAACAGCGACGCATTCCACAAGTCGGGTGAAATCAACCCGTCACTGATCAAACCGAGGGCCGCCGGCGAGACATCGATCTGTTGAAGCCACTGTCCGATCGAAATATCGTAAATCTCGGCGCCGTCCTCCAACCATTGTTCAATGTCCGAAAAGGGATTGTATGCGGTCAAGTAATAGCCGAGTAAGGCTGACGGAAGAATACGGCGTTCCTCGCCAACGGTTTTGTTGAGGTCGGACGCTTCCCACTCTTCTTTTCGAACGAGTTGACCGCCAATCGAGAATGTGAACGGCGCATTGATGTTCGACCCCTGGGCAAGCTCGATATCCAAGCGCTGTGCGACATCGCGCGTTCGCGCGTAAAGGGGGCCAATTTGATTGGCGCCGAACTCCGGTCTGCCGTCGACCGAATCGGCCGTATAGGCGCGGCCTCCAACGCGATGAGCGGCTTCGAGCAGAATGACGTCATAACCTTCGTCCTGCAGGATCATCGCTGCCAGCAGACCGGAAAACCCGCCGCCGATGACGATGACGTCGGCCGCGTCGGCGGCCCTCAAAGACTTCGGTCTTGTCAACGCTCCCAACACAATGCCGCCCATCGCCGAAGTCGACCCCGCCATGAACCGCCTACGGGTCTGTTTCATAGCAAACTTTTCCTTTCGTCCTTCGTTGCCCATTCACGACCCCCCATCAAGTCTTCATCACCGATGTATCATACAGGGATCTTACCCGTACTGCGTCGGTCAATACTCGCATTCAGCATGGTCACAAACCTCTCGTAAATCCGGGTTGCGCGAAAGCGGTGCCGCGTCGCGGTCAATCCGACTCCTTATATTCACACTTAAGGGCAAGACAGAATCATCGTCACAACTCGCGGACGCGGTTCTTTCGACGACTTGATTTCTATGCGGTCGGGTGCGAGTAGTCTGAACCAAATGGAAGGCCCGTTACATTGAATGCAATATCCACCGTCAGAGAGTTGCTCGCATACGGCAAGGCAAATGACCCGGCCATAAGCGCACCGGGCCGAGACGCTCTGACATTCGGCAGACTGCGCGCGCTGGCCGGCAGCGTCAAGACAGCGCTGAGACACGCCGGAATCGCGCGAAACGACCGGGTAGGCATCGTCTTGCCCAACGGTCCGCACATGGCGACAAGTTTCCTGACGGTCGCCGCGAGTGCCGCCGCCGCGCCGCTCAACCCCGACTACAAGTCCGAGGAGTTCGAATTCTACTTGTCAGATCTTCGCGCCAAGGCTTTGCTCGTCCAAGACGACGTAGAGTCGGCTGCGATCGATGCGGCGAAGAAACTCTCCATATCCGTCCTGAGACTGAAGGCCCGAAGCGACGGCCCTGCCGGATATTTTGACTTGCCGACCGAGAAAGAGGGCACGCCGTCATCATTTGCGGAAGCGGACGACACGGCGCTTGTGATGCATACGTCCGGGACGACGTCGCGACCCAAAATTGTTCCCTTGAGCCAAATCAATGTCTGTGCATCGGCGCGCAATATTGCGGCGTCGCTGCATCTGACCTCCGAAGACCGGTGTCTCAACATCATGCCGCTGTTTCACATTCACGGGCTCATGGCTTCCGTACTGGCAAGTCTGGCCGCAGGCGCAAATGTTTGCTGTACGTCGGGCTTCGACGCCATGCACATGTTCCGATGGTTCGATGAGGTCAGGCCCACCTGGTATACGGCCGTCCCCGCCATGCATCAGGTGATCTCTCAACGCGCGGAGAAGCATCGCGACATTATAGCGAATATGGATTTGAAGTTTGTCCGCTCGTCGTCGTCGTCTTTACCTTCCAAAGTCATGTCGGATCTCGAAGCCACGTTCGGCTGTCCCGTCATCGAGGCCTACGGCATGACGGAAGCCGCGCACCAAATAGCGTCAAATCCGCTGCCGCCACTTACTCGAAAACCAGGGTCCGTCGGACTGCCCGCAGGATCCGAAGTCGCTATCATGACTCAATCAGGCGCCCTGCTTGGACGCGGCAACACGGGCGAGATCGCCATTCGCGGGGCCAATGTCACCAACGGTTACGAGACCGACGACAAGGCCAACGCCGAGTCGTTTACCGACGGCTGGTTCAGAACCGGCGATCAAGGCTTAATAGATGACGATGGTTATCTGCGTATCACGGGGCGTCTTAAGGAAATCATCAACCGGGGCGGCGAAAAAATATCGCCGCACGAAGTCGACGACGTCTTGCTCAGGCACCCGGCTGTTGCCCAAGCCGTGACCTTTGCCGTGCCCGAACCGAAGTTGGGAGAAAGTGTGGGGGCCGCCATCGTGTTGAAGGACGGTCATGATTTGAGCAAGCAAGAAATCAAAGATTATGTTGCCGAAAGATTGGCTCAATTCAAAGTACCGCGCACCGTTCTGTTTGTGGACGAAATCCCCAAAGGAGCGACGGGCAAGCCGGTGCGTGTCGGCCTTCACGACAAACTGGGGCTTTGAGGCGCATTCGGCCATGAAAATTTGCATCTACGGGACAGGCGCGATCGGCGGTTATATGGCCGTCAAACTCAAACGCTCGGGGGCAGACGTCACCTGCATCGCGCGCGGCGCTCATCTACGCGCCATTCAAGAAAACGGCCTCAAACTCTTAATCAACGATGAAGAGCATATCGAACACGTACCGTGCACGGATAATCCGGGTGATATCGGAGTGCAGGATTATGTGATAATCGCATTGAAGGCGCCGTCCGTGCGCGCCGCCGCGGATAACATGGCGCAATTATTTCACGGAGACACCAGCGTAGTCACGGCTCAGAACGGTATCCCCTGGTGGTATTTCTATAAAAGCGGTGGTGATTTTGAGGGCACAAGACTTGCGTCCGTTGATCCGGGCAACCGGCTATGGGACACGATCGGGCCGGAGCGCGCCATCGGTTGCGTCGTTTATCCCGCAACGACAGTAGCCGAGCCGGGGGTCATTCGCCACATATACGGCTCCCGCTTTTCGTTGGGCGAGCCTGACGGATCCAAATCGGACCGTTTACGTTTGTTGGCGGAGGTCATGTCGGCAGCAGGGTTTGAAACACGCGTGCGAACAAAAATCCGTGACGAAATCTGGGTCAAATTGTGGGGTAATTTGAGCCTCAATCCCATAAGTACACTCACCAACGGCACTATCGAGCAAATCATCAAGGACGAAGGCGCACACGCGATCATCCGTTCCATGATGATCGAAGCTAAACACATAGCAGAGGCTCTCGACATCAGTTTCAAAATCGATGTGGACAAGCGTATTGCGGGCGCTCTGGAAGTCGGCAATCACAAGACATCGATGTTGCAGGATTTTGAAAAAGGACGAACGCTGGAGATCGACGCCCTGTTGAGTGCGGTTCAAGAACTGGCGGGACTTTGCAATATCAAAACACCGACTATAGGAATGGTATTGACTCTTGTTAAGCTGCGCGCTCGGCTCGCCGGTTGTTATGCGGAACCTGGAGCAAGGTGACTCTGTCAGGGAGACTTAATACTTACATGCAGCGAAGGACCGGTTCATTATCAACTACGCTAATGATCCCGGAAGACAGGGAGCAAGTCGTGGACAGGCGAACGTTTGTACAAAGCGCCGGAATCGCAGTTGCAGGTCTTGGCTCGTTGGTGTCCAAGGCGCGCGCTCAACAGAATGGGCAGATAAAAATTGGCGATCCGTTTCGAGCCTATGAAGTAGGCGAACAAACGGGCGTCGAAAGCTTGAGGGTCGTCACGCGCAAAATCCCGGCGCCCGGCTCCGGCGAGGCGCTTATCCGTGCGTTCACAAGCTCGATCAATGCCCGGGATTTCGGAATTATTTCAGGTCTGTTCTTTGGGCGAAAACCGGAAGAACGGATCCCTTTGGCCGAAGGTGCGGGCCAAGTGGTCGCCGTCGGCAACGGCGTCAAAGGCGTGGCGCCGGGTGACCGCGTCACCGTCAATCATTTGCCGGATTGGAACGACGGGCCCTGGCATCCTAGATATTACGAGCAAGACATCGGCAACAGTCTCGACGGCTGGCTGGCGGAGTATGTACTGATGCCGGCCTCGGCGCTTGTCAAATTGCCGGACTCCATCTCCTACGAGGCCGCGGCAACATTTGCCTCATCGGGAATCACAGCATGGCAAGGACTTTTTGAAGTCGGCCGTATCAAGGCGGGCGACATCGTTTTGACGTTGGGGACGGGAGGCGTCTCAACCTTCGGATTGCTATTTTCCAAAGCCGTCGGCGCGACTGTCGTGATGACCTCATCGAGCGACGAAAAACTCGAAAAAATGCGCGATCTTGGCGCGGATATCACAATCAACTATCGCAAGAACCCGAATTGGGCCGAGGACGTTTACGAAAAGACAAACGGCCGCGGCGCCGACATCATTCTGGAAAATGTGGGACGATCCAACATCGACAATTCCATGCCCGCGGCCGCCGCCAGCGGCAAGATCGTCTTGATCGGGACGGGGCCGATCCCCGAAAAGGGTCCCGTAATGAGAGACCTCTTCATGCGCAATTTGACGCTTAGAGCGATTAGCGTCGGCAGCACGCACATGTTCGAAGACATGGTCGCCTTTATCGCGGATAAAAACATTCAACCGGTAATCGATCGAACGTTTGCGTTCGAAGACGCTCAAGCGGCCTTCACTTACATGCGTGATCCCAAACGCATCGGAAAAGTTGTCATCAGACATGCCTGACGCGCCGGCGCATCCATGAAGAGTCCTGCGCTCGCGGCATTATGCGCTCCTCAAAAGGCGTGAACACACCCATGAAGCGGACGCGGGCTATCCGGTGCAAGCCGAAAATCGGCTCTTAGCCTTCGCCCGCGGGGAAATATGGGCAAGGCGTCTGTCAACTGATAGAGTTCCGCCTTTGGCATAGACTTGACTGCGGGTTCCCGCCAACGTCCCCACCACGGAGTTTCCCATGTTGTTAAATCGTAGTCGCGCTAACGCGATTATGGATCGCGAGGGTCTCGACGCACTGATCGCCGTGACCGACAACAATGTTTACTATCTGAGCGATTACGAAACGGATCTCCTTTACGATCCGCCTTATATCGCGTGCGCCATTCTCCCCCGGCGCGAGGATATCGAGCCCTGCCTCGTGATTACCGAAATCGACATACCCGTAATCATTCAGCAACCCACATGGATGCCGGATCTGCGTACCTATTATTTCGAGCTGTTCGACAAGGCCTTCCCTACACAGACGTTCAATAAGGATGCACCGCTCACCGGCGAAGACGCGCTCATCCACAAAATGGTGAAAGAGTTGGATAACGACAATACGGTGGGGCTCTTCCAGGCGGTTATCCCCGCGCTCCGGGAAAAGGGTCTCACTAAAGGAAGGATCGGTTTTGACGATACGCGCTTTGCCGGATTTCTGGGCGATGTCATCAAAGACGTACAAATTGTCGATGCGGCAAACCTGTTTGTCGAGATTCGTATGGTCAAGACGCCGGCCGAGCAGGCGATTCTGCGCGAAGCGGCCAAGCGTAATCAAAAATGCATCGAAAAGGCGATTGGCGCGGTGAAGGAAGGCGTCCTCTGGCAAGACGTATATACGACATACGAAATGGCCGTTGCGGAACAGCAGGCGCGCGTGTTTGCGGTATTTAACGGTGCCGGACGCAGGAGCGCGGGCGCCGGACGACCCAATCGCGACTATCCCATCAAACGCGGCGATATGGTGTGCTTCGACTGCATGCTGAAATATAAACGCTACATGGGTGATATCCAGCGCACCGTGTCCGTGGGCGAGCCGCCGGAAAAACTGGCGCGCTATTGGCAAGCGCTCAAACTCGGCATCGATGAAGCCTATGTCGGCATTCGCCCGGGGGTGTCAACCAAAGAGATTCGCGATTCGGCAATCGAGACCGTGCGCAAGGCCGGCATTCGGGATTTCGAAGTGGCCTTCATTCACTCGATCGGGCTTGACCATTTGGAAGTGCCCGCCATCGCCGGCGGCAGTCTGGGGCTCTTCCAACTCGAGAAGGACATGGTGATCAATATCGACATGGAAGTGCACGAAATCGGCTACGGGGGTGTGTTCTTCGAAGAGAGCATGCTGATCACTGAAAACGGCGCAGAGCGGCTTTACTCGTTACCCCGAGACCTCATTCAAGTTTAGAGGGAGATACCCCATGGCGAAGAGTCATCGTGAAAACGTCGATAGCGATCTTGAGGAACGACAGTCATGGTCCTTCGCACCCGTCCCGGACGGTATCAACATTCGCGTCCTCAATGAGGATGACGAGAACGGTGCGTTGACCGCACTGCTGGATATTCCCAGAGGTTGGGAGTGGTCATGGACCGGATACAACAAAGGACATCAAGAGTTTTTTGTGGTCGAGGGCGTATTCGAAATGTGCGGACACCGGATGACCAACGGCTGCTACAGCTTCTATCCGCCGGGAAGCCTGCAACAAAACTGGCGCGCGGAAACCGATTGCACGATTTATGCGCTCTTCGACTCGGAGCCCGGTTTTGTCGAAGCGGCGAGCGGCATAAACGAGGCAATGGAAGCCCCCATTCCGTTCATCAATACCTGGACAATGGAATGGTTCGACCCCCTGAAAGTCACCCAGCCCGACATTCCGTTTCCTCCGGGCGCCTTCATCAAATCTTTGCGCATTCATCCGGAGACCAAAGCAAGCACTTATGTTGCCGGTTTGATGCCCGGCTGGGTGTGCGAGCGCGTTGAAAAGCACCCTGTTGGGGAAGAGGAATTCACGCTGGCGGGCGATCTTTTTCTCGGTGAAGTGGCCGGCGGTTATGTGCTCAAAAAAGGCGGCTATTTTTGCCGGCCCCCTGGCGTGCGCCACGGACCGCTCGTGTCGAAGAACGGAGTCGTCATCATTTGTCATCCGACCGGGATACTGGACATCGAATATGACACCAACCCGGACGCCGACCGTCTGATCAAGGATTATTTCGAAACCGTCGCCTGGGTGTAAACTCCAGGGCCCATATATTTCGAGAACCGAAACATGGATGACGTCACGGTTAGCGAGTCATGAGTATATACCCGAATCAAATTCGGACATGACATGATGAGTTCGGGGCCGATCGCAAGCCGTCAGTCAAAGCCCCAAATGCGTGCGGCGGTGCCCCAAAGGAAGGCATCGCGCGCTTCGGCAGACAAGCCAAGACCCTTTGCATCCGCGAGCGGTTCTTCATGAGTCATAAACGGATAACCGGTGCCCCATACCAGTTTGTCGCGTCCGAGCGTTTCCGAAAAGCGAAGCAATTGGGGCGGCAGATATTGACCGCGAAATGGCTCAGGCGCAATCACTGAATGTATAAACAAATTTTCATGCTTCCACGCAAGCGCGATCAATTCATCGCCCCACGGCCAGCCTCCGGGCCCCGCGACCATCGTGAGTTCCGGATAACGCAACGCCACATCATCGATGTGAGCCGGCCTTCCAATCTCCGACGAGACTTTGGTGGCTTGATGACCGGTGAGAAAAATTACGGGCAAGTCCAAATCGACACACGTTTCATAAATGGGAAAATAGCGCTCATCGCTGGGGGGAAGTTCATGGAGAAAAGGCAAAACCTTGAGTGCACGAAAGCCCAAGTCATTAGCTGCTCGCTTCAGTTCGTCAACACTTGAGTTCCCTTGCGGGTCGACGCTTGCGCAACCGACAAGCATGTCCGTGTAAGGGGCGATAGCGCGGGCCGTTTCTTCGTTTCCGGAGGGGGCGTCAGCGACGGTGGTTGCCGAAATGACGACCTTTTCGACTCCTGCGGCGGCGGCCTCTTCAACCAAACTGTCGAGACGGGTCGCCTGGCCGGTCATTCCCATCTTTTCGTAGACCTCACCCAATGGGCGGTAGGCGCTGAAGAAATCTTCCGCCCAGTAATTTGCCCAGACATCGACGGCGCGTAATTTGGTGTCTGACATGATGATCCTTGCAGTACGTAAGCGAATACCACACCATTGTAGCGAGAGGTTATACGTTATGCCCAGTGATGAACCGGCCGTTGTGGGCGGGCTTTATGAAATTTGCATTGGCGTGCCCGATACCGACGAAGCCGTGAAATTTTGGGAGTGTTTCGGCTACCGGCGCGGCTCCAGCGGACGGCTGCCCGAGAGGGCGGCCGCGCGTCTTTACGGGGTGCCGTCAGAACTTACATCGACTCGTCTCCTTCATCAGGAGTCCGACCACGGGCTGATCAGACTCATGGAATGGAAAAGACCCTTAGGCCCGGGCCTCAACATGGCTCGTCTTCGCACAAAAGGTTGCCGCTGGGGCGTTCACAAGACCGAAGATATGATCACACTTCTCAATCACGCGGAAGTTTGGGAAGCACAGGGCAAGCCTCTGAACCGGCTTGGGCCGCTGCTCAATGCAAATATTTTGGGGCCTGACGCGCCACCGCAAAAACCATTTGAAGAACCGATCGTCTGCCTGCGCGAGTTCCAAATATTCCAACCGCTTTATCAACTCGTCATTACCAAAAGATACAATTTGGCCTTGCCGCTTTATGGACGAGTCAATCGCGACAGCCTATTTCGATGCAGCCAAGTCATTCACGCAGGCCTCGGAAATGATCTGGACGACCTGGACGCCTACTCGTTCTATGACGATGTGCTCGGCCTCAAGCGAATGGCCGACTGGAAGGTCGATCATGGCCTCGCCAATATTTCCGACACCATGATGGATCTAAAGGAAGGCGAGTCATTCACGATCATGGACTTTGACGATGTGCGTTCGGAAAAACCTCATGAAAAACAAAGGTCGGGCCGTTTACGCATTTTCAATTTCCATTCGGTGCGACAAGAAGACGATCGTATGGACGACTCCCGACCGGGAAACTTGGGCTACAGCCTCTATACCTATCGGGTCAACGACTTAAGTCGCATGCGCGACAAAATCAAAAAAGATGTGACCGACCTGACCGAAATCCACGAAGACGAGTTCGGCACGCCGGCTATTTCATTTGTCGCGCCCGACGGCTTCAATTGGACCTTGATGGCTGCAAACTGATCACGCCACTTTGAGAACGAGCTTGCCACACACGTGACCGGCCTGACTTTGCTGTTGCGCCTCCATCGCGCGTTCAATGGGCAGTTCGGAAATGTGAGGCAGCTTGAGTCTGCCGTCATCGATGGCAGCGCTTACTTCCTCAAGCCACGCGCCATTGGGCATCGTATCCAAAAAAGCGGATGTGATTCCGTGTTTGTCGGCCCGTTCTTTATCCGGAAAATCCCCCATAGTAATGAGCCGTCCGCCCGCTTTGAGCACACCGTGACTCTTTCGGAAGATGTCACCGCCGACACCTTCAAGCACGAAATCGAGTCCGTCGGGTTCCGATCCGGCAATGACCGCGGCAAAGTCCTCCGCCGTATAATCGATGACGCGATCAGGACCGAACGACTTAACATAATCGACATTGCGTGTGCTGCATGTCGTATAAACGCAAGCATCCACTTGTTTGGCCAATTGAATGGCGAAGGCGCCTACCCCGCCCGCTCCCTGTTGAATGAGAATACGCTGATCTTTTTCTACTTTACCCAAGCGAAAGAGCGCATCGCGCGCCGCGGTCGCCACGAGCGGCACCGCGGCGGCTCCGCGAAGCGAAAGCGAAGCCGGTATTTTCGCTGCCGCACTTTCCGCGACAAGGGTTTGCTCGGCATAAGTCCCCGCACCTATCGGTGCAGAGACGGCCATGGCATATATTTTGTCACCCACTCCAAATTTGGTCACAGCCGGTCCGGTCTCGCGAACGACGCCAGCCACATCCCATCCGGGCACTACAGGAAATTTGAACTCCAAAAGATTTTCATAGAGACCTTGACGGATTTTCCAGTCGATGGGATTGACACCGGCATAGTGTACGTCAACCAGAAGATCCGTTTCACCGGGCGCAGGGGCCGCGATATCGCGTACTTCCAAAACATCCGGACCACCGAAGCGGTCATAAACGACGGCTTTCATGGGGAAAAGTCCTGTTGAACAAACTCGATAGTGCGCAGACAATGAAGACTGTCGTGAGCGTGGATCATTTAAAAAAGAGATTTGCGTATCCGATCAGGCCTTGGAGGCTCCGAAAATAACACCGCGGTCGGGCACGCTGTCATGGTCGTTAACGGGAATGAAGTCCCATTCACCGTCCTTGCCGATGGTGATCCACACGGATGACGATTCGTTACGCGCAAATCCGGCTTCAGCCAGCAAGTCATCGGCGTCCATACTTCTGAACGCGCCCCAGAACGGCTCATTATTATTGTAAGTATCCCAATCGTGATAGCTTGCGTGATAAGGCGTAAGCCCTCTGAAGAATTGCAAGTCCGCGTGCATGGTGACGCCGCCCGGCGCCAATAATCGATAGGACTCCTTCAGGATATGGCATACCGCTTTGGCGGATGTTTCGTGGAGCACGCCGTGGCTCACGACGATATCGAAATAACCGTCCGGAAAATCCGTATGCGCGGCATTTTGCTGTGAGAAATGCACCGCCTTGCCGAAAGCTTCCGCCCGTGCGTGGCCATAGCGCAGCGAAGGAGCAGCCACATCGATGCCGTAGACTGCGGCACCTGGAAACTCATCCACATAAGCCAAGGAGCTTGTTCCGATAGTACAGCCCATGTCGAGGATGCGTTTCGGCCTCAAATCAGGACGCACTTTTTTGATATACGCAATGACGCTGCGGCTTTGCGCCTCCATGAAAAGCTGCCGAGGCCGGTCTTCGACCTGATGAGCGTACCCGCCCATCAGGCCTAACACATAGTAATAAGCACCACGATCATAGAGCGCCCCCGCAAAGACATCATCATCGGCAATTTCGCTGTGATAGTTACCCGGCATGCAATGAATGTCGACGGCCGACACGTACCGGGGCACCTCAAGCCTCGGGTCAAGCCTGAGTGAACCTTCGGGATTCTCAATGTTCTTGGCTTTGTCAATCAACTCCGGCAATTGACGCTCGACGGAGTCGGCCACATTGTCCCACAGCATTTCTTGCATCGTTCGCGCAATTGACGACCACGTCTGCGTGTATGGTTCGTTAGACATGGCTTTGCGCACTTCATGCCGATCGGCGGGCACCCGCTTATGCTCTTTAACAAAAGGAGGCAATACGGATTTCTCGTAAACGAGTTGATCGCCGGGATAGACATTATCCTCCATATGAACCTTGAGACTCAGGACAAAGTCTTGGCGCGCCTGTTCATCGTGCGTTGCACTTGGCATCATTCGGTGTTCGTAGGGTCTATTCGACATGGATACGTCTTTCAATTCAAAATGAAATTGGCAACCGCTGACGGACACAAGGGTAGCATTTCATTTTGCAGCGGAAAATGACTAATCTGAGCGGCCTGGGAGGCGCACAGCCCCTCACGATACAATCGGCCGGTCAATCATGAAGGCTGCAACTCAGTTTCCCATCACTCATTCGATTCTCGATGCGAATGCGATCTCTCATCTCATGAGCAGATCATACGATCTGGGTCGAAATCCACATTGTCAGCTTCTGTCACGCGGAGCCAACGACCTCTACATCGTGCAATATGACGACAAGAAATTTGCGGTTCGCGTGCTAAGACACGGGGCGCGCTCGCTCAATGAAATCAATTACGAACTGGAATTGATCGAGTTTTTTGGCAATGCGGGATTTGGCGTTGCGGCCCCTGTGCGCGATAAAGAAGGCGCCTTTTATCACGAGATTCGGGCCCCTGAGGGGGTACGCTATTTGACTGTTTTTGAATGGGCCGATGGCGTTCACCTCTGGGGTCATAAAGATATCAAGGTCTACGAAAAGCTCGGAGAGACGACGGCACAAATGCATCAAATTAGCCACGAATTTTCGCCGTCAATCCGTGTACAGAGAAAACCGCAAGACTATCTGAGACTGCGCCTGCCCGAACTTTCCCGGATGCTTGTTCACGCACCGGATGACGCAGCATTTTACGAGCCGCTTGTGCACAAGACGGCTGAAGCACTCGACCGGCTCGATCCCGCAACTCTCCGGTTTGGAGCTGTTCACGCCGATATACATCCTCACAACGTGTTCATCACCGAGGAGGGAAAATTCACGTTGATCGATTGGGACAATTGTGGCGATGATTTTCTGGCCAAGGAGCTGACAGCCTTCACTTGGCGTATGATATACGCAGGGGCCGATGCGGAAATCAACAAAGCATATTTACGGGGCTATGAACGCGTGCAGCGCCTAGACGAAGCGGAGAATGCCCATATGCCGCTCTTTCTCATGACGCGTCACTTGTATGTGTTGTGCGGTATCGCCAGCATTATCAATATTGTGGGCAACAATTTTGTCGGCTTTCAACACGATCTGGACCGGTATCGCGGGCTGGTCGCAGCAACCGCAAAAGAAGCAGGCATGCTTTAGCCGTACTCTTTTGAAACCCCAGCCAAACATGTGATTTAACGGCTAGACAAAATCCCGTCATGGGCAGGTGTCGGTACCGTGCACTGGAGAGCTTGAAGATCCGAATGAAAGGGCAACGAAAGTCGGTGATATTACAAGGGACGGCCGGTCATTGAAAAATCCGGTCATCAGTTCAACCCCATCAACCGCCGGGATTCAGTACCATGCACTGATTCCGGCGACGAATGAGACGCTACCGACATCTTCGCCCGCGGCGCGAACAAAATCAGCCGTGTCGCCAACGGCGCGCTTCCATGATACGCCGATATAGGGGGCAATCTCACGCTTGATCTCGAAACGCAACCGCATACCCATTTGCGCCTTGCTCAGGCCGGAACCTACTCCGAGTGCGGGCGTATCCTGGACAGCGAAATCGAGTTCCGTTCGCGGCTGCAGAATAAGCCGTTGGGTAATCAAAAACTCGTATTCGGCCTCAATGCGCGCCGCAACGTCGCCGCGGCCGCTCACAAACAGTGCCGCATCGACCTCGAAGAGATAGGGCGCCAGCCCCTTTAATCCGATGACGGCAAAGGTGCGTGAAGGCTTGGGCTCAAAGTCATGGCGCACGCCGGCCTGCAGGTCAAAAAAAGGCGTAATGGCCCGGCTGAACAGGGCCTCGACTTCCGCGTGCTCCAACACTGACGCGCCAAACAGATATTCACCCTCCGTTTTGACCCAGAATTTGTTGAGGTCGCCGCCGATCCAGCCTTGCGCATCCCAAAGAAAGAGCGGATCTCCTTCGCGGGTTTGAAACTCCAAGCGCTCGCCATTGATAAAGTAAGTGGTCTGCCCGCCCATCTCCTCCCTAACAGCGCGGCGCGACGCTTCCATCTCGGCCGGATCATAAAACTCGTCCGCCGCCGTCTGTGCGTTGCTCGCAGTCGCAAACAGCGACCACCACAGACCAAACGCAAGCAACACATATCTCATGTACGTGATCCTTCACCGCGCTCGCGTACGGAAACGACGCGCATCATACCCGCATGCATGTGATAGATGAGATGACAGTGAAGTGCCCAGTCGCCCAGCGCATCGGCCGTAATGTCGACCGAGAGTTTCTCGCCTGGCTTAACGATGATGGTGTGCTTGCGAGGTTTGTGCGTCGTCTCGCCGTTGACCACATCGAAAAACATGCCGTGCAGATGAATGGGATGCGGCATCATGGAATCGTTGACCATGGTCATGCGCACGCGTTCATCTTTGTAGAAGACTATGGGGCTGTTGACGTCGGAAAACTTCACTCCGTCGAACGACCACATGTAGCGTTCCATATTGCTGGTGAGATGAAGCTCGATCTCTCGTTCGGGTGCGCGCGTGTCGGGGTTTGGTTCGAGACTTCTGAGATCGGTGTAACGCAGCACCCGGTGCGGCTCATTTTCAAGACCGGCTCCGGGCTCTCTCAGACGGTTCGTCGGATTCATAGCCGTATTGGCAACGCCGGGGCCCTTGGCATGGGGATGGTCTTGGCCCTCCATGTTCCCGCCGCTGTCATGACCCATTGCCGAGTGATCCATCATAGTCCCGCCTTCCATCGAGTGGCTCATGCCCATGTCTTTCATGGTGAGGATGGGACGCAAACGCATCGGCGGAATTTCGGCGTCCATGCCGACGCGCGGGCTGAGGGTCCCGCGGCCATAGCCACTGCGGTCGATGGACTCACACATGAGTGTGTAGGCTCTGTCTTCCGTCGGTTGAAGAATGACGTCATAAGTTTCCGCGGGGCCGATCTGAAACTCATCGATCACGACAGGCTTCACATCGAGTCCGTCGGACTGAACGACCGTCATCGGAAGTCCCGGAACGCGGACGTTGAAGATCGTCATGGCGGCTGCATTGATAAAGCGAAAGCGAACGCGCTCACCGGGTGTAAACAACGCCGTCCAGTTGTCTTCAGGCCCGTGTCCGTTGACGAGAAACGTATAGGTAGCTCCCGTTACGTCTGAAATATCGGTTGGACTCATGCGCATGGCGCCCCAGGCGGCGCGATCTTCAAGCACCGCCTTAAAGCCTTTGTCTCGGGCGGCCTTGAAAAAGTCACCGAGTGTACGTTGCTGATAATTATAAGACTCGCTCATCTTTTTAAGCTTGGCGAAGACGCGGTGCGGATGGGAAAACGTCCAGTCGGAAAGCACGATGACATGTTCACGATCAAATAGGACGGGGTCCGCCTCGGCAGGTTCGATGACGATGGCGCCGTAGTGTCCCAATTGCTCCTGAAGGCCCGAATGGCTGTGATACCAATAGGTTCCCGCCTGCTTTACAGGAAAGCGGTAGGTGAACGTTTCGCCGGGTCTTATGCCCGGAAACGTAACGCCGGGAACACCATCCATCTGGAAGGGAAGCAGAATGCCATGCCAATGGATAGATGTGGGCTCTTCAAGCCGATTGGTGACGTTAAGCGTGACATGGCCGCCTTCGCGCCAGCGCAGCACAGGGCCCGGTACTTGACCATTGATTGTCACCGCATCGCCGCGGCGGCCGTCAATGAAAATGTGATGGCGCGCAATTTCAAGATCAAACGTCTCGCCAGAGAGCACGCGTTGCCCCTGGCCAATCGCTAGGGCGCGACTGTCCGCCCAAGGAAAAAGCGACGTACAGCTCAAAGCCCCGACGAGTGAAGTGGTGCCTGTCAATAAACGTCTTCGCGATAACATCATTTTCGCTCCACACCTTGTATATTCATTGAATACAAACGGGTCATTGCGCTTACGCGCGTCGCCGGCGGGGATATTCAAAGTGTGAATCGGCTAGGTCCGGAGAAGCATCTTGAAATCGAAAAGGGTTTGAGGAAGGGGCTTACGGATTCGTCTCATGTGCACCCTACCCCGTTCACTTATACATCCAAAAAGGTAACATCCTCCAATCCATCCTCAAAAGAGATCACCGTCCGGGGCGACCCACCGAACGGCGATCGATATTCAAGCCGTCAAAGCTCCCTTAAACTATTCGGTCAGTTCGATTTCAGGCCCGCCCATGGCATCTTCAAGTGACCACTCCCAAGGATACTGTTTCTTTTCCGGAGCTCGAATGACGATAAACGGAGCCGGGTGTGCCGTTGCCGTCATAAATTGCCAAGTTTTAGTGCCGAACTCTGGATCGTTTATGTCAAGTACCATCTCGGGCATATCAATATAGGGATCGGTACCTTCTTCGCACACGGTAATGTTTTTAAAGTGAACGATCTTCCCGGGCTCGTTCGGCAAGGTCATGCGAAAATCAAATGCAACCCAGCCGTTTGCAGGTACCGAGCCTCCCTTCTTCTTCCAGTAGATTTCTGAAACCACTTCGGTGACCGGTCGCCCATGCAACTCGACAGGCTCATCGAGCGTGCGCATCTTGTATTCGATCGTCCAATCTTCCAAATAACCCGCCTTGGCATCGACAACCCCATCCGGGATTTGCAAGCGAACGCCGACGACGGGACTTCCTTTGCAGCCATGATTCACATTGAGTTTCATGGGAAAGGAGTAACCTCCCGGGCCTTCCCAAACGTTGAGCGCGTTATGGGCTGCCGCAGGTAAACCGGCACTCATCGTTATTGCCGCCATAGCAATGCCTGCCGCAAGCGCTTTCGTAGTCATCGATGTGTCTCCCTCTTTGCCATGATTCCCCTGAGAATAAAGCGCCGGATGATCAGAGAAAAGCATGTTTGAAATGGTAATACATAACGCGATTGCGTGATGAACGCGAGAGTCTACGGATTCAAGTCAACAGATCCAATCACGAAATTACCGTCCCTGTTTACGTCGACAAAGGCAAGAGTTCGCGGCCCAACAGGCGCCCGAAAGTGACCGCCGGTGTGACCATGGCGCCGCCCACATAAGCATTCCCTGTGGTGGCACCCGCTCCCAGAACTTCTCCCACCGCATACAGGTTAGGAACGGGAGCGCCACTGTCGCGGATCACACGCAGGTCGCCATCCACCGCCAAGCCGGCAAAGGAAATCAGCGAGCCCCCTTGTACGCGGATGGCATAGAAAGGTGGTGACGTGATCGGCGAAGGGCGATGTTTCCTACCAAGCGGATCGTCTAGATTGTTCGTTTGCCGATGATTGTAGTCGTTCACGGTCTGTTGCAAAGCCAGCGGATCGATCCCGGTCTTGACCCCCAATTCACCGAGGGTTTGCGCAGTCATGAACATCGGGTGGCGCTCATCAAAGCCGGTCCTTGTAGGCTCCGACCGCGAACCCAGGAACAGCGAAGGCGCTTGCTCGATGATCGTCTGATCGAACACAACCCAAAAGCGATGGCCCGGCTGTTCGAGAAGCGCACGCTCGCGGTGATCGATACTTTCATGATCTTCCCTGACAAAACGCTTACCCCGCGTATTCAACCAAATCTCCCAGGGAGGGCGTCGAATCGGGTCGTGGGTCATGAATCCGCGAAGCGGCGAAGGGAAAAAATAGTCCTCCACAATACCGCTGGACGTACCCAGGTATTTTTCGCCGCCTCTGATCCAACCGCCGACAGCACGACCCAGCATAAGACCGGCGCCTTGCGAATTCGGGTGCGCGGCCTGCCAGTAGAGTGGCACGCCGTGGAGATCCTCAAACATGGATGGATTGGCGGCACAACCGCCGCTCGCCAAGACGATAGAACGGCCTCGATAATCGGAACGGTTGCCTCGGTCGTCTTCAGCAACAACTCCCGAAACGGCTCCTGTGTGATCCTGAATTAGCTCTACCGCCTGCGCGTTCATGACAAGCGTGATGAGCCCGGTCCGCACGTGGGCGTCAATAAGAGGCTGCATGACTTCATATATTGATTTTGCTCCGTCCGGACCCCACAGATATCGCGCGACGGTATAAGCCTCATGACCGAGCCCTTTCACCGGCAAATCATCAGCAACCGTGAATCCATTTTCCGCCAACCAATTGATTGCCGCACCGCCGTGATCCGCCCAAAGACGGCTAAGCGACGGGTCCGACGTATTTTTGTTGATGCGCATCATGTCGTCGTAATGCGCTTCAGGCGAGTCTTCGATTCCCTTACTCTTTTGAAAGACCGTTCCGGCCGCCGCGATCTGACCGCTCGACCTGTCCATGGTCCCGCCGAGCTGCGAGGATTTTTCCAAAATCAATACCCGCGCGCCACGCTCAGCGGCAGCTATCGCCGCAGGCATGCCTGCGGTGCCGCCCCCAACGACAATCACGTCGAAGCCTTCCTGAGCAAGGGCGCTACGAATTGACCACGGCATCAGTGCCAACGTGAACGACGCGCCGCCGGTGACAAACAATGATCGTTTGGTCAACCGAGAATGAGTTGGCATCACGCGTGTGCTCCTACGGTGAGTCAGACAATATGATTTCATCCATTCGTCACATCCAAGTATCTGTCACAAGACCTCGCACTGCAAGACTAACTCCTCCCTATGACCCGTGACACTGGAAGCTCGGGGATGGAACAGAAACGTCTACACGTGATAAGATCCAATACGCACAGGAGGAGAAAACCGCATGATTCGTCTTCGCAAACTAATGACCGCCTTCGGAGTGGCGATGACCGGATATTGCTTCACTGCAACGGCGGAAACGGTAGACGCGATCAGTCTTGAAGATCTGCGCGAAAAATACGCAACAAGTGAATCACGATTCATCAAGGTCGATGGCATCGAACTTCACTACAAAGATCAAGGCCGCGGGTCGCCGGTATTGTTGCTCCATGCTTCCTATTTCAACCTGCGGGCCTGGGACGGTCTCGCAGCAGCGCTTGACGACGATTTCCGCGTTATCCGGTTTGATTTTCCGGGCAACGGCTTAAGCGGACCCGACACCAAAAAGCAAGAGTCGATGGAACGAAACGGCGAAGCCCTGGATGGTCTTGCCGATGCTCTTGGACTTGAAACGTTTGCGTTAGTCGCCACATCGAGCGGCGGCATTGTCGGGTTTCGTTACGCATCAAGAAACCCGACGCGCATCACGCGTCTGGTTCTCATCAATTCCGCCGGCATGCCGCGCACGGCTCAGACGAATCCAAACCGGTCAAGAGCACGATTTGCGAAATACGAAGATATGCCGCTCAAACCGCAGGTCTATTGGGAAGACTCGCTCGACGTCAATTTTATTGATCCTCACCAGCCACCGTACTGGCTGGCCGAAATGATCTACGACACACATCGCCGCGACGATTTCTTAGAAGCTCAGGGTCGATTCGTTTACAAAACGGGAGA
The DNA here is from genome assembly GCA_965214255.1 of Alphaproteobacteria bacterium. Classification (GTDB taxonomy): domain Bacteria; phylum Pseudomonadota; class Alphaproteobacteria; order SMXP01; family SMXP01; genus CBDFKK01. Next base: position 2,696,958 of record OZ243948.1, on the reverse strand, counting down.
TCCACAAACGATATTGGCGGGAATTCGTGCCCCGACTTTTATAATGTGGGGCAAAGACAATCCGACAGTTGTGCATCTGGAGGCGGATGTCTTTCAGCATTGGATTACCGGCGCGCCGACACTCATAAAAAAATATCCGGGCACCGGCCATTATCCATATCTGGAGAAACCCGAACTTCTCGAAAACGACATAAAGGATTTTCTGCTTGGTGAAATGGACAGCGAACTGCGGCAGACTCAAATGGTGCGTCCGACCGCTGACATCCCCTAACGACAGAGTATCGTAACTTGTCCGTCATTTTCAAAAGAAAGGCCAGACTTCATGATTCTGATAACCGGAGCCACGGGAAAAACGGGCACTGAAGTAGCGCGGCAACTAGGAGGGCATGGTATTCAGTTCCGTGCCCAGGTGCGTAACCCCGACAAGGCAGCGGCACTCAAAGAATTGGGTGCCGAACTCGCGGTAGGAGACTTGGCCGATGCGGATTTCGTACGCAACGCTCTTTCCGATGTGGACAAAGCTGTGCTCATCTTGCCGAACGGCGAACATCAACTGACCATGGAAAAACAGTTTACGGACGCTGCTGCTGCTGCGGGCATCGAGCATCTCGTCAAATTATCTTCTATGGAATCCGTACCGGGAACGACCAAACCCATTCCCGAGATGCACGTCGAATCGGAAGCCCATATCAGGGCCGCCGGTTTGTTATGGACGATGATACGCCCAACCTTCTTTACACAAAATTTTCTTGCCTCCGCGCCCACGATCAAAAAAAGCGGCGAAATTGTCATGGCCTTGGGCAACGCCGTGGTCGCCCCGACGGATCTTCGCGACGTTGCCGAAGTGATCCGTTTGGTTTTGACGGACCCAGCTCATCACAACAAGAGTTACGATCTGACAGGCCCCGAAGCGCTGACCTTGTCCAATGTCGCGGAAAAGTTCTCAAAAGTGTTGGACAGGGAAATTCGATATGTGCCTCAACCCATAGAAGATTTTCGAAAGGTCTTAACGCAAGTCGGCCTTACCGAATGGCGTATCGACGCGGTTTGCGATGAGTTTCGACTCCTTGCCGACAGGAAAAGTGCTGAGACTACCGACACGATCCGCCAACTCTTGAGACGGGAACCCACCTCGCTTGAGAAGTTCATCGAGGATCACAAAGACCTCTACACCTCTTGATGAGGACTACATATCCTTCGGCTTAAATCGCCATTCACGCCAACGTTTGCCGTTGCGATGTTCAAAGACGACGAGCGTCTTGATCGATCGGGTTCCTCCGTCATCCGTTCTGAAAAAATCCTCCTCGATTTGCACCAGCGTATTGTCGGTCAGGCCCCACTTGTAGACGTTGGCGCCCAGCCATTTGCCGGAACTGAACGTGCCGCCGACAGCCCGCCTCACCTGCTCAATGCCGCGCACCCGTTCTTCCGCGCCTTCTTCCGTGATCTCGTACATCGTAAAGTCGTCATCAAGGCTCAGAATGGCACCCTCAACGTCTCTGTTGCCGAAGAATTCTTCCGACTGATCGATGATCCCGGCATATCGGTTGTCCTCTTCATAAAATCGGCTTTTGGCACGCTCATAGCCGTCATCGGTCATAACGACCACATCATTTCGCGGTTCCACCGCGCCGCAACCGGCAACGGCAATTGCCGCGGCCGGGATGAGGCAACGCATGACATCAAAAACCCGCATAAACTTCCTCTGCAACATCTTGTTCATCTCCCCTTGAGCATAACGCGAAAGCAGCCGATCAGACCCGCGCGCCGCTACCGGTAGGCGGCGTAAAGTCGTCCGGCTTGAAGTCCCGATAGTCCGGATTCTCAGGTGGAATATCCAGCGCATAGACCTTCCAGGTATCCACGCGACGATTCGTGGGCTCCCAACCGTCCGGCAGCGTCAAATAGTCCGGTGCATTTTTTTCGATATAGTCGAGCACCTTGCGGGGCACGTCACCATAGCCTGCCAATCCCTTGTGCGAGAACATGCGACCGAACAGGACACCGTCAGCATATTCCGTGCCGCCCATTTTCATGAACGGCCACCATTGAGAAATCCGGCTGAAGCCGGCCCTCATACGCGCCGACGGTATATCACGGTCTTCGAGTTCCCGTTTCGACACATACATGGTGAAATGTTCCGAAGGAGAAATCCGGGGCCCCGTGGAAGACCTGGGCCAGCCTTCCGGCGACACCGGATTGGCGTATTCGTGGGTATAGTCCCAGGCCAACATGAGTTCATCGCCGTATTGCTGAAACGGTAAAACGAAAGGGTACTTGCCGCTCTCATCGGCAAAGACCGTCCCTTCATTCATAAGGGTTTTCGATTCGTTATCAGCTCCCATCAGAAATTCGGGTATCTCCGGGCCGATACGACCGATCAGCACGTCATTATAGAAATGATAGACGTCGACGGTCTCGCCGGTCCACGGATTGTCCCATTGTTCCAAAATATCGCCGGTATACAAATCGGTGAAATAGCCGGTCTCGCGCGACTTGACTTGAAGGTCGCCATTCTCTGCAATTCGACTTTGCAAGACGCCCGTCCCCGTATAACCAAAGACTGGCACCATACGCTTGTCTCCAACACGGCCGTACATGAGACCATGAAACGCGCCGATGACCGGTTCGTCATACCCCGACCATATTTTTCCAAAGGCATAGAGATTGTCGTAAGGATCTTCGTAGTCGAGACCACCGGTTGCGACGACATTGTCACCCATGCCGAGAGCAAGGCTTGAGGAAGATACAGTACCAAACCCCGCGGCGGCGAGCAGCTTCAAGGCTTTGCGTTTATCGACGATCAGGTTGTTGATCAGGTTGGAATGCATGAAACTCCTCCAACGATAGAGATGGATTGCGTTATCGGATAAACGACAGCTTCGCAGCAGTCCTTTGTTTAACGGCCAAAAGTCATTGCCTGTCTTTCTTGGCCATATATTCGTCGATTTCGGCTTGGACATTCATGACCGTGTCAGAATAGATGCCGACCGCTTTGTTGAGATATTCGTCACTGGTCAGATTATTCAGTATGAAAGCCGCCCAGTCTTCATATGTGATGACACGCCCGCCCGGCGTATTGCCGGTCGTATCGAATTTCAAATTTCCGCGCGCCGGGCGCTCGACCATAAATCCCGGCCGCAGCAGAATGTAGTCAAGGCCGCTCGCCTCGATCATACTTTCCATTTCGTACATGTCGTTATAGAGATGACGCGCGTTCCATCTCCACATATTACTCATGTCGTCCGGCGGGGGCTTCTCGCTGTCGATCGCCAAACGATGCTCCACGCCCGTGGAACTGGCCATGATCAATCGTCTGTTGCCCTTGTTTCTCATGGCGGTGATGAGGTTTTCACCCATGACCGTGTAAATATCGACGGGGCCTACTTCCGCCATCGGATCGTCGGGAGGACCGCGTCCAATCATGGAGACGACCACTTCGTCGCCTTCGAGGACCGCTTCGATGGAGCCAAGATCGCGAATATCGCCCTGGAACAGTTCGAGTCTTTCATGCTTCACGCCGAGCTTCGACGGCGTGCGCGCAAAACCTTTGATCCTATAGCCTCTCCTCAAACCCTGGCGGATGATCTCCCGCCCTGAACGTGACGTAGCGCCCATCAAAGCGATGGTCGGGAGTTGCGTGCGCGCGCCGCCATACACGTTGACCGAGATCAGCGACGCCATTGCGCCCATCGTCGTCACAGACAAAAAATGCCGTCGATTCATTCGTTCTCTCTCCAAATTTGCCGGGAGATCACACTGGCCGCCCTGGCGACCACTGTCAACATGTACGCTGCTCCGTTCCCCGGACGCCAACGCCCTGGAAGAGGACGTCACGGTGACACCGAGCGGATTGCAATATCGCACCGTTGAGCGTTCCGTCGGCGAGGATCGGCCGACTGCCACGGACATGGTGCGCGTCTATTACTCCGGCCGGCTGATCGATGGCGACGAATTCGATTCCTCCTACAGCCTCGGCGAGCCTGCGGAGTTCTCATTGAACCGCGTGATTGACGGATGGATCGAAGGGTTTCAACTGATGGCGGTCGGCGACACATACGAGTTCACCATTCCCTCCTACCTGGCCTATGGAGAACGCGGCACGCCAAGCGGCGTTGGCTGTAAAGCAAGAGTGGACCCAGTTCAGTTTTTTCGTCTGCGGCCGAGTGGTCGACATTACACATCTTATAACAATCGAGCAGCCGCCTTGGATTTCATCTTGCAATTGAGTAATACAGAGACCTAATTTTTGCCTGTAATCTTGGCGGCGCATGACAGCTTGTTTCAGGAGTGATTAAAAAAGAGCAATGATAGTTGCGGACAAGGTCTGTAGATTCTATTTGCCGCCGCCAATTTGTAGACAATCCGGACGGTCCGGGTATCCTCGTCGCTCGGGGGAATAACTTCCATGAAAAGACGCACGTTTCTCGGCTCAATACTCGCCATGTCCGCCTTGCCGCGAGCGGTCGGCGCACAAAACCAACGGAGTGCATCAGTGGATTGGGACTATGTCATTATCGGGGCCGGCACTGCCGGTCTGCCGGCCGCCATATTTGCGTCGCGGCGTGGCGCAAAGGTGTTGCTCATCGATTCCGCAGCCGAGGTCGGCGGCACCATGCATCTTGCCAGCGGCCAAATCAGCGCAGGTGGGTCGCTCCTCCAAGAGTCCAAAGGCATCGTCGACAACCCTGACAAACACTATGACGATGTAATGCGCATGACGAGCGGTCTGGCGAATGCCGATATCGTTCGCCAGACCGCCGATCATGCCCCGGCGACAATCAACTGGCTGCTTAAGAACGGCCTTACGCCACTCCCCGAACATCCGGAGACCGGTTCAAGTCCGGGTCGCCAATGCTACCGGACGCCGCGCTACCTTTGGGGCGCAAATCAAGGCCGCGACATTCTCGCTGTCGTCGTCAAAGAACTGGCGCCTGAGATCGAAAAAGGCCATGTCGACGTACAATTAAATTCGACCGTCACCGAGTTGCTTCCCTCAGAGGACGGCACCATCAAGGGCGTACGCGCCATGACGCCGAGCGGGGAACAAGTCTTTCGCGGCAGGCACATCCTCATCACGACCGGCGGCTATGCCGTCAATCCAGACTTGTTTCAGGAGATTGTCGGGCAGCCTGCCTATGCGGCAGGAGCGTACCCAACGAACCAAGGCAAGGGATTAGAACTAGCTAGATCAGTGGGCGGCGCCCTGCGCGGTCATGAATTGCACCGCGCAGGCACAGGCTCCATTCTTTCCGGCGACACGTTCCCTGCAGAAATTGATGGCAGATTCATCACTGTACCCCAAGAGCGGGCACCATGGGAGATATGGGTGAACAATGAAGGGCGTCGTTTCATTCGCGAAGACGAGCCCCTTCAAGAAGTACGAGCCGAAGCGATCGTCAAGCTCGACAAGTTCCGTTACGCCATCGTATTCGACTCGGACATTTTTGAATCCTCACCGATCGGAATACCGAAATGGACCAAGGATGACATTCGGTCGCGTTTCGGCGTCCATCCCATGTTTCACAAAGCGGACTCACTGGATGAATTGGCAAGGCTCGCCCGCATAAACGCCGACGGATTGAAAGCCTCCGTCGCCGACTATAACGACAGCGTCGTATTGGGGTCGGATCAATTTGGACGCGAACATCTGCCAAGCCAAATCGACAAGCCGCCTTTTTATGCCATCTTGCATCACGGCCATTCGGTCACGTCCGCCGTGGGCATCGTCGTCGATGAAGACTTGCGGGTCGTGAAAGAAAATGGCGAGTCGATTCCCAATCTTTATGCTGCCGGTGAAGTTCTAGGGAGTGGGGCGACCCTCGGCAAAGTGTTCACTCCCGGCATGATGCTCACCCCGGCCCTTACCCTCGGCCGACAGCTTGGTTTAAAGCTGCCGGTCTAGGCGACTTTATTGAAGCTCCGGGCCCTCTCGACGCTGTTCTGGCACAGTATTAGTTTACTTTCCCAAACATCACATCGTGGAATTGAGGAACCCGATCATGCAGGGCAAATCCGGACAGTTTTTCCGAGACCGCCCAGATATGCCCATATTCCAGAAGGAATAGCTGCGGCGCCTTGTCGTGGAACTGCCTTTGCAATTCAAAGAGCTGAAGCTCCCGCTGCGCACGGTCGAGTTCGATGTTTGCGCGCTTGATCAACGGCAACATGGATGGATCGCAAAAAAATGGGTTCGGTTTGATGCAGGAGAAATACTCCATGGGCCGTATGGCATCGCCATAGGGCGTCGTATTCCATGCCAAGGAAAACGCGTCGGTCCGCCAATTTCCGCTTACATATTGTTGAATCCAATCCGAAAAAACGGTCGCTCTGAGGGTTAGTTTCACCCCTATGGCCGCAAGGTCTTGCTGCACTTTTTGATAGATTTCCGCATCGTTCGCATAAGTACCGATAACTACGGTCGCGGTCATTTTGAACCCGGTTGCATAACCAGCTTCCGCCAAGAGTTGCTTCGCAAGTTCGGGATCGTAAGGATAGGCTTTCACTTCGGGATTGAAGCCAAAAACTCCTGGTGCCGCCCCTTGGCCCGCGGGCGGCCAAGTATCCTTGGAAATCACCTTGGATATCGCCGCTTTGTCGACCGCGTAATTCAAAGCTTGTCGAACTCGCATATTTGCCAAGGGCCCGGTCTTTTTTCCCTCAACATCAAAAGCAAGCCCGATGATCTGCTTGGTCGGATCGACGACAATTCGAAAACCGCGTCCCCGAAGCGCATCGAATTCGTCCGGCTTGAGCGCTATTGCCACGTGCAATTGCTTCGATATCGCCGCTTGAAAGCGTGCAGCGTGATCGGTTAGAGGCAAAAGTTCGATTGTGCGAACTTTTGGCGCCCGCCATGATTGATCGTTTGCCTGCAGTTCAGCCGCGCCGTTTGAATTGCGCCATTGCCCTATGACATATGAGCCCGTGCCGACCGGGTTCTGTGCAAAGGCCTTATCGCCCAGATCAAGCCAAGCGCCAGGTTCCACCATCATCACGATTGTAAGGCGATTGGGCAAAATCGGATCGGGGTTATGGGTACGAATTATAAGTTCTCGAGGACTCTGCGCTTTTACTTCGGAAATGCTCGAAATGGCGCTGCCTACGATTGTCGATCTGCCGGCCTCGCTGAGTAGCCAATCGAAGACCGCTTCAGCTTTATTTGCGTCAAAGGTCGTCCCGTCAGCGTATGAGACATCGTCTCGAAGGCGATAGAGCCATGTCGTCGGGTCGATCATTTCCCAATCTTCGGCGAGCGCCGGTGCCAACTTGCCGCTGGCATCGATCTTCGTGAGACCGTCGAAGAGTTGCGACCAGACTAAAGTGCCGGGAAGGCCGATCGCCGTGTACGGATTTCCGTAGGCGGCGGGAAGCTCCGATAAGCCGACACGCAACGTTTCGGCCCGAGCGGAACTGTAAGCCGCAAGTCCAATGACGACAATTATCAGCGTCGCCGCAAATCTTAGAAGGTAAGAGACCATTCCTTGATCGACAATGGATGTACCAAACGTCCAATCGCGCTCAACTGTTTTCTTAAGTGGCAAAGCCAAACTGGAAGCTTTCACGTTCAATACAAGCGCCCGTTTCACTGCCGCAGCTCTCCAACTTCTAAAACGGGTGCCACAAACCAATCGCAGCCGCAAGTACGGTCAATATCCATATACCGACGATCGCCGGCCTTGCAATCGACAGCGACGATTTCATCGTTTCATCGTCGGCGGGGACTCCCTCCCCGGCAACAATACGGGCAAGAGCGGGACGATACGGCCTGAAAAGGACTCTCAGAACAAGGCTCATAAAAATAGCGGCGGCGTAGATGATCATTTTTGCAGCAAGCGAACGGTTGTCGGTCACGCCGGCGCCTAAGAGGGATGCAAGCCCTGCCGCGGCAACGACGATCAGTACCCCAACGCGCCAAATCGGATCGAACGTCAGAAGTCCTTTGACGCGCTCCTTTTGATGACGGTTGATGTAGACGGTGATATTCACGCCCACCCAAACGAGGGCCACAAACCAAACCGCCGCCAAGCCACCTGTATTGAGAGACAGATCATTCGAAAGTGCGCCCAGGGACGCGCCGGTGGCGCCGATGAGGGGAACGCTCAACCGTGGCGCCAAGTCCACGAACGCCATGATTTCCGCAATGGTATGGCGCGTCTCGGGCGAGTAGCGCGCATCGGCCGCATAACCTGCCGCGTAGAAAACACCCATGTCGGCGCCCAACCAGTAGACAAAGAGCATCAAATGAAGAAGGAGCAAAATGTCGTAGGCGGATAAGTCCATGCGGATAAATCCATGTAGGGGCTCAATACAGCCGGATAACTTGCTTTTGAGAGGAGGATAGAAAGCTGAATGGGATTAGGCAAATTAAATTGCCCTCAGGTTTAATTAACAAAATTGATCATCATTCCTCAATTGTCTAGACTTTTGCGGCGCTCAAAAACTTATGAACGGGACGGCGTGCCTAGTTGCGGGCTGCTCTGCTGGAACGAGACATGGACCTTCGTCAGATAAGGCAATTCATGGCACTGGCAGAGGCCAAAAGCTTTTACAAAGCAGCCGAAAATATCGGTCTCACGCAATCGGCATTGACCCAAGCCATCTCAAAATTGGAAAAGGAGCTAGAGCTTCAGCTATTTGTCCGCAGCAAGACGGGATCGATCCTGACCGAGCATGGTCAACGTCTTCACGACCACGCCAAGATCATAATGGCGCAAGTCGAAGCCGCCGAAACGGAACTAAAGGTCAGTTCGCGGCAAGTCCGGACGGAGCTTCGACTTGGCGTTGTCAAAAGCCTTTCCAACGACATCGTCATGGAAATCTTTTCGGATTTCAAAAGGCAGTATCCCGAGCAGAATTTCAAGGTCATAAAGGAATGGTCGGATGTTTTGTCGTCCATGTTGACCGAAGGGGAGATCGACTTCGCGTTCCTGTCGGACCATTTTCTATCGGTGGAAATGCCCGAATTGCACTCGGAGATCTTGTTTACCGATCGCGTTCAAGTCGTAGTCGGCGAGAAACACGATCTGTTTGAGTCAGACACGGTGTCGATCGGCGATCTCGCCAATTATCAATGGGTGGCCGTATCGGTATCTCCCGATTGGCCGGAATATTTGGCCCGTGTATTTGCTGCCGTTGATCGTCTGCCCCCTGAGCATCTATTCAAGACAAATTCGACAACTTTGGCCACGCAACTCATTCGGGAGGGCCAAGCCGTGGGTATTGTCTCGAAAAAGCTTTTTCAGTTGGCGTGCGGGGTTGGCGATTCGTTCAAATATTTTGATGTGCCCGAACTTCGCCAAACCAGACGTTTCATATTCTGTCACCGCGCCCGGATGGTTCTCAGACCGCTGCACCATGATTTCATAAAGCAGTTAAAACGCGTCTTGAAAGAACGAATTGAGCTTTCGGACCAACCTGAATGATCAGACCTCGGCATCAGGCGCGCAGTCAAGTCAAGACAGGCTCATGTTTGCCGTGTACAACTAAACATCTGGCGATGTTTCCGGACAAATCATTCTGAATTGTCGACAAAGAAAAGGGGCCGGAACAACTATCCCGACCCCCGATTTCGAATTTCCAACGCCAAATGGTAACCTAGAAATCCAAGTCGAATGTGACGCCGAACTTCCTGCCGTCGGCCAACGGATGCAGGAACGAACGCTCAACAGATGATGTCCCCGGAACGTTGTTCTGTGCCGGGTTGTCCTGCGGACCGATATTGAGGTTCGCCAAGTCGACAAAGCGCACAAGCGTCGATTGCGTCAAGTCGTCGAGAATGTTGTCGACAAAGAATGTCAACCGCATGTTGCCTCTGGTGATGCCGGCTTTGAAGTTCAATAGATGCCGGTCTCCCGTATGAGCAAGATTGTGAACTTGCGCCCAGATCTTACTGCGATACGAATAATCCGCTCTGAGAAATCCCTCGACATCATCGAACAAAGCGTGGATATAGGTGGCCGACGCGTTACCCTGATGAGTCGGCGAGTTGGGCGTCTTGTTGCCGGAAACATCGCCGCCCTCAAAACCAGAAATGCTATTGACGCAATCGAAACCGGTTAGCGTCTGACCTTGAGTCACGTCGCAATTTTCCGTGAACCTCGCGTCGGAAAGTCCGTAACCAACGCCGAATTGAAGCTGATCGGTCAAGAAGACGTTGCCTTCCACTTCCATACCCCAAACCCGCGTCTTACCCGCGTTTGAGAGAAAGGCAATGGGCGTGGGGCCCGTCGGCGTAGGCACTACCAACGAAGTTGTCAATTGCTGGTTGGTCCAATCGATATGATAGGCTGAAAGATTGAATCGCGCCCGGCCGTCGAGCAGGTCGGACTTTAAGCCAACCTCATAACTCCACGCCTTTTCTTCCTCTGCGAATCGAAATTCCGGAGGCAATAACGGATTGGAGTTGAAATCCCCCGGCTTGTTGCCTTTAGCCGCGGATGCATAGGCCAGGATTGTGTCCGTCACGTCCCATTCCACAGTAAAACGAGGCAGGACAGCTTCGAAGGTTTTTTCGAGCATTGCACCTGCAGCGGGTATCAACCCAATCGTATCCGATTGCCAGCGCACTTCGCCACGCACTGTGACCGGATCGATCACGTCGACTTCAACGGCGCCGAAGACGGCAACGTTTTCGACGGTCTTGGTTCCAAGGGGAAGCAGTAGTGAGCGATCTACTGGGCGCAGCCGATCTTCGCGAAAGTCTCTCTCATAGTAATAGCCGCCGATCAGCCCGCGGATGCGGTTGTCGTCCGGGGAAGCGAGGCGAAGCTCGGTCGACCATTCCTCCCGCTCAATATCTTCGATCCGCCTCAATCCGCCGCCGGTAAAGTTGAGGGGATCGCCCAAACGCGAGGCGTCATAGCCGAATTCGGAATCGGCTATGGTCAAACCGCTGTTGGACGTGAGAATCCAGCCCAAACCGTTGATGTCCCATTCCAACGACAACGAGCCATAAAACACTTCCCGGCGCAGGCCCTGATTTTTGCCCATTTGCTCGTTGGGAAGCAGTCTTACGGACTCGACCGGCTTGACCTCGCCGCAGAAATATTGACGAGCTTGATCAAGGAAGCAATTGTTGAAGAAACGATCCTGCATCGCCTCGGCGGCGTAGCCGTCGTCGTCCTCATAATGGCCGACACGGACGATGGCGGTGATGTCATCGGTTGCGCGGAATTCCAAAGAACCAAAAATACTCCGGGACTCTTCCTGGCCCACTTTGCGGCCGTCCAATTCGTTCCGATACTCACCTTCGTAATTATAATAACGGCCGCCGATGAAATAGAACAATTTGTCTTCGACGATCGGCCCACGCGAAGTCAAACTGAGTTCGTAGTCGCCGTGTGTTGCGCCACGCGCGTTGAAGTTGTTTTCGAACTCGTTTGAACCCCTCTTGGTAATGAAATTGACAGCGCCGGCAAACGTCGAACGGCCGTACAAGGCAGCTTGGGGGCCTTTGATCACTTCCACACGTTCCACCGCTTGGAAAGGAAACGAGAGAATGTTCTCACTGAACAGAATGCCGTCAATAAAGAAGGCCGCGTTCGGTTGGCCCAGGATATTCGACTGACCGCGAATGACCGGACGGCTGACGTCGTCTTGGGCGCCACGCCGGGCACCGAATTTCTCAAAGCTGAAATTCGGCGTGAAATCGCTGATCCGGCTTAGGTCGTCAACACCGAGGTCGCGAATTTGCACGGCTGTGAACGCGTTCACCGACATCGGCAGGTCTTGAATGTTTTCTTCCCTCTTCCGTGTCGTAACGATGATCGTACCCACCTGAGCTGCGACCATATTTTGAAGTGCATCAAGCACGCCCGATAGAGTCACGATTGCCAGAGAGGCTATAAGAATCCGGCCTGTTTTCATCGCCGAAGTCCCCCTTCCTGTCGCATTTGCGGTCGCTTCCACAACCGAAAAACGCGCATTGTCGTTGCGATTATCAGAATTATTCTCAATAAATAGACAATCCTGGAGGTTTAAACAAATTAAAGAGGCTGCCATATATATTAATTAAATTAATGTAACAACCGCAAAAGAGTCGGAGGTCCGCTGATTTGAGGCCAATCAAATTAGGCCGATTTTCGCGTCAGTTCATGACCCATAGCTGCCGTCTGTGCCGCCAATTCCGACGACATCAATCATCACCGGAGTGTCGATTGCGCGGTGATGCGATTACTTCCGCAGCATTCACCGGTATATCAGGATCCCTAAACCTTCTGGTCCTGCAACCAACCGCTTTCCTGGCAAGAGCATTTGCAACACAAACAGTTCGATAATTTTCAGGAGTTCACACATGAAGCTCGTCTTTACACCCAACCCTGAATACATCCACAAAGTTCTCGTCACGGCGCACGAAGGAGGTATCGTTGAACGCTTGGAGTTTGAGCGGACACGTCCTTTCGATAGCGACACCATCTGGGAATACAATCCAATGGGCAAAGTTCCGGCGCTGGTCATGGACAATGGCGAGCCGCTCTATGGCGGACTTGTCATCTGCCAGTATCTGGACTCTTTATCGATCACAGGTAAACACGTCTTTCCCTCGGGCGACGCACGTTGGCCTGCTCTGCGCCAAATGACTCTTGGCGACGGAATGTTCGACGCGACCACGTTACTCCGTGTCGAGGGCTGGCGTGACAAAGCTGACTGGAATGTGGACTACATGCTTCGCGAGCGGCGCAAGATCATTGGCACTTTGGATCAACTCAACAAAGAAGCACCAGGTTTCAAAGACGCAGATTTTCATATCGGCCATATTTGTACGGCCGGGGGCCTCAGCTATCTCGACCTGCGCAACCCGATCCGTGAACACGTTATTGTTGAGGGGGACGACTCCTTTGATTGGCGCGAAGGCCGCGACGAGCTTGCCCAATGGTACGACGCCATTCTGGAGCGGCCATCAATCAAAGCGCGATTTACCATGCCCGAGTAGTTTGGACGCACAAGGTGTCCACCCTCAGGATCATATTAGATAAATGGGGGCTATTTTTGACGTCAATTAAAGTGACGTCATTTGTCGCACAGTCCGGGAATGTGACTTTTGACTTTTCAGAGATACACACCCGCGCCTTGATCGGCCTTGATAAATTGCCCTTCCGGCCCGCGAAGGCGTGGCGCGGAAAGTCAAGACCTTTCGACAATTTTACGAGCTGCGGAAACGGCAAGCCCACCGGCACCCTGGACGGCACTTTCGACTGTGCTACAGTCCAGCCGCCCGCCGTCGCGGGCAAGAAAGGCGGCCTGTATGTGGGAGCGCGAAAACGTGTCGATAGTTATTGTTGTCGCTGCAGTGTGTATCGCTGCGGCAACCTTCGCTATAATAGCGGACGCGCCGTCCGTTGGCGAAGGCCCGCGCGTGGCAGTCTTCCCAGTGGCTGTTTTTTTCGCCGCGTTCGGGGTCGCGTTCTTTTTCTGGCCCTTCCTTCCTGTTGTGTGGTCTGGGGTTTTCTTCGTAGTGGGGGTCCCGTTGCTCTTTCTCGTGTGGGCCTTAGAGTGTGGGCCAGATTGGCCCTGGTTGCGCGGGATCGCGCGCGCTATCCTGTGGCCGCTAGAAAAGTGGGAAGACCTACGGTGCTACCGCCGCCCAAGCGATCCAAGCAAGCCGCTTGGCGATCACTTGGCGGAGTTGTATTGGGGCGTGACGGCGGCGTCCTGGAGTGCCTTTATTGTGTCCGTGGTTTTTATAGTGATCCCTTTTGCCGTTGTCCGGTTCCTTGTCCGGATTTTGTAAACACCTTTACGAGTTGCGGGCGGCTGTGCTAGAGTTGGTTTGGTTTGCATACTTTTGTTTTGTGAAACTCCTGGGTTGGAGCGGCGGCGTTTTAGTTTCTCTAGTTGTTTTGCAAGTTAGCGCGAGTAGTCATAACGGATGAAAGCGACTGGCTGCTACCAGCGGGCCTTTCATGCCGCCGCGCCCGCTCACTCAAGCGCCGTAACGGAGACGGGCAACCGCGCCGCGCTTGGCCAACTGTGCGCGGGCATAGTGGGCTGGCATGGAAGGCGACGCCCACCGGCCCGCCTGTTGCATGTCCACTAGACCGGCACCGCGTGACGCAAGCGACTGTGCGGACCCGACGCGAAGGCTATGGCTTGACACGTCTTCGGGATCGAGACCGGCGGCGGCGGCCCACCGCTTGACTATCGTGCGCACCGACCGCGTGGACAGTGGGCCGCGCACTGTGCCGCCCTTATCCATGCGTTGGAATATGAGCGCGTCCGGCTCGACTATGCCCGCCGCGTCTAGCCAACGCTTGACGGCTGCGACTGTGGACGGCCCGACAAACAAGGCCGCGCCCTCGCCGTCTTGATCTGTTTTAGACTTCCGTTCTCCGGACGTCATCGCCACAAACATCCATCACAGAAAACCTCTGGCGATTTTTCGCCATTCCCCCGATACTGCATCCACACGAAGTTCAGAAACGACGGGGGGATCTACTAATGGGCGACGACACTCAAACCAATACGAATCTGTTCCTCTGGTTGGCTTCCGCGGTCACGGTCGTTGTTGTACTGGCTGCAATTTTTGTGCGGCCGGATACACCAAATGTCGAGGACCGGAAACGCTCCATCGACGACTCGACCTATCGTGCGGAACAACAATCCTACCTGGACGCCAACGCCCTGGAAGAAGACGTCACGGTGACACCGAGCGGATTGCAATATCGCGTCGTTGAGCGTTCCGTCGGCAATGACCGACCGATTGTCACGGACGTGGTGCGCGTCCATTACTCCGGCCGGCTGATCGATGGCGACGAATTCGATTCTTCCTACAGCCGCGGCGAACCTGCGGAGTTCTCATTGAACCGTGTTATCCCCGGATGGACCGAAGGACTTCAACTGATGGCGGTCGGCGACACATACGAGTTCACCATTCCCTCCCACCTAGCCTATGGAGAGCGCGGCACACCAAGCGGCATTCGACCGGGGGCCACACTCGTTTTCGATGTCGAACTTCTGGCCATTGTGAAGTAACGCCGCGCGCTTGACATGGCTGACGACGGTACCCGCACGCCGCCGACAACATGGAGCGGAACGCTTCGTCATCTGGGGCCCGGCCTTGTTATCAGCGCAGCGCTCGTCGGATCCGGTGAACTCGTCGCGACCACCAAACTCGGCGCCCAGACAGGTTTCACATTGTTGTGGCTCATTCTATTGGGTTGCCTGCTCAAGGTCTTCGTTCAGATCGAAATAGCGCGCTACGCCATCAGTTCCGGCGAGACTACGCTGACTGCGTTCAATCGCGTGCCCGGCCCAAGACTCAAAGCCAACTGGGTGGTTTGGACTTGGTTCGTAGCAGTCGCGCTCACCTATGCCGCGCTGGGCGGTATCATCGGCGGTGTGGTTCAGGCGATCGCATTGGGTTTTGACATCAACCAGCAAGTTGCAGCCATCGTCATGGTTTTGTTCACCATAACGATTTTGGTATGGGGCAAATACAAGGGCATTGAGACGATTGCCACCATACTCGTCGTCTGTTTTACGTTTGTCACATTGGGAACGGCTTTGGGGCTTCAGGCAACACCTTTCCGTATTTCCGCCGACGACATCATCGAGGGTCTTCAGTTTCACCTGCCTGCGGGTGACGCTGCAATCGCTACCGCAATCGGCACCTTCGGGCTCATCGGCATAACCGCATCAGACATCATAAGCTATCCCTACTGGTGCGTTGAAAAAGGGTACGCACGGTTCACCGGAAAGCGCACGGAAGACGAGGCATGGCTGGCGCGGGCGCGCGGCTGGATGCGTGTCATGCGCACCGACGCCATTCTCGCTCTTTTCATCTATACCACAGCGACCGTTGCTTTCTACTTGATCGGCGCGGCCGTGCTGAACCGCCAAGGTCTCGACCCGGACGGCACGGCCCTGGTGAGCACGCTGGCAGAAGCCTATGAGCCGGTATTCGGGGGTTACGCCCAATGGCTGCTTGTCGCTGGAGCCGCCGCGATCCTTTACTCGACATATCTTGTCGTCATGGGCGCCAGCGCACGCACTTTTACCGACTTTCTGACCGTATTAGGTGTCGTCCATCGCGGCAGTCAAACGCATATGCAGTATTCCGTGTCGATGCTTTCGATCATTTTGCCGATCGTGACACTGACAATCTACCTGACGGGTATCAACCCGGTGCGTCTCATCGTTCTCGGCGGCATTGTGCAAGCGCTGTTCCTGCCCGTCGTCAGCATCAGTGTGCTCTATTTGCGCTATCGGGTGACGGACCCCGATTTGCATCCGGGCCGGTTGTGGGACGCCGCGCTCGTCACTGCATCACTGAGCTTTGTCGTTGTCGGCGTCTTCAGCCTGATCAGATTTATGAGTTGAGGGGAATTGAAAAAGCCTCGAATGTCACCGACATCAGGGGCACTGCTTACCACGGCATGACGCGGCCGTCCCATTCGACGAACGTGCCCGTCTGTTCCATTGCAAAGTTATCGATCACGTCGATCATGCCGCCGACACGGTCTTCCGGCAACCCGAGCGGTATGCGGCCGCGGACTTCGTCCATAAAGTCGGTGTCGGTCGCTCCCGGCGCGGTCAGCACGACAATGACGCCCCTCCGAGCGATATCTTTCGACAAGGTGCGCATAGCCATGTTAACGCCGGTCTTGCTTGCGCGATAGAAGTAGAGACGCCCGCGCGTCTCGGTAATCGAGCCTTGACCGCTGGTAATGGTAACGATTTTCTTATGGCCGCTCGCGGCGACATGGTCGATAAAGGCTTCCGCCATCTTCAAAGGACCCAGAACATTAGTACGCATGACGTCATCGAAAACGTCGTAATCGATACGGCCGAAAACCTGATTGTCCCCGCCGCCGCCGATTCCCGCGTTGTTGATCAGAATGTCAATCGGCTGGTTTTCGTATTTTCGGGCCAGCGCATCGATTTGGGAATGGTTGAGCACATCCAATGCTTCAAGCGTAATGTCGGGAAACTCTTCCGCAAGGGCCTGAAGCTTGTGAGCCGCGGAGGGGTTGCGTGACGTGGCAATCACCTTCCAGCCGCTCTCAGCATATTGCCGGGCAAACTCAAGGCCAATGCCCCGGCTCGACCCGGTGATCAAAACCACGGGTCGTCGCCCGTCCTGTGCGAACGACGCCTTGCTCAAAGGTCCCAGTGCCGCAACCGTCGCACCCATCGTTATAGCCCGCCCAAACAAACGGCGCGTCAAACGGCGGCGCTTCACGCCCTCGAACGACATGCGCCGTCTCCTTGCGGGGGCGCGCCTACCACGGCGATCCTTCACCCGTATGTTTGATGAATGTGCCCGTATCCTCAATCGTATATTCGTCGATATTCGCGACAACGGCCGCCGCACTCTCATCCGGATCGATCATGATGGGTAAATCGATACCTTTCGTAAAATCGGTGCGCACAAAGCCCGGCGCCAAAATCGCCACCGTGATCCCCCTGTCTTTCAACTCGATCGAAAGCGTACGCATCACCATGTTAAGTGCGGCCTTACTGGCCCGATAAAAATATTGCCCGCCGAAGTTGGTCGTAATCGAACCCTGAGTGCTGGATATATTGATAATTTTCTTTTGCCCGCTGGCTTCGACGTGACCGACAAAGGCCTCGGCCATTTTCAACGGTCCGATGACGTTCACATCCATGACCGCGTTGTATGTCTCGTAGTTGAACGCGCCGAAAATCTGATTCTCACGCCCCCCTGAAATACCGGCATTGTTGAGCAGCACATCAATCGGTGTGCCTTCATACTTTTGCGCCAAGGCGTCGATCTGGGCGTGGTCAGTGACGTCCAACTCTTCGATAATGATGTTGTCGAATTCTGCCGCAAGCCCCTGCAGAGTTTTCGCTGTCGCGGGCGTGCGACACGTGGCGATGACACTCCAGCCGCGTTCCGCGTAAACCCGCGTGAGTTCGAATCCTATACCCCGGCTCGAGCCGGTGATCAGAACAACGGGCGCGGCCCGCGCTTGCGGCGTGTCCGCCAAAAACACGCCCAACCCCAACATTGTAAAAGTCATGGTCAAAATGAGCTTTCTACGCATATATCCATGTCCTTCCGCAACTGAATCGAGAGATCCCGTTTGAAGCCGTACTACCACGGCAATTCCCGTCCATCCCATTGCATGAACTTGCCGGACATCTCCGGCGAGTAGCCTTCGATGATGTCAATTATGCCGCTCACGCTTTCTTCGGGGCTGAGCAACGGGATGGGCGCGCCGCGGCTCATGTCCGTGTCCACCACGCCGGGATTGATCAGTCCGATGATTATACCGCGTTTGGCAAGATCCGGTGCTACCGTCGCCATGATCATGTTCACGGCGGCTTTGCTCGCCCGATAAAAGTAGAATGCCGGGAATCGCACACTTGCGATTGATCCCTCGCTGCTCGTAATGGTGACCATCTTTTTCTGATCGCTTGCGGCCACATGCTCGGTAAAGGCTTCCGTGATCCGAAGCGGACCACGCACGTTCACTGCCATGATCCGATCGAACATGTCATAGTCGAGCCGGCCGAAGATCTGGCTCTGCATACCGCCGTTGATGCCCGCGTTGTTGATGAGCAGGTCGATCGGCGTACCCCTGTACTTCTCGGCCAAATCATCAATTTCCTTGTCATCAGTGACATCGAGTTCTTCGATGACGATATTGAAGTTGTCTCTGGCGAGAGATTTCAGCGCGGCAGCGTTTTGCGGGTTGCGGCAGGTAGCGATAACATCCCAGCCCCTGGACGCGAACTGCCGCGTCAATTCTAACCCGATTCCGCGATTGCTTCCCGTGATGAAAACCGTCGCCGCATGCGCCGTTGAAGCAAGCACTTGACCGGTAAAAATGCCGACACAGACAAAAAGAACCATTGCGCGCGTTCGATAGATCACCACGCCAATTCCTCACCATTGTAGTTCATGAAACGGCCCGACGTCTCAATGGTGTACGAGTCGATGACCCGGATTACCTGGATGACGCTTTCTTCCGGCGGCATGAGATACATGGGCACACCCTTCATGAAATCCGTAGCGACGGCGCCCGGATTGATCATGCCGACGATGACGCCTTTGCCCGCCACCGCCTTCGACAGATTGTGCATGATCATGTTTACGGCGGTCTTGCTCGGCTTGTAGAAATAGTTCCGTCCAGGTCCGCCTGTCATTCCGATCGAGCCTTCACTGCTTGAAATGGTCATGATCTTCTTGTGGTCGCTTTCCGCTACATGATCGATGAATGCTTCTGCGATCTTGAGCGGCGCTTTGACGTTGACGTTCATGACGTCTTCAAACACATCATAGTTGATTTTGCCGTAAATCTGATTTTGGGCACCGCCGCCGATGCCCGCGTTATTAATCAGAACATCAATCGGCGTACCTCGGTATTGCTCGGCCAGTTCATCGATACGAGCGAAATCGAGCACGTCCAATCGCTCAATGACGACACTGTCGTAAGCGGACGCAACGGCTTGCAAATCCGTCGCAGTGCCGGGAGTCCGACACGTGGCGATAACCGTCCAGCCTCTGGCCGCGTATTGACGCGCAAGCTCCAATCCGATTCCCCGGCTCGAGCCCGTAATGAAGACGGTCGGTGTGTTATCGGCCATGACGGATGCCGGAGCGGCAAAAATGGACATCCAGACAACCGACACGGAAGCGACGAGAAACCGCGGCCACGAGAAACCGCGAACGGGTTCGGCTCGGGATTTCGTCATAAAGCGGCTCCGGAAAATGTCAGGAGCGGAGGCATCGCATGATTATGGCAGAAGCCGCTAGGCGAAACAGCCCCCGCCGATGCTTCGCGCTCGCAATGGCCGGCGGCCCGGCCATGTCCCGGGACGAAGCAAAATTCGAACTCTGACCTGTAGTTCATCTTCCAACGCCTACCACTTTGTGATTGACAGTTCCAGCACGGTCCCATCGAATATCGGCCGGATGACTGAAGGGGTGATCATGGAAACGCAGTCAACATATCGGGAGTTTACGGAACGCATTGTTCGAAACGGCTCATTGAGTCTCAAGGTGCGTGTGATAGGTAGCGGACGACCGGTGGTGCTTTTGCCGTCCCTAGGCCGATCAACCCAGGACTTCAACGATCTAGCACAGCGATTGGCTGAACGGGACTTTCTGGCCGTATTGCCGGAACCAAGAGGAATCGCCGGCAGCAGTAAACCCAATCGATTGCTGACCCTTCACGACTATGCCGCAGATATCGCACTAGTCATCGACAAACTACACGTCGGCCGGGCCCACTTCGTCGGTCATGCTTTCGGCAATCGCGTCGCACGCACGTTCACGGCGGATTATCCCGACAAGGCCGACAAAGTCGTTTCGCTGGCCGGCGGCGGCATGGTGCCGATCAAAACCGAGGTTATGCAGTCGGTCATCAAGTGCTTTGCCTTATCCCTGCCCGATGAAGAGCGCTTGGTACATCTTGAACGCGTCTTTTTCGCTCCGGGGAATGACGCGTCCGTATGGCTCGACGGCTGGTGGCCCGAAGCAGGCGCCGCCCAATGGGCGGCGGGTGACGCGACGCCATTGCAAGATTGGTGGCTCGCAGGCAACGCACCTCTCCTGGTCGTAGAGGCCGCCGACGACATGATTGTCGCGCGTGCCAACACCCAGGCGATCAAAGCCGAAGGAGGCAAACGCGTCACTGTCGCGTCGATTTCCCGGGCGGGCCACGCCTTGTTGCCGGAGCAACCAGAAAAATTGGCGAGAATGATTATCGAATTCCTTCACGCGGCCTAAGAATGGGCGGGCATGAATTCGGCATTGAGCGTTTACGGCAAAAGGCCACGGTCAACGACGACCTGCACTTGGCCACGTTGATATCGCTCCATTTCGGCTTCATCGATGTGCGCCCCGCTCGCGAGGTGCTGGATCTGTTGAAAATGCAATGAACGGCCGGAATTTTGTTGCCGCCGTGTTTACCGACCGGTTAGCATTCCGTCTTCAAGAGATCCGTTTGCGGCCGCAAGACAAACCCCGACGCCGAACGCCGCCTGTTGCCGCCGCAGTTTACCGGAGGATCATACTTCATGAAACTTCCAGGTCCTTTTGACATTCAGCGCGTGGTCGAATCGGAAGGGCCGTTTCACAAGCCCGACTTCGTTCTTCCCGATGCGACGCCGGAAGCGTTCGCCGCATGCAAAGTGGCCGACGATGCCAGGTTTTACGATCGCCGAACGAACCGTCTGATCATGTCGTTCCACTCGATTGTGGTCCGCACCGGGCACTCGACCATTTTGATCGATACCTGCGTCGGAAACGACAAGGAGCGTCCTTCACTGCCCGAGTGGCATTTGCAAAATCGTCCGTTTCTGCGGACGCTGGCGCGCCAAGGTGTCAATCCGCAAGACGTCGATTACGTCATGTGCACCCATCTGCATGCAGATCATGTGGGTTGGAACACCCGACTCCGCGACGGGCGCTGGGTGCCGACATTTCCCAATGCAGAATACATCTTCGCACGGACGGAAGCCGAATATTGGCAACATGTTCATGATACCGGGCCGGAAAACGACTATCGGCGTCCGTGGGAAGACAGCGTGCAGCCGATTCTGGAAGCGGGTCAGGCGACGCTCGTGGACATGGATCATGAGATCGAAGCGGGCGTCACGCTCATGCCCGCACCGGGCCATACGCCGGGCACGGTGATCCTGAACTTGCGGCAAGGCGAAGATCAGGCATTCGCGACGGGCGACGTCATTCATCATCCCGTCCAAATCGAACATCCCGAATGGTCGAGCAATTTCTGCAACGACCCCGACCAATCCCGCGTCACTCGCAGATCGTTTCTAGAGTCGGTCGCGGATACGGACGCTTACGTGCTTGCTGCACATTTTGCCGCGCCCGCGGCCTTGCGTATCGTTGGCACACGTGACGGTTTTGACTTCCGGACCTGATTGTCAGTTCGCCGACGCGAATCTATTCAAATCGCTTGGCGTCACATTGGCGATTTCGCGGATGAGCTTGGACAGAATCGCCGAACGAAATGCTTGGAAGTCCTCGGCCGCGACGTAAAAGGCGCCCGGGCCTCCGATCACATAGTTGTCGTAATAGAGATCGATCTTCATATCGCGCGGTGTCGCCATTATCCCCCAAGGCTGAGGTCTGTCATTGAGGATCGGCAGTCCATTTATCGTGATACCGCGGGCGAGAGCTTCCCGCCGCGCCGCTGCGAGCAGACGCCCCTGATTGTGGGGGCCGTCGCCCGAAATATCGATGACTTTGCGCAGGCCCGCATAGCCGTTGCCGTCGAAGAGACTTGCGGCAAAATCAATCGCGTGGCTGATTGATGTGTAATAAGCGCGGTTGATCGGCTCTTCGGCCAGTCGGCCCGAAAACATCATCGCGCTTTCCGCATCGGATACGACGCTCCAGCGCACCAGTTGATGTTGATAATACGCGTCAGCCCACTCCACATACGTAACGGCAATCTTTCCCAAATATCCTGATTCGATGGCGGCCAGCACCGAAGGGTGGCTCATGGCATCGATATAGCCCTGACGTTGAGTGCGCGCTTCGACGGCGTCGACGCTGAAGGAAATGTCGACCGCGAGCACGAGTTCCAAATCCACTTCTTCACCGACTTCTTCCGGAGCCATGTCGAAGGTTGGAAGATCCGTGTCGAAGTCCTGGGCCGAGGCGAATGAAATCACAAATAATGCGGAAAGCAACGCCGAGCACAGGATCGAACGAGTGCAGTCAAGCAACTTCAGCAAGGTTCGTCCCTTTCCCCGTTTCCGTTGAAAGTGCCAGCGTAGGCGCAACACCGTCGTGACGCAATGCCGTCGTGAAGTCTGGCTCAACACATGGGAATCAAGGATTAACGAAAGCAAAAATCGCAGCATCTCCGTGCGGCCACTGCGGCAGCTCAATCGGGCGGGCCGATATGACACTCTCGAATCATGCTGCGGTCATCGGGACCCTTCTCCAGCCATGCAGACACGGGCCGACCGCTCCACAATTGAAGCCTTAGAATAATCCCGTCCGAAAGAGGCCCCTCAAAATCTTCGGAGTGAGGGTGCATCCGCACCACCCGGGCCGGGCCGGGGAAGAAGTCGCCGTCGACCAAGACCGCGTCGGCGCCTTGAGGTCCGGTCCGCACGAAACACGGAACCCCGGTGTCGCGAAACCCCACCGCCATGTTCTGGATCACCGTGTCGGGGGGAACGTGCACCGTGCCGCGGAACGTGCCGTCGAGCACGGCGGGCGGCGCTGACGAGGCCGGGCTCGCGCAGAAGGCGCACACAAGGACTGCGACTGCCGCGGAGCGCAGATCAAACATCGAGGCGTGCCGGATCGTTCCCGTCGATCACTTCCAGAAGCTCGATCACGTTACCGTCCGGGTCACGGCCGTAGACCATTCGCGTATTGCCATCGCTTTTGGGCTCGGAATGGAATGCCATGCCGGCCGCCGTCAAGCGTTCGCACTCGTGATCCATGTCGGTCACATAAAGACAAATGTGCGTAATACCGTGATCGCAAACGGGCCGCACGTCCGGCGCGGCCGCGGGAGCCGGTGAGGTAAACTCGAAGATTTCAAGAAAACTGCCGCCCTTTTTGAGCATGGCGCATGTCGCCGCGGAGTCCTTCAGCCCCGTCAATTCGTCGGCGTCCGCAAAGCCTTTGGACCAACCGAAGCGCTTGACTTCCTCAAATCCCAAAACGCGGCAATAAAAGTCGAGCAAGCGTGCCATGTCCTTGGTCGAGATCGCCGGGTGATGAATACCGTGAATCATGGGCTCACGCGGGCTTCCGAGCGCCGTGAACGAACCAATGCCCCGGCCCCGTGCTGCGCGGGGCATGGTCGGCGATAACCGCGTCCGGCGGATAACCCTTGCCCAGCATGATTTGACGCACGTCGGAGTCGGCAAAGCCCATCCAGAAGTGCTCGCCGTTATGAAGGACCTGCCAGTCGTTGAGCACTTGATCGGCAAGTTTGAGATAACCCGTTTGTGTCGGCACATCTAAGTGCAAGATCACACCGCCCGGTTTTACGAGACGCCAGCATTCGGCGATCATCCTGGGCAAACCCTCCCACGACGTTTCATGGCCGGTAATGTGGGAGACGATGAGATCGAAGGACTCGTCTTCAAAAGACATTTGCTCCGCGTTCATTTGAATGAACGTGATCGGCAGACCCAGAACTTCGGCGCGCACATGGGCGAAGCGCAGAAACGCCGGCGCGCAGTCGATGCCCGTCACTTCGGCCTCGGGAAACGCGCGCGCATGGGCAAATGTCGGTGTCCCTGTGCCGCAGCCCACATCCAGGATTTTTCGCGGGCGGAAGTCCGGAAAACGCGACTTAATCTGATCGACCAGAAAGTCTCCCGTTCCGTAGCCTTTTTTTGCGTGTCCCTTGCCCTGACCGTACATGAGAGCCGCCCCCGACATGTAGGCGGCAGCGGTAATGTCGTCGCCGCCTTCGTCATAGGCAAATCCACCCGGTTGGCGGTGAATTTCTGTCTCAGCGACATAGTCTGGAATTTCAAGATCGGGATCGAGCTTCAGAGTCCCACGGGTGCTCGTGCGTTCAGCCAAGTGCGCGGCCGCCTTCCGCAGCCGGGGCAGGTCATGATCCAAAATACCGCCGATGCAATTCCACATCATATCTTGCGACCCGTAGTTCATCGACTCCCAAAGCCTGAACATCGGGTAAGGTTCAAGATCTCGTTTGACGCGCATGCGGTCTTCGATATTCAGATCGTCGAGCCTGCGGCCCAACTCCTTTTCCAACCTAGGCGCCACAGACCCCTGAAAAAGGTCTCGTATGCCCTTTTCCATATTCATGTTGACGAATTGCTTGTAGGCGACGATGAAGCCACGGCGCGCTTCGTCATCGTGGGACAAATGAAGAGTCATATCAAGGTCGTCGGTAGTCATGAGCCATCATCCTAACGTTTATTCGTCAAATCACTCGAAGCCCAGATTGGCGCGATTGAGAATGTGTCGGGGATCCATTATATCCTTGACTTCATTCACCAACCGACGAGGTTCCTCGCCTAAAGACTCCTGATACCGGTAAAACTTGGCGAGTTGGACGTGAATGGCGCCGATATCATAGAAGAAATCACGCAATTCGTCTCGCAGTTTCATGGCATACCGGCGAGCGTCGGGATTGGCTTCGATTTTCCGAAATTTCCTGGCCTCGTCCGCGGGCAGATGGGCAAGGTGCAATTCGCTCACCTCGTCGAGCCAGTAAAAGCTGGGCTCACACATGAAGTAACCGGCACCCGCATTATTCATGTAGGATTCCCACATGCCCCATCGATCCATATCGACTCGGCGTTTGTCGAAAAACTCCTGCACGGCGGTCGCCACTTCGACGGCGCGGCTCAAAGGGAAAATCGAATTGGTCGGCACCCAGCGCTGACCGTCCTTGCCAAGAAAACCGCGTATCGAATAGAGGCGGGCGTCCATCGCGCGCGGCAAAATGTTGGCTATCTCCCGCCCACGTTTGAGACAGACTTCGCGCGCTAATTCCAACGCGACGACGGCATCCTTGTCGCCTGCGCCCTTTGCCGTCAAATGCAGCGACCACTTCACCCCTTTCATGAAGTTGCCGCCGGCCGTCGCCATTTTCATGGAGTCACGGAGTCCTGACAGAAGCGACGGCCCGGAACCCGTCACGTCCCCCAGAGTCCGCACCGCTTCCTTGAAGCCCACCTTTGCCGCATTCTGGCTCTTGAAGGGGTCGAGCCCCACGCGGCGAATGAGAAAATCGAATGGACCCATCTCTATGTAGGTTTCACAGAGGTCTTCATAGCTCTCATACGCGAACGACGCGTGGGCGAGATGTCTGGGTCTCGGTTCGATCTGCAATGCCGCCGCCGTTTTGATCCCGAACGTTCCGCAATCGCCCAGAAACAGGCCCGTCAAGTCTGGGCCGAAGTTGCGAAAAAAAGGGGACGCATTTTCATGCGCGGACCACGACCCCGTATGCACGAGCTTGCCGTCCGCCCGCACCACCTCAAGCCCCAATATGCCCACCATGCCCATGGGTACTCCTTGAGAAAGAGCACCGCCCACGGTCGAATAGACGCCCGAGAACGGCGCTGGAAACATGACTTTGAAGCCCAAGGGTTTCAGCGCCTCATCGACTTGCTGCCACGTGCAGCCCGCCTCGACGATGACGTACCTGTCGATCCGGTTGACGGTCCGAATCGCGTCAAGCCGCCGCGTGTCGATGAGCACGGCCTTTGCCTCCGCCGGTCCGTAGCCGTTGGTATAGGACATGCCGCCGCCGCGTGTCGAAATGTGATAGCCGAAGTCGGACGCGGCGCGGACGACGCGCCCCACCTCTCCCGGCGTCCCCGGTTGAACGACCAAATCGGCGTCGCGGGCGGCGTCCCAGTAAAAGATGTCGCGGGAAAAAAATTGACGTTGTTTCCGGTCGGAGATGACATGAGTCAATCCGACGATCGCCGCGAACACATCGAACGCGGCCTCGCCGTGCACATCCGTATTTTCTTTAGGTGTTCGCTTTGTCATAAATGCCTGACGACAAGGGGCCAACGGTGTGCTCCAATGTCGAGTATATCCAGATAGCCGCAGACGATGCAAAACGCAAAAAATCAACCTCCCGAGAGACGTCACCTACAAAGCGGCGGGTGGACCCGAGGCGGATGTGCGCGACCGATGATGTCTTGATCACGCAAAAATCGAACCATAAGGGCAGACGCTCATGAATGAATCATCCCAGATGTCGCGGATTTCCGACAAGACGCGGGAATTCCTCGCCTCCACACACCGCCTCTTGATCGGCGGTGAGTGGCTCGAACCTGACAGCGGCGAAAAACTGGAAATCTTCGACCCGTCTACGGAGCAGATAATCGCGGAAGCGCCGGCGGCAGGTGCAGGCGACGTGGACAAGGCGGTCAAGACCGCGCAACACGCTTTCGAGCAAGGACCGTGGACGACTATGGGCGCGACGGCGCGTGCCGATCTCATGCTCAAACTGGTCGACCTTATCGATGATCACGAAAGGCTGTTTGCGGAGATAGAGGTCGTCAACACCGGCATGCCAATGAATCCCGGCGGTGCGATGGCAGCCTCCCGCGCCGCACGCACGCTACGCTACTACGCGGGCTGGTGCACCAAAATCACTGGAGAGACGTTTCCCTCCGAGCCGCCGGCCCCGGACACCGAACGCCTGATCATGACGCGGCGCGAACCCGTAGGCGTTGCCGCTCAGATCATTCCGTGGAACTATCCCTTAGGCATGACGGCGATGAAACTGGGTCCGGCGCTCGCCGCCGGATGCACGATCGTCCTCAAGCCCGACGAGAAGACACCGCTCAGTGCGCTGCTGTTGGGTAAACTCATCGAGCAGGCAGGATTTCCGCAAGGCGTCGTCAATATCGTACCGGGAATTGGTGACGTGGCAGGCGCCGCACTCGCAGCTCATCCGGATGTCGACAAAATCGCGTTTACGGGCTCTACGGAGGTCGGCAAAAAAATCGTCAAAGCGGCTGCCGGAAATTTGAAGAAAGTCACTCTCGAACTCGGCGGCAAGTCGCCCTTTATCGTTTTCCCGGACGCCGACCTTGAGAAAGTCATCCCCGTAGCAGTGCGCATGGGGTTCTTTCTTCAAAGCCAGAACTGTGCATGTCCGTCGCGCATTTATGTACACAAGGACGTTATCGACAAAGTCATCGACGGCATGGCGGCGGCGACCCGCGCGCTCAAGATCGGACCAAGCCTCGACCCGGACACGAATATCGGACCGCTCATTTCCGCAGATCAACTAAAGCGCGTCCAGGGCTTCATCGAGAGCGGCAAGGACGCCGGCGCCGAACTCGTCACGGGAGGAAACGCGATCGACGGACCGGGTCACTTCATGGAACCGGCGATCTTCACCAAGACGCACGCGGATATGCGCCTCATGCGGGAGGAGATTTTCGGACCCGTCTTGAGCGTGCAGCGTTTTGACGGCGACGGGATCGACGATATCGTCGCCGAAGCCAACGACACGCCTTACGGGCTTGCGGCAAGCGTCTGGACGCGGGACATCTCGCGCGCGCTGCGCGTGGCCTACGGAATAAAAGCGGGAGAAGTGGGCATCAACGTCCACGGCATTCCCGATTCGATTTCGCCCTTCGGCGGCTACAAACAATCGGGCTGGGGCCGCGAAAACGGCGCGGAAGGATTTGAGCCCTACCTTCAGACCAAAACCATCTGGGCGCACATCTAGTCCGCGCGGCGGGTGCTTCGGTCCCCAAGGATATGTGCTATCGTTTGGCAGCCGTGAAGCGGACACACGGAAAGGAGAAACCGTGAGAGCCGAGGGCGTCAAAATGACGGTCGAAGCATACGAACACATCCCAACCGCAGGCGCCCCGATCAAGGCATGGGTCAAAGGCGTCGGCGTCGATGGGCGGGCCCGCCAGCAACTCGAGAATGTCGCCGGTCTGCCGTTCATCCACGAACACGTCGCAGCCATGCCCGATTGCCACTGGGGCCTGGGAGCAACGATCGGCTCCGTGATCCCGACCAGGGGCGCCATTATCCCCGCTGCCGTCGGGGTCGACATTGGCTGCGGAATGATGGCGGTGCGTCTCAACCTTACCAGCCATGACCTCCCCGACAATGCGCACGGTATCCGCACGGCCATAGAGAAAGCGGTGCCTCACGGACGCACCGACAACGGCGGCAAAAACGATCGGGGGGCATGGTCCGAGTTGCCCAACCGTCATGCGAAGAGATGGGCGGGCCTCGTCTCACGATACGAGAAAATCATCGACAAGCACCCGAAAGCCAAGCCGTACAACACGGGTCGTCATATGGGTACCCTGGGCACGGGAAACCACTTCATCGAATTGTGCCTGGATGAAGACGACCGAATCTGGATCATGCTCCACTCCGGTTCCCGCGGCCCCGGCAACCGTTTCGGAACCTACTTCATCGAACTGGCAAAAAAGGACATGGAGCGGTGGTTCATCTCTCTGCCGAACAAGGACTTGGCATATCTGGCCGAGGGCTCAGACCATTTCTACGACTACATCAAAGCCGTTTCATGGGCGCAAAACTACGCGAAGGAAAACCGCGAGGCCATGATGGAGGCCGTCTTTGCGGCACTGGAAAGGGAATTGCCCGGCGGTCTGTACGCTGATGAAGAAGCCGTAAACTGCCACCACAACTACGTTGCCCGAGAAAACCATTATGACGCCAATATATGGGTCACGCGAAAGGGAGCGATAAGGGCCCGAAGCGGCGACCTCGGCATTATTCCGGGCTCCATGGGCGCAAAGTCCTTCATCGTGCGGGGCAAAGGGAACCCTGAGTCCTTCCACAGTTGCTCACACGGGGCAGGGCGAAAAATGTCGAGGGGTGCCGCCAAGAAAACCTTCACGCTGGATGATCACGCCAAGGCAACGGAAGGCGTCGAATGCCGCAAAGACAAGGGCGTACTGGATGAAACTCCGGGAGCCTACAAAGACATTGACGCGGTCATGGCCGCTCAGGAGGACTTGGTGGACGTCGTTCACACCTTGAAACAGATCGTCTGCGTAAAGGGATGACGGCAGCCGCGACAAGGTTCGAACTCGCAATCTTCGACTTCTCTTGGTGAACGAGTATCCGAGGCCCTGCGGTTAAAATCGAGGATCATGTGCCAACCCGCTTCCCGTGAGCCAAACCCATGTCGTTCGATATTCAAAAACATCGGCGGATCGAACGCCGGCATATGATCGCAGCCAAGAACGCGCTCAGTGACGGTTTGGATCTTGACGCCACAAGCGGTGACGGTCTGCAAGATTTTTACCGCGCGTGCGTGGACTACCTCGCCATGTCGCTCGGCCGCTTCCATGTCCAGGGTCTCAAGAACCTCGATCACCTGCGCCTGCTCGTGCCCGAAAGTGATGCGGAAGGCCGTGAGGCACTCGCCGACCTCGAAGCGACTCTCGCGGCGAGCGGGGATGAGATCGAACGCCTGACGCGCGCGATGAACATGTTTCTGGCCGAAGGGCCGTCGGGCCGCGAGACGTTCGAACGGGCGGCCCGCAGCTTCGTCGCATTCTACGATTCGACGCTCGCCAAGCGGAAGAACCCCGCGCAGATCATTATCGGGCGCTATGTGCCGCACAACGAATACCGGCGGCTTACTGACGACTTCACTCGTGAAGTCATCGAGACGGAAACCCGGCTTTTTACGCGCATCGAACGAACAGCGCCCGACGGCGTCGCCGTCGGTTATGTGGAATTCTGACCGCTCAAGGCGTTTTCTGCGGCATCCTTTGACCGCAGTAACGTGAAATACCCGATCAGACGATTTGAGAATTCGACACAATCGCTTATGATTTCAAAAACGCCAAGGCGGAGGTCAGGATGCTTCTCAATCAATGGTATGTTGCGGCCGAAGCGGCCGACGTCACGGAAAAACCCTTGGCCGCTCACCTGTTGGGTCAAAACTTTGTCGTGTTTCGCGACGGAAGAGGCAAAGCCCGCTGCCTGAGCGACATTTGCATTCACCGTGGCGGCTCGCTATGCCGGGGCAAGGTGGTCAAGGGTGCGATCCAATGCCCCTATCATGGCTGGCGCTTCAACGGCGACGGCAACTGCGTCGAGATCCCGTCGCTCGGACCAGACGCCAATATTCCAAGGCGCGCCCGGGTCGACTCCTATCCGGTGAAGGAAAAATACGGCTGGGTTTGGGTGTTCCTGGGCGACGCGAAGGAAGAAGACCGCCCGCCCTTACCGGATTTCTTCCCCGAATATGAAGAGCACGAAAGAACAGGGACAAGCGAATGGCGCTTCATTCGCGGCTTGTTCACGTTCGACTGCAATTGGGTCCGCGCGCTCGAAAACGGCGTCGACCACGGCCACGCCTCGTTCGTCCACACGGATTTCGGCAACAAACAAAATCCGCTCGTTCCCGACTACGAGGTTGAGCACCGCGGACACGCGCTCTATTCCGGCGGGTCAGGCAAGGCGCATAAAAAGCGCGGTCTGTGGAAAAAGGAAATGCCGGAGAAACGGCCCGACGTTTTTACCGACGTTCAGATCTGGGTGCCCGCGCCCTGCATCCGCATTCACATGCACATGTTGCCTCCGAAAGGCATGGTGATCGTCACCGCCTACATTCCGCTCAACGAGAAACAAACGCTGTTACGCTTCATTCACGGACGAAACTTTCTCACGGATCCGAAGCACGACGCGGATACCTACAAGCGCATGTTCACCGTGTTCCAGGAAGATGCGGATGTGATCAACTATTTGAAACCGGATCTGGTGCCGCCGCAGCTCAGCGATGAGCTGGCCGTTAAAATGGACGCCCACAACATCGCCTTCCGCAAGAAATACAAGGAAGCCGAAGCCCGGGGCCTTGCGGTCGATCTCAAGGCGATGGAAGCTGACGGCGATATCGTCCGCGTCATCCCCTCGCCCGCCCGCGCGGACGATCCCAACAACTGGGTGTTCCGTCCGGTTTTGAGAAAGAAAGCCAAGGCGACGGCCGTGGCGGCCGCGGCGGCCGAATGACAAACCCGGAACGGTGGAGGTGAGCCATGCATCCGGCAGGGCGTGTGGGTATCGAGCGTCAGCGTCAAATTCAGGTGCGCAAGGCGTTCACGGAAGGTCTGGAACGCGGCGACGCGGGCATTGATTTTTATACGCATTGCGGCGACTACATGGTGTTCTCCATGGACCGTCTGCACTGGCAAGATCAGGTGATCCACGACATTCTGGAAGTCCGCGTTCCGCCGAGTGAAACGGAGATGCACGAAGCGCTCGACAAGCTTCACGCAAGACAGGGCAAGAGCCGGGCCAATACGGAAAAATTCAGAGGCGCCGTCGATGAGCTCAAGCGGGCGGGCGCGGACGGGCGCGCGGCTTTCGAGGCGGAAGCCAAGGAGTTCCTGCACATGTTCGGCACACTGCTTCAGTCACGCAAGAATCCGTTTTACAAGTATACGGACGAACTCTTTACCGTTGCGGACTGGGAACGCGTCGTTGACGCCACACCCCAGGCGCTCGCACGCGAGAACGAGCTTTACACGCTCGTGCAGAAAACAGCGCCTGAAGGCATCGACCCGGCGTTCTATCCCTTGGAAGCGGCCGCCCGATAGCCCCCGGCGAGGGAATAGCGGCGCAACCGCAGCGCTCCGGTCGGCGCGGTTGAAGCGACCGGGAAGAAGTCCAGGGAGAAACGTGGTGCCGATTCGTACGCACGGTCCGTTTTGTCAGACGTGGATCTACGACACGTCGTGTTGGCACTGTCAGCGGACGATATCTGTCCTGCAATGCACTTGCGGCAGCGCCGTATTGTTCGATGAACGCGGCCCGCCATGGCCCAAACACTCTTGTGCAGGCGGGATCGGCGGCAGCGGTCTCAGTGGATGGGAAGCAGTAGACACACTTCGTGCGCTGGGCATGCCTATTTCGAAAGACGCCATAGACAAGAAGATATTCCCGCCCGGACGGCAACCAAGTCCCCAAGCCCCCTCAGAAATCACGATCAAACGAATTGAACCCGAACGTCGCAAACGACGAACTTTGTTGGCCGTCGTGAGGGAGTTGAAGCGAAGCACGAAACGGACCAAGGACATAGAAGATCTTCCAGCACTTGGTTACCAACTCCTCGGACTCGATCCAGAGACAAGCTATCGGCAGATCACACTTGTTGATAATTCGATTCGCCCGAATGAAAGCTTCACTGCGCTCATTCCCGATCACATGGCGCGGAGTTTGGAGTGGGGCATGATCGTCAAGAGCGAAGTTTCCGGATCTGTCTATGGGGATTTCGCAAATTGGATCGTTACCGATATCACCCCTCTTTAGATTCCGAGATCTTCAGAACCAGAAGATCGAGCTTCCATAATGTATCCATTCACGACCTTGCCGCTTCTGCAGCGATGTGGCCTGCGAGTTCCGTCACGAAGGTCCGGAGACCGGTGATTTCACTCATTTCGGCATATTCACCGGTATCCGCTTGAGGAGCAGCTTGCGCGCGTCAGTCCGGAGCGGACCGAAATTCCGTTCGCGAGCGGCGCGACCTGCGTACTCGCGATGACTTCGCCTGCAGTTCCGTGGCGCAGCGTCAATGATAATTTTTCTTCCATGCCGCGGATGCCGTTTTTAGGCATCGGCGCGCGCAAGAGAGTTAGAACCAAATCTCCCCCGTTGTCGTCACCGCCCGCGTGAAACGCGGCGCCACGGTCATGAAGGACGATATTCTCGACCTCTTGCTTCGCGCCCGATTCGTCCGTGACACTAAGCGAGCACTCGAATTTTCGCACCTTGTAGAGTCGCGTATGGGTTCGGTCTTCACGGCCGATAATCATGCCCCCATCTTCCGTGTAACCGTTGTCGAAAATCCATAGTTCGTCCGGATTCAGCACCCACTCCGCATCCCACATCATGGTAAGGCCGGATACCCGCGAGGTCATCGTGCAGGTACCGTCATGGCCAAGCAGTCCGCGAATTTGAGTGCCGTGCCGTCTCCACCGGAAATCACAATTCCCGCCATAATCCGGATCAATCTCGATGGTTTTGAGCTTCTCCGAGTCGAGATGCGCCCACTCGTAATCGGCCATGTCCTTAATGCGCCGACCGCTGATATTGACGGCAAAATTCTCCGGGTCCAGGGAGACGATATAGAGGATCTGCGTCCCCGGAATAATCGGGCCGTCGGCGCTACCCACATGCAACTGACCGTAAATGACGTTTTCGCCGATATGAGGCACATCAACTTCGGCGAAAATGCGGTACCATTCGTCATGTTCGCCATCGGGCGAAGAGCCGACTTTGCGGTCCAGATAGATTTGAGGACCGCTCGAATATTCGCCGGGAAGCCAAGCCATCAAATCATCCATGACATCTTGCAGTTCGGGTACGGAATTGGTCGCGGATGCGGAAGTCATATGAAAAAAGGCAAATAAAAGTACAAGACGGCTCATGACCGGTCTCCTTGTGAACCTATCGATGGCATTGCGTGCAAATTTCCGTTTGAGCGCGCAGGTGGCGGCGGGTTGTCGCCGGCTGCATGGGAACCGAAGCCGAATGGCATTGCGTGCACTGATCGTCCCGTTCCAACACGAGCGCGTGCGCGGCCTCAAAGTGCCAATAGCCGGGGCGGGGCTCTTCCAGGAGAGCAACGAGATCATCTCGCGTGAAATCGGGTTGCCAGCTTTCGCTCACTTCATCGAAAGCGGTTTGAACATAATATGTGTTGCCGTCGACATCCAGTTCTTCCAATGCGGTCCGACCCGCGATGCGACCGGTCATGAGCGAGGGCCCCAGAAACGTGCCCGACATGCCTACGCTGCCGTTGATGCCCACCGCGCCGGTCACTTCCCCCGCAGCGTACAGGCCGGGGATCGGTTCACCGCCAGCGTCAAGAGCACGCAGCCCCATGTCGACCGCGATGCCGCCCATGCTCTTGCGCGTCACGGGAAAGAGTTGCACCGCATAAAAGGGCGGCGTCTCGATCTTCTGCGGCGCGCCCCGACCGGCCGTCATCGGGCGCGCGAAATCCTTATCGACGCCCCGCTCGATAAATTCATTGTAGCGGCTGATTGTGGTGTCAAGAGCATCTCGCGGCAACCCGGTCGACCGCGCAAGAGCGTCAAGCGAGGCCGCCGTTTTGACGATCTGGCCATTGTCGACAATTTCGTTTTGAATGGTGTCCTTGTCGAGCCACAGGGCGTCGCGCACGCTGAACTTCTTGCGGCCCCGCGCATCGAAGATCGCCCAATAGGTGCCGCCGCTTTGTTGCAAAACCGCTGGCACGTTGAACTTGTCGGCGCGCGTTTCGTCGGTAAATCGCTCACCTTCGGCGTTGACCCAAATCGCAAGAGGATTGTCGGCAACGAGCGCGCGGCGGCCGTCTCCGTCGCGCGGGTCGGGAAGTCCGTTGATGAAGGTCGCGTGCTTCTCGAGATCGATCAGCGACGCGCCTGCCTGTTCAGCCAGCGCATGGCCGCCGCCGGTGGCGAAGCGCCCCGCACCGATCAGCATGCGACCGGGAAAAGAGATATTGCCGCGCCACGTCTCGCGCACAAGCTCCGGATTGCCTTGAAAGCCGCCGGTGGCGATCACCACGGCGCGGGCGGCGAATGTTCTGCGTTGACCGGTACGCAGGTCTTCGGCAACGACGCCGTTGACGCGGCCGTCATCCATCACCAGTCCGTCAGCGCGGCTGTTTCCCAGGAATTTGATGTTCTCGTATCTGAAGACATTCCGGAGGATGGGCGCGACCACGTTGACGGATGTGCCCCGCGTGAAGTGAAATCTCGGCACGCTATGCTCAGGGGTCGGAATGATTAGTGCGAATTCGACGCCCAATCCAACGAGCCAGTCGTAGACCATCTCGCGCGAATGCTCGACGTAAAAGCGGGTCCACTCCCGATCGTTGGTCTCACCCCAAACCATCAGATCGTTGAACGCCAACTCCGGCGAATCCTCGATGCCGCGCTTTTGCTGCAGGGGCGTGTCGACCAACGCCCAACCGCCGGCTTTGACCGCATGGCCTCCGGCTACCGAATTCATGTCGAGGATAAGAACCTCGGCACCGCCTTGGCCGAGTTCAAGCGCGGCGGCGAGCCCTGCGATACCACCGCCGACGACGATGGCATCGATATCAACCGTTTCCATACTGGCGAACCCGCTTTTGGGCAGCGCATCGCAACCCGCAGCGCCTATGAGGCAAGCGGCCACCAACGCCAAGCCTCGAAAATGTTTTCTCATACGGCTAGACAACGCCCCTCTCGCGCAGCGCATCGAGCCGCCGGGTATTCATGCCAAGCAGGTCTTCGAACACGTAGGCGTTGTGCTCGCCGAGTTCGGGGCCGACGCTGTGCACCACGCCCGGCGTGTCGGACAGCCGCGGCACGACATTTTGCATGGCGATGTCGCCCAGCACAGGATGGGCCATGCGGATAATGGCCTCGCGCGCTTTGAAATGGACATCCGCCAGCATGTCCGAAGCGCGATAGATTTGTCCGTTGGGGACACCGTGTTCATTGAGCACGTCGATGAGCGTATTCGCGTTCATCGTTTTCGACCATTCGGTGATGAGATCATCGAGTTCCTCTTGATATTTTCCGCGCGCGTCATGGGTTGCATATCGCTCATTTTCGGCAAGCTCGGGGCGGCCCATGGCGGCGGCGAGCCTTTTGAACACCGTATCCTGATTGCCCGCGATTAGAACCATGGTACCGTCTCTGGCGGGATAGACGTTCGACGGCGCAAGTCCGGGCAAAATCGATCCGGAGCGCTCGCGCACATAACCCGCCTGATCGTACTCGGGCACCAACGCCTCCATCATGCCGAGCACCGCCTCGTAAATGGCCGAATCGATCACTTGGCCCGTCCCCGTTTGCTCGCGTACATGAAGCGCCATCAGTGCGCCGAGGCAGGCATACGTCGCGGCGAGCGAGTCGCCGATGCTGATGCCGACGCGGGGCGGCGGCCGGTCGGGGTCTCCCACCACATAGCGCAAGCCTCCCATGGCTTCACCGATGGCGCCGTAGCCGGGGCGGCGAGCATAAGGCCCAGTCTGACCGAAACCTGAAACGCGGACCATGATGAGACCCGGATTGATCGCCGACAAGGTTTCGTAACCAAGATTCCATTTTTCCGCCGTACCCGGACGAAAATTCTCAATCAAAAAGTCCGATTTGGCAACCAGGTCATGAACGATCCCCTGCCCCTCCGGCGTGCGCAAATTGATGGTGACGGATTTCTTGTTGCGGGCAATGACCGGCCACCACAACGTATGGTTCTTTTCTTTGACACGCCCCCATTGGCGCATGGGGTCACCCGTTTGCGGCGGTTCGATCTTGATCACTTCAGCGCCGAAATCGGCCATCAACTGTCCACAAAAAGGACCTGCAATCAGTTGGCCCATCTCAAGAACGCGAAGACCGGTAAGCGGCCCTTTGGAAAAGTCGGTTTCGGTCACGAGCATGGTCTTCCTTAAAACGTCAAGCCTTGTCTTGTTTGAGCGGGTCGCGATCTATAAGACATGCTACATTTATCGGTAACATACGCCGCGAGCGATCGATCAACAAAAAACGCCTGCTGCCGCTATCCGCCGAAGGAACTTCCGCGATGCCCCAGCCTGTCATGTCTTTTCTCGACGCGACCGACCGTGTGGCCTTCGTCGCCGGTGCAGCGGGGGGTGTCGGCAAAGCGGTCGTGGACGTATTTCAAGATGCGGGCGCCCGGGTCGCGGCCGGCGCCCGGCGGCTCGATCAGCTCGGGCCCCCATCGGAAACCTATTTGCCGTTGGCCGTCGACGTGATCAACGAGAAAAAAGTGAACGCGGCCATCGACAAGGCAGCAGCCGTGTTCGGACGGCTCGATTACGTGATCAACATGACGGGGACGGTCGGCAAAGGCAAGGTCGTCGACATGCCCCTTTCCGAATGGCAGCGGGTGATCAAGGTCAATCTGACGTCGTGTTTTCTGCTTGCAAAAGCGGCCTATCCGCACCTTAGCGAGACCAAAGGCACGTTCATCATGTGTTCGTCGACCAACTCGCTCAACGGCGGGCGTGAGATGTCAGGCGCGGCCTACGCCGCCTCCAAAGCGGGTGTCAACAATCTCAACCGTTACTTGGCGAAGGAGTGGGCGCCTGACGGCATTCGCGTGCACACCCTTGTGCCGGGCCCCATCGACACGCCGATGATTCATAGGTTGAGCGATGAACAACACGCGGGACTCAAAACCACGCTTTTGATCAAACGCTATGTCTCGCCGGTCGAAGTGGCCAAGGGGGCGGCGTTCCTCTGCTCCGATGCCGCGGCCGCCATGACGGGTACGCTCCTCAACATCAGCAGCGGCCAGCATCTGGATTGAGGTGCCGCCTGTGCGGCTCACATCAAACGATTTATATCAAACTCCCGCCAGGATTGACGCGGC
Source organism: Alphaproteobacteria bacterium (assembly GCA_965214255.1). Taxonomy (GTDB): domain Bacteria; phylum Pseudomonadota; class Alphaproteobacteria; order SMXP01; family SMXP01; genus CBDFKK01. The sequence goes on along the minus strand of OZ243948.1, from coordinate 2,659,142 downwards.
ATCAAAAGAAAAACGGGAAATCTCAAGCCGGTCGGGTTACAGTCTCAAGCGACTTTTCCGATTGTCGACGGAGATTTTGCGATGGCTGTGATGAAACGGACATTTCAAGGGCTGATGATCGTGCTGACGCTTGCAATCGTTGCCGGAGGCATCGTCTATGCACAAGACCCGCTCTATTGGCGGCGCACCGTCAGTCTCTTCACGGATACCGATCCCGCCTATATGAACTTCGAGCCCACGGAAAAGATCACCGGAAACGGAGCCTATGTGCTCCCCGTCGCGGTGGCGGCCGAACGCACGATTTCATCGGAAGCGCTGGATGCCGCCCGGGCTTACGCGGCGGATTTCGACTCCTTCGCGCTGATCGTCGTTCATCGAGGCATGGTGCAAACCGAATGGTATGCTCCCGGGTGGGACCGCGACCGCATCACCCAGTCCCAGTCCATGCACAAAAGCGTGGCCGCGTTGATGATCGGTGCGGCGATAGATGACGGCGCCATCCCTTCGGTCGAGACGCCCGTCAAAACCTACATTACCGAATGGTCCGGCGACGCGCGCGGCGATATCACAATCGAGAACCTTCTGGTCATGTCGAGCGGTCTCGAGAAGTTTGCCTTTACGCTCAATCCCTTTGCGGAAAAATCGTCTTTCAAGTTCCTCAACAGCAGCGACCGCCTGCCGCATCTTCTAAGCGCGCAGCAGGAATGGGAGCCGGGCGGGAAATTCGACTACAACGACATCAATGCGGCCCTTGTCGCCGTTATCGTCGAACGGGCGACCGGCAAGCGGTACGCGGACTATCTGGAAGAAAAGCTTTGGCGCCCCATGGGCGGTCAAACGGCGGAAGTCTGGCTGGACCGCGAAGACGGCCTTGCCATGACCGCCTGTTGTCTGCTGGCGCCGGCGATGGATTGGGCGCGCCTCGGCATCATGGTGAAAGACCGTGGACGGATCAACGGCCAACAGACGATATCCGCCGCATGGATCGACGGCATGTTGACGCCGTCACCGCAATCGGACCGTTACGGCTATTTCACATGGCTCGGTTACACGTGGCAACCGGGACCTGAGGAAAGCGACGCGCCGCATGCTCAAACGGAGCCATTCGTATCCGACGATATCATCATGTTTTCGGGCCGAGGCGGGCAGCGGGTGTTCGTCTCCCGCCTCTACGATCTGGTCGTCGTGCGATTGGGTCCGGCAGGGGGCGCGCAACCGCTGAAAGCGGGATGGGACAATTCCTATCTTGTCAATACGCTGATTCGCGGCATCAAAGCCGATCAATGTCTACTCGGCTTTTGCTGATCTGACGGGGCAATGCCATATCCCGGGCGCTCACGCTCCATTGATACACGGGACAGTCAAGACACACCGTGGCAAGAGCCATGTGTTTGTCGGGCGGCGAAAATTTCAGAAGGGCTTCGTTACGCCAAGAAAAGCGATGAGAATCGTCGTCGTCCAGAATAAATAGACGAGCTTTCGCGCGATCGGATATGTCCGGGCTATACCGCCTGCGACTGTCAGGCTAGACGCCTCATCCGTCCTCAACTCCTCGACCCACCCGGTGACAATGAGTCTCAAGACACTTCCCCCCGCCAAGAGTACCGCGATGAGCAAGACCTTGGCCGAGAGCCACATGTCGAGAAGTGGACCGCCCGCAATCAGCGAGTAGCCGCCAAGGACGGCAAAGAATACCGTGAGCGCATGACGCAACCAGATGTGAATCCTGTCAAGACGGGTGCGAAGATTTCCGCCTTTGAGGATATAGCCGGTCAGCCATACAAGAAGGAGCCAAACAGCGGCCATCAACCAAACGAAAACGATCCACCCGTCGGTGAGTTCGGCATAGTCGCCCATGTGAGCCAAGGTGAATCCCACAGCTATGATCAGAACGATAGAACTGCGCGGCAATATATCGATCGCGACGGATGCCATCAAAAAGCGCAGTCGCTCCTCGCGCGATAACGACTCGTTGGCCACACGGCGCGCACTGACAAAGACACCCCAATCCGGCCCCAGCCAATAGGCAAAAAGCAACACGTGAAAGAAAACCAATAATGTATAGAAATCCAAAGCCATGCGCGATCAAAGCCTCTAAAGTAGATGAAGCCGCCAAGCATACATCAAAGTTCTTGGACGGGATGCTCCTACCCCAACGCAACCTCTGGTAAGAAGCGGTAATGATCGGTTTCGAATATGCCTGCTACAAGAGTCATGCCGTCCATTCTGCTCGAACGGGCGACGCCCCGCGCTGCCAACCGGACAATACCGCTCCCACACCCATCGACTTCCGCAGCGGGACTCTCAGGACAAGTCAAAAGACAATAGAGGATCAGCCGTCCTTCTGAATTTGTCTGACCTCCTCAAGCGACAGGGGCGGTTTCAACCACCTGGCCGCATTTTCCCTGGCCCAGTCGAGAATCCGAGGCGGAAATTCGTCGTGATTCTCTACGCGCCATGACGTCAGCCGCCAAATCCCCGGCTTTCCTCCCGCAAATGAGGGCAGATCACTGTAACGCTCCCAACCGAGCTGATGGGGCTCTTTGACCGATCCTTCAGGCTGAATAAAGAAATCGTAATTTTCCCAGGCTTCCAACTTGTCTCCGTTCGGCAACGTAAAATTGATGAAAGTCGACGCGTTGAAGATGTGGCTGTCACCCAACTTTCGATATGCAATGCCTACGTTTTCGATTCTTGTAATCATATCGCCGACACCTTGCTCCACATCGGCGACAAGTTCCCCGTTTTGTACTCGATACATGATCAGTTGATAGGGATATGAAACGGGTTCAATTTTGCGGCCTTCCCATTCGGTGAGAATTTCTCCGGTCTCGGGGTGCGTAAAAGTGAAGATCTTCCTTGTCAGATGAATGGCGACATTTGGATCGTCTTCCGGCCAAATCACCGTGGAAGAATCAAATCCGATCATGCCGAAGAGTTTTTCGCCTGACGGATATGCGTAGAGTTCGCCTTCCGCCAGCCAATGCACCGGGTCCCCTGTCCCCGCACGTGCATTTACCCAAGCTCTAAGCACTTCGAGGGTGTGAGCGTCTTCATAGTCATCAGCCGGGGCGGCTACCGTTGCCGGTAAAAGAAATATAAATACCAGGATCAAAAAAACTCTCGGAGTGTACATCTAACTCTCCCGCTGTTTGAGAGGTACATTCTCGAAGGAAAAGAAGAACGTCCCAGTCTCATGGCGAAAGCCCAAATATGCAAATTTAGGCATTTGTCGGCACAATCGCTTTTTCAGGGTGACTTGCCGCCGGGGCATCGACCAGTAAAGCAGCCATTTTCCCCATGATACAAATGACAGGCGGGAGATCTCCGCGTTCAACCCCGCCGCGCCAGCCACCACCCCGCGACCCAGACCGGCAGACTCAGAACCGCCGCCCCGACGGCAACGGCGAGAGGGCCGAGCAGACCCGCCACCAGCGACACCGCCACCGTCACCGACCCCAGCCCGATGCCGACTGTCCACGCGGCGCGGCGGTAGCCTAGCCGCCAGAGCCGCCGGCACCCCAGCGCCAGAGGCAGACCGCAGGGTGCGACGATGACCAGCGACTGGACCGCTACCAGCACCATCGGCAGCGACACGGCGGACTCCGGCGCGAAGCGCACTGCCGCCTGTGCGAGCACCCCGGCGGGTAGCCACAAGAGCGCCAGCGGCCAGAAACCGCGCCGCTCTATAAATCCTCTTACTCCCATGTCTTATCTGACACCAGCCCCGGACGGCGTGCAAGCATGAACGGCGTACACTGTATCGCCGCTTCGGCGCCTCGGCACACCTATCCGTCCGAATTAACGTCCGAGCAAGTGAAACACCCGCATCGCCGTGAACGTCCGCGGCCGCCCTCCCGGAGGCGCTTCCGGTCTGTCGTGTTCCTCGCCGACGCTTCAAAGTTACACGGCGGCGGCAAAATATCGTAGGATGAGCGAGAACTGACAAAAGCATGTTTCCGGCTCAACCGAGGGCAACCCCCATGACGGCAAAAAATATCGATGAACTTCATTCGGCCTTTGAGGCTTTCATCGAGGCCCGCGCACGGCTGCTCGATGCGGGCCTCAAGGCCTGTGAGCAACGCGCAGTCTATCCCAATATGCGCAACATCTGGCAGGAAATTCTGGTGGAGCTGTTCGGTATGCAAGCAAGCGAAAAAGCCATGGACCTGGCGGCGGGGCTCATGCAAATCGCCCAAGAATATATGGACAAGGGAAACGTCGGTCTCGAATTCGGCGAGTAGACCGGGAGACGCGCGCTGTCATTTCGGAAAAGACGACACGGAAAAGGCGAAATATGGAATATCGAAATCTCGGCCGGTCAGGTCTAAAAGTCTCCGTCGTCGGTCTGGGTTGTAACAATTTCGGAATGAAGTTGGATCAAAGCGGAACCGACGCCGTCGTTCGCAAAGCACTGGACATGGGCATCACGCTGTTCGATACGGCCGACATCTATGGAGGGCAAAAGGGCAAATCCGAAGATCTTCTGGGCAAAGCTCTGGGCAAGCGGCGCCAAGAGATCGTACTTGCGACAAAATTCGGCGCGTCCATGGGCGAAGCGCCGCATGATGTCGGCGGTTCACGCGCTTACATCATGAAAGCCGTAGACGCGAGTCTCACTCGGCTTGATACGGATTATATCGATCTTTATCAAATTCACAGACCGGATCCCGCAACACCGATTGAAGAGACGCTGCGGGCTCTCGATGATCTCGTCCGTCAAGGCAAGGTGCGTTATATCGGCCATTCAAATTATGCGGGATGGCAGGCAGCGGACGCCGCTTGGATCGCTCGCGCGTACAAGCTCGCGCCGTACATTTCAGCACAGAACCGCTATAGTCTTCTCAGCCGCCAAATCGAACTCGATCTGGTGCCGGCAGCCAAGGAATTCGGTCTGGGCATCCTGCCGTTTTTTCCGCTCGAAAGCGGTTTGCTCACCGGCAAGTACAAGCGAGGCGCCGCGGCGCCGGAAGGATCGCGCTTTGCGCTGTGGGGCAACATGTCCGGCAGGTTCTTGAACGATCCGAACTTTGACCGGGTGGAAAAATTGTCCGCGCTTTGCAAGCGGCACGGTCACAGCCTGTTGGAATTGGCGATAGGATGGTTGACGGCCAAGCCCTGCGTGTCAAGCGTGATCGCGGGTGCGACTACGGCGGAACAAGTCGAACTCAATGTAGCGGCGGGCGAGTGGCGCCCAAACGCGGAAGAAGCCGAGGCGATCGACGACATCACCAAACCGGAATAGTCTGATCTCTCTTCACTCGAATGACTCAACCGATCATCTTCTCCAGAAAGGGGCGATCACGGACCATGAGCAGGATTTCAAAATTCGTTGTCACCATCGGCTTCGCTTTCGCGTTCTGGCCCCCTGCCGCATGGGCAGGTCCGAACGAGCAACCCGGCGAAAACTTTACATTCAGGGTGGAGGATCTGCCCGAACCCGGCAAAGGCGTATTTAACGGATCGAAAATCATCGAGCGGGGTGATTTTTTGCCCCGTGTACCGGAGGGATTCGAAATCAGCCTCTTTGCGGAGGGTCTGGACCAGCCGCGCATGCTTGCGCTGGCTCCCAACGGCGATGTCTTCGTCACCGAACCCGGCAGCCGCTTCCGCCCCGTCAACGATCCGAACAAAATTCGCCTTTTGCGCGACACCGATGCGGACGGGGTCATGGACATGATGGCCGTCTTTGCGGACGGCTTCGCGCAACCGATGGGATTGGCCTTTATCGAAGGCGCATTGCTGGTGGCCGACACCAAAGGCGTGTGGCGCTTGCCCTATACGGACGGCGCCCTCGCAACCGACCGGCGGGAGAGGCTGACACCTGAAAACGCATTAGGCGTGGAAGTCGGCAGCCACTACCAACGTATAATCGCGCTCGACCCCGACGGCGAGCACATGTATGTCACCGTAGGCAGCAGGACAAATATCGACGATGATCCGAAGCCCCATGCCACGGTCCAAAGATTCAAACTCGACGGCAGCGGGCAAACAACCTTTGCGTCGGGCATTCGCACACCCATCGGGCTCAAATTCTACCCGGGCACCGGAGACCTTTACGTCTTGTGCAACGAGCGTGACATGTTGGGCGACGATCTCGTGCCCGACTACATGACGCGCATTCAAAAAGGCGACTTCTACGGCTGGCCGTGGGCCTATATGGGCGGCATTATAGACAGGCGCGTCGAAGGCGGCGATTCCGACCTCATCGCGCGTACCAAGGCGCCGGATGTTTTATTCGACGCGCACTCGGCGCCAATCGACCTTGTATTCATAGACAGTGATCGATTTCCGGACAGCTATCAAGGCGATGCGATCGTTACGTTGCACGGCTCGTGGAACAAGGCCAACCCGACGGGTTACAAGGTTGTGCGCGTTCCTTTCGAGAACGGGCGGCCCACGGGGAGTTATGAGAATTTCATAACGGGCTTTTGGGTGCGCGATATTCAAAGACCCAAAGTGATCGGCCGTCCCGCCGGGCTTCTTCAGATGGCCGACGGCAGTCTGCTTGTCGCCGACGATGGCGGCAACGTCATCTGGCGCGTGGTCTATACCGGCAACTCATAGAGGGGCGTTCGAGAATGGGGCTGCAATTCGGCGACCGCCTTATGCTCATCGGCGGAGAACTCGTGCCCAGCGCGGGCGGCGAGTGGATTGACTCACTCAATCCGTCTACTGAAGACGTGATCGGCCGCGCCCCCAGAGGAACGGCGGAGGATATCGACCGTGCGGTTGAGGCGGCTCACAAAGCGCAAGCCGACTGGGCTGCGCGTTCCATCTTCGAACGCGGCGCGCTCTTGCGCCAAACAGCCGCCGAGTTTCGTGCGCGTGCCGACGAAATCCTCAACCTCGAAGCGACCGATACGGGCAACACGATCGCAAAGCTCGGCGGCGACGTACAGATCGCCGCCGCCTATCTCGAATATTTCGCGGGACTTGCCACCGAGATGAAAGGTGAAACGGTTCCCGCCACGCCCGACAATCTGCACATGACCGTGCGCGAGCCCTACGGAGTCGTCGCACGCATCGTGCCGTTCAATCATCCCTTCATGTTTGCGGGCGCGCACTTGGCCGCACCTCTGGTGGCGGGCAATACGGTCGTGATCAAGACGCCGGAAACGAGCCCGCTTTCCGGTGGTATTCTGGCCGACGTCTGCCGCAAGATTTTGCCTGCGGGCGTGGTCAACGTGGTCTCGGGCTTCGGCATGCCCGTGGGCGACCGGTTGGTGCGCCACCCGCGCGTGCGCCGGATCGGTTTTACCGGATCCGTGCAAACCGGTCTCGCCATTCAGAGAGCCGCGGCGGAGGAATCGGTCAAACACGTCTCTCTTGAGCTCGGCGGAAAAAACCCGATGATCGTCTTTCCCGATGCCGAGCCTGAAAATGTGACGCGCGCCGCGGTCGACGGCATGAACTTTTCCTGGGCGGGTCAGTCGTGCGGCTCCGTGAGTCGCCTCATGGTGCACGAGTCGCTCTACGATGACATCGTCGAGCGCATGGCCGCGGAAGCGGACAAACTCAAAGTGGGCGACCCGCTCGATCCCGAATCGGAAATGGGGCCGGTCAATTCCAAAGGGCATTACAAGCGCGTTTTGTCTTTCATCGCCTCCGGCAAGGATGAAGGCGCAAAACTCGTCTCGGGCGGTGCGCGGCCCGAGGGATCCATGTTCGCGCGCGGTTACTGGATCAGGCCGACGATCTATGCCGATGTCGATATGAACATGCGCATCGCCAGGGAAGAAATATTTGGCCCCGTGGTTTCCTTGCTGAAATGGAAAACCCGCGACGAGGCGGTCGCCATGGCCAATGCCACCGACTACGGGCTTACGTGCGCCATATGGACCAATGACCTGAAAGCCGCCATGACCACGGCGCGCGAAGTGGAAACGGGCTATGTGTGGATCAACAACACAGCCCAACATTATGTGGGCACGCCCTTCGGCGGGCGAAAAAACAGCGGCCTCGGCGGTGAAGAAAGCCTCGAAGAACTCTTGAGCTATACGCAGACCAAAGCCATTCATGTGATTCTCTGAACGAGTTGCGCAACGCAACATGACGGCTGTGGCAGGGTTCGGCTTGTAAACGGCTACCGCCCGCCTCGCTCGATGTCGAGGTCGTGAAATCGAATGACGCCAAAGTCGCTCTCATAGTTGCGGACGGCGCCGCTCAATCCGACAAAGCCGACCAATTGCACAAGGTAAATGGCAGGCGGATCATCATGATAGCGGCGCAACAGTTCATGAATCTTGTCCTGCCGACGTGTTGAATCGAATTCCCGGCGCGCCGCGGCGATAAGCGGCATATCCTCTTCGCGGCAATGCCAGGGCTTGACCCACTCGCATGAATGAAGCTGAAAAGGCCCGAGAGCATCGAGAGTCGGCGCCGTATTCATCGTGATGGCGAAACCCTCGCCCTCCCAACTGCCGTCATACACTTTACGAGCCAACTGTTGCAGCGTGATCTGGCGAAGTGTGACCCGAACGCCGATGTCGGCGAGGTCGGCGGCCACTTGCTCATAGATGGTGTCGATGTTGGCGCCGGCACCCATCGCCACCTCGAATGTCAGATCGAAACCGTTGTCGTAACCGGCCTGCCTCAACAGTCGCCGCGCCTTGCCGGGATCGTACCAATAGGGCTCAAGCGCGGGATTGAAACCCGATGCCCCGGGCGGCACGGGCTGACTTGCAACGGCTGCGCCGCCACCCATCAAAACTCCGGCGATCATTCGTTTGTTGACCCCATAGTTCAGAGCCTGGCGTACCGCGCGTTTCCGAATGGGGCCGTCCAAAGACGTGCGCAGCGCGATGACGAGATTGCCCGCGGAAAGCGATCGAGTAAGACGCCCGCCAAGCGCCTCGACCCAGCCGCGGTCGTCCGGACTCAGAGATATCGCGATGTCGACGGCGCCCGATTGCAAAGCCTGAGCGCGCGCCTGTTGCTCCGGCACGGCGATAATCTCCAACCGCTCGAACTTCGGCTTCCTCCACGCATCATCGACGGCGGATAACGAGACGGAACCCGCAGTCCAGTCATCGACCCGGAACGGTCCGGTACCCACGGGCGCGGCAGCAAATCCATCCGGCCCTGAAGCACTCCAATGGGCGGGCGCCGGTATGCGAACGGCTGCCAGAGAACGAGGCAAAACGGGAAAAGGCTCTTTGGTTTTCAATTCGACGGTGAGGGGGTCCATCATGCCCACGGTTGCGACCGGCGCGACTTCACGGCCGACCAAAGTCGCCTGGCCGTCTTCACCTAAAAGATATTCGAATGCCGCAACGACGGCCGCCGCATCGAACGGTTCTCCATTGGAAAACGTGACATCTGCACGCAGCGAGAGGTGCCACGTGGTCTCATCGACATTATTCCACGCCACGGCAAGGCCCGGCTGAACCTCACCTTCACGATCTATCCACGTAAGCCCGTCGAAGATCGCCGCAATTGTGATGATGGCCGGATAAGCGACGGTCCGATAGGGATTGCCCAGCGCCGGCGGCAAGTTTGACGCGGCGATACGAATCGTCTTTTCCGCATATGCAGGTGTGCCGCTCAAGATGAGGCCCAGCCACACTCCAACGAAGACTTTCAACAAGTCGCCCGATCGGATTCCGAACCTTTTGGAGGCAGCACTCACACCTGTCCTCGATATCCGTGATCAACGCAAAATAATTACGGGACAATCATCAATCCGTTCAAGACGACGATATTGCCAGAACGTTTAGCGTACCAGTAAATCCAGTTATCCCCGATTGGTGGCGCCACCGCCTTCCATAACCGCAACGCCGCCCTTCGCATACGGCAAATAAAGCCGTTCGATAATTTGAAACTTGGAAATCGGGGGCTGTCGCAGGCTCGACACCTAGTCTATGCTGCGCGTCAAAGGGTTGGCGTCCGCCGTTTGAGGAGGAGCAGAAAAGACATGCGCATAGTGAAACGGGTTCTGGTCGGCCTTGCGGCATTGGCCGTTGTCGCGGTGGGTACGGCGCTTTGGGTTTATCGCGATATTCCCGCCGAACGATTGGAAGCCAAATATGCCGGCGAGACGTCGCAGTTTATCGAAATCGACGGCGTGCGCCTGCACTATCGCGACGAGGGGCAAGGCCCCGCGGTGCTGCTCATGCACGCCCATTGGGCAAGCCTCATCATGTGGGACAGTTGGGCGGAGGCCCTGAAAGACAGCTACCGCGTCTTACGCTATGACATGACGAGCCATGGGCTCACCGGGCCCGACCCCAGCGGCGTCTACACCATGGAGCGCAACATCGAACTCATGGAAAAATTTCTGGACGCCCAAGATATCGACAAGCTTTACATCGCGGGCACGAGCATGGGAGGCACCACCGCCATCCGTTACACCGCCAAGCATCCGGATAAAGTGGCCGGCCTCATCCTGTTGAATCCGGGCGCTTTGAACTCGACGGTTCGGGGCAGCGACCGTCCGCCGGAACTGCCGTGGTTTGTCGACGGGCTCAAATATGTGACACCGCGCGCCATGTTTGCCGGCATGCTGCGGTCCGGTTTCGGCGATCCGGATCGAGTTCCCGAAGACCTGATCATACGGTGGCACGAAATGCAGATGCGTGAAGGGCAACGTGAAGCCGAAATATCGCGCATGCGGCAATATATTTCCGGAGACATCGAAGACGTCATTCGCTCGTTGACGACGCCCACTCTGGTCATGTGGGGCGAGAAAAATCCCGTCGTTCCTATCGAACAGGGCCGGGAAATCATCGACATGATGGCAAATGCCGAGACGGCGTTCATTGCCTATCCGGAGGTCGGCCACATGATCACGCTCGAAGCGCCCGAGCAAACGGCGGCGGACGCACGCGCCTATATCGATGCCGCGGAAACGGCCAAGCGCGCCATGAAAAACGAGCCAGCGATGTTCCTCGAAGACGCGAATCCGAGCACGGAAGGGGACACCGAACTGTAAGCGCATTTCTTTCCGTTGCTCATTCACGCTCCGGTCGAATCACGCGACAACGACGATTGGATGAGACGGGCCGGGATGTAATGTTGACCGAAGCCGAGCCAGCCGAAATCGAGCCTGATGACTGATATCGCCACGCCTCAACTCAAACCGGACCCGAACGGCTTGCGTTTATGGTGGCTCTGGATCGTCCCGGGAATTACCCGGCTCAACTGTTTTGCTTTTTTTTGGGCGGCTTTTGCGACCATTGGACTGCTGGTCTTCGTCACCATCGGTACGAACTACGTTCTCAACACGAACTTCGACATTCCCGTCGACGACTACGGCACAATCAACGGCGACTTGGCGTTCTGGACGGAGGTGACACAGATACTTCTGTTCAGCGCGGTCGGCATCATGGCCGACCGCATCGGGCGGCGGCCTGTTTACGCGTTCGGTCTCGTTGGCATGGGAATCGGCTATTTTCTGTACCCGTTCGCGGATTCCCTTTTCGAACTCACGGTCTATCGCATCATTTATGCAGCGGGACTGGCGGGGTCGACCGGCATGCTCGGCACGATCGTGGCCGACTATCCGCAAGAGGTTTCCCGCGGAAAAATGGTGGCGACGGTCGGCGTCATGAACGGCCTCGGCGTCGTTCTCGTCTCAGCGCTGTTCAGCCGCGTACCGACAATTTTCGTGGCGCAGGGTTTGGATGAAGCAACGGCGGGGCGTTACACCCATTGGATTATCGTTTTCTTTTGTCTGCTGACCGCGCTCGTCGTGCGTTTCGGCCTCAATTCCGGTACGCCGGTGCGCAAGGAAGAGCGCCCCGGCCTGCGTGAACTTGTTCGCGCCGGTTTCGAGCAGGCCCGCAACCCCCGCATTTCACTCGCGTACGCATCGGCCTTTGTCGCGCGCAGTGATCTGGTCGTCCTGGGCACCTTCACCGTGACCTGGGGAAATATTGCCGGCGTGTCCGCGGGGCTTGGCGACGCCGAAGCCGCATTTCGCGGCACCATGATTTTCGTGATTGCCCAGACGGCCGCTCTTCTCTGGTCACCGGTCATCGGCCTCCTTTTGGATTATGTGAACCGGGTCACGGGCGTGGCGATCTGCATGGCGCTCGCGGCCATCGGCTATTCGTGCACATGGTTCGTCGACGACCCGTTGTCGGCCGCCGCCGTTCCCTATTTCCTGCTTCTGGGGGTCGGTCAAATCAGCGCTTTTTTCGGAGCAACGACGATTATCGGACAGGAAGCGCCCCAAGCCGAGCGCGGCGCGGTCGTCGGCATGTTCAATGTAATGGGCGCTGTCGGCATCTTGATTTCAACGACGATCGGCGGCCGTCTGTTCGATGCCGTCGCGCCCGCCGCTCCCTTCGTCTTTATCGGGATCATCAACGCGTGCATATTCGTCGCCGCGCTCGTCATCCGGCAACGCTCGCCGGGACACATACCTGAAGCCATCGGGCTCAAAATTCAAAAGCTGCGGCGGCGCTGATATCCGGGACATCAAATGGACAACGGCACCCCGACTTCATGAACACGCACACCACATCATCCGTTGACGACGACCCCTGGCCGCCGACTTTGATCGGATGGTACGTGGTGGCCGTACTGGCGCTTGCCAATGCCGTATCTTTCATCGACCGGTTGATCCTGAGTCTTCTCATTCCGCAAATCAAAGCGGAGCTTTTTCTAAGCGACACACAGATCAGCCTGCTTCAAGGCATCGCTTTTTCCATCTTTTACGGCCTCATGGGCTTGCCGATCGCGCGCGTGGCCGATTCCAAAAGCCGCAAATACATCATCATGATCGGCATCAGTTTTTGGAGTTTTGCGACCGCGCTGTGCGGACTAGGGCGCAACTTTTGGCAACTGTTTTTAGCGCGCGTCGGCGTCGGCGTCGGCGAGGCGTCGCTTTCGCCGTCCGCTTACTCGATGCTCGCGGATTATTTCCATCCGTCCAAACTGGCGCTGCCGATCGGCGTCTTTACGGCGGGGGTGACCGCCGGCATGGGTCTATCGCTCATTTTAGGAGCCGCGGCCATCCAATTCGTGTCGACGCTCGGCACGGTCGACATTCCGTTGCTCGGTCCGCTGTCGGATTGGCGGCTTGTCTTCGTCTTTGTCGGCGTGCTCGGCGTCGTACCCGTTGCTCTCATGGCGACGATCAGGGAACCGAAACGCCGCGGAATAGCGCGCAGCGCGAGCGGCGAACCGATTTCAACATCGATACCGCTTGCCGAAGTCGGCGCCTATGCCAAAAAAAATTGGCGGATTTACCTCTTCGTCTTTACCGGTTACGGCACGACATCCATTGCCATTTACGGCATTCTGACCTGGACGCCCGTCTTTTATATGCGCTCGTTCGGCCTGAGCGCCCCCGACGCCGGTTACCTCATGGGCGTCGTGGCGGCCGTCGGCGGCATTTCGGGCGCCTTTTTCGGAGGCGCGTGGTCCGACTGGCTCGAGCGGCGCGGCGACGAAAACGCAAAGCTGCGCGTACTTCTCACGAGTTGCCTGTTTCTGTGGCCGGCAGGCACGCTGTCTCCGCTCATGCCGAATGTCTGGTGCGCGCTTGCCCTCCTGTTCTTCGTTTTCTTCTTTGGAACCGCATGTTCCGGACCCGCCGGGTCGTTCGTGCAAACCATCACGCCGAACCGCATGCGCGCGCAAGCGGGGGCCGCCTATCAATTGGCGCTCAATCTGGTCGGTCTAGGCATCGGCCCGACGGCCGTAGCTCTGTTTACCGACTACGTCTTCCAAGACGAGATGATGGTGCGATATTCCATTTCCTGGGTGGTGGGCCTGACCTATCCCTTCGCCGTCTTCTTTTCCTGGCTGGCGTTCCGACACTTTCCCAAGGTCCGCACGCAATTGCTTTCAGCGCCGTCGAAGACGGCGTAAACTGTGGAAACATGCCCAAGGGCAAGAACAAACGACAAGGACCCGTCACATGGCCGAGATTCAAATTTACAGCAACATGTCGTGCCCCTTTGCACAGCGTACACGTATGGCGCTGATCGAGAAGGATATCGATTTCGAACTCAGGGAAGTCGATCTCAGCGAAAAGCCGGCATGGTTCGAAAAGATCTCGCCGTACGGCAAAGTGCCGCTGATCGTACATAAAGGCGAGCGGATCTATGAGTCCGCCATCATCAACGAATATCTGGACGAAGTCTTCCCCGAACCGCCGCTCATGCCGAGCGACGCGGCCGTGAAGGCGCAGGTGCGGATCTGGTTTCACTATTGCGACAACTATTTTTTGACGTCCAACTTCAAAATCTTCATGTCGCGCAACGAGCCGGAAAAGCAAAAACAGGCCATTGCCGACTTTGCGGACGCTTTGCGATTCATCGACAAAGAGGGTCTGCACAAATTGGGCGGCGGCCCCTTCTGGCTGGGAGACGCTTTGTCGCTTCTCGACATTCACTATTCACCGTTCATGGAACGATTGGCGGGCTACGAGAAAATGTGGGGCGTTGAAATCCCGGAAGAATGCACGCGCATCCACGATTGGCTCGCGGCGATGAAGAATGTCAAAAGCGTGAAAGCCACCGGCCGGAGCGGCGAGGACCACTATCAAGGCCTGTTGCAACGGATCGAAGCCTCGGAAAAAGCCGCCGCCTGACATGGCGCGCGGCGGCCATGAAACAAGAGGACAGGCCATGACTCATGCGGTCAAAGCGGGCGCGATCCTGCTGTGGAACTCCGTCTTGATTTTCGCCGCCGGCGGCGCCGAACTCTACAAAGCCGAAAAGGGTCCGTTCGAGGTGGGCGGGGCCGAGACGGTGGCGCTCAAGACCGACGATCCGGAGCGCGATATGCAGTTGCGCTTGGCGTATCCGATAGGCGCGGGACCGTTTCCCTTGATTCTCGTCTCCCACGGCACATTCTCGTCCAAAGACATGTACGGGCCCGTCATCGACCATTGGGCATCCCACGGCTATGTGGTGATACTGCCCAATCATGTGGACTCCAACTTCGGGCGCATGCCCACAGGGTATGACGACATGCCGAACATCGTGATGAGCCGCGCCGAGGACCTGTCACACGTCCTGAACTCGCTCGACCGCATCGAAGCGCAAGTGCCCGACATCGCAAACAGGATAGACCGCGAACATTCGATTGCCGCCGGCCACTCGATCGGCAGCTATGTCGCCATGCTGAACAACGGCCTCGAAATCCGCAATCCCGAGAACGGGAGGATCATGGCCCATGAGGAAGACCGCTTCACCGGCGTCGTGATGATGAGCGACCCCGGCAAAATGGCGCTCATGCCGGACTGGGTCTGGCGACATATCGACAAGCCCACATTCCTCACCACAGGCACGGAAGACTTCGGCATGATGGGCGACGGCAATGTGGCGGCCCCTTATCAAAACGAAATTCTGACCACGGGCGAAGACGCCGCGGAAAACTCGAAGTTTCTGGTCGTGCTCGATAAGGGCGATCATTATTTCGGCGGACTCATTCATCGCGAAAAGGAAGACCTGAAACCGGATCACGAAGGTTTGACCGTCTTCAATTCATTGTCGGTCGCATTCATGGACGCCTATACCAAAGGCGATGAGGCCGCCCGCACCTACCTCATGACCACCGATCTCAACGCCGCCACGAAGGGCCGCGCCACGCTGACGGTCGAATAATTTGTACAACACTGTTCCAGGTCGTACACTCGCGGCGCCCGTCCGGGGCGGATGCCCGCGCCGTTCGGACAGTTTTGTCGTCAACAGCAGAGAGGGCGTCTCTCCACGGATGGAAGGAACGACGGGCCGCGACCCGGTTGTCGGACTCATACCCATGTCGAACCTGGATTTCACGCGCCGGACGGCGCTCGGCGGATTTGCGCTCTTGGGCGCCGGCTGTACAGCGGAAAGTTTGTCCCTGCCGGACTTGTCGGGCGTCGGCGCGGAGACCCTGCCCGACATCTCCACGCCCGAGGCCAATCTCCATCACATCCTGCGCATGTCGGCGAGCCTCGACGGCAAAGACGCGCCGTGGCGTTTCACCGGCACCATTTACGGTATCGTCGGCGAGGAGCAGCCCCGGCCCCTTTTCAAATTCGAAGGCATGGAGATCTATCGCGTCACGCCTCTGGGCGGCGGATCATACGAAATGACCGGAAACACGGCGACTTTCTTTCGCGATATCAACACGGGCGACTACATATACGAATTCGATAATCCGTACACGGGCAAGCGCATCGACGTGCCGGCGTCCGTTCAGGGCGGCGGCCCAGGGCGCGGCTACACATATGCGGTCGACGGAATCCGCCCGACATTCCTGAAGGATCGAATGCCGGATGCGCCTCCCCGTTTCGAATGGGAAGCGGCGGCGGGCACCGTCTGGGTGCATTCGAGCCGCGTCTATCCTCCGGGCATGACGACGCCGCGCGCCGAGCGCCAAACGGCCTTCGCGCCCCTCAGGGAGGTCCTGGACCCGGACGCCGGACGGTACAGCGCGCATTTCTCGTCCACGTTTTTCGCCCCCTGGCTCGGCTGGATGAACATGGATGGGCGGCCCGGTCACATGATCTGGCATGCGGGCGGCGTCAAGCTCTCGTCGATCGACCAGCTATCGCCGCGCTACCGCGCCCGCATCGAACGCGACCATCCCGAGCGTCTGACCGGACTGCCCGACGCCGGCACGGGCGGCAAGCAAGTGGAGTAGGAAAGACCACGCGATGCGGAGTCGCGTCTTGACCCGCCAATTTCAATCCAGCCGAAAACATGAAAGGAACGGACAATGATGAACACGAGTTTGATCGACCACACCGTCAACCGACGGAGCGCCTTGAAGACGGTTGCGGGCGCGGGCGCGGGAGCGCTTGCAACCACCGGTCTGACCGCGCAGGCCGCGACGATCATGGGCAGCAGCAGCAAGATCGATTTCAATGATCCGGCGCAAAATCTGAGTGCCTGGGCCAAAGTCATGGGCAATACCGACCCCGCGGTCGAAACCCTGAGCTGGTTCGGCGGCCACATCTTTGCCGTGCAAAAAGACAAACCGCTTCTCAAGCTGGTCGGCGTAGAAGGAATCGGCGTTCTGCGCATCGAACCCCAGAGCGACAACGTCTTTCGCCTGTTCAACAGGGAAATGGCTTTTTACAAGGATCCGAATACGGAGGAGATCGTCGACGTCTGGCGCAATCCGCTGATCGACGAGGAGGTCGAGGTGGTGCCCATCCACAACATGACCGTGAACGCCGAAATAGCGCCCATCCAGAAAATGGATTTTGACGGCACCATGGTCGAACAGCCGTTCAATCCGCCTTGGTGGTTGCTCGGGGACAGCGCCATGTCGCTTTTTGAAGTGCACGCCGCGTTTCCCAGTCCCATGGCGGTCGAAGAGTGGCCGCGCGAGTCGGCGGGACCGATCTCCCGCATTTCCGAAATTTTCCAGCGCTTCAGTTCGCTGGCTGAAATCGAAGACGAAAGCAAAACGTCAGCCGATTATGTAGGCACTTGGACACGGATCGGCCCTTGGCTGCCCTGGATGCTGATGGGCCAGGCCGACGGTCATATTCTCTATCGCACTTATATGAAAAAGCTGGCGGACAAAGATCAACTCGCGCCGAAATTCCGCGAGAAAGTGGAAGAGCGCTTCCCGGAATATTTCCAGGCGCCCGGACCGGAAACCTGGGGCGGGCACAACGACTCCAGCTTCTCGGTCTATATGACCGAGCGGACGCCCCGGCCCCCGAAGGAGTAGCCGTTTTACCTCTGAACTTCAGGAAAGCCTGTGCTCCGTCCGCGCCGGACACATGGGCACGGGCAAAGGAGGGCTCACGTCGCCTGGGCTTTATAGACCGCCGCCAGCTTTATGGCCTTCAGAATACGATTGTAGGTGCCGCACCGGCAGATGTTGGTCATGGTCTCACGAATGACGTCATCCGCAGGATCGGGATCTTCTTCCAAAAGCGCCGCCGCCGCCATGATCTGGCCGGATTGGCAATAGCCGCACTGGGGGACGTCGATTTCGATCCACGCCCGCTGCACGGGGTGGCTTCGGTCGTCTGACAGGCCCTCGATGGTCGTGATTTCGGAGTCGCCGACCGACTCGATCGGAAGCACGCAACTGCGCATGGCCTCGCCGTCCAAATGAACCGTGCACGCGCCGCACGCCGCAATACCGCAACTGTATTTCGTGCCCGTCAGCCCGATGGTTTCGCGGATAACCCAGAGCAGCGGGGTCTCGGGATCCACGTCGACCTCATGGCTCCGGCCGTTCACCTTGATCGTGTATTTCACAGGCATGCCCCCGTTTCAAAACATCGACATTCTCCGTATTTTCGACATTCCGGGCTCAATTGCAATCGGCGGTCCGGCAAATTGCCGAAAAAGTATCGTCGGCCGCTGACGGCACGCCCTTGAAACGCAAGTCGGCGCGCGCCGACATCGCGTTTGCCTTTGCCGGAGTCAGGGGCTAAGACTTGATCGACGCCGACGCGATGAAGGTTGTCACACGGCACGCGCAGTACTTATATGAAACTCATCGGGGTCGAACCGGGCGGCGTAAAAGAGGCATAAAGACAACTCATGCTGTCGAAAGTTCCGGCATTTATCTGGATGACGGCGGGCTTGGCCGTCCTCTTCATCGTGGCCGCCGTGATCGATTCAACGCCTCCCGAAGACCCGACAGAGGAACCGGCAAGCGTTCGCTTAACGCCGTTCGAAAGCGATTTCATGCTTGTCGACCACCGGGGAGTCGCGGTCCGCTCTCGGGAACTGGCCGGCGCGCCGACGCTGGTCTTTTTCGGCTTTACCTATTGCCCCGATATTTGTCCGACAACGCTCTACGATCTGTCGACCCTGCTCGACGAGCTCGGCGACGACGCAAACCGCTTGCAAGTGTTGTTCATCACCGTAGACCCGGAGCGGGACACGGTAGACAACATGGAGACCTATCTTTCCCTGTTTCATCCGGCCATTCGCGGCTTGACCGGTCCGCAGGACCAGATCGACGCGGCCGCCCGGGCCTTTTTCGCCCATCACGAAAAGACGCCCGTCGAAGGAGGCGATTATCTGATGACGCACAATGCCAGCGTCTATCTGATCGGGGCCGACGGCGCGTTTCGCGAAACGCTGGCCGACGACGACTCCGAGCCCGCCAAACTGGAAAAAATACGCCGACTGCTTGTCGAAGCGGACACCCTGTCATAGCGCCCCGCGCCGGGGGGAAGATGAATCAGATCGCAGACTCCCATAATGCCAGTCCGCGCCCTATCACCTGCTCAAGCCAAGTCTTGAAGCGGATTTGCACGTCCTCTAAGGAGTCCTTGTAGTTGATCTGAAATACCTCGTCGCTCAGTTCAGTTTCTCCGCCCGTTTCATAGCTGCCGTCATCGGTCAAGGCCCGAATGAACCAAGTGCCCGAGCATGCCAATACGCCTTTGAATTCATGTCCAATGCAGTGAAACGCGATCAAGATGTTGCCTCGGTTTCCGCCTTCGATGCCCAAACGCAAACGCGTCCAAGAGCGAAAGTGTCCTGTGTTCGCGTAGTAATCTAGCTTTTTGGCTGTAGAGACAATTTCTCGATGGAAGTAATGACTGCGATGACCTTCGTTTTCGTCCCCGTCGACAAAAAATTTGAGCTCCGGATAATCCTTCGCTGCTTCATATAGGGACTTTGCAACCTCATTCAGACGCTCCTCAGCCAAATTGCGCAATTTTTCTACGATCGAGATAGCGGCCTGCCATTCTTGCTCCAAATGGCCCCGTCTTTGCGCGAGACGCTGCTTGATGGATTTTATGCGCGCTCCGACATGGGTTGCCTTTTCGGTTTCATGTGCAATACCTATTACCCGAATGAACTCGCGCTTTTGCAATCTTGAAAAGAACGACACCAGCCCTTTCAAGTCACCATTGTCCGCCGATTCGAGTGCATCGATGTACTCTTTGCGATCAACGTCACGCACAACCAGGGGCAACCATTTGGCTTTGACAAACACCATGGTGGCCAGCGCTCTTGCGATGCGTCCGTTACCATCCTGAAACGGATGAATTTGAGCGAACCGGTGATGTAGCCACGCTGCCTCAACCTCGGGTGCGACGCCGTTATGATCCAAATGTAGTTTTACCAAACTTTCCATCTGGGCGGCGACATGCTCCGGAGGGCAGTAGTAATAGACCGAACCGTCGGGACGTGTAGGATTGTTCGGTTGTTTCTTGTAGTCTCCGTGGATCAACGGCACCTGAGTCCTTTGGCCGAACTGATCGCGGGCTTCGGTGGTTTCCTGCTCCCTGGTGAACAGGTGATGCAGTTCCTTGATATAGCTTGTGGACAACTGACGGTCGCCCTTGACGAACGCAAAAACGCTTTCGATGGCGGCTTCCTGGTCGCCAATCATGGCCGCAATGTGTGTGGGCGATTTGCCCTCCGCGCTGTGAGGAATGAGCGCCGCGTGGACGCCCTGATCAATGATTAGTTCCGTAATGCCACGGTCCAGCGTATACAGCCGCTCAATGAGGCCCGTTTCTACAGCCCACTCGCGCTTGAGCCGCTCCGTGAACTCCGAGACGCTTTGGGAATCGCCAAGTACGTCTCGATAGTCGATCCATACACCCGAGAGAGCGCGCAGTTCTTTGGAGGACAGTTCCTCCGGGTCGGTTTCATAATCGGTGATCGGTTGCCACGCCTGAGACACGATTTAACCTCTAAGTCGAATGGTCGGCATTATGGCCGTTGGGCCGCCCGCCCGCCAGAGGCCGGAGAATCGCGGACCAAGAGCGGGAACTCCGGGCAACCATCTGCGATGGGTGCATGAATGTCCATCCGGTCGCATTCTCGCACACATCGATTGATACAAATGTCGAGTCTACGACGCTTCCGTCAGGTTTGCTTTCAAGAATTCGAGCGTGCGCCGCCACGAGACCTGCGCGTCCTCTTCATCGTAGACGGCGCTCGAAGGGTTGGCGAAAGCGTGGTCGGCCGTGTACCAGTGAGTGGTATAGGTCTTGCCCGCTTCGTCCATGGCCGCTTCGAATCCGTCCACCATTTTCGCGTTGATGAAACGGTCCTCGGTGCCGAAATGGCCGAGCACGGGACCGTGCAAGCCGGCCACGTCTTCCGCCGTTTTGGCGACGTTGCCGTAATAGACGACCGTCGCATCCATCGGCGTCGCGATGCTGGTATTGAGCGACCAGGCGCCGCCGAAGCACCAGCCGACGGTGCCGAGCTTGCCGGCAAAGCGGTCGTCGCTGCGGATCCATTCCGCCCACGCCACCGCCGTTTCGCGGGACGGGCCGGGATCGTTCCGGACGCCTTGACTGAGTCTGGCGGCCTCGCCCATGCGATCCGTCGACCGACCTTCGTAAAGGTCGACCGCCAAAGCCAGGAATCCCTCTTTGGCGTATTCGGCGGTCGCCGATTTGACCTCGTTGTTGAGGCCCCACCATTCGTGAAACACCAGAAGCCCCGGCGCCGGCGTGATGTCGGGCACGGCCAAAGCCGCTTTGACTTCGCGGCCGCTCGGCGTGGTCAGGCTCACGTCTTCCAGCGTCGCCGCCACCTCTTCGGCAAGGGCCTTGTTGGCCAGGACGGCCGCCAAAGGCAGGCTGGCGATGCCTTTGACGAGGTTTCGCCGGTCGGCCTGTAATTTTGTCAATTGGTTCATTGCGTTCTCCTTCCGCGTTCGATCGCCGCGAAGCTCAACCCGATACCCTCTCCATGGACCATCGGTGGAGCCGATTCAAACATCTTTTGACCTCCATGGCCATAGAACAAGCGGGCGCGCCCGCACCGCGTCCGGGGCCCTTCACTCCGGGGCCGGGTCGCCCCGCCGGATGTCGAAGACGAACACGCCTTCGCGTTCGCCCGAGTTCACGAGCGCATGCCCCCGCGTCCGACACATGTGCGGAATATCGATGACGGACAAAGGGTCCGTCGCCAGCACCCGCAGCGATGCGCCCGCGGCCAGAGATCTCAGGGCCTTTTCGGCCTTCAGCACCGGCAACGGACAATCAAGCCCGGTCGCATCCAACAGGCGGGGGTCGTCGTCCGACATGGGCGGCACCTCGATTTACTCCGGGCTTGACCTTGTTGGCGTTGACCCTAAGGTGCGGGCCGACGGAGCGCCAGATGATTTTATACGATCGCATCAAACGGGAAGCGAATTTCCTCCATGACGCGCTGAGCGTTCTGAAGCGTATCAAATCCGGCAGTCCCGACAGCGACGTGACCACCGCCGACATCGTCGAACACTGGGCCCGGGCGCGTCCGCGAAACATCGCCGTTTATTTCGAAGACCGAAAGATCACGTACAAGGAGCTCGACGAAGCGGGCAACAAGTACGCGCATTGGGCGCAGGACCGGGGCGTGGCAATGGGCGACGTGGTCGCGGTGCTCATGGAAAACCGGCCCGAATTCATAATGGCGTGGCTGGGACTCGCCAAGATCGGCGCCGTCGCGGCCTTGATCAACTCCAATCTTCGATCCCGCGCGCTGGCCCATTGCCTGAAGCTGGCCGGCGCGCGCAACATCGTTCTGGGCGCGGAATGCGTCGAGAACTTCGAAAGCGCGGCGCCCCTGCTGGACGCTCCGCCCATGGCGTGGACGAGCGGCGGAAATACGGGGACTGCATACGACCTCGACCGCAAACTGGTGCAGCAATCGTCCTGCGCCTTGCCGGACTCGACCCGTAAAGGACTCACGGGCAAAGATACCTGCTTCTACATCTACACCAGCGGCACGACCGGATTGCCCAAGGCCGCGAAGCTCACCCATATGCGCGTCGCCAACATCATGAACGGCTTTTCAGGCGCCGCGCACGCCAAAGAGACCGACCGCATGTACGTCACGCTGCCGCTCTATCACTCCTCGGGCGGCATTGCCGCGGTGGGAACCACGCTTACGGTGGGCGGGGCCGTCATCATCAAACAGCAATTCTCGGCACGCGAGTTCTGGTCCGACTGCGTGAAATACGAGGCCACCTTGTTTCAATATGTAGGCGAGCTTTGCCGCTATCTTCTCGACACGCCCGAAACGCCGGACGAACGACGACACAGGATTCGCCTTTGCGTCGGCAACGGCCTGCGCCGCGACATTTGGGAAAAGTTTCAAAAACGCTTTCGCTTGCCCAAGATTTTGGAGTTCTACGGCGCGACCGAGGGCAACGTCATTCTTTTCAACTTCGACGGCAAAGCGGGCGCCATAGGACGGCTGCCCCGATATTTCAAGCACCGCTACCGCTATGCGCTGATCAAGATCGCCGACGGCGGGCTTGCGCCGGTGCGCGGCAAAGACGGGCTTTGCGTCGAGGTCGGGACCGGCGAGGCCGGCGAATGTCTCGGTGAGATCACGAACGTGCCGCGGACCTTGTTCGACGGCTATTCGAGTCGAGAGGACAGCGAGAAAAAGCTCCTGCGCGACGTCCTGAAACACGGCGATATCTGGTTCCGAACCGGCGATCTCATGAAGATGGACGACAGGGGCTACTTTTATTTTGTCGACCGCATCGGCGACACTTTCCGCTGGAAAGGGGAAAACGTCTCGACGAGCGAAGTGGCCGAAGTGATTTCGACTTTCGACGGCATCGGCGAGGTCAACGTCTACGGCGTCGAAGTGCCCCGAAGCGAAGGCCGCGCATGCATGGCGGCGATACGAGTCGACGGCAAGCTCGACATGGGCGAACTTTACCGTTATCTCGAAATGGAACTGCCCGACTACGCGCGCCCGCTGTTTCTGCGCATGCAATCCGAAATCGACGTCACCTCCACCTTCAAACACCGCAAATCCAACTTGGTCGAACAGGGGTTCGATCCCGCCGCCATAGACGAGCCCCTTTATTTTCAAGATTCCGCGGCGCGCGCCTACGCGCCGCTCGATGAGGACATCTACCGTCTGATCGAAACCGGCCGGCTTCGCTTTTAGGCGGGATCGACCTGATATCCCGCGCGGGGAAAGTGCACCACGAGGTCGCCGAGGTCCTCGTCCACCCGCTTGACCGCGACGTGCTGCGACGACGACGACACGATGTCGCCCTCCACCGGGTCCCGGCCGTAGTCCGCCGGCGTCACGGTCACCGGGTCGCCGGGGGCGCGGCCGTTCGGATCGTCGGGGTCGCGGGCGGGCGTCGTTCGAGGCGCGGCGCGTTTGGCGATATCCAGCGCCTCCGCCGGGTCGAGTTCCGTCCTCGCGCCGTGGCCTTTTTCCGCCATGCGCCTCGCCCATGCGCGCACGAAAGGAAACTCGTCGAGATAAAGGTCGGCCCCCGCGGGAAAAGCGCGCGCGAGATACCAGACATTCATATATCCGTTGATGTCGGCGAGACCGGGCGCGTCGCCCATGATCCACGACTTGCCGTCGCTCAGATGGTCTTCGAGCCACGCGGCAAAGGCGCGCCACTGGTCCTTGAACCAGGGTTGGCGTCTTTTGATCTCCTTCAGGTCGAACGGGCGGCCCCGCAGCCGGGCCCGGTCGCGTTTATAGTCCTCTGTGTAGGTTTCACCGAAATTGGCGTTGACGAGGCCCATGGACGCCTTGAGAAACGCCTGATCGGCCCACAGGCCGAGCGCGAAGGGCATGCCGCGGCGGCCGCCGGAAAACAACGTAGGTTCGGGAAAACGGTTGTCGATTTCACGGACGATCAGTTGAGAATCGCAATAGACGTCGGCGCCGATCTGCATGACGGGAACGCGCCGGTAGCCGCCGGTGAGCGCCGTGAGACGGGGCTTGGGCATCAGCACGGGCACGTCGACCGAACGCCATGCCAGACCCTTGATGCCGAAAGCGACGCGCACCTTTTCGGCGAAAGGCGAAGCGTCGTAATGATGCAAAATCATGTCGTGGTCGTCGGCCATGATATCTCGATCCGCGATTGTCAAACCGGCGCCGTCGCCGCGTCATAGGGGAACAGACGAGACCCCTGCATGACCTGGTCGCCGTCGAACGTTGCCGGATCGACGTTTTTTCGATGCAAACGCCGGCCCGACTTGCGCGATTCGCGCACCACCCAATTGGCGCGGTCCTTGCGCGCGGTTTCATATAAGGCGAGAGCGCGCCCGACGCCGTCCGCTTTTGCGAGACAGCGGCCCAGTACGACGGCATCCTCGACCGCCATGCTCGCGCCCTGACCCAGGAACGGCAGCATGGGGTGCGCCGCGTCGCCCAGGAGCGTGACCGGGCCGCGGCTCCATGCGTCCAGAGGGTCCCTGTCGAAGAGCGCCCATTTGTAGCAAAGGTCGGGCGGCGTCGCGGCGATCATGTTCGTAGCGTCCTCATGCCAATCGTCGAACGCCGCGAGCAGCTCGGAAACCTCGGAGCGCACGTTCCAGTCCTCCACCTCCCACCCCGATGTCTCGGCCGCCGCGACATAGTTCATAAGCGTGTGCCCGCGCACGGGATAATAGACGATATGCCGGCCCGAACCGACCCAGAGGCCCGAGGCGGTCCGCTCCGCGACGCCTTCGAGGGCGGCCATGGGGACGAGACCGCGCCAAGCGACGTTGCCGGTAAAGCGCGGGGCGTCGGCGCCGAAAAGGCGCGCTCTTACCGCGGACCTTATGCCGTCGCAGCCGACCAGGAGATCCCCCGCGACCGCGCCGCCGTCGGCGAACCGGGCTTCGACCTCAGGTCCCGCCGCCTCGAACGCGGTGAACGTCCGCCCGGCGTGAATGCAAGACGGGTCCGCGGCCAGCACCGCGTCGACCAGCGCGCCGTGCAGGTCGGCGCGATGGACGAAATAATACGGCGAACCGAACCGGTCTTCCGTCGTCCCGCCCTCGTAGGGCTTCAGCAGCAACTCGCCCGTGGCGCCGTTCCTCACCGTGCCGCGGGTGCGCAAGCAGATCCTGTCCTCGAGCGCGGCGTCGAGACCGAGGTGAGTGAGCAGCCTCGTGCAATTGGGTCCGAGCGACAGACCCGCGCCGATCTCGCCCAGTTCCGGGGACGCCTCGAAGACCTCGACCTCGAAGCGGGCGCGCAGAAGCGCCAAGGCCGCGGCGAGGCCGCCGATGCCCG
This sequence comes from Alphaproteobacteria bacterium, assembly GCA_965214255.1. Lineage (GTDB taxonomy): Bacteria > Pseudomonadota > Alphaproteobacteria > SMXP01 > SMXP01 > CBDFKK01. Next base: position 2,633,265 of record OZ243948.1, on the reverse strand, counting down.
CCCCTATGATGATGATCTTGAGATCGCGCATGCCCGTCGGGTTCCGAGGCGCCTTGGGGCGCGTGTCCTATTTTCTGTCGAACGAGGCGCGGCCGCCGGTGAGTTCATCGAAGTCCGCGGTTTTCAGGAACCGACGCGCCCGGCGGTCTCCCTTGAGATAGGCGTCCAAAAACGCCGTCGACGCGCCGTTGACGATCGCCACGCCCTCGGGGTCGGCTTCGAGGTCCCGGTCGTCCCGGCAAATGAGCCCGCCCAAATAATGGTCGCCTTCGTCCAAAACGAGTCCGTATTTTTCGCCCGGCGGCGCTTCGTAGTACGCGGCCATACGCCACTCCCAGGGATATCTATTGCCGTCGCCCACATTGCCGACGTCGAGGGTGCCGCCGGAGGCGAATGTCGGCCGGTTCATATGGGAAAAGGCGTCGGGCGCCATTTGCTCCATCTGGCCGACGCCGCTCATGACGACCGCCGCGTCGAACCGGTCGTCGGAATAGTCCGCGGGCGAGCCGTCTTCGGAAATGGTCAGCGGAATACCCGACTTGACGAGCGTGATCATGCCGCCGAAGGAATGGCCGCCGACCGCCGCGCGTTCGCGGCTCAATTTGCCGGCCAGGCCGGGCGCCGCCGCTTCGATGCCGTCAAGGGCGTCCAGCGCGAACGACATGTCCCGCAGCCGCGACAACAGGAGCGCGTCCCGTCGGCTCAAATCCGGCCGGCCGCCGGACCCCGGCGTGTCCAGATGATAGGGCTGCACCACGACATAGCCGTGCGACGCCCAATGATCGGTGACGTTGGCGTACATGTGGGTGAAACAGAACGCCCCGTTGGAATAGGCGATGACGGGGAACGTCCCCTCCCCGTCCGGATAAGCGACGCGAAACTTGACGTCGCGCCCCTGTACGGGGTCGTTGAGGATCAGGCCGTCTTCGACTTTCACGTCGTAAGGCCCCCTCGCGTCCTTGTAAGCCGCGCTGTTCGGCGATACAGCGCAGGCCGCCAAAAGCAGCGCGCTTGAGAATGCCGCCGCTCGCGTGATCAGGAGTCGCATCATGTTTTGCACCCGTTCGATCGTCCGCATTTGCGGACCGGAATTCGCGATAGTGCCAGATCGAACGGTCCGATTGAAGAGGACGCGCGCCGGATCTTTCCTTTTGCATGTTGACATCGCGGAACAATCCCTTTCCGATCTCTTTCCCGCCCGCATCCGTTCCGCCGGGCAAGACGCCGGGAGGCCCCATGCTGTCCTTCGACGAACTCATAGACATGGCGCGCAAGCAGCCCGAGCCGCAGCGGATTCTGTTCGTCTTTTCGAAAATCGAATACAGGGAGGGGCACGGCCCCGGGGACGAAAACTCCGACTTTTCGATCGAGCCCTGCATGTACAACGACAAGACGCTCGACCTGATCACCACGTTCGAAGCGGTCGTCGAAGAGACCGTGCGCGACGGCTTCGACTGGCAGATCGTTTTCGTGGCCGGATTGGGCGGCAGCGGCGGCGCCTTGCCGACCCTCCAGGTCACGGACCAGCATTTGCAAAAAATGGTCGATGCGATCTACCAGGGCGTCATTCGATATTTCGCCGCCTACGACCGCGACGGCAACAAGGTCGAACTGTCGAAGACCCCGCCTTGAGCGCGGCGTCACAGGCGGCCCAGCAACTCGGCGGCGAAGTGCGAGAGCGTATCGTCGCGCGCGCCCATGACGACGATGCGGTCGCCGGGGCGCGCCGCTGCGATCAATTTGTCGGCGCACGCCGCGCGGTCGGAAAACGAAAACGCCTGACGCCCGCGGGCCCTGACCGCGCGCGCGATGTCCGCGCCGGAAACGGTCCGCTCCACCGTGCCGCCGTAATAGACGGGTTCCGTCATGACCAGCACATCCTCATCCCGAAGGCCGGATGCGAAGCAGTCGACAAGTGAGTCTTTCATGAGCGCCAGCGGGCCGAAGCCGTGGGGCTGAAACATGACCAGCAGCCGCCCCGGAACGTCGTGCAGCGTGTCGAGCGCCGCGGCGATCTTGTGGGGGTTGTGACTGAAGTCGTCGATGACCGTCACGTCGTTCGCGGCGCCCACCGGTTCGAGCCTGCGCCCGATGCCGCGAAACGCGCCCAGGGCGGCGGCGGCGTCATCGAGAGACACGCCGCAGGCGCGCGCCGCCGCGAGCGCCGCCAAGGCGTTCGACACGTTGTGGCGGCCGGGCATGGGAAGATTGACGCGGGCCTCGGCGCGGGCCTTGGCGGGCCCCGCGCGGTCCGTGACCGCGAATGCGACGCCGCCGGGCTTAGAGATCAAGTCCTCGGCAAAGAGGTCCGCGGACGGGTCGGCGAGACTGAACGTGACGGTCGCGCCGGTCGCGCGCTCGGCGGCGACGCGCGCCGTCTCGTCGTCGTCGAGGTTGAGAACGGCGGTCTCGGCCTTGTTCACGAAGTCCCGAAACAACGCCCGCAGGTCTTTGAGGGGTTTGTGATCGAGGGCGATATTGTTCAACACGGCGACGCGCGGCGCGAACAGCGCGATCGAGCCGTCGCTCTCGTCGACTTCGCTGACGAAGACGTCGCCGCCGCCGACGACCGCGCTCGCGAAAGGCGCCGCCGCCGTCGCGAAGTTGTTCATGACCGCGCCGTTCACGATGGTGGGGCCCTGCCCCGCCCGGTGGAGACTCCAGCCGATCATGCCCGCGGTCGTGGACTTGCCGCTGGTCCCGCCGACGGCGACGCGGCGCGGCGAGGCGTTGAACAGGTCGGCCAGAAGCGCCGCGCGCGTCATCCGCCGCGCGCCGATACGCGCCGCGGCGGCCATGTCGGGCACGCCGTCCTCGACCGCCGCCGAGGCGACCAGAATCTGGCCGGGGTCGGTCAGACCGCTGCCGTCTTGCGGAAAAAGGCGGATGCCCTGCCTGTGCAAGAACCGGAACTTGTCGGGCGTGCGGCCCTGGTCCAGCGAACGGTCCGAGCCGGCGACCTCGTGCCCCCGGCCGCGGAGCAGCAGAGCGAGGGGCATCATGCCGCTGCCGCCGATCCCGCACAGGAAATAGTGCTTGTTTCGAGTCATGGGACAAAGCTAAAGAGAATGACGGCTCGTGGCAAAGCACGGCGTGAAGAGAGGCGCGGATGACGGACAAAGGCCGTCTCAAGATCGGCATAGTGGCTCCCGGCGGGCGCATCGACGAGAGCGTCGCTGCGCGGGCCGCGGCCCTCGCCGCCGCGCAATATCCGCACAACACCCCCGAACTCGCCTTTCATCCCCAGTGCTTTCTGTCCTCGGGGCATTTCGCCGGCGACGACGAGGCGCGCGCCCGCGCGTTCACGGAGGTGGCCAACGACGAGAGCGTCGACGCGGTATGGTTCGCCCGCGGCGGCTACGGCTCGTGCCGCCTCGTCGACCTCATCGACGGCAAACTGTCGGAGGCCGCGAACGACAAGCTCTATCTGGGCTACAGCGACACCGGCGCCCTTCTGGCGGCGCTTTACAAGAACGGCATCGGCCGACCGGCGCACGGGCCGATGGTCATAGACGCGGCCCGCCCCGGCGGCGGCGAGGCGGTGCGCCGGGCGCTTCGCTTTCTGGCGGAAGGCGCGCCTCGGTCTCTGGAAGCGTCCGTATCGCCTTCGCGCAAGACGGCGGCCTTCAACATCACGATCCTCAGTCACCTGCTGGGCACGCCCCATCAACCGGACCTGTCCGGTCACGTCGTGATGCTGGAAGAGGTTTCGGAGCCGATCTACAGGATCGACCGCGCGCTGTGCCACATCACCAGCAATCCGGAGATCAGAAAGGCCGCGGGCATCATGCTCGGGCGGTGCAGCGAGATAGCGCCCAACGACCCCGATTTCGGCCAGACGGAGGAGGACGTCGCCAGACACTGGTGCGCGCGGTCGGGCATCCCCTATCTCGGCCGCGCCGACATCGGACACGACAAGGACAACAAGGTCGTGCCGTTCGGCCGGTTTTCCGGCTGACGAACGGCCGCGGCGCGGTATGGTATTCGCGGCCCGATCGGCCTAACCTCCAACGCGCGTCAAGATTTCGGGAATCGCCCATGCTGGGTCTGGACAAGCGGCTCATCCACAAGACCACCCGAACATGGATCGTCGCGGGCGCGGCGGCGGGGCTGGCGGACATCGCCTTGACGCTCGCCTTGTTTTATGTGCTGGGCATGGCGCTCGACGGGGCGCTGGCGGGGCGGAACCTGCTGACCGGCCTGGCCGGCGTCCTGGCTCTCCTGTGCCTGTTGAAATTCGGATTCGCCTGGCTTTCCCGCACCGCCCAATCGAAAGCGAGCGCCGAAACCAAAGTCTCCGTGCGCGACCTCGTCTACCGCCACGCCTTGAAGCTGGGCCCCGGCCTGCTGGGCAAGGGCCGGACGGGGGAGATCGTCAACGCCGCCGTCGACGGCATGGACTGGCTCGAAAATTACTACGGCGTCTATTTCATTCAATTCGCCGTCGGCGTGGGGACGCCCGTCCTCCTGTGCCTGTTCGTGCTGGGGGTCGATTGGGCGGTGGGGCTGGCGCTGATCGTGAGCATTCCCGTCACGCCCCTGTTCATCCGCGCCGTCTCTTCATCCTTTACCGATGTCAGCCGCCGTTACTCGCAGGTGCTGGACGGCCAAAGCGCCCGCTTTCTCGATTCGATTCAAGGCATGTCCACCTTGAAAGCGTTCAATTTGAGCCGGGCGCGCGGCGAGCGGATGCGCAAGGCCAACGAAGACCTGCGCCGGGAAACGATGGGACTCCTGTTCGTCAACCAGATGATGATCGCCGTCGTCGATTTCGGCTTCGCGCTCTGCTCGACCCTGGTGATCGCCGTCGCCGCCCTGCTGCGCTTCGACGGCGGCCATGTCTCGGCCGGCGAAGTAGCGGCGCTGATCCTCGCCAGTTCGCTGTTCGCCAAAACGCTGGGCGCGCTCGGAAAATTCTTCTTCGCGGGCGCCGTGGGGCGCGAGGTCGCCAACAAAATCCTCAACTTCCTCGACGAGACGCCGAGCGTCCGCGACAGGGCGGCGAACGAGACCGCGCCCGCAAAGCTCGAGCGCCCGGTCATCGAACTTAACGACGTCTCGTTCACTTACGAAGGCAGCGCCGCGCCGGCGGTGGAGGCCGTGAGCTTCAGGATCGACGCGGGCGAAACGCTGGCCCTGATCGGACACAGCGGGTCGGGCAAAACCACGCTGACCAACCTTCTCTTGCGCACCCTTCAGCCGGACGCGGGGCGCATTACCCTCGACGGGCGGCCCGTCGAAGACCTTCCCGTGGACTGGGTGCGGGCGCAGATCGCGCTGGTCCCGCAGGACCCGTTTCTGTTCTTCGGCACCATCGCCGACAATTTGCGCGTCGCCAGGGAGGACGCTTCCGTAGAAGACCTCGAGGCCGCCGCCCGCGCCGCCGAACTCTACGACGACATCATGTCGACTCCCAAAGGGTTCGACACCATGGTCGGCGAACACGGCCTGGCCTTGAGCGGCGGACAGGTTCAACGGCTCGCGGTCGCGCGGGCGCTGCTGAAAGACGCGCCCATCGTCGTGCTCGACGAGCCCACGTCGCAGATCGACGTGGAAACGGAATTCGACCTGACCGCGGCGCTGAAGCGCTTGACCCGCGACAAGACCGTGCTGCTCATCGCCCACCGCCTGTCGACGGTCGAACGGGCGGACCGGATCATGGTCATGAGCGAAGGCCGCATCGTCGAAGACGGCGCGCGCGAGGACCTGTTGAAACGGGACGGCCTCTACGCGCGCATGGTGAGAACGAAAAGAGAGACCGAGACCCGCGGCCTCGAAGGCGGGGAGGCCGCCCGAGCATGACAAGCGATTGGGATGTCATGAAACGTCTGCTGCGCGTGCTGGCGCCGCTCAAGTGGACCATGGCGTTTTCCGCCGCCATGCGCGTGGTCAAGCTGACGGGCGACACGGCGCTGATCGCGGTCGCCGCGGGAACGATCTTCTACTATGCGGCGGACCCCTCCGCCGCGGTCCTCTGGAAAGGCGCGCTTTGGCTGGCGGCGGCGGCGGCCGTGGTGGGCGTCAGCCACTATCTGGAACAGTTTTCCGGACATTACGTGGCCTTCGTGCTCCTGGCCAGGCTGCGCAACCTGTTCTACGACTCCATGGAGCCGCTCGCGCCCGCCAAGACCGCCAAACTGCAATCGGGCGAGGCCGTCGCCCGCGTGATGAGCGACTGCGAGCGCATCGAACCGTTTTACGCGCACACGCTGGCGCCCGCGGTGAGCGTCGTCTTCGTCCCCGTCATTCTGCTCGGCTATCTGTGGACCGTCCACCCTCTGCTCGCGCTCACCATGGCGCCGTTCTTCATCGCCGTCGCCTTCGTCGGCCCCGTCATGCTCGCCAAGCTGGGCCGCGGCGGCGGCCGCGAATGGCGCGACATGCAGGGGCGGGTCAACGCCTGCCTGACCGACAGTATTCAAGGCATCCGCGACACGGTGGCGTTCAACTACGGCGGACGGCGGGCGCGGGAGATCGCGCGCCTCGGCAAGACACTGCAGGCGGGCCAGGAACGCCTGTTCAAGGCGGACGCCTTGCAGCGCGGCGTCAACGAAGCCCTCGCCGCCGCCGCCGCCGCCGCGACCGCCTGGGCCGCGGTCTCGCTCGCCAACCGGGGGCTGATCGACCCGTTGAGAGACATTCCGGTCGTTTTCGCCATCGCCGTCACCGGCTTCAGGACCGGCCTCGAATTCTGCGACGCCTACAACGATTTCCGCGTCTCGGTGGCGTGCGCGCGGCGGTTCTTCGAACTGATGGACCAAAAGCCGGAGGTGACGGACCTGGTGGAAACGGGGCCCGGCGCGGTCGAGCCGTCGGTGCGTTTCGAACGGGTCGATTTCGAATATGACGCCGAGGACGCGGCCTGGGCGCGGGACCGGAAAATCCTCGACGGCCTCAGCCTCGACATCGGGGCCGGCAAACACGTCGCCCTGGTCGGGCCGACGGGCGCGGGCAAGTCGACCGTCCTCAATCTGCTGATGCGCCATTGGGACCCGCAGGCGGGCGCGGTCGGCATCGGCGGCGTGCGGGTGCGGGACTTTCCCTTGACCGAACTGCGAGAGCGGATCTCCGCGGTCTCCCGGGACAGTTACATATTCAACTCGACCATCGGCGAGAACATCCGCATGGGCAAACCCGACGCCGGGCGGGACGAGATGGAGCGCGCCGCGCGGCAGGCCAACCTGCTCGACTGGATCGGGAGCCTGCCCGACGGGTTCGACACCGAAACCGGCGAAAGGGGCGCGAAGCTGTCCGGCGGCCAACGGCAGCGCGTCGCCATCGCGCGCGCGATCCTGAAGGACGCCCCCATCGTCCTGCTCGACGAGGCCACGTCCAACCTCGACGTGGAAACGGAAAAAGACGTGCTGACGGCGCTCCGGCGGCTGTGCCGGGGGCGCACGACGCTCACCATTGCGCACCGCCTGTCCACGGTGGTCGACGCGGACGAGATTCTGGTGGTCAAGAACGGGCGCATCGCCGAACGCGGCAGCCATGAGAAGCTCATGAGCGCCGGGGGCTGGTACGCCCGGATGTTCGAACTTCAGCGCGATGAAGTGGACTTGGCGCCCGGCTATGGGTGAGACTCGCCCGGACCCTCGCGCCACATGAGAAGCGTGCAGCCGTCCGGCGCCGCCGCGATGACCGTCTCGCCCTGTCCCGCGGGCCGGTGACTGTAGCCGATCCGGCCGAACGTCTTGCCGTCGGCGAGGGACATGCCGCCCTCGACCACGACCCATTCCCAGGTCGCGTCCGAAGGCAGGGAAAGATCGCCCTCGAAGCCCTCGTCGATGCGCATCATCAGCGTTTCCGCGCCGGTGTCCCGGTCGCGGCTGAGGATCTTTTCATGGACCCCGTCCGGCGCGCCCTTCCGGGGTTCCCAGGGCCGCTCTCCCGTACGCAGATGGACGATATGGGGCCGCCCGTCGGGGACGCGGGCGGAGGGATAATCGTATTCGTGATCGTGCTCGGGCGGACCGACGGAGATCAGGTCCGTGTCCGTCCCCATCTTGATGATGATGTCCGAGCCGCCGGAAGAATGATCGACCCAGCCGTGGACGATCCCGCCGGGCCGGTAGAGATAGGAGCCGCCGACCAGCAGGTCGTTGCCGTTCAGGTCCACGTCGCCGCTCAGCACCAGGGCTTCTTCGAAGGACGAGTGATAGTGCGCGCCCGCGGGGCCTTTCCAGCCGGGCGGGATGCGCACGAAAGAGGTATCGGATCCGGTCTCGAGGTCGCGGCCGAGCACCTTGCGCTTGGCGCCGGTATCGAGGATCTCCTCCCAGGCCAGCGCGTTGGCGTCGAGGTGGGGAATGTACGGGCGCATGAACGGTCTCCTTCCGGGGTCTGTGCGGCGCGCCACCTTACCGGAAAGCCGGTCGAAAAGCACGGGGGTCCGAACCGGGGGCGCATTTTACCTCTGGCCCTCGCGCCGCGCGTCGCCCATACTGAGCATCGACAGCAAAGGAGTGTACGTCATGGGGCATCCGATCCGCGCCGCGGTCTTCGCGGTCTTGGCCGCCTTGACCATCGCCGCCGCTTTCGTTCCCGCGCGCGCCGACGGCGTGCTCGTGTTCGGAGGCACCGGGCGGCTGGGGGCGGAGATCGTCAAACAACTCGTCAATGCCGGCGAAAAGGACGTGACCGTGTTCGCGCGTCCGACGTCGGACCGCAGCCGTCTCGAAGGTCTCGACGTCTCTTACGTGACGGGCGACGCCCTCGACGGCGCGGACGTGGAGGCCGCGTTCAAGTCCGCCTCCTTCCGCGCGGTCTTCAACGCCCTGGCGGTGTCGCCGCTGAAGCCGAACAAGGCGTTTTACGAAACCACCCAGGCGCATATCACCGAATGGGCCGCGAGGACCGGCGTCGGGCGCGTCATTCTGAACAGTTCCGTGGGCGTGGGCGACAGCAGCCACGTCTATCCGGAGTCGATGCGGCCCATGTTCGGCCCGGTCCTGGACGACAAGGGCAAGGCGGAGGAGAACCTCGCGAGTTCGGGCGTGGAATACGCCATCATCCGCAACTATCAAATCCTGCCGGAGACGACGCCGGTCACGGGCGCCGCTTATCTGACGGAAGACCGGTCAGCGACGGGCGGCATCGGACGCGCGGATCTGGGCGTCCTCAACGTGTTCTGCCTCGACGGCTATCTGTGCAGGAACAAGACCTTCCACGCCATCGCGCGGGAGGAGTGACGACAGAGGATGAGGGGACATTTCGACATGAACCACAGGGCGGCATCGCGGACGCTCGACCGGCGCGGCTTCACGCGCTCGGCGCTGGGCGCGGCGCTGCTCGGCGGACTCCCGCTCAGCCAGGCGCTGGGCGCGGGGATCGCCGCGCGGCTGACGGAAATCGTGACGGACGTGGAGGTGGCGACGCGCGGCGGCGGCAAGACGGTCGTCAGCCGCAGCGCCCTCAAGGAGTTCCAAAAGAGCCTGCGCGGCGAGTTGCTGCTCGCGGGCAGCCCCGGCTATGACGACGCGCGGCGCGTGTTCAACGCCATGTTCGACCGCAGACCCGCGCTGATCGCGCGCTGCTGGGGCGCGGGAGACGTGAAGAACGCCGTGGACTTCGCGCGCGGCAACGACCTGCTGGTCGCGGTCAAGGCCGGCGGGCACAGCATTTCGGGGCAGTCGGCGTGCGAAGGCGGCTTCACCATAGACCTCGCGCCCATGCGCGGGGTGCGCGTCGACCCCGCCGCCAAGCGGGCGCGGGCGCAAGGGGGCGCGCTGCTGGGCGATCTCGACTCCGAGTGCCAGCAGTTCGCGCTGGCGACGACTGCCGGCACCGTGTCCCATACGGGCGTCGGCGGGCTGACGCTGGGCGGCGGCGTCGGACGGCTGGCGCGGCGCTTCGGCATGACCTGCGACAACGTGCTGTCGTTCGACGTCATCACCGCCGACGGCGCGTTCCGGCGCGCCAGCGCGGACGAGAACCCGGACCTCTATTGGGGGCTGCGCGGCGGCGGCGGCAATTTCGGCGTGGTCACGTCGTTCGAGTACCGGCTGCACGATTTGGGGCCGAAGGTGCTGGCGGGGCAGGTCGCCTGGCCTCCGGCGCAGGCGCGCGACCTGGTGGATTTCTACGGCGCGTTTTCCGCCGCCGCGCCCAACGAACTGTCGGTCGACCTGCTGACGTTCGCGCGCGCAGGCGCGCCGCCGGCGGTCACCGTCACGTTCTGCTATTCGGGCGATCTGGCGCAGGGCGAGCGCGTGCTGGCGCCGCTTCTGGCGTTCGGCGCGCCGACGAGGAGCCGCATGGCCCCGATCGACTACGCGGCGCTTCAGCGCCTCGGCGACTCGACCTACGGCAGCCAGCAATATTACAGCGGCGGCGGAATGCTGCCGGAACTGAGTCAAGGCGCGGTGGACGTCCTGCTCGACCGTCTGGACACCCTGAGCGGCGAGATCAGGGGCGCGGACCGGGGCATGATGATCGGCTTTCAACTGGTGGGCGGCGCCATCGCCGACCCCGCGCCCGACGCCATGGCCTATCCCCACCGGACCACGAAATACGACTTCGTCCTGGCGAGCGCCTGGACCGACCCTAGCGATTCGGAAGCGAACGTGGCGCACATGCGCGGCCTCAACGCCATGATGAAGCCCCACACCATCGGCGCCTACAGCAACTTTCAGGGGGACGAGGACGACCTGGCCGCCTTGAGGGCCTACCGCGGCAATCTGGAGCGCATGGTCGCGCTCAAGAACCGCTACGATCCGGCCAACCTGTTCCGGCTCAACACCAACGTCAAGCCGACCGTGTGAGTCGAAGCGGTCAGGCGGGGGCCGCGCGCCGGAACAGGCGCGAGCCCGCGGCCATGGCCAGCCATACCGCCAGCGCCACGATGAAGACCAGCGTCAGTTCCGTCGCCGGAATGCCGAGGATGGCGTAGACCGGCGACCAGGTCTGGACGAACAGGTAGGCGGCGACGGCGGCGGCGGCGTAGGCGGCGACGAAGCCCCAGCGCAGCCAGGGTCTCAGGCCCAGCCCGTGGACCTGGGTGATGACGAAGACGCCGGCGAAGCCGAAGGCGAAGATCGGCCACGAGCCGTCCGCGTTCATGACCGCGATCATGGCGGCGTGGAAGACCACCATGACCTCGCTCCAGATGGTCCAGTACCTGTTGACGTGGACGCGGGTGAAGAACAGGCTGCCCTGCAGCATGATGAGCAGCGTGTAGAGGGTGCCGAGCAGATGGCCGGGGGTCGCCTCCATGGGGTGATACCAGAAGGTATAGACGACGGCCCAGGCGAAATAATAACCGTGATATTTGCGCACCACCTCGCCGGGTCCGTAAAGGACGCCCGCCTTTTTGCCGAAGGCGAGGCCGCGGCGCTTGTTCTCCATCAGCAGGACCATGACCAGAAGGAAGATCACCGCCCATTGGGAGCTCCAGATGCTCACGTCCTGCGCCAGTCCGTCGTACCAGAACGTGGTCTGGACGAGATGAAGGACGACGAACGCCGCGTTGCCCGCGAGCGCGGTCACGTTCAACGGGTGCAGCAGGCGCGAATATGTCAGCTTTCTTGTCTGCGCCAGATAGATCACGGTCCACAGGAAGATCTGGTGCAGGGTGTAGCCGGTCCAGCCGGTGGCGCGGCTCCAGAAGGTGGCCTCGGGCCGCTGCCACAGATACCAGCCGCCGCCCTGGTCCGGCGGGAAGACCACGTCCACCATGAAGGGCCTGAGCGCCCAGACGAGGGCGACGAAGGCCATGATGAAGACGACGCCGAGGGCCAGCCCCGCGCCGCTGCTGAGGCCCCGCGGGCTTAGGCCCCGGGGGCTGAGGCCCGGCGGGCGCGTGGGGGAAAGAGCTTTGTCCGACATGGGAGGCTGCCTGGTTTTGGTCGATCCGGCGGGCGGCCCGATTCATAAAGCGACGGGGCGTGATAGAATGAGTCATAGCGTGATACGATGGCGCTCGTCCAGCGGACCAATTTTGGGGAGGCAAGTTCATGAAACCGTTTATCTTCGGCGTGGTGCTCGGACTGGTTCTGATCGTCGCCTGGGTGCTGTCGCTCTTTTGAGGACGCCGTTCACTGGTCGTCGTCGTCGAAGGGCGCGGGCAGCGCGGCGACGAGTCGCGCGGTCTCGACGCTGAGATGGACGACGCGGCGGACCGCGGCGGCGAGGCCGCGCGGGTCGTCGGCGAACCAGGCGTTGGGGTCGTTGACGAGGCCGCTTTCCTTGTCGCGGGCGATGCGGTAGCGGTCGATGAGCCAGCCGAGGGGCGTGCGTCCGTTGACTTCGTAGTCGTGGGCCTCTGCCGGGATGCCGGCGAGGCGGATATGATCGTTGACGACCAGAGTCGTCTTGTGAGTCGTCTTGTCGTCGTCGAGGCGCATCCGGCGCGTGCCGAGGCGGAAGTGGTCTGGTTCCGGCTCGCCCTCGCCGGCGAAGATAACGTCGAGGGGATATTCGGGGCCGGTCTCGTAGCCGAGGTGCAGGTCGGCGAGCCTGGCGCCGGCGTCGGCGAAGGCGCGGAAGTCCGGCGCGAAGGGAACGCGCGGCAAGGCTTTGGTCAGATCGTTGGCGAAGCGTTCCCGGTAGGCGGGGGCGTGAAGGACGCCGTAGACGTAAGCGAAGACGTCGTCCTTGGTAATGGTATTGTCGGCGTAGCGGACGCGCACGGCGCGGACGCCCACGTCGGAGATGTTGTCGACGCGCTCGATCTTCGCCGCGATGCCGGGCAGCGCGTCTTGCGCGGCGGCGGGCTGCCGGTAGCGGTAACGCGGGAAGCACTGGCCGAACGCAACGAAGTGAAGGTCCGGCATCCTGTCGACCATGAGCGCGGAGAACGGTCTGGTCGAGCCGACGCCCGACACGTAGATGGCGCGGTTGCCGCTGTCGGCGGCGGGAAACATGCTGTCCATCCGGCCCTTGCTGTTTACCAGAACGTAATCGACGTAACAGTGCTGCTTGACGAAGGGACGGTACTGGGTCGTCCATATGTTGTCGGGCGCGAATACCACCTCTTTCCGTCGTTTCAGGTTGTTCTTCAGTTCCCGGTCCCAACGGACGTGAGAGGAATGGCGGTCCACGGCGTCACGCAGGTCCTTGCCTTCCTTCAATTCGCCGAGCGCCGCCCTGTAGTCGTCCACCATGCGCCGGGCGTTCTCCGCGCAACTCTCGCGGGAGAAGTTGTAGAGATAGGCGTCGCGCCCGGTCTTGTAGCCGTTGCTGAACAGACGGAAGACCGCGTCGTCGGCTTTGCCGGCCTTCGCCTGTTTCGACCCCATGGGATAAAAGGTCTCGAACGTCCGGTCGCGCTGGCCGAGCCAGTCATGGTGCCGGTCGGGGGCGATCTCGCGCCAGTCGTCGATGCCGGCGACGGAGCCCTTGTCGCGCAGAAACTTCAGCTTGTCTTCGCGGGTCAGATAGTCGCCGATGTCGCGGTAGAGGATGCGGCCGCGGTCACGGTCGGCGGCGCCGGGGGGGGGCGCGGACAAGAAGGGTAATCGCCACCGGGGCGCGCGAGCCCTGGCCGAAGACGTTGTCTCCTTCCCGGCGGCGCAAATCGCCGGATGTCCTGGCGTTGCCTCTGAGATTCAGCACGTAGATCAGGTCGAACTCTTCCGCCAGACAGGCGCGGACGCCCGCGTCCGCGCTGCCGTCGAGCCACGAGCCGTTGGTGACGAAAGCGACCACGCCCTGCTTGCCGATCCGGTCCGAGGCCCAGCGGATCGCCATCTTGTAGGTGTCGTAGAGGCTGTTCTTCAGCGTCGCCGTGGAGCGGGCGGCGTAGGTCTCGGCGACGCGGGTTTCCAGTTCCGGATAGTCCACGTTGGGGTTGTCGTCCGCGGAACTTCTCTGCCCCGCGGACCAGGGCGGGTTGCCGACGATAACCTCGATCGGACTCTTCTGTTGGCGGTCCGCGCGGGCGCTGTTGTCGGGCAGCCACGCTTTGGCGAAGCCGGCGCGCTCGGTGTGCAGGTTGAAAGTGTCGGCGAGGACGATGCCGTCGAAGGGCGCGTAACCCGCGCCGCGGCGTCCGCGGAACGCCTCCTCGATGTGCACCGCGGCGATGTAATAGGCGAGAAGGACGATCTCGTTGGCGTGAAGCTCCTTGTGATATTTGCGCTCGAGGTCCTCGCCGCGGATGAGGGGCGACTGCAGGAGGCGCACGGGAAAGATTCCGGTGCCGGTGAACGGGTCGAGGACGTGGACGCCTTCGTCGCTCAAGCGGCGCCCGCCGAACGACTCGCGCAGGACATGGTCGGCGCTCGCCAGGATGAAATCGACGATCTCGACCGGGGTGTAGACGATGCCCAGGCGCTCCGCCTCCTTTCTCATGGCGGTGGCGAAGAACTTCTCGTAAAGCTCCATCAGCACGCGCTGGCGGGCCTCGCTGTTGTCGAGCCCGCGGGCGCGCAGGCGGACGCTCTCGTAAAAACTTTCCAGGTCGCGGGTCTCGTTGTCGAGGCCGAACTCCGCGAAGTCCTTGCGCAGGGCGTCGAGGGCGCGGGCCACGGGGTTGCCGGCGGCGAAATCGTAGTTCTCGAACAGGGCCTCGAACACCGGGCGCGTCAAAATGTGCTGCGCCATCATGGAGACCGCGGCGGCGCGGGTGATCGACCCGTTGATCGAGACTTTGAGCTCGCCGTGGAAATCGTCGAACCAGTCCGACAGCGATTGGTTGGCGGGGTCGTCGAGCAGAGCGCCGATGCGGGCGACCAGACGGGAGAAGATGTCGGCCACGTCCGCGGCCCAGGTCTCCCAATATCTGCGGTCGCCGCACTTGTCGACGATCCTGGCGTAGAGGGCGTCGGGGGGCAGGTCGAGGGGTTGGAACGGCAGCGCCGCCTGGTACGGGTCGCCGGGGTCCTCGCCGAAGCCGCTGAAGATGAGGCGCGGGGTCGGCGTCTCGTTGAGGTCGATCTTGTTGATCTCGGCGTTGAAGCGGTCATCGTGGGAGCGCAGGGCGCGCAGCACGCCCCAGACGGGGCGGAAGCGCTCGTTGTCGTCGAGGGCGCGCGCGGGGTCCATCCCCGCGGGGACGGCGACGGGCAGGACGATGTAGCCGTAGTCCTTGCCGTCGGCCTTGCGCATGGCGCGGCCCACCGCCTGCACGATGTCGACCTGGCTGTTACGCGGACTCATGAACAGCACCGCGTCGAGGGCGGGCACATCGATGCCCTCGGACAGGCAGCGGGCGTTGGAGAGGATGCGGCAGGCTTCGCCGCCGTCGTCCTTCAGCCACTCGATCCGGTTCTTGCGGTCGAGGGCGTGATGCTGTCCGTCGACGTGGCGCGTCTCGCAGCGCAGCGCCCGGGCGCGCTCCGGCTCCGGCAGCAGGTCGACGGCGCGGTCCACGATGTCGTCCCAATGGGCCTCCAGCCGTTTGGACGACCTGATGGTGTTGGCGAAGGCGATGGCGCGGCGCAGGCGGCGCGGTTTCTCAGCTTTAGGGGCGTGTTCCGGGTCCTGCAGGGCGCGCCAGCAGCCGATGATCTTGGCGGTGTCGGTGATGTTGATTTCGCTGCCGTGGAGCGCCAGATGGGCCTGCAGGGCCTCGTCCACGTGCTGCTCCGACATGGCGAGCACCACCACCTTGTAGTCCGACAGCAGGTCCTGCTCGATGGCGCGCGAGAAGGGCAGACGGTGAAACTCCGGGCCGTAGACGGCGGGGTCGTCCATGGAGAAGACGTCGATGTCGCCGCGCGCGGCCTTGGCTTTCGCGCCCTCGGTGTAAAGGCGCGGCGTCGCGGTCATGTAGAGGCGGCGGCGGGCGCGGATACGCGCAGCATTGTGCACCAGGACGAAGGGCGAGGTCTTGTCGCCGGGGCGCTCGATGCCCGTGGTCCTGTGGGCTTCGTCGCAGAGAACGATGTCGAAGGGCGGCGCGCCCTCGTCCTGCGCCCGGGCGACGATGGGCAGCGACTGGTAGGTGCAGAACACCGTCGTCATGGCGTCCGCGCGCTCCTCGCGCAGGGCCTGGGAGATCTTTTCGGGGTTGGTGGTGACGGGGATTTCCAGTTCCGCCAGGGCGGCGTCCTCGTCGGCGCGGCCGGCGCGGGTGTCGGAGCAGACGCCGACATAGCGGTGCGGCAGCGCGCGCTGCTCAGCCCATTCGCGCATGGACTGCTGGAACAGGGAGATCGACGGCACCAGATAGAGAACGCGCCCGCCGACGCCGGCGGCGTCCTCGGCGATGCGCAGCGCCGTGAAGGTCTTGCCCGTGCCGCAGGCCATGATCAGCTTGCCGCGGTCATGGGACCCGAAGCCGGCGGCCACGTCGTCGAACGCCGCGCGCTGATGGGGGCGCAGCTTGAACGGCTCGCCGCGGTACGACAAGTCTTCCGGCTGTTCGCGGACCAGATCGGGCCAGTCGAAGGGGCGGGCGGCGAGATCGCCGAAACGCAGCACCTGGCACGACGGCGTGACTGAAGTCACGGTCTTCACCGCGTTGGGGCCCCACTCGTCGCCGGTATCGACGACGATCCGCGCGGTGAACGGGTCGCGGTTGGAGGCGGAGATGAAGGAATCGATATGGGCCTTGGAGATGCGCGTGCGCGGGGCGTGGCACTTGCACTGGATGGCGCAGACTCCGCCCGCGCGCTCCTCGGCGACGAGGTCGACGCCCGTGTCGACGCGGCTGAAACCGGGGCGGGCCGCCGCCCAGTCGGACCACAGACGGACGTCGGAGAAACGGTCGCGGTAGATCGGGTCTTGCGTGAAATAGCGCTTCATCAGGCGCTCGAACAGCCGGCCCTTGGCGGCCTCGCTGTCGGCGACGGACCGTATATGGTCCAATACCCCTTGAAACCCGTTGCTCACGCTTCAGTCCCCCCTTCGGTCCCCTCTTCAGTCCCCCTTAAGGCGGCGCGGGCCGTTCATCGGCGCCTCGCCTCGTCTTCCTTCAACGCTTCCTCGACCGCCTCCTTCAACAGCGGCATCAACAGCAGCCTCAACACCGCCCTCAACACCGCAATCGCCGCCCAAATCATGGAAAAGATTATGAGCCCCAACAACAACAGATCCAACATTCTCAGACTTCCGCCGATTGCGTCATCGTCATTCCTATTTCCACCCTTTCATAAACCTGCCAAAAACCCAGAGAAAAATTGCCCCTATTACTACGATCAGGAAAAAATCTATCGGCACAAGACCGGCCCAAGCCAAGAAGCTGTCGATACCACCCACGACCGCGGTGCCCAGCTTGCTGTTAGCGTCGATTTCAAGAACAAGCAACGAAACCGAATAAATGGCGGCCGCTATCCAGGCCATTATCAAAATTGCCCGAATTGCCAAGAACATAAGTCCTAAAAGCGCCAGCACCATTTTTATGTCTCTAATTCTTTCAATCTTTTTTCGCTAGCGCCCATGCGCCGGGGAGAAGGAACGGGCGGCGCTTGTCCGTGGCCGACCGGCGGCGCGGCCCGCCACCTGCGCCGAGGCCGCGGCGGCTGCGATGCTGCTATATTTCGGGCCGTTTGTCGATATGGGGCCGGGCCGTCCGCCGCCGCCCGACTTCCTTCTTCAGACGCGCGGCGGCGCTGCGATTCGGCCCGGAAAATGACCTGCGACAACGCGCAAACCTGTCGCAAGGTCGGTTTGCCCTCGAAAACGGCGGAATCGCATGCGTTTAGCCATGACTCGCGCGGTTCGGATTTGCGACTATAGGCTGCGACAAAACACCTGCCGCGCCGCCTCACGGCGCTGCGATTCGGGGGGTAAGTGTCGCAAGGCCGGTTTGCCCTCGAACATGGCGGAATCGCGTGCGTTTAGCCATGCCGCGCGCGGTCCGGTCTTGCGACTATTGACTGCGACAAAATACTCCCGCGCGCCGCGCTGCGGCGCTGCGATTCGGTCGGCACGTGTCGCAAAGTCGGATTGCCCTTGAAAATGGCGGAATCGCGTGCGTTTAGCGATGCCGCGCGCCGGCTGGATTTGCGACTATAGGCTGCGACAACGCGCAAACCTGTCGCAAGGTCGGTTTGCCCTCGAACATGGCGGAATCGCGTGCGTTTAGCGATGCCGCGCGCGATCCGGTCTTGCGACTATTGACTGCGACAACTCCGCCGCAATAACCGCGGCATTTCCCCCTTGACGCCCTTGCCGCCATGCCGGAAGGTCACGCGCATGGCGCGGCAAGTGACAGGCAAGCAATCAATCGAGGCCAAGCGGCACCTGCAAGGGCGTCGCGCCTACGTCATGGATCTGCTCTCGCAAGATTGGGATGTGGACAGTATTGCCGAACGTCTGCAAGTGGACCGCTCCACTGTCTACCGCGATATAAAGGTAATGCTTGACGCGGCGGCGGCCCAATGCCCGCACACTGCGCACTATCGGCAAGTGCAATTCTTGAGGCTGCAAGAGATGATCGAGGCATGGATGCAGCCCGCGCTTAATCCCTTCTCGGAACGTGGCCCGGAGGCGGCTGTTATTTTGATCAAACTGTTCCAACAAGAGGCGCGGCTTATGGGAACGTATAGGCCGATCAAGCACGAAGTGACGGCCATGCGCGAAGGCATGAAAGACGTGACGCCCAACGGCGCGTCCAATGGGAAGGCCAACAGCCACCGGCGCAACGGCAACGGCGCGATTTAGGCGATAAGCGCGCCTCGACGTCTCGACAATTTTACGAGCGGCGCCCTGGACGGCGTCGGCGGCTGTGCTAAAGTGACCTTGCCCGCCGTCGCGGGCATGACCCGATGTGCGCTTGTTTTCGCGCGCTGTGGCTTGAGAGTTCCCCGCCCTTGCGGGGTTGCCTGCTTCAAGTGAGCAAGCGCTCCGGCATGGTCGGCGACGCCCACCGGCCCGCTTATGTCCACTAGACCGGCGGCGGCCCCCTCACCCCGTTCCGAATCTCCCGTCCGGTCTTGTCCAGAAGTTCGGCGGCCTTGGCCGGCGATATGAGGGTTTCGCTCAGGGCCCGGAAACACAGCCTCTCGAACCGCCGCGCCCTCTCGGCGGCGCCGTCCTCGATCGGCAAGGGTTCCTGTTTGCGCCAGCCGCGCGCGGTGGTCCGAAACAAGTGGCTCATCGTCGAACGGGCGACGATCCCCAA
Organism: Alphaproteobacteria bacterium; assembly: GCA_965214255.1. Classification (GTDB taxonomy): domain Bacteria; phylum Pseudomonadota; class Alphaproteobacteria; order SMXP01; family SMXP01; genus CBDFKK01. Next base: position 2,614,256 of record OZ243948.1, on the reverse strand, counting down.
CCGTTCCAGCCGCACCAGGAGCGCCGCCGCGCTGACGCGATAGAGGCATTTCAGTTCCATCAACTCGCGGTAGCCGAGGGCGTGGCGGCGGCGCCCGACTTCCTCCTTCAGGTGCGCGGCGGGCATCAGGAACGCGCCGGCGAAGCGCATCGCCGCTTTTTCCTGGTCGACGGAGGATTTCGGATCGATCACGCGGTGCGCCAACTCGTGAGCCAGCGTCATGCGGCGGCGTTCGATGTTGTGGCCGGCGTTGACGACGATCACCGGCACCGGCGGCTTGTTTCCCGCCCGTTCGATCAGACAGGTCAGGCCGGAAACGTCCTGCGGCAGGTCGATCACGGAGACTTTGACGCCGTGCTCCTCGAGCAGTTCCGTCATGTCCGGTATCGGGTCGCCGCCGAGTTTCCACTTGGCGCGCACCCGCAGGGCCAGGTCTTCGCCCTGCTCGACGGCGGACAGGTTCACCGGCGCGAACGGCGCGTTCCACCGGGCGCTGTCCAAATCCAGAATCTCCTCGACGGTCAGATAGCGCTCGGCGTGATCGAGAACGGCCGCCTCGACGCGGGCGCGGTCGCGGGCCGAGGTCGCGGCCGTCTTGCGAAAGTCCACCTCCGCCAGTTCGAGCGCCATCGGGCTCATGAAGTAGCGGACCGGCTGGCCGAGCGCCTTCGACAGAGCGATCAGCACGGCGGAGCCCGGCAGCATCTCGCCGCGCTCGTATTTGCCGAGCGCCTGGGCGGACACCCGCCCCTCGCCTTCCAGCCGCGCCGACAGTTTCCTCAAAGACAGACCTTCTTTTTTTCTCGCCAATTTCAACCTTTCTCCCAACATGTCCGACCCTCCTTTGGTTTACATTTATACATTTTATTCTGTTTTTGTAAACTTTTCCTTGGGGCGGGCGACCGCCTGGGGGCGGCGGCGGACAGGTTCGCGTGCGCCGGGTGGCCCCGTGGGGTATAGAATGGCGGCGAATCACATGGACGCAAGGGAGGCGACGGCGGGATGACTCGAGACGACTATGCGGGCGACGTATCGGTGAAACAGGCGTGGGACATGCTCGGAGAGGACAAGGACGCGCATCTGATCGACGTGCGCACCCGCGCCGAGTGGACGTTCGTCGGCGTGCCCGACATCGCGGACCTCGGCAAGACGCCGCTGTTCGTCGAATGGCAGAACGCGCAAGGCCGCAACGCGGACTTCGTGGAGGACGTGCGGGCGCTGCTCGACGAGACCGACGCCGCCAAGGACGCGACGCTGCTTTTTCTGTGCCGGTCGGGCGGGCGCTCGCGGGCGGCGGCGGCGGCCTGCGCGAGGGCGGGTCTGGGCGCGTGCTACAACGTCGCCGGGGGATTCGAAGGGGACCTCGACGAAAACCGCCGCCGGAACGCGGTCAACGGCTGGCGGCGCGACGGCCTGCCCTGGAGCCAAAGCTAGGGGGTCCGGCTCATCTTACACGGGCGGCGGGCGCGGTCACGACTCGCCGTCCGCCAACATGGCGGGATTGAACGTCCCGTCTCCCTCGTCGTCGAGCCCCTGATAAAGGGAGCCGTAGACCCTGCTGGTAAAGCTGCGGCGCTGTTCGCGGAGTTTTTCCTTGAACTCCGGCGGCGGCTCGAAGCGTTCGATCATCTCGGGAGTCACTTTGCCTTCCGTCGCCAGCAAATGCTCCATGACCATTTGACGGTCGCGGTTGATCCAGATTTCAGCGCCGAGTTGAAGGACGATCTCGAGCAGGTGGTCGATCACGGGGTCCTTGAAGTAGTGCGGGTGGCCGCGCTCGAATCCGGGGAGTTCGCGGACATAGTCCATGGCGTCTTTTTCCGTCATCATATTCTCCCTGACCGTTGCTCTCGAACCGTTGCCGCCGTCACGCCTCGTCGGGCATGCCGTAGTCTTTCCAATATCGGATCTTGCCGTCCCGGACCAGGAACACGCCGACGACGTGAAAGTGGTCGTCGGGCTGGCCGCTTCCCTCGGGACGGATGAAGTGGTCGATGCGCTCGTTGAGGACGATGTCGCCGATGGCGAACTGGCGGGAGATCACCCAGTCGATCTCCTTCATGCCGGACATGAAGCCCCCCAGTTGCTGTTCGAACTGGGCCGCGCCGTTGATGACGGGGCCGCCTTCCCACATGTGATATTCCAGCGTGTCGGAAATGTAGGGCAGCAGCCGGGCGACGTCCCTGCTCGACCAGTCGCGGCAGAAATTCGTCACCAGGTCCCGGTTCGCCGCTTCCAGGGCGGCGACATGGGACGCGGCATGGGAGGCGGCGTGGGCGGGCCGGGGCCGGTCGGCGAGGGACAGCAGCGCGGCGGCGGCCGCGGCGCCGAGCACGCGCCGCCTGTGGCGGTCGATCGATTTGGCCATGGTCGTCCTTCCTCGTTTCAGTGGGCGCCGGAACGGCCCGTCCGCACTATAGCCGAAATATGCGCGGCGCGCGCGGCGTCTCTTGCCAAATCCGCAAATCCACGGCAGACTGAGGGATATATTCAGGAGGGTATCGCACCATGTTGAAAAGTCTTTCGAAAGTCGGCGTCATGGCCGGGTCCGTCGTTCTGGCGGGGGTCGTTCTTCCGGCTGGGGCCCTTTACGCGGGCGGCCACGAATCGGGGCGCATGAAACAGATCGGCCAATATAGCGGCTTCGAGGGCCGGGAAGCGGCGTTGGGCGCCGCGGTGGCCGACGCGGTCAAAGACGCCAGCCCCACGGGGCAGGCTTCACACGACTTCGCGGGCCGTGAAGAGATGCTCGGAAAAGCGGTGGACATGGTGCTGAAAACGCTCAATCACAACGATTCGTATCAGCACGAGATGAACGACGCGCTGGTGAAAATGACGCTGGGACACATCCAGTTCGCCAAGAACAACGACATGCTCGAAGAACTGGTGATCGACGACGTCCAGCGGACGCGGCCGATGATGGAGCGCGTCGCCAGGATGATCGAAAAGACCGGCGACACGGACATGGCGCTGCGCTCCATGTTCGAGCAGACGACGTGTTTTTTCCAGCTTGCGGAAACGGTCGAGCGGGCGCCCGGGCAGATCACCTACAAATCGCCGTTCGGGAACGTGCTCGAACACGCGATGCCGGGGCAGTTCGACATGACCGAACGGGAAGTGTTCGAGATCTGGACGAAGCCTCGTTACGAGCGGACCGCCGAGATTCTGGGAGTCGATCTCGAAATTTCGGACTGGAACGACGACGGCACCATAACGGTCAAACTGGCTGAGCCCAACGCCTGAGCGGGGGTCTCGTCCGGAACGTCCGGACACGGATCGCCGGGCGCGTGTCGAAGGGGCGGTCATGGGGCCGCCCTTTTCGCTTTTAGAGCGCCTCGAAATGCTCGATCATGCGCCGGCGCATGGCCTCGTCGGGGACGCGCCCGAAGCCCGCGCCCATATTGTCGGCCATATGGCCTAAGTCCGAGGTCGCGGGAATGACGTTGGTGACCGCGGGATGGGCCAGAATGAACTTCAGGAAGAACTGCCCCCAACTGGCGATGTCGGCCTCCGCCGCCCAGTCGGGCAGCGGCTTGCCCTTGACTTTGGCGAACAACGACCCGCGCCGGTAAGGCCGGTTGACGAGGGTCGCCTGCCCGCGGTCGCGCGCCAGGGGCAGCAGCCGCTCCTCCGCGGCGCGGTCGCCGATATTGTAGCTGAACTGAACGAAATCGAGGTCTTGTTCGGTCATCACCTGTTCGAGTTCGTCGTGGCCGCGTCCGTGGGACGTGGTAACCCCGATGTAACGGATCAGGCCGCGGTCTTTCCAGTCGCGCAGCGTCGCCAAATGGGTCCGCCAATCGCGGAGATTGTGGATCTGCATGAGGTCCATGACCTCGACGCCCATGAGCGCCATGGATCTGGTCATCTGGACGATCCCGGCGTCCTTGCCGTCGATCCAGACTTTGCTGGCGGCGAAATAATCGTCGACGCCGATCATGTCTTTCATCAGTTCGCCGACCACCCGCTCCGCGCGGCCGTACATGGGCGAGGAATCGATCAGCGCGCCGCCGTTGTCGAAAAAGCTCTGCAGCACCGGGGCGAGTTGGGAGCGGGTCGGCCCGCCGACGCCCACGTCGAAGGCGCGCGCGGTGCCCAGTCCGATGACGGGAACGGCCTCGCCGGACGACGGGATCTTTCTCGCGAGCGGCGTCTTTTCGGCGGCAGAAACGGCGGACGGCGGCGCGAGGGCGGCGGCGCCGAGTCCGGCGGCGGTCTTCAGAACCCTCCGCCTGCTGACGGTCGGCGCGTCGATGGGCATGGCGTCTAAACCTTTCTCGTGCGCAAGTCGGCGATCGAGATGTCGGGATGCCAGTTGACGCCCGCGGCCAGGCCGCGCTGCGCCAAATTGACGTCGACCACGAAGGGACGCCCCTCGCGGGTGACGTCGACGGCGCGGCGCAGGACGCCGGCAAGCTCGGCGGGCTCGTTGGCGCGGGCGGCCTCGATGTCGAAGGCGGCGGCGATGCCCACGTAATCGATGTCCGGATTGCCCAGGAAACAGGTCATGTCCTTCCACAGATCCCTTTGGCCGCTGCGCGCCAGGGGCGAGGCCAAATAGATGCGGTTGCGTTCGCCGTCGTAACTTCGATTGTTGAAGATCACGGTGATGATCGGAATGTCGTAGCGCGACGCGCTCCACAGGGACTCCAACTGGCCGAACAGCATGGCGCCGTCGCCGACCAGGGCCACGACTTGGCGGTCGGGCCGGGCGATCTTCGCGCCCATGGCGGTGCCGACGCCCCAGCCGAGGGCGTAGCCGGTGGTCTGGCCGATCAGTTGGCGGCCCTTGGGGGAGACGCCCAGCCACTGATAGGCGATGCGGTCGCCGGCCTCGCCGACGATGACGGCGTCGCGGTCGAGGGCGTTGTCGAGTTCCGCGCCCAGGCGGGCGGTGGTGATGGGGGCGGCGTTCCATTTCGACTGGGCGGCCTTGACGCGCCTTTGGCGCGCGGTTTCGAATTTGCCGCGGGCCGCGTCCATGCGCTCGTCGGCGACCGCCTTCAGGCGTTCAGCGGTGGCCATGCCTTTGACCGCGTCGGTCAGCGCGGCGATGGTTTCCTTCACGCCGGCGGCGATGGCGACGTCGGTGGGGTAGATGTCGGCGATATTGTCATATTCGATGCGCGCGTGAATCACCTTGGTGGCCGGCCCGACGGGGCGCGTGAAGATCGCCGGATCGGGCATGTGGGCGCCCAAATTGAGAAAGACGTCCATGTCGCGCGGCAGGCTCGGCAGCCCCATGGCGTGATAACCCGCATAGAGGGGATGATCGAAAGGAAAGTCTCCGTAGACGCTGTAGCCCTGGGCGACGGAGATGCCGGTGAGTTCCGCGAGTTCGATGAGGTCGTCCGTGGCGCCCGCGCGCGTGACTTCCGCGCCGACGGTGATGCCCGGGCTTTGCGCCTCGACGATCAGCTTCGCCGCCCGCTCGATGAGGTCCGGCTTGGGCGGGATCTCCATCGGCACTTCGAAGCGCGATTGGGGGAAAACGGTCTGGACAAGCTCCTTAGTCCCCATGATGTTGCCGGGGATGCGGATGTAGACGGGGCCGCCCGGCGGCGTGCTGGCGACCTTGAAGGCTTTGCGCACGAACTCGGCGATGCGGCCCGGATTGGCGACGCGCCAACTCCACTTGGAAAACTCGTCCATGGGCGACATCCAGTCGTCCATCTGCTGGAACATGTCGCGCCCTTGCAGTTCGGTGTTGTTGCCGTCGGTCAACAGCAAAATGGAGGAGCGGTCTTTCCAGGCGTTGTAGAGATTGTTCATGGCGTTGGGCAGCCCGATGCCCGGCACCATCAGAACGGCCGTCTTGCCGGCGGCCAGTTCGTAGCCTTGGGCCATGCTCGCGCCCTGCCCCTCCTGCAGGGCCTGTATGAGCTTGATGTCGCCGCGCACGGCCAGGGCGTCGAAGAAGGGCGACATGCCGGTCGACGAGACGTTGAAAATATACTCCACGCCGGCCGCTTTCAGCGTTTCGGCCAGAATGTCGCCGCCGGTGCCCGTGACTTCCAGACCTTCGTCCGGGTAGATCGTTTCCGCGGCGGCGGCGGAGGCCGATATGGAGCGGGCCGCGGCGCCGCTCATTCCCAGGGCCATGAGCCCGCGGGCGAAACCGCGGCGTGAAATATCGTGATCGAGGAACTGTTTGAGTAGCGCCTTCATCGTGTTCTCCCCATGGAGCGGACGGACGCCCGGTCCTTTTGTTCGGGCGGCCCTATTTTACGGGTTCGTTCGTCATTCTCAAAGCGCCGCCGCTTCAAAAGGTCGGCTGGCGGGATTCGGCAAGCGCGGGCGGCGTCTCCTTTTTGCCGCGCCGCCGTTCGCGCAGCATCAAGGCGCACGGCGTGACCACGAGCGTGAGAATGGAGGCGAACAGCAGGCCCATGATGATCGTGACCGCGAGCATTTGCCACCACAGCGTCGCGGGGGCGCGAAAGACGATTTCGCGGGACAGAAAGTCGATCGACACGCCCAAGGCCATGGGAAAGAGGCCGAAGGCGGTCGTCGCGGTGGTCAGGAGAACCGGGCGCAGGCGTTGAGCGCCGGTCTGAACGATCGCTTGAAAGGCGTCGGGCGCGGTCTTGATCAGGCGGTCATAGGTGTCGATCAGGACGATATTGTTATTGACCACGATGCCCGCCAGGGCGAATACGCCGATCCCCGACATGACGATGTAGAAAGGCGACTGCAGGACGACGTGTCCCAGGAGCACGCCTATGGTGGACAGAATGACCGAACTCAGGATCAGGAAGACGCTGTAGAAACTGTTGAACTGGACGAGCAGAATGCCCGCCATGAGAAACAGGGCGAAGGGAAAGGCGAGCAGAAGGAAGCCGCCGGTCTCCGCGCTTTGTTCGGCTTCGCCGCGAAACCTGAGGCGGACTTGCGCGCCGACCGGATCGGTCTCCAGCCAGGATCGCAGGGCGGCGATCTGCGCGCTGGCCAGCAAGCCGGTTTCGACGTCGGCCTCGACGGTCATCACGCGGCGGCGGTCGACGCGCGACAGGGTGGTTTCCTGCGGCACGGGAACGCGGCGGACGAAATTGCTGATCGGCACCAGACCCTTGTCGGTGCGAATGCGCAACTCGTCGAGTTGCCGCAGGGAGCGGTAGGCGTCCGTGAAGCGGACCATGATGTCGATCTCGTCGTCGCTGTCGTCGGGGCGGTAGGCGCCCAGCTTGACGCCGTTGGTGATCATGCGCACCGCGGAGCCCACGGCCGTCAAATCGGCGCCGAAGCGCGCGGCCTGGGGACGGTCGATTTGCACCTGCCACTTGATGCCGGGCGTGGGCCGCGAGTCCTCCTCGTTGGTAAAGCCTCCCACTTCGTTCATGCCGCGGCGGACATGGAGCAGACCGTCGTAGAGAGCGCGCGACGAGAGCGACGAGAGTTCGATGACGATCGGGCGGCCGACCGTCGGACCGGCTTCCTCCCGCTCGAGTTCGATCTGGACGCCGGCCAGGTCTCGAACACGGGCCTGCACGTCGGCGAGGACTTCCGGACCGCGGCGGCGGACCGCCCAATATTTGAGATTCATGACGATCTTGCCGATGACGTCATCGGCGCCGCCGCCGCTGGTCAGACCGGACTGGGTGTAGAGGTTCTCGAAATCCGGCATGTTGCGGATCCGGTCCTCCACTTCTTCTATCAGTCGGGCCTTTTCGAGGGTTCCGAGATTGCCCAGCGCGTGAACCAGGAGCACGGCCCGCTGCGGCTCCTGGTCGGGGAAGAATTTGAACCCGCGGCCGGCCTGGGAATAGAGGACGACGGCGGCGAGAAGAAGAACGACCGTGCCGGCCACGATGACGCCGGAACGGCGCAAGGCCAATTCGAGCATGCGAACGTAATATCCGGTCAACCCGGTCAACTGTTCGACCGGCAGCCGGCCGCTGCCGCTGAGAGCGACCATGGTTCGACGGTTGCCGTCGCTGACGCGGCCGATGAGCGCGCCCAGGGTGGGCACGAAGATGAGCGCCATGATCAACGAGCAGGACAGCACCGAAATCAGCGTTTTCGGCAGATAACCCAACATTTGTCCGGGCATGCCGGGCCACAGCAGGAGCGGGAAAAAAGCGGCGACCGTGGTCATGGTCGACGAGATGGTCGGCCACGCCATGCGCTGGGTGGCGAGGACGAACGCCTCTTTGCGGCGCAGCCCTTCCGCCATTTTGCGGTCGGCATATTCGACGATGACGATGGCGCCGTCGACCAGCATGCCGACCGCGATCAGCAGACCGAACATGACGGGCATGCTGACGGTGACGCCGAAAAAGTTGAGAACCATGAGGCCGGTCAGAAACGAGCCGGGAATGGCGATGCCGACGAGCAGGCCCGAGCGCAGCCCCAAGACGCCGATGACGATGGCCATGACCAGGAAGATGGCCAATATGACGCTGTTCTGCATGGTGTAATACTGGTCTTTTACGTTCCTCGTCCCGTCCCAGATGATGTCGGTCTTGATCGCGGCCGGCCAGGAGGCGGCGACGCGCGCGACCGTCCTTTTGACGTCTTCGGTGGTGTCGATGATGTTGAAGCCGTAGCGCTTCACGGCTTCGAGGGCGATGGCGCGGCGGCCGTTGAGCCGGACGATGGAGTCGGCGTCCTTGAAGGTCCGCCTGATGTCCGCGATGTCGCGGACGCGCACGATGGCGTTGCTGCTCGACTTGACGGGCATCATGAGGATGTCGTCGACGCTTTCGAAAAGGCCCGGGACCGTGACGGAGAAGCTTCCTCGTCCGGTGTCGATGCGGCCCGCGGCGACCAGACGGTTGGCGCGGGAAAAGACCTGCGTCAAGTCGTTGACGTTGAGTCCGTAACTTTGGACGCGGGCCGGATCGACGGCGATTTCGACCATTTCTTCGCGCGTGCCGGTGAGTTCCACGTCGAAAACGCCCGGCAGGGTCATCAACCGGTCTTCGAGTTCGCGGGCGTGGTTGAACAAGGTCCGCTCCGGCAGATTGCCCGACAAGGCCACGATCGCCATGGGAAACATGGAAACCCGCGCCTCGTCGACTTGCGGCTCCTCCACGTCCATGGGCATTTCCGGCCTTGCCAGATCGACCTTGTTGCGCACTTCCCTCAGGGCGACGTCGATATCGGTGCCGAGGTCGAACTCGATGGTCACCGACGCGCCGCCCTGGAAGGCCGACGCTCGAAGCTCTTTCAAGCCTTCCAGATTCGACAGTTGCTCTTCCAACGGACGAACCAGCAGGCGCTCGGCGTCGAGGGGGGAGACGCCTTCGAGCGCCACGTTGACGAGAATGACGGGAACGTCGAGTTCGGGCTCGGCTTCCTTGGGCATCTGCCCGTAGGTGACGGCGCCGACGATGAGCAGAAACACCAGGGTGCTGAGCACGGTCCGCGAGCGGGCGATTATGTTGGCGAGAAGTCTGTTCATGGTGCGTCAGGGGGCGGCGCGTCTAAGCGCCGTCCTGGGTGAAGTCGATTCCGTGTCGTCGACAAAGTTCGGCCCTCATGAGTTCCTTGCCGAGATAGGCCGCGTGATCGAGCCTTGTCACCCAGCCGTTGTCGATAAGCGTGAAATAGATGCTGCGGGCGTCGTCGCCCTCGATGACGCGCAGGAGAGTCTCCTTGTAGTCATAGTGCTCGACCGTCAGCTTATCATCCTCGACGTGGATGACGAAATATCCGCCCTTGTCCATCTTGATGCGCCGCGGGTCGGGGCCGAACGCCGCGACGGTCTCGACCGCGACGGTCTCGACGTCGTCCCGGGGGACGAGAGGCGCGGTCCCCGCCTCGTCGAGCGGGAGCGGGCGGGGGCCGGACGCGGGCGCCGTCCGGGCAAGCTCGGAAACCCGGGCGCAAATGTCCGCGACGTCGGTGCATCCGATCATGTCTATGGGTATGACGGTCTCTCTAAACGCCTTGATCTCTTCGGGCGAGGCGTTGGGAAGCTGCGGGCGCATGGCGGGAGATCCGATGATGCGTTTTTTGCCGTCGACGCCGTTCGCGAACAGCGCAACGATGGTCGCGCCGGTCAGATGTTTCGGCGGCTCGGCGCCGGAGCAGATCAGGAACCGTATGGCGGGATTGGACAAAAGGTTCCGCATGATCTTTTCTATGCCGATATTCTCGGTTTCGACCTTGCCGACGATGGCGAGCCCCGCGGGGGCCGCGTCGCTCACCTCTTTGGCCAGGGCGACGCTGCCGAGAGTGGTGACGGCGACGGGGGCCGCCGGATCGTGGACGAAATACTTGCCGGGCACGTAAGGCCATTTTCTTTTTATCTTTCTGGTGGTCGCGAACGTCCTGGAAAGAAGGAATCCGAAATCTTCCATTTTGCTCGACATGGCGAACCTCGCACGACACGGGGCCGCCAGACTATCAAACATCGACGACGAGCGGAAATCGTCAGGTCCCGACGAAAACGGCCCTTGGGCCAAAGAGAGCAGTTTACTTTCGAAGTCTCCTGTACGAGCATGGGCCGGCCTCGGACGGCCCGGTGAGCGGTTTTCCGACGAAAAACCATAGTCATCCCTGAAACCAAGGTAAGGAAAGTCACGATGCTGAAAGTTTTTGCCCAAAGGGCGGTGCTCGTCGCCGCGCTGATCTGGCCGGCCGGCGGCGGCATGGTCGAGGCCAGCGGCCACGATACGCCGCCGGAATTCGACCCGTCGCTGCTCGACGCGGACCTCAACGCGGAACTCGAAGAGACGATCATGCAGATGGCCGAGCGCTGGAACAGCCAGGACTTCGCGACCGTTCTGGACATGTGGGACACGGACGAAGCCGTCCCGTTCTATTTGGCCGAAGAGCAGGCCGACTGGTTCATCGGCTGGAACCCGCTACGGCATTATCTGGCGCCGGAACAGCCCAACCCCATCATCGAAGTGATGCGGCTGCTGCCGTCGAACGTCCGCGCCAAGTCGCTCGCGCCCGATCTGGCGCTCGCCGTTTGGGACCTTCATTTCGAAATGAAAATGAGATTCAGCAGAGCGATCGGCGAAGATATCCGGGTCTCGGGCGTGTTCAGGAAGAAGCCCGAAGGGTGGCGCTTCATTTACTACGCCGAATCTCCTCAAGCCCCTCTGGTCTATATCGAGAAACTGTTTCAGCAGGGAGTGTATGACGACTTCGAAGAGTTTCGCAGAGAGGCGCTGAAGTAGGGCGGCAAGCGGGCCGGACGAAGACGCGTCAGTCGTAATAGTCGGGGACGGACCTGGCGGTGGGCCGTTCGGGCTCGCGGTAAGAGCCGCGCGCCTGCAGGGGAGGCAGTTTGATGCGTTTCGGCAGCTTGTCTTCATAGGGTATCCGCGACAGCAGGTGCCGGATGCAGTTCAAGCGGGTCCGGTCCTTGTCGTCCGCGTTGACGTAATACCACGGCGAATGTTTCACGTCCGAATGTGCGAACATGTCGTCGCGGGCGCGGGCGTAATCGTACCAGCGCCGCCGCGCCTCCAAATCCATCGGCGATATTTTCCAGCGCTTCAGCGGGTTTTTCAGTCGTTCCTGAAAACGCTTTTCCTGCACCTCGTCGCTCACCTGCAGCCAATATTTGATGAGAATGATTCCGGCGTTTCGAAGCATGCGCTCGAACTGCGGAACGGCGCGCAGGAATTCGCGGTATTCGTCCTCGGTGCAAAACCCCATGACCCGCTCGACGCCGGCCCGGTTGTACCAGGAGCGGTCGAAGAGCACGAGCTCTCCGGCCCCCGGCAAATGTTCGATATAGCGTTGAAAATACCATTGGGACTTCTGCGCGTCCGTGGGCTTGGGCAGGGCGACGACCCGGACCATGCGGGGGTTCAAGCGCTGGGAGATTCGCTTGATCAGACCTCCTTTGCCGGCGGCGTCCAGACCCTCGAAGATGACGGCCACTTTCAGTCCGTGACGGCGAATATGGAATTGCAGCTTCACGAGCTCGACTTGCAGCCGCTCCAGTTCGCTGTCGTAAAAATCCCCGGACAGGCGTTTGTTCGATTTCTTGCCCATGAAACCATCCTTGTCGAAGCTCAGACTGGCGAACGGCGAAACTCGCGCTCGGCGAAATCGACCTCGATTCGTTCCACCAGGGGGATCCAGTCCTCCTGCAAACGCTGGGCCGATTTCGTCTTGAAGTCGAAAAGCGTCATGCCGTGGGCCGCCAGTTCGCCGTAGATCGTCAGGTCGGGAACGGTCGCCGTCAGCGGCTGGTCGATCGCGGTCAAAAAATCGTTCAATCTCGCCGCCGAAGGGGAAGCGGGACGATAGCGGTTGCCTACGATATGCACCGCGACGCGGCCCTTTCGCAGAAGCTTGATCTTTTGGATCCTTCGCAGAAACCGCGCAGTGGACATTTCATCGAAAACCGACGGCAGGATCGGGACGATGACGGCGTCGCAGAGCGAAATGATGGCCGCGGCGTCTCTCGGGGTCACGGCGGCCGAGGTATCCAGAACGAGCCTTTGCAGCCCCCTGCAGCGTTTGGCGACATGCCTCGTCCAGTTGAGTATTTCGACCTTGGCGACGGTCTTGGGTCTGATCCTTGCCCAACCCATGACGGATTTCTGCCGGTCGAGGTCGGCCAGTCCGCTGGCCAGGCCGGACCCGGCGAAGGCGACGGCCAAATGAGTGGCCACGGTGGTTTTGCCGCATCCGCCTTTGGAATTCATGACTCCGACCACGCGGGTCATCGTTCGCCGACCGCCCCCGCCTCGAGCCAATAGGGCTCGGTGCGGCTGAACCCGCGCCAGCGGCGGACGAGGTCTTTTTCCATCCGTTTTGCCGAGTCTTGACTCCAACCGGAGAAATAGAGCCGCGCGTCTCTCAACGCCTGGACGTCGCTGCCCTGCGCCTGCTCTTCCAGGCGCCGCAAGAGCGTCCGGGAAGAGGCCATGTCGTTGAGTTCGCCCAGCCGCTCCTGCCACATGGCGAGCTTGCGGTTGTAGGCGTCGGCCTGTTTCGCGGGGAAGAGTACAGCGAAAAACTCCGCGGTATAGCGCAGCTTCTTGGTCATGATGCGAAGCTCGTGCCAATCCTTGAAATCGTCTTTGCGTTTCGAACCGCCAAGCTTCGTCATCTTTCGATGGAGCCGCATCAACCGCGTCTGCGCGTACACTCTCAAGGGGCGGACGTACCAGAGGCGGTCCAGCGGCGAGTCCAGATTTTGCCATTCGCCGGACTCGATCCAGCGCCCCAGCTTCAAAGCGAACACGCTGAATTCGGAGGACGAGAGTTGGTCCCCGAGGCGGTCGTATAAGGCGGCGCGGCGGGCCTGGACGATCGAGGCCAGCCGGCGTTTTACGGGGTCGTCGAGGGCGGCGAAGGCGCGGGGCAGCAAATCCGCCAGAAATACGTCGAGTTCCCGCAACTCGCCCAGCCGCGCGAACAGCGTCTTCGCTTCCTCCATCAGAGGCTCGGACTGCGCCGGATTCATGACCGGCTTGAAGGCGAACATGATCGAGCGCAAACGCCGGATGCCGACCCGCATTTGATGCACGGCCTCCGCGTCTCCCTGCGACATCATCGGTACGTAGTTTTTCAATATTTGCGTATAGGCGTGGCGCAGGGCTTGCCGGACCGCGTCGCGCAACGACGATGCGGGGTCGAGCGCCGGCTTCGGAGGCTTCCAATAAAGCGGCGCTTGCGGTTCGAAGGCCAGGTCCGCCGCATTCATGGGCCCGTCAACGGAAAGACGGGCCCCGAAAGCCAGCAAAAGGTTCAGCGCGGCGTCATAGAGGCCGACGACCGGGCCGCCGCGCAAAGCGAGAGCGACTTCGCATATGTCTTGGGTTCGCGCGCCCCGTTCCATCGAACCGACGATCATCGACATGGTGAGGTCGGCGGCGCCGTTCGAGTCCCGGACTTCGCCCGTGGTTTGCTCGACGGTCGCCCGGAACAAGGGACGAAGCGTCGAGAGGCCGGCTTCGCTCAGCCGTTTCGAATTCGCAATGCCGGTCAGATGTTCGCGGCAGGGTTCGTCGCTGTCCAGGTCATGGCGCGATACGGTTTTGGCGAAGGCCCCGCCCATGGGAACCGGCGTCTTGATGGTTTGAAGGATCTTGCCGCCGCTTTTCCGCACGCTGAGTTCGACGTCCAGAGCGCGCAGGTCGAGCCGGTCGGTATCGAAATATACGCGCGACGTGCGCTCGCACGCTTTGGCGCCGCGCAGCCGTTCGCCGAGGAGGTGGGCTTTTTCGCTCGGAATACTGAGCCGGATGGCCGTTTCGATGGTGCTCATTCGTGCTGGTTCCCATGACTTCAATACAAGCCAGAGGCGAGCCTGTCCATTGCCGGACGACCGGCCGGGGGGCGCGTCGACGTCTCCATCCCCTCCGGTCGACCCAAGCCGGGCGCGCGCGCCGTCACAAGCCGATCAGCTTTTCGACGTCACGGATCATGCGGGGGTGCTCGCGCTCCGCCACGGCGGTGAACCACGGCGGCAAAGCGTCCCGGCTGAAAAGTTTCTTGCCCGCCAAACGGCTCATCATGTGGCCCGGCCGGTCGCCCATGTTCATCCACGCATGCCAGGAGACCACGCTTTGAAAGGACAGCGTCGCCGGAACGGACGACACACCGCCGTCGTTCAAGTGGTCGAGACGCCCCTTGTAGGTGGTGATGTCATTGGCGTACCACGCCCGCCCGTCCGCGCCCATGGACGGAACTTGCGCATAAACGTCCTCGAACAGCCAGACATCGTTTCCATGCACGTGAACCGGACCGAGCGCCGTTTCGAGCGTGGCGGATCTGAATTCGGCGCGGTCCGGCGGCAGTTCGAATCCGTCTTTCGTCAGGATCAGCGTGTTCGGCCCGAACGGGCGGTAGCCCAACTCGATCCTTTGGTCCGTATAAGGATTGTCGAAGGTCTTTATGTGGTCGCCGGACTCGAAGTCGCAAGGGTAATTGAACTCGACGCTGGTCATGGCGTAGCTGGATTCGGAGCGGCGTCGGAAATGGTTGAAGTTGACGCTGTGCAGGCCCCAGAGGCGGCGCGCCTGCTGGTCGACGACGCCGTAAACCGTCCCCTTGAGATACCAGATGACCAGTTCGCTTTCGAGACTGCCGCGCAGCTTGACGAGCGCGGTCGTCACATCCGCGGGATCGTCGAAATCGAGGGCGGCGTGGGCGCGGTTCGCGCGGATGAGCGATGAGGGCAGCAGGGCGGCGGCGGCGGCCGTTCGCGTGAGCGCGCGCCTCGATATCATGGGACCCTCCCCGACTCCGACTAGCCGTGCTTACGATCTCGCACGGGCATGGCAATTGGACTAATATATCAAACCAACCGGGCTGCGGGCGGAAATTATATCGACCGCGGGTCCGGTCGAGATGACTCGAGCCGGTAAAGGGAGAGAGACGTGAGCGAACTTGAACGCGAGACGGGCGGGGCGCGCGCGGCGGCCTTGATGTTGGGGCTGTTCCTGGCGGGCCATACGGCCGCCGCGCCGGCCAGGGGGCAAGAGGAAGAACATCGAGGCGCCAATGCGAACATCGTGCGCTGGGCCGAAGGCGCCTATCTCTACCGCACCATTTCCGAGGGCCGGAAAAGGGGCACCGAGGACTGGACGCTGACGGTCCACCCGGACGGGTCCCGAACCATGCGCATGTGGAACGACCTGTACGCGCGCGACAGCCATCTGACGGCGACGCTGCGCGTTGCCGGGGATTTTCGCCCCCTGGAAGCCTATGTCTCCTACTGGACCCAAGGCGGGTTCAAAGGCTCCGGCGTGTTTACGGTCGACGGCGACGCGCTTCACGCCCTGGTCAACGGTCCTCAAGGGCGCATCGCCGAGACCGTCGATGTCCCTTACGGGTTTTCCGTCGTCACTCATCCCCTGGCGGGAGACGGATGGCACACTTGGTATTACGACGAGGAGAAGGGCGGCGAACAGAAGGGCCTCGTGTACAACATCGATTCGACGCCCGATCTCGCCAGGCCCGCCATCGGCAGATTGGAAGAACAAACGATCGCGTTCATCGGCGAGGAGAAGGTCGAGGTCCCGGCCGGCACATTCGACGCGCGGCGTCACGTGATCGGAGGCATTGCCGACGTCTGGACGACGGGCCCGGACAGGATTCTGGTCAAATTCGTGTGGGAAAAATTCGATCTCGAATATGTCCTCGTCCGCTACGAGGCGGGCGAGGGGCGGCGGGACCGGTAAGCCCGCGCGCCCCCTTGCCGGGAACGGCGCGCGGTGCGACATTTTGCGTTAACCGGGGCTTTGACGCGCGCGCGTGTTTGAGTATCGTAGGCTCCGGGGTCGGCAAACGGGTCGAGGCCCTTGGGAGATTTCAAGGTTCAGGCTGTCTGAAGAGAGAAAATGAAGAGATTTATTCCAGGTTTTATCGGGTTTTTCGCATGGCTCTTCGCCTTGCCGGCCATGGGGCAGGACGTCATTACGGATGAGCAGTTGCTGGCCGCGGACCTCAAAAAAGGTCAACGGGCGTTTTTGAGATGCCGCGCCTGCCACACTCTGGGCGAAGACGAGCGAAACAAAGTCGGTCCCAACCTTTGGGAAATCTTCGGGAACGAGATCGGCGTCCGCGACGATTTCAATTACTCCAAAGTGCTGCGGGAGGCGGACCTCGTGTGGACCGCGGATCTTCTCAACGAATGGCTGATCAAGCCCAAGGATTTCCTCCCGGGCAATAAGATGGCGTTCGTCGGTCTGCCCAGGGAACAGCAGCGCGTCGATCTCATTGCCTATTTGATGAGAGAAACCGGCTTTGTCATCGGCGGCGGAAGCGGCCCGCGCGCTTCGGACGGTGGCGGCGAATAGGCGCCCGCTCGGATTCGATGTCCTGCCGGGTACGGAATGACCGCGTGCCTGAACAACCGAACCGCCCTCGTCCCATGCGCCGCGCCGCGGCGGCCCTCGCCGGCCTTGCCGCGGCCATTTTTTCCGTTCAACCGGCGCTCGGCGAAAATGTAGTGCGCTGGTCGAGTCAAGGGGACGCGATCACCCTCGACCCCTACGGCGAGAACGAGGGGCTGACGCTGGCCATACAAAGCCAGATCTATGAACCTCTCATCGAACGCGACCCCGCGCTCAAGCTCGAACCCATGCTGGCCACGTCATGGACATTGGTCGGGCCCGCGGTTTGGGAATTCGAGATCCGGCAAGGGGTGACGTTTCACGACGGCCGACCGTTCACCGTCGATGACGTGGTTTTCAGTTTCGAGAGGGCCATGAACGACGTGTCCGACATGAGAACCATTCTTGAAAGAGTCGACCGCGTCGAGGCCGAAGACGAGACGCGCGTGCGCATCTTCACCGACGGACCGAACCCCATACTGCCGCAGCAGATCACCGATATTTACATGATGTCGCGCGGCTGGGCGGAAGAGCATGGCGTTGAAATTCCCCAGGACAGGGCGGCGCAAGAAGAAACCTACGCCGTGCGCCACGCCAACGGCACCGGCGCCTTCATGTTGGAGATACGCGAGCCTGACGTCAAAACCGTAACCGTCAAAAACGACGCGTGGTGGGGCCTGAGCGCCCCGGACAAGAACGCGCCTCACAATATCGACCGAATCGTCTATACGCCCATCGCCAACAGCGCGACGCGCGTCGCCGCGCTCCTGTCCGGCGAACTCGATTTCATCTTGGACACGCCGCTTCAGGACCTGCCGCGCATCGAGCGCACGCCGGGATTGACGATCAAATCCGCGCCCCAGGTGCGCACCGTCTTTTTGGGCCTCAACATGGGCGCGCGCGAACTCGCCAGTTCGGACATCAAGGGGCGCAACCCCTTCGCGGACCCGCGCGTCCGCGAAGCGATGCAGCGCGCCATCGACGCGGAGGCCATTCGGAAAAAAGTCATGCGCGGCAAATCGGCCCCCGCGGGGACCATCAATCCGCCGGGCGTTCACGGCTACAGCGAGGACCTGGACGAACGCCTGCCCTACGACCCGGAGCTTGCGCGAAAGCTGATGAAAGACGCGGGCTATGAGCAGGGATTCGAGGTGCGCCTCGACTGCCCCAATGACCGCTACATCAATGACGAGGCCATTTGTCAGGCGGTGGTGCCCATGCTGGCGAAGATCGGGATCAGGGTCGCGCTCAACTCGCAACCCAAATCGCTGCATTTCCCTCTGATTCAGAACGCCCGGACGGATTTTTATCTGTTGGGCTGGTCGAGCGGTACGCTGGATTCCCACTATACCTTTTCGTTTCTGGCGTCCGACAACCGCTGGAACCAAACGGGATTCCGCGACGAACGGCTGGAGCGGTTGATCGACGGCATGGCCTTCGAGACGGACATCGTCAAACGGGACGCGATGATCGCCGAGGCCTGGACGATCTTGAAACGAGCCGGGAACTATCTTCCCCTGCATCATCAGGTGCTGGTGTGGACCATGCGCGACGCTTTGGACCTGCCCATTCAGGCCGATAATGTCCCGCAGTTCAGATATGCTCGTCTCAACTGATTCTCATCGAGACGGAGCCGGCGCGTCATCGCCATCCTGATATTTCAAAGACTCCTGCAAGCGGCGGCCGTCATGCTGGCGGTCGCCTTCGCTTCGTTCGGACTGTTCACCTATGTGGGCGACCCGGTCAACAATATGGTCGGCCAGGAGACGTCATTCGAAGACCGCGACGCGTTGCGCGAGCGGCTGGGGCTGAACGATCCGTTTCCCGTTCAATTCGCGCGCTTCGTTCGGGGCGCCGTTCAAGGGCAATTCGGCATTTCGTACCGCTTGCAGCGGCCCGTCGAAGACCTGATCGCCGAACGACTCCCCGCCACCATCGAGCTGGTCATCGCATCGGCGGTTTTTTCGATCGCGTTCGGTATTCCCCTGGGCATAGTCACGGCCATCAAACGAGAAAGCGTCGTCTCCCGCGTCATCCTTACGGTTTCCCTGGTCGGCGTATCGCTGCCCACCTTCGTCATCGGGATCCTGCTGATCTACGTCTTTTCCGTGGTCTATCCGATATTCCCTTCGTTCGGACGGGGAGACGACCTCGTCGCCGTCGGCGGATGGCAAACGAACTACCTGTCGCCGGGAGGGCTGAAGGCGCTCGTCCTTCCCGCGGTTACGCTCGGACTGTTTCAACTGACGCTCATCCTGCGTCTGGTTCGAAGCGAAATGCTGGAAGTGCTCCGCACCGACTACATAAAATTCGCGCGTGGGCGGGGGCTCGGAGCGCGCGCCGTTTATTTCGGGCACGCGCTCAAAAACACGCTGCTGCCGGTGACCACGATCATCGGCCTCAATATCGGATCTCTGATCGCGTTTTCGATCATCACGGAAACCGTCTTTCAATGGCCGGGCATGGGGTTGTTGTTCATTCAAGCGGTGCAGTTCGCCGATATTCCCGTCATGTCGGCCTATCTGGTGCTCACGGCGTTCGTTTTCGTCGCGATCAATCTGGTCATCGACCTTTTGTACTACGCCATCGATCCGCGCCTGCGGGCCGGAGCGCTGCGGAGGCGCGGATAGAGGATGACGGCTTGAACATGATGTCGTCGGGATTGGCACGAAATCTGGAGCGGATGCGCGCGCGCTACAGGCAAAGCGACGTCGCGCTGAGCTTTTTCACCTCCCCCCTGGTCATGGTTTCGGCGGCCGCGGCCGTTTTTCTGGCCGCGGCGGCGGCGTTCGCGCCGCTCATCGCCCCTCGAGACCCTTTCGACCCTTTGAGTCTCGATCTTCTGGACGCGTTCACGCCGCCCGCATGGCGCGAAGGCGGAACCCTCGCATTCGTTCTGGGAACGGACGATCAAGGGCGCGACATGTTGTCCGCGATCCTTTACGGCATGAGACTCTCTCTCCTTGTCGGGTTCGCCGCCGTGCTGTTTTCGGTCGTGCTGGGCGTCACGATCGGACTTCTGAGCGGCTATTTCGGGGGCGTGTTCGCGGCCTTTGCCATGCGCCTGGCGGACATTCAACTCACCATCCCGAACATCCTCGTCGCCCTGATGATCGACGGACTGGCGCAAGCGCTTTTGCCCGGCGGCTTTCAAGAAGACATGGCGGTCTATGTTTTGATCATCGCCATAGGCGTCGCCGACTGGCCGCAATATGCGAGGGTCGTCAGAAGCGTCACGCTGGTCGAGCGGGAAAAAGATTACGTGCTCGCGGCGCGGCTGATCCGGATCCGGCCGTTGTCGATTTTGCTGCGCCACATCCTGCCCAATGTCATGGGGCCGGTTTTGGTTTTGGGCACGCTGGGACTCGCGCTTGCCATCATCGCCGAAGCGACGCTCAGCTTCTTGGGCGTCGGCATGCCTCCTACGACGCCGTCGCTCGGCACGCTGATCAAAACCGGCAACGACTTTCTGTTTTCCGGCGAGTGGTGGATCACGCTGTTTCCGGCGGCGACGCTGGTCCTGCTCGTTCTGTCGGTCAACGTGATCGGCGACTGGCTGCGCGACACGTTGAACCCCAAATTGAGATGAGCGATCGATGACAGAGGCGCTGCTCACCGTGAAAGACCTGTCGGTCGGGTTTCCCACCCGGCGCGGGCCAGTCGTGCCCGTCAAAGACGTCTCGTTCGACATAAAGCCCGGCGAGGTGCTCGGGCTGGTCGGCGAATCGGGCGCGGGCAAATCGCTCACCGGGATGTCCGTCATCGGCCTGATCGAACCTCCGGGGCGCATCGTCAAGGGAGACATCCGTTTCGCCGGGCGCCGGCTCGACAAGCTGCCGGCCGCCGCCTGGAGCGGCTTCAGGGGCCGCGAAATCGGCGTCATCTTTCAGGACCCGTTCACCAGCCTCAATCCGCTCTATTCGATCGAAAGGCATTTGACCGAAACGATCCGAACCCACCGGCCGGTCTCGACCGCCCAGGCGCGCGAGCGCGCCGTCGACCTTCTGGATCAGGTGGGCATACCCGATCCGGAGCGGCGCGGCGCGAGCTACCCTCACGAATTTTCGGGCGGCATGCGGCAGCGCGCGGTGATCGCCTTGGCGCTCGCCGGCGAGCCGCGTCTGATTATCGCCGACGAACCGACGACGGCGCTCGACGTGTCGACCCAGGCGCAGATCATCAAGCTGCTTAGAGGTTTGGCGGAGCGTCATGACACGGCCTTTCTTTTTATTTCCCACGATATCGCCGTGATCGCGCAACTCGCGGACAGGGTCGCCGTCATGAAAGCGGGAGACCTCGTCGAAATCGGGCCGACCCGCGACGTCATTCACAGTCCGGCGCACGCTTACACCAAAAGTCTGATGGCCTGCATTCCGCCGCTGCACCGCACCGTCCGGCGCCTGCCGCGCCCCGGCGAAGGCGAGGCGGCGGCGGCGCGGACCGCGCGGGAGTCCGGCCGCCCCGGCGAGCGGGCGGCATATGTAAAGGTGCGCGGACTCAAGAAATACTTCGAAGACGGCGGGCCGCGGTTTTGGCGCGGAGGCCGGTCGCGCGCCGCGGCGACGATCAAGGCCGCCGACGATGTGAGCTTCGATATCGGTCGAGGGCGGACTTTGGCTCTGGTGGGGGAATCGGGCTCCGGCAAGTCGACCGTCGCCAAGGGCGTCGCCGGACTTCACGATCTGACGGCGGGCTCGGTCAGGCTGGGCGGTGAGGATTCGACCGGCCAGCCTGACCGAGCCGCAGATCCCGGCCCGAACCATGTGCAGATGATCTTCCAGGACCCCTATTCCAGCCTCAATCCGCGCTGGCGGGCCTGTGACATCATCGCCGAGCCCATCCGCGCCTTCGGTCTGACGAGCGAGGCCGGGCCGTTGCGAAAACGAGTGCATGAACTCCTGGAGCATGTCGGTCTGTCGGCCGCCGACTCGCTGAAATATCTGCACGAGTTTTCCGGCGGCGAATGTCAGCGCATTTCCATCGCGCGGGCGCTGTCCAGCAATCCGGAATTCATCATTTGCGACGAACCGACATCCGCCCTGGACGTTTCGGTCCAGGCTCAAATCTTGAATCTCATGAAGGACCTGCAGGACGAACTGGCCTTGACTTACCTCTTTATCAGCCACGATCTGTCGGTCGTGCGGTTCATGGCCGACACGATCGGCGTGATGCACGAGGGGCGTCTGGTCGAACTGCGCCCGACCGAGGAGCTTTTCGCCTCTCCCGGCCACCCCTATACGAAGCGTCTTCTCGACGCGGTTCCGTCATTGGAAACCCGCGTCGGAGGGGGCCGGCCGGCGCAGCGGGGGACCGCTCTCGACGCTTGAACGGGCGCCGCGTTTGAGATATTGCGGACGTTTCCCGACGGACGTGAACGAAAGGCACAAGATGTTGGCCCGTTTCGCCGACCGACCCGACGCCCGAGAAAAAACGGCGATCTTGATTCTCGGCATGCATCGCAGCGGCACGTCGGTCCTGGCCCGTATCTGCAACCTTTTGGGCTTCGATCTGGGCGGGAAGATCATGCCGCCGAAATCCGACAATGAAACCGGCTTTTGGGAAAACGAGGCCGTGGTGTCCGTCCACGAACAAATCTTCGAAACGATCGGCGCGTCCTGGGACGACATGACGCCCCTGCCCCCGAATTGGCGGGACAACGATGAGGTGCTCGGCCTTGCCGAACAACTGAAAAGCGTTTGCCGCAGCGAGTTCGGGGACTCCGACAAGTGGTGCATCAAGGACCCGCGTTCAAGCCGCCTTCTCCCGATCTGGATCGACCTTCTGGACGACATGAACGTACGCCCCGTCGCGGCGGTCACGTTTCGAAATCCGCTCGCGGTCGCCGAATCCCTGGCAAAACGCAACCGACTGCCGCTCAACCATTCGTGCCTCGCGTGGCTGCGCCACAATCTCGAAGCCATCGAGCATACGTCGGAGATTCCCCGCGTCTTCATCTCGTACGAGTCGCTTCTCGAGGACTGGCGCCGGGCCGTCGCCGGCCTGGGGCAAGCGTTTTCGATCGACCTGCGAGAGGCCATCGAGCGGTCTTCGAGCGAGATCGACTCGTTTGTCGACCCCCGCCTCTCGCATCATTCCGCCGAGAACCACATCGACGAGTTGGACCCCCGCTTCGGGCATTGGGTGGAGCGACTCCACGGCGCCCTCTGCGAAGCGCAAGACCTGGGCCCCTCCAAAATACAGTCGCGAACGCGGACTCTGAAAACCGAAGTGGAAAAGGCCGATGCCGCGAGCCGGGAACTGGCCGAGGAATTGCGAAACAGACGCAAGCTCATCAACGAGCAGGCGGCGGAAATCGCGGAAAGAGAAGAGTGGATCGCCTCGCTTCAAGCGGAAATCGCGAGCCGCGATCAAACCATCGCGGAAAGAGAAGAGTGGATCGCCTCGCTTCAAGCGGAAATCGAGTCGATCAGACAGTCTCTTTCATGGCGGCTGACCGGACCGCTTCGCTTCGGCAAGCGGGCCGTTCGACGCCTCGTTTCACGCATGGAGCCGTACCTGGCGGTGGCGGCGCGAAACGCATATCGGGCTTTGCCGCTGCCCCACGGCGCCAAATTGATCCTGCGCTCTTTTGCCTTGAGGTCGGGAACTTGGGCACGCCGGGCGGTCGCGCCGTCGGGGCCCGCATCGGACGGTTCACCGCCGGGGATGAGGGTCAAGAAGGTCGTCGAGGGAGGGGAAAGCCGGGACGTGGATTTCGGTTTCGCGGCGGCAAGCGAGCCGCGGGTTTCAATCGTCATTCCCGTTTACAACAAGCTCGATTACACGTTGCGCTGCCTGCGGTCGATTCACCGGCACCGCCCGCGCGCGTCGTTCGAGGTGATCGTCGCAGACGATCACTCTACGGATGAAACGGCGGAGCTTCTCGGTCAAGTCCGCGGCCTCCGCCTGATAAGACATGAGGCGAACAAAGGCTTCCTCATGAACTGCAATGCGGCGGCGAAAGCCTCGCGCGGGCGCTATTTGTATTTTCTCAACAACGACACGGAAGTCCGCCCCGGATTTCTGGACGAACTCGTGCGAACCTTCGAGACGACCCCTCTCGCCGGGCTGGTCGGCTCGAAGCTGCTGGCCCCCGACGGTCGTCTTCAGGAGGCGGGGGGCATCATATTCGATGACGGCGGCGGGTGGAATTACGGACGGGGCGCGCGGCCCGACGAGCCGCGATACAACTACTTGCGCGAAACGGACTATTGTTCCGGTTGTTCGTTTCTGATTCCCAAAGAACTGTGGAACCAGTTGGGCGGCTTCGACGAACAATACGCGCCGGCCTATTACGAGGATACCGATTTGGCTTTTGCCGTTCGCGCGAGGGGGCGAAAGGTTTTCTATCAGCCGCTCTCGCAAGTCTTTCACCATGAGGGCGTCAGTTCGGGCACGGACGTGTCGCAAGGCGTGAAATCCTTTCAGATCGTCAATCAAAAAAAGTTTCACGACAAGTGGAAGGCCGTGCTCGCGAATTACGGTCAAAACGGCAAAAACGTGGAGCGCCGCGCCGACCGATACGCCAAGCGGCGCGTGCTCATCATCGATTCCGTCACGCCGACGCCGGAGCGGGACGCGGGATCTCTCAGAACGTTCAACCTCATCAAGATGCTCGTCTCTTTGGGGTCGAAGATCACGTTCATTCCCGAAGACAATATCGCTTACATGGACGATCACACGCCCAATCTGCAGCGGCTTGGGGTCGAGTGTCTGTATTTTCCCCATATCACCAGCGTCAACGGCTATTTGAGAAAGTCTCTTGCCGATTTCGACGTGGTTTTTTTGGAGCGGGGGGCGGCCGCGAACAAATATATCGATACGATCAAGTCGGCCGCGCCCGACTTGCCGGTCATTTTCGACACCCACGACCTTCATTACCTGAGGCTGGAGCGGCAAGCGGAACTCGAGAATACCGAACGGCTCCGGTCCGAAGCGCGGGCGATGAAGCGTTCGGAGTTGCGCGTCATGTCCAGGGCCGATTGCACGATCGTCGTCAGTCGCCACGAGAAGCAGGTTCTGGAAAAGGAATCGCCGTCCACGCTCTGCGAAATCCTGCCGCTGTTCATGGAACCCGATCCGCAAAGTGATGCGTTCGAACGGCGCAACGGCATCGTTTTTATCGGCAGTTTCCTCCATCCGCCCAATGCGGATGCCGTGCTTCACTTCTCCCGCGAGATTTGGCCGATCGTAAAGACGGCCCTTCCCGGCGCGGTCTTTCACGTCGTCGGGGGGCCGGTGCCCCCGCAAATACGAGATCTGAACGGGAACGATGTCCGCATAGAAGGCAATATGAACGACTTGAGGCCCCTGTTCGGGACATGCCGCCTGTCGGTCGCGCCTTTGCGATTCGGCGCGGGCGTGAAAGGAAAAATAGGCACCAGCCTCGCTCTCGGACTGCCCTGCGTCGCCACAGCCGTCGCCGCGGAAGGCGCGGGGCTCACCCACGAAAAAGACATCATCGTCGCGGAGGATTCAAAGGCTTTTGCCGAGCAGGTCATCCGTTTGCACGAGGACGAGGCGCTGTGGAAACGCCTTTCCGACGGCGGCCTTCAATTCGTCGAGGACAACTATTCCGCGAAAGTCAATTCGCCCAAAATCGCCAAGCTGCTCGACCGATTCTGTCCGTTGGACCGGGATAAGGACGGCGAAAGCTGAATTTCCTGTTCCCGCAGACGCGGGTCCGCGAACTCAGGCGTTGGAACCGCCGTGACAAGTTGACAAGCCATGTTACGATAAGGCGCTCGGAACAAGCCCATCCGGGCCCGACACCGCCGCATCGGCGTGAAGACCCTTAAAACCGCAAGTCATATCGCCGCTAAAGTAACAGAGGAGTACTTAGGAAATGTCGTCAAAAGGATACGAAAATCGAAATACGAATGGGAAACCCATCTCGGCGATGATCGACGAGCCAGACCACTACTCACTCGATCTGAAGCAATGGGAAGCATATTTGAAGGAAGTGGAGCGGTACGGCATGACTGGGCCGATAGAGTACGCCAAAGAGACGATAGCCCGGATCAAGAAACGGAAGAAGACGTAACCAGATACTCCCGCCCGATGCCGCCTGAACAACCGCTTATCGCGATGCACGGGCTGTCTCAAGATCAAGTTAAGGCCGCGATCAAGAATAAGTATATCCTCGCGCCAAGCATCCTTTCGCTTATTGTGAGACCCGCGACATGACGAGCAGACCGGACAACAAACCGACTTTTTTGGGCGAATATGAAAGAGCCCGAAACTGGCTGCAACTGTCTTGGGCCCATACGGAACAAAGCCTGTTTCTGGCCGACATTTGCAAAAAACGCGGCCCCGGCAAGGCGCTCGACATCGGATGCGGGGCCGGCACGGATTCCGTTTTTCTTGCCAAAGAGGGATGGCAGGTCACGAGTCTCGATTTCGTGCCCAAAGCCATTGACATGACCGAGGAACGGGCCAAGGAGGCCGGCGTATCGGTAACCACCGTCATTGCCGACATGCTCGACTGGGACCCGCCGCACGAGTACGACCTGGTTCTGGATCACGGCCTGCTCCACAATATGGATCCCGCGAACCATCAACTCTACCGTCGACAACTTTTCAAGGCGCTGGGCCAAGACGCCCATTTCGTCATCCTTCACTGGCTCCAAACCCATCCGTCGCAACCGGCGGCCATGGTCGGCCCCAACCGCGCCAGCCGTGAAGACGTCAAGGACTTCTTCGCGCCCGAACTCAACGAGCGCTACTTCGCGGTCGAAGACATCGAAGACCTGCCCTGGTTCGTCGGCGGAGGACTGTCGCAGGCGACATACTGGTTCACGCCCAACGACGCCCATAACAAGCCGGCCGAGCTTCTCGCGCAAATCAAAGCCACGTTGACCGGGCGCGACGTGAACTTCGACGATGTGATCGACAAGGCGGGCGGCGGACTTGTCGAAGGCGAATATCCCCCCAACCTTATGGCTCGCATCGCCGGACCCGGCCGCCTCGGCATGTCACACAAAAATCTCAAGCGCGACCAGGGAGTAAGCGTCATTCGGGACTGGGCGCGCCGCGCCGGCGAAGATCCGCGCTATGTGGAAAATCTGATACGGGTATTCGCCTCCAAAGATCACGGAAAACTATGTACGGACATCCCCAATTGCGACGCCTGCGGCGTCGCGTTTTGCAAAAGACTGCGCAACAAATGAACGACCCGTCAAATGAGGCAAAAGCAATGACAATGAAATTCGAAACCAAGATCGACTTCATGAATCCGCTTTGGAACCGCGACGCGTGGGCGCGCATTCAAGGCGATTTGAATCCCGAAAACGAACGCTGCACCTATTGCACGGGGCAAGTCCTGGGCGTCAAGCCCCATGAGAAAATAAAGGAACTGTGCAGCTTCGAAACATTCCTGTGCACGAGGCTGGTGCCCCAGGACGACGGAACCATCCGGCGCCTCAACAAGGAAGTCATCTTCTATACCGACTCGCGAAGCGGCGAAATCATCGAAGAATGGACGAACCCGTGGACCGGTGAGGTCGTCAACGTCGTGCATGTCGCCAACGACCCTTTCAACTATACGATCAGCGAATGGCTCATTCTGGCGCCGGAAGACTTCCCAAGCGGCGAAAAGGCGGAGCCCAAAAGGATTCCGCTTCTGTTTCCGTGGCGAAGGATCGGCGACGACCGTCTGCTGCTCACTACGGACATGCACCTGTGCTATCCGAACGCGTTGCAGCCGGACAAGTGGCCGCGCGAATCGTCGGGCCCCATGGCCCAGGTCTCCGAACTGTTCCGATACATCGTGTCGGTCAAGGAGCTTGAAAATCCGAATTTGACGGCGGTCAATTATACGGGCTCCTGGCAGCGCATCACGCCCTGGCTGCCGTGGATGCTGATGGGACAAGAACCGGGGCATTGTCTTTATGCGTCAACCATGATCGGAGCGGACTCGCTGGATATGGTTCCCCGGCACGTGCGCGCATATGCGGAGGAAAACCATCCCCATATGCTGTCCGCGCCGAAGGAGGACTACGGGCCGAGCATTTCGAGTCTGGAATATTACGCGAGAGAGCAAACGCCGGCGCCCGTGACAGGGTCGTGACGCATTTCGGCTTCGCCCCGAATGTATTGCGGAGGGGCTCGGCGACCGCGGCGAGTCCATGGGCGCGCGGCACCCTCGGACATGTCAATGCCTAAGCAGGAGCGGTCGGAAGGCGTGAGGAGTGATGATGCATAATCGGGGCCGCGCTCGACACGTCGATAACGAACGTGAAGCGCGATTCGAACGTCCGCGACGCGCCGTCAATTTCAAAGGTAAAAGAATAAAACCCCGCGGCAACGCGAAAGCGTGAATCGAGCGGCAGGTCTTGCAACGTCTCCTCATGCAGTTTGACGTGAAGACGAGGATAGGACGCGAGCCGGGTAAAGTAGGCTTCGAGCGCGTCGGGCGTGTCTATACGGTCCGCTGAAAATGTCGACAGCAAGGTCGCCTCGGGGCTGTAGAGCTTGAGCACTTCATGCGCCCGGCCCCCATTGACGGCGGCGCACCACGCCGCGACGACGGCGCGCGCGGTCTCGAAGGTTTTCTTTTCGTCACGCATGGCGGGCCTGCGAAAAATTCATTCCCCGCGCGAACGCGATGGGGTTGACACGTCAATCGCCGCGGATCGACAGGCCCGAAGAGAACCGCCGGTCCACGGGTTCCATCACTCGAGCCCGTAAATCCGGTATCGCGTCGGCGACAAAACGCCCAGGCTGGTGGCTTCGAATGACAGTTCGCGGTCGCGGTCTTTCAGCCCCTCTTCGCCGAACGCGCCGCGCAGCAGGTCTTCCCATATTTTCTGCGCTTCATCGTCGTGGCGAATGTCCATGGCGCCCCAGACGATGACGTGGGCGAGGCTGCCCGGCTTGCTGATCGATACGCAGGCGCGCGGGTCGCGCCTCATGTTCAATTTCTTCTGCCGGCCCGTCAGGCTGAACAACAGCCCCTCATCATGGACCCCCATCATCATGGGCGTCACGTGCGGGCCGCCGTCAAGTCCGACGGTCGACAAATGAACCCAGCCGTCGGCCGGATGGATCTTTTCAATGGCGTTGACCAGCGCTTCATCCATGGTCATCGGTCCCTCATTACGCCGGTTTGGCGGCGAGAATGCCGCCGTGGCCGCGGCGCAAGGGGGCGATGGTTTCGTCCACCTCGAAACCCGCGGCGGCGATGGCGCCGCCGAAATCGCGGCTGTAATGATCGGGCCGCCACACTTCATTGTTCCAGCGGTGATCCCACCACAAGGCGAATTTTCTCGCTGCCGTGGACGGCGGTTCCTGTTTGCCGGTGGCAAAATCAACGGGAACGAAAATACCCCCGGGCCTCAAGATTCGATAAGCCTCGGCGATGATCCGGTCGGAGGCTTCGACGGTCACTTCGTGAAACATGATGTAGGAGACGACGATGTCGAAGTGATTGTCGGGAAACCTTGAATCTTCGGAGAGACGCTGCGCGAAATGGCACTCGATATCCAATTCCACCGATCTCATATGCGCGTAGCGCACCATCGGCCCGCCCACGTCAATGCCCCAAACCTCGGCATCGGGAAACCGCTCCTTCATCGCCTGGGTCAGACGGCCGATTCCGCAGCCCATATCGAGAATGCGCGTGACCCGGCCGTCTTTGGGCAGAGGAACCTTGGATGCGATGCTGATCTGCACTTCGTCCTGGTTGTTGCGGCCCTGATAAAAGGCGTTGACGCCGTAGTGATTGATGTGGCCCGCGAACGGATCGCCGACATAGCCGCCCGGCTGAATGTGAATCTCATGCTTGGCGTAATCGGGGATGTGCATGTCCGGATTGAGTTCGAGCGACCCGGGGCCGGCATTGTCCGCCGCTTCCATTTCGCCGAGATAGGTGTCCGCATTGTCGTGGAATTGATTCTGAATGCTCTTCCACGTCAATTGCTGACCGCTGATCCATGCCCTGACGCTGGTGCCGATGACGGGGTCGCCGCCAACCACTTCGAGCACTTTTTCAAGGGGAACGTCGGTATCCGGATCGATGCCCCTGTCCTCGAATATCCCGGCCATACGCGATCGCGCCGCTTGACGCAGGTCGCCGCTTACCCACCGTCTGAAGCCGGTGAAAAAATCCTGCCGGCTTTCCAGATCGAGATTGGGCAAACGCTCCAAACGCCCGCTGGAGCCGCGAGGCTCGACGTCAAACGGCAAGGTCTTGCCCGACGCCCTGCGGCCGCCGAACGCGGACGCCAGCAGTGACGCCGCCGCGGTCGCCGAGCCGAACAACGATCGACGATTGATCATATCCCGTCCCTTTTCCTAACTGCTGCCACGGCCTGCAGTATAATCCATAAACCGCGGCTAGCATAGCCGACTCGCGCCGGTAGCCAAGCGACCGTCAAGTGGGCCATAATCGGCCCGAAAAACAAAACCAACGGTTTTCAGAAACACGGGGGAAATCCATGAGGGCATATGAAATCGGCGAGCAGAGCGGGCTGGAGTCATTGCGTCAAGTCGAACGTCCGGATCCGGTCGCCGGTCACGGGCAGGCCGTCGTCGCCATAACAGCGGTTTCGCTGAATCACAGAGACCTCATGATAGCGGGAGGGCAGTACGGCCAAAAGAAAGCGGAGACGCTCATTCCGTTGAGCGACGGCGCGGGCACGGTCGTCGCCGTCGGCGACGGCGTGATGAGCGTGGAACCCGGCGACCGGGTCATCGCGACGCATTTTACCGATTGGCTCGCCGGTCCGTGGGATCCGGCCTATTTCGCATCCGATCTGGGCAACACGGTGAACGGCACGCTGGCCGAGCGCGTCGTCTTGCCGGCATCGAGCCTGGTCGAGATTCCCGATACGCTTTCGTTCGAAGACGCGTGCACCTTGCCCGTAGCGGCCAATACGGCCTGGCACGCCATCCGGGCGCTCGGACAAATAAAGGCGGGCGACACGGTGTTGACGCTGGGAACGGGCGGGGTGTCCGTAGTCGCCGTGCAACTCGCAAAAATCAGCGGCGCGCGGGCCGCGATCACGTCATCCAGCGACAGCAAACTGAAAAGGATGCGCGATCTCGGCGCCGACATAACCGTGAACTACAAATCGACGCCGGACTGGGACCGGGCGGTTTTGGAGCAAACCGGCGGCCGGGGCGCCGACATAATCGTGGAAACCGGCGGTACGGGGACCCTCGGCAAGTCCCTTGGCGCCGCGGCCCCCAACGGCAAAATCGGCCTGATCGGGGCCCTTGACCGCAGCGGCGAATACCCGAATCTCATGCCGATGCTGATCAAAAACGTCACCATAAAAGGCATTACCAGCGGCAGCCGGCGCATGCTGGCGGACGTCGTAAAAGCCGTCACGACCAATCGGATGGAAGCGGTCATCGACAAGGTGTTTTCTTTCGACGAAGCGTCCGAGGCTTACAAATATCTGGCGGGAGCGTCCCATGTCGGCAAAGTCGTGATCAGTTGGTGACGGCGGACAAGGACAAACGGCACGTCTAAATGGGAACCGTCACCGGGTTGTATTCGAAGAGGCCCCGGCCTTCGGCATTCCTGGACGGATCGTAATGTTCAAGCAGTCGCCCGTTATAGCGATGCTGCTGCTCACGAGTTTGCAACTGCACGCCGTTGGCGCGCTCCTTGCGCGCGGATTCGTAGGTCTCCAAAGCTTCCACGGGCGATGAGGCCAAATCGAAACAGCGGCCGAGCACCATGGCGTCTTCGATCGCCATGACGGCGCCCTGGCCCAGGAAAGGCGTCATCGGATGCGCCGCGTCCCCCAATACGCCGACTCGTCCCCTGGTCCATACGGGCAAGGGGTCCCGCTCGCGCAGCGCCCATTTGAACAAGAGTTCCGGGGGCAGCTTGCCGATGATGCTCAACACATGGGGATGAAATTCCTTATAGAGTTCAAGCATGTCGGAGACGGGGGTGTGAATGGTCCATCCTTCTTCTTCCCAGCCCGGCTGGCGGCACAGGCCCACGACGTTCACGACCGTCCGCTTACGGAGCAAGTACCGCGTGAAGGAACGGTCGGAGCCGCGGTAGGCTTTCGAAGGCGTTTCCAGTTCCTCTTCCGTGAGACGGTCCGCCGGAACAAGCGCGCGCAGGGCGACATGTCCGGTGAACAGGACGGGTTCAGGGCCGAATACGGTCGTGCGCACCGTCGAGTTGCCGCCGTCGCAGCCGATGAGGACATCGCCGCGGGCGTTTTTGCCGTTCGCGAAACGGGCGGTGACGCCGCTTTCGTCCTGCTCGAGACGCGTAAACATATGATCCGTGTGCAGACAATCCGGATCATGAGAGAGCACGGCTTGCGAGAGGAGTCGATGGAGGTCGGCGCGGTGAATTTGATAGTAATGAGCGCCGTATTTCTCGAACGGCGTATTGCCGCGATAGGTTCGCAACAGAACCTCGCCCGTTCGATAATGCACGACCGCGCCGGCGGTCGGGATGTCGGCCGTTTCGGCGAGTCGTTCCTTGAGGCCCAGGAAATCGAGCGCATGGGTGGCGTTGGGCGTAATGGTCAAGCCCGCCCCCACTTCGGCGAGTTCCGGCGCCTGCTCGAAAATGGATACGCGAAAGCCGTAATGTTGCAAGGCGAGCGCCGCCGTCAACCCGCCCATACCGGCGCCAACGATCAGAATATGGCAGTCTTTCGAAACCATGCGCGCGCCCGCCGAACCGAGGGCTACCTCACCATCACCGCTCTCAACGAACGGTCACGAATCGCGTCCCTCGACGACCTCGGCCCAATAGGCCACACCTTCTTTGAACGCGCCGGGCCACCGCGCGCCGATACGCGGGTCGTACATCGCGGCAAGAGCGAAACACTGCGTGAGTTCGCGCTCGATGCCGTTGACGCCCGTGACGGCGTAACACATGTTTTGTCCCTGACCTTCAGCGCCTTCGATCCACCACGTACCGCTCACCGTGCCGCCGCCGTCCGTCACCGATCCATCCCTGTTGAAATACATGTCGACGACCTCGATCTTGCCGCGGCCCGCGTCGATCTCGTAACGCATGGTGTTGGCGTAAAGGTTTTCCCAATAGCCGGGATGGGCGTCCCCGACCAGGGGATGAGGGCGCCCTTGTAAAAAGCCGCCATGAACCTTGAAGCCCGGCAAGGGTTCCGAAATCCATAATCCTTCCCCGTACCGCTCGACGGAATTGGGAACGATGGGAAAGCACTCGACCCACTCGACAGGTTCGACGGGCAGCCCGTGAAGCGCATAACAAAAGCTCTCCATGCTCTCGACACGCCAAAAGCCTTTGATCCGATCGTTGTTGGCCGTGATCGACCCGTCTTCATTGAAGTACGTGACGAAGACGTAGTCGCCGTCTTCCCGCTCGATCCGGTAGTGGGCGGTATTGTCCATCAAGTGATGCCAAAAATCGGGCCGCGTCTCTTTCAGCGCCTTTTCCAATTCACCCATGTCGGTCGTATCGGGGCCCTTGACCTCCGCAACGTCCCATGTCGCCGAACCGGTCCGAACCGCGACGTAGGCAACGAGAGGCGCGATGTCCTGCTCAGGCACGGCTTCGGGAAGCAACATGGTATTGCCGGGGAGAAAACCGTCCGGGTCGCGCATCCATTCGGCCAGCCGGTCCGGCGTCCAAATGAAGTCCGCCGCTTCGAACGCGTCGGAGAAGTCGAAGCCTTCCCTCGCGCCCGCCGCGCGTCCGAACAGGGACCCCAAATTCGGCCCCATCAGATTGCCGCCGCCTTCCATCAATGTGTGGCATGCGCCGCATTTTCGTGTGAAGACCTGCTGCCCGCGGTCCTGGCTGGCCGAAGCAAGAAGATCTTCACCAAGAGTTTCTTGAGCCTTCGGAGAGGGCGCATGAACGGTACAAATGAGCCCGACTGCAAGCAAGCCCGTGAAAACCAAGCGCATGTCACCCTCCGCTCCATCAATCCGTTCATTTTCTTCGAGGCGAGCCGAGCATGTCTCCCGACCGTTCCGGACTCAGCATGTCAGACTATGCGCAGAGCGGCAAATTTAAAGCCCGTGTTTTTTTCTTGATCGAGTATCGCCCCGGTCCGCCGCGCCGCGGTCTTCATCGCCCCCGGACAGCCCCGCGCGGAGGATGTTGCGCCAGAAGGCGCGGGCGTCGAACCGCATTGATTGTTCGCATCGTGCCCACTATAGTCACGCCCGGAAGCCGCGCGGCGGTTCGGGGACTGTCTCCGCAAGTGCGCGGCGGACTCGCCAGAAAGCAGGGTGACGACACCCGTCGGCGCGTGATGCTCAAACCGGACGTACGACCGGCAACCGAGTGTCGAAGTCCACCCCGCTCGTTGTTCCGTCAGAAACGGTGAAGGCAAATGCGGAATGAGGTCGCCATGTCGCCGGTCTTGGTTACGCCCGCCGAGTCAAAACCAAGGCCGACCCGATGATGCCGTCTCTCGTCCGATAAAGCAGGAAATCTCACCAATGCGGGTTATCGTCGTCGGGGAACTGCACGAAAGAAAGGGCGCGCATCACTATTATAGCTGTACGCGTAAACTGATAAACGGCCTGATCAGAAACGACTGCTGCGTCGTATCGTTCAACGATCGCGAAACCGCACGTACGGCAACGTTTCTTTTCAACAAACAACTGGGCCGACAGGGCATGAACCGGCATCTGTTGGAAACCGTCGAAAACGTTGCGCCGGACCTTGTCGTCCTTTGTAACGCCGACTTGGTGCACCCCCGGACGCTTGAAACAATTCGCGCAAAGGCCGATCGCCCGAAGATTGTCATGCACTGCGTCGACCCGCTGTTCGGTGCCAAGACGATCTTCAATATCGAGAGATTCGCCGACCTTTCCGACGCGATCTTCATTACGACCGCAGGCGATGCCATAAAGCGGCTGTCGGGATCCGGACGCGTGGTCGGCTTTATGCCCAACGCGGTCGACAAGTCGATCGAAAGCTGTCGGGCTTTCGAGAATCCGCATCCGGACCATGACGTATTCTTCGCAACTCGCGACGCTCGGTCGACAGACAGACTCGATCTTGCACGAGACTTGCGACGGAGACTTCCGGAAGTTCGATTCGACTTTCGCGGTTTTGACGGCAACGAACCCGTTTTCGGCATTCAATTCATCGAGGCCATGAGCCGCTGTCGCATGGGATTGAGTTTAAACAGAAAAGACGGATGGTATCTCTATGCGTCGGATCGGATGTCCCAGTACATGGGAAACGGGCTGCTCACTTTTGTTCACCGCAGTTCCAGATTTGACGAAATCTTTTCGGAACAGGAATTACCCATGTATGCGGACCTCGACGAACTTGAAACAAGGATTCGTGTTTTCAAGGAAGACGACGAAGCGGCCCGCAGCGTGGCGAAACAAGGCTACGTTAAAGTCCATGAACTCTTCGATACGACGCGCGTCGCGCGGTATATACTCGACGTCACTTTCGAACGCGGCCTTTCAGAGGAATATCCATGGCCGACGGATCTGATGTAGAAACATGCCCGTTTCGCGATTCGGCTAGCGTCTCAAACAACTCCCGATCAAGCACCGTACCATCCCGATGCCTCTTTTGAATCGATTATCGGAACCAAGCCGAGAGCGATTGATCGGTTGGGCCATCACGGCCATGTTGTGCGGACTGTTCCTGCTCGATACCAGAGGGAGCCGAAATCTTTTCTACTTCGTTTTTTTACCCAGCGTCGTGCTGGCGTTCGATTGGCGCACGTTGCCAAGATTGTCGGAGGCTCCGATTCTCCGCTCCGTCTCCGTTTATTTCATCGTCGGACTCACGACATTTTA
Source organism: Alphaproteobacteria bacterium (assembly GCA_965214255.1). GTDB lineage: Bacteria > Pseudomonadota > Alphaproteobacteria > SMXP01 > SMXP01 > CBDFKK01. The sequence goes on along the minus strand of OZ243948.1, from coordinate 2,578,761 downwards.
CTGGCGGGATCAATTCGATCCCGTGATCTTTGAAGACTTGGCACGGTTTCTCAATGTCGGGTTGGCGCTGGGAGTCGGTATCGCCCTTCTTTCAAGACACAAAAATTGGATCTATCCCCTGTATCAATGCATCGGTATCGCCGCCGCGGTCAGCGTCGTGCTGTCGATCGGATTGTATTGGGATTCACTTTCCGAGGGCTGGCGTCTTAAAGGCACCGGCAACATTAACGAAAATTTGCTGGCAAGCTCATACGGCGCAGCAGCGCTTGGCCTCCTGTTCATTGTGCTTCCCAAAGAAACGGATGTGCGGCGGCGGGTTGTCCCGTTTGCGATTGCAGCTCTCGCTTTCATCGGACTGTGGCTGACCGGATCACGCGGACCGCTCCTGGCATTCGCCATCGCTTCGCTGGTCGGCGCCTACCTTCATTCGGCGAAAACCGCACTTTTAACCATCACCGGGACCCTTTTTATTTTCGTGGCAATGACAGCGACCGGACTGATCGATCCGACCGCCTTGGTTGAACGCGGCGACGGTTACCGCCTCATGTTATGGAATGAAAGTTTTCTTCTGGCGCTTGAGAGGCCGTGGTTCGGCTTCGGCTACGGAACGGATTTCATGTTTGCAACCGACATCGGCCTCAATACGACGATACCTCACAACATGTTTATCTCCCATGTCTTGCTCGGCGGCGTCATATGGCTCGCCGCTTTTATCGCTCTGTTGGCCGTGGCATTCACGGAAGCTTGGAAACGGCACCTCGACGGACAATCCGGACTCGTCGTTCTGCTTCTTTATGGATTGATCTGCATGACGTTCGACTTCCATATCGTAATCGTGAATTTGGGGGCGCAATGGCTGTTCTTTTGGTTGCCCATTGCCATATTGGCGTCGTTACAACTGCAACGCGGCAAAGACAACAAAGCCGATTTTGCGGGACACTAACCGACCGAGCGCGAGAGACCCGCGGAATTAGTTGTCCGCGGGCCTTTTGTAGGAATTGAGAAAAGTCGTGACAAGGGTGCCGCGCGAATCCACATGCAAGGGCGCGCCGGCGCCGGAATCGACCGTCACGTCCACCTTTGCCGAGGCCCAGACACGATGAGGCTTCATATTCAAGCCGATGAAGAAACGAAAAGGCTGAGGAATAATCTTGAGAGGATTGATCACGACCTCGACCGCCGTTGTCTCGGCCTCACCGGACAAACCATCTCCGTTCAACTGAAATTTCCCGGGGACCCAATACCGCTTTTCGCGATGGTCAGGCGCATGACCGGCGGTCTCGAGTTCAAATCGGCTCGTCAAGCGCACGATTTCATTCTCGCGCGTGATCAACAGCCAGCGATTACGCTCCTTTTTCGAGGACGTCACGTCAAGGACGTAAAAACCCAATCCGTCTTTCATGGATACGAGGTCGAAGCGCCGCAAAATCGAATCGTGTTCGGGTTCGGAGCCCCAACTATGGGTAAATGCAGCAAGACCGTTGACAGGAACCGTGCCGTCAGGTTCATCGGGATGACCCATGCGGCCCTCGATGCGGGATGACAATGCAAGCACTTCGGTATTGAACGGCAGATTCGAGGCGCTGTCGGCCAGCGGCACGCCCGCCAACGGCGCGAAGTTCAGGTCCATACGCATATCCGGCTTCGCGACTTCCAACCGATAGATCGAATCGCGAAGCGTCAAACGGCTTCCCCCGATGTCCAATTGAAGGCGGTCCTGCGCAAGCGTCCAGTCTCTTTCGATGTCACCGTCATCCCAAGAGTAAATCCGGCCGTCAGGGGCTGCGACATGCCCCATGACGACCGCATTTCTCGACCCGGGCCCAACATTCGTGACCATAAAGCGGGCAAAAATTCGATATCCCGACTCGTCTTCCGCAACCAGGTCCCAATATTCCCAGGCCTTTTTCCCCTCCGGAAGCCGTGCGGAAGGGTCCAACGACACGCCAACGCCGCCCGATAGAGCGGCCGGAGCCCCCCAAAGCGTCAAGACGATAAAGACCTGGAAAACGATCGAGGCTCGAAGGACGGTGCGCAACGGCTTACGGCGACGCATAGTTGTGAAGAGACTTTCAGGCATACTCGTTAATCGCATACGGAACTGAGTTGAAATATTGAAATGGCGCGCCGAGGAAGATTCGAACTCCCGACCCCCAGATTCGTAGTCTGGTGCTCTGTCCAGCTGAGCTACCGGCGCGCAAAGTGATGAGGTCAAGCCATCGCACAGGGCCTGCGGAGATGTGACACAAAGCGAACCCGATAGCAAGTGCGCGCGCAGACCGGGAACGGGCCGCGGGTTTCCTTCCCTTGCCCGTTTCGCCGCCCTTGGCTAGGGTATTTCACCTTGCCGCCGGCGTCTCCGGTATAAGGAAAAGAAGTCTCAACTCCCGCTACAAGGGTCAAAGCATGTCCGAAAGGATGACTCCTGCCGCATACGTGATACGCGACGCTTGGATGCTCGCGATCGGGGGTTTCGCTCTGGCGAGTTGCAACGGGTCCGGTCCGTGGAACGGCGGCAATGTCGAACAGGGGCTGCCGCCGCCGGTTTTTGAATGGCGCGCGGCGGGGGAAATGGGAAACACGGGCACGCGCGCAGGACAACTTGCGTCCGCTTTGCAATCTCAACTCTCGAACCTCCAGGCCGGGATCGAAAAAAAGCAATCCGAACTGCAATCGATTTTCAATTCCACAGCCCAAAATGTGGAAATATTCCATGGCACGATGGCCGCTATCGAAGCGCGTCTGCATTTAGGCACACTGCCGAACAACCCCGTTCTCATCGAACAATGGAACGAAGCGCAAGCGGCCCTCGATCAAATTGCCTGGAATGCGCGCGATCTCGGTCGTTTGATTGAATCGCTGGTCGATGACGCGGCGGCAATCAACGACATGCGGCGCCAAATACAAAAGTTGGGAAGCGATCCGGAAAGCGGGGCGCGCGATCGAGACAACCTTTTGAAGCTTGACCGCAGCGCCGGGGCGGCGATCAATCTCATCGACCGGCTGCGGCAAGACTCTCTGGAATCAATAAGCCGGGAAACCTCGTTCGTTCAGGCCCGCCAAGTCGAACTTGCCGCCCTTCAGAATGCAATACGCGCCGGCGATCTGATCGAGTCCGCCGTTACGAGCGCAGGCGCGCCGCCGGATGCGAACTCTACCCGATCGACATCGGCGACCGACCTCGAACGACCCGCAGCTTCCAAGCCGCCCCCCGTGACCGCAAAGCCGCCGCCTCAGCCAAGAAAGCGGCCCGGCGAAGGCGAGGCGGCGAACGTGTCACGACAAACGGCCGCGTTGGCGTCAAAGCCGGTCAACAGTTTGCCCTTGGTCATTATTCGGTTCGACAAGCCCGGTGTCGTCTACGAGGGAACGTTGCAGCGCGCGATTCAAAAAAGACTCGCGGAAGATCCGAATACGCAATTCGATTTGATCGCGGTCTTTCCGCCGCAGGACAATGAAACGGACCTGATGCAGGCCGAAGCCGCGTCATGGCAATATGCGCAAGCGGTCTTTCGCTCATTGACGGAAGAAATCAGGGTGGCGCCGGAACAGATCGAAATGCGCACGCAAATCAGAGACACCGCCAAAAGCAGCGAAGTGCATATCTATGTATCGACCGAAGCGTTATAGCGAAGACGGTTCGATGAAAGAGCTTCACGCGCCAAAGCGGTTCTTATAACCGTCCAGTGAATATAACGACTGCGCTTCATAAACGCCGCGGGCAATCGCGCGGGCCATACAGTCGGCCGCAAGCGCGCCGATACGGGACACCTCGAAAGCCGCGGATTTGCCGAGAGGGCGCGCGCCCGTCGCCAATATGAAAATCGTGTCGCCGTCCATGAGCGTATGGGAAGGCCGCACGGCGCGCGCCAAACCGCCTTGCGCCATGATCGCCACGCGGCGCGCATGGCCGGGCGCGAGCGCCGCATTCGTGGCGATGACTCCAAGCGTCGTGTTTTGCTTGAGTACGCTGCCGCGCGCTTTGGTATATTCAAGCACGTCTTGATCGATCGACGCCTGTCCCGGCTTCCGTCCGCCAAATTCACAATGCAATTCAAAGGGCCAGGCCCAAAAACAGTCCGTACCCGGAATGACCGCCGAACCGAACGAATTGACCACGGCCAGCGCGCCTATTTGCAGTCCATCCGGCGTGACGAAAGACGCGCTTCCCAACCCCCCTTTGAGCAGACCTGCGGCCGCGCCAAAGCCCGCGCCGATATTGCCGAGGGGAAAAGACGCATGCGAACATGCATCAAGGGCGGCCGCGCCCAACATGTCGTAAGGAGGTTCGCCGCCCCAGCTTTTATCGCCCCCGTTGGTCAAATCGAAAAGGACCGCGGACGGAACCACAGGCGAGACCACTTCCGAGACGCCCATTCGAAAGCCGCGTTCCTTCGCGCCCAGTTTTTTGGCAACCGCCGAGGCGGCGGCAAGGCCGTAAGACGAGCCGCCCGACAAAACAATCGCATCCACATCGTCGACAAGATTTTCGGGAATGAGCGCGTCGGTTTCCCGCGTCCCGGGCCCTCCTCCTCTGGTATCGACGGCAGCTACGGCCCGTGCGTCGGGAAGGATGACGGTGACGCCCGTACCTACCGTTCGGTCGTGGGCATTGCCCACTGCAATGCCGTCAACGTCGATAATCGAATTGGCAGGGCCGGATTTGGGAGAAGTCATGTCCTTTATTGGCTAATTTGCGACGGCAACGATAAAAAGCCGCCGAAAAGGAAACAGCGTCACATTATCATCACGAGGTCGGTAGACCGCGCCGAGTTCGCTCCGGCATCGGGCAACGAAATCACTTTGTTCGCGACCTTTGAGTTCAGAGACAAAGGGCAGCAGCGCGGTGGCGCTGAGCCAGGAGAAAACCGCATCTTCGCCCGCAAGCGCTTGGACATACTCGGTTTCCCAAATGTCGATCGGCTCCGCATTGGCCGCCAACACATTGTAATAGTCTTCCGGTTGCCCCACCGGCTTAAAGTTGCGGACATGTTTCAAGCGATCCGACCAGGGTCCATCCTCGACCACTCTTTGAATAATCGTATGACTCGGCGACGTGAAATTGCGCGGCATTTGCACGGCCAGTACGCCGCCGGGTTTCAAAAAACCCAGCAATCGCGAAAACAATTCTTCATGGTTGCCGAGCCATTGCAGCGCCGCATTGCTGAATATGAGATGCGGTTTTGTCTTCGGTTTCCAGACTTCGATGTTCTCAAGTCGCCAATGCGCGCCGATTTCGAGATCTCTCGCTTCGAGCAGCATGTCTTGCGAACTGTCGATACCCGTTATCTCGGCAGTCGGCCATCTTCGCCTCAAGAGCGCCGTCGAATTCCCGGGGCCGCAGCCCAGATCATAAATTTTCTCCGGCGTCTTCAGTTCTATTCGACCGATCAGTTCAGAAGCAGGACGTGTCCTGTGATCCTTGAATTGAAGGTAACTCTTCGGATCCCATGCACATGTCGAGGAATTGGCGATCTTGTCGTTCATTTGGCAGTATCACCCGCTGCGTGTGCGGACTAATTCAACCCAGCTTGGATAATAAGCGTACAAGCCACCGGATCCGTGTGCTGAATAAAGTCGGTGTATAGAACGAGCCGGCGGCGCGTTTGCTGATTTCTCCCATTGTCGGATAGGGGGCGATGTAGTTTGCCATGGCGCCAATCTTGAGTTTCGCGTAAAGCGCGACGGTCCATGGCTGAATAAGTTCACCCGCGTTAGGCGCTACGATTCCCGCTCCCAGAATTCGACCTCGCACCGTGGTTACGATCTTTGCCAGCCCCCTGAGCGATCTCTCAGCCTGGGCTCTGTCGTTGTCTTCGAGCGGCCACTTGAGGATGCGAATCCCATTCCCGAATTTTTCGCGGGCTTGAGCTTCCGTCAGACCCACATTGGCAATTTCAGGGTCGGTATAGGTCACCCAGGGTGACACGGATACATCACTTTTCGCGGGCAATCGAAACAACGCATTGCGTATTACAATCCCGGCGTGATAGCCCGCTACATGGGTAAATTGCAATCCTCCCGTAACGTCGCCTATGGCAAAGACTTTCTTGTTTGTAGTGCGCAGGCGCGCATCTACTTTTATGCCGCTTTTGTCGTAAGCGATCCCGGCCTCTTCCAAATTGAGGGAGGTGGTATTGGGCTTGCGCCCCGTGGCGATGAGAAGGTGTGTGCCGTGAATTTCATGCTTTGAGCCTTCTTTTTCCATAACAAGGATCGATCCTTGACCATGGCGTCTGACCGACGTGACCCGCGCGGACGTCAGCATGTTGATACCCTCTTCGCGCAACCGGTCAGTAATGATCTGTTTCAAGTCAGGATCGTCTTTGGAAAGAATTTCCGCCATTTCAATCAGGGTGACATCCGCGCCGAGGCGCCGATAAGCTTGGCTCAACTCAACGCCGATCGGCCCACCCCCGATGACAACCAGGTGCTGTGGAAGCACTTCGTTATCGAAGATCGTCTCGTTGGTGAAAAACGACACATCACTCAGGCCCCGAATTGGCGGCACCGCAGGTGACGACCCCGTAGCGATCACGACGCGCCGTGCTTTGATTTGTTTGCCTTCCGCTTCTACGACATCCGGTCCGAGAAATCGTGCGACGCCGCGTATAACGGTCACGCCCAAACCTTCAAACCGTTCTTGCGAGTCGTTGGGTTCGATGGCCGCGATCACTTCACGTATATGGTCACGGACCCGGGCAAAGTCGACGCGGGGACGTTCGGGCGCGACCCCGAAAGCGGCGCCCGAGGTCATGGCATGGGCATGTTTTCCGGCCGCGATGAGAGATTTGGACGGCACGCACCCGTAATTCAGACAATCGCCGCCCATTTTGGCTTTTTCAATGAGAACGGTTTTGGCCCCCAGTCGAGCGGCGCCGGCCGCCACGCTGAGCCCGCCCGACCCCGCGCCGATGACGCATATGTCGGCTTTGATTTGGGAACTCACGGGTTTCAACTTTCTCAGGATGAGCCCTTCTTGGAAAACCTTGTATATATAACGGGCAAGAGAGCCAAAATCGCCAATCCGGTAAAGGGTAGAAGAATTTCAGGTTTGAAGACGATATCGAAGTCAGGTGACTGTCCGGCGTCAAACACCGAGCCGAGGCCGCGGCCAACGCCCGCATAGACAAGGGCCCCGGGGATGATGCCGATGAAAGTCGCGGAAACGAATGTTTTGAGGGGCACGCCCAAGAACGCCGGAACCAAATTGACCAGCCAGAACGGAAAAGCAGGCACGAGACGCAGAAACAACAAGTAGCTGAATGCGTTGTCATGAAATCTTTGCGCCATTTTTTCGATAAAACCGCCCGCCCGCGCTCTCAGCGCGCCGCCCAGAGCGGTTTTCGCGGCTAAGAACAGAATTGTCGCGCCTGTCGTCGCGCCTACAACGATATAAAGCGTCGCCGCGATACCGAAAAGAAAACCGCCCGCGATCGACATGAGCGTCGCGCCCGGAAGCGAAAAGGCCACGACGACGGCATAGCCAACGATAAAGGCGAGGACGGCCAGAAAGCCGTACTCGCCGACCCAGCGTGTGAGACCATCGCGATTTTTGCTCAAGGTTTCAAATGTAAAGTACTGATCAAAACCCAACACAAAAAACGCGACGAACCCGGCTGCCAGGCCGACAAGGGGAAGAAGCCTGCTTAACGATACTCTTCGCTTGCCGTCATCGGACCTGGCAATCTCGCGCCCGGATTGCGCAACATTCTTCATAGGAGCGGGATTCCTCTTTGAACGGCCATTCCGATTCATGACTTGGAATACCAAGGATGCGTGATCGTTCAAGTTTGGACAACCGGTAATGGCGTCATGGAACGGTTTATTCGAGAAACCTCATAATGTGGCCGCACGTAAGTAAGGCCCCTGACCGCCTGTTCACGACGGCACAAGCCTCACGTTGACTTCGCTCCGCCGCGCCCCTATAACCCGCCTTCGGTCGTGGGAACCGTTGGATTAAGAGCGCATCCCGGCTTGGCGCACAATGGCCGCATACGATGATTGAGATAAGGCGCTAACAGGTGAAACGTCCTTTTCAACCAAGCAATTTGGTGCGCAAGCGGCGGCATGGCTTTCGCGCGCGCAAAGCGACAACGGGCGGCCGCCGCGTTTTGGCGCGACGACGGGCCCGGGGACGCAAGCGGTTGAGCGCCTGATTTCACGACAATGCGCGGACTTGCGTGTGAATTCGAGTGTCAGACATTCTCGGGATTGCACAATATTCATATTTGCCTTCCAGAACCGGGCCCATGGAAACACTGAAAAAACGCTCGGACTTCTTGCGGGTCGCCAAGTGCCGCCGAATCGTAACGCCCGGAATGGTGGTGCAAATGGCGCCGCGGCCGGACAGCCAAAAAAGTGATGAAACGAAGGTCTCGCGTGCGGTTCGGGTAGGTTATACGGCAACGAAAAAAGTCGGAAATGCGGTTGTTCGTCACCGCGCGCGGCGGCGGCTGCGAGCCGTTGCCAGACAAACTCTTGCGAAAAACGGCAAACCGGGCCATGACTACGTTCTAATCGCCAGGACAAACACGCCCCAACGACCATTTGAACGCTTGCTTGACGATCTTGAACAGGCACTGATAAAGCTCGACGCACCGCCTTGGACGCAGCGTGTCAGCCAAAAATCCCGTAATGCTTCAGATGAAAAGCGTCGCTCATAAGGCCATTGGAGCCAGGGGACTCATATGGATGGAACGACAAGGACAGTGATGGTCGACCAAAACTTGCACTTTCCGTCAGGCGCCGCCCATGAGTGAAGATCGAAGATTTATTCTCGCGATCGTGCTGTCGGTCGCTGTACTGTTCGGATGGCAGTTTCTTATTGGCGGACCGACCATTGAAGAACAAGTCGCCCAGCAGCAAGAGAGCGGCGAGAATCGGACAAGCGGCCAGCCAAGCGCCGCTGATCAAAACATAACTGCGCCGCGATTCGATGACGACACAATCCCGCGATTCGATGCCGATACTGCCGGCGCGCCCTTTGACGCCAATATACCGGGCGCCGCGGAATCCCGCGAGGCGCTGCTTGAACGCAGCTCTCGGGTTGCCATCGACGCGCCGCGCTTAACCGGATCGATTTCGCTTGTCGGTGCCAGATTGGACGATTTGAGACTCAAGGATTATCGCGAAGACATCGATCCAAAGAGTCCGCAAATCATTCTTCTCTCACCGGAGGGCGCGGAGGGCGCGTATTTCGCCGACTTTAGCTGGGCGCCAGGCGATGACGATACAATCGTGCCTGACGCCAAGTCGGAATGGACAGCGGCGAGCCGCGGGCCTTTGACCCCCGACAATCCGCTCCGACTTGAGTGGGATAACGGTCAAGGTCTCAAATTCATCCGAAGGATTGCAATCGACGACGATTATCTCTTCACCATCAGTCAGGAGGTGGAGAATTATGGCGGCGAGCCGACAAGGCTGTTTTCGTGGGGGCGGATCAAGCGATTTGGCACGCCTGCGACGTCGGGTTTTTTCATTTTGCATGAAGGTCTTCTGGGCGTTTTCAACAGTACGCTTAATGAAGTCGATTACGATGACATCTTGGAAGATGGGGAACTGTCTGAACGATCGAGCGGTGGCTGGATCGGAATCACCGACAAATATTGGATGACCGCCTTGGCGCCCGACCAAACTCAAGAGTTCAGGGGCCGGTTCACGGGCACGAGCGACGATCAGGATATATACCAGACCGACTTTTTATTATTAGAGGGGCAAACCGTTGAACCGGGTCAATCCGCATCGGCGGTGAGTTACTTTTTTGCCGGCGCAAAAAAGGTCTCGCTGGTCGACGGCTATATGGAACGACTTGGCATCGATCGGTTCGATTTAGCGATCGATTGGGGTTGGCTATTCTTTCTGACGAAGCCGTTTTTCCTCGCGCTTGACTTCTTTGGAAACCTTTTCGGCAATTTAGGCGTCTCTATTCTCATCATCACGGTACTGACGAAATTGTTGTTTTTTCCCTTGGCCAACAAGTCCTATGTCGCCATGAGCAAGATGAAAAAGCTTCAACCGAAAATGACTCAAATCCGTGAGCGGTATGAAAAAGACAAAGCGAAGCAGCAGCAGGAACTCATGGAGCTTTACAAGCGGGAAAAAGTGAATCCTGCAGCGGGATGTCTGCCAATTCTTGTCCAGATTCCCGTATTTTTTGCGTTTTACAAGGTATTGTTTGTAACGATCGAAATGCGTCAAGCCCCATTCTTCGGTTGGATTCAAGACCTCTCGGCCCCGGATCCGACATCATTGCTCAATTTGTTTGGTCTCATCCCGTGGGATACGCCGGACTTCCTCACAATCGGTATTTGGCCCGTGATAATGGGGCTAACGATGTTTCTACAAACGAAACTGAACCCTGCGCCCGCCGACCCGATTCAAGAAAAAGTTTTCCTGTTCATGCCCCTGTTCTTTACCTACCTGCTGGCCCAGTTTCCCGCCGGTCTGGTCATTTACTGGACATGGAACAACATCCTGTCCATTTTGCAGCAGTACGTAATCATGCGGCGAATGGGTGTGGACGTGAATTTGGGCAAACGACTGAAGCTGCCTGGCTGGTTGCCCGGAGCAACCGCGCCTCTTACCGACGGAGCAACAAAAGAAAACCGGAACCGCGCCAATAGAGACAAGTCGGACGCTTGAGGCCCACTCCTTGCCCACCTTATCGCCATGTTAATACGGGATGAATCGGATATTGAAACGGGGCGTCTCCTGTTCGCAAAAGACTGTTCGTTCATAAGAGGCGTCAAGGCGCTCGACCAACTTCCCGATCTCAATCTTCCCGAAGTCGCGTTCGCCGGACGCTCAAATGCAGGCAAATCGAGCCTTATCAATGCACTGACCAATCGCAAATCGTTGGCACGCACATCGAACACGCCCGGGCGCACACGCGAGATCAATTTTTTCAATCTGGATGATCGTCTCTGCCTCGCCGATTTACCGGGATACGGGTATGCCCGCGCCTCGAAGAAAGAAGTAAATCAATGGACCCGGCTGATCAAAGACTACCTTTGCCGGCGCACCGAATTAAAGCGAGTTTATCTCTTGATCGACGCGAGGCGCGGCATCCTCGATGCTGACGATGGAGTCATGGAGATGCTGGACAAGGCGGCTTTGTCTCATCAGATAACCCTCACCAAGATGGACAAACTAAAGGAGACGCAATGGGCCGAGCTCAAGTCAACCGTTTCCAGACACTTGAGGCCGCATCCCACCGCGCATCCGGATATTCTGGCGACTTCCAGCACGACAGGTCTGGGTCTGGCGCAAATGCGTGCAGCCCTCGCGGCGTTGGCTAATTGACCTAAGTCGGATATAAGGCGCGACCTCTTGATCCGGACGTTGGGTGCCCTGCTATGACCAAAAAGTCCTTACCGACCAAAACCGAAATTCCGTCGTCTGCAGGTATGGATACCGCCCGGACGTTGTCGGAAGCCTTACCCTACGTTCAAAGATATTCGGGTAAAACGATCACGATAAAATGCGGCGGGCGCACCATGGGTGACGAGGCGCTTCAATCCTCCCTCGCGCGGAACGTGGTGCTGCTCAAGCAAATGGGCGTCAATCCGATCGTGGTCCATGGCGGCGGCCCGCAAATCGGCGATATGCTGGAGCGCCTTGAGATCAAGAGTTCCTTCGTCGACGGTTTGCGCGTTACCGATGCCAAAACCGTCGACGTGGTTGAAATGGTGTTGGCCGGTTCGATCAACAAACAAATCGTAAGCGCTATCAATCAGGCCGGGGGGCGAGCCATCGGGCTTTCGGGAAAAGACGGAAACCTCATCCTTGCCAAGAAACTCACGCGCACCAAACGAGACCGGGAGTCCAATATAGAGAAAATCCTGGATTTGGGTTTCGTCGGCGAGCCCATACGCATCGATCCCCACGTGCTTGGCACTATTTCCGGATCGGATCTGATTCCCGTGATTGCTCCAATCGGAATCGATGAAGACGGCGCAACTTACAACATCAATGCCGATACGGCCGCAGGGGCTATTGCCAGTGCCGTAGGCTCGGCCCGCTTTATCTTGCTGACGGATGTGCCGGGCGTGCTGGACAAGAGCGGAAAGCTGATCCCGCAACTCAAAGTGAGTGCAGCGAAACGCCTAATCCAAGAGGGAACGATAAGCGGAGGAATGATCCCGAAGGTGGAAACGTGTATTGCAGCGTTGACCAACGGCGCGGAGGCAGCCGTCATCGTGGACGGTCGGGTCGAACACGCTCTTTTACTCGAACTTTATACCGAGCACGGAGCGGGAACGCTCATCCATCATTAATTCATTAGCCGGACAAAGCGTAAAGCCTGCAGTGCTGAACGGCTGACCGGACTCCGATGATCTCGCAAGCTTTCTCCATTGCATGCGCCATAAGCATCCAGGGGCGGGCGAGGCTCCCAATCTGTTTGTTGACTTGGCGCGCGCCCTCTGTATGGTCCGCCGCCAGTGAGCGGAAATCGTATGAGGACATGGTCTTATGGAGGCCTCAAAACTCGAGCCCATTATCAATGAGCTCTGGGAATGCCGCGACGAAATTTCGCCGGGCATGCGCGATGAGCGTTGTAAGGCCATCGATGAAGCACTAAACGCTCTCGACCGAGGGTACGCACGCGTCGCCGAAAAACGGGGCGGCAAGTGGCATGTCAATCAATGGCTTAAAAAGGCGGTGCTTCTGTCCTTTCGATTGAACAGCATGGCGCCGATCGACGGAGGCCCCGGCAAGCGGACGAAGTGGTTCGACAAAGTGCCTTCCAAGTTCGACGGTTGGAGTGACAGTCAGTTTCGCGCAGGGGGGTTTCGCGCGGTGCCCAATTGCATCGTTCGTCACTCGGCTTATATCGCACCGGGCGTGGTCTTGATGCCAAGTTTCATCAATCTGGGAGCCTATGTCGGTGAGAACACCATGGTGGATACCTGGGCCACTGTCGGCTCTTGCGCACAAATCGGAAAGAACTGCCACATCTCGGGCGGGGCCGGTATCGGCGGCGTGCTTGAACCGCTGCAGGCCAACCCGGTTATAATTGAAGATAATTGCTTTATCGGCGCGCGGTCCGAAGTCGCCGAGGGCGCCGTTGTCGGCGAAGGCGCCGTCTTATCGATGGGTGTATATTTGGGCGCGTCTACCAAGATAGTCGACCGCGCCACGGGTGATATTTCCTATGGCCGCATTCCACCCTATTCGGTGGTCGTTCCCGGTGCGCTCCCCGGTAAAGGGGACGCGCCGTCCCTTTATTGCGCCGTTATTGTCAAAACCGTTGACGAAGGCACACGCATCAAGACGTCAATTAATGAATTGTTGCGCGACTAGCGCCATTTGACCGCGGTCGGCGCGCGGTCTACACCATGCGCCATGGAATTTGACGCTCAAAAAATTGTGGATCCCGTCGAACTGGCCCGGGCGCTCGTTCGTTGCCCCAGCGTCACGCCGGCAGATGCCGGCGCACTTGACGTTTTGCAAGATGCGCTTGAAGGACTTGGATTTAGCTGTACACGTCTTCCTTTTTCCGAAGAAGGAATAGCTGATGTTGATAATCTCTACGCTCGTCTGGGTACGGATCAGCCCAATTTTTGCTTCGCTGGACACACGGACGTTGTGCCCGTGGGCAATGAGGCCGCCTGGACAGTAGACCCGTTCGGTGCCGAGGTTCGCGACGGCGTGCTCTACGGCCGCGGCACCGCCGATATGAAGGGCGCCATCGGTGCCTTTGTCAGCGCCGTATCCCACTATATGAGCGCCGTCTCGGGCAGGCTAAACGGGTCCATTAGCCTGTTGATAACGGGCGACGAGGAGGGTGCTTCGATCAACGGCACAAAAAAAATGCTGACGTGGCTCACTGAGAACGGAGAGACACTCGATCATTGTCTTGTCGGTGAACCGACCAACGTTGCCGCGCTTGGCGACATGGTCAAAATCGGGCGGCGCGGCAGTCTCAACGCATGGTTGACCGTGCACGGCACGCAGGGTCATGCAGCCTACCCGGACCTCGCCGACAATCCGATTCCCAAGCTCATCAAGATTCTCTCAAGGTGGACGGCAAATCCACTCGATCAAGGAAATGACCACTTTCAACCCTCAAATTTGGAAGTGGTATCGATCGATGTCGGTAATGTCGCACCCAATGTGATACCGGCGCAAGCAAGCGCCGTGATCAACGTGCGCTTCAATGACAAGCACACCGCGGCAAGCCTGGAAACCTGGTTGCGGCAAGCTTGTGATGACGTTGCAGGGGAATCCGGCCTTTACCGGTTGAAAGTTGCCTCCGGCGGCGAGGCCTTCATCAGCAAGCCGGGCGCGTTCTCCGATCTTATCGTCAACGCCATCACAAAACGGGCCGGCAAGACCCCCGCACTTTCTACGAGCGGCGGAACATCAGATGCGCGCTTCATAAAAGAAGTCTGTCCCGTGGCCGAATTCGGTTTGATCGGAAAAACGATGCACAAAATCGACGAATGCGCCGCCCTCGAAGACATCCGGAACTTACGTGACATTTACAGGCTTATCCTAGAAAGTTATTTCGCATCTTGATCCCCACTCTTACTGAAGTTTCCGATGGAATGACGGGTGCGTGGCGTCTGGCGGTCGGAGACCCGGACGCACTCGACAGTTTCGATATGAGCGTGGACGGCTTCTCGAAATCGTTCACGGCAATTGTCTTGGCAGCACCGTTCTGGTTGTGGACGACCCTGACCAACCGGAACATCGCGGCGCAGATTATCGAGGCGAACGGCGAAATCATCGAAATGCCCCCTTTCGGGTTTTTCATGATCGTTGAAACCGCGAGCTATTTGTCTACCTGGCTGCTCTTCCTCGGGATGATGATCATGATCGTCCGTATCCTGGATATCGAAGAGAGGTTTGTTCCCTTTGCTATTGTCTACAATTGGGCAATGCTTCTGCTCTATTTCCTGATTGCAATACCACCGGTTGCGTTGTTCAACATCGGCATCATCGACGTATCAGGAAAGCTCCTTTTGGATCGATTTCTGTACATTTTGCAGCTCATCTATTTATGGCATATCGTGCGCACGACGCTGAAGGCAACCGGCCTTCAGGCGGGGATGATCGTTGCCCTCGACTTTCTTTTGGTGCTGCTTGTTTCACAGATCAGCGTTACGTTCCTTTATTTGTAGTCGACGCGGACAAGATAAAGTCCTTCAGGCGGTGCGATTGGTCCGCAAGCGGAGCGATCCTTTGCGCTCAAAGCCCGCTCGACATGCGCCTTTGTCCATTTCTTTTCGCCGACAAGCTTTAGTGTGCCCACGATAGAGCGCACCTGATGTTGAAGAAAAGAGGGCGCGGCGATGCCCACGTGAATCTCGTCCGACAGTTGGCTGACGGTGAGGCGCTCAACGGATTTCACCGGCGATTTTGCCTGACAACTCGAGGCGCGAAAGGTCGTGAAATCGTGCGTGCCGACCAGGAGTTGAGCAGCATCATGCATGGCATTCGCCTCCAGTTCCTTGTGCACTTGCCATGCTTTGCCGATTTCAAGGGTGAGCGGGGGACGCCGCGTGGCAATGCGATAGAGGTAATGTCGGCGGACGGCGCTAAAGCGAGCGTGAAAGTCTTTTTCGACAGTCTCTACTGACAGGACGGCAATCGGATTAGGTTTAAGGTGAAAGTTGAGCGCATCGCGGATTTTCTCGGGGCGCTCTTGTTTGGCCATATCGATATGCGCGACTTGTTCTAATGCATGAACACCCGCATCGGTGCGGCCGGCACCGACAGGTACGATACGCTCACCGCAGTAGCTTTCAATGACTTGTGCCAACGCTCCTTGAACGGATGGCCCGTTGTCTTGTATTTGCCAGCCTACAAAAGGCTTGCCGTCATATTCGATCGCAAGCTTGTAGCGCGGCATGGCCTAGCCCAGTTCGGTCCCGGCAGGAAGCGCCAAGCCGCAAAGAAACTCGGGTGCTGTCAGAATTTTCTTACCTTCCCGCTGCAAAGAGATGAGTGCCAGCGCGTCTTCCCCGCACGCGATGGTGAGCGCATCATCCAAGACGGTACCGGGGTTACCTTTTCCATCCACCGTACGCGCGTGCAACACTTTAACGCGGACCGACTTCGATCCCGACGCCAATTCAAACCACGCGCCGGGCTGGGGCGAAAGCCCGCGGATCAAACAATTCAATTCACTTGCGGGGCGCGCCCAGTCAATTCGTGTTTCACCCTTGTCGATCTTATTGGCATAGGTCGCCTTCGCGTGATCTTGCGGTGTCACTTTCAACGTCCCGCAGGACAACGCGGTGAGTGCACGGAGAAGGAGGTCGGCACCGAGAAGCGCCAACTCATCGCGCAAGCTGACTACAGTCGCATCTTCGGTAATGGGTATCCGCTCCGCCAGCACGATGCCTCCCGTATCAAGACCCTCGTCCATTTGCATGATCGAAATACCGGTCTCCGTGTCGCCCGCCATGATAGCGCGCTGGATGGGCGCCGCACCGCGCCACCGCGGTAAGAGAGAGGCATGCACGTTAAGACAACCTGAGCGCGGCGCATCCAATATGGATTTCGGTAAAAGCAAACCGTAAGCCGCGACAATGGCGACATCGAGACCCAGCGCAGTAAACGCATCCTGTTCAGCGCTTTCTCTGAGCGAAGACGGATGTCGCACCTCAAGACCAAAATTGTCAGCAACCTGATGAACGGGCGTTTTTTTCACATTGCGACCCCGGCCCGCGGGCCGAGGCGGTTGCGTAAAGACGGCAGCCACGTCGTGACCTGCAGCTATGAGTCCGCTCAGTGTAGGAACGGCGAATTCCGAAGTGCCCATAAAAGCGAGACGCAAATTGGTCATGGCGCTCTCGGATTTAAACGCTTTGCTTGAGTTTTTGTGTTTTGGCCAGTTTTTTGAGAATCATGGAGCGCTTGAGGCGCGACAAATGATCGACAAACAAGATGCCTTCCAAATGATCCATTTCATGCTGCAAACACGTGGCGAGTAGACCTTCGGCTTCCAGGGTCCGCGGCGCGCCGTCATAATCGAGATATTCAAATTTGCCCTGACGGGGCCGCTCGACCTTTTCGTAGAAATCCGGAACCGACAGACATCCTTCCTCGTTGATTTCCGTCTCTTCCGAAGTCCAAATAATTCGAGGATTTATAAAATAAAGGGGCTTCGACTTCGCTTTGTCTTTTGAAAGGTCTATAACGATAACACGCTTGGGTTCACCGACTTGTATAGCGGCAAGACCGATGCCTGGCGCGGCGTACATGGTCTCAAGCATGTCATCCATCAAGGCCCGAACCTCATCGTCGACTTGGCCGACGGGTTCGGAGACCCGCTTAAGGGCGAGATCGGGCGCCGTAATTACGTGTCGAATGGCCATGGAAGAGGACATAAGCAAAGGCCCGGTCAGCGTCAAGCAAACCTGACACGAGAATCCTCTTGATATGTTCTCGGTGATAAAATCAAGTTCATCCCGCCACAGAGCCTCCGGCACTCTATCCAATTCGGAGAAAACATGAGATTTTTGGTTATGGAAAATTTGGTTATTGGCGCAGCCATTCTGTTTGCCGGTTTGGTCATTGCGATTGCTCTCAGACACAGAGCAGGTCGGCAGCAGGCGGATATCGGCCATCAACTCGCGACGATTCGCGACGCCCATACGGCGTTGATGGAAAGGCTCAAGACGCTGACCGAGACACAGTCGATATCCCAAGCCGCTCTCACCAAGCTGTTTGAGGAGCGTCTCGATAAAGTCAATCAGCATATGGGCCAGACGCTGACCGACGCAGCTACCAAAACGGCCGAATCCCTCGGCAAGCTCAACAACCAACTCAACGTGATCGACCAAGCGCAAAAAAACATCACGGAGTTGTCGGACCAAGTACTGAATTTGCAAGACATTTTGGCCAACAAACAAGCCCGTGGCGCATTTGGCGAACTGCAGCTTACGGAATTAGTCGAAAACGCCTTGCCGCCCAGCGCCTTTCAGTTTCAAGCGACCCTCAGCAACGGCAAGCGGGCCGATTGCTTGATCAAATTACCGAACCCGCCGGGTCCTATCGTTATCGATGCCAAATTTCCCTTGGAATCGTTCCATGCTCTCCGCACGGCCGACGACAATGCCGCAAAAAAACAAGCCCAGAGCGATTTCCGCATCGCCATCCGAAAACATGTACGCGATATAGCCGACAAATATATCGTGCCCGGCGAGACGGCCGAATCGGCACTTCTGTTCCTGCCTTCGGAGGCGATTTACGCCGAGCTTCACGCCTCGTTCGTCGATGTTGTACAAGAAAGTTATCGTGCGCGAGTGTGGATCGTCTCGCCCACGACTTTGATGGCCACCCTTCATACGGTGCGTGCGGTCTTGAAGGACGCACGCATGCGTGAACAAGCCCACGTCATTCAGCGAGAAGTGGAAAAGATGGCACAAGATGTCGGACGTCTGCATAAGCGCGTTGGCAAGCTGCAAAGTCACTTCGGCCAAGCTGACAAAGACATCAAAGAAATAATGACCTCGGCCGACCGCATTTCCAAACGCGCCGAGCGCATTGAGCATGTACAGCTGGAAAATCCGCCCGAAGATGTCGAGGCGTCGTTTAAACCGGTGTCACAGAACATGCGCCTTGTCGAAAGCGCTGCGGAGCGCACCCGCGCTGAAGGTCCGGAGACATTGAATAACACGCAAACGAAGCGTCCCCCTTCCGAGCAATGAGCATATGTCGGTCTATTGGCTTGGTATAAAGGCCGCAACTCTCACCGGCCTGCTTCCGTCTCACAGTGGCCGACGGGATTTCATCGCGGCGGCGAGCGTGCCGTCGTCCATGTAATCCAACTCTCCGCCGACAGGAATCCCATGGGCGAGCCGGGTTATTTTGACTCCGGTCCCCTCAAGTTGATCCGTGATGTAGTTCGCTGTCGTTTGCCCTTCGACGGTGGCATTGGTAGCGAGTACCACCTCGCCGATATTGTCGGCGCTCGCGCGTTCCACCAGCTTGGCCATGTTGAGATCATCCGGCCCCACACCGTCGAGGGCCGACAAAGTGCCGCCCAGCACGTGATAACGGCCTTTATGAGCCACAGCGCGCTCCAGCGCCCATAAATCCGATACGTCTTCTACAACGCACAATACACCGGTCTCGCGGCGCTGATCCCGACAGATCGTGCACGGATCAATCGTATCGATATTGCCGCAAACGACGCAAGCTTTGACGTGGCGCAGCGCGTCTCCAAGCGCGTTCGACAGGGGCTCCATAATGGATTCTTTTTTGTTGATCATGGCAAGTATGGCGCGCTGCGCCGAGCGCGGGCCCAAACCTGGAAGCTTGGCAAATACCCGGATCAGACGTTCAATTTCAGGGCCGGCAACCGGTCCGGTCATATCCCATTCTCATTCAAAGTGTCTCAATATCGCACTAACACATCATACGTGACAGCGCCGACTATAATCCATCTGCCTCATCCGGTTGTGCATGGAAAAGACAAAATCCTCATAGAACAAGTCTCCAAACCAGATGGTGAGGGCGAGCGGAGCGAATGCCGTGAATCACGCAGGCTCAAATACGCATGAAGTCGGGTGACAGCCCATTCAACTCAAGGCCCGGCGGCGATCAATTTTACGGTACGATCTCGGAGTAAAGCTCGGGGCTAGGGACGGCGCGGCGCCATTAAAATGGCAGCTTCATGCCCGGTGGCAGAGGCAGACCACTCGTCAACTTGGCCATTTCTTCGGCTGCACGTTGCTCAACCTTTTTCTTGGCGTCATTGTGAGCGGCCACGACCAAGTCTTCCAGCACTTCAACTTCTTCAGCTTTCAGCAAGCTATGGTCGATCTTGACCCGCCTGAGTTCACCCCTGCCATTCATAACGGCCATGACCAAGCCGCCGCCGCTTATACCTTCGATTTCCATGGCGGCGAGTCCGTCCTGAACTTGCGTCATTTTTTCTTGAAGCTCTTGTGTCTGCTTAATTAACTTTCCGAGATCTTTCATAAAATCGATCCTTGTTATAGCGCACAACTCGGCGTGTATGTCAGGTCTCGTTAGGGTTGTTCCGCTCCCGAATAGCAACAATCTCCGCACCCGGAAATTGTTCGAATGCCGCCTTTACCAAGGGATGTTCTTTGAGCTTGGCATCGCGCGCCTTTTCCCTTTCTCGACGCTGACCGGCAATGGTATCCGCGCCTTCGTCTTTTGACAGGCTGACGATCCAGCGCCTCTCCGTCCAATCCGTGAGGCGGTCGGCCAAACGCCCGGCCAACCTGTCCGGCGCATTGGCAGCAGGTCGGAATTCAATGTGACCAGGCTCGAAGTGTACCAAATGAACATAATCCTCAAGCTCCGTGCAAAGTCGGATGTCGCGCTTGGCGGATGCCAACTTCAAAACATCTTCGAAAGTGTCAACAACGTGTTCCGGTGGCGAGACCTGTGGTGCGAGTGCTTGCGGCTGTGCCTGCGCCGATGTTTCCGAGTGCAACTCGGCCGCAGGCTGCTCGGAGCTTCGACGGCGCCCGGAGCTTTGTGTTGTCACGCCTCGCGCAGATGTATCAGCGGTCACACCGGACCCTTGGCCGGTCGTGGCAGCAGGGCTGCTGCGGCGAACGATCTCATCGGGCGTCGGCAGATCGCTCGCATAGGCCAAACGCACCAAAATCATTTCCGCCGCATCCAAAGCGCGGGGCGCCAATTGTGCTTCGCTCAATCCTTTCAAAAGAATTTGCCATGCCCGCGCCAACTTTCCCATCGAAAGTTTGTTTGCCATGTCGAGTCCGCGCTGCTGTTGCTCCTCGGAAAAATCAACGCGCGCGGCGCTGCCGGTGATTTGTAACCGCGTCAACCAATGGGTGAGTTCCAACAGATCACGCAAGACTTCAAGGGGATCGGTGCCTAAATCGTATTGGGCGCGCAGTTCATCGAGCGCACTTTTGATGTCTCCCCGAAACAGAAAATCCAAAAGATCGAGAATGCGCGTGCGGTCGGCCAAGCCCAACATATCGCGCATCCGGGATTCCTCGATGGTTTCGCCATCAGCGGCACTTTGTGCAATCGCTTGATCGAGCAACGAAAGAGCGTCACGCACGGAACCTTCGGATGCCCGGGCAATGAGTGCCAAAGCTTCCTTTTTGGTTTCAACGCCCTCCTTCTCCGCGATGGTATTCAAGTGATCAATCAGCCGTTCCGAATGGACCCGTTTGAGATCGAAGCGCTGACACCGCGACAACACGGTTACGGGCACTTTGCGCACTTCCGTTGTCGCGAAGATGAATTTGACATGCTCCGGCGGCTCCTCAAGAATTTTGAGCAAACCGTTGAAGGCCGCTTTCGACAACATGTGCACTTCATCGATTATGTACACTTTATAAGGTGCCGACGCGGGCTTGAATTGCGCCCCTTCGATGATTTCGCGAATGTCATCGATGCCTGTGCGCGATGCCGCATCCATTTCGAGCACATCCATGTGACGCGATTCGGCAATGGCGTCACAATGAACGCCGGGCGGTCCCATATGTAGAGTCGGCGTGCTTTCGCCCTTGTCATCGGTGTAGTTGAGAGCACGCGCAATAAGGCGGGCCGTGGTGGTTTTACCGACACCGCGCGCTCCGGTCAGCATATAGGCATGGGCGACACGGCCCGTTTCAAACGCCGCCGCGAGAATTTGTACCATGGCCTCCTGGCCGATCAAATCATTGAACGATTGCGGTCGGTATTTGCGGGCTAAAACGCGATAGCCGGACTTGGCGTCTTGCATGCTGCTTGCACCTTTAGACATCGGAGTCGCCGAAGTTTGCACGCCCCTGCGCGTGGTTCTTGTCATGGAGTGGGAAGTTGAACGGCAACCCGAATAAATCTCGTTACGGCTGCTTCCTTCCGGACCTGACCGGGTTGGCGAGCCATCCGTCTGCCGCCAACCTCCCACGGCCAACTATCCGACGTGCCGCGCGCTAAAGCAAGAGGGTCACGCGCACCCTGGGTGTCAGGGGCTGGTCGAGAGACGAGTAACGTGCGATTGTCGTGGCCGCCATGGGCCTTCCCCGCAATCCCAATGTGTTTGCCAATAATCCGCTCTACAGGGCGAGTGAGAAGCGTACAGACGACAATTGGCTCAAGGCGCGGCTCGCCGACCCCTCGACGCGCATCTTGCCCCTGAGTCAAATCAAGCCCTTTATGCGTGAGCGGAAAGGCAAAGATGACCGGTTGGATATCGGTTGGCTGGCGCCTGAAGACATGACGGACATTCTGGCTGCCCATCCGATTTGCGTG
Organism: Alphaproteobacteria bacterium; assembly: GCA_965214255.1. Lineage (GTDB taxonomy): Bacteria > Pseudomonadota > Alphaproteobacteria > SMXP01 > SMXP01 > CBDFKK01. Next base: position 2,556,552 of record OZ243948.1, on the reverse strand, counting down.
CTTCTCGGCGAGCGGAACGGGAAAGCCCATTTTGCCGTCGAAATCACGGGCGATGTGGATCCGGGAGCACCTTTCGCAGGCACCGGCATGTTTGTCGAATACCGCGAGGTCATGGCAAAGCTGCAGCCCAGCGACGCGGCAATTCTGGCTCAGGCCAAAAGCCTGATCGACTGGCACAGGCTCCATCAGTTTTGCGCCAATTGCGGCAACAAAACCGTGCTCACGAATGCCGGCTACAAACGGGTGTGCGGAACTTGCGGCGTCGAACATTTCCCCCGTATCGATCCCGTCGTGATTACGCTTGTGGTCAAGGGAGACAAATGTTTGCTCGGACGCAGCGCACGGTTCCCCGGTAACATGTATTCCGCCCTTGCCGGCTTCATCGAGCCTGGTGAGACGATCGAAGAAGCCGTCGCCCGCGAAATCAAGGAAGAAGTAGACGTCGACGTCACCAATGTGCGCTATCACTCGACACAACCTTGGCCGTTTCCGTCATCTTTGATGATCGGTTGTGTCGCCGACGCCGTCGATGAAACCGTCAACGTCGACGGAGTGGAAATCGAGTCCGCCATTTGGCTGACGCGCGACGCCGCTCGCAAACTCATCAATGGCGAGGACGCCGACGACATGCGCTTGCCGCCGCCCATGGCAATCGCCCACCAACTCATCCGCCAGTGGGCATTTCAGGACGAAGCCGGCATTTGATTTCCGATAAGGGCTTCCATTGACGGCGTGTAAAATGCTCCCGGATGAAACATCGATCAGCGCAGTTCATGGACCGGCGAGTCGTATAACGGATGCCTTGATTCAGCCGGTCCGTTAAATCGTTCGAATATCAAGGTTGCTGATCGGCTTTTCGGCGGTAGGGGTCGGCAGGGTAAACGCCCAACACCCTCAGCTCGGTAGTGAAGAACTCAAGCTCCTCCAAAGCCAATCTAACGCTGCGATCATCGGGATGACCCTCGATGTCCGCATAGAATTGCGTGGCGGTGAAGCGGCCCTCAAGTTGATAAGACTCAAGTTTCGTCATGTTGACGCCGTTGGTGGCAAATCCACCCATGGCTTTATAGAGCGCGGCTGGAACGTTGCGCACATTGAAAACAAAGCTGGTGATGGTACGGTCGTTGGGCTCGGCATCGTCGGGGGCGGCAGCCAAGACCAGGAAGCGCGTCGTATTGTGACCTTCATCCTCGATGTCTCTTTTGACAATGTCGAGGCCGTAAATTTCGGCAGCAAGAGCCGAGGCGATCGCTGCCGCGTGCTTGTCTTTCCTTTCAGCTACGTAGCGGGCGGCGCCTGCGGTATCGGCACTGACGATGACGTCCAACTTCAATTCGCGAATTGTATTCCGGCATTGGCCAAGCGCATGGGTATGGCTCATAACCGAGACGATATCTTCGATCTCCGAACCCTTGGGCGCCAGCAGTTGGTGATGGATCGGCAAGAAATGCTCGCCGGTGATGTAGAGACCAGATTCCGGCAGAAGGTGATGAATGTCGGCGACGCGGCCGGCCAACGAATTCTCGATAGGAATCATCGCGTGCGCGGCGCGGCCTTCATCGACGGCGGCAAAAGCGTCTTCAAATGTCGGACACGGCAAACCCTTGTGATCAGGAAAAAACTCGCGGCACGCAAGCTGCGAATAAGCACCGGGCTCGCCCTGAAAAGCGATTACGTGAGGTGAAGATGACTGTTTGTTCATATGCTGTCGGCCGTCAATTTTTGTCGCACCCTTTCCAGGTCGGCGGGAGTATCGACACCGGTGGGAACCGAGTCAACGAGCAGCACGTCAATATGCATGCCAGCCTGGATTGCCCGCAATTGCTCAAGTCGCTCATGTTTTTCGCGCGGTGAAGGCGGCAAGGCGACAAAGCGCTCAAGCGCTGATCTCGCAAACCCATAGATGCCGATGTGCTGGTAAAGCGGGCCGTCGCCAGCAGTTGTCGCTGCGCGTGTAAAATCAAGCGCGCGGCCGACGCGTGTTTCGACGTCCAAAGAAACGACCGCTTTGACGATATTCGGATCGCCGCGTTCCCGGGTATTCGTCACGGGAGCCACAAGTGTAACGATCTCGGCACGGCCTTCCGACAAGAATTCCGACAAACTTCGAATCATGGTTGGATCGACATCCGGCAAATCCCCCTGAAGATTGATGACCTGGTTGTAAAAACCGTGTGGATCAATCTCTTTCACGGCGGCGCATACCCTGTCCGTGCCCGACGGCAAATCAAGATCGGTCAACACGGCCTCACCCCCCGCCGTTTTGATCGTGCGCACGATCTCCTCATCCCCTGCCGCTACAATTACGGGCCCCGATGCAGCCTCACAGGCACGGCGCCAGACATGCACGATCATCGGCTCGCCGGCGATCTTGAGCAGGGGCTTCCTGGACAGTCGGACGGACGCGAGCCGCGCCGGAATGACGATCAGTGACTCCATGTAAGTTGGTCACCCCTGTGGACAAAACTCTCAAATGACTGCGATGTTCGATCCTCATTCTCAGATTACCAAACTTCGTGCGTCAGTGCTCGAATCGGTTCCTGCAGAGACAGCCGCCGCGGCAGTTGAACAGCCTCCAAAAGCCTTCACGGCTCTGACGAGAGTTGCACCCCCGCCGCAGGAAAGGCCATGCTTTGGTCATTTTCAACCGAAATCCTTGAGTTCAGCACTAACGGGGTGACTGTGGCGACGCATGCAGTCAATATTCAATTCCGATGGATGGCGAAAATGGATCAAAGATATTTAAAAATCAAAACGTTGCCCCGAGCCGTGCAACAGGTAACATCCGGGTTGTGACCACTCGGCGCCCGCATAAAACATCTCACTTGAGCCGCTCTCTCAGATTCCCATCTTGCCGATGCCTTGGAGCGACGGCCGCCGTGCTGTCTCTTTTCCTTTCGCCATTTGCGCACGGCCAGGGAAACAGTATTCCGGACTCGGTCCCGTCAACACCCGCTGAAGCCGCCGCCACGGTTGCGGCCAGGACGACGCATGCTTTGTCATTGTTCGAAAATATCAAGTACGGACCCGACTTCGAATACTTCGACTACGTCAATCCCGATGCACCCAAGGGGGGGCGCATGCGTCTGCACACGGTCGGCGGCTTTGACACGTTGAACAGCCTCAACATTAACGGCACATCGGCTATAGGCAGTCTCATCATTTATGACACGTTGCTGCAAAATTCATTGGACGAGCCGTCGACTGAATATGGCTTGCTTGCAGAATCGGTCGAGGTGCCCAGCGATTACTCTTGGGTAACCTATACCTTGCGCAAAGATGCCTACTGGCATGACGGCATGCCAATCACCCCCGAAGATGTCATTTTCTCCTTAAACACGCTCAAGGAAAAAGGATTGCCTCTCTTCAGGTTCTACTATGCAAATATCGTCCGTGGTGAGAAGATTGACGAGCGCAAAGTCAAGTTCGTGTTCGACCAGGCCGGAAACAGGGAGTTGCCTCAGATTACCGGCCAAATGGTCATTTTACCCAAGCATTATTGGGAGAGCACGGACAAGAAAGGCGATCCCCGCGATTTCGGAGAGTCGACACTTGATCCGCCCCTGGGAAGTGGCCCCTATCGGATTAAGGACTTCGAGCCAAACAGGCACATCAGCTACGAACGCGTAAAGGATTATTGGGGCGCGGATTTACCCGTAAATGGGGGACAAAACAATTTCGACGAGCTTCGCTACGAATATTACAGAGACCGCGAGGTTGCACTCACGGCTTTTCTGGCTGATGAATACGATATACGGGCCGAATTCACCGCAAAACATTGGGCAACGCGATATGATGTTCCGCCGGTCAATAAAGGACTCATAAAGCGAGAGTTCATACCGTCGAATTATCCTCTTCGCATGCAAGGTTTCGTTTTCAATACAAGACTGCCGAAATTTCAAGATCGGCGAGTCCGCGAAGCCATCGGTCTTGCCTACAACTTCGAGTGGGCCAACAAGTATCTCTTCTATGGAATATACAAGAGGATCAACAGCTATTTCGAACCGTCCGAGTTGTCGGCAAGAGGATTACCTTCAGAGGAAGAGTTAAAGCTGCTTGAGCCTTATCGGGATCGACTGCCCGAAGACGTTTTTACTAAAGAATTTCGCGCGCCGATGACCGATGGTTCCGGCAAATACCGCAAAAACCTCGTCAAAGCTCTCGAACTCCTGAGCGCCGCCGGTTGGTCGCTCAAGAATGGGCAGATGACGAACGACGACACCGGCGAAGTTCTCACCATCGAGTTTCTCATCGTTCAAACGACATTCGAGCGGGTCATCCAGCCCTATCTAAGGGATCTTGAGCGTATCGGAATTAAAGGCACCATTCGCCTTGTCGATACGTCTCAATACATAAACAGACGCGACAAGTTCGACTTCGAAATGATGGTTTATTCCCGCAGCCAGACTTTGTCGCCAGGTAATGAACAGCGGGAATTTTGGGGATCCGAAGCAGCCGACCGAGAGGGCAGCGACAACGTCGCGGGCATCAGGGATACGGTCGTCGATGCGTTCATCGAAAAGATCATATTTTCAAAAAATCGCAAAGAACTCATCACCGCAACACGAGCATTGGATCGCGCGCTGTTGTGGGGCCACTACGTCGTGCCTCACTGGTATTCGGGCGGCACGTATTACGCCTATTGGGACCGCTTCGAAAAGCCGGATATCGTACCGCCTTACGGCGATGGGATTCCCTCGATATGGTGGTACAAGGGAGAGCCGGACGGCATGACGGCGGAAGACGCAACGGACCAATATTCAACCCGGTAAATGTACAGACGAATGAAGTCGGTCCAGAAATCAAAAGCAACAGGGCTTGCCTCGCTTCTTTTGATAAATTCGGCTTTCGGCGTCGCCGGGCTCGCAGCCTCTGAAGACATCATCGTCTCCCATGGTCTCTCGGCTTTTGGCGACCTGAAATATTTCCCCGATTTCGAACATTTGGAGTATGTCAATCCCGATGCGCCAAAAGGCGGCTCGCTTTCGACCGTGCCTTTCGTTTTGCCCGCCACGTCATTTGACAGCTTCAACGGTTTTATCTTGAAGGGCGACGAGGCGGCCGGCCTCAAGTTTACGTCGAGCGACGGCGGCAGTTTGATGTTCGACAGTTTAATGATGAGAGCGTGGGACGAACCGGACTCAATGTACGGTCTCGTTGCCCACGAAGTGGAATACCCGGCCGACCGGAGTTGGGCGATCTTCCGAATGCGGCCGGAAGCGAGATTTCATGACGGTTCGACTTTGGAAGCCAAAGACGTCGTCTTCTCGGTTAACATTCTGATTGAAAAAGGCGACCCGGTTTACAGACAGAGTCTGCGTGACCTGGAAAGCGTCGAAGCCCTGGGTCCTCATACAGTTAAATTTTCCTTTGCGGAAGCGGCCGAAAAGCGGGATCTACCGTTGGCCGTAGCAGAGCTTCCTATTTTTTCGAAAGCATATTACACGAAAAACGAATTTGAAGAATCCAATTTGAAGAAACCCGTCGGCAGCGGCCCGTATAGGATCGGCGCGTTCCAACAGGGCCGTTTTGTCGAATACGACCGTGTCAAGGATTATTGGGCGAAAGACTTGCCCATCAACAAGGGCCGCTGGAATTTTGATAAAGTTCGCTTCGAATATTACAGGGACCGCACAGCCGCCTTTCAGGCATTCGCGGCGAACGAATATGATCTGAGAGAAGAATTCACCTCGCGCGTATGGGCGACTCAATATGACTTTCCGGCCGTTTTGGAGGCAAGGGTTGTCAAGCGCAGCATCCCCGATGAAAGGATTAGCGGCGTACAAGGCACACGCATCAACTTGCGCCGCGCCAAGTTTGCCGACGTGCGCACCAGACAGGCTCTGGACTACGCTTTTGACTACGAATGGATGAACAAGACTCTCTTCTATGGATTGTACGACCGGACGATCAGCTACTTTCAGGGCTCCACGACTTTGACGGCCGAAGGCCCGCCCGGTCCCGAGGAGCTTGAAATTCTGAAGCCCTTTCGGGGTCGACTCCCTCCGTCCGTATTTGAAACAGCGTACGTGCCTCCCGTGACCGATGGCTCGGGCCGCATTCGCAGCAATCTCTCCAAGGCGAACAGACTTTTGAAAGAGGCGGGATGGTCGATCGTCGGTGACAAATTGGTAAACGGAAAGGGGGAGCCGTTCGAAATCGAGTTCCTGATCTATCAGCCCTCGTCTGAACGGGTCTTTGCGCCCTACGTCAAAAACTTGCAGGTGCTTGGTATTGACGCCCGTATCAGAATGGTGGACGCACCTCAGTATGAACGGCGCAAAAACAACTTCGACTTCGACATGTCCACGTTTCGCTTTTCAATGGTCAACAATACGCCGGGCGTCGCGCTGCGAGATCTTTACAGTTCTCAAGCCGCCGACCTGTCAGGGTCGGCCAACGTATCCGGTATCAGGGATCCGGTGATTGACGCACTTATCGAAAAAGTGATCGGCGCCAAAACGCGAGACGAACATATCGCGGCAGCGCGCGCGCTCGACCGCGTGCTCCGGGCGGGCCACTACTGGGTGTCCGAATGGGCCAATTCAAAACACAACATTGCTTATTGGAACAAATTCGCCTGGCCCGAGACCAAGCCCAAATACGATCGGGGAATCATCGACACGTGGTGGGCGAAAGAAGCCGAGACGGCTGCGAACGCGGGAAGCGGTACAGGAGCGGAATGAATGACGGCATATATCGTCAGGCGTCTCCTTCTCATGATTCCTACATTGTTTGGGATCATGCTGGTGACTTTTGTAGTGATACAATTCGCCCCGGGCGGACCCGTCGAACGAGTCATCGCCCAAATTCAAGGTACGGATGTCTCCGCCACGGCCCGAATCGGCGGCTCGGCCGGCGGCGACTTCGGACTGGGCAGGCAGCAAAGTCCCACAGCCGATTCGTTCGCCACCAGCAAATACCGCGGCGCCCGCGGCCTCGACCCGGAATTTATTTTGGAACTTGAGCGCCAATTCGGCTTCGACAAGCCGGCACACGAACGATTCCTCTTGATGATTTGGAATTACATGCGCTTTGATTTCGGCGAAAGCTACTTCAGAAGCGTGCGCGTGATCGATCTCATTCTGGAAAAAATGCCCGTGTCGATCTCGTTGGGGCTGTGGGCGACCCTCGTAATCTATCTGATCTCCATTCCCTTGGGCATACGCAAGGCCGTATGGGACGGCAACAGACTCGATATCTGGTCGAGCGGAATCATTGTCATCGGCTACGCCATTCCCGGGTTTCTGTTCGCGGTTTTGCTGATCGTACTTTTCGCCGGCGGCACTTATTTCGATTGGTTCCCCTTGCGCGGGCTCACCTCGGACAATTGGCAGGAACTCGGTTTCTTCGGCAAAGCAGGCGACTATTTTTGGCACTTGGCGCTGCCGCTCCTCGCCTACACCATCGGCGGCTTTGCAACAATGACGTTCCTGACCAAAAACTCCTTTCTCGACGAAATTCGAAAACAATATGTCGTCACCGCCCGCTCCAAAGGTCTCTCCGAACGAAAGGTGCTCTATGGCCATATCTTCCGCAACGCCATGCTCATCATCATCGCGGGCTTCCCCGGTGCGTTTATCAGCATTTTCATTACAGGTTCGCTTTTGATCGAGACGATTTTCTCCCTCGATGGTCTGGGGCTCTTGGGATTCGAATCGCTTCTCAATCGCGACTATCCCGTTATCTTTGGCACGCTTTTCATCTTTTCCCTTGTAGGTTTGCTGATCACGCTGCTGAGTGACTTGACCTACACGCTCGTCGACCCGCGCATCGATTTCGAAAGCCGGGAGGTTTGAGATCGTGGAGGCAAGAAGCATCGACACCGTGACGGACAAGCCCGCTGCGAAGGCGCGACATACGCCAAACCGTCGGAAACACGCGCACAACCCCATGAATCAGCGCCGCTGGCGCAACTTCAAAGCCAACAGGCGCGGCTACTGGTCGTTGTGGATTTTCGCCATACTTTTTTTTGTCACGTTGTTCGCGGAATTCATCGCCAACGACAAACCCCTTGTTCTGGTTTACAAGGGCGATCTCCACTTTCCGATCTTCGTTGCTTATCCGGAGACTACCTTCGGCGGCGATTTTCCCACCGAGGCCGATTTTCGCGATCCCTTTGTCCAAGACCTGATCGAAAACGCCGACGGCTGGATGCTGTGGCCGCCCATTCGCTACAGCTATCAGACCATCAACCTCGATCCGCCGACACCGGCGCCCTCGCCGCCGTCCGGCGAAAACTGGTTGGGCACGGACGATCAAAGTCGGGATGTCATGGCGCGTCTGATTTATGGCTTTCGCATATCGGTCCTTTTTGGTCTCACGCTTACCCTCTTTTCATCAATCGTCGGCATCGCGGCGGGCGCCGTGCAAGGCTATTACGGCGGCTGGACGGATCTCTTGTTTCAGCGTTTTATCGAAATCTGGTCAACGGTGCCGCAACTCTTTCTGATCATCATCATCGCCGCGGTGATCGCCCCCAATTTCTGGATTCTGTTGGGTATCCTGCTCCTTTTCAGTTGGGTGTCGCTGGTAGGCTACGTACGCGCCGAGTTCCTTCGGGGCCGCAATCTCGAATACGTCCAGGCCGCCCGGGCCATGGGCGTGCGCAACACGAAGATCATGTTCCGTCATCTACTTCCCAACGCCATGGTGGCGACTCTCACGTTTTTGCCGTTCATCCTGAACGGGTCGATCACGACACTGACGGCCCTCGACTTTTTAGGTTTCGGCCTGCCGCCCGGCTCGCCGTCATTGGGAGAATTGCTGAAACAGGGCAAAGACAATCTCCAGGCGCCGTGGCTTGGCATCACGGCATTCACCGTGATCGCCGTCATGTTGAGCTTGCTCGTCTTTGTGGGTGAGGCGGTGCGCGATGCATTCGATCCGCGAAAAGGGGGAAGATGAGCACGCCTCTTCTGTCGGTCCAAAACCTGTCCGTCAATTTCAAAGTTGACGGCAAGGTGACGCGCGCGGTCAAGGGCATTTCCTTCGACATCGAAAAGGGCAAAACCGTGGCGCTTGTCGGCGAATCCGGGTCCGGCAAGTCCGTCTCGGCGCTGTCCATCATGAAGCTTCTGCCTTATCAGACCGCCAGTCATCCTTCAGGCGAGATTTACTTTCAAGGTCAGGAGTTGATGCGGTCGAGTGAACGCACCATGCGCACGGTGCGCGGCAATCAAATATCCATGATTTTTCAAGAACCTTTGAGCGCGCTCAATCCGTTGCACACGATTGAAAAACAGATCGGCGAAACCCTCCTTATACATCAGGGCCTTACGGGAAATGCCGCGCGGGCGCGCACGATCGATCTGCTGACCAAAGTGGGTTTGACGAATCCCGAGCGGCGGCTCGGCGCCTACCCCCATCAATTGTCCGGCGGCCAGCGCCAGCGGGTCATGATTGCCATGACGCTGGCGAACGAACCCGATCTCCTGATTGCGGACGAACCGACGACGGCGCTTGATGTCACCGTTCAGGCGCAAATCCTCAAGCTGCTCAAAGAACTGCAAGCCGAATTCAACATGGCCTTGCTCCTGATCACCCATGATTTGGGTGTCGTGCGCAAAATCGCCGACCGCGTAAATGTCATGACCGACGGCAAAATCGTTGAAACCGGCGCCACGGAACAGATTTTCCTATCTCCAACCCATACCTACACCCGGCACCTTTTAGGCGCGGAACCGAAAGGGGTTCCGCCCACCGTCGATCCAAGCGCGCCCACCCTGATTACGGCGGAAAATATTCGCGTGTGGTTCCCCGTCAAAAAGGGCGTCTTGCGCCGGACTGTTGATCACGTCAAAGCGGTCGACGACGTATCTTTCAAATTGCGCGCCGGCGACACGCTGGGCATCGTAGGGGAATCCGGATCCGGCAAAACGACTTTGGGTCTTTCCATTTTACGGTTGTTATCGAGCACCGGGCGGATCGTTTTTGACGATCGGGAGATCAGCATGCTCAAGTCCAATCGCATGCGTCCGCTGCGCCGCGAAATGCAGATCGTGTTTCAGGATCCCTACGGCTCACTCAGCCCCCGCATGTCGGTAGGTTCGATTATCATGGAAGGCCCCGAAGTTCATGGCCGTGCTCCCCAGGGAGAGGCGCGCCGGAACTTTGTCGCCAAAGCGCTCGAAGATGTCGGACTCGAAGCGGATATCCAAGACCGCTTTCCTCACGAGTTTTCAGGCGGCCAGCGCCAGCGGATCGCCATTGCGCGCGCCATCGCCCTGAGACCGAGATTTCTCATGTTGGACGAGCCCACCAGTGCGCTTGACATGTCCGTGCAAGCGCAGATCATCGATCTCCTGCGCTCGCTTCAGCGGCGTTATCATTTGACGTATCTGTTCATCAGCCACGATCTCAAAGTCGTGCGAGCCATGGCCAACTATGTGCTGGTGATGAAGGACGGCAAGGTCATCGAACAAGGGAACACGGAAAAAATCTTCGATCATCCGGAAACGGATTATACCAAGACCTTGATGGCGGCGGCGTTCGATCTTGAGGCCGACACGCCGGGCGCGGTGGAGACCTGAGTCGCCGAGTCCGAAGCTCCCGGGCAACTCAATCGCCCTGTTTTTCAATCAGTCCGATTTCTCGATAATACGCTTCGGCGCCGGGGTGGAGAGGGACCGGCAAATCGGTCAAAACCGATTGGAGCGTGATGAATTGTCCCTGCTCGTGGCCTGCGACCAACGTTTCCCGGTTATCTTCGTACCACAGAGCCCGCGTGACCGCATAAATGCGCTGGTCCGAGATATCGGCATTTACGAGCCACACGGCCTCAACGCTAATGGTTGATACGTCACTGTCGGTCGGATACATCCCGGCCGAAATCCTGGCTTCCCTGAGCAGGGGTGCGGCGGACCGGATAAAATCGATCTTTTCGGCTTCGAGCGAAACGAGAGACTGTTGACCGCTTGTCAGCAACTCTCGAAGGCCCGGAACCGGCGCGCCTCCCACAAAGAAAAAGGCATCGAGTCGATCGGTCCTTATAAGATCGATGGACTCAAGCGTGTTGGTTTCCAAAACAATAATCTCATCATTTGAAAGTCCGTACGCTCGAAGAACCCTGAGAGCGACGGAGCGATGGCCCGAGCCGGCGCGGTCGATGGAAACCCGCTTGTTCCGCAAGTCGGCAATTGAAGAAATCCCCGCCCGGGCGGCCGCAATCACGTGCAGACTTTCAGAATAAAGAGAGCCGATGGCGCGCAATTTCGTCAAAGGTTCCTGACCGTCAAACGGAGCTTCCCCTTTGAGGGCCGTATCGACCAAGTCCGCTTGCGCCAGACCGGAAGCGACGGCACCCGTATTGACCGCATTGATGTTCGTGACGGAACCATCGGATGTTTGCGCTATGGCCAGCATACCTTCCGGACCGCACTTTTCTATTATTTCAGAACACCGTTCGGACCCCGCGGGGTGCGAGATCACAGCCGCGAGTGCCTCGCCGACCGCAAAGTAAGTGCCGGCCGGCGAGCCTGTCGCAATGGTAAAGAATGCCGGCCCTCGGAGAGTCGCCAGAGACCGCTCCGGCGGTATGAACTCCGGCTTTGGAACAGGTTCGATCGGATTTGAAACGGGAGCCGCAAAACTTGCGATCGAACACTGGCCCAACAAGGCAATCGCCAGCCAAAAGCCAAATCGCCTGCACGGCGGGCGAGGCAGCTTCACCCGCAACGGGCGCCTCTCGATATGACGTCGGAGATGGTGTGTACTTTTAGATGAAACCAACAGGGAAACCAGACAGGCGTATAAGGGAATCACACACCTTTATACCCTGTTTTGGCTTCAAATATCAGAAATTCATCGCTTGTTCCGCAGATCAACGACACGCCCAAACGGCTTGAGGTCCGTCTCGTGACTCAATAGAACAGTGTCAGGCTCGCACGTTGGGGTCTTCCCGAATCGGTTCATCGAATAATTCGGGATTTGTTTGTACGAGCCCCTGCAATGATTGTATTGGCGTCAAATTGCGGATCCATTTAAACGGGAACGGAAATGACCGACAGATCAGAAGATTCCGACCCTCCCCCTTCAGCGGACGGCGACGGCTCTCGGGCGCCGCGCCCCCACGACCACTCCGGCGATAACAGGCCCGCTCATTCACACCATGACGAGGAGGTGATCAGCCGGACCCGGGTAAAAGCCTATTGGGCGGCAAATGTACGGCTCGTTGGGGGGCTTCTTGCGATTTGGTTTGCGGTTTCGTTCGGCGCAGGCATTTTGCTCGTCGATCAACTCAACGCTTTCTCCCTGAGCGGCTTCCCCCTGGGCTTTTGGTTCGCGCAACAGGGCTCGATCCTGACCTTTATCGCGCTTATTTTCTTTTATGCCCGCCACATGCATGGAATCGACCGCCGCTTCGGCGTCGATGACGACGACGAGGCGCATACCGGATGAGCGCTCAACTCCTGAGCTATATCGTCGTCGGGCTCACCTTCTCACTCTATATAGGCATCGCCGTCTGGTCGCGCGCGACGTCGACCAAAGAGTTTTACGTGGCGGGCGGTACGGTCGGTCCCGTGGCCAACGGCATGGCGACCGCCGCCGACTGGATGAGCGCCGCCTCGTTCATCTCCATGGCCGGTATCATCGCCTTTTCCGGCTATGACGGCTCAGCCTACCTCATGGGCTGGACCGGCGGCTACGTGCTGCTGGCGCTCCTGCTCGCACCCTATCTGCGCAAATTCGGCCAATTCACGGTGCCCGACTTCATTGGCGAGCGCTACTACTCACGCACCGCCCGTGTCGTCGCGGTCGTCTGTCTGATCGTCATCTCGTTCACCTACATCGCCGGACAAATGCGCGGAGTCGGAGTCGTGTTCTCGCACTTTTTAAATGTACCGATCGGGGTCGGCGTGATTGTGGGCATGGGCGTCGTTTTCGTCTACGCCGTCCTGGGCGGCATGAAAGGCATCACATACACCCAGGTCGCGCAATATTGCGTGCTCATTTTCGCCTATATGGTACCCGCCATTTTCATTTCCATCTTGATCACCGGAAACCCGGTCCCTCAACTGGGTTTGGGCTCTACGGTAGCGGACGGATCAGGGCTCACGGTTTTGCAAAAACTCGACCGGACGCTGGTCGATCTCGGATTTAATCCGTATACGGCAGGATCCAAATCCATGATCGATGTGCTCGCCATCACGCTGGCCCTCATGGTGGGGACGGCGGGCCTGCCGCATGTCATCGTGCGCTTCTTTACGGTACCCAAAGTCTCCGACGCGCGCCTTTCGGCAGGCTACGCTCTGATCTTCATCGCGCTTCTGTATACGACGGCGCCGGCGGTAGGCGCTTTCGCACGGATCAACTTTATCGAGACCGTGAACGGCTCGACCTACGCCGCACCGGAGGAAGACGGCGGCACGCCCCGGTTCTTCAAAACATTCGAAGATATCGGACTCATCCGCTGGCTTGACAAGGACGGCGACGGCATCGTGCGCTATGAGGCCGGCGCGCCTTTCGAAGGCCGCGCCGAATTCACCGGCGAGCGCGGGCCGAGCGGCCAGCGGCTTTTGAAAAACGCGCCTACGGCCAACGCCAACGAAGTGGATGTGGACCGCGACATTATGGTGTTGGCCAATCCTGAAATCGCCAAGCTGCCCAATTGGGTTGTTGCGCTCGTCGCCGCCGGCGGTATCGCAGCGGCCCTTTCTACCGCCGCGGGTTTGCTGCTCGTTATTTCCACATCCATCAGCCACGATCTGTTAAAGAAGACCTTGCGGCCGGACTTCACCGAGCGAGCCGAGTTGTTGGCGGCGCGGGCGTCCGCCGTCTTCGCGATCCTCGTTGCAGGCTATCTCGGCGTCAATCCGCCCGGCTTTGTTGCCGAGGTGGTGGCGCTCGCTTTCGGTCTGGCGGCGGCGTCCCTCTTCCCCGCGATCCTCATGGGCATCCTGTTCAAGGCCATGAACAAAGAAGGGGCCATAGCCGGCATGGCCGCAGGGCTCGGGTTCACACTTTCCTACATCGCTTATTTCAAATCAGGCTGGTTCGGCGCGGTCAATACGGCAGACCACTGGCTGTTCGGCATATCGCCCGAAGGCATCGGCTCGATCGGCATGCTGATCAATCTGGCGGTAGCCGTCGCCGTCTCGCGCCTTACCGCTCCCACGCCGGCGGCCATCCAAAAGATGGTGGACGACATCCGAATCCCCGCGGGCCGCGCCCAGACTAATCGGAAGAATGCCGCGACCCCTTAAAGTCCATTGACGGCGGGAAGGGCGGCGGCAAGGCACATGCGGCCGCGGAAGCGCGGTACCGAAGGCGCATCTCCGTCATTCGGCGGACGTGTTGGGCGGGCGCGCAAAGGCGGCCCGCGCCCGGCCCATGGCCATCAACGGAAAATAATGACGATACATATTGTAGTTGATCATGAAGGCGCGGGAGAGTTCCGGTCCCTGCTTGAGGCGTTCTTGGAGGCGCGGGTCGCCGAGCTTGATGCGCAGCCCCACGCCGTAGCCCGGAAAACCGGTGCCGGTATATTCCGGTTCATCCCAGGTGCCGTCCGATTGTCTGGTGACGAGAAAGTCGATGCCCCGTTCGATGGCAGAGCGGTCCTCCGGGCGGTCGACGGCCAGGAGCGACATGAGCGCCCAGGCGGTTTGCGACGCCGTGCTCGCGCCGCGGCCGCTCGCGGCGGGGTCCGTATATGACGCACAGGATTCGCCCCAACCGCCGTCATCCCGTTGGCGGCTTCCGATCCAGTCGGCGGCCTTCGTTACGTAGTCGGCGCGCATGTCCTCGCCGAGTTCCTTGAGCGCCGGAAGAACGGACGCGGTGCCGTAGATGTAGTTGACGCCCCAACGGCCGAACCAACTGCCGTCGTCTTCCTGCTCCGATTTCAGAAACGCCAGCCCCCCGGCCACGGCCGGATGATCGCGGGTGTAGCCGAGACGGGCCAAGGCGTCGAGCACATGGGCCGTCACGTCGACGCTTGGAGGATCGAGGGCCTCACCGAAATCGCAAAACGGAATCTTGGTGACAAGCGCCTTGTCGTTGTCCTTGTCGAAAGCGCCCCAGCCGCCGCCCTTACATTGCATCGCCAGTATCCACCTGACCGCGCGCTCGATCGCTTCTTCGAGTCTCCGCCCGCGCCATTCGGGCTTGTCCCGAAGCGCGGACAATACGATGAGAACGACGGCCGTATCATCGACATCCGGATATGACGCATTCTCATATTCAAAGGCCCAGCCGCCCGGCTCCGCGTCCGGAACCTTGACTTGCCAGTCTCCGGCGGAACGCACCTGTCGACTCATGAGCCACTCGAAGGCTCGATTCATGCGCTCTCCATACCGTTCATCGGCGTCGCAATCCTGAAAAGCGAGAAGGCTCAAAACGGTATCCCACACGGGCGAGACGCAGGCTTGAATGTAAGTGGCGTCACCGGCGACATGTTGCCAGCGCGCATCGTCGAGGGCGCCGAGCCCCTTGGCCATGACGGGATGCGTGTGCGGATAATTTTCGACATGGAGCGCCATCAAACTGTAGATCCATGGCGGCTGAATGCCGCCCCACGCGCCGTCGGCGTCCTGATGTTTGACGATCCACTCGACCACGCGTCGAACGGCGGCTTCGCGTCCGGGCGTGACGCCCAGACGTTGGGCGGCGTGAAGGGCACGGTCGGCGCGCAAAAAGAAACGCTCCCATCCGTCGGCGCGAGGTTGTCTCGGCAATGAAAAGTCGAACTTCCCGCGGCCGTCGGGGAAAAGTTCATCCAGCCGTTCATCGGCCGGCAGCGGCCGCACGGGCCGCCGGGCGCTCAAAACCGCGATCGCCATCAATGTCGCGCGCGCCCAACAGGCGAAGTTGTAAATGCTGAACGGAAACCGGTCGGGAAAACGGATGATCTCCGGCGGCACATTGGGAGTGTTCTCCCAGGGCCATTCACCGACAAGAGCCAGCCAATAGCGGGTAAAGACGCGAACGCCGCGCAAGGCGTCGCGCTCCAAAATCCACGCGCGCGCTTTGCGCAGCGCCTCCGAGTCCTTGTCGAATCCGACGGACCGGAGCGCCGCATAACATTCAACGGTCGCATTGACGTCGCCGGCGGGCGCGCCGTGATAAACCTGCCAGGCGCCGTCGGCGCGCTGTTCCTCAAGAACGGCTTGCGCCAGGCGGGGGCGCAGCGGGTGATCGCGCAGCCCCATGAAATGCAGCGCGAGCGTCCATTCCGCCTCCATGCTGGAATTGGTCTGGAGTCGGCCCACCCAATAGCCGTCCCCGCTCTGGCGGTCCAGCATCCAGCGCAAGCCCTGCTCGATGCCCGCCTCGAGATCGGTCGTTTTCAGGTCGGTTGTCAGTGCTTGTGAGTTCACACGGAGACCCTGATCGAGAGATTCGGCACTCTCTGCCGTTCCCTAGCAGGAAGCGCGGACACGGGGCAAGGGACCGGCGACGGTCGGTCGGACCGGGAATCGGTCAACGGTCGGGGTCCTCGGGATGAAAAATCTTGAGGACGCGCCGGTCGAGCCAGATGAAGCCGACGGTCAGGACGGCCGGAACGGCGATGGCGGCCAGGACCATACCGACCTGATAGTACCAGGGACCGTAAGCGGTGATCGTGCCCATTCTAACCCTCTCAAAAAGATCGATGGTCGGACAAGCGCCCTTGCGCTCCGTCTTCCGATATCATCGGACAGGACCGAGCGTCAAAAGGGCTGTTCTTCGCCGTTATAGCGGATGAATTTGCCCGTGTCCTCGATCGTGAGACCGTCGACCACATCGATCAGCCCGCCGATGCTCTCGTCGATGGGAACCAGACCGGGAAAGGTCACGCCTTCGGGGATCATGCCCTGCGTGTCGACGACCCCCGGCGAAATCAGGGCGACAATGACGCCGTCTCTTTCCAATTCCCGAGCCAGATTGACCATGATCATGTTGAGCGCGGCCTTGCTCGATTTGTAGTAATAGAGACCGGCCACGCCGCCGCTTTTTGCGCCGAAAGAGCCGGCGAGCGACGACAGCGAGACGATTTTCTTTTGCCCGCTCGCTTTCACCTGTTCAATGAACCCCTGAGACATTATCAAGGGCGCCCATGCATTGGTGCGCATGTAACGGTCGAACTCGAAGGCGTCCAACCGGCCGAACACCTGGGTCGGCGAGGGCGAGCCCGACATGCCGGCATTGTTGAGAAGAACGTCGATCGGCCGGTCTCTGTACTTCTCCGACAAGGCGTCGATCATGGCGTGATTCGACACGTCGAGCGGCTCGATCGTGATGTTCTCGTACACCGCGGCGAGCGCCTGAAGCGCGTCGGCCTTGCCGGGCGCGCGGCATGTGGCGATGACGTTCCAGCCCTTTGCGGCGTACTGCCTCGTGAACTCAAGGCCGAGCCCGCGGTTGGAGCCGGTAATCAGCACGGTCGGCGCATCGGCCGTCTGGGCGGCCGCCGGAACGGCGCCCGGGGCGAGAACCACGCCGAGCAGCGCCGCCGCAACCGTCTCCCGCCGGAAGAACTTCATAAAAACAATCGAAATCGAGGCCATCGTCATGGGCTTCTCCCTCAGTCGGTCCCGCGAAGGGATATTCCGCCAATCTAACCGCGAAGAGACGCTCATGCAGCAACAAAGATGTCCGGAGTTCGGTTCAGGCTCGCACGGGACGCACGATCCGATTCGGAAATGCCCCGTCAATTTCCTATACTGCCCCGGTCCGAACCCATGAGACGCGAGCCATGACATCATATCCGACATTGCGCGATTCGCCCGGCGAGACCTTGAAGAAGACGCGGCGCGAGTTCGCGAAATTTCTCTTGACGTCGCCCCTCTGGAGCGCCGCGGCCGGCGCGGCGGCGGGAAAAGCGTGGGGCCGCGAGGCGGCTCTCGACGACATGACGAACGTGCTTCAATTCGAAGACGCCGCGCGCCAAAGGCTGACGGAAGACCTCTACCGTTTCGTCGCGGACGGCGCCGATGACGGCAAGACGGTGCGCGCCAACCGGGAAGCCTACGATCTCGTTCAGATTCGCGCCCGCCGCCTCGTCGACGTGAGTTCCCTCGACACATCGACGACCATTCTAGGCCGGTTCATGCGGACGCCGATCTTGCTGGCGCCCGTCGGCGGTCAAGGCCAGTTGCACGAACACGGCGAGCTTGCCGCCGGGCGGGCCGCGGCCGCCGGAGGCCACGTCATGATCGTTTCCACCGTCTCCACCTACAGCATCGATGAGGTCGCCCGGGAGGGCGCCGCGGCCTGGTTTCAGCTTTATCCGTCGACGGACCGAGACCAGACGAGGCGGTTGCTGGCGCGCGCGGAGGCCGCCGGGGCGGACGTGGTCGCGGTCACCATCGACGGACCGGGACTCGGCAACCGCGAACGGGAAAACCTGGAACGGCGGCGCGCCGGCGGGCGGCGCGGCGGACGGATCGGCAATTTCGAGGGCATCGCGGGCCGCCCGCTCATCGGCGACCCGGCGTTGACCTGGAACTACGTCGGCTGGCTGAAAGCCAACACGGACATGAAAGTCGTGCTGAAGGGTATCGTCACCCATGAAGACGCCCGCCTCTGCGTCGAAAACGGCGCGGACGGTTTGATCGTCTCCAACCACGGCGGCCGTCAGGAGGAAAGCGGCCGCGGGACTTTCGAATGCCTGCCCGAAATCGTCGAAGAGGTCGGCGGCCGACTGCCGATCCTCATCGACGGCGGCATCCGCCGCGGCACGGATGTCTTCAAGGCGCTGGCCGCGGGCGCCGACGCGGTCTGCATCGGCCGGCCGTACATCTGGGGCCTGTCCGCGTTCGGCGAAGAGGGCGTGGCGAAAGTCCTGGACATTCTGCGCGCGGAACTTGTCCGCATCATGCAGTTGGCGGGAACGCCGACCTTGAAAGATATCGGCGCCCGTTCCATAACATGGCGCGCCTGATCGAAAGAGACGACGAATGAACGAGAGGGGGATGGGATGAGACGATTCGTTGCCGCGCTGTCACTGTGGCTGCTTTGGGCGACCGCCGCCCCGGCGGCGGACTTCGAAGCCGGTTTGGCCGCTTACGACCGAGGCGATTACACCGCCGCCTACAGGGAATTTCTGCCGTTGGCGGAGCAGGGGGATGCCGGCGCCCAATACATGCTCGGCGGCATGTACGACTTGGGCCTAGGCGTGCCGCAGAGCGATGCTCAAGCCGTTGATTGGTACCGCAAGGCCGCAGAGCAGGGGGATGCCCCCGGCCAATTCAGCCTCGGCTTTATGTACCTTGAAGGCCGGGGCGTGCCGCAGAGCGGCGCCCAAGCCGCGGAGTGGACCCGCAAGGCCGCAGAGCAGGGGTTGGCTCCGGCCCAAGGCCTCCTCGGCGACATGTACCGGTTCGGCTGGGGCGTGCCGCAGAGCGACGCCCAAGCCGTGGCGTGGGTCCGCAAGGCCGCAGAGCAGGGGTTTGCCATGGCCCAATTCGACCTCGGCGAGATGTACGCCGAAGGCCGGGGGGTGCCTAAGGATTACGTCCGGGCGTATGCTTGG
This sequence comes from Alphaproteobacteria bacterium, assembly GCA_965214255.1. Taxonomy (GTDB): domain Bacteria; phylum Pseudomonadota; class Alphaproteobacteria; order SMXP01; family SMXP01; genus CBDFKK01. Next base: position 2,537,096 of record OZ243948.1, on the reverse strand, counting down.
TTCAACATTGCCGCCGCGCAGGGAGATCAAAACGCCGCGGAAGCCAGAGACTCGCTGCGAAAGATCATGACCGCCGCTCAATTCGCGGAGGCGCAGAAGCTCAGCGCCCGACTTTTCCGCCGCATCGAGTAAGGAGCCGAAGACTAGAGCCGGACGATGCGCGCGGCGGACGCGTTCCGTCGAGTCCTCGGCGCGCCTGATCGAAAGAAACGACGAATGAACGAAAGGGGGACGGGATGAGACGGTTCGTTGCCGCGCTGTCGGCTTGGCTGCTCTGGACAGTCGCCGCCTGCGCCCCGGCGGCGGACTTTGAGGCCGGTGTGGACGCTTACAACCGAGGCGATTACGCCGCCGCCTACAGGGAATTTCTGCCGTTGGCCGAGCAGGGGCATGCTGCCGCCCAATTCTTCCTCGGCTTCATGTACGAAGAAGGCCGGGGCGTGCCCCAGAGCGACGCCCAAGCCGTGGCGTGGTACCGCAAGGCTGCCGAGCAGGGGTTGGCCGATGCCCAAAACAACCTTGGCGTCATGTACCATGAAGGCGAGGGCGTGCCGCAGAGCGACGCTCAAGCCGTGGAGTGGCTCCGCAAGGCCGCCGAGCAGGGGTGGGTCCTGGCCCAACTCAACCTCGGATTCATGTATTACCAAGGCCGGGGCGTGCCGCTGGATTATGTCCGGGCGTATGCTTGGTTCAATCTTGCCGCCGCGCAGAGAATTCAAGAATTCGCGGAAGTCTGGGGAGGTCAAGAAGTCGCGGAATTCAGAGACTCGCTGCGAACGGTCATGACCGCCGCTCAACTCGCGGAGGCGCAGACCCTCAGCGGCGAACTTTTCCGCCGCATCGAGGAAGGAGTTGAAGACTAGAGCCAGGGGCGGCGCGTGGCGGCCGCGTTCCGTCGAGTCCTCGGCGCGCCTGATCGAAAGAAACGACGAATGAACGAGAGGGGGACGGGATGAGACGATTAGTTGCCGCGCTGTCGGTGTGGCTGCTCTGGACGACCGCCGCCCCGGCGGCGGACTTTCAGGCCGGTTTGGACGCTTACAACCGAGGCGATTACGCCGCCGCGTACAGAGAACTTCTGCCGCTCGCCGAGCAGGGGGATGCCGGAGCCCAATTCCGCCTCGGCGTCATGTACGACGAAGGCCGGGGCGTGCCGCAGAGCGACGCCCAAGCCGCGGAGTGGTATCGCAAGGCCGCCGAGCAGGGGAATGCCGTCGCCCAACGCTTCCTCGGCGACATGTACGCCGAAGGCCGGGGTGTGCCGCAGAGCGACGCCCAAGCCGTGGAGTGGTACCGCAAGGCCGCCGAGCAGGGAATTATGCAGGAAGATGCTACAAGCAGCGAAGGAAGAGCTAGATCAACTCACGGAACGAGTGTGGCTGCAATTGGTACTGATGGGACTGATTGAGTAAATTGTTGGAGTCAATTTGAATTTAGGGCACATGGGCTCTCACTGCGAGAGCCCGTTTTCATTTACAACGGAATAAATTGCCCGCCCTTGCACCCCCCATCACATAAAACACAGTGATGGGGAGTGTATGGCTACCAGCGAACGGCTTGACACCTTTTGCTGTCGGGTTCGATTCCCGAGCCCTCCATCCACGAAAAGACGGGCGGAAATCACAACTGCAATTTGGTCCGTAAATACTCCATGCCACGGTCGCCCTTGATGCGATTACATGATCCACAGAGTAATTGCAAATTCTCAATATGATCTGTACCACCTTTCTTCCGTGAAATAATGTGGTCCACTTCCAAATTGCGCCCTTCAAAGTGAATATCGCACCCGGCACAATATCCACCCTGCTGGCCGTAAAGCTGTGCCTTGTTCTCTACACTGTTATAGCGCAGTAATTTACCCAGATCCGTTCGCTTGGGAATATCCGTGCGGTGAATTCCCTTGTAAAATATCCCAAGCTCTGTCTCCATACGCCGGCGTACTAAATCGGCTGCTTTCGGACTGATATCAATACCAACCCATTGCCGAAATAAATTCTGCGCCGCAATGCACGCTGTCGCGCACCCTGCGAATGGATCCAGCACCATATCATCTTCATTGGATGATGCTCTGATGATTCGATCCAATAATGCCAATGGTTTCTGCGTTGGATATCCAACCCGTTCGGCAGCACGTGGATTCAATGGTTTAATTCCATGCCATACAGAATCCACTACGTCACCTTCTGTATCATCTAAATAAATAGTGCGCCGTCCCCCCCCCCGTCGGGTTTACATCGTCACGATACAATCTACCAGTAGAATCCTTTTTGAAACGAGCAATATATTCAGACTTATGGGGCTCGTACTGTGTATTGAACAGTACGGATGAGACCGATTTTGCATAAAGTAAAAGAGTCTCATGTTTATGTGGGAATTTTCGAGCACTTTTTCGTTTGAATCCGAGAGAACGATGCCAGATAATTTCGCTACGAAAATTCTTCCTGCCGAATATCACGTCCATGAGCAATTTCAGATAATGACTCATGGTTGGATCGCAATGGAGATAAATGCTGGCCGTCGGCTTCAATAATCGGTGCATTTCCAACAATCGTACCGCCATATATGCCAAATAAGATTTATCGGAATTTGTTACGGCTGCCAATAATACGCGGTACAACGCTGGATGCTTTGTCTCGATCAGATTGATCCACTCGGCATCCACGTCCGAGAGAGTCCACGTGTCCTTGAATGCAGCCCCTGCCGCTTTACTCCCTATCGGTGCCGCGTAATTCGCCTTGGAATTGAAGGGCGGATCGAGATAGATCAAGTCAACGGATTCGGAGTTCATGCCGCGCATGATCGGCAGATTGTCGCCGGTCCAAATCGTCTGATTCTTCCAGTTCGGCTTCGCCACTGGCGGATTCCTGTTCAGGATCTGTGCCAAATGGCACTCCCGGTGCCCGCCAAGACTATGCGATCTGCCGGATTTGCGTCAATTGCCGGCGTGCCTTCGGCTGCCCGGCACTCTCCTACATAATCCCCGCCGAGCAGGGGGTTGCCAACGCCCAATTCGCCCTCGGCAACATGTACCGCTGGGGTCATCGGGGTGGTGACGAGCAAGCTCAATGCGCTGAAAATAGCGATGCTCACCGGCGACATTCCCCAAAACGTGAACTTCGCGGTCAAAGGGGCGATCGTGCGCGGCTTTCTCGACATTCACGGCATCGACTACGAGATTGCCGCCGAGGGTGCGCCGCTCAGCGGCGAGAGCGTGGCGGAGAGAGCGCGCCAATTCACGGTTCCCGTCCATTGCTGGCGGTGACGCTCAGTGCGCGGACACCGCCCGCGGCGGACTGTTGAGCATAGCCTCACCCTCAAAACCGCGCCGCTGCCTTGAACTGCGGGGGCCAACGATGACGCCGGGGCTGCGGCAACCCCTGCTTTACACGACCGTGCGGATACCATAATTTGGCTGCCTGATATCAATTCCAATTGGATGCAGGGTTCCGTGATGCCGTGCAGGAACTTTCGAAGGCGCCCGGTCGCTGGCGCGACGGCAATCGGCCTTCTCGTCCTGTTTTCCGTGACCGGTCCGTCGAAGACGGATGAGCGCTGCCTTCCGCAGGAGGTGACGTCTGAAATTGACGGGCGGCCTCTAACCCGGGAGGAGGAGGTCGCGATCCTCGACCAGGCGTTCCACGAATCGCTTGCCCGCTTTGAGGATTGCCAAACCCCCGTTTCCGCACCCGGCGGAGAGGCGGGCCTTAGCGGTAACCTTTTTCCCCGCATCGAGGGGAGAGACCAAGGCAGGATGATGCGCGGCGGAAGCGGAGACGCTGCGAGGGGGCAGACGCCCGACTATGATTCGAGCGGCAGCGGCCTCTTTGCCGGCAGCGGCTTTTTCGCCGACGGCCGTGGGCACATCCTTACCAACCATCACGTCGTCAGCGGCTGCAACCGCCTAGAGGTCGTCTTCGAAGGTAGCACCGCGGCCGCCGGCGTCCGGGCGGTAGACGAAGCGAACGACCTTGCCCTGCTCTCCACAGGCATCGAAAGCGACGGCGCAGCGTTCCGCACGCGCCCCGGGAAACTCGGCGAGGAGGCCACGGTAGCGGGCTTTCCTCTTAGCGGACTGCTCAGTGGTCTCAACGTGACCGGCGGCCAGGTCAGCGCGGTCGCCGAACCCGGTCTTCTCCAGATCACGGTACCCATACAGCCCGGCAACAGCGGCAGTCCCCTGCTCGATGCAAGCGCCAGGGTGATCGGGGTCGTGACGAGCAAGCTCAATGAGCTGAAAATGGCGGAACTCACCGGCAGCATTACCCAAAACGTGAACTTCGCGGTCAAGGGCGCGATCGTGCGCGGCTTTCTCGACATTCACGGCATCGACTACGAGATTTCCGCCAAGAGCGCGCCGCTCAGCGGCGAGAGCGTGGCGGAGAGAGCGCGACGGTTCACGGTTCCCGTCCATTGCTGGCGGTGAGGCTCAGCGCGCGGCCGCCGTCCGCCGCGGGTCCGGAATTACCGATTCAATTTCGAATCTTCTCCGAAGCCTCGAACCGAACCGCCAAAAGAAGACGGCGATGAGGACCAGAAACAGCCACGCGATGGGCGCGGTGCGAATGTCATCGCCGACGCCCATCCACCATGTCGTCTGAACCAGACTCACCGCATCGGTGCGTTGCAGAATGACGTCATGAACGCCCAGCAAACCGCCGTGCAGACCGACCGAACAGGCGAGACTGCCGGTCACCAGATAGGCGTAGGCCAGCACCACCCCCAACAGCGCGAGCCCCAACAGCAGAGAGAGCCCGGCGGGCGTGAACCAGGCCAGGGGATCGCGAAAATTGTGCACGGCCGCAAAGAGCAGCGCCGAGCCCGCGAGCGCGGCGGCGGTGGCCAACCTTCCGCCGCCGCCCAGAAGAAAGCGAAAGCCGAATCCTCGAAAGATGAGTTCTTCGGAAGACGCCAAAACCACGGTGGCGGCGAAAGCGGCGACGATCCTGATACCGTTCGACGGCGTGAGACGGGTGAGGATGTCGTCGGACCACTCGACGGTCCCCGCCGCCAGGCAGGCCGCATAAAGCGCCGCCGCCGAGACCGCCGCAACGCCGTAGAAGAAGACAAACCCCCGAAGCGCCACGCGGCGGTTGTCCCAGTACAAACGAAAAGGCGCAGCAGTGGACCGCTTCCATACGTATCTGGTGAAGAGATAGACGCAGACCAGACCGACCAGATAGAGCGTGACCTGGCCGGGGCCGCTTCGCGCCGCGAGGTTCAGCGGAATGCCTGCGAGCGACGCGGCCGTCTGGATCAGCCAACAGACGGCAAACACAACTCCGCCCAAGCCGATGATCATCAGGAGTTTCACGCGGACCTCGCGAGGCGGGCGGCGAGCGCGGCGAGCACGAGGCCGCGGCAACAGGATGACCGTGCTGTCGGTTCAATCATTTTTGCGCCCCCGGGCCGCGCTGTGGCCGACGGAACCGATACCCGTAAGTGAAAATCCGCGCCTTGATTACCCCCTCTCGGGATCGCAATGCAAGCTCGTGCGACAATAAATCCGGACGGCGGAAACGGGAGCGGAGCGCACGCGAAGCGGGTCGGACCGATCCCCGGCCTTCCCGCCGCCGGATGAATTGCGGTAGGCTCCGCAATGCAGGACAACCGGAAGCGGAGATTTGACGTCACACGGCTGCACGGGGCCGCAAACCCGGAGGCCGCCGTGGAACGAAGGGGTCCCGCTTCACTGACGCGGAAAGGTCTCTCTCGATGAACATCGGTGAAGCCGCCGGGCGGTCGGGACTGCCCGTCAAAACCGTTCGCTACTACGCGGACATAGGCCTGATCGCGGCCGACCGGCGCCCCAACGGCTACCGCGACTACGATGATCTCCACGTGCACAAGTTGAAATTCGTACGGCGGGCGCGAAGTCTCGGGTTTTCGATCGAAGAATGCCGCAGCCTGCTGTCCCTCTACGAAGACAAATACCGGGCGAGCGCCGACGTGAAGGCGATGGCGGAAGCGAAGGTTTCGCAAATCGATCTGAAATTGGCCGAACTTCACGGGTTGAGGGATACGTTGAGCGATCTGGCGGCCGCCTGCCACGGCGACGAGCGGCCCGACTGTCCGATTCTCGACGATCTTGCCGGCGAAAACTGAACGTCATATGGTCGCGTCAAACTCTGTTTTGATTTTCAGACCAAGTTGCGCATCGTGAGTCGCGCATGATCACCGTTTACGGACAAACTAAACTGCGGAGCAGCAAGACATGATCAAAATTTATGGAAACAGCCGGTCGCGGGCCAATCGATGCTGGTGGGCGCTTGAGGAGTTGGGGCTCGAATACGAAAAAGTCGAAATCGATCATGTGGCGAAAGAAACCCGGACTGCGGAGTACCTGGCGTTGAATCCTTCGGGCAAGGTGCCGACGCTGGTGGACGGCGATGTCGTCATTTTCGAGTCCATCGCCATCAACTATTATCTCGCACAAAAATACGGCGGCGCACTCTGGCCCGAGGACGCCGGGCTTCAGGCGCTGGCGTTGCAATGGTCGTTCTGGGCGGTGGCGGAACTGGAACCTCCCGTCGTGACGCTCTGCATCGAGCGGGTGTTCAAACCCGAGCCCGCCCGCGACGCCGCCAAAGCGGAAGCGGCCGAAGAAGAATTGAAACACAGACTCGACATGCTTGAAGAGCATTTGAACAAAACCGGCGGTACGCTGACAGGGAGCGCTTTCAATATCGCAGACCTCAACGTGGCGGCGGTGATGCGCGGCGTGAATCTCATCCGGATGGATTTGAGTCCGTGGCCCCGCGTCAAGTCATGGTTTGAAGCCGCCGTCGAACGCCCGGCGTGCAGGAGGGCCACCGGCGGCTGACGGTTGACGGGTTCGACGGTCAAATCTCCGACCCCGGACCTTCAACCTCGCGCGCCGCCGCAACCTCGCCGGGCGGTCCGGCGGGTGACCTTTGGTGGCGCTGACCACCCTGCCCCGGGGATCTTTTCGGCTGAAATTCCGGCTGCTCCGCCCGGACATTTTCGGCTGTCGACCGCTTGTCATGGAGAGCGGTTATAATACCCATGCGGCGGCACTGCAGGAACCTGTGAGATGCAAGACGGCGAACACACGGACCGGGGCGATTCAGGACTTGGAAGGTTCGCCGAAACGCTGTTTGCCGACGCGCGCCCCGACGAGTTGAGGGCTTATGACAGCGACGGGCTCTTCCGGATCGCACAATCCTTTTGGCGTTACGCCGCCCGGCGGACGGCGCGCCAGTCCCTCCTGCGCGTCTTCAACCCCACACTCGAAGACGACGGATGGCAAAGCCCCCACACCGTTCTTCAACTCGTCTGCGACGACAAGCCGTTTTTGCTGACCTCCGTCTTGGGCGAACTCACATCGCAGAATCTGGAACTGCACGCCGCTCATGATCCCGTCGTTCACGTCGAACGGGACGAGGACGGCCGTCGGACGGCCTTTGCGCGGGCTCAAGACGATTCGTCGCGCGGCGCCATCCGCGAATCGATGATCCACATAGAGTTCGAATATCACTCCGACGCCAAACTGCTCAAAAAAATCGAGAACGACGTTCGGCGCGTTGTCGAGCACGTCGAACTCGCCGTTTCCGATTTCGGCGCTCTGGTCGACCGGCTCGATGAGACGATCGAAGGCCTGCGCAACAATCCCTCGAAGATCGACCGCAACGAACTCGATGAAAACATCGCCTTTCTCATGTGGCTGCGCGACAACCACTTTATTTTCCTGGGCTCGCGCATCTACCGCTTCGAAGGCGAGCCCGAAACCGGAGATCTCGTGGCGCAGGCCGACTCAGGCTTGGGTCTGCTTCGCGACCCCGATACGCATACCCTTCGGCGCGGCGGCAAACCGACAAGTTTGACGCCCGAAGTTCGCGAATTTCTGATGCATCCGTCGCCTTTGATTATCACGAAGGCCAACATACGCTCCGACATTCACCGCCGCGCGTACATGGATTATATCGGCGTCAAGTTGTTTGACGGCGGAGGCGCGCTCACGGGCGAATACAGGTTTATCGGCCTGTTTACCGCAGACGCCTACAACCAATCCGTATTTCGTATTCCATTGTTGGCCCGCAAGGCCGAGCGCGTCATAGAGAGCAGCGGATTCTCGCGCGTCGCGTTCAAAACGAGTGTGCTGCGAAACATACTTGAGACCTTCCCGCGTGATGAACTGTTCCAGGTTGCGGAAGAGGAATTGTTGCGTCTGTCTCAAGGACTCCTGGATCTGCAGGCGCGTCCGCGGACGCGTCTGTTTCTGCGCTATGACCGCTATGACCGTTATATTTCCGCGCTCGTTTATATACCGCGTGACCGCTACGACTCGGCCGTCCGCGAGCGCGTGGCGGAGATTCTGGTATCGACATTCAACGGTCGGCTCTCCGCTTATTATCCCCGGTTCGACGATATGCCGCTGGCGCGCGTCCACTACATTATCGGTCTGTCTCCCGAGCGCCACATCCATCGTCCGGACGTCAATGAACTGGAGCGGCGGATTATCGAGACGGCCAGAAGCTGGTATGACGATCTGGTCCGCGTCTTTGTCCTCCACCATGGCGAAGAACAGAGCAGACCCCTTGTCGCGCGATATGGAGACGCATTTTCCGCCGGGTACCGGGACGGCAATTCGAGCGAGGATGCCTTCGAAGACGCCAAAAAGCTGGAGCCGCTGGGGGCGTTTCCGACGATCGCGTTCAGATGCTTTCGACGCAAGGGCGACCCGGCCGACGGCATCCGCTTGAAGCTGTACCGCGAACGGGACCCTATTCCGCTAAGCGATGTGCTGCCCATTCTGGAGAACATGGGACTGTTCGTCATTCAGGAGGTCGGACACCCGGTCGAACGCGGCGACGCACGCTTTTGGATCCACGAGTTTTACATGACTCATTGCGAACGCGTCGTTCTGGACAAGCCGCAAACGGCCGAAAATCTGGGGGAGACGTTTGCGGCCGTATGGCATGAACAAGCGGAAAATGATCGCTTCAACCATCTCGGCATCGATCCCGGCTTGAACTGGCGCGATATCAGCCTGATTCGCGCGATCGCCTTCTACCGCCGTCAGACGGGCAACTCGTTTTCCATAGACTACATGCAGGACACGTTTATCAACCATACATCCGTGGCGGCGAAACTGATCGAACTGTTCAAAGTTCGCTTCGACCCCGACTTGCCGCAGACACTCGATCAACGCAACGAGCGGCACCGCGAACTGCGCACGAACATTTTGAAGGCGCTTGAGGAGGTCAAGAGTCTCGATGAAGATCTCATCATCCGCCGGTTTCTCAACTTCATCGAGTCCTTATGGCGCACGAATTTTTTCCAAAAGAACGAAGCGGGGCGGGCGAAACCGTACATATCATTCAAAATTTCAAGCCGCGACGTCGAAGGTCTGCCGGCGCCGACGCCATTGACGGAAATATTCGTCTATTCACCGCGGGTCGAAGGCATTCATTTGCGTTGGGGGTCCGTGGCCCGGGGAGGCTTGCGCTGGTCGGATCGTCGTGAAGATTTTCGAACCGAAATCCTGGGGCTTGGAAAAGCGCAACAAGTCAAAAACGCCGTGATCGTACCTGTGGGCGCCAAAGGCGGTTTCGTGCCCAAGCGTTTGCCGCCGAGCGGCGACCGGGAAGAGGTGCGGAAGGAAGGCGTTGCGTGCTACCGCACGTTCATTTCAGGGTTGCTCGATCTCTCCGACAACATTGTCGCGGGCGAAGTCGTCAAGCCCGGCGGCGTCATCGCCCATGACGGCGACGACTCCTATCTCGTGGTCGCCGCCGACAAAGGTACGGCGACCTTCTCCGATATTGCAAACTCGATTTCCGAAGAGCGCGGCTTCTGGTTGGGCGACGCCTTTGCGTCCGGGGGCTCCCGAGGCTACGACCACAAGAAGATGGGCATCACCGCACGGGGGGCTTGGGAGGCGGTCAAACGTCATTTCCGTGAACTCGGCAAAGACATTCGAAGCGAAGCCTTCACCGTTATCGGCGTGGGCGACATGTCGGGGGACGTTTTCGGCAACGGCATGCTGCTTTCGGAGCAAATCAAACTTGTCGCGACCTTCGATCACCGGGACATATTCATCGATCCGAACCCCGACCCCGCGCAGAGCCATGCGGAGCGGCGGCGGCTTTTCGATTTACCGCGGTCAAGTTGGAGCGACTACAACGTTAAACTTATCTCCAAAGGCGGCGGCATCTTCAGCCGGAGCTTGAAAACGATCAAGCTCACGCCCGAAATACGCGCGGCTCTCGACACCGACAAAGACAAGCTCACGCCCCGTGAGTTGATACGGGAGATTCTCAAAGCACCGGCCGAATTGCTCTGGCTCGGCGGCATCGGCACATACATCAAAGGCGAATCGGAGCATCACGCCGAAGTAGGCGACAAGGCCAATGACGCCGTTCGTATTGACGCTCCTGACCTGCGCGTGAAAATCATTGGGGAGGGAGCCAATTTGGGCGTCACCCAGGCCGGACGGATTTCCTTCGCACGCAGCGGCGGCAAGATCAATATGGACGCGGTCGACAACGCCGGCGGCGTCGATTGTTCGGACCACGAAGTCAACATCAAGATCCTGTTGGGCGCCGTGGTCGCCGGCAACCGTCTCGATAGGGACGAACGCAATCGATTACTCGACGACATGAGGGACGAAGTGGCCGCTCATGTGCTTCGCAACAATTATGATCAGACGCTGACGCTCAGTCTGGCCTCGCTCGAATCTCACCAGAACATCCACACCTACAAACGTCTTATGGAAAGGCTGGAAAGCGAAGGCCGCCTCGACCGCCATGTCGAAGGTCTGCCGGACAACCAAGACCTGAATAATTTGGTCATGGAAGGGAAAGGTCTCACAAGACCGGAACTCGCCGTTCTCATGGCTTACGCAAAGATTGTGCTCTTTGACGAGATCGTCGACTCCGATGTTCCGGACGACACGGCCCTGCTACAGGATCTCAAAGGTTATTTCCCGCCGGTGCTGGATCAGCGTTTTGGAGAGTACATCAAAAATCATCAACTGAGACGTGAAATCATAGCGACCGTGCTCGCGAGCCGTGTGATCAACGTGGGCGGCATTCACTTCACCGATCACATGTTCGAGAACACGGCGGCGACGGCCGACCTTGCGGTCCGTGGATTCATCGTCGTCGATTCCGTCTTTCAATTGAATGTGTTGCGTGAACGCGTCGATTCACTCGACAACGTCGTCCCCGCCCAAACGCAACTCGCGCTCTACTCCGAGATCGCAACCATGCTGCGCAGGAAGGTTCAATGGTTCCTGCGTTATGGCTGCGTTTCGGACGGTGGGCGCATTTCGTTGCCGCTCGTTCAAACGATCGATGCGTACAAGCCGGGTGTGGAAAAGCTTCGCGCACATCTGGACGATGTTTTATCGACTCGTGAGAGCGAAAGAATCGCTCAGCGCACCGCTAATTACTCATCGGCCGGTGTGGACGAAGTCCTGGCCCGTGACGTTGTTACTCTGGAGACGCTGGCCTCCGCCTGCGACATCGTCGATATCGCGCGTGACGGCGACCGGTCGTTGATTGCGGTCGCCCAAGCCTACTTTTCACTTGGCAAGGAACTGGGGCTCGATCACTTGCGCAGCCGTGCGAGGTCTCTAAGGATATCGGAACATTGGGAGAAAGTGGCCGTCTCGAGGCTTGTCGACGATTTGTTGTTTCAACAACGCTCTTTGACTCTTTCGGTTGTATCGTCTCTCACGGCATCCGCCGAAGACACCGTGAGGCAATGGCTTGAAGACAATCAATCGGCCATCGAGCGCACAATGTCGGGGTTGGCGGATATGGAAACCGACAGCGGCTTGACGATGGCCAAGCTGTCCTTGGCCGCCAGTCAGATCCGGGATTTGGCCATGTCGGTCAACAACCGGTAGCGAAACACGACTGAAAACCGGCCGGAACAGAGATTACGCATCATGTCGCCTCAGACCGAGTCGAGCCGCGCCGTCGCCGCCGCGCACACAAAAACGGACTCGCGAATCGGTCAAGCCAGTTGGGCGCTGTTCGATTGGGCCGGCCAGCCTTACTTTACATTGATCACCACCTTTATTTTCTTTCCGTACTTCGTTTCCGAATTTGTCGGCGACGCGGTCCGCGGCCAGGAACTCCTGGGATACGCTCTGGGGGCAGCCGGGGTGGTCACGGCGCTCTCCAGTCCCGTACTGGGCTCCATTGCCGATGCGGCCGGGCGGCGCAAACCATGGATTTTCGTGTTTCTGATCGTCTTCGTCGCATCATGCAGCACCCTTTGGTTGGCAGTCCCCGGCGACACCAGGGCGCTCGCATTGATCATCATCATGATCATCACGTCGTCCGTGGCCATGGAAGCAAGCATCGTGTTCACGAACGCCATGCTGCCGCGCCTCGCCGCCAACAGCGAAATGGGACGGCTCAGCGGTTTCGCATGGGGGTTGGGCTACGCCGGCGGGCTCGTGTCCTTGTTCTTCGTCCTGATCGCATTTGCGCTACCGGGGCAAGTGGACTGGCCGTTCATCCCGGCAGAGCCCTTGTTTGGCATAAACCCGGCGCGAAACGAACCGGACCGGCTTACGGGACCTTTGACGGCGTTGTGGTTTGCGGTCTTTGCGCTTCCCCTGTTTCTGTTTACGCGAGACGAAGTCGGCTCGGACCTCGGCTACGCCCAAGCGGTAAAACAAGGTCTCACAACCCTGAAAGCCACTATCGGCAAGCTGGGCATGTATCGAAATATTCTCCTCTTCCTCCTTGCGCGGATGATTTATAACGACGGCCTCGTTGCCATCTTCGCCTTTGGCGGAGTCTATGCCCGCGGCGTCTTTGGCTGGGACATCACGGTCATGGGTATCTTCGGAGTTATCCTCGTTTCATTTGCCGCCGTCGGCTGTATAATCGGCGGTCTCCTCGACGACCGGATCGGGTCAAAACCGACAGTCGTCATCTCGCTCTCGGGTCTTGTGATCGGAACAGTGGGAGCGGCCTCCGTCACGCAAGACGCGATCTTGTTCGTTGTCCCGGCTGAGCCACTTGTACCGGGCCGCAGTCTTTTTGGATCCGCTCAGGAATTCAGTTATCTGATCTTTGCGATTTTGATCGGCATATCGGGGGGACCGGCGCAAGCGGCAAGCCGCACCCTGATGGCACGAATGGCGCCGCACGGCATGGTCGGCGAATTTTTCGGACTGTATGCGCTCTCCGGCAAGGCGACATCGTTCGCAGCACCCGCGCTCTTGGCATTCATGACCGCCGTTTTCGCGGACCAACGGGCGGGGCTCTTTGTCATAGTCGGTTTCCTGGTGGCGGGGCTCGTGTTGTTGCTGCCCGTAGACCAACAACGTGCAAAGGCGATTGAGCCGGACCCTAGTGGCGGAAATGCCGAATCCCGGTGAAGACCATCGCGACGCCCGCGTCGTCGGCCGCGGCGATGACGTCCCTGTCACGGATTGAACCGCCCGGCTGCATGACGGAAGTGGCGCCCGCTTCGACCGCACTCAACAGCGCATCGGGAAAAGGGAAGAAGGCGTCCGACCCTACAGCCGAGCCTAATGTGGGCGGCTTTTCCGCGTCGAACTCTTTGGCCGCATCCTGCGCTTTGCGGGCGGCGAGTCGGGCGGCGTCCACACGGCTCGTTTGTCCGGCCCCTATTCCGACGGTCGCCAAATCTCTGGCATAGACGATGGCATTGGATTTGACGTGTTTGCAGACCAGAAAAGCGAATTTGAGGTCGGCCAGTTCCTCGGCATTCGGTTCCCGCTTGGTAACGACCTCGAGCTTTGCGTCGGGCGTTTCAAGCCGTCCATTGTCGCGCCGCTGTACGAGCAAGCCGCCGGCAACGGTTCGGATGGTAAGCCCTCCCGCGGTCGGATCATCAAGCCCGCCTGCCAAAAGTACGCGCAAATTTGTCTTCGTCGCCAGGATTTCCAAGGCTTCGGCATCGGCATCGGGCGCAATGACGACTTCGGTGAAAAGTTTTGAAATCTCACTGGCCGTGGTGACGTCGAGAGTCCGGTTGAGCGCCACAATACCGCCAAACGCGCTTGCGGGATCGCACGCGAGGGCCTTCCGGTATGCGGCGCCGAGGTCGCTTGCAAGCGCTACACCGCATGGATTGGCGTGTTTAACGATCACGACGGCGGCCGTTTCAGACGGGTCGAATTCGGAAACCAGTTCGAAAGCGGCGTCGGTGTCGTTGATGTTGTTGTAGCTCAACTCCTTGCCTTGAATTTGGTTCGCGGTGGCAACGCCCGGCCGCACGTCACGCGTCGTGTAAAACGCCGCCGATTGATGAGGATTTTCGCCATAGCGCAATGTTTGACGCAATGTGCCGGCGAAGGACCTGTATTTAGGCGCCTCGTCGCCGACCTGCTCGGCAAACCAATTTGAAATAACGGAATCGTAAGCGGCTGTTCGTGCATAGGCCTTGGCTGCGAGCCGTCGGCGCGTTTCGTCAGATGTGCCGCCTTCGTTTTCGTCCATCTCTGCGAGCACCGTATCGTAGTCTTCAAGGTCCACAATGACGGTCACGAAATCATGATTTTTCGCAGCGGCGCGAATCATCGAGGGGCCGCCGATATCGATGTTTTCGATGCATGTTGCAAAGTCGGCCCCCTTCTCCACGGCGGTCTCGAACGGATAGAGATCGGCGACGACAAGATCGACAGTGTCTATATGGTGTTCCGATAACTGAGCGGCGTGTTTTTCATTATCGCGAATGGCGAGGAGGCCCCCATGGATTTTCGGATGCAAGGTTTTGACACGACCATCCAGAATTTCAGGAAATCCGGTGACATCCGCCACATCCGTCACCGAGACCTTGGCTCGGGTCAGCGCGGCGGCCGTGCCCCCCGTTGACAGAATTTCGATCCCGCGCGCGCTCAGAGACCGGGCAAAGTCAACCAAACCGTTTTTTTCGAACACGGAAATGAGCGCACGACGAATGGGAAGCGTGCTGCGCTTGCTCATCGCTAAAGCTCGTCATGTTTATTGCACTTACTGATTGATTGGAATCGCGTAGCATGATTTTGGACGGTCGGAAAGCTCTTATCGGGAACGTCGCTCCCTACTCAAGCGTACGCACCGTATCAACTTTCAGGTCCATTTGCTCGTCTTCCGCACCGGAATCTCCGGCTTCATGGCCCTCATATTGAGGAATAAGCGTGCGCATTGCGCGATAGATCTCCGGTAAATCCCCGGCATTCGCCGCCGATAAAAGGCGCGTAAGTGCGGGCATAAGTTGTCCGAGTTCAATGACACGCGGCCGGGCAAGCAAAACGCCTTGAACGGCGGTCGGCACAAGCTCTTCAAAAGCATGGAACAGGATTTCCCGGAGCTTTTCTCCTTTGCGCAAGCCGACATATTGGATTTCTATATCTTTATGCGGTCTCAGACCCGCCAATTGGATCATGCGTTCCGCCAAATCTTGAATGTGCAACGGATCACCCATATCGAGAACATAGATACTTCCCGTGCCTTCGGATGAACTGCGGCCAGGCACATTCAGGGTTGCCGCTTGAAGCACCAACTCGACAGCTTCGTGCTTCGTCATGAAGTAGCGTGATGTGTCCGGATGCGTGATGGTCAGTGGCCCCCCTTGTTCGAGTTGTCTTTGAAAGAGAGGCACAACGGAACCGGTCGAACCCAGCACATTGCCGAATCGCACAACAACCAAACGCGTCGAGGCCCGTGCAGCGCCGAGTGCCTGACAATACAACTCGGCGATACGCTTGCTTGCACCCATGACGCTCACAGGATTGACCGCTTTGTCGGTCGAAATCATGACCATTGTTTCAACGCCAAAGCTCAGGCACGCGTCGGCAACCCGCACGACACCTCCCACATTGGTCAAGATGCCTTCGGCCGGATTTTCCTCGACCATCGGCACATGTTTCAAGGCCGCGGAATGAAACACGATTTGCGGTTTATGATCCCTGAATACCTTTTCGATCCTTGTCTCTTCACGGACATCTCCGAAAACAGATGTACGCGGAATTTTAGATTGGATTTCCCGGAGTTCGAGATCGATCTGATAAAGATTGAACTCGCTGTTGTCCAAGAGACACAAATGCGCAGGATCGAGTTCTACAATTTGGCGAGTCAATTCAGCGCCGATCGTCCCGCCGGCACCCGTAATCAAAACGCGTTTGCCCGAAACGAGTTCACGCATGGCCGCACGATCCAGAACCTGTTGGGAGCGGCCCAAAAGATCACTCAAAACAACGGGACGCAGTTCAAGATGTTTTTCGCCATCATCCGCTTGCAGATCGGTGACCCCGGGTACGCGCGCGAGAGTTATTCCCAGCGAGTCACAAACCTCGAGAAATTCACTCACGACCTGGCCTTCCATATCAGGATCGGCTATCACGATTTTTTGTGGTGTGCGGTGCGTTCGATCGAGCACATCCATGGTATGGGACAGTGATTGATAGTGGCCAAGAATACGTTTGCCACGAATGCTGTGTCCCACTTGGCTGGGGTCTTTATCGATAAGGGCAACGATCCGATACGGGAAGCTCTCGGTATCGAGTCTTTGAGCTTCACGAATGAATGGTTCGGTTTTTCCGCTCGGTCCTGCCAGGACAATGGGAATGCGGTCCGTATTCTCACGCATCATGGAAGCGGTCAGATCTCCGCTCAATATGAACCGTACCGCCAATCGCGAACTGCTGAGAAGTGCAAGGAGCAGGGGCCATTGCAAAAAAGGCACAATCCTGGGCAGATTTTCCAATCTTGTAACGAGAAAGACCACGGGCAGGAAAACCAAAGTCGCAACCGTCACGGCCTTGAGGATGCCGACAAGTTCGTCAAACGATGTATAGCGCCAAATGCCTCTGTGAATACCCAGGAACACGAAAACCGGCAGCGAAGTGACGGCATAAATGATGGATTCCAAACGAATGTCCGAAAACGAGATATCGGCGCCGTCAAGTACAAAGCGAAACCAGATCGTGAACTGCATGGCCAAGCCCGCCATGAGGCAATCATGCAGCAGCGTCAGCACCATTCTGGGAGTGAAGAATGTCTTGCGAACCCCTCTAGTCACAAATCGCCTGCCTCTTCAATGTCAGCATCGTTGATACACAGCCGGTATCGGGACAGTTTGCATGTTTGGGGCACAATGAGAAGGTCATTGGTGTTTCGATCATGGTCTGCCGCGCAATTCGGTGATGTTGGATCCGTAGGCCCGGCGCCCTCCCTTAAATGTCGCCGTGCCTGCGACCAAAATATCGGCACCTGCTTCAATGGCGCGCGGCGCGGTTTCGAAATTGATGCCACCGTCCACTTCCAAGTCGATGGATCTGCCGGACGCGTTGATCTTGGCCCTCAGACCTCGGATCTTATCCAGTTGCGACTCTATGAACGACTGCCCTCCGAAACCCGGATTGACCGTCATGACGAGAGCGAGGTCGATGTCTTCGATCACAAAGTCGACGGCGTCTATGGGCGTGCCGGGATTGAGGGCGACGCCGGCTTTCAAACCGGACGCTTTGATCTTCTGGATGGTCCCGTGAAGGTGGGGTCCGGCCTCTGGATGAACCGTAATAATGTCGGCGCCCGCCGCGACATATTGATCAATCAAAGGATCGACCGGCGAAATCATGAGGTGAACGTCAAAGGGCAGTTTGCTGTGGACGCGTAAAGACTTGATGACTTCAGGTCCGATCGTAAGATTGGGCACGAAGTGCCCGTCCATGACATCGATATGAATGTAATCGGCTCCGGCGTCCGTAACGGCTTGGACTTCCTCACCGAGTTTGGAAAAATCGGCTGCGAGTATGGACGGCGCGATCCGAATTGAGCGAGTCATAATCGATGGTTAACACCTTGAGAATCAAGGAGCAAGCTCGTACCATTGCGGAACACATCGCGCGTTCATCCCCGACCTGATCAGGCAGGGGAACGACAAATCACTTTAAAACATTCATTTCAGCCAGTGATATTCGGTCGCCTCGTCATGTGGCGGCGGTCAGCCCCAAGGCCCGCGGGTTGACGGTATGGCGCCGGCCATTTTGCGCAGGCGCGCGACGCGGTTTTCCGTATCAGGATGGGTGGAGAACATGCCATCCACCTTCTGTGCGTGAAGGGGATTAACAATAAAGAGATGGGCCGTCGCAGGATTGCGTTCCGCCGAGATATTATCAATGGCGCCCGCGCCGCGCTGGATCTTTTCCAAAGCCGAGGCAAGCCACAAAGGTTGCCCACAGATTTGGGCCCCGATTCGGTCCGCTTCGTATTCCCGTGCGCGGCTGACCGCCATTTGAACGATTGCCGCGGCAAGCGGTGCCAAAATCGCCAGGGCAAGAGCACCGACCATCCCCAACGGATTGTCACGACGGCCGCCAAAGAACAGAGCAAAGTTGGCGAGCATGGAGATTGCACCGGCGAATGTCGCAGTGATCGTCATGGTGAGCGTATCTCTATTTTTCACATGGGCCAACTCGTGGGCCATGACGCCGATAATCTCTTGCTCGCTCAATCCATTTAGCAACCCGCGGGTCGCCGCGACGGCCGCGTTTTGCGGATTGCGCCCAGTTGCAAAAGCGTTCGGCTGTTGGGTATCGACAATGTAGACCTTGGGCATGGGAAGGTCCGCATTTTGCGCCAGTTGTTTGACGATATTGTAGAATCCCGGCGCGGCCCGTTCGTCGACTTCGCGAGCACCGTGCATGCGCAACACCATCTTGTCCGAATTCCAGTACGTAAGGACATTCATACCGAGGGCAAGCACAAAAGCGAAGATCATGCCCCCCTCACCACCGATCATGTAGCCGATGGCGAGAAACAGGCCGGTCATGGCGGCTAAAAGTATAGCGGTCTTGGTGTAGTTCATCAGCGATACTCAGGACTTGATAAGGAGTTCCGCTGCGACGGATTCTTGATGTACAATTCGCCAATCGGCGCTTCGGTCATTTGGTCATGTAGGGACTTTTGCCAAGCGTTCAACTGCATCGGGGAAAGGAAGCCCAAGATGATTGAGCAGGGAAAACCGGACGACGAGACGCCCTCAACTTCAGAAAAAACGCTGAGTGCGCAAGCCCAGCGGGCTCTGGCCGAAGCCGCCGCCCGGCAAAAGCGGCACGTGAAAATGAAACGGCCTAAAGAGATCGGCGGGTCCGGGCGACTGGAGCCGACGCGCTATGGCGATTGGGAAAAAGGCGGTATCGCGTACGACTTTTGAATACGGTTGTTTGTCCGACGCCCCATAGATCGGGATGGACGCAACGGTCCGAAAATTCCATGTCGACGGCCACAACGGCCAGACCATGTCCGCGATAATAGACGGCGTGATATCACGGCTTTTGAAAGCGTTTTTGGATTGTACGATATTGTCGATCCGCGCTCAAAGAGCCCGATCAATTTGATCCAGGACATGTTCGGCAGCCTCGCGAGGGCTGGCGGCGCGGGTAATTTCTCTTCCCATAACAAGATGATCGGCGCCCGCCTTGATAGCATCGCCCGGGGTTGTGACGCGCTTTTGATCATCATGGGCCACCCCCGCCGAGCGTATGCCGGGCGCAACGATGAGAAAATCATGGCCCAATTCATCGCGCAGACACCTGGCCTCTTGGGCGGATGCAATGACGCCGTCGCATTTGACATCCAGAGCGATGCGTGCACGTTTCAAGACCAGGTCTTTGACCGGGTCTTGAATGCCAAGTTCCGACAAGTTCTCCTGATCGAAGCTGGTGAGCACCGTGACGGCCAGGAGTTTGAGCGCGTTGCGCCCTCTTCCGTCTACCGCCGCCGCCACGATTTCCCCGTCACCGTGAACGGTAAGGAATGCCGCATCCAAACTTGCCGCGCTTTGGACGGCGCTTTTCACCGTGTTGCCTATGTCGAAAAATTTGAAGTCAAGAAAGACTTTCTTACCTTCAGCCACCAAATCATGCGCCAGTTCGATACCGCCAATGGGAAAGAGTTGCAGACCGATCTTGTAAAACGAAACCGTATCACCCAATCCGTCTATAATAACGCGCGCATCTTCCGTAGACGGAACATCGAGAGCAACGATTAGGCGGTCTTTGAGGTCAATCGTCATTTATACAAAAACATGGGTTAAATGACCAACCTTGTCAAACAGCATCCGGTACGGTGAACTCATCTCAAGACGGCGGCGCTCCACATCGTTAAACTCGGTTATCGTAAAGCCGACCACGTCGCGGTGAGGTGAACGCCTCATGCCGCGTGCCTTCAAGCAAACCGATTGGAAGAACCGGATGACAAGGGATTTGGCCGCACCCTGAGGCGCATACCCGGCATACTTTATGAAAGCTTCACGACGGACGCGGCCGCGAAAAGGCTTTCGGCCCGTTCCCGCGGACGCGCCTTTGACAAGAGTGGCCCGAGCCTCCATTCATCACGGCTTTCTCATGCGGCCGTGCGATTTTGTCGGTTTTCGACGAGATCTTCGACCACGGCGGGCTCCGCAAGAGTTGACGTGTCACCCAACGCGCCATAATCGTCCGCCGCGATCTTGCGCAAGATACGCCGCATGATTTTGCCTGAGCGGGTCTTGGGCAAGCCCGGTGCAAATTGAATGAAATCGGGTGCTGCGATCGGCCCGATTTCCTTGCGTACCCATTGCACGAGCTCGTCGCGCAACTCATCGGATGGGTCCGCCCCCACTTTGAGTGTCACATAGGCGTAAACCCCCTGGCCTTTGATGTCGTGAGGGTAGCCTACAACGGCCGCTTCGGACACTTTGTCATGGGCCACAAGCGCTGATTCAACTTCCGCCGTTCCCATCCGATGACCGGACACGTTGATCACGTCATCAACGCGGCCGGTGATCCAATAATAGCCGTCTGTATCGCGATGGCAGCCATCGCCGGTAAAATACTTGCCCGGCACTTGAACAAAATAGGTTTTGACGAAGCGCTCATGATCGCCAAAGACGGTGCGCATTTGTCCCGGCCAGGAATCGGAAATGCATAGATTGCCTTCGGCGGTTCCTTCCAAAACTTGGCCGTCTTGATCGACGACTTCCGGTTTGATGCCGAAGAAGGGCCGCGTCGCCGACCCGGGCTTTAGCGCCGTGGCGCCCGGAAGCGGCGCGATCAAAATGCCGCCCGTTTCCGTCTGCCACCAGGTGTCAACGATCGGGCAACGACCGCCGCCCACCACATTGTAATACCAAAGCCAGGCTTCCGGGTTGATCGGTTCGCCCACCGTACCGAGCAAGCGCAGAGAAGAGCGGTCGGTTCCGGTGACCAACTCGTCGGCCTCTCTCATCAGGGCACGGACGGCCGTAGGCGCCGTATAAAAGATATTGACTTTGTGTTTCTCGATTACGTCCCAAAAGCGCGAACTTGATGGATAGTTGGGCACACCTTCAAACATAAGCGTGGTTGCACCGTTGGCGAGTGGGCCATACACGATATAAGAGTGGCCCGTAACCCAGCCCACATCGGCCGTACACCAATAAATGTCTCCGTCATGATAATCGAAAACGTACTGGTGGGTCAGGGAAGCATAGACGAGATAACCGCCGCTCGTGTGGAGCACGCCTTTGGGCTTTCCGGTCGAACCTGAGGTGTAGAGAATAAAAAGCGGATCTTCGGCGTTCATCGGTTCTGCCCGGCAATCGGCGGAGACTTTTTCCACTTCCTCGTGGTACCAGACATCGCGGTCCCGTTTCATGTCGATACTGCCGCCAGTGCGTCGAACGACAAAGACGGTTGAAACATCCGGACACTGAGAAAGGGCCGTATCCGTACTGGCTTTCAAAGGAATGACTCTTCCACCGCGGATGCCTTCGTCGGCCGTGATGACGCATGTCGATTGACAGTCGAGAATACGACCCGCCAAACTACCCGGTGAGAAGCCGCCGAAGACAACCGAGTGAATAGCGCCAATGCGGGCGCAGGCAAGCATGGCATAGGCCGCTTCCGGGATCATTGGCATGTAAATCGTGACCCGGTCGCCTTTTTGAACGCCGCGGGCTTTCAGTGCATTGGCAAAACGTGAGACCTTTTCATGAAGCTCGCGGTAGGTGATCCTGGCATGATCGTTCGGGTCGTCGCCTTCCCAAATAATGGCTGTTTGGTCACCGCGGGTCGTCAAATGCCGGTCGATACAGTTAGCCGCGATATTGAGTTCGCCGTCTTCAAACCATTTAATAGAGACATTCTTCGGATCATAAGAGACGTTCTTTACCTTTGTGAAAGGCCTGATCCAGTCTATCCGTCGACCATGCTCATTCCAAAAGCCGTCCGGATCATCAATGCTTGCCTTGTACATGTCGTCGTACTTGGCCTTGTCTACGAAAGCGCGGGCGGCCCATTCATCGCTCACGGGAAAGACATGATGCTCACTCATGGATCGGCGGCTCCTGTCCGACAGAAAGATGTTACAAGCATTATGGTCGAGCGATTAAAATGCGACAAGCGCTTCAAATACGAAGTGCTTTTCTTTGAACTCCCGGCAGGGCCAAGTTAAGATCTCCCCTCGCCGCTTCAACGAAATTTGAGCGTCAGTGATTGACAAAAATGCAGCTTCACCAGTCCACTTGGCAGGAAATCCAGGCTTACTTGACCTCAAGCACGGGAATTATCGTGCCCATCGGTTCTACCGAGCAGCATGGGCCCACAGGACTGTTGGGAACAGACGCGATCTGTCCGGAAGTAATTGCAGAAAAGGCCGGTGCGCGTGCGAACATTTTGATTGCACCTACTTTCAGCGTGGGATGCGCGCAACACCATATGGCGTTCCCGGGAAGCATGACGTTGCGCCCTGCCACCATGATTGCCGTGATCGTCGATTGGGTGACATCGTTCGCCAGACACGGCTTTGAGCGGATCTATTTTTTGAACGGCCACGGAGGCAACGTGGATACCGTGCGCGCAGCATTTTCCGAAATCTATGCCGCGTCGAGCTTGAAGCCCAACAGCTCCGGTGCATCCGTGCCGAAATGCCACCTTCAAAACTGGTGGGAACTCGAAGGGGTATTCAAGCTGTGCAAGGATCTGTTTCCCAAAGGCCATGGTGGACACGCAACGCCGTCAGAGGTTTCAGTGACTTATTTCGCATATCCGGAAGCTGTCAAGACGGCAAAACTCGAGCCCAAGATCGCCCCGAGCGGCCCGTTTTACGATGCGGATGATTACCGCCGCCGATTTCCTGATGGGCGCATCGGTTCGGACCCATCGCTTGCCTCACCGAAGCACGGCGAAGTGTTGATCGAAAAGGCAGCCGACAGTCTGATCAAGAGCTACACACAATTCGTCGAGTCATAATTTGCGCTTCGTGTCGCCTATCCTGATTTGCCCATTGCAAAACTCAAGGGGCACGGTGACCAAGGACGCCCCGACGCAAGGCCCCGCAAAGCAATAACCGTCGGCAATGCGAAAGCGCGCGCCGTGTGTAGAGCACATAATCGAATTCTTTCTTTTGCTGAGAAATTTATCCGCTATAAACTCCAGAGGCGTGCGTAAATGCGGGCACGAATTGACATACCCGTGCACCGCATCGTTCTTTCTCACAATAAACATGTCAAATCGCTCGGCGCCCTTTCCAAACACAAACCCCTTGGCGCCCGGATTACCGATATCGTCAAGAGAACATAAAACCGTTCCCGGTTCAGGTGCGAAGGCGAGAGGCTGAGGGTTCGATGTCATGAATTCGTGGCAGGGCCAGGGAGCATTGCACAACTAAACTTCGTATTGATGAACAAGCTGTCCGTCTCATTGAATGTCATGTTTCGTCACCAACCGGACGGCGCAAAAGGCGATCGATCGCCTCGCCCACACTGAGTGCACCACTCAAAATCGCATCGACGGCTTCAACGATGGGCATCTCGATATCATTTCGCCGTGCGAGTTCCAGAACCGCTTGTGCCGTATGAACCCCTTCGGCGACGGAGGTGCGGCTCGTCAAAATCTCGTCGAGTGACTTTCCTTCACCCAGCGCCGCGCCCAAAGACATGTTGCGCGATTGGCGGCTGGTGCAGGTGAGGATGAGATCCCCAAGTCCGGAGAGGCCGGTCAAGGTTTCCGCCTTGGCGCCGAGCGCGACGGCAAGGCGGGTAAGTTCCGCAAAGGCGCGTGCAATGAGCGCGGCACGGGCGCTTTCTCCCAACCGGCAGCCGTCTACGATCCCGCTTGCAATAGCATAAACATTCTTGACCGCGCCGCCCAACTCCACACCTGTAACATCATCGGACTGATAGACGCGAAACGTCGGTGATCCTATTGCCTCGGCAAGCAGGCGGCCGAGCACGGCATCATCGCATGCCAGTGTCACCGCTGTCGGCAAGCCGTTCGCCACATCCCGGGCGAAGCTCGGACCCGACAGAACGGCGCAAGGCGCTTGAGGCAACACTTCCTGCAGCACGGCGCTCATGCGTTTGCCGCTGTCCTGCTCGATACCTTTGGAACAAAGAACAAGTGGCGTTGCACCGCTCACATGTGATGCGACGGCGCCAAGTGTCGCACGCACATGTTGTGCCGGCGTGACGACGAGCACCGCATGAGCATCGGCCAAATGAGAAAAATCGCCCGTGGCCAAGATTTCAGATGACAAAGACACCCCGTCCAGAAACATTTCGTTTTGGTGGAATTGTTGGATGGAGGCGATGACTTCCGCTTCCCGCGCCCACAGGGTCACATCTCGCCCGGCCCGGTGCGCAACCGTTGCCAGAGCGGTACCCCACGCGCCTGCGCCGATGATACTGATCTGCTGCAATGCTGATTGGTAGCTCATTCGACCGGAGATCTCATATTGGGGTTAAAAAAGGAGCGGTCATGCCGGACCAACTGTTATGCCGAGACAGTCCGGCTTTCTGCGATGCACTCAAGCTCATCTCGACCGTCCTGCCGTCAAACCTTCAAGGGGCCAGCGAGCACGAGGGACGGCGTTCAATCCGTCGATAAGACCCGCTTGAAAACGCTCGATACCGACCCATGCGATCATAGCCCCGTTGTCGGTACACAGCCACGGAGGCGGAACGATCAATCGAACGCCCATATCATTTGAGAGTTCTTCCAAGGTTCGGCGGACTGCTTCATTGGCGGCGACGCCACCGGCGACCACAAATCTCAAATTTTGCCCGCCGTCCGATCCGATCTTATCTTTGTACATGGTCAAGGCATTGGTACATCGATCCTTCAAGACATCGCACACGGCGCTTTGAAACGAGGCGCAAAGATCATTGACGTCTTCGGAATCCGGGGTATCAAGAGCTTCGAAGGACTGCCTTGCTGCGGTTTTGAGTCCGCTAAAGGAAAAATCGGCGCACGGTCGGCCGCGCATAGGTCTGGGAAAGTCAAACCGCGCCGGGTCGCCGCGGACCGCGGCCTGTTCAACGGCCGGCCCACCCGGATAACCCAAACCGATGAACTTCGCGATCTTATCGAAAGCCTCGCCCACCGCATCATCGATCGTGCCGCCGAGTTTTGTGTAACGACCGATGCCCTCTACGACCAACAGTTGGCAGTGCCCACCCGAAATCAGCAGAAGCAAAAATGGGAAATCCGCGTCCTGGTCCAACAGACGAATGCTCAAAGCATGGCCTTCAAGATGATTAACCGCGATGAGCGGTTTGCCGTGAGTCAACGAAATGCCTTTGCCGGTCATGAGCCCCACGATGACTCCACCGATAAGACCGGGACCGGCAGTAGCGGCGACGGCATCCAAATCCGCGAAGTCGATGGCGGCGTCCGTCATGGCCCGCTCGACCACACCATCCATATGTTCCACGTGCGCACGGGCGGCAATCTCGGGCACAACGCCGCCGTAAGGGCCGTGCTCATCCAACTGACTCAGAACGACATTGGATAAAATGCAGCGTTCGCCAGCAGGTGTGAGTTGAACCACTGCTGCAGCCGTTTCGTCGCAACTGCTTTCGATGCCAAGGACACTGATCGCCCTGCCGGTCATGCTTTTAGTTTATTCCCACTCTCTCGACTCCCATAAGCAAATTCTATACTTCACAAGTTGATTTTCCTCCACAATCGAGGATCCGCAATCATGCCCCGCCGTATCAGATTTGGCACCCGTGGCTCCAAACTAGCACTTACCCAAACACAATTGGTTTGCGATCGTTTGGCCGCGACCCAAGGCTGGGATGACGAAGCCGCCGAGTCGGCCATGGAAGTCGTGGTGATTCAGACGATGGGCGATCGGATTCAAGATCCGGCCGAACGCAACGGAGACGTGAAGGGACTTTTCACCAAAGAACTTGAAGAGGCTTTGCTCCGTCAACAGATCGATGTGGCCGTTCACTCGATCAAGGATCTGTTGACTCAACTGCCGACCGGCCTGTGTATAGGGGCCGTCCTTCCCCGCGAAGATCCGCGCGACGCTTTTGTCAGCTGCAAATATACGCAGCTTTCCGATCTTGATGAAGGGGCGGTCATTGGCACCTCCTCACCTCGACGACGGGCGCAAGCGTTGAGCTTGCGGCCCGATCTCACAATCAGAGACCTGCGCGGCAACGTCGAAAACCGCCTCAAAAAAGTCGAAAGTCAAAAGATCGACGCTACATTTCTTGCAGTGGCCGGGCTCAAACGGTTGAATCTCGAAGACAAGATCACGGACATCATTCCGTCGGACGATATGCTGCCCGCCTGCGGTCAAGGTGCGATCGGACTCCAAGTGCGCGAGGACGATACCGCCATCTCCAAACTCTTGACCACAATCAACGACACACGGACGCTTACAGCCGTAACGGCCGAACGTGCCGTCCTTCAGGTTCTTTACGGCTCATGCAAAACGCCCATCGCATGTTTGGCGGAACTAAAAACCGAGACGAACTTGCGTCTTCGGGCTCAGGTTTTGCTGCCGGACGGATCAGATCAAGAGCGGATTGAGGCGTGTGTCGAATTGAGCGGCGATCCTGTCGTTCATGCCGCAGATATTGGTCGGAACCTCGGCGAAGAGTTCAAAGCGAACGCAGAGACGAAATACTTCAACGCACGAACTCAAGGACAGGAATGATGTTATGCGCCTGCTCGTGACGCGGGCCGCCGAAGACGGCAAAGCCACGGCTGCCGAACTCGCGGCCCGCGGCCATCAAGCCTATTGTATCCCGCTGACTGCGATCAACTTTGAACAAAACGTCGACTTGGAGTTGGGGGGTGTCCAGGCGTTCCTCATTACAAGCGCCAACGCGCTGAGGGCTTTTGCCGCGCTGTCGTCCAACCGCGAACTGCGCGTATTGGCAGTGGGCGCGGCCACAGCCAAGACCGCGAAGACACTCGGGTTTCACGACGTGGCGTTTGCCGACGGGAATGCATCCGCACTTGGCTCACTCGCAGCACGCGCGTGCCAAACCGACAGAGGCCCATTGATCCATCTTGCCGGCGAGCACTCCGCAAACGATCTTGTCGAATATTTGCAAGAGCAAGGCTTCGACGCCTCGCGGCGCGTGCTCTATACTGCGGTCGCGGTCGCGAAAATCCCGGATGAGTTGAAGGCATTGCTCAACAGACGGCAAACACTCGATGGCGTGCTCCTCCACTCCAAGCGGTCAGCCGAAATTTTGCAGACACTGCTCCGCAACGAAAATCTAACCGACGCATGTCGCACTTTGGACGCCTATTGCCTCAGCCCGGCCATCGCCGATACAGTCAAATCCCTGCCCTATCAAAACATTCTGGTGGCCGCGCAACCCAACCAGCACGCCCTTCTCGACCTCCTGGATAGAGGGTAAGGTCTTCGTTCAAGGCAGATGGTGATATCAAAGTGAGCCGAAGCCGCAAAAAGAAAGGGCTTGCATCATGACCCCGCCCGACAAGACCTCAAGGGGTGAACCGCGAACAGGTAAAGACCAAACGGCAAAAAGCAAGAACAGCACACTTACAGCCAAGGACAAGCCTGCCTCAAAATCCAGCGAGTCAAGGCCATCGCCTCATTCTGAGCGGCCTTCCCGCGGTTTTGCCGGAGGAGCCATCGGCGCGGGTATACTGGTTTTAGCAGCAGGTGCACTGGGTGGCATCGTCAGCATACTGTGGACCAGCGGAACGGAACGCGATGAGGAATTTGCCAGAGCGGATCCCGTTCTTGCCGAACGCACCGGCCAACTACAATCAAAGATCGACGAACTGGAAAAACAGCTTGCCACCACGCGCGAAAGAACCGATAGGCTGGAGGACACGGTCAGCGAATTCCGCAGAGTCGATAGTGAAGGAACCGCACGGCTCTTGGGAGAAGTTGACGAACGTGTGGCCATTTTGGAGGACCTTGTTTCCGACATCATCAGTATAAAAACGGAAAACGGTGTGCCGGTCGGGCCGGTGATACTGTCGGATTTGAGAACCGGCTTGCGCGAGTTGCGTAAATCACTATCTCGACTTGAAGACCAGGTGGCAACCCGTGTCGGCTCGCTTGAGGCGTCGGCGCCACCTGCAAACCTCGATCAAATTTTACTCGATCTTGCACCACGTGACGACCTGTCATCGCTCGAAAGGCGCGTTGTATCTTTGGAGGAAGGTCGAACGGAAAGTGACGCCAAGCGTGCGGCCTTGGCGCTCGCCCTTGCCAATCTGTCGCACGCAGCCGAAACGGGCTTGCCCTTTGATTCGGAACTCGAGGCGGTCGCAATTTTGGCGCCTGATCAAAACGGACTCACAACGTTACGACAAAGCTCGACGGAAGGTCTGCCAACCCGAGCCGCTTTGTTATCGGATTTCGATGCCCTGATCGATGATGTGCTTGAAGCCGAGCGGATCACGGAAGCCGAAGGACGGTTGGATCAAATCTGGGCGTGGCTCGGTTCGTTTGTGTCCGTGCGTCCAAAAGGCGACATTGAAGGCACCGATACAAAGGCTGTTTTGGCGCGTACGGAATTCAAACTGAACAACGGAAATTTGAAGGCGGCGGCTATGGAGTTGGCGCAGCTTGACGGCCCCAGCGCCGCCGCGGTCGCAGGCTGGAAACGCAAACTGGATGCTCATATCGCTCTTGAAGACCTTATCAACTCACTCACGACACAAGTTCTCGCAAGCTTAGGCCAATAAGGCAAACCCAACTCATGATTCGTGTACTGGTGATCTTTTTTGTCATTACGGTGATTGCTGTGGGCGCAGCGGCGCTCGCCGACAACCCCGGCAGCCTGACAATCGAAGCATGGAACTGGCGGATTCGCACTTCGTTTTCCACCGCCATAGTCGTGTTTGCCGCTTCCATCACTTTGCTCCTCGTGACCTACCGGCTGTTCATTGCACTTTGGCGGACGCCTCAAAATATCTCGGCACACATCAAAAGCTACCGTCAGAACAAGGGGTTGAACGCGTTGGCCAAGGGGCTTGTGGCGGTAGCGTCAGGTGATGCGGGTGAAGCGCGTAAATATGTTTCCCAAACCGAGTCCCTGCTCAAGAATAAAGCGCTTTCCGGACTTTTGGGCGCCCAGTGGGCCCAGCTTGAGGGTAATGAGAAAAAAGCGAAATCCTATTTCGAGGCAATGCTCGACTCTCCGGACACGGAATTTTTAGGACTTCGCGGACTTCTCCTGCAGGCGACTCGAGACGGTGATGTCAAAGCGGCGTTCAAGTACGCATCACGCGCATTCGAGTTGCGACCGAAGACGTCGTGGGCCTTTCAAACCCTTATCTATCTGCAAACGAACAACGGCGATTGGAACGGCGCATTGGCGACCCTTGGACGAGCCAAAGAAGCCGGAGCGATTGATCGCCGGTCCGAACGCCGCCGCCGCGCCGTATTGTTAACCGCGCGGGCGTATCAGGCTGCCGCTCAAGGCAAGTCGGCAGAAGCGGAAGAAGATGCGCGGCAGGCCCGGCGACTTATGCCTGCCTTGACACATGCAGCCGTACTCGCGGCCGAACAAATGCGCCAAGCGGGTAATATACGGAAAGCCGTGTCAATTCTCGAAGACGCGTGGCGCGCCGCCCCACACCCGGCAATTGTCGAGACCTGCGCTGCGCTCAACCCTGACGAGACAGCGCATGAACGCGCCAAACGTCTCAGGGGCTTGGCCGAAATGAAACCGGATCACATGGAAAGCCGGCTTCTCATCGCGCGCCAAGCGATCAATACGCACAAATGGCAGGACGGGCGCGACGCGCTCGAGCCCCTGGTTACCCGAAACCCGACATCGCGAGTGTGTGCACTCATGGCGGAAATCGAACAGGGTGACGGCAATATCGACGCGTTGCGGGAATGGCTGGCGCGTGCGGTCGCCGCCGCGCCGGAATCCGATTGGATCCGCACTTGTTTCGACTTCGATACTTTGGATTGGGCACGGCTTTCGAGCGTACTGGACACACCTGATGCTACTTGGCCGCCGACAGCGGACCCGAACTTCCACACCACTGGCTTAAGGCCGCGATCATCATTCACGCCCGGGTTGCAACTGCCCGACGACGAAATATCAGATCCCTCCAGGCATGATATGACAGACAAGATTATCGCAACCGCGCCGGCCATTGCCGAGCACAAAAACGGATCCACAGGCGCCGCCTCTGCCCCGTTTTTGCCGTCAATGCGATACGCCGGAAGGTTGCAATCGGTCAGCCGGGTTGGCGAGAACCGCCGTTCACCTGGACAACCTGTCAAAAAGGCCGCGTCAGACAGCCGGGACCCGGTGTCCAAGCGGCGGTTCTCGCTTGGGTCGAGAAAACGGAAAAGCCGGGCGGCGCGGGGAAAGATGGTGACGCCGTCCAAAATCTCAGACAAGATCATTCCTCGTCAGCCCGACGATCCGGGCCTCGAACCCCAGGACTGAAACAACATGGAGACTTGATAGTGATTATCGGCGCTCCATTTGCCAGCGCCTGGTCAAGACTTCGATCACGCAAACATCGTGTAAAGTCGGCGTTGCGGTATGCGCCCGGAATGCTTAAGGTGCCCGCCTCCTGGAAGTGGGCAAAATTCGTTTGCTTGATGTGACCGTTCCGCTTCAATTCAGCGCTTAGTGCTTTTCCGACTTCCCCGGTGATCTTTGATCGAAAGCCTGCCCGGTGCGATGTTGATTCTCTTCGTCATTATTCTCATCGGGATGACCGGCTTTGGCGTGGTCTTTCCGCTCATCCCCTTTTTTGGGGAGCGCGTGGGCGCGAGCCCGCAGGTCATCGGCTGGATCGTAGCAGGCTATTCCATTGGCCAAGTCATGGGCGGGCCCCTATGGGGGCGGCTAAGCGACTCGTATGGCCGCCGCCCGGTGCTGATATGGAGTACGTTCGGCTCCATCTTGTCTTATGTGGTCATGGGATACGCGGAATCGTCGTGGCTTTTGATTCTATCGCGTGTGTTAGGCGGGCTGACGGCAGGAAATATCGCCGTCGCTTACGCTTACGCCACCGACATGTCGGACGAGGAGGAACGCGCCAAAGTTTTGGGCCGGTTGTCGGCGGCCTTTGGTATGGGCTTCTTTTTGGGCCCGGCGCTGGGCGGACTGCTTGCGGGCAACAATGTCGCCGACATAAATTTTTTACTGGTTTCATTGGTGTCCGCCGCGATTACAGCGGCCGCCTTCGTTGCCACGTGGATTTGGTTGCCGGAAAGTCTGCCCGCCCAGCGGCGCACGCCGTTCGTTTTTGAAGTGAAGCCGCCCTCACTAGGGGCGTGGCGCGTTGTGCTGCATCGCAAACAGTTGACGGCTCTCATATTGCTTACGTTCCTGCTCAACCAGGCCGGCGCCGTAAGCCAAGCCATCTTGCCTGCATGGCTCGATGTAATTTTGAGTGTCAGTCCGTTCGGCATCGGTTTGATATTTGCCTACGTGGCAGCGGTCACCATTTTGATTCAGACCTGGGGATTGGGTCCTCTGGTCAAACGATTCGGCGAAGAACGCATAACCGAAGTCTCGGTTGTGATGTACACGATTGCCCTCGCCAGCCTCTCGTTTAGCGCGAGCCTGACGAGCTTTTTACTGGCCATGACCTTGCTTGCCGCGGGATTTGGCGTATTCATCCCCGTTCTCAACAGCTTGATTTCAAAATTGGCCGAGCCCCATGAGCGCGGCGCCGTGATGGGTATGCAGCAGTCGGCGGCGGCCTTCGCGCGGATCACCGGGCCGCTGTTTGCGTGGTACGTCTATGCCGCATTTGCGGGAAGTTCGGCGTTTGTTGCCGCTTCCATTTCCGTCTTGCCTGCCTTGATCATGACATTTTGGATTACCCGCCAGGCTTCCGCCGTACGGCAAAAAACGAAGGCCTGAAGCGTTCAATCGCAACGCGGCGCGACTCTCGACACAGGCCAATGATTGGCCGGGAACAGATCCGGACCGCGCGTTCACTTTGTTCGTCCTTGTCCGGAGGTGCGTGGGTATCAGGAAGAGGCACGCGCCAAGCGCCAACTCTCGGCGATGAAGGCAGACAGCCAGATAACGAGCATGGCAGCTTCAGCACGAAACACAACGAAGGTCTCCGGGGTTGGACCGTCCGTATAAAGACCGTAAGTGCGCGCCGTCACAGCGGCGCCTGCCATAGTGGCGACAATCATGAGACCGGCGCGTACGCGCGTCTGGTCGAGCGCAAAGAAAAAAGCCAAAAGCGCCACGCCGATATGAAAACCGCCGAAGCCCGTTTGGATGGTGCTGACGGCCGCTTGCGTCACGAGTGTCATTCCCATGTTCGCCGCGGCGTCCTGAGGCATGAACACGAATCGCAGGCCAATCCAGCCAAAGCCGGGTATCGCCAGAATAAGTGCAAGCCGCGTCAGGAGGGCCATCATGTACTTTCCCGTGCGACCGCACCTTGGAGCCTTATCTCCAATAATGAGCCGCCTGCATAGATCAAGAGCGCCAAGGCTTCCGGCATCATCAGACCCACAACTTGTTCGTCGAACCCTTGTATTATCAGCCCGCCGAAACGCACAGCCACCACCACACCGGCAATCGTGCTCACGATGACGAGTCCCGCCAGCACGCGCGCCCGGGAATAGACGCAGTAAAGCGCGATCATAGCGGCCCCCAGATGCAATCCTCCTATGCCGACGCGAATACTGGTAAAGCCCCCGGGATTCGTCACTTCGACGCCCAGGCGCCCAATCAGTGCCGGCTCCAGCACATAAACAAACCCCACACTGCCGAAACTGATCACAGCCAGCGCCAAAATCAACCGCGGTACGCAGCTTATCCACATGGTCTCGATTTATCCCGGAAACTCGGCAATGCCGGCAAGGGCGCGCTCCATGTCGAGGGCGAGTTCGTTGACCACATTGCCGGACGCTTTATCGATCTTCACGACACGACCGGCGCGGAAGTTTGTGGCGAGCAAATGGTCGCGGTCTCGAGATTCGATAATCGTGGCCCACCCTCGGTCGTCCATGGGATAGGTACGCGCGACGTTGCCCCCTTCATCGATGATTTCGATCTTGTCGCCGCGCGTTGCCACTATGGAGCCGTCGGCCAATTGGCTCAAGCAAAAGACAAACTCACGCCCTTCCCGGGGCAGTTGCAAGAGGTCGGGCATTTGTTTGTCATTGACAATATCGTAACGCATTATGCGTCTGCTTGTTTCCGTCGTATAGGTGATGAACCTTTCACTCGGATGAAGCGCCATGCTGGTCACTCCCAAAAAGCCCGCGAAGCTTGTAGACGTTTCCGTCTCGAACACCTTGACCGGATTACCCGCCGCGTCGAATTTGTGAATATTTCCGTCGCCGATGCTGTCGGTGCCTCCAAGACCGCGATAATTGTGACGGATGTTTTCAGGCACGTCTTGGAGGGTGCCGGTTGTATGTTCGTTCAAAAAGAAACTGCCGTCACGGGCAAAAACCACGGACCCCCAGGGGCGTTCGCCATACGACTTCAGCGGCAACTGTTTTCCTGTTTCAGGATCGATGTGGATTACAGAGCGGGTCGAGGTATCAAACGCCCACAAAATATCGTCCGGCCCAAACGCCAATCCTTTTACCAAGTGGGTTGTCCCTTTGGTGTATAGAACGGACTTCCTGTTGAAGTCTTTGTCGAACTGAAAGATACGGCCGTCGCCGGCGTGGTCGTCGTTGGGATCGTTGAGGTCGGTGGCGCCGACGAAAATGTCACCTGCCTCAAATGGTTGGAGGATGGACTCCTTGGCCACCTTGTTTCCTTCCGGGAAAAGAACGGTCGTTGACCCAAGCTTAACAAGGATTCCTTCCACAGCCCATTGCCCCAAAGCGGGCGAAGAGAGGCTTCGACAAGATCATTCCGACTCACGGCTCTCGGACAAGGGGGCCGCCGGCGTGTCCGACCCGCTGTCGGACTCACTGCCCCGGGCGGCCGCGGGCGGCGCCAGAGGCAGCGTAACGATCATTTCGGTAAACTCACCGAGTTGGGACCGGGCTTTGATTTCACCCCCGTGCTGGCGCACGATATCGCTGGAGAGGGAAAGGCCGAGCCCGGTGCCTTGGCCCGGCGGCTTGGTTGTGAAGAACGGATTGAACATTTTTTCGATAACGTCGGGCGGTATGCCGCCACCGTTGTCGCGGACGCGGATCTCGATGCCGTCTGCCGTCCGCCGGGTGGCGAGAGTAAGCAAAGGCTCGTAACTGTCGCCGTCGGCCTCGGCGGCACGCCGCTTTTCGTCAACCGCGTGGCAGGCGTTGCCGACCAGGTTCAGGAAGACGCGGCCCATGTCCTGTGAGATGACGTCAAGAATTCCCACCGCCGGGTCGAAATCCTCCTTGATATCGAGGAGAAAATCCGAATCGCTTGCTCGGGCGCTGTGATAGGCGAGCCGCGCATGTTCCTCCAGGAGGGCGTTAATGTCCGTCGGCTGTCGCTCGCCCGAGCCCCGCCCCATCATCAGCATATGGTGTACGATCTTGTCGGCGCGCTCGCCGTGTCCGCGAATGCGTTTGAGGTTGTCGGTAATGTCACCGGTGATTTCACGGATCAATTTGAGTTGATCGTCGTCCTTTTTATCGTCCCGTTCGCTGATGATCGGGCTCAGTTCCTCCAGAAGTTCCTCCAGCAATTCCTCCGATGACTCGGAGAAATTCTTGACGAAGTTCAGTGGGTTCCTTATCTCGTGCGCTACGCCCGCGGTGAGTTCCCCGAGCGCCGCCAGTTTCTCGCTCATGACGATCTGATCCTGCGCCCGCTCCAAATCAGCGAGCGTATTCTCAAGCTGATCGTTCTTGCCTTTGAGTTCCTCGGCCAGTTCCTCGACCAGGTTCAAGCGCTGAACCTCCAGAGCGTGACGGCGAAAGACCTCGAGGGCCGCAGCCATGTCCGCGACCTCATCCCTGCCCTCTATCTCGACCTTGGCTTCGAGGTCGCCGCCGGCCATGCGCCGCATCCGATCCGACAGCCGCTCCAGCCGGCGCAGCAGCACGCGGCCCACGAACAACCAGGCGATCATCACCGCGCCGACGACGCTGATGACGCTGAGCGCAAGAAGAAGGTTGCGGCCGGTGAGGATCGCCTGCGACGAAGCGCGGGTGGCGTCTTGCGTGCTCGCCTGCGCCGCGCTCACCAGACCTTCAGCTTCGGCTACCAGTTCGGTGGCAAGATCACGGTTGAACGCGAGCAAGTCCATCTGGCGCTGGCCCAGCGCAAGCTCCTGCGCCCGCAGATCGAAGCCTTGGTTCCGCGCGAGGCCCAACTCGAAAAGCCGGGCGAAAGGGAGCGCAATCCTGTCGCGGAGTTCGGCAGTCCCGAGAGCCGACAGGCTGCGATCGATCTTGCCGGCGGTCGACTCGAAACGTTCTCGCAGAGGTTCGAGCAGCGGCGCGTCGGAAAGGTCGAAAGCACTCGTGAGAAGTTGAATCGCAATCGTGGCGCTTTCCTGGAGTTCGGCCATGTGACGGTAACGGGTGAACACCTCCTCCGACAAGTGCCGCGCTCGGGGCGCCGGCGCGGCGCCGAGGTCCTGATAGCCGGTCATCGCGTAGAACAACTGGTCGTCGATAGCGGGAAGCAGGGCCTCGGCAAGTTCTTTTTGCAGCATCTCGATTTCAACACGGAGCGTTTCGCTGCGCTCGACCAGCGAAAAGCGCTCAGCGACCGAATCCTCGATAGCTCTGACGTTCGCGATCAGAGCGTCGCCCTGGGCTCGAATGCGCCGGAAGCGCGTATCGTCCGCGCCTTGTCGCTGCAGGGCCGCCATCTGTGCTTCAAAGGCCAGCCGGTCCTCGGCGATGCCCGCGGCGATGCGGGCGAAGTCTTCCCGTGTTGCCGCGGTCGTCAGCCGCGGCGCAGCGGCCACGAGGGCGCCGCTTTGCTGCGCGACGCCAAAGGCGGCGGCCATCTCGGGAACACTGCCTTCGTTTACATATCTCTGGACCTGGGCAACCCGATCAAAGGAGAACCAGCCGACTATACTGGCGATGACGGTGAGCGCGACCGCGGCGCCGATCCCCAGATAGAGCTGGGTCGAGAGTCGGAAGGGGCTTTTGAGCAGCCGTCTCGCCCAGCCAGTCATAGCCGTTCAGCGAACTGAAGTGTCTCGATCGGGTGGTAGCGACCGTCGCTGCCGATGACGGTAAGGAATACAGCGTCGGAACCCTGATTGTCTCCGTCATCATAACGAAGTTCGAAGCCGTCCAGGTCGATGACGGCGGCGCGGCGAAGACTGGCGAGAAAGCAGGATCGGTCAATCGCTCGTCCACAGCGTTCGAGGGCGGTGACGGCCAAGCGACCGGCCAGGTAGCCTTCGAAAGAGACGAAGCCGGGAAGCGCCTCGGACGCATAGGCCGTCAGAGCGCGGCGATAGGCAGCCACGACGGCGGGCAAATCACCGCTCGGGAAGGGCACCACCTGAGTCACGAAAACCCCTGCACCGGCGGTCCCGAGCTCTTTCGCCAAGGCGTTGCTGCCCACGAAGGAGATGGTCATGAAGACCGGATCGAAATCGATGTGCCGTGCCCAGGCAATCAGCGTGGCGACCGGCTTGTAGGCCCCGATCAGGATCACCGCTCCGGGGTCTCCGCCGCGGACATCGAGCAGCGCCGTCTTCACGGCCGTCGTGTTGCGCGGATAGACCCCGATCGCCACAGGTTCCAATTCACGCCGGTCGAGGGCGCGGCGGACGCCACGATAGCCCGCCTGGCCAAAAGAATCGTCCTGATACATGACAGCGATGCGGTCGATGCCCAGATCCTGGATCAGGCGAGCGACCATTTCTTCGGTCTCCTGGTAATAGGATGCGCGTAGATTGATCACGTTCCGCCATCCGGTATCGCGCAGAAAGGGAGCGCCGGTGAAAGGCGCGAGGTAGGGAACGTTCGCTTCCTCGGCAATAGGCACGGCGGAGCGCGAGGTCGGCGTGCCGACGGCGCCGATCAGCGCGAAGACCCCTTCATCCATGATCAACCGACGAGTGTTGGCGATGGCGGTTTCGGGTTCGTAGGCGTCATCGAGAGACCGAAGCACGAGCTGCCGCCCGTGGACGCCGCCGCGGCGATTTGCCTCCCCAAAGGCCGCCTCGATCCCGAGACGCATGTCCTCGCCCAGATCCCGGGCGGGGCCGCTGAAGGCGGCGGACTGACCGAAAAGGATTTCCCGGCTGGAAACCCCGGGGTCTTCCGCCCGCGCGGACGCCGCCAAGAGCGGAATGCACACGGCGACCGGTATTGCTGCGTAGAAGCGGCGCGCCTGCTTCATTCGTCCCTCCGCTTGATCAGGGTCAAATGGTTTCTGTCCTGCACGCGCCGGTAGCGCACCTCATCCATCATGTTGCGCACGAAATGTATACCGAGACCCCCCGGGGTGCGATCTTCAAGAGCCGAGTCCAGATCCGGAGGGGGTGCGTCGGTCAGCGGATCGAACGGCCGCCCGTCGTCCGTGATCTCGATGGCAAGCATGTCGGCGCTCGAGGTGAGTTCAATCTCGATTTCGTGGCTCTGGCCGTCTTCGTGCCCGTAATTCAGGATGTTGATACACAGCTCTTCCAGAGCCAGCTTGACCGGGAAGACGAGATCCGGGGGCCAACCTTCCGCCTCCGCCAGGCTCTCAACGGCCGCGTCGAGGCGCAGGAGTTCATCGCGCCTGGTTTCGATACGCAGGGAGAGCGTCGCACTCATCCATCCTCTCCGGTGCGATAGAGCATAAGACAGGTAACATCGTCGGACTGAGGCGTATCGCCTGCGAAGGCATGAACGGCCTCGAAAACCGCCGTGTTGGCGTCCTTGGCGCCACGCGGCGGTGCGTTCTCGAAGACGCGGTACAGGCGCTCCATGCCGAACAATTCGCCCTTGTCATTCTCGGCCTCGGTGACGCCGTCGGTATAGAACACGACCGCGTCTCCGGGCAGAAGGTCCAGAGTGCCTTCCCGATAGTCGATATCCGGCATCAATCCGAGAGCGAGGCCATCGGTTCCGGGCAACACGTCCGAGGTCTTGTCGGCGTGAACAAGGAGAGGCGGATTGTGACCGCCGTTGGCATAGACGAGCCTCCCGCTTGCCGGGTCGAAGATCCCGTAAAACACGGTGACGAACATCATGGCCTCGTTGTCTTCGTAAAGCAGGCGGTTGACCTCGCTCAACACCGCGCCTGGCATGACTCTGCCGACGGCCGCGCCCTTGAGTTGCGTTCGGCAGGACATCATGAATAAAGCGGCGGGGACCCCCTTGCCCGAGACATCGGCGACCACCAAGCCGATCCGGCCTTTGTCGAGGTTTATGATATCGAAAAAGTCGCCGCCCACCTGCCGGGCCGGTTCCATACTCGCGAATATCTGATAGCCGGGGCCCTCGGGAAACACGGTGGGCAGGATCGACTGCTGCATCCGGCTGGCCATGTCGAGTTCGTTCTGCAGCGTAACCAGCTTGTCATGCGATTCGGCGGCCGTGCGCCACGCAGTGAGATTACGCAAAGTTCGCTCGATGGTAACCCGCAGATCTTCGAAGTCGATCGGCTTGGTGACGAAATCGAAGGCGCCTCGGTTCATCGCCGTGCGAATGTTCTTCATATCACCATAGGCCGAGATAATCACGGCACGGACATTGGAATCGGTATCCGGAATGTTCTTGAGGAGCGTGAGGCCGTCCATGCGAGGCATGTTGATGTCCGAAAGCACGATGTCGATGCCCCGGTCTTCGTTCAGTCGCTCAAGAGCCTCGACTCCGTTGTGGGCGAAGACGAACGCATACTGTCCCCGGCGAATCTCGCGGCGCATGCGTTGCAGAACGAGCTGTTCGAGATCGGGTTCGTCGTCCACGACGAGTATCTTGCAGGGAGCCGCATGGGCTGAAAGCGCTTCGTCGTCTTGAGTCATCGTCTACGTGGTGGATCTGCCGTCGGGTACCCGTTTGGACCGCCGCCGACAACGCGACAGCCGAAGCGGTAGATTTGTTCCTTGGCCAATGGCTTGCCGAATGTGGTGATCATTTGGGAACACAACCCGCCCGGATACGATGGATGCGATACTACCCCGTCATGCACATACAGCGCGCCGCTACTCGGCATAACCCCGACATGACTGTATCATTGCCTGCCACCGATGAAGGCGCTCCCGCCGTCTTCGAAGCCAACAACGACAATCGCCGGGTACCATGGACATCCTTTCCCAAGTTTCTTGTGGTATCACGCCATAGTGCAACTGTAAAGAACCGTTACTCGCGGATTTCACCGGCGCCGGCCATCACTCGCCGAGTGACGCGAGCGCTTCGCCCTCGGTCGGATAGATCTCGATGATCTTGTCGAAACCACTCATTGCGAAGATCTCCCGGATCTGATCCGAGAGCGAGCAGAGTGCGAATTTGGCGTCGCGGCTCCGGAGAATCTTGGCGGCTATGAGGACGGCGCGAAGGCCCGCGCTGCTGATGTAGACGAGTTTTTCGAAATCCACGATCACAGTATTGTCGCTTTCCTTGATCGCGG
This sequence comes from Alphaproteobacteria bacterium, assembly GCA_965214255.1. Classification (GTDB taxonomy): domain Bacteria; phylum Pseudomonadota; class Alphaproteobacteria; order SMXP01; family SMXP01; genus CBDFKK01. Next base: position 2,497,421 of record OZ243948.1, on the reverse strand, counting down.
ACCTGATCGTTTCTTCGAACTCATAGGCGTTGGCGCCGTCAATGCGTCCGCCTACCCTGAATGAGAGCACATCGTCCTTTCGCTCGGTTGTCACATCCATCGCTTCATCTCCTAACGGTCTTATCGACACGGATCATACGGTCTGCTCGGCCAGCCGCTTATCAATCGTCCGGCTCCCGCATTACGACGAACTCGGGGTAGGCCTCGATACCCAGTTCCGCCACGTCCTGGCCCAGGTCCTCAATGGCCGGTGAGGTGCGCGCGCCGACCGTCCTCTCGATGACCAGCCAAGTTACGATCGAGGCGCTGAACACGAAGGCGCCGATCACCAATATGCCGATGATCTGGATCAGCGGATTGCCGCCAGCCGCAATGCAAACGGCAAGGGTCCCCCACACGCCGGCGAACAGGTGTGCCGGAACCGCACCGACCACGTCGTCGACTCTGAGCCGCTCCATGACCCTTAGGCCGACAACGCACAGGGAACCGCCGACGGCGCCGATGATGACGGCCCAATAGTGCTCGACGATGTCCGGCCCGGCGGTGATCGCCACCAAGCCGGCAATGGCGCCGTTCAGGCCGGCAAGCAAGTCGACCCGCCCCAGAATGGGGCGCGACAGGCTGATCGCAGCCATGACGCCGGCGGCTGCGGCGAGATTGGTGTTGGCGAGGATGTTACTGACTGCCACGGCGTCGACCGCGCCGTCAAGTTTGAGTTGCGAGCCGCCGTTGAAGCCGAACCAACCGAGCCAAAGAATGAATACGCCGAGCGTCACGGCGGGAACGTTGGATGGCGGCGTCGCCTTGACGCTGCCGTCCTCACGAAACTTGCCCTTGCGCGGGCCGACGATAAGCGCTCCCGCCAATGCCGCCCAGCCGCCGGTCGAGTGAACGATGGTCGAGCCGGCGAAATCCTGGAAACCCATTTCGGAGAGCCATCCGCCGCCCCAGGTCCAGGCGCCGACGATCGGGTAGATAATAGTCGTCAAAACCGTAATAAAGATGAAAAACGACCACAGCCTCACGCGCTCGGCCAAAGCGCCGGACACGATCGAGGCGGTCGTCGCCACGAATACCATTTGGAAGAACCAGTCCGCCATCGTAGATCTGCCGCTCGCGATGACGGCGGCGGCCGCGTCCTCCCGACCGTCCAGAAGCGCGGTCTCGTCGTCGGACGTGCCGTAGAGAAATTCGAATGAGCCGACCCAACCTCCCTCGACGCCGACATACATGAGGTTATAGCCAATCAGATAGAAGGCCAGCCCGGCGATGGAATAGAGGCCGATGTTCTTCAGGCAGATCACCGACGCGTTCTTGGTGCGCACCGAGCCGGCCTCAAGCATGGTGAAGCCTGCGCACATCCACATCACCAGCACGCCCCAGATCAGGAAAGAGAAGGTGGTCAGAACGAACTGCGCTTCGCCGTCGAGCGCCGCCTGCGCCTCTGAGGGAAAGAGCGCGAGCAAAAAGACGGCCGCAAGACAGCCGAACCCGGCCGCGCGGCGGCGCAGCAGGCCGGAATCGGAAAAGCCTTCTTGAGTCATGCACACCTTCGCTGTCTGTTCCACTCGGGCCGGGGTACTCTTGAACCGTTTGGGCCATGCCGCCCACCGGACGCAATGAAGTAATACCTGCGTGAGAGGCTGACGTCAAAAAGGCCGCGTGGACAAGTCACTGTGTAGCGGATTTTCGAGAACATTTCGAATTGACCGCTTCGGTTGTTGTAGTCAATTCCGTGAGGCAGCGGAACTCATGGAAGACGGTGAGGATCCGCTGGAATATTCGTGCACCCGGGCGGCAACGTCAAGGGCTGCGTATCAGGGAGGGAGTCCTCATCCATGGATCTCTCGACCCGCGTCTCGTTCTTCCATACACTCCATCCGGTGTTTTCGCAGTCGGCAATTTTCCGAAACGGGGCTTTCGGCCGGCGTTTGACAAGCGGATACCCGCCGCCGGGGCCGAGCGCCGCGCCGTCAGGGAGGAGTTATGGAGCGGAAGGAAAGACGCGTTCTTCTCGGCGCCGTCGGCCTGCTCCTGCTGGCCGCGGGGGCGTTCGCCTTTGCCGTGATCGGCGGCCACGTGGACGTGACCCGGAGCGCCGCCACCGACACGTGGTGCGGTCTTGAAGTCGTACCGGAAGACCGCTGCAGCGTCTATGACCGCAAGCGCGACTACCGCTATCCCGCCGACATCGAGCGGGACATAGCCGCGGCCGCCGGACACCGGGTCGATCCCGACGGGCGCATTTCTCCGCCGTTCCCGTCGCCGTACGTGCCCGGCGTCACGTTCGGGTCCATCCGCGAGACCGACATCGAGCACATCGTCGCGGCGGCGGAGGCCCACGACAGCGGCCTGTGCGCCGCGTCTGCGGAAACACGGGGGGGGTTTGCGAAAGACCTGCGGAACCTGACGCTGGCGTCGCCCGGAGTGAACCAGCACCTGAAGTCGGACCGGGACGCGGGCGAGTGGCTGCCGGAGATCAATCTGCGGTGGTTCGCGGAGCGGGTCGTAGCGGTCAAGCGCCGCTACGGGCTTTCCGTGGACCGCGCGGAGCGGGACGCCCTTCAGGCGGTTCTCGGCGGATGTCCACAGCGGCGGCGGCCTAAGTGAAGACCAAGCTCAAGGCTTGCGCGCAGGCGTGACCGCCCGTTCAAAAAGTCGACGCGGGAAGCGCCCGTCTATTCGGAGCCGTCCTCGGCGACGGTCTTGCGAAAGGCGGCGAATTGCGGATGAACATTCATTTCATAAAGCTTTTGCATGTACAGGAGAGGCGATTGGGGGGCTTCGGTCCACGCCACGAGCCGCCACCCCGAAGGTTTTTTGCGAAATACGGCGCTGGCGCGTGAATCGTTGCCGATAGGCTTCGGCAAAAAATTCATCTTGGCGTCGAAGCGGATCCAGAACGAGGCAAAGGCCAAATCAGGAGCCAGGAGCTTCGCCTGAATGCGGTGAAAACGCATGCGCATGGCCTCACTCGTCTTGTTGCGGCCCGGCGGGCCCAAATAGTCTTTCACGTCGTCCCACCCCACGCGCCAGTCGTCCTGCTCTTCCGCAAGGTAAAACGGCTCCGGATCGTCTCGATCCCACAAGGCCGTGATGAGCGACGCGTCTTGCTTGTCCCACAAGGCTTCATAGGAACGAAAGACTTCCGCAAGTTCCCGTTCCAACTTCAAATCAGCCGCCATGAATTGGGTCTCTATTTTTTGCCGCCGCGAAGATCGGCCTGAATAGCCCAAGACAACCGCCCCGACATACCGGGACGCGCCTTCACCATGAGGTTTGCGTCAAACTCCAACCACGCCCCGAAGCACTCGTCCCGAAGGAGACGGGCGCTCGGACGTGATGCCTTCTCTACATGTGCTGCGCCAGAAATTCCAAGTTGCGGTCTTCGGACAGCTTGGTACAGGCCGCGTCATAACTGTCACGGTCATCGCAGACGAAGCCGTGGTCGGCGTCGTAAATGTGATAGATGCCGTCCGGGTGGCCCTGTTTCACTTGCCCCACCGCGCTCATGGGGATATGAGCGTCCTTTTCGCCGAAATGATACATGACCGGAATCCTGGGCGTCATGCTCGAGACCAAATTATTGATGCCGCCGCCGTAATAGGAAAGCGCGCAGGCGAAATCGAGCTTGCACGACGACATGAAACTCACCGTGCCGCCCCAGCAATAGCCGACGATGGCGGTCTTGCCGGCGCTTGCCACGTCCCGGCGGGCGGCGTCCACATCGAGCAATACGTGCTCGTTGTCGAGCTTTGACATGGTTTCGATGGCTCGGGGAATTTCGGAATACGGAATGAGAAGGTTTGGCTCCAGCCGGTCGAACATCGCCGGTACGATCGACAAAAATCCGTGACCCGCATAGCGGTCCGCAACACGCCGCAAGTTGTCGTTAAGGCCGAACACTTCCTGGACGATGACAAGACCGCCCTTCGCAGGCCCGGAAGGCGCCGCCTTGTAGGCGGACAATTCGTGTCCGTCCGAAGCCGCAAGCTCTATCATATCGCCCATAAGCAGTCTCCCTTGATCCGTAACGGTCCAGCGTGTCTATTATATATCCGACGGACCGGATGTCTTTAGGCATCTTTCGGTTTTGCCGCATCGCATGAGAAAACGTCGAAAGACCGGACGGCTGTTTCGAGAACACGAATTTGAAGCAATGGCAAGAGAGCGCGTCAAAGACAAAGTGTGTATCGTGACGGCGGCGTCGGTGCCGGGACGGGCGGAGATCGCGCGCGCGCTGGCGAACGAAGGCGCCAAACTCGCGCTTACGGAAAAGGACGCGGAGTCGCTCGAGTCGGTCGCCGCGGGTTTGGACCTTGGCGACGACCGGTTGTTCATCCGCGACCACGACATCACATCCGCGGAGAGTTGGCAAAGCGCCGTCGATAAAACGATTCGAACTTTCGGTCGGATCGATGTCCTGGTTCAAGGGTTGGCCGCCGGATATTTGAAACCGATTACCGAGACGAGCCTGGATGAATACCGCGCGGTCAACGAACAAAATATCGAGGCTTGTTTCCTGGGCCTTAAAACCGTTTTCCCAGCGATGAAAGCACAGGGCGGCGGCTCGATCGTCAATTTGACGTCCGTCTACGGCGCCGTCGGCATGGCCGACGCGGCGGCGCTGTGCGCGAGCGCGGGGGCCGTCAAAATGATGACGAAAGCGGCGGCCCTCGAAGGCGCGGAGAAAGACAAGACGATCCGTGTCAACGGGATCCTCGCGGGAGACATCGAAGGCGATCTCGTCGATCGACTCACCGAGACGCGCGCCGCGGCCGGACCGTCAGGATCCAAGGGAACGCTCGCGGACGTCGCCGAACTTGCCGTCTTTTTGGCCTCCGACGACTCTCATTATATGACCGGTGACGTTATCCCCGTCGACGGCGGCATTCTGGGGGCATGATACCCATGGGACGTTTGCAAGGCAAAGTCGTCATCGTCACCGGGGCCACGTCGGGCATCGGCCGGGGATGCGCCATCTCGATGGCCGAGGAAGGCGCCAGGATCGTCGCCACCGGGCGCAACGAAGAGCGGGGGCAAATCACCGTCGATCGAATCTCGAGGCGAGGCGGAGAGTGCGTATTCGTGCGCCAAGACGTCACCCGGGAAGACGACTGGCGGCGCGTCATGGACGCGACGCTGGACGCCTACGGGGAACTTCACGCGCTGCTCAACAATGCGGGCGAGGCCGTCATCGGCCCTTTGGACAAACTGACGCTCGACGACTTGAAGTTTTTAATCCGCGTCGATGTGGAAGGTCCTTTTTTAGGTATGAAGCACGCGTGGCCCCACCTGACAGCGGCGGGCGGCGGGGCGATCATGAACATGTCGTCCGTTTGCGGACAAAAGGCAGTGCCGGGAGGGGTCGCTTACTGTCCGGCGAAGGGCGCGCTCACTTCGCTTACCAAGGCCGCGGCCGCCGAGGGCGCGCCCGTCAAGATCCGCGCCAACTCGATTCACCCGGGTCTCATTTGGACCGAAGGCGTGGTCGACGTCATGGGCCCCAATGTCGAGGAGTACAAACCGCGCATGATCGAACGCATACCCATGGGCGAATGGGGCGAGCCCGAACATGTGGGCGCCGTCGCCGTGTGGCTCGCTTCCGATGCCGCCTCTCATGTCACCGGCATAGAAATCAATGTCGACGGCGGCCAATTCGTGAAATGACGCGCCCTAAGTCCGAGCGTCATTATTGATTCAGTCCGCCACTTGGCGTCCGGCCAGTTCGGCGCGGATCTCGGCGTGGCGGTGTTTGGTGAGCGGAAAGTTCCACATGACCGCCAACCCGATCGACATGACGATAAACGGCAGCACGACCGTGACGGCCATAAGGGCGTTTATCGTGCCGGGCGAGTTTTCGCCGTTGGGATCAAAGCCCGCCAACGCCAATAGCGGATAAGTGATGCCGACCGACAGCGCAAAGGTCACTTTATTGGCGAGGTTCAGGAGCGCCAGATGGCTGCCCGCTTCCCGGGCGCCCGTTTGCAGCGTATCGTAGTCGACCGTGTCGGCGGCGATCGCCGAGGGCAAGATCAATTTTCCGCTCGCGCCGACGCCGTGAAACATGAAGACAATGATCGCCGCTTGAAGATTTCCCGTCGGGATCAACAGGAATCCTAAAAAGCCCGTCATCATAAAGCCGAGCGTCGCGCAATAAGCGCGATGCTTGCCGAACGTGTTGGACGCCCAAATCCATGCGGGGACGGTCACGATTGCGACCACATGCTGCAGAAAAACGAGCAGCAAAAACTCGTCGAGCATGAGCCCCCTGGTAACGAAAAGCTGCACTGTGGCGATGAAACACAAGAACCCGAGTTGCGCCGAGAAGTAGCCGACGAATAAACGCAAAAACATCTTGTTGCGTGTCAAAACGCCTATGGTCTGCCGCCACTCGATGGTTTGGGCCGAGGCAAAGTCCGGGGCCGGCGCGAAAAGACATGCCGCGAGCGCGGTGATAGGCAAAAGAACGATCACGGTCGACGCCATGACGCGCAGCAGAGAGCCCAGGGAATTGTCCAGCGGCAGCCCCCCGGGCCATATCGCGTCGCGCAAGGGCGCGGTCACCGGATCGATCAGCACCAGCGGCACGCCCATGCCTAACAGAATACCGATCACCGTGCCGCCCTCGCGAAACGCCGTGACGCGGGCGCGTTCGTCATAATCGGGCGTGATTTCCGCGCCCCAGGATTGATAGGGAATGAAAACGGACGTCCAAAAGACGTAGAAGACGAATATCAGTATACTGAGCGATATGAAGGTGATTTCGAATTGCGGCACCAAGAGCAGCCACGTCAGTCCCATCAGGAACGGCGTGCCGATAAAAATCCACGGGCGGCGGGGGCCGAAACGCGATTTGGTCCGGTCCGACAGGCCGCCGACGATCGGATCGCTTAGCGCATCCCACAACCGCGCGACAAAGAACACCGCGCCGACCGTCGCGAGGCCGAGCCCCATTTCGGTCGCGTAAAACGGCGGCAAAAATACGATCAGCGGAATAAGCAGCGCCTGAAGAGGGACCGAGAGCCCGCTATAGGAGATGAGGTGGTTGACCTTCAAGGGCCGGGTTTCGGAAAAGACCTGCGACGACATTTCCATCACTGGCATTGAGTCTTCGACAATTCGGCGCCCCGCAAGATTAGCATAAGAACGCGCACCATCCGACCGGAGGGCGGTTGCACGCCTTATAAACGCTATCGGCATTCAACCACATTCATAAACTGGACCTTCCGGTAAAAATGACCGCGCGCCGGTGTCACCGGCCGGAGTTCCGACATGACGTCATCGTCAGAGACGATTCAAAACGAGATCGCGCGCATTATCCGCACGCGCTACGCGGCGTTCAAAAATGACGATATCGAAACGCTCGAGTCTCATTTGCATGACGACGCGACAATATGGGACGTCTTCCAACCGCAGCTTTTTCGCGGGCGCGCCGAGCGCCTCGCATTTCGCGAGTCCGACCACGAACAAATGCGCGCGCGGGGCGCGCTCACTTTGAATATCGACGAGCCGGTCGTCGACGTCTTCGGCGAAACGGCGATTGCGCGTTATTATCTGACCTTTTCCTATACGCCGCCCAATCCGACTTCCGGACATGTCCGCGTCACCGATGTTTTCCGCCGCATCGACGGCGAATGGACGATCATGCACCATCATGAAGGATTCGTGCCTGCCGGCATTCCGCCCATCGCCGAATGACCGGAGCCCTGCGACGCCGTTAACGCCCTCGAAAGTTCACTCGGTTTTAATCCAAGGTTAAGGATTATGAAGCCATGTTGAGTTCGGCGCGTGGGCGGCCCAGCGGTTATCTTCGATTCACGGAAGGAGACATCACATGCAGAAAATTTTTCTCGCTCTCGCGGGGGCGGTTGCCCTCGGCCTCGCCACGGCCGCCGCGGCCCAACAGGATGTCTACGTCTATCCCGCAGACGGCCAGGCGCCCGCGCAGCAGGCGCTCGACGAAAAGGAATGCCGTCAGTGGGCAACGGAGCAAACCGGTTACGACCCGTATTATTCCTATGCCGGGCAGGAAGACGGTAAAGGCAAAGTAGCGAAAAACACCGCCATTGGCGCGGCGGGCGGCGCGGCGGGCGGCGCGCTCTTGGGAGAGATCATCGGCAGCAAGCCCGGCATTGGCGCGCTGGCGGGCGGCGCTTTGGGCGGTCTTCTCGGTAATCGCAAGGGCAAGAAGTCCAAACAAGAGGTGCGAAACGAAACCGCGGCCCATCGAATTGACTACACGCGCGCGCTCACGGCCTGCCTCGAAGCCCGGGGATATTCCGTAAGCTGACTTTACAATATGCTTGCGGCGCCCGGGGCGCCGCCTTCTTTACGCGACACCTGTTCCGTATAAACGATGCGAACAGGAGCCGGTCCCCGCGGCGGGGCCGGATCAAGCGGGCGTCTTTGCGCGCGTTGTGCTATCGTCTTCCGCTTGCCGTACGAATTCCATGTCCGAAGACGCCTGACCTGCCGAGGAACCTTGTCGATGAGCAAAGCGAAATTTTTACCGGACGGCCCTGCGAAACCGAGCGACGCGGCATTGGACGCATTCTGGAGGCAAGCAAAAAGCGCCGTGACCGGCCTGGGTGACGACTACGACGTCAAATGGATCGGCATCGACGAGCCGACGACGGCCCAAATCTTCGACCTCATTAAGCAAGGCGACAAGCGCGGCACGTTTGGACTGCCCTGGATCATCGAGGCGAACGGTCAAAAAACCCCTGAACCCGGCGACAGCATGGTCCTCATCGCTTATGACGGCACGCCGACGCTTGTCGTGCGACTGACGGACGTCGTGGAAACGACGTTCGGGCAAATCGGACCCGAGCACACGGCCATCGACGGTTCGCCCGTGCGGGACCTTTCGGTATGGATCCCGCTCCATACGGACTATTGGAACAAGCTGCTCGAACCCTATGGCCGCGAAGTGAGCGGCGACATGCCCGTGCTGGTGCTCCCCTTCGAACTCGTCTACCAGGCTTGAGAGTCCTCACGTCGCGGCGGCGGCGACAATCCCGAGTTTCGCCGATCTGGTCAGCGACTTGATGTAAGCTTCGCGCTTGAGCGCCGCCGATTTTGAGCGGCAGGTGACCTTGTAGACAAGTTTGAACGGGCCGCGCCCGCGCATGTATTTGGCGCCCCTGCCGGCTTCGTGATCTTCCAGCCGCCTCTTTAGATCTTTGGCGACGCCGGTATAAAGCGTCCTGTCCGCGCACTCCAGAATGTAGACGGTCCAACTCATGGCGACACGCGGCGTTTTAACCGACCGACGTCAAAGGCCCGTCGACCTTGACCGTGACATAGGCGCCGCCCATGGAGCCCAAATTGATTCGCAGGTCGTCATCCAGATAAACTACGTCGGAGTGAAGACGCGGCGGTTTGAATTCCGCTTCCAGCACGGCTTCCGCATCGAGGCCCAAAGCCTCGCGGAAAACGTCCATCGACGTACCGTTCACGGCGGGCGCGGCCTTGACCGATGAAAACTCGACATGAAAGCGCCGGCGATTTTCGTCATCTCCCGAAAAGGTCCCGAACACGATGACGCGTCCTTCGGGTCCGCCGCCCTTCGGTTCGAATTCGACGACATTGTTGTAAGACCCCGTCGCGGAGTCGACTTCCTGATAAATGCGCGTGACCTCGATCTCGGCGGACGGCAGGTTGTTGAACCCTTGAATCTTCAAGTCCGAGGCGTGTCTCACGCCGAGCCCTTGCGAGTGGGCGGCCCCGAAACTGGCAAAGAGCGAGCGCCACCGTCCGTCCATCTTGTCCGGACGGTCCGCCGGCGCCGGATAGAGACTGTGCGCGGCAATTTCATCGATCAATTCTTGTATGCGCGGCGCCGACGGTTCGCCGGAGTCAAAACCTCCCCGGGTTTTTTCCACCAGTTCCAGCAATTCCGCTTTCAATAAGTCACGACGGTCGGACATGAATGGACCTTTCCGATTTTACCGACCCGATCCGGGCGTCAATTCGCGCCGGGAACGAACTCACCCAAGGTTCGCGCGTGAAAGTTGACGGCCCGATACGGGGTCGACAGGTTGATAGTCGCTCATCCTGCAAGCCTTGAAATACCATGTCGGCTGGTTACCCGGTAAGGAAAAATTGCTATGATTCGCGTCCGACGTACGGGGCCGCCTTAGCTCAGCCGGTAGAGCGGCGCATTCGTAATGCGCAGGTCGGGTGTTCGAATCACCCAGGCGGCACCATGTCCTCGAGCGGCGTCGATCGCGGAGCGAACTGCCGCCGAACGTCAAAAAGCGGCGCTTTTTTGATTGGACGTTGACGGCGGATCATTGGATAATCGGACGCTATCGGCGCAGGGACCAGGACTCCTCGAGGAGAAGTGAATCATGTCAGTCAAACGACGCCTCAAGCGCGAAAGATTACCCCGCCGCGTTTGGATGACGGCGTTGACGGCCATGGGGCTGGTGCTCGCAAGCTGCGCGACGCCGACCCCGTATCAGCCTGTCACGAAGCGGTACGGCTACGGCGAACAACTCATCGAAACCGGCCGTTACAAAGTGAATTTCTCAGGCAATTCCTTGACCAAACGCGAAACGGTCGAGAACTATCTTCTGTTTCGCGCCGCGGAAATAACGATTGAAACGGGAAACGACTATTTCATCGTAGCCGAGCGCAATACCGATTCGCAAACCACATATCGAGCGAACTACTCGTATTTTCCCCATGGCAGTTTTCATTATTCGCTGCGCTTTCACGGCGGTTACCGCCACCTCTATCCCTACTACGGATATGGACGCGGCTTCGGCCATGACGGCTTTTACGGCCGGCCCGTTACACGTTACACGGCCACTGCGGAGATCGTGACGTTTCAGGGCAACAAGCCAGGGGACGATGCGGCCGCCTATTACGCGCGCGAAGTCGTGGAAAACCTGTCGCCTGCGGTGGTGCGGCCCGAGCGGAGCGCCGATTAGCGCGCCGCCTCTCCCACGACGCGCCGCCGCACCCCGATGCGAAAAGCCGAACCCGGTCGGGCGCGGCCGCCCGCGCGCATGTTCAATAGCCGACCCGGTCGTTACCGTATGAACGGAAATCACCAAGTCTTCGCTCCCTCGGCCGCCGTGAGCCCGAAAATCCCGCGTGGGGAAGTAAAGGCGCGGGCCGCGGCGGAAAAGACATGGAAGTCATGGAAGTCATGAGCGAAAAAGAAATACCGAAAATACTGCTCATTGCTCCGATGGGGTCCGGAACGTCCGTCACCAATGTCGTCGGGGGCAACAGGGTGACGGGCGAGGAGATAGTTCGTGAATTGGGTATGCGCGGTTTCGATCTGGATATTGTCGACACGTCGGGCAGTATGACCAATCTGCCCCCTTGGCGAATCCGGGCCGTTCGCCTGGCCAGGTTTCTGCGGGTCATCTGGAAGACCGTGAAGAAGATCCGGCAGGCGCGGCTTGCTTTTGTCATTATTTCTCCCGCGTCGGCGACGGTCGTGGCCTCGTCCATCTGGGTTATCTGTAAAATCGCCCGCCGGCCAATGGTGGTGCGTTTCTCGGGATCTCGATTGAGTTCGGTTTATCGCCAATACGGCGCGCCAAGCCGCTGGCTGGCCGAGCGGACCTGGATGCGCTGTTCTTTGGTTTACGTGCAGACGCGGCAGTTGTATCGAGACTTCGGCCACCTGGATGAATTTCGCTGGTTCCCCAATACGAGAGACGTCGAGGCGCCCGCGGCGGTCAGGCGCGAGGAAGTGCGCAAGCTGATCTTCGTCTCCCGATTGAGGATGACCAAGGGGCTGGCCGAGGTGCTCGATGCGTGCCGCCATCTGCCCGAGCATTGTCATCTTCAGGTCTTTGGACCGCCTACGTCCGACACGGACCTTTCCCTGTTCGAGGACCACCCGCGGGCGACCTATGGCGGCGTGCTGGAGCCGGCGGAGGTCCCCCGGGTTCTGAGCGAACACGACGTGCTTTTGTTTCCCAGCTATTATGAAAATGAGGGCTATCCCGGCGTGATCCTCGAAGCCTTCCAGTGCGGCCTGCCCGTCATTGCCTCCAGGTGGCTGGTCATTCCCGAGGTCGTGACCCATGAAGAGAACGGGCTGCTTGTGGAACCCCGCTCCGCCGCGGCCGTGAAGTCCGCCATCGGGCGGCTGCTGGAACATCCCGACCTGTACCGGCGGCTGTGCGAAGGGGCCAAACGCCGGGGGGAATATTTCCGCTGCGCGAACTGGTACGGCCGCATGGCCTCGGACCTGCGCGCCCTGTGCCGGAAATAGACTCCGTGCCACGCCGTGAGCGGCTTGTCACGCCGCCGGTCCGGCGGGGGCGGCCACAACGCGTACATAGTGCCGGACGGCGCGTTAGACATTGTCCCGTTGTTTCTGTACTTTTCGTTTTTTCTCCGCGGACCGCGCCGCAATCCCCGTGCAAGAATGCGATCATCGGTTGGGTAGTCGTCATGGGTCATAGGGTATGTCTTTCCATCATTCGCCCTCGAGTCGTTCATATGTCTTGCCGGTCCGAGTCGCGCGATAGCGCGGGGGGGGGGTGCTTGAAGATGGGTGACAAGATCGAAAAGGCCGCGCCGTCTCGTTGTCCCGCTTTGTCCGTGATCATTCCGGTGCGCGGCCATGAAGCCACCCTTGCGGACGCCCTCGACTCGATCCTGTCCCAGGTTTATGAGGGTCAGGTAGAGGTGATCGTGGCTGACGGAACCGATGAGCAGACGGTGAGCGAGACGGTCTCCAAGTCGTACCCGGAAGTTCGGATCGTCCCCAACCCGGACCGGACCATCGGATATGGAATAGAAGCGGGGCTTCGGGCGGCGACGGGAGAGGTGATGGTGCGGTGCGACGCCCATACGCTGCTGCCGCCGGGATATCTGCGCCGCGTGGCCGAGACGCTGGAGAGAACGTCGGCGGCGTGCGTCGGCGGGCGGCAAAAACCGGTCGGCGCCACCTTGTTCGAACGAGCCTTAGGGATCGGAATAACCTCTTGGCTGGGAAGCGGCGGCGCCCGATACCGAATAGGAGGACCGGAGGGCCCCTCCGATACCGTTTATCTGGGCTCGTACCGCGTTGACGCGCTGGACGCGGTGGGCGGTTACGACCCCACTTTCCGCAAAAATCAAGACTATGAACTCAACTGGCGGCTGCGGCAACACGGAGAGACGGTGTGGTTCGACCCCCAACTCGAGGTCATCTACCGACCCCGGAGCACGCTGCGTGCTCTCGCCAAACAGTATTTCAACTACGGCCGCTGGAAGCAGGTCATGCTGCGGCGGCATCCGGCCTCGGTGCGGGCCCGACATCTCGCCGCGCCCGCCATCGTGCTGGCGCTGGCGGCGGCCGCCGCCCTGGCCTTGGCCGGATTCCCGCGGTTGGCGTTGATACCCTCGGCTGGTTATATCCTGACTATCGTAGGCGGGGCGGCGGTCATGGGCCTGCGGCGGCGAGAGTCGGCGGCTGTGCTCCTTCCGGTGGTTTTGGCCGCCATGCACCTGAGCTGGGGGATCGGTTTCTTCCTGCCTCCAGGGAAGACCGATTCAGGTCAAAGCCGCAAGAAAGGCCCGCCCGGGCACCGCCGGACGAAGCTGCCCAAGTCCACCCCCCCCCCCGCTCTAGGTTCGGGCGCACATTCACGAGGACATGCCGGTCTTCAAGAGGATAACCTCTCCCGGCCGGTGTAGACCCAAGTCTTTATCGCCTTTTAGTCGCGATCCGGGCCGGGCATCTCAACAATCATAGTAGTCACGGTACCAGGACACGAAACGTTCCACACCCGTTTCGATGGACGTCATCGGGCGGTATTCGATGTCTTCGACCAGAGCGTCGATCCCGGCATGAGTGTCCGGGACGTCCCCCGGCTGCATAGGCAGAAGATTCTTCTTCGCCTTCTTTCCGAGGCAACGTTCGATCAGTTCTATATAGCGCATCAGGTTGACGGCATTGCCGTTGCCTATGTTGTACAAGCGGTAGGGCGCGGGCGACGTCGCGGGGTCCGGAGCGGCGCCGGTCCATTGGGGATTGGGAGTGGCCGTTCGGTCGAGAGTCCTTATCACGCCTTCTACGATATCGTCGACATAGGTAAAGTCGCGGTTGTGACGGCCGTAGTTGTATATGTCGACAGGTTTGCCGGCCAAGATGTTTTCGGTGAACTTGAAAAGGGCCATGTCCGGCCGAACCCATGGGCCGTATACGGTAAAAAACCGCAGCCCCGTCGTCGGTATGGAGAAAAGATGGCTGTAGACATGGGCCATCAATTCGTTGGACCGCTTGGTCGCGGCGTATAAGGAAAGCGGGTGATCGGCGCTGTCATGCTCGGAAGACGGCGTGCGGGTATTGGCGCCGTACACGGAACTCGTCGACGCGTAGACCAAATGTTCAACCGGGAATTGCCGGGACGCCTCCAGAATGTTGGCAAAGCCTGCGATGTTGGCATCGACATAGGCGTGCGGGTCCTCAAGCGAGTACCGGACGCCCACTTGCGCTGCAAGGTGAACGACCCGGTCCGGGCGGTGCTCTTTGAACAGCGCGTGAATACCGAAGCGATTCGCAACATCGAGCTTGCGAAAAAGGAATCCGGGCCGCCCGTTCAGGCGCGACAAGCGCGCGCGCTTCAGGTTGACGTCATAATAATCGTTGAGGTTATCGATACCGACCACCTCGTCGCCGCGGTCGATAAGACGGCGGGCCGTAAACGACCCGATAAATCCCGCCGCACCGGTAACCAGCACTTTCATCGGCAAACGACCTAGAGGCGCCCCGTAACGGACTCAGCGGGGAGCAGATGCTTAACGTCGAACAACACGCTGTTCTCCTTACCGAAAGCGCGGATCTTGTCGGCGCCCATCTCCCGAAATTTATCGTGCGCAACGGCAAGGATCACCGCATCGTAGGCTCCCGGGGAGGGATCCGCGATGAGCGAAACGCCGCAACCGCTTGAGACGCCTACCACCGCCAAAGGATCGTAAACATCGACATCGGCTTGAGAACTGCGCAAAGCCTCGACCAGATCAAGGACCTTGGTATTACGGACATCGGGACAGTTTTCCTTGAAAGTCAACCCCAGCACCAGAATGCGAGAGCCTGCGACTTGAATCTTCGCTTTCCTCATGAGGTCCAAGACCCGTTTGGCAACATATGGCGCCATAGCGTCGTTGATGTGCCTGGCGGACAGGATCACGTCCGACCGATAACCGCTTTGCTCGACCTTGTGAGTCAAATAGTACGGGGCAACATTGATACAGTTGCCGCCGACGAGCCCCGGACGATAGGGCGAAAAATTCCACTTCGTTTCAGCAGCGTCCAATACGGCTTCGGTGTCGAGGCCCAGCCGTTCGAAAATCATCGCCAGTTCGTTGGCAAACGCGATATTAAGGTCGCGTTGCGTATTCTCGACGACTTTGGCGGCTTCCGCGATTCGTATGCTCGCAACCGGGTGCGTGCCGGCCTCGATGATGGAGCCGTAAAGCGCATCGACGAATTCCAACGTCTCCGGAGTCGACCCGGAAGTTATCTTGACGATGTCCTTTAGTCGGCGCGTTTTGTCACCCTGACTGATCCGCTCCGGGCTGTAGCCGACGAAGAAATCGCGGTTTAACCGAAGTTGGGACTCGCTTTCGATAATCGGTACACACACGTCTTCGGTTGCGCCCGGAAACAAGGTCGACTCGACAATGACGGTGTTTCCCTTTTCGATCATGCGGCCCACCGTCCGGCATGCCGCTTCCAGGGCGCTCAAGTCGGGGCGGTTGGAATCGTCGACCGGTGTCGGCACCGTGACGATGAAGACATCGCTGCCTGCGAGATCGGCGCGATCATTCGTGAAGATCAGCCGAGCCGCTTGGCGCAAGTCGTCCGGAGCAATTTCGCATGTCAGGTCGATACCTTGCCGAAGCTGGCGGACACGCTCGGCAGCGATATCGAATCCACGAGTCTCGAACCGCTTGGCGAATTCGACCGCAAGCGGCAGGCCGACGTAACCGAGGCCAATAACGCCGATCACCTTAGTGTCAAAAACCGGGCCGCTTTTAGTAATTTCCACCCCCCCCCATTACCGATCCTTTAACAAACAAGCCCTTGGCCGGCTTCAAGGAAAACGACCCGTTGGAGAAATGCCGGCAAGTTAACGGCGAGCGAAACCATTGCGTCAGAGTTTTTCAAGGAAAAAGATGAAAAAGGCAATATCTCGACCTTCGGAAGGGAATATCAAATGTCTCTGTCCGAGACAACCGGTGATTTTGCGCACGCGGCGCCTGGCCTGGTTCCAACGGTTTTAGGGTTTGCGATCGCAGGCTTTATGTCGCCGATCTTCGGACAACGGAACGCTGCCGTGAAAAGCTTGTTTTTGCACACTCCGTTATGCATAATACCTTCAACATGGTCGTGTCCGTCAAGGTCCGCAACCCTGCAACACAAGCTGCGTCTCCAGACTTAGGCAAGCGGGCAGCATTAAAATACGTTGTCAGGCACCTGCAGATTGCAACATCGCGATAGTAGAATGTTCAACACGGTTTTTAGGAATTGGTACAGAAACATCAGTTTTTCGAAGGTTCGAGGCGCAGCGGATTGGCTGCACAAATGGTATGAAACCTTAAAAGTGCCCCCCCCCCCGTGCAGTGAGGATTGGATATGACATTAATCGCTCGGATAACGATTTGCCTTCAGATCCCGGGATCGACACCGTCATTGAAACGTGTGTCGATTGGTTGCGCTACGCTCAGGACAAGTCGGCGTCTCGGGACGGAGGAGTAGCCGCACAATACAGTTATATCACAAAATGGGCGACATCCTATCCGGAAACCACGGGCTATATCGTCCCGACCATGTTGGAGGTTGCACGTCTGCGAGATGACAATGACGCCAAAGACAGAGCGAAGCGCATGCTCGACTGGCTGGTTGCCATACAATTTAAGGACGGCGGGTTTCAGGGCGGATATGTCGACTCCGGCCCGTCAGTGCCCGTGGTCTTCAATACCGGCCAAATCTTGCTTGGTTTGGCAGCAGGGGACCGCGAGTTCGGAACATTCCGTGAGCCCGTCGAACGCGCAGCAGATTGGCTGGTAACAGCTCAGGACCCCGACGGGTGTTGGCGACGGCATTCATCGCCGTTCACTGCCAGGGGCGACAAAGTTTACGACACCCATGCGGCTTGGGGTCTTCTTGAAGCGGACTCTCCGGAAACAGGGCGTTACAAGGCTGCGGCGATAGCCAACGTTCGTTGGGCGTTAACTCATCAAAGAGAAAATGGTTTTTTCGATAATTGTTGCCTCAATGATTTTAGCCGACCGCTTACTCACACCCTTGGGTACGCCTTGCGCGGCATTATCGAAGCTTATCGCGTGACCAAGAAAGACGAATTCTTGACTGCCTCGCGACGAACGGCAAACGGGTTGTTGCGATGCCTGGGCCAAGATGGTTTTCTGCCGGGACGTGTGACGCCGGACTGGCGCCCGGCCGTGGACTGGGCTTGCCTCACCGGGACGGCACAGATTGCGTATTGCTGGCTCGCGTTGTACGGCTTCACAGGAGAGAGGCGATTTCTGGATGCCGGGCGGCTTGCCAACTCCTTTGTCCGACGCACTGTTCGAATCGACGGGCCGCCGGAGTCACGAGGTGGAGTACAGGGCTCATACCCTGTAGACGGCGGCTATAAAAGGTATTCCTACATCAGTTGGGCCGCCAAATTTTGCATTGATTCGAATCTTCTCGAAAACTCTTTAGATTCCTGATAGCGGTGAGATCACTAAAACCCGCCTTCTTCTCTTAGGCCCGATTTTTATATTCGTCCGGAACCCCTCCGCTTCCAACATTCGGGCAAACCGTCCGAGCGGCGGATATCGAGCTGCCGTGTAGTGAGGCGGT
Source organism: Alphaproteobacteria bacterium (assembly GCA_965214255.1). Taxonomy (GTDB): domain Bacteria; phylum Pseudomonadota; class Alphaproteobacteria; order SMXP01; family SMXP01; genus CBDFKK01. The sequence goes on along the minus strand of OZ243948.1, from coordinate 2,479,588 downwards.
ACCAGAGGAATCCTGAAATGTCGCGTTATGAACTTTATGCACGCCATGGCGCGACCGAAAGCGGAATTACGGTCCTGATCGAATATCAGCGCAACGCCACCGTCTCTCAAGTGAGTCGCCATGGTCTTGCAGGCAAGAAATTGTAGCCGTCGTGGAAGCTGTTGAACGACATCGTAGCAGAATATCACATCAAACAGTGGTTCTTCCGAGTCGAACATGTAGGACTCGGCCTCGGCTATGTCACCCTGACGCAACCGGCTTGGAGATAACTCGGGGATTCGTTTGCGAGCTACCTCGATCATCTCCGGCGTAAGATCAAATCCGTAATATCTGCAAGACGATTCATTTCGCGAACGCAATTGCCTTCTTATGAAATCAAGCCATGCACCGGACCCGCAGCCGCAGTCGAGTATCCTCGGCCTGGAGGCGCCGTTAAACGGAAAAGTTTCGTTGATGCAGTCCCTTACGAACGCTCTTGCCTCCGGTTTGTGATCAAAATCCAGACCATACGATCCAGCGCGCACCAATGCGCCAAAGTTCCTGGTCTGTATGGCCTTATAATCGGATGCCTGCTCGTCACAAGCATTCATGATCGGAAGCCGGTTCTCTTAAAGTAGATACCGTTTCCGATCTTCTCCGAGGAGCTTTCTACAATCGAGCAGCACTCAAGGTATGAAGCATTCAGCGTTCTTATGGACGCCTCGGTTAAACACAAGTCGTCTTGATCATTTGGCAGAGGCGCGAAGAACAAGTTCTTCACAAGTTCGCTGTCTTTGAGTCTCTGCAATAGACGTCGGAAACCGAGGCTGCGCAGCGCAACACCGCAAAACCGCCCAAACGTCGAGAACCAGATGAATCTCGGTCTTACCGACTCATTGACCGGTCCTTCGGGCACTCGATCAAACTTCGACGCCCCGCAGAAAGACGCCAAAACATCCAGTACGGTCGTGGTGTCTCTGATCAATGCTGAAAAATGGATAGTGAGCACATCTACATTAATCTGAAAAATCTTCTCCAGTATCTGCGGAGTCAGTCTGTCGCGCACCGCGGACGTCTCCAAGCGGGCGCGGCCAAAGAGAGCGGAGAGCTCGCCGCGGCTCCGTCTGAACCGCATCATCGAAATGGCGCGGTCCTTGTGGTCTCTGATAAGGGTTATAAGAAGTATATTGAAATGTTGTCCTTTTATGTCCTCGATGCCTTCGAATAATGCAGGATCAAGGTAAGCGAGGTTCGAGATGTCACACAATAGTTTGTGTTTATCGGGCAGTCGTTTCCTGGCTCGTTTGAATGCCGTCAGGGATCGGTAATACATGCCCTCTTTGATTTCAGGAAAGCAGAAATCCGGGTGAGCGTTCAACGCCCGGTACAGAAATTCGCTTCCGGACCGGCCCGGCCCGATTACAAGCACATAATCGTACACGAATGCAGCCCTCGCGATGCGCCATTCCGCGGCAACTTCAAAGCCGACCGGGGGAACGCGCCGACGCCCCGGCGGTCCGTCAAGGCGAGTACGATCCGCGCCTTGAAATCCGCCGAACGATGCTCCCTGTTTGCCTTGTCGATAGTCTTTTGCCAATCGACTAAACCTTAAAACACTTGTAGAGTTTGAGGTCAACTTCTTAGAGATTCGCTCGTGCGTATTCTTTTCTTCTCTCACTACTTCCCGCCGGAAGGAACTGCGTGCGCCAACCGCACATTCGCGCATTGCAAGCGCTGGAGCGCCGCCGGCCACGATGTCACGGTCGTGACCTGCTTTCCGCATTATCCTGGAGGAACTCTCTACCCGGGCTATAGAAACCGCCTGCGCAAGATCGAGTATATCGAGCGCATTCGAGTCGTTCGCGTGTTCACCTATTTGGCCGCCAACAAAGGAATTTGGAAGCGAGCGGTCAACCATGCCTCATACCTGCTTGCTGCCGTTCTTTTCGGTTTCTTCGAACGCAAGCCGGACATCGTGGTCGCGACTTCGGGTTCATTCTTCTGCGGCTGTACGGGAGTATTGATAAGCAAATTTCGCCGCCTGCCGTTGCTCCTCGAGATTCGCGATCTGTTACCGGAATCGATCGTGGCCGTCGGAGTCATACGCTCGAAGGCGATAACGCGGATACTCGAAAGGCTTGAGCAATGGATGTACCGAGGCGCTCGGCATATCGTGACCGTGGGAGACGGTTATCGTCAGGGCCTGATCGATCGCGGCGTCGAACCCGAACGTATTTCGATCGTGATGAACGGCGTCGACCGTGAACGCTTTCAACCCAGGCCCAAGGACCGGAAGCTCGCGGATCGACTCGGCGTGACGGACCGCTTCGTCGTTACTTACTGCGGGTCGATCGGCATGGCCCACGGCCTCGAGGTGGTGCTGCGAGCCGCAGCGCTGCTATGGGAGCGGGGACGACGGGAGATCGTATTCCTGATGGTCGGCGACGGCGCGGAGTATCGAGATCTGCGCGCGCAGGCGGTGCGGCAGGGACTCCACAACGTGATCTTCACGGGCTCACTGGACAGGGGCTTGATTGCCAACGTGCTCTCGATCTCCGACGTCTGCTTCGTTCACCTCAAGCAATCGAAAACCTTCGAGGCGGTCATGCCGTCCAAGATCTTCGAGGCCGCAGCGATGGCTCGACCCATGATCCTCGGTATACGCGGATTCGCTCAGGAATTTGTCGAGAAAGCGGCTTGTGGACTGTGCATGGAACCTTCGAACGAGCTGGAATTGGTCGATGCGATTCTCCGACTGTCCGATGACGCCGATCTGAGGGAACGACTGGGCAGAGCGGGACATTCTTACGTCGTTGGGCAATTCGACCGTGACAGGATGGCTGAGAGGTATCTGCAGATTATCGAGCAAGTGCTGCATGCGTCATCGGAGGAAGCGGCGACAGCGGCTCGCGGTTCTTGAGAGTTTCAACGAGAGATCACGGTGGAGAGCGGGCACCCTCGGAATCATGCGGAAGGAACGCCTGGACATAATCAACATCGTCGGTGCACGTCCCAATTTCATTAAAATTGCTCCGCTGATGGCCGCGTACCGCAAGACCGACGGTATCGAACCGTTGTTGGTTCATACTGGCCAGCACTACGACGAATCCATGAGTCGGCTCTTCTTTGAAGACTTGGACATCCCCGAGCCGGACATCGACCTGCAGGTAGGCCCGGCAAGCCACGCGGTGCAGACGGCGGAGATTATGAAAGCTTTTGAAGGCGTAGCCGTCAAGCACCGTCCCGACGCGGTGCTGGTAGTCGGCGACGTCAACAGCACGATCGCCTGCGGGTTGGTTGCGGCCAAGCTCGGCATTCCGCTAATTCATGTCGAGGCGGGCCTGCGCAGCGGCGACCGCAGCATGCCCGAAGAAATCAACCGCATTCTCACCGACGCCATCAGCGACCTGCTTTTCTGTACCGAGCAGTCGGGCGTTGACAACCTGGTTCGCGAAGGCGTGGATCCCGGCAAGGTCTTTCTCGTCGGCAACGTCATGGCGGATACCTTGCTCGATCACCTTGAACGGTCCAAGACGTCCACAGTCCTGGATCGATTGCAACTAAAACCTCGCCAATACGCGATTCTGACGCTGCACAGACCATCGAACGTCGACGAACCGGCGGTGCTGGCGGGAATTTTGGACGCGCTCGAAAAAATCCAGCGACTGATGCCGATCATAATACCGGTGCATCCTCGACTTCGAGACTCTCTGAAGCGGCTGGGACTCAAACGACGGTTCGACGCGATGGGCGGACTCAGGGCAATCGACCCGCTGGGCTACCTCGACTTTCTAAAGCTCATGAGCGAAGCGCGTCTGGTGTTGACCGATTCCGGCGGTATTCAAGAGGAAACCACAATTTTGCACGTGCCGTGCCTGACTCTGCGTGAGAACACCGAACGCCCCATCACGGTCGAGGTCGGAAGCAACCGGGTTGTTGGCACAAGAACCGAGGCCCTGCTGGAGGGCGTCACGCAAACGCTCAGGCAGGATATCTCGGGCCGGGTCCCGCCCTTATGGGACGGGAAAGCCGCCGAACGGATAGTTGCAATTCTGATCGACGAACTTACCCGATTTGCTTGATGTATGCCTTGCCGCCCATACGCTGCACCTCGTCCAATATACCCGGCACGATGGCCGGACCGCCTTCTTCGTCCGTTGATCCGGTCCTTTCCGGTTTTCACCTTTGAGTTCCCTCGTAACTCACCAGAGAGGCACTGCCGGACGAGTCGAGAAACACGGCATGGATCGCGTCTTGCCGAGCTTCGTCCGACGGGCGGGGCACTTGCAGCTGGAACGCAGTGAACATCATGTCGAGGTTCGGCAAGGTGGACTGTCTTTGCCGCGCGGGGCTGGCGCGTCCCGTACGGGTCACGCCAAGCAACCCGGCGCCGCGGAAGATGAGCACCTGTATGACCTCGCCGGTCGCTGCGGGGTCGAAAGACCAGCCGCTTACCCTGACCGCATCGCCGCGGGGCGTCACCCGGTCGATGCGGCCGACCGCGCGCCCGTCGAGAACGATCTCTTCCCCACGGTGTCGGAGCACGCCATGCGCGGTATCGAGTATCGTGTGCTCCGGCGCGTAACGGCTATCGGCAAGGTAGACCCGGGCGCTGTTCCCCGCGGCAACGAGCACACCGATCGACAACACGGCCATGACCAGGTATCTTTCGCGGCGCAGCGATAACCCGGGCAACGCGATCGACGGCGCCGAGCGATCGCCGAGGTTCATCGTACCGACGGCGAGCCCGGCGGTGATGAGGAGTTGAATGACATCCGTCGTGTCCCACACCGAGCGATCGACACTGTAGATCAAGAGCACGGATACGAGCAACGCGACTCTGGCCGAAGCGGCGGCGTCCCACGTGCGCGTGGGGAAGGTGTTGACGAGTAGACTTGCGACGAAGCCCGCAGCGAGAAGAATGCCAAACACCCCCAGTTCGCTCCACACCTGCATCAAAAAGTTATGAGGGTATTGACCGGGAAAGATGTAGACGAATAGTTTCATGAGCGCGGGATACCAGTCCCTTGCGCCAAAAACGTCCATGAACGGTATGTTCGGAAACCCTTTGTAAGCGCCGAGTCCAAGACCGGTCCAGGGCTGTCGTTCGATTATTTCAGACCAGTAATGCCAGCGAGCCAGGCGAATCACGATGCTCCGCTCATATTCCATCCCATCGAAGATCTCCGGAACGCTCATGAACCAAAGCCAGGCGCCGTCCGCCCAGAGCGGCATGCCGAGTGAAAACACCAGGAACGCCGCCAGCAAGAGTCCAAGCGCGAGCCGGGGCGACCAGAGCGCTGCGAGGAATACGCCGATACCGGCGACAAAAGCGAGCATGGTCGCCCACGAATATCCGATAGCGATGGCAAGCCCGGCGATGACGAAGACAACAGCCGCGACAAGCCAGTCTCGCCGTGAGCCAAGCCGCAGCGCCGCCAGCGCGATCCAGGTCAAGAATAGAAGCCAAACCGTGGTTGCCCTCTGACTCCTGAAATAAAAAATTTCATCAGGCCAAACGCCCGGTTCGTCTTGAACGGATCGACCGGAGTAAATCCATCCATCAGGGATCTTCCGCAGGAGTCTCTCCGGCAGTTGCCCCAAGCTCTCGATACTTATTATGTTTCCCTTAATATCGATTCCGGCGGGGCCGTATACCAGGATGTAGTCCAGAAACACGAGCAAGCACAGCGCGATGCAGGTTCCGCAGAGGACGCGCGCGCTGACCGCGGCCTGGCTCATGGCAAAGAGGATGGGCATCCCGAACGCCACGGAAACCAAAAAATCGTTCGCATGCCTCCATGACGAGAAAAAAGACGGGTTGAGCGCGTTGCTCAACGCCGCGTAAATGAGCAACGCGCCGAACCAGTATGCCCACGGACCGAGACGAAACGGGCGGTCGGCAAACGCAACCGCGAAGAATCCGAGCAGCGATAAAACGGGAAGGAACAGAAACTTCAGTTGATCCGGATGTACATATTGGAAGAGACATATCCAGATCGAGATCCATGTCAGAATCGCGACGGACAACCAACAGGCCAGCGACGCACGGCCGTTCATCGGCCCGGGGGCACCGCTTTCGAGTCCTGAAACCATATCCGACTTCATACCGTCCGCCCGGACATTGTCCGGTCTTCGGTGCCCCCGGCTCAATCCAAAAATGGAGAGTTATTATTAAATTCGATAGACGCCACCATAGTCGTATTCACTACATATGGCATCATATCAGGGATATAACGCCGGAATTGGGTGCCCGGCAGAATCTCGACGTCGAGGCCTGCCATGGATGCGAATCGCGGAGAGATGCCGCGTCCGTCAACTCAAAGTTGGTGGAGCCGAGGGGAATCGAACCCCTGACCTCGACATTGCGAACGTCGCGCTCTCCCGACTGAGCTACGGCCCCGCATCAGTCAATCTTTTAGAAGTGCGGCCGCCCCCTTGTCAACAAACAGTCCGCAGGTCGGCGACGTCAACGGCACGATCGCCTGCGGGTTGGTTGCGGCCAAGCGCGGCATTCCACTGATTCATGTCGAGGCGGGCGACAGCAGCATGCTTCGTCCGTTGATCCGGTCCTTTCCGGTTTTCACCTTTGAGTTCCGTCGTAACTCACCAGAGAGGCCCCGCCGGACGAGTCGAGAAACACGGCATGGATCGCGTCTTGCCGAGCTTCGTCCGACGGGCGGGGCGCTTGCAGCTCGAACGCGGTGAACATCATGTCGAGGTTCGGCAAGGTGGACCGTCGTTGCCGCGCGGGGCTGGCGCGTCCCGTGCGGGTCACGCCAAGCAACCCGGCGCCGCGGAAGACGAGCACCTGTATGACCTCGCCGGTCGCGGCCGGGTCGAACGACCAGCCGCTTACCCTGACCGCATCGCCGCGGGGCGTCACTTGATCGATGCGGCCGACCGCGCGCCCGTCGAGGGCGATCTCTTCCCCACGGTGTCGGAGCACGCCATGCGCGGTATCGAGTATTGTATGCTCCGGTGCGTAACGGCTATCGGCAAGGTAGACCCGGGTGCTGTTCCCCGCGGCAACGAGCACGCCGATCGACAACACGGCCATGACCAGGTATCTTTCGCGGCGCAGCGACAACCCGGGCAACGCGACCGACGGCGCCGAGCGATCGCTGAGGTTCATCGTACCGACGGCGAGCCCGGCGGTGATGAGAAGCTGAATGACATCCCTCGCGTCCCACACCGAGCGATCGACACTGTAGATCAAGAGCACGGATACGAGCAACGCGCCTCTGGCCGAAGCGGCTGCATCCCACGCGCGCGTGGGGAAGGTGTTGACGAGTAGACTCGCGACGAAGCCCGCAGCGAGAAGAACGCCAAACACCCCCAGTTCGCTCCACACCTGCATCGAAAAGTTATGAGGGAATTGAACGGGATGGATGTAGACGAATAGTTTCATGAGCGCGGGATACCAGTCCCTTGCGGCAAAAGCGTCCATGAATGGTATAAACGGAAACTCTTTGTAAGCACGGAGTCCGAGACCGGTCCAGGGCTGTCGCTCGATTATTTCAGACCAGTAATGCCAGCGCGCCAGGCGAACCACGATGCTCCGGATGCTCCGCTCATATTCCATCCCATCGAAGATCTCCGGAACGCTCATGAACCAAAGCCAGGCGCCGTCCGCCCAGAGCGGCATGCCGAATGAAAACACCAGGAACGCCGCCAGCAAGAGTCCAAGCGCGAGCCGGGGCGACCGGAGCGCCGCGAGGAATACGCCGATACCGGCGACAAAAGCGAGCATGGTCGCCCACGAATATCCGATAGCGACGGCAAGCCCGGCGGTGACGAAGACAACGGCCGCGACAAGCCAGTCCCGCCGTGAGCCAAGCCGCAGCGCCGCCAGCGCGATCCAGGTCAAGAATAGAAGCCAAACCGTGATTGCCCTCTGATTCCTGAAATAAATGTTATCAGGCCAACCGCCTATTTCGTCTCGACCGGGGTAAATCCATTCGTCAGGGACCTTCCGCAGGAGTCTCTCCGGCAGTTGCCCCAAGTTCTCGATACTTATTATGTTGCCCTTGATATCGATTCCGGCGGGGCCGTATACCAGGATGTAGTCCAGAAACAGGAGCAAGCACAACGCGATGCAGGTTCCGCAGAGGACGCGCGCGCTGATCGCGGCTTGGCTCATGGCAAAAAAGATGGGCATCCCGAGCGCCACGAAAAGCAAAAAATCGTTCGCATGCCTCCACGACGAGAAAAAAGACGGGTTGAGCGCGCTGCTCAGCGCCGCGTAAATGAGCAACGCGCCGAACCAGTATGCCCATGGACCGAGACGAACCGGGCGGTTGGCAAGCGCGACCGCGAAGCATCCGAGCAGCGATAAAACGGGAAGGAACAGAAACGCCAGTTGATCCGGACGTAAATAATAGAAGAGACATATCCAGATTGAGAACCATGTCAGAATCGCGACGGACAACCAATAGGCCAGCGACGCACGGCCGTTTATCGGCCCGGGAGCAGCGCTTTCGAGTCCTGAAACCATATCCGACTTCATACCATAAACAGTCCGCAGGGGTTATCGCGGAGAGGTGCCGCGTCCGTCCGCTCGAAGTCGGTGGAGCCGAGGGGAATCGAACCCCTGACCTCGACATTGCGAACGTCGCGCTCTCCCGACCGAGCTACGGCCCCGCATCAGGCCCTTTCCGGTTTTCACCTTTGAGTTCCCTCGTAACTCACCAGAGAGGCCCCGCCGGACGAGTCGAGAAACACGGCATGGATCGCGTCTTGCCGAGCTTCGTCCGATGAGCGGGGCGCTTGCAGCTGGAACGCGGTGAACATCATGTCGAGGTTCGGCAAGGCGGACCGTCGTTGCCGCGCGGGGCTGGCGCGTCCCGTGCGGGTCACGCCAAGCAAACCGGCGCCGCGGAAGACGAGCACCTGTATGACCTCGCCGGTCGCGGCCGGGTCGAACGACCAGCCGCTTACCCTGACCGCATCGCCGCGGGGCGTCACCCGGTCGATGCGGCCGACCGCGCGCCCGTCGAGGGCGATCTCTTCCCCACGGTGTCGGAGCACGCCATGCGCGGTATCGAGTATCGTGTGCTCCGGCGCGTAACGGCTGTCGGCAAGGTAGACCCGGGTGCTGTTCCCCACGGCAACGAGCACGCCGATCGACAACACGGCCATGACCAGGTATCTTTCGCGGCGCAGCGATAACCCGGGCAACGCGACCGACGGCGCCGAGCGATCGCTGAGGTTCATCGTACCGACGGCGAGCCCGGCGGTGATGAGGAGTTGAATGACATCCGTCGTGTCCCACACCGAGCGATCGACACTGTAGATCAAGAGCACGGATACGAGCAACGCGACTCTGGCCGAAGCGGCTGCGTCCCACGTGCGCGTGGGGAAGGTGTTGACGAGTAGACTTGCGACGAAGCCCGCAGCGAGAAGAATGCCAAACACCCCCAGTTCGCTCCACACCTGCATCGAAAAGTTATGGGGGAATTGACGGGGATGGATGTAGCCGAATAATCGCGTGAGCGCGGGATACCAGTCCCTTGCGGCAAAAACGTCCATGAACGGTATGTTCGGAAACCCTTTGTAAGCGCCGAGTCCGAGACCGGTCCAGGGCTGTCGTTCGATTATTTCAGACCAGTAATGCCAGCGAGCCAGGCGAATCGCGATGCTCCGCTCATATTCCATCCCATCGAAGATCTCCGGAACGCTCATGAACCAAAGCCAGGCGCCGTCCACCCAAAGCGGCATGCCGAATGAAAACACCAGGAACGCCGCCAGCAAGAGTCCAAGCGCGAGCCGGGGCGACCGGAGCGCTGCGAGGAATACGCCGATACCGGCGACAAAAGCGAGCATGGTCGCCCACGAATATCCGATAGCGACGGCAAGCCCGACGATGACGAAGGCAACGGCCGCGACAAGCCAGTCTCGCCGTGAGCCAAGCCGCAGCGCCGCCAGCGCGATCCAGGTCAAGAATAGAAGCCAAACCGTGGTTGCCCTCTGACTCCTTAAATAAAGACTTTTATCGGGCCAACCGCCTATTTCGTCTCGACCGTAGTAAATCCGTTCATCAGGGATTTTCCGCAGGAGTCTCTCCGGCAGTTGCCCCAAGCTCTCGATACTTGTTATGTTTCCCTTGATATCGATTCCGGCGGGGCCGTATACCAGGATGTAGTCCAGAAACGTGAGCAAGCACAGCGCGATGCAGGTTCCGCAGAGGACGCGCGCGCTGACCGCGGCCTGACTCATGGCAAAGAGGATGGGCATCCCGAGCGCCACGGAAACCAAAAAATCGTTCGTAAGCTTCCACGACGAGAAAAAAGACGGGTTGAGCGCGCTGCTCAGCGCCGCGTAAATGAGGAACGCGCCGAACCAGTATGCCCACGGACCGAAACGAAACGGGCGGTTGGCAAGCGCAACCGCCAAGACTCCGAGCAGCGATAAAACGGGAAGGAACAGAAACGTCAGTTGATCCGGATGCGCATGTTGGAAGAGACATATCCAGATCGAGATCCATGTCAGAATCGCGACGGACAACCAACAGGCCAGAGACGCACGGCCGTTCATCGGCCCGGGAGCAGCGCTTTCGAGTCCTGAAACCATATCCGACTTCATACCATAAACTGTCCGCAGGGGTTATCGCGGAGACTTCCGGAACGCACCTTGATCCGGTCCGACTTGCGGACAATACTGCGAACGCGCTAAACGTCTATCGAGTTCACTCGAAACGCGGCGGTCTCCATGACTTCGACCTTGAACCTCTTGCTCAACATCATCCAGATCTACACGTTCATTGTGATTGCCCAAGTGATCCTGAGTTGGATGACCGCGTTCAGCGTGATCAACCGCCATAACCCCTTCGTCCAGTCGGTGGGCGTTTTTCTCTACCGCGCTACCGAGCCCGCATTGCGGCCGATCAGGAATTTTCTCCGGCGCTTGATCGGCGACATGGGCGGGATCGACATCTCGCCCCTCATTTTGATATTGGGACTTTGGTGGTTGAGCAGCCTGCTTGTCGAATACTGGCCGAGAGGATGAGACGGGGACGGGCCGCTCAGCCGTCGGGCTGTTTTCAAGAAACGACGAGTGCATGTCGGTACGCGCGGCGCCGTTGCTGGAAGAGGCAGGATGACGGCTCGGATCATTGACGGCAAGGCCCATGCGGCGGGGCTGCGCGAACGGGTCGCCCGAGCGGCATCAAAGCTCAAGCAGGACCATGATCTGGTGCCCGGCTTGGCTGCAATCCTGATCGGCGATGATCCCGCGAGCGAGGTTTACGTGCGCGGCAAGGGCAAGGCCACGCGCGAAGCCGGCATGAATTCCTTCGAATTCAAAATGCCTGCCAATACGCTCGAGAAGACGCTGCTCGCGAAGATCGGCGAACTCAACAAGGACCCGGCCGTTCACGGCATCCTGATGCAACTGCCTGTGCCCGATCAGATCGACCCGCGAAAAGTCATCGAAACCATCGATCCCGCGAAAGACGTGGACGGGCTTCATCCGATCAACGCGGGCTATCTGCTGTCGGGTCATGAGGGAACCGTACCGTGCACCCCGCTCGGCTGTCTCATGCTGATCAAGGACCGGGAAACCCGTCTCGCCGGCAAGCGCGCGCTCATCATCGGCCGGTCGGTTCTCGTGGGCAGACCCATGGCGATCCTCCTGCTCAAAGAAAATTGCACGGTGATCATGACTCATTCGCGCACCAGAGATCTGGCGGACGAGTGCCGCCGCGCCGATATTCTGGTCGCCGCGGCAGGCCGCGAACGGATGATCGAAGGAAACTGGGTGAAGCCCGGCGCCATCGTGATCGATGTGGGCATCACGCGCGTCCCGGCCCCGGAGAGAGGCGAAGGCAAAACGCGCTTGGTGGGCGATGTGGATTTCGATGAAGCCAAACAGGTCGCGGGCGCCATTACGCCTGTCCCCGGCGGTGTCGGGCCGATGACCATAGCCTGCCTGTTGCGCAATACGCTCATCGCCGCGTGCCGACAGAATAATGTGGACATACCCGCGCTTTAGCGGGGCGCCGGTTCAAAACGGCAGAATCAAACGTCCGGCGCCCGGGCCTGGGTGGCGACCCGGAAGAGCACATTGGCGCGGGCGACAAGGTTTCTTTTTTCGAGATCGGGCCCCACGGCCTCGTCGCCGTAAAGCCTGCTGTTGACCAAACGGTCAGAGGAAAGATCGCGCATGGTATCGCGCCTCAGAATGACGATGAGATCCATGTCTTGAAGCGCGAAAGGAAACTCATGCCAAGTGCCGATCTTCATGGTGAAACCGGCGGACCCGTCAAAGCGAAAGGCCTCGACATGATCGAGGTCGGGTAATTCCTTCTTGTTGGGGGGTGACAACACCGCCACGAAAGGCTTGCCGCCAAGCGGCACGAAGGTTTGAGTATGAAGAAAATGCCGTTCCATGAACTTCACTTCCAACGGCCGCGGCTTGAGCTTGCACAGGGTGAGTTCCGTCGTCTCGTCGGAGACGAACTCAACAGGCTTCGAGACCGCCACCGCGTCGCCGTAGAAGGGCGACGTATTGACCGGCGCGTCAACTTGGCTGCCCAGGATTTCACCGTACGGCGCCAGCGCCTCGGGCGTCGCGTCTTTCAAGGCAAGAGTGCGGTTCATGACGGCCGCGGCTGTGGACATGGGCAGGCTCCCGAAGTGAATAGCAGGTTCAGTCGATCATGCGTCAAATTTGACCGGCTGTCATCCGGGACACCATCACCTTCCGAATATGATCGCCCGGACTATCTTTTACGCCGGGCGGCGAGAAGGCGGAGGCGCAGTGCATTGAGCGCGATAAACCCTTCAGCATCTTTTTGATCGTAGACGTCGTCTTCCTCGAAGGTCACATGATCCTTCGAGTACAGAGAATAGGGTGATGACCGCCCGACGACCGCCGCACTGCCTTTATAGAGCTTGAGCCGCACCGTGCCGGTGACGTATTCCTGGCTTTTGTCGATCAAGGCTTGAAGCATTTCGCGCTCCGGCGAAAACCAAAGGCCGTTGTAAACGAGTTCCGCATAGCGGGGCATGAGTTCGTCTTTGAGATGCGCCGCGCCTCTGTCGAGAGTTATCTGTTCGATTCCGCGGTGGGCGGCGAGCAGGACGGTGCCGCCCGGCGTCTCGTAAATACCCCGCGACTTGATACCGACAAAACGATTTTCCAAAAGATCAAGCCGACCGATGCCGTTGTTACCGGCAAGTTCATTGAGTTTGGCGAGCAGGGCCGCGGGCGGCAACCTCTCGCCGTCGATGTTCACCGCGTCGCCGCCTTCGAATCCGATCTCGATACAGGTGGCCTTGTCCGGCGCTTTTTCCGGATCGACCGTACGCTGATAAACATGAGAGGGAGCCTCTTGGTCAGGATCTTCCAACGCTTTGCCTTCGCTCGACATATGCAACAGATTGGCATCGACCGAATAGGGCGCCTCGCCCCTTTTGTCCTTGGGAATGGAGATCTGGTGTTTCTCCGCAAAATCGATCAGGTCCGCACGGGAATTCATGTCCCATTCGCGCCACGGCGCGATCACCTTGATATCGGACTCCAGCGCGTAATAGCTGAGCTCGAATCGCACCTGGTCATTACCTTTGCCCGTCGCACCGTGGGCCACTGCATCCGCGCCCACTTCGCGCGCAATTTCAATTTGCCGCTTGGCGATCAAAGGCCGCGCAATCGACGTGCCCAAAAGATAGGCGCCCTCGTAGACCGCGTTGGCCCGGAACATGGGAAAGACGTAATCACGCACGAAGGTTTCACGCAAATCTTCGACGAAAATTTCCTCGATGCCGAGTCGCGCGGCCGTCTTCCGCGCGCTCTCCAGCTCTTCGCCCTGGCCCAAATCGGCGGTAAAGGTCACAACCTCGCAACCATAGGTCTCCTGAAGCCACTTGAGGATGACCGACGTATCGAGACCGCCGGAATAGGCGAGCACCACTTTTTTAATGTCCTGCGCCATGGGCGTGTCTCCCGAAAGGACGTGTCTTGGCGGCGCACTATATGCAAAAGCGGGCGAGGAGCAAGCGCTGCCGGGGGACTGCCATACATTCCCCATCAATTCAAACGACCGGCCGATCCGCCCGATATTTGTACACAGATCAATTTACGAACATGATGAAACGATCCATGTCGCGATGGGCAAGCCGGGCGATCCTCCTTCACCGGCCGCAATGAGCTTTCCGAAGGCGAAAACGAGACCGGGCTTGAAGCACATGAAGCGTTGCATCCGCCGGGACGGGAACTTACACTTGCGCGCCAACCGGGTATGCTGATGGATCTTGGATTGCATTTGACCCCTCCCCCGCTTCGGCGGCTTGTTCGGGGTGATTCCGGGGTTGAGTCGATCATAAACGCAAAACGCATCGGAAAACTCGCCGGCGTTCTTCTATCGTTGTTTTGCACCGCTCTACAAGCAAACGAACCGAAGGCGCAGAGCGGAGGGGTATTGCGCGTCGGGCTGTCCGAATTGTCGCCGGCGTTCGGGAATCCCTATCACTACACGGGCCGACCTTATATTTATACCATTACGGCGACCTTCGACGGTCTGACGCGCATTGACGAAAACGGTGAGCTCAAGCCCTGGCTTGCCGTGTCCTGGAAACGGCTCGATGAGTTCCGCTGGCGTTTCCGACTGCGCGAAGACGTCATCTTTTCGAACGGCGCGCCGTTTACGTCCCAAGCCGTGGTCACGGTCGTCGAATATCTGAAAAGCGATGATGCGCTAGTGGATGTTGCCGGCCGCTACTTCAAATTTCTAAAGAGTGCGACCCCGATCGATGCGCACACCGTCGAAATAGAAACGCTGACGCCGCGGCCCGACCTGCCGCGCACGTTGCCGCTCATGTACATGGTCGAGCCGGAGGCATGGACCCGTCTCGGCCGCGAAGGTTTTGCTGCGGCGCCCGTCGGAACGGGGCCGTTCAAAGTCGACCGCTACGAGACCAGTAAAGTAAGACTCTCAGCCTTCGACGAAAGCTGGCGGGCGCCGCGCCTGGCCGGACTCGAGATTATCGCCATGCCGGACATGACATCGCGCATGCAAGCCGTGCAGTCGGGCGCGCTCGACCTCGCGATGGCTTTGGGTCCGGAAGAAGCGGCGGCGGTTGAAGCCGCAGGCGGTACGGCGCACGGCTGGCTGGACGGATCGCTCTGGGCAATCAATTTCGTTTCCGCGCACAGTGCGCCTTTGCAGGACGTTCGCGTCCGCAAAGCCATCAACCTCGCGGTCAACCGCGGACAACTTACCGACATTCTGCTGCATGGCGTGGCGCATCCGGCCAACCAGCCCGCATCGCGCACCACATACGGCTTCAACCCCGACTTGCCTTCAATCCCCTACGATCCGGAGGAAGCGCGGCGGCTGTTGGCGCAGGCGGGCTATGGGGAGGGTTTTACGCTCAAGGTCGAAGGCGTAGTGGGTACCGGACCGGCAGACGGATTGATGTATCAACTTGTCGCCCGGGATTTGTCGATGGTCGGCATCACAATGGAATTCGAGACCATTCCCGTCGCCCGGCTTGTGCGCAATGTGGTGCAAGGCGGCTGGAAGGGAGACGCGTTCGGACTGAATTACGAGTTCCAGCCCAATCTCGATGTGCTGCGCGCGTTGCAAAATCATTCGTGCTGGTGGTCCCATCCCTGGTATTGCGACGAGCGTATTACACCGGTCATGAACGAGGCATTGTCGGAGTCCGACCCGGTCCGGGCGCGTGACCTCCGCCACAGGATAATGGCGTTTTACCGCAATGAATATGCCTCGCTTTTTTTATACGAAACGCCGCGTTTCGCCGGTTCAACCGCACGGCTGCAAAATTTCAGGATGATCAATTACTATATCGATTATTCAAATCTTTTTCTTACTCCGTCTACGGAGTAGTTTGTACTTGCGTGGTCGCGGACAAGATCGGGCAACGACGAGAACATAACCCGGAATACCGCCGTGGCATGCTTCGATGCCGTATTTATTTGCCGGAATGCCGCCGGGCGGCGCGCTGTTTGACACTCTCGGACTTGAGCTGGCCGCAGGCGGCCATGATGTCGCGGCCGCGGGGCGTTCGAATAGGGCTGGCATAACCGGCACGCATCAATATGTCCGCGAAGGATTCCATCTGCTCCCAATCCGAGCATTCGTAAGGCCCGCCCGGCCAGGAATTGAAGGGTATGAGATTGACCTTGGCGGGAATACCTTCGAGCAACCGCACAAGCCCCTTGGCATCGCGGATGCCGTCATTCACGCCTTTCAACATGACATATTCAAAGGTGATGCGTTTGGAATTGGCAAGCCCCGGATAGTTTCGGCAGGCTTCCATAAGCTCCGCCAACGGATATTTTTTATTGAGCGGCACCAAACGGTCACGCAGTTCGTCACGCACGCCGTGGAGCGAGATCGCGAGCATGACTCCGATCTCGTCTCCGCAGCGCTTGATTTCCGGTACGACACCCGCCGTCGACAGCGTAATGCGACGCTTGGAAATGGCGATGCCGTCGCCGTCGCTTACGATATGCAACGCCTGTTTGACGTTATCGAAATTGTAAAGAGGCTCGCCCATGCCCATCATGACGACATTGGTAATCGCCCGATTCTCATCCGCGCCGACGCCGACCTCCGGCCAATCGTCGAGTTCATCGCGCGCGACCAGAAGCTGGCCGACGATTTCCTCCGGCGTCAAATTGCGCACGAGCCGCTGCGTACCCGTATGACAGAAAGTGCAGGTCAGCGTACAGCCCACTTGCGATGAAATGCACAACGTGCCGCGGCGGTGTTCGGGAATGTAAACGGTTTCGAATTCGACCCCGGGCGCCGTGCGCAGCAGCCATTTGCGCGTCCCGTCGGTCGAGATTTGACGGTTCACGATCTCGGGCCGCGCCAGCGTACACGTGTCATCGAGTGCCGCGCGCAAATCCTTCGACACGTTGGTCATGTCGTCGAACTCGGTGATGCCCCGGTGATACGTCCAATGCCAAATCTGATCGGCACGCATATTGAGCGCGCGCGCGGGCACGCCGACCTTTTGCAAGGTCTCCTCAAGCTGCGACCGCGATTGACCGATGAGGTGAATGAGGTTCGCGCCTGTCACGTGTTCCGGCGCGGCATGGGCGGCCATACGCGCTGACCCTCGCTGCTGATCGGCTGGCCAGGTCGTCCCCATTCAACCGGCGGCTCCGTGAATCTTGTCAAACGCAGTGGATAAAGCCTAGCTGATCGGGCCGCACGACGAATTGATTCGATCAAGCGCCGCCGTGACACCTAAAAGCGAGATGCGATACTCGGTCGCGTTGCCGCGCGCCGAGGTCGCCTTGACGCGCATGAAATTGCCGCGTTTCATGGCGTTCACCAAAGTTTGCTCATCGCTTCGATCTTCGAGCCAAGCATTCTTGTCTTGCGTAAACAGTTCCCATTTTGCCGAACCTATTTCGACAACGACCTTGCTGTTCTCTCTGAACTCGTAGCCCACCAACACGCTGGGCTCGCCATTCACGTTCTGTTCGTACCAATTCGTGACCATGAAAGCCACGTCACCGTGGTCCAGGTGTTTAGGCAGTTTTTCCTCCGGCGAGGCGATAACGTAACAGAAGCGGCCACCTCCTTCCGATGAATTCCTCATATAAGCGCTCCAGTCTTTAAACGCGCCAAGCGACGCAAGCGTTTCAGCATAAGCCGCCTGCGATACGGCAACGGCGGAAACAAGAAGGACGGCAAGGATGATTTTGATCGGCTTCAACTTCATGATGACACTCGTGCTCATTGCTTCGTTTTAACGGTTTATTTTGTCCCAATCCGGTTTTCAAACTCTTAACAAATACACGCCCATATACCAGAGACAACATGTCTGATCATAGATGAAATGTTGCCAGACGCTTCCGATGGAATTATGGCAGTATGACGGCGACCTCAGACGCCTGCATTCATGAATTCACCGACTCGTCCGGTGCCGCCCCCGAAACAACCTCGCATAACCGCTCCATCCGAACGGATGTGCCATAATCGGCCGGCGGTATCGCGGTTCACGATCAAAACCATGAGGCAAGAAAAATGAAAGCTGTTTTGTGCAAAGAATTCGGCCCGCCGGAAAATCTGATCCTGGATGACGTGGACCCCCCCAAATCGGGACCTCACGACGTGGTCATCTCGGTGAAAGCCGCCGGCGTCAATTTTCCCGACGTTCTCATCATTCAGGATCAATATCAGTTCAAACCTCCCCTTCCCTTTACGCCCGGAAGCGAGGTAGCCGGAGTGGTCGCCCGTGTCGGCGCAAAGGTCACCGGATTCGCACCCGGAGACCGTGTCCTGGCGTCTCCGGGCTGGGGCGGATTTGCCGAAGAGGTGGCCGTGCACCAGGACAAGACCATGCTCATTCCGGATCAAATGCCCTTTGAACCGGCGTCGGCGTTCGTCTTTACCTACGGTACTTCCTATCACGCATTGAAAGACCGCGCACGACTCAAAGCCGGCGAAAATCTTCTGGTATTGGGGGCCGCCGGCGGCATCGGTCTATCGGCCGTGGAAGTAGGGAAGGCGACAGGCGCGCGCGTCATTGCCGCCGCGTCGTCGGAACAAAAACTGGCCGTCGCGCGTGCTCACGGCGCCGACGAGGCCATTCTGTATCCAAAGGGCGCGCTTGACCGCAACCAGCAGAAAGCGTTCTCGAACGAAATCAAGGCACTCACCGACGGGAACGGCGCCGACGTCATTTGCGACCCCGTCGGCGGCGATTATTCGGAACCCGCGTTGCGGGCGGCCAATTGGCAGGGGCGATTTCTGGTCATCGGCTTTACGGCAGGCTCCATTCCCAAAATACCGCTCAACTTGCCGCTCTTGAAAGGCTGTCAGATCGTCGGGGTGTTTTGGAGTTCCTTTACCGCGCGCGAGCCCGAAAAAAACAAGGCAAATATTCGTGAGTTGATGGACTGGTATCTGGAGGGCAAGGTAAGTCCACGCATTTCTTCGACCTATACGTTCGACAAGGTTGCCGATGCGCTCAACATGCTCGCCGAACGCCGGGCAAAAGGCAAAATCGTCCTCGTGCCCGGATAGGCCATGACCAACACCGTTGCGCCTGGCATTTGAGCAAAGAACCGCTTAACGTCGTCACAAGGCCGGGAACAAGCCGAAATATCCGGCCAACCGATAAGAGGGGAACCATGGACAGACGGAACTTCAATCGATTGACCTTGAGCGGCGCGCTCGCGGCGGCGTTCCCAACGCGCTACGCTTTCGGCCAGGCCGTGGCGGCGATGACGAAAATCGATAGCGACCTCGAGGCGGTGACCCGCACGGGGGGCACGGCCATTCTCGAAAAGGCCGCCATCAAGGAATTTCAAAAGAGCCTCACGGGCCAACTCGTATTGCCAACGAGCGAGGCCTATGACGGTGTGCGCAAAGTGTGGAACGCCATGATCGACAAACGTCCGGCGTTGATCGCGCGCTGCACCGTCCCGTCCGACGTCATCAAGGCCGTGGACTTTGCCCGCTCAAACGATCTCCTCGTATCAGTGCGCGGTGGAGGCCACAGCATCTCGGGCAAAGCCGTTTGCGAAGGCGGTCTCATGATCGATCTCTTCCCCTTGCGGAGTGTCCGCGTCGATCCGTTCACGGAGACGGCCCGGGTCGAAGGAGGCGCGTTATTGGGAAATCTCGACAGGGAGGCGCAGCATTTCGGATTGGCAACGACGGCGGGGACGGTATCCCATACGGGGGTGGCGGGTTTGACGCTCGGAGGCGGCCATGGCCGACTGGGGCGGCGCCACGGTCTGGCGTGCGACAATGTGCGGTCGGTCGATATCGTCACTGCGGACGGCGCATTCCTTCAGGCGAGCGAAAAGCAAAACGAAGAGCTCTTTTGGGGCATCCGCGGCGGCGGCGGCAATTTCGGCGTGGTCACGTCGTTCGACTTTCAACTCCACAAAGTGGGCCCCATCGTACTTGGCGGACCGATCATGTATCCCATGGCGCAGGGCAAGCAAGTCTTGAAGGCCTATGCCGCATACGCACCCACGGTGCCCAACGAGTTGACTCTCGATGCCGTGTTGGTCTCGCGGCCCGGCGGCCCCGCCTTTGTCATGATCGACGTGTTCTACACGGGCCGGGCCGAAGACCTCGACAATCTGCTGGCACCATTGCGCGCCGCCGGCAAACCGATAGCGGACCAGGTGCGCGAGGAAAACTATGTCGAAGTGCAGAAGCGCGCCGATCAGGGAACACCATGGGGTCGCTTTTATTACAACAAGGCCGGCGTCATGACCGCACTCCCGGACGATGCCATCGACAAACTCATCGACCGCTTCGATTCGGACGCCAACAGAAACGGCGACCCCGGGCGCACCACCCTGGTCATCATTCAGCATTTGGGCGGCAAGATTGCCGAGCTTGCCCCTGAAGACACCGCGTATGCGCACCGCGATGCCCAGTATGATTTCTTGACGTTGGCAGGCTGGGACGACCCCGCGCGGGAGGAAGAAAATATCGACTTCCTGCGCGGCACGTTTGCGGAAATCGAGCCTTATACGATCGGATTCTACGGCAATCATATGGTGGAGAGCGACAATCCGCGCGCACGTTCGGCTTTCCGGGGCAATTACGACCGGCTCGTCGAAATCAAGAACAAATACGATCCCAAGAATTTGTTCCGGCTCAACGCCAACGTAAAACCGACGGTATAGCCGCCGCGGACCGTATGGAGCCCGACGCTCCTCTTACCCCAAAGACCGGCGCGAGACCCCTCCCTGTCGTTCAGTTCGGTTGCTTGAAGAGCCCCTTGCTCTCATTCCGGATGAGATATTTCGATCCACATGTTGTGCCCGCCTGTTTGCAGGACGCCGCCGGTGAATCACAACTCGCTGAAATCACTCAATCCATCCCGCTTTGGAAACCCGCTACATACGGAAAAGATGTTGGCTGTCTACCGCGACGGCGGCGGAGAGGTCCGAAAATAATATTCGAAATAGTCGTTTTTGCGGCCCGAGAAGTAGGCCACGCGATAAAGTGCGGCGAGCCGTTCCAGCGTGCGCGAAAAACGCATCGGACCGGCATCCACGGTTTCAAAACCGATCGCTTCAGCCATCGCCCTTACTTTGGTTTTAGCATCCGCATGGTCACCGGCCACCGGGATGGTCACCGGTCCGCCCGCATGGCCCGGATCGGCCACCACGTGAAAACCCACGGCATTGAATGCTTTAACCACATGAGAGTCCGGCAGCCACGATTGAACGAGTTCGCCACCGGATGTATCGACCAACAATTGAGGCAAGCCGTCTTCCGCCCGGCCGACGGCATTGGTAAGGTCAATGACAATTTTGCCCGAAAGTTCATCACGCAGCGCCTTGACGACATTTTCCACCGCAATCCAGGGTACGGCGATGACGACAATATCACCTCGAGCGGCGGCTTCAGCTTGGCTGAGCGCCGTTGCCTCACCTCCGGTTCCAGCGACGACACGACGCACCTTTTCGGCCTCCGGGTCACGGGAGCCGTAAATAACGGTATGTCCCTGCCGGGCGAGCTGCGGGCCCAGCGCGCCGCCCATCATGCCGGTGCCGATTACGGCGACGGTTTCCGCATGGACAATCGTCGATGGAAATGCCGTTGCGGTAACGATCAGAAGTGCCTTTAGCAGATTTCTCAAACCGAACCCCCATTCTCCCTGCCAGCCCAACTCAGACATACCACGACAGACGGACGACCCAAATACATTGTTTATTCTTGTCGTCCAACCACCAAAGACTTTCGAGAACGACATCGTGCGCTCCGGTCTTACTCATTCGCCGGATGCGTCTCCGGCGTAAAATTCCGTTCGGGCCTCGATAATGGCGTCGTAGATCTCGCGGGCGCGGCCTCCGATAGCATCAATCAAGGCTTCGTGGGTCGGGGCAGTTGCCTCGATCCACGCGGCCCGTTGTTCGGAAGTAATGTAATGAACCGTGTACCCGTCCTCTACGGCGCGCGCGAGCAGGGTGTTTTCCTGTTCACGCATTAGCATTTGAGCTTCGTCCGCCGAAGGTACCGCGCGGCGGATAGCTGCCTGATCATTCGGGTGGAGGGAATCAAACCATGACTTTCGCGCCACAATCAAAGTTGTGCCATAGGAATGCCGCGTCATGGTCAAGTGCGTTGCCTCCCGGGCTATGCCCGAGCGTGCATAAATCGATACGCCTATCTCGCCGCCTTCGACCATCCCGGTCTGAAGCGAGGTCACGACATCCGCGAAGCCCACGGGTATGACGTCGCTGCCGATGGCCCCCGCAAACAATCGGGCGCTGTGAGCCGATGAGATTCGAAAACGAAGGCCTCTTGCATCGGTTGGCATGATCAAGGGCCTGTTGCCATAAACATTATGAAATCCGATCTCAAGCCAATTGAGCAGGATCATCCCTTTTTCTTCAAAAAGAGGAGATAAAACGGGTATCAAACGATTTTCCATGACGTAATCGGCTTCGTCATGGCCATCGAACAGGAACGGCGCGTAAAGAAGCGCTATCTCCGGAATAATCGTCGAGGTAGCTTGGGCGGACGGTCCGGAGATCTCAATTCGACCGCGGCGTAAACCGGCAAGCAGGTTTTCTTCCGAACCAAGTTCGCCGTAGAGCAAGTATTTCGCATCCAACCTGTCACCGAGTGAGGCGCCAACGCGGTCGACAAAGAGTTGCCAATACTTCTCGCCTGCCGTATTCGGAAATGCCGTTGTGGCAACCGTCATCTTTACCGGTTGAGCGGCCGCAGCGGCGCCCATAACTACGGCGGCTGATATGAGAACAAAGTGCCACTTCATGCGACGATACTACCATCTCAGAGCCCGGAAAGAGTCGCAAATTGAATGCGCCTTTCCCGTTTCGATCGAAGATTGTTTTGGCAAGACAACCTGCACGCCATTTGTGCGGATGGAAAACGAACGTTCAAATTCGATAGATTTTCTCCGGCTGGAAAGGGTCCATGACACGCTTTGGATATGCTCAGCGCAACGCCGGCACAACCTGTTCGCCGATAATTTCAAGTGCGTCCATCGGGTTATCGTGAAGCCGGATAGCTACTTCGGTGAGTCCCGCCTTTTCGAACAACCGGTAGCGCTCGATCTCGCGATCGAGAACGTCGAGTCCGCCGGTCGACGTGAGCCCTTCACACAGCGCCGTGGTGACGTGATCGGGAATGCCTTTGATGTTGCCTGAGCGATCGAACCAAGCCTGAACGAAAGCCTGGAAATTGTCTTTGACCATTCGCGTCTCTTCCTCGGAGACGTAAAGCGAGACCAATTCGGGATCCAGTTTCCGCGCGCGCCAAGCGAGCTCGCGGCGGGACTCGCGGAACGCCTCGTCGCGGTCAGCCTTGATATGCCAAGCCCAAAACGTGTTGACTCGGAATGGATCATTCGAATTCTCACGGCGGGAAATACCGGTCCGGACCTCGTGCACAGCCGGCGCCATATACTCCGGCGGTGTGCACCCGATGAAACAGCCGTCGGCGACGCGCCCTATCATGCGCATCATTTGAAAACGATAGGCAGTGCCGTAGACAAGCGGCGGCGAAGCCTTCACCCAATCCATGGAACAGGGATAGGTCATGTTGAAAATGTCGCCCCTGTAACCCGAGGCCTTGAGGCCGCCCGCACCTGCCTGCCTGATCATCTCCAGCGCTTCGCGGACGGCGAGCACGATCTTTTTCGGTTTTTTGAGATCCATGGCATCAAGATTGCCCTCACCGGCGCCCACCGCCGCCGCGGCACGGCCGTCGCTCATTTCATTGAGAGTCAAAAGCGCATTGGCGATTTTCATCGGATGCATTTCAAAGGGGCTCACAGCCAGCGGACCCATGAGCAGGCGCTTGGTCGATTGGGCAAGGGGTACAAGGCTCAAAAAGCCATCCCAATGAGCGAAGTAATTCGACGACCAGACAGCCCTGATGCCATACCGCTCGGCAGCCAGGCCCAGTTCGGTGATTTGCCCGGGCGTAAGGTCCGGCTCCAGAATGATATCGATGTCCATGGTATCTTCCCTTGAGTATCCGGTCTTATCGATGTCTCGGCATTCGTTAGACCCTCAGGTCTTTGCAGCACCCACATGTACAGAAAAATTCGAGAAACTGCCACATTCGTGCCCGCCGCCGCCGTTTTCAACGGCACCACGTATCGACGATGACATGTAACGCTCAAGCCTGAGAGGAGCGCTGTGACCCGCGAACTTCCAGCACGCTGCTTCATTCCATCGCGGACGGACTCAAGACAAATCAGTCGAACCCTTAGGCGCAAACGCTTCAAGCAAATTATCGAGCCCGGACCCCGACCACAACAAACTTCCGTCAGACGCGGAAATTTCATAAAAGCCCGGACTCGGTTGGGTCAAAATAAAGTGATTGCCCAGGCCGTCCTCGGAGATCAAAAAGACACGTGCAAGATCGCGGGCATCAGGCGCAGCAAAGCCGTAGCCTACCCAAGCCGAGCGGCCGGTTCGATTTTCATAACCGCTGGCGATCCGCGCAAAGTCCTCGGTGCTGAAACGGTACTGTGACGGTGTGGAATTCCGCGCTGCCGATGGTTCAGACATGGTGGACAGTTATGACTCCGACATACAGATTGCTTCGCGTTCTGACGAGTTCGGAGTCTGTTACGGGATCGTAAACAAAGTGTTAGGACGGCGGAACACCGCGAACAGTGGACGAGAAGACGTGAAAAAATCAACTTCAGAATCAGAACGTCCGCCCTTGCCAAGCGCCGCACGGGCGCAAGAGGCTTGGGCGGCGGTCGAGGGCCGTCTTCTAACACTCCCTCCGAACTTGCGCGGTACGTTGTGGCTGCTTGTCTCTTCGCTTCTTTTCACTTTTGTCGGAGTGATCGCCAAACATCTGGGCGCCCGGCTTGACGGCTTTCAGATCGGTTTTTTTCGGGCGTTCGCCGCAGCACTGATTGCCCTGCCGTTTTTGATTCGTGCGGGTTCTCGGAGTTTCAAGTCGAAGCGGCCGTGGCTGCAGGTTTTGCGCGCCGTGGCAGGCGCCGTCTCCATCGTCGCCAATTTCTATGCCTATATTCACTTGCCGCTGGCGGACGTAACTTCTTTGAGCTTCTCGCGCAATCTTTTTGTCGTGCCACTCGCCATATTCTTTCTAGGCGAAATCGTCGGCTGGCGGCGCATCGCAGCCACAATGACCGGATTCATTGGCGTACTGATTATGTTACGACCTACGGTCTCGATCGAGCCGGCGGCAATGGGCGCCGTAATAGGCGCCTTATGTTTGGCAATCGCGGCGACGAGCGTCAAAGTCCTCGCCCGCACCGACAGTTTGGCGACGCTTCTGTTCTATTCAGGCGTGTGCGGCACTTTGTTGCTTGCCATTCCCACAGCCCTCGCATGGAAGACGCCGACGACTCAAGAGTGGTTTCTCCTCATTCTCATGGGCGTGATCGCGGTGTCTGCACAAGGGTGCTTTATCCGCGCATTCGCCACAGGCGAGGCTACGGCGTTGGCGCCCGTCGATTATGTACGTCTTTTGCTTGCAGGCATCGCCGGTTACTTTTTCTTCGGTGACTTACCCGATGTCTGGACCTATGCGGGATCCGCCGTGATCATCGCGTCCACGCTCTACATCACAAGACGCGAGGCGAAACTCGGCAAAAACGAACCGCCACCGACGCCTTTGGCGGCGCCGGATACGCCGATTACGGATAAGAAATCAAAGAGTCGCGTTTGAAACGGCAGACAGCTTCAGCCTGCATCGTCCTGTTGGCCGGACGGCAGCGCAATACGCGCCGCCGCCAAGGCCATGGATGAGCTTGCCCGACATCACGTCCAGGAATGGCGACGTTGACTAGCTGGCGTTCACGTCCATGAACCGGGCGAGTTCAATGTCGGATTGAGACAATCCGCCCACGTCGTGGGTCGTCAGGGTAACTTCGACGCGGTTATAGACATTGAACCATTCAGGATGATGATTCATGGCTTCCGCTTTCATGGCAACGCGCGTCATGAATCCGAACGCCTCGATAAAATCCGCAAACTGAAATTTTTTACTTATGGCGTCGCGACCCTCATCAACCTCCCAGCCCGACAGTCTACCGAGTGCTTCTTTGCGCACCGCGCCGCTCAGTTTTTCGGCCATGGTCAATCTCCTGTTTTGTCGGTTTTATGCAAGCAGATCATCGACATATCGTGGCACGATCTCCGTCGCCGGTCCGTAGT
Organism: Alphaproteobacteria bacterium; assembly: GCA_965214255.1. GTDB lineage: Bacteria > Pseudomonadota > Alphaproteobacteria > SMXP01 > SMXP01 > CBDFKK01. The sequence goes on along the minus strand of OZ243948.1, from coordinate 2,453,476 downwards.
GTTTCTCGGCGAACAGCGATGCATCCTCCGACGGCTCCAAATTCAGTTCCACCGTACGCGCATTGACTGCACGCGCCTCCGCGACAAAGCTGTTGGCGGGATAGACGGAACCGCTGGTTCCGACGGAGATAAAGAGATCACAGCGCGAAAGCGCGCCGCAAATATCATCCATGTACTTCGGCCTTTCACCGAACCAAACCACATCGGGTCGAAGCCCACCCGGCGCGCCGCATTGCGGACACGCGGTCGAGACAGACAGATCGTCCAACCATGAACCCACAAATTTGCACGCGGCACAACGCACTTTCAACAATTCGCCATGCATATGAAGAAGATTTCGACTACCCGCCTGCTCGTGCAAATTGTCGACGTTTTGCGTGATCAGCAAAACGGTCGCGCTTGACCTGTGTTCCAGATTGGCTAGTGCGGTATGGGCGGCGTTAGGTTTGGATGCCAGCACATTGCGCCGCCTGATATTGTAAAACGCATGAACGAGAGACGGGTCGCGGGCGAAGCCCTCGGGCGTCGCCACTTCGTTCAAGTCGTATCTGGTCCACAGACCGTCCTTGTCGCGAAACGTGCCGAGCCCTGATTCCGCCGACACGCCGGCGCCAGTGAGAATGACAATGTTTTTGTAGCACGGCATTGTGTCATTCCTGATGAAATCGTCCGCCACGCCGATTCAGGATTGGAAAGTCGATTACGCAGCAAGCGGCGACGCGATCTTCGAGGGTTTCAAAGTACGCCATGCTCAATCGGACGTGTCCTGGTCATCTTGCATCGCCGACATGTCGGTGAGAGGGTAGCGAGTTCGCACCTCATAATGACTGGCGCCTTTGCCCATGTAGCTTTGAAACAAAACGAAGCGGTCAACTGAAAAACTGTTCGATCTGAAATCCGCGTGTTCCGCCACATACGTGTTTACGCGATCATGCCGCGCGGCGTCCAGATAAGCCAACGTCACGTGGGGCGTAAATTTACGGCGCTCGGGCTCCAAGCCGCTGCGTTGCAATGCCGCCTCGATTTTTCTGGCAAGACGGGATACGGACATGTCGTCTTCGACACCCACCCACAGCGCGCGCGGTCGATCTTTGCCGAACCGCCCCACTCCTTTCAAGCAAAGCTCGAAGGCGGGCACATCGATTTGGGAAAGCGCACTGTCGATATCGCGCTGCATATGGGCGTCTACTTCACCGATAAAACGCAACGTCAAGTGAAGATTATCTTCGGCGCGCCAGCGCGCGCCGGGCACACCCTCCTGCAAAGACAAAAGTTGCGCACGAACATTTGACGGAATTTCGAGTCCGGCGAAAAGTCGGGCCATGTTTCGATATACGCCTAAGGAACAAGGGGTCGGATCAGTCCGAATAGGACTGCGAAACGTCGGGTGCGTCTTCAAACAGCATTGATACCAGGAACGCCGCCATGTTCTCGACGATGACGGCGACGCCCGCCTCATTGGGGTGGATACCGTCGTCCTGATTGAAGGCCGGGTTGCCGGCCACACCGTCCAAAAGAAACGGATAGAGCGACACGTCATGGCGTTGGGCGACAGTCGGATAGATGGCGTTGAATTCGGCGGCGTATTCCGGCCCGTAGTTGGGCAGCGCCAACATGCCGGCCAGCAAAATTTGCACGTCGAGCTTCTTCAACTGAGTGATGATCGCGTCAAGATTCTTTTTGGTTTCCGCAGGCGGAATCCCGCGCAACGTGTCGTTGCCACCGAGCGCCACAAACACGGCGTCGACATCGTCTCCGACCGACCACTCGATGCGCTCACGGCCGCCGGCGGTGGTATCGCCGGAGATGCCCGCGTTGCGGATTTCAATATTATAGCCCCGACCCCTTAGACACTCTTCCAATTTGGCAGGCAAGGCTTGGCCCTCGTCAAGGCCGTAGCCCGCCGTCAAGCTATCTCCCAGCATGACGACGACAACCGGCGCGTTGGCCCGGGCGATATTCAACCCCATCAAAAGGGCCGAAACGCTTAAGCATGCCGTAAGAAGGAAGGAATAGGAACGAACCATGGGGTTGGCCCACTTGAAAGTCTTGACATCTTCGATCATCTCTTGGCGAACCCGTCTCAAAAGTTCGCGAACAGTGTTCATATAGGGATATGCCCTTCTAATTTAAGTTTGCAACGCTAAAGTGATCCCATGTCGGCAGCGCAATCGTCAACCACTCCCCTGATCCAACTCAGCAACATCCATCTCACGCTGGAGAGCAAAGCAGGCCCCGTCAACATCCTGCGCGGAATCGATCTTGCGGTCGAAGCGGGCGAAGCAATCGGGATGGTAGGCCCTTCGGGCTCAGGCAAATCTACACTCTTGATGGTTTTAGCGGGGCTTGAGCGGCCCACATCCGGCGTGGTACGCGCCGCGGACCGCGTCTTGACCGATCTCGACGAAGACGAGTTGGCCCGATTCCGGCGCGAACATGTGGGAATTGTCTTTCAATCGTTCCATTTGGTGCCGACCATGACGGCGCTTGAAAACGTAGCCGTTCCACTCGAGCTTGCGGGCCGGGAGGACGCTTTCGCGCGGGCGGCGGATGAGTTGGCCGAAGTGCACTTGAGCGAACGGCTCACCCACTATCCGGGTCAATTGTCGGGCGGCGAACAGCAGCGCGTTGCGCTTGCCCGTGCAGTTGCATTCGGACCCAAAATTCTGCTGGCGGACGAGCCGACGGGCAACCTGGATGGCGCCACGGGCGATCAGATCATCGACTTGATTTTCCGTCTCCATGATACCCGGGACACGACTCTGATTCTGATCACGCACGATCCGTCACTGGCGGCCCGCTGTAATCGCGTGATCGGTCTGCGCGACGGCCGGGTCGACAGCGACATGCCCAGCACCGCAAAGGAAGCGGGCTTAATGACGATTTCCCCATGACAATGAAAGCCAAACCCTTCGCAAATCTACGTTTGGCAACGATTTTCGCACGCCGCGAGTTGCGTGGAGGATTAAGCGGCTTCCGCGTCTTCCTGGCCTGCTTGACGTTGGGAGTTGCGGCAATCGCGGCGGTAGGTTCCGTGACGGAGGCCTTTCGCCAAGGTCTGAAAGACCAATCCCAAGCCATTCTGGGCGGCGACGTCGAAGTCCTGATGACGCAACGGGCCGCCACAAAAGATGAGCTTGCATGGCTGAACAACCAAGGCTTCGTCTCGGCCGTACGCGAAATGCGGAGCATGGGCCGCGGTCTCGAAAGCGACATGCGCGGCCTTATCGACGTCAAAGCGCCCGATATTTTCTATCCCCTGTTTGGCCGGGTCTTGCTGGAAGGCGACGGCAATCTCCATGACGCCCTCGTCCAGCAAGACGGCATTTGGGGTGCGGTCGTCGAGCCCAAAGCACTGCCGCGCATGGGCGTACGGGTGGGTGACCTTGTCAAAGTCGGCGTGCTTGATGTTCAGATCCGCGCCGTGACCGCACGCGAACCGGACCGCGTGAACAATCAGGGATTCCTGTTTTCGCCACGAGTCTTTCTCGCGAAAGAGGCACTCGATCAGGCCGGTCTCATTCAAGCGGGCAGCCGCGTCGTTTACAAGTACCGGCTGAGGCTGCCCGAGGGCGACGACGCCGATAAATTCAAGCAGCGGGCGGAGAACAGGTTTCCCGCGAACCCGTGGCTCATCCGCAGCCCCGCTGAAAACGCGTTTCGTGCGGACGCATTCATCGAGCGCGTCGGCCTGTTTTTGACGATGGTGGCTCTCACCGCCTTGTTGGTAGGCGGTGTTGGCGTCGGAAACGCGGTGCGCGCTTATCTCGACCGCAAGACCGAGATCATCGCGACATTCAAATGTCTGGGAGCGCCCGGCGCGCTCATTTTTGAAACCTATCTTGCGCAAGTCTTGATATTGGCCGCCGCAGGTATCGCCATGGGGCTCGCTCTGGGCGCCGCCACACCGGTGATCGTCAACGGCTTTATCGGCGACCGGCTGCCCATTGAAGTGCGCACGGCTATCCATCCCATTCCGCTTGCGGTTGCGGCGATTTATGGATTTCTCACGACCCTTGCCTTTGCCATCTGGCCGCTTGCCCGCGCCCGTGAAGTGCCGGCAGGCAGTCTGTTTCGCGACATCGTAGCTCCGATGCGGCCCTGGCCTCGGCGGAGTTATGTGACGGGAACGATCGGCGCGTTTGCCGGACTGTGCGCCATGGCAATCGGGCTCACGCCCTACCGCCTGTTCGCCGTTTATTTTTTAATTGGCGTGGCATCCATCTTCTTGTTTTTGCGTCTTGAGGCTTTCGGCTTGATGCGTCTTGCCAAGGCGGCAGGCCGTCCCAAATATCCGGGCCTGCGTCTGGCTTTGTCAAACCTGTACCGGCCCGGCACGCCCACGGCGGGAGTCGTTGTTTCGCTGGGCCTCGGATTGACGCTGCTCGTCGGCGTGTCTCTCGTCAACGGCAACTTCGCCAGACAAGTGAACGACGAAGTGCCGTCGCGCGCGCCGTCACTCTTCGGCTTGGACATTCGACGCGATCAAGTGGAAGCCTTTGATGACTTCTTTGCCGGTATCCCAGGGGCGACCGAGTACCAAAGGTTTCCGATGATCCGTGGAGGAATCGTCAAGATCAATGGAACGCCTTCGGGCGACGCCCGCGTCGATGCCGATCAAAGATGGGTGGTCGCACGCGAGCGCAATTTGACCTATCGACGGGATATACCTCCCGGCACGCGGGTCGTCGAAGGTCGATGGTGGCCGGCCGATTACAACGGTCCGCCTTTGCTATCGATCGGTCAAGAAATTGCCCGCGGGCTTGGCTTGAACATCGGCGACACGATGACGTTTAACATCGTGGGCCAGGAGATCACTGCCGAGATCGCCAATTTCCGATATATCGAATGGACCGAAGGAGGTGCGAACTTCGCTATCATCTTTGCGCCGGGAGCGCTGGAAAACGCCCCCCAGCAAAACATGGTGACGGTTAAACTGCCGCCCGAGGTGGAAAACGACGTGCATGAAGCCGTCACCGACGCGTTTCCCAACGTCACGATTATTTGGGTCAGGGACGCGCTCGAAGCGATCAATGAACTATTGAGCGATCTGGTCATGGCGGTGCGGGCCGCAACAAGCGTCACGCTTCTGGCCGGCGTGCTCGTGCTCGCGGGCGCCATGGCGTCCGGTCATCGTCACCGAGTCTATGATGCGGTGGTGATGAAGGTCCTGGGCGCGACGCGGCGGCGGGTGCTGGCGGCATACGTCATGGAATACGCAATTCTCGGACTCGGCACGGCACTCGTTTCGGCGGTGACGGGCAGCATTGCCGCTTATCTGATCGTCACGCGCATGATGGAGGCGGAGTGGTACTGGCTGCCTGTGACACTCGGCAGCACCGTCACAGGCGCGACTGTCGCCACAGTCGCTCTGGGATTGTTCGGAACGTGGCGTGTGCTCGGCCAAAAAGCCGCCCCGATTCTCCGGTCGGAATAGAGACGCGGCCGTCAACAACCCGTCATCGAGATCGGTCAACCTGCGTTTGGAATGTGCGGATTTACTTGAATCCCGATGAATGATCCCCGATATTAGAGTGCATCGCACACCTTGAGTGAATTTCTGAAAGGAACGAGCGAACATGTCTGATTATCAAGAGCGTTATATGCGCCAAGCAGCGGGGGCCCGAGCCTACGAGATCGACGAAGGTCTCCGGGCTTACATGCTCCGCGTCTATAACTATATGGCCATGGGCGTGGCCCTTACCGGCGTTGTCGCCTATATGACGGCAAACACGCCTGCCTTGCTAAACATCATTTACGGCACACCCTTGCAGTGGGTCGTGATGTTGGCGCCGCTGGGGATCGTGTTTTTCTTTTCCGCACGCATCAACCGGATGAGCGCGAGCGCGGCGCAAACCACCTTCTGGGTATTTTCCGGAGTGATGGGCCTGTCCCTGGCCTACATCTTCCTGGTCTATGCAGGGGCAAGCATTGCGCGGGTGTTCTTCATCACGGCCGGCACGTTCGGCGCCATGAGCCTTTACGGCTACACGACGCGGCGCGATTTGACGGGCATGGGCTCGTTCATGTTCATGGGTCTCATCGGCATAATCCTCGCCATGATCGTGAACATTTTCCTGCAGTCGTCCGCGTTGGATTTCGCGATTTCAGCGATTGGCGTAATCGTGTTCGTCGGTCTGACGGCGTACGATACGCAGCGCATCAAAGAAAATTACTTTGAAGGCGACGGCAGCGAGATCATGAGCAAAAAGGCGATCTCGGGCGCACTCAACCTCTACCTCGACTTCATCAATCTCTTCTTGATGTTGTTGCGGCTGTTCGGAACCGCGCGCAACTGATCGCGTATCCGGAACAAACATGAAAGCCCCCGGCCGCCCTCGCTGCCGGGGGCTTTTACTACGGATTGCGTAACCGGCCTGAATGTCCTGAAACGCCTTCCCGGCCTCCCGTCACGGGCGCGAAGCGAAAGCGGTTCTCATTCCACGCCCCCCCAAGCCGGTTTTCGGGATGGTTGTCGAAAAACTTGAACGCACACCGAAACCCGATCAAATCCGGGCTTCGACGAGTGAGAGTTTTCTCCGGTCAAAAAGTCGGAGGACATTCTCAAGTTCGTGATGACGCTTGAGGATCCGGCCGGTGGGCGCGATGATTGAATAGGCTCCTTGGCGAACCGTCGGTTTCAGCCGCTTTTCGATTCGGTAAAGCGGCACTTGGCGAGCGTAACGGAAGATGCTGAACACGGCCACGTCGCGCAGATGGTCGATGGTATAGTCGCGCCATTCGCCGCCGATCACCCCCCGCCCATAGGCTTGGAGGATCGCGTTCAGTTCCTTGCGGTTAAAATAGACAACGCTTGACGCCGGAGGAGAAGTGCGTGCCGAAAACCACAGAGCGCGTTGGCCGGTTGCTGCCTTCATGTGAACGATAGAATTGCGGGTTTTGCTTTAAAGATCAAGCCATGGTCCGTGCGCCGTTTATCTCTTGCGGCACAGAAAGACACCGTCTCCTATGGGAACAAGCGCGATGTCGACGCGATCATCTTCCGCGATTTTATCATTCAGTGTACGAAGCGCTTGGGTCGTGTCCGTCGTATCGGCCGGATCGGCCACTCTGCCTCCCCAAAGTACGTTGTCGATGGCGACGAGTCCGCCGGGCCTCAAGAGCTTTAACGCATATTCGTAATAGGCATCGTAGCCCGTCTTATCGGCATCGATGAAGGCAAAGTCATAAGGCGTCTCGCCCTCGGCCTCTTCAACCAAAGACGCAAGCGTCTTTTCGGCGGGTCCAACGTGAGCATCGATCTTGTGCTCGACACCCGCTTGCCTCCAATAGCCTCGCGCCTTGCCGACATAGTCCTCACTAATGTCGCACGCCGTCACCCGGCCGTCGTCCGGCAGCGCCAGCGCCACGGCAAGCGCGCTGTAACCGGTAAAGACCCCTATTTCCATTGTGCGCTTGACGCCCAAAAGTCGGACCAGCATGGCCATGAACGCGCCCTGCTCCGGTGAAATTTGCATGATGGAGAGTTCTTCGGCGGCGGCGGTTTGCTCACGGCAATCGGCGAGTACGGGATGTTCACGTACACCTACAGTTGCAATGTAATCGAGAATGTCTTTGTTCAGAGAAATGCTTCGATCCATCGTTTATGGCCCTTTGCTTATCCTGTGCCGACAACGTTCGAGGACGTCACATCAAAATGACCAAACATCAAAGTCGGCCACCAAAATGCCCAAATTCGGCCGTGAGGATGCCTCAAAGCCCAACCATATCATGAGTGTCGGCTAGGCCCGGGCTCAACGCGGGATTCGGTAAATCAGTCCCCCAGCCCCACGGGTTCCGCGAAGGACCCGGGCCGGTCTCGAAAGTAAAGCCGATCATCAAAGGAAAGCAGTGACTCGCTGCGAAAGATCATGACCGACGCTCAACTCGCGGAAGCGGAGAACCTCAGCGCCGAACTTTTCCGCTGCATCGAGGAAGGAGCCGAAGACTAAAGCCGGGCGATTCGCGCGGCGGCGGTGTTCCGTCTAGCCCCTCCCTCGGCACACCTGATAGAAAGAAACGACGAATGAACGAGAAGGAGATGTAATGAGACGATTCGTTGCCGCGCTGGCGGCTTGTCTGCTCTGGACGACCGCCGCCCCGGCAGCGGACTTTCAGGCCGGTCTGGACGCTTACGACCGAGGCGATTACACCGCCGCGTACAGAGAGTTTCTGCCGTTGGCCGAGCAGGGGGATACCAAAGCCCAACTCTTCCTCGGCGATATGTACAACTACGGCCGGGGTGTATCTGAGAGCCATACCCAAGCCGTGGAGTGGACCCGCAAGGCCGCCGAGCAGGGGGATGCCGACGCCCAATCCAGCCTCGGCCGCATGTACGAAGAAGGCCGGGGCGTGCCGCAAAGCGATTCCCAAGCCGCGGAGTGGTTCCTCAAGGCCGCCGAGCAGGGGCATGCCCCAGCCCAACACAACCTCGGCGTCATGTACCGCGATGGCCGGGGCGTACCGCAGAGCGATGCCCAAGCCGTGGAATGGTCCCGCAAGGCTGCCGAGCAGGGGCATGCCGGAGCCCAATTCCTCCTCGGCGGCATGTACGCCGCAGGCCGCGGCGTGCCGCAGAGCGACGCCCAAGCCGTGGAGTGGTATCGCAAGGCCGCCGAGCAGGGGAATCCCAAAGCCCAATACAACCTCGGCAACATGTACCGTGAAGGCCGGGGCGTGCCGCAGAGCGATGCCCAAGCCGTGGAGTGGACCCGCAAGGCCGCAGAGCAGGGTTTTGCCCCAGCCCAACACAACCTCGGCCGCATGTACGAAGAAGGCCGGGGCGTGCCGCAAAGCGATTCCCAAGCCGCGGAGTGGTTCCTCAAGGCCGCCGAGCAGGGGCATGCCCCAGCCCAACACAACCTCGGCGTCATGTACCGCGATGGCCAGGGCGTACCGCAGAGCGATACCCAAGCTGTGGAGTGGACCCGCAAGGCCGCAGAGCAGGGGTTGGCCGCCACCCAATACAACCTCGGCGTCATGTACCGCGACGGCCAGGGCGTGCCCCAGAGCGACGCCCAAGCTGTGGAGTGGACCCGCAAGGCCGCAGAGCAGGGGTTTGCCCCAGCCCAACACAACCTCGGCCGCATGTACGAAGAAGGCCGTGGCGTGCCGCAGAGCGACGCCCAAGCTGTGGAGTGGACCCGCAAGGCCGCCGAGCAGGGGTATGCCGACGCCCAATACAACCTCGGCGGTATGTACCGTGAAGGCCAGGGCGTGCCGCAGAGCGACGCCCAAGCCGTGGAGTGGACCCGCAAGGCCGCAGAGCAGGGGTTGGCCCTGGCCCAACACAACCTCGGCGTCATGTACCGTAGGGGCCAGGGCGTGCCGCAGAGCGACGCTCAGGCCGTCGAATGGTACCGCAAGGCCGCCGAGCAGGGGTATGCCAAAGCCCAATTCAACCTCGGCCGCATGTACGAAGAAGGCCAGGGCGTGCCGCAGAGCGATGCCCAAGCTGTGGAGTGGACCCGCAAGGCCGCAGAGCAAGGGATGGCCCGGGCCCAAGGCCTCCTCGGCCTCATGTACGCCGAAGGCCATGGTGTGCCGCAGAGCGATGTCCAAGCCGCGGAGTGGACCCGCAAGGCCGCCGAGCAGGGGTATGCCCCAGCCCAAGCTCTCCTCGGCGACATGTACTCCGAAGGCCGGGGCGTACCGCAGAACTACGCTCAGGCCGTTGAGTGGTTCCGCAAAGCCGCAGAGCAGGGGTATGCCCCAGCCCAAGCTCTCCTCGGCGACATGTACGCCGAAGGCCGGGGGGTGCCTAAGGATTACGTCCGGGCGTATGCCTGGTTCAACATTGCCGCCGAGCAGGGAGATCAAAATGCCGCGGAAGCCAGAGATGTGCTGCGAGAAACCATGACCGCCGATCAACTCGCGGAGGCGCAGAGACTCGGCGCCGAACTTTTCCGCCGCATCGAGTAAGGAGCCGAAGACTAGAGCCGGGCGATGCGCGTAGCGTCTGCGTTCCGTCGAGTCCTCGGCGCAACTGATCGAAAGAAACGACGAATGAACGAGAAGGAGATGTGATGAGACGATTCGTTACCGCGCTGGCGGCTTGGCTGCTCTGGACGACCGCCGCCCCGGCGGCGGACTTTCAAGCCGGGGTGTCCGCTTACAACCGAGGCGATTACGCCGCCGCGTACAGAGAATTTCTGCCGTTGGCCGAGCAAGGCGATGCCGCCGCCCAAAACCTCCTCGGCAACATGTACCGCGACGGCCGGGGCGTATCGCAGAGCGACGCCCGAGCCTTCGAGTGGTACCGCAAGGCTGCCGAGCAGGGGGATGCTTTCGCCCAAGTCAATCTCAGCGACATGTACCGCGACGGCCGGGGCGTACCTCAGAGCGATGCCCAAGCTGTTGAGTGGTACCGCAAGGGCACCGAGCAGGCGTTGGCCCGCACCCGCAAAGCCGCCGAGCAGGGGGATGCCGCCGCCCAATGGAGCCTCGGTGAGATGTACGTCGACGGCCGGGGCGTGCCGCAAAGCGACGCCCAAGCCGTGGAGTGGTACCGTAAGGCCGCCGAGCAGGGGTTGGCCCGAGCCCAATTCAACCTCGGCTTCATGTACGCCAATGGGCGGGGCGTGCCGCAGAGCGATGGCCACGCCGTGGAGTGGGCCCGCAAGGCCGCCGAGCAGGGGTTGGCCCTGGCCCAATTCAACCTCGGCTTCATGTACTTTGAAGGCCGGGGCGTGCCGCAAAGCGACGCCCAAGCCATGGAGTGGTACCGTAAGGCCGCCGAGCAGGGAGATGCCGACGCCCAATTCAACCTCGGCAGCATGTACCGCTACGGCCGGGGTGTGCCGCAGAGCGACGCCCAAGCCGTGGAGTGGTACCGTAAGGCCGCCGAGCAGGGGTTGGCCCGAGCCCAATTCTTCCTCGGCCGCATGTACCGCGCTGGCCGGGGCGTGCCGCAGAGCGACGCCCAAGCCGCGGAGTGGTATCGCAAGGCCGCCGAGCAGGGGGATGCCGACGCCCAACTCAACCTCGGCATCATGTACCGCAATGGCCGGGGCGTGCCGCAGAGCGACGCCCAAGCCGCGGAGTGGTATCGCAAGGCCGCCGAGCAAGGGGATGCCGACGCCCAATTCTTCCTCGGCGGCATGTACGAATACGGCCGGGGTATACTTCAGAGCGATGCCAAAGCCGTCGAATGGTACCGCAAGGCCGCAGAGCAGGGGCATGCCGGAGCCAAAGTCAACCTCGGCATCATGTACGACTTCGGCTTGGGCGTGCCGCAGAGCGACGCTCAGGCCGCGGAGTGACTCCGCAAGGCCGCAGATCAGGGGGATCAGGAAGACATCGCAATCTATTCGACGCTCTGCACGCCAGCCCCTGGCCGGAGGAACAAGCGCGCCGAAACGACATGGGCGCAAGAGAGCTGCGTCTCGCAGAGTTAAGGAGCCGGATTCTCGGAAAAGCCGCGCAATGGCAGTGCGAACATGATTAAAGCATCTCGCGAGCACTTGAACCCCCGGCGGCATTTGACTATGTCATTTGGCGAACACAATGAGACCCTGGTTTCTCCATTGATCAACGTCAGCTTACTTGTCCGCTAAGCGAAACCCATGTCCCAGCCGATGCTTCAGGTCGACGGCCTCGTCAAAAAATTCGATTCGATCACGGCCGTAGCCGGTATCAGTTTCTCGGTCGACAAGGGAGAAGTGCTTGGATTTCTCGGTCCCAACGGGGCGGGAAAATCGACCACCATGAAAATGATTACGGGCTTTCTCACACCAACGGCAGGGTCCGTAACCATATGCGGACACGACATCGCAACCGATTCCATCGAGGCCCGAACCGTTGTGGGCTACCTTCCTGAGGGTGCGCCTGCGTATGGAGACATGACGCCGCGCCAGTTTCTCGACTTTGTCGCTGAGGTTCGCGGCTTCAGCGGCGACAAGAAAGAAGCGTCGCTGTCTCGGGCGGTGGCGCGGACACAACTGGACTCGGTGCTCGATCAGCCGATCGACACACTGTCCAAAGGATTCAAGCGCCGAGTCGGTTTGGCGCAGGCCATCTTTCACGATCCGCCGGTGCTCATCATGGACGAGCCGACCGACGGACTCGATCCCAACCAAAAATTCGCCGTCCGTCGGTTGATCGCGACCATGGCCAAGGACAAGGCGATCATAATATCGACACATATTCTCGAAGAAGTGGATGCGGTCTGCTCGCGGGCCATGATCATCGACAAAGGCTTGATCGTGGCGGACGGAACGCCGGAAGACATGGCGGCGCGGTCGCGCTACCACAACGCCGTCACCGTTCATATCGGGCCGCATCACACCGCATCGGCACGTCAGGCCTTCGACGCCATTGACGCAGTCGACGAAATTCACGAAGCAACATTGGCGGACGGCGCGGTCGCGTTCACATTGTTCCCCAAGAAGGCGCGGCGCATTATCGAAAGCGTCAGCGCCCTTGTTTCCGACAAGGATTGGGATATACGCGCTCTCATCGCCGAAGGCGGCCACCTCGATGAAGTTTTCCGCCAATGCACGACGGCGGATGCGGCGCCCGCCGTGATCGACCGGGCGGCGACATCGACCGTCGAAGAGTCCGGGAGGACCGAGGCATGAGGCAAACCCTGGCCGTTTTTCGGCGTGAACTCGCCAGCTATTTCGCCACGCCCCTGGCTTACGTTTTCATTGTCGTCTTTCTCTTTTCTACCGGTATTTTCACGTTTTACGTTTCCGATTTCTTTCGCGCCGGCCGCGCCGATCTGCAACTTTTCTTTTTCTTTCACCCCTGGTTGTATCTATTTCTGATCCCTGCCATCTCCATGCGGCTTTGGGCCGAGGAGCGCAAGTCGGGCACGATCGAACTCATCCTGACATTGCCCATACCTCTGTGGTCCGTCGTACTCGGCAAATTCTTGGCAGCCTGGATCTTTGCCGGCATCGCCCTGGGGCTCACCTTTCCCATCTGGATAACGGTCAACATTTTGGGAGATCCGGACAACGGCGTGATCGTTGCGTCTTATCTTGGCAGTTTTGTCATGTCAGGGGCGTATCTGGCGATCGGATCGGCCGTTTCCGGCATGACCAAAAACCAGGTTATCGCGTTCGTGATCAGCGTGGTCGTGTGTTTTCTTTTCATGTTGAGCGGTTTACCGCTGGTATTGGATTTCTTCCGGCCCTGGGCGCCTCAATTTCTCATAAACACCATCGCTTCATTCAGTTTTCTTGCGCACTTCGAATCCATCCAAAAGGGTGTGATTGATGTGCGCGACATCGTGTTCTTCGTGTCGCTTATCGGACTTTGGCTCTACGTCAACAAAGTCGTCATCGAATCACGGAAAGCGGCGTGAGGTTTGGAGTTGCAGCAATGCCCGTCATGAGCCGTACGACATTCGCGACCGTCTCGATCCTCTTGGCGGTGATTCTGTTTTTGTGCGCGAACATCATTGCCGGCACCGTGTTTCGCGGCGCACAACTGGACCTGACGGAAACCGGCCAATACACGCTGAGCGAAGGCACCCATAAGATTCTGCAATCGCTCGAAGAGCCGGTGACGCTTCGATATTTTTATTCGGAAGAATTGGCGAGCGCGTTTCCCCAAATTCGCATCTACGGCAATCGCATCCGCGATCTGCTGCGCAATTACGCCTCGCGGGCCGGAGGCCAGGTCAGACTGGAGATCATCGATCCCGCTCCGTTTACCGAGCAGGAGGACATTGCCGTGTCGTTGGGCGTCACGGCCGTGCCCCTCGATACGGGCGAGAATCTTTATATGGGCCTCGCCGGAACGAATTCGGTCGACGGGCGCGAAGTCATACCGTTCTTTGCTCAAGAACGGGAACCTTTTCTCGAATACGACCTGACCGAACTGATCTTCAAGCTGGTTCAAGGAGAAAAGCCGAAGCTGGGCATCTTGAGCAGTCTGCCTTTGGAAGTGGGCCTCGGCGGGCCTATGGCCGCCATACAGGGACAGGCGCGGCCTTTCATGATCTACAATGAGTTGGTTGAGACCTTTGACGTTCAAAATCTTGATACCGAGATCGAAGAGATCGGCGAAGACATCGACGTTTTGATGATCGTCCATCCGACGGCGCTCGCGGCGCCCGCGCTTTACGCCATCGACCAATTCGTCCTGGCCGGCGGCCGCGCGCTTGTATTTGTCGATCCGCTCTCCGAAGTTGCGCAGGCGGCAGCCGGCGCAATGGGCCCCATGGGCCAGCCTTCGGGCTTGCCGCAATCCTCAAACTTGGACCCGCTGTTCGAGTCGTGGGGCATCGGCTTTGACGATACCATGGTGGTCGGAGACCGCGGGCGGGCGCTGCGCGTTCAAAGCGGCATGCCCGGCGTGCGGCCCGTCACGGACTATGTGGTCTGGCTCGGCATCAACGGCGAGGACGTCAATCAAAACGATCTGGTCACCGCCGACATCAACAATTTAAATCTGGCGTCCGCCGGCAACCTCATCGAACGCGACGACGGCGAACTCCAATTCGAACCTCTCATTCAGTCCACAACCGAGGCCATGTTGATCGAGTCCGGGACTGTGGCGATGAATTTCAATCCGGATGATCTGTTAACGTCGTTCGCGCCGAGCGGCGAAACTTATGTCATGGCGGCGCGCCTTTCCGGCACGGTCAAAACGGCATTTCCCGACGGCCCTCCCCGGCCGGAGAACGAAGCGGACTCGGATATTGACGAACGGTTGACACAGGAAGACGAGAATGAAGCGCGCACGGACCTGACAAACCTTGACGAAAACCATCTCGACGAGTCGACCGTGCCGGCGAACATAATCGTAGTGGCCGACACGGACATCTTCGACGATAAATTTTGGGTCCGCGAACAGAATTTTCTGGGTCAGCGTATCGCCATCCCGACCGCGAACAACGCCACGTTCATCACCAATGCGGTCGAAAACCTCATGGGGTCCAATGACCTCATCAGTTTGCGCAGCCGTGCACGTGACGATCGTCCGCTTACCGCCGTCGTCAGATTGCGGCGTCAGGCGGAAGCTCAATTCCTGGCGGAGCAGCGACGCCTCGAGGCGGAGCTCGCGGAGACGGAGCGGCGTTTGGCGGAGCTTCAATCGCAAGGCGGAGAAGGCTTTGAGGAAGGCTTGTCGGCGGCCCTTTTCACGCCCGAAGAGGAAGAGGCAATCGAGCGCTTCCAAATTCAACTGTTGGATACGCGTCAGGCCCTGAGGCGCGTTCAACGCGATCTGCGGGCCGACATCGAAGTGCTGGAAACACAAGTGAAGTTCGCGAACATTGCGCTCATGCCGATCCTAATCGCGTTGTTCGCCGTCGTCCTGGCCTATTCGCGCCGGCGGCGGCGGGCGGCGGCACGTTCAGGGGGAAGCTGAATGGCGAACGGAAAAGCTCATCCTTCAAGGTCTTTCGCCATTCTGGGCGGTATAACGTTTGCCGCAGTGCTTGCCGCCGCCTTTGTTATCACATTTGAAAACGCCGACCGGACCTCCGACTTCGAACGCCGCCTCCTGTTTCCCGAACTGTCCGACCGCGCAGAGGACGTGGCGCGCATCACGGTCGAAACCAAAGACGAGACATTCGACGTGGTACGCGATGCGAACAGCCGATGGTCACTGCCAGGCAAAGGGGGCTACCGGCCCGCCCTGCCGCCGCTCCGGCTCACCATACAGGGATTGGCGGCACTCGAACTCACCGAATCAAAAACGGAGCGGCCGGAATTGCACCAAGCCATCGGGCTTGGCGCGCCGGCGGACGACGGTGACGGCGTCCTGATCGGCCTGTACGGCGCCGCCGACGACGTGATCGCGCGCGTCATCGTCGGCAACACGCAGCGACGCGGCCGCGGCTCCATGCCCAATGTCTTTTACGTGCGCCTGCCCGAATCGAACCGGACGTGGCTGGCCCGGAGCATTCTCGAAGTGAAGGACGAACAAACCGACTGGATCGACGCCGACATAATCGACGTGGCGCGCGACGACATCAGATCGGTGTCGGTCATGCCTTTGGACGGCCCCGCTTATTTGCTTGAGCGGGAGTCCGCCGAGTCGACGGATTTCGCGCTGGGCGTCGTCCCCGACGGCCGCACGCCCAAGGCCGCCTTCAACTTGAATAGCACGGCTTACGCACTGGCCGGTCTGTCGATAACGGACGTCAAGCCCGCGGACGAAATCGACTTTGCCGACGGCTCGCGCGCCACTTACCGTCTTTTCAACGGCCTGATTTTGGACCTGGACCTGATTGAGGCGGACGATGAACATTGGGTGAGTTTCATGGCCGATGCGGAAGAGGCTCTGCCTGCAGCCGAGACGGCTCGCGATCGGGAATCCGCGAATGACGGTACCGTCGGAGAATCGGAAACGCCGCTTGCCCCTGAAACGTCCGTCGAAAACCCCCGAGACGAGGCGGCGTCCATCAACGAACGGACGGAAGGCTGGGCTTTCGGGATTGCCGAATTCAAGTTCGATCAAATGACCAAGACGCTCGACTCGTTGCTGGAACCGCCGGAAGACGAGAGCGCAACCGATGCGAGCGAGGAAGAGAGCGGCGCGGCCGACGACGGACCCTAGCAGGTCGTCAAGCGTCGTCTTTATTCACTTTGCATCTTGAAGCCGGACCGCACCCTGCCCAAGTGAGGTTTGGCTTTTGTCAAATTGTTCAAGATAGAGGTCCGTATCATGGCGCCGACTGATACCGCTCAAAGCGAAACTCACGACTTCCAAGCGGAAGTTTCCAAACTTTTGCACCTGATGGTGCATTCGGTCTATTCCGAAAAGGAGGTCTTTTTACGTGAACTCATTTCCAACGGCTCCGACGCCTGTGACAAGCTGCGCTATCAAGCCTTGACCGAGCCGTCGCTGTTGGACGGCGACCCCAACTTCCGAATCGAAATCCATATCGACAAAAAGAAGCGGCTCATATCGATCGCCGATAACGGCATCGGCATGGACCGCCGGGAGTTGATCGACAATTTGGGAACGATCGCGCGCTCGGGCACGAACAGCTTTGTCGAGCAACTGACGGGAGACGCGGCCAAAGACGCGCAGTTGATCGGACAATTCGGCGTCGGCTTCTATTCGGCCTTCATGGTGGCGGACAAGGTCGAGGTGACGACGCGTAAAGTGCCCTCCGACACGGTGTTATTTTGGAAATCGGACGGAACGGGTTCGTTCGAGGTGAGCGAGGCGGGAACGCGCGAGCGACTGCTCGACGGGCGCGGCACCCGCGTCACGCTTCATTTGCGGAAAGGTGAAAAAGAGTTTCTGGAAGACCATCGTTTGCGCCAGATCGTCAAATCCTATTCCGATCACATCGCCATTCCGATCATCGTCCGCGATAAAGAAAAGCAGGACGCTGCCGACGAGCCGGTGAATGCCGTGGGCGCGCTGTGGACGCGGCCCAAATCCGAGATCACGGCCGATCAATACAAGGAATTCTATCATCATGCGGGCCACGTTTTCGACGATCCGTGGATGACCATCCACTACAAGGCCGAAGGGCGGCACGAATACAACGTGCTGCTGTTCATGCCGACGACCCGGCCGATGGACCTGTTCGACCCGAAGCGGGCGACCCGCGTCAAACTCTATGTCAGGCGGGTGTTCGTGACCGACGATGCGGACCTGTTGCCCGGTTATTTGCGTTTCGTGCGCGGCATCATCGATTCGGAGGACATGCCCCTCAACATCAGCCGCGAGATGCTTCAGAACAATCCCATCCTGGCGCGTATTCGAAAGGCCGTTACCAAGCGGGTATTTTCCGAACTGACAAAAAAGGCCAAAAAGGACGGAAGCGGGTTCGAGACTTTCTGGGAAGCGTTCGGCCCGGTCATCAAAGAAGGCATTTACGAAGATCCGGAGCGCCGCGACGATCTTTTGAACCTTGCCCGCTTCAAGTCCACCAAGGGGGAAGAGTGGCGAACGCTCAAAGACTATGTGGCCGACATGGTGCCCAACCAGACGGCGATCCATTACATCCACGGCGAGGACCCGGCGACGATCGGGCAAAGTCCGCAACTGGAAGGCTATCGCGCGCGCAACATGGAAGTGCTGCTTTTGAGCGATCCCGTCGACGCCTTCTGGGTGAGCGTGGCCCAAGGCTTCGACGGCAAGCCTTTCCAGTCCGTGACCAAGGGTGAGGCGCAACTCGAGTCGATCGCCAAAACCGCCACGGGCGAGACAACCGGAGACGACGCGCCCGGCGACGCGGCCATGGGCACGTTGATCGCGCTGATCAAACAGACTCTGGGCGAGTCGATCGCCGACGTGCGGCGGTCGGACCGGTTGACCGAAAGCGCGGTCTGCCTCGTTGCCCCCGAAGGCGGGCTCGACGACTATATGGAACGGATTCTGGCGCAATCGTCGGGCAAGGACGGCGGAGGCGACCCGTACGCCAACCGCATTCTCGAGATCAACGCCGATCACGGACTCATTCGCCGTCTGGCGGAAAAGGCGCACGCCGACGGCGTCACGCCGGAGCTCGAGGACGCCGCCCGTCTGCTGCTCGATCAGGCGCGCATCATCGAGGGCGCGCCGGTCTCGGATCCGACCGGCTTCGGGACGCGGTTGGGCCGGCTTTTGGAAAAGGGATTGGACTAGCCGGGCGGCTCGGCGGAATGCAGCCGCTCAGCGCGTCGCCCGGCTCTAGTCTTCGGCTCTTTCCTCGATGCGGCGCAAAAGTTCGACGCTGAGCTTCTGCGCCTGCGCGAGTCGAGCGGCGGTCATGGTTTCTCGCAGCAAGCCTCTGACTTTCGCGGCATTTTGATCTCCCTGCGCGGCGGCGAGATTGGACCAGGCATACGCCCGGACGTAATCCTCAAGCACGCCCTGGCCTTCGGCGTACATGATGCCGAGGTTGAGTTGGGCCCTGGCCATCCCCTGCTCGGCAGCCTTTCGGTACCATTCCACGGCTTGGGCGTCGCTCTGCGGTACGCCCCGGCCGTCGCGGTACATGTCGCCGAGGCGCCATTGGGCGTCGGCATCTCCCTGCTCAGCAGCCTAAAGTACGCCCCGGCCTTTACGGTACATGACGCCGAGGTTGAGTTGGGCCTGGGCATTCCCCTGCTCGGCGGCCTGGCGGAACCACTCTACGGCTTGGGCATCGCTCTGCGGCACGCCTCGGCCTTCGGCGTACATGAAGCCGAGGTCGTTTTGGGCGCGGGCATACCCCTGCTCGGCGGCCTTGCGGTACCACTCCACGGCTTGGGCGTCGCTCTGCGGCACACCCCGGCCTTCTTGGTACATGACGCCGAGGTTGAGTTGGGCTCCGGCATGCCCCTGCTCGGCAGCCTTGCGGAACCACTCCGCGGCTTGGGCGTCGCTCCGCGGTACGCCCCGGCCTTCATGGTACATGATGCCGAGGTTGAATTGGGCCGTGGCCAACCCTTGCTCTGCGGCCTTGCAGGACCACTCCGCGGCTTGGGTATCGCTCTGCGGCGCGCCCCGGCCTTCGGCGTACATGAAGCCGAGGTGGAATTGGGCCAGTGCCATCCCCTGCTCGGCAGCCTCGCGGAGCCACTCCGCGGTTTGGACGTGCATGTCGTCAAGGAGCAATTGAGCGATGACATCCCCCTGCTCGGCAGCCTTTCGTTACCATTCCACGGCTTGGGCGTCGCTCTGCGGTACGCCCCGGCCGTCGCGGTACATGACGCCGAGGTTGAGTTGGGCCTGGGCATTCCCCTGCTCGGCGGCCTGGCGGAACCACTCTACGGCTTGGGCATCGCTCTGCGGCACGCCTCGGCCTTCGGCGTACATGAAGCCGAGGTCGTTTTGGGCGCGGGCATACCCCTGCTCGGCGGCTTTGCGATACCACTCCACGGCTTGGGCGTCGCTCTGCGGCACACCCCGGCCTTCTTGGTACATGACGCCGAGGTTGAGTTGGGCGTAAGCATCCCCCTGCTCGGCAGCCTTGCGGAACCACTCCACGGCTTGGGCGTCGCTCCGCGGTACGCCCCGGCCTTGCAAGTACATGATGCCGAGGTTGAATTGGGCCGTGGCCAACCCTTGCTCTGCGGCCTTGCGGGACCACTCCGCGGCTTGGGTATCGCTCTGCGGCGCGCCCCGGCCTTCGGCGTACATGAAGCCGAGGTGGAATTGGGCCCGGACATCCCCCTGCTCGGCGAGCGGCAGAAATTCCCTGTACGCAGCGGCGTAATCGCCTCGGTTGTAAGCGGCCAAACCGGCCTCGAAGTCCGCCGCCGGGGCGGCGGTCGTCCAGAGCAGCCACACCGCCAGCGCGGGAACGAACCGTCTCATCCCATCCCTCTCTCGTTCATTCGTCGTTTTTAACTAGATGCGCCGAGGACTCGACGGAACGCTGCCGCTCAGCGCGTCGCCCGGCTCTAGTCTTCGGCCCCTTCCTCGATGCGGCGCAAAAGTTCGACGCTGAGTCTCTGCGCCTCCGCGATTTGAGCGGCGGTCATGGTTTCCCGCAGCACGAACATAAATCCCGCGGCATTCTGATTTCCCTGCGCGGCGGCAAGACTGATCCAGGCATACGCCCGGACATGATCCTCAGGCACGCTCCGGCCATGGTAATACATGAAGCCGAGGGAATGTTGGGCGATGACATCCCCCTGCTCGGCGGCCTTGCGATACCACTCCACAGCTTGGGCGCCGCTCTCAGGCACGCCTATGCCCAATTCGTACATGACGCCAAGGTTGTATTGGGCTTCGGCCAACCCCTGCTCGGCGGCCTTGCGCCGCCATTCAACGGCTTGGGCATCGCTCTGCGGTACGCCCATGCCCAATTCGTACATGACGCCGAGGTTGTATTGGGCGGCGGCATGCCCCTGCTCGGCGGCCTTAAGGTACCATTCAACGGCCTGGGCATAGCTCTGCGGCACGCCCCGGCCGTCGCGGTACATGTCGCCAAGTGCGTTTTGGGCGTCGTCATCCCCCTGCTCGGCGGCCTGCGGTACACCCTGGCCTTCGAGGTACATGCCGCCGAGGAGAACTTGGGCCAGGGCAAACCCCTGCTCGGCAGCCTTGCGGTACCACTCAACGGCTTGAGCATAGCTCTGCGGCACGCCCTGGCCCAAGTCGTACATGACGCCGAGGGAGAATTGGGCATCGGCATCCCCTTGCTCAGCGGCCTTGCGAAACCACTCCGCGGCTTGGGCATAGCTCCGCGGTACGCCCCGGCCATGGTAATACATTTCACCAAGTTTGAATTGGGCGTCGGTATCTCCCTGCTCGGCCAACGGCAGAAATTCCCTGTACGCGGCGGTGTAATCGCCTCGGTCGTAAGCGTCCAGACCGGCCTCAAGGTCCGCCGCCGGGGCGGCGGTCGTCCAGAGCAGCAGAGCCGCCAGCGCGGCAACGAATCGTTTCATCCCGTCTCCCTCACCTTTGGGCCCACTATACCGGGGCCGCGGCGGATTACGAGTCACGACCCGGCACAAAGCTCCGCGGCCTTTTTCGCGTCCGGCCATCGAGGGCTTTCCGTCACGCTGCGGTGAGCAACCCGCGCAGCACAAAATGCAGAATGCCGCCATTTTTGAAGTATTCGAGTTCGTCTTGCGTATCGATTCGGGCAAGGAGCGAGACGTCGACGACACCGCCGCCTGCCGAGCGAACGCGGGCCACGAGCGGAGCGCGCGGTCTGAGCGACGCTTCCAAACCTCTGATCGTCACTCTTTCTTCACCCGTGAGTCCCAGCGACTTGCGAGTCGTGCCCGACCGAAATTGCAGCGGCAACACGCCCATGCCGATGAGATTCGATCTGTGAATACGCTCGAACGACTCCGCGATCACGGCGCGCACGCCCAAAAGCCTCGTGCCCTTCGCCGCCCAGTCACGGGACGAGCCGGTGCCGTATTCTTTTCCGGCGAATACGACAAGCGGAATCCCCTCGGCCGCATAGCGCATCGCCGCGTCGTAAACGGTCATCCGCTGCCGGCTCGGATGGTGCACCGTCACGCCGCCTTCGGTGCCGGGCGCCATTTCATTCCTGATACGGATGTTCGCGAAAGTTCCTCTCATCATGACTTCATGATTGCCGCGGCGGGACCCGAACGAGTTGAATTGAACGGGCTCCACGCCGCTGTCCGCAAGATAGTCGCCCGCGGGGCCGTCCCGCTTGATCGCGCCGGCGGGGCTGATGTGGTCCGTCGTGATCGAATCGCCGAACAGACCGAGCACGCGGGCATCGACTATGTCGCTCACGGGGACGCGCTTCGCGGTCATCCCTTCAAAATAGGGAGGGTGTCTGACGTATGTCGATCGAGCGTTCCAGTCATAGGTGCGGCCGCCCTCGACCTCGATTCGCCGCCATTCGCCGTCGCCCTTGAAGATGTCCGCATAACGTTCCCGGAACATGCGCGGCTTCACGACCGACCGCGCGAGCGCCGCAACGTCCTTCGAGGCCGGCCAAATGTCCTCGAGATAGACCGCGGCGCCGTTTTTATCGCGGCCCAGGGGCTCACGCGTGACGTCGACGGTCATCGAGCCCGCCAGCGCGTAAGCGACGACGAGCGGCGGCGACGCCAGGTAATTCGCCTTGACGTCGGGGTTCACCCGTCCTTCGAAGTTTCTGTTGCCGGACAGAACCGACGCGACCACCAGATCGTTTTTCCGGATCGCTTCCGAAATCTCCGGCGGAAGCGGGCCGGAATTGCCGATACAGGTCGTGCAGCCGTAACCCACCACATCAAAACCCAACCTGTTCAGGTCTTTTTGCAAACCTGACGCGGTCAGGTATTCCGTGACGACTTGCGAGCCCGGAGCGAGGGACGTCTTGACCCACGGTTTGACGGCAAGGCCGCGCTTCAGGGCGTTGCGGGCCAAGAGCCCCGCACCGATCATGACGCTCGGATTGGACGTATTGGTGCAACTGGTTATGGCGGCGAGGACCACGTCGCCGTGATCGAGTCGGTAGTCTTTTCCTTCGACTTTCACGTTCTTTTCGTCATCCCGCGCCGTGTTGAATTCACGTTTCAAGGCGTTTGCGAATTTTTTGGACGCCTGCTTCAAGGCGATGCGATCCTGCGGACGCTTCGGTCCGGCCAGACACGGCTCGATCGTCGAAAGGTCGAGATGCAACGTGTCGGTGAACAGCGGATCAGGGGTGCGCGCCGTCCGGAACATGCCTTGCGCCTTGGCGTACGTTTCAACCAGGTCGACTTGCGCTTTGCTCCGGCCCGTCGCCTTGAGATAGGCCAGCGTTTCTTTGTCGATGGGGAAGAACCCGCAGGTGGCGCCGTATTCGGGCGCCATATTGGCAATCGTCGCCCGGTCTTCGAGTGACAGACGATCGAGTCCGGAGCCGAAAAACTCCACGAATTTCCCGACCACGCCTTTTTTGCGCAACATTTCGGTCACCGTCAGCACCATATCGGTGGCGGTGACGCCGTCACCGAGCCGGCCCGTCATTTCGAACCCGACCACTTCGGGAATAAGCATGGACACGGGGTGGCCCAGCATTGCCGCTTCCGCCTCGATCCCGCCGACGCCCCAGCCAAGCACGGCAAGCCCGTTGACCATGGTGGTATGACTGTCGGTGCCGACCAGCGTGTCGGGATAGGCGAGATCGACCGCGCCTCTATCGGTTGTCAACCGCTCCGACCAGACAGTCTTGCAAAAATATTCCAGATTGACTTGATGGCAGATGCCTTTGCCCGGCGGGACCACGCGAAAATTGTCAAAGGCTTCCGAACCCCAACGCAGGAATGCGTAGCGCTCGCCATTGCGCTCATATTCGGCCTCTACATTCCTTCTGAAGGAGTCGCGAGTGCCGAAAAAATCCACCATCACCGAATGATCGATGACGAGATCAACCGGCGCGAGAGGGTTGATCGTTTCGGGATCCCCGCCCAAGTCCGCCATGGCGTCGCGCATGGCGGCGAGATCGACGACCGCCGGCACGCCCGTAAAATCCTGCATCAAGACCCGCGCCGGCCGATAGGCAATCTCGGTTTTGCTCGACCGCGATTTGAGCCAGCGCGCCATGCTTTTGATGTCATCTCTGGCGACCCTGCGCCCGTCCTCGTGACGCAGAAGGTTTTCCAGCAGCACTTTGAGCGAAAAAGGCAGGCGGGCGATCCGCGCAAAGCCCCGTTGCTTTTCCAGAGCCTTTAGACCGTAATACTCGTAAGTCTTGGCGCCTACTTCGAGTTTGCGGCGGGTCCCGTAACTGTCCAAGCCGAGCGTATTCAAGGATCCTGTTTCCTTTCACCTGGCATCTTTGGCGGTCTGTCTTGACATCGCTTGCCGTCGACCGGAC
Source organism: Alphaproteobacteria bacterium (assembly GCA_965214255.1). GTDB lineage: Bacteria > Pseudomonadota > Alphaproteobacteria > SMXP01 > SMXP01 > CBDFKK01. The sequence continues at coordinate 2,429,310 of OZ243948.1, read as the reverse complement.
ATCATCGTGTTCCTTCGGCGTTCGGCTCGCAGATGCGTTCGACGGCCGCTTGCGGGCCTCTGCCCGAGATGAGTGGGTGGTGTTTTATCGGCAAGTGCGGCAAATGGGAAGGGTGTCGGGCACGGATCATGCCATTATGACGAGTTGGACACATCGGAATGGGAAGGCGGACAGGGCCGCTTGAAATGAACCTCAAGAAGGCGGCATGTTTTACTTGAATTCGTCCGGACGCGGGCCGTTTCAGAGCGGCGGGAGGAGCAAATCTCCGGAGCATACGGCAGTGTAGCGTTTAAAGACCGAAAATTGACCGCTGACGAGGTGAGTTGCGTCCGCGGCGACCGGCTCGTGCTGGATCACGTGTCGTTCACCTGCGAGGCGGCGTCGCCGCTCATCGTGCGCGGGCCGAACGGCGCCGGAAAATCGACTCTGTTGCGCGCGATTGCCGGCTTCGTGAGACTCTGTCACGGGTCTATCCGCCTTTCAGGCGTCAAAGACGCAAAAGACAACGAAGTGGACCGCGAACACATTCACTATCTGGGTCATACGGACGGGGTCAAATCCGTGCTCTCGATCCGGGAGAACCTGTCCTTTTGGGCCTCTCTGTTGGGCGGGGGCGGCGGAGCGCAATCAATCGAGCGAGCGCTCACCGTATTCGACTTGACAAATGCGGCGGATCTGCCGGTTGAATATTTATCCGCGGGTCAGCGTCGCCGCGTCGCGCTCGCGCGCCTGGTCGTCGCAGAACGTCCGCTGTGGCTTTTGGACGAGCCGGGCACCGCTCTCGACTCCGGCGCGATGGCAAGCTTGAGCACGTTGATGTCGGCGCATTGCGAGTCCGGGGGCCTCTTGATCGTCGCCGCTCACGACGCGTTCGATATCCCCGGCGCACAAGTACTGGAACTGGCATTATGACAAAAGGCGGCGGCGTGACCGATCGATCCACCTTGACAATCAACCTTTGGTCGCTCGTCCGCCGCGAATTGCGCATCGCCGCCCGTCAAGGGGCAGCGGCCGTTCAGGGCGTCGTCTTTTTTTCCGTTGTCGTGACCATGATTCCTTTCAGCCTCGGCCCGGATGTGGCGTTGCTAACCAAAATCGCGCCGGGCGTCTTATGGGTGGCCTTTGTGCTGGCCATGATGCTGACGCTCGACCGCCTGTTCCAAGCCGACTTCGAAGACGGCAGTCTCGACATCATGACGCTGTCGTCACTGCCGCTCGAATCCATCGTCCTTGCGAAGGGAGCAGCACACTGGATAAGCAATGTGTTCCCGCTCATTGTTGCGGCGCCGGTCTTGGCGTTGCTGCTCAATCTTGAATCCTCCGCGCTCATCCTCGTTATCGCAACCCTGATTTTAGGCACACCGGGGATCACTTTCGTCGGAGCCATCGGGGCGGCGCTCACCGTAGGCGTCAGACGCGGCGGGCTTTTGACGGCGCTCCTGGTTCTGCCTCTCTTCGTGCCGGTTTTGATTTTTGCCGTGGGCGCCGTCGACGCCGTGCGCGCCGCCGACCCGGACGCCGCGTTCAATTGGTTGGAGCCCAATCTGTTGCTTTTGACGGCAACGTCCCTGGCCGGATCGGTACTGGGGCCGATTGCCGCCGCCGCCACTCTTCGACTCAACGTGTCGTGACGCGGTGCTTCACCGTGTCACCTTGCGATAGCAGGCGCTAAAGTTTAAATGAGACCCATGTGGTCACTCGCAAATCCTCATCGGTTCATGGCGTTTAGCGCGCCGCTGTTGCCGTGGCTCGGCGGCCTTTCGGCGGTGCTGTTGGTTGTCGGCGTCGTTTGGGGACTGGGCTTTGCGCCGCCCGACTACCAGCAAGGCGACACGGTACGCATCATGTTCGTTCACGTGCCGGCCGCGTGGATGGCCATGTTCACTTATACGTTCATGGCCGCGGCCAGCGTCGTGTCGCTGATTTGGCGTCACGTCCTGGCCGACATTGCAGCCAAGTCGGCAGCACTCTTGGGCACCGGCTTTACGCTCTGCGCCCTGGTGACGGGCATGTTGTGGGGCCAGCCCATGTGGGGCACGTTTTGGGTCTGGGATGCGCGTTTGACCTCGTTCCTCGTCCTTCTCTTCATCTATGCAGGTTATATCGCCCTCTGGGAGACCCTTGAAGACCCGCAAAAAGCGGGGCGCGCGGCCGCCATACTTGCGGTGGTCGGATTCATCAACGTTCCAATCGTCAAGTTTTCGGTTGACTGGTGGAATACACTGCACCAGCCCGCCAGCATTTCCCGTATCGGGGAGCCGGCGGTTCATTGGACGATTCTGACGCCCTTGCTGATTATGACCGTTGCCTACATGGTCCTGTTTGTCGTTCTTCTTCTGGTTCGGATGCGAACCGAAATCATGAAGCGGCGGGCGCGCAACCTGCAAGTGTCGCTCGCCGCAGCCTGAAGACCCGGTCATACCATGAGCGAATTCTTTTTTATGGGAGGGTATGCCGTCTTTGTTTGGTCAGCCTTTTTGGTGTCCTTCGCGGTCTTGGCAGGAATCGTGGTCATCAGTTTACACACATATCGAGAACAAAAAGACCTCTTGGCACGGCTGGAAACGGAAGCAAACATGAGGGAAGCGGCGGAGCGGAGCGAGTCGTGACCATGCGGCGGCATCTGGTTTTCTTGATTCCCATGCTGATATTTGCGGGATTAGCCGGCGTGTTTCTCCGTGCGCTTCAGAGCGATGACGTGGGAGAGCTTCCCTCGGCTCTGATCGGCACTGAAATCAGACCGTTCAACATTCCCGTTCTTACCGCACATTCGTCACTCGCAACGGAAAATGCCGCACTCAGCGACCTGGATTTGAAGCAGGGCGAAATCTCCGTCGTAAATTTTTGGGCGTCGTGGTGTGGTCCGTGCAAAATCGAACACCCTCAACTGATGGCGCTTGCCGTGCGCGAAGACGTGCAGCTCATCGGCATCAATTATAAGGACGACCTTGATGACGCGCGCGCTTTTCTCGACCAGTTGGGTGATCCGTTTCACCGTATCGGCGTGGACGATGGGGGACGCGTCGGCATCGATTGGGGACTAACCGGCGTGCCTGAAACGTTCGTTGTCGACGGCGACGGCCGCATCGTCATGAAACATGTCGGCCCGTTAACCCGATCGGACGTCGAAAAAGAACTACTCCCCGCGTTAAGTAGAAGCGCGCTTTGATCTCAGCAAAGACCGCCAACCGGATGGTCACGCGAGGATTTTGCGGTCCATGATCAAAAACTCAGGGGCGTCACCGCGTGCTTTAGCGCCTGGCTTTCTTCGCACTCTTGCGTTTGGTTTTTCTTTTGGGCGGCGGGCGGCGGCGCGGCGGCGATGATGACCCTTCCAATTCCTTGTCGATGGCATCGGATACGGCTCTTAGGACCCGCAGAAAAGAGGCGCGCTGCGAAGACGGCACGGCCTTCATAAGGGCGGTGTCCGCCTTCATCACTTTTGCCCTCACTTTATTCATCGCTTTCCGGCCGGTGGCCGTGATTCTGACCGCGTTTGCGCGTGCATCGGTCTTGGTGCGGCGGCGGGTAAGCAGACGCTTTTTGACCATGCGGCCAATCATGTCCGCAAGCGTACTGCGGTCGATACCCGTCAGCTTCACGAGGTCGGTTTGGCTACAGCTTTCGTTTTGAGAAACGGCGTACAAGACAGTGAACTGACGAGGCGTCAGGCGACCCGACCCCACCTCCCTGGCGTACTGATCGAATGAGTATTGCTGCGCCCGATGGAGAAGATGGCCCGGCGACTTGTTGAGATCGAATTTTGCCATTTGACGGACTCTCAAAATTGTATGAGACGAGACGGAATTGAAGTCACCCGTATCAGACGAGTAGGGAGGATACAAGTACGCATGCAAATAATCAATGTACGTACCTTTCATGGACAAGGGCGTCATCCGTCAGCAAGTGCAACATGTCTCTTTCAAGATTTTGTCTGCGGCGCCGGAGAAAAGATCGAACCATTTGTTTCGCTTACAACCCGATCATTGCCGCACATCGGGAACGGCGTTTTCCGAATTTTCGAAGTCTTTTGATTTGTCAATCTCGTCTGTGTGCTGGACGAACCGCTGCGGCGGTGCCAAACTGGTCTGCCGCCAAACGAAGGATGATCTTGATGCCGGCCAACGAGCCAAAGTTCAGACTTCAAATTCCGGCAAAGGATTCGAAAGAGAGGCTCGTTTGCGAGTCGTGCGGCTGGGTCCATTATCAGAATCCGAAGATTGTCGTGGGTTCAGTCGTGACATGGCGGGAACAAGTGCTCTTGTGCCGCCGCGCTATCGATCCGAGACAAGGGTTTTGGACACTGCCTGCCGGCTATTTGGAGGAACATGAAACGCCCGAGGCCGGCGCTGTGAGGGAGGCGCAAGAAGAAGCAAAAGCCGACATTACGATCAACGCGCTTTTAGCCGTGTACAGCATTCCTCACATCAGCCAAGTGCAACTGATCTATCGTGCCGAACTTGCCGAGCCGAGTTTCGCGGCCGGCCCTGAAAGCGAAGACGTCGCGTTATTTGCCTGGAACGATATTCCACGAAGTGAACTTGCGTTTCCCAGCGTGTCATGGGCCCTTGGACATTTCGACAAGGCGCGCGGTCATACCGCCTTTGCGCCGTTCAGAAATCCGGATGGAGAAACCGGGCGCCATGAACACCAAGGACTTTGAGTCAGATCTATTGAGGCGGGGTCGTCTTTTCGGAAGGTTTGGAAAGTTTGGTTCCGCCACCCGTCATTTCTTCACCGTATTTCCTGAATAACGGTACCTGCAACACCGTAAAAACAACGGTCAGAGGCAGAATTCCGAAAACTTTAAAGCTCACCCAAAACGGCTCGGGAAAATTACGCCACACGATCTCGTTCAGAGCCGCCAAGGCCAAGAAGAAGCCGATCCAACGCCAAGTCAGTTTGGACCATCCCTCGTCGGTCAATTTGAAAGCCTCTTTGAAGAGAAATTGCATCCAATTGCGGCCGGTCAAAATTCCCGCAGTAAGAACGGAAGCAAACAGCACGTTCACAAAAGTGGGCTTCATGAAGACAAATTGCTTGTTGTCGAGCCCAAGCGTCAGCCCGCCGAGGACCATGAGAACGGCCGCCGTAATCAGCGGCATAGGCGCAATGCGCCGTTCGACGATGTAACTGACGGTGAGTGCGATTACTGTCGCCGTCATGAGCGCGCCGGTGGCCACCATAAGCGGCTCGGCGTCCACTACATATCCCGAAAGAGAATAGGTTCCCAAAAAAACCAAAAGCGGGCCTAAATCGACAGCGATGCGGATGAGGGAATTTGAAGGTATAGCCGGCATGTCAGTCATTTTGTCGGCGGGCGGCCGATGAGAACGTTAAGAACGATAACCACTCTACAGGTAATCAAAGTTGTGCCAACGAGTCTCCGTGAACCGGACGTGTAACGATCAATTCAGTCGACATGAGACAAGGCGCGTTTCGCTATGCCCTATCGACGGACAAGGTTTGAAACGCTCACGGCCCGCTCATCTCGTCGCCGGTGAGCGCCCGGGCGAAGGCATGCACGTTAAAGGGTTGCAGATCTTCGACATTCTCTCCGACACCGATGGCGTTAACGGGGAGCCCGAACTTCTCGGCAAGCGCTACCAAAATGCCGCCCCGCGCGGTGCCGTCCAACTTGGTCATAACCAGCCCGGTAATACCTGTGGCCTCCTTAAAGGCTTCGACTTGACTCACCGCGTTCTGTCCGGTGGTTGCATCAAGCACAAGCAAGACCGAATGGGGAGCCGTTTCATCGCGCTTTTTGATCACGCGAATGACTTTTTCAAGTTCCGCCATCAGATGAGACTTGTTTTGCAAGCGTCCCGCCGTGTCGATCATGAGCACATCGGCATCGTCTTGTTGGGCTTTTTCGATCGCTTCAAAAGCGACGCCGGCAGCATCCGCGCCGACCTGCTTTTCGATCACCCGCGCGCCGGTGCGCTCACCCCAAATGCGGAGTTGTTCGATAGCAGATGCGCGAAACGTGTCGGCCGCCGCCAGAACCACGCGGCGACCCTCGTCTGCGAACCGTTTGGCGAGTTTGCCGATGGTGGTGGTCTTGCCCGTGCCGTTGACGCCGACCACAAGGATAATGTGGGGCCGGTGCTTGGGGTCGAGCGTCAACGGGGCCTCGACCGGCGCCAGCAAGCGTTCGATCTCTTGGGCCAAAATGCGGCGCACCTCGCCCGGAGACACATCCTTGTTGTAGCGGTCTTCACCGACCTGAGCGCAAATTTTAGCCGCGGTCACGACGCCCAAATCAGCCTCGATCAGAAGGTCTTCGAGTTTTTCCAACGTGACGTCATCGAGCTTGCGTTTGGCGAAAATATCCGTGATACCATCCTTGATGGTACTGCTCGATTTATGCAATCGCTCTTTTAGTCGGCTGAACAAGCCTTTGCGTCTCTGTTCGTCGGAATGTCGGGCATCGTTCACGCCGCAGGAACCCCTGTAAGTTCATTAAAAGCATAACCGGTAACATACACTTGCAAGAGCGTGCCGGGTTCACCACCGCAGGGCTCGTCAAGGCGCAGCGTCGTGAAATCGGCAAGCTTGCCGCGTCTGTCCGTCTCCAAAAGAAGCTCACCTTGCCGATGGCCATAGTGCGCGAGATGGGCTTGTACATTTGACGCGCCTTTGTTGCGCAGGCGCCGCGCGCGGTCCTTGATGATCTTGCCGGAGAGTTGAGGCATGCGCGCCGCGGGCGTTCCGGGACGCGGCGAAAACGGAAAGACGTGAAGCCACGTAAGTCCGCATTGGTCAACCAAATCACAGGTGTTCCTGAACATCGTTTCCGTTTCGGTTGGAAAGCCGACGATCAAATCCGCCCCGAACGTCACTTCAGGCCGCGCTTCGCGTACACGCAAACAAAAGTGAACGGCCTCTTCCCGCGTGTGACGCCGCTTCATACGCTTTAAAATCAAATTGTCGCCCGACTGCAGCGACAGGTGCAGATGGGGCATGACCCGGTCGTTTTCCGCAATGAGCCGGAATAATTCATCGTCAACTTCGATGAAGTCGATCGACGACAAGCGCAAACGGCGGAGCGTGGGTACGTGATGCAAAATTTTCGCCATGATCCCGCCGAGCGTCACCCGCCCCGGAAGGTCGCGGCCGTAAGCCGTGAGGTCCACGCCCGTCAGCACCACTTCGTGGACGCCGTTGTCGACAAAGCGCCGCACCTGTTTGAGCACAGTGTCCACCGGCACGCTGCGCGAATTGCCGCGGCCGTAAGGGATGACGCAAAATGTGCAGCGATGGTCGCATCCATTCTGAATTTGTACAGTAGCTCGCGTCCGACCAGGAAATGACTCGATCTGATGATAAGGCGCTTCAGTGACCTTCATAATATCATTCACGTGCATGCGCGGCGGCGATGACGCAAGCGAACGTGAATAAGATGAGGCGTGCAACTTTTCGTTATTGCCGAGCACCACATCGACTTCCGTCATGTTGGCAAAGCGCTCCGGGTCGATTTGAGCCGCGCATCCGGTAACGATGATTTTGGCATCGGGTCTGTCGCGCCGCGCACGGCGAATCGCCTGCCGCGCTTGGCGCGTCGCTTCCATGGTAACCGCGCAGGTATTGACGATGACCGTGTTCTTGAGATCCGCTTCCCGCGCAAGGCGGCCCATCATTTCCGACTCGGACGTATTCAAGCGGCAACCGAAGGTGATGATTTCAATGTTTGAGCACGCCGTCACGCGCGGTCTCCTTCAAAATAGTCATCGTCGAGTCGGCCTTCGTAGTCGAGCGCAACAGGCCCCGTCATCAAGACGTGATCGTCACGCTCGCGCCATTCGATGGCCAGAGGCCCGCCGTCTAATGTCACAGTCGCCTGTCGGGTACATAAATTCCTGCGCACGCCCAGAGGCACCACCGCGCACGCCGCCGTCCCGCACGCTTGGGTAACGCCTACTCCCCGTTCCCATACACGCAAACGAATCGCGTTCCCCGACGTCACTTGCGCCAAGCTGACATTGGTTTGCTCGGGAAACAAAGGCTGAAACGCCACAAGCGGCCCGATATCGTGAATGTCATGGGCGTTCACATCGTCCACAAAGAAGACACAATGGGGATTGCCGACGTTAACGGCACTCGGTCTCGACAAAGTCGATGCGTCAATCGAACTCAATTCAATGTCGATGTTGCGCGTGTCCATACGTTCATTGAGAGGAATTTCCGTCCAATCAAATTTGGGAACACCCATGTCCACCGTGACGTCGTCCCCCGCCGTGTGGCAGCGCAGCAAACCCGCTTTTGTTTCTATGACGACTTTATTTCTTCCCGATTCGGCAAGGAGTTGCCTCGCGACGCAACGCGTGGCGTTACCGCATGCGGCGACCTCTCCGCCATCCTGATTGAAGATGCGCATGAATATGTCGGCAGGCGTGTCCGCCTTCTCCAAAACGATCACCTGGTCGCAACCGATTCCTCGTGCGCGATCAGCGATGCGTATCACGGTTGCCGGGGTAAGCGGCAAAGGCCGCGTGCGCGCATCAAGCACGACAAAGTCGTTGCCAAGACCGTTCATCTTTTTAAAAGGCGTCGTCATGGACTTTATATGGACCGCTTGAGTGCGGCGCGCCAGCCCTTTTCGACCGCCAATCCCTAAAACCCGGCGTTTGGGCTTTTCATTGGGGCTGCCGGGTACGTTTAAGGCTGTCTCGGACCCTTGTCTCGGCAAAGCGTTCCCGTCGAAGGCCGCCGTCAACCACATCGCGAGTCAACGGAACCCGCCTCCACAAGCATCATCCATTGAAACTTCACGACCAGACCGCCGCATTCGGCGAGCTTGACTCACACGGACCGCGGACCTAGGGTGCCCGCCGTTTTCATGACGTTTTGGACAATCATTGGTCCGCGCTCATATTTAAAGTGGATCACCGCCAGTCAGCGAGGACTCGCCCACTGGCGATGCCGGTGTTTGCAGCGAGTTTCGAATGTTCGACAGTTTAACAGACCGCTTGGGCGATATTTTCGACCGCTTGCGTAAATCCGCAAACTTGTCGGAAGCCGATGTCGGTGAGGCCATGCGCGAAGTCCGCGTGGCGCTTCTCGAAGCGGACGTGGCGTTGCCCGTGGTCAAGTCCTTCATCGACCGGGCAAAAAGACGCGCGGTCGGAAAAGAGGTGCTGCGCTCGGTTACACCCGGGCAAATGGTGATCAAAATCGTCCACGACGAGTTGGTGGACATGTTGAGCGGCGGCGCGGAGATTCAGGACACCGATGCGCTCAGCGTCAATGCGCCAACGCCCGTTCCCATTTTGATGGTGGGGTTGCAAGGCTCCGGTAAAACGACGACCACGGCCAAGGTCGGTTTGCATCTCCATGACAAGGCGCGCAAGAAGGTTTTGATGGTATCGCTCGATACGCACCGTCCGGCGGCACAAGAACAACTTCGCGTGCTGGGTCAACAAGCGGGCATCGATACGCTGCCCGTAATCGAAGGACAAAACCCCCTCGACATCGCCAAGCGCGGCATGACGGCAGCCAAGCTCTCCGGTTATGACGTTGTCCTGCTCGACACGGCAGGGCGCATGGCGGCCGACGAGGTGATGATGACCGAGGTGGCCGAGATCGAGAAGGCATCGAACCCCCATGAGACGCTCCTTGTCGTCGACTCGCTCACCGGTCAAGATGCAGTCAATGTGGCGGAGAATTTCCGTAAGCGGATTAAGCTGACGGGGGTAATTTTGACCCGCATCGACGGCGACGGCCGCGGCGGCGCAGCGCTCAGTATGCGGGCCGTAACCGGATGCCCCATCAAACTCCTCGGAACCGGAGAGAAGCTCGATGCGCTTGAGAACTTTCATGCGGACCGCATAGCCAACCGCATTCTGGGCATGGGCGATGTGGTGAGCCTGGTGGAAAAAGCCACCCAGGCCATCGATCAAAAGCAGGCACAAAAACTCACCAAAAAAATGGCCGAAGGAACCTTCGACCTGAACGATTTAGCGGAGCAGTTGCGCCAGATGCGCAAGATCGGCGGCATGCAGGGTATGCTGTCCATGTTGCCGGGTGTCGGCAAAGTGCAAAAACAGTTGGCCGACGCCGCACTCGACGACAAAGTGCTGATCCGTCAGGAAGCGTTGATTGGTTCGATGACGCCGCGGGAGCGGGCCAATCCCAAGCTCTTGAACGGCTCGCGCAAGCGGCGCATTGCGGCGGGCGCGGGGCTCGCCGTGCAAGACGTCAACAAACTCGTCAAAATGTGCCGGCAAATGTCCGACATGATGAAGCGCATGGACAAGATGGGCAAAAAAGGTTTGCTTGGCGATCTTACAGGCGGCGCGCCGGATCCGGGTATGTCCGCGTTGGGATTGCCCGGTCTCCGGGGCGCGCGTTTGCCGCCGGCGGCATTCCCCCCGGGTTCGACAAAGTCAAAAAACAAACGGTGAAGCGATGAAACCGGTTTAACTTAGGGAAGAAAAGACATGGCACTTAAAATCAGACTCGCACGGGGCGGCGCCAAGAAGCGGCCTTACTACCGGATTGTAATCGCCGACTCGCGGTCTCCCCGCGACGGCCGGTTCATCGAAAAGGTGGGCGCATTCAATCCGCTTCTGCCCAAAGACAGCACCGAGCGGGTTAAATTCGATTCCGACCGTGTCAGGCACTGGCTTGAGAAAGGCGCCCGACCGACGGATCGGGTTGCGCGCTTCCTGAATCAAGAAGGATTGTACAAATGGGAACACGGCAACAATCCCCAAAAAGCCCTGCCCCGTAAAAAGGCTCAAGAACGTCTGGAAGCAGGCGAGAAAAATCAAGAAGACGCCAACGTATCGGAGTAAGAAAGCACAGAGACGCAGGTTGAATTTCGGCGGCCGGAACCTGTTAGAGATTGAAGTTGAGGACAAACGGAAACCACGCCAGTGCCTTCTACGCTCGACATCGCGCACTTTGTCGATCTTGAGGACGGTAAAGAGATCGTCGATCCTCCGTTCGGATTGTTAGAAGTCCTCAAAAGGACACGAACAGAAGCACGGGCAAAAACCGAGGCAGGGACAAATTGAGCACGCCGTGGCGGACAACGTTATTGACGCTGTTTCCGGAGATGTTTCCGGGCCCGCTCGGCCAGTCGCTGGCGGGTAATGCGCTGAAAGAGGGACTATGGCATTTGGAAGCGTTAGACATTCGCGGTTTTGCCCACGATAAACACGCCTCCGTGGACGATACGCCTGCGGGCGGCGGGGCGGGCATGGTACTCAGGGCCGATGTCCTGGGCCGCGCTATTGACGAGACGTGGGGTCCGAATAAAGTGCGGCCGCTCATTTACATGAGTCCCAAAGGCGAGGCGCTGACCCAGCATATGGCAGGGGAGTTGGCGCAAGGGCCGGGGCCCGTTTTGATTTGCGGGCGTTATGAAGGCATAGACGAGCGCGTGCTGGAGACGCGTGAGGTGCGCGAGGTCAGTATCGGCGACTACGTGTTGTCCGGAGGCGAGATCGCCGCCATGGTCCTGATCGACGCAGTCGTACGTTTGTTGCCCGGCGTTGTGGGCAATGAGCAATCGCTGGGTGAGGAGAGTTTTGAACAAGGGCTTTTAGAGTATCCTCACTATACTCGGCCTCGATCATGGGAAGGGTTGGATATTCCGGAAGTTCTGCTGTCGGGGCATCACGGACAGATCCAGGCGTGGCGGCGGGAACAGGCGGAAAAGTTGACCAAGGCAAGACGCCCCGACCTTTGGCGGCGCTACCGGGCGAACATGAACAGGGAACGTGAAAAGGACAGCTGAGCCATGAGTAACATTATCGAAGAACTGGAACGGGACTATATTACCGAGCTCACGGCCAAGCGGAAGATCCCCGATTTTGCACCAAGCGACACGCTGCGGGTCAAGCTGCGCGTGACCGAAGGCACACGCGAGCGTATCCAGACCTTTGAAGCGGTTTGCATCGCGCGTTCCGGAAAGGGCATCAACCAGAACTTCACCATGCGGAAGATTTCTTACGGCGAAGGGCTTGAGCGAGTCTTTCCGCTTTACAGCCCGCTTATCGAATCGATTGAAGTTGTGCGCCGCGGTGATGTGCGCCGCGCCAAACTCTATTACTTAAGGGGCCGCACCGGCAAACGGGCACGCATCGCGGAGCGTCAGGATTGGCGCCGCCAGCGGGATAAAGACGTTGAACTCAAAGATTCGGAATTGCCGGAATCCGAGGGCCCCGCCGAGGCACCGGAAGAGTCGAAAAACGTGGATTTATCCGGGGAGGCTTAGACGACGTCTTTAATTTGGCCGCGAAAGCTCACGATAGGAGATCCATTACTCAAAATTCCACTTTCGCAAACGGATTTCGAACCGCAAACCTCGCGTTCCAAAAAACCTCTCGTTTTTTGGATTCGCCCGGTATCGGGAATGATGCAGACTAGACAGTGAAACCCCGGTTTGTAGACAAGCCGCATTCGGTTGGGGCCGCAGAGATGACAGGCAAAACGCTTTACGAAAAAATTTGGGATGCCCATGTAGTCGATGAGATCGACGACGCGACCGCACTTCTTTACATCGATCTGCATCTTACCCACGAAGTGACGTCGCCCCAGGCTTTCGAAGGTCTTCGCAATGCGGGTCGACAAGTCCGCCGCCCGGATCTTACGTTAGCCGTTGACGACCATAATGTTCCGACGACGGATCGATCGCTTCCGATTGAAGACCCCGAATCGCTCCTGCAATTGGAAACGCTTGCCCGAAACGCCGGGGATTTCGGCATCGAATATTTCGACTTGCACGACATCCGCCAGGGTATCGTCCATGTCATAGGTCCGGAGCAAGGTCTGACCCAGCCCGGCATGACGATTGTTTGCGGCGACAGTCACACATCGACCCATGGCGCTTTCGGCGCGCTGGCGGTAGGAATCGCGAGTTCGGAAGTCGAACATGTGCTTGCCACGCAAACGCTCATTCAAACCAAGGCCAAGACCATGCGCATCACCGTAAACGGTGAACTGGAACCCGGCATTACCGGCAAAGACGTGGCGCTGGCGGTCATCGCCAAGATCGGGACCGCCGGCGGTACCGGCCATGCCATCGAATATGCCGGCGCGGCCATACGCGCACTTTCCATGGAAGGGCGCATGTCACTGTGCAACATGACCATAGAGGCCGGCGCCCGCGCCGGCATGGTTGCGCCGGATGAGACGACGTTCCAATACATCAAGGGCCGGCCGAGGGCGCCGAAGGGGGCAGCCTGGGAAATAGCGCTTGGCCATTGGAAGACATTTGTGAGCGACCCGGACGCCCAATTCAACGTGGACGTCGAACTCGACGCCGGAGAGATTCCACCGTTGCTCACTTGGGGAACGAGCCCGGAAGACGTGGTGCCGATTACGGGCGTCGTGCCCGATCCGTCGACGGCGGCGGACGACAACAAACGCAAAGCCATGGAACGCTCCCTCGAATACATGGATTTGAAACCGGGCACGCCCATGACCGACATCAGAATCGACAAAGCGTTTGTCGGCTCGTGCACCAACAGCCGCATCGAGGACTTGCGCGCCGCCGCCGCCATCGTGAAAGACCACAAGGTCGCCGAACACGTCCAAGCCCTGATCGTACCGGGTTCGGGTCTTGTCAAAGCTCAGGCGGAAGAAGAAGGACTCGATAAAATCTTTATCGAGGCCGGCTTCGAATGGCGGGAAGCGGGGTGCTCCATGTGTCTTGGGATGAACCCGGACAAACTGTCGGAGGGCGAACGATGCGCGTCGACTTCCAACCGCAATTTCGAGGGCCGCCAAGGCAAAGGCGGGCGAACCCATTTGATGAGTCCGGTTATGGCCGTCGCTGCCGCGATCAAAGGCGCATTCGCCGACTTTAGAGATTATCGGTAGACGGAGGAAATCATGGAGAAGTTTCAAACCGTTTCAAGCGTTGCCGCGCCTCTTCCCATGGTCAATGTCGACACGGACAAGATCTTCCCCGCACGTTTTCTCAAAACCATCGAGCGCTCCAGTCTCGGCAAATATGCTTTTCGCGATTTGCGCTACACCGAAGGCGAAACGGAAGACCCGAACTTCGTGCTCAATCAACCGGCTTACCGAGACGCGAAGATCCTGATCACCGGGGCCAATTTCGGTTGCGGTTCGAGCCGCGAGCACGCGCCGTGGGCGCTGCATGACATGGGCATTCGCTGCATCATCGGGCCGAGCTTTGCCGACATCTTTTTCAACAACTGTTTCAAGAACGGTATTCTCGCCATCAAAATGTCGGCAGGGACGGTCGACGCGTTGATGATCGACGCTCAAAAAGGATCGAACACCGCCATAACGGTCGACCTGGAAGCCCAGACCGTCACGCGGCCGGGCAGTCAGAATATTTCCTTCGAGATCGATCCGTTCCGCAAGCATTGTCTGATTAACGGCCTGGACGAAATCGGGCTCACACTCCGGAAAGAAGACAAAATCAAAGCTTTCGAGGCCCAACGCGCCACCGTCACCCCTTGGCTGGAACAACCGCCTAAGCTCATTTGAATGTTGCGCCTGTACCCATGTCCCCGCGTCGGTCCGGACAAGCGTGAACGGCCGTCTCTCGCCCATCGAAACGGGCTTCAATGACTTTGACGACTTCGACGACGATTTAACCGCTTTCAGACGATCAGGACCCAAAACAACAAATGTCCAGTGAGCGCAAACTTCTATTATTACCGGGGGACGGCATCGGACCCGAAGTGGTGAGCGAGGTGGCGCGCATCATCAAATGGCTGACCGCCAAACGCAATATCCACTTCGATGTGGACCGGGACCTCTTCGGCGGCGCTTCAATCGAAGCTTACGGCGAAGCTCTTACGGATACGGCGCTCGCAAAAGCCAGGCAGGCCGACGCCGTTATCTTCGGCTCCATCGGCGGACCTGAATGGACCGACAACCGGCCCGAGCGCGGGCTGTTGAAATTGCGCAAGGAAATGGGCCTGTTTGCGAACTTGCGCCCTGCGGTTTGTTTCGACTCTTTGGTCGACGCCTCGCCGCTCAAACGCGATCTGGTCAGCGGTCTGGATATCATGATCGTGCGTGAGCTTATTGGCGGCATCTATTATGGGCTGCCGTCGCAAATCGATGACCTGGGCGAAGGAGAACGCCGCGCGTATGACACGGAGGTTTACACCACGCAGGAGGTCCGGCGCATCGCACGGGTGGCCTTCGATCTCGCGCGCAAACGCAAACGCCGGGTGACATCGGTCGACAAGTCGAACGTCATGGCGGCCGGGCGGCTGTGGCGGGAAGAAGTACAAAACATCCGGGATTCGGAGTACCCGGACATCGAACTCCGGCACATGTTCATCGACAATTGCGCCATGCAGCTCATCCGCAAACCCAAGCAGTTCGACGTCATACTCACCGGCAACCTGTTCGGCGATATTTTATCGGACGAGGCTGCCATGCTCACGGGCTCTCTCGGCATGCTGCCGTCGGCCGCCCTTGGCGCGTCCGACGAGAGCGGTTCCGCATGCGCGCTTTACGAACCGGTGCACGGCTCCGCTCCCGATATTGCGGGTCAAGGCATTGCCAATCCCATCGCCACGATTTTGAGTTTCGCCATGGCGCTCCGCTATACCTTCGACCTGGACAAAGAAGCGGACTTGATCGAACGGGCGGTTAACGGGGTATTGGAAGCGGGCACGCGCACGGTCGACGTGCTGGAAGAGGGCATGACCGAAGTCTCCACGTCGGAAATGGGCGCGGCCGTCGTCAAAGAACTGGACCGCCTCACCGGCTAAGAAAATATTTGCAACAAGCCCCTGATCTGGCTAGGAAGAGGCGTTTTTCGGCCAAAGCGCTTGCTGCACGGAAGCGGGCGTGGCGGCCATATTATGGGGGTCGTCCGCATCTCGAAGACGCCAAACGAACCTCGGGACCGCCAAGCCGTCGTCGATATCAAGGCCTCGCCGAAATTCGCGCGTGCGGTAAAGCGACCGACGCCCACCTCCTCAAGAGACAGTTTCAAAGGCTTCGCATGACAAGGAACCGAGACTCATGTTTCGACTGATACGGCGCTCGACGCTCGGCCTGGCCGACTGGGGAAGAGGCAGCGCCGTCTTTTTATCCGTGACGCTTGCGGCCTATTTGGCGTTGGGCCCGCTGCGCCTTTATGTGCAGAACCAATATTACTACAGCGTCGATCTGTCGACTGTGGCGCTCGGCGCGGCCTGTCTGTTTCTTCTACTCGCCCTCCTTCTCGCCGGCGGCTTGAGCGCGCTTGGACAATTCGCCCGCAGGATCACGATGGGCGTGCTTTTCGGATTGCTCGTTACACTCTTTGTCTTCGACAATATTCTGTTCTTCGCGGTGCCGGAGCTTGACGGTTGGACTCAAGCGGTCACGAGCCCGTTTCTCTTCGTCTTGGATGCGGTGGTTGCGGGGATTTTGATCGCACTCGCGCTCGCGACCTCTCTCTTCTCTTATTGGCCGTTCATGGCGAGGGCGCTCTCGTTCATTGTTTTGTTTTCGGTTTTGCAAATCGTTGCGAATGCGGTGTCACCTTCGACTGCGGGGTTGTCCGAAAGCGACGTCGAAAGGAGCCTGGCGGGAAATTTTAAAAAGGTGGCTTTGTCACCCGACCGGAACGTCGTTCATGTGATGTTCGACATGTTTCAAGGGACCGAGTTCGAAGCCGCTCTCGAAAAAACGGGGGGGGGTCAAGATTTACAAGGGTTCGTTTGGTTCAAGGATTCGATAGGCGTCCACTCATCAACTTCACTGTCCTTGCCGAGTATCTTTACCGGCAAAATCTACACCGAAGAAACGATGCGAGGCTATTATGGCGGCGGCGACAGAACGTTTCTCGACGCCCTTGCCGACAATCGCTTTGAACCGACCCTTTTTACCGCGCTGCCGATGCCAAGCGGCGAGCGGATCGAAAAGCGTCGTGCGACCAAACTGGTTGACCGATCACCGTCCGTGGCCGGTGAACTCGGTCGACTTCTCGACCTGTTTTTCATCCGCGCAAGCCCCTTTCTTGCCAAGGATTTCTTTCTGAACGACTATAATTTTCGCCTGGGAAATGGGTATGACCGCGACTTTGCCATCGGGAATGACCGCTACCGACGCGCCTTCATCGATTTTACCGATAGTCTGGCGGTGGCGGCCAAACCGTCGATCAAACCGCAGTACTACTTTCTTCATCTTATCTATCCCCATCCCCCTTACAGTCATAACGAAGACTGCAGTGCCGTCGGCGCCGTCGTTCCGCGCTCGAAGGAGCAAGCGCAGATTGAAACCGTCTGCGCGCTTGGCGATTTCACCGTCTTTCTGGAGCGGCTCAGGGAACTCGGCGTCTATGACGAAACCATGATCATCATGCACGGCGATACGGGCAACGAGGATCTGGGGGTTGCCGAACTTCAGACATCTTCGCTGCCGCACTCGATTAAAAACGGCATGCCGTTTCCCGTCCTGCTGGTAAAAGATTTCGGAGTCCAAGGAGACATGACCGTCTCGCAAAAGCCGGCGTCAATTCAAGACGTGCCCAATACAATTATGGGGGCGCTCGACTTGGAGCCCGAGTTTTCGGGCTACGATCTCCTGTCCGCACCGGATCTGTCGTCCCGCGTGCGTCAATACCGATCATGGCGGGTTCAGGCGAACGCGCTGGCGGAACCAAGTTGGTCGAGGATTCGCAGACAAGACGCGATCGATGAAAGGCCGAAGGCCAAACCTCTAAGACCGGGGGATATGATCAGTTTCCGGGGCGACGGGCTGGGCCATCTTTACCGCCGCGGCAACGGGTGGTCGATAACCGCGCCGTACGGCACGTGGGCGCTTTATCCGGCGGCGGATCTGGTGCTGCCGCTCAACCAGGATTCAAATGACGAGATCAGCCGTTTAACCTTTCGGATCCGTCTTCCCACTGGTTTGGACCCCGCGGAGCGTGTCAGACGCGCGAAGCGTATCAGATATGCGCTCAACGGCGCCGCGCCGCGACCGGTCGACTTTGAATTCAAGACCGGTCGACTCGCGACATTCGAGATACCGATCAGCGAAGACGCGTCGAGCACGCAAGCCACACTTTCGTTTCTATTCGAAGAGCCCTTGATCGATCAGATTTCGGACCGTCGGCCGCTCGGTTTTCTGACCGAAACCATGAAGGTCGACTAGCCGTGTCAGAAGCGGGCGCGCGCACGGTCGACGTCCCGGAAGAGGGCATGACCGAAGTCTCCACGTCGGAAATGGGGGCGGCCATCGTCAAAAAACCGGACCGCCTCACCGGCTAAGAAAATATTTGCAACAAGCCCCTAATCTGGTTAGGAACATGACCCCGCTCGACCCCCGTGATGCCGAGGGATGAGCAAAGGGATGAAGGAAGCGGGTCCAAGACATGGGTTACAGAGTTGCAGTTGTGGGGGCTACGGGCCGTGTAGGCCGCGAGATGCTGGCCATCTTGTCCGAACGTCAATTTCCCGTTGACGCGGTAACGGCGCTCGCTTCGCGGCGGAGCATCGGCAAGGAAGTCTCATTCGGCGACGAAACCCTCAAAGTGCAGGCGCTTGAGAATTTCGACTTTTCGCATACGGACATTGCGCTCTTTTCAGCGGGGTCGGCAGTCTCCCACGAATGGGGCCCGCAGGCGGCGGGACAAGGCTGCATCGTGATCGACAATGCGAGCCGCTTTCGCATGGACCCGGACGTACCGCTTGTCGTGCCGGAAGTGAACGCCGACGCCATTGGCGGCTATGCCAAACGCAACATCATTGCCAACCCCAATTGTTCCACCGTGCAGTTGGTTGTAGCGCTCAAGCCCTTGCACGACCGGGCGCGGATCAAGCGCGTCGTGGTCGCGACCTATCAGTCTACATCGGGCGCCGGCAATGCCGGCATGGACGAGCTTTGGACGCAAACCCGCGCCGTCTATGTCAACGATGACATTGGGAACGAACACTTCACCAAGCAGATCGCGTTTAACGTGATCCCGCACATCGACATATTCATGGACGGCGGCGATACGAAAGAAGAATGGAAGATGGTGGTCGAGACCAAAAAGATTCTCGACCCCGAAATCAGACTTACGGCCACCTGTGTGCGGGTACCCGTCTTTATCGGTCATTCGGAGGCGGTCAATATCGAATTCGAAGAGCCCTTGAGCGACGACGAGGCGCGCGAGATCCTGCGGGAAGCGCCGGGCTGCATGGTGATCGACAAGCGCGAAGACGACGGCTATGTGACACCTGTCGAATGCGTCGGCGACTATGCCACGTTCATCAGCCGTATACGGAACGACCCTACCGTCGACAACGGCCTCAATCTCTGGATCGTCTCGGACAACTTGCGAAAAGGCGCAGCGCTGAATGCGGTGCAGATCGCAGAGGCGCTGATCAACCGGCATTTGCCGCGGCAAGTCGCCGCGGCATCCTGATGGAGGCGTTTTTCGGTCAAACCGCTTTGCGCCGCCGCGGCAGCGGGCTCACCGGCCATGGACCTTCGCAACCGGTCTTTGACCATGTCATGGGGGTCGTCCGCATCCCGAAGACGCCAAACGAACCTCGAGACCGCCAAGCCGTCGTCGATATCAAGGCATCGCCGAGATTCGCGCGTGCGGTAAAGTGACCGACGCCCACCTCCTCAAGAGACAGTTTCAAAGGCTTCGCATGACAAGGAACCGAGACTCATGTTTCGACTGATACGGCGCTCGACGCTCGGCCTGGCCGACTGGGGAAGAGGCAGCGCCGTCTTTTTATCCGTGACGCTTGCGGCCTATTTGGCGTTGGGCCCGCTGCGCCTTTATGTGCAGAACCAATATTACTACAATGTCGATCTGTCGATTGTGGCGCTCGGCGCGGCCGGCCTGTTTCTTCTGCTCGCCCTCCTTCTCGCCGGCGGCTTGAGCGCGCTTGGACAATCCGCCCGCAGGGTAACGATGGGCGGGCTTTTCGGATTGCTCGTTACACTCTTTGTCTTCGACAATATTCTGTTCTTCGCGGTGCCGGAGCTTGACGGTTCGACTCAAGCGGTCACGAGCCCGTTTCTTTTCGTCTTGGATGCGGTGGTTGCGGGGATTTTGATCGCTGTCGCACTCGCGACCTCTCTCTTCTCTTATTGGCCGTTCATGGCAAGGGCGCTCTCGTTCATTGTTTTGTTTTCGGTTTTGCAAATCGTTGCGAATGCGGTGTCACCTTCGACTGCGGGGTTGTCCGAAAGCGACGTCGAAAGGAGCCTGGCGGGAAAATTTAAAGAGGTGGTTTTGTCACCGGACCGGAACGTCGTTCATGTGATATTCGATACGTTTCAAGGGACCGAGTTCGAGGCCGCTCTCGAAAAAACGGGGGGGGGTCAAGATTTACGAGGGTTCGTTTGGTTCAAGGATTCGATAGGCGTCCACTCATTAACTTCACTGTCCCTGCCGAGTATCTTTACCGGTAAAATCTACACCGAAGAAACGATGAGAGACTATTATGGCGGCGGCGACAGAACGTTTCTCGACGCCCTTGCCGAAAATCGCTTTGAACCGACCCTTTTTACCGCACTGCCGATTCCAAGCAGCGACCGGATCGAAAAGCATCATGCGTTCGCACTGCTTGACCGATCACCGCCCGTGGCCGGTGAGCTCGGTCGACTTCTCGACCTGTTTTTCATTCGCGCAAGCCCCTTTCTTGCCAAGGATTTCTTTCTGAACGACTATAATTTTCGCCTGGGAAGCGCGTATGACCGCGACTTTGCCATCGGGAATGACCGCTACCGACGCGTCTTCATCGATTTTACCAATAGTCTGGCGGTGGCGGCCAAACCGTCGATCAAACCGCAGTACTACTTTCTTCATCTTATCTATCCCCATCCCCCTTACAGTCATAACGAAGACTGTACCGCTGCCGGCGCCGTCGTTCCGCGCTCGAAGGAGCAAGGACAAATCGAAACCGTCTGCGCGCTTGGCGATTTCACCGTCTTTCTGGAGCGGCTCAGGGAACTCGGCGT
Source organism: Alphaproteobacteria bacterium (assembly GCA_965214255.1). Classification (GTDB taxonomy): domain Bacteria; phylum Pseudomonadota; class Alphaproteobacteria; order SMXP01; family SMXP01; genus CBDFKK01. The sequence goes on along the minus strand of OZ243948.1, from coordinate 2,408,412 downwards.
CTATGACGAAACCATGATCATCATGCACGGCGATACGGGCGGCTCGGGGATGGGCGTTGCCGAACTTCAGACATCTTCGCTGCCGAACTTCATTAAAAACGGCATGCCGTTTCCCGTCCTGCTGGTAAAAGATTTCGGAGCCCAAGGGGATATGACCGTCTCGCAAAAGCCGGCGTCAATTCAAGACGTGCCCAATACAATTATGGGGGCGCTCGACTTGGAGCCCGAGTTTTCGGGTTACGATCTCCTGTCCGCAACGGATCTGTCGTCCCGCGTGCGTCAATATCGATCATGGCGCGTGCAGCCGAACGCATTGGCAGGACCAAGTTGGTCGAGGATTCGCAGACAGGCCGCGATCGATGAAAGGCCGAAGGCCAAACCTCTAAGACCGGGGGATATGATCAGTTTCCGGGGTGACGGGCTGGGTCATCTTTACCGCCGCGGCAACGGGTGGTCGACAACCGTTGCGCACGGCACGTGGGCGCTTTATCCGGCGGCGGACCTGGATGTACCGCTCGACCGGGATTCGGCCGACGACATCAGCAGTTTAACCTTTCGGGTCCGTCTTGGCGGTGATTTGGATCCCGCGAAGCCTGTAAGATATGCGGTCAACGGCGGCGCGCCGCAACCGGTCGAGTTTGAATTCATTACCAATCGACTCGCGACATTCGAGATACCGATCAGCGAAGACGCGTCGATCACGCAAGCCACTCTTTCGTTTCTATTCGAAGAGCCCTTGAACGATCAGATCTCGGACCGTCGGCCGCTCGGTTTTCTGACCGAAACCATGAAGGTCGACTAGCCGTGTCGAGCGACCGGCAGGCGAGGATTCAAGGCTCGATCAACGGCTTGCCCGGCACGTCGTTTCATCGGTGACGATTCGGAAAGGATCGGAGCGGCAAAGCCCGGCATGTCAGGGCTTTCAAACGGAAAACCTCAAGGTCGGTCGATGGGGTTGGCGGTCATCTAAGGCACGGTGCACTCGGGGAGGCAGACGTCAACGCCGCCCGGGCCTGCGTCGCAGATCCCCAATTCTATATCGACGGTGCGGTGTCGAAACCGGCTCGGCTCGCGAAATTCTTCGATGCCGGGACAGTCGACATTGATGTCATTACAAACACCGCGGACCAGATCGTCCAACCGGCCGGACGACGGATCGTGGATCGAGCGTTGGACCTGGCTGAACAAATTCGCCTGGCACGAGCCCGAAACGACAGCGCGGTCCTCGGGCGTGCAGCGGCCGCTTACTTGCAAAGTGAGCGACATGGGAAATGCCCCGGTCTTGAGCGGCAATTCGCCTCTCTTACCTGTTGCGATCACCGCGTTGCAGATTTCAAAGGCCTCGGAGCACACATTGGCGTCCGAGAGTCGGACGGACAAGTCGGCGCAACTGCGGTTATTGATGCGCACGGCAAGGCCCGATCCCTCGTCCTGAGCCCAAACCACGGCAGGTCCGATAAGCAGAACGGCCAGCAGCGAGGTGATCGCCAATTTCATTATATGCGCCGCAAAGTTCGATATGCCCTCCGGTCGACCATACACCATAGACTGAAGTCCGACCACTGCGGGCATGGCATCTTCGTGACAAGCGGAAAAATGTTCGATAAGGCGGCAAGGCCGCCCTTCGTGACTTGTGACCGACCGCGCGAAATGTCATAACCTCTGCCCATTCGGAGGCTTGCGGCGATGTTGGCGTCGATCTGGTGGACCGTCGCCGTCGGCGTCATGCGGATTTGCGGACTGGACCGACCTCATGGCTCATAATACGAAGTCCTCACGGCCGCGCGCGCCCCACGTTCAAATCTATCGTTGGCCCGTGACCATGGCGACATCGATTTGTCATCGGGTGACCGGCGTCGCGCTTTATGCGGGGACGGTCTTTTTAGCCTGGTGGCTGATCGCGGCAGCGTCGACACCCGCGGCCTATTCCCTTTTCAAGGAAATCGCCGGCAGCGGGCTCGGAGTCGTCGTCTTATTCGGCTACACTTGGGCGCTTCTTTACCATCTGTTTAACGGTATTCGCCATTTGGTCTGGGACACGGGCCACGGCTTTGAAAATGAGACGGCGGAGCGGACGGGTATTCTGGTTTTCGGGTTATCGGTCGGCGTCGCCTTCCTCATCTGGCTTGCCGCGTTTTTGCTAAGAGGCTGATTGTGAGCCTTAAAACACCATTAGGCCGCGTGCGCGGATTAGGCTCCGCCAAAAAGGGGGTTGGCCACTTCTGGCAGCAACGTATGAGCGCCTTGGCACTCATTCCCCTCGTGATCTGGTTTTCCTGGTCCATCTTCATTCACGCCGGCGATGATTACATGGATGTCCGGTCCTGGTTGTCACAACCGATAACATCAATTTTTATGCTGTTTTTGATCCTGGCTGGCTGCTACCACATGCGTCTTGGCGTCCACGTGGTCATCGAAGATTACGTGCGCGCCGAAGGGCCAAGGCTCGCACTCATAGTATTGAACAATCTGTTTTCGGCGGGGTTAAGCATCGCAAGCGTCTTTGCCGTTTTACGGATCGGTTTGGAGGTCTAAAGCGTGGGCGAGGCTTATCCCATCACGGATCACACATTCGATGTCGTAGTGGTAGGCGCGGGAGGCGCGGGCCTGCGGGCCGCAATGGGCTGCGCCCAAGCCGGCTTGCGTACGGCCTGCATCTCAAAGGTCTTCCCCACGCGCAGTCACACCGTGGCGGCTCAAGGGGGTATTTCCGCGTCACTTGGCAATATGTGTGAAGACGACTGGCGCTGGCACATGTACGACACGGTCAAGGGATCCGATTGGCTGGGCGATCAGGACGCCATCGAATATTTGTGCAAAGAAGCGCCTGCGGCAGTCTACGAACTCGAACATTTCGGCGTGCCCTTTTCGCGCACCGAAGACGGCAAAATCTATCAGCGGGCATTCGGCGGCATGACGTCGAATTTCGGCGAGGGCGTCGTGCAACGCACGTGTGCGGCCGCCGACCGGACAGGCCACGCCATATTGCACACACTTTACGGCCAGTCACTCCGTTATGACGCGCAGTTCTTTATCGAATATTTCGTGATCGATCTCTTGATGAACGACGGCGTCTGCCGCGGCGTGCTCGCTTGGAATCTCGACGACGGGTCTTTGCACCGCTTTCGCGCGCAAAAAACGATCCTGGCCACCGGCGGCTATGGCCGGGTCTACTTCTCGTGCACTTCGGCGCACACCTGCACCGGCGACGGCAACGCGATGGCGCTGCGCGCCGGTCTTCCGCTTCAAGACATGGAGTTCGTGCAGTTTCACCCCACCGGCGTTTACGGGGCGGGCGTGTTGATCAGCGAAGGCGCGCGCGGCGAAGGCGGTTATCTGACCAACTCGGAAGGTGAACGGTTTATGGAGCGCTACGCGCCGTCAGCCAAAGACCTGGCCTCCCGCGATGTGGTCAGCCGCTCCATAACCGCGGAGATTAGTAAGGGACGCGGTGTCGGAAAGGAAAAAGACCACATCTTTTTGCATCTCGAACATCTGGACCCCGACATTTTGGCCGAACGCTTGCCGGGCATTTCGGAATCGGCGCGCATCTTTGCGGGCGTCGACGTCACCAAAGAGCCGATCCCGGTGCTGCCCACGGTCCACTACAACATGGGCGGCGTGCCCACCGACTATCACGGCGATGTGGTAACTCTGGAAAACGGCAATCCGGATACCGTCGTGCCGGGTCTCATGGCGGTCGGCGAAGGTGCGTGCGTATCCGTTCACGGCGCCAATCGTTTGGGCTCCAATTCGCTGATCGACCTTGTCGTGTTTGGCCGCGCCGCAGGTCTGCATTGCGCCGATATTTTAACGGCGGGCGCCAAGCAAGCGGATCTTCCGAAAAATGCCTGCGAGGCGGCCCTCTCCCGCTTCGACCGCCTGCGTCACGCCGAGGGCGACACGCCCACCGCCGAGTTGCGCCTGCAGATGCAAAAGATAATGCAAACACATTGTGCCGTGTTCCGGACCGGCGAAATCCTTCAAGAAGGCAAGTCTCTCATCGCCGACGTGTTCGCGGCGCGAAGTTCCATCAGCGTCAGCGATCGTTCCATGATCTGGAATTCGGACCTCGTGGAAACCCTCGAGTTCGACAATCTGATCGAGCAAGCGGTGGTTACCATGAACGCAGCGGCCAATCGGCTGGAAAGCCGAGGCGCTCATGCACGTGAAGATTATCCGGATAGAGACGATGAAAACTGGATGAAACATACTCTCACGTGGCTGAACGACAAGGGCGATGTCTCGATCGACTATCGTCCGGTTCATTCCTACACGCTTACTGACGAAATGACCTATATCGAGCCTAAAGCGCGGGTGTATTGAGTTTGCGTAAACTCTTAAATGCCCGATCGCCACAAGCAGACGCCGCGCAATATTTGACAATCGGCTTTGCCGGCGCGCCGTCTCGCTATTGATCTGGCATCTGACGGAATAGGCCGGATTTGCTTGATCCCGTTAACGCGCCCACGGCGAATCACGTTGTTCACGCCGCCTTTCCGGCGCTCTTGACAATTTATGCGCTCCTCTTCAGTTTACCGTAAAATTGGGATTAAGCGTCGACCTTTAGCGCCATCGCGGCTTTCTCGGCTCTCACCGCAATCATATTCCCTGGACGGCCGGACGGAATGTCAACCGGTGCGGGGAAGCGCCCGGGCCGGCAACGACACAGAGGCATGAACACGAGGCAAAGCCCGATGGTCGAATTGAGATTGCCCAAGAACAGCCGCGTCACGTCCGGGAAAACCTGGAAAGCGCCCTTGAAGGACGGCGAAAAAGCCGAGCGGACCAGAGAGTTCAAGGTCTACCGCTGGAGTCCCGATGACGAAGACAACCCCCGCGTTGATACGTACGAAGTCGATCTTGACACGTGCGGGCCAATGGTGCTCGACGCGCTCATCAAGATCAAAAACGAAGTCGACCCCACACTGACCTTTCGCCGCTCGTGCCGGGAAGGCGTGTGTGGATCGTGCGCCATGAATGTCGACGGACGCAATACGCTTGCCTGCACCAAAAGCATCGAGGAGATCCAGGGCGCCATCAAGATTTACCCTTTGCCGCATTTGGATGTAGTCAAAGATCTGGTATCGGATTTGACGAACTTTTATGCGCAGTATCAGTCAATCGAGCCGTGGCTTCACAGCGCTACGCCGGAGCCGGAAAAGGAACGGCGGCAGACGCCGGACGACCGAGACCAACTCGACGGGCTTTACGAATGCGTTTTGTGCGCGTGTTGTTCTACTTCGTGCCCGAGCTATTGGTGGAACGGCAACCGGTATCTGGGCCCCGCGGTTCTATTGCAGGCCTATCGTTGGCTCATCGACAGCCGCGATGAAGCCACCGGCGAGCGGCTTGACAATTTGGAAGATCCGTTCAGGCTTTACCGTTGCCACACGATCATGAATTGCACCAACACATGCCCCAAGGGGCTCAACCCGGCCAAAGCCATTGCGAAAATTAAAAAGATGATGATCGAGCGCAGTGTTTAAACCGCATCGTTGTTTCGTCTTTTTAAGACGGCTTCCAAAGCCCCGTTTTCCGCTTTTGAGATCCAAGGCGATCGACCGCGACCCTTTGGCTCGGACTTCGAACGGTCGGCATGGTGACGGGGCGATCCTCGCTTGAAAGGCGTATGCCGATAACATGTGCGACGGGCGGCGACGCCCCGCCTTCACGACTCCATCCAAGCCGGGACAGGCAGGTCGTGTTCGTGCAAGAAGGCGGGGTTCCAAATTTTGGTCAGGTACCGGTTGCCCCAATCGCACAACACGGTAACGATGGTGTGGCCGGGGCCTAACTCTTCCGCCATGCGCAACGCGCCGGCCACATTGATGCCTGTCGACAACCCCATACATAGCCCGTCGTATTTCAATAAATCGAAACAGATATGCAGCGCCTCTTCGTCGGGGATTTGAAACGCCATGTCGACCGGCGCGTCTTCCAGGTTTTTCGTGATACGCCCTTGGCCGATGCCCTCGCTGATGGAATCGCCCTCCGATTTCAACTCACCGGTTGTGTAATAGCTGTAAAGCGCCGCGCCCATAGGATCGGCAATTCCGATTTTGATGTCGGCGTTTCGTTCCTTGAGCGCCATACCGACGCCCGCAAGCGTACCCCCTGTTCCCACCGCGCAGATGAAAGCCCCAACCTTGCCGTCGGTTTGATCCCAAATCTCCGGTCCCGTCGTTTGAATGTGGGCATAACGGTTGGCGGTGTTGTCGAATTGATTGGCCCATATGGCGCCGTGAGATTCTCTTTTGTTGAGTTCATCGGCGAGTCTTTCGGAAACGTGAACGTAATTATTTTTGTCCCTGTACGGCACGGGCGGGACTTCTTTCACTTCAGCGCCGCATAGTCGTAACATGTCTTTCTTTTCTTGAGATTGATTGTCGGCAATGACGATGACTGTCCGATAGCCGCGCGCATTGCCGACGAGCGCAAGGCCGATGCCGGTGTTGCCGGCCGTGCCTTCAACCACCACACCGCCGCGCTCAAGGCGGCCGTTTTTTTCCGCGTCCTCAATGATCGACAGTGCCGCGCGGTCCTTGACCGACCCTCCGGGATTAAGAAACTCCGCCTTGCCGAGAATTTCGCATCCTGTCTGCTCGGACAGCCGCGTCAGGCGTATCAAGGGCGTTTTACCGATAGAGCGAATAAACCCGTCACGGATATCCATGTCCGGTCTCCTGGAAAGGCGACCGCAAGCTATCCGCATGTCGATCGCCGGTGGGTTGCATTGATGTTCTAGGTACTGCTCTTATATGAAGGATTCAAGCGCGGTCTATCATCGCGTGCTGTTGAGCGATAAGAAAGCGCCTCATGTTTAAAGATCTGCGCGAAGAAATGCAGTCCTATGCGAATCGCGACCCCGCTGTCCGATCTCTGACCGAGATCTTTTTCACCTATCCCGGATTTCACGCGGTGCTCTGGCATCGTGCAGCCCACGGGCTCCATTGCCGCCGCTGGTATTTTTTGGCGCGCGCCGTGAGCGCGCTGAGCCGGTGGCTCACCGGGATCGAAATTCATCCCGGCGCCAAAATCGGCGCACGGCTTTTTATAGATCACGGCACCGGAGTCGTCATCGGCGAGACCGCCGAGATCGGCGATGACGTAACACTTTATCAAGGAGTCACTTTGGGCGGGACGACGCTCGAAAAAGGTAAACGTCATCCGACCCTCCAAAACGGTGTGATTATCGGCGCGGGAGCACAAGTGTTAGGTCCCTTTGTGGTCGGCCATAACGCACGCATTGGCGCCAACTCCGTGGTGTTGAAAGCGGTGCCTCCCGGCGCAACCGTGATCGGCATTCCGGGTCAGATTGTCGGATCGTCCCAAAACTCGGGCCGCGAGAGCGTGTTCGACGCTTACGGCACACCGGCTCAAGACATGGATGCGGCTTTTTCTACACGCGATCTCGAACAAAAGACCGAAGAACTGGAAGCCCGCATCGCCGAGCTCGAGTCCCTCGTCAAACAACAGACTTCTTCCAAGGCCGAAAACACATAGAGGTTACGTCTTAACCCATATGATTCGAGATGAAGCCTTCCGGCGCACGCCCATGAGGACCTTGTATAACAACACCATCCTTGAAGCGTTTCCAAAACCTCAACTTGCGAACGCGCCCGAAAGATGCGGAGCGGGAACCAAACGCCCGGTCAATTCAGCGGAATGAAGTCACCGTTTATATCGCGCACTCCTTGGGTGGCATTAAACAGTGCTTTGCGCCGGACGAAGCGCCGGATCCCTTCAGGTCCGAAGCGGGTGCCGCCCATACCCGAGAAACCGAAGGGCTCGAACTCCGTGTCATGCACATAAGCCGACAATGAACCTTCGTTGATGCTCACCGCGCCGCCGTTCAATTGCCGCGCGACCGGTAGAGCTTCATCAGGCGCTCCGTAAACAGAGGCACTCAAGCCATAGCGTGTGTCGTTGGCAAGGAAAATCGCTTCGTCGACATTCTTGAACTTGGAAATTGGGATCACCGGTCCGAACGTCTCATCGGCGACGATTTTCATATCCTGGGTGACGTCAACCAAAACGGTGGGCTCGATCCAGTTGCCGCCTTTCCCGATAATCTTGCCCCCGGTCAAAACCTTGGCGCCTTTGGCTTTGGCGTCATCCAGATGTTCAACGATCGTATCCGCCTGTTTCTCAAAAATGAGCGGGCCGATATGACCTTGTTCCAACTGACGCGTATTCAAGGTCACTCCCTGCGCCTTCTCGACAATCTTCTCGACAAACTCGTCGTAGATCGACTCGGCTACGTAGACCCGCTCAAGCGACTGACATGCCTGGCCCGTCGCCGCCACCGAATTGCGCAAGATGCTCGACACGGCAACGTCCACATTTGCGGAAGACAAAACGATTGCCGGATCTTTGCCGCCCAGTTCGAGAAATGCCGGGATGAAATTGCGTGCAGCATTCTCTGCGACCTTGCGGCCCGTGCGCACGCTTCCGGTAAAGGCTACAAGGTCGACATGGTTGATCAATTCCGCACCGGTCTCTCCGGGACCGAGAATAATTCGAAACACCTTTTCAAGTTCCGGGACCGCGGCAATGGCGTCGGCAAAGGGTTCGGCAAAACGCGGCGTCACCTCGCTAGGCTTGAGCACTACGGCCGACCCGCAGATGAGAGCCGGCAAGGTGTCCACCATGGACAAAAGCAACGGGAAATTCCATGGACTGATATTACCAACCAATTGATAAGGCACATATTGACTGCTGGCTCGAACGCCCGGGAGCGCCGTCTCACGCGGTTCCGTTTCCGGCAGCATGTTACGCGCATCAGTATACAGACGTTCAAGGATGTTGGAGATCCACCCCGCTTCAAGCTGCGCGATGTTCGAGCGGCCCGTGTCTTTCTTTAACGCCTCATAGAGCTCGTCGCGGCGCGCGTTCATGGCCGCCTTAAACTTGTCCATGACGCCGATGCGGTCCTCGAGTCCTCGCGCCTCCCATTCCGGCTGGTTCTGCCTAAGCCGCGCACAAACTCCTTTGATCTCGTCAGACATGGTTTGTGTGAATTCGTAGTCGTGCTCGCCCGTGTAGGGATTGCGCACCGATATAATCGTCATGGCAACTTCACTTATCGTTTGAACCCTATTCTATATCTCCGTTGGTGAGAGCCAAGCAAGTAGCGAACCCGTCCCTGCCCGCCCGCCGACTATACCTTGCGCGCGGATTTCAAGTACAGCAAGGCGGCCGCCGCGAGTCTCACGATCAAAATTTCGTTGACATGCAATCCCGGAACCATCCGGGCCCTCAGCTACGCCGGTTGAATCTTACCGATCGGGTATCGTTGCAGTGCCCCCCGTTTCGCGCTAGGTACGGCCCTCAAGTGAGATAACGGAGGCAGACATGGCGCGCAAAAAGATCGGGTTGATTGGGGCGGGGCAAATCGGCGGCACGTTGGCGCATCTCATCGGGCTCAAAGAATTGGGCGACGTTGTCCTGTTCGACATCATAGACGGCGTGCCGCAGGGTAAGGCCCTCGATATTTTTCAATCATCGCCGGTCGAAGATTTCGATACCGCTTACGCCGGAACTCAGGACTATGCGGATATGAAGGGCGTCGATGTTATCATCGTAACCGCCGGCGTGCCCCGCAAACCCGGCATGAGCCGGGATGACTTGGTCGAGACCAACTTGAAAGTCATGAAAGCCGTCGGCAACGGCATCAAGACGTATGCACCTGACGCGTTCGTCATCTGCATCACCAATCCGCTCGACGCCATGGTTTGGGCCCTCAGGGAATTCTCGGAGCTTCCCCACAATAAAGTCGTGGGCATGGCAGGCGTACTCGACTCGGCACGCTTTCGCATGTTTCTCGCTCAAGAGTTCAACGTGTCCGTAGAAGACGTAACGGCATTTGTTTTGGGTGGACACGGGGACACCATGGTACCGCTGTTGCGCTACTCGACAGTTGCGGGAATTCCGGTGCCTGATCTCGTCAAGATGAAATGGTCGACACAAGACAGACTCGACGCAATCGTCCAGCGTACCCGTGACGGGGGTGCGGAAATCGTTGGCCTTTTGAAAACAGGCTCCGCCTTTTACGCACCGGCAAGCGCCGCCGTCACGATGGCGGAAAGCTATCTCAAAGACAAGAAACGACTTCTTCCGTGTGCAGCGCATTTGTCAGGCCACTACGGCCAAAATGATCTTTATGTAGGGGTGCCTGTGATTATCGGTGCGGGCGGCGTCGAGCGCATTGTCGAAATTCAGATGACCGACGACGAGCAGGCCATGTTCAATCATTCGGTCAAGGCGGTCAATGAACTGCTCGAAAGCTGCAAACGCCTGGAACCTTCGCTGGCTTAGAAACGAGCCGAATCATATAGTTTGCACGTTGAATGGCGTCGAGAAACTGCGGGGCAGAGATACGATGACACCGTCGAGCTTTCGCCGCGCGTAAATCAGGCAATTGACCGATATGAAAATACACGAATATCAGGCCAAGACCATCTTAAGGCAGTTTCGGGTACCCGTGGCCAAGGGCTTCCCGGCATTCACGGTGGACGAAGCCGTCGCAGCGGCGGAAAATCTCGGCGGGCCTGTCTGGGTGGTTAAAGCGCAAATCCATGCAGGCGGCCGCGGCAAAGGCGGCGGCGTCAAGGTCGTTAAATCGATCGACGGCGTAAAGGCGGCAGCCGAACATCTGCTCGGCATGACGCTGACTACCCCGCAAACCGGGCCGCAAGGCAAAGTCGTCAACCGAATTTATGTGGAAGACGCAGCCGAGATTGCCCGCGAACTCTATCTCTCGTGTCTGGTCGACCGCGCTGCGTCGCGTGTCGTCTTTATCGCATCGACCGAGGGCGGCATGAACATAGAGGAAGTCGCGGCGGAAACTCCTGAAAAGATCTTGACGCTGACGATTGATCCTGCAACGGGCGTAATGCCTCACCACGGACGCCGCATGGCATACGCGCTGAAACTCGAAGGTGAACAGAGGAAACAATGCGCTCTTCTGATCGACAATCTCTACCGTGCCTTTGTCGAAAAAGACATGAGCTTGCTTGAGATCAACCCGCTGGTCGTCACGCAAGCGGGCAAATTGCTCTGCCTCGACGCGAAGGTCGACTTCGACTCCAACGCGCTGTTCCGTCACAAGGACATCGAAGAGTTGCGCGATGAATCGGAAGAGGATCCGCTGGAAATCCAGGCGGACAAATATGACCTCAACTATATCAATCTCGATGGCAATATCGGCTGCATGGTCAACGGCGCCGGTCTCGCCATGGCCACCATGGACATTATCAAGCTCTATGGTATGGCGCCCGCCAATTTTCTCGATGTAGGCGGCAGTGCCGACAAAGCCCAAATTACCGAAGCGTTCAAGATCATTACCTCCGACGACAACGTCCAAGGTATTCTGATCAACATCTTCGGCGGTATCATGCGCTGTGACACCATCGCGGAAGGCGTTGTGGCCGCGGCGAAAGACGTGAGCCTTACAGTTCCTCTGGTGGTACGCCTGTCAGGCACCAATATGGAATTGGGCAAAAAGATTCTCGCCCAATCCGGCCTCAACATCATCCCTGCCGACGACCTCGGCGATGCGGCGGAAAAGGTTGTAAGCGCCATCCGGGAGGCGGCGTAATGGCCGTACTTGTGAACGAAACTACCAAAGTCATCACGCAGGGCATTACCGGCAATCAGGGCACGTTCCATTCCAAACAGGCAATCGAGTACGGTACTAAAGTCGTCGGCGGCGTGAGTCCGGGCAAGGGCGGGCAAACTCATTTGGGACTACCCGTGTTCGATACGGTCGCCGAAGCGGTCGACCAGACCGGTGCAACGGCCAGCGCCATCTACGTCCCGCCGCCCTTTGCGGCAGACGCGATTTTGGAGGCCGTCGACGCAAATATTGAGCTTATCGTATGCATTACGGAAGGCATTCCGGTCGGCGACATGGTCAAAGTGAAGCGATCATTGCAGGGCTCAAATACACGCCTCATCGGCCCTAACTGTCCGGGGATCATCACGCCCGATGCCTGCAAAATCGGCATTATGCCCGGCCACATTCACAAACGCGGCAGCGTTGGTATTGTTTCCAGATCAGGAACGCTTACCTATGAAGCGGTGGCCCAGACCACGGCAGTCGGTCTCGGCCAATCGACCTGCATCGGCATCGGCGGCGACCCCGTGAATGGAAGCAGTTTCGTTGACTGTCTAGACCTTTTCCTTGGTGATCCGGAGACGCGGTCCATCGTCATGATCGGTGAAATCGGCGGCAATGCCGAAGAGGAGGCAGCAATCTTTTTGATATCTGCCAATACCAAAAAGCCCGTCGTGGGCTTCATTGCCGGGGTCACGGCCCCGCCCGGCCGCCGGATGGGTCATGCAGGGGCCATCATTTCCGGTGGCAAAGGCAACGCACAGGACAAGATTGAAGCCATGCGCTTGGCCGGCATTACGGTTGCCGACTCGCCGGCGGCACTGGGTACAACGTTGCTGGAGGCGTTGAAAACACAAGGAACCGTTTAAGCAATTGATTAAGATCGCGCGTGCAAGACTTCACGGTTCACGGTTGGTGTCTTAAAAGGGGTGAGCAGGTGCAACGTTCGCCGGAGAAATGATGTCCCAGTCCAAAGATAACAGCGGGTCACGTTTTAAACCCTTGGAGCAAACAGGTTTTCTCTATAGCGCCAACGCGCCCTTTATCGAACAGCTATATTCCGAGTATGTGGACGACCCGTCCTCGCTGGATCCTGAATGGCAAAAGTTTTTTGCCGATTTGGGCGATAACAAAACCAATGTTGAACGCGAGATTAAAGGGCCGTCGTGGGAGCGTGATGACTGGCCCTTGCCTCAAAATGGCGAGTTGACCCGCGCGCCCGACGCCGATCGGCCCTCGGCGGAAAAGCTGCGCCAAAAAATTTTGGATCGCATGCCAAGTACAATGTCCGAGGAGACGCGGTATGCCACGCTCGACTCCATCCGCGCAATCATGATGATCCGAGCCTACAGGATCAGAGGTCACCTGATCGCGGATCTGGACCCACTAAAGCTTGAGCCTAATACACCCCATCCGGAACTCGACTATCGCACGTACGGTTTTACCGAAGCGGACCTGGACCGCCAGATTTTTATCGACAACGTTTTGGGATTGGAGACGGCGAGCCTGCGCGAGATGCTCCAGATCCTTAAACAGACCTACTGTTGCACGCTTAGCGTTCAGTTCATGCATATTTCCGACCCGGACGAAAAGAGCTGGATCCAGGAACGTATCGAAGGCGTAGGCAAGGAAATCCAATTCACGCCGGAAGGTAAAAAAGCGATCCTCAACACACTGATCGAAGCGGAAGGCTTTGAGAAGTTTCTCCAAGTCAAATACACCGGCACCAAACGTTTTGGGCTTGATGGAGCCGAGTCTCTTGTGGCGGCCCTGGAACAAATTATCAAGCGCGGCGGTCAACTGGGCGTGAAGGAAATCGTTTTGGGCATGCCCCACCGCGGACGGTTGAATGTACTTTCCGCCGTAATGGCCAAACCCTATCGCGCAATCTTCAACGAGTTTCACGGAGGCTCGTCCACGCCGGAGGAGATCGGAGGATCAGGCGACGTCAAATATCACTTGGGCGCATCATCCGACCGAGAATTCGACGGCAACAATGTACACCTGTCGCTGACTGCCAACCCTTCGCACCTAGAGGCGGTGGACCCGGTTGTTACCGGCAAGGCGCGCGCAAAGCAGCACCAACTGGGCGACAGTGAACGCAAGCGGGTAATGCCCGTATTGATGCACGGCGACGGCGCTTTCGCCGGCCAAGGCATTGTCGCTGAATGCTTCGCGCTTTCCGGGCTCAAGGGCCACCGCGTCGGCGGCACGATTCATTTCATAGTCAACAATCAGATCGGCTTTACCACGAGCCCGCACTATGCACGCACATCCCCCTATCCGTCGGATGTCGCCTTGATGGTTCAAGCACCGATCTTCCATGCCAACGGCGATGACCCGGAGGCGGTCGTTCGCGCCGCGCGCATCGCGACCGAGTTCCGTCAGAAATTCGGCAAAGACGTAGTCATTGACATGTTTTGTTATCGTCGTTTCGGACATAACGAAGGCGACGAGCCCATGTTCACCCAACCACGGATGTACAAAAAGATCCAATCTCACCCGACCAGCATGCAGCTCTATGCCGACCAGCTCATCAAAGAGGGTCTGATCACCGAAGACGAGGTTCAGCAAAGAATCGAGAGTTTCCAAGACTATTTGGAGCAGGAATTCGATACGGCCAACAGCTACAAACCCAATAAGGCGGATTGGCTGGACGGCAAATGGTCCGGCTTCGAAGTCGCTTCCGGCGATGTGCGCCGCGGTAAAACCGGGGTGCCCAAGGACGAATTGATCAAGGTCGGTCAAACGCTGGTCACCGTCCCGAAAGGCTTCAGAATTCATCGCACGATCGACCGACTGCTCGACAAAAAAAAGAAAATGATCGAGACGGGCGAAGGGATCGATTGGGCGACTGCCGAGGCGCTTGCGTTTGGCACACTGCTCAACGATGGATTTTCCGTGCGGCTTGCGGGCCAGGATTCGAGCCGAGGCACATTCTCACAGCGTCACGCGGCCATCATCGATCAGGAATCGGAAGAGCGCTTCCACCCACTAAATCAAATCAAAAGCTCTCAAGCCGATTTCGAGGTGGTCGACTCGTTTCTCTCAGAGGAAGCCGTCTTGGGGTTCGAATACGGTTACTCTCTGGCAGAGCCAAATACGCTTGTCTTATGGGAAGCACAGTTCGGGGATTTCGCCAACGGCGCCCAAGTGATCATCGATCAGTTCGTCGCCAGCGGCGAGCGCAAATGGCTACGCATGTGCGGCTTGGTCATGCTTCTGCCCCACGGCTATGAAGGCCAGGGGCCGGAACATTCTTCAGCACGGCTTGAACGATACCTGCAACTTTGCGCTGAGGACAATATCCAGGTGGCCAATTGCACCACGCCTGCCAACTGTTTTCACATCTTGCGACGACAAATGGTACGCAAGTTCCGCAAACCACTCATTTTAATGACGCCGAAATCATTGCTGCGGCATAAGAATTGTGTCTCAACACTCGATGAACTTGAGCCTGACTCTTCGTTTCATCGCGTACTGTGGGATGATTCGGACAGACAGAAAGGCTCAAGCACTCAACTCGTCAAGGATTCAAAAATCAAGCGCGTCATACTGTGCTCAGGTAAGGTCTATTACGATTTGTTCAAAGAGCGCGAAAAGCGAGGTATCGACAACATTCAGATTTTGCGGGTCGAGCAACTCTATCCTTTCCCGGCAAAGGCCTTGATAAAGGAATTGGGTCGGTTCAAGCAGGCCGATATCGTGTGGTGTCAGGAAGAGCCGAAAAACATGGGCGGCTGGACATTCATGGAATCCAATATCGAATGGGTGCTCGGCCATAATGAGGCTGTCTGCCGTCGGCCACGCTACGCCGGACGGCCCGCCACCGCGGCGACGGCCACAGGACTTATGAGCAAACATATCGCGGAGCTAAACGCGTTTATTGATGACGCTTTGACGCTTTGACGCTTTGACGACGCGCATGACGCGCAGCCGCACAGGAGAGGCTGTCATGTCCAAGGAAATTCAAGTTCCCATGCTGGGAGAATCGGTTGCCGAGGCGACCGTCGCTCAGTGGTTCAAACAAGAGGGTGAGGAAGTTGCGGCTGACGAACCACTCGTGGCGCTGGAAACCGATAAGGTAACCGTCGAAGTAGCTGCACCGAGTGCCGGGATGCTTTTGCAAATCGTTGCCAAAGACGGCGATACGGTGGAAGTGGGCGCGCTGTTAGGCACCATAGGCGAGAGCAACGGTCGAACAGCGCCGACATCGAGAGCCGTACCTGCACGGACGAAAACTTCGGCGAGCGATGCTCCTCTGTCACCGGCGGTGCGCAAGGTCGTCGAAGAAAACGAACTGGATGTCTCACGAATCAAAGGCACGGGCAAGGGCGGTAGAATCACCAAGGCTGACGCCTTGGCCGCCTTGAAGTCCGCGCCTGCAACCGCGCCGGCGACTAAAATTGCCAAGGCGTCGACCGTGCAATCCGCACTCCGTGCCGAGGACCGACGCGAAGAACGCGTGCCGATGACGCGCCTGCGTCAGACCATCGCCGCACGTCTCAAAGAAGCGCAAAACAAAGCCGCAATGCTCACCACTTTCAATGAAGTGGATATGTCTCGAATCATGGCGCTGCGAAAAGAATACAAAGAGATTTTTGAGAAAAAGCACGGCGTCAAGTTGGGCTTTATGAGCTTTTTCCTCAAGGCCTCGGTCGCGGCGCTTCAGGATATCCCCACCGTCAATGCGGAAATTGACGGTACAGACCTCGTCTATAAAAACTATTACGACATCGGCGTTGCCGTTAGCACCGACAAGGGGCTGGTTGTGCCCGTCTTGCGCGATGCCGACAAATTGAGCCTTGCGAACATCGAAAAGGCAATCAACGATTTTGCCTTCCGCGCCCGGGAAGGCGCACTCAAGCTCAATGAGCTGCAAGGCGGTACATTCACCATTTCAAATGGCGGCGTCTATGGATCACTCATGTCGACGCCGATTTTGAATTCGCCCCAGTCGGGTATTTTGGGCATGCATAAGGTCCAGGAACGCCCGGTGGTCGTCGACGGTGAGATAGTCGTCCGTCCCATGATGTACTTGGCGCTGTCTTACGATCACCGTATTGTAGACGGCAAAGAAGCGGTTACATTCTTGGTCCGCATCAAGGAATGCCTCGAAGAACCTGATCGCTTGACCCTCGATCTCTAGTCAGTTCAACGCGCTTCATCGTCGGCCGTAAGGCCGCGACCGTATCGCAACGGAGCATCGACCATGGCAAAAGCCTATGACCTGATCGTCATCGGAGGAGGACCAGGCGGTTACAATTGCGCCATCCGCGCGGCTCAACTGGGACTCAAAGTGGCCTGTATCGAACGGCACAAGACGTTGGGCGGCACGTGCCTCAATGTCGGCTGCATTCCTTCGAAGGCCCTGTTGCGCGCCTCCGAACTCTATGAAGACGCGCAAAACGGAATGGCCAAAATGGGCGTTAAAGCTCGGGGCGTCACCCTCGATCTCGCGTCAATGATGAGGCACAAGAACGAATCCGTCAGGGCGCTGACCAGGGGCGTTGAATTTCTGTTCAAGAAAAATGACATCACTCATATAAACGGCCTGGGCAAGATCACGGCGCCCGGCAAAGTCGAAGTGCGCAACGTCAAAGGGGGCAGCGAAACTCTTGAAACGGATAACATCGTTATCGCTACGGGTTCGGCCTCGATGAGTCTTCCCCGAATCGAAATCAACGAGACGGATATCGTATCCTCTACAGGCGCTTTGTCGCTTAACCGCGTACCCGAAACCATGATCGTCGTGGGCGGCGGTTACATCGGCCTTGAAATGGGATCCGTGTGGCGGCGGCTGGGCGCGAAGGTTACAGTCATTGAGCTTGTCGACCGTATCCTACCCGGCCAAGACGGTGAGGTCGCCGAACAGTTCCAACGCATTCTCAAAAAACAGGGAATGGAGTTCAAACTTGGCACCAAAGTGACGGAAGTTGCCAAGTCCAAGGATAGCCTGGAAGTGGGCGTCGAGCCCGCAAACGGCGGCAAGCGAGAAAAGATCAAGTGCGATGTGGTGCTGATTTCCATCGGCCGCAAGCCGTACACGGACGGTTTGGGTCTGGAGAACGTCGGCGTAGAGATAGATAATCGCGGCTTCATTCTCACCCAAAACTACAGGACCAATATCGACGGCATTTATGCCGTCGGCGATGTGATTCACGGGCCGATGCTGGCGCACAAAGCGGAGGATGAGGCAATGGCGGTTGCGGAAATCATCGCCGGCCAGTCCGGTCACGTAAATTATGACGTCATTCCGAGCGTGGTTTACACCCATCCGGAACTGGCCGCTGTCGGTAAAACGGAAGAAGACCTCAAAAAAGCGGGAATCACCTACAAGGTTGGCAAGTTTCCCTTCACTGCCAACGCACGCGCTAAAATCAACCTTGAAAGCGAGGGTTTCGTTAAAGTTTTGGCAGACGCCCAAACCGATCGAGTGCTGGGGGTCCATATGATCGGGGCCGACGCGGGCAATATGATCGCCGAGGCGGCAATAGCCATGGAGTTCGGCGCTTCATCGGAAGACATTGCGCGCACTTGTCACGCCCATCCGACATTGTCGGAAGCTGTGCGCCAAGCCGCTATGGGCTGCGACGACCGCACCATGCAAATGTGAACAGCCGTTCTATCGAGGCAAGGGTTCACGCAAAAAGCGTCAGTTCCCGTCATGTTGATTCTGTAACGATATATTTTTACGTCGCCGAAATTGAGCTCGAAACGAGCAGGACGGATACGAGTCAGGCCGACTTCCAGCCTGCACGGGGGTGGGCCTTGTTGTATTCGGCGGTCAAACTCTCGGTGTCAACCTCCGTATAAACTTGGGTGGTGGAAAGGCTTGCATGCCCGAGGAGTTCCTGAATGGTACGCAAGTCTCCCCCGTTGCCAAGCAGGTGCGTAGCGAACGAATGGCGCAGCGCATGGGGGGTGGCGCTGTCAGCAAGGCCTAAACGGCAGCGCAAACGCTGCATCAGCCTTTGGACTTGCCGTGCGTTTAAGCGGCCGCCTCGCACCCCCACAAAGAGCGGCCCTTCTTCGATTAACGCGTGAGGACATGATTCGAGATAAGTGTCGACTGCCTGACGCACCACGGGCAGGACCGGCACCAGGCGATGCTTACGGCCTTTTCCTTTGATGACAACCACGTCTTTGAGCGGTGCGTCGCTCCGGTTGAGCCCCAGGGCCTCCGAGATCCGTAAACCGCATCCGTAAAGAAGCGAGATCACCGCCAAATCGCGGGCTTGAATCCAGGGAGCCTCAACTTGACGCTCGATTTCCGATAAGATCTCGGCAGTCCCTTGGACCGACAAGGGTTTCGGAATGGCATGAGGTTGTTTGGGGGAGCGCAGGGCGCTGAGGGCGGCATTTTCCAAATAGCCGCGCCTCTCCAGAAAACTGAAGAAAGATCGCAGACTTGAAAGAACACGCGCCATTGACCGATTGGACAAGGGCCCGCGAAGCCCCGAGAGGCGCCGCTCGCTCAAATAGGCCCGAAAGTCAGCGAGCTGGAGAGAGGCCAAGCTCTTGAACGATGCAGGCGCGCCCAGGTGGTCCAACAGAAATGCAAAAAAACGTCGGATCTCCTGATCGTAAGCCTCGAATGTATGCAGGCTCACGCGTCGCTCGGCGGTGAGTGACCGTTGCCACGCCTTAACCGCTGCTAAGACGTCCTCGTCCGCGTTGATCGGTCGTTTAACCTCGGTTTTGTCGGATTGAGACTTAACCATCTGACTCTTATGGGGCCTACTCATCCATCCAGAATCGATTGGCCGGTCTTTTCCCAATCGTCGAGAAAGTCTTTCAGACCTTTATCCGTCAACGGATGACTTATCAGGCTGCGCAAAACTGCCGGCGGGATGGTCGCGATGTCAGCCCCTGTAAGGGCCGCTTCCCTGACGTGATTGGGCGTCCTTACAGAGGCCACCAGGATTTCAGTCTCGAAATTGGGGTACTGATCGTAGATGTCGCGAATGCGGCCGATAAGCTCCATGCCGTCTTGGCCGATGTCGTCGAGCCGGCCGACAAAAGGCGAGACGAACGTGGCGCCCGCCTTGGCGGCGAGGAGCGCCTGATTGGCTGAAAAACACAGCGTGACGTTGACCATTGTGCCTTCGTCCGTCAGTGCCTTACAGGCTCTGAGCCCATCGAATGTCATAGGCACTTTGACCGCAATATTGTCGGCGATCTCTCGAAGCTTGCGCCCTTCGGTCATCATGGTATCCGCATCGGTAGCGACTACTTCCGCACTCACGGGACCTGAAACGAGCGCGCAAATGTCTTCCAAAACTTCAAAAAATTTGCGGCCGGTTTTGGCGACAAGCGACGGATTGGTGGTTACGCCGTCAAGCAGACCGGTTGCTGCAATATCGCCGATTTCCCGAGTGTCCGCCGTATCTATAAAGAATTTCATAAACTCAACCATTCGTGTTTTTCGAACTCAAGGTGCTGGACGCACGCCTAGAATCGTCGCATGAAGTTAACATGGTTCGCTGGCACCGCCTATCTTTGGGTAGTTTGGTTAACACCTCATGTATGCATCGGTTCTGATCCCGCTTCCCCTGGCCGGCCCTTATGACTATGCGGTCCCGAAAGGGATGGTCTGTGAGCCGGGCTCGATCGTCGAAGTGCCGCTCGGCAGCCGAACGGTCGCCGGCGTCGTGTGGAATGTGCACGAAGCCGACTGGAAACCCAACGACGTCGGTATTGAAAAACTGAAACCGATCGAATCCCGTCTGGATGCCCGTCCACTGCCCACCGTGCTTTTGCGATTCGTCGATTGGGTCGCGCATTACACCATGACGCCACGGGGGTCCGTCTTGCGTCTGGTTCTGCGTGTCCCGGCCGCATTCGAAGCGCCAAAAGCCGAGCGGGCCTTTACGGTGAGCAGGAGGCTGCCGACAAAGACAACCCGCCCGCGTGAAAGAGTGCTTGCGCTTCTGGCGGACGGCCTGCCTCGCACGAACTCGGAAATTGCGCATGAGAGCGGCGTCAGTTCAGGCGTCATCGGAAGGCTGGCGGATGCGGGGGCGTTGAAAATAGTCGAGCGGCTCATCGACTTGCCGTTTCCCATGCCCCAATCGGACTTTGCCAAGACCGATTTATCGCAGGCGCAACAAAAAGCGGCGTCGGGTCTGGTAGACGCCGTTGAGCGCGCGGCGTTTTCGGTTAGCGTACTCGATGGCGTGCCGGGTTCCGGCAAAACGGAAACCTATTTCGAAGCTATCGCCGCGGCGCTCAAGCGCGGTAAGCAAGCCCTGATTTTACTGCCCGAAATTGCGCTCACGGTTCAGTTTCTTGACCGGTTCGCGGCCCGCTTCGGCGAACGGCCCGCCGTTTGGCATTCGGATCTTTCCCGGCGGGCACGCCGCCGCACTTGGCGCGCCATCGCTGAAAACAATGCAGCCGTAGTGGTCGGCACGCGCTCGGCTCTGTTTCTCCCCTATCCGAACCTGGGTCTCATCATTATCGACGAGGAACACGACACGGCCTTCAAACAAGAGGAAGGCGTAATATATCATGCGCGTGACATGGGCGTCGTGCGCGCTTCACTCGGCGACTTCCCCATAATCCTGTCATCGGCGACGCCGTCGCTGGAAACGCTCGTAAACGTGAACCAGGGTCGGTATACGCGGCTCTCCCTGCCTGCGCGTCACGGGACGGCGGTGATGCCCGATGTCGAAGCCGTCGACTTGCGACAAGACAACCCCCCGGCCGGCCGATGGCTTTCGCCCGTCTTGATCGAGGCCATAAGAGAGACATTTGACGACGGCGAGCAGGCCGTCCTGTTCTTGAACCGCCGCGGCTATGCACCACTCACCTTGTGCCGCAAGTGCGGTCACCGCCTGACTTCGCCCAACACCTCGTCGTGGCTGGTGGAACACCGGTTCCTAAATCGGCTGGTTTGCCACCATAGCGGCTTTTGGATGCCGAAGCCCAAGGAGTGCCCCAAATGCGGCGCCGAAGATTCACTCGTGGGCTGCGGGCCCGGCGTCGAGCGCGTCGCTGAAGAAACTAAAGATCAGTTCCCCGACCGCATCATCGAAATCATGTCGAGCGATACGGTACACGGCCCGGACACCATGCAAAAAATACTCGGCGACATGGCCGCGGGCAAGATCGACCTTCTGATTGGCACACAGATTATCGCCAAAGGTCATCATTTTCCCAATCTTACTTTGGTGGGCGTTGTCGACGCGGACTTGGGACTTGCGGGCGGTGATCTGCGCGCCGGAGAACGCACCTTCCAATTGCTTTCGCAAGTCGCAGGGCGCGCAGGGCGCGGCGAAAAAAGAGGGCGCGTATTGTTGCAAACCTATATGCCCGAACACGACGTTATGAGGGCCCTGGTCGCCGGCGACCGGAATGTATTTCTGGAAACGGAAGCCCATGCGCGAGAGGACTGGGGCATGCCGCCGTACGGCCGGCTCGCCAGTCTCATAATCTCAGGACAAGATGAAAGGCGGGTCCGGGAAACGGGCCAGAAGCTTGCGCGCAGCGCCCCGCCCGCTCACGATATTGAAGTTTGGGGGCCGGCCCCTGCCCCGTTTGCATTGCTGCGCGGTCGTCACCGACAACGCCTGTTGGTAAAGGCGGGGCGGGATGTCAATCTGCAAAGCTATCTCGCTGCCTGGCTGCCTCAGGTCAAGCCGCCTCACAATGTGCGCGTGATTGTCGACGTGGACCCTTACAGCTTTCTCTAGGGCACCGGATTGACCTGGGTTTCCGACGATTCTGCGACAATGTTGCCCGCCCGTTTTGTTGCAAGGGAACAGGGCATGTGTTACCAAATCGCCCGGTCGTCAGGGTACCGCCAGTGAGTTAAACGCGTTTCAAAAAATGAACATCCTTTCGAACTTTTCCAGCAGGGTATCCTCGGCGCGAAATTCACCAAGGAAACGCGGTTAAAGGCAGTCATTACGTGTCTGGACAAAAACCGATTATCGCCGGGGTGGCCGGCCGGTACGCAAGTGCGCTGTTTGATTTGGCGCGCGATGAGGAGGCCATTGACCAGGTCGCCGCCGACCTTGATGTCCTTGGCGAACTTCTTGAGTCGACGCCCGATTTGGTGCGCCTCGTTCGCAGCCCTGTCTTCGACGGTGATGATCAAAGCCGCGCCATGAGCGCGGTCATGGTCCGCGCCGGTCTCGCACAACTCACGCGAAATTTTATCGGTGTCGTCATTAAAAACCGGCGTCTGTCTGCGCTCGCTGCCATGATCAAGGCGTTTGGCACCCTGCTGGCTCACCATCGCGGCGAAGTGACCGCGAGCGTAACAAGCGCGCGACCACTCACCGACGCGCAATTGGACGAATTGAAAGACACGCTCAAACAAATGGCGGACAGCAATGTCAAGCTCAACACGAAAGTCGACGCGAACTTGTTGGGTGGTTTGGTGGTGCGGCTCGGCAGCCGCATGATCGATACCTCACTCGCCAACAAGCTCAATAATCTTCATTTGGCTATGAAAGAAGCGTGATGGACATCCAAGCAGCAGAAATTTCTGCGATTATCAAAAAACAAATCAAAGACTTCGGTACTGAAGCGGAGATTTCGGAGATCGGCCAGGTCTTGTCAGTAGGAGACGGAATTGCGCGCATCTACGGCCTCGACAACATTCAAGCCGGTGAAATGGTCGAGTTTACGGGCGGTATCAAAGGCTTGGCGCTCAATCTCGAATCCGACAATGTGGGCGTTGTCATCTTCGGCAGCGACCAAAACATCAAAGAAGGGGATACGGTCAAACGTACGTTATCGATCGTCGACGTTCCCGTAGGCAAAGCGCTGTTGGGGCGCGTTGTCGATCCGTTGGGCAATCCTATTGACGGCAAGGGGCCTATTGAAGCTGCCGAGCGGCGGCGCGTGGACGTAAAGGCTCCGGGGATCATTCCCCGAAAATCCGTGCACGAACCGATGCAAACGGGTTTGAAAGCCGTCGACGCGCTCATTCCCATCGGCCGCGGCCAGCGGGAGCTGATCATCGGCGACCGTCAGACCGGCAAGACGGCTATCGCCGTCGATACAATACTCAACCAGCGCGAGATAAACGCGGCGGGAGAAGAGTCGGAAAAGCTCTATTGCATTTATGTAGCGATCGGCCAAAAACGCTCAAGCGTGGCGCAGATCGTCAAAACACTCGAAGACAATGGCGCGATGGATTATTCGATCGTCGTTGCCTCGACCGCATCCGAGCCTGCGCCTCTTCAATATCTGGCGCCGTTCGCGGGTTGTACGTTCGGCGAGTATTTCCGTGATAACGGCATGCACTCGCTGATTATTTACGACGACCTCTCCAAACAGGCGGTGGCGTACCGACAGATGTCATTGCTGCTGCGCCGCCCACCGGGACGAGAAGCTTACCCGGGCGATGTGTTCTATCTTCACAGCCGGCTGCTCGAGCGGGCGGCAAAGTTGAATGAAGATAACGGCGGCGGATCACTGACCGCGCTGCCCATCGTCGAAACGCAGGCCAACGACGTCTCCGCCTATATTCCTACCAACGTTATTTCGATTACCGACGGTCAGATCTTCCTTGAGACCGATCTGTTCTATCAAGGGATCAGGCCCGCCTTGAACGTGGGTATATCGGTGTCGCGCGTGGGTTCCGCGGCGCAGATCAAGGCCATGAAACAGGTGGCCGGCGCCATCAAAGGCGAACTTGCCCAATATCGCGAAATGGCGGCTTTCGCGCAGTTCGGTTCCGAACTCGATGCGGCGACACAGCAGCTCTTGAACCGTGGCGAACGGCTGACTGAACTCCTAAAACAAGACCAGTTCTCACCTTTGCCTGTTGAAGAGCAGGTCGTCGTTATCTTTGCAGGCGTAAACGGTTATCTCGACAAAATCGAAACCAATGATGTTGGCCGTTTCGAGGAAGAGTTGCTGCGCACCTTTCGAAGTTCCCATGCGGACGTTTTGACAACTATCCGTTCGGAAAAAGCTTTGTCGGATGAAACGGCGGCGCAAGTCAAAGACGTCGTCGAAAACTTTTCAAAGGTATTCGCTTAAGGATTCTCGTCAGTTCGGCGCGGAAAAGACCTTGATCATCCATATCCATGCCCAGCCTTAAAGAACTCAGAAATCGGATCGGTAGTATCACATCGACCCAAAAAATCACGCGGGCCATGCAGATGGTAGCCGCTGCCAAGTTGCGGCGCGCGCAAGAGGACGCCGAATCCGCCAGGCCTTACGCGGAACGCATGGAAAAGGTTCTCGCAAACCTCTCGGCCGCCCTCAAAAACGAACAAGGCGCATCGCCCCTCATGGTCGGGACGGGCAAGGATGACAGCCATTTGCTGATTGTGGCGACCGCCGACCGCGGGCTTTGCGGCGCATTCAATTCGTCGATTGCAAGACTTGTGCGCGACCGTGCACTCGAACTCAAAGAAAACGGCAAGCGGGTCAAAATAATATGCGTCGGCAAAAAGGGTAACGATATTCTCAAGCGCCAGTTCGGGGCGCAAATCATCGATGCCTTCGACTTGAAAGAATTCGGCGGCGGTTCTTATGACAGCGCGAGGGAAGTTGCGGCGAAAGTTTTGCGTCTGTTCGACGCCGGCGAATTCGATGTGGCGAAACTCTACTATGGCCGCTTCAAATCAATCCTCACCCAGGTGCCCACCGAGCGGCAACTCATTCCTGCACCCTTGCCGGACGGCGACCCGGCCGCGTTGAACCCGCAACGCGCGATTTACGAGTACGAGCCAGATGAAAAAGATATTCTCGAAGACCTCCTGCCGCGAAATTTGGCCGTGCAAATCTTCCGCGCGTTTTTGGAAAACAGCGCCAGTGAACAGGGCGCGCGCATGACGGCCATGGACAATGCAACACGAAACGCGGGCGAAATGATTGACAACCTGACCATCCGATACAATCGGACGCGTCAGGCGATGATTACCAAGGAGTTGATTGAAATCATCTCAGGCGCGGAAGCGTTATAGCCGAGGACACTAAAGATGAGCACAAATTTGGTTGGGCGTGTCACACAAGTCATTGGTGCCGTCGTCGACGTGGAATTCGACGCAGACATACCTCAGATCCTGAACTCACTGGAGACCGAGAATGCGGGCAAACGCCTGGTTCTGGAAGTCGCCCAACATTTGGGACAAAACACGGTGCGCACGGTCGCCATGGACTCGACCGAAGGCCTCGTGCGCGGTCAGGAAGTCAAAGACACGGGCCACCCGATTGCCGTGCCGGTGGGTGAAGCGACACTCGGGCGCATCATGAATGTCGTGGGCGAGCCGGTCGATGAAGCGGGTCCCATTTCGTCACAAGATAAACGCGCCATCCACCAAGAGGCGCCACAATTCGTCGAACAATCTACCGAAACGGAAGTCCTGGCCACGGGCATCAAGGTGGTCGACCTTCTGGCGCCGTACGCCAAGGGCGGCAAAATAGGGCTGTTCGGCGGCGCCGGCGTCGGCAAGACCGTCATCATCATGGAACTCATCAACAATGTAGCCAAGGCTCATGGCGGCTATTCCGTCTTTGCGGGCGTGGGCGAGCGCACGCGCGAAGGCAACGACCTTTATTGGGAAATGATCGAATCGGGCGTGAACAAGGAAGGCGGCGGCCGAGGGTCCAAGGCGGCGCTCGTTTACGGCCAGATGAATGAGCCGCCGGGCGCCCGGGCGCGGGTTGGACTGACCGGCCTGACCGTTGCCGAACATTTCCGCGATCAGGGCCAAGACGTGTTGTTCTTCGTCGACAATATCTTCCGTTTTACCCAAGCCGGTTCGGAAGTGTCCGCTCTCTTGGGCCGTATTCCTTCCGCGGTGGGATATCAGCCGACATTGGCGACGGACATGGGCGTCTTGCAGGAACGCATCACGACGACCAACAAGGGCTCGATCACGTCCGTGCAGGCGATTTACGTACCGGCCGACGATTTGACCGACCCCGCGCCCGCTACAAGCTTCGCACATTTGGACGCAACCACTGTGCTCAGCCGGTCGATTGCGGAAAAAGGGATTTACCCGGCTGTTGATCCACTCGATTCCACGTCACGAATCCTGGACCCGCGAGTCGTTGGCCAGGAGCATTACGACATCGCCCGCGACGTCCAGCAAATCCTGCAGCGCTATAAAGCTCTGCAAGACATTATCGCCATCCTGGGTATGGACGAATTGTCCGAACAGGACAAACTCACGGTGGCGCGCGCGCGCAAGATCGAACGTTTCCTGAGTCAGCCATTCTTCGTGGCCGAAGTATTCACCGGGTCGGCGGGCGTTTTTGTCAGTCTCGAAGATACTATTGCGGGCTTCAAGGCCTTGTGCGCAGGCGATTACGATCATTTGCCCGAAGCTGCGTTCTACATGGTGGGCACAATAGACGAGGCCATCGCCAAGGCCGCAAAAATGGCGGCGGAAGCGGCATAACACGAAGAACCGGTTCATGGCGGACAAGCTGAAGTTTGAACTGATCGCGCCCGAACGGCTGCTTATGTCGGCAGACGTCCACCAGGTAACCGTGCCGGGAACCGAAGGCCGGTTCGGCGTCCTTGCGGGGCACGCGCCGATCATGTCGAGTTTAAAACCCGGCGTGGTCGACGTGGAGGTGGACGAACGCAACCGGTCACAAATCTTCGTGCGCGGCGGCTTTGCCGAAGTCACGTCAGACGGGCTCACGATTCTGGCGGCCGAAGCCATTGCGGCCGAGGATTTGGATGCGGAAGCGCTCGCTCAGCAAATCAAAGATGCGGAAGAAGATGTTGCCGACGCCAAAGATGCGGCGTCTCGTCAAAAGGCCCAGGAAACACTCGACCATCTACGCGAAATTCAGACGGAACTGGATCTTTGATTTCGGGGATTTATATCAGGGTTGAAAACATCAGTTCCTTTAATACAATAGGGGGAGGAGCCTGAATTGGTCGGAAAACTACTTCGCTGGCGCTTTTCGTTCACCTGCCGTCGATGCCCATGAAGCACCTTGTCGTCCTGCCGTTCTTGGCAATGTTGTTCCTCGCCGTTCCGGCGCGAACCGAGACCGTGACAGGCTTGGAGCGCTTCGCTCTGTGGCCAAGCTCGGAGCGCTTCGCTCTGTGGAACGATTGCCGGCCTATAAGATTGGTGGTCCAGGACTTAGGCGATGATGCGGCCGACATCGGGTTGAAGTGGGAAGCCATATCGGTCGCAGTGCGCAGCAGGCTTCGCGCGGCGCGACTCTACACGGCGGAGATGGGATGGCCGCCGCAGAGCCAGCTGTATATCAACGTGAACATCGTGGGCGCGGCGTTTGACATCACTGTCGAATACAACAAATGGCTAACGGATAGCATATCCGGTGAACAGGGATTCGCCGCAACCTGGTCCAAGGGAAGCACTGGCACCCATGGCCGTAACTCGGGCTTCGTCCTGTCTGCCGTCTCACGGCATACGGACTCATTCATCGACGAATATCTGCGGGTGAACGAGGACGCTTGCAAACGCTGAGCGAATGCGGCCGTAGGGTCCGTCCTCTATTTCGGCCAGGGGCAACTCGGGCGCGGGCGGCGTATTACGGCCGTGGTTTGGCAAGGTGGGCGAATTCCTCGACCAATCTTTCATAGACCGGCCGCTTGAACTCGATAATCAGTTTTGGAAGTTCCGCAACCTCGACCCATTTGAAAGCGCTGAACTCGGGATCATCGTGGCGGTCGAGATCGATGTCCTGATCGCCGCCTAAAAACGACATGGCAAACCATTTTTGCTTCTGCCCGCAGTAGCGGCCCTTCCAGACTTGGCCGATCAAGTGACTTGGCAAATCGTAGGTGAGCCATTCACTCGTCTCAGCGATGATTTCCGCCTTGTCGGTACCGACTTCCTCCAGAAGCTCGCGCCGCGCCGCCTCTTGCGGCGCCTCGCCCTTATCGATGCCTCCCTGGGGCATTTGCCAAGCCGTCGGCCCGGTGGTTTTGCTGCGACGACCGACAAAGACAAGACCGCCTTTATTGATCAGCATGATCCCGACGCACGGCCGGTAGCGAGACGGATCCGACGGCGCAATCGTCTTACCTTTTGAGAAATCCATGGACAGGACTTTGATGCGTTGGCTTCGCGGCAGCAGGCCGACAACTCCGGCCGCCTGGTGAAGGAATGTCCGGGTTGAGACCTCGGCGTTTTAGTTGGCAACCGTGGTTGGCGCTACGGTCGCGACCTCGCCGTTTTGAGCAAGCCCGCGAAGGATTTGAAGCGCACGCTCAAGCTGGTAGTCCTCGACCTCATCATCGAGAGGCATTTCCAACTCGAGAATATCGTCAGGTATGCCCTCTTTGGGCGGGGCTTCGGTCATT
Source organism: Alphaproteobacteria bacterium (assembly GCA_965214255.1). Classification (GTDB taxonomy): domain Bacteria; phylum Pseudomonadota; class Alphaproteobacteria; order SMXP01; family SMXP01; genus CBDFKK01. The sequence continues at coordinate 2,379,526 of OZ243948.1, read as the reverse complement.
TGTTCTTGTTTTGCATCGTCTTCCGGCGCCAGGTGATTGCGCAAATCGGTCTCGCTGGGCAGTTCGGGACGCTCTTCATCTTCCTTGCGGCTCATTTCGACGACGAAGTCAGGTTCAATGCCCTTGGCCTGAATCGAGCGGCCCGAAGGGGTGTAGTACTTGGCCGTCGTGAGTTTCAGCGCGCCTTCGCCGCCGCCTCTTAACGGAATGATCGTCTGTACGGATCCTTTTCCAAAGGACTTCTTGCCCAGTATAACCGCGCGGCGATGATCCTGAAGCGCCCCGGCGACGATTTCCGAGGCCGAGGCCGAGCCACCGTTTATAAGAACGATGATCGGAATGTCTTTGGCCAAATCTCCGGGCCGCGACTGATAACGTTGTATTCGCGGTTGTCGCGCCCACGCGTCGAAACGATCTCGCCCTTATCGAGAAACGCATCGGCGACCGCAACGGCCTGATCCAGAAGCCCGCCCGGATTATTGCGCAAATCGAGCACGAAGCCGGCCATGTCCTGGCCGATATCATCGGTGAGTTCCGAAAGCGCCTGTTCGAGACCGGATTCCGTTTGCTCGTTGAAGGTCGTGATGCGGATGTAACCGATATCTCCCTCGGTGCGCCAGCGCACGGACTGAGCGGTAATGATGTCACGGGTAATCGTAAACTCGAGCGGCGCGTCTTCACTTTCGCGCACGACGGTGAGACGCAACTGCGTATTTACCGGTCCGCGCATCTTGTCGACCGCCTGGTCCAACGCGAGGCCCAATATCGGTTCTCCGTCCAAATGGGTAATCAAATCGCCCGCCTTGATGCCGGCTTTCGCTGCAGGCGTGTCGTCGATCGGGGCAACCACTTTGACCACGCCCCCTTCCATCGTGACTTCGATCCCCAGACCGCCGAATTCCCCTCTGGTTTGGACTTGAACGGCACGAAACGTGTCCGGATTGAGATAGCCGGAATGTGGATCAAGAGACTGCAGCATGCCGTTGATCGCAGCTTCGATCAGCGGCGCATCTTCGACTTCCGTAACGTAATCGGTGTGAATCCGTTCGAATACGTCGCCGAACAAATCGAGTTGACGGTATGTTTCCGAATTGGCGGTGATACCCGCAAGGGGAAACGCCAACACGGCGCCGCAGAACATGCCGATGAGTACTTTGCGCATTATCCGTCTACCTTGTTTTTGTTGAATGCCAGCCAGGGCATCGGATCAATGGGGTCGCCATTCTTTCTGAGTTCCAAATACAGCCTTGGCGGCGCCTCGTTTGCCCGCGCCCCGCTTTCAACTGACGCCGCCCCCATCTTCCCGACCGGCTCTCCGGCCAGGAGACGATCCCCCACCTTTCCGTAAATCCGTGACATGCCCGTCAGGAGTATATGATACCCTTCGCCCGCTTCGATAAGCAATAGCTGCTCATAGTCCATGAACGGCCCCGCGAATACTATCCTTCCGTCAAATGGCGCGATGACTTGGGCATTCTGCCGTGCCTCCAATGAAACACCCAGTGACTCGGTTCCATCGGGATTCCGCGCCCCGAACTCGACCATAACCCTTCCTCCGACCGGCAGGTGAAGCGATCCTTTGGCGTCGCTGAAGCGAAGAAGAGCGGCCCGCCGGGCTCGTCTGTGATCGTCTGCGTCCGGGTTGTCGAGCGTCGGCGCGTCGGACGGGGCCGAAGTCGCAGCATCGAGTCCCTGAATCAGCGCTTTCAAGGTCGTGGCGCGCTCAGCCAATTCTTCGATCCGCTGCCGACCTTCCAGGATGAACGCCTGAATATCGGACTGTTGTTCGATTTTCAGCGACAGAAGCCGCTCGATCATTTGCCGTTCTTGTTCAAGTTTCGTCTCTGCGGCGGCGATGACCGTCCGTTCGGCTGAAATGTCTTCTCTCAAAGCGCGCAGTTCCGACAATTCTTCCGCCAGGCGCCCGGCCTGGTCCATAAGCTCGGGAACGATCTCATCCAGCAAAATCGCGCTCTGAACCGCTTTGACCGCGTCGTCGGGGCTCACCAACAGCGCCGGCGGACGCTGTCGTTCAAGCGTTTGCATTGCGCCCAACAGAGCGCCCAACTCAAGCTGACGGTCGGCAAGCTGTTCGGCCGCGCCTTGTTCCTGTTCCAGCAGACCGCTCAGTCTTCGTTCGGCGTCAATGAGCGCGGTCTCCTGGACCCTGATTCCGGCGGCCGTTTCGACCAGCGCCTCGCTTAGCGCATCCGTCTCTCGTTCCAGTCGTTCGCCCGCGGCGATCTGTTCGGCCTGGCTCGACCGTATTGACTCCAGTTCTCTCTCAAGCCGCTCAAGTTCCAGTCGATCGTTGCCGAGTTGGGCGAGCGCCGCCTCGACCAAAAGCAACCAGCCGCAAATCGCGCACCACAGCGCAGCGGCGGGCGGCGCCAAAACCGTGCGATTCTGTCTGCGTGCGCGGCTCATCCGATCTCCTTGAACAATCTGAAACGGTTTGAATCCGGGGCCGCTTCCACGATTCACGCGAGACTCGCAACTTTATACGACAGCCCGATCACACCTCGCGAAATCAATCTTAACAAACCGTTTAAGACGCCTTGTTCGTCGATTATGGCATTTCCATCGGTTCATTTCAGGGCGTCAGCCATGATGATACGGATGGCCCGTTACTATGCATATGGAGCGGTAAAGCTGCTCGGCTATCATGACAGGCACCAACTCGTGAGGCCAGGTGGCCGGCCCCAATGACCAGACAAGGTCCGCGCGCTTGAGGACGCCGCCGCCGTGGCCAAACGGACCGCCGATCATAAAAGCAAGCTCCTTCGTTCCCTCGCCGCGCCAGCCCGAGAGCTTTCGAGCGAAACTTTCGCTCGAAAAAGGACTTCCCGTTTCATCCAAAACCACGATCAGACCGGCGTCAGGCGCGTGTCGAAGCAACTGTTCCGCCTGCCACGCCCGACCGTCAGCCCCGGACGGGCCTTTTCGGGGGTCGATTTCGACATGCCGGACGCCACTCACACCCGCTTGCGGCGCACGCGCGTTCACCAACTTCATGTAATGGTCGAACAGATCTTTATGCGGTCCGCGTCTCAGCCGTCCGACCGCACAAATCGAAATGCGCATGGACTAGACCAAACTTGCAAGACGTCGGATGAACATGCCCGTCATTCGCCTAGATGGCGAGTCGTTCGGAGGGCGGGTCCATACCCCACAGTTTTTCGAGCTTGTAAAACGCCCTGACCTCGGGGCGGAAGACGTGAACGATAACGTCACCGGCGTCAATGAGCACCCAATTGCAATGGGGCAGGCCTTCCACGCGGCAGCGTCCGAATCCCCGGTCTTTGAGTCGTCTGATCAAGTGATCGGATATTGCGGAAACGTGTCTGTGGGAGCGTCCGCTGGCGATCACCATATAGTCGGCAAGGGATGTCTTGCCCGCAAGATCTATGAGCGTAACGTCCTGAGCTTTGTCGTCCTCAAGACTATCACGCACCACCCCGATCACATCGGATTGGCCGTTTCGGGCCGTCGCTTCGAGACTCAGGTTTTACCTCCCGGCTTGTGTTACGCAAGGCGCCGCTGCGGGACGCCGCTTTCCATGACCACTCTTTAACATATTTCCGGCCGGGGTTCTACGAACGATGGCCGCCGTTTCACGTCCGGGCATCGACGGCTAGGGCGCAACCGTCAACATGTGAACGCTGAAGCGATTCTGATCGTCGGTCCACACGGCGCGGCTTCGAAATCCCGCCGTCTCCGCGAGCCCGATGAACTCATCCACATGATATTTGTAGGAGTTTTCCGTATGTATGGTCTCACCTTTGGCAATGAAGATTTCGTGGTCATCCAGTGTAATCGATTGATCACGGTTGCTTTTCAGGTGCATTTCTACGCGCCCGGCCTGTTCATTATAAAAAGCGCAATGCTCAAAGCCGTCCACGTTGACGGCGGCGCCCAATTCGCGGCGCATGCGATGCAGGATATTGATGTTGAATGCGGCGGTGATGCCGTCTTCGTCGTTGTAGGCGGCCGTCAGAATATCCTTGTTCTTCTTGAGGTCGACGCCGATAAGGAAATGGCCGTCGGGCCACAGGAAACGGCGATAAGCCTTGAGAAGTTCGGACGCGGACGCGGGATCCGAATTGCCGATGGTGGACCCGGGGAAGAAGCCCAGCCAGTTGTCGTCTTCCACAAAAATGTCGGAGGGCACTTCGATCGGCGTCGTAAAATCGGCGCAGATTGCACCGACCCGTATCTCCGGAAAGTCGACCGCGATCGCTTCGGCGGCCTGGAGGAGATGTTCGCGTGAAATATCCACCGCAAGGTAGTCGGACGGATCGGTCAACGCATTCAATAGAATTCGAGTCTTTCTACCCGATCCGCTTCCATACTCGATAACCCGAGGGCCGACGCCCGCCAAGTCCGCTATGTCCGACCTTCTGGACTCCAAAAGCGCGAGTTCTACGCGCGTCACATAATATTCGCTGGTCGCGCATAATCGATCGAACAGGACGGACCCGGCCTTGTCGTAAAAATATTTGGGCAACAGCGTCTTTTGCCCTTGCATCAGTCCATCCAGCGCATCTTGAAAAAAATCGTCTTGCGGCGGCTCCAAATCGACGAAGTAAGCCAAGGGCGACACATCGGAGGTTTCGGCGCGAGCATCGGAATGACGGGAAGACATAAGATACGGATTTCGTTTCGGACAACCGGCGTCAGACGTCCCTGGCGAGGCGAACGCCGCTGAATTGCCAGCGGGAATGAGGGAAAAAGAAGTTTCGATAGGTATGGCGGATATGACCTCCGGGCGTGGCGCATGAACCGCCGCGTAAAACCATTTGGTTGCACATGAACTTTCCGTTGTACTCACCCAAACTGCCGGACAAAGGCTTGAAACCGCGATAGGGCGTGTACGGACTTTGCGTCCATTCCCACACGTCGCCGAACATTTTCTGAATTCGCGTCCCTTGCGGCGTTGCGGGTTTTGGCGCAGGCGCCTGCATGGGGCCCGCCGCTTCGATGGAAGGTATGTCGAGAAGATTGCCTTCGACGCTGACGCCCCCGGCCGCCAACTCCCACTCGAACTCGGTGGGCAGCCGGGCATTCGCCCAACTCGCATAAGCGGCGGCCTCATAAAAACTGATGTGGGATACCGGCGCGTTCGGATCGAGCGGCGCGAGCCCGTGGAGCGTATATTCGTGCCACTGACCGTCTTGCCGACGCCAGTAAACGGGGGCGGCCCACCGGTCCTTTTCAACCGTGGCCCAGACATCCGACAGCCAATGCCGCGGCTCGCGGTAGCCGCCGTCTTCCATAAAATCCAGATACTCCCGATTGATCACGGGGCGCGACGCAAGCGCGAACGGTTCGACGAGCTGCTTGTGGCACGGCGACTCATTGTCAAAGGCGAAGCCAGCGCCGTCCCGTTCGGAATCGTGTCCAAAGGGAAAAATGCCGCCGCCGAACTGAAACCATGACATGTCCGACGCCTTCGCTGCGACGCGCGATGACATGTCGGACGGCGGCGCATAGGGCGCCGACGCCAACGGATTGTAAGACAGTACGTCCTTGATGTCGGTCAAAATCAGCTCTTGATGCTGCTGTTCATGGTGCAGCCCGATTTCGATGACAGGCACGGCCTCGGTCCACGCTTCCTCGGGGGCCGCGTCAAAAAATTCTCCCATCCTGCGCTCGACATGGGCCCGGTATTCATGAACTTCCGAAACCGTCGGCCGGGACAAGACCCCTCGCCGCGGTCTCGAATATTGCGGTCCGACGGACTGATAATAGGAATTGAACATGTACCTGTACTGATCGTCTACGGGCTCATAGCCGTCCAGAAACCTGCTCAAGACGAATGTTTCGAAAAACCATGTCGTATGCGCCAAATGCCACTTTGTCGGACTCACGTCTTCACAGGTTTGAACGACCTGGTCCTCGATTTCCAACGGATCGGTCAGGACGACGGACTGCTCGCGAATCTTCCGAAATTTCGAGCGCCACGTCTCCCGGTTCAACCGGTCCGCGCAGCTTTCCTCGTCAACGGATGCGATCGGCCGGGATTTGACTTTTTCTGACATGAATGAAGATGCAGGTCGTTCCATGGAGCGCTACGTATCACTCGCAAGGCCGAGACGACTCGCGAAGCTTGGTTGATGATGCCGGATGAAGATAATCAATGAGAAGTGTCCAGGCCGGAGGTGTCGATGTCACAAGTTTTGGGGACGAGTTGGACGAAATACGATGGGACCGGTATCGATGAGCCGCCTTGCCGAGAGCAGAAGCGAGATGATAGCGAGGACGAGCCACAACTACAACAGGAACGGTCGACATTATCCGAGTCCAGTTTCGCCATTGCGGCAGTTGCACGAAATTGTCCGCACCCATGATCCAGACAAAGTGTACGGAAGGATAACGTAAAGTGAGGCGGTCAAGCACATCCGCCGTATAACGCGCGCCGAGCCGTCTCTCGACATCGGTGACGGTGATCTTCGGATGATCCGCCGCCCGATGAGCCCGTTTCATCCGCTCATTGAAATCAAGCCGAAGGCTCCCGGGTTTTAGCGGATTTTGCGGTGTGACCAGCCACCAGACACGGTCAAGCCGCAGACGTTTCAAAGCGACCAGACTCGCATGTACATGACCTTGGTGCGCCGGATCGAAGGATCCGCCAAGCAGACCGACCCGCGCGCTATTCCAAAGTGCGCCGTCATAAAGAGAAGGGGTCATGCGAAGCGATGGGGTTCAGCGTCTCGTGTCAGGGCCGCGTCTGCCCCGCGCCGCGCACGACATATTTGAACGTCGTCAATTGTTCCGCGCCGACGGGTCCGGGGCTGTGCAGCTTGCCTGTCGATATGCCGATTTCCGCACCCATGCCGAACTCGCCGCCGTCGGCGAACTGGGTCGATGCGTTATGCAGCACGATCGCGCTGTCGACATGTTTAAGAAATCGCTCTGCGGCTGCTCGGTCATCGGTCACGATGGTATCGGTGTGACGCGAGCCGTACTTGGCAATATGATCGATGGCGCCGGCGACGCCGTCAACGGATTTGACCGATATAATCGAATCCAAATATTCCGTGTACCAATCATCTTCCGTTGCCGGACGGACTCGATCGTCGATGCCGCGGGTATCGTCATCGCCGCGCACTTCGCAGCCCGCATCCAGCAGCGCCGTCACGACAGGGTGAAGATGGGTTTGCAGCGCGCGGCGGTCGATCAGCAAGGTTTCCGCGGCGCCGCAAATCCCCGGGCGGCGCAATTTGGAATTGACCGCGATGTCTTTTGCCATTTCCGGATCGGCCGCGCCGTCGACATAAACATGGCACAGCCCTTCGAGATGGGCGAGTACGGGTACGCGCGCTTCCCTTTGCACGCGCTCGATCAGCCGCTTGCCCCCGCGGGGGACGATGACGTCCACGAAATCGGTCAGGTCGCGCAGCAAGGCGCCAACCGCGGCCCGGTCCGTTGTCGGTACGATCTGAATCGCGTCCACCGGCAAGCCGGCGCTTTCAAGACCCCGCGCAAGACAGGCATGTATGGCGCGCGAACTCAGAAAACTTTCCGACCCGCAGCGCAAGATGACGGCGTTACCCGCTTTCAAGCAAAGCGCGCCCGCGTCCGCCGTCACGTTGGGCCGGCTTTCGTAGATGATGCCTATGACGCCCAACGGCACCCTTACGCGCGAAATCTTAAGGCCGTTGGGCCGCGTCCACGTTGCCATGACATCGCCCACGGGGTCGCCGAGCCGCGCAATGACCTCGATGCCTTCGGCCATGGCTTGAATCCGCTCTTCGTTCAGTATCAATCGGTCAAGAAACGCCGCGCCGATGTCGTTGGATTTTGCCGCGGCCACATCTTTATCGTTGGCGTCTTGAATGTCTCGACTGCGGCCGCGGATAGTCCGCGCCATGGCCTCCAGCGCCTTGTTTTTGGCGCGGGCATCCGCCACGGCGATTTCGGCCGCCGCCGCGCGGGCCTTGCGTCCGAGGGTCAACATCGTCTTCGTCACGTCTCTGGCGTCGTCGAAGCGACTGACCTGGCTTTCGGCATTGCTCATCGTTCACTCTCGCATCATCCGTCCGAACCGCGACCGGTGATGACCAGGTCGTCGGCGTGGATCATTGACGTTCGGCCACGGTACCCCAGCAGGATCTTTATTTCACTGCTTTTGTGACCTTTGATTTTATCCGCGTCGGCGTGCGAATAGGCCGTAAGCCCGCGCGCCAGTTCATGCCCCGAACCGTCGCTCACGACAACGGCGTCGCCGCGCTCGAACGGGCCGGCGACATGGGTGACGCCGGCGGGGAGCAAACTCTTGCCGCTGCGCAGCGCCCGCGCGGCGCCGTCATCCACCGTCAACGTGCCTTTCGGCCGCAATGAACCCGCAATCCATTGTTTACGCGCCGTTACCGGATTGGCTTTGGGAACGAACCATGTGCATCGCGCGCCTTTGGCGATGTTTCGAACGGGATGGGGCCTCCGGCCGCTTGCAATGACCATTCGGCAGCCGGCGCCCAGACAAATGCGCGCCGCCTCGATCTTCGTGACCATGCCGCCGGAGCCCATGCGCATGGCGTCGTAGGGGCTGCGTTCGCCGGCCATGGCTTCGATATCCGGCGTGATGTCATGCACTTCGGGTACGGGCTTCGCATCCGGGTTTCGACCCGGTTCGGCCGTATACAGACCGTCTATGTCCGACAGAAGGATCAGACAGTCGGCGCTGATCATCTGGGCGACGCGCGCGGCCAAACGATCATTGTCGCCGTAGCGAATTTCCGACGTGGCGACCGTATCGTTTTCATTGACGACAGGCAGCGCGCCCAGGCTCAAGAGCGTGCTCAACGTGGACCGCGCATTGAGATAGCGCCGCCGCTCTTCCGAGTCCGCGAGCGTCAAGAGGACCTGCGCGACGGTGATATCGTGCGCGCGCAAAGCGTCTTCGTAGGCGGCCGCCAGATGAACCTGCCCGGCGGCGGCGGCGGCTTGGCTTTCTTCGAGCTTCAGGTCCCCATGGGACAGGCCAAGCGCACGCCGGCCCAGCGCGATGGCGCCCGACGATACGACGGCGAGGTCCTTGCCCTGTTGGCGAAGTTCGGCGAGGTCCGCGGTCAGAGTTTCAAGCCACGGCGTGTCGATTCGGCCCGTCTTTCGGTCCACCAGCAGCGCGGACCCGATTTTGACCACAATCCGTTCGGAACCGGCAAGGATCTTCGAAGACTTGTTTTCGGTCTCGCTGTTCATGACGGAGGCTTTCAAAGGGGATGCCATTTCTCCGGCGCGGCGGACGCGCCGCTTTGAGCGTCGCCCGGCTTTCGGACGTCGGACTCGCCGGGGCGGCGGGCGATTCGCGCAAGTTTCCGACAGAAGTCTTTGACGCCGATACCCGATACCGCGGAGACGGTCAACACGCCCTTTGCGGACGCGTCTCGGAGACGCGCTTTTTTCGTTTCGATCTCCTCTTCGCTCAAGGCGTCGCACTTGCTCAATACCAGCAAGCGCGGTTTGGTATCCAGCCCCTGACCGTAGGCGGCGAGTTCCGCGGCGACGGCGGCGTGGCTCGCGGCGACGTCTTCGTCGGTCGCGTCGATCAGATGCACGAGCACCCGGCAGCGTTCGATGTGGCCCAGGAAGCGGTCTCCCAAACCGGCGCCCGCATGCGCCCCTTCGATGAGACCCGGAATGTCCGCAAGCACGAAAAAATCCGTATCGACGTTGACGACGCCCAAATGGGGATCGAGCGTCGTGAACGGATAGTCGGCGATCTTCGGCTTGGCGCGGCTGACGGCGGCAAGAAGAGTCGACTTGCCGGCGTTCGGCAGGCCGACGAGGCCCGCATCCGCGATCAATTTGAGCCTGAGCCACAGCCAGCGCTCCTCGCCTTGGCCGCCGGCGTCAGCCCGCCGCGGCGCCTGGTTGACCGAACTCTTGAAATGCATGTTGCCGCGCCCGCCGACGCCGCCTCTGGCGAGCAGCACGCGTTGACCGGCTTGCATGAGGTCGGCGACGAGAGTTTCACCGTCCATTTCGTAGACTTGGGTGCCCAGGGGAAGCTGCAAAACGGCGTCGGCGCCTTTCGACCCGGTCTGCATTTTACCCATGCCGTGCAGGCCGCGCTTGGCTTTGAAGTGCTGCCGATAGCGGTAGTCGATGAGCGTATTCAACGCCTCGACGGCCTCGGCCCAGACGTCGCCGCCGTCGCCGCCGTCGCCGCCGTCGGGGCCGCCGAATTCGACATGCTTTTCGCGGCGAAAGCTGACGCAACCGGCACCGCCGTCGCCGGCGCGCACGTAGACTTTAGCCTGATCCAGGAACTTCATGGGTGCCTTCCGGCGCTATCGCCTGTTTCGTTCACGCGCTTCGTCACAAAAAAGGAGACGGCACCCCGTCTCCTTCCAAAAAACCGGCCGCCGCTTTTTGCGGCGCAGGACGCCGCAACTTATTGCCGTCCCGGCGGCGCATCCTTCGGCACGACGGACACGTAAACCCGCTTGCCTTTCTTGGCGGCGAATTTCACGTTGCCCTCGACCAGAGCGAAAAGCGTATGGTCGCGCCCCATGCCCACATTGGAACCGGGGTGCCACTTGGTGCCGCGCTGGCGTGCGATGATGTTGCCGGGCACGACGAACTCGCCGCCGAATTTCTTGATGCCAAGCCGCCGGCCGATCGAATCCCGGCCGTTGCGCGACGAGCCTCCCGCCTTTTTGTGGGCCATGACTTACTCCTGAGTTCGGCTTTTACCGGTGCTCTTTTTAGCGGCCGTCTTTTTCTTGGCCGCGGTCTTTGTTTTGGTCTTCGTTTTGGGCGCGGTCTTTGTTTTAGCCTTGGCCTTGGCCTTGGCCTTGGCCTTGACCTTGGGTTTGGCTTTGGCCTTTGGCGGCGTTTTTGCCTTGGGCGCAGACTTTGTCTTGGGCGCGGATTTGGTCTTGGGCGCGGCCTTTTTCGCCCGCGGCGGGGAGTCTTTGGTCTCCGCCTCGGTCTTAGGGGCCGCTTTGCGTTTGGCGGCAGGTTTGCCCTGAGGTTTGGCGACGACTTTGCCGTCCTTCAGGATCTCCAGAATTCTCAACGTCGTGAGAGCTTGGCGGTGGCCTTTTTTGCGCCGGTAGTTGTGACGGCGTTTTTTCTTGAAAACGATGATTTTTTCACCGCGGCCCTGTCGGACCACTTCCGCGGAGACGCTGGCGTCCGCGACGAGCGGCGTGCCGACGACCGCGCCGCTGCCGTCGGCCTTGGCGCCGCTCAGCATGAGCACGTCGTCGATGACGACCTTGTCGCCCTCCTTGCCGGCGAGCTTTTCGACGGCGATCACGTCGCCGCTGGCGACCTTGTATTGTTTGCCGCCGGTCCTGATGACTGCGTACATGGTTGCTTCCAAGCCCGCGCGTGTTGATTTCGAGCGCCTTCCGGGCGCATCGGCGGGACTATACTTGGCCGCCCGAACCTGTCAAGCGGAGCGGCACCTGTCACACCGCGCCGCGCGCGCCGTCTTGCAGGAGCACGGCCAGACAGTCCTTCAGGCCGTCTTGCCAGGGCCGGCGTTCGACCCCGTAGACGGCTTCGAGTTTGGAACAGTCGAGGACCGAATTCGCCGGCCGGGACGCCGCCGCGGGATGGTCGGCCGCCTTTACGGGCGCGAGCCGCGGCGCGCGCGCGCCGGTGAGCCTGCCGGCCTGGCGGAAGATCTCGGCGGCAAAGTCGTACCGGGTGGCATGACCGGCGGCGGTGAAGTGAAACGTGCCCCACTCGGCCTCTCCCCGGCTCAGGCATCGGACGGCGATATGAACGAGCGCGCGGGCGATGTCCGCGGCGGATGTGGGCGCGCCCCGTTGATCGTTGACGACGGTGAGCTTTTCGCGCTCGGCGCCCAGGCGGAGCATGGTCTTGACGAAGTTCGCGCCGTAGGGGCTGAACACCCAGGCGGTGCGCAAAACCACATGCGCGTCGCAGGCCGCGGCGACGGCGGCCTCCCCCGCGAGCTTGCTGGCCCCGTACACGCTCAAGGGATTCGTCCTGTCGGATTCGACATAAGGCGTGGACTTGGCGCCGTCGAAGACGTAATCGGTGGAAAGATGAATCAGCGGCACGCCGCGCGACGCGCAGGCTTGCGCGATCCGGCCGGGCGCGTCCGCGTTGAGCGCGAACGCGGCCTGCCGGTCGTCTTCCGCGCGGTCGACGGCGGTGTATGCGGCGGCGTTGACGGCCAGGGCGGTGTCCGCGTTGACCAGCACGTCGACGATGGTCTCGACGGGCGCCGTGGACAAGTCGAGATGGGCGCGCCCGATCGACCCGACCCTGTAATCCGCGGGCCAGTCGGCGCGGCGCAGTTCCGTCGCGACCTGGCCGTTGCGGCCGAACACGAGAATGTTTCTCGACCCCGTCACGCGCTGAAATAGTCGGGCAGGTCCGCCAAGGGCGGAAGGTCTTTGTCCCTGTCCGAGACGACGGCGTCCGCGTCCGACACGCTCCAGTCGATGCCCAGCGCCGGGTCGTTCCACGCGACGCCCTTGTCGTGCTCGCGCGAGTAGGGCGCGGTGACCTTGTAAAGCACGGCCGTGTCGGGTTCGAGGGTGCAGAGACCGTGGGCGAACCCTTCGGGAATCAACATCTGGCGCCAATTATCGGCCGACAAACGCGCGCTTACGTGCCGGCCGTAGGTGGGCGACCCTTTGCGAATGTCGACGGCGATGTCGAGCGCCGACCCGGCGACGACGCGCACCAGTTTGGCCTGGGCCAGGGGCGGTATTTGAAAGTGCAGGCCGCGCACGGTGCCGCGGCGGCGCGACAGACTGTGATTGTCCTGAACGAAAGAGACATCGAACCCCGACTGCGCGAACAGCGCCCGGTTCCAGGTCTCGACGAAGAGGCCGCGTTCGTCCTTGTGCTGCGCGGGCGTCAGCAACAGGACGTCGGGGATCTCCAGTTGAGCGATTTCCATCATGGCGCGCGTCTCGAAGACGAGTGATAGACCGACCGGCGGCGGGAATCCACAAGATACGCGATTCCTTGCACAGGCGCGACGCTTTCATTAGGTTCGTCGCGGCCGTCGCGCCTTGCGGAGGGGTGCCGGAGCGGTCGAACGGGGCGGTCTCGAAAACCGTTGAGGGCGCAAGCCTTCCGAGGGTTCGAATCCCTCTCCCTCCGCCAGCCGATGCGCGACCCTGCGGCGGCGCGCGGCGAGGACGTCCCGGAGCGTGGACAAGGCGGACAAAGCGGGGTAAGGAACGGTGGACAAGAACGATGGACAAGAAAGGCCGCGCGAAAATTTGCCCGTTCCGTAGCCGAATCCGAGTGAAAGCCCTTTCATGACGACTCCCGAAGAGCATGTTCATCGCCAGCCCGTCCTGACCCGGCCGTACGGCGAGCCGGACCGGCACTGGAAGACCGTCGCGGGCGCGACCGTTGACGAGATCGTCGACCGCCGCCGGCCCGCGGACGAACCTTTGCCCATGGGGGAGTCTACTCAGCTTCAGGGAGACCTGGCCCTGGACGCCGTGCGCGTCGACGGCGGCATGATCGACAAGCTGCGGGGGGAAGTGCGCCGATGGCGCGGCGAAGGATGGCCCAAAACGAGCAACGCCACCCGCGAGCTTCTCGAGTACTGGTCCCGGAAACCGGGAGAAGGGCCGGTCCACAGCCTGTTCTTCGCCCAGAGAGAGGCGATAGAGACCGTCGTGTTCCTGACCGAGTTGGGAAACGGCTCGCACTGGATGGTCCGGCATCTCAACGACGCCGCCGAAGGATGGAACCGGGGGCTGATGAGGCTCGCGCTGCGCATGGCGACGGGCACGGGCAAGACCACCGTGATGGCGTGCCTGATCGCCTGGTACGCCGTCAACCGCCGACGGGAACACCGCGGCGACCCGCGCGGGCTGGCGAAGAACGTCGACCGCGTCGTGGTGATCTGCCCCGGGCGGACGATCAGGGACCGCCTCGCGGGGCTCAATCCCAGGGCGAAACGAAACATTTACGACGAGTGGCGGCTGGTGCCGCCAAAGCTGAGGCGGCGGCTCGGCGGCTTTCCCGTCGAGATCATCAACTGGGAGAAGCTTCAGCCGCGCAAAGGGATAGCCTATGCGGGGGTCGAGGTCAGGACCGGCGGTCTCAGCCGCACCAAGGCCATCGACCTCGCCGGGAGCGGCGAAATGAACGACGAGCCCGAATCCTTGCGCGAGATGTGGTCCCGCCTCCTCGCCCCCCCCCAGCGCCGCGCGGTCGTCGCGGCCTGAGCGCGTCGTCGTACTGAACGACGAAGGCCATCACTGCTGGGAGCGCAGGGAGACGGAAAAGGCGGGGGTCTGGATGGAGGCCCTGCACGCCCTGCGGGACCATGACCGCTATCGACTGGCGCAGGTCGTCGATCTGAGCGCGACGCCGATCTTCATCAATCCAACCAGGACGCGGGCGCCCGAGGGCGTCGGGACGGGGAAGGACTCGAGCCTTTTTCCGTGGATCGTGAGCGAGTTCGCGCTCATGGAGTCGATGGAGGCGGGTCTCGTGAAGATCCCGCAGCCGCCGCGCGGCGACAATACCGGGCACGAGTCGGCGCTTCGCAACCTGTTCAAGGCCAATGCCGGACGGCCGCTGGTCACCGTCGGCGGCATGGCGCTGGTGCGCCGCGGCGCGGAAATCCTTTACGAGGACTACGAGGAGACATTCGAGGCTTGGGACTCCGCGAACGATCCGCGCGTGGGGCGGCCGGTGCTGATCGCAGTCGCCAACAACAAGAAGAACGCGCGGGCCGTGTTCGAGATGCTCGGCGGACGCCGGGGGCCGGACGGAACCCCGGAGGAAAGCGCTTTCCCCCTTCTTTCGAACGTGCCGCGCAGCGGCGCGGACCCGAGCGAGTGCGCGATGCACACCATTCTGGTGCTCAGCAAGACGAACAATCCCGAGACCGCCGAACACGAACAGATCGCCGGCGGCGCCCTCGGCCTGCGCGAGGTCGGCGTCGGCGGGGAGGCCAGCGAGGAGGAACTTCGCGCGGTGCTGCAAACCGTGGGGCAACCCGGCGAGGTCGGCGCGCAGGTCCGCTGCGTCGTCAGCGTCGGGATGCTCACCGAAGGATGGGACTGCCAGCGGGTGACGCACATTCTCGGCTACCGGAAGTTCGGAAGCCAGCTTCTGTGCGAACAGACGATGGGCCGCGCGCTCAGGCGCCGCGACTACGACAATCTCGAAGACGTCGCGCGCAGGGACAACGGGGACATAGAGCGGCGATTCCCCGCCGAATACGCGACGGTATTCGGCGTCCCCTTCGCTCGACAGTCGGCGCACGGGACGCGCGCCAAGCCGACGCCGCCGGAGGCGAAGACCGAGGTCCGTCCGGTGGCGGAGCGCGTCGAGCGATGTCGAATCTGGGTGCCGGACTTCGCCGGCTACGCCATGTCCGCGCCGGGCGTCGGCGTCGCACTCGACCCGGAGCGCGTGATCAAGGCATATCCCGTCGACGGGCAGGACGGGCGCGAAATCGTATGGGTCGAGACCGGCGGCCCGATCGGCAAAATCAAGGTGCTCGAAAAAACCGTCGAGCGCCGCCCCGAGGAAGGCGTCTGGCAGCTCGCGGCCGAAATCGTGCGCCTGCTCGGCCAACGCGCCGAAGAGGGCGGAGAAGCGGAGGCGGCCGGGCGGCTGCGCCGCGGAGTGATGTTCGGCGAATGTCTGAAGGCGGTCCGCGCGTGGCTGGCTCACGAAAAGATTGCGGTGTCGGCATCCGATCTGGGGGGCGACGGCATGAGGGACCTGGCGCGAAGCGCCATTCTCGACGCCCTGACGGTGGAAGGAAAGCCGGCCCGCAAGGTCGGCGTGCCCGGCGACGCGGGGCAAGACCTGCGGTCCGCGGGCGACTGGCGCCCGTTCACCACCCGGCTCAAGGAAATCGTGCCGCTCGAGCGCTCCGAACTGAACGTCGCGGCTTGTCATTCCAGGCTCGAAGGGGACATCTCCCGGGTGCTGGACGCCTCGCCCCTGGTCGAGTCGTTGGTGCGGAATCACGGCCCCGAACGAATGGAGATTCCCTACAAGTACAAGGGCGGCTGGGCGAAATACGTCCCGGATTTCTTCGTCCGCTGTTCTCCCGTGAACGGGACGGTCCCTCATATCGTGCTCGAAGGGAAGGGACGGCCCGACGAGCGAAGCGAGCGCAAGGGATGGTGGACCGACAACTGGTGGATCCCGTGCGCGAACGAGGCCGGCGCGGAACGGGGGCAAGTCTGGGTCAGGCGGGAGCTGGGCGCGGACCACGACATCGAATTCGCGATCGAATCCGCAATCCAAGAGGCGACCCGCGCATGACGAAAAACAGCAGCTACCGACACGGCGGCAAACGCCGGAACAACCCCACCGGCGAAATGGCGGCGACGAGCGCGCCCGAACGGCGCAGGCCGGGGCGGCACCGCAGCGACGTGAAGGAAAAGGACCCCGGTCGAATTCCGACTCTCGACTGGAAGCGGCGGCGCGAAGGAAAGACCGTCGTGGCGCCGCTGTTGAGCACCGTCGAGAAAATCGACCCCGCCGCGTGGGTCGAGAGTCTGCGGCGGCAGCCGGAACAGGAAGACATGTTCGGAAGTTTCGACCGCTACGAGCACCCGCAGCGGGCGAAGTGGGAATGGTACGAACACAGCGGCAACTGGCAGAACAGGCTGATCCACGCCCCCGCGAAGCGGGCGATGGCGTCGCTGCTGGAACACGAGCGGATGGCCGGGGAAGTCCAGTGCATCTACTTCGATCCGCCCTACGGAATGGACTTCGACGCCCGCTACATGGACGACACCGTGCAGGTGACGGCGTTCCGGGACAGCTACGAGGGCGGCATCCACACCTATCTGGACGGCATCCGCGAGATCGCGCTGCTGGGGCGCGAACTGCTTTCCGAGACTGGCAGTTTCTTCATGCAGATCGGCGACGTCAACGTTCATCGCTGCGCCATGGTGCTCGACGAGGTGTTCGGCCCCGAGAACCGCGTGAGCACCATCACCTACGCCACCGGAGGCGGGGGAAGCTCGACCAGAAGCATTCCCAAGGCGGGAGATTTCATCCTGTGGTACGCCAAGGACGCGGCCGCGCCGATGTACTTCCAAATGCTGTACGAGGAGCAGGACATTGAGGCTTGGTGCGATACACAGACATTCGCGGGCGGCGTGGATCTGCCTGACGGCACCAGCCGGGCGCTGAAACCGCAGGAGAGACGCGATCCGAAACGGGCGCTTCCCGACGGCGCCGAGTTGTGGATGATGGGAGTGCTTACAAGCCAAGGCCCGTCCGCAGGAGAACAGGGACAGCCGTTCCTCTTCCAAGGGGTGCAATACGGCCCGAAAGGGCTCGAAAATGCTCAATGGCGGGTGGACCAGGACGGGCTGAGCCATCTCGCCAGGAGCGGGCGGCTGTGGTCGAACGTTGCGAAAGGAACGAAACAGGCGACCGCCGGTCAGCTTTTTCTGAAAATGTTCAGAAAGGACATGCCGGGACGCAGGATCAACAACCACTGGGCGTCAATGATTGCGCCGAGGCGCGATAAACGCTATGCGGTGCAGACGGGCGATCTGGCAATTCAGCGCTGCATTCTCATGACCACCGCGCCCGGCGACCTGGTGCTGGACCCGACAGGCGGCGGGGGCACGACGGCGCTGGTCGCCGAGCGCTGGGGCCGGCGCTGGATCAGCATCGACAGTTCGCGCGAAAGCGTCGCCGTCACGCGCGAACGGGTGCTCGTCCACGATTATCCGAAACATTTGCTGATCGGCTCGGAGCAGGGATTCCGCGAGGAGCAGCGCCGCCGCGAGGCCGCGGGGCAAGCGCCCCTCACGGACAAGCCCGACGGCGAACTGGACCCCGCGACGGGGTTCGTCATCGACAGGATGCCCTATGTCAGCGCCGCGACCCTGGCCTATGCGGAGCGTCCCGACAAGCGCCCGAAACGCGATATAACCTGGCTGGTCGACCGCACCGCGGGACGGTCTTCGGGGCGCGTCTGCAGCCGCTTCACGGTCGAGACCGAACTGATGGAGGCGTACCGGCGGCCCGACGAGATGGTGCGCCCCGCCCAGGCGCGGCGCGACGCGAACTGGCAGGAACGGCTTGTCCGAATCCTCGACGAGACGGGCGTGCGCAGCGACAGCGGCCAGCAATGGGACCTGGAAGGGGTGCAGAGCGTCGTCGACGAGTCATCGAACGGCGGCGCGCCGGGGGCGCTGAGTCACGCGGCGACGCTCGTGGACCGGCAGTCGGGCGGGAAAAAAGACGCGGTCATCGCGATATGGCCCGAAGACGCGAAGGTGGACGTCACGGCGATTCAGCGAAGCGTGCGCGAGGTGATGAAGCGGGCCATGAAGGAGGCGCTCGTTATCGTCGGGGCGGAATTCGCGGACGGCACGGAACCCGGCGCGGCGGGCCACCGCTGGGCGGTCGAAGTGATGCGGGTGAAGGCCGGCCCCGACCTGCACCTTACGGGCGTCAAGGACAAGGCCAAGACGAGCCCGATGGTTCTCGTCGCCGAGCCGGCGATAGACATCGAGCGAACGGAAGACGGGCGGCTCACCTGCACCGTGCGCGGATGGAACGAGTTCAATCCCGTTACCGGCGCCGCGCACTGGCGCAAGCAGGAGGATGTCCGGATGTGGATGCTCGATACCGACTATGACGGCACCCAGTTCTGCGCGCGCAGGATCCACCTGCCCGGGAAACTGAGAAAAGAGAAGAACCGAAAGGTGTTGGCGGGACTGTTGGGGCGCGGCGGGAACCCCGAAGCGCTCAACGCGGCGTTCGGATGGACGAGTCATCCGTTTCCGGTTCCGGAATCCGGAGACATCGCGGTGCGCGTCGTCACCGCAGTGGGCGGCATGATGAGTTGGAGCGGTCCGGCGAAGGCGCGATGAACGGCGCGCACGCCTGCCGGCGTCTTCGCGACGCGGGGCCGTCTATGGCGACAGGATCGGCGCGCTTTCAGGAACCCGCCGACGCGGACGGTCTCTGCTCGTTCTGCCGGGATTCGCCGTCGCACCGGGTCTTGAGACGCTCAAGTTGCTCAATCCTGCCCTTGATATCGGCGATTTGTCCTTCATGGTCAACGGTGGCGGCGCCCATCCCGGGCAGCAGAACATTCAGCCACCCATCGCGGTTGCGGTCGCTACGCTGGCGCTGATACAGCGCCTCCCTCCTTTGCTCGGCGAACCGAAGCTCGGTTTCCACATCCTCACAGGAAAGGTCTTTGTAGAGCAGCGGAGACACGTCCGTTGCCGCTATGCTCTCCGGCTTCGCCGCGCATCCATAGACGAAGACTGCCAGCAGGCAGAAAATGACCGGATAAGTAGTTGTCGGTTTGTCGGTGAACGAAGTCCACCCCCCCCCGCGTTTTGTCATCTTTGAAAGCCCCATTGTTTTGAGCGGCAAAATAGCCGCGGGCGTCACTATAAGCGATTTCTTCGCCGATTCAACTCCAAGATCCGTATCAAGTCCCAAAAGAAAACCCGCCTGGAACCGATGCCTGTATATGGGTCAGCGCCGCGGGCGGTCTAACCCGCCAGCGCGCCTTCGGGATCGTTCAAAATGTCCGGATATTTTTCGGCCATCATGTCCTTCCAGATCCGCGGCATGTCGTCGATGGAAAAGACCTTTCGGCCGATCCCGCGCGTCACATAGTTGCCGGGCCGGTCATCCATGCCCAGCCATGACGGCCACGTGTTTATGTCGTTGAAGGCCCAGGTGGCGGGCGCGGATTCGACATTCGGGTCGGCCACGTCCGCGAGGGAGCCGTGATAGGTGCTCCAATCGTTGACCTGAACGAGGCCGCCGCGGCTGCGGTCTTCCGGCTCTATGCGGAAAACGTTGTCGGTGCGCACCCAGACGTCGTCGCCTTCGATCCAGGCGGGTCCGACCGGGATGCGGGAGTCGAGGGAATAGCCATCCGGCGCGCCGCGCATTGCGGTTTCGCCGCCGGCGGCCTTGTAGGTCACGCGAATGGGCTTCCTGCCGCCGAACGGTTTTACCTCCACGTCTTCGTCGGTATACGGATTTTTGAACGTTTCGATGGGCTCGCCCGTGACCGGGTCGAGATTGACGGACAGCATGAGCACGGTGGCGTCATAACCTTCGCCGTCTTCCCTGTCTCGGACGGAAAAAATGGCGCCGCCGTGCTGGTGCCAAAACGGCGTGAAGCGCGTGTCGACCAGTCCCTGTCGGAGGGACCGTATCCACCAAAAGACAGGCTTGTCTCCGGTGGTGTGCGCGAGCTTGCGCAATATCAGGAGCACATCGTCGGGGTCGTCGGGGTTCAAATCAAGGGCGGCGCGAACGCCGGTCGACGCGACGGCCGCCGGCGCCAAGGCGGCGGCCATGAGCCCTCCTAACACGGTTCTGCGTTTCATGATCGCTCTCCTGTCGTTCGAACGGCGCGGGTCAACCCGCCAGCGCGCCGGCGGGGTCGCTGTAGATGTCCGGGTGCCGGTCCGCCATCAGGCGGCGCCACGTATCGGGCATGTCGGCAAGGGAAAAGACTTTGCGCCCATGGCCGCGCGAGACGTAGTTGCCGGGGCGGTCTTCCATGCCGAGCCAGGGGGGCCAGTTGTTGAAGTCTCTGAAGGTCCAGGTGGCGGGGGCGTTTTTCACGCCCAGATCGGCCACGTCCGCGAGGGCGCCGTGATAGGTGCTCCAGTCGTTGACGGAAAACGGCCGGCCGACGCTTCCCTGCTCCGGCTCCATGCGAAACCAGTCATCCCCCTGCACCCAGACGTCGCCGCCTTCGATCCAGGCCGGCCCCAGGGGGCTTTCGCTTTCCATGGTGAAGCCGGGAGGCGCGTCGCGTTCCTCCGGGGTGCCGTCCGCCGTGAACAGCCGCTTGCCCGGATTGGGCGGGAAGTAGCCGATCTCGACCTCTTCGCCCGTGTAGGGATTCTTGAACGTCTCCATAAACGCGCCGGTCTGCGGGTCGGTATAGAAGACGACGCTGATGGTCGTGGTTTCGTAACTGCCGTTGTCGTCGACCGTCTCCGCGGTCAGCATGGCGCCGACATGCACGTCCCACATGTGGGTAAAGGCGCTGTCGACGAGACCGTAGCGCGTGGTGCGCAGCCACCAATAGGTCACGCTGTCGTCCATCGTATGGGCGAGCTTGCGATAGATCGTCAGCACGTCGTCGGGGTTTGCGACATCAAGGGCGCGCGCGGCGGGGGGCGCGTCCCCCATGGCCATGAGACAGGGCGCGGCGGCGGCGGAGCCGATCACGCCCAAAGCGGTTCTTCGTTTCATGGGTTTCATGGGTCAGCTCCTACCACGTGCGATTTTCATTGTAGTAACGCGCCGCATCATAGAGGTCTTTCGGAAGGTAGGCGAGCTGCAACCCCGGCGGGTTGGGCGGCGTGTACCTTTCGTAGACCGGCATGACGAGCGCCATCGGAATATCCGGCGGACGGTGCGTGCGGCGGAAACTGCCGACGGGAATCGTCGCTCTGACATATTCCTCGTGGACGGACTTGGCCATGGCGACTTCGCGCCCGAACGGGCCGTAGATGCTGGTGCCGCCGGGGCCGGAATATTCTGGAAAGCCCGGATTGTCGCGCGAAAGCGAATTGTTGACGGTGATGGTGTAGTTTTGATTGAACAGCGACGACGACTTCGAATCTTCCTGGGCAAAGCCTCCGGACGAAAAGCGAATGCCGATCTCCATGCCTTTGAGGGCGATCGCGCGGTGGATGTCCGGGTCGTAGGGCGAGATCAGCAGTGACAGATTGCCGATGTCCGTGCGCGCCACGGGCAGAACGGCGTCCGCGCCGTACATTTCGATATAACGGTCGAGCACGTCGTAAGCCGAGGTGGTGAACATGGTCCATTCACGGCCGAGACGGACGTTGTGCTGCTTCCAATGCTGGGCCGCGACCTCGCCGTCCGGGCCGATGAGAATTCCGTTCAACAAGAGATGACCCGGCCAGTCTTCGTCGACGACGTAGCTGCCGAAGGCGACGTAACAGCCGTGCTCTTTCGCCTTTTTGCCGATGGCCTCGGTCTCTCTTCCGGGCACCTCGATCGAGACCTTCAAAGCCTGTTCACGGGTCCAGGGGTTCCAGCCCATGATCGGCTGCTCATGAAAGCATACGAGGTCCTGCTTGCCGGGAAAGCCGTTTGCGTTGTCGATGTGGTCGAGCATCCGGTTCAGGTTGTCCCGCATCACCTTTCGGGGATTGTCCGGGTCCGCCGCGCGAATGGCGGACTGAACCGCGGTGACGCGGATGGACTCCTTCTTGAGAGGGGCGGTTCGATAGACGCCGTCGACCGCGACGCTGATCTCGTCGCCGCCTTGGGCGTTCGCGGCGGCGGCGGCGGCCGCGCCGCCGGCAAGGGCCGCGGCGCTCGCCTGGGCCGCGCGAGCGAGCGCGGTGCGGCGCGTCAAGCCCGATTGTGACATGTTCTTTTTCTGGCTCACGATCTGTCCTCCGGGTAGAATTGTCGAGTCCGAACTCCGGTCTTCGGCCCGAAACGCGCGGCGGTGCGTGCGGGACGCCCGAGAGTTGCTGCCCTGAGTGTTTCCCATCGGCGCATGTATTTCAATACGGAAGTGGATAGAGTCCGAGGGGAGAACGAATCGGGCCTGAGCGAAAGACAAGGTGAACCATGATGACTTTGACGGCGAATGCGCGGCGGACCCTGCGCCGCGGAACGCTGCGGGCCGCAAGCGCGGTATTGGGTTTGACGGCGAGCGCGGGAGTTTTGTCGGCAAAAGACTTCGAGGAGTTTCCCGTCTGGCAAGCGATGGAAGGTCTGTGGTACGGGGATCTCAGCTATTATTCCGGCGACGGATCGTACCGTATTCATCCCTATAACGCGCTGTTCAGAATCGAACTCGACGGCAAAAAGTTTCATCAGCAGAACTGGATGTATTACCCGCCGGACAGCCCCAGCGCCGCCGCCTTGAGCGAGGGGCGCGCGGGGCCCGGCGAGGGCGTGGAGTTCATCGTCAATAATTGGGGCGAAGCGGTCGACGATGAAGGCACGATGAAAACCGTCAAGATCGATCACCGGTTCGATTTCGAAGGCGGCGAGCGCGCTATCGTCGTCAACGATTATGTGGTCGTGTACAGCTATCACAACGCGCGATCGGGCGCGCTGCAACATTTGCAGATGGTCAATATGGGCGTGCCCGGCATGCGCGTGCGCAGCGCGCAAGGCTTCGATCCGAACGAGTTCGTCACGGACCCCGAAACGGGCGAGACGAAAGCCAACCCGGATTTTACCAAGCCGCGGAGTTTTTCGGCGTTCCGCGAGAGGCGGGTGCCGGTCCGGGACTTTGCCAAGCACCGCGCGGAACTGCGCCGGAAATATAACGTAACCATTGTGGTGCGCGCGGGCGCTACGCCGGACGCGCCCTCCATCGTCGAACGGATCAACCGGGCGGCGGACGAATAGAAGCAAACGAGATGAACTCACGAACGTCCGATTCCCGGTCTCTGCCCGTGCTTTTTGCCGTCGTTCTGCTGGTTTCGGCCTGCGCTGACGACGGAACGCCTGTGCTTCCGTCCGTGCCGATTCCGACCGTGCCGTCCGATCCCGAGCCGCGGGTCGACTGCATTCCGACCCGGGACCACGGCTGTCTCACGCCGTCGGACTATGCCGCGCGGGTGAACATGCTCGTCGATGTCTACCGCGATAATATCGAGTTCTCGAACCAATGGGGGCTCGAGACGCTCGGGGCGGACCGCGCCTATGCCCGTCTCGCCCTCGAATTGGGCGACGATGTGCAAGCGGGCGCGGGCGTGATCGTAGGCGTCATCGACACCGGCATCGATGCGGAGCACCCGGCGTTCGAGGGCAAGAGCGTGATCGAGGACTTCGTGTTCGGCGGCCTCGACGAGACGGGCAACACGTTCTCCCACGGCACCGCGGTGGCCAGCATCATCGCCGCACGGCGGGGGACCGAATTCGCCAATTACGCCCACGGCGTGGCCTGGGGCGCCGACCTCGTCGTGTTTCCCCTCACGCTTGGATCAGGCAGCACTTTTTACAACCCGTTATCCTTGTCCGCTCTCGGCATCAGTGACCGAGATTATGCGCACGGGCTTCGTCATGTACTCGATTGGCGGGACGGCGGGCGCGCCATCGATTTCGTGAATCTCAGCTTCGGTCCGCAAGGAATCATCGACAGCTACGGCGAACAGGAGCTTCGCACATATTTCGGCCAGACGATCGAGGTGGCGGCCCAGGCGGGCCGGGAAGACAAGACGGTCTTCGTCTTTTCCGCCGGCAACGCGAACGGGTATCTCTGCGCCTCCGTCATCGATCATTGCGTCGGCGGCGAGATCGACGCCGTTTCGGTCGAACTCTTTGCCGGTCTGCCCGTGCGGATCGAGGAACTGCGCGGCCATGTCATCTCGGTCGTGGCCGTGGATCAAGACGGCGACATCGCCGACTTCTCCAACCGCTGCGGCATCGCCGCCGACTGGTGCCTCGCCGCCCCTGGCGTCGATGTTCTGGGGGCCTATTTCGGGCCCGCCGAGGGAGAACCTGATGGGGAACCCGGGTGGCGGGGGGTCGCCACCGCCCTGTCCGGCACTTCGTTTGCGGCGCCGATGGTGACGGGGGGTCTCGTGGTGATGAAACACCTGTTCCGTGACCAGCTCTCCAACACGGACCTGGTCGCGCGGCTGATGGAGACCGCCAATGACGAGGGCATCTATGCCGACGGCGCCGTTTACGGCCAGGGCCTGATGGACCTGGACGCCGCCACCTCGCCGGTGGGCGCGCTGATGATGGCGGCGGGCGACAGGGTCGGCGCTGGCATCGGTCTGGGAACGAGCCGTCTTGCGCTGGGCGGCGCGCTGGGCGACGGTCTGACGCGCTCTGTCGCGGGCCGCGAGATCGCCGCCTTTGACGCTTTGGGCGCGCCGTTCTGGTTCCGTATGGGCGATATGGCGTCCCATGCGCCTCGTCCGTGGATGACGACACGACTTCGCGACTTCATGGCCCCCGCTTCCCCGCGCTTCGGCGTCGAGGGACGGTGGGGCGCCTTCGCGGAGAGTGACCGCGATGCGACTCGCTGGCGGATAGGCCTGCTGGAGACTCCGACGGGGGCCGAGGGCGGTCACTTCGCCCTTGCGGAGCGGGCCTTGACCTTCAGCGTGACGGGAGACAACGGGCTGACGGCCACGGCCTTCTCGACGGAAGGGGTGGCGGGCCAGGCGCCGGCGTCCGGCGCGGTGCTGACATGGCGTCCGTTCGGCCTTCCCATAGGCATGCGCGCGGCGTGGTTTGCGGAGCGCGAGACCCTTCTGGGGAGCGCGTCCGAAGGCGCGTTCGGAGACCTGTCGACGGGCACCGCCCTCATCGGCCTGGAGGGAGGCATGGACGTCTCCGGCTGGCGTCTTGACGCTGCCGCGGAAGTGGGAGCGGTGACCCCGCGCTCGCGCCGCGGCTTTGTTACGGACGTGTCGGCTCTGACCACGAGCGCCTTTGCGCTCAACGCGACCCGGGGGTTCGGCCCGGGCGGGACGTTGCGGGTTTCGGTCTCGCAGCCGCTTCGCGTCGAGGACGGCCATGCGTCTCTGACGGTGCCGGTGGGCCGCACCAAGGCGGGCGATGTGGTGCGCGGGTCGATGGCGGCCGATCTTACCCCGACGGGACGTCAGATCGACATTGCCGCGCAGTGGCGGCGTCCTCTGGCCTTGGGCGGCGAGCTTCGCTTGGGCGCCGTCTGGACCCGTCAGCCGGGCCACCGCGCCGCGGCCCCTGCCGACCTCACCGTCCTCGGCGGCTGGCGCGCCGCCTTCTGACGGGAGCGATAACGGCACACCGGATGATCGATCACTCGGCGGGGATCGGCGTCTTGCCGTTCACGTCTCCAAGGGGCGTTTGTTCGGTCGATCTGCGGTCTTGCCAGTTGTCGTACATGAGCAAGGCGCAAGGCGTGACCACAAGGGTCAGGAAAGTGGCGAAGATCAACCCGGAGACGATCGTCATCGCCAGAGTTCCCCACCACATGGTGGCGGGCGCGCCGACGGTCACGGATCGGGTGAAGAAGTCGATCGAGACCATGAACGCCATCGGCAGCAGGCCGAGCACCGTGGTGGCCGTCGTGAGACATACCGGCCTCAGCCGCTGCGCGCTGGTTTGCAAGACGGCAAGATATGCGTCCGGTACGGTCCTTGCGACTCTCTGATAGGTGTCGATCAAAACGATGTTGTTGTTGACCACGATGCCGGCCAAGGCGATGACGCCGATGCCGGACATGATGACGCTGAACGGCTGTCCGGTTATGAGATGGCCGAGCATGACGCCGATCGTCGACAGAATGACGGAACTCAAGATCAGGAATACGTGGTAAAAGCTGTTGAATTGCAGCAGCAGAATGCCCGCCATCAAACACAGGGCGATAGCGAATGCGGACCCCAGAAACGATCCGTTTTCCTGCCCCTCCTGCTGCTCGCCGCGGAACGTCGAGGTGACATTCGACTCGATCGGGTTCCGTGCAAGCCAGGCCCTGAGTTTCCCGACCATGGGATAGGGCAAGAGGCCGGGTTCGACGTCGGCTTCAACGGTGAGCACGCGACGACTGTCGACGCGCGAGATTTCCGTGTTCTGCTGGATGGGCACGCGCTTGATGAAGTTGCTGATCGGAATGAGGCCGTTGCGAGTTTCGATGCGCAGATCGTCGAGCCTGTTGACCGAACGTTCCGTCGCCGGATAGCGGACCAGAATATCCAGTTCGTCTTCGC
Organism: Alphaproteobacteria bacterium; assembly: GCA_965214255.1. Classification (GTDB taxonomy): domain Bacteria; phylum Pseudomonadota; class Alphaproteobacteria; order SMXP01; family SMXP01; genus CBDFKK01. The sequence goes on along the minus strand of OZ243948.1, from coordinate 2,352,875 downwards.
TGTCGTCGGGACGATAGCTGCCTAGTCTCAACCCGTTGGTGACGAGACGGACGGCGTTCCCGACCGAGGTGAGATCGGCGCCGAACCGTGCGGCTTGCGCGCGGTCGATTTCGAGCCGCCACTCGATGCCGGGCAGCGGCCGCGTATCTTCGACGTTTCTGAATCCGCCGATCTCCGACAAGCCTCGTCTGACATGATCGACGGCCTTGTTCAAAGCCGGCAGATCGACCGAACTCAACTCGATCTGAATCGGTTTTTCGGCGCCGCCGCCCGCACGCTGCTCTTCGAAGTCGAGACGCACGCCGGGCATGTTCTTCGTTCGAACAAGGACATCCGCCAGGATGTCGGACGATTTCCGCCGCTCGTCCCAGGGAACGTAATCCAGCGTGATTTGACCGATAACGTCGTCGGTCGCCTCGGCGCCCGCATCGGTGCGGCTGTAGAGGGTCTCCACACCGGCGATTCCGAGAATTCGATCTTCGATCTGCTTGATCAGGATGTCCTTTTCACTGGCCGACAAGTTGCCGCGGGCGTGGACGATGATGCGCGAACGTTCGGCTTCCTCCCTGGGGAAGAAGACGATGCTGTTTCCCGCAAACAAATAGACAATCTGCACGCCGACGAGGAGCGCGACGGTTGCCATGACGATTTTGCCCGGATGAGACAGGGCCTTTGTCAACAGACGAACGTAAAAACCGGTTCCCCCGCCCAATCGGCCGAGGGCCTTTGCGTCTCCCGTTTCCACGAGCCACATGGTGGCAAAATCCGTATCGCCGGGCCTTCCGAACAACGATCCCAAAGTGGGCACGAAAACCAGCGCCATGAGCAGCGAGCCCGTTAGTACGCAAATGAGCGTGATCGGCAGATAGCCCATCAACTGTCCGGTCACGCCCGGCCAAAACAGCAGCGGCACGAAGGCGGCGATCGTTGTAGCGGTGGATGAAATAATCGGCCACGACATGCGCTCGGCCGACATCAAATAGGCCCGCCTGCGGTTGATCCGCTCGGCCATCTTGCGGTCCGCGAACTCGGTTACGACGATTGCGCCGTCCACCAACAGGCCGACCGCAATGATCAAGCCGAACATCACGGTTACGTTGATCGTGAGATCCATCAAGGCCAAAGTCAGTATTCCCGTCAGAAACGCACCGGGAATGGCAACGCCGACGAGCAGACCCGAGCGCAAGCCGAGGGCCGCGATCACGACGGCCATGACGAGAAAGACGGCGAGAAGGACGCTGTTCTGTAGAGATTGAAGCCGCTCCCCGATCTTGAGGGACTGGTCCTGGATGACTTGGACCTTGAGGCCGGACGGCCATTTTTCCCGCAGTTCATCCAGGATTGCGCGCGATTCGAGAGCCGTCTCGATCAGATTGCCGCCTATACGCTTCTTGACTTCGATGGTGACCGCGCGTTCGCCGTCGATGCGGACAAAGGAATCGGGGTCTTTGAAGGTCCGGCGTATTTCCGCGATGTCTCGAACCCGAACGACCGCATTGCCTTGCACCTTGACAGGCAAAGCCAGAATGTCTTCGACCCGCTCGAAAAGCCCCGGCAAGGACACCGAAAAGCTGCCCTGACCCGTATCGATTCTGCCGGCCGCCACCAGACGATTTGCGCGTGAGAAGACTTGCGCGAGATCGTCCGTATTCAGACGATAGCTTTGCGCTTTTGCGGAGTCCAGGACCACCTCCACGACTTCCTCCCGCGCTCCGACGATGACGACGTCCAAAACGCCCGGAAGCGCCCTGACGCGGTCGCGGTATTCTCGCGCCGACTTCAGGAGTTGGCGTTCGGAAATGTCGCCCGACAGGGCGGCAACGAGAACCGGGGCCCAGGACAAATCGATTTCCTTCACTTCCGGCTCGTCAATATCAGCCGGCATTTCGGGGCGCGCCTGGTCGACCTCCGTTCGGACTTCCTGTTCGGCGAGGTCTATATCCGTACCGCTGTCAAACTCCAGAATGACCGTGGCGCCGCCTTGAAACGCGGTCGCGCGGATTTCCTCAAGGCCCTCGAGATTTCGAACTTGTTCTTCAAGCGGCCTGATCAACAGCCGCTCGGCGTCGATCGGCGAGATTCCCTCAAGGCGAACGGAAATCTGCACCAGAGGCAATTGAAGCTCCGGTTCGGCTTCCTTGGGGATCCGAGAGTAAGCGAGCGCGCCGGCAACGAGCAAAAAAACAAGCGTGGAAATGACCGTGCGGGCCCGTCCGATCAAAAACTCAAGAACGTTCGCCATAAGCTTGATAAACCCAGCGGAGCCGAAAAAGATGATCCCCCTTCGATGGGAAAAGGCGGATCAGGTCGAACAGGTGCGGGCTTGGCCCGTCCACGGTCTCAAATAAAAATACGCCGCCTACGCCTGATAAGATCAGCAGCGGCCACGCTTTTTACGGTGTCAAAGTCAATGAAGCTTCGGTCGCAACCGCGTCATGCACGTTATCGACAAGGCGTTTTGCCGGTAGAATAAAATAGAACATCCTTCCATTCAAACGAATAGCCGGACTCGACAAGAGCGCGGTTTTACCGGCCGCGGCCCGGGGAATGATCCGATCAAGGCCGGGCGGCGTAAAAATCTGCGCTTCACAATTCCGATTTTCTTTCGACATGGACTTTCTTTCGACATGGACAAGGGCTGACGCTTTGAGGGGAAGGCATATGGATGCGGTCATCGATCGAGAGCTTCTCAAAATAGACGAACTTCGGTTGCCGCACGCCGACGCGGCGGAACGGCCGACGCGGGCACAAGCCGAACAGGCCGTCAGGACGCTCATCGAATGGGCGGGCGATGACCCCCTGCGCGAAGGTCTGAAAGAAACGCCCGCGCGCGTTATAAGAGCTTATGAGGAGTTTTTTCGGGGTTACGAGGAAGATCCGGAAACGATTTTGGCGCGCACATTTCAAGAGTGTGAGAACTACGACGACATGGTCATGCTTCGCGATGTGACGTTCGAATCTCATTGCGAACATCATATCGCCCCGATTTTGGGCCGTGCTCACATAGCCTACATGCCTGACGGCCGCATCGTCGGAATCAGCAAACTTGCCAGAGTCGTTGAAGTCTTCGCCAGGCGATTACAAACTCAAGAAGCATTGACCGCTCAAATAGGCAATGCCGTTCAGAGCGCGCTTCGACCTAAAGGCGTCGCTCTGCTCATTGAAGCGGAACATCAGTGCATGACCATGAGGGGCGTGCGCAAACCGCGCGTCGATACCATTACCACGCATTTCAAAGGCCTTTTTGAAAAGGATGATAATCTGCGCAACCGATTCTTGAACTTGACCGCCGCCGCACGTCGGTAAGCGCGTGTGACTCGATCAGGAACCGTCGGCTTGATGAGACGAACCGTCGGCAAACGGGTCGGCGGCGGCGCATAGAGGACGTTGATGAAAATTGCGGTCATCGGTACGGGAATATCCGGTCTAGGCGCTGCATGGGCCTTGTCCCGCCGCCATAACGTGACCGTTTATGAAAAGGCCGCTCGTCTTGGCGGCCATGCCAATACGATCGACATCGAATATAACGGCCTGACCATTTCCGTAGACACCGGATTCATCGTTTATAATGAGCCCAACTATCCGAATTTGAACGCTCTGTTCGACCATCTGGGAGTCCAAAGCGAAGAAAGCAGCATGGGCTTTGCCTTTAGCACCCACGACAACTCGGTGGAATGGTGCAGCGACAGCTTGATGCAGATTTTTGCACAGGGGCGCAATTTGATCAGACCTTCGTTTCTCACGATGTTACTCAGTATACTGAGATTTAACAAAGTGGCCGTTCAGGATTGCGCGGCTGACCAAATTCAAGACTTGTCGCTCGGTGAATATCTCAACAAGCGGAGCTTCGGAAAGAGTTTTCGAAATCAATATCTGTTGCCTATGGGTTCAGCGATATGGTCGACCTCGTCGAAGGATATGCTCAAGTTTCCCGCCAGGACGTTTATTCAGTTTTTTGAGAATCATCGACTCGTCGCGCCCCTCAATCAACGTCCGATATGGAGGACGGTGAGCCGCGGCAGCCGCGAGTATGTCGATAAACTGGGGCATGCGATCAGGGGTGATATTCGATTGAATTCGGAGGTCGTAGCCGTGGAGCGCGGGCCTCGTCACGTTTTTGTCAAAAGCCGGGACGGTCACATTGATCGATATGATCACGTGGTCTTGGCGTGCCATTCGGACCAAGCTCTCGCTTTGCTTGACGATGCCTCCAATGCGGAAGTTGCCGTACTGGGGGCGCTGCGTTATGCGCCGAATAAGGCGGTGGTCCACCGCGACACCTCTTTGATGCCGCAGAACGAACGTATTTGGTCCAGTTGGAACTACATGTCGGCGCCCGCTGACGAAACGAGTTCGTCACCGGCCTCCGTTACATATTGGATGAATCGGCTCCAAAACATCGACCAGAAATATCCTCTGTTTGTTACCCTCAACCCCCAACGCGAACCCGACGGGGACTTGACGTTCGCCAAGTTCGAATACGCTCACCCGCAGTTGGATGCCGACGCGCTCGCAGCCCAGACCATGCTGGGCGACATCCAGGGCCTTCGTCATACGTGGTTCTGCGGCGCGTATTGCGGTTATGGTTTTCACGAAGACGGTTTGTCGTCAGGTCTCGCCGTCGCCGAATGTCTCGGCGCTCGAAGGCCGTGGGCGCGGGACAATGGTTATGCGACCCGAATGACTCTGCCCAGATTGGTTGATCGGATGGCCGCCTAGCCATGACTTCAATCGATTTTTCAGCGCAACATGATTTGGGCCGCCTTTATTTCGGCCATGTCATGCATGCGCGGCTTAAACCGTTCAGGCACAAATTCAGATATCGTGTCTTTTCCGTACTCGTCGATATCGACCGACTGGCGGCGCTGGCCGCTCGCACACGGATATTTTCCTACAATTGCGGGAACATCATCAGCTTTTACGACAAAGACCATGGCTATCGCGACGGGTCGCGTTTGAGACCATGGGTTGAGGACGTATTGAAAGACTCGGGAATCGATTACGCGGGGGGCAAGATCGAGCTTTTGTGTTATCCGCGCATGTTCGGATATGTCTTCAATCCCTTGTCCGTTTACTACTGTTACGATCCGCTCAATACCCTTCAGGCGGTGATCTACGAAGTCTCCAATACGTTCGGAGAATGGCACGCTTACGTGGCGCCGGTACAAACGCGCAATCGCGAGACCGGCGCCGTCACACAATCGACGGCCAAGGTCTTTTACGTTTCGCCGTTCATGCGCGTTTCAGGGTCCTATCGCTTTCGTATTACGAACCCCGGCGATAAAATCGACATTGCCATCCGTCAGACCGAGACGGACGGGGCTGTTCTCATAGCGACATTCAACGGGCGACGGCGAAGCTTTTCGGATGCGACCCTTGTGAAGGCGCTCGTTTCGTATCCGCTCATGACCGTAAAGGTCATCGGCGCCATACATTGGGAGGCGCTGAGGCTCTGGTTCAAGGGCGCGCAGCATGTCAAAAAACCGCCGCCGCCGATGGGACGCGTCAGCGCGGGGCACTAGCCGCCGCTTATTGGCTCCGACCTCTCCTTCCGTCCCGGACGGTTCGTCTTCGAATCAACTTTATATATGTATCTTTGGGCAGAAAATTGTTGATAAATTTCAGTATACAGATGAATAGTTTGGGAAATGCGATCTCGAATTTGTTCTTCTTCAGACCGTCGACGATGCGTTTGGCCGCTGTTTCCGATGACACCATGAAGGGTTTTGGGAATTCCAAATCTCTTTGCATCGGCGTATCGACGAAGCCCGGATTGACGACCGAGAACCGCAATCCGTAAGGTTCCAACTCGATTTCCAACGTCTCGGCCAAATTGTTGAGGGCGGCCTTGGTCGCGCCGTAAGCGGCACTCGTCGGCAGTCCGCCATAGCCTGTGACGGAAGACACGATAGCTACATGTCCTTGGCGGCGCTCCAGCAGACGGGGGATCAATGCTTCAAGGCAGTAGACCGTGCCCTTGAGATTGATATCGATGACCTGATCGAAGACGGCGGCATTCAACTCTGCGGCATCGACCGCCTTGTAAATGCCGGCGCTCAGAATGGCGAGGGAAATGGGGCCGCAAGTCTCTTCAATGTTACCGACCGCTGCGGCGATGCCGTCTCTGTTCGATATGTCGGCCGCAAATGCGTGAACCGATCCTTCGAGTTTCGCTGCCGCGTCCGACAGTTCATTCAAAGCCGCTTCGTTGCGGGCCGTTGCCGCGACGGTCCAACCTTCCTTGGCAAGCCCGTATACGACATCTCGTCCAATGCCGGAGCTTGCACCCGTAATCCAGGCACAGCCGTCCGACGGCGTTACGATGCGCTTTGTCAATTTCCTGCTCCTGTTCCGGCTCGGTGTTTGAGTCTTGCCCTCTACATTAACTTGAACGCCGGCGACGAACTAACCGATCACTCTCCATTTATGGCGGCACTTTTACTTTCCGCGAAAGAGCGCGGAACGAATGCAATTCGGGGCGAGGTTCACTTGGTGTTGCAACCGTCCCCGTTCGATGGCGCTTAAAGGGGTGACCGGCGGCTCCCGTCACCCCTGCCGCCGGACCGACAAGCCGCCGTTCCGGCTTGAAAATCCGATTGTATCTTTCAAGAGCGCCGCCGCGGGCGGGTTTGTCCAAAGGGATGGTACAGCCGGGTGGATTCGAACCACCGACCCCTAGATCCACAATCTAGTGCTCTAACCAGCTGAGCTACGGCTGCGCACGGCCATGGCCCGTAAATAATTGCTTGGAGGCCACAGCAAAGTCGTCATGGGGCGACATACAGGCGCAAGCTACTCGCACAGTTGCCCCCGTGCAAGAGGCCGCCTCATATCTCCGGTTTGAAAAGGTAGTTGCCCATTACGCGGCGGATCGGTCCGTGCAAAAGACTGCGATAATGATATACCCGGGTGTTTTAGTATCCTTGCACGTTGTAAGGACCTCACCGGACAAGATGTGAAAGGCGATGGACGGAAATGAGATTGGCAATGTCCATTTTGGTGCGAGACGAGGCTGATATCATTGAAGAAAATATCCGATATCATGCAGACCAGGGCGTAGACCTTTTCATTGTCATGGATAATGACTCGCGGGACGGCACGCGCGACATACTCCAGAGGATGAAAACGGAACTCGAGATTCTGCTTCTGGACGAACCCTCTAAAACGATCGATCAGGGTATTTGGGTAACTCGCATGGTGGCAGAGATTCGTGACAAGAGTCTGGCCGATTGGATTGTCCTAAACGACGCCGATGAGTTTTGGGTCAGTTCACGCGGGTCTCTCAAGAGCGAGATCATGGACATCGCGAATTCATCGGACCATACACCGTTGGAGCGAGCGGCCACTGTCATCAGGTGTCCACGTTACAATATGCTTGCGGAAGTTCATGATCTTGAGCGCGAAAACTACCGCTTCTTTCACAATGTCTGGAAAGTTGCCAATCCTCTGGGGGATTGGCCGCGCAGCGGGAACGCACCGGCGGACATTCCTCATCTTTTGCAACGAGTTGGGCCGAAAGCCATCTCGGAAGTGAAGGGGTTTCATTCGGTCGATCAAGGTAATCACGTCGTTGAACATTGTGATGGATCGACGGTCGATAGCCGGACGATCGAAATTCTGCACTATCCGATTCGGACGTTTGACCAATTTGAGCGAAAAGTGAGGAACTATGCGACAAGCCTTCAGGCCAATGAAAGGCTGCGCGATAAAGTGGAAGTTTCGCATCACTTTCGCCGATGGTATGCGCTACTTGAAGAAGGAAAGCTCCATGACGAATTCGACACTTGCGTGCTTACAAAGCAGAGGATTGAAGATTTGACGGGGAGGCAAATCATCAGCAGAGATGACAGGCTACGAGATTACTTTCAATTGAAAGAGCGTCATCGGAGTATTGACGCGACCTCTGGAATCCAGAAACGCCCAGCTTAAAGTACGGCTGGGCGTTTCAACGCGGCTATATGCGCGTTGCGCCGGGAGGGGATGAGCCGGCGCTTGTTGAGCGAAGGCCAAATCTGCAAACGGGGGGCAACGCCGATCTGGCCATAATTTTGCTCACTGTGATAATAATGTAGCAGCTTCGCAAAAATTTACAAGTCATTTCTTTTAATTTCTTGAGTGTGGCAAAAAATCAACACTATCTGGGCACCGCTCAACCTTTAATTTTCAAAGAAGGTCGATCGAACAGGTATTTTATCAGCTTGTTTTGGGTTGGGGACGAGTACTTGGGAGACGCAAGCCTCTTTGAGTTAGCGATTTCGGTCAAACGGGCTGACGTCTTTAACGATAAATAACGAAGGACTGATTTTTGTGTCCCGTCTCAGGTCTCTTAAGGCAATAGTCGTCGTAAATCCTTGAGCGTCCGTAATAATCCATTGCATGAGTTCAAGCCCGGGGTCGGAAAACATAATGGTTAATGTGCCTTCGGCGCGGCCTTTGCCCTCGCGCGCCGTAACTGCAAGGCGACCGGGAGTTTTGGCAACTTCGACGATTTCAGCGTCTTTTTTGAGGTTGACGTTTTTTTTGAGAAGCAGCTTTAGCGGTGTTGCACTCAAGGGATAGCGATCCACGGTCTTGAGTTTGCGGTTGGTCAGCGTGACCCATGTACCATCCGAGATGATGGTGATCGGATTAGAGTCGTCATATTCAAACCTCAGCTTTCCGGGGCGTCTTATATAGAATTTACCCTGATCCTGTGCACCGTTGGAAGCCACTTGCAAAAAGCGGCCTTCAAGCGTCTCGATGCCGTTCAAGTAGCTGCTGATGCGGTTCAAGTCATCGACGACGCCGTCGCTTAAGGATTCTTTGGCCGCCTCTACCGTGTCTTGGGTGACTGAGACCCAAACAAGCAGCAGTGCATATGCGATGACTGACAACAGCTTCGTTTTCATGGCCGGATTCTTATCCGGTCATGTGGCAAAAGCAAGCGGGTCGCGCCCCTTGCCGGCGGCTATCGGGTAGCCCGTTCTCCGATGAAGACTCCCCGTTTCCCGGCGTGATTGGGAGCCGATACGACACCCTCTTCCTCCATCCGCTCGATGATGCTGGCCGCCCGGTTGTAGCCGATCTTAAGACGCCGCTGAATGTAACTGGTCGAAGCTTTGCCGTCGCGAGCCACAATTTCAAGGGCGTTTTGGTAGAGCTCGTCGGACTCGCTGGAAGCCGTGCGGCCGAACGCGCTTAGCGAATCGGCGGCTTCGCCCTCGGGTTCTACCAAGACATCTTCGAGATATTCCGGACGACCTTGTCTCTTCAGATAGCGGACAACCTTTTCGACTTCATTGTCGGAAACAAAAGGCCCGTGGACCCGGCGGATGCGGCCGCCGCCCGCCATGTAAAGCATGTCGCCCTGACCTAAAAGCTGTTCACTTCCTTGTTCGCCCAAAATTGTTCGACTGTCGATTTTTGAAGTGACCTGAAAACTAATGCGGGTCGGAAAGTTGGCTTTGATCGTGCCTGTTATGACATCAACGCTTGGTCGTTGCGTTGCCGTGATGAGGTGAATGCCGGCTGCGCGTGCCATTTGCGCAAGTCGCTGAACCGCGTTTTCGATGTCTTTTCCGGCCACCATCATCAGATCGGCCATCTCGTCAACAATAACGACGATAAAAGGCAAGGGTTGAAGCGGCAACACTTCGTATTCGTAGACAGGCTGGCCGGTCTCGCGGTCGAAACCCGTCTGTACCGTACGCGTGAGTGTTTCTCCCGTATCTGCGGCTTCCGTAACTCGCGAGTTGTACCCCGCGATATTACGAACACCGAGCTTCGACATTTTCTTGTATCGGCCTTCCATTTCCCGCACCACCCATTTCAATGCGATAACGGCTTTTTCGGGATCAGTGACAACCGGTGCAAGTAGATGAGGAATTCCATCGTATACGGATAATTCCAACATCTTGGGATCGACGAGAATCAATTTACATTGATTGGGGGAAAGCTGGTACAAGAGTGAAAGGATCATAGTGTTGATCCCGACGGACTTGCCCGACCCCGTTGTTCCCGCAATCAGAAGATGGGGCATGGTGGCGAGGTCTCCCATTATCGGATCTCCGCCAATGTTCTTTCCCAATGCCAGAGTTAGTTCTGAACCGGAGTTTTCATATTCCGATGACGACAGCAGCTCTCGTAAAAATACCGTTTCACGTTTTGAGTTCGGCAACTCTATGCCGATCACGTTTCGTCCCGGTATGACCGCTACTCGCGCAGATACGGCACTCATAGACCGAGCGATGTCGTCGGCAAGACCTATGACTCGAGATGACTTAATGCCCGCGGCCGGCTCAAGTTCGTATAGGGTGACCACAGGACCTGGACGTACACGGATGATCTCACCTCTCACTCCAAAGTCTTCAAGCACGCCTTCCAACATGCGTGCGTTTTGTTCAAGAGCTTCATCACTTATTTCGGCGGCTGAATTACGGACTGGGGGCTTGGCTAACAGGCTCAAAGGTGGAAGTTCGTAGTCGTCAATTGGTTCAAGATCCAATGTTGGCTGTGCTTCAGCTTTTTCTCTTTTGCCGGGGCGGCTTTTCCTTGCGGTCCGAACTACACGATTGGCATCTTCATCAAAGGGATGTTGGTCATGGCTTGCCGGTCCGGAAGTTGTTGATTCGTCGCTCGCCGTCTTTCGAAATCGTTGTAAGGTAAAAGTATGGAGGCTTTTTAGAGACTCTCGCGCCACGAAGAGCCAGAGGCTGACGACATCGGCAAGCCGACCAAGTGTTTTGGTCGTTGCGCCAAGCCCGAATAACAAGACGCCCGCACATAGTGCCGCGCACGTCGCGACGGTGACAAACCGTAGTTCACTTTCTTGCGGATAAGACGCCAGGGCGCCGATGCCGGTGAATAACTGGTCTCCGATCAGTCCGCCCAGACCGGTTGTCAATGGCCAACCTTCAGGCGTGACCACCGCACCAAATGCCGCGGCCGCCAAGACAACCGACAACAAGCAGGCCGCAATACGTCGTCTCGTTTGCCTCAGTGACCATGACCAACGTCCGCGTCGCAGCATCGACCACCCCCACGCGAGCATGGGAAGTGCACAAACCGCCGCGCTCAAACCCAACGGCTGGATAAGGAGGTCGGCCGTGAATGCGCCGGGGCGGCCCATCCAGTTGGCAGGCGCGTTATTCGTAGCCGTGTTCAGACTCGGGTCGCCGGCGTTATAGCTCAACAACGCCAGCAACAAGAAAATGCCGAATGCGGCCAAAGCCGAGCCGGTAATTTGCAAGCTCAACCGGTAGCATAAATCTCGGAACGATTGAGGTATGAGTACCCAACGCTGTCTGGACCCCGGCCGAAATGCGCTTTGGGCGGCCATAACACCCCCACATGTTGAATGGATCACGGTCCATTCTGACAAGATCCGCAGAGGAAGTGGTTAACACGTGTTAACGAATTATGCCGCCGCGAGACTCATTCGATCAGCCGCATCAAAGGCCCAGAATATCCGCTTCCGGATTTGCCCGAATTTTGTGAATTGTCAAATCCGCTCCCTGTGATTCTTCCTCGGGCGTGAGGCGTATCCCTACGGTCGCCTTGAGCGCCCCATAGATCACTAGACTTGCTGCAAGTGCGAATACGACGCCTGCCAACGTGCCGACCGCTTGTGCGCCAAAACTCACGCCGCCCAAGCCGCCTAGTGCAGTGCTTCCAAAAATGCCGACTGCGAGGCCGCCCCATACGCCGGCGAGTCCGTGCAGGGGCCATACCCCCAGAACGTCATCGATTTTCCAATGATTCTGCATCACCTGGAAAAGAACCACAAAGATCGCACCGGCGATCGCGCCGATTGCGAACGCGCCGATCGGATGAACGATGTCGGAGCCGGCACAGATGGCGACCAACCCCGCCAACGCGCCATTGTGAACAAATCCGGGGTCGTTCCGGCCTGCAATGAACGCGGCGATGATGCCGCCGACCATGGCCATGAGTGAGTTCATGGCCACCAACCCTGTAACACTTGAGAGTGATTGGGCGCTCATTACATTAAAGCCGTACCAACCGATGCAAAGTATCCAAGACCCCAATGCAAGCCATGGAATACTTGAAGGAGGAATGCCGGAAACCCGCCCGCGATCATCATAGCGACCAAGCCGGGGCCCTAATAATAAAACGCCGCCGAGCGCCATCCAGCCTCCGACGGCGTGCACGACGATTGAACCTGCGAAGTCGTGAAACGGCACGCCGAACAGACCGGTGACCCAATCCTGAAATCCCAACCTGTCGCCCCAGACCATGCCTTCGAACAAGGGGTAGACAAGCGCAACAATAATAGCCGTGGCGGCTAATTGAGGACCGAACTTGGCCCGTTCCGCAATGCCTCCCGAGATGATGGCTGGAATGGCGGCGGCAAAAGTCGCGAGGAAGAAAAATTTGACCAGGTCATAGCCGCTAATCGCAAATGCCGGACCTTCCGCTGAAGTCTGACCCGTCAGGATTGCGGCGTTGCTGAAGAAGTCCACACCATAGGCGACCGTGAAACCGATGAAAAAATAAGCCGTGGTGGATACGGCGAAGTCGACCATGATTTTAACGAGCGCATTGACCTGGTTTTTGTGCTGCACCGTGCCCACTTCCAAAAAGGCAAAGCCTGCGTGCATGGCAAATACGAGAATTGCCCCCATGAGAACAAAAAAAACATCTGCTCCTGATTGGAAAGAGTCCATTGTTATGAGTCCCTGAATGATGGTTGTTGAATTTTCGCTATGAGTTCCGTTCCCGATTCCGGCAGCGCCGTGTTTACAGGGCGTTGAGATCCCTTTCACCGGTTCGAATGCGAATTGCCTGATCAAGTGTCATGGCAAATATTTTTCCGTCGCCGGTCTGGCCTGTTTTTGCGGTCGTCGAAATCGCGTCGATGACGTTATTCGCGAGATCGTCCGATATTGCGACCTCCAGCTTTATCTTTGGCAAGAAATGGACGGTATATTCGGCGTCGCGGTAGGTCTCCGTATACCCTTTCTGGCGGCCGCGCCCTCTGACTTCACTTACCGTCATTCCCTCGATTCCAATGTCCGTGAGCCTCTCGCGGACTTCATCCAATTTGGAGGAATTGATGACAGCCGTAATGAGTTTCATGGCCGGATCTTTCGGGTTTTGCGTGTAGAACGCGGCAGCCGTATCATAACAATTACAATGATTTGCAGCTATACGTCTATCACATCAATTGCAATAGTCATTGTTTGGCCTTGACCAGAGATACCTAGTCCATGACCGGCGCAGCAACCACAGCGGATGTTTTCATTGGGGGCGGCGGCTTGATCGGATCGACCATGGCGCTGGCGCTTGCTCGCGCTGGCTTTGATGTGACCGTCGTCGATCCCGTCTCGCCTCTGCGGTCGACGGACGACAGGTTCGATGGACGGGCGACCGCTCTTGCCGCCAGTTCCGTGCGCATGTTGGAAACCCTGGGAATCTGGCGGCATCTGTCTCCTCACGCGCAACCCATTAACGATATCATCGTCTCCGACGGTACGGTGGCGGACAAGTTCCGCGAAGGCGGCCCGGCGCTCTTCATACTGCATTTCGACCCGCGGGAGTTGTCGCCCGCGGGGCGAGCGGAGCCGCTCGGTTTCCTGGTTGAAAACCGTCACATCCGTCGGGGATTGTATGCGGCGCTTTCAAATGAGCCGACAGTGGAGTTGATCCGGAACGCGCGTGTTTCCCGGCTTCTGAGGCACGAACCTGAAGCACGGGCACTATTGGATAACGGCCATGAGTTTCGCGCGATCTTGTGCATTGCCGCCGACGGTAAAGCGTCGCCTCTCCGTCAAGCCGCCGGGATCAAGACGGTTGGGTGGCCCTACGCCCAGGCGGGCATCGTCACCACCGTCAGACATGATCAACCCCATGACGGTGTTGCTCAAGAATACTTCTTACCTGCCGGGCCCTTTGCCATTTTGCCGCTGACCGGAAATCGCAGTTCACTCGTTTGGACCGAACGGGCCGACCTTGTGCCCGTTATGATGGCGCTTGATGATGCCGCGTTTGCCGCTCAGGTCGCCCGGCGTTTCGGGGCCTATTTAGGCGAGGTCACGACGATTGGTCAGCGTTGGTCTTATCCTTTGGAGTTGCAGTTGGCGCGAAGCTATATCGTTTCCCGCATGGCGTTGATCGGCGACGCGGCGCATGCCATTCACCCTATTGCGGGACAAGGTTTGAACTTGGGCTTTCGTGATGTGGCTGCGCTCGCGGAAGTGCTAGTCGATGCGCGCCGTTTGGGACTCGATATCGGCAGCCTCGCCGTTTTGGAGCGTTACCAGCAATGGCGCCGCTTCGATAACGTGCTGCTCGCCTTCGTAACCGACGGGCTTAATCGCTTGTTCTCCAATGACGTGAAGCCGTTGCGTTTGGCACGCGACATCGGTTTGCAAGCGGTGGGGAGTCTGGGCCCCGTGAGACGATTTTTGATGCGCCACGCCATGGGGCTTGAGGGCGAGTTGCCGCGCTTGCTCAAAGGCGAAGTTCTTTGAGTTTGCCGTATCCGAGAAAGTCGCTTTGCAGTTGAGCCGACCCTCATCGTCGGGAGACTTTTTGCCTCTATGTCTTGCGGGGTCGGCCGCTTTCGGCGAGGCGCTTCAAGTAAGCTTCCCGGCGGGCTGCGGCCTCCGTGCCCAGCCGGTAGAGGTAGTCCCAAGTATACAATCCCGTGGCATGGCCGTCATCGAACTTCAATCTTACCGCATAGTTGCCGACCGGCTCCGCATCGACAAGCGCGACATCTTCCTTGTTCGTCACCGGCGGCGTAGCTTGGCCATGCCTTCCCATCTCGGCGCTCGGGCTTTCAACTCGCAGATATTCGGCAGACATGTGAAAGGTCTCACCGTCGTTGAAGTCGATTTCCAACATCCGCTCGTCCCGTTTGATCCGGATCTCGATGGGCCACGGTCGTATATCAGAGTTCGTCATCTCTCAACTGGCGAGCCTCGTCCAGCAGCATGATGGGGATGCCATCGCGGATCGGATACGCGAGGCCCGCAGCTTTGCTGATCAGTTCCTGAGCCTTTTCGTCGTAAGCCAGCGGCCCTTTGGTCACGGGACAGACGAGTATCTGCAGGAGTTTGGGCTCGACCGGGGGCTTCCTCTGATCCGGATTGTTACGGTTGTCCACGGGATTGCTCATGAAGTTTTTGCCGGTTCTACTGCAACGGCCGTTCGCCGCCGCCCATATCGGGCGCGTTGGCCATTTCGATAAGCGCGGTCAGAATTTCGGATCGGTCGTGCAGCGTCGCCGCTTCCAAAAGAGCCTGTTTTTCCTGAGGATCGAACGGGCAGATCATGGAGAGTGAATTGACCAGTGCTTCGCCCGGCGCCTGCTCCACCGACTCCCAATCCGTTTCCAGGTTTTGAATTTCGAGATAGATTTTGAGCACCCGTAAGAGCCGCCGCCGGTCAACGGATTTGTCATCCTTCGCGGGGCGCAAGTCATCCCTATACGCTGTAAAGTCCGCTACGATCTGGCGGTAGGGCGTTGTGCTCGAAAGTTCTTGCTTGATACGATAACGGCAAACGCCCGTAAGCGTTATGAGATAGCGCCCGTCTCCCGTCTCGGCGAACGATGTGATGCGGCCTGCGCAGCCAATCGGGTAAAGCGGCGGTGCTGAGAGGTCGGCTTCGGGGTCGGTCGACTGAACCATGCCGATCAACCGTTCCGAACCCAGCGCGTCATCCACCATGTTCAAATAGCGCGGCTCGAAGATGTTGAGCGGCAGCCGCGCCCGCGGCAACAAAAGCGCGCCGGTCAACGGAAATACGGGGAACGTCTCAGGCAAATCAGTCGGCCGACGATAGGGATAGGGCTCGCTCATCTTTGCCTACGAAAACAGAATGGACGACAATCGCCGCCTACCGGCAATGGTAATCTCGTCCGCAGGCCCATAGGCTTCGAAATATTTCAACAGTTCCTTGCGTGCCGCCTGGTCGTTCCATTCCCGGTTGGCGGAGATGATTTCAATCAGTTCATCGACTGCACCCTCCCGGTCGCCTGCGGCGTTCAGGGCTTGGGCCAGATCGAATCGCGCTTGGTGATCCTTGGGGTTGGCCTCGACCGCGCGGCGCAGTTCGCCGATGTCGCCGACATCGTCTGCGGCGGCGGCAAGCTCAAGCGCGGCGCGCGCACTTAAAATGTCGGCGTGGCTCGAGTCTTCCGAAACATTCTCCAGGATCTTGCGCGCCTCGTCGATCTGATTGACGGCGAGCAAGCAGCGTGCAAGCCCCGCGGCCGCCGTCTCGTTGTCAGGCGCGGCTTGCAGCACTTGAGAAAATATTGCCTTGGCGGTTTCCGTGTCGCCTGCGTCCAGCGCTTGGCGCCCCTGTTCGATGGATTGTTCCGTGGGTGAGGGACCGCCCGCGCCGCTCAAACGCTTGACAAAGGCTTGGACCTGGGATGCGGGCTGCGCGCCCATGAAACCATCGACCGGTTGACCGTTTTGAAAGGCGATCACTGCGGGGATTGATTGAATGCGTAACTGAGCGGCGATCTTCTGGTTCTCATCGATATTGATCTTGACAAGCCTGACAGAGCCTTGGGCTTGTGTGACCGCCTTTTCCAAGATCGGCGCCAATTGTTTGCAGGGTCCGCACCACGGCGCCCAAAAGTCTACAATGACGGGGACTTGGGCCGATGCCTCGATCACATCCGCCGCGAAAGCCGCTTCCGACGAGTCCTTGACGAGATTTTGGCCTATGCCGTTGCCGCCTGAGCCAGTGAGATCAATGTTCATGAAAGTGTGCCGATCCGTTGTGCGCCAAGTCTGACATGAAAGATGGGGTGTCTCGGGCGGTCCGACAACCCTTTGTCACCAGTCATACTCCTTGATCTTAGCCGGTTTCGCCGACGACGGCAAAATCGACGACCCTGGGGCGATGGCCGCAGGACTCGATAAAGCGCAAAAGGTCTGCGGATTTGATTGACGTCGTGGCGTCGTTGCGCAGCGGATGATAGTTCAAAATCTCTTGTGCCAGCATCTCTTTGTCGAGAATGACGGTAAGCCGTCGATGGCGGTCGTTCATGAGCGCGAACGGCGTGACGGAGCCGGGCTCCACGCCCAAGACCCGGATTAGAAGTTCTGACCGCCCGAACGAAAGCCGTCTCGCGCCGATATGTTTGGCGAGTTTTTGGATCGGTACGTCTCGGTCCTCCAGTACCACTACGAGGAACAGTGCGCCCTTTTTGTCTTTGAGAAAGAGGTTCTTGCAATGACCGCCGGGCAAGTCTCCTCGGGCGGCTCGGGATTCTGCCACCGTGTGCAGGGGCTTGTGTTCGACGGTATGGGTCTCGATCCCGAGTTCGATGAGTCGCGTGAACAACTCGTCTTTTGTGACGGGACGGTCGGTCATGCCACCTGTTCAAGCACGGAAAGCCCCGTCTTCGAACTTCCTAATGAGACGTGTTGGCATCATTTCGGACACCTGCATGCGCCGGGACGAGCCTGTCCGGGACCGTGGATATGGCGGGCCCTTGAGCGTCGTGCTTGCAATCTACTAAACCTTGAGCCATATGTTGCGGCCTCGGTCGGCCCCGGTTAACTTTGGGGATAACGAGAGGGCGGGCGTAGCTCAGGGGTAGAGCACAACCTTGCCAAGGTTGGGGTCGTGAGTTCGAATCTCATCGCCCGCTCCAGTTTTCATTTCTGAAATATATTCGGAACGGGTGTTCGCCCAGGCAGTCGCTGCACGGTCTCGCACCACGGCGACACGGGTTTTCATACCCTGTCGCAACGCCCCCGAACGTTTCCGTGGTCTACACTCCAAAGTCGGTTACATTTTCTTCGGCGCCGGGGTTTGCTCCCGTGCATAATTCTCAAGGCTCGACAGGCTCGGTTCCACATATTCCGTCGGCGCCTCAAGAAATTTGGGGTAGTTCTTCTCAGTATACGCCACGATCTTGGGATCGATATCGTCGAGGCCGTTCGGCGCCGTGCCCATGAAACATGAATACAGAATGTGCCCTTCGGCCTGATCCATCAGCATCCACGGCAACCACGGCGTAATCCGGTTCCAGGTACCTCGACTGTCGACGGAGGTTGCCTCCGGGTTCTGAAGGTCGTCCATGTTGATTTGATACATGAAGATCTCGGTCACCCGCGACATGGGCCCCGGCGACTCGCGCGGCCATTTGTCCGGTTGGAGCGCACTCGGATACAGCAGATGAATGTGGGTATCTAAATTCATTACACCGCCGCGCGGCTCCCAGGGGAGTTGCAACGGAATGCGTGGCGGCGCCTCGGTGTTGAGTCCGCCATATCTTGGCGGCTCCGGGAAGTACTCTTCAATCTTGAGATTGAAGGGGTCGTTGGCGACGGGCACAATGCGCACCGTTTCGCCGGTATAAACGTTGTCCCATTCCTCCATGATCTCTCCGCTTTGGCTGTCGACGTAAAAGCCGACTTCGCGCAGAAGCTTTTGATAGCCCTTACCGTCGGGCAGTTCCTGCATGCGCGAGACACCAAATCCTTCGAAGCGGAACAGGTCGCGCAGCTTCTCGCCCTTGCGGACGCCCATGACGTTACCCGTATACCAGCCGTATTTTTGCTCGCCGATGTTGATGTCGCTCTGCAAACGGGCCAGCGCCATCATGTTGCCTCGCGGTGTCGTCAAATCCAGATAGGGCCCCTTCAGCGCTTCGGGCGTCATGCGGGACGCTTGAGCCGGTGCCGTGCCGAAAGCCAAGCTCGACGCAGTCATCGCTCCTAAAGCGCCTACGCCCCCCAACGCTTGACGGCGGTCCAGAATCAATTTCGAAATCTTTTCGTTGCTCATGTCTTCCTCTTCTTTTCTCTGCGTCTGGCGTCAATTCGCGTTAATGGCATCGAAGCACCCGTCACCACAGCGCACTCTATGCCGATTATCTGTTATTTTCAAAGAATCCTGAATGGTCGCGCTCGATCCGGTTCACGAGGCGGTTCGGGATTTCGTCGCGATCTTGATGCTTGCTGCCCAAAAGCCGCCAACTGATCACGCCCGGCGTTTCGCCCATTCGCATCCATGGCCGCCAGGAATTGATCGTCGTGTAGTTGAGCGTGCTTGGCGCAAAGTCGCGCGAGGTGTCGAGGACATCAGAAAGACTCGCTTGCCACGTCGCCAGAGAGGTCGCAACGCGCACCGAAGGCGCACCGGGGTCGCGAGTCTCGCTGCTCGAAGAAAGCATGCGCAGAAATAGTTCTTCGCTGAACCAGACGACATCGCCGTGTATGATCGGTCCCGACAAATCCCCGCGAAACTGGGCATCCGGAGGCATCGTGAACCCTAGCGGCTTAAAACCGTCCGGACCCACAAATTTCATCACGGCCCGTTGACGGGACCTGTAATGCCTGGGCTGAACAATAACCCCGTTCAATGGGTTTTCCCAATCGTCCAGCACGTCCCCCGAGTCGCGATCGATGAAATATCCCGCTTCAACAAGCGACCACTCGTAGGCGCCGTCTCTGCGGCGAATAAAACGGCTGATGCTGACTCCTTCGATGCGCATGAGTGCTACGGCGCGTTCGTCGTGCACTTTTCCATAGAAGTCCCCCTCGTAGTGCCAAAAGACGCGGCCGCCGCCTGCCCGATTGCGCACCTTGACGAGTCCGTCAAGCGGCGACAGAGACGCGGGCCAGCCCGCTACCGCCGTTGCCGAACTGGTTGATGACGGCAGGGCCGCCAACATCGAACCAAAAACGAATTTTCGACGTGACGTGTACATGTTCATGCTTGGGCTCCAATCCTTTGACCCGGCTGATACCGATCTCCGAGTTCGCCGCTATAATGTCGGCAACTCGACGGTAGCAGCCTTATAGCCGAAAAGTTCTTTGCTTTGAGTGGGTGCATGAAGTTCCGAGTCATACGAGTCGGGGTCTTGGCTTTTATATCGTTTGCCTTGGATGCGACCGCTTTCCATAACCCAACGGGTTCGGGGCTGCCGGGCGGCCTCATAGATCTTGAAGGCAGTGGATGGATCGGATGCTTGATCAAGACAGCGCGCCAGAACCAGCGCATCTTCGAAAGCCATTGCGGCGCCCTGGCCGAGATAAGGCAGCGAAGCGTGCGCCGCGTCACCTAAAAGCGTAACCCGTCCGTGTGACCATTCGGGCAACGGGTCCCGGTCAAACAAGGCCCACTTGAAGCACAATTCAGGCGGCATGGCCGCGATGATGCCGCGCACATGTTCATGCCACCCGTCGTATGCCGCAAGAACCTCTTCGACCGTGGATCGTTCCGACCAACTCTCGATCTCCCAACCACTTTTCTCCTGTCCGGCGACATAATTGACGAGCGTCCGTTTACGGACAAAATAGCGTGTAAAGGTTTGTCCGGGGCCTATCGTCATCGCTGAAGACGGCGTCATCATTTCTTGTGTCAGGAGTTCCGCGGGGACAAGGCCGCGCCAAGCGATGTCGCCGGTAAAGCGAGGCGGACCCGGCGAAAACAGCTGTGCGCGCACCGTTGATCTTGCGCCGTCGCAGCCGATGAGAATGTCCCCTCGCGCGCTTTCGCCATTTTCGAAATGAGCGGTAACCCGGTCGCCACCTTGTTTGAGATGTTTGAAATTGTGGCCGAGATGAATGCACGCCGGATCGTTGCTTAGCACAGCGCGCGTAAGCACTCCGTGCAAATCGGCGCGATGGATTTGATAGTAGTTGGCTCCGTAAAGCTGACGCGGCGTGTCGCCCCGATACGTGCTGACCAGTGTTTCGCCGCTGCGATAGTGTTTGACCGCACCCGCATCGGGTATATCGGCATGGCCCGCGATGTCTTCGCCCAGGCCCAGATATTCCAGGACGTGAGTGGCATTGGGGCCGACGGTCAGCCCGGCTCCCACTTCTCTCAGATTCGGCGCCTGCTCGAAGATCCGAATGCGATGTCCGAAACGCTGCAAGGCCAAGCCGGCGGTCAATCCTCCCATCCCGGCTCCAACGATCAAAACAACTTGTTGTTTCATGCCGCGCGCATTTCAAAACAAAACCCCAATGATGGGACGAATGACCTGTGAGTCCATGCCCCAAAAGATACCATGACCGGATGGGCGGCACCTTCAATTCGCCATTGCGTATCACTCACTTTGCACAATCCCCGATGATGACGATACACTCCGGCCATCAAACTGCGGAGCACAATTCAATGATCGGCGATGATTTGAGAGCGGCCTTGATCGTCCTTGTTCTGTTTGCGGCCGACGCAACGCATGCGCAGCCATTTCGCTCTGACCCGGAGCCGGCCACGGGCGATACGGCGGCGCTCCAGGTTCGCGCCGAGAATTTCATGATCACGGCAGCCCATCCGTTGGCGGTCAAGGCGGGATACGACATATTGAAGGAGGGGGGCAGCGCCGCAGACGCGGCCATTGCGACGCAACTGGTGCTCAATCTCGTCGAGCCTCAATCGTCGGGCATCGGCGGCGGGGCTTTCATTCTCCATTATGAAGCGGCGACCGGAGAGTTGACGACCTACGACGGACGGGAAACCGCGCCTGCGACAGCGACGCCCGATCTCTTTCTAGACGGCGATGGGAATTTCATCGGAATGCGGAATATATTTTCCGGCGGCCGCTCGACAGGCGTGCCCGGCGTTGTCCGCTTGGCGGAGCTCGTCCACGAACGCCACGGCAAGCTCGACTGGGCGGACCTCTTCGCGCCGGCCATTCAACATGCGCGAAACGGATTTCCGGTAGGCGGCCGCCTTGCTCGCATGCTCCAGATCATGGGCCGAAGTTTGGCACGCCATGCCGATACGAGCGCGTATTTTTACGGCGGCGGAGAAGTGCCGATTGAACAGGGAAAACTGCTCAAGAACGAGAGGTTCGCGGATGCACTTGAGCAAATCGCCGACGGGGGCGCTGACGCATTTTACGAAGGCGAAATCGCGGCATCCATTGTCGAGCGCGTTGCCCGCGCCGTGGCAGAGAGTCCGTATCCGGATTATCAGGCGCTGACGCTGGATGATTTTTCCCGCTATGAAATTATCGAGCGGAAACCGGTTTGCGGTGCATATCGGGGCTACAAGGTCTGCGGTATGGGTCCCCCGAGTTCAGGCGGCATTGCCACGCTCCAGATCCTCGGCATGCTCGAATCATTTGATTTGGCGGCTGATGGCAAGCTTGGCGTCAGATCGGTTCATCTGGTTGCCGAGGCCTTGCGACGGGCATATGCGGACCGTGCGCTTTATCTGGGTGATCCGGCGCAAGTCGATGTTCCGGTTCAGGCGCTCATTGATCCGGACTATATACGCGCGCGCGCCGCGACCATCAACCCCGCTCTCGTAGCAGCCTCCGTCGTCAAAGCGGGCGTACCTGACGGCATGCATTTGTTTCCGTTTGCGCCGTCGGTGCGTGGGCGTCGCGGCCGCTCGACCAGCCACCTCTCGGTCATCGACGGAGAGGGTAATGCGGTCTCGATGACCACATCCATCGAGACGGCGTTCGGCTCGCGGCTGATGGCGCACGGGTTTATTTTAAATAATCAGCTATCGGACTTTTCCTACTATCCGACCAACGAGGGCCGCCCGGTGGCGAACGCGGCGGGAAGCGGCAAGCGGCCTCTGTCGTCCATGTCGCCCACGATGATCTTCAATCCCGACGGCTCGCTCTACATGCTTATCGGTTCACCCGGAGGCACGCGCATCATCGCCTATGTCGCCAAGACGATCGTTGCTCACATCGACTGGGGATTGAACGTGCAGCAAGCGATCGCGTTTCCGCACATCGTCAACGAGAACGGCGTGACGTCGTTGGAAGACAAACCGCCCGTGGCGGGGATGCAGGCGGCGCTCGAAACCCTGGGGCACGAGATTCGCCTGCAGAGCATGGCGAGCGGGCTTCACGGAATCATCGTGACCGAAGACGGGATCTTCGGCGGCGCTGACCCACGCCGTGAGGGGATCGCGTTGGGCGACTGAGCTTCTGGAAAGCCGTCCGCATCCGCCAATTGTCCCGGCAGGCCGCTAACGTCCTTGCCCAAAGTATCAATGGACATCTCCGGGGATTTCAGTTCACTCGGCCTTTGCCCTCGTCACGCCACGTCTCGTACACCCGTTCATCACTGGTGAGACTGGCATGCTGAATCCCAGTAAAGCTGCGGCAGTACCTTGCCGGCTGTTCCAATGTCTCGGGTCTGCCCGTCTATGGAGGTCACCGGGCAAACGCCGATCAAACTGTTTGTCAAGACGATCTCATCGGCGGCGGCGAGCCTTGCCGGCGCGATCGTCTCCTCGATCGGTTGGAGACCGCACAGAGGGGCAAGCGTCATCAGTCTCCGTCGCGCAATACCCGGAAGCGCCCCATCTCTGACGGGAGGCGTTATGAGGCGCCCGTTTTCGATCACAAAAGCGTTTGCGGCGCTGGCGCACGCGACATTGCCGGCGGTGTTGATCATCACCACTTCGCCGGCGTCGGGAGCTTCGCGGCGCGCCAAAATGTTGTCCAGATAATTGAGCGTTTTGAAGCGCGTGAGTTTCGAGTGTTCATTGCGGCGTACGCTGCTGGTCGTCAAGCTGATTTCCAAAGGAGGTTCGGCTGCGGCTTCGGCGGTGATCAAGATCGTCGCGGCGGCATTTTTAGGCGGCAAGAGCCCGGGTGGACCGGAACCCCGTGTTGCCGTGAGCCGCACGCGCGCGCGCGCGGCCTTCAAATCATTGACGAGCAAGACGTGCATGCATGCTTCGCGGAGTTCCTCGACGCGGGTTTTGAGCGGAATGCCGAGAAACTCGGCCCCTTGTCGGAGCCTCGCGAAATGCAGATCGCCGTCCACCAGAAGTCCGTCAACGGCGCAAAACGTTTCGAATACCCCGTCGCCCAAGAGAAACCCGCGGTCTCGCACGTCGATATTAGCTTTGTCGGACTCGCAGAGCGTGCCGTTGAGCCATACCGTCATTGAGCTGCCTCGGGCCGTGCGCGTTCCTCGCGACGCCAGCCGACCGCAAACTCCAAAAAGTTTTCAAGAATGTCGTACCCGTGGTCGGTCAGTATCGATTCAGGGTGGAATTGAATGCCGACGTGAGGCCGCGTGCGATGGGCAAGCGCCATCAATTCCGGCCGCTCTTTATTGTCCGCCCGGGTGTGCGCGGTGGCGACAAGTGGTCCGTTCGGCGCAAGTTCGGCGACCAGCGAGTGGTAGCGACCGACTTTGAGAGGTGAAGGCACGCGCTGAAAAATACCACGGCCGTCATGTTCAATGAATGACGCTTTGCCGTGCATGGGCCGTGCGGCGCGGCGTACGCATCCTCCATAGGCTTGGGCTAAACATTGATGACCGAGGCAGACACCGAGAACCGGTATTTGCATGCCCGCGCGCTCGATGAGATCCAGACACAGTCCGGTGTTTTCCGGACGTCCGGGCCCAGGCGACAAAATGACGGCCAACGGATCCCGCGCAAGGATTTGCTCAACTGACGCTGCATCATTGCGCACAACCGCGCGTTCAAAACCGAGTTGGCCGATATAACGCGCCAGATTGTGCACAAAGGAATCGTAATTGTCGATCAACAGGATCATGGCACCGCCCCGCTTCGCGTCGGCGAGGATGGGGCCGGGGACAAAGCGTCGAAAAACGCTTGAGCTTTGAGCAGGCTTTCTTCGTATTCGGCCTCCGCATCCGAATCGGCGACGATGCCGCCGCCCACCGGAAAAATAGTGCGCCGAACGCCTGCCGACCCGCTGCCGATAATGCTCAGTGTACGGATTGCAATCGATGTATCCATGGCGCCGTCAAAGCCGATGTAACCAATGGCGCCGCAATAGGGTCCGCGGCTCACCCCCTCCAACTCCGCGATGATTTCCATGGCCCGAACTTTTGGCGCGCCGGTAATAGACCCGCCCGGGAAGCATGCTTTTAACAGATCAACCGCATCTTTGTCCGGAATCAGCCGACCGTGCACCGTGGACACAAGATGATGCACACTTGCGAAACTCTCTATTGCGCAAAGGTCCGACACGGTGACCGATTCGTCTTCGCACACCTTGGAAAGGTCGTTGCGCAAAAGATCGACAATCATGATGTTCTCGGCACGGTCCTTTTCACTGCCGAGCAGTCCGTGTCTAAGGCGGTCGTCGTCGGCCGGGGCGGCGCTCCGGCGGATGGTACCTTTGATGGGACGCGTTTCGACCCGCCGCCCGCCGGCGGGTGCCGACACACGCAAAAATCGTTCAGGCGATGTGGAAACGACGGTCACATCGCGGAGGTTGAGATAGGCCGCATACGCTACGGGATTTACCGCGATCATTCGGACAAAAAGCTTGTAGGGAGAAGAATCGGGCGGGAGTTCCGCTTCAAATCTTTGGGATAAATTGGCCTGATAAATGTGTCCATCGTAGATGTAATCGATCGCTTTATTGACGTCGTCAAGATAGTCGCTCCTGGTTCGATTCGAGCGCAAATTGCGAAGCGCAGGCGCAGGCGCCGGGTCCGTTTGTTGTTCGACGAGACGTGCCTGCAATTCCTCTGCCCGCATATGCGCACGCGCATGCCGCCGGGTCGGGTCTGCCTCGGGAAGGCCGGTGGAGAGAATCCACGCACGGCGCTGGAGCCAGTCGACGGCGGCAACGACGTCATAAAGCCCAACCGCCATGTCGGGTATGACGGGGTCATCCCTTGTCCGCGGCCGAATCCGCTCCAAATGATGCACGAGTTCGTATCCGAAATAGCCGGCCGTGCCCCCCTGAAAGGGGGGCAAGCCGCGGCGGGTCGGTTCGGCGTAGGCGTGAAGCGTTGCTTGAAGGGCGTCGAATGGTGAGCCGACGGTTGTCCCCTTGCTGCTGACGATCAGTCCTTTATATGCGACAAGCGTGTCAAAAGGGTCGAGTGCGATGAAGCTGTAACGTCCGGCGCTCGGCGCGCCGGGTACCGAATGCAAAAGTTGGGAAAACGGAGACCGAGCTTGACTTTGGAAGGCGGCGACCGGATCAAAGAAAGGGATCTCGCGCGCAACGAACGTGTCAAGTTTGGGCATCGGGTTCATGGACTCTCGAAAAAGGGATCTTAACCATACACGA
This sequence comes from Alphaproteobacteria bacterium, assembly GCA_965214255.1. Classification (GTDB taxonomy): domain Bacteria; phylum Pseudomonadota; class Alphaproteobacteria; order SMXP01; family SMXP01; genus CBDFKK01. The sequence continues at coordinate 2,326,912 of OZ243948.1, read as the reverse complement.
AGACTTTATGAGTAAGCACCGGCCATCCGGGCATGTTATTTAAACGACTCGAAAGACATGGAACATTCATATTTAATTTATTCAGTCGTGTTCCTGGCATCGGCCGTCATCTTTGTGCCGTTGTTCAAACGTATCGGTTTGAATTCCGTTCTGGGCTACCTCGCGGCAGGCGCCGTCATCGGTCCGTGGGGATTCGGATTCGTTCGCGAGCCGGAAGCTATTCTGGACTTCGCCGAATTGGGCGTGGTCATGCTGCTGTTCATCATCGGTTTGGAACTCAAGCCCCAGCGCCTGTGGATTATGCGCCGCCTGATATTCGGCCTCGGCGCCGCGCAGATTGTCGTCACGGCCGTGATCCTCTCGCTGCTGGCTTTATCGCTCGGCTTAGGCGCGCTTCCGAGTACGATCGTCGGCTTTGCTTTGGCGCTTTCGTCAACCGCTTTTGCGCTCCAGATTATGGCAGAGCGGCGCGAACTGTCGACCCAGTACGGACGCGGCAGCTTGTCGATTCTGTTGCTTCAGGATCTTGCCGTCATACCGGCGCTCGCCCTCATACCCTTATTGGGGCCGGGCCAGAGCGAGTCCGAAATAAACCTTCCGCTGTCCGGTGTGCTGATTCTTGCAAGTCTTCTCGGTATCGTTGTCGGCGGACAATATGTTTTGCGGCCCATGCTGCGGGTCATTGCGGTGACGCAATCCAACGAAATTTATACGGCGGCGGCTTTGCTGGTTGTCTTGGGCGTCGCCGCCCTGATGAATTTCACCGGCCTGTCCATGGGACTGGGCGCCTTTATCGCAGGCCTGTTGCTTGCCGAGAGCGAATACCGTCATCAAATCGCCGCCGACATCGAACCGTTTCGCGGACTTCTCCTGGGTCTGTTCTTCTTATCCGTGGGCATGACCGTCGACTTCGGGCTGTTTTGGGATGAGCTTGGAACGATCATGGCCGGCGTCGCCATTTTGGTGACGGTGAAAAGCTTGCTGTTGTCGGTCATAGCCCGCGCCTTCGGGTATCGAGCCAAGGACGCTCTGAAGGTCGGTTTGCTTTTATCCCAAGGGGGCGAATTTGCCTTTGTGCTGATCGCGGCCGCCGTCCGCGAGACGATTATCGACAGTCATTTGGCGTCGTTGGTCATAGCCGTGGTTATCCTGTCGATGGTGTTGACGCCTTTGCTTCTCAAGCTTCTTGATCTTTCAACGACCCGGGGGCCGACGGAATCGGACCGTGTAACGGAAGAACTGCGGGAATCCGAAAATGCGCAGGTGATTATTGCGGGCTTCGGTCGGGTCGGGCGGATCGTCGGGCAGATCCTGCAACAGGAGAATATTCCGTTCACGGCTCTGGACCGCAACCCGGACCAAATCGATCTATCCGTGCGCGACGGTCACAAGATCTATTACGGAGATGCCGCGCGCGCCGATGTGCTTCGCGCGGCTGGGGCCCATGAGGCCAAGGTCCTGGTGGTCGCGATCGACGATCCCGCAGCTTCGCTTCGCATCGTTGAAGCCGTCAAACGTCTATTGCCTCATTTGAAAGTGTACGCCCGGGCGCACAATCAGCTTACGGCACTGGACTTGATTCGGAGCGCGGCCGACTCGGCGGTTCTCGAAACGCTCGAATGCGGCATTCAGCTTGCCAATGAAACGCTTCAAGCTTTGGGATGGGAACTCGCGGATTCGTCGCAATCGGTCGAAACGTTCCGAGTGGCCAATTTCGAGCATTTGCAAGAACAACAGGCCGCCCGCACCGAAGGGTGATGTCTATCCATCCCGGCGTTGCCGGCGGACCCGTTCCGGCCCTGATTTCATTGTGTGAATTATATGAGGATGCGTAACGCATCGTCACATAAGTCACACATTACATCTCCTAGAAGAACCCAGCTGCCAAGCCGCCCAGACCTAAGGCTGTTGATAGCGGGCTACTCTTCTGCTGACCCCGCGTAAACATAGTTCCTCCGCCCAAGCCACTAACAAATGAGGCCGCGTCTTGTAGTTGCTGGAACGGTAGAAATCGTTAGTCATAATATCGCTGAGTCTCTTCTCGTTGGCGATCTAGCGGAAATGGCGGGGCAAAATTTTCTACAAGTAACGCCTGAGTCGTTGCAGGGCTTTTATGATTATGTGCCTGTAGATGGGACATTACCTGTAGACCGCTTCGCTCAGGCTAATCTATGGAAGGAAATTCTCGCTGGTATGCGTAATTATCCGCAAATCGCGCAGATGTACGATATAGGAAAGATATTCGCTTGGTTAGCGCAGCTAGCTGGCTTGAAAAATATCAATCAGTTCAAAGTCCAAATGGCTGATCCGATGATGTTGCAACAACAAGCCCAGCAAGGGAATGTAGTACCGATGGCTGCGGGCGGTGCTGCAGCAGGGGCGCCGGGGGGCGTGACTCCACCACCTGGCGCTCCACCCGCTTCGATAGCTAATTTGAATGAACCAGGACAGATACCGAATGTTGGACCGACTGGATAGGGATCGTAAACGTAACACTATACCGCACTATACACAGGGTATAGTGTGACATTGTGGCACTTTAGCACTATGACTGAAGAAACCAAATCAAATCAGGATCAGCTAAACGAGGCGCGGGCGGTCGTTTCTGAGCTACGTTCTCTAGAAGCCCACGACGGCTGGCGTCGGGTTACGCAGATACTTGACGCCCGCGCGCAAGAGCGACAACAACATATACTCTTTACTCCGTTGGGCGAAGATAACTTAACTCCCTTTGCTCAGGAATATACAAAAGGTGAGTACGGAGCTTATCAATTTGTGTTCTCTCCACGCTCCCGCATGTTGGTATAATTGCTGACCTGTAGCTGAAAATGTCTGACAATTGTCGCGACCGCGCAAAAAAATTTTAATAACTGATAATTGCGTGTTGACGCTCGCGATCTCATAATACTATATCTTGTATCAGAATCCTCCAGAGGGCGCTTATCTAGGGGGAAATTCAGTAATTGAGTCGAGGTGGGGTTTCCGACTCGCTTTGTCAAAGAAGAAACATTGGCGCGTCGGATGGGGGGCTTCGGTCCCGTCGTGTCGAACAGATCTGCAAATGGATTTGCAGGGAGGAGAGCTTTTGTACTGATAACGGGGGCCGCGACGGCGCAACGGTCGGCGGATGAGGACCAGGAAGGGAAGCGACGCGCTTTTCCTTCGGAAAGGCCCGCGGCGGGCCCCGCGAAGCCAACGGGAGGAGTGGAGGAGTGAAAGCATATATGGAAGCCCCCGAGATCGCGCCTGCGCGGCCGTTTCCGCAAAAGACGGACTACACACTCCCGGAGAGGGCTTCGAAACGCGGCGCTGCCGATCTGCGGGTTCTCGACAACTCCATCAAGGTGGACCACGGCCGCGACGCAAAGTTGACGGAGTTCGGAAAGGCAACGCTCAAGGACCGCTATCTGCTGCCGGGCGAATCGTTTCAGGACATGTTCGCGCGCGTCGCCCAAGCCTTCAGCGACGATCCCGACCATGCCCGGCGCATCTACGACTACATGTCCAACCTTTGGTTCATGCCCGCGACGCCCATATTGAGCAACGGCGGCACCAAGCGCGGGCTGCCGATATCGTGCTTTCTGAACTCGGTCGCCGACAGCCTCGACGGCATTGTCGGGACATGGAATGAAAATGTTTGGCTCGCGTCCAACGGCGGCGGCATAGGCACCTATTGGGGCGAGGTGCGCTCCATCGGTGAAAAGGTCAAAAGCAGCGGCGAGACTTCAGGAATCATCCCCTTCGTGCGCGTCATGGATTCGCTTACCCTGGCGATCAGCCAAGGCTCGCTCCGCCGGGGGTCCGCCGCCGTCTATCTGGACATTCACCATCCGGAAATCGAAGAGTTTCTGGAAATTCGCAAACCGTCCGGCGACTTCAACCGCAAAAGTTTCAATCTTCATCACGGCGTCAACGTCACCGACGAGTTCATGGAGGCGGTCGAAGCCGACGCCGAGTTCGCCTTGCGCAGCCCCAAGACCAGGGAAGTCGTCCGCATGATCGGGGCGCGCAAGCTGTGGCAAAAGATTCTGGAGATACGCCTGCAAACGGGCGAGCCCTATTTGATCTTCTCCGATACCGTGAACCGGCAGATGGCGCCTCATCAACGCAAGCTCGGTTTGAAGGTCAGCACGTCGAATCTCTGCAGTGAGATCATGCTGCATACGGGCCGCGATCATTTGAACAAAGACCGCACCGCCGTGTGCTGCCTGTCGTCGATCAACGCCGAGACATATTTCGAATGGTCGAAAGACGAAAAGTTTATCGAAGACGTCATGCGTTTCCTGGACAACGTGCTCGACGACTTTATCGAAAATGCGCCGGAGTCCATGGACCGCGCGCGTTACAGCGCCATGCGGGAACGTTCGGTCGGCCTCGGGCTCATGGGCTTTCACTCCTTCCTTCAGGGCCAGGGTATTCCGTTCGAAAGCGCCCTCGCCAAGTCATGGAACCTGCGGCTGTTCAAGCACATCAGGCAAGCCGCCGATGCCGCGTCGGTGCAGCTTGCCCACGAACGCGGCCCCTGCCCCGACGCGGAAGAGCAAGGGGCGATGGCGCGTTTCAGCCACAAGCTTGCCATCGCGCCTACGGCGTCCATCAGCATTATCTGCGGCGGCGCCAGCCCGTGCATCGAGCCCATCCCGGCCAACGTCTATATCCACAAGACTCTGTCAGGCTCGCACACGGTCAAGAACAGACACCTCGTCAGACTGCTCCGGAAAAGGGGGTGCAACACGGACGACATCTGGGCGTCGATTCTCGAGCATGACGGCTCGGTCCAGCATCTCGACTTTTTGAGCGACGATGAAAAGTCGTGCTTCCGCACCGCCTTCGAAATCGATCAGCGCTGGATTGTCGAGTTTGCCGCCGACCGCGCGCCCTTCGTGTGCCAGGGCCAATCGATCAACCTGTTTTTGCCGGGTAATATCGACAAGTGGGATTTGATGATGTTGCATTGGACGGCGTGGGTAAAGGGTGTGAAGAGCCTTTACTACTGCCGCTCCAAATCCGTTCAGCGCGCGGCTTTTGCGGAAGGGGCGGTGGGCGCCGACACCGGCGTTTCGTTGATGGGCCAGGCGGCGCGCACGGATTACGACGAATGTTTGGCCTGTCAGTAATTTCGAGATGACAAGATCGGAGATGTCCGTCCACAATCGATGAGTGCACATATTCCCATGAACCATTTGCCCAAGACGACCGCGCCTGTCGGCCTGCTCGTGCCGAGCCACAGCTACAAACCCTTCCGCTATCCGTGGGCGTTCGAGTTTTGGAAACGCCAGCAGCAGGTGCACTGGATGCCGGAAGAAGTGCCCTTGGGCGATGATTGCAAGGATTGGGCGAACAAGCTCAGCGATGCGGAACGCAATCTGCTGACCCAGATCTTTCGCTTCTTTACGCAGTCGGACGTGGAAGTCAACGACAACTATATGGAGCGCTATGCGCGTGTCTTTCGGCCGACGGAAATCAAGATGATGTTGTCGTCGTTTTCCAACATGGAGACCATTCACATCGCCGCCTACGCACTTTTGCTCGAGACCATCGGTATGCCGGAATCCGAATTCTCGGCTTTTCTCGAATATGAAGAAATGGCGTCCAAGCATGATTTCATGCAGAGGTTCAACGTCGACACGCCGGAAGATATCGCGCGAACTCTCGCGATGTTCGGCGCCTTCACCGAGGGGCTTCAGCTTTTTGCCAGCTTCGCGATGCTCTTGAATTTCCCGCGCCACAACAAGATGAAGGGCATGGGGCAGATCGTGACCTGGTCGGTACGCGACGAAAGTCTGCACTGCGAAGGCATGATCAAACTCTTCCACACCTTTGCCCGCGAAACGGGCTGCGTGACCCCACAAGTTCAGGATGAATTGGTCGAATGCGCCAAGGCCGTCGTCGATCTCGAAGACAGATTCATCGACCTCGCTTTCGAAATGGGGCCGGTTGAGGGCATGACGCCGGCCGACATCAAGAACTACATTCGTTATATCGCCGATTGGCGGCTCGGCCAGCTCCACCTGCCCAAGATCTACGGCATCGAAAAGCATCCTCTGCCTTGGCTGACGGAAATCTTGAACGGCGTCGAGCACGCCAACTTCTTTGAAGCGCGCGCCACCGAATATTCCAAGGCCGCCACCCGCGGCGATTGGCATGGTTCCGAAGGTGTTTGGTCCGCCTTCGACAAAATGCGCGACACCGCCGTCGCTCATTGACCGCTGCCGACGCCTTCCAAAACCGCTCTCAGGGTCTCGGGGTCGAAAAGGGTCTTCTTCTCGACGGCGGTCAAGCCGGCCTTTTGCGCGCCGACTCGCCGCCGCCAGCTTTCGAGGTCTCGTTTCGCGCCGCTCATATCGCCGCCGTCGACCTTTTGTCGAATGAGCCGCAGTTCGTAACTCCATCGGGACACGCGCCCGCGTCCCTCGTTCAATGCGGGTCCGCGCAGGCGTTCATTGATTCGGCCCAGTTGGCTGCGCATGGCGAATATGACGAAAGCGGCGGTATCTTGGTCGTCGTTTTCCATCGTCTTTGCCAGGACGTCCGCGGCCCGCCCGAGGTCCGCCAGTTCGCGAGTCAACGTGATCGGTTGACGGCGCGGGGGGCTCATATCCTGCAACGCTGACATATACGTCATCAAGGCATCGAAGATCACGGCCGGCGGCGCGCGGCCGGCGAACTCATCGACAATCACGGTGCGGACAAATGCGGGGAGCGAGGGCTCGCGCTCATCATGGCCATAGGGCGCGAGGTCTTTCACGCCTTCGAGAGTCGGAATCGCTATGGGATTCGATACGCCGTCGCCCAATACGCTGCTGAACACGGCAGTGGTGGTATCGACCGTGCCCGGTTCGCTCGAAAGTCCGGCCAGAAAGAAATTCGGATTGCTCCGCCCGTTCATATGACAGGTCTGGCATCGCAACCCCTCGCGGGCCGCGACACCGCCCAGCAGACCCGGGCTGCGAAAGGCGACACGCCCCAATTCAAACTCGTAACTTCCGACGCTATCGACGGCGACCGGTTCAGGAACAAAAGTCGTCAGATGCTCGACGCGGTCGGCGTCGAGCGCCAGCCATTTGAGATCCGTAAGAAGAGAGTCGCCGCTCGCCGCGGCAAAGGGCGCCGTCGCGCACAGCGCGAGGGCGGCGCAGGCCGAGAGCCCCCACCGCCGTGCGTTCATGCGTTCAACCGTCAATATTCGACTTGTAATCGTCGATCAGCGCTTTCAGATCTTCATACTGCATGCAGGCAAAGGTGCAGATCCGATCCAGTTTGGCCAACTGCTTTTCGGCCTTTTCGATCTGATTGAGCTCGACATAGAGTTCACCCAAATACTCGTTGACGCCCGCGTGATCGGGGTCGAGCGCAAGCGCATTTTGGTAAGAGCGCAATGCCGAATCGTAATCGCCGAGCTTGCGGTAGCTGAAGCCCAGATAATTGAGCACATCCGCATTCGTCGGATCGGAGTCATGCATGGCGCGCAGCACGTCGAGCGCGGCGCGGTAATCGCCGCCGTTCACGTAACGAACGGCCTGTTGATATGTACGGTCCGCACCCGTCGGCGAGAGCAGGGCCTGCGGGTCGCCGCCGTCGCCATAGGCACCGATGGCGGTTTGCAAGGCATCGTAAGAGCTTTGCAGTTCCTGCGGATTCGGGCAGGAGGCGCCGCAATCGTCCTTGAGTTCGCCGAGCGCGGTCAATTGCTTGTTGGCTTTGTCCACTTCATCGAAGTGAAGATAGACGATGCCCAGGTTCTCCCACGCGCGCGGCAATACGGTTCCGTCTCTGATCGCCCGCTCCAGAGACGTACGGGCGTCTTGGTATTTTCCCAACCTGACCTGGGCAATGCCGAGATATGCGCGCGCGTCGCCGTCACTGCGCGCGTTCACGACTTTCCTGAACGATTGTTCGGCGTCTTCGTAATTGCCGGCTTCCAGAGACGCCACGCCGTTCTTGTAATCGTCGTCGACTTGTTTGCTTGACTCGACCGCGCTCGGTGTGGGCAACGACCCGCTCGGGGCGGCGGTCGTTTGGCCGCAGACCGTCATCGAGAGGCCCAGTGCGGCGCCGAGCGCAATCGAATACCGTGTTGCTCTCATCATGATGAGTCCTCCTCCGGGAAACCCGCCTCCATTCTAACGCATGGGCAGAAAAAGTCGACCGGTGAGAGGGTGAAATCTTGATTGTCCCCGGCGGAATTTGTCTCGTAAATTTGCTCTCGAAGTCGTAGGCTCTTGCCGTGTTGATGGAACTCTTTGGAGAGGAGGCGTCGATGCCGCTGCGACGAGATGTACTCAAAAGCGCCGCGGCGCTTGGGACGACGGCCCTGGCGGCCTCCGCACAAGTCCGCTCCGCCGCGGCGACGACGGCGGCGTCTTCGAACGTCGAGGTCGAAGAGCCGCCCCGCTTGAGCGGGCGCATGCCGGTCAACAAGGCCCGCGCGTATGATGTGATGGCCCGGGAAGGCGTCGACGGGCTCATCGCCGCCTTCGATACCAATGTCTATTATTTGAGCAATACCGTCCCCGTACTGACCAAGATGGGGCGCGACCTCACCTCCTTCGCGACGTTCCCGAAATCGCCTGATGAACCGAGCTTTTTGGTCACGTCGTCTGCTCAGACCTGGGACATCGCCAACGGGGAGCGCGAGACGCCGGACGTCATCGCCTATTCGGCGGCGGCCAATTGGCGCGATTATCAGGACGCGGACGCGGCCCAACTCGCCACAGCGCCCGCGCCCTTGTACCGCGACTACGCCTTCAAACGGGGCGCGCCGTTGACGGCGCGCGAGCAAGGCTGGGCGGCGGCGCAGGAAAGGAACCGGGCCGACGCCGTAGCGACCCCGATTTGGGCCTTGGCGCGCGCGCTGAAGCAATCCGGTCTCGACCGCGGGCGCGTGGCCGTCGACGACATGCGCGTGGCGGCCATGCTCAAGGATATCGGTATGAGCGATGTCCAATTCGTTCCGGGCGACAATATTTTCCGCAAGATTCGCGTGATCAAATCCGACGCGGAATTGGAACTCATTCGAATCGCGGCCGACAACAACGCACGAGCCGCCCTGGCCGCGATCCGCACCCTCGAAGAGGGCATGACCTATCCCGAATTCGAGCGCCGCTTCAGGTCCGAAGCCGCGGCGCGGGGCAATGAACTGGTGTTCGTCCTCGCCGGCGTGACCTTGGGACTGTTGCCCAGCGGCGAAGTCAAGCGCGGCGAGCCCATCCTGGTCGATGCGGTTAGCCGTTTTCACGGCTATCTCGGCGATTTCGCCCGCACCGTCGTCGTGGGCGAGCCGCCGCCGGACGTGATCAAACGTTCACGGGCCAATCAGATCGGACGCAACGCCGCCTTCGATATGGTCAAGGCCGGCGTACGCTATTCGGAGATCGTCGCCGCCGCAAAAGGCGCCATGATAAAAGCCGGAATGCCGGAATACGCCGTCATCGTGAACCCCCACTCCGTTGGTCTTCAGCATACGGATGAACCGACCCGCGACGGCCTGCCGTTCGCCGTCAAGGACGACCTGGTTCTGGAAGAGAACATGACGATCACCATCGACCTTCCCTATATCGAGGTGGGTTGGGGCGCCGGCCACAATGAGGACCTGATTCGGATCACCCGGACGGGTTACGAGGTGCTCAACACGGAAGAAGAGCCGTTGGTCGTGGTTTCGTAGCCGGCGCCGGTCTGTTGCGCGGCGCGTCCCCGAGGCTCGCTAAAAGTGGAGATTCACGCCGCCTTCGAAGGCGCGCGTTTCCCCGGGGAAATAGCGTTCCGATCCGAAGAAAAAATCGGCGCGCTCGGCATAGGCTTTGTCGGTCAGATTGCGGGCGTTCACGAACAGGTCGACGGAGTCGCCCGCCCGCCAGACAAGGCGCGCGTTGAGAAGGTCGTGGCCCGGATAATCATGAAGGTTGGACGCGTCGGTAAAGTAACGGCCCGCGTGAACCCATTCGATTTCGGCGCGGACGGCGTCGACGGGTTTCCAGATGAGGCGCACATTGGCGGTGACGCGCGGCGCCGTATCCACGTCGTTGCCGGCCGTGATCGACTCCGTCGAATTCGCCGTCACCGGATTGGTGAAATCGTAGGTATGCCGCGCATAGCTGACGGCCGCCGCCAGATCGAGCGTTTCATGAAGCGGAATCACGGCTTCGAGTTCGACGCCTTTGTGTTCGGTCTTGCCGTCGGAGACGTTGAAGCCGTCCGTATCGCGGAAAAAGAAGTTGCGCTTGACCATGTAGAAAGCGGCCGCCTGATAGGACGCGCCGCCGACTTCGCCGCGGGCGCCGATCTCGACGCCGTCCAGTTTTTCTTCCTCGATATCGCCCACGGACTGGTTGATCTGCAACCGGTAAAGGTCGGTCGTTTGGGGCGCCCGCGCGCCGCGGGCATAGTTGGCGAAGAGGGACGCGGCGGCGTTCACGTTCCACACGATTCCCAATTTGGGCGTAACGACGGAATAGGAATCCGTGCGGTCGTCGGTCCGCCGGAACCGCCCCACCGTACCGCTCGCGGTATTGTTGTCGTAGTCATAGTGGGCATGTTCCCAGCGCACGCCGCCGACGATACGCACGCCGTCGCTCACCTGCCATTCGCCGTGGCCGTAAAGCGCCGTGACGACGGCGGTCACGTCATAATCGTAATGCGTTCCCGACGGAAAAGTCCCGAAACTCGGGCGCGATTGGGTCTCTCTCAAAAAACCCTCGGTCGCTTCCACATCCGCGCCGATCAGAAACGTGCTCGTTTCTTGCAACGACCACGCGACCGACGACAGGACGCCGATGCTTTTGTGGCCGTTTTCTTCGAGCGCCCGGCTGGGCAGGAAATGCATAAGAAAATTCATTTCGTTCCAGCGCCCATACGGCGTCACCGACAAGGTCAGCTTGTCCGACAGATCGTGGTCGACGCGCACCGCCGTGCGAAGGGCCCAGGCGTCGCGAAACGCTTCCCTGTTCGGATTGCTGCGCGCGAGAGCGCGGTCCAAATAGGCGTCGGGCCCCCGAATGAAGCCTGCGGTTTCCTGATCGAGATTGTGTCCGCTGAGCGTCGCCCGCAGCCGCGTCTCGCCGCCGTCGAAATCGTAACGCAGGGTGGCCTTTTGTTGATCGAGTCCCGCATGTTCGCGAAAGCCGCCTTCGCGGGTGAGGGTCAGCCCCGCGAAGACGCCGTGCGCGCCGCGCGTGCCGCTTGCCGACATGTGCAACTGGCCGCGGTCGAAACTGCCCCACGAGCCTTCCAGCATGGCCGCCGTCCCGCGCGCCGGGGCGGGGGTCAACAGGTTGATCAGGCCGTGCACCGCATTGGAGCCGTAAAGCGCACTGCCGGGCCCGCGCACGACCTCGATGCCGCCCGCCAATTCGCTATGGGCTTCGAACAGTCCGTTGACGTTGGCGAAGCCTGCGGCCCGCAGAGGTACCCCGTCTTCGAGATAAAGAAACGACCCGGCCCCCGCGCCGCCCGTCAATACCGGCGAGCGAACGGCCGTCAAATGCTCCTGACCGTTGCCTCTTTGGATGTTGAGACCGGGCAGCCGGTTGATCGCTTCACTGACGTGGTCGACGCGCAGAAAGCGAATATCGTCTTGAGAGAGACGGGACAGATTGCCCGCCAGATCGTCGAGGGCGGCGGCGCGGCGGCTGGTCGTGACCGTCACCTGGTCAAGAAACGCCTCCGCCGCGGCGCCGTCAAGCGCTCCGGTTTGAGCCGAAACCAGCATGAGACCCAGGGCGAGCCGGCGGCGCGCGGCGCGAGCGATCCCTTCAATGTCCATACGCTCCGGCCCCTCGAATCTCCTTCGCGCCGCCGCGCGCGCTCGATCAGGTCTTCGGTTCGACCTTGCTCAGCAGCGTCGCGGCGGCCTTGTCGAACTCCAGAGTTCCGTCAAGCACGGAAGCGGTCAATTTGTCAAATTCGCCTTCGGGCAGCGCGTCGATTCCGGTCCCCGCCAGCCGGACGGCCGCCCGCGTCAAAAGCCGCCTGAGCCGCGTTCGCCGCGCCGCCTTGCGGGCGGTTCCGTCGCGCGGGCGCTCGCGGGACTCGATCTCGTCGGCCAGCGCGTCGACGCCCTCGCCGCTCAAGGCGACGGTCTTGTAAACGGGGGTGTTCTTACGGGACGCCGCGCGCATATGGAGCATGGCGTCGAGTTGCAGGACGGTCGCATCCGCCGAGGGAAGATCGGCCTTGTTGACCACGAGTATGTCGGCAATTTCGAGGATACCGGCCTTGAGCGCCTGGATGTCGTCGCCGAGACCGGGCACGTTGATAACGATTTTGACGTGGGCCAGATCGGCCACGTCGATCTCGCTTTGGCCCGTACCGACGGTTTCCACGACGATGATGTCCCAGCCCGCCGCATCAAGCAGGTCGATGACGCGGTCGATGTGGGCCGTCAGGCCGCCCAGATGACCGCCCGAGGGAAACGAACGAATGAAGACCCCCTTGTCGCCCGTATGATCGGTCATGCGCAGGCGGTCGCCCAGAATGGACCCTCCCGATACGGGGCTCGAGGGATCGACCGTGGCGATCGCAACGGTTTTCCCGCGCCGCCGCATCTCGGTCACATAGGCGTTGATGAGGGTCGACTTGCCGCATCCCGGCGGACCGGTAAAACCGACGACGAGGGCGTTTCCGATTCGCTTGCCAATCCTGGCGTAGAGTTCAGCCGCCGGTTTGCGGCCGCTTTCCATGACCGTCAAAGCGAGGGCGAGAGCCCGGCGGTCGCCGGCGAGCACGTCGGCGGCCAACCGGGCCGCTTTTTCATCTTTCGGGGTTTTGGCCATTCGTCAGTAGCCGCGCTTCACGTCGACCACCGAGAACATCCTGTCCCCCGCGACATAACGGCGAAGGTTTTCGCGGACGACCGTCCAGTAGCGGTCTCCGACCCGGTCCGATCTCGTCGACACGTGGGGCGTGATGATGACATTGGGCGCCGTCCATAAGGGATGGCCCGGCGGCAGAGGCTCGGGCGCGGTCACGTCAAGGCCGGCTCCGGCCAAGGCGCCGGACTCGAGCGCGGCGATCAGGTCGTCGGTCACCACGCTCCCGCCGCGGCCGACATTGAGGAAATAGCCCTGCGGCTTCATCGCGGCGAAAAAGGCCGCGTCGAACAGATCAGTCGTTTTCGGCGTCAGCGGCGCGGCGTTGACCACGACGTCCGCCCGGGCCGCGAGGTCGAGCAATTCGTCCGCAAGCCCCACAAAGTCGACAAAGTCCGGCCCGTCGCGGCTCGAATTGCGTGTCGCGATGACACGCATGCCCAGCGCGTTCGCGCGCCGCGCCACTTCCGTTCCGATGCCGCCCAAACCGACGACCAGCATGGTCTTGCCCTGGATCTCACGCATGCGCCGGTCGGCGAACCCCGTGGGCCGCCAGGTTTCCGCATCCTGAAGCGACAGAAAGTGCGGCAGGCCGCGCGTCAACGCCAACATCATGGCGATGACGTGTTCCGCGATGGGCTCGGCATTCACGCGCTGCATGTTCGTCACGAGAAAACGACCGCTCCGGACTTCGGGAACGGCCACGCAGCGCTCGACGCCGGCCGAGCCGACCTGTATCCAGTGAAGGTCGGCGGCGGCCCTTATCAGGCCGGGCGTGCAAAATCCGATCACCGCCTGCACATCGGTCAAATCCGGCCGCCGGCCTCCCCGCCTCATGGGGATCAACTCGACATCGCCCGCCGCTTCCTTCAGCCAGTCGAGACGCGCCTCGTCGTCGACGGCGACGACGACCCGCCGCGGCGGCTTCCAGCCGGGCATGTCGCGCGCCGGGGCGGCGCTTTCGACAAGACCCAGTTTGGCGATGAGATCGTCCGCGGCGCTCCCGGTCTGAGCCTGCGCCGCGCCGAGTCCGACAAGCAGCGCAAGGGCCGGAACCAGCCCCGATACCGGAAGGCGGACATTTGTTTTTCCCACTGAATGCGCCATCGTTCTCCCTCGATTCGAGTCGCCGCCGCCCATCATACGTCGAGCGCGCGGGAAACCATATGCCTTCATGAGACATGAACGGCTTATGATAGTTCACTTCGGCCCCGTTGGGGTCATGTCACCCCTCCGCGATTCGCCGTGCGTGATTCGTTTCGGGGTCAATTAAGGGAAAACCGGGCGGCGCCTGGGCAAGGCGCGCCCTCGCCGCTCACCGCGACGTTGGCCGCGGACGGCGGAATTCCGCGGTATTTCGGCGTTACTTGAAAAAATCTTGCCGTTAACCGTCGGTTAACCTCCGTAAAACACTTTGCACAGGTCTTCCTTTGAAGATACCCCACCATCTACCCAGTGACTTGAGCCACATGTTTCATGTGGCTCTTTTTTTTTGCGCGCCCCGTCCGCGCGGACAGGTCCGGTCGAGGCCGGTTTCATCGTCTCGCGTTTGGTGGTATAGGGACGGCGATGCGCACCGTGACAAGGGTTTCCTGATCCCCTGTAGCTCAGTTGGTAGAGCAAGCGGCTGTTAACCGCTGGGTCGCTGGTTCGAGTCCGGCCAGGGGAGCCATTTTTGCGGGCATGGGGAGGTGCGCCGCAAAGGCGCACACCCAACCGCCCGGGACGGAATTATTGCCTGATTGGAGGCGTACGGGCTTGAGTGAGCAATACGAACTAGGTCTGACCCGGAGCATCTGGCAGGAACTCGGGACGGGAACCCCGCAAACCGTCGGCGAGGCTTTGGGCAAGATCGCGCAGTCCGCGTTAACCGAGCGCGACAAGGGCGACCGCTTCGAGACGCTGGTGCGCCAAGTGCTTCCGACTCTCCCCGAATACGACATGCGGCGGGTCTGGCGGTATGCGGATTGGCCGGCCCGCGAACGACTCATGGGGAGCGACCGAACGGACCTGGGGATAGATCTGGTCGCCGAACTCAATTCGGGCGGATTTGCCGCCATCCAGTGCAAGTTCTGGGGCGAACACCGCAAGCTGTCGTTAAACGATTTGGCCACATTTTTCGCCGCCGCCGCCCCGATCGAGGCGCGCGACCACGCGTTCGAATGCCTCATGGTGGTCGCGACCTGCCGCTTGACCGTCACCGCGATGACGCAACTGAAGCGGCACAAGGGCCTGTACGTGTCGTTCTACCACAAGCACTGCGACGACCCCCTCGACTACCGGACGATAAAGCGCGCCCACACACCCCTTCCCGAACAGGCGAAAGCGATCGAACGTTGTGTGGAAGGGCTTGAGAATCACGACAGGGGCCGGCTGATCATGGCGTGCGGAACCGGCAAGACCTTCACGGCGCTCCGCATCGCCGAGGCGCTGGAGGCCAAGCGGGTGTTGTTCGTGGCGCCGAGCATCGCGCTTGTGGGCCAGTCCCGGAAGGAGTGGCTCCGGCAATCCACCGGCGAGATCGCGAGCGTCATCGTCTGCTCCGACAGCAGCGCCGGTCGCAGCGCGGACGACGATCTGGGATTGCTGGAACTCGATTGTCCGGTGACCCGAAACGCCGGGGTGGTCTCGGAATTTCTGGGGCGCACGGGAGACGCCATGCGCGTCGTGTTCTGCACCCATCACTCGCTTCGCCGCGTGACCGACGCGCAGAAAGACCACGGCGCGCCTTCGTTCGACCTGACCGTCGTCGACGAAGCGCACTGGACCACGGGGATCGTCAAGGACAAACCGCGGGGAGCCGCGGGGTTCTCTTTTCAGGACGTGCATTCCGACGAATTCGTCCGCACCGGAAAACGCCTTTACATGACCGCGACCCCTCGCGTCTACACGGCGCGGAGCAAGCTCCAAATGCAGGCCAAGGGTTACGTCATTCACGACATGGAGGACGAGGAAATATACGGTCCCGAGTTCTTCCGGTTGAGCTTCCGCAAGGCGGTCGAGTCGCCCGGCGCGGACGGTCGTCCGATGCTGTGCGACTACAGGGTCGTCGTGCTGGCGGTCCCGGAGGGCGACGTATCCTCCGCGATGAAAAGCCGCCTGAGCAACCTGCCGCAGGCGACGGCCAAGGCGATCAGAAAGACCGGTCTGGAGCGCCACATCACGCGGGTGTACGGGACCTCCCTGGCGCTCAACGGCGAAATGGAGGGAACTTCGGCGGAACTTCCGGACCGCCTGCGTCGGGTCATCGCGTTCGCCAACACCATCGACGCGTCCAAATGGTACGCGCAGGCGCTGACGGACCCCAAGGTCCGGGAGCGGACCACCCGCGCCCTGAAAGACGCTTCAAGCGCGGGGACGATCAAGGCCGAACACCTGGACGCCGGGAACGACGCCTTCAGCCGATCCGTCGCGCTCGACCGGCTTCGGCGAGTCGGGCCGGACGAACAGGTCAGCGAGGTGCTGTGCAACGCCAAGTTGTTCTCGGAGGGGGTCGACGTGCCCTCGCTCGACGCGGTGGTTTTCCTCGAGCCCAGGAAAAGCCAAGTCGATGTGGTGCAGGCGGTCGGTCGAGTCATGCGGCGGGGGCCCGACAAGAAACTCGGTTACATCGTGGTTCCGGTGGTGGTCCCGGAGGGGGCTGCCACGCTCGACGCCCTTGAACGCGGCGGCGACGGATACAAGCTGATCGGACAGGTGCTTAGCGCCCTTCAGTCTCACGACGGACGACTGGCGGAGGAAACCGCGCGCTTCGTGATCGTGGCGCAGCCGTCACCGCCGACCCCCGTGAACGGCGAGGGCGGCGAAGGCGGCGGGTACGATCAACAAGGGTCGTCGACCGGCGGCGGCTTTGAAGAAACCGGCGATCTGTTCGGGGGCGGATTGGACAACATCCGCGACGACCTGTTCGCGCGCATCGTCGAGTCGTCGGGATTGGGCAGCGCAGGCCGTATCAACGCCGAGGACATCAGCTACTCCGTCGCCCGCGCGGGGACGTTGTTTCACGCCGCGGGGGCGGCCGAGGCCCTTGCGGACGTCCTGGACGAGACCTTCGAGGGAGACGGAAAGTCCGCACGCAACATTTGTAAAATCGGGGCGCTGGTGGTCGCGAACGCCTGCCTCCTGCACAAGCGCCTGTCCGGACTGGAGAAGTTCGAGTTGGCGGGGCTCGAGGGAGTCGGGGCCGCGGCGGACCCCGCGGATGCGTTGCGCGCGGATTGGAAACGCATCCTGGAAAGCGACTACCGTCCGATATTCGATCCGGCGCTGCTCGTCCTCGACGCCCTTCCCCGCGAAGACGACGCCAGGCGGGGGCTGCGCGGTCTCGTCGGCTGCGCCAATGCCGTGGCCGATTCCTTAAGCGAGTTGGGCTACGACCATGCGGGGCCGCTCTATCATCGGATACTGGACACGGCGGCAAGCGACGGGGCGTACTACACCCGGAACCCCGCCGCGCTGCTGTTGGCGGAGCTTGCGCTGCCGCCCGATCTGCTGGACTGGAAACGCCCGGAAGAGGTGTCCGAACTGCGCATCATCGACCCCGCCTGCGGGACGGGGACCCTTCTGATGGCGTCGCTCAAGACAATAAAGGAGCGGGTCCTGGACGGACGCCCGGAGGCCGAGCGCGAACCCCTTGCCGCCCCGCTCCACAGGGGTTTGGTCGAAAACGGAATCTGCGGACTGGACATCAATCATCAGGCGATCCAGCTCGCGGCGTCGAACCTGACGCTCGGCGCTCCCGATGTGGACTACAGGCGCATGAACATGCATGCGATGGCGCATGGAGTCCGCCCCGACGGGACGGCGGCGGCGGGGTCGCTGGAGCTTCTTGCGGGCGAGCGCCTGCACATCGAATCCGGCGCCACCTACACCGTCAAGGAGTCGGGGGGGGGCACAGGTCGACGGCGCCGACGCGGACATCGATCCCGCAGGCGCGTTCGACCTGGTCGTCATGAATCCGCCGTTCACCAACTACGAGAAACGCACGTCCAAGTACGGCGGGGACTTCAAAGAAAAAATGCGCAAGCGCGAGCAGGCCATTTGCCGGGAAATCGAAGAACGCCAGGGGTACCAGGCGGCGGACCTCATCGACTACAACTCGGTCAGAACTTTTTTCACGCCCCTGGCCGACCACATGGTGCGGCATGAACGGGGGACCCTGGCGAAGGTGATGCCCGTCACCGCATGCACGTCATCCTCGGGACTTGCGGAGCGCAAGTATCTTGCGCGCAAGTTCCACATCGAGCGCCTCGTGACCTGCCACGCCAGAAGCAACTTCGCCTTCTCCGCCAGCACCCAGATTCACGAATGTCTGATGATCTGCCGGCGCCCGTCCGGCGGCGCGAGACCCCCAACGAAGGTTCTGGTTCTCGAAAGAAACCCCGAAAACGCGGCCGAGGTGGGCGGCCTGGTCCGGGCGATTCGCGGCGAGGGAGACCTGTCCGCCTGGGGCCGTCAGTACGAATGGGAGGCCGAACGGATGCAAGCAGGGGACTGGACGGCAGTCCAGTGGTTCGACCCCGCCATAATAGAAGCGGTCCGACACATTGAAGCAAACGAACGATTGGAACCCGTTGGGTTTCGTTATCACGTTGGGCCAGACAGTAAGAGAGACATTCCCAAAACATACGAAAAGTGCGACATCGGCGAACCCGGTGCGGTTCCGACATTTCATTCCGCGAGCAGCAAGCTCCGTCGGACCATGCAGGGCGAGGCAGAAGCATGGTTTCGAGCAAAATCCGGCAAAGAGTCGCTGGCCCGAAAATACTGGGGTCAGAGGAGCCGGATGTTGGTGGTGACGCGATTCGACACCGTGAGCGGCCGCTTGAGTGGACTTTGGACGCCAGAACCATCGATTGGAGTCCAGTGGGTGCCGGTGGCCGTCGGCGAGGAGTACAAGGCCAAAGCCCTCGCGGCTTGGTGGAACTCCACACCTGTACGACTCATGCTCATGAATCGCCGCGCCAAGAAGCTCACCTATCCAACATGGCAACTGGGACATCTTAGGGAAATTCGCATTCCCCGGCCCGACAATCCGGGGTGGCGCGCCCTGAAAGACGCATTTGATTCGGTTTGCGATCAAGAGTTGCTGCCCATGGGACAGGGTGTGGAATGCCAAGTCCGCCACATCATAGACGAGGCGGCCGCATTGGCGATCGGGGTCACGCCGTCCGAAGTGGCGGACTGGCGGGCGCGTTTGGCCCGCGAGCCGACGGTGCGCTGACAGGCCGCCGATATCCGGATTTCCCGTCTCCACCCGCGGCGCCGACCCGTCCGCTCTTGCGCGGTAGGATATTATCCGATATTATCATACTTGTTCATACTCAAGAGGGAACAAATATGACGATGACCAAGAAAACCATCACCGTGACGCATCAACAAGAGCAGTGGATCAGAGGGCGCGTCGAGAGCGGCGACTACGGCAACGACAGCGAATATTTTCGCGACCTCATCCGCCGCGACCAGGAAAAGCGCGGTCTGTTTCCGGACCTGGACGGAAGCGATCGAGACCGGCTTCGCCCGCGCCGCGCATGACTTTAGACGCGCCCGCCGGAAGCGGCGGCGGGAAATTGTCTCATATTCGCCCAAATCGTCCGCCGGGCCGCCCTCGGGAGCGACTCGGCCGTTTGTCGAAAACGGCTTGACGAGGGCGTTCGATCCTTACACTCTTATGTCTGCCGGCCGTGGGGGTCACGGTAGGGCATGGCATAGGCCATGACGCGAAACTGGCTCTAGGAGGTGAAAATGGCAATGACAGTCAGAATCATCGTTGGTGCAGTGATTGTTTTGGCGGTTGTGCAGGCTTTGGCGCCGATGGCGGTGCCCGGAGGGATTGTGCCGCTGGCGCTGGTTGTTCTTGGTTTGGCGTACGCGGCGCTGGCGATCGACGCCGAAGACGCGACGGCCTATCTGGTGGTCGTGGTCGCGGTGGGCGCCGCTGGGCAGGCGGGTGTGCTGGACAACATTCCCGGGCAGATCGGCATGGTGCTGAACAACATCGTCGAACACGTCAGCATCGCGCTTTACGCCGGTGTCATAACCGTACTGGTGGTGAGGACGTTCAACCGTCTCAAGGGCTGACGGAACCCGTCACCGCGAAACGGGCCTCGGGCCTCATAACGACCCGAGGCCCATCGGCGGCGGTTCGACAAGCGTCGGCGTCCGGTGAAGCGGGACGCCGGCGATAGAATTGTTTTCGCGTTTTTGTGATTTCCGGTCCGTCGCGTCATGGGGCGGAGGGTCAGATCACGATCGCCGCATCGAGATTTTCGATAGACCGGCAAATGTTGTAGGCCGTCAACATGGACGTTTTGGGGTTGTCCTTCGACGGCAGCCCCTGCGCTTCTACCCGGAAGCGCCCCGGACGGCCCTTGAACTCCAGGACGTGGGAATTTCTTGCCGCCGCCGGATCGGCGATCAGGCTGACCGCGGTGTCTTCGAAGCCGATGCCCGCCAGCGCCACGGTAGCGGCGACATTGGCGTTTTTCGGAAACAGCCGGGCGGCCTGGCGCGCGGAGCCGGAAAATATGACCCGATCGGACGAAATCGCTTCCAGGTCGATCCGTTCGACGCCGGGCGCGCCGCGCCACGCGAGGGGCGGTTTGCGCGAGGTCAGCCGGACCCAGTCGAGGCCGGACCTTTTCGCGGCGGCGAGGCCGTCGATGCCGAGAAGCGCCCCCGCCGGCAGGTAGACCTGGGCGGCGGAGCGCGCGGCCTCATCCAGCACGTGCTCGTGAAGCGCGGGGTCGGCCAGGGCGCCGATGGAGATGATCATCAGGTCGGTCCCCGATCTCAGAATCGGCGCGGCATAGCTCTCCACCGCGCCGTGGCTGGCGCATTCCATAACGAGCGACGCCTGAAAACGCAGAAGTTCGTCGATCGACCCGACCAGGGGATGAGGCGCGGCGTCGCCCAACTCTTCGGGCAATACGAGCGCGCCGACGATGGACATCGCGCCGCTCAGGGCGGCCCGGGCGGTAATTTCCTTGGCAATGGCGCCGTTGCCGATCAGGGCAATGCGCTTCGAGGTCTCGCGTGCCATGCGTTTTTCCGGCCGGATCAAGGTCATTTTCGAGCGGGATCGGATCGACTGATTAGAGGCGCCCGCGGTCAAATGCAAGGAGAAACGGGCGAGAGGGCCGCCCGAATTCCCGACCCGCGAAAATCGGACTATTGACAAGGAGAGATAAATCAAAGATGAACACGCGCGCGATCCGAAATGCGGACGGGATATTCATCTTTGCCGCCCGCCGGCGGCGGGAGCGTTCGCCTGGCTTGCTCATACGATCAGGGTCAAGTATCTTGCCATTCGGAAAAACGTCACGAATCATGGGCCGAACGAACTGCGCGGGTCATCCGCCCGAACGATCCGGAACTTGACGCATTGAGGCGGCGGCGGACCGAGCCATGATCTTGGGGGCATCGACAATTCGCAATTCGCATACAGATCGGTATGATCGCCAACAGCGGCCGAGTCCGACCGGGGCGGCGCTCAAGCGCGGTTCCGGTTCGATCATTTCAGGCTGAGAGGGGTCGATGCTGTCCGCGACGCCATCGGTGAATAAGAGTTTGAGGTTCGATCGGGCCAACTTTTCAAGTCTCGTCGAGGGGTTGGATTATGCGGCGCGGGGCGAGACGGGTTACAACTTCTACTCGGGCCGGGGCGAACTGAAGTCCACGCTTTCCTACGCCGAACTGAGAGACAATGCGCGCTCATTGGCGGCGACATTGGCGGCGACGGGTTTGGAGCGGCAGGCGCGCGTCGCCGTCGCCGCGGAGACGATTCCGGAATTCTCCGTTTTGTTCTTCGCATGCCAATATGCGGGGCTGCTGCCGGTCCCCTTGCCGGTGCATATCAACCTCGGCGGGCGAGAGGCTTATGTCCATCGGCTGCGCGGGCTGATGGAGGCTTCGAGCGTGTCCGCGGCGGTATCGTCGCCGGAGCTCATCGACCTGCTCAGCGAGGCGTGCGAAACGCTGCCGGTGAAATTCGTCGGGACGCATGACGATCTCGTCAACTTGCCGGGGCGGGACAATTCGAGACCGTTCGCCGCGGACGAACCGGCCTACATTCAATATTCGTCCGGCAGCACGCGGCGGCCGAAAGGCGTGCTGATTTCGCAGCGCGCCATCACCAGCAACGCCAAGTCGATATTGTCCGACGGGATCGAACTGCGGCAGGGGGACCGGTGCGCCTCCTGGCTTCCCCTCTACCATGATATGGGACTGGTCGGCTGCTGTCTGACGCCTGTGCTCAGTCAGACGTCCGTCGACTACCTGGCCACGTCGGACTTCGCGAAACGTCCTTTGGTCTGGCTGCAACTGCTGTCGGAGACCCGGGGCACCGTCGCCTTCAGCCCTTCATTCGGTTACGAGCTTTGCCAAAGACGCGCCTCGAACGGGGCCATCTCATCTCTGGACCTCTCGTCCTGGCGGGTTGCGGGCATCGGCGGGGACATGATCCGCGATGACGTGCTCGACCGGTTTGCCGAAAAATTCGCGGCAAGCGGATTCAAGCGGGCGGCTTTTTTGCCGAGCTACGGACTGGCCGAGTCGACGCTGGCGGTCACGTTTACCGGCGTAGAGAATGAATTCGAAACCGATACGATCGACCGCAAACATCTTTCGATTTCGGGACAGGCGCGCCCGCTTCATTCCGTCAACGGCGCCAAGCGCGCACGGCGCCTTGTGGTTTGCGGCAAGCCGATGCCCGGACACCAGTTGGAAATCGTCGACAAGAACGGCCTGCAATTGGGAGACCGGGACGTCGGGCGCATCGTCATTCGCGGCCCGAGTCTGATGGACGGCTTTTTCAACGACGAACGGCTGACGCGGGACGTGTTGTCGGACGACGGCTGGCTGGACACGGGCGATCTGGGCTATACCGTGAACGGCTCCCTCGTCGTCACGGGACGCAGCAAGGATTTGATCATCATCAACGGGCGCAATATCTGGCCGGAAGACATCGAGTGGGCGGTTCAGGAGTTGCCGGGGATACGCCGGGGCGACGTCGCGGCGTTCGCCGTAGACCGGGGCAATGAAGAGGGAATCGTCACCGTGATCCATTGCCGCGCGCGGGACCCCGTGCAGCGGAAAAAACTCGAACGGCAGGTGCGGTCAACCGTTCGACTCGTCGCCGGCGCGGACTGTGATGTCGTGCTTGTCTCGCCGGGCAGCATTTCGATGACGTCGTCGGGGAAGATCGGCCGGGCCGCGACGCGCGAAAGATATCTGGCCGGCGATTATCAAGCGGGCTCTTTCGAGTCGGCGTCCGCCCGCGCGGCCGTCGGCTAGGGCTTACGAATCCCTGTCCGTTTCGGCGCTTCGGCCCCATCCGAGAGCAAGATGGCCCGCACAATCGCGATCACAGGCGCTACCGGCTTCATCGGGCGCCGTCTAGTCCGACATTTCGCCGCCAACGGATGGTCCGTCAGAGCCTTGGCGCGGCGGACCGGCGGCCTCGACCCGACGCCCGGCGTCGAACTCGTGCCGGGGGCCTTGGAAGACGGAGCAAGCCTCGAACGGCTGGTCCTGGGGGCCGACGCGGCGGTGCATTGCGCGGGGCTGATAAAGGCCGCGGACGCGGCGGCGTTTTTTTCGATCAACGAGCGGGGAACGGAGGCGGTCGCGGCCGCATGCGCCAAATCGGAAGCCTGTACCCGCTTCGTCCATATCTCGAGTCTCGCCGCCCGTCTGCCCGATATTTCCCCCTACGCCGCAAGCAAACGCGCAGGCGAACTGCGCCTCGGGCCGCTTTCGGACGAACTCGCCTGGACGGTTTTGCGGCCTCCGGCGATCTACGGTCCCGGAGACCGGGAGACGTTGAAGCTGTTTCGGCTGATGAGACGGGGCGTCGCGTTCGTTCCCGGGTCTGCGGAAAGCAGGATTTCCATGATATATATCGACGATCTGTGCAGCGCGGTCGAACGGGCCGTCGTTTCCGAAGGCATGGAGGGGCGAATTTTGGAGGTTCACGACGGCGCGCGCAACGGCTATAGCTGGCGAGACGTCGCCGACGCGGCGGGTCGGTATTTCGGCCGAAAGGTGAGGAGCGTCGCGGTGCCCGAGGCGGCGATGCGGCCCCTCGCCCGGGTCAATCGAGGCATGGCTAGACTGACGGGATCCGCGCCCATGGTGACTCCGGAAAAACTGAGAGAAATATATCATTCGGACTGGGTCTGCCGGAGCAACCCCTTGACCGCTTCGACCGGTTGGACACCGGCCATAACAATTATTGAAGGATTCAGGCGCACGTGTCATTGGTATGAACGGGAGGGTTGGCTCTAGGCAACGCCGCCGGGACTCGGCCGGTACGGAGTACAGGTGACGAAATGGGAACCCGCGAAAAGGACGATCTGGTCTTTCATAAAATGTGCGAGCTTTTGAAACCTTACAACCGGAAGGGCATAGCGCTGCAAATGAACACCAATATTTCGAGCGACCTTGAAATCGACTCGGTGGCCGTTCTTGATCTGATCATGGAGGCGGAAGACGCCTACGGCATTTCCATACCCATGAATTCGATCGCCGAAATTCAAACGATCGGCGATCTCGTTGACACCATTCACGACCTCGGCGCGAAGACCTGATCTCATGGATCTGTTCGACAAATTCGACAACGTAACCGACCGCTACCGAGAGATGGTGGAGGCGGGCTACAACCCGTTCGGCGTCTGTATGGACGAGGTGAAGTCGGCGACGGAAGTCGTGATCGACGGACGCGACGTCATCCTCGCCGGATCCAACAATTATCTCGGCCTCACCTTCAACCGGAAGTGCATCGAGGCGGGCCGGAAAGCGCTGGCCGAACAGGGAACGGGAACCACCGGGTCGCGGATCGCGAACGGTACCTATCACGGCCATCGGGCGCTTGAAAAAAGCCTGGCGGATTTCATGAATTGTTCGTCGGCCATCGTGTTTCCTTCGGGCTATCAGGCAAATCTGGGTACCATTGCCGCCCTCGCCGCCCACGGCGACCATGTCCTGATCGATGCGGACTGCCACGCCTGCATCTACGACGGGTGCGCCATGAGCGGCGCGACGATCGTGCGCTTCCGACACAATTCGCCCGAGGATCTGGACCGCCGCCTCGGCCAGTTGGAGGGCGGCGGATCGAACAAGCTGATTATCGTCGAAGGTCTGTACAGCATGTTCGGCGACGTCTCGCCCCTCAAAGAATTCGCGGAGGTCAAACGACGGCACGGCGCCTATCTGTATGTGGACGAGGCGCACTCGCTCGGCCTGTACGGCGACAACGGCCGCGGGCGCACGGAACATGAAGGCGTTTCCGACGACGTCGATTTCCTGGTCGGCACGTTCAGCAAGAGCCTGGGCGCCATCGGCGGTTTTTGCGCCTCCAATCACCCGAAAGCGGAGCGCCTTCGCATTGCCAGCCGACCTTACATGTTTACCGCATCCATCTCGCCGGCCACGATCGCGACCGTGATCGCGGCCATCGACGAAATCCGGACCCGCCCGGAATTGCGGACGCAGCTTTGGCAAAACGCCCAACAGCTTCATGACGGCATCGGCGGGTTGGGGCTGAAACTGTGCGCGCCGCTCAGCCCGATCATTACCGTCGAAATGCCGAGCGAGGAGTCGGCGGTCCTCGCCTGGAGCCGGATTCTGGAAAAGGGCGTCTATGTCAATTTGGCCGTTCCCCCCGGAACGCCGGGCAGCAAATCTCTATTGCGGGCGAGCGTGTCCGCCGCCCACTCGTCGGAGCAAATCGAACGGATCATCGCCGCCTTCGAGGACTGCGCCTCATCCTTGCCGGAGGCGTGCGACGGGGCGCGCATCGCGTCGGCGGCCGGCGGCGGCACGTGAAGCCGACGCCGACTTGCGCTCCGTATGCGGCGTATCGGCGGTGCCGCCGCCTCAACTCGTGACGGCAGGCATGGCTCATCGAGAGCTTGAGAACCGCGGCATCGGCATAAGAGAAGTGGTCACCGGGTCCGACCTCGATCGGTTCATACGACTGCCTTGGCGTCTTTATGCGGACGATCCCCATTGGGTGCCGCCTCTCATCATGGAACGCCGCAATCATTTGAATCGCAAAAAGAATCCGTTTTTCGAGCACGCCGAAGCGAGCTACTGGCTTGCGTGGCGCGGCGACGGGGCGGTCGGCCGGGTCACGGCCCAGATCGATCAAGCCTGGCTCGACCGGCACCGGCACGAAACCGGTCACTTCGGCTTTCTGGAAGCGGAAGACGACCCGGACATTTTCCGCGCGCTTTTGACCCATGCGGAGCGATGGCTTCGCGCGCGGGGCATGAAACGCGTTCAGGGGCCGCTCAGTTTTTCGATCAACGACGAGGCCGGACTTCTTATCGAGGGATTTTCACGGCCTCCCTCCGTCATGATGGGACACGCGCCGCCCTACTATGCAAAGCGTCTCGAAGAATGCGGCTACACGAAAGCCAAAGACCTCATCGCCTACGATTTCACCATGTCGGTCGACGGACTGCCGCCCTCGTCGCGAAAGATTGCCGAGCGTTTGAAAAAGTATCCCCGCGTGTCGGTGCGCGGCACGAGCAAGGCGCGCTTCGCCCGTGACGTTCGAATCATCATGGACATTTTCAACGACGCCTGGTCGGACAATTGGGGCTTCGTGCCGTTCACGGATTCGGAAGTCGAAAAGCTCATCAAGGATTTCAAAATCCTGGTCGATCCCGAGCATGTCTGCATCATCGAGGTCGACGGCGATCCGGCCGCTTTCGGGCTGACGCTGCCTAACCTCAACGAAGCCATCGCGGACCTGAACGGACGACTGTTTCCCCTGGGCTGGGCCAAACTTCTGTTTCGACTCAAGTTCAACAAAGTGAAGACCACGCGTTTGCCGCTCATGGGCGTGCGCAAGGCGTTCCAAAGAAGTTGGATGGGCGCGGCCATGTCATTCGTCATCATCGATACGGTTCACAGCCGCAACAAAAGCACGGGCCACGTCCGAAGCGAACTCTCGTGGGTTCTCAAAGACAATGTGGGGGTGCGGAAAATCATCGAAAGCACCGGATGCAAGCCTTATAAGACGTATCGCATCTATGAAAAGGCGCTCGACTAGGTCAATGCGGGCAAAAATTTATTTCTCAAAGCGGCTCGCGCGGCGGGGCAATCCGGGCGCGCGGGGCCGCGGGACCATGAGGCGGCGGAGACGATGAGCGAGGCCGAAGTCCGCAGCGAAGCCGGAGGGCGGGATTTCATCCGCACGATCATAGACGACGACCTGGCGGCGGGGCGGTGCGACACGGTGGTGACCCGCTTTCCGCCGGAGCCCAACGGCTGTCTCCATATCGGCCATGCCTTTTCCATCTGCCTCAATTTCGGCATCGCGCGGGAATTCGGCGGGCGGTGCCATTTGCGTTTCGACGACACCAATCCGGCGCGGGAAGAGCAGCAATATATCGAGGCCATTCAGGAAGACATCAAGTGGCTGGGGTTCGACTGGGGCGCGCATCTCCATCACGCCTCCGATTATTTCGAGCAACTCTACGAATGGGCCGAGCATCTGATCCAAAACGGCAAAGCCTATGTGGACGATTTATCGGCGGAGGAGATCCGCGCATATCGGGGAACGCTTACCGAACCCGGAAAAGACAGCCCCCATCGAGGCCGCTCTCCCGAAGAAAACCTCGACCTTTTCCGGCGCATGCGGGCGGGCGAATTCGAAGACGGCGCGCGCGTCCTCCGCGCCAAAGTGGATATGGCCTCGGGCAATATCAACATGCGCGATCAGGTGCTCTACCGGATCGTGCACAAGCCCCATCCGCGCACGGGCGGCGCCTGGTGCATTTACCCGACATACGACTTCGCCCACGGCCAATCGGACGCCATCGAACAGGTCACCCATTCCCTGTGTTCGCTGGAGTTCGCGGATCACCGCCCGTTATACGATTGGTTGATCGAAAATCTGCCGGTGCCGTCGAGACCGCGTCAACATGAATTCGCGCGGCTCAATCTCACCCATACGGTCATGTCCAAACGCATCCTGATGCAATTGGTCGAGGACGGACATGTGAAAGGGTGGGACGATCCGCGCCTGCCGACCTTGTCGGGGCTCCGCCGGCGCGGCGTGCCGGCGGAGGCGGTCCGCGATTTCATCGGCCGTCTCGACGTCACCAGGAATGACGGCGCGGTCGAAATGTCCTATTTCGATTTTTGCGTGCGCGAGGTCTTGAACAGGCAGGCCGAACGGCGAATGGCCGTTCTCCGGCCGTTGAAAGTCGTCATCGAAAACTATCCGGAGCAGCAAACGGAAGACCTGGAGGCGGTCAACAATCCGGAAGATGAAAGCGCCGGCAAACGCAAGCTGCCGTTTTCGCGCGAGCTCTATATCGAACGGGACGATTTCATGGAGGACCCGCCCAGGAAGTTTTTCCGTTTGGGGCCCGGCCGCGAGGTGCGCCTGCGCTATGCCTATTATGTGACGTGTACGGACGTTATCAGGAACGAAGCGGGCGACGCAGTCGAACTGCGCTGCACGTACGATCCCGAAAGCCGCGGCGGCAGGTCGCCGGACGGGCGCAAGGTCAAGGGCACGCTGCACTGGGTCTCGGCCCGTCATGCCGTCAAAGCGGAGGTGCGGCTTTACGACCGGCTTTTCGAGCGGGAAGACCCGGGGGCCAAACCGGATGGTCCGGATGACATGAATCCGAACTCGCTCGAAATATTGCGGGACTGTCGATTGGAACCGAGCCTCGCCCATCTGAAACCGGGGGAAACGGTGCAATTCGAACGCCAAGGCTACTTTTGCCTGGACAAGGAGTCTTCGGACGACGCGGTCGTTTTCAACCGGACCATCGGCCTGCGCGACAGCTGGGCCAAGATACGGGCCGGGCTTTCGAATCCGCCGGGGAATGATCCGCGAGGCCGCGGCGGGCAAGCGGCTGCGGGATCGTAAACGCCAGGCCTCGGAGCGCGTCTCCTCCGCGGGTTTGGCAATATGCGTCAAACTGAAATGAAGACGATTTCCTGATCGACAAGGCTGTACCATCATGAACAATGACAAGAAACCGCTCCCGGGCGACAATCCCATTCGAGACAGCAGCGACGATGTCTTGGAAAGGGCGGATGTCGCCAAGTCCTTCGCGCATCGAGTTCTGGAGCTCGATGCGAGCGAGGGCGTTACGGTCGGAATCTTCGGTCCGTGGGGGTCCGGAAAGACCTCGTTCCTCAATCTCGCGCGTGCGGAGTTCAAGCAAAAGCGTATCCCCGTAGTCGATTTCAATCCGTGGATGTTCAGCGGCACGGAACAACTCGTGGAGCGGTTCTTCGTTGAACTCTCGACCGAGTTGAAACTTCGCAATTTTACCCCGCCCGCCAAGGATCTCGAGAATTATGGCGAGGCACTCTCCGGCGTCGGCTCGGTCGTCAGCTCGGTCGTCGGCGCCCAGATTTGGGGCGTGCTTCTTAAGATCGGCAGCATAATCGTTCAAATCTGGAGCATAATCGTTCAAAAAAGGATTGCGGACCCCCACGAGAAGGTCAGAAAAGCCCTCGTTGAACACGGCAAGCCGATCATCGTCGCGCTCGATGACGTCGACCGGCTGTCGGTAAAAGAAATCCGGGATATTTTCAAGCTGGTGCGACTGACGGCCGGCTTCCCCAACCTCATCTATATCGTGGTGTGCGACCGACTCCGGGTCGAGAAGGCGCTCGGCGAGGACGGGTTGTCAGGACGGGACTATCTGGAAAAGATCATTCAACTGCCGTTCGATTTGCCGGAACCGCCGAGCCATCTGCTCGAGGAACAGATTTTCCAAGCGCTCGAAGATGCCAGTGCAAATATCACGAATCCCGGCCCGTTCGATAGGCAAGCCTGGCACGATATCTACGATGAAATCGTCCGTCCGCTCATCCGAACCATGCGGGACGTGCGGCGCTACGCCGCCGCCGTCCGGGGAACGGTGGCCGACCTCGAAGGCCGGGTCGAGCAAGTCGATGTGTGCGCGCTTGAGGCCGTTCGAATGTTCCTGCCCGACGTTTTCCGGCGGTTGCCCGATGTTATCGACGACCTCACCACAACCACCGCTCCCCGGCGTACGGAAAGGCACCTTGAAACGCGCTTTCACAGCCGCAACCTCAAGCAGGAGGAATGGCTGGAAGGTAAGCCCGAAGAGGACCGCCGCAAAGCGCGGATGGACGAGTTGGTGGAAGCCGACAAGACGGGGGAACATGTGGCTCGATACATGATACGCCGCCTCTTCCCGGTCGGGGAGGAACACTTGTCCGGCAACAGCAACGCTGATTACGGAAGTGAATGGGCGAAGGAAAAACTCCGGACATCCCGTGTCGCCCACGAATTCGTTCTGCGCTTCTATCTGGAACGCGAGGTCGGCAAAGACTTGCAGGCTTTCTACGACGCCGAACAGGCCCTCGAACTCATGGCCGATCGCGGTGCCCTGGATTGTTTCATGCGCGGTCTCGATCCGTCGCGATGGTTGGATACTCTATGGCAACTTAGGGAAACTCTCGACGACCGGTTCCGCGCGGAGCATGTGGAGCCCGGCGTCATCGTGTTCATGAACCTCCTGCCGGACATGCCGGAACCGCCGCTAGAAGGTCTTGATGAGCCACGAGAAATCACTCGCTTTGTCGCCTCTGACCTTCTGAGCGCGGTGGGAGATTCTGCCGCCGCCGAAGACAAAGTGCGCCGCATTCTACCCGAATTGACATCGCTTTCTTCCAAAGCCGAATTGATTCGGCTGATCGGCCATCAGCCAAACTACGGCAAGAGGCTCGTATCGGAAACTGCGGCGGCCGCGTTCGAGGCGGCATTGCTCGACGAGATTCGATCCTCATCCGACGACAAACTCGCCGAGGAACGTCATCCGGTCCGATCGGTTCTCCGGTTTGCCAAGATTGCCGCCGGTCCATCGAGCGAACGGGTTCGAGTCGGCGATTCACCTCGACTGACCTTCAATCTTCTTTGGGACTCCCGAAGTGCAACGATCATCAGCGAGATAGGCACACGCTCAAAAAAGCAAATTCCTAAACTGTACTGGGACGACCTCATCGATTTATACGGGGACGAAACGACGCTGAAAGACAGGATTGAGAGCTTGCAGGAGCAGTTCGAGAGCCTCGGGCCGTGGATTAAAGGGCGTGGAATTTCAATTGAAGATGCCAAAAAAACGCTTGAGCTTGCAGGTACTGAACGGGCGGCGGCCCGAGTAGGGACTGCACCTCCGGGGTCGTGAACACCGCGCGGCGCGGCCCTTCCCCGACGAAGCGGGGGAAGGGCCGTTGCCGTTAGTGGCCTCCCGTCAGAAGGCGGCGCGCCAGCCGCCGAGGACCGTGAGGTCGGCGGGGGCCGCGGCGCGGTGGCCCGGCTCACGGGTCCAGACGGCGCCCAAGCGAAGCTCGCCGCCCAAGGCCAGAGGACGCCGCCACTGCGCGGCAATGTCGATCTGCCGCCCCGTCGGGGTAAGATCGGCCGCCATCGACCCGCGCACCACATCGCCCGCCTTGGTGCGCCCTACCGGCACCGTCAAAGACGCACGCCCGTCCTCGATGCGAAGCGGCTGCGAGACCGAAACCTGCAACGTGCCGCCCGGGCCGAACCCCCGGGTCGCGTTGAGCGCAAAGGCGCTCGTGGTCAGAGCCGACACGTCCGTAACAAAGCCGCGGCGCGAGCGCGGGGTTACCGCTCCCAACTCCGCAGCGGCGTCAAGACGCCAGCCGGAGACGTCCATGCCTCCCTCCAGGCCGATGAGGGCGGTGCCCGTCGACAGGTCTCCGAACGCGCCCTCAGACGCGCTCCCCAGAAGGGTCTCGCGCTCCGCAAACCACGCCGCGCGCATGCCTATGGGAAGGCCGAACGGCCGCCACGTCAGCACCGCGCCGGACGCCGGCGCCTGGCCCGCCACCCCTTCCGTCGAGAAGGCCGTGGCCGTCAGCCCGTTGTCTCCCGTCACGCTGAAGGTCAAGGCCCGCTCCGCAAGGGCGAAGTGACCGCCCTCGGCCCCCGTCGGCGTCTCCAGCAGGCCGATCCGCCATTGCGCGGGCGCATCGCGGTCGCTCTCCGCGAAGGCGCCCCACCGCCCCTCGACGCCGAAGCGCGGGTAAGCGGGGGCCATGAAGTCGCGAAGGCGCGCCGTCATCCACGGACGCGGCGCATGGGACGCCATATCGCCCATACGGAACCAGAACGGCGCGCCCAAAGCGTCAAAGGCGGCGATCTCGCGGCCCGCGAGAGAGCGCGTCAGACCGTCGCCAAGAGCGCCGCCCAGCGCAAGACGGCTGGTTCCCAGACCGATGCCGTTGCCGACCCTGTCGCCCGCCGCCATCATCAGCGCGCCCACCGGCGAGGTGGCGGCGTCCAGGTCCATCAGGCCCTGGCCGTAAACGGCGCCGTCGGCATAGCGGCCCTCTCTGTTGGCGGTCTCCAGCAGACGCGTGACCAGGTCCGTGTTGGAAAGCTGGCCGCGGAACAGATGTTTCATCACCGCGAGACCACCCGTCACCATCGGCGCCGCAAACGAAGTGCCCCTCCAGGGGGTCCCATCCTGGACCACAAACGGACCACCATCGGGATCGGGCCCGAAATAGGCTCCCCAAACATCGACGCCGGGGGCGGCGAGGCACCAGTCGGCGGCGATACCGCAGCGGTTGGAGAAGTAGGCGATGTCGCCGTCTCGATCCACGGCCGCGACCGAGATGACATGGCCGCGCAGTTCTTCGATCCGCGCCGGCAGACCGGCATAGAGGGTGGGCGAGACGGCGTCGATCTCGCCGCCGACGCAATGATCAGTGCCGACCGTGCAGAGATGTTCGTTCGAGTTGCCGGCGGCAAAGACGAAGACCGTCTTGTCCTCCCGGTCGGTCTGCGCGATCGCGTCGATCGTCTCGTCGAAATATGTGCGAAGATCCTGTTCGCTGTAGCTGTCGATGATTCCTTGCGGACCGAAGCTGAGATTCAGGAAATCGATGGCGCGGGCGCCGTCCCGCCAATCGAGCACATAACGATACCGGAGCGCACTACCTTGGTCACCGGCGCCGAGAGCGGCCAAGGATATGGGGTCGTAGGGGTCGTCTGACGGTTCCCCAAGCGTTATGGGAAACATGACGAGGTCGGCGCCCCAGGCCACGCCGTGGGCGTGATCGATGAACCGGGTCTGCCGCCGCGCGGCGATGACGCTGGCCACCGCGGTGCCGTGCGAGGCTTTGTCGCCCGTCTCGTCGAGGGCGCCGAACGCGAAGTCTTCGATCACGCTCTGGCCCTCGAACGCCTGGTGGCCCGTATCGATGCCGGTGTCGATGACGCCGACGGTCACGCCCGCGCCCGGCACCACATCGTCACCCAATTCGAGGGCGAGACGGGCATAGGCGCGGTCCGCCCCGATCGTCTCAAACCCCCATTGGTTCGAGAAGTCGCGGTGGTTTCTATAGCCTTCGGCGAACACGTCCAATTGCATGTCGTAGTCCGACGGCGTGAGACAGCCGTGATCCGCGGTGGGCGTGCAGCCGACCGGATCGGGCGGCGGCGGAGGCGGTGGAGGCGGCGGCGTGGGCTGCGGCTCCGGTTCGGGCTCAGGCTCGGGTTCGGGCTCTGGCTCAGGCTCGGGTTCCGGTTCCGGCTGCGAGCCTGGAGGTGGCGCGGGGTCCGGTTCTGGCTCAGGTTCCGGTTCGGGCTCGGGCGGCGGTGGCGGCGGCGCGGAGGGAGTCGGCGGCGGCGCGGAGGGGGCCGACGACATTCCGCCGCCGCCGCAAGCGGCGACGAGCAGAGCGGCGGCAAAAAGCACGGGCAGAGACCGGAAACCGGACGTTGGCGAGTTCATGTCACTCTTCCTTCTTGGCTGTCAAAACAGGCTTGGGAACGGTCGGCGGGTGCCGGGCCGTTGCGAACATCCCTCGAGAAGAGTGATTTCCCGTCTATTCACCCGGGCCCGGAGAGCTACTCCGTACCGGACTGTAGGCTGTTGTATTCGACGAGTAGCCCGGCAGGAGCCGGGATCTCGAAGGAAGTTCGCAGGCACATTATCGAAGGACAGGGGAGTAAAAGTCAACCCGACGCGGGCGGGGCGGCTTTTGGGCTTTCGGAGGGGCCGTCGGATGGATCTTTGCCGGCGGGGCGCATCGAACGAACTTGACGCGGGGCGCGAGTCTTTGTGATCCTGTAACGGACGCGCGGCGTATTGAGAGCGACCATTCAGGCCGCCGCGCGGGCGGGGGCGGCGCTTTCGAAACCCGGCCGCGGGCCGACAGGTGTAAACCCATGAAACCACAGGATTTCGACGGTACGGAACCGCGCCTGGTGCTCGAAGACTATTTCAAGGGCACGACGCAGGCCGTCGGTATTTTCGAGGACCGTTTCGGCCGCCTGCGGCGCCAATTCGTCGTCAACATCACGGGCGTCTGGAGCGACGGCGTTCTCACGCTCGACGAGCGGTTCGACTATGCGGACGGCGGGCAGGATAGGCGCGTGTGGCGCATCACCAAAATCGACGACCATGCCTATATCGGGCGCGCCGACGACGTGATCGGCGAAGCGGCGGGATCGGCTTTCGGGCGGGCGGCGAACTGGAAATACCAAATGGATCTCAAGGTGGGCACCGGCGCGTGGCGCGTCACATTCGACGACTGGCTTTTTCTTCAGCCGCGGGGCGTGCTGATGAATCGCGCCAAAGTCAAGAAGTGGGGGTTCAAACTCGGCGAAGTGACGCTGGTCTTCGCCAAAGACCCGGCGCCCGCCGACATCGCGCAGGAAATCCTCACGTCAAGCTCCATTCTGCCGAAGCGGCGCAAGCTGCTGGCCGGGCTTGCGGAAAGTCATGCCTTTTCGCGGTAAAAGCGGCCCCGGAGCATCATTCACGCATTGCATGACGACGTGACGAGCGCATCCTTCTCCGACCTCAAAGCCCGCGTGATCGTGGCTTACGCCCTGCCCGGTCTGCCGCTGGCGGTTCTGACATTGCCGGTCTACGTCTTCATCCCGACGCTCTATTCCCGGGAACTGGGCCTGGAGCTTGCCGCCATCGGCGTGGTGCTGTTGACAACGCGGGTGCTGGACGCTTTTTCCGATCCGATCATCGGCGTACTGAGCGACCGCACGACGGGGCCTTGGGGACGGCGCAAAATCTGGGTCGTGACCGCGACGCCCCTGTGCGCCGCGGCGGCTTATATCTTGTTTACGCCGCCCGAGGGGGCGGGCGCGAACGACCTGTTCATATGGAGCGCGGCGCTCACGCTGGCGTGGACGGCGGTTTTGCTGCCTTACAGTTCCTGGGCCGCGGAACTCACCGGCGACTATAACGGACGCACGACCCTGACCTCCGTGCGCGAGGCGTTCGTCTTGACGGGCACCATCGTGGTCATGGCCCTGCCGACCGGGCTCACGCTGCTGGGGTATCCTTCGCTGCGGACCCACGCCCAAGCGATCGCGTGGATCGTGGTCGGTCTGTTGCCGGTGAGCGTTTTGTTATGCGCGGCGGTCGTGCCCGACAGACAACCCGCCGGCGCGGCGCGCGCGGCCTTCAGAGACGGTATCCGCGTCCTTTTTCACAACAGGTCCTTCGGGCGGCTCGTCGCCGCCTTCGTCATCAACGGCATGGCGAACGGCCTTCCGGCCACGTTGTTCATTCTGTTCGTGAGCCACCGGCTGGCGATGCCGGAGGCGTACGGCCCCCTGTTGCTGGCCTATTTTCTTTCCGGTCTGGCGGCCATTCCCTTTTGGCACGAGATGTCAAAGCGCTTCGGCAAACACCGAACCTGGGTCGCCGCCATGGTTTGGTCGAGCGCGGCGTTCATATGGACGCCGTTCGTCGTCGGCCCCGGAGACTGGCTCGCGTTTTCCGTTATCACCGTCTTGTCGGGACTGGGCGTCGGCGCCGACCTCACCATTCCCGCCTCAATACAGGCGGACGTCATCGACGTCGATACCCTCGAAAGCGGCGAACAGAGGACCGGACTCTATTTCGCGCTGTGGGGCGTCGCCACAAAACTGGCGCTCGCCTTGGCGGTCGGCACGGCCTTTCCCGTGCTTGACGCGGTCGGCTTCGAGGCGGCGGCCGCGGTCGGCGGCAACACGGAAAACGCCCTTTTTATCTTGACGTTGTTGTATTCGTTTTTGCCGGTGGTTTTGAAGTTGACCGCGAGCGGGCTCATGTGGACGTTTCCTCTGACGGCGGAGCGGCAGCGAGAGATACGGCGCACCCTCGAAGCGCGCGGTTCAGTCGCATGACACGGCAACGGACCGAGGCGGCTTTTTGCGGTATTTCCTTCAGGGATGTGATAGTTTCGCGCCCGTGTCAGCCGCAACAGCCCATACCAAACTGATGCCGGACCAGTTGGCGGACATGCTGGACTCCGTCGCCCGGACATCGGACCGGGCGGCCTTTGCCGATCTTTTCGCGTTTTTCGCGCCGCGCGTGAAAATGTATCTGCTTCGCCTCGGCGCGGGCGACGCGATGGCCGAGGAGCTGGCCCAGGACGTCATGCTGACGGTCTGGCGCAAGGCCAAAACATTCGACCGGTCGCGCGCGTCCGTGTCGACGTGGATCTTCACCATTGCCCGAAATCGACGGATCGACGTGCTGAGACGTGAAAAACGCTCCGAACTGCTCACGGTCGAACCGGTTTTGGAGCCGACGCCCATCGAGCCGCCGGACGTGGCGGTCAACGCCCGTCAAATGGAGGATCTGGT
Source organism: Alphaproteobacteria bacterium (assembly GCA_965214255.1). Lineage (GTDB taxonomy): Bacteria > Pseudomonadota > Alphaproteobacteria > SMXP01 > SMXP01 > CBDFKK01. The sequence goes on along the minus strand of OZ243948.1, from coordinate 2,290,468 downwards.
CCGTACCGCGATCGAGGGCCTGCCGGAGGCACAGGCGGAGGTCTTGAGATACGCCTTTTTCGAGGGCAAGTCCCACAGCGAGATCGCCGAAGAGACGGGCCTGGCCATCGGCACCGTCAAATCCCGCCTGAGGTTGGCTTACGACCGTTTGAGGCAGGCATTGGCGGATAAAGTATGAACGGGCTCGACGGCTTGGAAAAAATCACAGGCGCGCATTTTTCAGTGATCCATTGGCCGGTCTCGAACGTAATTCCAAACAGAATAACTGAAAGAAGAGATGCAAGAGTATTGATGCCATGACGCAGTTGGAGTCCAACAAGAGCAGGATCCCGTCGGATATTCTCTTTGCCTATGCCGTGGGAGATCTGGATCCGGGTATCCGGTTACTGGTCGGTTGCCAGGCTTCGTTCAACCCCCGGGCCGCGCAAGAGATCGCGTTCAACGAAGCCCTCGGCGGGGCTTTTTTGGAACATGAGACTCCGCAGCCGATGTCGGAGGGCGCTCTCGAAGACGTGATGTCACGGCTCGATCAACTGCGCGCCGATGTCCGGCCTCCGGCACAAGACTCGTCGGTCTATCGGGAAGTCAATCTCTTGCCGGAACCCGCCAAGTCAATCGCTCTGCGCCATGCAGACGGGGACGGCTGGAGCTTCATGGCGCCGGGCGTGAAGTGCATGGACCTGAGCGGCGACCCGGAACTCAAAGGCACGACCGTCGATGTAAGGCTGATGAGGCTGGAGCCGGGCAAGGGCGCGCCGAAACATACCCACGGCGGCAGCGAACTCACGCTCGTCTTGACCGGAGCGTTCAGGGACGAAACGGGCGTTTACGGGCCGGGCGATCTGTCGGTGGCGACGCCCAAGCTCACTCACCGGCCCATTGCCGAGCCGGGGGACGTCTGCATCGCTTTGGCCGTTACGGATGCGCCGCTCGAATTGACCGGCGTCATGGGCGGCGTGCAGCGTCTGCTTCGTCGGGTTTCGCTGATCAAGTGAACGGCCGCCTCCGTCGAGGCCGAGACCTTCAAACATCATTGTAGAAGCCCGACCGCTTCAGGCGTGAGCTTTTGCAACCGTCAAAGCGCCGGGGTCCCCCGCTCGTAGCGGGCAAGCTTCGCCAACAGGGCGCTGTTGACCCGGTGCTGGCGGACGATCAGAACCAGAAGCGCCATGTTGAGCACGGTCGCGACATAGATGAAGAAATATAACGGACTGCCGGCGAGCATGCCGAGAAACATGGCGAGGGTTTTGTGGTTCTGTCCGAGTATCGACCAGAAGCGCACGCGGCGGGCCGCATCCCTGCGGTAGAGTTCTCGCGCGCGATCGGTTGTTTCTCCGTCCCGCGACGTCAACCGTGACATGGCGAGGTCGAGCGCGGGACTGTCGGCCGAGACGAATTTTTGAATGAACAGAAAAAATCTCGCGATCGAGGCAAATATCTTCTGCGAGACGTTGTTTGCGGAAAAACCGCTTGAAGACCTTACGTTGTAACGGAGCCAGGATCTCCCATAAACGCGATGATTGTAGGTGCGCCGCTGGAACTCATAGCCGCCGGCGTGAAACACGTTGCTGAAACCGGCGGCAAGTGCGAGCAGCCACGCCGTCGCGCCGAGGTCGTGCGCCAGAACCATGGCCAGCGAGAGATAAATAATGACGGACCCGGTATAGTCGCAAAGCCCGTCGATAATTTCCCCCTTGTTGGATGTTCGCCCGGAAACGCGCGCGAGCCGCCCGTCGGCGCCATCTATAATGTGGGCGGCGCACATACAGGCGAATCCGGCGAGCGCGGCCCATGGCCACGGCAGACAGTAGAAGCACGCGGCGGCGGCGGCGGCGACAATGGCGCCGAAAACGGAAACCGCGTTGGGGGTGACGGCGGAGGGAAGCAACAGCCGAACAAGCCGTCGGGAGAGCGGATGTATCAGGTAAAGATTCGCCAACTCCTCGATTTCGCGGGGGCGTCCCGGATCGGGAGCGTCTATGTCATATTTCGTCGCCAAAACCGCTCTCAAATCATCTCATCAACCGGCGGAGGTGTTAGCACACCGCGCCGGACTTGGCGACACGGGTCGTACGTCGCGGACGCGCGCCGCGCTCGTTTCCCGCCTTCCCGGGCGCTCGCTGCTCATTTTTCCGCGCGGGCGGGGTGAATTTGGTAGCCGCCGCGGCGGCGTAAAGGCTAATGTACCGCTTTGGAACGGTCGTACTCGCGTCTCGACCAAGCCAAGTCGGCGCCGCACATACAGGCAAAGGGGGAACGAAATTTGAAAGCCGTCATATTGGCTGCGGGCGAAGGGCGGCGGCTTCGCGCCGTAGGCGACGTCAAGCCGCTGACGCCGCTGCACGGGGTGCAACTGATCGAGCATGTCATATCTCTGGTTTCATGCGCGGGTATAAAGAAAATCGGGGTCGTCACCGGGTATCGGGCAGGCACGCTGGAAGAGGCGCTGGCGGCGGCGTCCCGGTCCACACCGGTCGACTTGCAATTCATCAGAAACGAGAGTTGGCGGTTGGGCAACGGCACGTCCGTTTTGGCCGCCGAAAGATTCGTCGACGGACCATTCATTCTTTTGATGGCCGACCACCTGTTCGACTCGACAATCGTTTCGGATCTCCTGGCACGGGACCTGGCGGAGGACGGCGTAATTTTGGCCGTCGATCAGAATCTTTCCAATCCTCTCGTGGACCTCGATGATGTGACGCGGGTATCGCATGAAGGTCAAATGATCAAAGCCATCGGCAAGCACATCAGCGATTACAACGCTTTCGACACGGGGATCTTCTACTCATCGCCAACTCTGTTTCGCGCTCTGAAAATCGCAAAGGACGAGGGCCTCGCCGAATCGGGAAGTCTGGGCCTCAGCCACGGGATGCAGGTGATGGCGAATTGGGGCAAGGCGCAAGCGTTCGACATCGGCGACCGCTTTTGGATCGACATCGACGACGAACGCATGTTCGAAAAGGCCAAGCAAATGCGGTCTCAATTGTCCGAGACGGCTCTTGCCTAGAGCCTTCGTGCGCGTTCACATCAACCGACATCCTTGAGCGCACTCTGCTCCGGGAGTCCGCTGCGCGGGAGTCGGGCGCGACGGCTGCACGGGGCAGGCCCGGTATGGGGCAAACGTGCGGTTTATGGTTGCACGGTGCGTCCAAAAAACCTAAACGATGAGGCCGACCGCCACACGAAACAGGTGTTTCTCGTGCACCACGGAAGTGAGTTGTGTTGATGCCCCCAATGACTGCAAGGCGCATCCGCCATGTCGGCGGACAGGCCGCCCCAAGTCTCGGATGAGAGGGGGTCTCAAATAATCGGAATGTTCCATGAAGCGGTTTCCATGGACCGCGCGAGGCGCGCGGTCGCGTACGGCGCCCTCGCGGCACTCGTAACGGCGGGCGCGGGGCCGCGGGCACTCGCGAGCCAAGCGAACGAAGACGTTGTCGATGTCATTACCGTCACCGCCGACCCGGTCGGTGTGCGCGAGGAGCGCGAAACGAATTCGGTTTTCGGTATCAACCGAACGCTCGCCGAGACCCCGCGGTCGATCAGCGTGGTCAGCGACACGACCATGGAACGCTATTCCATCGAAGACATCGACGACTTTATCACCACGACGCCCGGCACGTTCGGCGGCAGTTACTTCGGTGTTCCGGGAGCTCTCAGCGTCCGCGGCGATGTGGGCGACAACTATTTCCGCGGCTTCAAGCGCATCACGAACAACGGCTTTTTCCCCCTGCCCGTCGGCGCCAGCGCGCGCGTTGAAATTATCCGCGGTCCGACTCCGGCTATTTACGGCGCGGGCAGGATCGGCGGCCTGTTGAATTTCCATCCCAAGACCACCTTCAGCGAAAACATGACGGCGGAGGACGGCGCGTCGGGCCATGTCAGTTATACGGACGGGCGCTATGACAAGAACAACGTGTCTGCGGAAGTCAATCTGCCGTTTCTCCTGGGCGGGCGTGAGAGCGGCGTTTCGATCTATGCCGAATATGAAGATTCGAAGCATTTCGTGCGCGGACGCGAACCCGAACATCAGCTCGTTCAAGTGGACGCCGCCCATGAATTCGGCGGCGGCTTCAGCGTTGAATTCGGCGGCATGTATTTCGATTCCGAAGGCTATCATCAAACGGCCGGGTGGAATCGCCTCACGCAAGACCTGATCGACGACAATATCTATACGACCGGCCGCGACATCGATCTTGTCGATCTCGACGGCAATGGCCGTATAACTCACAACGAAGCCGATGCGGGAGCAGGGACGTGGTTTTCCGGCCAGCTTTCCTGTCTATCGGTGTTCACCGAATTCGTTGAACCGGCCAGAGGGGGATTTTCTCCGTTTAGCTGCGGCGCCGGGCCGTTCCTCGGTATGCCCGGCACAGTCTACGACCTGGATGTCGGCGTCGGCGCGACGACATCCTTGTCTCCGCGCGATCAACTCGTTTCCGAGTTCGATGTCTCCGGGGCCGAAAACTACATTCTGTATTTCGACATCATCAAAAAGTTCGACGACTACGACGCCACGGCAAAGCTGCAGGTGTTTTATGACGACAACGCGGCAAGATCGGGAACGGCTCACGGCTTTGCCGGCGAACACGACATGGATGCCCTTGAGATTCGAGGATCGGCCGAATTTTGTCTCTGCGATCCGGATATTATAGATGTCAATGTCTTCCTGACGGCATCGCACCGCAAATATGATTCGATATTGCGCGAGAATTTTCTATCCGGTTATGTGGTTGTGGACCGCGTCGACCTTTCGGTCGGGCCGGCCGGAAACGATATTTTCGACACCCCTTTCACCTATGAGCCCGGCGGCATCAATACGCCATGGGACAGCGCGGTCGATTCCACATGGAAAGATACGGGTGTTGCCGGCGTCATCGACATAAGGCTCCGGAAGGACCTGGGCGTCGTCTTCAACGGCCGCTACGATCACTACAGCTATGATTCGGTCGACAGGGGCACGATCACTTTCGGCGCTCCCTTGGGCGAACTGGTCGAAGGAAATGAAGATGCCTTCTCATATTCGATCAGCGGCAGCTACGACTTGGGCGGCGTCCTGGCCGTCAACGGGAGCGTTATGCCTTACGTCACCTATGCCGTGGGCAACAGTCCGTTGATGAACGCCGCCGGGGGCATCAGTCCGGGCACCGCAGGCGGGACCATCCTGGCGGATTCGGAACTCGTCGAGACGGGCGTCAAGTTCGAACTCCTGGACAATTCTCTGTACGGTGCGGTGGCATTTTTCGAGCAAGAACGCTCGGAACTGGACGTTTCCGGAAACGTGCTGAGAGAAGCCTCCAGAGGTTTCGAGGCCGAACTCAACTGGGTCATCAACCGCAACTGGGCGGCCACCGCCGCTTTGACGATCAGCGAATTCGACATCAAGGATCCCGATCCCTTGAATTGCCCCGTCGGCCCATTCGGCTTTCCCGCAGGGCAAGGAGAGTTCGTGAATATCGCCCCGACCGATCCTTCGATCACTTTCTTCGGAGCCGGCATACCGTCCAACGGCGGCGGCTACGGGGGAATTTTCCGGGTGCTCAACGCCAGTTGCCTCCCCGAACTGGCGGACGGCTATGAGAAGAACGGTATTCCCAACCAAGTGGCCTCTCTGTTCATCACCTACACGTCGGACGAAACCGAATATGGAACGTTTGGAGCCACGTTCGGCGGGACCTATGTCGGCGAAACCGGCACCTTGCCCGTTGCAAACGCAGTCGATTTCCCGGATTACACGGTGTTCCGGCTCGCCGCGTTTGCCAAAACGGGACGCTTCAGCGTTATCGGCACGGTCGACAATCTCTTCGACAAGCGCTATTTCACATCCCTGCAAGGCACGTTTCAAAACGTAACGGTTGCGCCCGGTGCAGGACGGACGTGGCAAATAACCGGAAAGATGAGCTTCTAAGGATTTTTACGCCAATTCGAGTCAACGAACTTCGGGTCAGTGCTAATATGGTTCGGCGAGGCGCTTAGGAGACGAGCCCGTGCCCGACACCGCGAACGACAGACTTCGACCTACAAAACGAACGTGGACTCATATCGCGCTCGAGGTCAAAGACCTTGAGGCGACGGTTGCGTGGTATCAAAAATATACACATCTCGAGTTGCTTGCACGCCATGAAAGCGAATTCGGCATCAGCGCGTGGCTGGGTGACAAATCGCAGGCCGAAGCGCCTTTCATTTTAGTGTTATCGCAGTTTCACGAAGGCAAAGACCCGTTCGCGCCGGTCGAACATGCGCCGCTCGCGCCGTTCAACCATCTCGGCATCGAAGTACCGGAGCGACGCATGATCGACGATTTGGCGGCGCGCGCGAAGGAAGACGGTTGTCTTGCTCAGGGTCCGATGGAAATGCCCCCGCCGGTGGGGTACATCCTCTTCCTGCGGGACCCAAACGGAAATATGGTCGAGTTCTCGCATGATCAGGCCATCTATGAAACGGCTCAGCGCGTCTGGGGACATGATGAAACCTCGTGAGACCGGGTCCGGACTTCGGCCTCGACAAGCGCGCTCAAAAATGGACTCTGGACGGATGGGCAATGATCCGTAACCCCGCATCACAGGTTCAATGACGGAACCCTCGACAATAAGAGGCGTTTTGTCGCCGGTTATCATGCCCTTCACGGCCGACCTGAAACCGGACGCAAAGCGCCTGGTCAAACAATGCCGCTGGCTCTTGTCCCAAGGCTGCGGTATTGCCGTGTTCGGCACCACCAGCGAAGCAAACTCGCTTTCGGTGGAAGAAAAAATCGATCTCCTGGACGCTCTTGTCGACGGCGGCATTTGTCCCCGTCGCATGATGGCGGGAACGGGCCTGTGCGCCTTAACCGACACGGTCCGCCTGACCGCTCATGCCGTGAAATGCGGTTGTGCAGGCGTCTTGATGCTGCCGCCCTTTTATTACAAAGACGTTAGGCAAGAAGGATTGTTCCGCAGCTACGCCGAGGTCATCGAACGCGTCGGCAACTCGCGACTTCAAATCTACCTTTATCACATTCCGTCAGTGGCCCAGGTGTCAATTCCGCTGTCGCTCATCGAACGTCTCATCAGAGACTATCCGAAAATCGTTGTCGGCATAAAAGACAGCGGCGGCGACTGGGCTTATAATAAAGCCGTTTTGGAGCGTTTCCCCGGATTTTACGTCTTCTCCGGCAGTGAAACCGTTCTCTTGAAGACCATGCGAGGAGGAGGCGCCGGGTGCATTTCCGCCACCGCCAACATCAACGGAGCGGCAATTCACAAGCTCTTTTCGAATTGGCAACAACCGGAGGCGGAGGTTCAACAAAGCCTTGTCGATCATGTGCGCATCGAAATGCAAAAATACCCTATGATTCCGGCTTTAAAACAAGTGGTAGCTCATTACTCCGGCGATATGGAGTGGACGAGGGTACGGCCGCCTTTGGTCGAGCTTGGGGCGCAGCAAAAGGCTCGACTGATCGAATGGCTTGAAACGCACAAGTTCACCATGCCAAACCTTCGGGAAACGGCCGCTTGAGACCCATGCTGCTGCTACCGTCGAAAGGTCCGCCGACCGTCGGCTTTGCATGTCCACCCGACGAGTTTCATACAGAGACCGCCGTTGCGCATAGACACATGTCCAACACCATATTCAGTCCACGGATTTTTCAGGGACGGCGCTCGAAATAAAAGAGGGAAAGTCGACATGACACGCAAAGTGTTCGAGCGGCGGCGGTGGCTGTTGTTTGCTATTGTGAGTGCGCTGCTGTTTCATATTACCGCATCGACGTTTACTTCCCTGGGCGTGGTCTTCCTTTACATGTTCGAAGATCTGTCCTGGAGCAACACCCAGGCCGGTTTAGGCTTTACGCTTTTGTCGGCGCTTGTCGGTTTGAGCGGCACGGTACCCGCCTGGATGATTCGCAAGTTTGGAATCAAAGCCACATTCGGCCTTGGCGGCGCGCTCATGGCGCTTGCTTTCGGCCTCCTCGCCACCATGTCGAGTGTCAACGAGTTTCTCGTCGCGTGCAGTGTTCTGGGTTTCGGCTATACGCTCTGCGCCACCGTGCCCGGTGTTCATGTCATAAACAATTGGATGGCGGACAAGCGTGAACTCGCTATCGGCATCTATATGACCATCGGAGGTCTGGGGGGCGTTGTCGGCCCCGTCGCGGTCATGGTTATTGAACAATACACCGCTTCCTGGCGGTTGCATTGGTGGGCGATGGCGGTTTCAATCGCTGTGCTCGCGTCGGTCGCCGTCATGTTCGTTACAAGCGAACCGGAGCAAGATATCGAAGCCGCACAGGAGGCGGAAAAACGGGGAGACGGACGAGCAGACGAAGCTCACGCAACAAAACATGATTGGCGGTATCGCGACGTGCTTCGCGTTCCCCAGTACTACACGATCGTGGCGGCCATGACGATGGTGCTGTTTTGCGAGGTATCCATGAACAGCTTTGAGCCGACGCACTTGGTGGCGCTGGGCTATACGGCAGGCGTAGCGGCGTTGGCGCTGAGCGTTCATCAAGCGGTCAACGCCGCTTCACGCGGATTGGGCGGCATCCTGGGCAAACACGTCGACCCCAAATGGCTCCTGGCATCCGCTTTGGTGGCCGAGATCGTCGGCATGTGGGCGCTCGCCGTCGCCAGCAATCCGGTGATTATTGCAATCTTTGCTTTCAGTACCGGCTATGGTTTCGGTATGTGCCTGTTCTCGACGGCGATTCTTCTGGTCAATTATTTCGGTCCCAAGGACAACCCGGAAATCTTCGGCACCATGCACGTATTTACCTCCGTCGCGGCGGCCGCGCCGATCATGACCGGTTTTATAGGGGACAAGTTCGGCAGCTTTGCAATTGTGTTTCAGAGTTATTCCTTGATTTTGGCAATCATCTTGATTGCCGTCATCACGATGAGACCGCCGGTAAGGCAAAATGCATTGGAGACATAAGTGGATTGCGCCTCCCGTTGACCGACCAGCGGCAGGGGGACATGATTTAACCGCCTTGCGACGGGGCGTTCGACGGGAGGCATGGCTGCAGACAGATCGTTTCCCGGCCGATCGACGACCAAGGGACGTTACACATGCGACAAGTCAGTGCGCTGGCAATCTGGGCAATCTTCACCATTGGCGCCTCACACGCTCAGGAAACGGTCGGCCGCGATGAACTGATTGAAGCGGATTACAAACAGGGCCGCACGGCCTTTCAGCAGCGTTGCAGCGCATGCCACACGCTGATCGAAAACGGCGCCAACTTGAACGGTCCGAATCTATGGAACGTTTTTGGGAGCCAAGCGGGAACAGGCAGCGACTTTACCTTTTCCGATGCGCTCAAAGACGCCGGTTTTGACTGGTCCGCCGACAAGCTGCACGAATGGATCAGCAATCCGGACAATTTTTTGCCGGGCAACAACATGATGATTCCCGAAGCGGTGCCGGAAAATGATCGCATTGCGCTTATCGCCTTTGCCATGCTTGAAACGGGCGGCGCCGACTGGCCGAGGCCGGATGTTGAGGAAAATCTGATCGCACAGGACAAGACCAAGCCCATTTCCGAGCGTTTTCCGAGTTTCTTCAATCACCTGATGAACAACACGACGCGCTATCGTTTGGAGTGGGGCAACGAAGAATATATTTTCCAAGCCTACTTCAATGCCGACGGCTCAATCGGGTCAAACATCGAAACCATCCAAGGCTTTTGGCGGGCGCGACGGGATGATTTCTTCTGCTATGCATTGTATGGCCTGCCCATCGAACTCAACGAATTCGTCGAGTGTTTCCCCATGGCGGCGATGTCAATCCCGCGCTTTGCTGAAGAATTGTGGCAGTCGAGCCCTGCGAGCGGGGTAAGGCTTTACGGCGGCATCATGGCGGGACGGCCCTCTCAAGCGAGCCGATAAAGGCCATGACGATATCTCCCTCCAACTACATTTCGACGGAAAAGTACGGGCATTCCGGCATGGAAGAATGGGAACCGTTACTTGAGCGCGCCCGCTCTCTCGTGCCTGCTCTTCGCGAGAGAGCACTCAAGGCCAATGAAAACCGGGTAATACCAAAGGAGACAATGAATGATTTCTACGAGCTCAAGCTGCTGCGCCATTATCAGCCGATGGCTTTCGGCGGCGAGAAGCTACCGTGGGGCATTCAATTTCATCTCGGACGGATACTCGCTCACGGCTGTCCATCAACGGCATGGATTGCCAGTGTCGTAGCCTCGCAAATGGTCATACCTTGCCGCTTTCCGCGAGAGGCTTTAGAGGAAATCTTTGCCGACGGTCATGACGTGCTTATGGGGATGGGATCCGTTCCTACGGATGTTGAGAAAACGGACATCGACGGAGGCGCAAGGGTAAGTGGCAAATGGCGGTTTGTAAGCGGCGTCGATCACACCGAATGGATTGTATTGATGATTCCTGGGCACCGCGAAGCCGGTAAGGAAACCATTATAACCGTGGTGCCGTTAAAAGACGTCGAAATAGACGATCAATGGTTTGTAACGGGCCTCAAAGCCACGGGAAGCAAGGATGTCATATTGCGCGATGTTTTCATTCCATCCCGGAGGACAGCGCCGTTGTCGGAAATTTGGGCCGACCGTCCGGACGGCGGAAACACGGAAGACAACTTTATCTGGAACAAAAATCTTCAGGGGTATTTCGGCGGCGGCGTCATCGGACCCGTAGTGGGAATGGCCGAGGCCGGCCTGGAAGCTTATCGCAGCACTACGGCAAAGCGAGTGGGCGTCGTCAGGCACGATAGCGTGGCTGAAAGTTCTGTCGTCCAAGTACGATTGGCGGAGTCCGATGCGGAAATCAAAACCGCGCGCATGCTATTGGAAAACCAGATTCACTTTTTAAGGCACTGTGGCGAAACAGGGCGGAAACTTTCACTTGAAGATCGCCTCGAAATAAACCGAGACCGCGCTTTTGCCACAAACCTCTGCGTCAGGGCGCTTGAACGCTTGAGTCGGCATATGGGCGCACTTGGCATCTATGAAAAGAACCCCGTACAACTTTTCCATCAAGACATCAGAGCCGCCGCGTGCCAAATCGCGGTCAATTTTGACCAAAACATGTCTCGATTTGGAAAGAAGCTGCTCGGATTGGAATCGGAACCCGTTCTGTAAAAATGACGGACTATTCTAACGACTGCGTATTGGTGGCGGGAGGCGCAGGTTTTATCGGCGGTCACGTTGTCCGCTTGTTACGCAGGCAGAACTTCTCCGTTGTCGTCCTCGACAATTTCTCCAACGCCACGCGCAACCTGGTGCCGGATGACGTCGGCATCGTCGAGGGATCCAAAGGCAATCACGACCTCGTCGCGCGAACGCTCGACGAGTATCGACCGGTTGGCGTGATCGATTTGGCGGGGTTTGCAGACATTTGGGAAAAGAAGTTCACGCCGTCGGACTTATACGAAAACAATGTCGTCGAAACGATCCGGTTCGTGCGAACTCTCATGACGGCCGGGGTGACCAACTATATTTTTTCCTCAAGCGGCATGGTCTACGGCAATTTAACAAATGAGCCGATTACGGAATCCCATGTCAGAGCGCCGCCCAGCATTTACGGTCGGACGATGCAAGCTTGCGAAGACGTCATTTGCGATATTTTCGGGGGACCGGAAAGACGTTATGTAATCTTGCGCTACTTCAATGTAGCGGGCGCCATGGACGACGCGTCTTTTGGTCAAACCATGCCGAATTATTATCATGTCGTTGCGGCCGCTCTCAACGTCGCGTTCGGCGTGGTCAAAAAGGTCAACGCTTACGGCAACGACTTCGACACCCCCGACGGCACCGGCATCACGGACTACATCCACGTTCAAGATCTGGCAGATATTCATGTACAAGCGCTCAGCAGACTCTGCAATCATGCTGACAGCGATATCGTCAACTGCGGTTACGGACACGGGTTTTCCGTTCTGCAAATAACGGACGCACTCTCACGGATCAGCGGCAAGGAAATACCGACATTCTTCATGAAACGGCGGGGCAATTTCGGCGGCATATCGGTTCTGGACAATACCAGGTTGATCAATGAGTGGGGTTGGCAGCCCCGGTTCGACGACCTCGATACGATCGTGAAGCACTCTTATTGGTGGCGAAAACGCCTGATAGACAGGAACCGGTCGCCGTGACCCATTTTAAAAACTTCAGACTGTTATGACCCATATTATGGTATCGGCATCAATATTGCCGCCGTCGATCGGGGCGGCCGCCGTAGACAACGGCAGCGTTTTAACGATGTCCATGAGCCATATCGGCTCACAAGGCGGGGCGCCTGTATCTGCTTCTCCCGCGTTGTAAAGCAACACTTGTATATACGAGCCCGTTACATTATTCGACAGTGACCACGGCGGGGCCCAACAGCAAGAAACATCCTCATGACAGCACAGCAAGAACTTCCGGAACTCTATATTGCCGTCGACGTCGAGGCGGACGGTCCCATCCCCGGACCTTACAGCATGCTGTCGTTGGGCATGGCCGTGACAATGCGAGATGATCTTCGTTTCTATACGGAACTCAAGCCCATATCGGATGACTTCGTACCCGCGAATTTGGAAGTCGCGCGACTCGACCGTGACCGTCTCATTCGCGAAGCGCCGACGCCTGTCGAAGCCTTGGAAGACGCAGCCACATGGGTCGACAGCTTGAGATCAATCGGACGACCCGTTTTCCTGGCAGGGCCAGCCGTTTGGGACGGTATGTTCGTTCATTGGTACTTTATGAAATTTCTCGGCAAGAACCCTTTCGACATAGCAGGGTCGGGTATCGATCTGCGCAGCTATTGGATGGGGCTCCACGGCTGCGAATGGTCTGAAAGCCGAAAGGCTCACATGAAACGCGAATTGGGTCTCAAGGCATTGCCGCACACACACCATGCCGGAGAAGACGCGGCTGAACTTGCCACCGTTTTTTCCGCGATCCTGGCAAAACGCGAAATCAGCTAGGACGGGCTCCCGGAGCGGCATCAACCAAAACGGGTCAGCAGCCTCTATTTTGAACCCTTCGTGATATCCGCGCCCGGGCGTCTTGCCGAGCATGTCGCGCTGCGAAAATCAGGCGGCCCGGAGTTGAGGCATCACTTCCGAGGCAAACAAGGCCGTTTGCTCAACCATAGATTCCTGACGCGCGCCGTGAGGATGAGCAACGGTGGAGCCGCCCAAAAGGTAGACGTGATCCAAACCTTGTTCGATCAACGCGCCTACACGATCCAGACATTCTTGTGGAGGAGCGCAAATTGAAAACCAATCCACGAAATCATTATCGACCATTTCAAGATGAGACCCGGTCTCTTGGGCATGATGCTTCATGTCGTATTGGGTCTTGAGCTTGATCGCCAGCGGTTTGAGTTGAGGCGGCAAATGATCGACGGGCGCGTCTTTCATACCTGCAAAATGCGCGACCAGTCCGGCGATGGTGCGCCCCAGTTTTATGGCGCGGGCCTTGTTCTCGTCGCATACCACATTGAGGTAGGCACCAATGCTGACATCACTCCGATTGCGACCGTTTTTTTCCAGTTGTTCATGTGCCGTGTCGAGGGCCCATCGGATGCGACCCGGCACGCTTCCTACAGCAAAGCTGATACGGTCCGCAACATCGGCTGCCATTTGAATTGTTTTCGGGCCGGTGCATGCCACATCGACAGGGGCCGGCGGAATTTCTTTCGGATCAATCCAACGCATGGTGGAGGACTTGCCGTCGATCATGACCTCACCGCCGCGTAAATACGTTTTAATCTCTTCGATATAGTCGCGCAATTCGGCTGTAGTCGCACTGCGACGGCCGATATGTGCCGCCGATGAGTCGCCGCGTCCGATTCCGCACAGCGCCCGCCCGTCGGACTCCATCTGCAGGCTTGCCACTGCGGACGCCGTGACGGCTGAAGCGCGGGTGACCGCGTTGGTCACGCCCGTACCCATTCTCAGCCGCTTCGTTTGAGCCGCAGCAAGGCACAACTGGCCGTATGGATCCGCTCCCAAATTCTGGGTATCCGGGCACATGAGGATGTCAAACCCCATCGACTCGATGCGCGCCGCGAGCCGCGCCGTATAGTGAGGCGACGGTTCCATCACAACTCCAAATTCGGTCATCAGATGCTCCCAAGCGAAACAAACTCTCCTGAAGTGGGAGAGCTATGGACTCCGTTGTCAACTGTCAACGGAGAAAAATGACTACACTTTTAAGCAGGATCAATAGCGGAACGAGCAGACTTGCAGTTATGTGCTTGACAACCGGAGTAATATTGGATGGGCTAGCCTGAGCCTGACGGAAAGGGAAGAGCAAGTGAGACATATTTTACACGCGCGGCGCAGCGGTTTTTTGAGTGCAGTTCTTATGGGTGCCAGCCTGGTTTTTATGCCATCGCCTTTGAGCGCCGATGATATCGGCGCGACCGGCATCGTTAAAGAACGCCGGGACCAAATGGAAATCAACAAGAACGCAGCAGGCCTCCTCTTCGCGATGGTGTCAGGCCGGTCGGACTTTGACGCGGACATTGTCAAGAAACAGGCTCGGGCCGTTGCCGGAACAGGGGGCAAAGCAATGACAGCGCTGTTCCCTGAAGACAGTCTTATCGAACCGACCGAAGCACTGCCGACCATTTGGGAAAATTGGGACGAGTTTTCATCCCTTGCAGACGAACTCGTGACGCGCGCGCAGGCGTTGGAATCGGCGGCGGATGACGGAGCAGAAGCGGTTCAAGCAGCTTTCCAGGCTCTGGGAGGCACCTGCAATTCCTGCCATACCAAATTCCGCATCCCGGAGTAATAAGCGGAGTACAATGCAATGAGAGCGCGTCGATCTATAGTTTGGATCGTCGGCTTTCTTGGCATTATTGCTTTGCCCGTTTTGTTTCTGAGCGTTCCCGCACAAGAGCGAAGTCTCTCGGATCTTGAAGGCGACGCAGAGCGGGGCGCATATGTGGTGCGCTTGGCAGCGTGCATTTCGTGTCACACACGGTCGGGCGGCGCCCTTCTCGCCGGGGGTGCAGCGATCAAGACGCCATATGGGGATTTCTTCGCGCCCAACATTACGCCCGATTCGGAAAACGGGATAGGCGACTGGACGCTCAGCGAGTTTGCTGAAGCTCTCTTAAACGGCACGTCACCCAATGGTTCGCACTACTTTCCGGTTTTTCCGTACACCTCCTATTCCAAGCTGACCGATCAAGACATCGTTGATCTGTGGGCGTATATTCGAACCGTTCCGCCGAGTTCTGCGCCCAGTGAAGCCCATTCGGTGTCCGCACCCTTCGGTTGGAGGTTTCTTCTGGCACCCTGGAAAATGCTGTTTTTTTCGCCGGCGCCCTTGGAGATCCGACCCGACCGCAGTGAGGGGTGGAACCGGGGCGCTTATATCGTCCTGGGCCCCGGTCATTGTGTCGAATGCCACACGCCGCGGGACATCCTCGGCAATCTGGACAGATCGCGACTGTTGAAGGGGTCGAAGACCGGGCCGGGCGGCGAAATCGTGCCCGCCATTACCACAGAGTCTTTAATAGCCAACGGTTGGACCGAGCGTGGGATCGTCTTCGGTCTGAGTTCCGGTTTTATGGCCAACGGTGATTCTTTCAGCGGAAGCATGGGCGAAGTGATTCGCGACAGCACCAAACATCTGACGGATGAAGACCGGCGAGCAATCGCTGAATTTCTGTTAAGCGGAATAAACAAGCACCTATACTCAAGGTGGGACTAGAAAACGAGGAGATCCGTCTGCATGAGTGCCTTCGCGATTTTTGTCGTAATATTGGGACTCCTCATCGTAGTGTCGCGCGGGCCCCTGATCGTCGCACCGCAGACGACTCGTGATTTCTATCTGAGATTGCTTGATGACGGCAACCACAGACTCTTGTTGGCCGGGATGATCGGAGCGGTCGGCGCTTTCGGCGCATGGGCAGCGGTGAGCATAACGGGAACAATAGCTGCGGTTATTCAGGGCGTGAGCCTGCTCATGGTCGCAGTAGCCGCAGGGATGATCGCGCTCCCCCGCCCCGTCTGCAAATTGGCGTCCAAAGTTTGGATGTCGTTCAGCGAGACGGCAATGCGGATCATAGGGACACTGTCCGCTGTCCTCGGATTAGCGCTCATCTATTACGGCCTGTCGCTCTAATCGTCCATATAGGATCCCCTGACAACATGCACACTATTCGGCCGCACGTTCCTCGTCGATGATCCGCTTGAAGACGCTCCATGAATTGACCATAGGCCGGAAATCGTCGAGTGGCGGCGGATCTCTGTAAACGGGATAAGACATGTCAACCTCTTGTTTCATGCGCTCGGACAGGTCGTCATAACTCGCGATTTTTTGTCCGGCGGCGTGAAAGTACATCACACCTTGGCGTCCGCCCATCCGCATCCATGGCATCCAAGGGGCAAGCCGCGAGTAGCTCATGGTCACGTTCATGACTTCGTCGTTGGTCACATCCAAGAGTTCGTCTTCATTCATGAAAAAATAGAAGACCTCCGAGGCGTGATACATGCCGCCTATATGTTTCTGATAGTCACCGCCCAAAGGATTCTTATAGAACAAAATCTTTTCGGCTTTCGTCGAGACGATCCCATCGCGAAATGTGCCTTCGAATTCATGCGGCGTTCCCTCTTCGTCGAGCGCATAAAACGGGAACGGAACACTCATCGGATCATTCGACGTATGGACAACCTCAACCCGCTCGCCGGTCCAAGGATTTTCCCACGTGCGCAAGATCTCATTGGTTCGAGGGTCCAAATAAAGAACAATCTCGCGCGCGACGATGCGAAAGCCCAAACCCCGCACATCGTCCCGATAGGTTTTGCAATTGCGATTGCTGAAGCCCTTGATATTAAATAAATGTCTGTCCGCTTCACCTTGAATGCGGCTGTAGACTTTGCCCGCCCATGTCAGCACGGTGGGCTTGCCGTCCGTCAGAGAGCATTGTACTTTTCGCGTGGCCACAATTGCGTCATTGGGATCGGAAAGATCGAGCGTTTGCGCCCGCGAATGCGATGCGTCCGTCAATATTGAAACCATTAAAAACAAGACAGGAAGCACAAACAGTTCTAAGCAAGATCCTTTTTTGCAATTTCGCATTTCAAGCCTCATCCTCAGGTCTCCCCATCGCACTTTGATACGACCTGTTTAACGTTGCAAAACGAGCTTGTTGAGTTCGTCGCTTTCCGTGCCCCACATGACGACACCTTCTGCGTCGACAAACCGGCCCCAAAACCACAACTCCCCCGGACGAATGACCACTGCGTCTTCGGCGATCAATTCCATTCCGAATTGCTCTTCAGGCAGACGGCATGCTCCGTCGCGCATTGGGCCACCTATCTCCGTCCTTTCTTCATTGACAATCAAGAAGAAGTCACAGCCTTCATCGAACTTGACATCGTCGGCTGATATCGAAGCGATCTTCTCAGGCGACAAGTATGCATCAACCCAGCCTTCCACTTCCTTGAAATTGTGTTCCCGCATGCGCACGATGCCCTCCTCCCGATCCGGGAAGAATTCAACGATCCCGGCTCTGGCCGTTGTCGCCGACGTACCATCCGACGATCCCTGCTGGAAATAGGTCAAGCCGTCCAGCCAGTCCACTTCGATGCGATGGAAGACTTGGTAGACGAGCCTGTGTTTCAAGTTGTCGGGAATATTCGCCGCTTCATCCGCCGCAGCTTGAGCACTCGTATCATAGGTGCCGTCGAGCAGCCACTCCTCAATAAGCACCATGGTCTCGTCAACCACATCCGCCTGCTCAGTGCAGCCCGCCAATGTCAAGAGGGCACAAGCAATGTTAGAAACGACAAGCGTTCTCAATTGTACGATCATTTACTAAAGGATCCTTCGCGAAAATCATTGAAAATCAGCCACCGCTATAATGAGGCGCCTCACCGGTACACGGATGAAGGCAAGCCACAATCACGAGCACAAAACGAACAGCAGCCGCAATAATATCTCACTCCATAACGTACGAGATGTTAGGGTCGTGATCGGAAGCCTTGCAACTACATCTATAACGTGAGGACAATCGACGAAGTAGCCGAGACGGGCATCAACCAGGGAGACTACTATGACAATGTTTTCGGAACAAAGTGTCGACCGGCGCGGGGTCCTTCAAGGGGGCATCGGCGCGGCCGCCGCCGCGAGCCTTGCTTTCAATACCCCGCCAGCCTACGCGTCGCGTGTAAACGACAACGCCCTCAAAGGCCCCTACATCGATCTCACCACGGCGGCGGGCAACGTCAATGCCATGGCCCGCATTCAGGGAAGCCTCAACGTGGGTGAGACCAAATACGGCTGGTATTCCGGAAATGTGATGGGCGTCCGCGACAACGAACCCCTGCGTGACCTGTTCAAGTTCGAAGGGTTCAGTTGCGCCAAACTGATCGAACTCGAAGACGGAGGTTATCAGAAGGTGCTGCGCGAAGTGGGCTACTATATCGATCTCGAAACCGATGAGATCATGGAGGAATACAACAATCCATACACTGATGAAAAGGTGCGCGTGGTGCCCATTGCCAACGATCCGTTCAACAACAAAATCCAAGAATATTTTCCGCCGCCGCCGAGTTTCGGCGGCCTGAACGAAGCGGCCCAAGCACCGAAAATCCCGTTCATTTTGCCGTGGCAGGTGCGCGGCAAGATGGCTCATCTCGAGCGCCACATCCATCTCTACTATCCGAGCGCCTTAAATCCGGGAGACTGGCCGCGAGAAAACCACGGGCCCATGACCCGCGCTACAGAAATCTACATGCATCAAATCCCCTACGACGACCTACAGAACGAGGACATCGCGTCGATCGAATATCACGGTACATGGAGCCGCGTGACACCCTGGCTGCCGTGGATGCTGATGGATAATGCACCCGGTCATTGCTATTACGAATGCTATATGGGCGCGGTGAACTCGTTGGACGACATCAACCCCAAAATGGTGGACTACACGGCTAAACATTATCCGAAGTTCCTTGAAGCGCCTGCGGAATACGAAGAGCCCAGCTTGTCCAGCCTGGAAAACTATGTGCGCGAACAAAAACCTGCCAGGCATACGGGCCGCTGAATCTCATTAGCTGCGCGGCTGAATACGGGCTTTAAAGTTGAAGTGTGAAGCTAGATGATATCGACACGGGTGGCTGCCAAATCGTGCGGGCGCGTCACAATAAAAACGATGACGGGTACCAAAATGCCTGCCAACGCGAGCGGCAAAATCCATGTTTTCGCAACAAAGATCAGAACGAAAACGTAACTTGCGCTGATCAAGGTCACTGCGAAAATTTTTACGCGCACGGGTATGATCTTATGATCGTGCCAAGAGCGTACGCCGGTGCCGAAACGAGGATGATTGTATAGCCATCGATGGAGTCGAATCGAACTGCGGGAAAATGCCCATAGCGCAATGATAAAAAAGATCGTGCTGGGCATGAGCGGCAAAAAAATTCCGGCAACGCCAAGGCTAACACAACACAAACCGACCGCCGCCAGCCCGTAGCGGACGGATGTGCAGTCGACCACGCGATCTTTGAAGATCGGTTGATCAGGTGATTCCACGTCGCCTAACTCCCTAGATTCATTGTGCCAGATTTTTCGACGCAAGCGAAGCCGCAAAAATCGGCGCGCGGTTATCGCTCTTCGGTGATTTGATATAAATACGGATGTGCGATCGGGAAAACCCGCTCTTTGAGCACGTGAAGTGTTATGGTTGGCAGATGATGATAGCCTTGGACGGTGACAAGCAACCGTGGTGGCCAGAAGACAGGCGTCCGCATTGCGGTGCAACGGCAGGGGCAAAGGTCGTGATCCGGGCGTCGAGTCATGCCGTTGGGTCGTTACGGGGACATAAGAAATGGAATTCGTTCGATCGATTACTTTGGTTGCGGTGCTACTGGCCGTCGCTCTTATAGTCGTCACCCTCGGGGACCGACTGGAACCAGAGTCTCAAGACAAAGGTGGCGTTTTGGTGGCCGGCGGTTCGGGACGGACCGGCGTTTACCTCATGGAACTATTGAGCCAAGCCGGATATAAAGTCCGTGGCCTCACACGGAACATCGAGAACGCCCGGGTGAAGCTGCCGGGTGATTACGAGTGGATCGAAGGCGACGTGCGTGACGTCGAGTCGCTGCGTCCAGCGTTCAAAGACATCGACATTCTTATCTCGGCCATTGGAAGCGGCGCCCCCGACACGGACAACAACGCCGAAGCGGTCGACTATGGCGGCAACAGAAATCTGGTGGATCTTGCAATTGAGAACCACGTTGGAAAAGTCGTTCTCGTGTCATCCGCGAATGCCGGCAACGACGATCCGGAACTATGGCTCAACAAGAATCGCGGCAACGTTCTGGTCTGGAAGGGCAAGGCTGAAGACTATCTGCGCGCGAGCGGCATCGACTATACCATCGTGCGCCCGGGCGGTCTGGTTCCCGAATACGAGCCGGGCACGCGCGGTCTTAAAATCGTTCAGGGTCTGGAGGACCTCGCGATGATTCACCGGGCGGATGTAGCAGCGGTGATCGTCGCCGCAATCAAAGACCCTGCCGCAAACAACAAAACTTTCGAAGTAGTGAGCGACGCGGGCGCCGAGCCCGATGCGTGGCGCGATGATTTCGCCGCGCTTGCCGCAGATTAGGAAACGGCCGTTGCTTCCCTGCCTTCGGAACTCGAATCTTTTGCCAAGGCATCAGCAAAGGCGTGATTGACGTCACGGTGGCCTGCTTCGTCCGCACGCACCGCCACGACAACGTCCCGCAAATGCGCGTGCTCATCCAAATTCCAATATTTGATGGCCAGACGAGGAGCCGGCACATTTTCCTGACAGCCTGCGTCGATCTCGGCCAAGTATTCCGTGTAGCTCACCACCGCCTCCTCTTCGAAATAGCCGACTAGGCGATGGGCGGTGCGCGGCCAGAAGAGATAAAGGAAAAAATAAGCGTTGTAGAAAACGAACTGCGTGACCATCACGACAAGACGCTCAAACAAAGTCGGTTGCGCAATGAGAACAAACGTCATGAGGTGCATGCGCTCATTCTCGGCTTCGTCGAGAAGTGTTTTGATCCAGCCCTGGTCGTCACAAATATGGCGCAAGCTCTTGAGATGCTGCAAAAGCCCGCCAACCATGCCCGGCACAGCCGCCACCGTCTCCAAAACCACGGCGCGATGGCCGTAACGCTTGGCAAAAAACGCATCCGCAATAAATCGCAAAAACTTCACCAGAGCCAACGCAAAGTGATCGCCAAACTCGCGGGGTTCGTGATGTACGGAAAGGTCGATTGAGGCCATATCACGGAGTCTCCTCCCGTAACAGAGATAGGATGTGCGCCGCAGTTTTCTATGTGGCGGATGGTCTCATGAAGCGAAAACACGCCAGAGCGGCGTCATCATATCTGAATGCGATTCAATTCCGGCCGAGAAGGAATGCGTGCTGGATTGACTTCCGCTTATGGGCGACACTACCGGTCTTGGAGAGCGCCAAACTGACTTGCTCCGCCTATCAACATAAATTTCATGCGTGCCGGCCACGGGAGAAAACCATGACAAAAGGATCCATGTACGTACACCATACGAATAGGGTGCCCAGATCGCTTCAGAAATTGTGCGTCGCGATCGGTCTCGTTCTTGCCGCGTCACTCGTCGCAACTGACCTACAGGCGCACGAAGGCACCGAGCCTTCGGGCATCAAAATCGTGGTCATCGGCGCGACCGCTCGAACGGCCAACGATCTCATTCCTCAAGCCTTGTGGCGAGGCCACGAAGTCGTCGCTTTTGCGCGCCGCCCTCAACGGGTACGCCATGCCCCTCACCCGCGGCTCACAGTCGCCAAAGGGGATGTCTACAACCGGGACTCCATCGAGGCGGTATTAACCGGCGAGGAAATCGTGATTTCCGTTTACGGACCCCGAGTCGATCCCACGGAAGAAGTGCCGGAAACGGACCTCATGTCCCAAGGCACCACCAACATCATCAACGCCATGAAAAAGAAGGGTAATACCAAACTCATGGTGACCGGGTCGATGGCGGCGGAACGCGTGCGTAAAGCGGGCTTCACCGCGGACACGCCGAAAACCGACGACATCACGCCGGAAAACGGCCTGTGGATTTACAATCTACGCGGGCCCTACAACGACATGTTGAAAATGGAAGAGATCACCAAGCAAACGGATCTTGATTACATCATCTTGCGGCCGGGACAACTTCTGGTCGAACCGCCGCGCGGCGACGTGAAAGTTGCAGTTGACGACGAGCCGGTGCCACGTCAACGCGTAATCATGTATTCGGATTTTGCCGCATGGATTCTCGATCAAGTCGAGTCGGATGAATATGTGGGCAAGACGGTAAGCATTTTCAGCGACACCCCGATGAGCGAAGTAGCGGGTACAGATTTTGAGAGCGCTGTCAAAGAACTCAAAGCGATCAAGGCGCAAGTCGACGCCGACTTGGCCGCGGATCCGGATTACGCGGATCGATAGAGATCAATCATGCACTCAAATATGACATCGACTTGGATTGCCAGGGTACCGTCAATGACAGGCGCGAATCCAGAATGCAGGAATGAACTCAAGAAACCAGGGTTGGCCGACCGACCCAGAAGCGGTTCAGAACGCGTGTTATGAAGTCAGGTCGAGAACGACCCTCAAGCCGTCCCATTGCCTCTTGATAGGGTGCCACATAGCGCAGACGATCGGGTAAGCGCGGATAAACGCACCGCACCCGGTGCAGCGCACGCGCCGCGGTTTTTTGCTCGGCCGGACCGAACGGCAGGCCATAATGCACCCTTACAGGTCCCGGTAAAAAGCCCGCGGTAACCGAGCGAAACCAGCGGGGCATGGACAAGACAGTGCGTTTTCCACCGCCCAACTCCCCGCGCATCACGAAGGCGCACAACTCACGGCCCTCACGGCCGACCGACAAGACGCCGGAGCGCCACATGTCTTTGTTGTAATTCTCAAAAGCTTTCCAGTCCCGCGGCAAAGCGCGATCGGGCAGACCGAAAAGATGGGCAAACTTGCGCTGCTCATCGTAGAGACGAGATTTTTCGTCGCCGGATAAGGGCGGGAAAACGAGTTCATACATTCGGACCGAGGTATCAAGCAATGTAGCGAACACCCAAAGCAAAGCGTCTACATCGCCGGCGTAATAGCGCGAGCCTGCCTTGAAGGGTCCGGCATCTTCGGCAATCACACCAGTGACTTGACGGTGAATGCGATGAAGCGCACGCGCCGTGCCGAGAGATTGGTCCATCGTGCCGAAGACCATGGCGTACATCATCGTAAAGGTGCGATGAAAACGCCCCATGGGATTTTGTCTTGTCGTCGACACTTGATCGAGCGCCGCCGCCACCCAGGGATGCGAAGCCTGCAAAAGAACGGCGCGACCCGCGCCCATAAAGAGAATCGCCTCGCGGTCGACTTTCCATGTCAACGAATCCGGGCCGAAGATGCCAAGATTACCGTCGCCCTTGGCCGCATGAACACGGCCGAGCTGACGCTCAAAAAACTCATCGCCTGCGAACTGCATCCCGGTGCGCGGCACGGGTTCCCCCTTTCGCTCCGACCGTCTGATTGTAACGCCGAATGAGGCAAAACGGCAGTCGTCAATGTCGCGATTCCAAATGCAATTTCGTAATAAATACCATGGATTCAAGAGATGGATTGGCCGCCGCCCTTGCCGATGATGGGTCCGTGAATGCCGCACTCGGTCTTATCGCTATCCGCCCAGCGACCCGCGCGGATTTCATCGCATTTCGACTGTCGCGTGCACGGCCAGCAGCCAATGGAGGGAAAGCCTTGTTCGGTCAGAGGATGGGACGGCAGGCCGTTTTCCTCGAAAGCGGCATCGATTTCCTGACGGGTCCAATGGGCAAGCGGATTAATTTTGACGAGCCGGCCGGCGGCCTCGACGCGAGGCAAGCGAACGCGCGAACCGCCGTGGATTTGCTTACGGCCATTGATCCAAGCATCAAACGGGATCAGCGCCCGGTCAAGCGGTAGTACCTTGCGTATGTGACAGCACTTGTCCGTATCCCACTGCCAGAGAGAGTCATCCGGGTCGTGTTGAGACAAGTCTCCGGGAGATGGCGTGATGGAGCGGACATCCGTCAACCCCAACAGATCTTTGATTCGGTCCCGATAGGACAGGGTTTGTGCAAAATGCATGCCGGTTTCCAGAAAAACAATGGGAACTGAACGGTCGATTCCTGCAATGAGACCGAGCAGCACCGCGGCTTCGGCGCCGAACGACGACACCACGGCAATTCTACCCGGAAATTCTTTGCCGATCATGGCACGCAGAAACTCTTCCGTATCGGCGTTCGCGTATTTTTGCTTGAGTGACCTGGCGTGTGCGACGGCAGAAAGCACTGCCGGCGGGGTCGCTTTCGGCCCGCTCAGTTCGCGGGCAAGGCGCAGGGCTTCATCTTTGAGGACGGCGTCGTTCATGGCTCACGCCATCGCGTCCGAACGCCGATGTCTCAGTTCCAAGACCGAACGCCGTTTATCAGCCGCCCGCTGATAGCAGACGCTGATTTCGGCAAGCACGTCCTGCCAATCCGAAATTGTACTATCGTCGGCGACTTCGTATGCATCGAAACCGCAGCGGTGCATAAAGAAAAGTTGATCTCGCAAGACCTCGCCCGTCGCGCGCAATTCGCCCGTAAATCCATAGCGTTCGCGCAAAATGCGAGCGTATGAAAACGCACGCCCATCTTTGAACGCCGGAAAGTCCAGGGCAACCAGATCGAAACAGTTCAGATCATCTTCGACCAAAGCCGGTGATTGATCCGACGTCAATCGCAAGCCGAGCCGTCCGTCACGCTGAAGGAGTCGTTGCCGTTCAGACCGCCAGCGCGCCAAGCTGACGATAATGTCGCTGCCTGCCGTGATGCGCGCCGTTTCGTCGTCGAGTGTGACCCAATTGTCTTGCACGAGACGTCCATTCTTAATGAGTGCCATAAAGCCTCTCCTTGAACGGGTCCATCCCGACACGGGCCAACGTTTCATTGAATAGCTCGCCGTCTTGGCGTTCGTTGACATAGACGTTGACGATTGTCTCGACAGCATCGGCGACATCTTCGTAGGCAAATGCCGGTCCGACGATTTTCCCGACGGAAGCGTTTTCATCCGCGGAGCCGCCGAGCGTAATCTGGTAGTATTCGGTCCCCTTTTTGTCGACGCCTAAAATTCCGATATGACCCACATGATGATGGCCACAGGCATTGATGCAGCCCGAAATCTTTACTTTCAATTCGCCGATATCGTGCTGGCGCTCAAGATCCTCAAACCGCTTCGAGATTTGCTGTGCCACGGGAATTGAACGGGCATTGGCAAGATTGCAGTAGTCCAAGCCCGGACACGAAATGATGTCCGAAATCAATCCAAGATTGGCCGTGGCGAGATCCGCGGCCGCAAGAGCCTGCCATACGGCGAAGAGGTCGGACCGCTTGACATGGGGCAAAACGAGATTCTGTTCATGGGTGACGCGAATCTCATCAAAACTGTAGCGTTCAGCCAAATCGGCGATGAGTTCCATCTGCGCCGAGGTCGCATCGCCGGGTATGCCTCCTACGGGTTTGAGTGAAATATTCGCGATTGCATAGCCCGGCATCCGGTGATCGATGACATTGGACTGCACCCATTGTCCGAAGGCCGGGATTTCCATCTGTTTGAGCACAAATTCCGGTCTGCTCTTACCGAGATCTTCGTAAACCGGCGGCGTGAAGTACGCTTCAATGCGGCGAATCTCCTCAACCGGCAGTTCCAACGGACTGTCTTTGAGATGCTGCCACTCATCTTCGACCAGGCGCGCAAATTCGTCTCCGCCGACACTTTTCACGAGGATCTTGATGCGTGCCTTGTAGAGATTGTCCCGGCGGCCAAGCTGATTGTACACACGCAAGATGGCTTCGAGATAGGAGAGCAAATGCCGCTTGGGCAGGAAGTCGCGAATGCTGACCGCGACGGCCGGCGTGCGCCCCTGTCCGCCGCCGACGAAGACCTCGAAGCCGATGTCGCCGTCGCTTTTCTTGAGTTGCAGACCGATGTCGTGCACGCGAATTGCGGCGCGGTCCCGGAGCGCGCCCGTCACGGCGATCTTGAATTTGCGCGGCAGAAACGAAAATTCCGGATGAAGCGTTGACCACTGCCGAATGATTTCGCAATAGATACGCGGATCTTCAAGTTCATCGGCCGCGACGCCGGCGTATTGATCGGCCGTGACATTGCGAATGCAATTGCCGCTGGTTTGAATGGCGTGCATCTCGACTCGGGCCAAGTCGGCCAAAATATCGGGCACGTCTTCAAGCCGCGGCCAGTTGTATTGAATATTTTGGCGCGTAGTGAAGTGGCCATAGTCTTTGTCGTAAGTGCGCGCGATATGAGCAAGCATGCGCATCTGAGCGGATGACAGGGTGCCGTAGGGGATGGCCACGCGCAGCATGTAAGCGTGCAATTGAAGATAAAGACCGTTCATCAGACGCAAGGGCTTGAACTGATCTTCCGTGAGTTCACCCGAAACCCGACGGGCGACCTGACCGCGGAATTGCTCAACCCGCTCTTGGACGAGCACACGGTCGAATTCGTCGTACCTATACACGGCCGCTCTCCGCCTCCGCTTGCTTGCCAAAATGGAGGTGAGTCGTAGGCCCCCTGGCGCGGATGATCTCGCGCTGGCCCAAGGGTTCGATTCGACTATCCACACAACGGACCTTCATCAGGTAAGGTCCGATGACGCGCAATTCCTCTTGATGCGTTTCCACCTGTGCGAGCATCGTTTTGGCCTCACGTTCGGCGACGACACGGGCATCGCCCAGCCTGACCGACCATCCTTTGTCACCGGTCAAGTAAACGACCTCGCCGTCGCCCAGGCGGTTGGCCGTGACGACATAATGGGTCATGCGGTTTTCCTCATGTCGTCCGGCGCCAATTCGACGAGTGCCGGAGCATCCGCTTGCGCCACGTCGCCGATCACAACCAGGGCAGGCCCTTGAATGCCGTGCCGGTCGATGAGCGCCTGCAATTCCCAAACCGCACCCCGAACCACCTTCTGGCCGGTCAATGTTCCGTTCTCGATGACGGCAACGGGCGTCGCGGGATCCAACCCATGGTCGATGAGACATCGGCTCGTGCGGCCTGACGTATCGACGCCCATATAGACGACCAATGTCTGGCCCAAACGCACCAGACTTTCCCAATCCAGGTCCGGATCTCCGTTTTCCCCGTGACCGGTCACGAACGTCACCGCCTTGGACATCCGCCGATGAGTCAAAGGAATACGGGCCGCCGACGCACAGCCGAGAGCCGCAGTAACGCCCGGAACGATATGGACGGGAATACCGTGTCGTTCGAGGAAACCGAGTTCTTCGCCGCCGCGTCCGAAAATGAAGGGATCGCCACCTTTGAGGCGCACCACGGTCAAGCCCGCGCGCGCGTGCTCCAGCATGAGTTCGTTGATCTCGTCCTGACGGCGCCTATGATGCGCCCGCGACTTGCCTACATCTATGAGTTCAGCTTCCCGGCGCACATATTTGAGTATGTCCGGACCGACCAGCCTGTCATAAAGAACGATGTCAGCTTGCTGCATGATTTGAAGGGCGCGCAATGTCAACAGATCCGGGTCGCCGGGGCCGGTGCCCACAATGTGAACCGCGCGAGATGATTCACCTTGGGGCAAACCGCGATTGACAAGAGAGACCATTTTTTCCCGCGCGGCAGACTCACGGCCCGCGAGAACGTCCTGGGCAATGGGGCTCATCAAAACGTAATCCCAGAATCTTCGACGGTCTTCCCATCGAAACCGGTCTTTTACCGCTTTGCGAAAACTCCCCGCAAACGCGGCAAGCGCGCCGAGGCGGCCTGGCAAAATCGCTTCAATTTTCGTTCGTATATGCCGGGCAAGTACCGGCGAGGCGGCCGACGTCGAAATGCCGATGAGAACGTCGCCGCGATCCACGATCGACGGCATGATGAATGTGCACAAATCGGTCCGGTCGGCCACGTTGAGGGGCCGACCTTTGCGGCGGGCGGCCTCGGCGACCTGCTCGTCGAGCGCAGTCTGCCCCGTTGACGCAAAAATTAACTCGTATTTGGCAACCGCGACGGCTTCGAAAGGACCGTCCAGATAGGAAACCTGCCCCAACGCTTCTTGTTTTACAAATTCCCTCTTGAACGATTCCGAGGGTTCGGAATCCCATACATGGATACGCGCGCCGGCACCTAATAGAAGGCGAGCCTTCTTGAGTGCGGCGTCATCCGTTCCCGCCACCAGACAGAGACGTCCCGCAATCCGGAAAAATGTTGGAATATACTTCATGGATGCTTTGTCCTGATCGGCAGCCCAACCGTGACGGCCAAGAAATGATATCCATTACTTTAGTTTTTCTAACTCAAAGGATATATTTTCTATTCCACTCTCTGCTTCCGTTCGGTTGAGAAAAGCTAGGGATTGGAAATTGTCTGGACAAGCTATTAATTCTATGACGTCAGCGCAGTTTTTCTTAAAGAGCAAGTCATGCCCGACAGTCGACGCCTGCCTCCTTTGAACGCCTTGCGGGCCTTTGAAGCCGCCGCGCGGCATCTCAGTTTCACCAAGGCCGCCGAAGAACTTCACGTCACACCCGGCGCGATCAGCCAACAAGTCAAGTCCCTTGAAGAATATGTGGGCACGACTCTGTTCCGGCGCATGAACCGAGCGCTCCTTCTGACCGATGAGGCGCAGGCCTGTCTGCCCGCCCTTCGGGAAGGCTTCGACAAGCTTGCCGAAGCCGCAAATTCGCTGACCGCCAGCGAACAGCGAAACCGGTTGACCGTGAGCGCCGCGCCTTCGTTTGCGTCGAAATGGCTGGTGCCCCGTCTGGGCGATTTTCAGATCAAGTATCCCGAGATTGACGTGTGGATTTCTGCAGACATGGAACTCGCCGACTTCATGAAAGACGGTATCGATTTGGCCATTCGCTACGGCTCCGGCGAATATGATGGACTGCAGGTCGAACGTCTGCTGACCGATTCGGTATTTCCCGTTTGCAGCCCCGAACTGTTAACCGGCACGCATCCATTGAAAAGCCCGGAGGATCTTTCGCGGTTCACTCTGCTGCACGACGCAAGCCCGGAAAACGACGAGAGCTGCCCGGACTGGACCATGTGGCTAAAGGCGGCGGGCGTAGACGGTGTGGACGGCAGCCGCGGTCTCCGGTTCAATCAATCGAGTTTGGTTTTGGAAGCGGCCATAAACGGACGGGGGGTCGCATTGGCCAAAAGCACCTTGGCCGTCGATGACTTGGCCGCCGGTCGATTGTCCAAGCCGCTTGATCTCTCGCTGCCGATTGATTTTGCCTACTATCTGGTATGCCCGCGCTCAAAAGCGACACTTCCCAAAGTCGAGAATTTCGCAAACTGGGTGAGAACGTTAGCCGCCGCTGAAGAAGCCAAATCCTGAGCGGCCGTCCTCGGTAATACCGACTGAGTTTCTCTACACGACCCCTTATCTATCGACATGCTTGTGGCACATCATGAGACGCAAACACCCGCGTCGCCCCGCCGTGCAGCATCGCACCTACCACCGCACCGTCGCGCACATCGGCGGGCGGCGCATATACCGTCGTTTTAAGGATAATCTGATCAAAGCCCAGTCGTGTTGGGTGATACGAATTTTGGGGGTCAATATGCGAATGAAATTGGTAGAAAGGCGGAGAAAACTGCCGGAAAGATAGTTGCACTCTCAATGTAAATGCTCCAATGTACTCCGATACAAGATTACAACGATGACAAACCCTAAGACATCCGACAGTCATCGGCTAATATCCCGGATCAACAAAACGGGGGGAAACATGAAAACCCGGTCCAAGACATTGTTGCTTGGCGCCGCAAGTGCGTTGGCGCTGACCATTCCCGGCACGATATACGATACGGCGCGGGCGCAGCAGATCGTATTGCCGGAAATTTCCGTGACCGCCCGCAAGCGGGAGGAATCCTTGCTTGATGTGCCTCTCAGCGTCACGGTGCTGACCGCAGACGACATCGAAATCAAGGGTGTCACCCAGTTTAAAGATATTATTGACTTTACGCCGGGCTTCTTCTTTGCCGAGCATTCAGTCGGCCGCGGCGACCGCTCCAACCGGCTTCTTGTTGTACGGGGCATGCGGATCAACACTGAAAACGACCATCAGCAAGCGGCGACCGTATTCGTCGACGGTGCCCCCATGCTGGGCAACGTCATCAGCGGCTTGGAAGACGCCGCACGGGTAGAGGTCATTAAAGGTCCGCAAAGCGCCTATTTCGGCCGTTCCACATTTGCCGGTGCCATCAACTTCGTCACCAAAACGCCGAGCGATGAATTCCAAGGCAAAATAACCGCGGAGGGGGGCCGGTTCGGCACCACGGATGTTGGAGTTCAAATAGAAGGCCCCCTGATGGAGGACGTTGCATCTTACCGCATTTCGACCAGCTGGTATGAAACCAACGGCCATTACCAGCTTGGCAACGACCCGGAGCAGCGGTTGGGTCAACGGGAGACTTTCGACATCTCCGGTATGCTTTATATCACGCCGTCCGACCGTTTTTCCGCCAAACTCCGTCTGCATTATTGGCACGACAACGATGGACCAAGCGCCGCCTTTGGATACGGCCGGGGCAATGGCGAGGAATATTTCAATTGCAATCCGCCTGGCTCCACTCTGCCGCCGCATCCGGATGGCGGCCCCAACAACTGGATTTGCGGCGAAGCACCGTTTCCCACCGCACAGCAAATAAACGGAAACTTCGACTTGGTCGGGGACAAGATTGATCTGCTCAACGGTATTCCCAGCGACGGCTTTTCCATTGACACCGCCTTCGAAGATCCCTTCCTTCAAAGATTTGGCCTCGAACGGCGAGCGTGGCAGGCCAGCTTGGTATGGGACTACGAGTTTGAAAACGGCATTACTCTGTCGTCGATTTCCGCCTACCATTCAAACGAATGGATGGCTCTGGACGATCTGGACCGCCGTGCGACGGAGGTTCTTCCCGACGAACCCAACAAAACGCTTCGCGATACCGCCCTTCTCAACGGACGTGATCTGGAGGATTTCAGCCAGGAAATCCGGTTTTCCTCCGCGGATGATCAAAGACTGAGGTGGGCGGTGGGAGGCAGTTTTGTCCATTCCGAGGGTGTCCGAACCAGCGGGTTCAGAGTAGGGGGAAACGTCCGTTCATTCAGCTTCGGCAACGTCTTCGATATTCAAACCTATGGCATTTTCGGGTCCGCCGCTTACGACATTACCGACCGGTTGACCTTGAACTTCGAAGCGCGGCACCAGTGGGACAACCTCACGGAAGCCAGAACCACGGGCGAGGAGTCCCTGTCGGACACATTCACGAACTTCACGCCGCGGGCTATTCTCGAATTCAAGCCCAATGACGACATTACCCTTTACGCCAGCTACGCCAAAGGAACCCGTCCCGGCGCGTTCAATGCCGCCCTCATAGGTTTGCCGCAAAGCGTTCTCGATCAGGTAAAAGAACAAATCGGGGCCGACCTGGCGGTGCCGGAAGAAAAACTCGACAACTACGAAGTCGGCTTCAAAGGCAGCTTCTTGAACGGCCGCGCACAATTGACGGCGGCTCTATACCTTGCCGATTGGCAAGCGCAGACTGTCGGACTTGCTACGGTGACATTTCCCGACAGAGACGACCCGGAGATTATTGCCACCAACGGAACCGGGGGCGAGATTGATCTGTGGGGAATCGAAGTCGAGGGGATCATGGCCGCCACGGACAACCTCACTTTGGAAGGCACCTTCAGCTTCAACGATTCGGAAATCCAGAAAGCGTCGTGCTCGGATTGCAACTTCTTGCTGGGCTTCGATGATATCAGCGGCCTTGGCAAGCAATTATCGCGAAACCCGAAATACCAAGGCTCCGCCGGTCTCATGTATAAAGATGCGTTAACCGCCGCATTCGACTGGTATACCCGCGTCGATTACATATTCACCGGCAGCCGCTGGGCGACGGATGCGAACCTGACCAAGACCGGCGACAGCCATCGGGTCAACCTCCGCGCCGGCGTCGAGACCGATACGTTCCGCCTTGAACTCTTCGGCGAGAATATCTTCGACGATAAGACGTTCACCAACTATCAGGTGCTGTTGGATTTTGCCTACTTTGATCGTCGCGTAATCACCGCCGGCCTGCCGGACAGAGCCGTCTGGGGAGCGCGGGCGTCTTACAAATTCTGAGGCAACAGACCCTCGACGAGGGTATATAGTGCAAGAAGGATCGAGGCGGCGGGCGCCCGTTGCGCCGATTCCTCATTTGTTGCATGGTCGGCAGGACAATGGAAAATGGGTCATGGTCAACCGTCGTGACGTTTTAAGGTCGGGGGCGAGCGCCGTGGGCGTCGGTCTGGCATCCGCGGCCGGAGCTGTCGCGCAGGCGGAACCGGGCGGCACGGCGAGCGCCCATCATAAGCGCGGTTGGGAGATTCTCCGTACCGGCACGTTGATGAATTTGGACAGGGCCTATCAGGTCATGGCCGAAGAGAACCTCGACGGCTTGGTCATGGCCCATCCGACCAATGTCTATCACCTCACTGGTTACTGGGACCACGTCTCAATACGGTATGATGCCCCGGCTTCGTTGGTCTTGTTGTCCCGAGATGAACGGCAAGCACCGGGCTTGGTGATGAGCCAGTTTCTCTATTACTACAGCTTTGCCGACAACCGGCTCCCGGCGCCATTGCAAACCTATTTGTACACAGGTTGGGACGATCAGGTCGCGGCTGATCGGGAAGACGCGGCAAGATTTGTCCAAGAGCCGAATGCCAGACCGCCGTTCGTTTTCGCCAACAAGGGCGATGCGCCGCAACGCCCGATCGAACTGCACCGGCTTGATATGCTGAATTCCGTGCTGAAAAGGAATCCGCTAACCGCAAGTGCGGAATGGGCCTTGATCAAAGCGGCCCGAGCAATGGGACTCGACCGCGGACGCATCGGATACGATCTTCCCGTCGTCGCCGGCATGTACGACACAGCCGGTCTCCAGGCGGAGACGACTTATGCGGAACGGGCAATTCGAAAGATCCGCATGATCAAATCGCAACGCGAAATCGACATGATGCGTCTGGCTGCTCAAGCGAACGCAGACGCAGCGTTGGCGGCCGTCAAGACGGTGAGAGCCGGCGCAACGCATAGCGAATTGCGGGCAACATTTTTTGCCGAAAGCGCAAAACGCGGCAACTCCGGCCTGTTCATGCAAATCGACACCGTGATGGCTGAAACCACGGATGATCGTCTCGTTGACGGCACGGCATTCGCAATCGATTGCGTCAGCCTTGGCTTCCGCTATTTCGGCGACTACGGCCGCACCATCTTTGTGGGGGAACCGAGCCGGTCGATGAAGCGCGTTACTGACGCGATTTCCTTTGCCTGGGATGAAGTGAGGGCCAAGCTTAAACCCGGATTGCGTTATTCCGAGATCACGGAACATGGTCGCGCCGTTCTCAAGAAAGCAGGGTACGATTACGATGTGGCGTTTACGCCGCACAGCGTCGGTTTGGCGCACACGGACGAGCCGGGGAGAGGGCGTTCGAACGATTTTTGGGTCAAGGACGACATCGTACTTCAAGAGAACATGATACTGAGCGTCGATCTTCCGATCCGGCAATCGGGCATCGGCGGGTCGGCCCATCTAGAAGACCTCACCCTGATCACCAAGGACGGCGGAATCCAGATCAACGATATCGGCGATCGCGTAGTCATGATCTGACTGCAGACAAGGAGAACGGGAGATGACCGGTGCCGCCGCTTCAGCGCCGCCGGCAGTCTAGAATTGCTCAAGGACAGCGCCTGGATCAAACGAATACATCCCCGGCTGGGCGGCGGTCTTCGGCATCATGAAGAAGGACGTTCTGGCCTGTTCAACGCCTACGTCAACTACCCTGACCACAACGCTCGGTCTCGAACGACGAGATCATCGAAAAGTTCCTCGGAAATTTCGGGATTGCCGCCGGGGGAGACGACCGTGTTAAGGCCGTAGTGCCTCACATGGGCCGGGTCAATAGCAAGCGCAACGTTGCCCGCCAGATTACGCCGTGATCAGGAAAAGAACGACAAGCCTACCTCCCCAGGTCCGTGGAATACTCGTCCGAGTCTTAAAAGTTCGCCGCGAGGCGCGTATACCAGAAAGAGCCGTTATAGTCCCAAGGGGTGCTCTCCGGGTGAAGATTGCCCAGGGCCAGTGTCTCCCCCGGAAGGTTTTGAGGCGCCTTGTCGAAGAGGTTCTGCACGCCGAAACTCAACCGGTAGCGATCGAACTCGTAACTGACCTCGGCGTCCGCTATCAATCCGCCGTCGAAGGCATTAGGGTTATTCACGCCCGTACTTGATGCACAGCTATCGTCCCCAAAGGGGCAGGCTTTCCAGTCGCCATAATAACTGAGCCGCAGCCTCGCGCTCCACGGCCCCATCCGGTGACGCCCCGTTATCACCACGCGGTGCTCGGGATTCATGTCCTCAATCTCCACTTGGCGCCTGCGCGTAAGCAAGCTCACGGTCACAGGACGGTCAAGCACCGGTTTACCGGGAAACGACGTGACTTGCCGGGGCGGTGAAAAGTCCTCAAGAGTTGTCTTTGTCCAATTCCAAGCCACCTCGACGTCGGAATTGGATTGACCGCCCCAGTCACGCGACCATGTGAGCACCGCATCGAGGCCGCGGGTGCGGGTATCGAAGTCGTTTGCGAAGAATTTGAGTTCCCTGAGGTCGCCTACACCCCGGAAAACGTCCTGCTGCTCGACGAGACGAGAGATCTCATCGGTAAGCAAAATGTTTCCGGTAAGCGCGATTCGGTTTTCGATATCGATGTCGAAATAATCTAACGTCAGATTGATTTCATCGCTCAACCGGAGCACGAGACCAGCCGAGAAACTCACGGACTCCTCCTCGGTGAGTTCCTTGCCGCCCAGGGCCATCGCTATGGGATTGGTGGGTGGTAACAGCCCCGTTTCAATCAAATTGCCTGCGCTGTCCAGGGTGGTCGACAAGACCTGCAAATTCGCTTGTCCGGCAGTCGGCGCCCGAAACCCGGTGCTGACCGTTGAACGCAACGAGACCCGGTCCGTGACGCGCCACAGCGCGGAAAGTTTACCCTTGATGTTGTCGCCGAAATCGTCATAGAAATCCTCGTAGCGCGCTGCTACGCCCAACAACAGCGCGTCCGTCACATCCGCCTCCAGGTCTACATAGAAGGCGTAGTTCGGACGGTTCCATTCACCGGCGAATTTTGGATTGAGGCCCTGATATCCGTTGGAGCCGACGCTGAACCCGTCCGCCGCAAAGGGGCCTACTTGGTACGACGCCAAGTCACCGGCCCCGACCTCGAAGGTCTCCTCACGCCATTCGCCCCCCCAGGCAATGTTAAGAGGAGAGGCAAGAAAGTCCAAACCGAGCAGATATGAAAAATCGACATTAACCCCGATTTCCGACTGTATATAGTCCCGCGGGCGGAAAGATGTCGGAGTCTGCGGCCCCAGCGAGGCGTTGACCGTGTTGCGCAGAAAGAATGCGGCGGCGCTGCGGGCGGCACCGGCGCTCACATCAAACCGCAAACCGTCGACAATCTCGCCGCGGACGCCCCCTGTCACACTCCAGTCGCTGATCTCCGCCCCGAAGCGCGGCGTGAAGCCGCCCGGAAAACGTTCATTGAACAGAAAACAGTTGGGGTTCGCCCTGATAAAACTCTGCACGGCGTTGAAGTCAGCGGTCAATGGCGGCACGCCGGCGCAATCGCTCGTACCGTCGCCGGGGGTGAGGTCGGCGAATGCCCGTTGATCGCCGTTGCGAAACACGCCACTGCGCGCACTGCTCGTGCCCGGTGAGCGGAAGAAGAAGCCGCCTTCGGTCGTGCGCTCCGCCCAGCCGCCGAAAGCGTAAGCATGGGCCCGGTCACCGAGGTCGATACCGGCATTGACAAACGTGCTCAAGGCGTCGTCTATCTCGGGGCTGCCCCAGATCTGCGCCGGGTCGGCTACGGGATAGCCCAGCGATGCCAGTTCCGCGGCATCGGCGCGAGTGGCGCTGCGGACCGTCGGCGCAACATCTCTGTACTCCAGACTGATGTTGAAAAACCCGTTGTCGGCAAGCGGCAGGCCGGCATTGCCTGCGAACTGCCAGGTATCGCCGTCGCCCTCAAAATAGGCCGCGCGCCTCAATTCCACCGAGGCGCCCTCCCTGGCATCGCGCAGCCGCAAGTTTATCACCCCTGCAACGGCATCAGAGCCGTATTGGGCCGAGGCCCCGTCGCGCAGCAATTCAACCTGCTCCATGGCGACGGCAGGGATGGCATTCAGGTCGGTTCCTTGGGAACCGGTGGTGAGCGAACTGCCGAGCAGAGCGATGACACCGGACCGGTGGCGGCGCTTGCCGTTCACCAAAACCAGCGTACTGTCCGGCGGCAGGCCTCTCAGCGTGAAGGGCCTGACCAACGTCGCCTCGTCATCGATGCTGTGGCGCTGCACGTTGAAGGAGGGAGACAGGGTGCGCAGGATATCGTTCATGTCGATAGGGGCCTGGATGCGCAACTCGTCCGACCCGAACACATCAACCGGCGCGGCGGACTCCAGCACCGAGCGCGGCGCCCGTCGCGAACCCACAACAACAATGACGCCGACGGGTTCGGCCGCCGGCAGCGGCGAAGCGGCCGCGTCGCTTTCCGTTTGCGCCGAAGCGTCACGAGACCCGATCAAACCGGCCAATAGAACCAAAACGCCGAGATAACGAATCCCTACGCTCCACATATCAAACTCCCCGATGCCCAATCATTACATCCGCCCACGCCGCCATACCCCAGTGCCGTCCTGCGATTGCTGAATCAGTATGATACATAAACCGCATTCACGCGATCAACATACGGTATACCGCATATGCTCATCCATATCCGACATCCCGGTCTCTTTAACCCATCACAAACTGCAGCCTCGGCAACCTTCGTGGCAAGCGATAAACAACAAGGCTGCCTAACTAAATCATGTAGTTTCCGGATGTCGGCCAAACTACGAAACCGATTGTCCGTTACTACGAATAGAACTGCAAATATGGGCCTCGGAGACACGGTTGCGCCGGACCTCGGTCCGGGCGTGAAACTGCGCGCGAAAATGCGGTCATGTCATCTCCAAAGGTCCCCAACGCCGTAGACAAGGTCCATCGCTAGTTTTAAAGCAAACTTGGCAGCTAGGCTTTCTCCGTAGACTGAAATAGACGCATGAACTTGTCTCTTACCTGTTCCTTTGTCATCCCCGGCATATCGGTTTTTCTTCTTGCTCTGCCTTGCTAGGCTGATATTTGCGCGGTTTCAGTTTGATGGGTTCAGGCAACTCACGTCACGATCATTCCCATGGCATGTCTCAATTCGTCGATGTGGGCCTGCGCTTTCCATTTACGGTCGATTGCTTTCTTAACTATTGCTTTCATTTTAGATGCCTCGGTTTCGTCCTTGTGGATTGGCAAACGCAATTCACGCCATCGATCTCCAATGTTCGGCAGTGTCGTGTCGATGAATGTTAATCGCGGCAGTTGTGCCTGAACGTCGCTGGAAGACAGCAAGGCTATCAGATAGTGTGGCGTAATGCCGTAGTCGTTCTTCGGCTGAACACGCAACGTAAGCAATTCCCGCATCATCAACACGTGTCTGTCCCTAGGTGATGCCATAGCCACCGTGCCGATGCGGTAGCTGCCCCGCCTCACGAATATGACATCCTCCTTCTTGACCGCCGGTTTTCCCCGCGTCAAACGGTCATAGGTATCTTGTGTGACACCTGTTGTCGGATTGCGGTACATCTCCCAATTCACAATGTCCGAAACTCGGATATAGGGAATATCGCCCTGCCCCTTCTCTGGCGCACTTGGCGAGCCATGCCCATCCCAAGCCTTTATCACATTCTCATCCAGCAGATCGCCAAGAAGCACCCATCGCCTTCCCTCCGGTGCATGGGGGGGGGCTTCGCCTAGCAGCGTAGTAGCGTGGTATCCAATGCCCTGCTTCCGACACATTTCCCCATGTCACGGTGAAAGCGAAGTCGTTTTCCGGGGCTTCCGGATTATCCAATTCATCCAATATCAGAGGCAAGTCATTCCACACCTCATTTGATCCGGGGCGGTACATGACCTTGCCTTGGTGATCATGTCCCATCTGCTCAGCTTCGGCCATGACCACCTTATCAGACTTCTTGCCGGCCCCTCCCTTCTCAACAACCAAGAGGCACGTTTTCGCATTACAATGAGGTCTGAACGTGTTGTGTGGCAGGTCAATGACAGCCAACACCCGTCCATGCCGAACGATCCATGCCCGCAAGTATTCCATAGATGGCGCGTGGAAGGCGGTTTCCGGCAGCACGATGGCAAGGCGGCCACCTGCCTTCATCATGTCTAAGCATCGTTCGATGAAAAGAACGTATGGGTTCTTCTCCGTAGGTTTGCCACGCTGCCATTCCTTGCCGACCTTACTCCACTTGTGTCCAAGATCGAACTCCGCGGCATCCCCTTTGAGTACTTTGGTCTTGGTGGCGTAAGGGGGATTGGTTAATACACAATCGAATTCGCGCAGGGTACCGTCGCGAACAAATCGCGACCGCGCCTCGCCGTCGAACTCTGAAGCGGCGTGGAGCGAGTTTTGCTGAACCACATTGCTTCGGCCATCGCCGGAGATCGCCATGTATGCCTTGGCGATCCTCACCAAATCGCTCTCCTTGTCTATCCCATAGAAGCACCGTGACGCCATTTGCTGCTTTGCAGCCTGTAGGCGGTTGGATGGCAGGTTTCGCCATTGACCGTTATTCTCCATTTGCTCCCACATCGTGCGCATTGTGGCGATGAGAAAACCACCGCTACCGCACGCCGGATCGCAGACCGTTTCGTTAGGGTTCGGATCGACAAGCCGAACGGCGATGTCGATAACGCCGCGAGGCGTAAAGAACTCGCCCTTCTCGCCCACCAACTTCGATTCCGCAAACACCTCAAAGGCATCGCCAACCACATCTGTTGGCGTGTCCACGAGGCTGCCGCGTTCCAACTGCCCAACCACCCAAGCCACACCTCTGGCATCCAACGTAATCCTTTCGTGAGGCTCAAACAGCCCGTCATCAGCGTATTCTTCCACCACGCCTTTGAACAGCATATCAATACGCCCCTTAACATGCTCTGGTTCTTCGCCATAGCCAGCGTAGAAGGCTGGTGGATTGTCGGGAAACGTCGTTTCGTCTCTGATCTTGGCAAAGATCAGCTTAATCATTTCATTGCCCAACTTCTCGCGCCGACTGATGTTGGTATTGGCATAGAGCGTGTTTAGAATCCGTCGGAACGACACCTTAAGCGCTGTTCCGCTATAGGGCTTTAGGTCGGCCTTATTTAGCTTCCCGACATCTTCCAGCCGCTGGCCCCGCACGGGAATGTTATTCAGCAAGTCGTCGTGAACGGCAGAATCACCCTTGGGCTTGCACAGGTACTTGATGCTTTCGCCATTGGTCCAAACGCCCCAAACAGCTGATGTAGCAGTCATGTATGACTTTAGCTGCGCTAGACCGTTACGCTCGTCCGGCTTTTTGGTTTCCACTATGCCAATAAGGTCTCTAGCCGGGTCACGCTTGTTGGCGGATTTGAACACAGCAATGTCCGCCCGGTCCTTGTTACGACCCCCTCGTGGAATGGTGAACTCCGTTTCGATCTCCGACTCAGAGTAGCCATAATCGTCAATCAGGATACGAATGAAATCCTGACGGACAGCTTCCTCTGGCCCTTGCTCTGTCATAATACCAAGTCCTTGTATTTAAGCCGCTTTCGAGCCATTCGCATCTTACTCCACAGAGCGATCATTCTCCTCCTTCAGGAGGATTAGGTCTGTTGTCCCTCTCGCGCAAGTGTCCGTTTTTCATATCACGGTAAAAACTGTCAAGTGCTGACATTCGTCATCTTGTCATCTCCAAAGGTTCCCAATGCCGTAGACAATGTCCATCGCTAGTTTTAAAGCAAACTTGACAGCAGGTCATTTGGTCTTGCGCTTCCGGTCTCGGTATAATAAATAAATTCGTCAATGATTTGTTCTCCACTTTCGGGTTTCGGCAGTTAGCTTGGACGAGTATCGCACTCTCGTGTTGGTCAGTGGTTCATCAACCTAAAAAATATAATGGAATGCACTTGTTATCGAACGGCCTGCGCGCCGTTTGCACCGCACTGGGAGTTTGCATCGTGTTTGGTTCGGCGGGTGAGAGCAAGGCCGAAGAACCACAACGGACCGGGTGGTACATAGGTGCGGGCGTAGGGGTCAACTGGACTTCCGGTATGAAACAAACAGGCCAGAATCGGGATGCTACATGTTACCCGGAATACGATTGCTCCAATCTCCCTAACGGAGTGCCCGAGGGCTACCGCTGGAACTACGATCTTGATTCGGACGCGGGCACGGCGTTCGAAGTCTCAATCGGCCGCATGTTCGACCGTGTACGCCCGGAGTTATCGTTCACCCAGCGCAAAAATAACATTCAACAGAAATTTACCAGCATTAGTTACCTGGACGGGTCCGCCCCCACACTCACCGGGGCTGAATACAGTTCCACAGCCTCGGTTGACGATCTGAGAACCCGCACGCTATCGCTCAATGTCTACTATGATTTCCCCTCTGCGGAGAGCCGGATTACACCTTACCTGGGTGCCGGACTGGGGCTTTCCTTCGTCAGGTTATCCGGGGCGCATTATCGCGCCGAATACCCGGAACAATTCAGATGCAACGGCAGGAGTTGCAACGTCCGGCAGGACGTCGACATGCATGACACCACTTTTTCCAAACATCTCTATGTCGGTGCCGATTACAGTCTGAATGACAGGTTTCTGTTGGGCATGAAACTATCCTATGCCATGGTTGACGACATCGAAGATCGAAACGCTTACTCCGAGCAACCGATTCCCGGCGTGACCAGCCTCACCAAAATCAGTGATATGAACCATTGGTCACTGACACTCGGCCTGAAGTATCTATTCGGGAACTAACACCGCCGAATACTTACAACATTAATGAGCTTCTGTCGCCCGGTGGGCGGTTATGCCAGTGCTAATTGACCATTTGGCTCAAGCATGAATATGCCGCCGCCAAATCCGATACGCCGCCTTATGGTTGCCGCATCAAAACACGGCCGATAGGCACCCACGCGATCAACAAATAAATGACGCGTACAAAAGCGGTCACGCCACCTCCCAAGATGCCGAAAAGCCTTTTTATTCCGCAGACAAGGTCCGTCGCCGGTAGAAACCGCGTCTCCGTCCCAGGCAATGGTGGAAACAAGCACAAGACTGGAGAACCTTGCCAAAAGCATGAATATGTTTGAAAGTGCGCGGCGGGCGGCGAAAGTGGCTCACCTACCCATGCTCGACATGCCGACCGGCATTTCGGCAATCATGATACCAAGAGAGACTCGGAGTTGGACATGACCGAAACCGCATTGCTTCCCTGGTACCGTCAACTTCACTGGCAAGTGCTCGCCGCGATGGTCCTGGGCGTTGTCACCGGCCTCGCGGGCGGGGAGACCGCCGCTGCATGGGTAGGTTGGCTGGGGACCCTGTTCATGAAGCTCTTGCGCATGATCATTGTCCCCCTGATCGTCACCTCCATCGTCAGCGGCGTAGCGTCCGTGGGAGGGGGCCGCGCACTTGGTCGGCTGTTCGGCAAGACCCTCGGCTACTACGTGGTGTCGAGCGCCTTGGCCATCCTCGTCGGCCTTGTCGTCGTGAACCTTATCCGGCCGGGAGAGGGCGCAGATCTAGCGTCTGCTCAGGGCGAGGCGTTGCCCGACTTGACCACGCCGAGTTCCCCGATCCAGTTGCTGCTCAATATCGTCCCGGAGAACGTCTTTGCCGCAGCAGCGCAGGCGGACATACTGGCGGTGATTTTCTTCTCGATCGTGCTCGGGATCGTGATCGGAAGCCTCCCGTCCAAGCCTCAAGAGGTGCTGACCACCTTGTTCAACGCGGCGTTCCAGGCGATGATGGCGCTGACGAGCGGGGTCATTCGCTTCCTGCCGCTTGGCGTTTTCGGACTGATGACTATGGCCATCGCCGAGTTCGGTCTCAGCGCCTTCGGGCCACTCGCCAAGTACTGGGCCACCATTGCGACAGGCCTTGCGATCCACATATTGATCATTCTTCCCCTGCTGCTTCTGCTATTGGGTCGAATCCATCCGGGAATCCACTTCCGCAACATGGTAGACCCGCTCCTGGTGGCGTTCTCCACAAGCTCATCGGGCGCGACACTTCCGCTGACCCTCAAGACGGTCGAGCAAAAGGTCGGCGTTTCCAACCGCACGGCGTCTTTCGTGCTGCCCATGGGGGCCACGGTCAATATGGACGGTACGGCGCTTTACGAATGCGCAGGCGTGCTTTTCATCGCCCAGGTCCTGGGCGTCGATCTCACGATCACTCAGCAGGCCATTGTGATCTTGACCGCGTTGCTCGCGTCTATCGGAGCGGCGGCGATACCGTCGGCCGGCCTTGTGGTCATTTTCATCGTGCTGGAGTCGGTCGGCCTTGGGGGTCCCAAAGTGGATCTCATTGTCGGCTTCATGTTGGCGATCGACCGTCCTTTGGACATGTTCCGCACCATGGTGAACGTGTTCAGCGATTCATGCGGCGCGGCGATTATTGCGCGTTCGGAAGGCGAGACCGAGGTGGACACTGCGGTCAGAACGCAGGATCGAACCGAAGAGCGCGCTCCGGTTTAAGCAACCGCGTCGGCATTACGTCAAACGCGATGCTGAGACGCGGTTCTGCCGACGCGAACGGCATGGTTCGATGATAGAAATAGGACGGAAAGAGCACCAAACGTCCGGGCTTGGGCTCCACGGTGCGGCGCGTGATCCGACCCGTCACGCGATAACGTGAGGGCGGAGAACCGAACTCGATCCAGCCGGCGTGAGAGGCACCCTTGCTCATATCTTTCGGCAGCCGAACGTAATAGATGCCGCTCAACCAGCCCAACGGATGCATGTGGGGGATCTGATGGCCGCCGTCGCGCAGCAACGTACCCCAGGCGCGTAATGTCCAGGCGGCGGGCGGATCGGCCAAAAGACTGTGCCGCACCGCGCCTGCCGCCCGAAATTGGGCCGCGGCTTTCACAATCGCCGCGTCGATCATGGTCTCAAACGCAGTCAGCGTCTCGTCATCGTCGAAATCGAGTTCACCGGTTTGGCTACCCCCATAAGTGGCTTTACTTAAAGGATCGGTCAGAAGCGACGGATGTTCGGACAAGATCGCCGCGAGCCGCCGGTTGAAATCACCCATCGAGTTGTAGCCTTCCGGCGCACCCAAGTCGTCAATATTGATAAAGCGGTCGAAATCGAGAAGTGCGGCGGCGGCATCCTCGCGGCCCGCGTTGATCAGACCGTAGGCGTATGACGCGACGACCATGCGCTCGCCCGGATGTTGGGCCAAAAAGGTTTCGCACATGGAAAGCGCCCGTGACGCTTCGCCCGTCACCGAAAGCAGATTCGCCAAGTCGGCAACGCCGCGGGCGTTGTGCGGATTGGCAGCAACAGACGCCTGAAGCGCCTCAACGGCGCCGTCGATGCGACCGAGGGACAGGCGGGCGACGCTCAAATTGATCAACGCCACGTCATCGCCGGGATCTGCCGCAACCGCGCGCTCAAGAATCTCAACGGCCTCGTCGAACCGCTCCATGTCGCACAAGACATTTCCCATGTTTGCGACCGCCGTCGGATGGCTGCCCGACTGCCGAACCGTCCTCTTGGACTCGGCGACGGCCTCATCGCCGCGGCCGGCTTCCACCAGCGCTTTGGCAAGATTGCAACGCACATCCATGTCGCCGGGTTCGAG
This sequence comes from Alphaproteobacteria bacterium, assembly GCA_965214255.1. GTDB lineage: Bacteria > Pseudomonadota > Alphaproteobacteria > SMXP01 > SMXP01 > CBDFKK01. The sequence continues at coordinate 2,246,708 of OZ243948.1, read as the reverse complement.
TGCGAGAAAGCGCCGGTATGCGGCGATTGCCTCTTCTATATGACCGCGGTATTGCAGGAGCGCGCCAAGATTGGCAAGCGCCTTTGGCGACTCCGGGTCCGCATCGACAGCGTCGCGCAGGGCGGCCACTGCCGGGGTCAGTTCACCGGCGTCCATGTAACTCAAGCCTAACTCGCACAACGCGTCCGCATCGTCGGGCGCCGCTTCGAGAGCGGCTTTCAAGTCTTCGAGCGAGTCCAAGATGTCGCCGCGCTGGCGCGCCAAAATGCCCCTGAGGCGCAACGCCTGCGGATTTGTCCCTTCGGACCGGAGCACCTGCGTATAGAGATCGTCAGCTTCGGCAAGACGGCCATTTTGGTGAAACGCCATGGCTTGACGCAGCAAATCCCGAACCGGATCGTTTTCCACCTTCGGATCAGTCATGCGCTTCGCCTCTCGACCCGCCGAGAAACAATAGACCCATCAAAATACTTCCGAAGACAAAGACTCATCGTGAGCGTCACAGGCCGGGATGATCTAAACCATGGGGTTTGAGTGAAAGCGCTCGCCGTGCATACGTTCAAACGCTTTGGCGTCCGCGTTGATGGCGTCGCGAATCTTCTCCGCACCGGCGCCCGCAAAGATATCCTCAACGCCGTTTGCGACTGCGTCCAAGACGTCATGGGCATGCTGCTCCGGCGAGATTTTTTCTTTTCGATTTTTGGCTGACATGCGCGTGTCGACGCCGGCCGTAAAAACACCTGCCACGAAAATGTCCTTGTGGGCGAGTTCGGTGCGGACGCCTTTGACCATGATGGCCGCCGCCGCCTTTGCCGCGCAATAGGTCGCATACTCGGGCAGACAAAAGAGAGAGCCGATGGAAAGAATGGTGATGATCGCCGCCGGCGAATTCGACTCCAGGATGGGGACGAAGAGACGGCACATTTCGGCCTGGGCGAAACAATCGGTTTCCATGACGAGGCGCGCATCGTCCAATGATGACGCCGACAAAAAACGGCGCTCTTCATCGGCGGCACTTCCCGATATTCCGGCATTGTTGATCAGAAAGTCGATGTCCCCCGCGGCCTTCGCCGCCGCCTCCCGATGGTCGGCACGGGTCACGTCGAGTGTCAATGTCGTAATCCGCCGCGGGTCAAGAGCGCGCACGGCTTCCAATGTCTCGGGGCGACGCGCCGTCGCGTAAACATGGTCGGCGCCGCGCTCAAGCAGGACTTTGACAAAGCCCAGGCCGATCCCCTGGTTCGATCCGGTCACCAGCGCACGGGCGCCGTCGGCGGAAAAGGTCATATGTCTTTTTCCTCGTTTCCCCAGTCCTGTCTTACGGCAAATACCGGATGACGGCTAGGCTTTGTGCGTCTCCTTGCACACCTGAAGCAGGAAGACGCGTCAGGGTGACCGTGTCGCGAGACATTTTAGAGACAACTTAGTATGGCAACAGGCGCAATGCCATTTCGAGACATCTGAGATCGTTCACGATAACCGGTACCGAAAATCCGGGCGCTCTTTGGTGGTTTGAGACCTTCAATCACGTTCAAGCCGTAAAGACTATTCCCTCAACGAGTATGAAGACTGGGCTTTATTGTCCGGGGAAACAGAAACGGTCATGATCGCCCGACTCTGGTAGTATGAACACGCGGCGGAACGGGCCGCCGGGAAGTGATTTGCCGGGAGGGAGCGCAAGATGACGACAACAAACGGTTCAGTAACCGGACACGAAAAGTGGTCCTCTCATTTCGGCTTTCTCATGGCCGCGATCGGCGCCGCCGTGGGTTTGGGCAACTTCTGGCGCTTTCCGTTTACGGCCGGCGAGAACGGCGGCGGAGCTTTTGTGCTCATCTATGTTTTGGCCGTCGTCTTTATCGCATTGCCGGCCATGATGGGCGAGTTGGCTCTCGGCCGCAAAGCGGGGCTCTCGGCGCCCGGCAGTTACCGCTCCTTAGCCGTAGCAAGCGGCGCGTCAACCCTTTGGGGCTTCGCCGGTTGGATCGGCGTTATCGCCGCTTTCATTATTCTCAGCTACTACTCGGTCATCGCCGGCTGGGTTGTCTATTATTCTTATCTGGCCGTGGCCGGCGGCTTCGTGAACGTCACCGCCGAGCAATCCGGGGAAACGTTCCGTGCTTTCCTGGAACAGTGGCATCTCCTGATCGCATTCCAAGCGGTCTTTATTTTTGTCACGACGTCTATTGTCGCGCGCGGCATCCAGCGCGGCGTCGAAGCCGCGTCAAGGATTTTGATGCCAACATTTTTCTGCCTGCTCCTGATCATCGCCTTTACCTCCCTCACGATCGGGGATCCCGGCCAAGCTATCGCTTTTCTGTTCGGCTTCGACTTCTCGAAAATCACGATCGAGGTGGTGATCAGCGCCGTGGGCCAAGCGTTTTTTTCGATCGGCGTGGGAGCGGCCCTCATGATCACCTACGGCGCCTATCTTGACAGCACTGCGCGCATTCCGCGCTCCGGCATGTTCATCGCCTTTTCGGATACGAGCGTAGCGTTGATCGCCGGCCTTGCGATCTTTCCGATCGTCTTTCAATACGGTCTGGAACCGGCCGCCGGTGCCGGACTCCTGTTTATCACGCTCCCGGTAGCCTTCGGACAAATGCCGTTCAGCATCGTTGTCGCCGCGGCATTCTTTTTTCTGGCCTTTGTAGCCGCGCTGACCTCTTCGATTTCGCTGCTGGAGGTTGTGGTGTCGCGTGTTGAGGAGCGCGGTCAATGGGGCCGCCGCAAAGGCACCATCATGACGGGCGCACTCGTCTTTATCGCAGGCATACCCAGCGCCTTGTCATTCAACGTGCTTGAATGGCTGCATCCGCTTGCAGCCCTCAAAAGTTTCACGACAAGCACGATTTTCGATGTGCTCGACGCTCTCGCGTCGAATATTCTGCTGCCTATGGGCGGGATTCTTGCAGCCGTCTTCGCCGCTTGGGTGGTAAACCGCTGGACCATGATCGATCAGCTCCGATTGGAACGCGAGATCTCATTCACGATTTGGAGGGCGGCGGTAGGCTTTTTGGTGCCAACTCTCGTTTTCAGCGTGATTGCACTATTCTTCTATACCCAGTTTTTTGAATGAGGCGACGGGTTTGGGGTCGGGATATGTGAACGGTATTCAGAACCGGTACTTCACGGTGAAACTCGAAGACCATAAGCCGATATCGTCCGTCCTGACACCGTAGAGAGTTGGGTCGCTGCCGGTTAAAGTGAGCGATGCATGTAAAGAATGCCGCTCCCAATACCCCTGTCATCTCGCCCGATATGGCCGATCGAAGTGATCAGCCGCTGTTGATGATTCCTACTTTGATCCCTCTCTTCGAGAGAGGCTTAGTGCGCCCGGACGTGCTTTGCGGTCAGATCGACTCTACCTGCACGGGCAAGCCTAGGCACCATCCTCGACCGGAATGCCCGTGCCGGCCAAGCGAACAAAATCGGCACCGCCTCTTCTCGAACGTCAACTGCAGTGGTCCGCTCAATCCATGAACTCAAGGTCGTGATAGTTGGGTAGGCGCGCACGGGGTGCAAAACCCTTGAGCGACTTGTTCAGGCCGTCAACCGCAACCGCTTCATGCAAGAACAACATCGGCGGATTTTCGTGATAGCGTCTCAGAATCATGCGCAGCAATTCGAGACGCCGCTCGGGGTCGAATGTCGTTTGCGCTTCTTCGATCCAGGGGACGACGACAGGATCACAATACCACGGCACAGTCCGTAAACAGGAATGCATCGGCAGCGGCCGCAACGCGTCCAACGTCGGAATAGTGCCGAAGTCCATCGCAAAAGCCGCTCCCGCGAAGCCGCCGTTTACAAGCTTGCGAATAAGTTCGGAAATGGGAATCGCACGGATTTCCATGCGCACACCCACATCCGCCAATTGCGCGGCGACGAACTGCATGATTTCACTGCCGCTGGTTGTACCCCCAATGACCGCTTCGACAACCAATTCGAAGCCCTGTTGATATCCGGCTTCTGCCAGCAGCTCACGCGCCCGATCCGGATTGTAAGGATACGGCTTCAGTTCCGGATCGAAGCCGTACGCGACTGACGGCGTGGCCTGCGACGCGGGCAACGTGCGTCCTTGCAGCAAGACGTCGATATAAGCCTGCTTATTGACGGCATAATTCAAAGCTTGGCGAACTTTTTGGCTTTGAATGGGGCCTTCTTTCACGTTGATGAAGGAGAGTCCGAAGACGCCCCCAGCGTGATCCGAAAAATAGTCATGACCGCTGCGTTCAAGATTCGGAATATCCTCCGTACCAAGACCATAGGCGATATGCAAATCGCCCGAGATCACGGCCTGAAGGCGCGCAGTTCGTTCAGGGACGAGCCAAAACTCCAGTCTGCTCACTTTCGGAGGGCGCCAACTCGCTTTATGAGCAATAAGATAGAGTCGATTATTGTTCCATTCGGTCACTGCGAAAGGGCCTGTGCCCACGGGCGCCTCCGTCGGCATTCCCGCTATGAGCTGATCCGTAAAGGTGGGCGCCGGCACGCGGACGGCAGCCATCAAAGTCGGTAAAATAAGGGAAGGTGCCTTTGTCTTTATTTCAACTATCAGTGTACTGATGGTACGCGCGGATGCCAATGTCGAAAGCTCCCGTGCCATCGTGTCGCCTCGGGCCGCCGGGGATGTGAGATACTCGACAACCTTGACCACGGCGTCTGCCGTGAACGGCTCGCCGTTTGAAAACGTCACGTTCGGCCGGAGATCGAAGAGCCATGTAACGGGATCGACGGCTTGCCAGGACAACGCCAGCATCGGCAGAACCGAACCATCTTCGTCTATTTGGGTAAGACTGTCGTAGACTGCCGAATAGACAAACGTTTCCGAAATGCTCGTAGATTGAAAGGGATTGCCGGCGCCGACGGGGAAGCCGTAAACGCCGACGCGTATGGCATCGCCCGCCCAGGCCGGAGGCAATATCCATAGAAGCAGAACACTCAGTGAAGCGCGGAGAACGTGTTTGAACAAGTCTGTAATCCTGTCTGGGGCGGCTGCAACGGCGAGTATAGACTGTTCGGTTGCGCTGGCGAACTCACGGATTTGCCAGCAGAGATCCTATCAAGGGGTGCAAAGGAAGCATCATATGGTCCATTCACAGACTGAAATGGCGTCTTTATGGAACCTGCCACCTCAGACGGAGATATTCTCTCTGCAGTCGGGACATGTTGCAAGTCGTGATAACGGCCTTCTTGGTCAGCACTCGTTGTGTCTCCGGTGACAAAGCGAAACGGGCGGCAATTCCAATAAGGGGTCCCGCCGCTACCCAACAGAACCTCGCGTTCAGGGCGTTCGCCGATTACCAAGTCAAGAGCCTTGGCGAGCCGATCCTTCCATGTGTTCTCTCGGTATGGGTGAACTTGATGTTGCAGGGCAATCGCCTGAAGCGCCGCCGACTCGACCCTCGTCTTCTAATAAACCGGAACCATCTCAGTCACTCACAGCGCCGCTTTTCGGTATGCCAGGGCGTAAAGCGCGAGCAGCAACGCCAAGGAGAGGAGTGACCAGTCCCGACCGTACGGAATAAGCACGACCACAATCAAACTCGCCATTGGGCCTGCCCACATGAGCATACCGGTCACGGAGTTGCCAAGTGACTTGTTCGTGGCCTCTTTGACGAGCCTCGTTCCGAATCGTCGGTAAACCAACATGTGAAGATGCAGTCCGTCGGGCTGGTAAGGGTTCCCGCCTCTCCAACTCTTTCGAATGACCGAAAACGCAGTCTCCAACAAAGGGTAAGCCACTATGACAACGCTGATCCACGGGGAAATATCAGGATTTCGCATGGGAACCATGACGGCCGCGGAGGCGAGAACAAAGCCCAGGATATATGCTCCTCCGTCTCCTAAGAAAACCCAGCCGAACGGAAAGTTCACCAACAGAAAGCCTGCCAGGACACCGATGACAACGAAACAAAACAACGCCATGTCCTGATCGCCCGCCTTGAGGGAAACAACGGAAAACGCCGCCAGCATGATGATCGTGGCTCCTGTCGCCAGACCGTGAAACCCGTCAATGATGTTGATGGCGTGCGTTAAACTGGCCATTGCGAAGGCGGTAAAGGCTATTGCGATGAAAGGTATTGCCATCACACGATCGAGGAAAGGTACTTCAACACGGGTGACGGCGTAGCCGGTCAAGAGGCAAAAGACGAGGCCCGAAAGCATCGGTGCAACAAACCGCAATGTGATCCAGCCGGTTTTGGTGCAATCTTCGATCAAACCCGCCAAAAAAGCGAATGTGACACTGGCGCCGACGTAAACCAGAAGGTCGCGCACCGGCGGCGGCGACAGAATTGCCGCGGCCCAAAATCCGGAGCACACGGCAAGACCGCCAATCCTGGAGGTAGGTGTCTCGTGAAATTTATGCGGGCCGGTCATGGGATCGTCAATGAAGAGGACGAGCCAGGGCTTGGCCAATCTAATCAAGGCGCCGATGAGGGCGGTGACTAAAAAGCCGATGAAAAGCGGGTATGCGAGATCCGGCAGCATAATCTTAAGTCTTAACTTTGAACGATACTTTCACTTTGAACGCGCCAGCCGCATCGAGTGCAAATTCGCACGTGTAATACCGATATTTTGCGGTGAATCGTGGACTGGGTCGAACTCTATCAGGAAGAGAAGCTGCCGCAGCATATCAACTAAACCGAGGGGCGGGTTATACGGATTGCAGGGTACAGTATCAACCTGCGGGAAAACCGTAGAAGAACCAGACTGCGGAAATCTGTGGGATACCGGATCCTCCTGCGCAGAAAACATCAATATTCTAGAGGCAGCGGCAAACGAACACCGTCCGACATCCCCTTATCCCGGACCCGCGGCGCACATGCCATTTTCTTCTCCCATGACAACGCGCTGCGAACGATAAAGCCAAGGTCATCGTGTTGGGGCGACCATTCCAGCGTCTTGCGAATCCGGGTGACATCGGCTACCAGCGCCGGCGGATCGCCAGGGCGGCGTGGACCTTCACGAACATCGAAGTGCACCTCGGCAACCGCCCGCACAGCTTTGAGCACCTCGCTGACGGAATACCCTCGGCCGTAGCCGCAATTGAGCACGCGGCTGCCAGCGCCCTTCTCCAGGTCTCGAAGGGCAGCGACATGGGCGGCGGCCAAGTCGGAAACATGGATGTAGTCGCGCACGCAGGTGCCGTCGGGGGTATCGTAGTCCGTGCCGAACACGGTGACGTGATCGCGCAACCCGATTGCCGCCTCGCAAGCGACTTTGATCAAGTGCTCGGAGTTTCGGTTGGACTGACCCGCCCGGCCGTTCGAGTCGGCGCCCGCGACATTGAAGTAACGCAGTGCAATGTAACGGAAATCGTGAGCCGCTGCTGTGTCACGAAGCGTCCATTCCGTAACCAGCTTGGAACTGCCATACGGGTTGATGGGAGCTGTTGGTGCGTCTTCAGACGGCGGAAGCACACTGGGAATGCCATAGACCGCCGCCGTAGAGGAAAAGACAAATCGTCTCACTCCGCCGTCGACACAGGCGTGGATCAGATTCGCGCTCGCAACGCTGTTGTTGCGGTAATACAGAAGAGGATCACGTACCGATTCGGGAACTCTGATGCTGGCGGCCAAATGCACGACAGCGGCGATTCGATGTTCAGCGATGACGCCGCCGACAGTGCCGGAATCACCAACGTCACCCTTGATGAAGGCGACATCGCTCGGAACGGACGCTCGCCACCCCGTAGAAAGATCGTCGAGAATAACGACGGGATAGCCGGCTGTGCGAAACGCCAGCACGACGTGGCTCCCGATATAGCCCGCGCCACCGGTAATCAGCAGAGGTTCTCTTGATGCCACGATCGCGCGCTTTCTCTTTTTGGACGGGGACCTCAGTCAAGTTTCAACCGCAAGGCCCGCAGCGGGCGCAGTCCGTTCAGACCATCGCGCAAGCTAGCCCCGGCCAGGGCGATGATCAAGCCTAACACAACAATCAATACCCGGGCCGGGGAATACGAGCTGGGCCTCGGTCATTCGGCGGCGGCCTGTATCATCCGTCCGGAAACGTCGCGTCGAGGCAGCAGCGGAACGGAATCAAGCGCCCACCCTTTGTTATCATGCCGCGCGGGGCTCGGAATGGCATACGCCACTCTATCCTTGGTAGCTCTTACCTTATCGATATCGATGCGCCAGCCCCTGGCCTCCCATTCTTTGATTTTTTCACGATAGTGCGCAATCGGCTCATCGTCAGGCACAAAAGTCTCTTTTGTGTTGGTCCGCGGTGTGAGAACAGGGCGCAGTCGAAGCAAGACATCCCGGTCTTGGAAAGCGATATACTGGTTGCGCTCCATCATCCGCGCATCATATTCCGGCTCGATGAGAAAGTTCCGCAAATTGACGAGATAAATACTCGTGTGACTTTCATCGACGGGCGTTTCAAAAAGATATTGATGTATGAACATATGCTCTGCCGGGTGGATATAAGTCCATACGCAATTAGCGCCGTGATGGCCGGTACCCCCTTCGATGATCCCGTCCGTATCGCGTCCAGAGGCTGCGCGCATTTTACGGTCGGGCAAAGGCGGTCTTATGCTCCGGCCCCAAACGCCTCTCCCCCACTCGTTCTCGAATATTTCGCGGTCTCCCACTCGCAGTTCTTCTGGAGAACGGGAGCCGGAATAACCATGCGTGGGATGAACGAATTCATTGTGTCCGCCGTCAATGCCGTTCTCTATCGAGCGTTTGTAGTCAATATTAAAGACCCAGTGTTGAATGGTCGCGCGCCATCCCTCTTTGCCATATTCGGGAATCTTCATGATGAAGGGGCGTTGCTCTTGCGGTAAATCGCCTAGAAACGTCAATATGAGACCGTATTTCTCCTCCACGGGATAGGCATCGACCTTGACGCGGGGTGGAATCTTGGCATCGGGCCCCATAGATGGGACTCGCGTGCATCGCCCATCGCCGTTGAACCTCCAACCGTGATAGGGACACTCAATGCAATCACCTTTGCGTTTACCGTGAGCAAGCGAACCGCCGCGATGAATGCAGACATTGCTCAAACAGTGCGCCTTGCCGTTCGAATCTCTGAACAGAGCAAAATCCTGCCCCAACATTCGAACATGTAGGGGGTCTTCTTTTAAGTCGTCGCTCTTGAGGGCGGGATACCAAAAGTTAATAAACATGAGCACTCTCCGTTACCGATTTTGAGATCGGTTGCTTAACTATATGCCCATTCGCGACGATTTTCACTACCGTCAAATCCAGCTTAATCCCGATGATGAGAGTTAAGACCGCTATGAAATTTCACCGACCATTCTTTTGTGACATTCAGCATCGCATCCACCAATTTTCTTAGTTCATCCTCCGCGATGGTGAAGGCCGGCGTGATGTAAATGACGTTTTCAAATGGACGGATGAACACGCCCTGATCGACAAAACGCTGTTTGAGCCAGTTCAACTCGCGCATCCCGTTCAGTTCAATAACGCCGATGGCGCCCTTCACGCGCACGTCGCGTACGCCGGGAATCGAGCGCGCACCTGGCAAGACGTTTTTCAAGTAACGCTCGATAGAAGCGACTTGTTCAAGGCGCGGTTCTTGTTCAAAGAGATCAAGCGAGGCATTGGCCGCGGCGCAAGCGATCGGGTTGCCCATGAATGTCGGTCCGTGCATAAGGGCCGCATCCGGGTCGTCTGATATAAATGCCTCGCCCACGCGCGCGCTCGAAATGGCAGCAGACAGGGGAAGCGTGCCGCCCGTTAGCGCTTTTGACAGTGTGATGATATCAGGCACGACACCCGCCTGTTCGCAGGCCGTAAGCGACCCGGTACGGCCAAAGCCTGTCATGATTTCATCGCAAATCAGCAATACACCACGGCGGTCCGTTTCGAAGCGAATGAACTTGAGTGTTTCCTCATCGTGAAATTTGAAGCCGCCGGCCGCTTGCACAAGAGGCTCGATGATAACGGCCGCAATTTCACCCGCCTTTTTTTCGAGAAAATCTTCAAAGTCTGCACGGGTTTCATCATCCGTGGGCACACGTAGCAAATGATGCTGCGACAGAATATTTTTGAAAGCACCATGCATTCCCCGACCCATGTCGCCCACGGACATCGTGCCCAACGTGTCGCCGTGATAGCCGTGCTCGAAACAAACGAATCTCGTGTGACCGAATTCTCCCCGATTGATCCAATATTGAAGTGCCAGTTTCAAAGCAATTTCGACACTTACCGAACCGGATTCTGCCAAGAAGACACGTGCGCAATCTCCGGGCAGAAAACCTGCGAGGCGCTGCGCCAACCTGTAGGCCTGTTTATTGGCAAGGCCGCCCATCATGACATGAGGCATCATTTGGAGTTGACGATGCACGGCCTCGGCAATGTACGGATTATTGTAGCCGTGACAGGAAGTCCACCAGCTGGCGCAGCCATCGATCAATACGCGCCCGTCTTCAAGAATAAGCTTGGCACCCTCAGTCTTCGCGACAGGTAAGGGCAAGGGCACCGTTTTCATTTGAGTGTAAGGCAGCCAAATATGATTCAAGCCGTTACGAAGCCAGTCTGAAGTCTTGTTCATGGAACATCCTTGGAACCGGGCGTAAGCACCGCCGATCGATAGAGATCGACCTGTGGCAATCCTGTACTATAGTGCGCATGCGATTTCTAGGCGCAGGACTCCGCCATGTCATCTTTAGACGCTTTTGCCAGGACCAAATTGGATCAGCTTGAGTCAAAAGCGTTGCGCCGGCGGCTTGCAGTCACGGAACGCGGGACGGAGGGCATAGCGGTCCGTTCTGGACCGGACGGGCCGCGTACGCTCATTTCATTTTGTTGCAGCGATTATCTTCACCTGAGCCAGAACCAAGAAGTGAAGCAGGCAGCAGCTGACGCCGCCCACCGTTATGGCGCTGGTGCCGGAGGCTCCCGGCTCATCACTGGCAATCATCCCCTTTATGATCGCTTGGAACGTCGTCTGGCGAATCTCAAAAGAACGGAAGCTGCTATTGTCTTCGGTTCAGGTTATCTGGCCAATATCGGCGTGACCCCTGCATTGATCGGGCCGAACGACTTGATCCTGATCGACGAACTCGCCCACAATTGCTTATTTGCCGGCGCACGCATGGCCCGCGCAGAGACTCTCACGTTTCGTCATAACGATGCCGACCACGCTTACAAATTACTCAAAGAGCACCGCGGCAATGCCCGCCACGCCATTATTCTGACGGATGGCCTGTTCAGCATGGACGGTGATTTGGCAACGATCTCCGACCTTGTCGCAATTGCGCGCGAATGCGATACATGGTTGCTCATCGATGACGCTCATGGGATTGGGTTACTTAACAACGGACGGGGCTCATCATATGTCGGAGACGGTTCCCTGCCTGCAGATTTGAGTTTGCAAACGGGCGCACTATCCAAAGCATTCGGTTCGTATGGCGGTTTTCTTTGCGCGTCACAGACAGTGATAAGTCTAATCAAAACACGTGCACGCACCCTCATTTATTCGACGGCGTTACCGCCATCGTCCATCGCGGCAAGTCTTGCAGCACTCGATATCTTTGAAAACGATCCAGCTCTTTGTGCGCGGCCGGTCGAGAACGCCAAACTATTTGCGCGAATTGCAAGTCTACCTGAACCCCACTCCCCGATCGTACCACTCGTTCTGGGAGATCCGGAGACGACGCTGGCCGTGTCGCAGGAGTTAGAGCGGGAAGGATTCCTCGTGTCTGCCATTCGTCCGCCTACGGTGCCGGAGGGCACGGCACGCCTGCGCTTTACGTTTGCCGCCGGTCACCGGAGGCAGGATATTCGCCGCTTGGCGCAGTTCGTCCGTGATCGCGTGATGCCACGCCGTGTGGCATGAGTGCACATCTTTTTGTCACATCGTCGGGGACGGGCATAGGCAAGACCTATGTGACGGCACTGCTCATCCGTCAACTCAGAGCGAAAGAGCAAAACCCCCATGCTTTCAAACCCGTAGTCTCGGGCTTCGACCCTGTATGCGCGGAAGAAAGTGACCCCGGCGTGCTGTTGGCGTCACTAAATCGTCCGCTTACGAAAAAAAATATGGACGACATTTCTCCGTGGCGGTTCGCTGGCGCCATGGCTCCTAACATGGCAGCCAAGCGCGAAGGGCGTGAACTCATATTCGATCACGTTATAGGTTCATGTCAGACGGCAATGGAAAAAACACCTCTGCTCATCGAAGGAGTGGGCGGTATCATGGCACCTATCGCCCAGAGCAAGCTCAACATCGATTGGATCATGGCACTCAATATGCCAGCGATCCTTGTCGTCGGCTCGTATCTCGGCACCATCAGTCATACATTGACGGCGGTGGACGCGTTTAAGACCCGTCATCTCGATCTCGCCGGCATCGTGATTTCGGAATCGGAAGAAAGTCCCGTCCCGCTTGAAGAAACGGTGGAAGCCATACGCGACCACGTACCGGGCATTCCGCTCATGGCGGTCACACGTCAGCCGCCGAAAGCATGGAAAAGTCACCCTGATTTAACGCATTTGATTTCGCGCTAACTGCGTGAAGGATATTATCAGCACAAATATCAACCATCGCGGCCGAGAGAAATAATGGTCAGCCGTCCAGTTGAATATACCGATGACGTCGGAAGCGACGAGTACGACATGGTGATCGACGTGCGGGCGCCCTCGGAGTTCGCCATTGATCACATGCCGCGCGCTGTAAACCTGCCCGTGCTCGACGATGAGGAGCGGGTGCGGGTCGGCATGATCTATAACCAAGACAGCCCATTTCGGGCACGCAAACTCGGGGCGGCGCTTGTATCACGGAATATCGCACACATGCTCGAAGGGCCGCTCAGTGATCTGGCCGAGAACTTTCATCCTCTCATTTATTGTTGGCGCGGTGGTCAACGCTCGGCCTCGCTTGCAACCGTGCTTTCCCACATCGGCTGGCGAACAACATTGCTAATCGGCGGCTACCGGACTTTTCGGCGCAAGGTAGTGAGGGACTTGGCTACTCTACCCAACCAGTTTCGCTACATCTGTCTATCAGGGCTTACAGGTACCGGTAAAACGCGATTGCTCGAATTCATGAAAGCGCACGACTTTCAAGTTTTAGACCTGGAGGGCTTGGCGGAACATCGCGGCTCGGTATTGGGTCATATGCCAGGGACTGAGCAGCCTTCTCAAAAGCACTTCGAGTCACAGCTATGGCGCGCACTAACTTCCTTTGATGATAAGCGCCCAGTCTGGCTTGAAGCCGAAAGCTACAAGATTGGCAACCGATCGTGCCCAGCAGGAGTTTGGAACGCCCTCAAAAAAGCAACACGCGTTCAAATCGAAGCTCCGCTCAAGACCCGTGTCGCGCTTTTGCTTGAGGATTATGCCCACTTTCTTAAGTCACCCGAACATTTGCTTCAGTTGATCCGCCCGTTGAAAGACCTGCACGGTAAAGAAAAGGTCGAGAGATGGACCGGGCTTGTGAAGGATGAAGCCTGGACCGACTTCGTTCAGGATATACTCAAGGTTCACTATGATCCGGCTTACCAACGGTCTATGAACCGCCGCGGAACCGAACACCATCATCTGATGCTCCGTTCACACAAATCCCATGCGCTCGCCGATGCCGCAGATTGGTGTGAATCTGAGTTCGGTAAATAGTTATCCGGTTAATAATCTGATTTTGTTGTTAGCTGGCGTAGATTTTGATTTGTCCGTTTTGATAGGGTTTGGAGGTTTAGGGAAACAAGACACGAATTTTCCTGAACCACTTGAGCAAAAGGCGGAAGTCCAATCTGGCGGCGAGAATGGCATTGACCTCGTCATCATCATGTCCGAAACCGGTGTAAGTCAGTCCCCGGAACAGATTCTGCGCATCTGTAAGCGGCGGCTTATTTGGCTTCACAAGGTGCTTCCGAAAGGCAACTCACACTCCAAAAGTGAATCACAAACCGCAAAATTTACACCTCACAAAACACCAAAAGTCAGCAAAATAAAACCATAAAAAGAATTAAAGATTCTAATTCTAATTCAAAAGCTTAGGCATTCTTAACAAAGGACTGAATAGGCGTTTCAGAATCCCGTCAGAGATAAAATCGGACCGCCTCCTTTAGCCACACCGATCACGCGCGCAGCGTCGTGCCCCACCCTGGCAAGCTCTCTCAGACAGGCAGACACTTTGTGCTGAGGCACGCTGGCAAGCAAACCGCCAGAAGTTTGCGGATCGAAAAGAAGTTCGTAGAGTGGATGTTTGGATGCTTCGTTTGAATTCACGATGTACTTGGCGACGTGCACGTTTTGTGGATAAAGCGTGCTCAAGATGCCTTGTGCGATCGTTTCTTTTGCGCCTTCGAGAATCGGCAATGAATTCATATCGATTTCGCAGCCGATGCCTGAGGCCCGGGCCATTTCAAGAACATGACCAGCGAGACCGAAGCCGGTCACATCTGTACATGCGGTGGCACAGTTGGCAGCGAATATGTCCGCAGCAGCTTTCGACGTTTCCAGCATGACTTCAAGAGCTGAGTCGATCCAGCGCCCCTTGGCTTTGAGTTGCATGTGAGCAGCCAAAAGCGTTCCGGTGCCAAGTGGTTTGGTTAGCACCAGCGCGTCGTTCTGCTTCATACCGCTTTTGCGCAAAATACGCTCAGGCTCGGCAAACCCGGTAACGGCGAATCCCAAACCCATGTCCGCACCTTCACCGCTGTGGCCACCCACGAGCGACACATTCAACCGCTCGAAGGTTTCCACCGCACCTTGCAACATGAGAAACAGATCTTCTTCGACAAAGGCATCCGGTCCTGGAGGCAACACGGCGAGAGCAAGCGCACTGTGTGCCACGGCGCCCATGGCGTAAAGGTCACTCAACGCATGCGCGGCGGTGATACGGCCGAACAAATAAGGATCATCAATAAAGGCACGAAAGAAATCCAGAGAATGAAGCAGCACTTTGCCTGCGGGAGGGGTAATGATGGCCGCGTCTTCAAACAGGGTGATGTCGTTGGATGAAACCTCTTTGAGGCGACTCAACACACGGGTGAGAATAGGGGCGCCGATTTTGGCGGCGCAGCCGCCACAGCGCATGAGCGTTTTGAGCCGCGACTCTCCGTCTACATCCAAGTTATCCATAGACGGATAATATCTCTTTGGCGACATATCCGGAAAGGTGTCGTATTTGTCCACAAAGCGTCGATCAATCCAATCTTTCCAGAGCCAAATCAAGGACCCTTGGGCGCTCAAGCTCCACCAAGACGCAACGGCCTTCCCGTCCCCCGTCGAGATAAGGCTTAGCCACTTTTTCGGTGGTATAAAGGGCAAGGGCTCACGGCTCTCCAGAACGCGTCTTATATTGCGCGCAAGTGGCGGCCCTTGGCGGACGGCCATGACACCGGCTCTTTCCCGTTGATGATTGACCATGGTCGCGACATCACCGGCAGCAAAAACGTGCCCGTGGGATACGGAGCGCAAACAATCATCGACTTCAATGAAACCTTCATTCGTCAGCGCCAAGTCTGTTTGTCTGAGCCAAGCGGGTGCGGCCGCCTGCGTCGTCCAAAGCACCGCATCTAGATTGATGAATTTGCCGCTTCCAAGTTCGACACCATCATCGGTCACCCGAACAACGCGTTCCCGAACATGGATTTTGACGTCTCTCGATTCCAGTAGTCTCGCAAGGCGGGCGCTGACGCTCTCGTTGTGTGTGGGCGTGACGCGGCAACTATCATCAAAGATGTGAAAGGTCACACCTGTTTTGCCGGACGATTGCAGGCGAACCTGCTCATGAATAGCGTAGTGCGCCGACAGGGCAAGTTCCACACCACCAGCACCGGCGCCGACAATGCCGAAGTTAAATGGACCGCTCCGGCTTTTGACGACATCCATAATCTTTTGCCAACGAGAGAGAAAGCCGGAAATCGGTTTGACCGGAACCGCATGTTCCGCAGCGCCAGGGATCGTCTTTGTTGCCGGTGCGGAACCGACATTTATGGAACAAATATCAAAAGGAACGGGTGAGCGGCTTTTGCAAAAAACCCGATTGTCTTGCAAATCCAGGTCGAGCGCCGCGTCTTTGTAAAAGCGTGCACCGGCAAATTGGACAAGACGGCGCAAGTCAATATGCGCATCGTCAAATGAATAATGGCCCGCGATCAATCCCGGCAACATGCCGGAATAGAATGTGTCCGTGTCGTGGCAAATCACAGTCAGACGCACATCCAACACGGGCTTCATGGCGAACCGTTTGAGTACCGCAACATGAGAATGCCCGCCGCCGATAAGAACCAAGTTTTTCATGAAGTATGGGCTTTTTTATATTCACGACATCGTCCCGGAGTTGATGCGAGACCATGCACCGGTAGCAACGCAATGCCTATCTTCACTCCGCAATGACGCCGAGTCTAATTGCAACTAACTACGGTTTTTGAGGGCTTCGGCGATGGCTTCGAAAGAGAACGGAAACACGATCGTGTTGGTACGGTCGTTTGCAATATCTTGAAGCGCTGACAAATAGCGAAGTTGAATCGAATTTTCCTGTGTCGCGAGAATGCGCGCGGCTTCGGCAATCTTTTGCGCCGCCTGCTGCTCCCCTTCGGCATTGATCACTTTGGCGCGACGCTCCCGCTCCGCTTCCGCCTGCTTGGCGATGGCACGAATCATACTTTGGTCAAGGTCTACATGTTTGATTTCCACATTGGCGACCTTGATGCCCCAGGCTTCCGTTTGAAGGTCCAGGATTTCCTGAATATCGCGATTGAGTTTGTCCCGCTCCGACAGCATGTCGTCGAGTTCATGTTTTCCCAGCACCGAACGGAGCGTCGTTTGAGCCAACTGACTCGTCGCTGCAATGAAGTTTTCCACTTGGTTGATCGCCAAGTTAGGATCGACTACGCGATAGTAGATTACGGCATTCACTTTTACTGACACATTATCTTTAGATATGACATCCTGGCTCGGCACATCGTGTACAAGTGTACGCAAGTCAACCCTCACAATCGCTTGCACAAATGGAATGACAATAATGAGGCCGGGGCCTTTAACGCCCGTGAAACGGCCGAATGTATAAATCACCCCCCGTTCATATTCGCGCAATATCTTGATCGCCGAAACCAGGAAGACCAGGGCTAGAATCCCAACGATGAGTATTTCCATGGTCATGGTACGTTCCTTTCTCTAGGACACGAGAGAGTGTCTTCATCTCACCTGTCAATTGGTTTTATTTTCAGCTTAAGCCCGTCAATACTAACGATCTTGACAAATTGACCAGGCTCAAGTGGCTTGTCGGAAGACGCCCGCCAGCGGGCGCCGTCGACGATGACCCAGCCGTTAGTAGTCTGCCACGTGTCAACGACCCCGATTTGGCGCATCATATGCCGCCTGCCGGTAACCACACGTTTGGTCTGAGCACCCAGCGCAAACACAATGACCGTAGCGACAAAAATGCCGGTGGCGACGGTCGTGCCGACGATCACCTGCCAATCAAGAGTGAAGCCCGGCGCGTCCGTGTCAAATAACATAGTAGACCCAAGCGCAAAGGAGGCAAGCCCGCCCACACCAAGCGCACCGAAGGAAGGCGCAAAGGCCTCCGCAATCATAAGCACAATGCCGAGCAAAATCAGTGCGGCGCCTGCAAGGCTGACCGGCAGGACGCTCAGCGCGTAAAGACCCATGACCAATGCGATAAAACCGAACGTGCCGGGTACGATGGATCCTGGATTGGCAAGCTCAAAGAATAGGCCGTAAAAACCGATGGTCATCAGCAAAAAGGCGACGTTCGGATCAGTTATCGCGGCCAAGATGCGTGTCGCCCAATCCGGCTCGACACGCTCAAGAACGGCATCTTTCGTTTTGACTACAAAGTCTTCACCCCCCATGTCGACCTTGCGGCCGTTCGACCGAGCAAGCAAGTCCAACAAATTGATGGCGACGAAATCAATAACATTTTGTTCAGCAGCCTCGGTGGCCGATAAGCTTGCCGCTTCGCGCACCGCTTTAACCGCCCAGTCCTGATTGCGCCCACGCAGTTCGGCTAGACCTTTAATGTACGCGGTAGCATCATTGATCACTTTGGCGCGCATGCTGTCCTGATTCGACATGGCGGGCGTTTCTTCTTCGTCCTTCTTCTCGGCTGTCTTTTCTTCGTCGTCGGACTCCTCCGCACCCTCATCTTTGTCTTCGTCTTTGCTCTCCTCCTGATCCTCAAGATCGGGCAGAGGATTGCTGCCGCCGATTTGCACAGGCGTGGCCGCGCCCAAATTAGTGCCGGGCGCCATGGCAGCAATGTGACTCGCATAAAGAATATACGTACCCGCGCTGGCAGCACGCGCGCCGCTAGGCGAGACATAACTCGCAACAGGTACAGACGACGACAGAATTTCTTTAATTATGCGCCGCATGCTGGCATCAAGCCCGCCCGGTGTGTCCATTTCAAGGATGATCAGGTCGACGCCGTCGGTATGCGCCGCGCGTATGCCCTTTTCGATATAGTCGGCAACCGGCGGGCCGATAGGCCCTTGGATTTCGAGGATGCGCGCAATTTCCGCGCGGGATTGGGCATCGGCGGGTTCGGTCCAGCGATGGGCAAACAAAGCCAAAAGCCCTGCGCCGACAAATATGAGGCTCGCTCTTGCTGAGGTTGTTCGGGAGCGCATGAAGTGGGCTTCGTCCTCCTCGGCTGTAAGTCTCCCTAGTATGCCCCCAAATCTTTGAAAACCTCAAATGATAGATGGGGTCGACGGTGGCGGATCTCAAGCTCCATCTCTGCATTATGGCCGCACTTGACCCCGCCAAACAGCAGTCCCGAGGATAACATTTGATCCATTGCCGGAATAGCTTGCGCATCAGTAAAGTAATGATTAGGCAATCCTGATGCCTGTATCTCAGAGTTACCAGCCAGAGCCCGTTTATCCTGACGTCGGTGAGGGCTTTTTTGATGCTGTCGAGGCAGCGCGTTTTCCGAAATACGTCCTGCGCTATCGCAACGACCGGTGGGCCGCGCCTGTCGGTTTGGACGACCTGACGAATGACGAATGGCTTTTACACTTCGGGCACTTCAAGCCGTTGCCCGAAAATATCCAACAGCCATTGGCCATACGCTATCACGGCCATCAGTTTCAAGTTTACAACCCGCAAATTGGCGACGGCCGAGGTTTCCTATTTGCCCAATTGCGTGACTCGGAAGATGGACGGCTTTTGGATCTGGGAACCAAAGGCAGTGGTCAAACGCCTTATTCGCGAACAGCTGATGGACGCCTGACACTCAAAGGCGGGATGCGCGAAGTCCTGATCACGGCCCTTTTGGAAGCGCTGGGTGTCTACACGTCGAAAACCTTTAGTCTCATTGAAACAGGCGAAGAGTTGTGGCGTAGCGATGAACCTTCACCCACCCGTTCAAGCGTTTTAGTGCGACTCAATCATTCCCACATCCGCTTTGGCACATTTCAGCGTCATGCCTTTGAGGGAAGTGAAAAGCGCCTGCGGATTCTGTTGAATCATTGCATTGAGTACTACTTTCCGCATCTTGAGGGCCTCAAAGGCGAAGCGCGAGTTGTGGGCTTTTTGCGCCACGTCTCTGATCGTGCGGCTGCGCTTACGGCCAGTTGGATGGCGGCGGGTTTCGTTCATGGTGTTATGAACACGGACAATATGAATGTCACGGGAGAAAGTTTTGATTATGGCCCCTACCGTATGCTGCCTCATTATGACCCGAACTTCACAGCTGCCTATTTCGACGAAACTGGACTTTACGCTTACGGCCGTCAGCCCGAGATCATGTTCTGGAATCTCAAACAACTTGCCGGCGCGCTTAGTTTAATTTGCTCCAAAGACGCACTTGTCGCCGCCCTTAAGACTTATCCAGACACTTACGGCCGTAAATTACGTGACAAGGTCTTTGTTCGGCTCGGTCTTCAGCCTCAAGAGTTTTACAGTGACATGAAGTTCATCAACGATACTTTCATGTTTTTGCAGAACACGAAAATCGGTTTCGAACAATTCTTTTTTGACTGGTATGGAGGTGTCGAAAGCCGAAGGCGAACGCAAGAAAGTCCGGTTGCCGACACTTACACGAGCAAGGATTTTATTTCTGTAAAGGAGCGCCTTTTGAGATACATCCCAAGCGCACCGGATCGATTGGACCATACTTACTTCCAAGGTAAGCATCCTTGCACGCTCATTATCGATGAAGTCGAAGCCTTGTGGGACCGCATCGCCAACAACGATGATTGGTCGGCGTTCGACAGTAAGCTTAATCACATCGAATGCATGCGCCAAGCTCTTCAGGGGCCCAAGATATAAGCGTTTCATCATGTCTCACGGGTAAAAATAAATGACTAAACCGCCTCACATTTAAGAAATAAATCCCAGAAACCCCCGACTTGTTCAATTTCGGTTGGTTGTTAAGAATCTTGTCGCAAAAATCAAATGATAAGCTTCCGATTAGACGGTTTTCTAAGGGAAACAGGCGAAATTTTAGATGGCAAGAGTGGGAATCCAAGTTAAGCCAAAAGGACCAGGCCCTTGCGCTTTACAAAGACGTCGTTATCAGTGAGAACAGCGCAATGGCGCGCCCTTGTACTGTATGGTGTTATCGCGTTGACAGTTCCCCAAACTGCTGCAGGTGACCCCGACATTGTGACGATCACTGCAGAAGACTATTCCAGCCTTTACGAATGGGCCAATGCCAGGGACAGCGGCGATCTTCTGCGTGTCGAAGAGGCGGACTTTATCAGGATCATCAACCCAGATACTGTGGCGCCGTTTGCAGAGGCAAATTAGCGCCCCCGTCTCTATCACAAGCACTATTCTGCCTATTTGCAGAACCTAAAGACTCGATAATGAGTTCACACACTGGCGGCGAGTGGGCGCAGCACTCGGTTGCTGCCCTTTTGGAATTCAAACGGCAGTTCTGGTAAACTCGCTTAGGAGTTCGGAAGTTTCGCAATCTATTTTAATCAATGGAAAGAGACACACCTCCTGGGGCACGCGAGCTATTTATGAGATAGCCGAGATGTGGAATGGCGACTTCAAGCTGCAGCTTTGGCGGCTACTCGCGACCAGATATGAACATGGCACATCAATGTCAATCACTCTGCACTATGAGGCCAGGGCCACATGGTCAAGCTCAATAAAATCTATACCAAGACCGGCGACAGGGGCACTACGGGACTTGGTACCGGCGCACGGGTGCCCAAACACGACTTGCGCATCGCGGCCTACGGCACGGTCGATGAAACCAATGCAGCATTAGGTCTCGCCCGACTTCACGCTAAAGGCGACCTTGATACGGCCCTGATGCGCATTCAAAACGATTTGTTTGATCTCGGCGCCGACTTATCCGTCCCCGAGGACGGAAAAGGTGGCGAGGCGCTGCGCATTATCGAAGCACAAGTAGAACGGCTCGAGTCGGAAATAGATGCCATGAACCAAAAGTTATTGCCGCTTACCTCGTTTGTGCTGCCTGGAGGCACGCCAGCAGCCGCTTATCTGCACATGGCGCGCACGTTCTGCCGCCGTGCAGAAAGATTGATGGTAGAGCTTGTAAAAGAAAAGGGCGAGGACATCAATGAAGCGGCATTGCGTTATATCAACCGACTTTCTGATTACTTATTCGTAGCGGCGCGCATCACCAACGACAACGGAGCAAAAGACGTACTTTGGGTTCCCGGGGCCAATCGATAAAGACGTCGAGTGACAGCATAACTTAAAACCCAAGCAGATTATCGAGAGGACTCATCACACCGTCGAAAATAAATCATGCGACCGATATCTCTACTACATTGAAGCGTTGATGTCGCTTGGAGTTCAGTCTGACACGATCGTGGTCAAGCTATGGCCTCGTGTCGTTAGGTATAAAGCCAGTTTATTGACGCGACGATAATGTTCCTCACTGTTGAACTCATCCGACCACTATGGATGTATCATTTCAAACTCAGGTCGCTCGGATGTTGGATGTGCTTCAGTATCGGGCATCGAGCTTAGTCACTGGTCATTGGATGCCTTTTGGGGAGTGACGCGATGTGTCTAATCCACCATTGCCCATGTGGGGATTTCGAACGTTGTGCCCGGCCTGTGATAAGTCACTTACGAAGCAATCTGCGCAGAGGCATGACTTGGCAATCCGACCGGTCATGCAAAAAGCCAGCTTCGTTCAGCCGTGTTGCTGCTTCGATTGCACAAACCTCACTCCGTGTTTCGTTTTGGAGGCGTGCTTGCAGACAATGGTTGACGCAGTCAATCTCCGGCTACACCGGCATTCCAAGCACTGAAATATATGGCCTGCACGCGATCCAGACTGCGGCCACCAAGTCGAGCGCCTTGGGTTCCTGAATCGCTTTGCATGTGTGGTAGGGGAATCTCGCGCCGATATGCAATTCAAGGTTGGAGTTCTTGTTGCTCAAAGCGCCGAAGACTGCGCCGATCCACTCGGGTTGAAACTTGATCTTGCCACTGGCTTTGCTGCACGTGCGCAGATCGATGTCGATTCTCGCGTCAGACACCGGCAGGGCCGATCTAGACGGCCAGTGCCGCTGTAAAACAACCAGGCGTGGGCTCATTCCGGGATTGTCCGACAACAAAGGACACAGACGCATATTGTCCAAGACCGTATCCACGACCCTCTGGAAACCCTTTTCATCAAGCGCCAGGAAACACCCCCATGCTGATCGCGCATTGTTGGGCAACGTTACCTTTGCCGACACGGCATCCCTGTCGACGGCGAGGGACAAGTGTGGTCTACTGGTAAAACTTGGTGGTTTCTTGGCAGAGGTCGCCGCTTCCATGCTAGATTTCTCGTCATCGCTCAGTTCAAAGGCGAGAAAATCCCAAACGGACCGCTCCATCTGCCTTCGAATAGCCTTCCTTCCTTTATGTGTCCGATCAACACCTATGCTGGAAGACAGATCGGATCTCTTGCGCAGTTCGGTCATCGCGAGACGCAGAACGCGTTTGCCTTGAAGATAGTTGAAGGTGTTGTCTCCTCCAAACTTGAAACCGTTGAAAGCGGTCAACGTTCCCGAATCCATTTGCTCTAGATTGGTCAAACGCGCCTCCATCTCCTCAAGATAGGCTAAGAATCGTTCGGCCCATTTGCTGCCGGGAGTTCGCTCTTGGAGCCACTTGTACACCGAACTCCAGTTGGCGACTTTGACGTCTTCCGGCAGTCTCTTGCTTGGCTGCTTGACCGTGAGGAGTAGTGCCTTCGGCTCGTCGAAGCCCCTCCGCCGCGCTGTCGCCAGATGCCGATCAAGCTGATCGATCGATGGAGTGCTGAGAACCTTGTTCTCAATGACCAAACACCAGTCATCGCCTGCGGTGATCCATGCGTCCGGAATTCCACGCCGTTCAAACTCGGCCTCCTCGATGCCGACGAACTCGTCGGTTTCAGGATAACTCTGCACCGTGATTTGCAACCGGCCGTTTTTCTTTTTCGGAAACTGTTGTACGAAATCCGCCAAAAAGGCGTCAAGGAGCTTTCGATCCTCATTGAGCGTCGTCATCAACGCATGCGTGATACGGTTTTCGGGCTGGCTATATTGGTCAAAAATATTGCGCATGTTCGGCGGGAAACTCACGGAGACAATTCAGCGGCTCTCTGAAATCATAGCTTTTTTATCAAGGTGGCATAAGATCGGATGAGTTTGATGACCGACCGTCGGCGCTCATCCTATTCATGAGGAGTCAGGGCGTAAAGTTTTTTGGATACGGAACGCACGTGCAATCGCCCCCTTCTTTGCAATACCTCGTTTAACGCTCCCGGGCTGTCGTTGACAGTGCTGAACCTCCCCAGTAGTTTCGCGCACTGCAATAAACCAAGTTGCAGTGCCGAAGAGGCCGCACGGGCTTCGCATCAGGGCCAAATTGGAGAAGAGTTGGTCCAACGGAGCAAGACGCAATGAAGTTGCTGGTATCCGTCAAACGTGTAGTCGACTACAACGTCAAAATCCGTGTCAAGTCGGATCAGACCGGGGTTGATCTGACGAACGTCAAAATGTCCATGAATCCGTTTGACGAGATCGCGGTTGAAGAGGCAGTCCGCCTCAAAGAGGCGGGCACGGCAAGCGAAATTATTGCCGTGTCGATTGGACCCGAACAGGCGAAAGAAACCATTCGCACCGCACTTGCAATGGGCGCCGACCGCGGCATTTTGGTCAAGACCGACGACGTGATCGAACCCCTTGGCGTTGCCAAGATTCTCAAACCCCTGGTGGCCACGGAATTGCCGGACCTAGTCATACTCGGCAAGCAAGCAATTGACGACGATTGCAATCAGACGGGTCAAATGCTGTCAGGGCTGCTGAACTGGTCCCAGGGAACCTTTGCTTCCAAGGTTGAACTCGGCGACGGTCAAGTGAATGTAACCCGCGAGATCGACGGCGGTCTTCGGACAATTCAACTCAAGCTGCCAGCGGTCATCACAACG
Source organism: Alphaproteobacteria bacterium (assembly GCA_965214255.1). GTDB lineage: Bacteria > Pseudomonadota > Alphaproteobacteria > SMXP01 > SMXP01 > CBDFKK01. The sequence continues at coordinate 2,222,363 of OZ243948.1, read as the reverse complement.
GACCTGCGCCTAAACGAGCCGCGCTATGCGTCACTCCCCAACATCATGAAAGCTAAAAGGAAACCGATCGACGAAAAAACGCCGGACGACTTGGGCGTCGATATTACCAAGCGCCTGTCGGTTCTAAAGGTGAGCGATCCACCGCGGCGCGAGGCAGGAGTCAAGGTCGAATCGGTCAAGGATTTGGCTGAAAAACTTCGCAGTGAAGCGGGGGTGATCTAATGACCAGTCTTGTCATCGCCGATCACACGAACACCGAACTCAAAGACACGACTCGTAAGGTGGTGAGCGCTGCGCAGGCATTAGGCGGCGACATACACGTGCTCGTCGCAGGCCTGAACTGTGGACGCATCGCTGACACTGCTGCGAAAATTTCGGGCGTGTCCAAAGTGCTGGTGGCGGACGCTGCCCATTACGAAAAACAATTGGCCGAGCCCATGGCCGCACTCATCGTCGAGTTGATGGGTGATTACGGCGCGGCCCTTGCGGCCGCGACGACCACCGGCAAAGACATCATGCCACGCGTGGCAGCACTCTTAGATGTGGCTCAGATATCAGATATCACGTCAGTCGAAAGCGTTGATACCTTTATGAGGCCTATCTATGCGGGCAACGCCATGGAAACCGTCAAATCGAGCGATGATAAAAAAATCATCACGGTACGAACGACGAAATTCAAGACTGCCGAGATAGGTGATTTAGCGGCCGTCGAATTAATCACTGCTGCAGACGACCCGGGTTTGTCGAGCTTTGTGAGCGAGGAGTTGTCAAAGTCGGAGCGACCAGACCTGACGTCTGCCAAGATTGTCATATCGGGCGGGCGGGGTATGCAGTCGAGTGACAATTTCTTGATGTTGGAAAGCCTAGCCGACAAACTGGGAGCCGCTGTCGGTGCATCGCGCGCGGCGGTCGATGCGGGTTATGTACCCAACGACTATCAAGTCGGACAGACAGGCAAGGTCGTAGCGCCGGAACTTTATATTGCGGTAGGCATTTCAGGCGCAATCCAGCATTTGGCAGGCATGAAAGACTCCAAGGTCATCGTGGCTATCAACAAGGATGAGGAAGCTCCGATTTTTCAGGTAGCTGACTATGGACTGGTCCAAGACCTCTTTACAGCCGTTCCCGAACTCGAAAAGGAACTGGAGGCTCTTGGCTTGTGAACACAACCGACATTAAAACCATTGGTGTCATTGGCGCCGGACAAATGGGCAATGGTATTGCCCATATATGTGCGCTTGCGGGCTATGATGTTGTGCTCAACGACATCGACGGAAAACAACTCAACAAAGCTCTGACTGCCATCCAGCACAACATGACCCGCCAAGTCGGCCGGGGCCTTATCAAAGAAGACGACAAGGCCAACGCGCTTTCGCGAATTACGACGACAACAAATCTAAACGGTTTTGGCGATGTCGATTTCGTCATCGAGGCAGCTACTGAAAACGAAGAAATCAAAAAGCAGATCTTTACCGATGTTTGCCCCCATTTGCGCCCCGAGACGCCTATTGCAACTAACACGTCGTCCATTTCCATCACGCGGCTCGCCACCTCGACCGGCCGGCCTGAAAAATTTGTTGGGATTCATTTCATGAACCCCGTGCCGATGATGAAGTTGGTTGAAATGATCCGCGGGATCGCTACGTCGGAGGAAACATTTAACATCAGCTTGAAACTCGTCGAGCAGCTTGGCAAAACCGTGGCCATTGCGGAAGATTTTCCTGCTTTTATTGTCAACCGCGTGTTGCTGCCCATGATTAACGAAGCGGTTTACACACTTTATGAAGGGGTCGGCACAGTGGCCGCCATCGACACGGCCATGCGGCTTGGTGCCAATCACCCTATGGGTCCCTTGCAGCTTGCCGACTTTATCGGGCTCGACACTTGCCTTTCGATCATGCAGGTGCTCAACGACGGTTTCGCCGACACCAAGTATCGGCCCTGCCCGTTGCTCGTGAAATATGTCGAAGCCGGATGGTTGGGAAGAAAATCCGATCGCGGATTCTACGACTATCGTGGAGGAGAGCCCGTACCCACCCGCTAGTTCACGGATATCAAATCCTCAATGAAATTGATGACTTCCGAACTGTCCCATTCAGCAGGACCAGAAAGCCGTCCCACCTCGTTGCCCTCCGCGTCTAATAGAATTGTCGTGGGCAAACCTTCAACGCCTAAGGCCCTGGCCACGGCAAACGTTTTGTCGTTATAGGTTTTGAGATTTTGCATACCGAGTTCTTCCATGAATTCAGCCGACTTTTTGAGCCCAGCCCGATCGACGCTGATTAGCATGACCTCAAAATTCTCGCTGCCCAACCGTGCTTGAAGGCGATCAAGTGACGGCATCTCAAGTCGGCAAGGCGCACACCATGTAGCCCAAAGATTAACCAAAACATAGCGGCCCACATGATCGGCGAAAGTGACCATCTCGCCGTCGGGATTGATGAAAGGCGTGTCGGGCACAGGCGAGGGCGGTACGGCCCACTCGAATTTAGCCAAAAAATCGCTGTCGTTTTTAGGCCCCGCTCCGCCGTTATCATTGCCAGCAGCGCTCACGATGACGTATAGGACCGCCACAACACCTAGTGCGATCATGAACATGAGACCTAAGACCACAATGCGGTCCGATGTCCGGCTTCGTGACAGAGAAGAAATGAAAGCGTTGATATGAAGAAGCGGGTTCACAAAAAAGTCTCCAAACGAGAGAGCCCATCTAAAATCTGGGGCGGGCGATTTGACCATAGTCCTGGGGAAATCATGGAGCGCATAAACAGCTCCATCGATTTTGACAAGCGCCTTTTTGCCCAAGATATTGAGGGCTCGAAGGCGCATGCGGCCATGTTAGTCGTCCAAGGGCTTATTACAGCGCAAGACGGTAGAGCTATTCAAGACGGGCTTGATCAGGTTCGCACCGAAATCGAACAAGGCCAGTTCGATTTCAAACCGGCGCTTGAAGACATTCATATGAATATTGAGGCACGTCTTTCGGACTTGATCGGTGAGGCCGCCGGTTATCTTCATACGGCGCGGTCGCGCAACGACCAAGTTGCGACCGATTTCAAACTGTGGGTACGGGAAACCCTGGACCAACTCGATGCCGGGCTTAAAGAACTGCAAATCGTCCTCACCGAGAAGGCGGACACGCACACGGATACGATTATGCCCGGCTTCAGTCATTTGCAAAACGGTCAGCCCGTCACATTCGGTCACCATTGCTTGGCCTACGTAGAAATGTTCGCCCGTGACCGAGGGCGGCTCACGGATGCGCGCAGGCGGCTGAATGAAAGTCCACTCGGCAGTGCAGCGCTTGCCGGAACTTCCTTTCCAATCGACCGGGAGATGACGTCACAAGCGTTAGGTTTCGAGCGGCCGACGCGAAATTCTCTCGATTCAGTCTCCGACAGAGACTTTGCCCTCGAAGCACTCAACGCAGCCGCTATTTGCGCGGTGCATCTATCGCGGCTTGGTGAAGAGTTGGTGATCTGGATGTCGGCGCCGTTTCAATTTGTTTCTCTGTCCGACGCCTTCACGACCGGTTCGTCTATGATGCCGCAAAAACGAAATCCGGATGCGGCAGAACTAATTCGCGCCAAAACAGGACGCATTTTCGCAGCACAAATTGCCCTCCAAACCGTCATGAAGGGTCTGCCATTAGCCTACGCCAAGGATCTACAGGAGGATAAAGAACTCACTTTCGATGCGCTCGATGCTCTCAATATGTCAATTACTGTTACGAACGGCATGATCGGCGACATGACCGTTAACGCAGACGCAATGGAGAAAGCCGCTCACCAAGGCTATACAACAGCAACGGATCTCGCCGACTGGATCGTACGTGTACTGAATAAATCGTTTCGCAATGCACATCACATCGCAGGCCGGCTTGTAGCAGTCGCCGAAAAACAAGGCGTAGCCTTGGACACGCTCACGCTTGATCAAATGCAAGATATCGAGCCCGGCATCACGAATGATGTATACTCGGTCTTGAGTGTAAAGAATTCCGTGGCAAGTCGGACAAGCTTTGGCGGCACAGCGCCGACCAACGTGGCCGCTCAGGTCCAACAATGGAAAAAGAGGTTGTCGTGACAAAAGAACCCCCTACTACCACTTGGCTATTGATAGGCGCTTTCGTAACGAGCTTGACAATTTCAGGGTGCGGTGTGAGAGGTCCGTTGGAACCGCCGCCCAAGAAAGAAGATCGCGATGAAGTTTCTCTCGATATCGAGCGGGTGTCCCTGCGTATCTAAGATAAAAGACCGTGCGTCACTTTGAGTACCGCAACGGCGTATTTCACGCCGAACACATCGCGTTACCCCAACTGGCCGACGCGGTTGGAACACCTTTTTATTGTTATTCCAGTGCTGCCCTTGAGCGGCATTACAATGTTTTTTCCGAAGCTTTTGGCAGCGACGACGTTCTCATCGCCTATTCCGTCAAAGCCAATTCGAATATCTCCGTCATCAAGACACTCGCCGAACTTGGAGCCGGCGCTGACGTGGTCTCTGAAGGCGAATTGAGGCGCGCCTTCGCGGCAGGCGTGCCGCCAAACAAATGTGTGTTTTCCGGCGTCGGTAAGACCGCCGATGAAATCGCTTTCGCACTAGACTGCGACATCTATCAATTCAACGTCGAATCTGAGCCCGAGTTGATCCTTCTAAGCAGAATTGCATCCGAGAAGACCAAAACTGCGCCGGTCAGTCTGCGCGTTAATCCGGATGTGGATTCTCGTACCCACCACAAGATTGCCACTGGAAAAGCGGAAAACAAATTCGGTATTCCCTGGTCGCGCGTCCGCGACGCTTATCGTCTTGCGCAAAGCCTGCAGAGCATACAAATCACCGGTATCGATGTTCACATCGGCAGCCAAGTAACCGATTTGCAACCATTCGAAGCAGCGTTTTCCAAAGTAGCCCAGCTTGTTTCCGTCTTGCGTCAAGACGGACACAACATCAAGCGGCTCGACCTGGGAGGCGGATTGGGCATTCCGTATGATAGCACCGACATTGCGCCTCCTCATCCCCGTCAATATGCGGACATGGTCCACCGCGTGACACGAGGATTAGATGTGCAGCTCATATTTGAACCCGGGCGCATAATTATAGGCAACGCAGGCATTCTGGTTAGCAAAGTCTTGTACGTTAAAGAAGGACAATCGCGCCGTTTCCTGATTCTGGACGCTGCCATGAACGACTTGGTCAGACCCACACTTTACGGCGCTTTTCACGAAATCCAGCCGGTCAGGCAAGAGGTGCAAAACGGCAAAATTTCGTCTTTTGACGTGGTCGGTCCGGTCTGCGAAACTGGCGATGAATTTGCTTGTGATCGGGAATTGCCGGAATTGGCACCCGGCGATTTGGTGGCAATCATGTCGGCTGGCGCATACGGTGCAGTTCAATCGTCAACCTACAACACGCGCCTCATGATACCCGAGGTTTTAGTGCGCGGTAGAAACATGTCGGTCGTCCGCAGACGACCCAGCTATGACGAATTGATGTCAAACGAAGAACTGGCGCCTTGGTTAAAATGACCCTTTACAACTGATAAAGGCCAGAAGCCCGTGACTTACAATAAGTGGACTTCCGTTCCTTACAATTTGCCCAAAAGCGTCGAGGCCAAGCTCGTTCTCGCGCGCGGCGTGATTCTCTGGGAGCGAATTTGGCCAGCCTTGTGGCCCGCCACAGGAATTCTCGGCATTTTTCTGATTTTGACACTCGTTGAAGCGTGGAGATGGTTGCCGACATGGGGTCACTTGACCGGCCTCGCCCTCTTTGCTGGAGCGTCGGTATGGGCCCTGTGGACGAACATTGCGTCCCTAAGAATGCCGACGCGCGAAGAAGCCATGCGTCGCCTGGAAATAAAGAGCGGCATGAAGCATCGACCCATATCATCCTACGAAGATAAACTCTCACCCCCACAAAACCGGAAATCCGTCGATCCGGCCACCCGTTCACTGTGGAAGGCCCATCGTCACCGGCTTGCGCAGATGATCCGTAACGTCCGTATAGGACTACCAAGATCGGTTTTGCCTAAACGAGATCCCAGCGCACTTCGCTTTCTTATAGGACTCGTTTTCCTGCTCATGCTGATCACGAATGGTCCGGAATTGCCGCGCAAGCTTTTGCTCGCTCTCGATGCGAATGAAACAAGCACAAGTCCCAATATAGTGACGTTAGACGCTTGGCTGAACCCGCCGTCCTACACAGGAGAGCCGCCTACTTTTCTGACACGGCCTGAAACCGACACAAACGGCAAAAAGGCGCTCATGGTTCCCCGAGACACGATCTTTATGGCGCGCGTTCAAGGCACGGCGGAACCGCCCTATCTTGAGATCAAGTCTCTAGCAGAATACGGCACTGACATGGATGACCCACCGGATGCGTCCGGTTTCGAGGAAGTCGGGTCGCGCGCGTTTGAATTTTCACACATTCTCGATCAAGACGTCTCTCTCGTCGTCAATGATGGGCGCAGGCGGCTAGGAACATGGTCGTTTCATGTAAGACCGGATGAAGTGCCGACCATTGCATTTACGGAAGAGCCCGATGAGACGGCCCAAAAAGCCGTCAAAATATCCTTTAAAGCCGCCGACGATTATGGTGTCGTCAAAGCCCAGGGACATATTGCATTGGCGGCCGACAACGCAACGAACGCGGCCCACGCAAGTGATCTGATACCTTTCGAGCCGCCGGCCCACACCAACTCAGACACAACAGAAAAAAAGGCTTTGGGTCGCGACCTCGTCGAGGATGAAGTCCTGGCAGTACCAAGCGGTGTGGTGTCCGAACTGATAACTGTCGACCTGCCTCTGCCGTCACTGCACCCGCAGGACACTATAGAGACCGCCTATCACGATTTAACAGCGCATCCGTGGGCGGGACTGGATGTAACGATTCAACTTCTGGCACAAGATGAAGCCGGTCAGTGGGGCGAAAGCGACATTGTTGTTTTTACACTGCCCGAGCGCAAATTCCGAGATCCTTTAGCGCGCGCCATAATCGAACAACGCAAGCACCTAGTCAAAAATCCCCAAGCCATTGGATGGGTCGCGCGGGTCATCGACGCGTTGACTAAACTTCCCGACAAGTATTATTCGGATCGAACCCTATACTTGACACTTCGTTCGGCGCATTGGCGCCTCATTCATGCCCGAAGGTCGGAAGATCTTAAAGGCATGCACGATCTCCTTTGGGACATCGCACTGCGTCTTGAAGATGGCGATCTCCTATTTGCAGCCCAAGCCGTGCGCGACCTGCAGAGACAGTTGATGAGCGCCATATCCCAGGGCAAACCGCAAGATGAAATCGACAGGGTAATGCAGGCTTTGCGGGAAGCCATGCAGGAATACATGGCGGCATTGGCGCGTGAGTCCATGGAAAGCGGTGAACAACAACCCACAGACCCCAATGCTCAAATGATGAGCGGTCAGGATTTTGAAGATCTCTTGAACGCCATTGAGGACATGTTGCGCACCGGCAACATGGATGGCGCGAGGCGCCTTCTTTCGCAACTTATGGACATACTAGAAAACATGCAGTTTGCGGGAACGGGGGCCGGTGGATTCAATTTGGGCGAGCAGTCCATGAACGATGCGCTAGAGCAACTGGGCGACATGATCGGCCGGCAGCGCGGTTTGCTTGATGAAACCTTCCGGCAAGGTCAGAGCGGGCAAGGCCCGCTGCAAAACAGGCGGGGGCAACCAGGCGATCAAAACATGCCAGGGCGGCCAGGTGAACCGGGCGCGACTCAAGGCCAGCGAGAAGATCAGAACGACAATACAGGATCTAGCGGCCAGTCTACAGCGCAGCGCGGTCGTTCTCCGGGAGAACTGGCTCAAGACCAGGAAGCCTTGCGTCGAGAGTTGGACGGTATACTGCAGAATCTAAGGGAGCAGGGTATCGACGTGCCACAGGAATTGGACCGCGCCGGACGCGCTATGGGAAACTCGCGCGACGAACTCTCTGAAGGGGATTTGCCTAGCGCTGTGGACCCTCAATCGGAAGCCATTGATCAATTGCGCCAAGGTGCGCAAACCATGGCGCAAAATTTGCTCAGCCAACTGCTCGCACGACAAGATTTGACATCAGACGGAGGCGGACGTGAGGAACGGGACTACGATCCCCTCGGCCGTCCAAGTGCCGCGGTAGGACCTGAATATGGCGATTCGGTGAAAGTACCTGAGGAACGGGATTTACAGCGCGCGCGTGATATTTTGCAAGAGTTGAGACGGCGAGCAAGCGAAACAGGAAGATCGACAGTTGAACTCGATTATCTTGAGCGGCTACTTCAGAGATTCTAGCCGGTTGTTCACTTCGGTGACGGAGACTGGTGGTTAATTTAAGCGCTTTCTTTCTAAAAAGTGCTTCAGGTCAGAGCGCAAGAGATTAAGGGCCGCAACCAGAGTGGTACGATTTGAAAATGTGAGTATACGCTATGGGACGGACCCAGAGATCCTGCGCGACGTCAGCTTTCACCTGGAAGCAGGTTCATTTCATTTTCTGACCGGCCCATCGGGGGCAGGCAAGACATCACTTCTCAAAATCATGTACCTGTCGCTGCGGCCGTCGCGGGGGCTTGTTACCATGTTCGGCAAGGATCTATCGGCACTGTCGCGCAGGAATTTGCCCCGATTGAGACGACGAATCGGTGTCGTGTTTCAAGACTTTCGCTTGATGGATCATTTGACCTGTTTCGAAAATGTTGCACTACCGTTGCGTATCGCCGGAGCAAAAACGCGAGACTTTAAAGACGATGTTGAAGAACTCTTGACCTGGGTCGGTTTGGGTGACCGCATGCATGCCAAACCAGCTATTCTGTCCGGTGGGGAACAGCAACGTATTGCTATCGCCCGTGCCGTGGTCGCGAAGCCCGATCTATTGCTTGCGGATGAACCTACCGGAAGTGTCGACCCTGATATTGGCCAGAGATTGATGCGCCTGTTCGTCGAACTCAACAAGCTCGGAACAAGTGTCGTCATAGCAACCCACAACGAGGCACAATTTAGCAAAGTGGTGGCGCCTATTTTGCGTTTGGACAGGGGCGCGCTTTCGCTCTTGCCACCTGCTCAAGTGATTATGTGAAGGTGATGGCCGAACGGATCAGCAAACCATCAATCGACGCCGTCGAATCCAGGTGGAGCAATTTCCTCGATTCGCTTCACGGCCAAGCACGAGTCTTGCAGAGCGGTCCCGGCACGTGGCGACCCTTGCTTATGGTTATTGCCGCCATGTGTTTTCTAGCGGCTTTGTCCGCAGTCGGCGTTTTTGCGGTCAACCGGGCTACACAGGAATGGACAACGGGTTTGGAAAACTCCCTCACCATTCAACTCAAAACTCAACCTGGATTAGGAAACCGAGAGGAAGCGGCCAATATTCAGCTAAGACGGGCGGTCGAAGCCCTCAAGATGACGGATGGTATTCTGAGCGCAACGTCCGTTTCCCGTGAAGAAGCAGCGCAACTCCTGGAGCCTTGGCTCGGCACCGAATCATTTACGGATGCACTTCCCGTTCCACAGTTAATCGATGTGCGATTTGATCCGGACAACATACCTGATCTCGACAAACTTGAACAAAAGATCAACAACATCGCCCCTAACGCAATATTTCAAGATCACAGTCGTTGGAGTAGCCAGATTCTGAATTTTGCCGACTTTATGCGAGGCCTTGCGTTCAGCATCATGGCCCTGATTACTGTCACAACAATTGCGATTACCTTCTTTGCCACGCGCGCAGAACTGGCTGCGCAACATGAAATCGTTGAAGTACTGCATCTGATTGGTGCCCAAGACAAATTCATTGCAAGAAAATTCCAGTTCGAACTCCTTGTGTTAGGCCTCAGCGCAAGTTCGCTTGGCGTAGGCGCCGCGGTCTTGACCTTACTCTTAGCCCCACGCTTGTCGGGTGCTTTTTCCGAGTTGCCCGGCGCCTATCTAATTTCGTCAACGAATTTCTCTGGCAATGATCTGATCAGTTTGTTACTCGTTCCGGTCATCGCAAGCGTCGTGATTGCCATCACCACGCGCGTCACGGTGCTTCACGCTCTGAGCAAAAAACTCTAGATTTTCAAGCACGATTCACCTGTCTGTTTCCATTTGGTTAGAGGCCGCAATAGTAACGCCCAAAACCATTAACGAAGTGGCGTCGGCTTCCGATATTCCACTAATCTCAGTGTATGGTGCCGAGATGAGAATTATCCGATATAGGTCGGTAAATTGGGGACTGGAGAATTACGATTCCACTCGGCCAAGCAACCAAGACATATCCACAGTTAAAGGTCGCCACCGTGTGGAATTGGAAAGAAACAGGTCAAAGCTTTGAAGTGGATACCGCTTAGAGTTGTTAGAATATTGGCGTTCCTTGCCGTCCTTATCTTCATCACATGGTTCACGGGACTAATTTACTTTGCCAGCACCCTCACCCACGTACAAGCTGAACCCCCAATGGCCGACTCAATCGTCGTTCTTACGGGCGGCGACACACGCCTTGAAGAAGCGGCCTATCTCTTAAGGCTGAACAAAGGCGACAGACTGCTCATCTCCGGTGTTAATCCGGACATCTCTTTTGAAGATATTCAAAATTTAGTCAACGTGCCCGACTTGCTTTTCGACTGCTGTATCGACGTGAAACACGCTGCGACCAATACAGTTGGCAATGCCAATGAAGCGGCAAGATGGGCCTTCGAGAATGACTATTCCTCTTTGATTGTTGTAACAGCAGATTACCACATGCCTCGAAGTTTGCTGGAGTTTCGCAGAGCCATGCCTGACATCACGTTCATTCCATATTCGATAAAGTCCGACCGCATAGATATTTCACGATGGTGGCATAGCCAAAACACAATGGAGTTTATGGCTTCAGAATACAATAAATATTTGGCAAGTCTAATCCGTATACAGATCAATATGATTGCTCGCTAATACGAATGACAAATATAAAGAAGGCAGACTGAATGCCGTCCGTTCGCGCTATCCTATTCAACACATATTTATATTCTTTAACGGCGGTGATGATCGCCATTTGCTTACCCACTCTCTTTCTTACGACAAAGCTTACGCTAAAATTTGTCCACACCTGGGCACGATGGATTCTCGCAGGCCTTCGAGTGATTGGTGGTGTGACGCATGAAGTGCGCGGTTGTGAGTATATTCCCGAAGATGGGGCGCTGTTTGCCGTAAAACATCAATCCATGTGGGAGACCGTTGCCCTTTTCTCCATTCTGAAAAACCCGGCCATCGTTCAAAAAAAAGAACTGTCACGCATACCGCTCTACGGGCAATTTACGGAGAAAGCCGGCATGATCTCTATTGATCGAAACGCCCGCGCCACAGCGCTCAGAAAGATGGTTGCCGCGTGCGAACAGCAACTTAAGGATGGGCGTTCAGTGGTTATTTTTCCGGAAGGGTCTCGCTCCGCCCCCGGCACGAAGCTTGGCTATAAGTCCGGGGTTGCAGGCCTCTACAGTCGGCTCAATATTCCGTGCATACCTGTCGCCCTTAATTCCGGGCTTTATTGGCCCCGCCGCAGTCTTCGGTTCCAAACAGGCACCATTCAAATTGAATTCCTACCCCCCATCGAGCCCGGTCTCAAACGCAAGACGTTCATGGCAGAGTTGGAACATCGCATCGAAGATGCAAGCCAACGATTATACAAAGAAGGTTTATCGGCTCTCGGCGATAAAACCATTGTCTAACTCAACTGGGCCTTAACCGCCCTCCACAACCGTTCCATCTCTTTATCATGAATTCCCATTTCACCCAGATGGCGCACCGTATTTTCCAAATAGTCCGGGTTTTCGCCTGATTGTCCCTGGGCCCCGATAATGGTGTCGACTTGTTCCTCAAAGCTCAAGTTACTCGCGTATTGAAGATGATTCCGATCCACAGTGAAACACAAGGCTTCAACCGAATCGGCATCATCGACAAGATGAAGACGCACCATGGTTTCAATGTAAATCATTGTGACTTGTTCTCGTCGTCGCAAGTAATCGCGCACTGCGTTGGCCTTTGCGGCGGCGACGCGGTATGCCAGACCTCGGCACGACCCGCCGCGATCAAGACCAAAAACAAGACCGGGCCTTTGTGGCGTCCCCCTGTGAACGTGAGAAAAAACACAAAAGCATCTATGATATCCGTAAAGCAATGCGTGTTGTCGTTGTAGAAAATCGAACCCGGGCCGCCACATCAGCGAACCATAGCCAAATACCCACATGTCTCTTGCCATTGGCTCGTCTTTCCAAGCATTGCACAGCACGAATTTCATGCATCAGTCCGTCCACCCCAATTCGGAAAATAAAGCTGGAGGCTCGTTGTTCGCATCCAACTCAATCAAGTATTCTCTTCCGGTTCCCGCTTGCGCGACCGTTGGCGGCCGAAGTCGGGCTCGGGGGTTTCCTGACCGGCCTCGATTATGGAGCGTCGAATACTTCTCGTCCTCGTAAACAAATCGAACAATTGTTCACCATCTTTCGATTTTATGGCCCCCTGCAAAGCGTTTAAATCCTCGGTAAAACGCGTTAGCATTGCGAGCACAGCTTCTCTATTATTTAGAAAGACGTCACGCCACATAGTGGGGTCGGAAGCGGCAATGCGGGTGAAATCGCGAAATCCGGCGGCACTATATTTGATAACTTCGGACTGCACTACGGACTCCAAGTCGGCTGCCGTGCCCACGATATTGTAGGCAATGAGGTGAGGCACGTGGCTTGTAATCGCCAGCACCATATCGTGATGCTCGGCGTCCATCAGTTCAACGGAACTGCCGCAGCCTTGCCAGAATGCCCTCAAACGCTCGACTGCGTCGTCATAAGGCCCGGATGATGTCGATTTAAGCGGCGTCAAAATACACCAGCGATTATCGAACAACTCGGCAAACCCGGAGAGCGGCCCCGACTGCTCTGTGCCCGCGATAGGATGGCCGGGGATGAAATGAACACTTTCCGGTATATGCGGAGCCATCATGCCGATGACCGCCTGTTTCACCGATCCCACATCAGTTACGATCGCGCCGGGCTTCAGACGGTCTTTGATCTTTTTTACGATGTCACCAAGGCTTCCTACGGGTAAGCACAAAATCACAAGATCGGCGTCTTCGACAGCGGCATCTGCAGCATCGTGAATGGAATCGACGAGACCGATGTCCATCGCCGTATCCCGCGTCGCTTGAGAGCGCGCGTGGCCGGAAATATGACCGGCAAGTGCCCCGCGACGAATTGCGTGACTGAGCGATGAGCCGATGAGCCCAAGCCCAATCAGAGCAACCCGGGCAAACGGAGGCGTCACTTTTGCGGTTTCCTCTGCTATTTTAGTTTCCAACAAATTCCCGGAGGGCGCGCACTACGGCGCGATTGTCCTTTTCCAAACCGACCGTCATGCGTAAGCAATGAGGGAGACCATAGCCCCCCATGGCCCGTAAGATTAGTCCTCTAGTCTGCAAATAATGGTTGGCATCTTGCGCCGTCTTGCCTGGTTCCGTACCGAAGTGAATCAAAACAAAATTGGCAACGCTTGGCGTCACCGCCAGACCAAGACCCGCGATTTCGTCGGCGAGCCACTGCCGCCACTTTTCATTGTGTGCGATCGCCGCTTCTACATGAGCCGTATCCTCAAGCGCGGCAATTCCCGCCGCTTGTGCCGGCAAACTGACATTAAACGGTCCACGGACTCGATTGAGAATGTCTGCAACTTCTGTCGCGCAGTAGCACCATCCCAGCCGCATTCCTGCCATGCCATAAAGTTTGGAAAATGTCCTGGTCATGACAACGTTTGAAAACGAACGCACAAGTTCGATACCCGATTCGTAATTGTCGCAACGCACATATTCCGCATACGCAGAATCAATAACCAGAAGAATATTCTCATTTAAGTCTCTTCTGAGTTGGGCCATCGTATCAGCCGCCATAAATGTTCCCGTCGGATTATTGGGATTCGCCAGAAAGACAATTCTCGTTTTGGGCGTGACTACTTTCAAGATCGAAGACGCGTCGGCAGTATAATTCGTCTCGGCCGCCACAACCGGAATCGCAGCATTCATTTGAGCAACAAGTTTGTAAATGAGAAAGCCGTGCTCGGTATATATGACCTCGTCACCCGGTTCCAAATATGACTGGCCCAGCAAGTATAAAATGTCATCGGAGCCATTGCCGCAGACAATGCGATCAGGTTCCAAACCGTACCGATGGGCAAGCGCGCGCCTTAAACCAGTCGAAGCGCCGTCTGGATATACGTGCAATTGGCTTGCGGCTGCGAGATAAGCCTTGCGCACTTTGGGGCTTGGTCCAAGAGGCGACTCGTTCGAGGAGAGCTTCGTCGACTTCGCAACGCTGGACACCTCTCCCGAACCCGGTATGTAAGGACTTATCTCCAAAATATTCGGGCGGGGCCTTAATTTGGTCATAAGTCTACATCTGAAGTTGGAGCGCGTCCGAGATCTATGGGATTGGCAAAGGCGCCTAAAACGATCACGTTGCCAATAGGCGCTTGGCCTGCCTTGCGGGTGTCAACAATCCGCCTGTCGTCTGCTGCCACGAATCCATTGACGGCAACCGTAAAGGTCGACCCCCCATCAGAGTTCTTATTGGGGCCAAGCATGATGTCAGCCCCGTCAAACCCATTCGCACTCAGCCAGGCATCCAGATCCGCCTCTGATGCTTGTGATGCAACTTCAATCAACAACAACGAAGTATCATCGCCCGACGCTTCCGGGTCGAACCCGGCAACGACAAATGCTGATGAAAAATCAGGCGAAGTAGACGAGCCGCCGACAAAGGGCAATCGAGCTATGATCCGGGGTCCATTTTTCCCTAATGCTGCCAACTTGGGCGGCCAAGTCCTGTCGCCCGGTTTTGGCGCATCGAACGTCGGTAACAGTCCAACACAACCAGGTTCTCGCGTAATGGCGTGAAGAACCTCGTCAATCGACCCACACAGAGTGAGCGGTGTCAACGCTCCAAAATAGAATCGCGCCAAATCCCAATAACGTTGCTTCTGCACGCTCCCATAAACAAAAACTCCGTAGGGTCCCTGCATGCGAGTCGCCGCTGAAACCAATTCGCGCCAAATTTTTACGACGATCTCGGGTGGAAGAGGGCCGCTGTGTTGAGCCACAAGACGTCTCAGAACTTGGGCTTCCCTGCCCGGTCGGATAGCGCCACCGGCATTTCCCACACACGCACGATTGCCGGAAATCTCCGCCTCACGCGTCTTAGCCTCAGCCACTTGGCTTACAAGCGTAAATCGCTTCATGAGCAACTCGTGCAATTGATCGTCGAGTTGGTCCATGAGACGTCGCAAATCGCTCAAGCTCGGTTCATCATTGCTCATCAAGCTACATCCACGCTCAACTTAAGCGATGCGGTAATTCCGCCGGCCGGCCCCGGTTGGTCGCTATTCATAAGGGCGGGGTTCAACAAAATCAAAGAAAACGTTGACATTTCAAGGACAGGCAAATTAGCAAAAGCACCTCAAAGAGCACATAATGGTCCATAATGAGGAATGTCAAAGAGACACAAGCACATGTCTGACACAGACGCCCAAATCAAAGGTCCAGGCACTACCGGTCTTCAAAGCACACATCTGAAACCGGACGAACTTAGCCCTGTGGTCGACTTCGGCAGCGACCAGCCCCTGAAACTGGACAGTGGCGTCATACTTTCCCCTTTTCAGATTGCCTATAAGACTTATGGCAATCTCAATACCGACAGATCAAACGTCATCCTGGCATGTCACGCACTGACGGGCGATCAATATGCCTCGGGTGTGCATCCCGTAACGGTGAAGCCGGGCTGGTGGAGCACCATGATCGGTCCGGGCAAACCACTCGATACGGACAAATTCTTTGTTCTGTGCGCCAATGTCGTCGGTGGCTGTATGGGAACGACCGGCCCTTGCGACATAAACCCCCGGACCGATGAGCCTTACGGTCTCGACTTCCCCGTTATTACCATCGGTGACATGGTTCGAGCACAAGCCATGTTGCTCGATCATTTGGGCATTGAGGATTTGTTTTGTGCGGTCGGAGGCTCCATGGGCGGCATGCAGGTGCTGCAATGGGTCGCCGACTACCCGGACAAGGTCTTTTCAGCCATACCGATTGCAACCTCGGCCCACCATTCGCCCCAAAACATCGCATTTCACGAAGTCGGACGCCAAGCCATCATGGCCGACCGGGATTGGCATGGCGGCAATTACCTCAATCACGCAACCCGTCCGCACAAGGGTCTCGCCGTTGCCCGTATGGCTGCCCATATCACGTATCTGTCCGAAAAAGCCTTACACAGAAAGTTTGGCCGAAACCTTCAAGACAGGGACACATTTACATATGGATTCGATGCGGATTTTCAGATCGAAAGCTATCTTCGCCATCAAGGTTTCACATTTGTTGATCGCTTTGACGCCAATTCGTATCTCTACATCACGCGCGCCATGGATTACTTCGACCTGGAAGCGGATTACGACGGCGTCCTCGCCAACGCATTTCGAAAAACGAAAGCACGCTTTTGTGTCGTCTCATTTACCAGCGACTGGCTTTTCCCAACCTCGGAAGCCAGGCGACTTGTCAAGGCGCTCAATGCCGTCGCCGCCAATGTGAGTTTTGTCGAAATCGCGTCCGACAAAGGCCATGACGCGTTCTTGCTTCACGAACCCGAAATGTTCGCGACGCTAAAAGGCTTTCTCAATGCGGCGGCCGCCGCACGTGGAATAGACAGCGACTAAAAATGGTATTCTCGTCATGAACGCGCATACGGGGCTCACGTCACATGACGCCGAACGCGCGGACCTCGTTCTTATTGCAGGTCTGATCTCACCCCATTCGCGGGTGCTCGACGTAGGCTGCGGCGACGGTGCCTTGCTTGAGCTCTTATCCAAGACAAAAAAGGTGGACGGCCGCGGCTTGGAGCTAAGCCAGACCGGGGTGAATGCCTGTGTCGCACGCGGGCTTTCCGTCATTCAGGGAGATGCCGATACCGACCTTTCGTTTTATCCGGACAAAGCATTCGATTATGTCATCTTGACCCAAACGATTCAGGCGACGCGCAATCCGAAGCGGGTTCTAGACGAACTTTTACGTATCGGCGAGCGCGTTATCGTCTCGCTACCAAACTTCGGCCATTGGAAGGTGAGATTGTTGCTGGCATTGGGCGGCAAAATGCCCGTGACCAAGGCGCTCGACCAGCCTTGGTACGACACGCCCAACATTCATCTGTGCACGATACGGGACTTTATAAACCTCTGTGATGAAATTGGCGTGATATTCGAAAAAGCATTCGCACGCCGCGTATTCAGAAAACCCTATACGTTTCGCTCGCCCGTTCTTTTCGCAAATCTCCTCGCAGAAGAAGCGATCTTTGTATTGTCACGCCGCTGACATCGTCCACTTGGCTCCCGGAGCGGCAAATTCAAAGAGAATACCGCCAGCGGCATGGCCGCATACATCACTAGCGGTTGTTGCCCCATGATCTTTCCTTTGACGAACAAACCGAAGCTGCAAAGCTAGGCTTCATTGATGTTGCCGCCAACCATCGGCGTGGTCGATGAAACCGGCACAGGCCGGAGCACGCGCACAGGTCGCGGTTCAACCGATACGGCATAAATTTGTTTACTTGCCTCCAACATCAACAGGCCGGGGAAACGGGGCCACAGCCGCGCGCCCACACTTTCCCATACGGCAGCCGAACGCATCATAAAACCAAAGCCGAAGGGCGGCGCG
Organism: Alphaproteobacteria bacterium; assembly: GCA_965214255.1. Taxonomy (GTDB): domain Bacteria; phylum Pseudomonadota; class Alphaproteobacteria; order SMXP01; family SMXP01; genus CBDFKK01. The sequence goes on along the minus strand of OZ243948.1, from coordinate 2,204,670 downwards.
TAAAGGCCGCGTGACCATTTGACCGGAGTGAACAGGGCATCGCGCATCAATTGGATGAGTTGACCGCGAGAGTAGGGTTGTCCGTGTCCGAAAGGCGTGCTGTCAAAACGTGCCCAAAGGCCGCGGCGGTTGGGCGTAATGATCAGCAAGCGGCCGCTTGGCTGCAACACGCGCCAGATTTCGCGTAACAGAGGCCGCACGGCTTCGCTGTTTTCCAGGCAATGCACTAAAATCAATCGATCGGCAAAAGAATCAGGTAAGGGAAGCGACGCCTCACCCACGAGGCTTGTAGAACTGGCGCCTTCGGACGGCCAACGGATGACACCTTGGGCCGCCGGCATAAAATTCAACAGGCTTCGGGCTTGGCCGCGGTAAATGTCCAGATAGGGAGAGGCATAGCCCAGCCCTACCATGTCGAGACCTCGAGCGTCGGGCCAGACCGACAACAACTGTCGGCGCACAATTCGTGAGACCATGTCGCCCAAGGGATTCTCGTAAAAATCTCTGAGATCAATCACGTCGATACGCATTTTGCCCCGGATTCTTTTGACTCAAAGCTGCCTCGGTTCGATGCTAGTCTAGCAAATCAAAACCAGAGACGTATTCGGAAAAACCGAAACGTAGATTGCCCATGACTGATCTTGCCATCCATATGTTTCCCGCACTCAACGACAATTATTGCTATCTCATTCACGATGAAATTTCGAACGTGACAGGCGTCATTGATACGCCGGAAGTCGCTGTCATCGAAAAGGCGCTGGACGAAACGGGCTGGACACTCACACACATCTTCAACACCCATCACCATCCCGACCACGACGGCGGCAATCTCGAACTCAAGCAAAAAACCGGATGCCTGGTCGTGGGACCGATGGCCGACCGAGAACGCATTCACGGAATCGACGTAGCCGTAGGCGACGGCGAAATCTATTCGTTCGGATCGCACAAGGCGCAAATTCTCGAAGTACCCGGTCACACGAAAGGCGATATCTCGTACTGGTTCAAAAATAGCAACATCGTTTTCGTCGGTGACGCGCTGTTCGCACTCGGCTGCGGGCGCCTGTTTGAGGGCACGCCGGAACAGATGTGGACGTCACTGCAAAAGTTGATGGCGCTGCCCGACGAAACGAAAGTCTATTGCGCCCACGAATACACTCAAAAGAACGCGCGATTCGCCCTCACGGTAGAGCCGCAAAATCAGGCGCTCGTCACACGCGCAGGCGAAATCGACAAATTGAGAGACAACAATACGCCCACGATTCCCACCACGATTGGCTTGGAGAAGTCGACAAACCCGTTTTTGCGGCCTATGAGCGAGGGTCTGCAAGCGACCATCGGATTGCCGGGTGCTGATTTGGTCGATGTCTTTGCTGAAACGCGGCGACGCAGAAACGGGTTCTAATACCATATGAATATGATCGCCGAGGACGTCATCGCGACGCTAGGACTGCAGCCTCACCCCGAGGGCGGCCATTTTTCGGAAACGTACAGGGATACGAAACAGATCAATGGCCGCGCCGTATCCACGGCGATTTACTACTTGTTGAAGGCCGGTGAGGTTTCCGCTTGGCATCGTATAGATGCCGCCGAGATATGGCACTATTATGCGGGTGATACGTCGGTGTTGACGGTCTCACGCGACGGAAAGTCAACGGAGTCGCACCGATTGGGAACCGACATAATCAACGGTGAACGCCCTCAAATGATCGTTCCGGCCGGCGCTTGGCAGTCAGTCAAGCCTGCGGGTGCATGGACCCTTATGGGATGCACGGTCGCTCCGGGATTCGAATTCGAACGATTCGAATTGGCACCGGACGGTTGGGTGCCCGGTGAATCTTAGCGAGCGATGCGTTCGTTAAAACTTCCGCCGGCTATTCTACGGTTATGGTGATGGTCTCCGATATCAACGGCGGGTCGTGGGGCAAATGGTCCTGGTCGCCTAAAATGAGCTGCAGAGTGTGCTGGCCGGGAGCCAACTCCACCATCGCTTCCGTTTGCCCGCCTCCGTAGTGCAATAACCAATCCTCGCTCGTCGGCAAATACTCATCAAGAGACGGTGTCTCTCGGTCGATGACGATGTGATGATGCCCGGTATCCTCCCACTCAACGCCGGCGGGCGCGATCCCCATACCGCTGAGACCGAATTGGATCAACACCGGCGACGAGATTGTGTCGCCGTCTTGAGGCGAAATAAAATACACCTTGGCCCCTTCAGCCGAAGGCATCTTTGGCGGCATATCTCCTTGCGCAACGACATGCTTCGCCGAAACCACGGCACATAAAGCAGCCAGAAACGCGGCAGCGTATCTCAACATGGCCTATCCCTTCTCATCTCCCGCAACCGATATGATATCACGCAACAGTTCCATAAGAATATCAATAACTCCGCAATTTCAGCGGTAATTGTTCTTTCATGCAACTTCAGTGTTCGGACAACCGATCAGGCAAAGAACAACGGTGCTTTAACCAAACCACTCCGAACACGTCGGTTATGGATGCAACAAAGCGATCGAGAACGCCATATTTCGATTTGCCATGAAGCCGAGGACGGTGCGCGACCTCGACAAACTTGACCTCAAATCCCTCCCGTATCATCAGTACAGGAATAAAACGATGCATATTGTCAAAAAAGGGAAGCCGCAAAAAACTTTCACGCGACAAAAGTTTTAATCCACATCCGCTGTCGATTGCGCCGTCTTTAAGAATCAAACGGCGAACCGAGTTCGCCACCCGCGACGCGATGCGTTTTACCGGACCGTCGATCCGCGGGCGGCGCAGACCTGCTATGAGCACCGACCGATACGGTGCCTCACAGTTCACATAGCTCCGATATAATTTCAAAATATCCATGGGATCGTTTTGGCCATCACCGTCAATAGTGACGATCAGATTCGATTTTGCGGCGATTACGCCGGAGCGAATCGCGGAACTTTGCCCGCACTTTCGATCATGAGACAGGATGCGAAGCTCCTTACAAGTCGACTTGCAATATTTCAGAACTTCGAGCGTCCTGTCGGAACTATGGTCATCTACAACGATAATTTCATATCGCATTTGCAATCGTAACACCGCGTTCAATTCTTCGAGCAGCGGCGTGACATTGTCTTGTTCATCGCGAACGGGTATCACAACGGAAAGATCCGGTTCCGGGGGGCTCGCCTCTTTCACAGCACTAATCCCGTCCTCGATTCATGGAGACGACCAAATCCAATTAACATGTTGTCTGTTGTACTCTAAGGTATGTCAACCACTGAACACTCTCTCGCCCTCTTTCGGGCTCCCTTCCGAAAAGTCATCGATCCGTCTTCATCCAACCGTAATTTGGAGGTCCCCGGCGCCCGCCGCCCAGAGCGCCTTTCCCATCGCTCAGCCCGCGGCCGTCACTTGCTGAAATTAACACCAGGCAACCCCGGACGCAGATTTACGTGAACGCGCCCTGTGAAAGAATCGATCATGCTTTGCGCCGGCTGTGGGCCTTGGCGCTTGAATGGCCGACCCTGTCATTATCCGTTTTTGTCCTGTTAATTTTCGTACCGGGCCTTGCTTCCCTGCCGCCGGTCGATCGTGACGAATCCCGCTTTGCACAGGCAACAGCCCAAATGATCGAAACCGGTAATTTCATCGAGATACGGTTTCAAGATGCACCGCGCCACAAAAAACCAGCCGGCATCCATTGGCTGCAAGCCCTGTCCGTAACGCTATTCAGTGATGTGAACAGCCGCGAAATTTGGGCCTATCGAATTCCGTCCCTCGTCGGCGCGGTCATTGCCGCGTTCCTGACCTATTGGGGCGGCCGCGCCTTTTTCGATAAGTCGATTGCGCTCTTGGGCGCCCTGTTTCTTGCCGCCAGTTTACTCGTCATTGCGGAAGCTCACGTGGCGACGACGGACGCGGCGCTGCTGGCCTGCGTGACAGCCTCACAATTCGCGCTCGGGCAAATATATATGGGCGCCAAGCGAGGGCAGGCCGCAACCGGTTTTACATCCCCCGGCATTCCGGCCCTGATTTTCTGGGTGGCCATTGGCTGCGGGCTCATGATCAAGGGCCCAATCGGACCATTTCTGTCTTTTTTGACCATTGTATGCTTGTGCATGGTTGACCGCCAGTGGCGCTGGCTGGAACGTCTTTTGCCATTGCCGGGGTTGGTGCTGGTCGTCGTCATAACCGCGCCGTGGGCAACCGCGATCTGGAGCGCAACCGACGGCGCTTTCTTTTACGATACCCTGTCGACCGAAGTCTGGGGTAAAGTCACGAAAGCACAGGAATTCCACAGCGGGCCGCCCGGTTATCATATGGCTCTGCTCCCGATTCTTTTTTGGCCGGCGTCGCTATTTCTGATTCCGGCGATGCTCCATAGCTGGCGGTCACGTTCACAACCGGAGATCAGGTTCTGCCTCTGCTGGATCATTCCGACATGGATCGTCCTTGAGGCGGCCATGACGAAACTGCCTCATTATACGTTGCCCTTGTTTCCCGCAGTCAGCCTGCTTTGCGCGTGTGCGGTCTTTAGAGGCGGCAAATACCTTGGCGCACTCCATGAATCTGGTCGAACGACCGTTGCAAAGTTATGGGTTGTTATGTGGAGCGCCATTACAATTCTATTGGCCGCAACGCCCACAATCCTTTTGATCCGATACGAGGATCGTTTATCTCCAGGTGCATTTGCAATCGGCGTGGCCGTCATCATATTGGCCGCAAGCGGCATAAAGTACGCGCTCAACGGCAAGCTCACTCAAACGGCGGCGCTGTGCCTCGGTGCAAGCATGGCCACAACCGTGCTTTGGCTTCAGGTTACACTGCCCAACCTTGAATACTTTTCACTCAGCCCCCGCATCGCCGAATTGCTTGACCGTCATGAACCTGACCGTTCCGAACCTGTAACATTAGTGGGCTTCACGGAGCCAAGCGCCGTCTTTGTCTTGGGCACCGACACACGTCTTGCCGGGGCCGGCGAAGCGGCCGATCACCTGGCCGGATCGGCGGCGCTGGCACTCGTCGATGGTCGGGAGACTCAAAACTTCTTTACGGAGGTTTCCAAGTTGCGGATGTCAGTCGAGGAAATCGAAAGTATAAAGGGCTTCAACTATTCGAACGCCAGAGACTTGAATCTCACGCTCTATCGGACCGCGAAATGACGTCCGCCCGACATATCGACGAGACGACAACATTCATGGCGCGAATCGAACGATTCCTGGAGCCGCGCCGACTTCTCATTATGACGTCGCTCGTGAGCTTGATCTGTATTGGCTTGATCATGTTCGTCGACCGGCCCGTCGCCGTCCATATCAGTCGAACCATAGAGGAGCCGGCGCGGCAAATATGGATCACCATTACCCGATTTGGCCTCGCCCGCCCGTACTTTATTTTCTTTATCTTCGTTTTTCTTGCCGCACGCTTCATGTTTGTGCGAACGGCGCCCATGACTATCGCCGGTTGGTACGCGAATGCGGCGCGGTTCGCCTTATTCGGCTTCCTCTGCGCGGCCGTGGCGGGCATTGTCGTAAACGTCATCAAGTTCGCGGTCGGTCGGGCGCGTCCTCCCTTGCTGCTTAACGAAGGAGATTACGGTTTCGACCCCGGGAGCATTGAATGGGCCTTCAATTCGTTTCCCTCGGGTCACGCCCAGGTCGGTCTAATGATGGCGACAATCCTTGCGCTGGCAATTCCACGATTGTCTTATCTTTTCTTTTTTGCGGGCTCGATGATCGCCCTCAGCCGCGTCATGATCGGCGTGCATTATGCAAGCGACATCGTATTTGGCGCATTCGTCGGAATTTCAACGGCGCTCCTGCTGAAGAAATATGTCTACGGCAATCTTGAATCCCTGAGTTTCGTCAATTACCGAACAGCGAGCGGGCAAACCGACATGTCTGCCTCCGGAACGACCATTGATGCAGGAAAGTCAGAAGCACCCCGATAGATTTTTCCTTTTAGCCGCACTTGTCGTCGGCGCGGTCACGGTGCTCAGACTTGTCACTTTGGCCGCCACTGAACTGAACTTGGGCCCGGAAGAGGCACAATATTGGACGTGGAGCCGCGCTCCCGCATTCGGATATTATTCGAAACCGCCGCTCATCGCATGGCTCATCGGATTGTCGACATCCGTTTGCGGCGACGGTGAATGGTGCATTCGATTTCCCTCGCCCCTCCTCCACTGCGGCACAAGTCTCGTTTTGTTTTTTCTGGCGCGCGACATGTACGATGCGCGCACGGGTTTTTGGTCGGCCGTCACTTACGCCACGGTGCCCGGCGTTTGGTATTCGTCGGGACTTATGACGGTTGAAGCGCCCTTGCTTTTTTTCTGGTCCGTCACCGTCCTCGCCTTCCGGCGGCTTATCGAGACCGGGGCGAACAAGTGGGCTGTTATTTTCGGGTGCGCCCTCGGTTTCGGGCTTCTTTCGAAGTACGCCATGGCGTACTTCCTGATTTGCGCCGCAGCGTACTACGCCGTCCGCCCTGCAGTCTCCAAGCCGATAAGCGTCAGCGCCAAAATTCTAGCGGGCGCGATTCCCGTCATAATCTTCTCACCCAACATCGTCTGGAACGCGCGGAACGGATTCTTGACGTGGTCTCACACCATCGACAACGTCAACCTGGACGACGGCATCATCAACCCGATCAATCTTCTTGAATTCGTGGGCGCCCAGTTCGGCGTCTTCGGGCCCATACTGTTCGCGATCCTTGTTTGGGCAAGCCTGGACCTGATCAGAAAGAAACGGCTGACGAAGGGGCGGTCGGAGCGCGATATCTTTCTTTTGAGTTTCGGCGTTCCCGTTCTCGTCATTGTCGCGGTTCTGAGCTTCACTTTCAAAGCAAACGCCAACTGGGCCGCGCCCGCATTTCTGACGTCTTGCGTGTTTGTTGTAGCGTGGTTGCTGCGTCAAGACTCGATGCGGCTCATGTATATATCGCACGGGCTGCATGGGGCCTTTGCCATTTTTTTGATCGCGGTCGCATTGAGCCCCTCCTTTGCCGGATATGCGCTGAACGACGAATCGATCGACAAGGTGAGCGGTTGGGACGAACTGGCGGACCACGTTCACGCTCTTGTAAACGACTCCCCGTTTGAAGTCGTTCTGACCGATCACCGGCCCACCATGGCGGAACTGCTCTATTACGGGCGCTCCCTGACGCAGCCCGTGCTGATGTGGGACAGGGACGGCGTGCCTCAAAATCACTACGAATTGACGGCAGCATTTACGGCAATACCGTCCGGACCAATTCTGCTGCTCGCCGTGAGCGAGCCGACGCCCGACTTTCTGCTTCAATTTGAAGAGCGAATATTTCTAAAGAATCTTGAAGTCCCGATTCGGGAAAACTATACCCGCGCATTCATGATTTACATGTTAAACAGCGCGCGTGACAACTGATTCTGATTTCGCCCGAGACGAAGCCGCCGACCCGATGACGTCAGGTACCACCCCGCTGTTGTGGCTCGGCGTCACGACGGCCATGGGACTGTTGGCCGCCGTCATTTTCCTGTCAGCGCCATCCATGGACATCAAAACCGCGGCGTTGTTTGCCGCTCCCGACGGCTCCGGTTTTCCGTTAAGCCGTCATCCTTTGGCCTTATGGTTCAATCGACTGATCGTAACAATTTCACAAACCGGCGGCGCATTTCTAGTCTTAGGTCTCTGTGTTACGGCGATGTGGCGGCGACCGCTTTTCGGACTAAGCCAGCAACATTTCTGGTTCTTCATTTTGAGCGCGCTCACGGCGCCGGTCCTGGTCGTCAACCTTATATTGAAATCGTTTTGGGGCCGTGCACGACCCGACCAAATCGTCGAATTCGGAGGAAACCAGGATTTCTCGCCGGCTTTTTTCATTTCCGATCAATGCAGCACGAATTGCTCGTTCGTGTCCGGCGACGTGGCCGCCGCCTTCTCGCTGCTCGCCCTTGCCGTTGTCATCCGGCGGCGGCGCGCCTTCTGGGTGAGTCTGGTAGTTGTATTCGGCACTGTCATAGCGATGACCCGCATGGCGCAGGGCGCGCATTTTTTGAGCGACACGATTTACGGCGGCATATTTACGGCGGCAATCATTCTTCTATTGAAACACCTTGTTCTCGATTCGAAACGCGCGCTCGGCAAGGGATTCGAGCAGGCCATGAATTCGCTCGTCGACGGGCTCGCTATCGTGCTGACCGCCGTCTACATACTGTGCCGCGGGAGGCCGGTCTCCGGGACATCGATCGAAAACGCGCGTTTGGACGTGCGGCTTCGTTTGTGGACGGACGGTTGGTTGCGTCGAGTGGGCATTTCGGACCTCGACCCGAAGGCCGTTGCCGCGAATAAGGTATTTTGGCAGGCGCCCTGGACCGACAAACTGAAAACTTACCTTCGCGCAGGCCCCGACCGGTTGGGTGTCGTCCTGACCGAGCGTCATGGAGGCGTCGATACCAAAGGCCAAGCGGACGATAAGACCCGTTTCGAAGATCGGCGCTAGAATACGCGCGCACGGTCTGCGATAGTGCGCTCAGGTCTCGTTCGACCCGTCAACCGAACTCCTTTACCTTTCCTCCATGAACATTCTGACACAGGCAAAGAATTTCGAATTCACCGTACCCGTTCTTGTCGTCGGCGCAGGGGGCTGCGGCTTGTGCGCGGGTCTGGCGGCGAAGAGCGCAGGCGCGGACGTGCTGGTGCTCGAACGGGACGACACGCCTCTCGGTACGACCGCCATGTCGACGGGGCTTATTCCCGCTGCGGGATCCAAACCGCAAAAGGCCGCGGGCGTCAAAGATTCACCGGAGCTGTTCGCGAACGACATCGTTACCAAAACAAAAGGACAGACCGACGAAAAGATCGCGCTTGCCCTCGCGCGCGAATCCGCGCGGACCGTCGACTGGCTGACCGACGAACAGAACGTGCCGCTGACCTTGGTCGACGGATTTCTCTATCCCGGTCATTCGGTCTTGCGGATGCACGGCTCGCCTCATCGCACGGGCTCCGAACTGATGGGCGCTCTCGTCAACGCCTGTGAACGCGCGGGCGTCGACATCATGACGGACGCTCTGGTGACGGCTCTTTTTGCCGATGAGACGCAGCGCGTGACCGGCGTGAGCATCGAACGGCCCGACGGGTCACAAGAAGAGATCGGCTGCGGCGCTTTGATTCTGGCCTGCTGCGGCTTCGCCGGCAACCGGGACATGATCGCCGAATATATCCCGGAAATCGTCGACGCGGTGTTCTTCGGTCATCCGGGCAACAAGGGGGACGCCGTCCGCTGGGGGCGGGAACTCGGCGCCGCACTGGCCGACCTGACGGCCTATCAAGGCCACGGCGGCCTCGCCTACGGTCTCGGCATTCCCATCCTTTGGCCGCTGATCATGGAAGGCGGTTTTCAAGTCAACGCGAACGCCAAGCGTTTTGCGGACGAGTCGCTTGGCTATTCGGAGCAGGCCGTACACGTTATCGCCCAGCCCGGACATTTCGCCTGGTCGATCTATGACGCGCGTCTGCACGAGTTGATGACTCAATTCGACGACTATCAAGACGCGATCAAAGCCCGCGCGTTGAAAACGGCCGAGACCGTTCCGGAGTTGGCCGCCGTGACCGGGCTGGATGAACAAACTCTGCGAAAAACCGTCGATGAAGTCGAAGAGATGGTTCGCGGCGAGAGACGGGACCGGTTTGGCCGCGACTTTACGAAAAAACCGCCGCTGCGGCCGCCGTACCATGCGGTCAAAGTCAGCGGCGCGCTGTTTCACACCCAGGGCGGGCTGGTGGTCGATGAATGGGCGCGCGTGTTAAGGAACAACGGTGAGCCGTTCCCCAATCTGTTTGCGGGCGGCGGCGCGGCGCGCGGGATTTCCGGCCCCGGAAGCTGGGGCTACATGGCCGGCAACGGCCTGCTGACCGCCACCACGTTCGGACGCCTTGCGGGAGAGACCGCCGCAATACAAGTTCAAAAGGAGAAAGGACTCGGGCCGTGAGACTCTTATCGGGATTGCTGAAGGTCATCGGCGCGGTCATAGGCTTGATCGTGCTGGGCGTTGGGGCCGTTTATCTGTCCGACACCACCAAATTCGGCCGCTTCGCCGGCGCGCTTGTGAATTTCGAAAACCTCAACACCAATATGGAATGGTGGACGCCCAAAGACGTCGTCGCGGGCGTCGACAACCCCGCGCGCATCCCGACGGCCGCGGCGAACGCGCGCACCATCGACCGAAGCGCATTGGATGCGGTCGTCGCCTGGAACGAGGACAAAAACCCCATTTCGCTTTTGGTCTGGCACAGAGGCGCCATTCAACTCGAACGATACTGGGGCGGCTTCGACGAAACCGTGATCTCGGATACGGCGTCGATGAACAAGTCGATCACCGGACTGATGGTGGGCTACGCCATCGAAGACGGCGCGATCAATTCGCTCGACGACCCCGTCTCCATGTATTTACCCGAATGGGCGGGCGATGAGCGCGGCAATATCACGGTTCGCAATTTGCTGCATATGTCGAGCGGATTGAAGGTGGACCCGTTCACGTTCAATCCGTTCTCGCGAAACGCGGATCTTTTTTACGGATCGAATCTGGCGAAGACGGTCCTTGAGACCGAACGCTTCGAGGAACCGGGCGCGCGATTTCAGTACAGCAGCATCAACTCGCAACTGCTCGGCCTCATCGTCGAGCGGGCGACCGGCAAGAGGCTCGCCGAACTGGTGTCGGAAAAATTATGGAAGCCATTGGGCGCGGCGGACGCCTCTTTATGGCTTGACCGCGAAGGCGGCGCGGCGCACGCCTTTTGCTGCTTTCATACCACGCCGCGGGAGTGGCTGCGCCTGGGCATTCTGCTCGCCAACGGCGGTATGCTGGGTGACGAGCGGATTATCCCCGGCGATTGGTTGTCTCTGATGACGACGCCGTCGCCCAACAATCCTCAATACGGTTTTCAGATTTGGCTCGGCGCCGATTTCGTCGGCGAGCGGACTTACAACGATCTCGCCGCGCTTAAGATCCCGCATAAGGAACCGTTCGAAGCGACCGATATGATCTTCCTCGACGGTTCCAACGGAAACCGTCTGATCGTCATTCCGTCCAAGGAGCTTGTCATCGTACGCACCGGCGGGTTCAATTTGACTTACGAAGAATCGTTCATTCCCAACATGTTGATCCGCGGCATCGTCACCGAGTGAGGGGCGCCGATGCATTGCAATTCCGGTCAAAATGGCCAAAACTGGCCCGCCACATACCGAGGGCGAGGACTACGGCGACCCTGAAACGGTTGTGGCCGCCAAGCACGGACAGCCGGTCGTCGTGGCGGTATCGGTCGAAGAACACCAAGGGCCGAAATTGCTGGATACGCCCGGAACTCGGACGAAAATGGAGAAGCAGCAGTGAGCAGAACGGAATCGAGTACCCACTGATCGCCATGGACAAGAAAAGCCTCTCGGAACGCGATATCTGCACGAAGTTCATCACGCCCGCGCTGGAACGGGCGGGATGGGACAAGATGGAGCAGATCCGGGAGGAGGTGAGCTTCACCAAAGGCCGCATCATCGTGCGCGGCAAGCTGGTGTCGCGCGGGCGCTCCAAGCGCGCAGATTACATCCTGTACTACAAGCCCAACATCCCCGTCGCGATCATCGAAGCGAAGGAAAATTCTCGCAGCGTCGGCGACGGCATGCAGCAGGCGCTCGACTACGCCGAAACGTTGAATGTTCCGTTTGCTTTCTCCTCAAACGGGGACGGCTTCGTGTTCCACGACCGTACCGGCGCGAGCACGCCGCAAGAAGCGACCCTCGCTCTCAATGCTTTTCCGCCGCCCACCGAACTGTGGGCGCGTTATCGCGCCTGGAAAGGTCTGACTCCCGAAGCCGAGAAGCTCGTCCTGCAGGACTATCACCAAGACGGCGGCGGCAAGGCCCCACGCTACTACCAGGCGAACGCCGTCAATGCCGCGATCGAGGCCATCGCCAAGGGGCGGGACCGTGTCCTGCTGGTCATGGCCACGGGCACGGGCAAGACCTACACCGCCTTTCAGATCATCTGGCGATTGTGGAAGGCGGGACACAGGAAGCGCATCCTGTTCCTCGCCGACCGCAACGTGCTGGTCGACCAGACCATGGTCAATGATTTCGGACCCTTCGGCGAAGTCATGGCCAAGCTGTCCAAGAAGACCAAGACCATTCTTCAAGAGGACGGCGTCCACCGCGTCGACACGGCCTATGAGGTCTATCTCGGCCTCTATCAGGCGATCACCGGACCGGAGGAACATGAGAAAACCTACCGGAAGTTCTCTCCCGGTTTCTTCGACCTTATCGTCGTCGACGAGTGCCACCGGGGCAGCGCCGACGAGGATTCGGCTTGGCGCGAGATACTCGAGTACTTTTCCTCCGCGACCCAAATCGGCCTTACCGCCACCCCGAAGGAAACAAAGTACGTTTCCAATATCGCCTATTTCGGGAATCCGGTCTATTCCTACTCCCTGAAACAGGGCATCCGCGATGGCTTCCTGGCCCCCTACAAAGTAGTCAAGGTCCATATCGACCGCGATGTGGAGGGTTACCGTCCGGAGAAGGGTCAACTCGACCGCGACGGCGAGGAGGTCGAGGACATCATCTACAACTCCAAGGACTTCGACCGCATGATCGTCATCGACGGCCGCACGAATTTGGTGGCGCAGAAGGTTACGGCCTTTCTGAAGGAAAGCGGAAACCGCTTCCAGAAGGCCATCGTATTTTGCGTCGATCAGGAACACGCCGCGCGCATGCGCCAAGCACTGATCAACGAGAACGCCGACCTGGTGGACGCAAACACCCATTATGTGATGCGCATCACGGGCAGCGATGCCGAGGGGCAGAACGAACTCGGCAATTTCATCGATCCGGAATCGAAATACCCGGTTCTCGTCACGACGTCGCGCCTGCTTTCCACCGGCGTCGACGTGCAGACCTGCCGGCTGATCGTGATCGACCGCACAGTCGGCTCGATGACCGAGTTCAAGCAGATCGTCGGCCGCGGCAGCCGCGTGCACGAGGACACGGGAAAGTTCTATTTCACGCTCATCGACTTCAGGGGCGCGACCGGTCATTTCGCGGATCCGGAGTTCGACGGCGAACCGGTGCAGGTCTACGAGACTGGGGGGGGGCGATCCCATCTATCCGCCCGATGCGCCGCCAGATGAAGACGGCGACCCGATAGACCCCGACGGCGAGGACGATCAGCCGCCGACGCCCGCGAACGGGCCGCGAAAGAAGATCTATGTCGACGGCATCGTCGCAGACATCGTCGCCGAGCGGGTGGAATATCTCGACGAGAACGGCAAGCTCGTTACGGAATCGCTGCGCGACTTCACCAGGAAGGCCTTGCGCAAACGCTTCGCAAGCCTTGACCACTTTCTGAAGCGTTGGAACGCCGCCCGGCGCAAGCAGGCGGTCGTCGAGGAGATAGAGGCCGAGGGACTACCGTTAACCGTCATTGTCGACGAGTTGGACAAGGACCTCGATCCCTTCGACCTCATCTGTCACATCGCGTTCGGTGCCAAACCGCTGACCCGCCGCGAGAGAGCCGAGAATGTTAAGAAGCGCGACGTGTTTGCGAAATACGGAAAGCAGGCCCGCGCCGTTCTCGATGCGTTGCTCGATAAATACGCCGATGAGGGCGTGCTCAACCTCGACGACGCCAACGTGCTCAGGATCCAGCCGTTCAACAGCCTCGGTACGCCGCTTGAACTGGTCGACGCCTTCGGCGGCAAACCGGCCTTCGAGCACGCCGTGCATGAGCTTCAATCCGCTCTCTACTCGGATGCCGCCTGAGTCATGTCCCTCGATACCATCGTCAAATCCATTCAGGACATCATGCGCCAGGACGCGGGCGTCGATGGCGATGCGCAGCGCATCAGCCAACTGTGCTGGATGTTCTTCCTCAAGATTATCGACGACCAGGACCAGGAGCTTGAACTCCTGAAAGACGGCTATCGATCGCCTATCCCCGCCCGTCTGCAATGGCGCGGCTGGGCCGCCGACCCGGAAGGCGCCACCGGCGAGGAACTGCTCGCCTTCGTCAACGGCGATCTCTTTCCGAAGCTGAGGGAACTCCCGCTCGGGGCCGGCCCTCGCGCCAACGTCGTGCGCGCCGTGTTCGAGGATGCCTACAACTACATGAAGTCCGGCCAACTGATGCGGCAGGTCGTCAACAAGATCAACGGCATCGACTTCAACGACCTGGCCGATCACCGGCACTTCGGCGACATCTACGAGAAGATCTTGAACAAACTGCAATCGGCCGGTAACGCGGGCGAATACTACACGCCGCGCGCCGTGACCTCCTTCATGGCCCGGATGATCGACCCGAAACCCGGCGAGACGCTGTTCGACCCGGCGTGCGGCACCGGCGGCTTCCTCACCTGCGCCATCCGCCATATGCGCGAGCGCCACGTGAAGAAGCTCGAAGACGAGACTCTGATGCAGACCTCGCTCCGCGCGGTGGAGAAGAAACCGCTGCCGCACATGCTCGCCGTCACGAACATGCTGCTGCACGGCATCGAGGATCCGTCCTTCCTGCGCCACGACAATTCGCTGGCGCGTCCCTACATCTCGTGGGGGAAACACGAGCGCGTGGACATCGTTCTGACCAATCCTCCCTTCGGCGGAAAGGAGGAAGACGGCATCGAGTCGAATTTCCCGAAGCATTTCCGGACGAGCGAGACGGCGGACCTGTTCCTCGCCCTGATCATCCGGCTTCTCAAACCCGGCGGCCGGGCCGCCTTGGTCCTCCCCGACGGCTCGCTGTTCGGCGCGGGCGTCAAGACCCGGCTCAAGCAGCACCTGATGGAGGAATGCAACCTTCACACCATCGTACGCCTGCCGAACTCGGTCTTCCGCCCCTATGCCTCGATCGGCACGAACCTGCTGTTCTTCGAGAAGAGCGATCCGACGAGGGACATCTGGTTCTGGGAGCACCTCGTACCCGAGGGCCAGAAAGCCTATTCGATGACCAAGCCCATCGAGCTGGAACATCTGGACGATTGCGCCGCCTGGTGGGGCGGTACGGAACGCAAGGGCCGGGAGGAAGGCGGCCGCGCCTGGAAAGTCAGCGCCGAGGCCATCAAGGAACGCGGCTACAACCTCGACATGAAGAATCCTCATGCCGAGGCCGAGGACTACGGCGACCCCGAAGCGCTGTTGGAGCAACTGACGAGCGCCGAGGCCGGGGTGACCGCGTTACGCGGCCGGTTGAAAGACGTTCTGGCGGCGGCGCTGCTGCGATGACGTGGAGAATTGACATCGATTACCGACGCAACCGGAGGCTTGGCCATGCAGTCGTGATACCCGACCGCGTTTGGGACTATGTCCGGAACGACCTGCCGGGATTGCGCCGGATCGTGCAGGCGCCGCTTGCCGAGATGGAGCCGCCGGAGGCATGAACGCCGAACGCCTGCTCGCCCTCTACCACCGCGTTGCCGACGCGCCGAACGCCGTTCCCCGCCTGCGCCGTTTCATGCTGGACCTCGCCGTGCGGGGCAAGCTGGTGAAGCAGGATCCGGCGGACGAACCGGCGGTTGAACTGCTGAAGCGGATCGAAGCTGAGAGGATCGAAAACGGAGGACGTCTGAAGCCACTACCTAACTTTAGTCCAGAAGAACTCGATGTCATTCCTGCGAACTGGTGTGCTGCTCCACTAATTGTACTTGGCCGTTGGGCTATCGGTTCTGGATTTCCCAAAAGCGAGCAAGGAGTGAAAGAAGGACGATATTTTTTCCTGAAAGTTAGTGACATGAACCTTACGGGGAATGAGAAATACATCACAACTGCAAACAATTTCATGAATGAAACTGCCGCCAAGCGTATGAAGGCAAAGATCCATCCTCGTGGCACTATTATCTTCCCAAAGATTGGTGGAGCTATCGCTACCAATAAGCGCCGAATACTTGAACGCAGCTCCGCGATCGACAATAACTGCCTTGGAATAACATTTTCACGCCATGTTAACTTGGAATGGGCGTATCTGCTTCTCTCCAATCTCGACTTTACCTTCTATCAGGCTGGCACAGCAGTGCCTGCTCTTCAGCAAAGGACTCTCGGAGCTATACCAGTCTCCGTGCCGCCGCTCCCAGAACAACACCGCATCGTCGTCAAGGTCGATGAACTCATGGCCCTCTGCGACCGGCTGGAGGAAACCCGCACCGCGCGCGAGGAGACTCGCGACAGGTTGACCAAAGCCAGCCATGTCCGCCTGCGTGCGCCTGATACGGACGACGCGACTTTTCGGTCCCATGCGCGTTTCGCCGTCGACGCCTTTCCCGCACTGACGGCCCGTGCCGATCAGGTCAAACGCCTCCGCCAAACCATCCTCGACCTCGCCGTGCGGGGCAAGCTGGTGAAGCAGAACCCGGCGGCTTTGAGGGAGAGTCGGCAAGGCAAGGGCGTCAGCACGCCGCCGCGCGGGTCAAACGCCCCGGAGTTTGGCGGTATGACGGGTGAGTGGAAGACGGTGAAGCTTGGCGACGTCGCCAGCGTAATTGCCGGGCAATCGCCCAAAAGCGAAAACTACAATAAAAACGGTCGCGGTCTGCCTTTCTATCAGGGGAAAAAGGACTACGGTGAGCGGTATCTCAATCCTCCAACAGTTTGGACAACAGAGGTAACAAAACGCGCAAAGAAAGATCACATATTGATGTCTGTCCGTGCCCCAGTGGGGGCACTGAATATCGCAACGGAAGAAATATGTATAGGTCGTGGGCTTGCGGCCATACGTGCTGAAGATGAAGTAGATAGAGACTTTCTTTTCTTTCAGCTTCTTTCGCTCGCCGATAGCTTGGACGGTAGTGCAGGTACAATCTTCAACTCCATCAATAAGAAACAATTGGAAAATATAGTCTTATTTTTACCCCCACTCCCAGAGCAGCACCGCATCGTCGCCAAGATCGAGGAACTCATGGCCCTCTGCGACCGGCTGGAGGCCAATCTGGGTGCTGTCGACGATAGCCGCCATGATCTCCTCGAATCGCTCCTTCGGAACGCGCTGGAACCTGCCGCAAACGAATTTGAGGGCGGTCTCGAAATGGCCTGATTTCGGCGGCGATGAAGTAAAATCTTCGCTCAACAGCGAACGTCAGATATTGCCCGAGTCCTTCAGTTCCCGGATGCGTTCTTCGCTCATGCCCAGAAGCTCGCCGTAAACATGGTCGTTATGTTCGCCGAGCTCCGGGCCGACCCAACGGACTTCGCCCGGCGTGTCGGAAAGTTTCGGGAAGACGTTTTGCATTTTGAATTCGCCGATGGCCGGATGCTGCATGGTTTTGATCGCTTCGCGCGCGGCGAAGTGAGGATCTTCAAGCATTTCCGGCGCGCGGTAGATCTTGCCCGCAGGCACGCCCGCTTCGCTGCAGGCGGCGAGCAACTCGTCGGCGGTCTTTTCTCTCGACCAATCGGAAATGAAATCGTCCAATTCTTTTTGATGCATGCCCCGCGCGGTGTGAGTCTTGAATTTCGGGTCCTCGCTCCACTCTTCGTGGCCGACCATTTTCGCGAGCCGTTTGAAAACGGTGTCCTGATTGGCGGCAATGATGACCATGCCGTCGGAACTGGGATAAATGTTGGACGGCGCCACATTGGGCAAGACCGAACCCGTCCGTTCGCGGACATATCCGCCGATCTGATATTCGGAAATGAGACTCTCCATATTGGCGAGAACGGCCTCGTATATGGCGCTGTCGACCACTTGGCCTTTTCCCGTGTTCTCTCGATTGTGAAGAGCCATCAAAATACCCAGACAGGCATATGTCGCGGCGAGCGAATCGCCGATGGAAATACCCGCGCGGCTCGGCAAATGTTCCGGATTCCCCATGACGTAACGAAGACCGCCCATGGCCTCGCCCACGGACGCATAGCCCGCGCGCGGGGCGTAAGGGCCCGTTTGACCGTAGCCGCTGACGCGGGCCATGACGAGGCGCGGATTGATTTTTGACAACACGTCGTAACCTAGCCCCCACCTTTCCATCGTCCCGGGGCGGAAGTTCTCAAGCAGCACATCGGACTGCTTGACCAGATCTTTGATGATTTGCTGGCCTTCAGGGGTGCGCAAATTGAGCGTGATGGACTTTTTATTGCGCGCCACGATGGGCCACCAAAGAGATTTGCCTTCGGCTTTCTCCTGGCCCCAGTCGCGCATCGGGTCGCCGGTTCCGGGTTGTTCGACTTTGATGACTTCGGCGCCGAAGTCGGCCATGAGTTGACCGCAGAAAGGGCCGGCGAGCAGAACGCCCAACTCGATCATGCGAATGTCTTTGAGGGGTCCAAAAGTCCCGTGCGCTGTGTCGTTCATGAACGCTTTCCGTATGCTAATTCGTTAAGGTCATTTCGATGGAGGCCACTCCATCGCTTCCAAAAGGCAACATAATATAACAGGCTCGCGGGGGATACGTCCAAAAGGCGGCCGAAATGTCGTGTCTTGCGCTGGCGGCGGAAGGGTTTAAGTATTAGACTATAACGTGAAACGGCCCCCGAAAAACCGAACGGTTGCATGAAACGGCGTCGAGTCTCGGAGAAGTGATCATGAGCGATATAAGCGTTGAAATCGTGGAAGTCGGATTGCGCGACGGTCTGCAAAACGACCCGGCCATGATGGATACCGAAGGCAAACTCGAATTCATCCATCGGCTGATCGATGCGGGGGTCCGCCGCATGGAAGTGGCCTCCTTCGTCAATCCCAAGAGAGTGCCGCAAATGGCGGATTCGACGGAGTTGATGGGCTTGGTTCCCCGAGACAAGGGGGTCAAATATATCGGCTTGGCTCTCAACGACCGCGGACTTGAGCGCGCCATCGAAGCCAAGTGCGAGGAAGTGAATTTTGTCGTCGTTGCCTCCGACACGTTCGGCAAGCGGAACCAAAATGCGACGACGGAAGAGTCGCTGCAAGTCTTCGAACGCATGGTGGAAGTCGCCAATGCGGCGAACACCCCTTGCTCCATCACGATCGGCGCATCCTGGGGGTGCCCTTTCGAGGGCGAGGTGCCACTCGAAAAACTCGTTCAAACCGCAAAGCGCGCAACCGAACTCGGCGCCAGCGAAATCGGGCTGGCCGACAGCATAGGCGTCGCCGACCCCTGGGAAGTGAAGCGCCGCATCAATGCGGTGCGCGAAGTCGTGGGCGAGGTGCCGCTCCGCTGTCATTTCCACAACACGCGCAACACCGGAATCGCCAATTCGTTCGCGGCGATCGAGTCCGGCATACGGATCCTGGATTCCAGCACCGGCGGCATCGGCGGCTGCCCGTTCGCGCCGAAGGCGACGGGTAATATCGCAACCGAAGACCTGCTTTACATGCTGGACCGTGCGGGCATTCACACCTGCGTAAATGTGGAAAAGGTGATCGAGATCGCGAAATGGCTTGAAGACGCCTTGGATCATTCGGTTCCCGCAATGGTCTCCAAAGCCGGTCTCTTCCCGCAACCGCGCGCGGCCCGGACGGCGGCGGAATAAGCTCGTTCACTCGACGGGATGCGATGACGGTTCGGAACACGATGGCCTCGAGACGCTTTCTTCATTGGGTGCATATCCTTGTACATATCCGTCTCACGCCGGAATTGTGGGGATGGGCCAGTCCCCGGCTCGCGGACTCCCCGGATATACGGCAACTCAAGGCCCTCGAAGAATGGCTTCTTGAAAACCATGTGCCGCAGCACCTGTTCGACGAATTCGGGATTCCCCGCAGCGATTATGTGCATGCTTTTTTCCGTTCCGACAAACCGGCGAAAGCACTGGCGTTTCGGATCTTTTGCCATGAATTGGGATTGAGCGGTTCCATGAACCAGAGCCGGGTCGCGGTCAATCACTGCGCGCGCACCAGTCCGCCTCTTCTTGACTTGGCGGGCGGAGCCTTGTAATCGCACAATCCTCCAACCGGCGGGCAGCCTCGGGGCCGCAAGGTTCGCTGACAAGCGCGCCGCAAAATGATAAAGTGTCATCAAACGCGGGTATTTTAAGGGAGCAAATACCATGTCTTACCGTTTAGGCGTCGATGTCGGCGGCACGTTCACGGACATCCTCCTCATCGACGAAGCCACCGGGCAAACCCATACCGCCAAAGTGCCGTCCACTCCCGAAGACTCGTCAATCGGCGTACTTAACGGCGTGGAAAAAGTTTGCTCGACGGCAGGGGTCGACCCACAAAACATCAATCAGGTCATGCACGGTACGACGGTGGCGACCAACACCATCCTCACGGGCGCCGGCGCCAAGGTGGGCCTCGTCACCACTCAAGGGTATCGACAGGTTTTGCAAGTGGCTCGCTCATACGTGCCCGGGGGCTTGGGCGGCTGGGTCATCTATAACAAATCCGAAAATCTGGCCCCGCTCGAATGCACGATCGAAATCCCCGAGCGCATCGGCGCCAAGGGAGACGTGGTCCACAAACTCGATGAAAAGGAAACGCGGAAGCGGCTTGGATCTCTGAAAAAACGGAATATTCAGTCGCTTACCGTTTCGCTCGTCAATTCATTCGCCAATCCGTCTCACGAACAGCGCGTGCGCGAGATTGCGGAAGAAGAATTGCCCGGCGTTCCGGTATCAATTTCGTCCGAAGTCATTCCGGAAATGCAGGAATACGAACGCGCCATTACGACGGTCGCCAATTCGTATGTCCGCCCGGTCGTCTCGAAATACGTGCATAATTTGCGCGACGAATTGAAAAACAGGTTGGGCAACGCGACGCTCGACATTTTGCGTTCCGACGGCGGTCTCTCGACGGCGGAAGCGGCGGAAGCCTATCCGGTCAACCTGCTGATGAGCGGACCGGCGGGCGGCGTATCCGGCGCCCTTTGGATCGCGACCCAAGCAGGCTACAAGAACCTGCTCACTTTCGACATGGGCGGCACGTCAACGGACGTTTGCCTCGTTGAAAACGGTGAAGCGCTGACACGCCGTGAAACGACGGTCGGGGACGTTACCGTTCGCGCATCGTCCATCGACGTGCGCACGGTCGGGGCCGGGGGCGGCTCAATCGCGCACGTGCCTGAACTCACCAAGGCGTTGCGCGTTGGACCGGAAAGCGCAGGCGCGGTTCCGGGACCCGCGGCCTATGCCGCGGGCGGCGAAGCGCCGACGGTCACGGACGCCAACATCGTCCTCGGCTATTTGCCTGCGGAACAAAAGCTCGGCGGCGACATGGTGATCGACAAATCACTGGCGGAAAAAGCCGTGCAGCAAACGGCCGACGCCCTTGATCTACCCCTTAAAGAGGCCGCCGAGGGCATAGTCAAAATCGTCAACGAAAACATGTTCGGCGCCCTTCGCCTAGTGTCCATCGAAAAAGGTTATGACCCGCGCGACTTCGCATTGGTAGCCTTCGGCGGCGCCGGACCGCTTCACGCAAATGCTCTCGGCATTTTGATGCAGTCGTGGCCGGTTATTATTCCGCCGGGGCCGGGCGTGCTTTGCGCCTACGGCGACGCCACCACACGCATCCGCGACGAAGCCTCGAAGACGTTTATCCGCAAGTTTTCCGATTCAAGCCCGCAAGAGGTGGCGAGCGAACTGGAAAAACTGGCAAAAACCGCGACCGACGCGATGCAAGCCGGCAGGCACGACAGCGTCGCCAACACGCAATACCAAGTCGACTTGCGCTACCACGGCCAGGGATTGTCGCTTACCGTCGACGCCGACCTTGACGACCTCAAGAGCCAAGGCTTCAAAGCCATCAGCGACAAGTTCGACGATCTGCATGAGCAGCTCTTCACATTCAAATCGGACTCGGAAAAAGAAGTCGTCAATCTGCGGGCCGTGGTCTTGGGACAGCCGACCAACGTAAGCGCGGAAAGGATCCAATCCGGTTCCGAGGATGCGTCGGCCGCCGTTATCAGCGACCACACCATATTCTATGAAGGCCGCGACCATCCAAGCCAACTCTACGACCGCTCCAAACTGGGAGCAGGCAACAAAATCGCCGGACCGGCTATCGTAATGGAGATGGATTCCACGACCGTGATCCTGCCGGATTATGTCGGCGAAGTCGATCACTACGGAAATATCCTGATTCGTCCGGCACAGATGCAATAGAGGGGATACACGATGCCCGTAACCATCATCGAAACCAACACCACACCTATGAAGCGCGTCGATGTCGACCCCATCACGCTCGACATCATCGAAAACGCTTTGCGCAATGCACGGGAGGAAATGGACGTCACACTGTTCCGTACGGCCATGTCGCCGGGCATCCGCGAACAGCACGACGCCTTTCCGATGATCGCCAACTTGAGGGGCCAAATGGTCGTCGGCCAATTCGGCTCATTTTTGCACGGCTTCAAAGAAGCCTATGACGGCACATTGGAAGAAGGCGACATCATTTTCACCAACGATCCCTACTCATGTAACGGCGCGATCAGCCACTGTAACGATTGGCTGCTCATCAAGCCGGTATTCAAGGACGGGCGGATGATCGCCTGGGGCTGCCATTTCGGTCACATGACGGATATCGGCGGCAAGGTGCCGGGGTCGCTGCCGACGGACGCCAAGCAGATCTTCGAAGAAGGCATCATGCTGCCTCCGACAAAAATCTACAAAAAGGGCGAGCTCCAAGAAGAGATCTTGAACATTCTGTTGCGCAACTCGCGCACGCCGGAATGGAACAAGAGTGACGTCATGGGCGTCATTGCCGCATGCAATGTGGCCGACCGCCGTTGCGTCGAGTTGGCCGAGCGCTTTGGCGACGACGTGTTCTATTCCGCCATGGAAGAGTTGCTCGATCGCAACAAGCGCGCCATGGGCCATCTTATCAAGACCATGATCACGGAAGAAAAGCGCTATTTCGAAGATTACGTTTGTGACGACGGCATGGGCATGGGGCCATATAAACTGGCCTGCACGCTATGGCGCGAAGGAGACAAGGCCATTTTCGATTTTACGGGAACCGACCCGCAATCGATCGGCTCCATCAACTTCCTGCTCAACGGCGATATGTTCAAGATGTTCGTAGGCACGTTCATGATCGCCGTGTTCGACCCGCAAATCCTGTTCAATGACGGCTTCTATGACCTGATGGAAGTAAGGCTGCCGAAAGGTACGCTGCTCAATCCCGTGCGGCCGGCCGCTTTGTCGTGCCGCACCCACGCATTGGGCCGCATTTTCGACTTGATGGGGGCGACACTCGGGCAGGGCGCTCCGGATCTGATGTGCGCCGCCGGCTTTTCCGACAGCCCGCATTTTATGTATTCCGGTTACGACCGCAACGGCGACTGGTATCAACTTTACCAGATCGGTTTCGGCGGCGTGCCCGGCCGCCCGGCGGGAGACGGACCGGACGGACATTCGATGTGGCCGGCCTTCACCAATGTTCCCAATGAATATATCGAGTCCTATTTCCCATTGCGTATCGACGTCTATGAAACGATTACCGACTCCGGGGGCGCCGGCTTCCATCGCGGCGGCAATGCGGTACGCGTCGGCTATCGTTTCCTGGAGCCGGGCGACATCTCGATCCACGACGACCGCTGGCTTACTTATCCGTGGGGCGTCAACGGCGGCGAGCCCGGCATGCGCAGCAAGAAGATCCTGGTTCGCGCCGCAGACGGCTCGGAAGAGATTTTGCCAAGCAAGTGCGACCGCATCGAAGTGAAGGAAAACGATTTGCTTTACTTCGACACCTGGGGCGGCGGCGGATGGGGCGATCCCTACAAACGCCCGGCAGAAAAAGTGGCCCTTGACGTGGACCGGGGTCTCGTTTCAAAGGAAGGCGCCCGGCGCTACGGCGTTGTCTTGAAGAACGATCTTTCCGTAGATGAGGGCAAAACCGACAAGCTCCGCGCGAAATTATCGCAAAACCGCGGCGACCCGAAGCTGTTCGACTTCGGCGGCACGGTCGAAGAACTCAAAGCCCGCTGTAAAAAGGAAACGGGTCTTGAGCCGCCCAAAACTCCGGTCTTTCTCAATTGGTTCACGAAGGGAGCCGACAAGGTGCAAGCCGCGGAATAACCGTCCTTCTGCGAATGCTTGGAAAGGGCCGCCTCGTGCGGCCCTTTTGCTGATACCGTTGGCGCCAAGCCGCCATATGTGAACGGCTTATCGAGACGACCAGAGCCTTGAAGACGCCAGCCTTGCTCCTTCGACGAGCGTTTTCAGCTTCGCCCAAACGATATCGGGATAAACCGTCGGATAGTCGCTAAACGTCGAAAAGCCGCAATCGGAACCGGCGATGACGCGCTCGCGCCCCACCACTTCGGCGTAGCGGCAAATGCGTTGCGCGACCACCTCCGGGTGTTCGATGTAGTTGCTGGTGGAATCGATGACGCCGGGGATCAGAATCTTGTCGTCGGGTAACGGAACATTTTTGAAGACCTGCCACTCATGGGCATGGCGGGGGTTGGCCCCTTCAAGCGAAATTGCCGCCGGACGCGCTCTCAATATCGGATCGACAATCGCTTCAAGGGGAATGTCATGATGGTGCGGCCCTTCGTAGTTGCCCCAACAAACGTGCAGCCTCATGGCTTCCGGCGCGATGTTGGCCGTGGCCGCAGCCAAAACCTCTATGTGACGGTCCACTACATCGCGAAAGCTCTCGTCGCTCTTGTCGGCGTAGCTCATATGACGGCTCATGGCGAGGTCCGGACTGTCGATTTGCAGGATGAAACCGGCATCGACGATCGCTTCATATTCGGAACGCAACGCCCCGGCTACCGCTTCCAAATACTCGTCTTCGGTTGCGTAATAGGCGTTGCGCTGAAACAGGCTCACGACGCCCGGTGAAGCCGAGTTCAGAAATGCGGCCTTTGGCCGCTCGGCGCGCACTGCCGCATCGAAGTTCGCCAAATCGTCGTACAATGGTTTTTGGTCCTTGACCCCGACCGGTCCTTCGCAACGGGGGCCGGCGGTCGATGGAATAACTCCGCCGACCTCGACCAGCCGCCGCGCATAATCCTCATAGTCGATCAAGTCGCGCGCACGATACCCCTCGACCTCTCTCCCGAAGCCTTCCAAACGCTCTGAAACATATGTCGCGTAGCTGGGCTTGCTCATCTCGCCGTCGCTGACGACATCGATACCAACGTCGACTTGCTTGGCGACAACCTCGCGAACGGCTTGACGAATTTCATGGCCGAGGGCGTCGTCGTCATAAGGATCGGCGGCGGTTTTCGCCCGCATCAATTGCAGCAGGGTTCGAGGGCGAGGCAAGCTGCCGACATGGGTCGTCAGTATACGGTCTTTACTCAGAGGCATGGACGGCGTCACGATCTCGTCTTCTCCGTAACCGCAGCCTTTCCTGCAATGATGTCATACGGCTCAACCGGCGTGCGATGGCCGAGATTGCTCTGCCGTTATGGCGCCCCTTTGAACAAATGCGTCGCCGATTCGACGCGCGCAGGTTTGCAATCGCGGAATATAATCTTGAACCACTTGTTTCGGTGTTAAAGCGGATGTCATGAAGCGCATCGTCAAGCACGCCAGAAGCCGGCCTTCTGACAGAACAGGCACGGAAGCCGTCGTTTCCCGTTGCGCTTCACGCATATGAAATGCATAACCATTGGCCCGCGTTTCGCCGAGAATACGTTCAACCAGCCCCGCTTCCCGTGCAAAGGAATCATTGGGGGCCTCGGATCGAGAGAGAATTTTTAGTAACGTATTCCGCTGCTGCTCCGAGCAATAGGACAAATAAACGCGGCCGGCGGCGCTCCCTAAAATCGGAACCCGATGGCCTGCGGAATAACGCTCAAGAGCTAAAGGACTATCCCGGTCGGTGGTTTCGCGCACCAGCATCGTGGTACCCGAAAGTGACGCAATGGCGACGGGCCAGACAATCTGCTTGCACAACTCATCAATCAACGGTTTCGCGATTTCGCGAATCCAGGGCTCATCCTCAAAACCATCGCTCAGCGCGCGCACACGTATGGTGGGCCGGTATCGGGCATCGGCCGTATCGCGCACCGCATACCCGCCCACGCACAGCGTCTCCAAAATGCGGTAGGCGGTGGTGCGGGGCAGCCCCGTTTCCTCGGCAATTTCGGTTACGGTAACTCCGTTGCGAGCGTTCAAAGACTGCAGGCTGTCAAGCCCCCGCAACAAGGCCCGGATCGGCCGAATCGAGTCTGATTTGCGGTTGTCGGCGCTACTGCTGGACTGTGGCATACTTTACGTCCTGTTCATTGCCAACCGGACCTTCCGGTAAGCGATGGACAAAGTGGATGTGAGTCGTCCACTTGTTGGCCATTGGATCTCTACTTGATTCCGGACCGAATGGCCTCAAGTCTTGGCGAAGTTGCGCAAGTTTTTTGAACGGAAAGCAAGATGACGCAACCTTGTCCGCTTGTTGGTTTTCCTAGTGTTCAGGATGCCCGCTCCCCTTAAGAGGGGCTTAAGCTGCAGCCGTTCAGTGGGCCGCAACCCTTGATTCTCACCGGGTCGCACCCCTCGGAGCACAGTTTTACGGCAGGCCGGCTCTTTAAGGCTTCGCTCTTCAGCAGCCAAGACAGAAAGCAAATCCCGCCACTGACTCAATCAAATGACTTGCAGTTGTTCCCGTAGTCCGGTTGATTAGCCGCAGACCAAGACACGATTTGAGATACCCATGACATTGCCAGATAAACCCGTTTTGATAGCCGGGGCCGGCCCCGTTGGATGTACGGCGGCACTTTATCTGGCCCAGGCGGATGTACCTGTAACGCTGATGGAGGCCGCACCTGACCTGCCTGTCGATCTCAGAGCCTCCACATTTCACCCTCCCACTCTCGACATGCTCGACAAGCTTGGGCTCACCAAAAAACTGATCGATCAAGGACTGATCGTGCCACGCTATCAATACCGCGACCGGCGTACGGGAGAAATCGCCGAATTCGATTTAGGCACGCTCAAAGATGAAACAGGTCATCCGTACCGACTGCAATGCGAGCAATTCAAGATGACACGCACGATCATCGACATGCTCAAATCATACCCGCAAGTCGAAGTACTATATGGTCACCGCGTTGTCGGCTTCACCCAGAACGACGACCACGTTCAGGCGCTTACTTTTACGGACGAAGGCGAACGACGTGTAAAAGGCTCATTTCTCATTGGCGCGGAGGGCGCCGACAGTCGCGTGCGGCAATCGGCGGCGGTCATGTATCGGGGCATGACATATCCGGAACTGTTTTTAGTCGCCAGCACGCCGTTCCGCTTTGAAGACCATATAACGGATCTCAGTCTGGTCAATTACATATCCGATCCCGACGAATGGGTCGTATTGCTGCGGACCACAGGTTTTTGGCGGGTCCTTTGGGCGGCGGATCCTGAACTCGGACGTGAAACGTTATTATCCGATGATTATATCGAGGCAGCCCTGCAACGGATTTGGAAGAAGGATACGCCCTACGATATTCATCACCGCACGCTTTATCATGTACATCAGCGGGTTGCGGAGACGTATCGTATCGGCCGGCGCGTTTTACTTGCGGGCGATGCCGCCCACGTCAACAACCCGCTGGGAGGCATGGGCATGAACGGCGGCGTTCACGATGCCGTCAATGCCTGCGAGAAGATCGTAAATATTCTGTACGACGGCGGCAATATCGACGAGCTCTTGGACCTTTATGACCGTCAAAGACGCGAGATTTGCACGAAATTCATACAGGACCAGTCCAAACTCAATAAGGAACTCATAGAAACGAGCGATACGGACGTGCAGCGCAAACGCCAAGAACAATTCATGCGTGCAGCAAACGACCCGGTATTGTCCAAAGCGTTCCTCATGCGCACATCCATGATCGACAGTGTGCGCGAGTCATATGAAATTAAATAGTGGAACAACGAAAACCGTCACCCTCATAGGAGCGAAACATGGTGGACTCACTTGGCTGGCGAATGAAATTCGGTGTGATCGCGCCATCAACGAACACAAGCGTGGAACCCGAATATGCCTGGATGCAACCGCGAGGCGTGACCAATCATTTTTGTCGTATGTGGATTCCCGATATGGCGATCAACAACGATGAAGATTTTGAAAAGCTCGTGTTGGCCATACGCAGCGTCACCATGGAAGCCGTTGACCGGGTGATGACATGTTCTCCAGGCTATGTCGTTTTAGGAGTGTCGGCCGAGACGTTCTGGGACGGGGCCGCCCGCGCAAACGAATTGCACAAGGAACTGGAAGAACGCGCGGGTGTCGGTGTGACGCTCGGGTCTCAGGCTTGCGAAGGAGCCCTCAATGCCTACGCGGAAGAAAAGCCGATCAAGAAAATCGCAGTGCTGACCCCATATATGCCGGTTGGCGACAAGCAGGTCCAAGGGTTCTTTGAAGATTTGGGCTATGACGTGGTCAAGATGACGGGGCTCAAATCAAACAGTCCAACCCTGATTGCTCATGAGCCTCCGGAAAAACTTAGGAGGGCGATCAAAAAGCTAAACGAAACCGAATGCGACGCCATAATCCAATGCGGCACCAATCTCGCCTGCATTCAGGTATGCGCCGAAGCCGAGCGCTGGTTGGAAAAACCGGTGATCGCTATCAACACGGCGACCTATTGGCATGCGCTGCGCCACAACAACATAAACGACAAACTGCACGGCTACGGACGTCTCTTGGAGGACTGGTAGGCATTATGAAATATCCTTTTTCGGCCATTCCTTTTCGAGGACCGCTCAAATGGCCGGGCGATGCAAAGGTTGCACTCATCGTCACCCTCAACATGGAATATTGGGATCTCGTCAAAGACACCGACAGCCCTTACTACGCAGGCGGGCCGCCGATACTGCCGGACCTTTTACCGGGCAACACACCGGATTTTCCCAACTTCACGTGGCGCGAATACGGCCAGCGCGTGGGCATTTGGCGCCTCATAGAAATATTTGATGAGGTCGGCATACCGGCGAGCTGTACCATCAATGCAAAAACCGCATTGAAACGCCCTGTCATTGTGGAAGCCGCGAAGAAACGAGACTGGGAGATCGTTGCACACAATTACGAGCAAGGCGAACTCCTTACGGACTACGCTCACGAGCCCGAAAAGGAACGGGACGTGATCAAGAGCACACTGAAAGTTTACGAACAAGCCGTTGGCAAGCTCGCCAAGGGCTGGTTATCATCCTCACTGCGGAGCACGCTCAACACGTGCGATATTCTTGCCGAGCATGGCCTTCTATTTTATTGCGACCAACTCAACGACGATCAGCCCTATTTGATTGAAACCAAACACGGGCCGCTGGTCTCTATCCCCTATTCCAACGAGATCAATGATTTCACGGTGCTTACCCGGCACCATCACACGACCGATGAATTCTCTCGGATTCTAAAGGATGAACTGGATGTACTGCTCGGGGAAGCCGAAAAAAGCGGCAGCGGACGGATGATGAACGTGGGACTTCATCCTCACGTAAGCGGTCGAGCGTACCGCTCGCGCGCCGTGCGCGAGTTTCTCGAATACGCACACTCTCTCCAAGGTGTCTGGTTTGCCAGCCGTGAAGAAATTGCCGAATGGTATCTACAAAATCACGACGGTCACATTAACTAGCACGGCGTAATTTACACGCTTAGTGCATATCGGCCCGCGGGTCGTGATGATTGTCGATAGCGGCGGCTTTTTCCCCGTGAATCATATGTTTAATGAACGGATCGTTGAGAAGCCTTGTTGGATAACCGAACTCAATCGCGCTCACATCATCGAGGCGCGCCATTTGCTCTTGATCAAGTTCGAAGTCCAGACAGCCCAAACTGTCCTGCAATTGACCGGCGTTTCGTGCACCGACAATCGGAATCACAATCGCTTTCGGATTCTGGCACAACCATTTGAGCGCGACCTGTGCTGTTGACCGCCCCGCATCACGTGCAATGTCGGATACCTGCTCGGATATTGCGCGTTTAATGTCATCCAAGTAGCGCGAACCCCAATTAGTTGTCACCATGCGCGAAGTCGCGCGCGCGTCAGCGGCGGCATCCTTGGCAAATTTGCTGGTGAGAAGTCCGCCACCCAAAGGACTCCAGGGCGTAATCGCCATATCATGAGCCTGCGCCAGGGGCAGAAAGTCCCCCTCGATGTGCCGTTGCACCAAATTGTACAGCAGTTGCATAGCCGTGAAGGGAGTCCAACCCCGCTCGACCGCCAAGGTATTGGCAGAAGCCACTACCCAAGAGGGTGCGTTTGAAATACCCAGGTGGGAAACTTTGCCTGCACGCACCAGATCGTCGAGTGCGCGCATGGTTTCACCTATGGGTGTGGTGAAGTCCCAAGAATGCACCCATAAAAGATCTACATAGTCCGTGTTTAGTCGCTTGAGGCTGGCGTCCAATGCCTGCAATAGATTCTTGCGATGGTTGCCACCGGCGTTGGGATCGTCCTCTACCATATTGTGGGAATATTTCGTGGCAACAATAAAACGCTCTCGCGAAGAGCCCATGAATTCGCCAAGCATGCGTTCGCTGGCACCGTCAGAGTAGACATTGGCTGTGTCAAAAAAATTCCCCCCGGCCTTCACAAATGTTTCGTAGACGTTACGGCAATCACTTTTAGAACCGCCGAAAAGCTTCGAGCCGAAAGTCATGGTACCGAGACACAATTCAGATACGCGAAGCCCGCTGCAGCCCAACAATCTGTATTTCATCATCTATTGTCTCTGAAAGATGGGTTGAGAAGCGGCTCCACGATACAAGAAATGAAAGTACCGGCAAGAGTGGGCTACTTCACGTCAGGTGATGAGACCTTTATTCAGTTTTGCCCGTATTTGTTCGGCTAATCTTCCGGGCACTATACCGGACATGCCATCAACGGACGAGACCGACATCGAGACCTTAAATGATCGGTGCTTGAGATCAGGAAGAATCCGACTTGCCACGCTTTGGTTCGGTGAGGTACTGCAGTGCTACGGCCGCTAATCGTGCAGCAAAAAGCACCATAACGCCCGTGCTGACGGCAGCAAGTGCCAAGTACGAGTATTGCGGGCGAAAGTTCTTCCAAAAATAACGCAGAAACCCCTTCGCCTTGTGCCACTCAATTACCCATCCATTGGCACTGCTACCACTCATGTCATGTAGAATTTCGACGTTGGGAACGAAATATATCCCGCCCCCGGCTTTCCGAAAACGAAAGCAAAAATCCACATCTTCAACGTGCAAGAAAAAGCCCTCATCCATGCCATCAATCGACCAATAGTCTTCCCTGGGAATCATCATACAGGCACCGCTGATAACCGGCGTTGGCACCTTCTCTTCCGGCGTTTCATCTTCATGCCTGTTAAAGCGAGTAATTTTTGGAGAGTTGGGCACAAGACGATAGATCCGTGATCCTTCCACAATCGCCGACCATGGCGTGAGCACATCACGACGCGCACCACGTTGTTCACTGCCATCCGGGTTTACGAGCTTCGCCCCCAACATCCAAGGACGAGAACTGTTCCCGCCCTTCGTATACAAATCGCGAAGCGCTCGGGGCGGCAATTCCGTATCGGGATTTAAGAAAAAAAGCACGTCCCCTGACGCTCGTCTGGCGCCCATATTACAAGCCCGTGCGAAGCCGACATTGCCATGTCCCGTCATCACATGAATTCGTTCATCTTTCAGAGCTCGTTTTCGAAGAGCAGCAGTAACGGCGCCAGGGTTGCCGTTGTCTACGATGATGAGTTCAAAAAGGGCATCTTGCTCAAGGATAGACCGGATGGCGCGGTCCAGCAGTGGGCCAGTATGATACGAGACAACGATAACGCTGATCCTTGCAATATCGCTGCCGATCTCTATTTCTTGTCTCGACATACCTTCTGACGTTCGCGTTTGTGGTCGTCGCAACACCCCCAGACTACCACAACTTATAACGCCGGTTGGCTGGGTCCGACTTCAGGAGCTGGACTATCACCAGTCAGTAACAAGCCTATCGCACCGATGCACCAAGCAGACGCAATCCAAAACAGGTCCCATGTGCCGCTTCCCAGAACCGCAGGAGACAAAATACTCATGGCGGCCGCCGACAGGACTGCCGCCTGCAGCGGCGTTTGTGCATATCCCAAAATGGAACGACAAACCGCATAAAGAACGCCTGCAAATAAGATCACCCCGATCAAACCTAAATGCAGCCAAGTAAGTAAGAAGAGATTTGTTGGCGGAGCCATGCCGGAAGCCGCTTTCAAAACGGCATCATTGCCCAATTCTGAACCAACGGAAATTGTCGATTGAAAACCAAATCCAAATATCGGACTCACGAAAATTCTCTCTGCGACGTTATGCCAAAGCGTTAGCTCTTGAAACAAAGGACTGATCCAAGCGAATTGAGCATCGGGCACGCTGAGCGGCCAGATATGAACTGTCGGTGCGAGAATCAGATAAGCCAGAACTACAACCAAAATCACAACAACACCCAACCTCATCTGCCAACACACAAACAACAGTGCGGCACCGCCGGTAGCGATGGAGAGGAGACCTGATAGCGAAGAGAGTCGAAAAAAGCTGATCGTGAGTCCCATGAGACAGACCATGATAAAAAAGCGCCCAAGTACCGGCGCTACCTTTACGCGTCCCATTACGATAAGCGCGATAACCGGCCAGCATATCGCAGTAAAGACAGCCGCCGTTTGTCCGTGAAGCGGATCCTGCCGACTGATAAATCTGTGCCAATCGAGCCGGCCGGGGACGATGAGATCAAGAATTGTGATCAACAAAAACAATCCCATCGCCGCCAGGAAACCGATGACCGCACTGGCGGCTACAAGATTTCGATCATGATTATCGAGTGTGCGGACCACAAAAAGGAGATGGCCGCCAAGCACACAAACCACGGCAAGCTCGATTAAAACGCCTCTGTGGTCGGCGCCGGCCCAAAACGTGGCGGCCAACGCCCAAATGATAAGAATTGTTACCGACCGCGTAATCGGACTTGGTTGCAATCCCACACGGTTCTCGCGCCATTTTTCAAGCCGGGGTGTCGCCAGCATTGCCGCAAACAGACAATATTCTATATGTTGAGGGACGAGGAGAACAACAAAGGGCAGCGTGATAAAGATGAAACTCAACACCGCCATTTGACGTGATGTGACGGTCACCAGCTATGTTGCCCGACGACATACGACAGAGTCATTCGCCACGCTCTTCATGAGTCTAAAGGGACGTTTGCGAGTTGTGTCAAATAGTCACCGTATCCGCTGTTTCGCAAAGGTTCGGCCAACTTGCGCAACTTGGCCGCATCAATCCAACCCATGCGGAAGGCAATTTCTTCAACACAGGCAATTCGCAGGCTTTGCCTCTGTTCAATCGTTTTTACGAAATCCGCTGCTTCCAAAAGGGCTTCATGGGTCCCGGCGTCAAACCAGCAATAGCCTCGGCCGAGCTTTTCCGCCCTCAGTTTTCCTCTCTGAAGATATACCTCATTGACCGCCGTAATCTCCAACTCCCCTCTAGCCGACCGATTCACATTTGCCGCAATATCAACGACATCGTTGTCATAAAAATAGAGTCCGGTTACCGCCCAATTCGAACTAGGGGTGTCAGGCTTTTCCTCAATCTTTGTGGGTTGATTCCGGTCGTCAAATGAGATGACGCCGAAGCGCTGAGGATCACTGACCGGGTAGGCGAACACCGTAGCTCCGTCCGGCTGAGACGCCGCCCTTTGCAAGCATTGGGTCAGGCCATGGCCATAAAATATGTTATCGCCCAGGATAAGTGCGCAAGAGCTGCTGCCGATAAACGGCCGACCGATGATAAACGCTTGGGCCAGCCCGTCGGGGCTTGGCTGCTCCGCGTAGGAGAAAGACAGGCCCCATTGGGATCCATCACCTAATAATTCTTTAAACAAACGCTGTTCATGAGGCGTCGTGATGATCAGAACTTCGCGAATGCCGGCGAGCATGATGATACTCAGCGGATAATATATCAAAGGCTTGTCGTAGACCGGCAGAAGCTGCTTGCTGATCGCTCTCGTGACGGGGTAGAGTCGGGTGCCCGACCCGCCCGCAAGAATGATTCCCTTCATTTGCCACCTGTTCTCACGCCGCCTGTTCGTCATTCATGGAGCGAATCCCCAGGCCAAATCAACCTGCAACACCCAATCTTTCACCGGCATAACTGTTTTTGGCGGCCGCCACCCAGTCTTCGTTGTCGAGATACCATTCAACCGTCTTACGCATACCGGACTCAAATGTCTCCTCAGGTACCCAGTCGAGTTCGCGACGGATTTTAGTCGCGTCGATGGCATATCGGAAGTCATGGCCGGGACGGTCTTTCACAAATTCTACCAAACCCCGCCGGGGACCGCTGTCAAGCGGCCTCAACTCATCTATAATGTCACAGATAGCTTCAACGACTTGCAAATTTGTGCGTTCGTTATGCGCACCAATATTGTAGCTACCCCCTACAGTGCCCCGCTCAAGCACTTTCTGCAAACCGCACACATGATCTTCCACATATAGCCAATCACGGACGTTGGCGCCTGTGCCGTAAACCGGGAGTGGTTGACCTGCAACCGCTTTGAGAATCATTAACGGAATCAATTTTTCGGGAAATTGATACGGGCCATAATTATTAGATGTGTTGCTCAAGACCACGGGCAGGCCATAGGTTGCACTCCAGGCGCGTACCAAATGGTCGGACGCAGCCTTGCTCGCGGCGTAAGGAGAACTGGGGCCATAAGGACTGGTTTCCGTAAACAATCCCTCTGTGAGGGACCCGAAAACCTCGTCAGTCGATACGTGGTGGAATCGAAAAGTGGATTTTCTTTCACCGTCAAGGTGACGCCAATAATCCAGCGCCACATCCAAGAGAACCTGCGTGCCGACGACATTCGTCAAAATGAACTCATTGGGTCCGTCGATCGATCGGTCTACATGAGATTCAGCAGCCAAATGAATGATGCAGTCAGGGGAATAAGCGCGAAATGTCTGCTCGACATCTTTTTTGTTGCAAATGTCAACCTTTTCGAAGTGGTAGCTGGGATTGTCTTGTACAACACGCAATGAAGCGAGATTGGCCGCATACGTTAATTTATCGATATTAACAATCGTATAGCTTGTCGTAGCCAAATAATGGCGCACTAAGGCCGAGCCAATGAAACCTGCACCGCCGGTAATGACAATACGCATGGCTCACTCTTTGTCGCGAAGGTCCGGCGGCGACGCCTCTGCCGATAGGGCCGCGACGGCGGCGGCCAAAGGCATGGAGTTTCGATTCTCGCCACCCAAGCGACGCATTGACACTGATTTTTCATCAGCCTCGCGTTGTCCGACGACCAGGATCACGGGCACTTTGGTGACGCTGTGTTCGCGTACTTTGTAGTTTATTTTTTCGTTCCGTAGATCCGTCTCAACGCGAAGCCTCTCAGACTTCAGTGCTTCAGCGACCGTATTGGCGTAGTCGTCGGCCTTTGACGTAATGGTTGCAACGACAGCTTGAACAGGGGCGAGCCACAAGGGGAATCTGCCCGCATAATGCTCGATGAGAATGCCCATGAAACGCTCAAGCGAGCCCAAGATGGCTCTGTGCAACATGACAGGGTGATGGCGTTCGCCGTCTTCTCCCACATAACTCGCGTCCAGCCGTCTGGGTGTATCAAAATCAACTTGAAGCGTACCGCATTGCCAATCCCGCCCGAGCGCATCCTTTAAAATAAATTCGAGCTTGGGCCCATAAAAGGCTCCTTCACCGGGATTAAGCTCATACTCAAGACCAAGGGATTCAACTGCGCTTATCAATGCAGCTTCAGCGCGATCCTCCACAACGTCATCACCGCCGTGCATTCGCGGCCTATCCGCAAGCCTTACTACAATGTCGTGAAACCCTAAATCGGCGTATACACTCTGAAGCAGCGTGATGAAGTTTGCCGTTTCTTCTGTAATTTGATCTTCCCGGCAAAAAATATGCGCGTCGTCCTGCACCATCGAGCGTACACGCAGGAGGCCGTGAAGCGCACCCGACGGCTCATTGCGATGGCAACAGCCAAACTCGGCCATACGCAACGGCAAATCGCGATACGATTTGATGCCTTGCTTGAAAATTTGCACGTGTGCCGGGCAATTCATTGGCTTAATAGCCATGAGCTTAGCGTCACCTTTGACGATGGGCGTATTTTCCCCTGTGCCCGGAATTTCGTCAGGTACGACGAACATGTGCTCGCGGAACTTGGACCAGTGGCCCGATTTTTCCCAGAAGACGGAGTCGAGCAACTGGGGCGTCCTTACTTCCACGTAGTCCGCACCTTGTATCCGGCGGCGAATATAATTTTCAAGCGCCAGCCACATCGTATATCCCTTGGGATGCCAAAAGACGGACCCCTGGGCTTCCTCCTGGAGATGAAAGAGATCCATCTCTCGGCCTAATCGCCGATGATCGCGACGTTCCGCCTCTTCCAACATGGCGAGATAGGCTTTGAGGTCTTCTCTATTCGCCCAAGCCGTTCCGTAAATACGCTGAAGCTGCGCGTTGCGCGAATCGCCTCGCCAATACGCGCCTGCAAGTTTGGTGAGCTTGAAGGCTTTGCCTAATCTACCAGTTGACGGCAAATGGGGGCCGCGACAGAGGTCCAGCCAGTTGCCTTGACGGTAAACTGAAACCTCCTCATCCACTGGCAGATCTTGAATGATCTCTGCCTTATATTCCTCGCCGATTCCTTTGAAATATTCGATCGCCTTGTCGCGGGCCCATACCTCTCTGGAGATCGCTTCGTCTTTATCTACAATCTCGCGCATACGCACCTCAATCCTTTCGAGATCGGACTCGTGAAAGGGTTCATTGCGCGCAAAGTCGTAATAAAAGCCATTCTCGATCACCGGACCGATGGTGACCTGCGTACCAGGGAACAACTCCTGAACGGCTTCCGCCATGATATGTGCTGCATCATGGCGTAAAATCTGAAGCCCTTCGGGAGACTCGCGGGTGATGATTTCCACCGCCGAGTTGGTGTCGATTAACGTGGTTAGATCTTTCAAGACACTGTCAATTTTTATCGCCACAGCCTTTTTGGCCAACGATTTGCTTATTGTTTCGGCAAAGGCGATACCGCTGACGGGTCTATCGAGCGGTCTCTCAGATCCATCAGGCAACTTGATGCTAATCATGGGTCTGCCTGCTCAACGTTCTCGAACCGGCGGGTGACGGGCGCATATCGCTACGTGCCTCCCTCATCACCTCGTCCGAGGACCATCGACCATATTTCCAGGCGTTTAAGATTCCATGGTGTTCGGGGAACTTGCACGGCACTGGATCAAAGCCATGGCTTCCCCATGGATGACAACGGGAAACGCGCGATACGGTCAGCCAAAAGCCCCTCCAGGAGCCGTGACGCTCTATGGCTTCCAACGAATAGCGGGAGCAACTTGGCTCGTGACGGCAGACATGACCTAAAAAGGGCGAGACGGTCCACCGATACACCAAAAGAACCGTACGCATGACAAAGGAACCTATGATATCAAACGCTTTCAACTCTCTCACCTGCTGTCGTCGCGGTCGCGTGGCGCTGACCCACGTGATTCAGACCTCTTTAACCTAATCGACGAAGGTCGACAATCGCATCTTGGGGACGTGATTTGATTGCAAAAACCTATGCGCTACGCATCGGCGCCTTCGAAAGGATACGATTGGTTCTCACCTGTGCCTTTGATCTGGTCGATCGCTTTGACGACCCCATCGAAGGTCAACATGACCGACGCGTGACGACCTTTGTAGTCGCGAACCGGGGTCAGAATTTCGAGGTCCGACCATTCCCCCGTCGGTGGCGGCCCGTTCTCTTTGAGCATTCTAAGCATAGTCTTACGCAACTCGCGGAGTCCTTTTACGGTAGACCCAACAACATGGCGCGCCATGATTGAGGACGCACTTTGTCCAAGCGCGCACGCCTTCACCTCATGGGCAAAGTCCGTAACCACATCACCTTCGAGCTTGAGATCGACGGTGACCTTGCTGCCGCATAACCGGCTCACAACGGTTACGGTAGCGTCCGGGTTGTCTAGCCGTCCCGTCCGGGGAATATTTCCCGCGAATTTCAGAACACGTGAACTATAGAGGTCGTTAATCATTTAAGTGAGAGATAAGTATCCTCGCACGAGCTTCCTAGCCCGTCACACGCCATGTTGTGCCCGTTGGGCAATCTTCTATTATAACACCCATTTCAGCCAGTTGTGCACGCAGAGCGTCAGCACGTACAAAGTCTTTGTTCGCACGTGCGGCCGCGCGGGCTTCAATCAGACGTTCGATGGCGGCTTCGTCGACACCCTGCCTGAGGGACTGTTTGAACCACGCTTCCGGGTCCTGTTGCAATAAACCCAAAAGGTAACCGGCGGCCAAAAGTTGGCCTTTAAGCTCTAGAAGCCGTGCTGGATCGGTCGTGGAATTGGCCTCGCGCGACAGTGATGCCAATTCCGCAACGGCCTTGGGCGTGTTGAGATCATCATTCAACGCCTCGACAAAAGCCGTAGGCGGTGCAACCTCCGCAATGTCCAGATGGACTATACGTCTGAGCGTTCCGTAAAACCCGTCAAGGGTGCGTTGCGCTTGGGTCAAAGTTCCGTCGGTCCAATCCAGAGGCTGTCGATATTGAGCACTAATCAGCGCCAGCCTAATGGCTTCCGCGGGCGCTTGTTTAAGCAAATCACGTACCAATAAAACGTTGCCCAAAGACTTCGACATCTTTTCGCTGTTCATATTGACGAAACCATTGTGCATCCAATAGCGGACGAACGGTACACCCGGATGGGCGCAAGTGCTTTGGGCCATCTCATTTTCATGATGAGGAAAGATCAGATCGTTGCCACCGCCATGAATGTCAATCGTCTCGCCCAAATGGGACTCGATCATGCACGAGCATTCAAGGTGCCAACCGGGACGACCCCGACCCCAAGGACTATCCCACCCGGGTTGTGTGTCATCGGAAGGTTTCCACAAAACAAAGTCCATAGGGCCTTTTTTGAACGGAGCCACTTCGACGCGTGCGCCGGCAATCATGTCGTCCCTATTTCGCTTTGAAAGAGACCCGTACTCTGTGAACGATTCAACACTGAAAAGCACATGACCTTCCGCCTCATAGGCGTGACCCGACTCGATCAAGCGCGAGACCATATTGAGCATAACGGGAATGTGTTCGGTGGCCTTAGGTTCAATCGTCGGCCTTAATAACCCCAGAGCGTCCATCTCGCTGTTAAAGGCAACGGTGTATTTATCCGCAATCTCTTTGATCGGAACACCAGCCTCATATGCGGCCCTGTTTATTCTATCGTCTATGTCCGTGATGTTGCGTGCATAAACGACATTGTCGTAGCGCGATTTCAAATAACGGTAAAGAACGTCGAAGACGACCGCGAAACGCGCATTGCCGATATGAGGATGGTTATAGACGGTCGGACCGCAGGCATACATGGTGACCCGATCGGAATTACCGGGACGGAATTCTTCCTTTTGTCTAGTCAGCGTGTTGTAAACTTTAAGCGCCATTGTTCGTGTCTAACTTCCTCCACTCATATCAAAGCTGGTACCGCCATAGCGAAAAACTTACGCCAACGCGACCAATGAAATATTCGACCGACGCTCGGGGCTTGCTTAGAACAAAGTATAAATAAAAATTGCATCTGATTTGACCGTTCAACAGCAGGTCACTATAAGGGCACCCTCTGGAATCCTCGCTAGCAGCATTCAAGCGGATACAAAAGCGGTATGTATAGTAAACTCAGAACGTAACTTGCTAGACTAATCTGAGAGTTGAACTGTGAGAAAAACCATGGACGCTGTGATCAAACCCAAGTTCGTCAGCCCTGTCGATATCCCCGAGAACGTTCGACCATCTCGTGAGGAAGCCATGAACGCCGTGCGCACTCTAATCCGTTGGGCTGGCGACGACCC
This sequence comes from Alphaproteobacteria bacterium, assembly GCA_965214255.1. Lineage (GTDB taxonomy): Bacteria > Pseudomonadota > Alphaproteobacteria > SMXP01 > SMXP01 > CBDFKK01. The sequence continues at coordinate 2,164,973 of OZ243948.1, read as the reverse complement.
CTTAAGGGAAGGCCTCTCGGAAACACCGGAGCGTGTGGTGCGCTCATACGAAGAGTTCTTTTCAGGCTACAACGAAGACCCAGAGGGCGTTCTCTGCTGCACTTTTGAAGAAGCAGAAGGCTATCAGGACATGGTAATGCTTCGCGACATTGATTTTGGGTCGCACTGCGAACATCACATGGTGCCAATCATCGGTAAAGCGCATGTAGCCTATGTTCCAACAAAGAGAATCGTTGGCATCAGCAAGCTTGCTCGCGTCGTCGAGATATTTTCCAAGCGCCTTCAGACTCAAGAAACCATGACGGCACAAATCGGCGATACGATTCAACGCGTGCTTAAACCCGAAGGAGTTGCTGTGTTAATTGAGGCTGAACATCAATGCATGACAACACGAGGCGTGCACAAGCCTAACGTATTCACGATTACGTCGCACTTTACAGGCACCTTTCAGTCGGACCAAAGAATGGAGCAACGCTTCCTTTCCATGGTGAAAAGCGACCTTTAGCGATCATAGTTAAAGAATGGCCACCGATAAAAGAAAAGTCTTTGCTTCACGCATCAGCATCAAACAGGTCGAGGAAGGGAATGTGCTCGCTCCCAAATTCGACTCCGATGGCCTCATTCCCGTGGTGACGACCGATGCGAAATCAGGCGAACTCCTGATGCATGGGTTCATGAATGCTGAAGCCTTGAAAAAAACGATTGAGACAGGCCAAGCCTATTATTGGAGCCGCAGCCGCGGTATTCTTTGGCACAAAGGGGCAACAAGCGGATTCTTGCAACATATCGTAGAAATGCGCATTGACGATGATCAAGATGCGGTATGGCTGCGCGTTAACGTAGCGGGCAGCGGCGCTTCATGCCACGTAGGGTATCGATCATGTTTTTACCGCTCGATACCAACAGGCGCGCCTGTGCAAAAACCTGTCAAATTGACCTATGAAGAAACAAAAAAGATATTCGATACGGAAGATGTTTACGGAGACGCGCCCAATCCGACAAAGCTGTAAACGTAGACAAGACTGAGTGCTTAAGGCTCACGCTTGACGTCAATTATCGATTCAACCTGACCGGTGGCATAGTCAATCACGAGGATCTCTTCGCGACTTGGTTCACCTTGAAACACCAAGCGCAAAACGAGATGCTCGCCGCCCATGTCGATTTCTCTGATTACAGCACCTTTAGGCAAAACCAAACCGACATTGTTGACGGTCGTTCTTGTTGCTACGGATTCTGAAACACGCCAAAACACAGTTCCGATAAGGACGGTAATCCCAACCAAGATTAATATGCCCAGCCCGATAACCAAGGATTTAAGTCCAACGTGACTCGGGATCTGATCTTGTGAGTGAAGGTGCGTTTTCTCGGCCATGCAACAGTCTCATGCCATATCACAAAGCATCACGGTGACCGTTAGCGAAAATGATGTAGGCCTTCGTCTTGACCGGATGCTAGCAGAGCGAATAGAGGGGCACAGCCGGTCACGGCTAAAAATGTTGATTGAAGACGGCAACGTGACGCGAGAAAGCAGAACCATAGGTGACCCCTCATATAAGGTCAAACAAGCGGAAACATTTATAGTAAGCATACCGCCCGCCGTGCCCGCTGAACCAGTAGGGTGCAACATACCCCTGGATATCATTTTTGAGGATGATGATATTGTTGTTGTCAACAAACCGGCGGGTATGGTTGTTCACCCGGCTCCCGGGCATTGGTCTGGCACGTTGGTTAACGCTATTCTGTATCACTGCGGTGACGGCCTTTCAGGTATCGGCGGCGTATTGAGACCGGGAATTGTTCACCGCCTTGATAAGGATACCAGTGGGTTGATTGTCATCGCCAAAAACGACCAGGCCCATGTAAATCTCGGCCGACAATTCAGTGTACATACGATTGAGCGAGCCTACCAAGCTTTGGTCTGGGGTGCGCCGCGCCCTCTTGTAGGTACCATCAATACCACAATCGCGCGTTGCGATACGGATAGAAAAAAAATGGTTGTGCCCAAAGAACCGAGTAGCTCGCGCGGCAAACAAGCCGTGACTCACTATAAAGTATTAGAACGCTTTGGATACGAAGAGGAGGCCGTGGCAAGCCTAGTGGAGTGTCAACTCGAAACCGGGCGCACTCACCAGATCCGGGTCCATCTCGCCCATATTGGACACGCGATAATTGGTGACCCGGTCTACAAAAGATCGCGCCGATTCAAATGGCACGAAAGTAAATATAATAGAAACCTACAGCGTGTTTTGAGACGCTTCAAGCGGCAGGCCCTTCACGCCAGAAGGCTTGGCTTCAAACACCCGAAATCTGCCGAATTCCTACATTTTGAAGTAGATTTACCAAATGATATAAAGGAATTAGCCTACAATTTGGAATTATTATAAAATAAACTTTGTTGTCCGGCCAACCGAGCGTTCGCACCATATGGCGTATATGCCACTTCGGCGCGCTCTCTAGGCGGAAGGGCTTGAGAAGCGCGTTGCCGGAGTGAAACTTGATCTCCCGGCAAACGGCATCCGGCGTGTCAAAGTTGCTGCCGTCGATGGCCAACAACTCTTTGAGAATCTTCCCCGGCGCACCACTCCCGCCATAGCCGGGATAATCCGGCAGGTTTACCCATCCGCGCTTAAGCATGCCACACAGCCACGACTTTAGACCCCGGATTCATCTGTATAGAGAGTCGATAGTGCAATTAGGTATATAATTCCCAAAATAATCTTAGACCTCTTAATATCGACACAATTAGGGTTTACATAATCACAAATGAGCACAACGGTTTTGCTCTTTTGAAGTGAACGTTTGAATGATGGGATGATCTTTGATGACCCAGGCAAAAACTAAAGTAACGACACTTACGCCTGATGGAAGTCTAGCGCACTATCTTATGGAGATTCGCAAATTTCCAATGCTTGAAAAAGATGAGGAATACATGCTCGCCAAGCGCTGGAAAGAACACGAAGACTCGGAAGCCGCCCACAAATTAGTGACCAGTCACCTTCGACTTGTGGCGAAAATCGCTATGGGTTATCGCGGTTACGGGTTACCGATCGGCGAAATTATCTCCGAAGGCAATGTGGGTCTCATGCAGGCTGTCAAACGCTTTGAGCCAGACAAAGGTTTTCGCTTGGCAACCTACGCCATGTGGTGGATTCGAGCGGCGATTCAAGAATATGTCTTGCGTTCATGGAGCCTCGTCAAGATGGGTACGACCGCAGCCCAGAAAAAGCTGTTCTTCAATCTACGAAAGATTAAAGGTCAGATCGATGCTATCGAAGACGGCGATCTCAGGCCCGATCAACTCGAACATATCTCGACCAAACTTGGCGTCTCGGATACCGAAGTCATAGACATGAACCGACGCTTGTCCGGGCCCGATCATTCACTCAATGCGCCGCTGTGCGGCGACGCGGAAGGAGAATGGCAAGACTGGCTAGTCGACGACAGCGTGGATCAAGAAACCGAGCTTGCCCAAAAACAGGAAATGAACCAGCGTAGTGCTTTGCTTGGCCAAGCGCTCAATGAGTTAAACCAACGGGAGCGTGATATTCTGGTTCAGCGCCGACTCTCCGACGAGCCACAAACCCTCGAAGAACTTAGCCAAAAATACAATGTAAGCCGCGAGCGCGTACGTCAGATCGAAGTGCGGGCGTTTGAAAAGGTTCAAAAGGCGGTGAGAGCAACCGCTCGCAAGGAGCGCATCGCGGCTGATGTCTAAATTAATCGTTTCCAACGGCTCTCATTCATCTAGCCAAACGCCGATCAAAAATACCCCACCGATTCGCAAGTCTGGTGCTTAAGACTGACAAACCCAAGTAACAGTTATCTCGAAATACGCCAAAATCGGGATCCTCTCGCATCTACTGACATGGAGCTGTTGCTCCCGGAATCCCAAACCACTCCGGCAAAGATTCTTAGATTTTACGTCAGATTCCAGTCCGTCGAGCGTGAGAGCGCCGCCCCCGCCCGCGCGGCGGCCTCGATGGTCGCTCTCAATACGCCGCGCCTCCGTTAAAGGATCACAAAGAGTCGCCCTCCGCGTCAAGTTCGTTCGATTCGCGCCGCCGGTAAAGAGCGGCCCGGCGGCCCCTCCGAAAGCCCAAAAGCCGCCCCGCCCGCGTCGGGTTGACTTTTACTCTCCTATCTTTCGATAATGCCCCCGCAGATACCTTTCGGGTTCCCGACGCTGTGTCGGGCTGCCCGTCGAATACAACAGCCTACAGTCCGGCACGGAGTAGCTCTCCGGGCCCGGGTGAATAGACGGGGACTCACTCTTTCCGAGAGGTGTTTGCAACGGCCCGGCGACCGCCGGCCGTTCCCAAGCCCGTTTTGACAGTCAAGAAGGAAGAGTGACATGAACTCGCCAACGTCCGGTTCCCGGTCCCTGCCCGTGCTTTTCGCCGCCGCTCTGCTCGTCGCCGCTTGCGGCGGCGGCGGAATGTCGTCGGCCCCCTCCGCGCCGCCGCCGACTCCCTCCGCGCCGCCACCCCCGCAGCCCGAGCCCGAGCCGGAACCTGAGCCTGCGCCTCCGCCACCGCCGAGTCCGCCTCCCGCGTCTACGCCGAGCCCGCAGCCCGAGCCCGAAGCGCGGGTCGACTGCATTGTGGTCCGCACTGACTGTCTCACGGCGTTGGAATACGCTGTGCAGATGGATTTGCCCGCCCAACGCTATAGCGGCTACGATTCGTTTTCGTGGGCGCTGAAGATGGTCAATGCCGATCGCGCCTATGCCCGTCTCCGTCTCAAGTGGGGCACCAGTTTTGGCGACTCCAGTGTGCTGGCGGGCCGCGGCGTGGCCGTCGGCATTATCGACACCGGCATCGATACGAGCCACTACGCGTTTGGTGGCCGGAGGAGATCAAGCCCCCTCGTCAACCCCTCAGCGGATGTTGGTGGCCGCGCGACGATAATCAAGGACTTCGCGTTGGGCGGCCTCGACGAGACGGGCGACACGTTCTCCCACGGCACCGCGGTGGCTAGCGTCATCGCCTCAGGGCGTGCGAACAGCCCCGGTTTCTCCCCTGGACAGCTGCGGCGCGGGTTCAACGATTACGCTCACGGCGTGGCCTGGGGCGCCGACCTCGTCGTGTTTCCCATCACGCTTGGGTCAGGGTCAGACGCCCCCTACGACCCTATATCCTTGGCCGCTCTCGACATCATAGACCAAGATTATGCGCGTGCGCTCCGTCATGTGCTCGATTGGCGGGCGCCCGAGTGGTCCGCTGTCGTTGCCGGCGAACGGGACGGCAGCCGCGCCATCGATTTCGTGAATCTCAGCTTCGGTCCGCAAGGAATCATCGACAGTTATACAGAACAGGATCTTCGCACATACTTCGGCGAGACGATTGAGGTGGCGGCCCAGGCGGGCCGGGAGGACAAGACGGTCTTCGTCCTTGCCGGCGGCAACGACAACGGAGACCCCTGCACGGCTGACACTCAACATTGCGTCGGCGGCGAGATCGACGCCGTCTCGGTGCAGCTCTATGCCGGTCTGCCGGCGCGGATCGAAGAACTGCGCGGCCACGTCGTCTCGGTCGTGGCCGTGAACGAGCGCGGCGACATCGCCGACTTCTCCAACCGCTGCGGCCTCGCCGCCGACTGGTGTCTCGCCGCCCCCGGCGAGAGAATTCCGGTGGCTTACTTCGGGCCCGATCAATGGCAACCCCCCGGGATTGTTAACACGAAACCTGTTCGGGGTGTCGTGCTTGGTGACGGCACTTCGTTCGCGGCGCCGATGGTGACGGGTGGTCTCGCGGTGATGAAACACCTGTTCCGCGGCCAGCTTTCCAACACGGACCTGGTCGCGCGGCTGATGGAGACCGCCAACAGAGAGGGCCGCTATGACGACAGCGCGGTTTACGGCCAGGGCCTGATGGATCTGGGCGCCGCCACCTTGCCGGTGGGTCCGCTGATGATGGCGGCGGGCGACAGGGTCGGTAGCGGCATCGGTCTGGGGACCAGCCGTCTTGCGCTGGGCGGCGCCCTGGGCGACGGTCTGACGCGCTCTGTCGCGGGCCGCGAGATCGCCGCCTTTGACGCTTTGGGCGCGCCGTTCTGGTTCCGTATGGGCGATATGGCGTCCCATGCGCCGCGTCCGTGGATGACGGCGCGCCTTCGCGACTTCATGGCCCCCGCTTCCCCGCGCTTCGGCGTCGAGGGGCGGTGGGGCGCCTTTGCGGAGAGTGACCGCGATGCGCCCGCGCAATGGCGCATCGGCCTGCTGGAGACGCCGACGGGGACCGAGGGCGGTCACTTCGCCCTTGCGGAGCGGGCCTTGACCTTCAGCGTGACGGGAGACAACGGGCTGACGGCCACGGCTTTCTCGACGGAAGGGGTGGCGGGACAAGCGCCGGCGTCCGGCGCGGTGCTGACGTGGCGGCCGTTCGGTCTTCCCATAGGCATGCGCGCCGCGTGGTTTGCGGAGCGCGAGACCCTTCTGGGGAGCGCGTCCGAGGGCGCGTTCGGAGACCTGTCGACGGGCACCGCCCTCATCGGCCTGGAGGGAGGTATGGACGTCTCCGGCTGGCGTCTTGACGCCGCCGCGGAAGTGGGGGCGGTAACCCCACGCTCGCGCCGCGGCTTTGTCACGGACGTTTCGGCTCTGACCACGAGCGCCTTTGCGCTCAACGCGACCCGGGGGTTCGGCCCGGGCGGCACGTTGCAGGTTTCGGTCTCGCAGCCGCTTCGCGTCGAGGACGGCCATGCGTCTCTGACGGTGCCGGTGGGCCGCACCAAGGCGGGCGATGTGGTGCGCGGGTCGATGGCGGCCGATCTCACCCCGACGGGACGTCAGATCGACATTGCCGCGCAGTGGTTCCGTCCTCTGGCCTTGGGCGGCGAGCTTCGCTTGGGCGCCGTCTGGACCCGTGAGCCGGGCCACCGCGCCGCGGCCCCCGCCGACCTCACCGTCCTCGGCGGCTGGCGCGCCGCCTTCTGACGGGAGGCCACTAACGGCAACGGCCCTTCCTCCGCTTCGTCGGGGAAGGGCCGCGCCCTCGCGGTGTTCACAACCCCGGCGGTGCAATCCCTACTCGGGCCGCCACCCGTTCAGATACCGGCCTGCAAGCTCAAGCGTGTCTTTGGCCTCTTCAATTGAAATTCCACGGCCTTCAATCCACGGCCCGAGGCTCTCGAACTGCTCCTGCAAGCTCTCAATCCTCTCTTTCAGCGTCGTTTCGTCCCCATATAAATCAATGAGGTCGTCCCAGTACAATTTAGGAATTTGCTTTTTTGAGCGTGTGCCTGTCTCGCCGATGGTCATTGCACTTCGGGAGTCCCAAAGAAGATTGAAGGTCAGTCGAGGTGAATCGCCGACCTGGACCGGTTCGCTCGATGGATCGGCGGCAAGTTTGGCAAACCGGAGAACCGATTGGACCGGATGACGTTCCTCGGCGAGTTCGTCGTCGGATGAGGATCGAATCTCGTCGAGCAACGCCGCCTCGAACGCGGCCGCCGCAGTTTCCGATACGAACTTCTTGCCGTAGTTTGGCTGATGGCCGATCAGCCGAATCAATTCGGCTTTGGAAGAAAGCGATGTCAATTCGGATAGAATGCGGTGCACTTTGTCTTCGGCGGCGGCGGCATCTCCCAGCGCGCTCAGAAGAAGCGAGGCGACAAAGCGAGTGATTTCTCGTGGCTCATCAAGACCTTGCAGCGGCGGTTCCGGCATGTCCGGCAGGAGGTTCATGAACACGATGACGCCGGGCTCCACATGCTCCGGGCGGAACCGGTCGTTGAGAGCTCTGAGTTGGAATATAGTATCCAACCACCGCGACGGACCGAGACCGCGCATGAAACGATCCAGGGCACCGCGGTCAGCCACATGAGACTCGGCAGGTCGAAATTCAACCATCAATCTGTAAACGGGTCACGCATTAAAATCGTGTCCTCACGCTCGGGGGAGGTCGACAAGAGTGCCACAGGTGCGCCAATCAGTTCTTCAATCCGGCGCACATATTTAACGGCTGTTGCAGGCAGTCCCGCCCATGATTGAGCTCCTTGTGTCGACTGTGACCACCCCTCCATCGTTTCATAAACGGGCTCGATATTCTTTTGAGCGCCGATTCCTGCGGGCAGGTAATCAATAACCTCTCGGCCCAGTTTATAGCCGGTGGCGACTTTTAATTCGTTCATACCGTCAAGTACATCAAGCTTTGTAAGTGCAATGCCAGAGATGCCGCCGGTAATGATAGCTTGACGTACAAGCACTGCATCAAACCAACCGCAGCGCCGGATACGCCCGGTTACGGTCCCGAACTCCTTACCGCGTTCGCCCAACTGTTGGCCGATGTCATTATCCTGTTCCGTGGGAAAAGGCCCTTGGCCGACGCGCGTCGTGTAGGCCTTCGTGATTCCCAACACATAGTTAAGGGCAGACGGTCCGACTCCGCTGCCCGCAGCCGCCTGCCCAGCAACCGTATTGGATGACGTGACGAACGGATATGTACCGTGGTCCACGTCAAGCAAGGTGCCCTGCGCTCCTTCAAAAAGAATACGTTGACCAGCGCGCCGCATGCTGTCAAGCCGTTGCCAGATAGGTTGAGCAAACGGTAAAATCCTCGGCGCGATCCCCATAAGCTTGGCAAGCAACTCATCGGTTTCGGCTTCCAGCTTGCCATAGCCTCGCCTAAGCGCGTTGTGATGCTCCAGCAGGCCATCAATCCGAGGTCTTAGGTCGTCTTGGTCGGCGAGATCAATGACCTTAATGGCCCGGCGCGCCGCCTTATCTTCGTAAGCAGGGCCGATGCCGCGCTTGGTCGTTCCGATACGCGGCGACACCTCGCTTCCTTCTCGGAGCACATCAAGCTCTTGATGGATAGGAAGAATAAGGGCGGCATTCTGTGCAATCAAAAGATTGTCCGGTGTGACTGAGACGCCCTGCCCTTGGATTCGGTCGATTTCCTCCGTCAGCGCCCACGGGTCGACAACAACTCCGTTACCGATCACGGAAATCTTGCCAGGGCGAACAATGCCGGACGGCAAGAGGCTCAATTTAAACGTAGTGCCATCAATCACGAGAGTATGACCCGCGTTGTGACCGCCTTGGAAGCGCACGACCACATCAGCGCGTTCGGAAAGCCAATCGACGATTTTGCCTTTACCCTCGTCACCCCATTGGGCGCCGACTACCACTACATTGGCCATATTTCTGTAGGCCCCGGAATCTTGTATTCATACTAAAAGGTCAACGCTTTAGCCTGCACGACATGGGGCAAATCGCACACTTTGTCGAGTACGCTACTATTGACGGGTTGGTCGACGGCAACAAGTGCGATAGCGTCACCGCCTTGCTCGGCACGCCCTAAGTTAAAGGTCGCGATGTTGAGTCCCTCATCACCCAACACTGTGCCTAAAGCACCGATGAATCCAGGCCTATCCTCGTTAGAAATGTACAACATATGCGGGGATAACGATGCCTCCATATTGATGCCCTTAACTTGAATGATCCGAGGTTGACCATCGGAAAAGACGGTTCCTGCAACGCTCCGCGTCTGCCGTTCCGTCGTGAGGGTGAGGCGCATATAACTTTCAAATACGCCTTGTGCAGCGCGTGTCGTCTCACTCACATGGATGCCTCGCTCCTTGGCAACGACAGAAGCATTAACCATGTTAACTTCCGAAACAAGAGGCTTGAGAAGGCCCGCAAGGGCAGCTGCGGTAAGCGGTTTGATGTTGCGCGTGGCGACTGTACCTTCGTATTCGATTTCAGCACCAGTGATACCCGACTCAGTGAGTTGACCCGCAAACAGGCCGAGCTGCTCTGCTAGCCGCACGTAAGGCTTGAGGTGCTGCACTTCATCCGCCGACAGCGATGGCATATTGAGCGCATTAGTCACAGCGCCCGTCAACAGAAAATCAGATACTTGTTCCGCAACTTGAAGCGCCACATTTTCCTGCGCCTCCTTGGTAGCAGCACCTAAATGAGGTGTCGCAATCAGGTTTTGCGTGCCGAAGAGTATGTTGCCCTTGGCAGGCTCCTCTTCAAACACGTCGAGGGCCGCACCGGCAACATGTCCACTTTCAAGCGCTGCTTTGAGCGCCGCTTCATCAATCAATCCACCGCGTGCGCAATTGACGATGCGCACACCCCTTTTGGTTTTGTTGATAGAATCCGCACTCAGAATTTTGCGGGTTTGATCGGTTAACGGCGTGTGCAAAGAAATAAAGTCTGCACGAGACAGAAGATCATCAAGTTCGACCTTTTCAACACCTAACTGGTCAGCCCGCTCGGACGACAAGAACGGATCATACGCCATCACTCTCATGTGTAAACCTTTTGCCCGATCAGCGACAATGCTACCGATATTGCCGCAGCCAATAACGCCGAGCGTCTTGCTTGTAACCTCAACGCCCATGAATCGGGATTTTTCCCACTTGCCCCCCTGGGTCGAGATATCAGCGGACGGGATTTGCCGGGCCAGCGCCAGCAACATGGCAATCGCATGTTCCGCTGTTGTTATCGAATTTCCAAAGGGCGTGTTCATCACCACAATGCCTTTAGCTGTGGCGGTTGCCATGTCGATATTGTCGACACCGATGCCAGCGCGGCCAATGACCTTGAGATTGCCCGCCGCGCCTAAGATTTCACCCGTTACTTTCGTTGCAGAGCGGATGACAAGTCCATCATAGCGGCCTACGATCCCGACCAACTCATCTTTCGGCAAACCGACTCTGAAGTCGACGTCGATTCCGCGTCTTTTGAAAATGTTCACCGCAGCTTGGCTCAGCTTGTCCGAGATCAAAACCTTAGGCATGAGTATCTTCCTCGAAGACTTAAGATTCTTGCGGATTTTCATGTAATCAGTTTACTGATTAATCAGCATTTTATGCCGATCGTACCAATTTGGCCGAGAACAGAGCAAACGCCCAATCAAGCCAAGGCAACAGTACTTCCAGATCCGCTGCATCGACCGTGGCACCCACCCATATGCGCAAACCCGGCGGGGCGTCTCTGTAGCCTTCAATGTCGTAGGCTACATGCTCGGCCTCAAGCTTTGATGCAAGCTGTTTTACAAAAGCTGCTTGGGCGTTGTCTGATAAAGATGTGATCTGTGGATCGACAACTTTGAGACATACAGACGTATTGGAGCGTGTCGTCGCATTCTTAGCAAGAAACTCGATCCAAGGGGTTTTTTCCACCCATTTGGCAATCACTTGTAGATTCCCATCGGCGCGCCGAAACAGTTCTGTGAGTCCGCCTATCTCTTCCGCCCACTTGAGCGCATCAAGATAATCCTCAACACATAGCATGGAAGGCGTATTAATCGTTGCACCGGTAAATATGCCTTCGATGAGCCTACCAGCTTTGGTCAAGCGAAAAATTTTCGGGAGCGGCCAGGGAGGCGTATAAGTTTCAAGCCTTTCAACGGCGCGTGGACTCAAGATCAGCATGCCATGAGCGGCTTCCCCGCCCATTACTTTTTGCCACGAATAGGTCACAACATCAAGCTTAGACCAGGGTAGACTTTGAGCAAACACTGCCGAAGTCGCATCACAAATGGTAAGACCTCCGCGGTGATCGCTGATCCAATCGCCGTCCGGCACGCGCACGCCCGATGTTGTGCCGTTCCAGGTAAACACCACATCACGAGTTGACTCTACGACATCAAAATCGGGAAGCTCTCCGTACTCGGCTTCTAATATACGGACATCTTTGAGTTTGAGTTGATCTTTGACATCAGTGATCCAGCCCTGACCAAAACTCTCCCACGCCAAAATGTCGACCGCACGCGCGCCGAGAAGCGACCACAACGCCATTTCAACAGCGCCGGTATCTGAGGCCGGCACAACCCCGATGCGATAGTCGTCGGGAACGCCTAGCAGAGTGCGCGTTCGATTAATGACTTCGGCAAGCTTCGCTTTACCGATTTTCGATCTATGGGAGCGCCCGACGGCAGCATCATCTAAGTTTCGGAGTGACCATCCTGGACGTTTGACGCATGGACCAGAAGAAAAACAAGGGCGTGTCGGCTTCTTTGGCGGCTTGGCAATATTGATCATTGGTCTATTCCTTCCAGAATAGGCGCATCCCGTTGGGAGGATGTGGCCCACGGGGGATATAGGGGCACGTCGGAATCTAGTCAACGCAAAATTTTCGATGGGCCAACGTCAAAATCCAAAACTTGGGGCGGCAAGCCCACAATGGTAGAAAATCTACGGGTCTCAACCGCACGCCGATTCAGCACACAATCCCCGAAAGAAGAGCGCGTAATCTCAATGTAGCTGTTTCGAACTTCGCGTTCATTGCGCCAAGACTGCGGTGATACGCCTTGACCTAGCTATCGACGCGTTGAAAATGATTAAGCGGTCCGTGACCTTTACCAAGTGTGGGCGCCGATTCAATCGCTTTAAAAACGAATTTGCGAGCGGCAACCACGGCATCCTCCAGCAACATGTCTCTTGCCAAACAAGCCGCGAGTGCAGAAGCTAGAGTACAGCCGGTGCCATGAGTATGGCGGGAGTTTAAACGTGAACCAGAATAGATTTTAGTGCCAGACGGGGTCGCAAACACATCACACACTTGCCCGTACGGCAAATGACCGCCCTTCAACAAAATCGCACGGGGTCCAAAATCCAGCAACTGCTTGGCAGCAATCTCCATATCTTGAACTGTCTCGATCATGCGTCCCGTCAGCGTTTCTGCCTCCAAGATGTTCGGTGTCAAGACATGTGCAAGGGGCAAAAAATTTTGCTTGAATGCGTGAAGAGCGTCCTCTTCTAGAAGTCTTACACCATTTGTTGAGACCATAACCGGATCGACCACGACAGGGACCAATTCCGGCAGAGCCGAGATTTCACTCGCTACCCGTTCAACGATATCAAGCGTTCCCAACATGCCCGTCTTTACTGCATCAACGCCTATGTCTTCAAGGACGGCGCGAATCTGCGCGACGACGATTGCAGGTGGCAAATAGTGAACATTGTCAATACGGACTGAGTTCTGTGCTGTTACTGCGGTAACGGCGGTGGCCGCATAAACACCAAACGCACCAATAGTCTTTATATCGGCCTGGATACCGGCACCACCGCTTGAATCGGATCCTCCGATCGTCAGTACACGTCCTTTCATGGAAACTACAGGTTTATCCTTGATCAACTGTTTTGGCGAAGCGTTCAACCATTAAGCATCTATGGACGACTATTAAAATAATGAGTGATCAAGCTAGTTCTTAGCACGCTCTGACAAATCTATAAATTTATTTGACTAAGAAAAAATAGAAGCCCGCAACTTGCGCAAGGCCTTTCGGCGGCGCTACACGGCAACGTCTTCAAGAACACCGACAATATCTTCGGCCACTTCCTTTATTATGTGCTCGTCAGCGCCCTGAACCATGACACGGATCAACGGTTCTGTTCCAGATTCGCGAATTACGAGGCGCCCCCGTTTACCGAGTCGAATTTCACCGTCGTTTATTACCCGTTTCACACGCCGGTCTTGAAGAGGTGAACCATTTATATGGGAAACGTGTTTGATGATCTGCGGGCAAGGCTCAAAGACCTGGCAAACCTCGCTCACGGAGGATTCTCTCTCTCGAACGATCGCCAGCACCTGTAAAGCAGCGATAAGGCCATCGCCAGTTGTGGAAAAATCACCCAGAATAATATGACCTGACGGCTCGCCACCCAAATTGTAACCATGCTTCCGCATGTGCTCGACAACATAACGGTCGCCTACTTGAGTGCGCGCGAGATGCAGACCCATATCCTGAAGATGCCGCTCCATACCCAGATTAGACATGACAGTGCCCACGACTCCATTTGCTGAAAGTCTGTCACGTCTCAACCACGACAGGGCCATCAGCGAAATGATTTGATCACCATCTATGAGTTGACCTTGCTGATCCGCAATGACAACACGGTCAGCATCACCGTCGAGTGCAATTCCGATGTCGGCCCCTTCGCGTTTAACGACCTCACACATGCGACGCGACGAGGTGGAACCACACTCTTTATTGATGTTGAAGCCGTCGGGTTCCACGCCGATGGGGATCAATTCGGCACCCAGTTCCCAAAGTGCAGCGGGAGCAACTTTGTAGGCCGCACCATTTGCGCAATCTATCACAACCTTCAATCCGTCAAGCCGCAATTTCTTAGGGAACGTTCCTTTGGCAAACTCGATGTAGCGCGCTTGGGCATCTTCAATGCGTTTCGCACGGCCAAGTTGGTCAGGTTTGGCCAAATCTGTATCCATTCTTTGGGCCACCAGTTCTTCAATTTCCATTTCGATATCATCGGACAGTTTAAAACCATCGGGGCCAAAGAACTTGATGCCGTTATCATGATAGGCGTTGTGGGAAGCTGAAATCATAACACCCAAGTCAGCCCGCAACGAGCGCGTTAACATGGCGACGGCTGGCGTTGGCATCGGTCCAAATTGGAAGACATCCATACCGACAGCGGTGAAACCCGCAACGAGCGCGGGCTCAATCATATAGCCCGACAATCTCGTATCCTTGCCGATCACAACACGATGACGATGACTACCCCGGGTGAACACGTGAGCTGCCGCCATGCCGACACGAAGCACCATGTCCGCCGTCATGGGTGGCATATTTACCGTTCCGCGAATCCCATCGGTACCGAAAAAGTACTTTTCCATCAGTCGCCCCTGATCACCAGTAGAAACTTTAGCCTAGTTGGTTCTTGTCGCACCATTTTGGCACGGATGAACCGCATAAAGTCTCGGTTAAAAAATTCGAAGCCCACCTTTATGAATATACCGATTTTCAGAAATCGATTCAAAGACCCGCAGCGCCTGACGGGTTTCTGCCACATCGTGAACACGAAAAATCTGCGCACCTTGGCCCAATGCCGTGAGTATAGCGGCCAACGACCCGGGAAGCCGCTCGCTGGTTCCCACATTGCCTTCTATCGTAGCAATGAACTTCTTACGCGACACCCCCACAAGTAATAGACAGCCGAGTCCATGGAAAATCGACAAGCCGCGAAGCAAAGCTAGATTGTGTTCAACTGTCTTGCCAAACCCAATACCTGGATCGAGTATCAACCGCCCTCGCGGGATACCCGCTTCCTCACACGCTGCAATGCGCCCTTCAAGGAAGTCATAAACGTCTAGAAGTACATCCTCATAGGAGGGATCACGTTGCATGGTCTTGGGTTCGCCTTTCGAATGCATCAGCACAATTGGTGCACCCGTATCGACTGCAACACTAATCGATGCGGGATCAAATGTTAGTGCCGAAATGTCATTGAGCAACCGAGCTCCCGCCTCATGCGCAACTCTTAGAATATTCGCCTTTCGGCTATCTATAGAAAGAGGCTGTACGCCTGCGGCTGTAAGACCCGATATGATGGGCAAAACCCTCTTTGCCTCTTCGTCCTCAGAGACGGGGTCCGCTCCCGGTCTTGTCGATTCACCTCCTATATCAATCAAACAAGCCCCCGCCACTTGCATCGCCCATCCAGCCGAGACCGCATCAGCCGCTGATATGAATCGTCCGCCATCAGAGAATGAATCAGGCGTGGCGTTAATAACACCCATTAGACAGGGCACACGGCCATCAATACCTAAGATGGGGTCCCGCGGTTCTATGAGACACTCAAGCTGTGCTTTGCCGACCAGACGATCCATCGCTGCCCGATCGGAAACGCGAATGATACGGTGACTGGTTCCTCCGGATTTGCGACGAATGAGTTCAAGTGATGTGAACGCGCGGCGGCCGCCCGCCAAAGGCAACCCGAAACCAGCCTTAATGAGCGCGTCCCCGTCGGCACCCCCGACAATACCAAGGGGACGCAAATAGACTTTGTCTCGGACGTCACTCATAAGTGCACGGACATGTATGGCTAAGGTGTTTATTGTTCGATAAACAAAAGGCCGCGCGGTCGTATGCTTCACTCAATATGGCGCCAGATAAGCCGTCACGTTTCGGGTTGTGGCTCCGGACCAAGCTCGCCTAAGCTGGTGCCTCGCGCAGGTTTACCAGTCACCGGCACCGATGCCGTAGGCTGATCTGACGGCGAGATATCTTCACCCTGTTCGCGAACCGGCTGCTTACCGGCAAACAGGTCTTTGATCTCTTCGCCTGACAGCGTCTCGTATTCGAGTAAACCTTTGGCTAGAATTTCAAGATCGACCTTTTTCTCAACAAGCACGCTCTTGGCGGTCTCGTAACCCTCGTCTACGAGGCGGCGAACTTCTGCATCGATCTTGCGTGCTGTCTCTTCCGACACGTTTTGTGTGCGGGCGACAGAATGGCCCAAGAATACCTCCTCCTGATTTTCACCGTAGGCAAGGGGACCTAGCTTCTCGCTCAATCCATATTGGGTAACCATAGCGCGAGCTATTTTCGTAGCGTATTTGATGTCGGAGGCAGCACCAGAGGTCACATTTGCTTTACCAAACTTCTGCTCCTCAGCTACACGACCTCCCATCAATATTGCCAATTCCGCTTTGTATTCCTCTAAGCTCTTCGAATACTTGTCACGCTCGGGGAGCTGTTGAACAAGGCCGAGTGCCTGCCCCCTCGGAATGATCGTCGCCTTATGTACCGGCTCAGCTCCTGGAACGTTGAGAGCAACAATGGCATGACCACCTTCATGGTAGGCAACAAGTTTTTTGTCGTCTTCCGACATTACCATGGAGCGGCGCTCCGCTCCCATAAGGACCTTGTCTTTGGCATCTTCAAATTCGGCCATGGTGACGAGTCGCTTGCTACGACGCGCGGCCAAGAGCGCAGCCTCGTTGACAAGATTGGCCAAGTCAGCACCTGAAAAGCCCGGTGTGCCCCGGGCGACAGTCCGCGCAACCACATCAGGCGCTAATGGCACTTTGCGCATGTGAACTTTGAGGATCTTCTCTCGACCTATTATGTCCGGATTTGGAACAACGACTTGACGATCAAATCGACCAGGACGCAAAAGTGCGGGGTCCAAAACATCGGGCCGGTTGGTCGCCGCGATCAAGATCACGCCCTCGTTAGCTTCAAAGCCATCCATTTCAACAAGAAGCTGGTTGAGCGTCTGTTCGCGCTCGTCGTTGCCGCCACCAAGGCCCGCACCGCGATGGCGGCCAACGGCATCAATTTCATCAATGAAAATGATGCACGGTGCATTTTTTTTAGCTTGCTCAAACATGTCGCGGACGCGGCTAGCACCGACGCCCACGAACATCTCGACAAAGTCCGAACCTGAAATCGTGAAAAATGGAACATTGGCTTCTCCAGCAATAGCTCGCGCGAGAAGTGTCTTACCCGTTCCTGGAGGGCCAACTAACAAGGCACCTTTGGGTATCTTCCCACCTAAGCGCTGGAACTTCATCGGGTCTTTTAGAAATTCGACAATCTCTTGGAGTTCTTCTTTAGCTTCATCAACGCCGGCCACATCTTCGAACGTCACACGGCCCTGGCGCTCAGTTAGAAGTTTCGCTTTCGATTTGCCAAATCCCATCGCCTTGCCGCCACCCGACTGCATCTGCCGCATGAAAAATATCCAAACAGCAATCAACAACAACATAGGAAACCATGAGATAAATACGTTCATAAGTGTCGGAACATTTTCGTCCGTCGGTTCCGCAATAATGGTGACGTTGTTGTTGCGAAGTTCTTGGGTCAGCAGCGAGTCATCGGGAAGTGTATCCGCAGTAAACGGCTGGCCGTCAGTAAATACGCCCCGCACTTTTTGGCCGCGGATTTTGACTTCAGCCACGTTGCCTGCATTTACTTCCTCAAGAAGCTGGGTGTAGTTGATTGACTTCGCGCTTGAGCGGCGCGAAGGCCCCTGGAAGAGTTGGAAAAGCATCACCAACAGGATTGCAATTATTGCCCAAAGGGTCAGATTTCTCAGATTCATCGACTAATTCACCGTTCCGGGCTGACGTCCCGTTTCCAATTCATAAACTCGTATCTGTCAAACAGACTATAGAAACTTTATTTTAAACTATTCTATAGAGAGATAGTGACTGAGTAAGAAATTACCATATTTTTACTAACGCTATTCTTTAAGAAACCAGGGTGCTTTTTGCCTCAAGGGGTTGGGTTTCACGACTCATCCTCTGAGCGGAACGCATAAGAAATTTTGCGGTAAGTGTCGAATGGGAATCTATGCCCTGAGGAAACTGGGTCTTATCCATCAGTCCCAAATGAGGAGCGGCGGCCAATCGGTCGCCAACCCAAAGAGCAGGTAAGGTTGGCAGAACTAGCGGCGGCAACGCTCCGGTCGCTGACGTCCCTGTTTCCTTCTCGATAACTTTTGCTTGAGCAAGCCCCGATCGGCCAAGAGGCCGGAGTTCAGCGTGCCAATCAGGGGCGCTTTCTTGAGGCCCCGCGAGTGTCACCTCAAAGCGGTTATCCCAAAACACGCGACTGCCAAATCGCAGTCCCATGGATCCGGCCTGCTCACGGACACGTGCGTGCAGTCCCGCCATTTCTCGCACTACAAAATAGATCCCGGTAGATGGCGTTTTGACGATTCGGCAACCAGCCAGTGTGGTGCCGCGGCACATGACGTCAGCATTGCTACCCACATCTTGGCAAAGAACATTATAAAGGTGTTCCAGACGCGCCAACCGGGGACGATAGTCGGAACCGCCAACATTTTGTAAAACATCGGCGAGCACGCGCAACCCGAGTTCTGTAGGTACATCCAACAAAGGTGACGCGTTTAGCTCTGCGTACCCGGAATTGTCAAAACGCACGATGCGCTGGCGCAAGGCAAGTGCGCCATGATCAAGGGCAACGCGCGCCCGATCCATGAGGGCAGCTGTTTTGGCAAGGCGCGCCGGGTCGATGGCCTCCTTTGAGAGGAGTGCCATCACCTTGCGCATACGTACACGCGCAAAGCGCGTATCTTCATTGCTGGGATCTTCCAACCACTGCTGACCGGCGAGCTCAAGTGTCGCCCGAAGCGCGCCACGGGTGGCACTCAAAAGCGGCCGGAGCAAGCGGATGGCTGCAAATTGAGGATCCGCAAGAGGCAGACTTCCGACTGCTCGCATAGACGCGAGTCCGTCAACGCCGCTTCCCCGCGCGAGACGCAGCAAAACTGTTTCCGCTTGATCGTCTTGAGTATGAGCGAGCGCAAGAGAGCGGATCTTATGGTTGAGACAATAGCACCCAAGAAGCCTAAAGCGCGCCTCGCGCGCCGTAGATTGGACATTTCTGTCGGACCGTGAATTGGTCCAACGAAGGATCTGAGATCTAAGACCATGAGCAGTTGCCCACTCGGTCACCTGTTGAGCTTCCTCGGCGGCACCAGCGCGAAGACCATGATCGATTGTCAATACGATAGGTTGAGGTTGATCGTATGCTCGTGCCCACGCGGCTGATAGAATCATAAGTGCTACGCTGTCCGAGCCACCGGAGACGGCTAGCGCCCACGGGAACTGTACGAACGTTGATCCCATAAGGCGGTCAAAGTCCTCCACCGTAAGGTGGTCTTGCAGTAAATGGCTGGTCATTCAGTCCTTAAAACATCGAGTAGATGCCGATCAGCATCCCGCTTTAGCTAGCTCGACTTTAACGCGTTGAACGATGGTCTTGGATGCATCCGGGTAGCGGCGATCCAATTCACCAAACGTGGCACATGCATCATCAATTTGATTAAGCGCGGACAACGACATGCCCAACTTCAATAATATGTTGGGCCCCTTTACACTGTTGGGATATTTGGCAAGCCCGTCCGCAAAGATTCGCCCCGCCTCCTGATATGCCCCTCTCACATAGAATGCCTCGCCGAGCCAATACTGTGCCTCGCTGGCAAGTTCGTCATCGCTATGATCTTCAAGAAAACTGGTGAAAGCTGCTTCAGCGGCGGCGAAGTCACCAGCCATAAGACGTTGCTTGGCCGCTTCGTACTGTTCGGCCGCAGACCTCGGCGGCGCGACGCTAGTAACCGGGAGCGTGCCCAGGCTTCGCGGAGCATTCGCGGTTCTTACCGTGGTGTTAAATGATCGCTCACCGACAGCTACCGAGTCAGTTTGAGGAATGACGGCGACGGTGGGCTCATCCCCCTCTATAGGCAACTGGCTAGGCTGCGTTGTTCCTAAGCTTTGAACAGTCGAATTGGGGATACCAAGCGATAGCCCACCTGTTGCCTCTTCCAACGAACGGAAGCGAAAGTCCGTGTCATCCGATAGTGCTTCCAGTTGCCGCGCAATCTGGTCCAACCGAAAACCCAACTCCTCGACTTGCCCTGTCAGTCGACGAATCGAAATGTCGAACTCGGTCATACGGAGCGTTGCACGGGCCGCCGCTGACGGACTGTCGAATTGCGTAACCGCGCCACCTGACTGGCCGACGGAACCTGAATGGAGTTCCAACTGAATGTTCCGCAGGTCTCTCTCAAGCCGGTTAAGCTTATCACTCAAAGCCTCGTCTTGCCGGTTTGTCTGAGCCAGCACCCCCTGGAATGTCAGCGAAGCGACGACGGCGGCAAGTGTCCACCGTCGAATGGAAAGCACGAAATCAATCATCTTTCTATTCGTCTTAATACGCTGCAAATCCCTGAAAGCCCGCATACAATGAATCTAGTCGAAATTGAGACAGAGCTTTCACATACATGGTTACCCGTAGTTTTAAAATGCATCTTCTTTATCAAAGAAGGCACACATGCGCTGGAGCCGGTCGGGACGAACTGCTTTAAGAAGCCGGCATATTGGTTACAACAGTGACGGATCGGCGATTTTGCGACCAGGCACCTTCGTTGGAGCCCAGCACGACAGGGCGTTCTTTTCCGTAGGAAATGGTGGTAATCCGAGACGGGTTGATACCCAGGCTAACGAGATAATCTTTGACCGAGTTGGCCCTGCGTGCGCCAAGAGCAAGATTGTATTCGCGCGTGCCCCGCTCATCGCAGTGACCTTCAATCGTCACGTTGAGACCCGGATAGGTTTGCAACCACTGAGCCTGTCGCTCTAACGTCGTCTGCGAGGAGGGCCGCAGATTGTAAGCATTATAATCGAAAAACACGCGATCACCGACGTTCACAACCAAATCCTCCGTCGATCCGCGCACCACCTCCTCCGTCGGTCCGCGCATCACCTCCTCCGATCCGTTCCCAGCCGTCGTCATTTCCGTCGTCGAAGAAGCGCAAGCTGATAACAGCAACACAAACGCTGCCAAGCTTGCAAACCTCAAACTGGATATCTTATGAAACATCGCGTTGTGCTCCCCATAAGAGACAATGTTGTCGAACATAAGATTAACGAGTTTAGCTATTCTATTGATCATTCGGTTACCTCACAGGTCAAATTAATCTCACAATTTTTGTTACCGTCAGAGCCTCTCTGACTCTACGCGCGGGGAATCACTCGATCAAGGGCGACCACGCGGGGTCAGAAGCGTCGCCAAGTGTGATCAATTGACGTTCGTTATAGCCAGTCAAGTCAACAGACCATAAGTGTGTGCTGTAACCTCTCCCCGTCTCGTCCAGCGAGGGTGTTTCTCGAAAAAACACCACCACGCGCCCATTCGGCGACCAACTGGGCCCTTCTGCATGGTAGCCTTGTGTTAAGATTCTTTCTCCGCTTCCGTCGGGTCTCATCACACCGATAAAGAAATTCCCTTGGTATTGTTTCGTGAACGCGAGAAAATCACCGCGTGGGGACCACACCGGTGTGGAGTACCAGCCGTCTCCATAGCTGATTCTGCGAACTGCGCTCCCATCACTATTCATCACATATAGTTGTAATGTCCCGCCTCGGTCAGAATTGAAAGTGATCTGGCGACCATCGGGTGAAAATGATGGGGAAGTGTCGATCGATGGATCACTTGTCAGCCGTTCAACCTTACGGGTCCGCAGATTCATGGTGTAAATGTCGGAATTGCCGCTCCGTTCAAGACTCATAATGATTTTGTCACCGGAAGGCGCGAAACGCGGCGCAAAAGTCATGTCCGGAAAATCGCCCAAGACCTCTTGCTGACCGGTTTCTATATTGAAGAGATAGACCCGCGGCATCTCGTCGTAATAGGACAGATATGTGATTTCCTGGGAGGTCGGGCTGAATCTCGGCGTTAGCACCAAAACTTTCCCGTCCGTCAGAAAACTAGGATTTGCTCCGTCCTGATCCATGATGGCAAGCCGTTTAGTCCGCCGACCTTTGGGACCGCTCTCCGCGATATAGACAAGCCGCGTATCGAAATAGCCTTTCTCGCCAGTCAGCCGTTCATAAATGGCATCCGACACTAAGTGGGCCACCCGCCGCCAGTTTTCGGGTATTGTAGAGAATTGAAGACCAACGATCTGTTGCTCAGCTAAGATGTCCCAGAGTCGAAATTCGACTTTCAACCGCCCATCCGGCTCGATGGTGGCTTGGCCTGTAACTAGAGCCAGCGCGTTGATAACGCGCCAACTACCAAAATGGGGCACAGTGTTTGCTTCGATGCGTTTTTGGATAAAAGACCGAGGGTCGAGGGGACGGAAAAGACCAGAGCGGCTCAAGTTGTTAGTAATGACCTTAGCTACATCGACGCCAATTAATGTTTCTTCTCGGCTGTTGCCAGTAAAATCGGGAATGCCCACAGGAAGCGGGTCGACATTGCCCTGGGTGATATCGATTTTCAGAAGAGCCCAACTTGGTGACGTTGTGCCAATCCCAAGACTACCCGCAATCAAGACATAGATACCTATAGCCATCATGGAAGAAAGGTAGCTGCGTTCCTGAATTCGCAGTTGGCTCATCATCAACCTCCAACTCACGTATCTAGCTCCTTCTATGGCGCTAACAAACCCAACGATTCAAAGGATTAACGCACCTTCGCAACAATCACTCAAGTCTTATCATTGATTGTCCCAGGGACTTGCAACAATCCAGCTATCAGCGCCCGAGCATGTCCCCCGGATCGAAAGTCAGTTCCAATTGACGCCAGTTGATATATTTGTCTAGAGGCATACGAAAGGGCTGGCAGCGCTGAATAGCCCGTACCGCGCTTTCCGCAGCCGCCCGATAATAGGCATTTGTTGCCAAATTGTAGTGGGAGTGAGCGATGAGTTCTGGCGAGTGCGACAATGTGCCATCGATATTTAGAAACACACGAACGGTCACGATCAAATCTTCGGAATATGCTGCACCCGCCGGCACACTCCAGCAGCGTCGCATCTGCACCTTGAACGCGTCGATTTCGCTCAAGGTAAGCTCCGATTGTAATCGCGCTCCAAGAATGGGCTCCTCTTCCTCGGGCCCCTCCTTCAGCGGATGAGGTGGTGTTTTCTCCTCTGGAATTTTGTTCAACAAGGCCGCAATTTGATCCAGATTGAACTCATTTTTCTTCGATTGATTAGGTTTTATCAGTGGTCGGATGTTCGGCAATGATTTTGAATCGGCCTCCGACATCTTTGATTCAGATTTCGGGTTAGACTCCGCGTTCGGTGGCTTGGATACCGGAGTCCTTTCAACGACTTCTAATTCCTGCTGGGGTCCCGGGCTAGGTACAGGCGGTTGGATTTTTTTTAGTTTCTCAAGCTTAGGTTCCGGCCTGACTGCCTCCGGTTCGAGATCAGAATCGTCGATTTTCCGCTTTTGCCGGATGTTGGTCTCCTCCGAGATTAGGAGAAGTTCAACCGGAATAACTGTTGGCACATCACTAGGATTGAAGGTCGAAGGCAAAACCACAACCGCAAACAGGATGATCGCGGTATGTAAAGCCCCAGATATGATTAAGCCTGACTGCACGATTCAGCCTCAAAAACTCGACTCCGGCTCTGTAATTAATGCGACGCGTTGAAAACCAGCAGAGTTGATCGTGCTCATGACCTCCACAACGCTGCCATAGTTCAGGGTTTTGTCGCCGCGAACATAAATGCGTTCACCGTAACCACTATCCGCGATAGCGAGAAGCTTGGGAGTGAGTTCGTCAAGTTGGATGACTTCTTCTTGCAAAAACACAGTACCATCCGCTTGAATCGTAACGGTTAATGGTTCCTGATCCTCCGATATAGCTTCGGCTTGAGTGCTTGGCAAGTCAACGGGAACGCCGACCGTCAGAAGCGGTGCCGTCACCATAAATACAATCAATAACACCAACATAACATCCACAAAGGGCGTTACGTTGATCTCGTGCATAGGACCGGTTCGGGATACTGATCGTCTACCTGCACGTTGACTGCCCGAGGAGACATACATCAAGGGTCTCCCTGATCGACTTGGCGGAACAAAACGCCCGACAAGTCATCGGCAAATGCCTCCAGACGAATGCCGAATCGATTGATATCCGCGTTGAACTTATTGTAGGCCATAACCGCTGGTATTGCGGCGAGCAAACCCAAGGCGGTCGCAAACAACGCTTCTGCGATACCAGGCGCAACAACTGCCAAACTTGTATCGCGGCTTGTTGCGATTGCTTGAAACGACTTCATGATTCCCCAAACAGTACCGAATAGACCTACAAATGGCGCGACCGAGCCCACGGTGGCAAGAAAGTTCATATAGCGCTCTAAGCGCGCCAGCGCCTTTGAAATCGTGTTCGACATCACTTTGTCGATACGTTCTTGGGTGCTCGGCGTGAGGTCTCCGACCAACTTATTCGTCTGACGCCATTCGGTCATGGCCGACCGGAAAACCTCGGCCATTGGGTGATCAGTGTGCGACCGGACATTGTAATACAGATCTTCAAGCGACTTGCCTGACCAAAAAACATTCTCAAATCGATCTGCTTTAAGTCGCAAGCGACGCATCATAAACCACTTATCGATGATCACCGACCATGACCAGAACGAAGCAAAAATCAAAACAATGATGACTGATTTGACGATGTAGTCCGCTTTAAGAAAAAGTGCCCAGACTGAGAAATCCATAGGTGTAGGAGTGTTCATACTTTCAGCAATGACGCTAGCATCCATAATTATATCGTTGTCCAATCGGTTCCCCGCACCCCCGACGACATGATGTAGGCCCAGGGAAGCAGTTACTCAGTCAAAAATGTGTCGAAACTAGGGCTTGTAGATTGGATTTGATCGCCCGGTCATCCGTTTCGCTCTACTTTGTTATAAAACACAGGTTGTTAATGAAATATAACGAGACCGTGTCTAAATTACTGAGAAAAACGCGATTAAACATGGAACAAACCAGGACAAATCATCGGTAGAACAAAAGGGGAATAACACTGAGAAAACTTGCATTTGCATTCAAGTGTTTTCACTACCGTAGGATCTTGGGTAACCGAAAGCTTTGTTAATCCCTCTCCTTAGCCTTGTAACGACCCCTGAAGAATCGGTATGGAGAGGATGTGTGCATCGTTCCGAAATCGGCCGATGAGCATACTGTCAGTCACTATTGCTTTCTGGAAATAGGCGCTCTTGTTCATCCACGGACACCGGCGGGGGTTCAAGACCCAAATGAGCAAACGCATGAGGTGTCAACATGCGTCCCCGAGGCGTGCGCTGGATAAAGCTCTGCTGAATCAAAAAAGGCTCAATGACATCCTCCAATACATCGCGGGTTTCACCGAGCATGGCGGCCAATGTATCAATACCAACAGGACCACCCCCGAAACCCTGAGCAATGGCGGACAAATAGCGGCGGTCTAGAGCATCAAGCCCGAGCTTATCGACTTCCAATCGTGCCAGCGCACGGTCTGCCGCAGCGGCATCGATGACCTCGATGGATTCGACCGAGGCAAAGTCGCGCACCCGTTTCAGGAGACGCCCAGCCACGCGCGGCGTACCACGCGAACGCTTTGCGATTTCCACGGCACCGTCCTCATCGATGGTCACAGACAAAGCTTTCGCGCTGCGCTTAACAATGAGTTCCAAGTCCTTCACTTTATAAAAGTTCAAGCGTACAGGAATGCCGAATCGGTCGCGCAGTGGTGTTGTTATGAGTCCCGACCTCGTCGTCGCACCTACCAGGGTGAAGGACGCTAGATCAATGCGCACGGACCGCGCCGCCGGGCCTTCACCGATCATAAGATCAAGCTGAAAATCCTCCATCGCCGGGTAGAGAACCTCTTCAACGGCGGGATTGAGCCGATGAATTTCGTCAATAAACAACACGTCGTACTGTCCAAGATTTGTCAGAATAGCGGCGAGATCGCCTTGCTTGGCAATGATCGGCCCTGATGTCGCTCTAAAATTGACACCGAGTTCCCGAGCAACGATTTGGGCAAGCGTTGTCTTGCCAAGACCAGGGGGACCTGAAAACAACACGTGATCCAGCGCCTCGTTGCGAGATCTAGCCGCATCAATGAAAACCTTCAAATTTTCACACGCCCTATCTTGCCCTACGAACTGGGAAAACCGTTCGGGCCGCAACTGAGGCTCCAAATCATCATCCAAGCCTCTGCTGCTTTGAGCGAGTCGTTCATCTGAACTGCCGCTCATGGCGCGACCTCTTGGAGCGCTGCCTTGATGAGCACATCCAGAGAGGGAACCCTCTCGAATTGTGCATAGGCGCTCGCCACTGCCTGCCCCGCAACGATTTCGCTGTAGCCTAAATTGACCAAGGCCGAAATCGCGTCGTTGCGCAGGACAATGTCGGCCAGACCATCCGCATGATCTTCTGACGTTCCCACTTCGCTGACGAGCGGGGTAGACGTGTTCTCCCGTGAGGCGAAATTTATTTGGGGAACCGGCGGGCGGCGATCCTTGAGTTCGGAGACAATGAGCTCAGCGAGTTTTGAGCTAACGCCGCGTGCGCGCGCAAAGACTGACTTGTCCTGCAACGCGATGGCCTGCTGCAACTCTGACGGAGTAAGAGAATCAAGTATGGCTAGAGCTAATCGCGGGCCGACTCTCTGTGCACCTTGAAGATGGACAAACCATTCTTTTTCCAGCCAATCGCGAAATCCAAAAAGTTTGATCGCATCCTTGCGTACATGGGTTTCCACATAAAGTGTGACCATACTTCCCGCCGGGGGTAAATCTCTCAGTGTTGAAGTTGAACAATCAACGACATAGCCAACGCCGTTGACGTCCACGAGCACTTGGTTCTGACCGACGCTGTCCAGCAGACCTGAAAGCTTACCGATCATGAAGTGATCGACCTCTTTTGGCGTGCCTTTAACGCATCGCCATGCACAGCAGTCAAGATGCGTTCTGCAGTAGCGCTGTGGTGCGCATGACAGATAGCAACCGCCAACGCGTCTGCCGCATCGTCGCTCGCAATCTCACAAGTGGGCAGAAGTGCTCCAACCATGACTCGAATCTGTTGTTTGTCAGCATGGCCAGCACCAACCAGCGACTTCTTGATGACGTTGGGAGCATATTCAGCGACCGGCAACGAGGCCAACGCCGGCACCAAAACGGCAACACCTCTCGCCTGACCAAGCTTGAGCGTCGAGACGGGATCCTTGCTGACAAATGTCTTTTCGACTGCCACGCCGTCGGGTCGGTAGTCGGCAAGCACCGCCTCAAGACCCTTATAGAGGCAAGCCAACCGTTCGCCGAGGGACTTGTTAGCCTGTGACGTCAGGTTTCCGTTCGCTACATGATGGATCCGGCTGCCCACAACATCGATGATCCCCCAACCCATGTTGCGCAGGCCCGGATCAATACCCATCAAAAACTTTCCTTGCCGCTTGGTCATTCTTTCGGTGTTCTGCCGTCCCTAATTACCCTTGATTCGATCGGATCATACTTGAGTCTAAGCCGTGAGTTGCTCCATTTCTGACACTGAAATGTCAAAATTGGCATAGACATTCTGGACGTCATCATTTTCGTCAAGGATCTCAAGTAATTTGATGAGCGTTGCGGCTGTATCTCCAGCAACATCTACAGTGTTCTGAGGCTTCCAGATGATCTTGACACTACTAGGTTCTCCTAGTCGTTCCGTGAGTGCGGCGGCGACATCGTGCAAATTGCTGGGCGCGCAAAGAAGTTCGTGACCATCTTCGGATGACTGACAATCGTCTGCACCTGCATGGATCGCCGCTTCCAACATATCGTCTGCATCAGCGGTATCAGGTGGATACTGGATCCTGCCAACATGATCAAACATGAAGGACACGCTCCCTGTTTCGCCCAGATGGCCACCAAATTTAGTAAAAGCCGCCCGTATTTCGCCGGCAGTTCGATTGCGGTTGTCGGTCAAGACTTCGACAATGAAGCCAATCCCGCTGGGGCCGAAACCTTCGTAACGAATTTCATCGTAAGTGTCTTCGGCTCCGCTCCGACTTTTCTTGATGGCTCGGTCGATATTGTCTTTGGGCATGTTGTTGGCGTGAGCTTCCTGAATAGCAAGCCGAAGCCTTGGATTCTGATCCGCGTCAGGCACCCCCATCTTGGCAGCAACCGTGATTTCCTTCGACAATTTGGAGAATAATCTCGACCGTTTGGCGTCCTGAGCACCTTTTCGATACATAATATTTTTGAATTTCGAGTGGCCGGCCATTTCCGTATCTCGGTCATCCATCAATTGGGGCAAGCGGGTTTTTGAGGATTATGTCGGACAACCAACCCGCGCCGGCAGCGCCCCACCCGATCAATCATGAAAATTGTTTCGGCTCCGCCTTAATGACTTGGCTTTCAGTCACAATCCAATCAAGTGGTTCATCGTGAGCTTGACGGGGAATCTCTTCGACCAACTGGCCATCAAAGGCAAAACCAACCGCGGTAATGGAACGAAAACCGCGCATATGCTTCAACGTCTCATCATAATATCCGGCACCATAGCCTATTCGATATCCGTGCCGGTCGAAAGCCATCAGCGGGACGACAAAAATACTGGGTGATACAACCGTGGCAGCGGCCGACGGTTCCATAGTGCCAAACGCGCCAAGCGACAAAGCCTGACTTGGTTTCCAAACATGAAACCTCAACTGATGCGTGCCCTTTTGCACCATGGGCAAGGCACAGACAATCGCACTGTTATTCAATCGGTTGAGGAGAGGCCGCGTATCGATTTCCGTCTTGTGCGGCCAGTAAGCGCCGACAATGTCGGTTAATGTGGGCCTGAAGACATCCAAAAAAAGTTTTGCCGCCTGTTCTCCGGCTCTCGGGGTCGCGAGCAGATGCCGTCTGGCCTGAGCCTCACGCCTTAGGTCTTGCTTGTTCCATGACATTGTCGATACAAGTTGAGCCTTAAACTTGAAAGGAACAGCGTGGCGCCGCAAAAGCCGTTGAGGTCATGAATCCTCATAGACCCGGATAACCAAGTGAGTACCGTATACCTAAAATCACAGCCATGCGCAGAGACAGCCCCCTATGGGACTCATTAAAGGGTCCTGGAATGATGTTGCCCTGACAAACTCGCAGTAAACGCTCAGGGTTATAAACTAGGGCGCCTCGCTGCGAGAGGCAAGGTCGAAAAATATGGCGTTTAAGCCTTCGATCCCACGTGCGACGCCATGTCTTCGATCCGCCGTGTCGCCCCTTCAAGTATGTCGGCCACTTTGGCTTCGATCCCATCGGCTGTTCGCGACGCATCAGTCCGACTCTTTTTGATATCGCCGATTTTGGCCTCAAGCGCTTCGACGCGGCCGACCGTCTCCGAAAGTTCATCAGCAACGAGCAAGCCCGCCATCAACAGCAACCTCGCGTCTCCAACCTGTCCGACGGACGCCGATAGCTCTCCCACCCGGTCATCGATATATTGGGCAAGTTCAGTCACGTGTTCCTCTTGACCATCATCACAGACAACAGTGAATAAGCGGTTGTTTATGGTGACAGCCACCTGACCCATACGCGCCTCCTAGTGTTCCAACACCGAGCGGATACCTTCGATCGCACTATCGAGGCGAGCCACAACTTCGTCTTCCAAACCCCTGACTTTGGCTTTTGCCATATCAAGCTCTTGAGCAAGTCTCGCACGGTCTTCGCGCAACGTTGTAAGTTCACTATCAAGCCGTTCCAATTCCTTAATTCGTTGGACTTGGCGATTGACCACAGCTTCGAGCTTATCCAACGCTTGAGAGAAACTCTCCATTGAAGACTCTAATCCGCTCATGTTCTCCCTCACACCCGTATATTTCCATGACGGCGAGCACCGTCATCCCCGGCACGCTCCAAAACTGCGCTCTCGGCAGCCCCACCTGATGCCGCACTCTATTTCAATGAGGCTCCATCTTGGGCACATTGAGAAAGATAGGCCGTACCTTGCAAGGGGTCAATGCAGCGAGCACATCGACCGATCCCGGATTGAAATAAGACCTGTCGGTCTTGACGAATACGGGGCGCGCCGTCATTGTGGCGCCGCTTTCAAGACAGCAAAAACATAAGAATTTCTGTCTTCACGCAAGTGCGGCCAAAACATAATATGACCGTCTCGTTTTCAAAAATGGCCCATGCGATTCGCGCCCTTTCAATGGATGCGGTTCAAAAAGCCAACAGCGGACATCCCGGTCTGCCCATGGGCATGGCGGATGTGGCAACAATTCTATTCACGCGTCACCTCAAGTTCTTTCCCGGCAACCCAAACTGGCCCGACCGGGACCGGTTTGTGCTTTCCGCCGGACACGGATCAATGTTGGTATATGCCGTTCTTCACCTACTCGGTTATGATCAAATCTCAATGGAAGAGATTCAAAACTTTCGACAACTTGGGAGCCGGACACCCGGTCACCCCGAATTCAGCCATACGGAAGGGATCGAAACGACAACCGGACCTCTAGGCCAGGGTCTCGGCAACGCGGTGGGCATGGCACTTGCGGAGCGCATGCTTGCAGCCCAGTTCGGTGGCAGCATTGTTGATCACTTTACATATGTACTCGCCAGCGATGGCGATTTGATGGAAGGAATCAGCCATGAAGCCATAAGTCTCGCGGGACATTTGAAACTCGCCAAACTCATTGTGCTGTTCGACGACAACGGCATCTCGATTGATGGACCCACGAGTCTTGCTGAATCGGGCAATCCGTTGACTCGCTTTGAGGCAGCGGGCTGGGCGGCGGAGCGCATTGACGGTCACGACCCAAACGCTATTTCGGACGCCATCGAGCGCGCTAAATTTCAAGACCGACCATCGCTCATCGCTTGCAAGACGATCATCGGCTATGGTTCCCCAAATTTGGCGGGTACTGCGGCGACTCATGGCGCGGCTTTGGGAGAAAGGGAAGTCGCTGCCGCACGTGTCGAGCTTGGCTGGGATGGCGGGGTGTTTGAGATTCCTGACGAAATCGTTGCCGCTTGGCGCGACGCAGGTCAACGGCACGAAGCAACATACCGCGACTGGCAGAATCGGCTCGATCAATTAGCAATCGAGACAAAAACCGAATTTGAACGGCGGCAAAAAGGTGAACTGCCAGACGCGCTCCGTTCAGAACTCACCGCATTTAAACAGAGTGTTGCCGCCGCCCCGCCCAGGGTTGCCACACGCAAGGCATCGAATGATGTTCTCAAGACTATCAATTCGGTTTTGCCGGAAACCATCGGCGGCTCGGCGGACCTCACCGATTCAAACAAGACCCGCACGGATGACCAAATCGTTGTAGGACCGAAGTCGTATGAAGGCCGCTTCGTCCACTACGGTGTGCGTGAACACGCCATGGTTGCTGCTATGAACGGCATCGCCTTGCACAAGGGTTTTATCCCCTACGGCGGAACGTTTCTCGTCTTTACTGACTATTGCCGCCCGTCGATCCGGCTTGCCTCAATTATGAAGCAGCGGGTCATTTTCATCATGACCCACGATTCCATTGGATTGGGCGAAGACGGACCCACCCATCAGCCAGTCGAACATCTAGCCAGCCTGCGCGCGATTCCAGGACTCAACGTATTCCGCCCCGCCGATACCACGGAGACCGCCGAGTGTTGGGAGTTAGCCTTGGCGTCAAAGGACGCACCCAGCGTGATCGCATTGACACGCCAATCAGTCCCGCCAGTGCGACTGACTTATAGCGAGGATAACAAGTGCGCCAAAGGCGCCTACGAGTTGCGACCTTCAGAAGGCACTGCGCGCGTGACGTTGTTTGCCACAGGTTCGGAAGTGGACGTAGCTCTCAAAGCAAGAGACATATTACAGGCCGAAGGCATTGGAACACGAATCGTCTCCATGCCGTGTTGGAATTTGTTTGAAGCCCAACCAGATGATTATCGAGGCGAGACCATTGGAACAGCACCTGTTCGGGTGGCCATCGAAGCGGCCACCAGGTTTGGCTGGGAGCGATATATCGGCAATGACGGCGTTTTCATTGGTGTGCCCGGTTTCGGTGTCAGCGCCCCTTATCAAGACATTTACCGCCATTTCGGCATAACTCCCGAGGCCGTTGCCGACGCAGCAAAAACCAAGCTATTTGAAAACACAACCTTGTAATGCATATGACGGCGAAAACCGCTGCTAAGGAGACATTACATGCCAGCACGCATTGCGATTAATGGTTTCGGCCGGATAGGCCGACTTATCTTGCGGGGAATTGCGGAATCGGGACGCCAAGACATTCAAGTCGTCGCCATCAACGATCTCGGATCCATCAATACGAACGCACATTTACTCCAACATGATTCCGTTCACGGACCATTTCACGGAACCGTCAAGGTCCGAAAAAGCGGGGTTGATATCGGCAAGGGAATTATCAAGGTCTTTGCAGAACGCGATCCCGCAAAGTTGCCCTGGTCGAAACTTAACGTCGATATTGCCCTTGAGTGCACCGGTCTTTTCGCGAAGAAAGAGGCGGCGGTGGCTCACATCAGAGCGGGCGCGAAGAAGGTTCTAGTCTCCGCGCCGGCCGCCGATGCGGATCTAACGGTTGTTTACGGAATCAATCACAACAAGTTGCGTAAAAGTCATACCGTCGTCTCCAATGCCTCTTGCACGACCAATTGCCTCGCCCCGGTGGCTGCTGTAATCAACAGGGAAATCGGCATTGACCGCGGCTATATGACCACGATTCACTCCTATACGGGCGACCAAAGGATTCTCGATACATTACACCAGGATTTGAGACGGACACGCTCCGCGGCTATGAACATGATTCCAACTTCGACAGGCGCAGCGCGCGCCGTGGGACTCGTCCTACCGGAACTAGCCGGACGCCTGGACGGTACCGCCATTCGCGTGCCGACGCCCAACGTTTCCCTAGTCGACTTGGTCTTTACCCCGGCACGTAAAGTCACAGTGGAAGAAGTCAACAACGCTATCGTCAAAGCGGCGAAGGGCAAACTGAAAGGTATACTTGCGACCTGTAACCAGCCTCTGGTGTCGTCGGACTTCAATCACAACCCAGCGTCGTCCATCTTCGATCTTACACAAACACAGGTAACCGACGGCAAGTTGGTTCGTGTACTGAGCTGGTATGACAATGAATGGGGATTTGCCAATCGTATGGCTGATACGGCCGCAGTGATGAGCAAATTGCTTTAGAGCGAGACTATGGCGTCCTTCAAAACGCTTGACGATCTAGGAGAAATCAAAGGTAAACGTGTCCTCGTCCGCGTCGATTTCAACGTGCCCGTCGAGAAAGGCCGCGTAACAGACGCTACACGCATCGTGCGCGCGCTGCCGACAATCAAAAACCTAACCGCAGGCGGCGCCCGCGTTGTAATGATATCGCACTTTGGCCGACCTAATGGCAAGCGAGTTAGTACACTCTCGCTCGAACAAGTGCTCCCGGCCTTGAACAAACAGTTAGGCAATATTGCGTTTGCCTCCGATTGTGTCGGCGATACAGCATACAGTCGTGTCAACTCTCTCCCAGATGGTGCCGTCTTGCTTTTGGAAAATGTCCGCTTCCATGAAGGCGAAACCAGTAATTCAATGGATTTCGCCAAAGCGCTTAGCAAGAACGGTGATATCTATGTGAATGACGCTTTTTCCGTATGCCACCGGGCTCATGCCAGCGTGGAAGCGATTACCCGGCTGCTGCCCCCATTCGCAGGCCGAGCCATAGAGACAGAGTTGAAAGCCTTGTCGAGCGCGCTTGATGAGCCTGTCCATCCCGTCCTTGCTTTTATCGGCGGGTTTAAGGTTTCAGATAAACTTGGGCTGTTGACCAACCTGCTGCCTCGCGTGGATACCCTCATCATGGGCGGTGCCATGGCCAATACGTTTTTATTGGCAACCGGCCACAGCGTCGGCTTATCATCCGTTCAGAATGACCTCATCGATACGGCAATCTCCTTTCTTTGCCAAGCTAAAGAAAAGAACTGCGCTATTATTCTGCCTACGGATGTGGTTGTAGCGCCGGAGATCAAAGCGAACGCGGACGCCAGAACTGTGAAGGTCGATGCAGTCGAGACGAGCGATATGATTCTGGATATTGGCCCTCGCACCGTGGCAAATATCAATAAGCGCCTCGCCCAGGCCAAGACGGTTATATGGAATGGACCGATGGGGGCATTCGAATTTCAGCCGTTTGATATCGCGACTGTTCAAACGGCGCGCCTAGTAGCAAGACGTACTCGTTACGGGCAATTGAAATCGATCGGCGGCGGCGGGGATACCATGGCGGCCCTTAAACATGCGGGTGTAGTGGATGATTTCACGTATGTTTCGGCAGCAGGCGGTGCGTTCCTCGAGTGGCTTGAAGGCAAGCCGTTACCCGCTCTGAAGGCGCTCGAAGAGGCATGAGACGAATCGAAATCGAAAGCGAAGGGAAGAATAGATGACGCAGGTTTTGCAAGACACCGCTCAAGCGATGGTGGCGTCAGGCAAAGGTATTTTAGCGGCGGACGAAAGCGGCGGCACGATCAAGAAACGTTTCGACTCAATCAACGTGGAGTCTACGGAAGACAATCGGCGCGATTATCGAGAACTTCTGTTGCGAACTTCGGAAGCTTTGCGAAACCATATCAGCGGTGTCATTCTCTTTGACGAAACCATCAGACAAAAGGCCGCCGATGGCACGTCCCTGGTGAAATTGATCACCGATGCAGGCTCGATTCCGGGAATCAAGGTCGACAAAGGCGCAAAAGATCTGGCCGGAGCGCTTGGTGAAAAAGTAACGGAAGGGTTGGACGGTCTGCGGGAGCGACTCGCCGAGTACTACGAACTCGGTGCCCGCTTTGCGAAATGGCGAGCTGTTATAGGAATCGGACACAGAGGCGACACGTCCATACCCAGCAGCTATTGCTTATCGACAAACGTTCAAGCACTTGCTCGTTATGCAGCCCTTTGCCAAGAGAAGAAGATCGTGCCCATTGTCGAACCGGAAGTGTTGATGGACGGTGATCACGATATCAATCGTTGCTTCGAGGTTACCGAAGCCACGCTCAGAGCGCTTTATACGGAACTCTATGATCAGCGCGTCATGCTCGAAGGCTCCGTTTTAAAACCGAATATGGTTTTGTCAGGGAAACTAAGCGCGACTCAAGCGAGCATCGACGAAGTCGCCGAAAAGACGTTGAAATGTTTTGCGCGGTCGGTGCCGGCGGCCGTACCGGGCATCGTTTTTCTATCGGGCGGACAGTCCGATGAGCATGCAACTGCTCATCTCAACGCCATGAATCAGATCAGAAACGGTGCAAACGGCCGGTATCCCTGGGCCTTGAGTTTTTCATATGGCCGCGCATTGCAGTCCGCTCCGCTCAAAGCCTGGAGAGGCAAAAGTGGCAACATCGCCGCTGCCCAATCTGCCTTCGCACATCGGGCGCGTATGAATGGACTGGCGACAATGGCTCAATGGTTACCGGATCTCGAAAGTGAAGCGGCCTGAACATCGTGAGACTCGCCGTTTTATGTGCAATTTGTAAATGAACGAGCGTTGCCGTCTTTATCTCATCACGCCGCCCCGGATTGAGATCGACTCATTTTCCGATCAATTGGCGAAAGCACTCGAAGGGGGAGACGTCGCCAGCGTTCAGTTGAGACTCAAGAACGCCAGCGATGAGACAATCCGATCTGCCGCAGCAGCTTTGATGCCCATAGTCCATGCCCAAGATGTCGTATTTCTCATAAACGATCGCCCTGATTTGGCCCTCGCGACGGACGCGGACGGAGTGCACATCGGCCAGGATGATGTATCTTACGACGAGGCGCGGGCTGTTGTGGGCGACGACCGGGTCGTCGGCGTCACATGCCACAACTCAAGGCACTTGGCTCTTGTGGCAGGTGAGGCCGGTGCCGACTACGTTGCATTCGGAGCCTTTTTTCCGACCACCACCAAAGCCGCCGAAACCCAGGCCTCGACCGAACTCCTGGAGTGGTGGCGCGATCTGATCACAATTCCATGTGTTGCCATAGGTGGCATCACCGTGGAAAATTGTCAGCCTTTGATTCGTGCGGGCGCCGACTTCTTAGCTATATCTTCGGGAATCTGGTCTCATCCCGGCGGCCCCAAAGCGGCAGTCGCCGCTTTCTGTGAGCAAATTAACTCGGTAACACTCTGACTCATGGCCCTTCGCTCATTTATCGCCTTGCCCGTCACACTGGTTTTGGTGTGGTTAATCTCTTCCCTCACACCAAAAGAAAGCGTTCTTGCCCAAGACACCGACACGGATTTCGAGGATGCTGTGAGCGCTTATCGGCAACAAGACTATGAAACCGCATTCGATTTGTTCAAACGGTTGGCCGACGAAAAAGACCGCGATTCTCAAACCTATCTAGGACTTATGTATGCGGAAGGCCAAGGCGTCCAAAAAAATATGCAAGAGGCGGTCAAATGGTATAAGCGCGCCGCTGAACAGGAACAGCCGGACGCCCAATTCTGGCTAGGCCACATTTTCCACGGCGGGCTGGGTGTCAAAAAAGACTACGATAGCGCCGTCTCCTGGTACCTTTCGGCAGCGAAAAACGGTCATCCGGAGGCACAGTTCGGCTTGGCCATGCTTTATACGGACGGACAGGACGTGCCGAGGGACAAAGAGACTGCGGCGGAATGGTTTACCAAAGCCGCCGTTCAGGGCCACGTGCACGCGCAACATAATTTGGGTGTTCTTTTGATGAGCGGCGATGGGGTGAAGCAAGATTCCCATCAAGCAGCGAACTGGTTCAAACAAGCGGCGGCGCAAGGCCACATCGATTCTCAATACAATCTGGGCGTGATGTTCGCCGGTGGAATCGGGATCAGCCAGGATCACAAAAAAGCGGCATTCTGGTTCAGGCGTGCAGCCGACGCGGGGCTGGCCGATGCCCAAGTCGGCTTGGGCCTCTTGGCCTATGAAGGCAAGGGCATGGCCCAGTCTTATGAGAAATCCGCCAATTGGTTTCGGATAGCGGCTGCTCAAGGCAATCCCAAGGCTCAATTCTTAATGAGTGTGATAACGGCCAAGGGTCAGGGCGTGGATGCAGATCCGGTCGAATCCTACATGTGGCTCTCACTATCAAAATCTCAGGGCGTGAACGACCCGGCTTTTGAACGTGAACTTCAGATGCTGCTGACGCCAAATGAAATGCGGAAAGCCCAAGAGCGCGTCGAGGAATGGCAAAGGTAAGGCACGACCGAAGGAAATCGCCGCCATATTGAATTGGCAGTCAGGTTTCGGCAAGCTCGTCGAGTTTCTTCTGCAAAGCAAGCCGATCAAGCGCTTCAAAAGGTAAGTTCACGAAAATTTCCAACCGCCGATTGATCATTCGAAAAACATCGGCAAAGCAGGCGCGCTTTTCGGCTTCCTTTCCCTCAAAGGCTGCCGGATCCGGAAACCCCCAATGGGCAGTCATGGGCTGACCGGGCCACACGGGACAAGTCTCCTCTGCGGCCCGGTCGCAAACGGTAAAGACAAAGTCCATTTCCATACCGCCGTCACTTACGAACTCCTCCCGGCTTTTGGGCCTCAACTCACTAGTGGGATAATTCCGCTTCTTCAAAAGATCCAAGGTGAAGGGGTGAACCTCGTCCCTGGGAGAGGTCCCCGCACTGAATGCATGAAACCTCCCTTTCCCCAAACGATTGAGCGCAGCTTCAGCCATGAGGCTTCGCGCCGAATTCCCGGTGCAAAGAAAAAGTACGTTGTACGACTTGTCGAGCATGATCCACTCTCACATTTGGCCTCAATACGCATTGTTTGCCCGTTTTGAAAAATGGCGCACAAACATCACAATTATTTGACAATCGGGTCTCCGGCGGCAGGGGCAGCATTGAATCCGAAAGATCGGCTTGGTAGGGTCCGCGCCACTTTCCCGGAAATAAGAGTCTCAATGGGCGACCCGTTCGTAAGGATGCGACAATGAAAATCAATGGTAATGAGATTCGCCCAGGCAATATTATTCAGCATAAAGACAGTCTTTGGGTGGTGGTCAAGACCGATCATGTCAAGCCTGGTAAGGGAGGGGCCTATGCTCAAGTGGAACTCAAGAATCTTCTGAACAAATCCAAGCTCAACGAGCGTTTTCGAGCGTCCGAGTCCGTCGAGCGCGTTAGGCTCGAACAGCAGCGGCACCAATTTCTCTTTGAGAGCGGCGATATGCTGATCTTCATGAATACTGCAACCTACGATCAGATCGAACTCGACCGAGGCTTTGTCGGCGAGCAGACACAATTCCTTCAGGACGGGATGGAGGTTGTTGTGGAGTTCCATGAAGGCGCGCCCATCGGCATTTCATTGCCGGACCAAGTGACGCTGGAGGTGACGGAAACCGAACCGACCGTGAAAGGGCAAACAGCAGCCTCGTCCTACAAGCCCGCCATTATGGACAACGGTGTGCGTGTCATGGTCCCCCCGTTCATTGAAGTCGGCGAGCGGGTCGTCGTTGACACCAATGAAGTCACGTACGTCAAACGGGCGGACTAACCGCACAGAGAGTTGAGATTCCATGACTCTCAAATCGGCGCTCACCAATGTGATGATCTCAGCAGCGCGGAAGACTGCACGCAGCTTGGTGCGCGATTTCGGCGAAGTGGAGAACCTGCAGGTCTCGAAAAAGGGGCCGAGCAATTTCGTCAGCGCCGCCGATCTCCGCGCCGAGCACATATTACGAACAGAATTGGAGCGGGTCAGGCCTGGCTACGGCTTTCTGCTTGAAGAGGCGGGCGCGGTTGAAGGGAGCGACAGGACTCATCGTTGGCTCGTAGACCCCCTCGACGGCACCACCAATTTCCTTCACGGGCTTCCGCACTTCGCAATTTCAATCGCCCTGGAGCGGGAGCGGCAGTTGGTTGCCGGTGTCATTTACGATCCCATAAAAGACGAAATGTTCCGGGCGGAAAAAGGCAAGGGAGCCTATTTGAATGACCGGCGCATCCGGGTGACGGCGCGCAGGGCTTTGGGGGACGCTTTGTTGGCGACCGGCAGGCTGTCTCAAGAATACCCCGGACACGAACTCATGATCCGGGAATTCACTGCAATTACGAACAAAGTCGCAGGGGTCCGCCGCTACGGGTCCGCAGCACTTGATTTGGCCTATGTCGCCGCCGGGCGTTACGACGCCTTTTGGGAGCGAGGCTTAAACCCTTGGGATATTGCCGCCGGAATCGTGCTCGTCCGGGAAGCCGGTGGGATCGTAAAAGAAACCGATGGCCGCGATGTCCGCTTGGACAGCCCCAGCATTCTCGCATCGAACGAGTTCCTGTTCGGCCAAGTTTCCAAAATTCTGACTAGCGTCGAACCGGCAAGACACCCTGGATGAAATCAGACGGAAAATCGCGACACTCCCTCAAATGATGCGGGATATTGAGAGCAGACAGGGAACCAATCGGAACAAGACGGACCCCATTGACCAAAGGTCCAGAGTTGAAGTCGCCAGCGTGCGCTTGGATCTTTCAACCCGAAAAACAAGCACCAAGGCTCAAGCGCCTACGGGGACGGCAGGTCACACGACATGATCTTGGTTTCGGTAATCGACCCGATCAGCATTTTGCCGTTGTAAACGGCGGCAACGCTCGACGCGGAATAGGTATCACCGGAATCGAGATAAACATCTTCAGGCGCCCCGGCATCACCACCGGTCATGGGTACGCGAAAAACTTGAGACGGCGAGGGCGTCTCAAATCCGCTCATGAAGTGTCCGGCAAGGGCAAAGAAGTTGGGATGACCGGCGACCCAAACGGCGCCGTCAGATGCCACATCGAGATTATCAACACCGATGCCGACATCGACACCTGCCCAAAAGCTCAGGTCTCCGGTCTGCATATCCCGATCGTAGATCAGAATTTCCTTCTCCGATGTTGCTGCGAGATAGACGTAGCGACCATCGGCGCTCACCGCAATTCCACCGCCCGAAGGCCCATTGGGAACAACGGCACGCATGGTTCGACCGTCGTAATAAGCCAAAGGAAACCGGTTGAGCCCAAACGACCGATCCATATTTTGAACGAACTGGCTGTGCGCGCGTGAATCGTTGGCAACATAGAACTGCCGCGGTCCGACGGCTGCAAGATTATTGGGCGCGGTCAAGAATTCGCCCGTAATCGTTTCCGCATGAACCGGCGCGCCTGCTTCGTCAAGATCGAATATCTCGATGGCCTCACCGCCGTCATAAAGATGATTGATGACGAAGAGCCGTTTGCTGCCGTCGGAACCCCTGTACAGACTGAGGCCGTGGGGACGAAAGTCTTCGAGTTGACCCAACGGTTCAGCACTGAATGCGGCGGCGCCGGTTTTGAGATCGTAGATGGCAATCGTTCCGCGCTCCGACGGACCTTGGCGCTCGTCCTCTACCCTGAATACGGCCGACAGATAAACAAGGCCGGTCTCGCGGTCGATGACAATATCTTCCGAACTGGCAGGCCCGACAACAGGGGTGCATGTGCCCGCGAAATGGGACTCATAGGTCGCAAGCGCACCGGAGCGCCACGACACCCAAAGCACGAACAGACCGATCACCAGAACGACAAGGCCCAGGGCCCCTAAAGCATAAGTGAGAAACGCCTTCATCTGATACATTCCCTGCTTTAGTCGCGCGCGTGTTACGAGACGCGTTGCCTCCCCGAACCCTATTGTGCTGCGACGGTGGACGAATCGAGCAACTCCCGCTCGTGGCTCCTGAACTGCAAATCGGCCAAGTGAGCATACAGTCCGCCCTTGGCGCTGAGCTCGGCATGTGTGCCTGTATCCACCAGCCGGCCTCGGTCAATGACGAGAATACGGTCCGCTTTGACGACCGTCGCCAATCGATGGGCGATGACCAACGAACTGCGGCCCTCCATGGTGTGTTCGAGAGCTTCTTGTACGACGCGCTCGCTTTCAGCATCGAGAGCGCTGGTCGCTTCATCAAGCAGAAGTAACGGGGCGTCGCGTAATATGGCGCGGGCTATGGCGATGCGCTGGCGCTGCCCGCCGGACAGCATAAGCCCGCGCTCACCGAGTTCGGTATTATAGCCGGCCGGCATTTGGTCGATAAATTCATCCGCCAGCGCCATCGCGGCAGCCCGTCTGACTTCAACATCCGTTGCTTCCGGGCGGCCGTAGCGAATGTTCTCCATGGCGCTTCCGGAAAATATGACCGCGTTTTGCTGGACGACGCTTATCCGCTTGCGCACATCGTGGGGCGAAGCGTCGGCGATATTCACGCCGTCGAAGATGATGGCACCCGATTGCGGATCGTAGAACCGCAAAAGCAATTGGAATACAGTCGTTTTTCCGGCGCCGGATGGACCAACCAGCGCGACGCGCTCGCCCGGTTCAACCATGAACGACAGCCGGTCCAGAGCCAAGACCTCGGGTCTGGTCGGATAACAAAAGGTACAGTTTCTAAATTCGACTCTACCGTTCGCCGGTCTGAGCATAGGTACGGGATTGTCCGGCGCTTTTATTTTTGGTTCGATGTCGAGCAACTCCATCAAACGTTCGGTAGCCCCTGCT
The DNA here is from genome assembly GCA_965214255.1 of Alphaproteobacteria bacterium. Classification (GTDB taxonomy): domain Bacteria; phylum Pseudomonadota; class Alphaproteobacteria; order SMXP01; family SMXP01; genus CBDFKK01. Next base: position 2,123,477 of record OZ243948.1, on the reverse strand, counting down.
GCGCGTTGCACCTCAGACCACACTTCGCTCAAGGCCGCAACGCTCAAGGCAAGCATGATCGCGTACACAATAAATTGTGTAAGGTCACCGGCGGTGAACTGTTCCTGGTTATCGGCAGCCAGCTGACCGAACTCCAGGGTGGCGACCTTCGTCTCCATCACCATTTGCGCGCCAGCCCAAAAAACCAACCCGACACTCGCGAAGGCAAGGGATGTCACGATGGACGTCAGGATTGCGCGGGCGATCACACGGCGTATGGCAACATGAAACGCCTCTTCGACGGCGGCGTCATATTCTTCCCGATCGACTGACTCATGGGTAAAGGCTTGCACAGTTTGAATGGCGTTTAAAGATTCGCCGGCATAGGCGCTGGTATCGGCGACGCGGTCTTGACTGTAGCGAGACAAGCGGCGCAACCTGCGGCCCAAAGCGATCGCCACAACCACCAGAACGGGAACGGCCAACAAAGTAATGCCGGTCAGGTAAACACTCGTCACGAACAACATGACGAAGACGCCAATGCCTTGGATCGTACTTCGCAGTGCAATCGAGACTGTCGATCCGACGACGGTTTGTATCAGCGTCGTGTCCGTGGTCAGACGTGAAAGAACTTCGCCTGTTTTCGTGATTTCAAAAAAAGCCGGACTGAGAGACGTAATGTGGCGGTAGACATCGCTGCGCAAGTCCGCCACGACACGCTCGCCAATCCAGGTGACGAAGAAATACCTGACGGCGCCCGCCACCCCCATAACGAGCGCAACGGCGACAAAAGCGAGGACGTATTGATTGATTTGTGCCGGATTCTCTATCGAGAATCCCTCATCCACCAAATCACCGATGACGATGGGAAAGTAAATAAAAGCGCTGGCCGCGACCAGCAGAAAGGTCAACGCTCCGAACAACATGAACTTGTAACGGACAATATAAGGCAGCAGACGCAGTAGTGGACGCAGGTCGCGGCTTTTGCCGCGGCCTGCCGCTTTGCGCTGCATCGCCGCGGCATGCTCGGGGCCGCTGGAATGGCTGTTCATAAAATCTTCAGGCCTCCGACCTGGTGGTCTTGCCGTTCAACATTTGACGGCTTGTGGAATGGGTACCACTCTCGGACCCGTCGGCACCACCATGGCCCCGGTTTCTTGCATGAATTCGCCGGCCAAGCTATAACCGGGCGGCGGCGGTCATGATCAAGAGATAGCACATGAAGCAAGACATCCATCCCGATTATCACATGATTACGGTCCAGCTTACGGATGGGTCGACCTTTCAGACCAGATCCACATGGGGCTCGGAAGGCGACACGCTGAAACTGGATATTGATCCCAGAACCCACCCTGCGTGGACCGGCGGCGGCCAGCACCTAGTCGATACGGGCGGGCGGCTCAGCCGGTTCAATAAGAAGTATGAAGGGTTCTTGAAAAAGTAAAGCAACGATCCGAAGAGGCGCGTTTCAGGTATCACCGGGTCTCGCCAAACAAGTCTTTCCTCAACGTCACGGGGTTCTCCGAAGCGCCTCGTGTAACTCATGCGGACACGCGAACGTCGAAAGCCTAGGTGCGTGCGATAGAGACTTGAGTTACATCGATCGTCCCCGATTTGAAGCCCGCCTCGCAATAAGATAGATAGAACTTCCACAGAAGGTGGAAGCGCTCATCAAAACCCATGGAGGATATTTTAGGCCAAGCCTCCTGAAATCGGTCACGCCAGTGCTTTAACGTCTTGGCATAGTCCAACCCGAAATTGAAGTTTTGGTGCCAGACGAGACCGGCATTTTCGATTTGCCGCCGCAACTCGGACGGACTCGGCAGCATCCCACCCGGAAAAACGAACCGTTGAATAAAGTCAGCGCGGCGGCGATAACTATTGAAATAAGCGTCGTCGATGGTGATGACCTGGAGACCCGCCAAGCCACCCGGTTTCAAACAGTCATGGATCTTCCGAAAGAACGCGGGCCAGTAGTGCAACCCGACAGCTTCGAACATTTCAATGGAAGCAATGCGGTCAAATGTGCCCTCCACATCCCTGTAGTCTTGAAGACTGAACTTTACACGGTCCTGGAGACCGGCCTTTTCGATTCGCTCCTTGGCAAAAGCGAACTGTTCTTGACTTATGGTAATACCGGTCACGTGAGCGCCGATCTCACCGGCGGCAAATTCGGCGAAGCCGCCCCATCCACTGCCGATTTCAAGGATCGACTGGCCGGGACGGAGGTCGATTCGCTTTGCCAAGAGCCGGTACTTGTTCACTTGGGCCTCGCTTAGAGACTGTTGCGGGCTAGCAAATCGAGCTGAGGAGTAGGTCATGGTCGAATCCAGCCATTCCTCATAGAAGGCATTGCCGAGATCGTAGTGAAACACGATATTACGCTTGGCGCCCCGCCGCGTGTTCCGGTGAATCGCATGCGTCAAACGCTGAATGGCTCTAACGATTGGATTGCCTTGATATAATTCCTGCATTCTAAGACCGTTTTGAGCTACCACTTCAAGCAATTGGGCAACATTGGGACTTTCCCATTGACGGTCCAGATAGGCTTTGGCAAAACCGATCGTTCCGCCCATCAGCAATCGCTTGGCAAAATTAAAATCATTAATCTTGATAATGCCCTCACGGCCCGGTGTCCTGCCGGGAAACCTCAAAGCGCGCCCGTCCGGCAATATGGCCAGAATACTTCCCCACTCGATCCGAGCGATGATGCTCAAGGCTAGTCGCGCGAGCCGAGGCACATCAGGGATATTTCGAAGCTTCGCCGGATCTACGACCACCACATTATTCGGCACCAAGACATCATGGTCAGGTTGTTCGCGGTCAGATCGTGTCATGAGAGATGCCTCACAGGTCGAGGTGTAAGTCTCGCTTCCGGTAACTCCTGCATCAAGCCGGAATTGTGTCGCGGCAACGGTACGCTGTCCAGACCCGGATCGGAGATTCCGGATCCGTGGCGGCACGACGGTTCGGTAACCTACTCTCCTCTCAACGTTTCGGAAAGTGACGTCAACGCGAATATTTTGGGAACCATACCTCTAACCAGCCATTTTTCCGCTTGACGGGCGGGCCATTGATGCAACATAACCGGTTACCGGGAGACGCCTTGATGTATCGGGTTGATCGCAACGACTTCTATCGAGATCAGAAGAACGCAACGATCTACACTCCGCCGGAAGTCAGCCGGTTTCTGTTCGATATCGTTCACGACAAAATTGATCCTTCGGGACTAGTCCTTGATCCATGCGTCGGGGCAGGCTCGCTGCTCGTGCCTTTCCGCAAGGCCGGCTTTAAGACACAAGGCATCGATATCGAGGATCAAGGTTATCCGGAAACGCAAGTGCGCGACTTTATATCCATGAAGCAGGGTGAAATAGACACTCCCGCACTTGTAATCGCCAACCCTCCCTTCAATATTGATCGCAAGACGCAGGATCTTGTTGCGCGAATGTTTGGGCGTCGCCCGCTGCTTCCGGAAGTGTGGTTGCATAAGATCATTGAACTGTGGGGGGGGGCACGTACCCACAATTCTGTTCGCGCCATATGGTCTCCGTCTGAATCAGACGGTTCACAGTCGCCGCTGGCGCATGTTTGCGGACGGACATTATCCCGCGATCTCATCCATCGTAGCCTTGCCGAAGGACATCTACGACGGCGTTCTGTTTCACAGTGAAGTCCTGATATTCAATATCAGCGGCTTGAACGGCCACTATTTCTACGATGGCTAGGGCGGCCGACCTTCGGCGAAACAAGGCGCAGCATCGCCCGAAGAATGTTGAATCCAAACGAGGCGATAAGGACATTTATTGCGCCATGCGAGATTGCATTGATTATTTGAAGAATCGCATGCAAAACAACCTGAACGGGTATGACCTAGAGTTCGACACCAAAATTTCATACCGCGACCTCATCGCCATGATCAACAGATCCGGTCAGCGTTTGGAATTTGATAGAACCTTCCTCAAGAGGACAATAAAACCGGATGGCGGCGTGATTTGGCTAAAGAAAGACAACGACGAAGACTACCGCCGGTTGATCTTGGTGTCCGAAATCAAGAAACAGGGGACGAACAAGGAACGCCTTCAGGAAGGTCACGCCAAGCAGGCGCAAGGAAACGCCATAGAGCGTCTCGGTAAAAATCTTATTGGCATTCGCGCTGCGATGAATCATGAGGCGTTGACGCCGTTTGTGTGTTTTGGGTGGGGTTGTGATTTCGAGGAAAACTATGACGAGGGATCGTTCGTCATGTCGAAAATTTCCATGATGAACGAGTTTTACCCCTTGAACCGCACCTATGTTTTCAAGAAGGACGGATCACCCGACAAGAATCGCTTTGCGCCAGTATCAATGTATTTTCGTGAGCCGGAGTGGACGCGCAATGAGATGTTTCACATTCTGAAGGAAGTAGCCGAGACATCGCTTCGCTACTACCTGTTCTAACGAGATTGACACCCTTCAGCGGAACTCCTTTGCGGCCCAGCATCGGAGGTCAACGACCAGATACACGGTCAGATGCATACCCGAGAAACCGCCCGAAATCCAAATGCTTCATACATGTCTCACAATCGAGGAAATCAGCACAGGGCTACTGGCAGTTATGCTTCGACAGCTTAAGCTGTCCCGAGAGGACATCTGAGCGGCAATCAGGGAAGGACACGATGGGGCATCGGTTGGCATATCCGGCAGATCTTGAAAGTCAAAATGACGGTTCGGTCCTCGTTTCGTTTCCGGACATACCGGAGGCGCTTACCGAGGGCGCGACGGAAGAGCAGGCTCTGGCGGAAGCCGAGGACTGCCTCGTCGCCGCTCTTGGCGGGTACATCCAAGCCCGGCGCGCCATCCCGAGGCCATCGCCGGAACGAGGGCGTACGCTCGTCCCGCTGCCAGCCCTCGTTGCCGCCAAGTCGGCCCTGTACTGTGCGATGCGTGTGAAAGGCGTCGGCAACACCGCGCTTGCCAAACGGCTCGGGGTTACCGAGGGTGCGGTCCGGCGTCTCATTGACCCGGACCACCGTTCGCATATTGGTCAGGTCGAAGCGGCGCTGCAGGCGCTGGGACAACGACTCGTGGTCGCGACGCGGACCGCATAGGCCGCAATCTCAAGAGGATTGCGGCTGCGTCATACCTCCGGCATGACACGCTCAAGGCTCTACCTGGACCGGCGAAATATTGTATGATTCGGTTCCACCCACGGCCCCGTAGCTCAGCAGGATAGAGCGGCAGATTCCTAATCTGCAGGTCGCAGGTTCGAATCCTGCCGGGGTCGCCAACACGGATAAAGAGGGTTAACGTGACAGATAAGGAAGAAATAGAAAAACTCGGACCATGGCATCAAATCATTGACTTGGGTGTTGCTGGCAAAACACCGGGGCGGTGGCCTTCGGAAGCACAGGCAGAATTTCTTGTAAATGAGGCGCCTTGGGAATTTGCAGGTCGGATTTTAGACGCCGGCGCAAATGGGGGGGGGCATATCCCTCGCACTGCAGGAACATGCGTCAGAGATCGTGGCCATAGAGTCTAATGCCCGGTATGCAAACCAATTTGAATTCGCAAAGCGTTACCGCGACGCATCAAAAATTGACTACATAAACTCAAGTTTGTTCACGGCCCATTCACTTGGCACTTTTGATATAATATTGATGCTCGGGTTGTTTTATCACTTCCGACACCCGCAATTATTCTTGGATTACTGCGCCGGGTTAAATTGCAAGCGCTTCATTTTCTCAACTCAGACGAGACCAAGTGGCGCCTTTGAACTATGGAATCGGCGTCAAATACCAACGCTTAGTCAAGCAAAAATGATGGGGTGGGAACCAACCCGGACTGCTTTCGCAATGATGCTGGAGGAATCCGGTTTCATAATCGATCACGCAGTATCTGCGCCAGAGAAACGATTCACAAATGATTGGTACGTCTTTTGCACTCTCAAAAACAATCGAAACGATGCTGAAGAATTAGCGAAAATTTCGAGATTGGCGGGTTTTTGGTTCTAAGTCTTCCCCTTTCCACCCAAGAACACCATCACCGATCGTAAAGTCAAACGGTTTCGCGAGTCGGGCTCCAAGTTCAGGGAATCCCAGTTCAATGCACATTCTTATCGTGGCGACCCCCGTGGCGCCGTTGGGACAGGGAAAAAGCGGCGGCGTGACATCCCACATCATCAATACCGCCGCAGCTCTCAAGCTTCGCGGCCATGAAACCATCATAATGGCAATGGAAGGATCCGAGACCGCCGCGCTGCCGCTTCTCCCGGTCTCCGGCGCGGCACAACCCTCTCTGGCTTCCGAAGGTGAGCGGATCATTTATCCCATTCCCGTGAACGGCGCTTTGGCCAACATGTGGCGCGAGGCCTACCGCCTCCGGAACGACTTTGACATGATCCTCAACTTTGCTCACGACTGGCTGCCGTATTATCTGACCTCATTTTTTCCAACACCCGTCCATCACATTGTCAATATGACGGACGTAAACGAACCGACGAGCCGAGAGATCGTCCGCATCGCCAACACCATCTCGGGCAGCGTAGCGTTTATGACGCGAGCGCAGGCCGAGCGCTTTGCCGGACTCAAAGACGCCCATGTCATTTCATTCGGTATCAACTTGTCCGACTACGAATTTTCCGGCGAACCTCAAGCCGACCTCATGTGGGCCGGGCGCATTTCGCCGGAGAAGGGCCTTGAAGATGCGCTCATCGCCGCCGCTTCGCTCGGTCGAAAGCTGACCATCGCCGGATCGATCGACAATGACGCGTACTGGAAGGCGCTGCGTGGAAAGTATCGCGGCACGATCGATTACAAAGGCTTTCTTCCGACGCATGAGCTTCAAGCGCTGATGGGAGGCGCGCAAACACTCATTCAAACGCAAAAATGGTATGAAGCGTTCGGCATTGTCACGATCGAGGCCATGGCTTGCGGGACTCCGGTCATCGGTTATGAGCGTGGCGCCAATAAGGATCTCGTTCGCCACGGCGAAACCGGCCTTCTGGTCCGCCCGGACGATACCGCCGACCTCCAAGCCGCCATAGGCAAAATAGGGGCCTTATCGCGACGGGCCTGCCGAGACCATGTCGAGCGGAATTTTTCCTTGAACCTTTACGGAGAACGGCTGCACGCTTGGCTGGACAATCGGTCAATGAGACAATAAATCCGGAGCGCGTCGGGACGTCGGGTAAAGCGGCAGAAAATAGAGGACATGAAAACGGCTCTGATCACAGGCGGCGCACAACGCGTCGGCAAAGCCCTCTCGCGCGCCCTTGCCGGACGCGGATATGCAGTCGGCATACACTATAACGACTCTGCCCAAGCGGCCGCAGAACTCGTTCGCGAAATAGAGCAGAAGGGAGGCAAAGCGGCTCATATCCGGGCGGACCTGTCAAGGGTTGAGGATACCGAAAAGCTGATCGACGCAGTGTCACGCGCCTTGGGTCCGCCCGAGTGTCTGATCAACAACGCATCCATGTTCAGCCACGACACGGCTCTGGCCTTTACGGCCGACGATTGGGACAAACAACTGGCGGTCAACATGCGCGCGCCCGCCGTTCTAAGCCGCGATTTTGCGCGCGGTCTCCCGGAAGGCCGCGACGGGTGCATCATCAATCTTCTCGACCAGCGGATCGATGATCCAACGCCGAACTTTTTTACCTATATGATAAGCAAGTGCGGTCTCGAAACGCTCACCAAGTTGAACGCCATTGCGCTGGCCCCGCGCGTCCGCGTGTGCGGCGTCGCGCCCGGGTTGACTCTGCCAAGCGGCGCGCAAACACAGGCGCACTTTGACAAAACTCACGCCCACACCTTGCTCGGACGCGGCAGCACCCTCATCGATATCGTCAAAGCCGTCGAATATCTGATTGACGCCGACACGGTGACCGGCCAGACCATATTCGTCGATGGAGGCGAGCGTTTCGACGCGACGCCGCGCGATGAAGAATACGTTGATCGGGGTTAGATTCCGTGACGAAACAAAAGACGTTGTCGGCAATAGCGGAACAGCCTCTCTGGAATGCCGATTCGAATTATCAGCGCGTCGCCTTGCGCGATATCACGATTGAAATGAGCGTCGGCATCACCCGATGGGAACGTGACCCCGACACCCGTCAGCGGGTGATCGTCAACGTCGAGCTTTTTTCCCATAAAGACAACCATGTCGGCGACGACATATCGTCTTGCATCAACTACGATCCGATTCATGATTTCGTAGTCAACGAGTGGCCCAAAAGAGCGCATACGAACTTATTGGAAACTCTGGCCGAAGAACTCGTCCAAATCTGCCTCCGGGATCCGAAAGTCGAGGCCTGCCGCGTGTCTCTGCAAAAGCCCGACGTCTACGAAGATACGGGCGCGGCAATGGTCGAATTCTACCGGCGGCGCGGCAGTTGAGCCAGGCAAAACTCCACAAACAAGGCAGGCATGCAGACGCCGGAATGCAAAAGCCCCGCCCTCCTTAGCCGGGCGGGGCTTTTGTTTACGTCAAGAGACCGCTAGAACCTGAACCGGCCGCGGAAGCCGACAACGCGCGGGTCCGGCAAATTGGCGATGAAACCGTCGGTCGGGCCCGGCGGGAAAGATCCCTGGCGCAACGGGCCGACCTGGGTGCCCACTTCGAGGCCCGACTTGATCGTGTCGTTGTCAAACGCGTTGTCGATGTAGACCAGCAGATCGACATTTTCGGATGTGACGCCGATCCTGAAGTCCGCCGTTATGTAGCTGTCGAGCAGAATAGCATTGTTTGGATCGACAAACCGCTCGCCCGTATAGACGACGCTCGTCTGAAGGAACCAATCGAAGTCCTGACCCATCCAGCCGCCGAGAATGTTGAGAGGCGCGCGATATTCGCCCGTGCCGACAAACGCATGTTTGGGAATGTCTTCAATCCGGTTGCCCGTTCGGTCAACATCGCAAACGTTCGCGTATTCGTTGGGACGGGGGTCCAAATCCGTAACCCCTAAACACCCGCCTTTACCCGCCGCGATCAAGCGGGCAACCTCGGTGGCCGAACCGGTCTTCGACATAAAGCTCGTGTACTCGGCGTCGATGAAACTGTAGGCGGCGCCCATGGTGATTTCTTCGGTCACCTGCCACACACTTTCGAGTTCGATGCCGTAAATGTCCGCTTCACCGGCGTTCTCGATGGCGCCGGTGTCGGTTTGGATACGGGAATCGAATTGGGTCGTGCCCACCTGCTTGTCGGAGAATTTTTGGAAATAAGCAGCGCCGTTGAGCACCAGGGAGCCGTCGAGCCAAGTGGTCTTGGCGCCGATTTCGTAGACCATCAGCTTCTCGGAATCGAACCGCACATTCGCGGGGTCGAAAAAGGTCCCCGGCGTCAGCGAACTGATACCCCCAGGCTTCACGGCGCGCGCAACGGAGAAATAATAAAGCTGATTGTCTGCAGGCGTCCATTCAAACGTGCCTTTGGGCGTGAAGTAGGATTCATTGGATGTCACCGTCAGCGGAACCGTCACCGCATTAGTGACCGTGCCCGCCGGCACGGTGCCGCCGCTGCCGACCGTAACAAAAGAAGATCCGCCGCGGAAGTCGGCGTGACACGATTCTCGAATGCCGTCCGGGACGGATTCCGGGCCCGTATTTTCGATGACTCCATCACCGTTCAAATCGACGCCCAGGTCCGAACTTGCAAAGCCGGTCTCCGCTTCGGTCGCCGGCCCGTCGCAGGCCACGCCGAGCACATCGACCTTTTCGTCGACATAGCGGCCTTCAAAACTCACTTTGAATTGCTCGCTGATGTCCCATTCGAGCAATGTATAGGCGGACCAATGGGTGGTCTCCCGGCCTTTATTGCGAGGTTTGACCAAAGCCGTCGGAATCACCGCGCCCGCGGGCGGCAAGGCCGCCAGATTCGTAAACCCGCGGAAAATGGCATGAGATACCGTTATGCTGCGCTCAAACTGGTCGGAATCCTCATTCCAAAAGTTTCCGCCGACGGTGACCTGAAACGGTCCGTCAAAATCACTGGCGAAGCGAAGCTCCTGGCTGAACAACTGCGTATTGTTGCGAAAATCAATTTCCTGTGCGATCGGCGAGCAATCGGCGAAGCCGCATGGCGCGAGCGTGAACTCCCAACTTCCGTCAAGAGAGCCGTGCATGCCGGCGGGCAGCGCGTCCCACGTCGAGTCGAACATCTCCTCGGAATTGGAATCCAAAAAGCCCGTATACGACGTGATCGTACCGATGCCTACGTCCCAATCGACCTTCGAAGTGATCTGCAACGTGTCGAGAGCCGTGCCGGGATACTCCATACCCGTCCGCGGGTTCGGACTCTGTACAATCGCGAGGCCGTCCGCATTTCCAATATTCCCTGTCACCAAAGTTCTCGGCGTGCTGTAACAGGTCGCGATGGTGCCTACGTCCGTATCCGGCAACCCCAACTCCAGCGAGCAATCCGGATAGGTTCGATAAAATCCAAATATTATGCCGAAAGGAAAGGGAGCCACGTTTGAAACCAGGTTGTAAGGCAAAGGTTGAATCGTGTTGGCCGGAACTCGGGCCTGGGCCGCGACCTCATACTCATCTTCCGAATACGCGATACGCACTTTGGCAGAGATCGACTCGGTCGGCTCGAACAGCACCGTTCCGGCGAGGCCCCAACCGTCGCCGCCGCCGACGGTTTCCCCGGTGAGACTGGAGTCGTAGTAACCGTCCTCATCCCAGTAAAGCGCATTCAGCCGCAAGGCCAAAATATCCTCGACGACGGGTCCGCCGGCGCTGACGTTGAATTCGTAATCATCCTTCGTCGAAATATCGAAGCCGCCCTCGACCTCGAACTCGTCCATACTGGGCGTTCGCGTGATGAATTGAACCGCACCCCCGAAGGCGCTCCGCCCGTAGAGAGCGCTTTGCGGGCCTTTGACTACTTCGATCCGCTCCGTATCGAGCAGGCGGCGGTTGAAGGAAAAAGACCCGCCGACCGTCGAAAGCGCCTCGCCGGTAAAGTCGATCCCGTCAATCAGCAACGCCGCATTGGGACGACCCCGCGTTTGGGACAGGCCGCGTATCGTGACCCGCGTATCCTGCGCGCCGTAGCCTTCATCGAACTCGATGCCGGCAGTCAACTTGGCCACATCGCTAATATCCTGGATACCCCGTTGCTGAATTTGAATGGCGCCGAAGGCGGACACGCTCAACGGCACATCCTGGAGGCTTTCTTCTCGTTTCCGGGTCGTGACCACGATATTGCCTACTTGGGCCCAGCCATGGCCTGTCACGGCCACGGACGCCGGCGTGGCGATCAACGCCAAAGCGACGGCACTTCTCACAAGTTTCTCTTTGAACATGATTTCCCCCTGTTCATAGACCACATCGATCGCGGCAACGACACAACGGTCAGGATCGGCTGTCTGACCAAGTTCGCTGCCGTAGATTAAAGATCCGTTAAACTTTACGCAAGCCACTCATGCGGCCATCGGCCGCTGAAACGTCGCAGACCCCACAAAAAGCTACTCTTAAACGACGGAACGGAACAGGCGCCAACGATAATCCCGTGACTGTCCGCCCCTCGGAGGTGCGAGCGCCCCGCGAATCCGGAAGACCGTGAGGGTGCGTCGTGGGTTGTTGCCAGAATAATCTTGTCGCCTTGACGGGTCGATTACGATGGCGAACCGGCCTCCGGGTCCGGCATGGATTTGAGCTTCTCCGGCGTCAGATCGTAGTAAATGAGACAGATAATGCTGACACCGTAAGCGAATGAGGGAATAAGGGCCACCGCCAGATAAATTGCCGTCAACGCACTCTCCGGCTGGTCCACATCAAATCCGGTGGTCGACGACTGATATCCAAAAAACGCAAGCACATATAAAACAACCGCCGGCCCGATGGCATAAGCGGCTTTCTCCACGGTGGTGTAGAGCCCGGAAAAGATTCCTTCGCGCCGAAGCCCGGTCCGCAAGTAATCGTACTGCATCGTATCGGGCAGCATAGCGGGCGGCATGATGAGAATGCCGCCCGCGGCAAAGCCCATCAGCGCGCCCCGACCATAGTACATCCAGACAGGGTCACTCGCGTCCGCCGCCAGCCAAGACAGCGCTACGACGACATAAAAAATGGTACTCAGAATCGCCGTGTCGCGCTTTCCAAAAAGCTTTCCCACCCGATTCCAAAACGGCAGCGACGCGAAGATAAAGGCATTGGCCGTCCACAGATAGATCGTCAAGTCAAAAAACGACAGTTGCAAAACCGCCAAAACAAAAAACGTCATGACGCTTTGAACCGACGCAAGGCCGAACAAATGGCTGAATTTGAGGGTGATCAGGAGAAGAAACGGCTTATTGGAGAATGCCGTCGTGATTTGCTCGCGAAGGGTATATTTTTTCGTGGACGTCTGTTGCGTTTGCCGCGCCGATGCGGTGGCGAAAAAACACAAGATCCCGGATCCGGCTATCAAAATCGCCAACAGCGCCGCCATTTCACCGTGAGCGAGCCGGTCTTCACCAAACACTTCAATCATCCAAAACGCGCCGCCCGCGATGGTCTGCCCAATAACGACCACCAACGTGCGGTATGTCATGATGTCGGTGCGGGCGTCGTAGCTGTCGGTCATTTCGGCGGGCATGGCGAGATAGGGCACGTTGAACATGGTGTAGCCCGTATAGGTAATGAAAAAGGCGACCACCATGTAAGCGATGAGGGCCGTTCGAGTCTCAAGAACGAATGGCGGCGCAAACAGCATGAAAAACCCGATTGACGCGACGATAGACCCGACCAGAATCCACGGTCGGCGGCGGCCCCAGCGGGATTTGGTTTGGTTGCTGATAATTCCCATGATCGGGTCGGTCACCATGTCATACATCTTGGAGACGAAAAGGAGCGTGCCTACGGCGCCGGCGCTCAGGCCCAAGAAATTGGTCATGAAGGCCGGTAGAAGCCCGCCTGTCACGTTGAGAATCAACGAAACGCCGAGCGTACCCACAGCGAAACCCATATAAAGGGAGATGGGAAGCGCTTCGTCAGTGGCGGTTACGTTCGATTTTATTCGCTCGATGGAATCTGCGGTCATCGGCCTTGTGCTTTCCAGAAGTCGGAGCGAAGTTTCACTTCGCAGGAAATATACGTCCCGCGGACATGCAGGAGTTGTGAATAAACGAGTGGGAACCCCGTTAAACGGGTTTGCGTCCGGAGAGCAGATACCAGCGCCAAACCTTGGGATCATACTTGTCGGCGATGGTCGGCTTGCCCACCTGCGCTTTTTCGGGAACGGATTGATACGCCTCCATCACGTCTTCAAATCCGGCCTGCCGGCTCATCCTGCCCATGTCGGTCTTGGAAATACCGTGCCAGAACGGCTCGTTGTTACAATAGGTCTCAAAGTCCGCACGAATGCGCTGCCACGTATCCATGTCCTCAAAGCGGCTGGGCACTTCGAGATGGGCCATGATGCCGCCCGGTTTGAGCACGCGGAAACATTCTTCAATGATTTTAGGCAACGCCTTGTGCGACGTTTCATGGAGCGTGGCGCTCGAGACTACGACATCGAAACTATCGTCGTCGAAATTCGTGTGCTCGGCGTTTTGTTGAGAGAAATGAACGGCGACACCCAAATATTCCGCACGCGCATGAGCATAGCGCAGCATAGGCGCACCGACATCTATGGCGTGAACTTCCGCATCGGGAAAGTACTGCGCGAGGGGAACCGTGCTGACCCCGGCCGCGCAGCCCATTTGCAGAATTTTCTCGGGCTTGATGTCGCCGAAGCGATCGTAAAGATGCTGAACAAGCGTGCGCCCGCGCGCGTCGTTCAAGCCGCCGATCCGTCCCATGTGATAGACGGCGGCGGAACGATCCAGGAGGGCGCCGGCGCGAATATCGTCTTCGCAGGTGTTCGTATGATAGTTGCCGGGCATGCAGTGAATATCGAGCGCACTGACGTAGCGCGGGATTTTCAGGTTGGGGGCGAGCGTGAGCGAACCCTTGGGGTTCTTGATCTTCGCTTTTTCGATCATCTCGGGAAGCTGTCGATCGAGACTCTGGCCCACATACTCCCACATCATTTCCTGAGCATTGCGCAACATGGATTTCCAAGTCTGATGAACGGACAACGTCTCCATCTGCTTGCGGACTTCACGATAGTCTTTAGGCGGTCGGCCCTGTTTTTTCTCAATCTCGGGCACGATGACCTTGTCGGCGACGCGCTTGTTGCCTGTTTCGATAGGATGGAAAAGATAGCGCTTGAGGCTCGCGACAAAGTCCTGTTGAGCCACTTCATCGTGGTTGGCTTTGGCAAGCATTTCATGACCGGTGTGTAAGCCCATGATTTTCAGTCCTATATTGTCTTGACCATTTAATCGGGTTTCAAACCCCCGCTAATCAACGAGCGTAGATAGTGTCTACCTGATTCCTAGGGCTCGTCAACGGTCGGCCCTTCGATCTCGCGAATGATGTCATCATAATCCTCGTCCTCGACGCCGGACGGTGCAAGTGCTTCAATGTCCTGTTCGACGGCGCGAAAAACCCGCCGCAGAAAAGCCTCCCGCCACTTGTTGCGCGCGCGTTCAGCCCCCTCGTCAGGGATAAATGAATCCACGTCTTCAGGCCCATACAGGTTTCGCTTGGCGGCCAGTCGTTCATGAGCATCGAGCCGCTCGCGCAGAACCGACACTTCACCCGCCAACGTCATGACAATCGACAGCACCCGATCGACCGCGGGATCGTCGTGGAATTGAGGGCGTTTACCCTTGGACCACCGGGTTCGGTGAGGCTCAAGCTTGAATTCACCGCCACCATTGACCGTTTTGGCCACTTCGTGCTCCTCGCTCCAATCGACCGGCACCGGCCTCATCATACAGCCCTCTCACTTTATCTCAAAGTGGCGCTTATGTCCGCCCCATCGTGAAACCTTTCGCGAGAACTTTTCGGGACACGGCTATGGGTTGGTCACCCGTTTTGGCCTCCCCCGGCGCCTGAATTCGCTTATGGCGCAAGCCTGTCGAATACCAAACCCAACCGGTCAAGCAGTGCGGCCATGCCGATATGCTTGCATATTGCAAAAAGCCGCCTAAACTGCCGCATGCGGGTCAAACGGCAACTCTCAATTTTCCCACGCACGAGGCTTTCATGACTGATCTCGGAGTCCGCCCCCCGGGCGCCGGCGAACACTTGCCGCACCAATCCTTGCGTCACGACTGGACGTTTGATGAGGTCCGGGACTTGTTGCGCGCGCCCTTCAACGATCTCCTCTTTGCCGCTCAAAAGCTCCACCGAGCCCATTTCGACCCCAACCAGGTTCAGAAAAGCAGACTGATGTCCATAAAGACGGGGGGGTGTCCGGAAGATTGTGCCTACTGCAATCAAAGCGCACATTTCGAGACGGGACTCGCCGCGACCAGGTTGGCCGCATTGGAAGACATCGCTCAAGCCGCCCGGCAAGCTAAAGCCGAAGGCGCGACACGCTTTTGCATGGGGGCCGCATGGCGTGAACCCAAAGACCGGGACATGGATGAGTTGTGTCTCATGGTCGAAGAGATCAAGTCACTCGGCATGGAGACTTGCATGACGCTTGGCATGCTGACCGACTCGCAAGTTGCGCGCTTGCGGCAAGCCGGCCTCGACTACTACAATCACAACATCGATACGTCTCCCGACTATTATGAAAAAATCATTACGACACGGACCTTCCAAGACCGTCTTGATACGCTGGAGCGCGTGCGCAATGCCGGTATCAATGTCTGCTGCGGCGGGATCGTCGGCATGGGTGAGAGCGAAGCCGACCGCGCCAATATGCTGATAGTGCTTGCCAATCTGCCCGTTCATCCCGAAAGTGTGCCGATCAACATGTTGATGCGTATTGAGGGCACACCGCTCGCTCAAACCGATAATATTGATACCCTCGATTTTGTTCGAACGGTGGCGGCCGCCCGGATCATGATGCCTCACTCCATGGTGCGTCTCTCGGCTGGGCGGGAGTACATGAGCGAAGAACTGCAAGCGCTTTGTTTTCTTGCAGGAGCGAATTCCATTTTCATCGGCGATGAGCTTTTGACGACCAGGAATCCCGCACAGGAGAAAGACGATGCTCTGATGCGGAAACTCGGGCTTGTGCCTATGCCCGCTCACGCAACCGGTGACCGGGCCGTGAAGAGATTGGATCCTCGGAATGACGGAGCGCAATAGCCGCTCAGTTACCGAGGTGATCGTTTGGCGAGGATTCGCTGTAAGGTTCGCCGGTGCATGTTGAGGCGGCGCGCCGTTTCCGACACATTACGATTGCACAATTCATAGACACGCTGAATGTGCTCCCAGCGCACGCGATCCGCCGACATTGGATTCTCGGGAGGCGCCGGTTTTCCATCGCCCTGCGCAAGGAGTGCTTTCTCGATGTCGTCCGCATCGGCAGGCTTTGACAAGTAGTCAATGGCGCCCGCTTTCACGGCCGCGACAGCCGTCGTGATATTTCCGTAGCCCGTGAGCATGACGACACGGGCGTCCGGGCGGCGGCGATGAATGACTTCAACCACGTCCAAGCCGTTGCCGTCGCCCAAGCGCATATCGATGACGGCGAAGGCAGGCGGGCTTTCCATTGCAGCGGCGATGGCCGTTTTACAACCCTCCGCAACTGTCACCTCAAACCCGCGGCGCTCCATGGCGCGCTGTAAGCGGTTGCGAAACGCCCCGTCGTCATCGACGATAAGGAGGCTGCGGTCTTTCTGTTGTCCCGTTGTCATTTCGCTTCTGCCGCCATTCGTTTCCGTACCGGTACAGCCTTGTCGTTTTACCCGGTGCCAGCCGCAACACTTACTCCGCCGCAGCGGTGGTGCCCGTTAGATGTAAGCGTTCAATTTCTGAAGTGGAAGGGCCCGCAGCGATTACCTTGCGCGGCCAGCGCACGGTAATCCACGCGCCCTTCGCAGATTTATATTGAACCGGCGCAGTGTGGTGCGCTTCGACTTTGGGCAGATTTCCAAAGGTTAACTCCGCGCCCGTGTGTTCGAGTAACGTTTTTGCGATAAAAAAGCCCAGACCCAATCCCTCGTTGACTCTCCCGTCTCGCAGAGTGGACACGTCTTTCTTTTTTGCTCCATGGGAACGCGTTGTCACATAAGGCTCTCCCAGGCGCGCCAAAATGTCCGGCGAAAATCCCGGACCGTCATCGGTAATTGTCACTGAAATGGAGTCGTTATCCCAGCCTGCAGCGACGACGACCCCAGAGTCGGCGAAATCGACCGCATTCTGAATAAAACAGTCGAGACCATGCTTGATCTCCGGTTGACGCCATACTTGCGGCTCCGAGCCCTCACCCCCCGAACTTTCTAAAGAAATTTCAACCATTCCGCCTCGATAAGTATCAACGATTTCCTCCAAGAGCGTGCTCATCAAATAGCGTGAATAGATTTCATCACTATGCTCCCGGCGCTCAAACAGTTCGCCCAATATGGTTCTGCACCGCGCAGCTTGGGCACTGATTAAAGATATATCTTCTGCATACGGGCTATCAGAGTCCAGGTCGCGTTCCAATTCCCGGGCCGCCAGTTGAATTGTGGCGAGCGGCGTGCCGAGTTCATGTGCGGCGGCGGCGGCCAGCCCCCCCAATGCCGATAATTTTTGCTCACGCGCTAAAACGAGTTGCGTGGTCGCGAGTGCTTCGGACATGCGCCGCGATTCCGCCGCCACGCGCCAAGCATAGGATCCGGTGAAGCCCAAGCCTAGAATAAGCGCGATCCACACACCGTATATATAAAGAGCGGGCAAACTCAGTGCCGTTGGCTGACCCCACGGCAGAGGTAAATGATAAACCGCCAATACGGAAACGCAGATAGCAGCAAGCGCGCCCAAGACAAGCGTGCTGCGCAAGCTCAACATGGTGGCCGAGATGGTGACCGGCGCCAGGAACAGGATCATGAAGGGGTTTTCTATGCCGCCGGTAAGGAACAGGAGAACGGCGAGCTGCATGATGTCAAACGCAAGATACCAGGAGGCTTCCAAGTCACTTAAAAGCCGGCTCGAAGGGTAGACAAATGCAACCGTGACATTGAGAACCATGCTTGTTCCGATGACGAGCAAGCTGGGTAAAAACGGTAGCGTGTAGGCTAGACCGAAATAAACAAAGAGGATGGCTCCCGTTTGACCGGCAATCGCAAACCAACGCAGCCAGATAAGCGTACGCAAGCGGACGCGTCCGGGTTCTGCTCCAAGAGCCTCCGCCGTGGGCAACCGTGTACTATCGAAATGTCGCGAACCGGTTTCGGTCACAACGCGCCTCCGGCAGGTATTATATCAGATGGCATTGGACAGCGGCGAAGAAGCAGGCTCATAGGCCCCAATGCCGACAAGCGCCTCATCAAAAGGGCCGTAATGTTTGCCGACGTGGTGATAGAAGCGGCGGTCTTCCATCGCAATGACCGCCACAGCGACATGAGGCGGTAGCTGAGCCCCAAGCTCATCCCTTCGCCGAATGCCGGTTCTCGTGTCGCGATTTGCTCACCGCTGTGATCAAGAATGCTAATGCCAAGTTGCGCTCACACCCCCAGATGTTCGATGTGTCGGGCAGGTCTGCCTTATAATTTGGGGTGAACCTTGGTACCCCAAACCAACCTAGCCGGCTACGTCAGGCGGGACATCGGGGGAGCCTGGAACTATTCGGATTTTGACAAAAGATCAAACATCAAGGTTGACCACATTGAGTGCGTTGGCTTGAATGAACTCGCGGCGCGGTTCGACCACATCACCCATCAATTTTGCAAACATGTCGTCCGCCCGATCAAGCTCGTTGATCTTGACCTGTACGAGCGAACGTTGTTCGGCATCCAGGGTCGTCTCCCAAAGCTGATCCGGATTCATTTCCCCCAGCCCCTTGTACCTTTGCACCGTGAGTCCCTTCTCACCGGTCGCCAGAATGGCGTCGAGCAGTTGTGTGGGTCCTCGGATCTCAAATTCTTCCGTCTTGAGCCGAAGCTTGGCCGCTTTGATATAAACCTCTTGGAGTTCGCCCGCCCAACGGTCGAGCCGGCGGGCTTCCGAGCTGCCGATGAGCGGTGCGTCAATGACACGGACTTCCTTCACCCCGCGCAGTTCACGCGCAAACACGAGGCCGCCGTCAGTCGTGGGCTCACCAGTCCAGCCCCGTTCAATTTCCGGCGACAACAAATCGACCCGCCGGGCGATATAAACGGCAGCTTCTCCAGCCTTTTCCGGATCGCCCAATACATCTGGATTAAGCGCCCCCGCGATGGCCGCTTGCTCAATGACAAAGCGAGGATATTTTTGCGGCAAGGCGCTGAGCAGCCGTGAGACCGCGCGCGCGCGGTTGATGATATCCCGCAAATCTTCGCCGCCGCGTTGGTCGCCATTGTACAAGGTCAGCACGGCGCCATCGGCCCCTTGGGTAATGAGATAATCGTCGAGAGCCGCCTGATGCTTCAGATACTGCTCGGACCGTCCTCTGGTTACTTTGAACAACGGTGGTTGGGCGATGTAAAGATAACCGCCCTCAATAAGCTCAGGCATCTGGCGATAGAAAAACGTGAGCAGCAAAGTGCGAATATGCGATCCATCCACATCCGCATCCGTCATGATGATGATCTTGTGATAGCGCAGCTTGCTGATGTCAAAATCATCCCGCCCGATACCCGTGCCCAACGCCGTGATAAGAGTGCCGATTTCATTCGACGACAGCATTTTATCGAAACGTGCGCGCTCCACGTTTAAGATTTTGCCGCGCAGGGGCAAAATTGCCTGATACGTGCGGTCGCGCGCCTGCTTGGCCGAGCCGCCCGCCGAATCCCCCTCGACGATGAACAACTCCGACTTGGCCGGGTCTCGTTCCTGGCAGTCGGCCAGTTTGCCTGGCAAGTTGGCAACATCAAAGGCCCCTTTGCGGCGCGTAAGCTCGCGCGCTTTGCGTGCTGCCTCGCGGGCCGTGGCTGCTTCCACAACCTTGGCGACAATGGAGCGGGCCTCAGCCGGATGCTCTTCAAACCATTGACCCAATAGATCGCCGACCGCACTCTCAACCGCTGGCCGCACCTCCGACGACACCAGCTTGTCTTTTGTTTGAGCCGAGAATTTCGGATCAGGCGCTTTAACCGACAACACGCAAGTAAGACCCTCTCGGGAGTCGTCGCCTGTGAGCGTCAACTTCTCCTTCTTGGCGAGACCGGACTCGTTGGCGTAGCCGTTGACGGTGCGGGTCAGCGCCGCGCGCAAGCCCGCCAAATGGGTGCCGCCATCACGTTGGGGAATATTGTTCGTAAAACACAAGACATTTTCGTGATAGCCGTCATTCCACCACAATGCCGCCTCGACGGTGATGTGCTTCCGTTCGGTTTTGATCGAAATTGGACGCTCGATAAGTGGCGATCTAGTCCGATCAAGATAGCGAACGAACTCGATAATCCCGCCTTCATAATGAAGCTCGACGGATCGTGGGTCTACGTGGCGTTCATCATTCAAAATGATGGTCACACCGGAATTTAAGAACGCCAGTTCACGCAAGCGATGCTCAAGTGTGCCGTAATCAAAATCGATGGAGGAAAAGGTTCTGCTTGAGGGTAAAAAGGTGATCTTGGTTCCCGTTTGCTCTTCAGCATTGCCGATAACCCTCAACGGCTCTTCCCGCTCGCCATCCCTAAAACGAATAAAGTGTTCTTTACCGTCGCGATAAATGTAGAGTTCAAGATATTCCGACAGGGCATTGACCACTGATACGCCGACCCCATGCAATCCGCCGGAAACTTTGTATGAATTTTGATCGAATTTTCCCCCCGCATGGAGCTGGGTCATGATAACTTCGGCGGCCGATACGCCTTCTTGCTCGTGAACCTCCGTGGGAATGCCGCGCCCGTTATCTGTGATTGACACCGAGCCATCCGCGCAAAGCATGATCTCGATCAAGTCGCAGTAACCGGCAAGGGTTTCATCAATGGCGTTATCGACGACTTCGTACACCATGTGATGCAGTCCGGAGCCGTCTTCCGTATCGCCGATATACATGCCGGGACGCTTGCGAACCGCTTCGAGCCCTTTGAGAACCTTGATCGAATCGGCGCCGTAATCGTATGGTGCCTCGGCTTTAGCTGATCTTTTTTTGGCCGCCTCTGATCTTTTCGCCATAAACTCTCACATCATTAAGCTTCAATTAGATGTAGTCGCCCGCCGTCAACATGGAAATGTTGTGCACGACGGCCAAAAGACGCGAACAGCGCATGGTCGGTTCCTGTCATCCACGTCTGACAGCCGAGACCTTCGATCTCGCCAAAAAGCGCACGGCGGCGGCGCGCGTCAAGATGAGCGGCCACCTCGTCGAGCAAGATTATAGGCGGAACATGGACAGATTCTGCGCAAAGCAGCCGGACCGCCGCCAGCACGATGCCGATTAGAAGCGCCTTTTGCTCCCCCGTTGAACAGACGTGAGCAGGCGTGTCATCCGTGGCATGCCAAACTTTTAAATCGCTTCGATGGGGACCGTCCAGCGCCCGCCCCGCTTCAGCATCGCGCTGGCGCATGGCGCTTAAGAGGCTTATATAGTGATCCTCCGCGTCGATTGCAGCCCCACGGGCCACGCCATCTTCGAGACAACCTTCGAGACCTAAACGCGCCTTCGGGAATGCAGTCGCTGCCCCAGCCAAGGCCGCGCGGCCGAGTGCCGACACAAAATGCACACGAGCGGCTGCGATGGCGGCCCCCTTTTCGGCCATGGTCGATTCAAGTGCCGTCAGCCATGTGTCATCACCGACACCTTCAGCCAGCAATCGCTGACGTTCACGCATGGCCTTTTCAAAAGCACCAATGCGACGAGCATGTTCCGGATCGTGGCCCAGCACGAGTCGATCAAGAAATCGGCGGCGTACGCCGGCACCTCCGGCGAACAGTCTGTCCATGGCCGGTGTGAGCCAAACGGCGCGCACAAAATGACCCAGAACGAATGGTCCTTCGGCCCGGTCCCCGTCAACACGTACCACACGGCGGCAGCCGCCGCCGCGGGGTGACTGCTCAACACCAGTCCCCACGCGAGTGATAGAGTTGTGGTTGGCCACCAGTGCCGACACTGCCCAGAACTTCGCATCCGCTCCATTTGCCCCATCCGAAATATTTGATGATGGGGAATAAATCATATCCTTGAGTTCCGCACTTCGGAGACCCCGGCCCGGCGTGAGCAACGACAAGGCTTCAAGCACGTTGGTCTTCCCCGACCCATTGGGCCCTGTCAGGATGATGGGTCTGTCATCAACTTCAAGCTTGAGCGAAAGATAGGAGCGAAAAGCCGTGAGATTGAGTTCAACCACTGCCGTGTTTTTGGGTATTAATTCAGTATACGCAGCTTCCGTAGTCTCGGCGCAGCTTTTCACCTGCATTCAGATCATCCCTTTGACGATACCTTCGCAACTTGCCACGCAACCGCAGCTTAAACCCGCATCGGCATCAGCACATAAAGAGCTTTCAGATCCGTGTCTTCGGAGTCGCTGATCACAACTGGTGATCCCGAGTCCGCGAACGTGAACTTGGCAGTGCTCCCGTCAATTTGCATCATGACGTCAAGCAAGTATTTGGAGTTGAATCCGATCTCGACCGCATCCGAGGTGTAATCGGCAGACAGTTCTTCCGACGCGCTGCCGCTTTCCGGATTGTTAACCGTGAGCATCACCCGACCGTCGTCAAGCAACAGTTTGACCGCCCGGGACTTTTCCGTCGAAATCGTCGCCACCCGATCTACGGCAAGGGCGAAATCCCGTGCTTCAACATGGAGCGCCTTGTCATTGCTATCGGGGATAACACGTGCGTAATCTGGGAATGTGCCGTCAATTAACTTCGATGTGAGTAACGTGTCGCCAATGGTGAACCGAATCTTCGTATCGGATACACTCACTAGAATGGGCCCCTCAACATCGTCGATGAGACGCCTGACTTCCAAAACCGTTTTTCGGGGCACGATCACCCCCGGCATTTGTTCCGCGCCCTGGGGCAGCGGAGACTCCACACGAGCTAAGCGGTGCCCATCGGTTGCCACCGCACGCAGAACCGATTCGTCGTCCGATACCCGCGGATGCACATAAATACCGTTCAAGTAGTAGCGGGTCTCTTCCGTCGAAATGGCAAATTTAGTTTGATCGATAAGACGAATAAGATCAGCGGGCAAGATCGTGAATTGATGATCAAGATCGCCCCCATCCATGGCAGGGTAATCTTCTGCCGATAGACAGGGTAGCTGAAATTGCGAGCGGCCGGCGCGGAGCGCCAATCTAGTTTCATCCGCGCCAAGCGCCAATTCAATTTGAGCACCGTCCGGTAATTTTCGAACGATATCATAAAGGGTATGTGCAGAAACGGTGGTCGCGCCCTCTTGGGTCACACCAGCTTCAACGCCCTCGACAATCTCAATGTCCAAGTCCGTTGAAGTTAAGGTCAAGCGACCATTAGTGCCGTTCAGCAGCGTATTTCCGAGAATGGGGATCGTATTACGCCGCTCAACGATGCTTTGCACGTGATTCAAGGCTTTCAAGAATGTAGCACGTTCGATTGTCGTTTTCATTTTCTCTAGATGTCTAACTTCTCATCAAATTAAGGACAGAAACCACTGAGATAATCCTCATATTGGCAGTTGCCGACAAGGCCGCGATGAGCACGATTGATTGATCAACGCTTAAATTGGCCGACTTATGGAGCGACAAAAGGTGCCGAATCCCTCATGGAAAATTATAGCAGCAAGAAAAGCGCAAAGCTTTCATTTTTTGCGCCGCGTCACCCGGGCGAGAGAAGCCACAAAGCCTTTAAAATTATGTGATTTTTGCAAGGCCGTCGCAAGGCATCACCAGATTTGAGAAGCGAGCGTCAAAGATCGACAAATTATACGCTTGCAAAGGCCGATTTCAGCGAGGGTTCGAGCGCCAAAAAGCTCCCCGTCAGAAGTCTGTATCACGCGGCCAAACGCCGTGAAAGCTCATCCACATCATCATCGACCCGCTTGTCGTTTTGCCGCAACTCGCCGATCTTTCTGACGGAGTGCAAAACGGTCGTATGATCACGGTTGCCGAACTTGCGGCCAATTTCCGGCAAGGACCGAGTCGTCAAATGCTTACACAAGTACATAGCGATTTGTCGCGGACGCACAATTTCGCGAGGCCGACGTTTCGACAACAAATCCGCAACTCGCAGTTGGAAGTGATCGGCAACACATCGCTGAATTTCGTCAATCGTAATCCTGCGTTCGGATGTGCGCAAAAGATCGCTCAACACCTCTTTGGTCATGGACAACGAAATCGGTCTTCTCACCAATATTGTTTGTGCGACAAGGCGATTGAGCGCCCCCTCCAATAGTCTGACGTTGTCGTCACAATGACGGGCAAGAAATTGAATGACTTGGTTCGGAATATCAATAGGATACTGCGATTCGCCTTGAACCTGCTTGACCTTCTGCTTCAAGATTCCCAACCTCAAATTGTAATCTGTGGGCTTTATGACCACAGATAAGCCCTGCTCAAGACGTGACCTGATGGGCTCGTCAACTCCGCAAAGTTCGGACGGCGGTACTTTTGCAGACACGACGATCTGACGATTCCTCCCGTTTAAGGCATCAAATGTATGGAAAAACTCCTCTTGAGTGGAAGTTTTGTTCGCAATGAAGTGAATGTCATCCAGCAACAGCACGTCAACTGTGCGCAGCGTTCTCTTAAAGGCCATCATGTCCTTGCCTTTGAGGGCCCTGACGAACTGATACATGAAATGCTCGGCTGACAAATAGAGGATTTTGCATTTCGAATTGCGCTGTCTCAACTCCCAGGCGATCGCTTGAAGGAGGTGCGTCTTGCCAAGGCCTACATCGCCATAGATATAAAGTGGATTAAAGGCGACTTCCGCCGCCGTACAAGCCACCTGTTTGGCGGCCGCGAAAGCCCACTCGTTTGAAGAGCCGGTAACGAAGGACTCGAACGTACAGCGCGGATTGAGCGGTGTGCCTAACGTGACATCACCTGAATCGTTAAACGAAAAGCTCTGAGGAGAGGGGGTTGGCGCCCTTTTGCGTTCCGCAGTTGACGACGGCGCGGCAAACTCAGAAACGCGATTTGCGGGTTTCTTCCACGGTGTCCGCTCCGCTAACCGGTCCCCCTCTATTGCCGAGACCATGGATTTCGCGCAATTCGACTGAGCGTTGTTCTTCTTAGCATCCAGCTCACCGTCAATGACAAATTTGATTGTTGAGACGAGCGGATTGACAAGCCCCCAAAAGAACCGCAGGCGGTCCTCATAG
Organism: Alphaproteobacteria bacterium; assembly: GCA_965214255.1. Classification (GTDB taxonomy): domain Bacteria; phylum Pseudomonadota; class Alphaproteobacteria; order SMXP01; family SMXP01; genus CBDFKK01. Next base: position 2,098,310 of record OZ243948.1, on the reverse strand, counting down.
TGTGCAACAATCCAATCGCGCCTGAATTTCGAGGGAACTGAAAGAATGGCGCAGCCGTGGACGAGCTTGTGCAAGCGCACGTTTCCGAACCAAGCCTCAAACGTCTCCGGACCTAAATCAACTCTTAAGCGACTACAAACCCTTTTCCATTCCTCATTAGTATCAATTGCCGACATTTGACCAATGTCATTACGTCCCTCTCTCGCATGGAACCTGCCGGCATCTCGCATCTTTTCCCACCCCTCGCTCACAGAAATATCTGTGAGCAGTAACTGTTTCGTTTTTATTGCCAACCCCGCGCAGTCAAGCGCGGGCGGACTCATTTGCTGGCACTCCATCTAGTTGAACATGAATTCATGTCGCGTTTTGTCATAAATCACCTGGATTCACAGTCCGTCTCGACGCGAGATGAATTGCCTCATGTTCGACAATGATTCCTCCCAGCTAGACGCACCACACCTGTTGCGCTCCAAGCCGAACGCGACCACCGCTCCGCAATCCTTACTCAGAACTCTACGGAGCAAACTCAATTTTGGTACTGAAACTGTCGAGTCCGTGATTACGGGCAAGAGAACCGTTTACTTCTCGTTAGGGAGAGATGCCTTTTTGCCGGTTCAAATGACGTTCCGTAAATCGCTCTATCGACGAGGGGTAAAATAAACTCAATATCGATGACGAAGCAACAGGTATAAATGCAGAACGTTAAAAAAGTTTCCCTACAAAAATATTCCGACACCCGTTCGCACCGGTACGGCAGATGAAAGTCCACAACAACATCAATAATTCAAACCTTCTGCTTCCGGTATTGCATTAAAATCAATTGATAAAGGGATCACATGTCGTGCCGGCGCGCGAAGATGTCTTTGATCGGTTTAATTTTTTGATGACTAAACTTGTTGAGGCCTTGGGCGACGAACATCATTCATCGGACAAGCGGGGCCGGTCGGGGCGGTCCAAGGTTACGATAACCTCACTGAGAAGCGAGCGGCAAAAATTCACGTTGCCATGTTGTTAATGCGTTTAGACAACCGAGAAATTTTTCTCGCTGCCGTATTGCGATGGTAAACACCTTTGGTCACGGCTCTCATAATTTGAGGCTGGGCAGATTTAAGCGCCTCGACTGCCGCAGTTTGATCACCTTTCTCAATTGCCTCTTCGACCTTGCGAACATACGTGCGAACGCGTGATCGCCGGTTTCGATTGACGATTGTTTTACGCTCCATCTGTCTGGCCGCTTTTTTTGCTGACGCCGTATTTGCCATGTCTTATGCCACCTTAACCACGACAACCACCTTGATGTTAGGGAAGAGGCGAGATCATAAAGAGGCAAAGGTAAAGCGTCAATGCAGCTTAAAGACCAAGTCCCGTCTCACGAACTAGGTCATTCAGCCCATGAGAGGGAACCAAACCTCTCACCGGTTTTTGAATTGAGGTTTGCGTTTTTCGGCAAAGGCCTTCATTCCTTCGGCTTGGTCTTCCAAGGCAAATGATGAATGAAAGAGCCGACACTCGAAACGCAGCCCCTCGGCGAGGGGCGTTTCGTAGGCGCGATTAACCGCCTCTTTCGCCATCATTACAACCGGTTGCGACATTTCAGCAATTTTTGTTGCTGTGGCGATGGCTTCTGTGCGCAATTCGTCAAGCGGGACGACCCGACTGACAAGACCACAGCGCTCAGCCTCTGCCGCATCCATCTGTCGCCCTGTCAAACACATTTCCATGGCCTTAGACTTGCCGACAAAACGGGGGAGGCGTTGGGTGCCGCCTGAGCCTGGGATGATGCCCAAAGTAATTTCCGGTTGACCGAACCGTGCGTTGTCGGCAGCAATTATAAAATCGCACATCATGGCAAGTTCACAACCGCCGCCCAATGCATAGCCTGCAACCGCAGCGATGACCGGCTTGCGGCACGTCGTAACACGCTGCCAGTTCGCAATTACGAAATCTTCCTTGTATACGTCCACATACCCCTTGGGTTGCATCTCTTTGATATCGGCTCCCGCAGCGAATGCTTTGGCCGAGCCGGTAATGATGATGCAACCCACATTCTCATCGGCCTCGAACTCATCCAATGCGGTCGTGAGTTCGAACATGAGTTCTTCGTTAAGCGCATTCAAGGCGTCCGGTCGATTGAGAGTTATAAGGCCGACGGCAGCTTCCGTATCAACCAATATTGTCTTGTAAGCCATCAAATTTCCTCATGCTTTGGATTTTCGGATCAAAGTCAGTCTCAATGCCATACCGCTCCGGGAGACGTCACCGGCAGTCCCGGCTAACGTTGGCACGAAGAACAAAAGAACGTCGAGCGATTGCTTTGCACGATTCGTTTGATCTGCGATGTACAGATGGGGCTTAAACAAAGCAACCCTGCCCGGTCATAGACCGAAAAAGAATGCTGGAAGTATCCGAATTCGCCATTCGTGTTCACGTAATCCCGTAATGTAGAACCGCCCGCTTCAATCGCATCCGCCAAGACCTGTCGAATTGCCGCTACAAGCCGCCGCGCGCGACGGCCAGTAACCGTATAAGCCTGACGGCGCGGTGAAATGCGGGCGGCGTAAAGCGCCTCACACACATAGATGTTGCCGAGACCCCCAATCAGCCTTTGATCAAGCAATGCCACCTTGATGGACGTTTTTTTATTGCGAAGCACGCGAGTTAAATAGTCTGCGGTCAACTCCTCGCCAAGAGGCTCGACCCCTATGTCCTTGAGCAGTGGATGAGCCTGGAGTCCATCGTGGTCGGCCAATGTCATCAAGCCAAAGCGGCGGTGATCGCTAAACACGACACGCGTGCCCCCTTCGATGTCAAAGACAACATGGTCGTGAGTTCCCTCACCGGGAACTCTCCAAACTTTTTCATGCGAAGCATTGAAATGGAAACGTCCCCACGTTCGGGGGTGTGTACCGCAATCGTAAAACGAAAACCGTCCGGACATGCCCAAATGGGCAATGACGATTGTGCCGTCTTCCAATTCAATCAGGAGGTATTTGGCACGCCGTTTAACCGAAAGCACGCGCTGACCTTGGATCCGTTCAACGAAGTGCTCCGGAAACGGAATTCTCAGATCAGCTCTTCGCTGGCGGACGTGTGTAATCCGACGGCCAACCAAGCAATCTGACAATCCTCTTCGAATCGTTTCAACTTCCGGCAGTTCAGGCATCTCGTTGCCTTGACTTGTCCAAAACTTTCTGAACTGTCGATACGAACCAAACCACCATGACATATTGTCCCGTGACTTCCATGTCTTCCGCCATATATAGCAGCGAAACCGTTTAATTGGCGAAACGCGGTGTCATACTGCACGTGCACAATGGTCTCCCCTTAAACGTTGGGCTAAGCTTTTGGACATGAGTGATAATCAGAGCCGCGCGCGGCGGGCGCAGGAGAGAGAAACGCTTTACCCGTTTGGTTTGCACCGCGGGCCGGCCGCACAAAAAAGTCGCTTCGTGAAATCGGTGTTCGAGTCCGTCGCACCGCGATATGATATCATGAACGACCTCATGTCGGGCGGCATTCATCGACTTTGGAAAAACGCGATGATCAACTGGTTGTCGCCTCAGCCAAACCGCATTTATCTGGACGTGGCAGGAGGTACAGGCGACATCGCCTTTCGGCTGCTTGACCGCATGCGATCGTCTGCACAGTGCCGCATGATTCAGGTATCTGTTTGCGACGCCAGCGATGCCATGCTGACCGTAGGCCGCAAGCGGGCCGCACGCTATCCCGACTATGCCTCCTCACTCAGTTGGATGTGCGGCGATGCCGAAAGTCTGCCCCTGGGCGAACGTTCGGTCGACGTATACACGATCGCTTTTGGCATCAGAAATGTAACCCACATAGCCCAAGCCCTGAAAGAGGCATATCGTGTGCTGCGTGTAGGGGGGCGATTTATGTGTCTCGAATTTTCGACCGTGGTCGTCCCGGGTCTCGATGCGCTTTACGATCAATATTCATTTCGGATTCTGCCTCGCTTAGGCGAAGCTGTCACAGGCAACCGCGAAGCTTACCAATACCTGGTCGAGAGCATACGCCGCTTCCCTGATCAAACCGCATTCGGAGCCATGATCGAGCAAGCAGGATTTACACGCGTACAGGTTCGAAACCTGAGCGGCGGGATCGCAGCTTTGCACTCCGCGTGGCGGCTTTAAAGAGCCGATGGCAGCATGATCCGGGCACTCCGACATTCGGCGCGGTTATTCCGAGCGGTTAGCGTTTTGGCACGATATGATGCGCTTGTGCCTCACGAATTCGCTGACAGCGTGCCTCGCTCGGTCAAAACCCTGGGGCGGTTGGTACGCCTGTGGCCCTTGCGAAATTCACCGGACGCCGACCTTGATCCTGAAACACCTGTCGGCGAGCGGCTCACGGCGGCAATTCATTCTTTGGGGCCTTCGTTCATCAAGCTCGGGCAACTCCTGGCAACGCGACCGGACATTTTAGGGCCAGATTTAGCGAAAGCGCTTACCCGATTGCAAGATCGCCTTCCGCCATTTTCTACTGCCAAGGCCAAAACCGTCATCGAAGAAGAATTGGGTTCACCAGTTGACAGTTTGTTTGTGGAGTTCGGCGAGCCGGTGGCCGCTGCTTCGATCGCACAAGTCCATAAAGCGCGCTTGCGCGATGGGACAAATGGTAAAATCCAGACGGTAGCCGTAAAAATTCTACGCCCAGGCATCGAGGCAGCCTTCAAAAAAGAACTCGACGCCCTGACCTGGGGCGCCCGTCTAATCGAGCGGTTCAAGCCGAGCTTAAAGCGATTGGAACCAGTCAAACTTTTGAAGACATTGCGGGGCAGTGTTGAATTGGAAATGGACTTGCGGCTCGAAGCGGCGGCGGCTTCAGAACTTGGCGAAAACAACGCCGGCCGCGATCAGTTTCGAGTGCCGCTCGTCAACTGGCAGCTGACGAGCAAACGCGTCATGACCCTCGGTTGGATCGACGGCATTTCTTTGGGCGACCGGGAAGCATTAATCCATGCTGGACACGACCCCGTGTCGCTCGCACAGAATTTGATGGAGGCCTTCCTCGTACAAGCGCTCAATGATGGCTTCTTCCATGCCGACCTGCATCCGGGAAATCTCTTCGTCGATGAGGACGGACACATAGCAGCAGTCGACTTCGGAATCATGGGACGGCTCGACTTCCAGACACGACGCTACTTTGCAGAAATTTTGCTGGGGTTTCTGACACGGGATTATACGGGGCTGGCAAATGTTCATTTTGCCGCCGGGTACATACTCCCTTCCCAATCAAAAGACGCTTTCGGACAAGCTTTGCGTTCCATCGGTGAACCTATCTTCGGCCGCGACGCGTCTGATATCTCGATGGCCCGTCTCTTGGCACAGCTTTTGCAGATCACTGAAGTCTTTGACATGCATCTTCAGCCGCAGTTGGTCTTGCTGCAGAAAACTATGGTAGTGGTTGAAGGAGTGGCCCGTACGCTCGATCCACATCTGGACATCTGGAAGATCTCCCAGCCTATCGTCGAAACATGGATGGAGCGTGAGCTTGGGCCGGAGGCGCGTTTGAGAGAGACCGCCGAAGACGTTGTATCGATAGGGCGCTCCCTGAGCCAGCTGCCGGAGACCTTGCGGAAGGCGGCCACAATCAGCGCCGAGGGGGTACGCTTGCATCCCGACACGGTGGAAGCCCTTGGCCGTGCAGAGACAGCCCGAAACACGTCGCTGCGCATAGCCGTATGGGTCGGCGCCGCGGCGCTCGCCGTAATCGCGGCCGCAATAATCTTCTGAAGGCGGCGGCGGATAACTATTGTATAATTCGACCGATGGAAAGTGCCTATGGATAATAAACTCACTGACGACGACGCATCGTCGCCGCGTCCGGATGCCATCGACGATGCGGTCGAAAAGATCCGGGAGGGGGCCATTACCCGGTTCCGATACGGCACAAGCCCGGCGTCCCTGGTTGCGAGGCAGTGATGGCCGATCCGTTTACCATCCGCATCTTTGTCCCTGACGGCGACCCGGAAGGGGTCCGCCTGATCGACCGCATGAACTGGACGGGTCGCGGGCTGGTTTTTCGCAGGTCCGACTGGTCCGAGGTTCGCAAGCGCCCCGAAATGCAGAGCACCGGCATTTACTTTCTCGTCGGCGAACCCAACGAGGACGAAGATCTGCCCACCCTCTATATCGGGCAGGCCGACGGCGTTAAGGGACGCATCGACTCGCACCACAAGGAGAAGGACTTCTGGGACCGGGCCTTGGTGTTCGTTTCGCCTAGCGGCGGGCTGAACAGGGCTCACGTCACCTGGCTCGAATATGCGCTCGTCAAGCGGGCGAAGGAGACAGGGCGCTACCACCTGATGAACAACAACACGCCCCAGGAGCCTGCTTTGACCGAAGCGGAGAAGGCCGACACGCGAGCCTTCATGAAGGAGATCCTTCAGATTCTCCCTCTCGTCGACCTGCGGGCATTCGAATCCCCGAAACCGGTCGCGGCTCCGCGCGCCAGCGATCCTCTGACCGGCGAAAAGCTGAGCAGCCGGAAACACGACGACACGATCATCGTTCCTGCCAAGCCGGGTAATTTCGAGGCGACGTTTCTTGGGGAAAAATGTTGGTGGGCAATCCGTATCTCCGGAGGAAAGCTCGACAAGATAAAGTACATCGCCGCGTATCGGACGAAGCCGGTATCGGCGATCACCCACTACGCCCCCATCTCCCATATCGAGCCCTATGGCGAAGGCGGCAAGTACAAGGTCGTGTTTTCGGAGAGCGCGAAGACCATCGGGCCCATACCCTTGGGAGATACCCCCCCCCGGCGCCATGCAGGGGCCGCGCTACACATCGTTCGCACGCCTGCAGAAGGCGCAAAAGCTGACCGATATTCTGGACAAGAGTTAAAGATGGGGCCGACTAGAAAACACATTCGATACAGTGGTTTACGGTATTGGGAAAGCCTACACTGCGTTCATGCCCAGCATATCAAGCTTGCTAAACAGAAGATCAGTGGTGACGTCAGATAAAAGAATATTGCTCATTTTGGGAGGAGGCATTGCCGCCCACAAAACACTCGAGCTTATCCGCCGATTACGAGAGCATGGATATACCGTTCGCGCCGTATTAACAGATGCGGCCGCCCAATTTGTGACACCTTTATCCGTAGCAAGTCTGACCGGCGAAAAAACTTATCAAAAACTGTTTGATCTCACCGACGAAACGGAAATCGGCCATATTCAACTTTCCCGTGATGCTGACCTTATTGTGGTCGCGCCGGCGACGGCAGACCTTATGGCCAAGATGGCTTCAGGTTTCGCCAACGATTTAGCCACGACATTGCTGCTCGCAACGGATACGCATGTCATGATCGCACCGTCTATGAATGTACGCATGTGGCAGCATCCGGCAACCCAGCGCAATTTGAAACAACTACAAAAAGACGGGGTCAAGGTTGTCGGTCCCAACGAGGGCGACATGGCCTGCGGCGAGTATGGAATGGGCCGTATGGCCGAGCCCCCCGAAATTCTCGACGCCATCAATGCCTTTTTTCAAACGCAAAGCAGCCATGTCACCAAACTCAAGCATCATGAGTCCCGCGCCGATGCCAAGCCTCTTCAGGGATATCGTGCACTCGTCACCGCGGGGCCGACATGGGAGCCTATCGATCCAGTTCGCTATATGGCCAATCGTTCAAGCGGCAAGCAGGGATTCGCAATCGCACGCGAATTAGCGTGCGCCGGTGCGCGGACAATTTTGATTTCCGGCCCGGTTGCGCTTAACGATCCCGAGGGTGTGAAAACCATACGTGTGGAGACGACGGAGCAAATGTTGGCGGCGTGCGAGCAAGCGCTACCTGTTGATGTTGCGATCTGTGCGGCTGCGGTCACTGACTGGCGCCCGAAATCCAGAGCGCCGCACAAACTGAAAAAAGGTCATATGCCTTCAAAACGACTCGAACTGATACAGAATTCCGATATATTGGAATCCATAAGCACACGGAGGAATGACCGCCCTCAACTGGTCATCGGCTTTGCGGCGGAAACGGAAGACTTGATCGCCCGCGCCACGGCGAAACGTAAAGCCAAGGGTTGTGATTGGATGCTGGCCAACAGTGTCGCACCGGGAAGAGACGCCATGGGTGGCGACATGAATACGGTTCACCTGATCACTCAAGAGGGTGTAGAGGCGTGGCCTACGCTTCCCAAAACGGACGTGGCGCGTGACCTCGTTATACGGGTCGGCCATTACGCCCGCGCGCAAGCCGCTGACAAGCAGGTTAAAAAGAGAGGGGCCAAACGTGGCTGACAAGCCCTGTGTTCCGGTACAGAGATTGCCGTCGGCTGAAGGGCTAACGCTTCCCAAATACGAGACCGGCGGCGCATCAGGGCTCGATCTCAGGGCCGCGCTTGAGGCGGACGATGAAGTGGTGCTCGACCCCGGTGGACGCGCTCTCGTTCCCACGGGACTCATGATGGCGATACCCGCAGCCTTTGAGGCTCAGGTGAGGCCCCGTTCGGGTCTTGCGCTCAAGCACGGTATTACTGTGCTCAACGCGCCCGGCACGATCGATTCGGACTATCGGGGCGAGGTCAAGGTCATGCTCATTAATCATGGGCTGGCTCGGTTTGTCATTCGCCGCGGCGACAAGATTGCTCAGTTGATCATTTCCCGGGTCGAACGGGCAAGCTGGACCCAAGTCGATTGCATTGGCGAAACCGAGCGGGGCGACGGCGGATTCGGATCGACAGGCGTGTAAGATACCTCCCATGGAACTGACTGATCAGCAGGTTGAACGGTATGCGCGGCACCTTTTGCTCCGTGATGTGGGAGGGCAGGGCCAAGCCAAGCTCCTACAATCCCGCGTACTGGTGATCGGCGCGGGCGGGCTGGGCGCGCCCCTGCTCATGTATCTGGCGGCGGCAGGGGTGGGCACACTCGGCATCATAGACGATGACGCGGTCGATCTTTCCAATCTACAACGTCAGATCATTCATCGGACTAGTGATATCGGCCGACCCAAAACCGAAAGTGCGCTGCAAACACTCAAGGCGCTCAATCCAGATGTGCAAGTTGAAACCCATACGGCGCGCTTCAATGCGTCCAACGCGCTCAAACTTGTCGAATGCTACGATCTCGTTGCCGATGGCAGCGACACGTTTGAAACCCGCGTGCTCGTGAACGACGCTTGTTATCTGGCAAAAGTGCCTCTGGTATCTGCAGCCGTCGGACAATTCGACGGTCAACTCGCCACATACAGAGCATATACGTACGGGCGCGACGGCAAGCCTTTGCCCTGTTACCGGTGTTTGTTTCCCGAGGCCCCGGCACCGGGCACGGTCCCCACCTGCGCCGAGGCCGGAATCCTGGGTGCCCTCACCGGCGTCATGGGTTCCTTACAAGCTCTTGAAGTCATCAAAGAGGTTTTGGGTATCGGCGAAAGCTTGGCCGGCAAGTTGATGATTTATAACGGACTGGACGGGTCAATGCGCATCGTCAAACTCAAAGCCGATCAAGGGTGTGCGCTCTGCGGGACAAATCCGACGATTACGGATCTGTCGGATTCCAAGGCTGAAACGTCGTGAGAAGCACGCACGACCCGAGGATTTATGTCCTTTGCCTACATCGACCCGGCCCTAGATTGTGGCTGAACCCGGATGGGACAAAAGGACGCCCCGGTCGTTCCAAATAAGCTTGGCGTTGATCAAGGATATCTCAACATCCGCTTGACGGTGACTGCATGGCCGGTAGATAAAGTCTTGTTTTCTTCAATGGCGCCGGGAGCCGCATACATGCAAGTTTTGAACGGGAGGGAGACGATATAATTCAAGCACGTGAATCCCTTTGGCCGTTGGTTATGAAAAAGCCTTGCAATACTGGATGGTACAGCATGGGATTTCTTGGCCAATTCAGTGTGATCTTGATCGTGATCGTCTTGTCAGGCAACCCGCTTAGGGCGACGGAGACGCCGAGCGGACTGCCGGTGCCCCGATTTGTCAGCTTAGGAGCTGACGACGTTAATGTGCGTAATGGGCCTGGAACGGAGCATCCTATTTTATGGAAGTTCACACGTCGGGGGCTGCCCGTCGAGATCATTGCGGAAACCAGGCATTGGCGGCGCATCAAGGACTGGAAAGGTAATGAGGGATGGATTTATGCACCCCTTCTGGACGGACGCCGCCACTTGCTCGTACAAGGCGACGGGTCGGCGCGGCCCGTCGCGCTTAGAGCGGGCCCCACCGACACAGCACGCGTTCTGGCTCTGGCACGGCCCGGTGTGATTGGTCAACTGGATCAATGTCAAGGCGAATGGTGTCTGTTGTCGAACCCGGAGGGGCGCGGTTGGGTGCATCGAAGCTTGGTTTGGGGCATCCATCCCAACGAGACGTTCAACTGACGCCCGTCTCATTTCCTAGTCGACAAACTCGTCCGCTGTCAGCAAAGAGACAAGTTCAAGCCCGTCTTCGGCGAGAGCTTCGGAAGCACCTTCTTGACGGTCGACAACGGTCAAGACTTTAGCAACCCGGGCACCGGCATCCCGGACGATTTGAATAGCACCGCGCACGGACCCGCCCGTGGTCGTGACATCTTCGATCATGGCGACCCGTCGGCCGTCCAAAGTCTCATCTTTGGCAAGACCTTCAATACGCTGTTGGGTGCCATGATCCTTTACTTTTTTGCGCACAATAAATGCCGCGATCGGTTTTTCGGGGTTGTGTTCAAAACTCAAAGTCGAAATGGACGACACTAGGGGAACCGCGCCCAGTTCCAAACCGCCCACATAATCAACATCGTCGTCGGATAATAGATCAAGCATCAACTGGCCGATCAAAAAGGCCCCTTCCGCGCTCAACACGGCGGGTTTCATATTGAAATAGAGCCAACTTTTTTTGCCGGACGCTAACGTCACTTCACGATCATTCAAAAACGACCGCTCCTTCACAATGGTCAACAGTCTATCGCGAAGCAGCCCGTTACGGCCTTGCCATTGCTCCTTGCTCATCGAATCACATTTTCGTGTCGACTGTCACCGACAGCGAGCATGAACTTGTTTTTCACTTCTGTTACGGATGAATGTCCTTGCAACTTACAGTCCAAAGGCAAACAAGAGAGTAGACTTGCATATGCGACAGCAAACGACATCCAACTCAACCGGAAAAGAGGCTTGGAAGCACTCAATCGGACTCCGCATCCGGCCTTGACTTGTCGCACAAGTGCACAATGACATCAACACGGTCAACGCTTGTTCCGTATGGCGTTGTCGGTAAACCGGACACTTCAATACTACCGGCGGGAATATCGATCAGATCACCTTGGCATTGCATATAAAAATGGTGGTGTTCCGACGTATTGGTATCGAAATAGGTCTTCGTAGCATCGACGATCACGCGCCGTAATAAACCCGCTTCCGTGAACTGATGAAGTGTATTGTAAATTGTGGCAAGTGAAACGCTAATCCCACGATTTCGCGCTTCTTCATGGAATGATTCCGCGGTGAGGTGCCGATGAGGCCCTTCCCATAACAGGTGACCCAATGCAACACGCTGTTTGGTCCGTTTTAGGCCTGCGGCCTTGAGCCGCTTTTGGGTTTTGGTGAAGGGATGCACGGGAGTCATATATTACAGTCCCAGTCGGAACCTTTCATCTCACAACAGAGACTTTAAAAATCGGGCAGCACTGTCCGAAAGTCAAGGCTTACACTAGATTAATTCTAAACAACGATATTTCATATAGATCCATCAGGGTTCAATCAAGATCCCAAAATCCTAGGCTCTTGACGAATTAGAGCGTTGGTCCCTCGTGTTTAAGACGTGAATGTCTGTGCTTCCTGTGGCATTCTGGCTATATTAGGAAGATTGAATTACTCCGGTTTCGGTTACAGCCCTGTCACCACCTGAATATTCCGGGCGCGGCTCCAAAACGTTGGGCCAACGCGTTAGAACGCTGAGCATCTTGAGGCCACGAATATCAAAGTTGATGAAACATCTTCATGTTCAAAAAAAAATCCAACTATAGCTATGAAGATTTGGTCGCTTGTGGACATGGCAAGCTGTTTGGCCTGAACAACGCACGCTTGCCGTTACCGCCCATGCTCATGATCGACCGAATTACAAAAATCAACGACGACGGCGGCGCCCATGGCAAGGGAGAATTGGTTGCCGAACTCGATATCCGCCCAGATCTTTGGTTCTTCAATTGTCATTTCGAAACCGACCCGGTCATGCCGGGTTGTCTCGGGCTTGATGCGATGTGGCAATTGATCGGCTTTTATCTGGGCTGGATTGGAGGCCGAGGTCGAGGGCGCGCGCTGGCGGCGGGCGATGTCAAGTTTAAAGGTATGGTCTTGCCCGAGGCTAAACTAGTGAGTTACCACATTGATCTCAGGCGCGTCATTACGCGACGAATGACAGTTGGCATCGGTGACGGCGTCGTGAAGGCTGACGGAGAAGCCATATACGAAGCCAACGATCTCAGAGTGGGCCTTTTTACGGATGAACAACTCTAAAGAGGTACATACATGCGCCGCGTCGTAGTCACGGGAATGGGCATTGTGTCAAGCATCGGAAATAACATCCAAGAGGTGCTGGCTTCACTTCGTGAGGGCAACTCCGGAATCGAGCACTGCGATGAATACGAAAAGATGGGATTTCGCTCTCATGTTTACGGGTCGATCAAACTCGAACTCGATGACATGATCAACCGTAAAGCCCGCCGCTTTATGGGAGACGCCGCTGCTTACAGTTATATAGCCATGGATCAGGCGATACAGTGCGCAGGACTTCAGGAGTCGGATATTTCCAACGAACGCACCGGCATCATTATGGGATCAGGTGGACCATCAACGCGGAATATTCTAGCCGCGTGTGACACGACGCGAGAAAAAGGACCAAAAAAAGTGGGGCCGTTCATGGTGCCACGAAACATGTCAAGCAGTACATCGGCAAATCTGGCTACGCATTACAAAATCAAAGGCGTGAACTACACGATCAGTTCGGCGTGCGCCACAAGTGGTCATTGCATCGGCAATGCAGCGGAACAAATTGGATTCGGCAAACAGGACATCATGTTTGCCGGCGGCGGTGAAGAAATTGATTGGACGTTGACGGTCCTGTTCGACGCCATGGGCGCTCTGTCGTCAAAATTCAATGACACGCCGGAAAAAGCATCCCGAGCTTATGACATCAATCGCGACGGATTTGTGATCTCCGGGGGTGGCGGCTGTGTAGTTCTCGAAGAACTGGAGCATGCACGCGCACGTGGCGCTAAAATCTATGGCGAACTGGTCGGGTACGGGGCGACATCCGACGGCGAAGACATGGTAGCCCCCTCCGGCGCCGGCGCCGCCAGGTGCATGCGTCAAGCCATCGAAGCCATTGACGGCAAGGTAAAATACATCAATACCCACGGAACCTCGACGCCGGTAGGCGACACTGTAGAACTCAATGCCATACGCCAAGTCTTCGGCGACGATATTCCGCCGCTCAGTTCGACCAAATCACTGACGGGCCACAGTCAAGGCGCTACCGGCGTGCATGAAGCGATTTACTCACTTCTTATGATGAACAATCAATTCGTCTGCGCGTCAGCCAATATTGAAAAGCTGGATCCGGAGGCCGAAGACTTGCCGATTGCGACAAAACGACTTGATAATGTCGAACTCGACACGGTTCTGTCCAACAGCTTCGGGTTCGGCGGCACCAATTGTTCTCTAACATTCAGTCGGACAAATCTCTGACATTTGTCTTCGGGGGGTTTCTACCTTCCACGTTCTCAAACTTCCGGTGGCGGTGTATGGCAAAAGAGAATTCTACGGACGACTTCCCAACAGGAACCTTAATGGCGGGGAAGAAGGGCCTCATCATGGGTGTAGCCAACGATCATTCCATTGCATGGGGGATCGCCAAATCCATCGCCGCGCAAGGGGGTGAAGTCGCGTTTACTTATCAGGGAGACGCGTTCGAGAGACGGGTCAAGCCCTTGGCCCATTCGGTTGGGTCGGAAATCGTTTTGCCGTGCGATGTGACCGACGAGGCCAGTTTGGACCGGGTCGTGGAGTCCTTAAAGGAAACATGGCGAACATTGGATTTTGTCGTTCACGCCATCGCGTTTTCCGACCGAAACGAACTGAGCGGACGCTACGTGGACACCAGTCGGGACAACTTTCTGCGGACGCTTGAAATCTCCTGTTATTCGTTTACCGACGTGGCCAGGCGTACGAGCAAGCTCATGCCGAACGGCGGTGCGATGGTGACGCTGTCCTATTACGGTGCGGAGAAGGTCGTGCCGAGCTATAACGTCATGGGAGTCGCCAAAGCGGCGCTTGAGACGAGCGTCAAATATTTGGCCGTCGATCTGGGTCGTGACAATATTCGCGTGAACGCCATTTCGGCAGGGCCCATGCGCACATTGGCGGGTTCGGCCATCGGCAATGCACGCGCCATGTTCAATTGGAACAAGCAACAGGCCCCCATCAAACAAACCATAGAACTGCCCCATGTGGGAGCCGCCGGGCTGTATCTCTTGAGCGATTTGTCCTCACGTGTCACCGGCGAAGTCCTACATGTCGATTCCGGTTATAACGTTATCGGAATCCCCGATCTGCAAAACACGTAGCCGTTTTCACCGTGCAGCTTGTTCGCGCTCATGCTTGGGCGCCGCTTTGTCCGAGATGTCTTCGCCCGTCTCCTGATCGACAACTTTCATGGAGAGCCGCACCTTGCCGCGATCGTCGAAGCCCAAAAGCTTGACTTTCACTCTATCCCCTTCGTTGACCACGTCTTTCACGTTGCGAACACGCTCCTGTGCCAACTGAGAAATGTGAACGAGCCCGTCGCGGGAGCCAAAGAAATTGACGAACGCGCCGAAGTCCATGATCTTGACCACCGTGCCTTCGTAGATCTCGCCCACTTCCGGATCGGACGTGATAGTCTTGATCCACTTGATCGCCGCATCGATTTTACTCTGATCGGACGAAGCAACCTTAACGAGACCATCATCCGCAATATCGATCTTTGCGCCCGTGACATCGACGATTTCCCGAATAACCTTGCCGCCAGTGCCGATAACCTCGCGGATCTTATCGACCGGAATTTCAAGCGTATTGATCTTGGGCGCGTATTCACCCAAAGACTCCCGGGATATGGAAATGGCCTTGGACATTTCACTCAGAATGTGAAGACGGCCGGCTTTGGACTGTTCAAGCGCCGCGGACATAATCTCCTCGGTGATCCCCGTAATCTTGATGTCCATCTGCAACGATGTGACGCCGACATCGCTGCCTGCCACTTTAAAGTCCATGTCGCCCAGGTGGTCTTCATCGCCCAGAATATCCGACAGGACAACATAGCGGTCGCCCTCTTTGATGAGACCCATGGCGATGCCGGCAACGGGCCGTTTCACAGGCACGCCAGCGTCCATGAGCGACAGCGACGTACCGCACACGGTTGCCATGGATGACGAGCCATTCGACTCGGTGATTTCGGAAACGACCCTGATGGTATAAGGAAACTTCTCGACGCTCGGCAAAATCGCGCGAAGGGCGCGCCAAGCAAGTTTACCATGGCCCACCTCGCGACGCCCGGTAAAGCCCACCCGCCCGGTTTCACCCACCGAATAGGGTGGAAAATTGTAATGGAGCATAAAATGCTCCTTGTACGTGCCTTCCAAAGCGTCGATGAACTGCTCATCTTCGCCGGTGCCCAACGTTGTCACGACAAGAGCTTGCGTCTCGCCCCGGGTAAACAACGCCGATCCGTGGGTTCGCGGTAAAACACCCACATCGGCGACAACGGAGCGCACCTGGTCGAGCGCGCGATTATCGATGCGCACGCCGTTGTCCAGAATATTGCTGCGGACAATGTCGCTTTCAAGCGACTTGAAAAGATTTTTGAGAACATCCTCTTCGATCGCTGTCGGCGCGCTGCCCAACTCCTCGACCACGCGCTCTTTAATGGCGGCGACTTTACTTTGCCTCGTTTGTTTGTCGGCTTCTTGATAAGCCTCGCGCAAACCTGGCTCGGCAATAGCGCGAACTCGAGACTCGTGTTCGGAATAATCCGGGGGCTGGAAGTCCCAAGGTTCTTTTGCACACTGTTCGGCCAGGGCGATGATCATGTCGATGACAGGCTGCATGTTCTTATGCCCGAACATGACCGCGCCCAACATGGTCTTTTCGGGCAATTCCTGTGCTTCCGATTCCACCATCAAGACCGCGTCGGCAGTACCGGCCACGACGAGATCAAGAGACGACTCTTTCATTTCATCGATTTGCGGATTGAGAACGAAATCGCCATTTATGTGACCGACGCGGGCCGCGGCTATCGGCCCCATGAACGGCACGCCTGAAATGGTGAGTGCCGCCGACACCGCCACCATGGCTACGATATCGGGATCGTTTTCCATATCGTGGCTCAAGACCGTCGCAATAATTTGCGTGTCGTTTTCGAATCCTTTCGCGAAGAGCGGTCGGATGGGACGATCGATGAGTCGAGAAACGAGGGTTTCCTTTTCCGAAGGTCGGCCTTCGCGCTTAAAAAAACCGCCGGGAATTCGGCCGGCGGCATAGGTCCTTTCCTGGTAATTCACGGTAAGGGGGAAGAAGTCCAGGTCCGGTTTGGGAGCGGTTTCGGCCACGACCGTCGCCAGAACTGTTGTTTCTCCATAGGTCGCCGTGACGGCGGCGTTGGCTTGCCGCGCAATGCGGCCGGTCTCAACCGTCAATTCGCGGCCGCCCCAATTAATCGTCTCTTTGCATATTTCAAACATATCCGTTTTTCCTCGTTCGGCCATAACCCCATTGCTACGACCGGTCTTCACGTCAATCGCTTTAAAAACTTGCTCCGGAAGCGCAAAACCTGCACCCCGGCTCTTGAGGGAAGGCACATATATCCAAAGGCGGATCTTGCCTCAACGGCGAATGCCGAGGCGCTTGATCAGATCACGGTAGCGACCCTCATCTTTGTTCTTAACATAATCAAGAAGCCGACGTCGTTGCGACACAAGCTTCAGCAACCCGCGTCGAGAATGGTTATCCTTGTTGTGAGTTTTAAAGTGCTCCGTGAGATTGCCGATGCGTTCGGTAAGAATAGCGACCTGAACTTCCGGTGAACCGGTATCCTGAGACTTTACCGCATACTTCTTGATCAACTCTCGTTTGCGTTCAACTGTAATCGACATCGTGTTTACCCTTGATTGGTAGATTGAAAATGCGTGTGGGGTGAAACTGTCCGGCTCTCACTTCGCCCAATGCAACAGCTTGAGAGTCTCGCATGGCGAAGGCAACCTCATCCCCACGGACTTGGTTCGCATGCCCCTTAAGCAAACTGATCGTTTGACCATGACGGAGGCGTTGTGCTTCCAAACCGGTTACGGCCAGGGCCGGGATGTCGTCCAGCGCGGTCTCAACCGGTTTTAGTTCGCGCGAAGCGGCGCCACTATGGCCTAACTCCTCGAGTTTATCCAGCGGAATTGCGTGCGACGTTTCAAACGGGCCGACGGCAGTTCGCCGCAGGTCCGCCGCGTAGCCGACGGTCCCCAAGGCGCGGGCGAGGTCTCGGGCCAAGGCCCGAACATAGGCGCCTTTGCCGCAAACGACTTTGAACGATGCACGGTCTTTATCAATGACCTCGATGAGGTGCGCCTCATGGACGGTAACGGTTCGCGGCTCAAGGTGAACCTTCTCGCCGACCCGCGCCAAATCATATGCCCGCTCGCCGTTGACCTTGACCGCTGAAAAAGCGGGCGGCACTTGACTGATATCGCCGACAAATCGTGCCAACACTTCAGCGATCGCTCGTTCATCAGGCCGGATCGGACTTGTGTCGATTACCTCGCCTTCACCGTCGTCGGTGGTAGTTGCCTCACCCCATTTCACCGTAAAGCGATAGGATTTGCGCGCGTGCGCCAAATAAGGAACGGTTTTGGTGGCTTCGCCTAAAGCGATGGGCAGGACACCGGTTGCCAAGGGATCCAAAGTGCCCGCATGGCCGGCTTTTCGGGCAGAAAAAATCCGGCGCACCCGGCCGACGGCTTGAGTCGATGTCAAACCGCAGGGCTTATCCAAAACGATCCATCCGTGAACCGAATTGCCTTTACGTCGTCTCGCCATGCGAGTCGTCCGTTTTGCTCGTACCCAAGTCCTGCGCCACCCTGGGCGAACGCAAGAGCGCATCGATGGATTGCGCCTCAGAGAATGTCGTATCCGCGAGGAAGGCCAAGGTCGGTGTAAACTTCAGCTTGATCATCCGGCCGAGTTGACCTCGCACATACGCCTGGCTTCGATTAAGCGAGTCTAAAATGGCAGCATCGTTCTGTCCTCCGAGGGACGTGCAGTACGCCACTGCGGATCTCATGTCCGGGGCCACTTGTACTTCGGTAATCGTCACACATTGACCCTCAAGGTCCGGATCACGAATGTCGCCCCGGATGAGAATTTCCGATAACGCGTGACGCAACATTTCGCCGACACGCAATTGACGTTGTGTCAACGCGCCACAACGGCCACGCTTATGAAATTTTTTCTTCGACATTGCAAATTCAATTCGTTGCGTGGGAGGGCAGGACTCTATTGATCCGCGGCGGATTGTCGACGTGCAAGCTTGAGCTTCGCTCTAAAGAGATCTCGCGACCTCTTCCGTATCGAAACACTCGATCGCGTCTCCAGCCTTCAGGTCCTGACAGTTTTCAAAAGCCATCCCGCATTCCTGGCCGGCATCCACTTCTCTAACCTCGTCTTTGAACCTCTTGAGCGTGGACAGCGCGCCTTCATGGATCACAACATCATCGCGAACGAGGCGAACTTTCGAGCCGCGCTTGACCTTGCCTTCCGTGATGCGACAACCTGCAATACGCCCCACTTTCGAAATATTGAAAACCTCCAGTATCTCGGCGTTGCCCAGGAAATGCTCGCGATGGGCAGGCACCAGCATGCCTTCCATGGCCGACTTAATATCGTCGATCACATCGTAGATAATCGAATAATAGCGAACCTGAATGCCGTCACGGACCGCGTGCTCGCGGGCCTGCTTGTTGGCTCTGACATTAAAGCCGATGACGACCGCTTTCGACGCGACCGCCAGCACGATATCCGACTCCGTTATCCCGCCGACGGCGGCGTGAACGATGCGGGCGGCAACCTCTTCGTTGCCCAGTTTCTCAAGCGCGGCGGCAATGGCTTCGGCCGAGCCCTGCACATCGCACTTCAAGACAATCGGCAACTCCTTGACATCCGCTTCCTTGAGTTGGGACATCATCTGTTCCAAAGAACCGCGCCCGGCGCCTAGTACGCGGCGGCGTTTAGTATTGCGCTGCCGGAAATCCGTGACTTCTCGAGCGCGCACCCCCGTCTCCACAACGACAAATTCGTCGCCGGGGTCCGGCGAGCCGTCGAGCCCCAACACCTCTACCGGCACAGTGGGGCCGGCTTCATCAACGCTCTCGCCATGGCAATCGATCAATGTACGGATCTTACCCCACTGCTCGCCGGCCACGATAATATCACCGACTTTTAACGTACCTCGGCGAACAAGCGCTGTCGCAAGCGGCCCGCGGCCCTTGTCGAGTTTCGACTCGATCACGACGCCCTCGGCGAGGCGGTCAGGGTTGGCCGTCAGTTCCAAAAGCTCAGCTTGGAGGAGAATGGCCTCTTCCAACTTGTCCAAATTTGTTTTCTCGGTGGCCGAGACATCGATTTCCAAAATTTCTCCGCCCAGCTTTTCGGTTACGATTTCGTGCTGCAGGAGTTCCTGGCGAATCTTGTCGGGATCGGCATCCGCCTTATCGATCTTATTGACCGCCACGATCAGAGGAACCTCGGCTGCCTTGGCGTGATTGATCGCTTCGACCGTTTGCGGCATGACGCCGTCATCAGCGGCCACGACCAACACGACGATGTCGGTGACTTCGGCCCCCCTCGCGCGCATGGCCGTAAATGCCGCATGACCGGGCGTGTCGATAAAGGTGATCGTTTTGCCTGAGGGCGCCGTTACTTGATAGGCGCCAATATGCTGGGTGATACCACCAGACTCGCCGCCAACCACATCGGTCTTCCTCAGCGCATCCAAAAGAGACGTCTTGCCATGGTCGACATGTCCCATCACGGTGACGACCGGGGCGCGAAGTTGAAGTGACTCTTCGGTGTCCTCATCGCCCGCAAGGCCGGCTTCCACATCCGATTCAGCAACCCGCTTGACTTCATGACCGAACTCTTCAGCGATCAATTGGGCCGTGTCGGCATCGAGCACGTCGTTCTTGGTCAGCATTTGACCATTTTCCATGAGCTTGCGAATGACTTGCGGTACGCGTTCGGTCATTCGGTTGGCCAACTCTTCAACGGTGATAACTTCCGGGATCACCACTTCGCGATAAACTTTCGATTGTTCGCCGACGCGGGCCTGAGCGGCACGGCGCTCTTTTTCACGGGAGTGCCTTAAGGAGGTAAGGGAGCGAACGCGAGCCTCATCCTGAAGAGCCTTTGCAATTGTAAGCTTGCCTTCGCGACGTCGTCGTTCACCCTTGCGGCCGGCAACAGGTTTATCTTCTCCGGCTCTTTCGGATTTGTGCTTGGGCTTTTTCTTCCTAAGGGGCGTATCGGGTGCTTTCTTAGGGCCCGTATCGGGTGGCGTATCTATCGGCTGCGCTTCCGAGGTTTTTTCAGCCTTGGGTTTTTCTTCTTCCGTCTCTGTTGCGGCTTTCTGGCGCCGCTGTTTCAATTCAGCATCTTGACGAGCGCGGCGGTTGGTCTCCTCTTCCATGCGCCTGCGCGTTTCTTCATCGACGACTTTGGCGTCCTCAAGCGCCTTCGCGCGGGCCGCCTTTTCCTCTTTCGTCAACGTACGCAACACAACGCCCGTGGGCTTGGCAACCTCACCTGCCTCTTGAATGGGCGACGTTTCTTCCTTTTCAGATGCAGGCGCTTCAGCCTTCCCGGCCTTTTCGACCGCCGCTCTGGTCCGGGCACCCCCCTCGGCGGGCACTATGGTTTTACGGCGTTTTTTCTCGACCACGACAGTTTTTGAGCGGCCATGAGAAAAGTTCTGGCGCACGGTGCCAGCATCGACCTTCCGCTTAAGCGTCAGCGACTTGCGTCCGCTTGCGCTCAAGGGTTTTTCTTCGGAATTACCGGTCTCGCTCATTCTCGTCCTTTACTGCGCCTTCAACTTCCTCATCCGGAGGAAACCCTGTCTCGACTCGCTTATCCTGGCCGCGTTGCGAGTCCGCCCAAACGATGGGCAACGCCACTGCCGCCGACGACAGCATGTAGCATATTACCCCCGCCCATGGCCAAACCCAATTCTTGCACGGCAAAACAACCCGGCGGTAGACAGTCCGGCCCAATCATAATGTCGTCCGTTCTTCTTCGCTGTCGACCGCTTCAGCCTCGCTTTCCTCGTCCGGCTCCGGATCATTCAAGTCATCTTCCGTGACCCAGCCGGCCTTGAGCCGGGCAGTCATGATCATGTCATTGGCGCCTGCCGCATCCACGTCATACTTGTCGAAAATGCCGGGCATGTGCGTGCGCTCGCCGTCAACCTGCTCGTACCAGCCAACCAGGTCGTCTGTCACACAACCCGCCAAATCTTCCATGGTCTTGACGTCATTCTCCCCCAACGTGACCAACATGGCCAAAGTCAAACCCTCGATTTCCGCGAGTTCGTCGACTACGCCCAGTTCTTTGCGCCGGGAATCCGCTTCGGCTTCCTTTTGGTCAAGATAGTCCCGGGCACGATTTTGCAACTCTTCGGCGGTGTCTTCGTCGAAACCTTCGATCGTGGAAAGCTCTTCGGTCTCGACATAAGCCACTTCTTCAATCGAAGAAAAACCTTCCGAGGTCAACAACTGTGCGACAAGTTCATCGACATCGAGCGAGGCAGTAAACATCTCTGTCCGCTGACGAAATTCTTCTTGGCGACGCTCCGACTCTTCAGCCTCGATCAGTATATCGATATCCCAATTCGTCAGTTGCGACGCCAACCTTACATTTTGACCCCGGCGGCCAATGGCCAGTGAAAGCTGGTCGTCCGGCACCACTACTTCGATCCGTTGCGCGTCCTCATCGAGTACGACCTTGACCACCTCAGCGGGCGCCAACGCATTCACGATGAACGTCGCCGCATCCGGTGACCACTGTATGATGTCGATCTTTTCGCCTTGCAGTTCATTGACGACCGCCTGAACGCGGCTGCCGCGCATACCAACGCAGGCCCCAACGGGGTCGATGGACGTGTCATTCGACAGCACCGCTATCTTGGCGCGGCTGCCCGGATCACGCGCCACAGCTTTGATTTCGATTATGCCGTCGTATATTTCCGGCACCTCTTGCGCAAACAATCGCGCCATGAATTGCGGGTGATTGCGCGAAAGAAAGATTTGCGGCCCCCGCTGTTCGCGGCGCACATCGTAAATGTAGGCGCGAATACGATCGCCGTTGCGAAAAGACTCGCGCGGCAACAATTCGTCGCGGCGCACTATGGCTTCGGCGCGGCCCAAATCAGCAACGACGTTACCGTATTCGGCACGCTTGACGATGCCGTGGACGATTTCTCCAACGCGGTCCTTGAACTCTTCGTACTGACGCTCCCGCTCGGCGTCCCGCACCCTTTGAACGATCACTTGTTTGGCGGTTTGCGCGGCAATTCGACCGAAATCGACCGGGGGAAGGGATTCGGAAATGTAGTCGCCGACTTGCGCCGCCGGATTACGTTTTGTCGCATCATCGAGAGAAATTTCGAGTGAATCGTTTTCCACCTCCTCTACGACATGGAGCAAACGATAGAGCTTCGTTTCGCCAGTTTTCTCGTCGATTTCGGTGCGAATATCGTTTTCCGCCCCATAACGCGACCTGGCCGCTCTTTGGATTGCTTCTTCCATGGCTTCGATCACGATCTGCTTATCGATCGCTTTTTCACGCGCGACGGCATCAGCGATCTGCAACAACTCGAGCCTGTTTGCGCTAACGGCCGTATTCGACATGGACACACTCCTCATTTCTCAACTTACAACGGCATTCACGATCTACGGCGATGCCTCTTTTTGTCTCTCAGATCCGCCTGAATCAGTTCATCGTCGAGCAGTAATCGGGCGTCCTTGATGGCGTCAAAGGGCAGCGCGACTTCGGTTTGCGCCGCCGGGTCGTTATCCAATTCGAGTTTGACGGTGCGGTCACACGCGCCTTTGATCCGGCCGCGAAACCTCTTCCTCCCGTCGAGCGGCGCCTCAAGCTTGATCTTGACCATATGGCCTGAAAACCGCTCAAAGTCCTCCCATCGCACAAGGGGGCGATCAATTCCCGGTGACGATACCTCCAGAACATACTCCCCCTGAATATGATCCTCCACATCCAGGACGGCCGACACGGCCAGACTGAGTTCCGCGCAGTCTTCCACGTCCATCGAGCCTTCGATCCGTTCCGCCATGACTTGCAAGGTCTTCTTTCGACTGCCTGAAAGTTTCACCCGAACCAAGTTGAAGCCCGAAGCCTTGATCACGGGCTCGATCGAGGCTTCAATTCGCGAAATCAGTTGTCTCTGCCCATCGGGGGCGCCATCAGGCGTCGTCGCAGTCCATGTCATTGCGTGGACGATCCGGCCAACAAAAAAGTGGGCCGCAGCCCACTCCCAAAACCCAACGCCTCGCATATACGGCAGAGGCGAGTTCATTTGTAAGTGTCTCGATAACTATTGGCTTGATCTTATAGTCCGGTTGGATGCAAATCTCAACCGTTAAACGGGATCAACAGGTCGAAACCTTGGCGAACGTCAAGTAGACGCACGTCCGCCCCGCCGCTTTCGCCTTGGCTTCATAACGCGTTTCGGGCCAGTCGTCACCGCGGTTACGCCAATCACCGGCGCGTTCCGCCAGCCAATCGAAGTCTTGATGCGCCGCGAAGTGTCTGAGGATCCACCTGCAATGGTCGGAAATATCGGTTGCCACGCGAACGATACCGCCGGGAGACAAAACCCGCGACAGTTGGTCGAGCATCGAGGCGCGAATCAAGCGCCGCTTATGGTGCCGCTTCTTGGGCCACGGATCGGGGAACAATACAAAGACCCGCGACACGGAACCGGGCGGCATCCGGTCCAGCAAATCACGCGCATCGCCCATGAACAAGCGAACGTTCTCAAGCCCCTTGTTTTGGATCTGCACAAGCGCCTTGGCAACACCATTCAAAAACGGCTCGCAACCGATACAGCCGATGTCCGGATGGTTTTCCGCCTGCCAAATGAAGTGTTCGCCGGCGCCAAATCCGATTTCGAGCCATATCTCTTTGGATGACTCAAAAATCCGACGGGCGTCCAGTCGGTCCGAGCCGGGAGATATCGAAAGCCGCGGCAGAAGTTCGTTGACGAGTTTCTCCTGCCCGCGCCTCAAGCGGCGGCGGCGATGTCCATACAGACGCCAATAGGGAAGCGCGCTTCGAATCAACATCCACAACTTCGCGGCATGAGCGAACCTAGAATTGGCTCGCCTTCAATGTCTCGACGAGATCCTCTCTCTCCCACGAGAACCCGCCGTCGTCCTCGGGTATCCGTCCAAAATGTCCGTAAGCGGCCGTCCGCGC
This sequence comes from Alphaproteobacteria bacterium, assembly GCA_965214255.1. Lineage (GTDB taxonomy): Bacteria > Pseudomonadota > Alphaproteobacteria > SMXP01 > SMXP01 > CBDFKK01. The sequence continues at coordinate 2,073,794 of OZ243948.1, read as the reverse complement.
ATAAATGGGGCGGTTCAGTTCCAAATGCTCGCGAATGCCGCGCGGACTCAAGTCAACCGTCTCCATGAGCACCCGGGCGAGCGCGTCTTCCTCGACCGTGCCCGTATCGTGCAAATCGATATAAAACGACAACGGCTTTGAGACGCCGATGGCATAGGACAATTGAATCGTGCACTTGTTCGCAAGTTCCGCCGCCACGACATTCTTGGCGAGATAGCGGGCCGCATACGCCGCCGACCGATCGACTTTCGTCGGATCCTTGCCCGAAAACGCGCCGCCTCCGTGAGGCGCCGCCCCGCCATACGTATCGACGATGATCTTCCGGCCCGTGAGCCCGCAATCGCCGTCAGGGCCGCCAATAACAAACTTGCCCGTAGGGTTCACGTAAAACTCCCGCTCCGGACACATCCACCCTTCAGGCAAGACTTCCAATACGTAAGGACGGACGATTTCCCTTACGTCGTCCTGCGTCAGGTCATCGCTGTGCTGGGTGGACACGACAACGGACGCCACGTGAACGGGCTCGCCATGTTCGTATTGCAAAGTAACCTGGCTCTTGGAATCGGGTCCCAAGCCCGGTTCTCTGCCGGAATGACGCGCTTCGGCAAGCCTTTGCAGAATTCGATGAGCATAATGAATGGCCGCCGGCATCAAAACGTCGGTTTCACGGCATGCGTATCCGAACATGAGGCCCTGATCCCCCGCGCCTTCGTCCTTGTTGCCTGACGCGTCGACGCCTTGCGCAATGTCGGGGGACTGGGAGTGGACATGGACTTCGACATCCGCGTCCCGCCAATGAAACCCCTTTTGTTCGTAGCCGATATCGCGGACAGCCTGCCTCGCCGCGTCTTCGAGCCTGTCCGGAGTGATGGACTCAGGCCCCCGCACTTCGCCCGCCAACACGATGCGATTGGTTGTCGTCATCGTTTCGACCGCGACCCGCGAATCCGGCTGCGCCTCAAGATAGGCATCGACAACAGCGTCGGAAATTCGGTCGCAAACCTTGTCCGGATGCCCTTCGGACACGCTTTCGCTGGTAAACAGATAATTTCCCCCTCGCACGCTCGTCGGTCCTCTCTTGAATGCGCCGCCTGGTATCGTATCGGTCCATCCGGCCATGACTCGCGGCTTCTTGTTGCAGAGAATTCGCAAACCGGTCAAGTGCGCGGTTGTGTCGAATATAATTGTCATTCCTAAATCTCGCCGCCTGTAAGCGTCACGGGATGCGCTGGTATGGGTCCATACCCCCGACCTCGGAACGCGCGCCCGCGGCGCGCTGCGGCGCTGCGATTCGGGCGGCAAGTGTCGCAAGGTCGATTTGCCCCTGAACATGGCGGAATCGCTTGCGTTTAGCCATATCGCGCGCCATCCGGATTTGCGACTAGGGCTGCGACAAAACACCCGCCGCGGCGCGCTGCGGCGCTGCGATTCGGTCGGCAAGTGTCGCAAGGTCGATTTGACCTTGAAAAGGGCGGAATCGCTTGCGTTTAGCGATAACGCACGCCGTCCGGATTTGCGACTATTGACTGCGACAAAACACCCGCCGCGCCGCGCTGAGGCGCCGCGATTCAGCCGGCAAGTGTCGCAAGGTCGGTTTGCCCTCAAACATGGCGGAATCGCTTGCGTTTAGCCATGACTCGCGCCGTCCGGATTTGCGACTATTGACTGCGACAAAAACACCCGCCGCGCCGCGCTGAGGCGCCGCGATTCAGCCGGCAAGTGTCGCAAGGTCGGTTTGCCCTTGAAAAGGGCGGAATCGCGCCGTTTTCGCGATAACGCGCGCCGTCCGGATTTGCGACTATTGACTGCGACAAATACCCATCGCAACGCCCGCGATATTGCCGCCTTGACGCGCTTGCGCATGACGCTTCAAACTGCCGCGCATGGCCCAAAGTGTAAAAGATAGAACCTGACGCCGTTATCGTCGGGAACAGGGTGGTCTGAGAGGATGTTTGGCTTCATCGGGTGGCTGTTTGGGAAACTAAGCCAAGGCGGTCGACAATCGCCGCAGGTGCGAATCAGGTTCGAGCGTGTACCGTACTCCCCGGGGGAGCATCACGTCAGCGACCCCTATTTCGACACCATGTTACGAATGCGGGCGGCCATCTCCGCCCGAGACTATGAGAAGGCCGAAAGGCTCGTTCGCGAGAACCTTGAATATATTCCCAACCTGGTGAAGAAGGTGTGCCGCGATTTCGGATCTTTCGAAATCAGATCGATTCCCGCCCTGGAGCAGGGAGGCACGATAATCGCCCTCGTCGGCAACGAGGATATTCTCGCTCGGATGCGGGAGATCGTCTCGTCCGTGCCGGAGTTGGAGAAATGGGCCGAGAAGGTCGAGCGGCACTACCAGGATCTCCGGCTGTTCCAAACCATCCGGGAACTGGTCGCCGCGCAACCGAACTGCCTGCAAACCGAGGTCAAAGGACTGATAGGCGAAAAGGATGGCCGGCGGGTTGCCAACCTGCTCTCGTATCTCGACAAAGCCGGGAAGATCCGGCGGGTCAAGGCGGGCCGCACCTACCGGCTCTTGCCGCCGGACTCACCCGATATTAAGGCGCCGCCGCCGAGCACGCTCGAATCTTGAACCGATGCCGACGGCCTCTAATCAGTTCAAGGCGCCATTAACGAGGCTGCGACAAAGCCGCCAATGTTTCTTCGATTAGCCTTACCGCGTCGTCTATATCTTCATCGCTCGTGCCAAATCCGAGGCTGAAACGGATCGAGGAATCAGCGCTGTCACCATCCAGACCGATCGCTCTCAAGACATGCGACGGCTCGGAGATGCCCGACGTGCAGGCGGAGCCGGTTGACGCAGCCAGACGCGGTTGAAGCGCGCCTAAGAGATCATGAGCGGAGACTCCGACAAAACGAATATTCGCATTGCCCGGATGTCGCGCATCACCTTCCGGACCGTTCACAAATATCGGATGCTTTGATTCCTTAATCCTCTCCATAAAAGTGTCTCGCCGGCGTCGCAAACTTGTGCGTCTTGCTGTTCCATTTTCGCCAAAAAGCATTTCGGCCGCCGCTCCCATACCTACGCAGAGAGGCACCGGAACGGTGCCCGAGCGGAGACCGTTTTGTTGACCTCCACCGTAGATCAACGGTTCGAGTCGATCTTCCAGACCGCGCGCAACGAAGATGACCCCAACCCCTTTCGGACCGTACATCTTGTGACCGGACAGGCTGAGGATATCGGTGTGCATTGCAAGCGAATCCGCGATCATCCCGACCGGCGCTTGCGCCGCGTCGCAATGGAAGACGGCTCCGTAGCCGCGCGCGCATTCGGATATCTTCTCGATGTTCTGAATAGTTCCGATCTCATTATTCACCGCCATGATCGACACGGCGAGAACATCGTCGTCCATTACGTCTTCAAGCGTCGACAACATGACGAAACCTTCATGATCGACAGGTATCTGTTCAACAGTGAAGCCATATTGTTCCTCAAGCACACGTCCAATAGCGAGCACGCATTTGTGCTCAATGGCACTCATCAGAATACGGCGACGCTTGCCCCCCGCAGCCCGGCGCCCAAGACCCAGTAGCGCCAGATTGTTTGATTCCGTTGCGCCTGAGGTGAAGGTAATCTCGTCGGCATCCGCGCCGATCAAGTGCGCTAGGCGCGAAGCGGCTCTCTCGACGGCGCGCGCAGATTCCCAGCCAAGACTGTGATCCAGAGAATGCGGATTACCGAACGACTCGACGTAATAAGGCGTCATTTCAGATAAAACATGCCGATCTACAGGCGTTGTCGCTTCATGGTCGAGATAGATCGCATTGCCGATTTTCATTGTTTTTTAATGATATAGAGAGGAAAACACGAGCGCGGCACCGGGTTAAGCCGTCGGGACTTTTCTGGAGGGCTCCTCCAGCCTTGATTGACCTTAGCACAGGCCACGCGCTACAGTCGAACTGGATGGAGCGTCCAGTAGCCGGGGGAACGAATGGCGCGCGGACCATTATATCAAGAAGGATATAATCCGCAGTTTTCGGGTCATGAGACGTTTCCGCTTCGCTACGGATGGCTGAAAAAGGCATTCGACCGCGTCGCGGAAACCAAGAGTCAAACCGACAACAGAGACGCCTGTTGGGGTGATAACGCCATCGCGCGATTCGGCGTCGGCAAGAATATGGTCGCCTCGATGCGCCATTGGGCCAAGGCGGCAGGAATCATTGAGGAACCGTCAATCAATTCCGTTCGGACGACAAAACTCGGGCGCAAACTGTTCGGAGCCAAAGGGGTTGATCCGTATATGGAACATCCCGCGACCTTGTGGCTAATCCATTGGCAGTTGGCGGCTCAACCCGAAAAAACGACATGGTTCTGGGCATTCAGCCACTACCCTGCGATCACCTTCGAGCGTGACGCCCTAATCAAGAAACTTGAGCGGCTCGCCAAAGACCGTCATTGGTCTCGCGTTGCGGCAGCGACGATCAAAAACGACGTTGCCTGTTTTATTCGGACCTATGTCGCCCACCGGCCATCCGCAAAAATCGGACACGACGATGCGCTTGAATCGCCGCTCACCGAGTTGGGGCTTATCAAGGCGGTCGGCAAGAAGGATGGATTCCGCTTCGTTCGCGGCCCGAAATCGACCTTGAGCGACGGCGTCTTCGTATATGCGCTGATCGATTTCTGGTCGCGTTACTCACAGAACGCCTCGACGCTTTCTTTTGAAGCGGTTGCACATGCGCCCGGTGCGCCGGGGCGCGTGTTTGCTCTCGACGAAAACGATGTCGCAGACCGGCTTGCCGTGCTCGACGATGCGACCGACGGAGCATTGCGCTGGTCCGAGACCGCCGGATTGAAGCAGGTCGTGCGCAACATCGAAATCGACGGCGATGCCAAACTCGACCGGCTGCTGAGGAATTACGACAGCCCCGTAGAAAAAGCGGCCGCGTAATGTCCTTGAATGAACATGTCCGCATCTCCCGTCGTTTCCTGAGATCGATTCGTATCGACACCGATCTTGGCGAGACCTCCGCTCTCGAAGGCTTCGTTTGCCCCCGGTCATCCGCGAATGTACTTGTTTCGATGGCGCGCCATGTTTCGGAGACCGGCCAAGGCGCATTCACCTGGACCGGTCCGTACGGCAGCGGGAAATCGAGCCTGGTCGTTGGCCTTGCCGCGCTGCTAAGCGGGGATACCGTACTGCGGAAGCAAGCGGCGAAGCTGTTCGGACGCAAACTGAGCAACACGTTGCGGAAAGCGTTGCCGACCGGCGGCAAGGGATGGCGCGTCGTCCCGCTTGTAGGCCGGCGCGAAAATCCCGTCTCCGTCATCGGCGAAGCCGTGAAGAAGAGCGGTCTAGTTGCGCGCCTTCCGCGCGGCGGCTGGACCGAAACCAAGCTGATCGAGACGCTCACCGACGCGGCGGCGGAAAAACCTCGAACACACGGCGGGCTAATCCTGTTTATCGACGAAATGGGCAAATTTCTGGAAGCCGCCGTACAGGACGGCGCCGACATTTATATTTTTCAGCAACTTGCCGAAGCGGCCTCCCGCAGCAACGGACGTTTGCTCATTGTCGGTGTGCTGCATCAGGCGTTCGAAGAATACGCCCACCGCCTCTCACATGAAATGCGCGACGAATGGGCGAAAATTCAGGGGCGGTTTATCGATCTGGTCGTCAACGCGTCTGGCGAAGAACAGATCGAACTGATTTCCCGCGCTATCGAAGGCGGGCCTAATCCGCCGCGATTTCACTCACTAGCGGCCAAAATCGCCGGACTTGCTCGCCGGGAACGTGCAGATGAGTCGGACCGGCTGACCTCCATGCTCGATGCGTGCTGGCCGTTGCATCCGGTCGTAGCCTGCCTGCTGGGCCCGATTTCGCGGCGGCGGTTCGGTCAGAACCAGCGCAGCATATTCGGCTTCCTGAATTCATCCGAGCCGCACGGCTTCCAGGACTTTCTAAACACCGCCGGAGAAGATGCGCTATACGGCCCGGATCGGCTTTGGGACTATTTGCGAGCCAATTTGGAACCTTCCATCCTCGCATCACCCGACGGACATCGATGGGCTTTGGCGGCGGAGGCACTGGAACGATGCGAAGCCAACGGCGGCGACGCGCTCCATATCGACTTGCTCAAGACAATCGCGGTTATTGATCTGTTCAAGGAACGCTCGGGACTCGTTGCGAATTTCGAACTGTTGCGTAGTTGTTTCCCCCACACGTCTGTCAAGAGGCTCCGAAAGGCGCTTTCCCAACTCGACAACTGGTCGTTCACCATGTTCAAGAAGTTTCTCAACGCGCACGCGGTCTTTGCCGGAAGCGATTTTGATATTGATCGGGCGGTGCGCCGCGCGCTCGACGAGATCGACGAGATCAACCTCTCGGAACTGAAATCCTTGTCAGGGCTACAGCCGATTCTTGCAAAGCGTCATTATCACGAGACCGGCACGCTGCGGTGGTTCGACGTCAACATTATACCTGTCAGCGACGTGAACAATGTTGCGGCAGGGTTTTCACCCGAAAACGGTGTTATCGGCCAGTTTCTTCTCGCGATCCCTACCGAGAGCGAAAGCCGTAAACATGCCGAAGACCTGTGCCGCGAGGCGGCGCGGCACAGCAACGAGTGGGATATCGTCGTCGGCATCTCCGAGAGGTCGTGGGCTATCGTACCGCTGGCGCGCGAGTTGTTTGCGCTCGACAGCGTCAGCAACGATCACCCGGAACTAGCCGGGGACAGTGTGGCGCGGCGCGAAGTATCAGCCCGGCTGGCAGCCTTGCAGGCGCTGCTGGAAACCGAATTGCACAGAGCGTTCGACAATGCCCTGTGGTTCCGCAAGCACCATCGGCCTCAGCACTTGCGACAGGCCGACCTGAACGGCATCGCATCCAAACTGGCGGACAAGCGTTTTAAGCCATGCCCGCGCCTTCATAACGAGTTGCTCAATCGTCAAAAGCCGTCGAGCAATGCCGTTGCCGCGCAGAACAATCTGCTGCGCCGCATGGTCTTGAACGAAGGCGAGCCGCGACTTGGCATCGAGGGCTTTCCTGCCGAGGGCGGTCTGTTCGCCTCGATGCTTGAAGCAACCGGCCTCTATGCGCATGACGGTGAGCGGCGGCGGTTTACATCGCCAACCGAAACCAGTGACGACCCGTGCGGTTTGGACCCGATGTGGAAGTGCGCCATTGAGCATGTGAAGAAGAACTCACATCGCACGGTCGCTGTTTCCGAGTTGTTCGATGCATGGCGCAAGCCGCCCTACGGCGTGAAGGACGGATTGATGCCGATCCTCGCTGTCGCTTTCATCTTGTCACAGCGCGACAAGCTCGCCGTTTATCGCGAGGGCATATTCCGGGCGAAATTCGACGATGTGGACGTGGACTACCTCGCGAAGGATGCGGCCTTTATCCAGTTGCGCTGGATGGACCTGACTGACGTCTCACGGCGGCTCCTGTCCGACATGGCGCAAATCGTGCGCGACTTGGACGGCACGAACCAGCTTGTCCATTTGGAGCCCATCGACGTGGCCCGTGGACTTGTCGCGATTTACGACCGGTTGCCGCAATGGACCAAACGAACGATGCGTTTGTCGGCCAATGCGGTTCATGTCCGCGAGATTTTCAATCGCGCCAGCGATCCGAACAAATTCCTGTTCGACGACATTCCGGCAACACTCGGCAAAAACATTTCGCCGGTGAGCGGGAAAAACCTGAAGCGCGTGGCAGCCAGTATTCGCGGCGGTCTCGAAGAGTTGGTCAATGCCTACCCGGCAATGCTGCAACGGCTCCGCGACATCACGCTCGCCGAATTACAGGTTCCGAATGTATCGCCGGAATCGCTCACCGAACTACGCAGCCGCGCCGAGAACATCAAGCAGCTTGCCGGGGATTTCCGCCTTGACGCATTTGTCGGGAGACTTGCGCAATTTGACGGCTCGGACGACAGCTTTGAGGGAATCTCCAGCCTCGCCGCGAACAAACCGCCTCGGGACTGGATTGATCCCGACCTTGACCGCGCCGCGGTCGAGCTTGCCGACATGGCACAGAAATTCCTTCGCGCCGAAACCTATGCGCGTGTCAAGGGACGTTCCGATAAAAGGCAGGCGATGGCCGTCGTCATCGGTATGGACGGTCGGCCCGCGCCGCTGCTGGAGGAATTCGATATCGCCGATTCCGACTGGGCAGCAGTCAACGATCTCATCGACCGCGTGAGCGCGACACTGGCGGAGGCTGACACCAACTGCCGCAGTATCATTCTCACGGCCCTGGCGGAACTCAGCACACGGTATATGAAAAAGCCGTCGCCGCCGCGCGAGCAGAATGAGAAAGGACGAGCGGCGTCTTGACGGACGATCCCGGCAAACATGTTCTTGGCCTTTCCGGCGGACGCGACAGCGCGGCTCTTGCCGTTTATATGCGCCAACACTTTCCCGAGCGTGAGATAAAATATTTCTTTACCGATACAGGCAAGGAACTGCCCGAGGTCTACGAATATCTCGGACGGCTCGAAGGTTTTCTTGGGCAGCCGATTCTGCGGCTCAATCCGGACCGCGACTTCGACTTCTGGCTCAAGCAGTACAACGATTTCCTGCCCTCGGCGCAAACGCGCTGGTGTACGCGGCAACTGAAACTGCGGCCTTTCGAGCAATGGATAAAGCCGATGCTCAAGACGGGATGCCGTATATACAGCTATGTCGCCATCCGATCTGATGAGGAATACCGACAAGGCTATACGTCCAAACACGACAATCTGATTGTCCGGCTGCCTTTCAAAGAAGCCGGGATTGACAAGGCCGGAGTGTTGGAGATTCTGGAGGGGTCCGGGTTGGGTCTGCCGGAATACTATGAATGGCGCACGCGAAGCGGCTGCACCTTCTGCTTTTTCCAGCAAAAAATCGAATGGGTGCGTCTAATGGAGCGGCACCCGCAATATTTCGAGGAAGCCAAGCGTTACGAGAAGGACGCCGTGAATCACGGGTCGCCGTTCACGTGGAGCCAGGGGGAATCTCTTGAAGACCTTGAGCGGCCTGAACGCATCCAACAAATCAAGGCCGATCACGAGAAACGGTTAGCGCGTATGCGCTCAAAGGTCCAGCGCAATCCTCTTCGACCGGACAACGATGCTCTTGATATCGACGATTTGTATGGAAAGGCAAAGGTCTGTCTGGCTTGTCATAAATAGCTAATTAAGCCAGGGCCATAAATGATCCCAAGTGAGTTCTGCGATATTCCGCGAACGTGTTTCAATAAGATTGCGGTCCCAATTTTCCACATCCCGTAAAGGATTGAGCAGATCAAGTCGCTTACCTTCTTCTTGCAATAATTTCGTTGTGTAATCGGAAAATTCCATGCCTAAGTCGGCTGCGTCATCGATCCGTTCCTGTTGTTGGTCAGTCTCTTTCTCGGTCAAAGCGAGGTAGAAAACTCTCTTCCTTTCCCAGCTACCATTACCAATTGCGCTATTCACCTTTTTTGGGAGCAGAATGAGGTTGCCCAAAGAATCTCTTAAGATCGTGTCTTTATAAATATCAATATCCCATCCATCTTTCGGTTCGCTGTTAGGAGCAATATGCTCCACAGTTTCATACAACTCGTTTTTCCATGTATCATAAGTGAGGAAGTTGTTAGTGTGAGGGCTAGCCTTGACTCCCTTCTTTTTCCAGCATCCCGGATTTTCCGGAGAAGGCATCGCTTGGTGCGCAGCGGTAAGAATCATGAAGCGCGCAATCACCCTAGCCCGATCATAAAGTGGATTGCCTATGACTTGGTCTACCCATTTATCCTTGTGTGATATCTTGAACTTGCTCGCGGCTAGAAGCTTCCTCATCGCTTTTTTAAGTTCGGTGATGCTTAACCTCTCATTTTCGCTGTCAATCCCCGCATAGAGCCCAAATCTCTTAGTGGAACCATTTTTCGGTGCCATGATGGCACGGAAATCACTGTCAATTCCCGCGGTGCCGCCAGACGCTGCTCTTCTTAGTATCAAAAATGCGGTCGTCGCCTTTAGAGCCTCAAGGAATTCACCGTCACCTTGGCTCTTCAGATCAGTGTGCCAATAGCGCGCAATGACTGGCAGTGCGAGATTGGTTCTCATATCTAATATGAAAGACATTAAGAGTTGCACTTGTCCTACATTGTCATTTGCATGAAACTGACCCAGTTCTTCGATGCCTGTGCTCGTCCAATAGTACCTTCTGAATTGAGCCATATCCGCGAGTAAGGTTACAAACCGCCGCGCTTTCTGGGGAGATTTGGATTTTTTCGCGACACGTTCGTATTGCGTGCGCAAAAAGCTTCTTTGCGCTGCGAGATGTTCGGAGAGTTTTGTCCCTTCCATGTATAATGCAAAACTCACGATTAATTTTTTCGTTTCCTTTTGCTTGTCCGCAGTATCTTTGCATTGTTTATCAAGAGTTTTCTGAAGATCAGACAAAGCAGTATCCGAAAGCGAGCCGGCGAACTTTCCTATCGAATCTTCATATTGAATGACGCGCGGCTTAAGCGTTTCTAATGCTGTAAGAGGTTCGCCAGTCGTATTAAGCGCATCGAAGATATCGAAAGCAGCGCTTTCATCATCTGTGGTAACGCGCGTCAGCACAATGCAACGGCAGAAGTATGCGGCGAACAAAAGCGTTCGGAGGAGGTCGTGAACCTCTTCACATTTCTTTAGTGCGGCGATGGCACGATTTTGATGGTTTTCTTCCTTTATAACGGGTAGCCGATCCAGAAGGTACCTGCACCCTGAGCGATCAAGCAAGCCCATCGACACTTGATCGCACTCCCTATCTTCGTACCACTCTGCATTGTTCAGATTCCCGACCAGTTCTTCCCCTATATGACCATAATTCGTTCCCAATTTCTTGGCAGCGCCATCACTTCCGAAAGAGGGGGGATCAAATCGATCTGGGTCGTTGGCATATTCGCTAAATTTATCAAGAAACTTTCCTAAAGGTGAGAGATATTCCGAGGTTTGACGTGAACGGCCCCTTTCATCTTTGGTTCGGATAATCCTAGGGTAAGGATATGTCCGAGTCCCTCTGATTTTTTGTGTACCTGCGACGCAGTCCGATAGATCGCTAAATCGATCTTCGATCTCAGCTTGAATCCACTTCTTAACATCCTCGCCGAGTTGCGGTGTTTCCAAGGTTTTTGATTGCGACAAGAGCTTTTCGTAAAGCGCGCATGCAAGAAGCGCCAGCGTTGTGAGGCGTTGCTGTCCGTCCACAATTGCATAGGAAGTTCCAAAAAAATCTTCTTCCTTTGTTTTTTCTTGAACAAGGATCAGTGTGCCAAGAAATGTAAAAGCATTTGCTGTATCAGAGCTTGTGCAAAGGCGATAAAAGCCAATTAAACAATCACAAAAAAGCCTTTCGATATTCTTTTCGGACCAATCATATTCGCGCTGGTACTCAGGAATCCGAAAGCCGACATCGCCGCTGTTCAACTCAGAAGGGCTAGACGCCTGTGCGTCAAACAACTCTTTGATTTTTCTCATTCGAGCCTCATAAACTTATACATTCCCAAGTCACTTGCTTATCGCTGTAGTGCTCCAGTAACTAAGCAACCTTCTGCTTCCGCAACATTTCATCTATTGCATCTGACAGGTTCCAGATCGGTTCCGCAGCGCCGTCCTTCAGCATCTCGATGACTTTCGGCAACCCCGCCGTGGCAAGACCATTGGCGAGCGCCATCATCTCGCGAGGCTCGGAAACGATCTGAACATCATCTGTCTTACCTATAGCGATCAGCATGAGCGTATGTACACGCCACGGATCGCTACCGAAAATCGATCCTTCGATGATCTTTCGCGTTTCGTATTTCGCGATGTCGACAGGTCCCAGCCCAAGTCGGGCGGCAACGCAAACGGCAAGAAACCAGAGATCAACCATGCGTGGAAACGGGCTCTGATCGATCTCGGCATTGGCCTCCCGCTGGCAATACTGCGTGAACGCCTCGTGGAATTCGACCGGCACTTTGATGTCAATTGCCTGAAAGGGGTTGATGAAGTAGCGGTCCGCCATCGTCACCTCCTAGGACACCATTTCGAGTTCAATCTGTGCATCCTGGCGGCGCTGACAGAGCTTGCATTCGTTATTGTGATCGCATCCGCAACGGAGAACTTTGCGTTCCTCCACGCCCGGATCGTTCTCTAGCATCTTCGGGTAGTGCGCCGGATTCGTCAGGGTGAATACCACGCCGGCGGCTTGGTCGATTATATGCTCGCAGCCCGCGATTTCATCGTGTGTCAGAAACAGGATCAGTTGCGTACTCTCACGCACCGCGATGCTCAAGATGGAGCGCTTCACGAAGCCGCTCGTCATCCCGAGCGGCGTGTCGATGACGTTGGGCGCTTCGACCCCGCTGACCTTGGTCAAAGCGAGAATGAATGCGAGCGTCAGCGCACGCCGCGATGCCCCGTTCAGATCGCGATCTGGATTGAGCGTTCTTTCGTTCGGCCCGTAAACGATTATGTCGAATTCCTGGCTGATTTTGGCGCGACGGATGATCGCGCCCTGTTCCGGATCTGCACCGATCATCTCCAGGAATATTCTGTTCATCAGATCACTGACTTTCTGCAATTCCTCAGTCGTGATGCGCTCATATGCACTATCCAGCACCTTCATAACGTCTTGCGTGACTTCTAGTTCGGCCAGAATAAGTGCACCCTTTTTCTGTTCGCGCAGCAGACGGTCACGCTCCGCCTCCGCCTCTCCACGGTCGTGCAGAAGACGGTCGAACTGTGTCTCTAAGGTCGATTGTTTGGATAGGTAACGGTCACGTTGCTCCTTGTACTGGCGGCGTGTTTCGCGAAGGCCCTGGATATCCGTGTCGGGGAGCGAGTCCAGTTGCAGTTCCAGCGCCCGAAAATTGCGGCCAGCTGCATCGCGCAGCACCTGAAGACCGTCACGTCGCTCGACGACTTTCCTACAGTCGTCAAGCCACGCGTTCGACTCGGCACCACCGGCAGTTTGTAACGGCTTTGCGCCGTAGTACAGGTCGGTGATGATCTTCTGTATTGCGTCGGCCCGCTCGCTGTCGTCGATGAGTTTCTGAATATGCGTACGGCGCTTTTCGCCGTTGGGATCGTCAGGTTTCAGCGTTTCGCCGCAGATGCAGAATTCTGCGGAGAGGCGGTCCTGGAGTACAGGGATCGTCGTGTTCGGGATCCTCCCTTGGTCATGCAACTCTTTCAGCTTGTCAAATGCACCCGCAAGCATGGGGGCGAGCAGGTCGGTGGCTATGGGCTGGCTACGGAACAGCGCCGAGTGCTCCTTTTTCGCCGCTACAAGCTGGCTATCTAGTTGCCCAATCTCCCCCTTCGCGCGTTCGAGTTCCTTACGCAGCTTTTCCTTGTCGCCTTTTTGCAGGGCAGCGTCGATCTTGCGATCGATCTCATCCACCTTCTCGTCGAAGGCGCCGAACTGCTGTTTCGCGTCCTCAAGGTCAGCTTCAAGTTTCTCGCAATCGTTATAAAGCGTTTCGAGGAGCGTCGCGATCTTGCTTAGTTCACCGCCACTATCAACCTGCTTCGCCTTTCTGTTCACTGCCGCCGCCGACTTGCGCACATGCTTGATCGCGTCGTCGATCACCCCGAGACCGAGAAGCGAGCGTATCGCCCGTTGCACACGCTCGCGTTTGGTGGACAATGCGACTTCCGCTTCGATGAAGCTCAGCGCCCGGTCGCCATCTGTGAAAAAGACTTCCCGCAGTTCCGGCGGCAGTTCATCGTTGATCAGCGCTTCCGGTGCGTCAATGGAACTTGCGCCAGTGTTTTTCAGGGCGAACAACTTCACAGTCGAGGCCGAACGTGGAGTTTGGCTGTCCACGTCCTCGAATGCCGAGCGCACAATGCGATAGCGTCGTCGGGTCTCACGCAATTCCCCGCCGACCTGCCGGTGTGTCGTCAACTCGAATTCGACCGTGGCCGTGATCGGCACACGCTTGCCATTGCTTACATCCCAGTCAATCGGATGCAGGCGGAACCTCTCGCCCTTGCCGGGCAAAGCCACGTCTCCGTAGAGCGCCCATTGAAGGCCGTGCAGGATCGTAGTCTTCCCAGACTCATTCGCGGCGCGGACAACCGTCAACTTCCTTTGTGAATCGCTGGAGAATTCAAGCTCCAGATCACGGAGCAGACGGAAATTCTGAAATTCGGCACGGAGTAACTTCATGGATCCAGTGCCTCCGTTCCGGCATCCTGCCCGCGCTGCATCGCAAGGAACCGCGCGGCCGCATTGAACTTATCGTTGATCTTCTTCTGAATATTGGTTGCCGAGACGCGATGCTGTCGCTCATATACGAGAATCTCGGAAATCACCTCAATAATCTCTTCCTTGTAACCTTCGCACCGTTCTTCGATTTCCGCGCACTGCTCAAGGATGATCGAGATTATCTTCCTATCATTCAAAGGCATCCTCTTACCCCTCCCCGTCCTATAGGTATACAACGGCCACCATCTTGTCGATCAATGTCAGCGGCCCGTCCGGTCGTCCCGCATTCCTCGCAAGCCGCGCAAATTCCTGTGCACGGAGCAGTTCCGAGCGCACAAGCAAGCGAGCGTCGGGGTCGAGTCCTTCCTCCATGCTTGGCGGCAACGCTAGCAGATCGTGAATGACGCTGTGCGTCTTACCGATGGCGCTGCATGTACGCAACAGCCGTCCGCGCCGCTGCACCCACTGCCGCTCGACGGTTGTGCTCGCAAGGATAAACGCCTTGCATATCTGCGGGATGTTGACACCCTCGTCAAGCACACGTTTTGCCGTTAGGACTTGAATCTCGCCGTCCTGGAACGTGTTGATAATTCGCTTAGTCTTTTCGCGGTTCACCGTTTCTTCCGCTGTGAGCGGATGAAACAGGATATTCTTGTTCTGCAGAAGACGGTTCACATTGTCGAGCTGGTCCGGCCCCTTGTCCGACGTATAGATCAGCGTATGCCTCAAACTTCGCTTGTCTTCACCATCAAGCAGCTTTCTTAAAATAGAAACCTTGCCCGATGCCGTTTCCAGCAGCGCACGTCGGTCGCGCATCAGCTTGGCGAGGTATTCGTCCGGATTGCCGCCCTCACTCCGCCAAGCGTTCTGCTTGATCTTGCCTGTCAGATCGAACCATTCATCCATTTCACTGTCAGTTAGATACACCGGATGCAGATAGTAGTCGTATTCGACAAGGCAGCGCCCGATGGCATCTTCGAGCGTGAAACAGAAGACGACGGGTCCAAAAAATCTTGACAGCGCTTCCGTCCCTTCCTCGTCGTACTGACGTATCGGAGTGGCCGAGAGGCCGAGGCGATATTCGAAAAATTCCGGGGGGTCGCGAACAAAGTGCGGACGGCCAAGGTTGTGTGCCTCATCAGCGATCAACAGGCGCGGGCAGTCAAACGCTTCGACGGCAGCGCGGAACTCCGAAGTGCACAGCGTATCGTGACTGACGACAACAACTTCGACATCCGAAAGGCCGAACCGCAACCGACGCTTCAATTTTTGCAACTCGCGGGCGCGTTTTACTGCACCGCCTGCTATTGTGAGATTGGTCGGCCTGATCCCGAACGGCATGATTTCATCGCACCACTGTTCGATCAGTGGCACATAAGGCGCGGCAATGACGATCAGCAGCGGCTTACTCTCTTCATAGAGACGGTGCGCAGCGATCATTGAAGTAATCGTCTTTCCCGAGCCGGTCGCCATTTCCAGCACGCCGCGATACCCAGCATCACACCATGCGTTGACCGCCTTGCCCTGATGTTCGAACGGCCCGTCTTCGTACCGTAACCAGGTTGGTATCGCGAAGCCCGTCTCAGGCACAGAAACGGGTTCATACGGTTTGGGTTTCTCCGCAAATCCGGTCGCGCGGTTATAGAGTAGGCGCAACTCGTCTTCAGTCGGCGGAATCTCCGAATTGTAGGTCCGCAACAAACGCTGCCGGATAGCGTCGGGCATTGCGATGACGGTACAGTTGTCGTCTTTGTTTTCCCAAAGGCGCCTGAATTCATAGCCGAGTTTGTCGGTGATATAGCGCTGGTTCGGGTCCTGCCACGACCGTGATATCGCGATTTGCTCAATGTTCTTCCGTATACCGGCATAGGTGACATTGCTTGATCCGTGGGCAGCAATGACATCGTCGCCGTTTTGAAATAACCAGACTTTTGGGTGAAAAAGCGCGTCTTTCATCAAAGCGATCTTGATTTCGATACGACCTTCGCGCAACAGCCATGTAAGGCATTTGAGAGTGTGTCGTTGCAGTAGGTCTTCCGTAACCGTCAACTCCTCAAGGACCCTGTCGGCGACTTCTCCCAGCGAGCGCACCCCGTCTTCGATCGCGGCTTGATCTTCCCCACACAGCAAAGGGCTAATGATTAGCCGGAAGCTATTGTCAGAACTAGCGATGTAGGTTGCGAGTCCGGGGGCAAGCGCAGCGAGCACCTCACTTGAGAAAAATCCGACCATGCAGTCAACCTTGCCCGCTCCCTGAAATCCTGGAATCAGCACCTCTTCGGCAAGCGGGTCGACCGGTAGCATATAAAGTGGCCTGACTCCCTCCAGAGACCGCAATGTGCGCTCCTCTTGCATCATCGAACACGCCCCGCCGCAAGCGTGATGATACACAACCCCAAAGCAAGCGGGGCCAAAAGCATGTCGCCGAAGCGCGCGTAGACCGGCGGCGAAAGCGCCTCGGGCAGAGCGCTGTCGAAGTGTCCGGCCTCGTCGAGGTCGAGGCGCTGCAAAATGCGCCCCGAGGGGCCGACAATGACCGACATGCCGTTGTTGGCGGCGCGGACCACCGGCATTCCGGTTTCGACCGCCCGCATCCGGGCTTGCTGCAAATGCTGCCGCGGCCCGCTGCTGTCGCCGAACCAGGCATCATTGGTCAGATTGACGATCCAGCGGGCCTTGCTCTCCGGCGCGGTCACATCGTGCGGAAAGATGATTTCATAACAAATGAGGGGCGCCGCGTCCGGCGCGCCGGGTACGGACAATGTTCGCAGCCCCGGCCCGGCGGCGTAGCCGCTGGACGAGCCGAACGTCAGTTGCTTGAGGCCGATGCGCGACATCAACGCGTCAAACGGCATGTACTCGCCGAACGGCACCAGGTGATGTTTGTCGTAGTTGCCCACGATTTCGGCGGTCGTGTTTTCGTCCTCGGCAGTCAGACGAATGACATGAAGGGAATTGTAAAAGTTCGTTTTGGCCGTTTGCCTGTCGGTTTCGTAGCGAACGGCGCCCGTCAAAAGAATCATGTTCGAATTCACGCGCCGGCTGACGGCGTCGAGCCTGGCCGGCTCGCGGGACAGAACATAGGGCACGGCCGACTCCGGCCAGACGACGTGCGTGATACCGTCGAGGCCGTCCGCGGTCGTCAACGACAAAAGCCGCTCGAAGTTGCGCGCGCGAAGCGCCGGGTTCCATTTCTCGGATTGGGGAATGCTCGGCTGAACGACCCTCAATTCGACGTCCTCGACAAATGCCGCCGGATTGGCGGCAAGCCTCCACGCGCCGCCGCCCCACATGACAAGCATCAACAGTACGGCCGTCACCGGCGGGCCCAACCGGCCTGTTCGAGACGATACGCCGCCGTCGGCCAGCGCGGCGGGGGCCGCGGCAATGAAAACGGTCAACAGACTCAAGCCGTAAATGCCGACGAGCGCCGATGTCTGACTCATTTCAAGGGACGCGCTCCAGGCATAACCGACGAGGTTCCAGGGGAATCCCGTCAATGTGTGTCCGCGCAGCCATTCCAAGGCGACCCAGGACAGCGCCATGACGGCAATCCGTATCGGACCGCGGCGCCAGAACAGGCGCGCGAGCGCGCCCGCCGCCGCGCCGTACAGGGCAAGCCCCGCCGGAAACAGCACGACGACAAAGGGGATCATCCAGGCGTTGGCCTCGGCCTCCACCAAGAACGCGAATCCGACCCAATAGAGACCGGCCAGGAAAAAGCCGAAGCCGAACCACCAGCCGATCCAAGCGGCGGCCGCGATGTTTTTTGCCCGCCGGGACGGCGGGCCTTCATCCGCATACGTGCCGTCAATCAGCCAGACCAAGGCCGTAAAGCTGAGAATCAGGACCGGGACGAAATTGAAAGGGGGAAGCGCCGCCGCCGCCACGGCGCCCGTCACGAAGGCGAAGACCCAACGCCGCCACCCCTCGAGCCGCGCGACGGAGCTTGCCAACTCCCCCATCGCCGGGCCTGCTACTCGCCGGCCCGCGGCGGCGCGGGGCTGGCGTCGCTGCCGGAGTCATCGCGCCCGATGCGCGAAATATGAAGTTTCTTGACCCGCCGCGCGTCGGCCTCGACGACCTCGAATACGAGCCCTGAGGAATGGCGGATGATCTCGCCTCTTTGCGGCACGCGGCCCACCAACGAAAAGAGAAGCCCCCCCAACGTATCCACGTCTTCATCCTCGTCCGGCATCAGATCGAGACCGAGAGATTTCTCCAGATCTTCGATGGTCACGCGGGCGTCGGCATCGAAACCGCCGTCGGGGCGCTGCGTCAAACCGGGGCTTTCATCCGTATCGTGTTCGTCCTCGATCTCGCCGACGACCTCTTCGACAATGTTCTCGATGGTGACAAGCCCGTCCGTTCCTCCATATTCGTCGATCACCAGCGCCATGTGGACGCGCGTCGCCTGCATTTTCATGAACAGGTCGATGATCGGCATCGAGGGAGGTACGAAAAGAATGTCCCTTCGCAACGCCGCGACCGGCATTTCGGCGGTTAAACGCGCGGGCTTTCGATCCGTATCGGAGTCCGTAAAAAAGCCGATGACGTCTTTGATATGCACCATGCCGAGCGGATCGTCGAGCGTCTCCCGATAGATGGGAAGACGAGAATGCGCCGCATCGCGAAAGATACCGGCCAACTCTTCCATGGACGCCTGAACCTCTACGCCGATTATGTCGGCGCGCGGCACCATCACGTCTTCGACGCGAAGCTTCGCGAAATTAAGGATGTTGATGAGCATATGGCGCTCTTCAATTCTCAACTCCTGGGTTTCGCTCTCGTCTCCCTCGATAATGTCTTCAAGGCTCGAGCGCAAAGTCGCGTCGCCGTTCCTGCCGAATCTGGCGCGCAGGCGCTGCCACCAGCCTGGCCTGACCGGGCCAGAGGCGTCTTTGACGAGAACTTCATGATCTTGTGAACCGATGCTAGCCATAAGCGGGCGCGGGGGATAAACGCGTCTCCGTCGGAGTATAAGGGTCGGGCACCCCCAAGGCGGAAAGAATCGAAATTTCGGCAGCCTCCATTTCCTCCGCTTGTCGGGCCGTTTCATGGTCGAATCCCATCAGATGAAGCGTGCCGTGAACGATGAGATGAGTCGCGTGATCGGAAAGGCTCTTGCCTTGCGCGGACGCCTCGTCGCACGCAGGCTCGAATGCCAGGACCACATCGCCCATCAGCCGCGGCGCGCCCGTGTTTCCTTCACCGATTCCGAAGGCCAATACGTTCGTCGGTTTGTCCTGACCGCGATAAACGCGGTTCAGACCCCTGATGAGCGCCGCGTCGGCAAACACGATCGATATTTCATTGCGGCCGGATACGGCGCGCGGGCCCAAAGCAAGCGCCGCATCCACGGCGCGCGCGGCCATAGCCTCCGGATCGGACAGCGCCTCCGACCAAGCCTTGCACAGGACACGAACAGCGACATCAACCATGGTCGTGATCATTATACGCCCGCACGATCCGCTCGACGAGAGGATGCCGAACCACATCGACGTCGGTGAAACGGACGGTCACTACGCCTTGAATATCCTTGACGATATCGAGCGCCGCCGCGAGGCCGGATTGGGCGCCCCCACGGCCCATTTCGCCCAGGTCAACCTGTGTCGGGTCGCCGGTCACCACCATGCGGGAGTTCTCGCCCAATCGGGTCAAGAACATCTTGATCTGCATAGGCGTGCAATTCTGCGCCTCATCGAGAATGGCGAAAGCGTTGTTCAGCGTCCGGCCGCGCATGAACGCCAAAGGCGCCACTTCTATGTCGCCGTTTTCGATTTTTCGAATGACTTTGTCCTCGGGCATGACATCGTGCAGCGCATCATAAAGCGGACGCAAATAAGGGTCGACCTTGTCTTTCATGTCGCCCGGAAGAAAACCCAGCCGTTCACCCGCCTCAACGGCCGGGCGCGACAGAATCAGCCGGTCGACCTCTCCTTCGTTCATCATCGCGACGGCAACGGCCACGGCCAGATAGGTTTTGCCTGTCCCCGCCGGGCCCAAACTGAAGATCAGTTCGTGTTTCCGCAGCGCCTCGATATAGCGGGCCTGATTGGCCGAGCGCGGTGAAATTATACGACGTTGCGTGCGAATTTGATGTTTCTCCTGGGCCGTTGAACAGGATGACGACGCCTGTCCCGCCCGGGCCATGCGAATGGCGGCAATGACGTCCGCCTCGCCGACGGCAAGCCCGCGTTCCGACCGTCCGGCCAGGTCCTTTATGACACGTTCGGTCAAACGGCATGCCTTTGCCGGGCCATCGACCGTAAAGCGATTGCCGCGCGGCATGACGTAAACGTCGAGCGCTTGTTCGATCATTGCCAAATGCCGGTCGTGACTGCCGCAAATGTCCGAGAGATGACGGATATTGTCGATCTCGAACGAGCGCGAGTCCGAAGGACTGTCTTTGGACTTCATGGGGGACGCGGCGTCCGAAACGCACTCATCCTTATGGTTCAATTTGATCAAGCGGGATGCCCCTCGCAATGGACCTCTGTCATGACACGAACTGTAACGGACGGCATGAGGCGGGATCCTCGCCCTGGCCGACACGTTCGCCGCCTAAGGAGTTCGGACCCGCGCTATTGATCTTGATACCAACTATATCGCCAATAACCGCTTCAGGGGCCTCGACGTGAACGGCTTGAAGGTAGGGGCTGCGTCCGATCAACTGGCCCGCGCGGCGGCCCGCCTTTTCAAGAAGGACGGATTGGGTGGTCCCCACACACCGGGCATTGAATCGCTCTTGCTGAGACTTCAGCAGCGCTTGCAGCCGGGCCAGACGCTCGGACTTGACTTCGTCGTCCACTTGGCCGGCCAAATCGGCCGCCGGCGTTCCCGGGCGCGGGCTGTATTTGAAAGAAAAGGATTGAGCGAAGTCCACGTCACGCACAAGCCTGAGCGTTCGATCGAAATCTTCATCCGTTTCACCGGGGAATCCGACGATAAAGTCCGACGACAGCGCGATGTTCGGCCGCGCATCTCTTATTTTATCCGCCAGGCGGCGGTACGCATCGGCCGTATGCTGACGGTTCATGGACGACAGAATTCGATCCGACCCTGATTGCACGGGGAGATGCACGAACGGCATCAGCGCCGGAACGTCACGGTGCGCATCGATAAGTTCATCGTCCATGTCTTTGGGGTGGCTGGTCGTATAGCGCAACCGATCGAGACCCTCAAGCCGCGACAAGCGGCGCAAAAGACGGCCGAGGCCCCATTGCCCGCCGCGGCGGCCCGGCGCCCTTCCGTGATAGGCATTGACGTTTTGCCCAAGCAGCGTGATTTCACGCACGCCCTTGGCGACGAGCCCGCGCGCTTCTCTCACGATATCTTCGACGGGGCGGGAAAATTCGGCGCCTCTGGTATATGGGACGACACAAAACGTACAAAACCGGTCGCAGCCTTCCTGAACGGTGAGAAACGCGGCCGGCGAAGATGTACGGCGTTCTTCCGGCAGATAGTCGAATTTGTCTTCAACCGGAAAATCGGTGTCGATAACGCGCGCGCCGTGTTCGAGAACACGGGTCACGTGGTCGGACAGCCGATGATAGGTTTGCGGCCCGAAGACCATATCGACGGCCGGTTGGCGGCGAATGATCTCCCGGCCCTGCGCTTGCGCGACGCAACCGGCAACCGCGATCAACATCCGGTCGCCGCCGCGCGCTCTTCGCTCTTTGACGAGCCTTAGGCGGCCCAACTCGGAATACACCTTCTCCGCCGCCTTTTCGCGAATATGACAGGTATTGAGGATGACGAGGTCCGCTTCGTCGGGGTCCGCAGTCGACTGATAACCCATGGGCTCCAGGACATCCGTCATCCGTTCGGAATCATGGACGTTCATCTGGCAGCCGTACGATTTGATGAAAAGCTTTTTGGGCAAAGCGGCGGGTTGTCCCCATCCACGCATGTCGTCACCGGCCATGACGGCCATTATAACCGCGCAAATATGAAATATATCCGTTGTATCGAGTTCACGTGTCTCACCGAGACATTTCTATATGGGACAACAGGGTCTTACTTCAACCGTTTCAGGACTCCGCATCGTCAGCGTTGAGAGGTATGCCGTAGAGTTCCAATCGGTGATCGACCAGCTTGAACCCCAGCGATTCCGCCACTTTCCGTTGCAGCGCCTCGATCGCCTCATTTTGAAATTCGTGCACCTTGCCCGACTGAATATCGATCAGATGGTCATGGTGGTCCTCGGACGCCTCCTCGTAGCGGGAGCGGCCGTCGCGAAAATCAAGCCGCTCCAGGATACCCGCTTCCTCAAACAGGCGAACGGTCCGATATACGGTCGCGATACTGATCTTGGGATCGACCCCGGACGCGCGGCGATAGAGCTCCTCCACATCAGGATGGTCGCGGGCTTCCGACAGAACGCGGGCGATCGTACGCCGTTGATCGGTCATCCTCATGCCCTTTTCGATACAAAGTCTTTCGAGCCGATCCATGTCCCGCTACTCCGGCCTGTCCGCTGCGCGGCCGGCCCGCTCAAAAACTTCCCCGTTATATCAGGAGAACCCGAGGCAGGCCAAACTCGAATTTACAGGCAGTCTGCGACGGTAACGCTACCAGAACGCCGGGCTTGGTCACTGCATGAGATCAAGCGCCGAGGGACTGCCTTGACCCAGGCGGTTTGGCATCAGGCGGGCGCAAATAAAGCGGCGAGGGGGGGCGCAAATCGGCGCCGCGCGCGCGGGCCGCTATGCGCGCCACATACCGCGCATCCGGCTGCGGCGAGGCTTCGGAAACATGAATATGACCGCCGTCATCCGCGAGCGCGTCAACAACAAGTCCGGTCCCGGTCCCGACAAGGCAAATAGTCCGCCCGGTCCGAAAAAGACAGCGGGCAACATGGTCCGGCGGCGCCACCGCCGGTTCGCTGACCGCGGACAAGGATCGATCGAAAGTTTGAAAATAAACTTCGCCGCGGCGGGCGTCGAAAACACTCGCGATCAAAGCATAAACATGCGGATCTTTTACCGAAAAGGCTACGGCTTCGAGTGTGGTCACGCCGACAAGCGTGACGGACGTGCCCAACACCATGGCGCGCGCGGCGGCGAGGCCGACCCGCTGGCCTGTGAACGTACCCGGCCCGACCGTCACGCCCAGCCGATCGAATTCTCCGACGCGCATGCCCGCTTCATCGCACACTTCGGCGACCATCTGCATTACGGTTTCCGCGTGGCCTTTGACCTTCAGGCAAAAGCGGTGACTGACAATTCGATCGTCGACGAGAGCGGCCGCGGAACAGGCGCCCATGGCGGTATCGAAGGCTAAAACTTTCACGTGGGAACACTTCACCCTAAAGAATCTCGCACGCCTCATCAAACTCGAGGCGCGGGCTGCGCGGAAACAAACCGGCGGGGTCGCCATAGCCGATTCCGCAAAGGAAGTTCGACTTGACGATGCCGTCCGGGAAAAACTCCTCATCCACCCCTTCGTTATCGAAGCCGGACATGGGTCCGCAATCGAG
The DNA here is from genome assembly GCA_965214255.1 of Alphaproteobacteria bacterium. Taxonomy (GTDB): domain Bacteria; phylum Pseudomonadota; class Alphaproteobacteria; order SMXP01; family SMXP01; genus CBDFKK01. The sequence goes on along the minus strand of OZ243948.1, from coordinate 2,050,143 downwards.
GCCCAAGGAGCGGGCGGCTATCATGAGATAGGCGCCCTGCAGCGTGCCGTTGCGGAAAGCATTCTCGAACGCCGCTTGGCTGTTTCCCGAAAACCAACCGCGCGCGTCCGGATTGTGCGGGAACAATTGCGGAAGCTTGTCATAAAACATGAGGTCGAAACCGATAATCGCGCACACGGGGGCGGTCAGTGTTTTTTCTTTGTTGCCGGCGCTCACATGGGCCGCGAGCCGCCGTTTGGCTTCATCGGATTTGACAAACAGGAAACGGGCCGGGGAACAGTTGGCGCTCGTGGGGCCCAGGCAAAGAAGATCGTAAAGCGTGCGAATGAGCGCGTCGCTCACGGGCTTGCCGGTCCATGCATTTTGGCTGCGCGCCGAACGAAATATGACGTCGAGGCCCTTGTCGTTTATGACCGTCATCCGTCCGCACCGTTCGCGTCATTTTGTATCTGCTCTACCATTCCATTTCACTCCCGTCATAAACGAGATAGCGGCCGCTTTTTGACATGTCGGCCGCGGCAATGACGGCGCGCATCCCCCGCGCGCTGTCGGACGGATCGACGGTCGCCGCCGCGCCGCCCATTTCGGTGCGCGCCCAACCGGGATGCAGCGGGAACGCAATGATGCCCCGCTTCGCCAGATCGATCGACATCGACCGCATGATCGCATTGACGGCGGCTTTGGAGGCCCGATAAGCATAAAGACCGCCGAAATTGTTTTGCGACATGGACGCCACTTCGCTTGTCAACGTGGTGATTTTTTTCTGGTCGCTTGCAGCGACATGGTCAACGAACGCTTCCGACATTTTCATCGGGCCCATGACATTGGTGCGATAGACATCGCTCCATTCATTGAAGTCCGAATTGCCGAAGGCCTGATCGGTCATGACCCCCTGATCGAAATTGCGCCGCCCGATGGTGCCGGCACAGTTGATCAAGACGTCGATGGGTTCACCTTCGAGTTCGCCGGCGAGCGCGTCGACGGCGTCGAAGTCGGCGACGTCCAGGGCATGCACCGTAACACGGCCCTGCGACGCCGCCGCGACACGGCCAAGCTCCGGGGCGGAATCGGGATTGCGGCAGCAGGCCATGACGCGCCAACCCTCGTCGGCATATTGGCGAACGAGTTCGAACCCCAATCCCCGGTTACCGCCTGTTACAAGCACGCTTGCCATGGAGCTCTTCCTTTCCGGTTTGATTATACGGACATGCAGACTTGACCGCGGGAACATCCGTCGATTCATTATAGAAGATCAGGGACGGCGGCTCAGCAAAACTCCGCGCGGTCAAGTGGGCGCCTAAGCAGGCTCGACGCGGGTCACTTCCGGAATATAGTGCTTGAGAAGATTCTCGATGCCGGCTTGCAATGTCATGGTCGAACTCGGACAGCCGGCGCACGACCCGCGCATGTCCAGATAGACCACGCCCTCTTCGTAATGGCGAAATGTTATGTCACCGCCATCCTGAGCCACCGCCGGGCGAACCCGGGTATCCAACAGCTCTTTGATCTGTTCGACGATGTCCTCTTCTTCACCTTCGTAGGCCGCGTGAGACGTATCGCCCTGGTCCTGCGCCGACTCGCCCATGAGCGGCAAGCCCGCGGTGAAATGTTCCATGATGACGCCAAGCACGGCGGGCTTCAAATGCTCCCACCCGCCCGCGGACTTGGTTACGCTGATAAAATCGGCGCCGAAGAATACGCGCTCCACCGCGTCGATTTCGAAGAGCCGCGCCGCCAACGGCGACCCGTCGGCCGTCTGGGCATCCGGAAAATCCACGGCGCCGCCCGGGCCCAACACGTCTTTACCGGGCAAAAACTTGAGCGTAGCCGGATTTGGGGTTTCTTCGGTCTGAATGAACATGAGCGGAAATCCGGAGTTCGTTGTGAGGCCCTTCTACCGTGCGTCACCCATATTTGGCCATAATGCTTCGCAAAATCAAGGGAAAGAGCATTTCTCAACCGCGAGCATGGCCTCGCCGGTCCCTTGACGGCCTCAGTTCGCGCCAAGTCGCGCGGCGCCATTGATGACGCATGTACTTATACCAACGCGTCGATCTCTTCGCGAGTCAAGCTGCCGGGTACGATGGCGAGCGGTATCGGAGAGGCGCCGAAATCCTCCATGAAGCCGCCCGTGGCGATGGCACTGATGAGCGGTCCGGGATTTCCTTTGCCCGCGGCGGCGCCCAAGACCAGGACCTTGATGTCGTGGTCTTCGATAATGAGGTTTTGAATTTCTTCTCGCGTGTTGCCTTCCCGGATGACCATTTCCGGCATACGGCCGGACACTTCCAAGACTTCGGCGGCCGCCTCATGAAGAGCGCGCTCCGCTTCTTCGCGCGCCTCGTCACGCATCACGTCTTCGACCGCTTGCCAATGCTGAAGCTCGGCAGGAGGAATAACATAAAGAAGAGTAACGATGCCTCCCGTATTTCGCGCGCGGCAACTGGCGAAATAAATCGCGACACGGCATTCCGGACTGTCATCGACGATCGCCAGAAGCTTCCGCGATGCGTTGGATTTCTCACGACTTTTTGCGGTCTTCGCAGTCATCGGCAGATGCTGCCACGCTTCGTTGACCTCAACAAGATCGATTTAGATCGTCGAACCGCCCCACAGACAGGCGGCCGTTGCCGGCGCCAAATAAAAATGAGACCTACCGTAAAAATCCGACCACGCTTTTCACCTCATCCAGTATCGGCTCGGCAATGGCTTCAGCGCGTGAAGCGCCCTTTCTCAAAATCTCGTCAATGGCTCCCGGATCACCCAAAAGGCGAGTCATTTCCTTGCCGACAGGCGCCAGCAAGGAAACGGCCAAATCCGCAAGCTCGGACTTGAAAACGGAGAACTGCGCGCCCCCGAAACGCGCCAGCACGTCCGCCTTCGTCTCGCCGGAAAGAGCGGCAAAGATACCCACGAGATTGTCCGCCTCCGGACGACCTTCGAGTCCCGCCTCGACAGACGGCAGCGGGTGCGGGTCGGTGCGGGCCTTGCGAATCTTTTTAACGATGGCGTCCGCGTCATCGTCCATATTGATGCGCGAGTAGTCCGATTTATCGGATTTACTCATCTTGACGTTGCCGTCACGCAAATTCATCACGCGCGCGGCGGCGCCCAAGATGAGCGGCTGGGGCAATGGGAAAAAGCCGGGAACGCTGAAGTCGTTGTTGAACTTCTGCGCGATGTCCCGCGACAACTCCAAATGCTGCTTTTGGTCTTCACCTACGGGCACGTGGGTCGCCTTATAAACAAGAATGTCCGCAGCCATGAGGCAAGGATAGACGAACAGTCCTACGGAGACGTTCTCTTTATCCTTGCCCGCCTTGTCTTTGAACTGGGTCATGCGGTTGAGCCAACCCACGCGCGCGACACAATTGAACACCCAGGCAAGCTCCGTATGAGCCGAAACGGCGCTTTGATTGAAGACGATGCTCTTGGCCGCGTCTATGCCGGCCGCGAGATAGGCCGCCGCCACGCGCCGCGTATGCGCGGCAAGCTCCTTGGGGTCCTGCCAAACGGTTATGGCGTGCTGATCGACGATACAATAGACGCATTCGTACTCGTTTTGCAGTTCGACAAAATTTCGGATTGCGCCCAGGTAGTTTCCCAAATGCAGGCTGCCGGTAGGTTGAACGCCGGAGAACACCCGCTTGGCTCCGGGGCGGCCGAGCTTATGAGAATTTTCTGACACGGCGCGATACGATCAGTCGAGATATTCAATCGAGTGCGCTTTATGGCCTTTGGCCGTCATTCGTGCAAGACTTTGTCACGAGCGCCTCACAAGGGCGCGGACATCTTCAAGGCGCGCCGCGCCAAGCAGAAGCGCCAGCGCGCCATATGTCACGATACCCCCAACGACCAAAATCACAAGGGCGATGATTTGCCCGGCGAGGGGCTGGATCCAGATCATTTCGGATTTGGAAGCCCCGTACCAAAGTACGAGCCCCATACCGACGCTTGCGAGCAAAATACGCGGCAAGCGAAACGCCAACCGCTTGTCCGCTTTGAAATATCCGAGCTTGATCAACTTGGCCGCCAGCATACCCGCATTGAGCCAACTGGCGATTGAAGTCGCAATCGGAATGCCCAAAAAACCGATCTGAAAAAACAGAACAAGGCCGAGACTGACATTCACGAGGACACTGATGCCTGAGTAAATCATGGGCGTTCTGGTGTCTTCGCGCGCGAAGAATCCCGGTGCGAACACTTTAATGAGAACGAAGGCCGGCAGACCTATGGCGAAAGCGGAAAGGGCGTCGGCGGTCATTTGAGACGTCACCGCATCAAAGGCGCCGCGCTCGAACAAAACCGTCACGATAATGAGCGGAAAGGCGAGTAACGCCGCCGTCGCGGGAAGCGTCAACAACATGGAGAGTTCCAGCGCTCGGTTCTGACTGCTCAAGGCGGCGGGCGTTTCACCCGCGCGGAGTTGACGGGAAACCGTCGGCAGCAAAACGACTCCTATCGCCCCGCCAATCAAACCAAGGGGCAGTTGATAGACCCGTTCCGAGTAGTAGAGATACGACACCGCTCCCGCTTCGAGCGATGCAATCATGGTGCCGACCATGGTGTTGATTTGTGTGATACCGCCCGCGATGACGCCGGGGACGACCAAACGAATGAACCTGCGTACGCTTGGCGTGAGTTTCGGCCGCGGCAAGCGCAACGACAATCCCGCCCGACGCACGGCCCATGCCAACACGAGAAACTGCAATATGCCCGCCCAGGCAACGCCATAGGAGAGGGCATGTCCTGCCGTCGGCATGCCGGGCGTCAACAGGACAATGGCGCCGATAAGGGTGATATTGAGAAGCACGGGCATCGCGGCAGCGGCCGAAAAACGGCCAAGAGAGTTCAACATGCCGCCGTAAAGCGCGACCAGAGAAATGAACAAGAGATAAGGAAAAGTGATGCGTGCGAAGAGAACCGTGGTCTCGAACTTTTCCGGTTCGTCGACAAAACCGGGCGCCAAGACCTTGACAACCCAAGGCATGGCAACAATGCCTGAGATCGTAACGAACGACAAGGCGATCAAAAAAATACCCAAGGTGCTTTCAGCGAATCCTCTGGCCGACGCCAAACCCTGCGCCTCATACCGTTTCGAAAACAGGGGCACGAAGGCGGCGTTGAATGCGCCTTCAGCAAACAAATGCCGCGACAGGTTAGGCAGACGAAACGCGACGACGAAAGCATCGGCCACAGGCCCCGCACCCAGAAACAAGGCAATCAAAATGTCGCGGACAAAGCCCAGCGCGCGGCTTACCATGGTCATGGCGCCTACGGTCGCCGTATTTTTGACCAGTCTTTTGAATGGTGACACCGCGTGTGTGTTCGGCATCTTTATTCCGCAGCTTTCCCCTGATTTGCCGATTGGTCAGCGGCAAGAACTTTTAACAAAGCCTCCTTTATAGCTTCTATCGATGTCTTATTGGTTACTTTGAACCCCGCGCGGTCCTTGACGTAGAACACATCGACGGCGCGCTCTCCATAAGTGGAAATATGTGCCGACGCGACGGTAAAGTGCATCGAGCCCAAAGTAGAGGTCAACAAATATAGAAGCCCCGGCCGGTCGCGCCCGTTGATTTCGATCAGCGTATGGATTTCGGACGCCTGATTGTCGATCAAAACTTGAGGCTCGACCGAAAATGCTCTTTCCCGCGGGCGGAGCTTCGGCGGTATGAATTGCCGCTCAGGCGCAAGAGTCACGTCTATAGCCTGTTCAATGGCGCGGCGCAGACGAGTCAATCGTGAGTGTTCCGAAAAGGGCGCGCCCGCGGCGTCTTGCACGTAAAACACGTCGAGCGCTTTGCCGTCCAACGTCGTAAATGCCTTGGCATCCATAATGGTGGCGCCTGATACGGTAAAGGCGAGCGCCAGCCGCGAGAACAGTCCCGGCTTGTCATCGCTGTAGATGGCGATTTCCGTGATCGATTTGAATGAATCGATCCGGATGTCGAGGGCCGCGCCTTGGCCTTTTTCATCGGCCTGTCTCATGATTTCCGCATGACGCTGATGGACATCCGGGCCGAAACTGAGCCAATAGGACTCGGAATGTCTGGTCAGGGCAAGCTCGCGCCGATCCTTCGACCAGTCGCCGACCCGCTCCGCCAGCGCGTCTTGCGCCGCCCTGACGCGGGTCTCACGCGACGCGGCGCCGCCCGGCGCTTCACCTCCTTGAAGAACGCTTTCGGACGCATGGTAAAGATCTCTCAAGAGCTGCCCCTTCCAGCCGTTCCAAACGCCCGGGCCGACCGCACGAATGTCGGCAACCGTCAGTACAAGAAGCAATCTCAAACGCTCGGGACTTTGAACGATATGGGTGAAATCTTTAATGGTTTTGGGGTCGAAGATGTCGCGACTTTGGGCAAAATCACTCATCACGAGATGGTTTTCCACCAGCCACGCGACGGCTTCCGTCTCAACGTTCGTGCAGCCCAGGCGCGGGCACAACCTTCTCGCAAGACGCGAACCGACAAGCGAGTGATCTTCCGGCCTTCCCTTTGCGATGTCGTGAAGGAAAAGCGCGATGTAAAGCACCGGGCGGCTGAATACTTTGTGCACGATCTTGTCGGCAAGGGGATTTTCGTCTGCGAGCCCTCCCTTCTCGACCCGTGAGAGGATTCCGATCGCGCGGATTATATGCTCATCGACCGTATAGTGATGATACATGTTGAACTGCATCATCGCTTCAACGCGCCCGAAATCGGGCACGAACTTGCCGAGCACACCGGCCTCGCACATGCGCCGGAGTGCCCATTCCGGATCACGCCGTGAGGTAAGCGTCTTAAGAAAAAGCTCGTTGGCTTGAGGGTCTTTTCGCAAATCCTTATCGATAAGGCCCAACGAGCGCGTCGCATATTTCAACGCATCGGGATGAATGTCGGTGGCATTTTGATCAGCGATATAAAACAACCGCAACAAATTGACCGGATCAGTCTTATAAACGCCGGGCCCCGTGACGTTAAGGCGGCCGCCCTCGATACGGAAACCTTCGTGCAGCGGTTTGCGGCCGGCGGCAAAGCGGAGCAATCGGCCAAGGCGCGGCCATTTCTTGGCTTGCGCCGTTTCAAGGCTCGCGCAGAAAATCCGTGTCAGCGCACCGACGTCTTTGGCCACTAAAAAATAGTGCTTCATAAAACGCTCGACGGCGGGCTGGCCGGCGCGGTCCATATAACCGAGGCGTTCGGCCATTTCCGGTTGGACGTCAAACGTTAAACGCTCTTCCGCGCGGCCCGTCAGAAAATGGAGATGGCAGCGCACCGACGACAAAAAAGAGTAGGCTTTAAGAAACGTGCGGTATTCGTCCTTGGTAAAGAGTCCCGCGCGCACAAGCTCGCGCGCCGTTTCCACTTGATACGCATATTTGGCGATCCAGAAGAGCGAGTTTAAATCGCGCAAGCCCCCTTTGCCGTCCTTGACGTTAGGCTCGACGAGATAGCGCGAGTCTCCGGCGCGGGCATGTCGGGCGGCGCGCTCCTGCAGTTTAGCCTCGACGAATTCGCGCGTCGTGCCGGCCACGATCTCGCCGGCAAACCGCGTTCTCAGTTCCTCGAACAGGTCGCGGTCGCCTGCGAGATAACGCTTTTCCAGAATGGCGGTGCGAATCGTAAGGTCCTGCTTGGCCAAGCGCAGACAGTGTTCCACCGTCCTGGTGGCGTGACCCACCTTGAGACCCAAATCCCATAAGAGATATAGCATGTATTCAACCACGCTTTCGCCCCAGGCAGTCTGTCTGTAGGGCATCAGAAACAAGAGATCGATATCCGAGTGGGGAGCCAAGTGCCCGCGTCCGTACCCGCCCACGGCGATCACACTCAAGCGTTCCGCTTCGGTCGGATTTTGCACGGGATAAAGGTGCTCGGTAATGACTTGATACAAAGTTCGAATAAGAACGTCAGTTTGCTGACAAATAAGCTCGGCGACTTGATAGCCTTGCGCGCGCGCCTTTAGCTTGCTCTCCGCCTCTTCAAGGCAGTCTCTGTACCAAGAGCGCAAGCGTTCGAGAAGTGCGTGTTTTCGAGCCGCATCCCCCAGCGCGTCGTCTACGGCAATGGCGTTAAGTTCCGCTCCGAACGTTTCGGCGGCTGACCGCTTTTTGCGCCTGTCTGCTTTCTGTTTCATTGCCTGACTTAAAAGCCACTCAAACTACAATACCGCAGCACTCGGCAATATATCGCGAGTGTCGACTGAGCGCGCCGCACATCTTCGCGCAAACTCAAACCGGGTTTTGCCGCCATGCCTCTTTGAGTTCGCGCTCGAAGCGGCGCAAAGAGATGACGCCACGGGCAAGAGAAAGCCGTTCACGACTTGGAGGCTCACTCATGTGGGTTTTAGCAAAGCCCTCAATTTATATACAAAATCCAAAGCATCCCGGGGCGTGAGATCATCCGGATGAACGGCGGCGAGCGCTTTTTCAACCTCGCTCGGTTCCGAATCTTCGTTTTGAGCCGCCGACGAAAAGAGAGGCAAATCATCAATCATGGATGTGGGGCCCCGCGTACGACGCTCGTCTTCCAAAAAACTCAAAACTTCGCCTGCGCGGGTAATGACATGCGGCGGGAAACCGGCGAGTTTGGCAACCTGAATGCCATAGGAACGATCCGCGACGCCCGTGATGACTTCGTGCAGAAAGACAACGCCGTCCTTCCATTCGCGCACCTTCATGGTAACGTTCGTGAGGTCGTCAAGCGTGTGGGCCAGCGCGGTGAGCTCGTGATAATGCGTGGCGAAAAGGGCGCGGCAGGCATTGGTTTCGTGTAAATGTTCGACGCACGCCCAGGCAATCGACAGTCCGTCGAAAGTTGCCGTGCCCCGGCCCACTTCGTCCAGTATGACAAGCGAACGCGGTGTAGCCTGATTGAGAATGGCCGCCGTTTCAACCATTTCCACCATGAAGGTGGAGCGCCCGCGCGCCAGATCGTCCGCCGCCCCGACACGGCTGAACAATCGGTCGACAATGCCCAGCCGCGCTTTGCCCGCGGGTACGTACGAGCCCATTTGCGCAAGAATGACGATAAGAGCGTTCTGACGGAGGAAAGTCGACTTTCCTGCCATGTTGGGCCCCGTAACCAGCCAAATACGCGCAGCGTCTTTGCCGCTGCCTAAAGCACAGTCATTGGCAACAAAGCCCGTCTTCCCTTGACGCTCAAGAATCTCTTCAAGAACGACATGGCGTCCTTGGGTGATGTCAAGGCTGTTGCTCGTTTCAAGCACGGGCCGCGTGTAGCGGCGCACGACTGCAAGCTGCCCAAGAGCCGCCGACACATCGATGACGGCAATGGCTTCCGCGACACGTGAAATCTCCTGGACATGATCGGTGACAAGACGCGCAAGATTGTCGAACAATTTCTGCTCTATTGTCAGAGCTTGATCGCGGGCGAGTGAAATTCTGCTGTCGATTTCGCCGAGTTCGACGGTTGTAAAACGGCCTGCATTGGCTAAAGTTTGACGATGAATAAATGTTTCCGCCAAGGGCGGCGTTTGCATTTTATTCGTATACTGAGCGGCTACCTCGATAAAATAACCCAAAATATTGTTGTAACGAATTTTGAGACTCTTAATGTCCGCCGACTTGGCATATCGGGATTGCAGGGATGCAATCACTCGACGGCTGTCATCTCGCAGACGTCTGGCCTCGTCGAGTTCGGAATCATAGCCTTCCGCGATAAAGCCGCCGTCCCGCGCCGTAGACGGCAGGTCGTGGACAAGCGCCCGGGCCAGCTCGCAGGTCAGATCCTGGTGGTCCCCAAGGCCTTGTACCGCCTCGGCCAATTCAGCGGGAAGAGCAGCTTGATCGGCTTCGATCGAACGGCGCATCTCGTGTGCGACCTTCAATCCATCCCGTATGGCGGCCAAATCGCGGGGTCCGCTCCGGCCCAAGTGAAGTCGCGACAGCGCGCGCGCCATGTCAGGGCATTGTTTAAGAGTGCCGCGCACGTTGTCCCTCAGCGCACGGTGGCCAATAAAGTGTTCAACCGCGTTGAAGCGCCGCTCAATGGCGTCCGAATCCGTCAGAGGACTGACCAGTCTTTGTTGCAAGAGCCGCGCGCCGGCACCTGTCACGGTTTGATCTATGACTGACAATACGCTGCCCTTATGCTCACCGCTCAGTGTACGGATGAGCTCAAGGTTGCGCCTGGTTGCGGCATCCATCGCAAGCACCGATCCCTTGATCTTGCGCTGAGGCGGTTTCAGGGCGGGCATATGCCCCATTTGGGTTAGCTCCACATAAGAGATGAGCGCGCTGCAGGCGGCGGTCTCGGCGCGGCCGAACGAGCCAAAACCCTCAAGCGCATTCACGCCAAAAATGGTCTTCAACCGTTCACCAGCCATATCGCTGTCGAATTGACCGCGAGCAAGCAATGACACCTTGTCGCCCAGCCCTTCCAAAGCACCTCCGAGCGACCCGTTTTGCACAAACGGTTCGGGCACAAGAACCTCCCCCGGGTCGAGGCGCGAAAGCTCGGCGCCGAGACCCGCCTTGTCCACTTCGACCACATGAAAATCGCCGGTGGACATGTCAAGCCACGCAAGCGCCATATCGGCGCCGCCGGACGTGACGCCCACTGCCGCCAAATAGTTGTGTCGACGAGCGTCGAGGAGTGCGTCTTCCGTCAGCGTACCCGGCGTCACCAGCCGGATGACGTCGCGTTTCACGACCGCTTTGGAGTCCCGTTTCTTGGCTTCCTTGGGATCTTCCATCTGCTCGCAAATGGCGACCTTGAAACCTTTGCGTATGAGTTTTTGTAAATATGCTTCGGACGAATGGACAGGGACGCCGCACATGGGGATGTCTTTATTCAAATGTCTGCCCCGCTTGGTGAGCGCGATATCGAGAGCGGCGGCGGCGCTGACCGCATCTTCAAAAAACAGTTCGTAGAAGTCGCCCATGCGGTAAAATAAAAGATAATCTGCATATTTATTTTTGATGGCGAAGTATTGCGCCATCATGGGCGTAACAGCGCCTTTTGCGGACATTTTTGCGCCGCGCGAAGATACACCGCCGGAAGAGTTGGCAAAGAGTTCGCCCATAGCCCGACCCTAGCAGAACAGACCAAGATTTCGAGCCCGAACACGGCATCTGCAGCCTGACAGCGGCTTACACGGTCCCGACAAAGCGCCAATATCAATCCGCGGAAGGGTCGAAGGGAACACCGGCGTCAGATCCGGGCTTTTGCGGCCGCCGGCGTGGAATCGGTCTCGGGTCCGCGCAGCATTAAGAATATTGAAAGCGCTATGGCGGGAATCCCCATGGCCGCGGCGAACACAAAGAAGTTGAAATAGCCTGTCACGTCGACGATCGTTCCGGAAAGCCCGCCGATCAACTTGCCCGGCAACAGAATAATCGAACTGAATAAAGCGTATTGCGTGGCCGTGTAAGCGGTGTTGGTCAGGCTGGACATATACGCAATGAATGCAGCCCCCGCAAAGCCCTGGGTGAAGTTGTCGGCGCTAATTGTGAGAGTTAGAAACACAAGGTCCGCACCTGCGACGGCAAGTAAGGCGAATAAAAGGTTCGTAGCGGCGATCAAGACGGCCCCCGCGAGAACGGGACGCATAATCCCGTAACGTGATACCGACATGCCGCCGACGACCGCCCCGATCATGGTCATGACGACACCGAAGACTTTCGTCACGCTGGCGATTTGGGAAAGGGTGAAGCCCAAATCTATGTAGAAAACATTCGCAATGATGCCGAGAACAACATCGCTCAACTTGTAAACGGCAATAAAAACCAGGATGGCGACGCCGACCCGGCCCACGCGTGAAAAGAAATCGACGAACGGGCTGATCACCGCGGCGGAAAACCAATGGATCAGAGCGTGTCCTTGCCCGCCCAATCCGGATGACAAGGAATTTGCCAGCTTCTTCTCTCGCTCGTCGGCGGCCTCGTCACGCGGCGGTGTTGGCTCTTGTATGACCAAAACCGTGATCACGCCGACAAAAACCAGCACGGCCATGGCCAAATAGGCAATCCGCCAGCCGCTCGATGCAGCTATATAAAGCGCGCCTGCCCCCGAGACGATCATGCCCAAGCGGTACCCCAGTTGATAAGTCGCGGCCATCGCTCCCTGCATATTTGGAGGCACCGCTTCGATGCGATAGGCATCCATGGAAATATCCTGAGTGGCGGAAGAAAACGCCAAAAAGACGCAGAGCATCGCAACATAGGCAAGTTGCGTCGCCGGATCGCTGAGGGCAATGCCAACCAGAGCGGTCAAGATACCGATTTGACCGGCCAGCATCCAACTGCGCCGCCGGCCCAGAACCTTTGTCAATTGCGGCAGGGGCGCCCGGTCGATGACGGGCGCCCAGACGAATTTGAACGAGAACAAAATTCCGACCCAGCTAAAGTAAGTGATCGCTGCGCGTTCCACTTCCTCTTGCCGGAGCCACGCCGACAGCGTGCCGAAGATCAAGAAATAGGGAAGCCCCGCCGAGAAGCCCAGGAACAACATCGCAACGACACGGGGATGCCTGTAGATTTGGAGAGAATCGAACCAGGTTCGTAGTCTGGAATATCCTTGACCGGCCAACTCCGCCACGCCCGTCTCCGTGGAACCCGCCCCAACGCGCTCGCGACACCATGGCGATGCGCGGCGAGTTTGTCCAGCGATTGATCACGTCGCGAGGCGCCCGGCTCCAACGGTTCGGTCGAGAAGCCATCCATGTCGAACGAACGCGAGCGCATCACGCGGGATGACAACATCAAGGGCTTCGGTCTGCGTCTCATTCCGCGGCGGCCAGTTGAGCCCCGGGCGCACGACGGTAGGCGAGCGCTTCGGCAATGTGAACCCGCCCCACCACCTCGGCCCGGTCCAAATCCGCAAGCGTGCGCGCGACGCGCAAGACCCTGTGATAACCTCGGGCGCTCAGGTTCAAAGCCTCGATCGCTTTGGCAAGAAGGGACGCCCCCTGCTCGTCCGGTTTTGCCGCTTTTTCCAACAATGAAGGGGGGACGCGCGCATTTGTCAAAGAGCCTGGCGCGTCATGCCCCGCATACCGATCATGCTGCGCTTGCCGCGCGCGCGCGACGCGCGCGGCGGCTTCCGCCGTGCCTTCCTGTGCGGGCGGCAAGGTCAAGTCGGCAGCGCTGACAGCCGGCACGTCAAGCCGGATATCGATACGGTCGAGAAGCGGCCCTGAAATCCGCGTCTGATATTCCTCGATACAATAGGAGCCGCGGCGGCAGGCCCGTCCAAGCTGATGGGCAAGCCCACAACGACAGGGATTCATGGCTGCGATCAGTTGAAAGCAGGCCGGAAAGGTCGCGTGGGCATTGGCCCGCGCCACGCTTACCTCGCCCATCTCCAGGGGCTGGCGTAGAGAGTCGAGCACGGGACGCGCAAATTCCGGCAACTCGTCGAGAAACAGGACGCCCAAATGAGCGAGGGAAATCTCGCCCGGTTTAATCCTGCTTCCCCCACCCACCATGGCCGCCATGCTGGCCGAATGATGGGGCGCACGGTAAGGCCGGTCTCGACCGATGCGGCCTTTATCGATCAGCCCGGCGAGGCTGTGCACCATACTGACTTCAAGCATCTCCGCGGCCGTAAGCGGCGGCAGAAGACCCGGTAAACGCTCCGCCATCATGGACTTGCCCGCGCCGGGCGGGCCCACCATCAACAGGTTGTGCCCTCCGGCCGCCGCCACTTCGAGGGCGCGTTTAGCGGTTTCCTGACCGCGCACCTCTCTCAAATCAGGCGCGGACCGCCTTTCAAGAGGCGCCCCCGGCGCAGGCGGTGTCAAAATCTGCTTGCCTTTGAAGTGATTGACCAGGCTGATAAGACTGTGAGCGGCAAGGACGGCGGTGTTGCCGGCCCAGGCAGCCTCCGGCCCGGAGTCCTTCGGGCAAATGAGTCCGCGGTTGTTGGTATGGGCCGCCATGGCCGCGGGCAGCGCTCCCGCCACCTTGCTGATAGCGCCATCAAGGGCAAGCTCGCCGATAGCCGCATAACGATTCAAACTTTCGGCGGGCAGCACATCAAGCGCTACCATAAGACCCAAGGCGATGGGCAAATCATAATGGCTGCCTTCTTTGGGCAGGTCGGCCGGGGCCAAATTGACGGTAATTCGCTTGGCGGGAAAGCCTAAACCTATGGCGGACAGAGCGGCCCTTACACGATCCTTGCTTTCAGACACCGCTTTGTCGCCCAGGCCGACGACCGAGAAGCAGGGCATGCCCGAAGTCACCTGGACCTGGACATCGACCTCCCGAGCGTTAATGCCTTCAAAGGCAAGGGTGTAAACGTGCGCAACCATAGCCGCCTCATATCCAAAGCCGTCCCCAACATAGTCGACCCGGAGATCATCTTCAAGAACATTTAGGGAACAAAATTCAAGCGGCGCGCCTCTATGGCCTCCCAGACAAGACCTGCAATATTGGAACCGTCAAATCGGGTGATCTCCTGAATACCCGTAGGGCTGGTCACATTAATCTCCGTAAGAAACCCACCGATGACATCAATCCCGACAAAAATGAGCCCCCGCACTCTAAGTTCGGGTCCTATTGCCGCACAGATCTCCCGGTCACGTTCCGTCAAAATGGACTGCTCCGCAAGACCGCCGACATGAAGATTGGAACGAACCTCGCCCGCCAGGGGCACTCGATTAACGGCGCCCACAGGTTCACCGTCAATCAAAATAATCCGTTTATCGCCCCGACGCACCTCGGGCAGATAGGACTGAACCACAATGGGCTCGCGATAGAGTTCGGTGAAGACCTCCAAAAGAGCGTTGATGTTCTCGTCTCCGGGCGCCACCCGAAACACGGCTGCGCCCCCATTGCCGTAAAGGGGTTTTAGAATGATATCCTCGTGCACCTCGCGGAACGCTTTGATCTCTTGCGGATCACTTGAGATGAGTGTGGGCGGCATCAGATCCGGAAAGCGGGTAACAAAGAGTTTTTCCGGAGCGTTGCGCACTTCGGCCGGATCATTCACGACCAAAGTCGCCGGATGAATATGCTCAAGCAAATGAGTCGCCGTTATGTAACTCATATCAAAGGGCGGGTCCTGACGCATCAAAACAACGTCCATAACGGCTAGATCGACAATAGTCTCCGTACCCAGAGTAAAGTGATTGCCGGCGTCCGGGCGCACCTCGAGAGCACGGGTGCGGGCGATGAGACGCCCATCCTTCATGCTCAGATGGTGAGGCAAATAATAGGTAAGCTCATGACCGCGGGCTTGCGCCTCGAGGGCCAGGGCAAAGGTCGAGTCGGCCTTGATATCGATCTCGTCGATCGGATCCATCTGGATGGCGACTTTGAGCGTCATGGAGCGCGTAGTCCTGGTTCGTTGAGCGGTTCTAATTGAGTTTGCGCCGCAGGCTGTCAAGGGCCCGGCTGGCTTCATGCTTGAGCGCCTGCCCGGGGTTTTTCGCCAAACAGTTTTTGAGCGCTTGTATGGCGGCCCCGAGCTTGCCCGCCTGAGCATGCGCTTCGCCCAATTCCAACCACAGGTCCGCTTCGCCGGGCGCGATCAGAACCATGCGCTGAATGACTTCCTCCACCTTGTCATAGTCACCTTGAGCGACGAGTCGCGTTTTGATGTTGTTTTCCAGGCGCAACAGCACCGCCCGATTATCGACATGCTCAATCATGGCAGGGCTCAATTGAATGGACGGGCCTCCCATCTGTTGCAGAAGCTCGGCCAGGGTTTCGGCATGGAGAACGCGTCCGCCGTTGAACGGGTCGAGAATGATATGTTCAGCGCCGTCGCGCAAACCTAACACGAAATGACCCGGGAAGCCGAGGCCCGCCAGATCCCAGCCCAGGCGCTGAGCACAGTGAATATAGAGGATGCCCAACGCCACCGGCAGACCTTTGCGTCGTTCGATCACGTCTACAAGATTGGCATTCCGCAAGTCGTCGTAGTTTATCCGGTCTCCTGAATAGCCAAACTCGTCACCGATGACGGCGCCCAAAGCCCGGGCCCGCGCCGCGCCCACCGAAAGCTGTCCGCCAGGAAGGTCCATGGTCGCCAAGAACCGGGAAACGGCCCCGGTCATCTCACCCAAATGGGCAAAATACGGCTCGAGCAAGGTGCCGGGCCGGTCGAGGGCCGCAAGCAAAAGGGCCGCTTCCGCCACGGGAACTTCATCATCCTTCATGGCGCCGATTTCTTTTAATCGAGCGAGAGTTTCCGTGCGATGAAGCTCTAGTGGTTCGGGCATGAGGCAAGCCGTCGAAAAACAGCCGGGACAAGTGGAACGTATCACATGAATTCCGGTCCCTTACCATGCGTTCTTAACATGTTTTGGGAGCGTCCAAGGCGACAAAGTCACGACATCGAAGCGCTGGTCCGATTTCGCCCATCGGGGATTTCGCGCCGCAAACAACGCGGCGGCGCGGCGAATGCGCCTCATTTGGAGCGGTGTCACGGCCTCCAACACCTCCGCCTTGCCGGTGCGAAATTTCACTTCGACAAAAACGACCGTACCGCCCTTGCAAGCAATGAAATCGATTTCGCCGACGGGTGTCCGGTAGCGGCGTTTCAGCACGCGATATCCCTTGGCCTGCAAGTACAGGGCACAAATCCGCTCGGCCCACACACCTGAGCGCTCGGCTTTTTGGCGCGACCGTGAGGGACCGTCGTCAAGTCCCGTCACGAAACTTTGCTTTCTTCAACGCGACAAGGCTTGCATAGACCGCGCGCTTTGACAGATTGAATTGTCCGGCAATCGCCGATGCGGCCTCCTTCGTGGTCATGTCCGGCAATGCGGACACCGCCCGTTTGACAATGTCTTCAACGCTTTCAGCCGTCGGCGATGGGGCTTTCGGCGGCCCCAGCATGACAACCAGTTCTCCTTTGGGCGGCGCGGCCTGCGCATAACTTGCGGCCAGGGCCGCAAGATTACCGCGCCGTACCTCTTCAAATTTCTTCGTCAGTTCGCGCGCGACAACGGCGAACCGATCGCCCATGATGTCCGACATGTCCGACAAACTCGGCGCCAGACGACGGCCGGTTTCCAGCAACGCAAGCGTCGCATCCACCTTGGCGAGACCTCCCAGAAACCGACGGCGCGGGCCGGCTTTTGCAGGGACAAACCCGGCAAAGAGAAAGCGGTCGGTGGGCAGCCCGGCGACACTGAGGGCCGCTATGGGAGACGAGGCGCCGGGCACGGCCGTTACGGCGATGCCGCGCGACGCACATTCACCAACCAACCGGTAGCCCGGATCTGCGATGAGCGGCGTGCCGGCATCGCTCACCAGGCAAATCCGTTGCCCCGCGTCCAGACGCGCCAGGATCCGGGGGCGTAATTTTGCCGCATTGTGATCATGATATGCTTGCACGGGGTTTGTGATTCCGTAAACGTTCAACAGTTTTTTGGTTACACGGGTATCTTCGCAAAGAATGAGGTCACAGGCGGCGAGCACATCGAGCGCACGCAAGGTGATATCGCGCAGATTTCCGATCGGCGTTGCGGTGACATAGAGTCCGGGGCTCAATATTTTTTGATCCGCCGAGGTGCTCATGCGTCGAGGGGGTCGGGACATAAGTTGACGGAATTTTCGTGTTTGCAAAGATGTCGTTTCGCGAGTTGACCGATCATACAGTTACACGCTCGACCGAGCGGGCCTTCCGGATTATGACGCCTTCGATATTCAAGGTCGCTTGCCTCCTGGGCATGTCTTTTTTGGCGGCCTGCGGCGCCCGCGAGACGCCCGGAGCGGGGACTATAACGGGTGCGGCCGCAACATCCATCGGAACTCAAGGCCCCGGCCGGGGGATCATGCCGCCCCACATGGAAAACCGGGACCCGGTGCGCGTCGCCATTTTATTGCCTTTGGGCGCAGAATCCGAAGACATTCGTGAGCGCGCCCAATCGCTGTTCGAGGCCGCCCAGCTCGCTCTTTTCGATCAGAGCAACGAGGCTCTGCTGCTTGTTCCCAAAGATACGTACGGTACGCCTGAAGGCGCGGCGGCGGCGGCACGGGAAGCGGTCGATCAGGGCGCGGAACTGATTCTGGGCCCGTTGTTCGCACCGTCGGTGCAAGCGGCGGCGCCCGTTGCCCGCGCGGCCGGCGTACCCGTCGTAGCCTTCTCGACAGATCGAAACGTTGCGGGAGACGGCGTCTATCTACTGAGTTTCATGCCCGAAGACGAAATTGAAACCGTGACGCGCTTTGCCGTGTCACGGGGCATATCGAGATTTGCGGCCCTGATTCCTGAAGGGCCTTACGGGGAGCGCGTGCGGACGGCGTTCAATGACAGCGTGATAAAAACGGGCGGCACCGTTACTCAAGTTGAACATTACGTCCGGGAACCCTCGCGCATGTTCGAGCCGGTCAAACGGATAGCGAACTACGACGCCCGACTGGCGGCCATCCAGTTCGAAAGACGGCGTTTGGGCGAAAAGGAGGACGAAGATTCGCAGAAAGAGCTTGAGCTGTTGGAAAAGATCGAGGTTTGGGGCGGGACCGACTACCAGGCGGTGCTCATTCCGGAAGAAGGCAACCTCTTGAAAAGCCTGGCGCCCCTGCTTGCCTATTATGAGGTTCACCCGCGTATCGTGAAATTTCTGGGCACGGGGCTGTGGGACAATCCGGAAATCGTCCGCGAACCGTCCCTGCAGGGCGGCTGGTTCGCGGCGCCCTCGCCCAATACCTACGAAACATTCAGACAAAGCTTCGCCCGGACCTACGGCCGCGCGCCGCAACGTATCGCCAGCCTCGCCTATGACGCAGTGACGCTGG
Source organism: Alphaproteobacteria bacterium (assembly GCA_965214255.1). Taxonomy (GTDB): domain Bacteria; phylum Pseudomonadota; class Alphaproteobacteria; order SMXP01; family SMXP01; genus CBDFKK01. Next base: position 2,031,446 of record OZ243948.1, on the reverse strand, counting down.
CCGCCGCCCTCGCTGCAGGTCCGAAGGGCGAGCGCTTCCGCCAAGCCGATATAACCAACCCCGAAGGCTTTGTCGGGGTCGACGGACGGTTCCGCCTGTTGCCCGACGGCCGCTCGGAGAGGGGCCTGGCCGTGCTCAAAGTGACGACGGACGGTTTCGACGTGATCGGTGCGGCGCCCAAGGCTTTCGAAGCCGGTTCCTAAGGGGCCAACGCTTCAACAACACGGTCGAGAACGGCGCGGCCCTGTTTTGTGGTGTAAAGGCGGCCGTCGACGCGACACGCCAAATCCTGTTCTTCAAGTTCCGCGAGCCGATCTTCCGCAAGCGGCGCGCCGGAAATCCTTTCATATTCCGCGAGACAAATGCCGCTTGAGAGTCTGAGTCCCATAAGCAGCATCTCGGCAGCCCGGGTTTTCGCCGACAGCGCCTCCCGGCAGCGAACGGCATGGCCGCTCCGCGCAACCTGCCGCAGCCAATCTTGAGGCTTGCGAACGGTCTCGGTCGCGTACCGCGTTTTGTGGACGGTGAGGCGTCCATGGGCGCCCGGACCCACGCCGACATAATCTTGTGACCGCCAGTAGCCCAGATTATGCCGGCATTGGCGCCCGGGCAGCGCGTGATTGGATACCTCGTAGGCGGACAGTCCGGACCTCTCGCAAAGTTCCTGCGTCAAGTCATAAAGGTCGGCAAGACCCTCTTCCGGCGGCATCGTGAGCGCGCCGCGCGCGCGCATGTTCCAAAACGCCGTGCCCGGCTCGATCGTCAACTGATAGAGCGAAAGATGAAGCGGACGCCAAGACAATGCTTCGCCAAGCTCGACCGACCAATCGGCGCACGACTGTCCGGGCCGCCCGTAAATGAGATCGATCGAGACCACGTCAAAAAGCGGACGCGCCCTGTCGAAAGCGCGCCGGGCATCGTCTTTGGAGTGCCAACGCCCCAGCCGCTTGAGGTCCTTGTCGTTCAGAGCCTGAACACCGAGAGACAACCGCGTGACGCCCGCTTCGGCCAGGGCCGCAAAGCGCCCGGTTTCTCCGTGGGTGGGGTTGGCTTCAAGCGAGATTTCGCAATCGTCGCGCACGTTCCACAACGACTTTATGTGATCGATCAGCCTGCGAATGTTCGCGGGCGTCATGAGGGACGGCGTGCCGCCCCCGAAATAGATGCTTTCCACGACGTGATTGACCGCTTTCGATCTCATATGGGTGAGTTCGGCGATGAACGCGTCGGTCCACGCATGGTCATCCACATTACGCCCGCGAGCCACATTGAAATCGCAATAGGGGCAAATCGCTTCGCAAAACGGCCAATGCAGGTAGATTCCAAGCGGCCGTTTTTCGTCAGCGGTCGGCAAAACAGGCATCGACCAACCGTGTGAACGCCCTGGTCCGATGGGAGACGGCCTGTTTCACGGCGGACTCCAATTCACCGAACGTCCGGCTCTGACCCTCCGGTACGAACATCGGGTCGTAACCGAACCCCCCGTCGCCTCTCGGCGGCCAGACGAGATCTCCGTCCACCCGCCCCTCGAACGTTTCCACATGGCCGTCGGGCCAGGCGAGGCACAAACAGCAGACGAAATGGGCGCGCCGGTCGGTGCCGCCCATATCCGTCAATTCCTTGTGAACGCGGCGCATGGCGGCCGTAAAGTCGCGCGCCGGGCCCGCCCATCGCGCCGAATATATGCCGGGCGCATTGCCCAAACCCGAAACGCAAAGACCCGAATCGTCGGCCAGGGACGGAAGATCGGAATGGTAACTGGCCGAGCCGGCTTTCAAACGCGCGTTCGCGGCAAAAGTGCCGCCGGTTTCCTCCGGTTCCGGCAGGCCCAGGTCCGCCGCCGACATCACGCGAACGTCAAACGGCGCCAGCAATGCCGTGATTTCGCGGACCTTGCCCGGGTTGTGGCTCGCCACTACGATCGAGTCATCGGAAAAGGTTCGATAAGCGCGGGCGGTCATGAGCGGACAATAGTACGAAACAGGGGACGCGGCTACTTGAAGCGGAGCGCCTCCCTTTGCAAACGCAGCAACGCGCCGATGCCCTCTTTCGCCAACGCCATAAGCGATTGGAATTCGCTCTCGCTAAAAGGGTCGCCCTCGGCGGTGCCCTGAATTTCCACAATCCCGCCCGCGCCGGTCATGACGAAATTGGCGTCCGCCGAAGCGGACGAATCCTCCGCATAATCGAGATCCAGGACGGGAACGCCGTCATAAATGCCGCAGGAAACCGCGGCGACCTGATCCATGACCGCCTCCGCCTCGATCAAACCGGTTGCGGTCATATGGTCGGCGCATTGTTTGAGGGCCACCCAAGCGCCCGTGATGGAGGCGGTGCGCGTGCCGCCGTCGGCCTGGATGACGTCGCAATCGACCGTAATTTGACGCTCCCCCAGCTTTTCCGCGTCGATGACCGCACGCAGTGAACGTCCGATCAACCTTTGAATTTCAAGCGTCCGCCCCGATTGCCGCCCGGCGGCGGCCTCCCGGCGCATGCGACTGCCGGTGGCGCGCGGCAGCATGCCGTATTCCGCCGTGACCCAGCCTCGGCCCGTATTGCGTAAAAACGGCGGCACCCTGTCTTCCAGACTTGCGGTGCACAGAACGTGGCTGCCGCCGAACCTGACAAAGCAGGAGCCTTCGGCATGTTTGGCAAAGCCCGGCTCGAAGGAAACCGGGCGCAAATCGTCGGGTTGTCGTCCAGAGGGGCGCATGAGCTTTCCCTTCAGAAATGGAGGCTGAAAACGTGCCGTTCTGTAGCCTGCGGAGAGGTCTGCGTCCAGGCGCGATTTATGATAGTTTGATATCCGTACTTGCGGAAGGATCGTGGTTTTGGGTGACGGGCCGGTGTCGAACGCGGGGCAGATCAGCTTGAACGATTTGGATCAACGTTCCCGAGCCATTTTTCGGGAAATCGTCGAGACCTATTTGGATACCGGCGACCCGGTAGGCTCCCGCACGGTCTCGCAGCGCTCATACCTGTCCTTGTCGGCGGCCACGATCCGCAATGTCATGTCCGATTTGGAGCACATGGGTCTGCTGCACTCGCCGCACACGAGTGCGGGGCGGGTGCCGACCCAGCCGGGTCTCAGGCTCTTTGTCGACGCGTTTCTCGAAATCGGAGATCTCTCGGAAGCCGAGAGGCGGTCCATCAAGCAGCGGCTCGCGGGGAGCGAAAGAACCATCGAAGACGTGCTCACCAAAGCGACCGCCATGCTGTCGGGCCTGTCCCAATGCGCGGGGCTCATCGTAACGCCCAAAGTCGAAGCGCCGCTCAAGCATATCGAGTTCGTCTCGACCGCGCCCGGTCAGGCTCTCGTGGTGATCGTCACCGAAGGGGGCGCCGTTGAAAACCGCATCGTGAAAGTACCGCTCGGCATGCCGCCGGCGGCCCTGACCGAGGCCGGCAATTTCTTGAACGCGCGCATCAGGGGCCGCACGCTGTCCGAGGTCAAGGACGAGGTTTTAGCGGAGATCGAACACGAAAAAGCCCAATTGGACGAACTGACCGCGAAACTCGTTCAAGCCGGACTCGTGGACTTGTCCGGCGACGAAACCATCGAGCCGGCGTCGCTCATCGTTCGCGGACGCGCCAATCTTCTCGAAGATATCGAGGCCGCCGCGGACCTGGAACGGGTGCGCATGCTGTTCGACGACCTGGAAAACAAGCGCGACCTCATCCAACTCATGGAATTCGCCATGGCCGGCGAAGGGATCAAGGTTTTCATCGGTTCCGAGAACCGGCTGTTCAGTCTTTCCGGGTCGTCGCTCATCATTTCGCCCTATATGGACAGCGACCGGAAAGTGGTGGGCGCGCTGGGCGTGATCGGCCCGACACGGCTGAATTACGCGCGCGTCATACCTCTGGTGGACTACACGGCGAAGGTTGTAGGACGTGTGGTGTCCTGATAGACAAGCGCCGAACGGAGCCCCGAGTTTGATCGAAGGAGGAGGTATGAGTTTGCCGGACGATCCGCACGAGAAAGGGCGCGAGCCTGCGCCCGAAACGCCGGACCCGGAAGGGCAGGACGAGTCGCAGCCCCAAGACCCGGCCCGGGAGCGAACCGGAGAGGAAGCGTCGACGCCGCCCCCTGACGCGCCGACCGACGAAAAGAGCGAGCCCGCCGTCGAAGACCTGCAGAAAGAGATCGCGGACCTCAAAGACAGGCTTCTTCGCGTGGCCGCCGAAGCGGAAAATGTGCGCAAACGGACCGAGCGGGAAAAAATCGATGCCGTCAAATTCGGCATCGACAGGTTCGCCCGCGACCTGATGAACGTGGCCGACAATTTGCAGCGCGCGCTGCAAAGCGTGACGGAGGACCTCCGAGACGCCGGGAGCAATTTCATCGCCGGCATCGAAATGACCGAGCGGGAACTTCAGTCGGCGTTCGAGAAAAACGGCATCGTCAAGATCGAACCCGCCTCCGGAGAAAAGTTCGATCACAACCTTCATCAGGCCATGGCGGAAATGCCGCGGCGCGACCTGCCCAAAGGCTCGGTCGCACAGGTCATACGGGTTGGATATGCCTTGAACGAGCGGCTGCTGCGCGCGGCCGAGGTGATCGTCGCCAAACACGAGGCGGAGGCGCCGTCCGACGCGGCCTCGTCGACGGGTGAGTCGCCCGCATCGACGCCGGACCCGGACGGGGAGACGACGGACTCGACGGCCTAGCCCGACAGCCGGCGGCGGCTTATCTCTTCGGCCACGCGGCGGGTTTCTTGAAGGGGTTGGTAGCTCCAGCGGTCGAGACGCCCGTCGAAGGGTCGTGTAATGCCCGCGCGCTCCATGGCGCGATGAAACCGGTCGAAGCGCGCGGACCCTCCTTTCAGGGGCACCACATGCACCGGACGGCCGGTGGCGGCGGCCTCCGATACCAGGTTCACCGATTCGCCGGTCACGATCACATGGTCGGAAAGCGCCAACATCCCAAAATAGGGATTGTCGCCCTCGCCGTTCCAGACCTCCGCCGGGACATGTCTCAAGCCCTCTCGCACAAGCTCCATGATGCCCGGGCCGGTGCGGCGCGACCCGGTCACCATCAGACCCGCCCCGTGCCGCCGGGTAAGCGAAACCAGGTCGCGGACCAAACGGCGGGCGATGTCTTCGGTGAGTTCGAAGGCACGGCTGTCGCCGCCGACAAGAACCGCGACGCGGGGCTGCGGAAGGTGTTCGAAACGGCTTAGAAACCGCGGGCCGGCCGCGGCCAGCCGCTCCGGTGTCACGCGGCCGAGCGACCCCAGAGTCGGGATGACATTGAGGCCCTCGAGATTGTCGTGCGACGGCGCGACGACCAGATCGAACCTGGCCGGATCGACGCCCGGGTTCTGAATATGAACGGCAAACGTCGCCGCGCCCGCCAAACGTCTCATCGTCATCGCCGGGGCAACCGATTTCCGCCCGCAGGATATGAGCATGTCGGGCCACGGCGGCCCTGCGGGACGGCCCTCCGCGGCCACGAATCGCAGCGGGTCGGGAACCAGCAGCGGCGGCAGCCAGCGCCAGGGGCGCGTCAACTCGACACGCAGGACGCGCGGCTCAAGGCCCATCGCCTCGGCCAAGCCCCGGGCCTGCGCTTCCATGCCGGCCAAGCCCTCCGTCAGGACCCAACAAGAGGGCGCGGCATCCGGTTTGGGGTCGCTCATGGCCGCAGACTATCCGCCCAAGGCCCGCTCACTGCAACCCTGAACATGCGGTTGAAACGGTCGCGGCCCGGCCCGGGACGGGCATAAACTTTGCCGTTGCCGGTTGCGCGAATCGCCGCCTCAACCTATATCCTCTCAGGAAGCACGACTTCCTGATTAAATTTCGACGTTAACTGGGGTTCGGTCCGGTGGACGATACGACCGGCGAGCGCCGCCGAAAAGAAGAGAGATCGAGATGCCGAAAGTTATAGGGATCGACCTTGGCACGACCAATTCCTGTGTCGCCATCATGGACGGCAAAAATCCCAAAGTGATCGAAAACGCCGAAGGGATGAGGACGACGCCGTCGACCGTCGCGTTTTCGGACGATGGAGAGCGGCTCATCGGCCAACCGGCGAAACGCCAGGCGGTAACCAACCCCGAACACACCTTCTTTGCCATCAAGCGGCTCATCGGACGCCCCTTCGATGACCCGATGACGAAAAAAGACATGGACATGGTGCCCTACAAGATCGTCAAGACCGATAACGGCGATGCCTGGGTCGAAGGGCGCGAAGGCGAAAAATTCTCGCCCTCTCAAATCTCCGCGTTCGTCCTTCAAAAGATGAAAGAAACGGCCGAAGCCTATTTGGGCGACGCCGTGAGCCAGGCGGTCATCACGGTACCCGCCTACTTCAACGACGCCCAGCGTCAGGCGACCAAAGACGCGGGCAAAATCGCGGGCCTCGAAGTGCTTCGCATCATCAACGAGCCGACGGCCGCCTCACTGGCCTACGGTCTCGACAAGCAGGACGGCAAAGTGATCGCCGTTTTCGACTTGGGCGGCGGCACGTTCGACGTCTCGATTCTGGAGATCGGCGACGGCGTCTTCGAAGTGAAGTCCACCAACGGCGACACGTTCCTCGGCGGCGAAGACTTCGACCTCAAAATCCTCGACTATTTGGCCGAAGAATTCAAAAAGGAAGCGGGCATCGACCTGCGCGATGACCGGCTCGCGCTTCAGCGTCTGAAGGAAGCCGCCGAAAAAGCCAAGATCGAGCTTTCGTCGGCAACGCAGACGGAAATCAACCTGCCGTTCATTACGGCGGACCAGTCGGGCCCCAAACATCTGACCATGAAGCTGACGCGCGCGAAGCTCGAAGCGCTGGTCGACAAGCTGATCGAGCGAACGATCAAGCCGTGCAAAGCCGCTCTGAAGGACGCCGGTCTCAGCGCCGGCGAGATCGAAGAGATCGTGCTTGTCGGCGGCATGACGCGCATGCCCAAAGTGCAGGACGTGGTGAAAAACTTCTTCGGCAAAGAGCCCCACAAGGGCGTCAATCCCGACGAAGTGGTGGCCATGGGCGCGGCGATTCAGGCGGGCGTGCTTCAAGGGGATGTCAAAGACGTGCTGCTGCTCGACGTGACGCCCCTGTCGCTGGGGATCGAAACGCTGGGCGGCGTTTTCACCCGGCTGATCGACCGGAACACGACGATTCCGACCAAAAAGGGACAGACCTTTTCGACCGCGGAAGACAATCAAAGCGCGGTCACCATTCGCGTGTTCCAAGGCGAACGCGAAATGGCCGCCGACAACAAGCTCCTGGGACAATTCGACCTGGTGGGCATTCCGTCGGCCCCGCGCGGCATTCCGCAGATCGAAGTCACGTTCGACATCGACGCCAACGGCATCGTCAACGTTTCCGCCAAAGACAAGGCGACCGGCAAAGAACAGCAAATTCGCATCCAGGCCTCCGGCGGTCTCAACGAGGAGGAGGTCGAACGAATGGTGAGGGATGCGGAAGAACACGCGGCGGAAGACAAGGAGCGCCGCGAAGAAGTGGAAATCAAAAACCAGGCCGAAGCGCTGGTCAACGCCACCGAAAAGAACCTGGAGGAGGCCGGAGACAAAATCTCGAGCGAGGACAAGGACGCCGTGGAGACCGCGGTCAAGGATCTGAAGGCCGCCCTGGACGACGGCGAGACCGCAAAGATCAAGGAGCAGTCCGAGATATTGTCCAAAGCCGCCATGAAGCTGGGCGAGGCCATGTACAGCCAGGCCGGCGAGGCGCCGGGCGCCGACGATACGGCCGCCGACGGCAAAGACGAGAGCGACGTCGTGGACGCGGACTTCCAGGAAGTCGACGACGACGACAAGAAACCGCAATAGCCGAGCCTGCGCGTGTCAATCCGCAGGCTGACGACCGTCGGACGATAATATGGCAAAGCGTGGTTATTACGAGGTCCTGGGCGTCGACCGGAACGCGTCGCCGGACGAGTTGAAGGCGGCTTTCCGCAAACTTGCCATGCTCTATCATCCGGACCGCAACCCCGGCGACAAGGAGGCCGAGCGGAAGTTCAAGGAGATCAACGAAGCTTACGATATCCTCAAGGATGACCAGAAACGGGCGGCCTATGACCAATTCGGCCACGCGGCGTTCGAAGGCGGCCAGGGCCGGGCGGGCGGCTTCGACGAAGGCTTCGGGTCCTCCTTCACGAATGTTTTCGGCGACCTGTTCGGCGACTTCATGGGCGGCCCGCGCGGGACAAGCGAGCGCAACCGCGGCAACGATCTCAGATTCAACATGGAGATATCGCTGGACGACGCCTTCAACGGCAAGACGACCGAAATACGCGTACCGGCGTCGGTCGCATGCGACGCATGTTCGGGGTCCGGCTCCAAAGAAGGGGCCGAGCCCGTCTCCTGCTCGACTTGTCAGGGGCGCGGCCGGGTCCGCTCGCAACAGGGGTTTTTCACCGTAGAACGCTCATGCCCCTCATGCCACGGCCAGGGCCGCACCATTCAGGACCCGTGCCGTTCATGCGCCGGCACGGGCCGCGTCAACAAGGAACGGACCCTGTCGGTCAACATCCCGCAAGGCGTCGAAGAGGGAACGCGGATCAGGCTTTCCGGCGAAGGCGAAGCGGGAATGCGCGGCGGCCCGGCGGGTGACCTCTACATTTTCGTGTCGGTCGCGCCTCACAAATTATTCCGGCGCGACGGCATGGACCTGTTTTGCCAAGTCCCCGTTTCCGTGACCAAGGCCGCCCTGGGCAGCCAAATCGAAGTCCCCACGCTGGACGGACGCCGCGGGCTGGTGACCGTTTCGCCGGGCACCCAATCCGGCCAGCAAATCCGCTTGCGCGGCAAGGGCATGCCCGGCCTTCGCGGTCAAGGCAAAGGCGACCTCTATATCCAGGTCACCGTGGAGACGCCGGTAAAACTGACGTCCCGACAAAAAAATCTGCTCAAGGAATTCGAACAGGCCAGCACCGCGAAAAACACGCCCGTGTCGTCCGGTTTCTTTACCAAAGTCAAAGAGTTTTGGGGCGAGATCAAAGACTGAACCCGACGAAGATTTACCGCGGCCCCAGGGCCTGATATATCCGATCCGAACTTCGGGAGACAATGCGGGATGGCCGACCTGAGACTGGCTGTTGCCGGCGCCGCGGGCCGCATGGGTCTGACGCTGGCCCGGTGCGCGCACCGAACCGGGGGCGTGACGGTGGCGAGCGCGACGGAGAGCGGCGGTCATCCGGCCGTCGGCGACGATCTGGGCGTGCTCGCGGGGTTTGGGCCCTCGGGCGTGCTCGTCACGGACGATCCGGAACGCGCGTTCGCGAATGTGGACGCGGTGCTGGATTTCACCACGCCGTCCGCGACCGTCCGGCATGCGGAGATCGCGGCGGCGCGCGAACTCGTTCACGTCATAGGAACGACGGGGCTCGACGAGCGCGACGAGCGGGCCGTCCGCGACGCCAGCGCCGCCGCCACGATCATCAAGGCGGGCAATATGAGCCTGGGCGTGACTCTGCTCGCTCAACTCACTCGAAAAGCGGCCCAAGCCCTGGACGCGGACTTCGATATCGAAATCCTGGACATGCATCACCGGCATAAAGTCGACGCGCCGTCGGGAACGGCGGTCATGTTGGGCGAAGCGGCGGCGGACGGGCGCGGCGTCGACCTCGACGGCGTCGCCGTTCGCGGCCGTGACGGCCATACCGGCGAACGCCCGCCCGGCGGCATCGGGTTCGCGGCTTTGCGCGGCGGCAGCGTCGTCGGCGAGCACAAGGTCATCTTCGCCGCCGATTACGAACGCATCGAACTCGGCCATATCGCCGAAGACCGCTCCGTGTTCGCGCGCGGCGCGCTCAAGGCCGCGCTGTGGGGGCAGGGCCGCCCCGCCGGCCTTTATTCGATGATCGACGTATTGGGATTATGAAGCCCGCGCTAGAACCTGGACCGTCGAAACGCCTCTTCCCGCGGTCCGGGCTTGCGCGCGTGATATAATTTAAGGGTCGCGGCGAACGCCGCCACCCAGGATAAAATCAGCGCGAAGAACGTCTGAAAGCCCCAAACCCAAGGGCCGAGATACAGGTACTGTCTCACCAGGGACATGAGGGCCAGGGCCAGGACGGAGCCGGCGGCGGCAAAGGCCAGAAACACGACGATATAGACGGGACTCCCCGAGCGGTTGGCGCGCGAATAAAGCGCGATGAATTCCCGCTCGTTCAGTCCGCTCAAGGGGTGGTGTTTTCGTTGCCGTATATCTTCGAAGACCGCGCGCGCCTCGGCTTCGACCTCGCGTCCGTCGCGCCACCACGACGCGACGAACCACACGGTGAAGGCCGCGAACAAAATCCCTACAAAGACGTAAGACCACACGTCCTGCCTCCGACTTGCCGTTCCGCGCCCGGGTCTGGAACATCCGCGCCCTTTACGAGACGAGGTCCCGGCGGCCCCGTTCGTACGCCAGCATGGCGCGCTTGCGGGTCTGCCCCCAACGGTAGCCCCCCAGGGCCCCGCTGCTTCGCAGGACGCGGTGACAGGGCACGGCATAGGCAACGGGGTTTCTGCCGACGGCCTGACCGACGGCGCGCGCGGCGCGGGGCGCGCCGATATGGGCGGCGACGGCACTATAACTGACAACCCGTCCGGGCGGAATATGCAGCAGCGCCTCCCATACCTTGATTTGAAAGGCCGTGCCGCGCATCAGCAGACGCATGTCGCCGCGCTTGCCGTGAAAAAGCGTCTCCGCATAGGAACCGGTCCTGTCCTCGTCCCGTTCATGGAGCGCGTGCGGCCAGCGGCCGGTCAAGTCCCTCAACGCCGCGGCCTCGCCGCCGGCGTCGCAAAAGGCGAGGCCCGACAACCCTCTCGGCGCGGCGATCAAAAGAGCGCGGCCGAACGGCGAGTCGTGAAATCCGTAGGCGAGCCGCACCCGCCGCCCGCCGCCCTTGATGTCGCCGGGTGTCATGGCCTCCCATGTAAGGCACAAATCGTGCAGGCGGCCGGGGCCCGAGAGGCCGACGTCCAATGCCGTATCGAGCAGGGGCGTCTGTTCGCGCAGCAGGGCGCGCGCCCGTTGCTGGGTGACGAATCCGAGAAACTGTTTGGGGCTGATCCCCGCCCAGCGTTTGAACACGCGCTGCATATGGTGGGGGCTCAACCCCGCATGCGCCGCGACGCGCGCCAAGTCCGGCTGCTCGACCGCATGGTCGACGAGATAGGCGATGGCCGACGCCACGCGCTCATAGTCGCGCGACATCGGGTTCGGTTGTGCGCCCGCTCCGGACATGCCCCGCACGTTACTAGGCGGGGCCGCCCCCGGCCACCCGATTCTTGCGCTCTCGAACGCGGGCCGCGCGCGGCGGCCCTCTGTAGCGGGCGGGGCCGTAATCTGTTAAGGCTTGGGCCCCTCATTCACTTGAAACGGCCCGTTGCTCCCATGACTCAGCCTTGCACCATCCTTGACGACCTTTATCGGGTGATCGCGTCGCGGCGGGGCGCGGACCCGGAGGCGTCCTATACCGCTCGACTCATGTCCGCGGGCGCGGAGACATGCGCCAAAAAACTGGGCGAAGAAGCGGTCGAGACGGCCCTCGCGGCCGTTCGGAACGATCGCCGGGATCTGGTCCACGAAGCCGCGGACCTGATCTATCACCTGCTCGTGCTGCTCGCCGTTCGAGAGGTAAGCCCCGGGGACGTTTTCGACGAATTGCGCCGCCGCCGGAAACGCTCGGGACTGGAAGAAAAGGCAAGCCGCTAACCGCCGCCCGCCGTCGGCAATCCTTTTCGCCTGGCCAACCCGGCCAGAGACGCTTCGGGGCGGGCGCCGAAATGGCCTATGATTTCTCCCGCCGCCAGGCTGCCCAAACGGCCGCATGTGAGAGGATCGTGCCCCGCGGCGTAGCCGAACAGACAGCCCGCCGCATAGAGGTCGCCGGCGCCCGTCGTGTCCACGAGACGGTCCACGGGTTCGGCGTCGACGACATGCACGTCCCCGCCGGAGACGATCACCGAGCCCGCCGCCGAACGGGTGAGCGCCGTCAGTTCGCACTTGCCGCGCACGATCTGAAGCGCCTCGTCGAACGTCCCGGTTCGATAGAGCGAACAAATCTCCGCCTCGTTGGCGAACAGAAGATCGACGCCCCCGTCGACGAGGGCTTGAAATTCGCGCCGACAGCGCTCGACGCAAAACGGATCCGACAAGGTCAGGCTGACCTTGTTGCCGGCCTCTTTCGCGATCTTTACGGCCTTTTCGAACGCTTTCCTGGCCGCCGGCTGTTCATAAAGATAGCCTTCCATATACACGGTGCGCGCGGCGGCGACGCGGTCCGGGTCGATATCGTCCGGCCCGAGCATGTGCCCCGCGCCGAGAAACGTGTTCATGCTGCGCTGCGCGTCGGGGGTGACCAGAATCAAGCAGCGCGCGGTGGGCGGGCCCTCCGTCGACGGGGTCGTTTCGTACGACACCCCGGCGGCGCGCAGATCGTGGGAAAAGACCTCGCCCAGTTGATCGTCGCGCACTTTCCCGACATAGGCGGCGCGGGCGCCGAACGAGGCGACGCCGGCGGCGGTATTGGCCGCCGACCCGCCGGACACCTCCACGCTCGGCGGCATGTGGGCGTAGAGCCGCGTGGCCTGCGCCTCGTCGATCAAGGTCATCGTTCCCTTTCGGATGTTTCGCGCCGCCAAAAACGCGTCGTCGACATGGGCCAGGACGTCGACGATCGCATTGCCGATCGCCAGCACGTCGAAATCGGTGTTTGCCGCGGGCATCGTCCCTCGTCCTTGAAACGCGGCGACCCGACGAGTCGGCGCGGAGGGCCGAAGGCATACAACGAACCGCGGCCGATGACCACTGTCATGAGGCGGCGTTTCAGGGGCGGTCACGCCGCTTGGCAAACGGCGTCTTGTCCTTATAGGGGCACAGGTCGGCGGCGACGCAGTCGTAACATTCCGGCGTGCGCGCCTTGCAAACGTACCGGCCGTGCAGAATCAGCCAGTGATGGGCGTGGAGCTTGAACCTGTCGGGCACGGCCCTTTCGAGTTTCTCCTCCACGTCGAGGGGCGTTTTGCCCGGCGCCAGGCCGGTGCGGTTGGAGACGCGAAAGATATGGGTGTCGACGGCGATGGTCGGCGCCGCGAAGGCGATGTTCAACACCACGTTCGCCGTCTTGCGCCCGACGCCGGGAAGCGTCATCAGGTCTTCACGGGTGGTCGGTATTTCGCCGTCGAATTCTTCCACCAGTCGTCTCGACAGGGCGATGACGTTCCTGGCCTTGGTGCGGTACAGGCCGATCGACTTGATGGCGTCCCGCAGCCTGTTCTCGCCGAGCGCGATCATCTTCTGCGGCGTATCGACGCGCTTGAACAACGGCGCCGTCGCCCTGTTGACTCCCTTGTCCGTGGCCTGCGCCGACAGGACGACGGCGACGAGCAGCGTATAGGGATTTTTGTAGTGCAGTTCGCCGCGCGGAGTCGGCATTTTTTGCTCGAGCCGCGCGAAAAACGTTTCGACCGCCGTCTTTTTCATATGCCTAGAATATCACAGAGCCGTTCCCATGGATGTCAGTCGGCAAGGCGCACGGCGATGCCGGCCTCATGCATATGTTCTTTCGCCTCCCGGATCGAAAACGCGCCGAAGTGAAAAATCGACGCCGCGAGGACCGCGCTCGCGTGCCCCCTTTTCACGCCCTCGACCAGATGCGCGAGGGAGCCGACGCCGCCGCTGGCGATCACCGGAACGGTCACCGCGTCGGCGAGCGTCCGCGTCAGGTCCAGATCGAAGCCGTCCCCGGTGCCGTCCCGGTCCATGGAGGTCAACAGGATCTCGCCGGCGCCCAAGGCCGCGACTTGGGCCCCATAGGCCGCCGCGTCGATGCCCGTGGGCCGCCGCCCGCCGTGAGTGAAGATTTCCCACTTGCCGGCGCTCACGCGCTTGGCGTCGACCGCCGCGACGATGCACTGGCTGCCGAATTTGTGCGCCGCGTCGCGGACGAAGTCCCGGTTCTCGACGGCGGCGGTGTTGATCGAGACCTTGTCGGCCCCCGCGGCGAGGAGCTTGCGGATGTCGTCGAGGGAGCGCACCCCGCCGCCCACCGTCAGCGGCATGAAACACCGCTCGGCGGTGCGCGCGACCGCGTCGAAAATCATGTCCCGGTTTTCGTGGCTCGCGGTGATGTCGAGAAAGCACAACTCGTCGGCGCCCGCGCGGTCGTAGATTTCGGCCTGCTCCACCGGGTCGCCCGCGTCCCTCAAATTGACGAAATTGACGCCTTTGACGACCCGTCCGTCCTTGACGTCGAGGCACGGTATGACGCGAACTTTAAGCACCGGCGTCGCCTTTCAGCAATGCCAAAGCCTCGCCCGCGCGGATGCGCCCGTCATACAACGCCCGGCCGACGATGGCGCCGTCGATGCCCGGGCAGCCGGCGTCCCTCAAGGCCTCGATGTCATCGAGGGACGCGACGCCGCCGCTGGCGATGACGGGCAGGGAGACGGACTCGGCGAGCGCCGCCGTCGCGGCGACGTTGACGCCCGTGAGCACGCCGTCGCGATCGATGTCCGTAAAGACGAGCGCCGCCGCGCCCGCGTCTTCGAGCCTGCGGGCCGCGTCCACAACGTCGACTCCGGTGTCTTCGGCCCAGCCTTCGACGGCGACGCGGCCGCCGCGGGCGTCGAGGCTGACCGCCACCTGCCCCGGAAAGGTCCGCGCCGCCTCGGCGACGAAGCCGGGGTCGCGCACGGCGGCGGTGCCCAGGACGATGCGCCTGACGCCCTTTTCGATCCAATGGGCGGCGGTGCTCATGTCGCGGATGCCGCCGCCCAACTGTATCGGCACCGAGACCGCCTCCAGGATCGCGGCGACGGCGCGGGCGTTGACCGGCGCGCCCCGGAACGCGCCGTCGAGGTCGACCACGTGAATCCAGCCGAACCCCTGCGCCGCGAACGCCGCCGCCTGCCGTCCGGGGTCGTCGTTGAACACGGTCGCCCGCTCCATCTCCCCCCTGACCAGACGAACGCACGCGCCGTCCTTCACGTCGATGGCCGGATAGAGATTCACGGGCGCCACCTCAAAAAATTGGCGATGAACCGCAGCCCCGTCCTCTGACTCTTTTCCGGATGGAACTGCGTGCCGGCGAGGTTTCGCCGCGCCACCGCCGCGGCGATGTCGGACCCGTAACGGGTCGTCGCCAGCAGGCGCCCCGAGTCCCGCACCTCGAGAACGTAGGAATGAACGAAATAGGCATGGGGCAAGCTTTCCCCCTCGTCCAGACCCTCGGTCAAGGGATGGGCCGCCTCGACGGACAGTTCGTTCCAGCCCATATGGGGGATCTTCGGCACGTCTTTCCGGTCGAACGGCACGACATCCCCCGCGAGCCAGCCGAAGCCGCGGTGCTCGCCGTGCTCGAAGCTGCGCTCGGCCATGAGTTGCATGCCCACGCAGATGCCCAGGAACGGTCTCCCCCGTTCGCGCACGGCGTCTTCGAGGCTGTCGCGCATGCCGTCTATCGCTTCGAGCCCGCGCAAACAGTCGGCGAACGCGCCGACCCCCGGCAACACGATCCTGTCCGCGGCGGCGACCCGTTTCGGGTCCGCGGTGACCTCGATTCGAGCGGCGAGTCCGTTTTCGAGCGCGGCCCGCTCGAAGCTCTTCGCGGCGGAGCGCAAATTGCCGGACCCGTAATCGATGACGGCGACGATCATGTCTTCAGCGCGAAGGTCCGGGGGCCCGACGGCAGCATCCGCCCGCCCCTAAGTCCTGAGCACGCCCTTGGTGGACGGTATGTCCCGGTTTTGGCGTTCGTCGAACTCGACGGCCTGGCGCAGGCTGCGCGCCAGCGCCTTGAAACTCGACTCCACGATATGGTGATTGTTTTCACCGTAAAGGGTTTCCAGATGAAGCGTGATACGGGCGTGTTGGGCGAAGGCCTTGAACCACTCCTTGAAAAGCTCCGTGTCCATGTCGCCCACTTTGGGATGCGTGAACGCGACGTTCCAAACCAGGTAGGGGCGGCCCGAGACGTCGACCGCCGCCCGCGTGCACGTCTCGTCCATGGGAATCACCGCCGAACCGAACCGGCGCAGCCCCGCCATGTCGCCCAGCGCCTGGGCCACCGCTTGACCCGTGACGATTCCCGTGTCTTCCGTGGTATGGTGCATATCGATGTGCAGGTCGCCTTCCGCGCGCACCTTGAGATCGATGGCCGCGTGCTTGGAAAAGCTTTCGAGCATATGATCGAGAAACCCGATGCCCGTGTCGATATCGTATTCGCCGACCCCGTCCAGATCGAGCGAGACGAATATGTCCGTTTCCTTGGTTTTGCGTTCGACTGTCGCCACGCGCATGAGGGTCACTCCGATAACAGGGCACCGGGCCCGTGCCTGTATAGCACGAAACGGGCGGGACGGTCCGGGTCTCGGCGCGGATTTCACGCCGGGGCTTGACCTCGGCGCGTCAAAGCGCCAAATCAAGGGCTGATCATCCGGCACGCCTCCGAATTGTCAAGGTCGAAGAATGGAGTCACCCCCGAACGTTCACGAAGCGCGGACGCCCTGGCACGGCACGACGGTGCTCACGGTCCGCAAAAACAACCGGGTCGTCATCGCCGGCGACGGGCAGGTCAGCTTCGGCGACACCATCATCAAGGCCGAGGCGCGCAAGGTGCGGCCGCTGGGCAAGGGCAGCGTCATCGCCGGGTTCGCCGGCGCGACCGCGGACGCCTTCACCCTGTTCGAGCGTCTCGAAGCCAAACTCGAACAATATCCCGGCCAGCTTACCCGGGCCTGCGTCGAGCTTGCCAAGGATTGGCGGACGGACAGATATTTGCGCCGGCTGGAAGCCATGATGATCGTCGCCGACAAGGACGTCAGCCTGGTGCTGACGGGCACCGGCGACGTGCTCGACCCGGAAGACGGCGTGATGGGCATCGGCTCCGGCGGCAACTACGCTCTGGCGGCGGCGCGGGCCTTGTACGACTCCGACTTGAACGCGGAGGACATCGCCGTCAAGTCCATGAGGATCGCGGCCGATATCTGCGTCTACACCAACGCCAACGTCATCGTAGAAAAAATCGAAAGCTAAAGGTCGGCTATTCATGTCCAGCTTTTCTCCACGGGAAATCGTTTCCGAATTGGACCGCCACATCATCGGGCAAAACGACGCCAAACGCGCGGTCGCGATCTCTTTGCGCAACCGCTGGCGGCGGCAGCAACTGGCGGAGGGGCTGCGCGAGGAGGTCCTGCCCAAGAACATATTGATGATCGGGCCGACCGGCGTCGGCAAGACGGAGATTTCGAGGCGTTTGGCGCGTCTCGCCAACGCGCCGTTCATCAAGGTCGAGGCCACGAAATTCACCGAAGTCGGCTATGTCGGCCGCGACGTGGAGCAGATCGTCCGCGATTTGGTGGAGGTCTCCATAACCCAGTCGCGCGAGCGGAAACACGACGAGGTTTCGGCGCAGGCCCATCTCAACGCCGAGGAGCGGGTGGTCGACGCCCTGGTCGGACCCGACGCGGGCGAGGCCACGCGCGAGTCCTTCCGGACCAAACTCCGCGCGGGCGAACTGAACGACAAGGACATCGAGATCGAAGTTTCCGACCACGGCAACGTCATGCCGAGCTTCGAGATTCCCGGCATGCCCGGCGCGCAGATGGGCATGATCAATCTCAACGACATCCTGGGCAAAGCCATGGGCGGGCGCACCAAACAGCGGCGCATGAAGGTCAAGGAAACCCATGACATTCTGATCGCCGAGGAATCGGACAAGCTGCTCGACGAGGACCAGTTGATCCACGAAGCGCTCGAAGCGGCGGAAAATGACGGGATCGTGTTCATCGACGAGATCGACAAGATTTCCGCCCGCTCGGAACGGGTCGGCGGCGACGTCAGCCGCGAAGGCGTGCAGAGGGACCTGCTGCCGCTGCTCGAAGGCACCTCCGTGAGCACCAAATACGGCGTGGTCAAGACCGACCACATCCTGTTCATCGCCTCGGGCGCCTTTCATCTGGCGAAACCCGCCGACCTTCTGCCGGAACTTCAAGGGCGGCTTCCCATTCGCGTCGAGTTGAACGCCCTGACCAAGGACGACTTCAAGCGCATTCTGACGGAGCCCGAAGCGAGTCTCATCAAACAGTACAAGGCGCTTATGGAGACCGAACAATTCAATCTCGATTTCACCGAAGACGGCATCGAGGCGCTGGCCGACATCGCGGCGGAGGTCAATTCCGCCGTCGAAAACATCGGCGCGCGCCGCTTGCAGACGGTCCTGGAGCGGGTCCTGGACGATATCAGTTTCACCGCGCCGGACCGTCCCGGCGAGTCGTTGATCGTCGACGCCCAATATGTTCACGACAATGTGGGCGATCTCGCGAAGAACGTCGATCTCAGCAAGTTCATTCTCTAGCGCTCAGGATCCCGCCTCGAACGCAGCACGACATAAAACGCGCCGTCGCCGCCGTGGCGGCGCTCCGCCGGCCCGAACGACAAGACGAGGCGCGCGGACGGCGGACGGCGCAGCCATTCGGGAACCAGCCGGCGCAATATGCCGGACGCGGGGGCCGGCCGATCGTCGGAAACGCGCCCCTTGCCGGTTATGACCAGGACGCATCGCCGCCCGTTTTTGCGGCCGCTCTCGATAAAGCGATGCAAAACATGCTCCGCCTGCGCCGCGCGAAAGCCGTGAAGGTCGAGGACGGCGTCGACCGTCGCGCGCCCCGTTTTCAGCTTGCGCCTCAGAGAGCGGTCGAGCGGGCCCGGTTTGCCGGGGCCGCGGCGCGGGGTCGCGTTTCCCGCAGGCCGCGGCGGCGGCCGGTCCGGGAGCGCGGGGCGCGGCGGCGCGGTTCCCTGCCCGCAAGAGGACTGTTCGGACAGGGGCGTCACCCCTTCGGCATAGCGCCGCCAAAGGGCCTTTTCGGACGGGCTCAAGGGGCGCTGATCGGCCATGGACAACGGTTCTCCTTCGGGGCGGCGCCGCGGCGCGTCACTCGGTGGCGAGCCTGAGCGTGGCCCCGCCGTCGGCGACGAGCGACTGTCCGGTTATGTAGGGCGACTGCTCGCCGTCGGCAAGGAAATAAATGACCGGCGCGATATGTTCCGGCGCGGCGACGAACCCCAGGGGCGTGCGCGCGGTCAGGTCCCGAAGGTTGCCCTCGGCCCCGTCGGGATGGGGGCGGCGCGACAGACCCTGCCGCAGCATCGGCGTATCGACCGCGCCGGGCAGGACGGCGTTGCACCGTACCCCGTCCGCGGCGAGTTCGAGCGCCGCGGAGCGCGTGAGGGTGGAGAGCGCGCCTTTGGTCACCGCGTAGGCGGCGACGTTGGCCGAGGTCGCGACGGCGTGCACCGAGCCGACATTGACCACGGCGCCGCGGCCCGCGGCCAGCATCGGACGGGACTCGCGGATGCACTGGAACGCGGCGCGCAGGTTCACGTTCATCACCCGCGCCCAGTCGGCGTCGGTGGTCTCGCGCAGGGGCTTGTCCAGGCCGACGGCGGCGTTGTTGACCAGCGCCGCCAAGGATCCCTCGTTGGACAGGCGGGAGAACAGGGACGCGACCGCGCCCTCCGCGCCGAGGTCCGCGAGTTCGAAGCGGTCGAAGGCGAGGTCCGGCTCCGGCCCCCGACGGTCGACGCCGATCACCCGCCAGCCGCGCGCGGCGAACGCCGATGCCGCGGCCCGTCCGATCCCGCCGCAGGCGCCGGTGATGACGACCCGTCTCATGGGAAGCGGACCTGAAGACCGAGCGCCCGGGCCAGGTTGGCGACCGCCCGGCGGTGGGTGCGCGCGGACGCCTGGCGCGTGTTGGAGGCGTTGTGGGAGCCCAGAATCACGTTGCCGCAGCCGCGTATGGGGTTCGAGGGGCCCGGCGGCTCGTCCTCGAACACGTCGAGGGCGGCCCCCGCGAGACGCCCGGAACGAAGGGCCGCCGCCAGCGCCGCCGTGTCGATCAGGCCGCCGCGGCCGGTGTTGACGACGAAGGCGCCCGGCTTCATCGCGGCAAGACGGTCGGCGTCGAGAAGGTGACGGGTGTCGCGGGTCAGCGGGCAGTGCAGGGACACCACGTCGCCGGTCGACAGCACCTCGTCGAGGGAGACGACGGCCGCGCCGGCGGCCTCCGCCAGCGCCCGGCTCTCGGGCGACGGGTCGGTCCCGACGGCGTCCATGCCCGCGGCCAGGGCGCGGCGCGCCAGGGCCCGGCCGATGCCGCCCAAGCCGACGATACCCATCCGCAGCCCCGCGGCGGAGCGCCCCGCGGGCTTGGGCCACTCACCCCGCGCCACGCCGTCATGGACCGCGTGCAGGCGGCGCAGCAGCATGACGGTGTAGGCCATGGCCACGTCCGCGACCTCGTCGTCGAACATGCCCGGCGTATTGGAGACGGAGACGCCCCGCGCCGCCGCCGCGTCGCGGTCGATGCCGTCCAGGCCCACGCCCCATTTCGAGATCGCCCGCAGGTCGGGCAGCCGGTCCAGCACCGGCGCGGTGAAGCGGTCGTCGCCGGCGACGACGCCGACGCAGCCCTCCAGCGCGGCGACCAGGTCGTCCCCTTCGAGATGCTGGCCCTCGATCTCGGGCACGCGCAGCGTCAGCCCGGCGGCCTCCATCGCGCCGCGCACGTCGTCGAGGTCGCGGATGAGTTGCAGGCAGGTGACGGCGACCTTCACGGCGCGCCGTCCCGGAGGCGGTGCAGCGCCTCGGCCAGCGCGAAATCCGCCTCCTCGTCGATGTCGACGGCCTCGACCGGGTCGATCTCGAACAGCAGGGGCCGGTCGCCGAAGCGCCGCCCCTCCGCGATCTGCTCCCGCGTGAACACGTACATGCCGGAGTTCTCCTCGAAAACGGGCGGCAGGTCCTGGGTGCGCAGCAGGACTTTGGGGTCGTGATTGAGCGGCCGCGCGTCGGCGTCGTAAAGCCTGGTCTGCAAGCGGGTCACGGACATCAGGGAATCGTGGCGGTCCAGACTCCGTTCGAGAGCCTCGAGGCCCCGCGAGACGGTCTCGGCGCGCAGCAGCGGGCTGGTGGAGTGGGTCTGAAGATACCAGGGGCTGTCGACGACGGCGGCGGCGTGGCGCAGCACCTCGGTCATCGGGACGCCGCCGCCGCGCAGGCGCCGGGGGCGGTCGATCACCTCGACGGACGGGAATTGGGCCGCGCACTGTTCCGCCACGGTCGGGCTGTCGGTGTCTATGACGATGCGGACGACCTCAGGACATGCGAGCAGCGCGAGGACCATATGATGGAACAGGGGGCGGCCGTTGAGCGGTCGATAGTTCTTTCCGGGCACGCGCTCGCTGTCATGGCGCATGGGAACGAAGGCGACGACGTTCACGGGCGCCCCCACGGCCCGAACCGGGCTTTGCCGCGCCGCCAGACGAACCCCCGCGGATAATAGAAGCGGCGTTTCAGCACCCGCGACGGTTCGCCGACCTGACGAAAGCCGCGCCACGTTCCCCAGAACTGGGCGAAGCGGAATTTCGGAATCCCCCACAAATTGGCCAGAAAGCGGCCTTGCAGCAGGGCCGCGAGGTAATCGCGCGCGGTGTTGGCGGCGAACAGGCCGAGCGCCTCCGGGGCGTACATCCTGTGATGGCCGAATATCCTCTTGTGGGCGATCGCTTCCCGGCGGTATCGATTGACGATTTGATCGAACCGTTCCTCATGCACGTGGACGATGACCGCGTCGGCCTGGTAGCGGATCCGATGGCCGTCCTGCTGGACCTGAAAGGCCCACGCGATGTCCTCGAGCCCGGTCAACTCCTCGTCGTAGGGATGCGTCGCCCACACCGAGGCCCGCACCGCGCAGTTGGCGTTGTTGCAGAAGGGGTGGGCCTGATCGGGGTCCGACTCGGCGGGAAACCACCGCCGCATGATCTCCAACTCGGAAAAGGCGCTGCGCTCGTCGCCGGTCTGGCCTCCGTAGACGAGGGCCGTATCGCCGTGCGCCTCCAGCGGCGCGGTCAAGCGCTCGAGCCAGTACTCGTCGGCGGGATAGACATGGGCGCTGGTGAACACCAGAAGCTCGCCCGCCGCCGCGGCGCAGCCGACATTGAGGGCGCGCCCGAAGGTGAAGGCCGACGGCGCGATCGCGATCACGCGCGCCCCGGCGCGCTCGGCGAGGGCCACCGTGTCGTCGGTCGAGCCCGAATCGACGACGATGACTTCCTCGGGCTTGCGGGTCTGGCGGGCGAGTCCGTCGAACAGCGCGGGCAGGTGGGCGGCCTCGTTCAGGGCGCGGATGACGATGGACACGGCGCTCATGGCGGGCGTTCACTCTCGAAAGTCCGTCGGCGGCGCGCTACAGGTCACGACGGCCTCGCCCCCCCCCCGCAGGGCGGGGAGGACCGACGTTTCGGTCAACGCCCGCTCGGCACGTTTGCGCTCCGCCGCCACCGCCTTCTTCAATTCCTGCCCCGCGCGGCGGCGCTCGTCCGCAAGCGCCTTGGTCAACGCCTGGCTCGCGCGGCGGCGTTCCGCCGCCAGCGCTTCTTTCAATTCCCGGTCCGCGCGGGCGCGCTCGACCTCCCGGTCCCGCTCGCGCATCCAGCGCCAAACGACGCTCTCCTTGAAGATGACGAACCCGACGAGAGCCAACCCCGCCCCGGTGAGCCACATGTCGAGCCACATGTCGAGCCCCATGCTCGACGCCAGGTCGGACAGCCCCGCGAAGGTCAGGCCCAGGCCGAGAGCGAGCATGGCGACGGTCGGGCTCGTCAGCCAATCGCGCATGAACGCGCGGGCGGAGCGCTGCGACAAGTCTCTCATGCCGCGCGCCTCGACGGGGCCTCCGGCCTCCTCCGTCGCCTTCGGCGGCGGCCCCTTCGTCACCCGCGCCGCCTCCGCCGCCTTGCCGAGACTCGTCTCGACGGCGGCCCTCAAAGCGTCCGGATCCGGCGCCGAGCGGAAAGCGATCAGGTTGCCCCATGCGTTCGAGCTTTCCAGCCGGCAGGGGTAGGGGGCCAGGCGCCGCCAGTCGTGCCGCATACCGTAGCGCACGACCGGATACCACTCGCTCACGAAAACCGTGTAGCCCTTGTCCGCCAGAAACCTCGCCTGATCGTGGAACGTGTAGCCCAACCGCGTCGTCTTGGCGTCCTCGAATTCGCAGACGATGACCCGCGGCCTTATCTCGTCCCACGGCGCGCCCTCGAGCACCATCAGATCGTACCCCTCGGCGTCGATCTTGAGCACGTCGATCCGTCGGAGGCCGTGCTCCTTCGCCACATGACTCAAGGTCGTCACCTCGACGTCCCCGGCGCGCTCATGGCCGTCGGTGAACGCCTGCAAACTGCCGATGAATGGGCTCTCCCGGGAAGAGTAGAAGGCGGCGCTGGCGGCGGGCTCGCCGCCGAGGGCGCGGGCGTCGACGGTCAGCGGCGCGCGATGACCGTGTTCTCGCTGCAGCCGCGCGCGGTTCTCCGGGTCGGGCTCGAAGGCGAAGACTCTCCATTCCCGCTCCAGGAACGGCGCAAGGGCGCCGCCGCTGGCCGCGCCGACATCGACCATGACGGAGCCGGCGGGCAGGTCGTCGAGAAATGCCGCGACCACGCGGGTTTCCTCGAGCGCGGCATGCCGGTCCCGCGAACAGCGAAACCAGTCGGGAGACGGGTTCACGTCCGCGTCCCGCGCCGGACCCCGGGGCGCTTCGTCGATTTGCCTTAAAATTCGAGCGGCCTTTTGACAGGGGTCGAAATTCGCGGAAACGTCGCAGTGATGGGCCAGAAACCCGTTTCTGCGCGCCGGCACGCTTCCCAGTCGATCCAATTCGAAGCGGAGCGCGGCCGCCAGGCTTCGAGCGTCGCGGCTGACGCTGTAAGCGCCGCGTGGGTCCTGAAACTTCGCCACCCTCTCGATATCCGGATTGTGATAGACGACGGCGCGGCCCATGGCCAGGGCTTCGACGATGCACGAACTGAAGCGGCTGATAAGGACCGCGTTTTCCTCCATCAGGTCCGCGAACCCTCTCGGGTCCGACGGGCGCCCGGAAAGGTCGCCCGTCTCCGCCGGATGCCGGGAGATCACCCAGTCCAGGTTCGCCAACCGGCACCCCTCTATCGCCGAGGCGAGCCAGTCGTCCCGCCGGTCTTCCAGGACGCCGTAGGTGAAATTGACGTTGATGACCGCGCGCTCGCGGGCGGGCGGCGGCGGCGGGCGCCGGAGCGACTCGGCGATGCGCGGGAACCCGGCGACCCGGAACTTTCCCCCGTACCCCGGGAAGTATTGGCGGTCGTCGTTTCCGGCGCCAAGCACCCACTCGACGGCGCGGTAAGCGTTGCGCCAGCGCCCCGTGTCGACGTCGTTGAAATCGTTTATCCCCTCGACGAAGCCGACCGTCGCCGCCCCGGCGTCTCGGGCGTCCAGCACCAGGGGATACGTCGTCTGCATGCTCCAATCGTTGAACACGATCAGGTTTCTGAAGCCGTGATTGGAGGCTATGAACGCGCAGATATCGTGGCAGCGTTCCTCCTCCAACTCCGCGACCGCCGTTCGCACGCCCTCGTCGCGGCCCACCCGCGTGAAGTCCACGAAACAGACGCTGAACCCCTGCCGTCGAAGGCGGTCCGCGATGGGGACCGCCGTGCGTACATGATAGTCGTTGAGGGGGGCGAAGCAAAAATCGAAGACGGTCCCCGGGTCCTCGTTGACCTCCAGGCCCGCCAGGGCGTCCCGCAGGGCCTTGTTGGCGTAACGCAGATGCTCGTATTGGCCGACGAACGCCGGCTCGTCCCCGCCCGCCGCGTCCTCGTCGTCCATGATCTCTATGACTTTTGCGTAAGCACGGGTTTCCTGAAGGGAAAGATATTGTCGATATTTCGCCAACTCCGGGAACGACCGCGCCTTGTCTCTCAAATACGCCACCAGGGCGTCGCCAACGACGGGGCGGCGGACCGGCGCCGCGCGGTCGACGTCCGCATCCTCGATGCGCCGGAGCAATTGGGACATGTAGGCAACAACGCCGAGGACGAACGAAGCGCGAAAGTCGCCGAACCGGCCTTCCCTCGACAGGCGGGCTTTCCATTCATGGAACGCCCCGACCATGCCGTCGATATGGTCCTTGCCGACCGCTCGTTGGGTGATCGAATCCGGTCTCTTGCGCCAGAAATACAACTCGTCGTCCAGATATCCGTGCCGCTCCGCGTACAGATACAGAAAGGGCGTCACGTACATGTCTTCATACAGACCTGCCGGATAGCGCAGGCCGTGGTCGTGGAACAGGGCGGTGCGGAACAGCGAGGCGCAAACCATCAGATTGAGCCGCCCGGCAATGGCTTTCTGCCGTATCTCGTCGGGGCGGTCGAAGCGGAGACCCTTATAATCCGACCGGCGCTCGATCACTCGGGCGGCGGCATGGTCGACGCGGACCCAGCCGAAACACAGGATGTCCAGATCGTCGCGAGCGGCGCGGTCATGGGCCGCTTCGAGACAGTGCGGCGCCAGCCAGTCGTCGGCGTCCACGAAGGTGATATATTCGCCCCGGGCCTGTTCGAGAATGCGGTTCCTGGCGGCGCCCGGCCCCTCGTTGTCCTGGCGGACCACGCGGACCTTGCCGCTTGTCCGCGCCAACTCGTCCAGTATCGAGGCGGTGTCGTCCGTCGAGCCGTCGTCGACGGCGACGATCTCGAAGTCGTCGAAGGTCTGGTCGAGCAGCGACCTTATGCACTGTTCGAGATAGGGCGCGACGTTGTAACAGGCGACGCCGACGGTGATCGCGGGTTGGCCGGACGTTTCGCTCACCGCCCGAGCCGCGCCGCCGCGCGGACCGGTCTTTCCCTCGCTCATCGCCGTATCCGTTCGGTTCATGACCCTGCCTGATCAGGTTAAGAAAGACGCCGTAACGACGCCCCCCTGTCGGGTACTATGTCCTGCCCGAAAGAGCAAGACCAGGCTGCGGAAAAACGGAGCGGTCACGCCGGCGCGCGGCGGGGGGGCGACCGGGGCCGGTCTTTCCTTCGCCCGCCTCTGCGCCTGTCCGGTTCATCATGACCCTGCCTGCAAGTCAAGAAGCCGCCGCGGTCAGGCGGACCTTCGGGCCCGGCGTTTTTTCCGGACGGGCACCGAACGATGCGGCAGCGCGGCGGGGGTCGTATCGCGGCCGTTTCCCGTTTCGGCGGCCGCGTCGTGACTGTCGTCTATAATCTCTATCGCCTTCGCGTAATATCGGATTTTGTTGGGGGTAAGATATTGCTTGTATTTCCTCAACTCCGGGAACGCCCGCGCTTCATGGGTCAAATACGCCGTCCGTCCTTCGCGGTCGACATCCGAAGCCTCGATGCGGCGGAGCAATTGGAACATGTACGCGATAACGCCCGCAACGAAGGAGGCGCGAAAGTCGTCGAACCGGCCTTCTCTCGACAGGCGGGTCTTCCATTCATGGAACGCCCGGAACATGCTGTCGATATGGTCCTCGCCAAGCGATCGTCGGGAGGCCGAATCCGGCTTTTCGCTCCAAAAATACAACTCGCCGTCCAGATATCCGTGCCGCTCCGCGTAGAAATGCAGAAAGGGCGTCACGTACATGTCGTCATGGGGGCCCTCCGGATAGCGCAGGCCGTGGTCGTGGAACAGGGCGGCGCGGGCCAGCGAGGCGCCGGTTAACAGATTGAGCCGTCCGGCAAAGGCATGCTGCCGCAGTTCGCCGGGGCGGTCGAAGCGGAGTTTCAAATGATCGTGGCGCTTCTCGACCACTCGAGCGGCGGACTCGTCGACAAGAACCCAGCCGAAGCACAGGATGTCCAGATCGTCGCGAAGGGCGCGGCGATAGACCGCCTCGAGACAGTGGGGTGCCAGCCAGTCGTCGGCGTCCACGAAGGTGATATATTCGCCCCCGGCCTGTTCGAGAATGAGGTTCCTGGCGAGCCCCTGCCCTTTGTTGTCCTCCTGGTGAAACACGCGGACCTTGCCGCTTGTCCGCGCCAACTCGTCCAGTATCGACGCGGTGCGGTCCGTCGAGCCGTCGTTGACGGCGACGATCTCGAAATTGTCGAAGGTCTGCTCGAGCAGCGACCCGATACATCGTTCGAGATAGGGAGCGGCGTTGTAACAGGCGACGCCGACGGTGATATCGACCTTGCCCACCGCCTTCGACAGCGCCTGCCCCGCGCGGGCGCGCTCGTCCGCAAGCGCCTCGGTCGCGCGGGCGCGTTCCTCGGCCAGCGCTTTGTCCGTGCGGTCGCGCTCCGCCGCCAATGCCTGCTCCAACGCCTTCGTCAACTCCTGCCCCGCACGGCGGCGCTCGTCCGCAAGCGCTTTGGCCGCATGCTCGCGCTCCGCGGCAACCGCTTTTTTCAATTCCCGATCCGCGCGGGCGCGTTCCTCCGACAGAGCTTGCGCCAGCGTCTTCGTCAACTCCTGCCCCGCATGGGCGCGCTCGTCGGCCAGCGCTTTGGCCGCATGCTCGCGCTCCGCGGCAACCGCTTTTTTCAATTCCCGATCCGCGCGGGCGCGTTCCTCCGACAGAGCTTGCGCCAGCGTCTTCGTCAACTCCTGCCCCGCATGGGCGCGCTCGTCGGCCAGCGCTTTGGCCGCATGCTCGCGCTCCGCGGCAACCGCTTTTTTCAATTCCCGATCCGCGCGGGCGCGTTCCTCCGACAGAGCTTGCGCCAGCGTCTTCGTCAACTCCTGCCCCGCATGGGCGCGCTCGTCGGCCAGCGCTTTGGCCGCATGCTCGCGCTCCGCGGCAACCGCTTTTTTCAATTCCCGATCCGCGCGGGCGCGTTCCTCCGACAGAGCTTGCGCCAGCGTCTTCGTCAACTCCTGCCCCGCATGGGCGCGCTCGTCGGCCAGCGCTTTGGCCGCATGCTCGCGCTCCGCGGCAACCGCTTTTTTCAATTCCCGATCCGCGCGGCTGCGCTCGTCCGCAAGCGCTTGGGCCAATTCCCGCGAAGCGCGGTCGCGTTCCTCGACCCGCGACCGTCTGTCCATCCAGCGCCAAAGGAGGCCCTCCTTGACGATGACGAACCCGACGAGAGCCAACCCCGCGCCGGTGAGCCACATGTCGAGCCACATGTTCCAAGCCGCACCGGAAAAGCCCGCGAAGGTCAAGCCCAGGCCGAGAGCGAGAACGGCGACGGTCGGGCTCGTCAGCCATGTCCGCGCGAACGGGCGGACGGGCCAGCGCAGCAAGTCTTTCAACCCGCCCGTCTCCTTGACGGGGGACGGCGCCCGCTTCGTCATCTTCGCCGCCTCCGGCTCCCGGTCGTTGTCCATGATCTTCATGACTTTATCTCATTATGACTTTCGCATCGGCGCGGATGTCTCCCGGAGGAAGACGCCGCGACGACGCCCCCTGCCGGCGCCGTGTCCGGTATTATGTCTGGTACTATGTCCCGCCCGCGCGGGCAAGAGCGGGCCGCGCGGGGGGGGGCGACCGGGGCCGGTCTTTCCTTCGCTCATCGCCGTATTCGTTCGGTTCATAACCCTGCCTGCAAGTTCAAGAAGCCGCCGCGGTCAGGCGGACCTTCGGGCCCTGCGTTTTTTCCGGACGGGCAAGTCCGAACGATGCGGCAGCGCGGCGGGGGCCGTATCGAGGCCGTTTCCCGTTTCGGCGGCCGCGTCGTGACCGTTGTCTATAATCTCTATCGCCTTCGCGTAATCTTGGATTTCCTCGGGGGAAAGATAGTGCTTGTATGCCCTCAACTCCGGGAACGCCCGCGCTTCGTCCCTCAAATACGCGACCAGGGCTTCGCGGTCGATGTCCGAACGCTCGATGCGCCGGAGCAAGTGGAACATGTAAAGAAAAAGGCCGCTAACGAACGAGGCGCGAAAGTCGTCGAACCGGCCTTCGCTCGACAGGCGGCCCTTCCATGAATGGAAAGCGCCGATCGTGCCGTCGATATGGTCCTTGCCGAGCGCTCGTTGGGAGATCGACTCCAGTCTCCTGCGCCAAAAATACAACTCGCCGTCCAGATATCCGTGGCGCTCCGCGTACAGATGCAGAAAAGGCGTCACGTACATGTCTTCATGCAGACAGGCCGGATAGCGCAGGCCGTGGTCGTGGAACAGGGCGGCGCGGACCAGCGAGGCGCACGTCATCAGCTTGAGCCGCCCGGCAAAGGCATGCCGCCGTATCTCGCCGGGGCGGTCGAAGCGGAGACCCTTATAATCCGACCGGCGCTCGATCACTCGGCCGCTGGTATGGTCGACTCGAACGAAGCCGAAACACAGGATGTCCAGATCGTCGCGAAGGGCGCGGTCATGGACCGCCTCGAGACAGTGGGGCGCCAGCCAGTCGTCGGCGTCCACGAAGGTGATATATTCGCCCCGGGCCTGTTCGAGAATGAGGTTCCTGGCGGGGCCCGGCCCCTCGTTGTCCTCCTGGTGAAACACGCGGACCTTGGCGCTTGTCCGCGCAAACTCGTCCAGTATCGACCCGGTGCGGTCCGTCGAGCCGTCGTCGACGGCGACGATCTCGAAATTGTCGAAGGTCTGCTCGAGCAGCGACCCGATACATCGTTCGAGATAGGGTGCGGCGTTGTAACAGGCGACGCCGACGGTGATCGCGGGTTGGCCGGACGTCCTCGTCAACCCTTGCTCCGCGGCGGGGGCCGTATCGAGGCCGTTTCCCATTTCGGCGGCCGCGTCGTGACCGTTGTCTATAATCTCTATCGCCTTCGCGTAATCTTGGATTTCCTCAGGGGAAAGATAGTGCTTGTATGCCCTCAACTCCGGGAACGCCGCCGCTTCGTCCCTCAAATACGCGGCCAGGGCGGCGCGGTCGACATCCGAAGCCTCGATGCGCCGGAGCAAGTGGGAAATGTAACGAAAAAGGGCGGCAACGACCGCGTCGCGAAAGTCGTCGAGCCGACCTTCTCTCGACAGGCGGGTTTCCCATTCATGGAACGCCCCGATCATGCCGTCGATATGGTCCCTGCCGACCGCTCGTCGGGTGATCGAATCCGGTCTTTCAAGCCAAAAATACAACTCGCCGTCCAGATATCCGTGGCGCTCCGCGTACAGATGCAGAAAGGGCGTCACGTACAAGTCTTCATGCAGACAAGCCGGATAGCGCAGGCCGTGGTCGTGAAACAGGGCGGCGCGGACCAGCGAGGCGCAAGACATCAGGTTGATCCGCCCGGCAAAGGCATGCTGCCGTATCTCGCCGGGGCGGTCGAAGCGGAGACCCTTATAATCCTGTCGGCGCGCGATTTCCCGGCCGCTGTCACTGTCGACTCGAACGAAGCCGAAACACAGGATGTCCAGATCGTCGCGAACGGCGCGGTCATGGACCGTCTCGAGACAGTGGGGCGCCAGCCAGTCGTCGGCGTCCACGAAGGTGACATACTCGCCCCGGGCCTGTTCGAGAATACGGTTCCTGGCGGGGCCCAGACCTCTGTTGTCCTGGTGAAGCACGCGCATCCTGACGCTTTCGCGCGCCAACTCGTCGAGCAGCGACCCGGTGTCGTCCGTCGACCCGTCGTCGACGGCGACGATCTCGAAGTCGTCGAAGGTCTGCTCGAGCAGCGACCTGATACATCGTTCGAGATAGGGCGCGACGTTGTAACAGGGAACGCCGACGGTGATTGCGGGTTGGCCGGGCGCCTCCGTCGACGCCCGCCCCGCGGCGCGGCGCTCCGCCGCCAGCGCCTTGGTCAACTCCCGCCTCGCGCGGCCGCGTTCCGTCGCCAACCCCTCCGTTAACGCCCGATCCGCGCGTGCGCGTTCCTCCGACAGAGCTTGCGCCAACGTCTTCGTCAACTCCTGCCCCGCACGGTCGCGTTCCTCGGCCAGCGCTTTGGCCGCATGCTCGCGCTCCGCGGCAACCGCTTTTTTCAATTCCCGATCCGCGCGTGCGCGTTCCTCGGCCAGCGCTTGCGCCAACGTCTTCGCCAACTCCTGCTCCGCGCGGGCGTGCTCGTCCGCCAGCGCCTTGGCCGCATGTTCGCGCTCCGCCGCCAGCGACTCCGTCAACTCCTGCGCCGCGCGGGCGCGCTCGTCCGCAAGCGCCTTGGCCGCATGCTCGCGCTCCGCCGCCAAGGACTCCGTCAACGCCCGGTCCGCGCGGGCGCGTTCCTCCGACAGAGCTTGCCCCAACGCCTTCGTCAACTCCTGCTCCGCACGGGCGCGTTCCTCCGACAGAGCTTGGGCCAACGTCTTCGTCAACTCCTGCGCCGTGCGGCTGCGCTCGTCCGCAAGCGCCTTGGCCGCATGCTCGCGCTCCGCCGCCAAGGACTCCGTCAACGCCCGGTCCGCGCGGGCGCGTTCCTCCGACAGAGCTTGCCCCAACGCCTTCGTCAACTCCTGCTCCGCACGGGCGCGCTCGTCCGCAAGCGCCTTGGCTGCGCGTGCGCGTTCCTCGGCCAGCGTCTTCGTCAACTCCCGCCCCGCACGGGCGCGTTCCGCCGCCAACCCTTGGTCCAACGCCCGATCCAAGCGTGCGCGTTCCTCGGCCAGCGCTTGTCCCGCGCGGTCGCGCTCGTCCGCCAGCGCCTTGGCCGCACGCTCGCGCTCTTCCGATAGCAACCGTCTGTCCATCCAGCGCCAAAGGAGGCCCTCCTTGACGATGACCAGACCGACGAGAGCCAACCCCGCCCCGGTGAGCCACATGTCGAGACCCATGTCGAGACCCATGTCGAGCCACATGCTCGACGCCAAGCCGGACAGCCCCGCGAAGGTCAGGCCCAGGCCGAGAGCGAGAACGGCGACGGTCGGACTCGTCAGCCATGTCCGCGCGAACGGGCGGACGGGCCAGCGCAGCAAGTCTTTCAACCCGCCCGTCTCCTTGACGGGGGACGGCGCCCGCTTCGTCGTCTTCGGCGCCGCCGCATCCCGGCGGTTGTCCACCATGGTCTCTATGACCTTCGCGTAATGTCGGAGTTCCCCGTGGGAAAGATAGTGCTTGTATGTCCTCAACTCCGGGAACGCCGCCGCTTCGTCCCTCAAATGCGCCACCAGGGCGCCGCGGTCGACGTCCGAGGCCTCGATGCGCCGGAGCAATTGGAGCATGTAGGCAAAGACGCCGACAACGAACGAGGCGCGAAAGTCGTCGAACCGGCCCTCGGCCCATAACCGGCCTTTCCATGAATGGAACGCCCCGATCATGCCGTCGATATGGTCCTTGCCGACCGCTCGTTGGGTGATCGACTCCGATCTCTTGCGCCAGAAATACAACCCGTCGTCCAGATATCCGTGCCGCTGCGCGTACAAATGCAGAAAGGGCGTCACGTACAGGTCTTCATGCCAACAGGGCGGATAGCGCAGGCCGTGGTCATGGAACAGGGCGGTGCGGACCAGCGAGGCGCAAGACATCAGGTTGAGCAGCCCGGTAAAGGCATGCCGCCGCAGTTCGTCGGGGCGGTCGAAACGGAATTTCAAATGATCGTGGCGCTTCCCAACCGCTCGGGCGCCGTCATGGTCGACAAGAACCCAGCCGAAACACAGGATGTCCAGATCGTCGCGAGCGGCGCGGTCATGGGCCGCTTCGAGACAGTGCGGCGCCAGCCAGTCGTCGCCGTCCACGAAGGTGACATACTCGCCCCGGGCCGCTTCGAGAACGCGGTTCCTGGCGGGGCCCAGACCCCTGTTGTCCTGGTGAAGCACGCGCATCCTGCCGCTTGTCCGCGCAAACTCGTCGAGGATCAAGGCGGTGTCGTCCGTCGACCCGTCGTTGACGACGACGATCTCGAAGTCTTCGAAGGTCTGGTCGAGCAGCGAGCCGAGACATCGTTCGAGATAGGGGGCGACGTTGTAACAGGGAACGCCGACGGTGATCGCGGGTCGACCGGACGTTTCGCTCATCGCCCGAGCCGCGCGGGCGCGCGGACCGGTCTTTCCCTCGCTCATCGCCGCACCTGTTCGGTTCATGACCCTTGACCCCGCCCAATGGAAAGACGCCGCGACGACGCCCCCTGTCCAGCACCGTGTCCGGTACCATGTCCCGCCCGCACAGGCAAGACCGGGCGGCGGGAAAACGGAGCGGAAACCCCGAAAGCGCTCAAGGCCGAGCGGGGGAGCGCCTGCGGGCGCGGCGCGGGGGGGGGGTCTCGGAGGCCGTCGTTCGGTCATCGTCCGCCCCTCGCCGACGCGGCGCGAGCGCCAAGACGCGCGAGCGCCCGCGATACGAGCGAATGCGGCTTCGACCTGCTTTCGAGACAGGGAATATGCGACGGCGTGAGGTTGCGGAACACTTTGCCTGTTTCCTCTCCCGCGGTCAGCCACTTTTCGAGCACCGCGACATGCTCGCGATAGTAATCGTTGTAGTCGACCTTGTCGAAAAAGGACGGGTGCGCTTTTTTGATGGAGTCCATCTCGTCGTTGATCTGCGACTCCCGGTGGTGGTCCCAGAAATATCGGTCGTCTTCAAGCTTTCGCCCGTCGCAGCCGGCGATGTTCACCTCCCCGGCCAGGGTGCACGCCAGCGGGAGCATCAAAAACGTCAGGACGTTCCGCGTGGTGGAGGCGGTGAAATCGTCGGAGAGACACAGGCTCGGGGTTTCGCTCTTGCGGGACGGGATGCCGATGAGCCGGTCCCGGAACCGGGCGGGGAGATGGCGCATGTAGAGCCGGTAGTCGCGGGACAACACCACCAGATAACAGCCGTGGTCGTCCAGCGCCTCGCACAGATGCCGCCGGAAGACGCCGGCGTAGCGGGAAAACCCCGCATGGAATATGGGGTCGGCCGCGACGATGATTTTCGGGCGCAGGTGTTTCATAAGAGGGCGGTTCCTGACCATGCTGTTGCAGGCGATGGCCACGCCGTCGGACAGGTCCATGTCCATGACCCGACCCAGAGACGGGCCGGTGCCGAACACGTACGCCTTGTCATGGCGGCCGATGTCGTCGAGCATCCCCGCGAACTTGTCCCGGGACGCCGCCAGGTCTTGGCGGGCGGCGCCGTTGTGGTCATGGGAGAGAAAAAGGTAGAGGTCTCCGGCCCACAACCAGTTTACCGGGTCGACCTGGTAGACTTTCTTGGCAGCAAGCGCGGACTTGATGTCCTCTCTTCGGGAAAAGGGCGAGGCCGTATCCCAGTGGAGGACGATGTCCGCCGCATCCAGACGCCGACGCCAGGCGTCGAGGTCGTCCGCGTCGAAATAATCGATGAGACCCTCGAAGCCGTCTTTCAGGTCGGCGACGGCGGGGTCGGCATAGTCCGGGAGCGCCAACGCGGCGGGAGGGGCGAACCCCGTCGCCAGAGAAATCGTCCCCACGTCCTCCAACATGGGAGAAACGTACCAGAGCATGCGGGCGTACTGGTCTTCCAGCTTCTCGACCTCATGAAACCCCGGCAGATATAACAGAGACAGTTTTCGGGCGGCGGCGGGCCGGCGGTTGTCCACCAGGGTCTCTATCGCCTTCGCGTAATATCGGATTTCCTCGGGGGAAAGATAGTGCTTGTATTTCCTCAACTCCGGGAACGCCGCCGCTTCGTCCCTCAAATACGCGACCAGGGCGTCGCGGTCGCCGTCCGAACGCTCGATGCGTGCGAGGAAGTAGGACATGTAGGCAAAGAGGCCGGCAACGAACGAGGCGCGGAAATCGTCGAACTTGCCCTCGGCCCATAACCGGCCCTTCCATGAATGGAGCGCCCCGACCATGCCGTCGATATGGTCCTTGCCGACCGCTCGTTGGGTGATCGAATCCGGTCTCTTGTGCCAGAAATACAAATCGTCGTCCAGGCGTCCGTGCCGCTGGGCGTAGAAATACAGAAAAGGCGTCACGTACATGTCTTCATGCAGACAGGCCGGATAGCGCAGGCCGTGGTCGTGGAACAGGGCGGTGCGGACCAGCGAGGCGCACCCTATCGCTTTGATCCGCCCGGCAAAGGCGTTCTGCCGCATCTCGTCGGGGCGGTCGAAGCGGAGTTTCTTGTAATCCGACCGGCGCGCGATCTTGCCGCCGCCGTCATGGTCGACAAGAACCCAGCCGAAACACAGGATGTCCAGATCGTCGCGAACGGCGCGGTCATGGACCGCTTCGAGACAGTGGGGCGCCAGCCAGTCGTCGCCGTCCACGAAGGTGATATATTCGCCCCGGGCCTGTTCGAGAATACGGTTCCTGGCGGCGCCCAGACCCCTGTTTTCCTGGCGAAGCACGCGGACCTTGCCGCTTGCGCGTTCCAACCCGTCGAGGATCGAGGCGGTGTCGTCCGCCGACCCGTCGTCGACGGCGACGATCTCGAAGTCGTCGAAGGTCTGGTCGAGCAGCGAGCCGATACATCGTTCGAGATAGGGCGCGACGTTGTAACAGGCGACGCCGACGGTGATTGCGGGTTGGCCGGATGTCCTCGTCAACCCTTGCTCCGCGCGGGCGCGTTCCTCCGCCAGAGCTTGCCCCAACGCCCGCCTCGCACGGTCGCGTTCCGCCGCCAGCGCTTCTCTCAATTCCCGCGACGCGCGCTCGCGCTCGATCTCCAGGTCCCGCTCGCGCATCCAGCGCCAAACGGCGCTCTCCTTGAAGATGACCAGACCGACGAGAGCCAACCCCGCCCCGGCGAGCCACATGTCGAGCCCCATGCTCGACGCCAGGTCGGACAGCCCCGCGAAGGTCAGGCCCAGGCCGAGAGCGAGAACGGCGACGGTCGGACTCGCCAGCCAATGGCGCATGAACGCGCGGGCTGGGCGCTGCGACAAGTCTCTCATGCCGCGCGCCTCGACGGGCGCTTCCTCCATCGCCTTCGGCGCGTCGCGACCGTTGTCCATGATCTCCATGACTTATCTTTATGACTTTCGCGCAAGCGCGGATGTCTCCCGGAGGAAGACGCCGCGATGACGCCGCCATGTCCGGTACCATGTCTGGTACTATGTCCTGCCCGAACGGGCAAGACCGGGCGGCGGAAAAACGGAGCGGTCACGCCGGGGGGGGGTCTTTCCCTCACTCGTCTCCGAATCCGTTCGACTCATGGACGGCACCCCGGAAATATGCGGGGATCCGGTCAATCGCCGCTCAATGCGGGGGGGGGCGACCGGACATCTTTTTCAGCGGCCGCCCGTCCCCGACGCCGCGAGGGCGCGGAGACGGCAGACGCGGCCTGACCGTTGTCCACCAGGGTCTCTATCACCTTCGCGTAATCTTGGATTTCCTCGGGGGGAAGATATTGTCGATATTTCCTCAACTCCGGGAACGCCGCCGCTTCGTTCCTCAAATACGCGACCAGGGGGGCGGGGTCGACATCCGAATCCTCGATGCGTCCGAGCAAGTAGGACATGTAGGCAAAAACGCCGGCAACGAACGAGGCGCGAAAGTCGTCGAACCGGCCTTCGCTCAATAGGCGGGTCTTCCATTCATGGAACGCCCCGATCATGCCGTCGATATGGTCCTTGCCGACCGCGCGGTGGGTGATCGACTCCGGTCTCTTGCGCCAAAAATACAACTCGTCGTCCAGATATCCGTGCCGCTGCGCGTAGAAATACAGAAAAGGCGTCACGGACATGTCTTCATGCCAACAGGCCGGATAGCGCAGGCCGTGGTCATGGAACAGGGCGGCGCGGACCAGCGAGGCGCAGCCTATCGCTTTGATCCGCCCGGCAAAGGCATGCCGCCGCATCTCGTCGGGGCGGTCGAAGCGGAGCTTCTTGTAATCCGACCGGCGCGCGATCTTGCCGCCGCCGTCATGGTCGACAAGAACCCAGCCGAAACACAGGATGTCCAGATCGTCGCGAACGGCGCGGTCATGGACCGCTTCGAGACAGTGGGGCGCCAGCCAGTCGTCGGCGTCCACGAAGGTGATATATTCGCCCCGGGCCGCTTCGAGAATGAGGTTCCTGGCGGGGCCCGGCCCCTCGTTGCCCTGGTGAAACACGCGCAGCCGGTCGCTTGTCCGCGCGAACTCGTCCAGTATCGCCGCGGTGTCGTCCGTCGAGCCGTCGTCGACGGCGACGATCTCGAAGTCGCCGAAGGTCTGTTTGAGCAGCGAGCCGATGCACTGTTCGAGATAGGGGGCGGCGTTGTAACAGGCGACGCCGACGGTGATTGCGGGTTGGCCGGGCGCCTCCGTCGACGCCCGCCCCGCGGCGCGGCGCTCCGCCGCCAGCGCCTTGGTCAACTCCCGCCTCGCGCGGCGGCGTTCCGTCGCCAACGACTCCGTTAACGCCCGATCCGCGCGGGCGCGTTCCGCCGCCAACGTCTTCGTCAACTCCTGCCCCGCACGGTCGCGTTCCTCGGCCAGCGCTTTGGCCGCGCGGGCGCGATCGTCCGCAAGCGCCTTGGCCGCATGTTCGCGCTCCGCCGCCAGCGACTCCGTCAACGCCCGATCCGAGCGTGCGCGTTCCTCGGCCAGCGCTTGCGCCAACGTCTTCGCCAACTCCTGCTCCGCACGGGCGCGCTCCTCCGCCAGAGCCTCTGCCAACGTCTTCGTCAACTCCTGCCCCGCACGGTCGCGTTCCTCGGCCAGCGCTTTGGCCGCGCGGGCGCGATCGTCCGCAAGCGCCTTGGCCGCATGCTCGCGCTCCGCCGCCAGCGACTCCGTCAACGCCCGATCCGAGCGTGCGCGTTCCTCGGCCAGCGCTTGCGCCAGCCTCTTCGTCAACTCCTGCGCCGTGCGGCTGCGCTCGTCCGCAAGCGCCTTGGCCGCATGCTCGCGTTCCTCGGCCCGCAACCGTCTGTCCATCCAGCGCCAAAGGAGGCCCTCCTTGACGATGACGAACCCGACGAGAGCCAACCCCGCGCCGGTGAGCCACATGTCGAGCCACATGCTCCACGCTGCGTCGGACAGCCCCGCGAAGGTCAGGCCCAGGCCGAGAGCGAGAACGGCGACGGTCGGGCTCGTCAGCCATGTCCGCGCGAACGGGCGGACGGGCCAGCGCAGCAAGTCTTTCAACCCGCCCGTCTCCTTGACGGGGGACGGCGCCCGCTTCGTCATCTTCGCCGCCTCCGGCTCCCGGTCGTTGTCCATGATCTTCATGACTTTATCTTTACGACTTTCGCACAAGCGCGGCGAGGGCGCCAAGACGCGCGAGCGACCGCGACAGGAGGGAGGGCGGTTTCGACCTGCTTTCGAGACAGGGAATATGCGACGGCGTCAGGTTGCGGAACACTTTGCCTGTTTCCTCTCCCGCGGTCAGCCACTTTTCGAGCACCGCGACATGCTCGCGATAGTAATCGTTGTAGTCGACCTTGTCGAAAAAGGACGGGTGCGCTTTTTTGATGGAGTCCATCTCGTCGTTGATCTGCGACTCCCGGTGGTGGTCCCAGAAATATCGGTCGTCTTCGAGCTTTCGCCCGTCGCAGCCGGCGATGTTCACCTCTCCGGCCAGGGTGCACGCCAGGGGGAGCAGCAGCAGCGTCAGGACGTTCAAAGCGGCGGTGACGTTGAAATCGTCCGAAAGACACAGGTTCGGGGTTTCGCTCTTGCGGAGGGGGATGCCGATGAGCCGGTCCCGAAACCGGGGGGGAAGATGGCGCATGTAGAGCCGGTAGTCGCGGAACAAGACCACCAGATAACAGCCGTGGTCGTCCAGCGCCTCGTACAGATGCCGCCGGAAGACGCCGGCGTAGCGGGAAAACCCCGCATGGAATATGGGGTCGGCGAGAGCGATGATCTTCGGGCGCAGGTGTCTCATAAGGGGGCGGTTCCTGACCATGCTGTTGCAGGCGACGGCCACGCCGTCGGACAGGTCCATGTCCATGACCCGACCCAGAGACGGGCCGGTGCCGAACACGTACGCCTTGTCATGGCGGCCGATGTCGTCGAGCATCCCCGCGAACTTGTCCCGGGACGCCGCCAGGTCTTGGCGGGCGGCGCCGTTGTGGTCGCGGGAGAGAAAGATGTAGAAGGAGCCTTCGCGGCGCTGGTTCTGCGGATCGACCGGGTAGACTGTCTTGGCGGCAAGCGCGGACTTGATGTCCTGTCTTCGGGAAAAGGGCGAGGCCGTGTCCCAGTGGAGGACGACGTCCGCCGCATCCAGACGCCGCCGCCAGGCGTCGAGGTCGTCCGCGTCGAAATACTCGATGAGCCCCTCGAAACCGTCTTTCAGGTCGGCGACCGCGGGGTCGGCATAGTCCGGGAGCGCCAACGCGGCGGGAGGGTCGAACCCCGTCGCCAGAGAAATCGTCCCCACGTCCTCCAACATGGGAGAAACGTACCAGAGCATGCGGGCGTACTGGTCTTCCAGCTTCTCGACCTCATGAAACCCCGGCAGATATAACAGCGACAGTTTTCGGGCGGCGGAGGGTCCGCCGGAAGATGCGGTCGCGGGCGGTGCGGTTTCGTTCATGACGCCCCCTGTCCAGTGCCTGATGTCTGGTACTATGTCCTGCCCGCACGGGCAAGAGCGGGCGGCGGCCCGTCGGCACGACGAGCCGTTCGCGTCATCGGAGACGAAAGCCATGCAGCCGGAAATGATTGTCGATTCCATGGACGAGACGGGGGAAAACCCGTTGTGGCACCCGACGGAAAAACGGCTGTATTGGGGCGATATCACCCAAGGCCGGGTATACCGGTACGACCCGCTCGCGGGGCGGCGCGAGCCGGTGTTCGACGCGGGCGGGATGATCGGCGGATTTACCTTTCAGGCCGACGGCGCGCTGCTCATGTTCA
Source organism: Alphaproteobacteria bacterium (assembly GCA_965214255.1). Taxonomy (GTDB): domain Bacteria; phylum Pseudomonadota; class Alphaproteobacteria; order SMXP01; family SMXP01; genus CBDFKK01. Next base: position 1,992,065 of record OZ243948.1, on the reverse strand, counting down.
TGGAGCACGGCAGGGTCGGCGTGCTGCGCGGCGGCAAGCTCGACATCGTGATCGACGAGCTTCCCGGCGAACGGGGCAACCGCTTCAACGACGTCATCGCCGACCCGAACGGCCGCGTCTTCTGCGGGACGATGTGCAAGGATGCGGGACGAGCCATGGCGCGGCAGTCCCTCGGCAGCCTTTACCGCCTCGACCTCGACGGCGCGGTCGTGAAACTGCTCGACGGAGTCGGCATTTCCAACGGCCTCGGCTTCACGCCGGATCTGACCGGCCTGTACTACACCGACACCCCGAGCGGGGCGATCCGGCTTTTCGATTACGACCGGGACTCCGGGGCCATCGGCAACGGGCGCGACTTCGTCCGCACCGACGACCCGGACGCCGACGGCCTGCCCGACGGCATGACCGTCGACGCGGACGGCTGCGTGTGGTCGGCGCGGGTCCTGACCGGCCAGGTTCATCGCTATTCCCCGGACGGCGAGAAGATGCTGTCCATAGACTTCCCGTGCGACATGGTCTCCAGCGTCGGTTTCGGCGGCGAGGCCATGGACGAACTCTATGTGACGACCATAAGCGAGGGCGGGCGGGAAACCCGCGGCCCCGGGGCCGGCGCGCTTTACCGCCTGCGCCCCGGCGTCGCGGGCGCGCCCGAGTTCCTGTCTCGAATAGGGCCGGACAAGCCGTGACGGGCCGCCGTCATAGACGGCGCCCGGCAAGCGCGCGCAGGACGAGGGCGTAAAACCGCGCCTCCGCGCGCATGCGGCCCGCGGTTTCGCCGGCCTCGTCGCCGAAGCCCACGAAATAGTCCCCTCTTTGCGCGCCTCTGATCGCGCCGCCCGTATCCTGCGCGACGACGAGGCGCCGCAGCGCGCGGGCGCCCGTCTCGGGCGTCGAGACCGCGGCATCGAGCCAGAACGGCAGACCCAGGGCATAGTAGCGGCGGTCCACCGCCAGACTTCGCTCAGGGGTGAGCGGGACGCCCTGCGCCCCCAAAGGGCCAAGCGACGGATTCGAGACGGGAATTTCTCTGAAAAACACGTAGGAGCGGTTGGCGTCCATCAACGCCTCGGCCTCATCGGGGTGGTCGTCGAGCCAGGCGCGGATGCTCTGCATCGAAACGTCTTCGAGCGCCAGCGCGCCGCGCTCGACCAGTATCCGGCCTATCGCGGAATAGGCATGACCGTTCTGACCGGCGAATCCGACCCGCAGAACGCTGCCGTCGCGCAGAACGACGCGCCCGCTGCCCTGTATCTGAAGAAAAAAGGCGTCCACCGGATCGTCGACCCAGGCGAGGGCCAGGGCCTCCATGTCCAGCGAGCCGGCGCGGATTTGGGCGCGGGTGTGGTAAGGCCGCAGTCTGCGGTCGACGACGCGCCCGGAGACGCGCTCGCCCTTCAGGTCGCCGCTGAAATCTCCAAGCTCGACCTGAACGAGGTCCGGCGGACGGCGCAGAAGCGGCACGGGGAAGGCGGCGCTGCGGCGGCGGCTGCCCTCGAGCCGGGGCTCGTAATATCCGGTCAGAAGACCCGCGCGCCGCGCCGATTCACGGATCCGGACCGGGACGAACCAGGTTTCGAAGAAGCGCCGCGCGGCGGCGGTGTCCCGGTGGTCGATCCGTCCCGCCGCGGCGCAAACGGCGCGCCAGTCCTCCACGGTCCCGAACAGGTCGTTCAGCCGTTCGGAGCGCACATGAACGCCGAGCGCGGCGCGGGGGTCGCGTCCGCTCAGCCGGCCGCAGGCGCGGATGAACGCGGGAAGGGTCTGTCCCTGGGCGTCGGCGTCCCAGCCCGGCAGGCGCGCGAACGACAACGCGCGCACGCGCATGTCCGGGAGATCCGAAAGATCGGAGCGGCTCATCCACGCGCCGACGAGGGCCAGCCCGAAAACCGCGGCGACCGCCGCCGCGCACAGCGCGCCGCCGACAAGGGTCCGGTTGGCCATGGGCGCCGCGCCCGGAGCCGGCGGCTAACCGCCCGCCGCCGTGGCCACCAGCATCCAATTCGGATTGGAGCTGCGGGTATCGCGCGCGAACGTCCAAATGTCCGTCACGCGCCTCACGGCGTTCGGGTCGCCTTCGACGACGGCGCCGTCGGCGTTCTTCGTCGCCGAGATGATCTCGCTTATGAATTTCACGCTGATCTCGGCGATTTTTTCCTTGAGCGAGGCCGCGAGGATTTCCGCTTTCTCGATGCCGACGAAGCTGGAGTCCACGACAAGCGCGTCGCGCTCTCTGCGGTCGATCACCGAGTCGAAACTGTCGTAAACCTCATCGGCCAACAGGGGGCGCAGGGACCGCCGGTCTCCGGCGGCGAAGGCGTCCACGATCATTTCGTAAGCGCCCTTCGCGCCTTCCAGAAACTGATCGGGGTCGAAAAAGCGGTCGGCCTCCCTGACTTCCAGAAGGCCGGCGGCGACGGGCGAGCCCGGCGGGGCGAACTTTTCGATGTCGGGCAGAGGGGACGGGCCTTGCGCGGGCGCGTCGACGGAGTCCCGCCCCGGCGGGAGCGGCCGGCCGCCTTCGGCCTTTTTTTCGACGTCCCGGCGCGAGAAGCGCTCGCGCGGCGGGCGCTCGTTGCCGGTGCGGCGGCCCAAGACGCCGCGCAGCCGAAGCACGATAAAGCCCGCGATCATGGCCAGCAAAAGAATATCGACAAACTGAAATCCGCTCATCCCGGGGGAACCCTTCACCTGTCACTCATACCGCATGGCGCCGCCGCGTTTTCGAAGTCTCTTCATGCGCGACACGATGCGCGACACGGCGCCGCGTCCACTTTAACGCCAAGACCACGTAAAGGTCCATGTCGCCGCGGCCTGTTTAGGTCGTTTTCACTATTTATTTAAGGTGCGGGCGCCGCCAAGACAACTGACGGGCGGCAAAAAGCGCGGGGGCGGGGGCGGCTTGTCTCGGAACGGCGGACATGATAGCCACAGGGCGGCGCGCAAGCGCGCCGGGGCCGTTGAGAGGCGAAGTGACATGGCGAGCGACGAACGGCCGACGACGGGGCGGCAGGGAAACGGCGGCGCGCAGCCGGAGGGCGGCGGCGAAACCCAACCGCAGCTTCGATTGCTGGCCCAGTACGTGAAAGATCTCTCCTTCGAGAACCCGAACGCGCCGGCGGCGCTGGCCGGCGGGGCCGGCTCTCCCAAGATCGACATATCGGTCGACGTTCAGGCCGCGCGCCGCGGCGATACGGAGTTCGAAGTCGATCTCAAGATCGCCGCGACCGCGAAACGGGACAAGGACGTCGCCTTTATCGTGGAACTCAGCTATGGGGGCCTGTTTCAACTGTCCAACATTCCGGCGGAGCAACTCCAGCCGGTGGTCCTTATCGAATGTCCGCGGCTTCTCTTTCCCTTCGCCCGGCGGGTCTTGGCGGACGCGACGCGGGACGGCGGGTTCCCGCCGCTGATGATCGACCCGATCGACTTCGTCGCGCTTTATCAAAGGCAACTCGCGGCCGAGACGAAGCGGCAAGACGAGCCATCGACCGAACGCGCGGGGAAGACCAAGAGCTAACGACGGGACCAAAGGGGCTTCGCGCCGAGTTTCGCAGCGACGAATTCGCGGTGGGCCTGACGCTCCTCGTCGGTCAGCAGCGGCCGCAAAAGCCGCGGGCGGGGGCGGGCGGCGCGGTCCTTGTCCGCCGGGGCCGCCGGGGCCGTATTGAGGTCGAAGCCGTGCTGGCGGCCGCCCATAAGCTCCAGGTAAACCTGCGCCAAAAGGCGGGCGTCGACCAGAGCGCTGTGCCTGGCGCGGGCGCTGGCGTCGATTTCGAGCCGCCGGCAAAGGGCGTCGAGCGAGTTGGACGATCCCGGAAATTTTTGCCGGGCCAGGGCGAGCGTGTCGACGGTCCGTCCACCGTGGATCGGGGGCCTGTCCGCTCTTTTGCACTCGGCATTGAGGAAGCCCAAATCGAACGGCGCGTTATGAATGACCAGGACGGCGTCGCCCGTGAAGGCGAAGAAATCCTCGACGATCGAGGAAAAAACCGGCTTGTCGGCCAAAAACGCCTCCGAAAGACCGTGAACCTCCTGGGCCTCATAGGGCATGGGCCGCTCCGGGTTGACGTAGGTATGATAGGTCCTCCCGGTCGGAATATGGTTGAGCAGCTCGACGCAGCCGATTTCGACGATCCGGTCGCCGCCAGCGGCGTCCAGTCCGGTCGTTTCCGTATCCAGGACGATTTCCCGCGGGTCGACATTGAGGGTGGTCATGGGCTGCTGCCGCCTTTCCGTTTCACGCTCGCGATGATGCCGCGGACCTGACGCCGGGCCGCCGCGAAGCCCCGGTCCGAGTAAACCACATAATCCGCGCGGCGTCTCTTTTCTTCATCGGGCATTTGCCGCCGGCACATGACCTCGAACTTGTCTTCCGTCATGCCCGGGCGGGCGAGGACGCGCGCGCGCGCGGTTTCCGGCGGGGCGGTGGCGACGACGACGACATCGACGTCGGACGCGCGCCCGGTCTCGAAAAGGAGGGGAATATCCAAAACGATGGCCGCCGCGCCGGACGCCTCGGCCTCCTCGACGGCCCGTTGGCGGGCGCGCTCCACAAGGGGGTGAACGAGGCGTTCAAGCCGCGGCAGCAGCGACGGGTCGCGGGTTACGAGGTCGCTCAAGCGGGCGCGGTCGACGCGGCCTCCTCTCACGGCGTCCGGAAAGACCGCCGCCACCAGAGCGGCGGTCGCGCCCTCGTCGTAAAGCCTGTGGACCTCCGCGTCGGCGTCGAAGACGGGAACACCCTCCGCGGCGAACATCCGCGCCGTCTCCGATTTTCCCGTCCCCATGGAGCCTGTCAGACCGATCCTAATCACGCTTTGTTTCCAGATCTTCGATGACCTCGCCGCGCAGGTCGTCCGTGACGTCCGGATCCACGCCGAACCATTCCCGGAATGCGGGGCGGGCCTGATGGATCAACATGCCGAGGCCGTCGACGACGGGGTTGCCCCGCGCGCGGGCCTGGGCGAGCAGCGGCGTTTCAAGAGGCGTGTACACGATGTCGCAGACCATCGCGGACGGCGGCAAGGCGTCGAGGTCGAGGTCGAGGGCGGGCTGGCCGGTCATGCCGAGGCTGGTCGCGTTGACGACGGCGGCGGCGTTCGCCAAAAGCGTCTCTCTCTCGGACCAGCCGCCGACGCGGATCTTCGACTCGGTCACGCCCGCCAAATCTTTCGCGACCTTCGCGGCGCGCTTTTTTGTCCTGTTGGCCAGTCTGATCTCGGGGGCGCCGGCCAGGGCCAGCGCATGGACGACCGCCCGCGCGGCGCCGCCCGCCCCCAAAACGACCGTATGACCGCGGCCGATCTCCCACTCCGGGCAGGCGGATTTGACGTTTTCGAGAAAGCCGAACCCGTCCGTATTGCGGCCGACCAGAGCGCCGCCCTCGTCGACGGTAATCATGTTGACGGCGCCGACCGCCCGAGTCGCGGCGTCGAAAGGATCGACGAGCCCGAAAACCGCCTCCTTGTGCGGGAGGGTGACGCTGGCCCCGACCAGACCCGTCTTGTCGAACAGAGAGAGAACCGACGCCAGGTCTCGAGGTGCGACTTCCAACGGGATCATGGCGCCGTTTATTTCATAACGGGCCAGCCAGTGGGCATGGATGAGCGGCGAGCGGGAATGTTCGACGGGGAAGCCCATCACGGCCGCGACGCGGGTATCTCCCCTGACGGTCATTTTTCAAGCGCGCCGTGCTCTCTCAGGATATCGAGCACGGGAATGAGAGGCAGACCCAGGATCGAAAAGTAATCGCCCTCGATGCGGCTGAACAGTTGAGCGCCCTCGCCTTCCAGTTCGTAGCAGCCGACGGCGCGCAAGGCGGCGGCCTCGTTCCGCTCCAGGAAATCCGCCAGAAAGCCGTCCGAAAAGGATCTCATCCAAAGCCGCGCGACATCAATATGACGCCAGATGACGGACCCGCCCTTGGCCACGCAGGCTGCGGTGACGAGTCGATGGTCCCTGCCGCGAAGGGCGCGAAGCCGCTCAAGCGCCGCCGCACGGTCCGACACCTTGCCGAGAACCGCCCCGTCGAAAACAAGCACCTGATCCGCCGCAACCACGATCCGCTCCGTGTCGAAAGCCCGCCGCGTCGCTTTCAGTTCCGCCAGCGTGTCGGCGACCTCGCGGCCGGCGGCCCCCTCCCGGAGAAGGGCCGCGCGAACGCTCTCCTCGTCCACCCTCGCGGGCCGGACCTCGACGGCGACGCCCGCCGAGCGGAGCAGCGCGGCGCGCGCCTCGCTGGCCGAAGCGAGGACTATCGTCCTATCGCGCCCCACGCGCAAGCCTTCTCAAGCCTCGCCCGCGGCGCGGCGCGAGACGAGGTTGAGGATCGAGGCGGCGGTTTCCTCTATGGAGCGCCTCGACACGTCTATGACCGGCCAACCCTGCGTCTCGAAAAGACGGTGCGCGGAGACGATTTCTTCTCGAACGTCGTCCTCGTTCACATAGCTGGTATCGAGGTCCGCCTGCATGGACGCCAGACGGTGACGCCGTATCTCGATCAGCCGCTCCCGCGAGACCGTTAGGCCGACGATGAGAGGGCCTTTCAGAGAGTCGAACGGGACCGTCATCGGGATGTCCTTGACGATGGGGACGTTGGCGGCCTTGATGCCGCGATTGGCGAGGTAAACGCATGTCGGGGTTTTCGAAGTGCGGCTCACGCCGACGAGGACGACGTCGGCGTCAGCGAGGTCTTGAGTGTTGAGCCCGTCGTCGTGGGCCATCATGTAGTTGAGGGCGTCGATGCGGCTGAAATACTGCATGTCCAATTGATGCTGGCCGCCGGCCCTGTGGGTGGCTTTGGCGCCGAGATGGTTGGCGAGAGCGGACAGGATAGGGTCCAGGACCGGGACGCAGGGCACGTTCAACCTCTGACAACGCGTTTCCAGCAGCAGCCGCAGGTCGTCGTCCATGATGGTGTAGAGCACGATGCCCGGGGCCTTCTCGATTTCGCTCAAGGCGCGGTCCAACTCGCGGGGTGAGCGAATCAAGGCGTACAGATGCTCGGCCGGCTTGGCGTTCTCGAACTGGGCGCAGGCCGCCTTTGAGACCGAATCGAGGGTCTCGCCGGTGGCGTCGGACACGAGGTGAACGTGGAAGCGAAGCTCGGAACTCTCCCCGGCGGCGCGTTCCGATATGAATTTCTTGGGCACGCCGCAGGTTCCGTCAGACGCGGGAAGCAGGCTGTGGAATACCGGCCCGAGAGAGCGGCCGCCGCGACTTGGCCTTGACAGGGAACAGGTTGATCACATCCCGCGGTCCAACTTGTCGGGAGTTTTCAATACTGTGGATCGGCGGCGTTATCATAATTTTTCCAGAGCTTATATACAGGATGATTCCCTTGATATTGAACGCTTATCCCTTTGAAGCGAGGCAGTTTCAGGACTTGTCAACAGATTTGAAGCTTTTAGGGATAAGTATTCCTTATAATCCAGTTGTCATAGTCGATCGGTATAATAGCTGTTGAAAAGATTGTTTACCAAGTTTTCACAAACTCTATTACAAACACTACCCTTTTATAAAAACAGATATAAGAGATTGGAAAATTGACAAAGCCGAGAGGAACCCGGAGACCTCTCAAAGAGACAAAGTGCGATTCGGGCTATACAAGCGGTGAAATATATGCTTTCTTGAAGCTTCGGGTGGACCGCTTGGCTTCAATGTCCCCCCGAAACGTCTGCTCATAAGAGTCGCCTATCACACCCCACTCAATCCAAGCTCTTGACCGAAGTCGGATAAGCCTCCAGGCAGGCCGCCAGATCAATTCGCAGTTCACTCTTGCCGTTCGGCATCCAAACGGATTCTTCCTCACCAAAAGGCCTCCCCCTCATGACAACGCATGATCTCAAATTGCAGGAGCTGAAAGCGAAATCTCCCGCGGAGCTTCTGGAATTTGCCGAAGAACTCGAAGTCGAAAACGCGAGCGCCATGCGCAAGCAGGACATGATGTTCGCGATCCTGAAGCAGTTGTCTCAGCGGGAAGTGGACATCACCGCGGGCGGCGTTCTGGAGGTTTTACAGGACGGCTTCGGGTTCCTGCGCTCCCCGGAGGCGAATTATCTTCCGGGCCCGGACGATGTTTACGTCAGCCCGAGCCAGATCCGGCGGTTTTCCTTGAGGACCGGCGACACGGTCGAAGGACAGATCAGAAGCCCGAAGGACGGCGAGCGGTATTTCGCCTTGCTCAAGGTTGTCGCCATCAACTTCGAGGATCCGGAAAAGGCTAGGCACAAAGTTCATTTCGATAATTTGACGCCGCTCTATCCCGAAGAAAAGCTCGACATGGAGCTCGACGATCCGACTTTGAAAGACCGCAGCGCGCGGGTTATCGATCTGGTCGCGCCTCTGGGCAAGGGACAGAGAGGCCTGATCGTTTCGCCGCCGCGCACGGGCAAGACGATCCTGTTGCAGAATATAGCCCACTCCGTCACGGGCAACCATCCCGAGTGTTATTTGATCGTCCTTCTGATCGACGAGCGCCCGGAGGAAGTCACGGACATGCAGCGCTCCGTGAAGGGGGAGGTCATCAGTTCGACGTTCGACGAGCCGGCGGTTCGCCATGTTCAGGTGGCGGAGATGGTGATCGAGAAAGCGAAGCGTCTGGTCGAGCACAGGCGCGATGTCGTGATACTGCTCGATTCGATCACGCGCCTGGGCCGGGCGTATAATACGGTGGTGCCGTCGTCGGGGAAGGTCTTGACGGGGGGCGTCGACGCCAATGCCCTTCAGAGGCCGAAACGGTTTTTCGGCGCGGCGCGGAATATCGAGGAAGGCGGCTCTCTGACTATCATCGCGACGGCGTTGATAGATACCGGCAGCCGCATGGACGAAGTCATCTTCGAGGAGTTCAAGGGCACCGGCAATTCGGAGATCGTTCTCGACCGCAAGCTGGCCGACAAGCGCACCTATCCCGCCATCGACATCATGAAGTCGGGGACGCGCAAGGAAGAACTCCTGGTCGACACGAACATCTTGCAGAAGATGTTCGTGCTGCGGCGGATATTGAACCCCATGGGAACCATGGACGCCATGGAGTTTCTGATCGATAAACTTCAGCAGACGAAGAATAACGATGAGTTCTTCGAGTTGATGAAGAAGACTTAAGGAATCAAGATCGTCGACCCGGTGGTGCGGCGACTCTCCAAGTCCATGTGTGCCTGGGCCGCGTCTTCCAGTTTGTAACGCTGATTGATCCGTATACGGACGATTCCTTTTTCCACGACCTCGATGAGGTCTTGCGCGGCGGCCTTCAGGTCTTCGTCCGTTGCCATGTAATGAAACAGGCTCGGCCTCGTGACGAACAGGGATCCCTTGGCCCCCAGGCTGCCGATGTCGACGGGGTCCGGAGGCCCGGACGCGTTGCCGAAGCTGACCAGCATGCCGCGCGGGGCGAGACACCGCAAAGACCCCGGCACGGTTTCCTTGCCGACGGAGTCGTAAACGACGTTGACGCCGCCGCCGCCCGTTATCTCATCGACGCGGTCGACGAAGTTTTCCTGCCCGTAGAGGATCGGGTGGTCGCAGCCGTGTTTTTCCGCCAGGGCGGCTTTTTCGGTCGAGCCCACCGTGCCTATGACCGTCGCGCCCAAATGCCCGGCCCACTGACAGACGATCAGCCCGACGCCGCCGGCCGCGGCGTGGATCAGGACGGAGTCGCCCTTTTTGACGGGAAAGGTCTTTTTCAACAGATAGTATGCCGTGAGCCCCTGGAGCATCATCGCGGCGGCCTGCTCGTCGGAAATGCCGTCCGGTATGGGCGTGACGCGAGTCTCCGGCAGGTTGGCCGCTTGCGAATAGGATCCGATGGGGCCCGTACCGTAGGCCACGCGGTCGCCGACGGCGAGGGTCCGCACTGCCGGCCCCACGGCCTCGACGACGCCGGCGCCTTCGAGACCGATGCCGGTCGGCATATCCAGGGGGTAAAGCCCCGTCCGGTGATATATGTCGATATAGTTGAGGCCGATGGCCGTGTGCCTGACGCGAACTTCACGATCGCCGGGGGAGCCCAAGTCGATCTTCTCCCAGGTTAGAACCTCCGGGCCTCCGGGTTCGTGGATGCGGATGGCATGTGACGTTGACATGAGTGCCTGCCTTCAGTGAACGGTTGATGAGCGAACAGTCGGGCCGCAGTTTATCCTCAAGCCGGCGCGATGGCGAACCGATTTTGCTTGGCCTTCGCCGAGGTTGGCTATAGTCATTTCAGGTTATCCATCGGGAGCGCGCCGAGACCTTGGCTTTGGACGAAGGAACGATCTTTGCCTTGTCTTCCGGCGCCGGACGGGCGGGGATCTCCGTTGTCCGCCTGTCCGGCCCGTGCGTGTCGCGTGCGCTCTCGCAACTCACCGGCGCGGATTTGCCGCCCCCTCGGCGAACCGCTCTTCGCGCGCTTCGAGACCCGTCGAGCGGCGACTTGATCGACCGGGGGCTGATCGTCAGATTCGAAGCGCCCCACAGCTTTACCGGCGAGGATGTCGGCGAATGCCATGTCCACGGCGGGCGGGCCGTGGTCTCCGCCTTGACGGCCGCTTTGAGCCGCCTTGGTCTTCGCCAGGCGGAGCCCGGCGAATTCACCCGGCGGGCGTTCGAGAACGGCAAGCTGGACTTGACGGAAGTCGAGGGGATGGCGGACCTGATCGCCGCCGAGACCGAGGCCCAGCGCCGCCAGGCGGTGTTGCAGATGGACGGGGCTCTGGGCGGCCTTTATGAACGTTGGCGGGGGCAGCTTGTTCGGGCGGCGGCCTACCTTGAAGCGGTCATAGATTTCTCTCACGAGGACGTGCCGGCGGACGCCCGCGCCTCGGCGTTTCGGTTTCTGGAGGATGTGCTGAAAGAGATCGGGGAGCATCTCGAGGACGGCCACAGGGGGGAGCGGCTTCGGGACGGCTTTCGCGTCGCCGTCGTGGGGCCGCCGAATGTGGGCAAGTCCAGTCTGGTCAACGCCTTGGCGCGCCGGGACGTGGCGATCGTTTCGGACGCCTCGGGGACGACAAGGGATGTGATCGAAGTTCATCTGGACCTGGACGGCCTGCCGGTGATCGTGGTCGATACCGCCGGTTTGCGCCGCGCTGAAGACGAGGTGGAAGTCGAGGGTATTCGCCGCGCGCGGTTGGCCGCGAACAGGGCCGATCTCCGATTGTTCATGTACGATGCGGCGAATTTTCGCAGCGAGCCGCCCGGCGGTATCGAATTCAAGGCTCAGGATATAAACTTGATAAATAAAATCGACATGGTTGCCGATCTCGGGAATTTGGCCGATCATGGATTGAAGGCGCCGGTCATCCGGGTTTCCGCCAAGACGGGCGACGGCCTGCGTGAGTTGCTCGCCCATCTGGCGCGCGCCGCCGTAGACGCGCTCGGCACGGGCGGCGAGGGAGGTCTGACGCGGGAGCGCCACCGCGCGGCGCTGGTCGAGTGTCGGGACGCGCTGAGCCGGTGTCTCGAGGCGCGGGCCGACGATGTCGCCCTTGCGGCGGAAGATGTCAGGGCCGCGACCCAGGCGCTTGGGCGCGTTACGGGTAAGATCGATGTCGAGACCGTTCTGGATGCCGTCTTTTCCGAGTTTTGCATCGGGAAGTAGTGTTTCACGTGAAACATGGCCGCAGGGGCAGGGAAAAGCATGAAACGTGTTGACGACGCTTGTGATGTCATCGTGATCGGCGGCGGGCACGCCGGTTGTGAAGCGGCGGCCGCCAGCGCGCGGCTCGGGGCTGAAACGCTGCTGATGACGCACGATCCGAAAAAGATCGGTGAAATGTCCTGCAATCCGGCCATCGGCGGCTTGGGGAAAGGTCATTTGGTTCGTGAAATCGACGCCCTGGACGGCGTGATGGGCCGCGTTGCCGACTTTGCCGGTATTCAGTTCCGCCTTCTCAACCGGCGCAAAGGCCCGGCGGTTCGCGGCCCACGGGCCCAGGCGGACCGCGCCCTTTACCGTCAGGGGATGCAGGAAGCCCTGGGGGTCGTCCCGAATCTGTCGATACGGGCCGGAGAGGCGGTGGATTTGCTGATTGAGGGCCGCCGTGTCGCTGGCGTCGTGACAAGTTCCGGCGAGACCGTTCGATCCGGGGCCGTTATCCTTACCACCGGCACGTTCCTGCGCGGCGAAATCCATATCGGGCAAAAGCGCATTCCTGCGGGCCGGGCCGGAGAGCCGCCGTCTTTCGGGCTGGCGAAGACGCTGGAACGGTTAAATTTTCGTCTGGGCCGCTTGAAGACCGGTACGCCGCCCAGACTCGACAAAGCCTCGATCGACTGGTCCGGCCTGGAAAAGCAGCCGGGGGACGAGCCTCCGGTGACGTTTTCTTATCTGACCGACGGTATCGAGCGGCCTCAAATTCACTGCCATATTACCGGCACGACCGCGAAAACCCATGACATCATCCGCGCCAATATCCATCTGGCGCCCATGTATTCGGGGCAGATCGGGGGTGTCGGGCCGCGCTACTGCCCGTCGATCGAGGACAAAGTCATGCGTTTCGCCGACCGTGATACCCATCAGATTTTTCTTGAGCCCGAGGGCCTCGACGACGATACCGTCTATCCCAACGGGATTTCGACGTCTCTGCCCGAGGACGTTCAACTCGCTTGCGTCCACACCATTCCGGGGCTGGAAAAGGCCGCCGTAAAACGTTTCGGATACGCCATAGAATACGATCACGTGGACCCCCGGGAACTTCACCTGTCTCTGGAAACGAAAAAGCTGCCGGGCCTTTTTCTGGCGGGTCAAATCAACGGCACGACGGGATACGAGGAGGCGGCGGCCCAGGGACTTGTCGCGGGCGCGAATGCCGCCCTGCTCGCAGGCCGCCCGGAGTCGTCCGAGAGGACGGCATTCGTTCTCGACCGGTCGGAAGCCTATATGGGGGTTCTGATCGACGATTTGGTGACCAGAGGGGTCTCGGAGCCCTATCGCATGTTTACCTCGCGGGCCGAGTACAGGCTTTCTCTGAGGGCGGACAACGCCGACCTGCGGCTCACGCCCAAGGGTATCGACGCGGGCCTGGTTGGGGCGCGTCGCCGAACGGCCTTTGGTAACAAGTCGTCGGAACTGGCGGCGGCGCGGGCCGCGTTTGAAAGCTGTTGTCTGACCACGGCGGAAGCCAGAAAGGCGGGCCTGAATGTGAACCAGGACGGGCGGCGGCGCAGCGCCTTCGATCTGCTGGCCTATCCTGAGATAAGTTTAACGGAACTGTTTCGGCTGTGGCCGAGACTGGGCGCGTTCAATCGAAAATGCCTGGAACAGATCGAGATCGACGCTCATTATGCCGGATATCTGGATAGACAGAACGCGGATATCCTTGCGTTTCGCCGCGACGAGTCGCTGGAACTGCCGACGGACTTCGATTATGAGGGCCTGTCGGGCCTTTCCAACGAAGTCCGGGAAAAGCTGTCGATGGTGCGTCCTGCCACGCTCGGACAGGCTTCACGCATCGAGGGCATGACGCCCGCGGCCCTGACCCGGCTTTTGGCCGTTGTCAAGCGCTTGAACAGGCGCGCGTCGGCCTAGAGGACGCTGAATGTCACCCGAGGAGTTTGCGGCGGCCGCCAATGTTTCACGTGAAACGTTGGACCGGCTCAAAGCCTACGCGGGCATGCTGCAGACCTGGAATAACGCCCACAATCTCGTTGGGGCCGCGACCCTTCCGGATATTTGGCGGCGGCATATTCTGGATTCGGCGCAACTCGTCGAATTGATCCCGGATAATGCGAAATCGCTGATGGATATGGGCAGCGGGGCGGGGTTGCCGGGCCTTGTCCTCGCCGTCTTGTTGAATGGCAGCCGTGAAATCGGCGTCATCCTGGTCGAGTCCAACACCCGAAAATGCGCTTTTCTGCGGCACGCGGTTCATGAGCTTGACCTCGGCGTCGAGGTTCGATGCTCGCGGGTCGAGGGGATGCGCGCTTTTCCCTTGGACGTCGTCACGGCCCGGGCCTTGGCCCCTCTTGACCGACTGCTCGTCTATGCCGCGCCGTTTTGCCGCCCGACGACTCGGTGCCTGTTTCCGAAAGGTCAGCATGTTGAGGCTGAATTGACCGAAGCAACTAAATGTTGGAATATGAAGCTTGTTCAGGTCCCAAGCAGGACCGATCCGGCAAGCCGTGTTCTTTGTATAGAAGATATCAGCCGTGTATGAAGCAAGGTCATCGGACGCCTCGGGCACGAAATTTCGCACGATTGCGGTCACCAATCAGAAGGGCGGCGTCGGCAAGACGACGACGGCCATCAATTTGGGGACGGCCCTGGCGGTGGTCGGGCGGAGAGTTCTCATCGTCGATCTCGACCCTCAAGGAAATGCCAGCACCGGGTTGGGGGTGTCCGAGGCTCAAAGGAAAAAATCCATTTATAATGTCATTGTCGAGGGCCTGCCGATAAGTGAGGCGACCGTGGCCTCTGCCGTGCCGGGCTTGAGCATCGTCCCCGCCAATATCGATCTGTCGGGCGCCGAGGTCGAGCTTATCGAGGTCTTCCGGAGATCTTTTCGGTTGCGGGACTCTCTCCATGAGCACGCCTCGAGGGGCCGGGAGCCCTGGGATTATGTGCTGATCGATTGCCCCCCGTCACTCAATGTGCTCACGGTCAACGCTCTGGCGGCGGCGGATGCGGCTCTTGTGCCTCTGCAGTGCGAGTTCTTCGCGTTGGAAAGCCTGAGCAAGCTGTTGAAGACCATTGATTTGGTGAAGAGCACCTTGAACGCCAGGCTTGAGATCCAGGGGATTGTCCTGACGATGTTCGACCGGCGCAACAAGCTGTGCAACCAGGTGGCGGCCGATGTGCGGCGGCATTTGGGCGCGAAGGTCTATGACACGGTCATACCCCGCAACGTCCGCGTTTCGGAGGCCCCGTCCTTCGGCAAGCCGGCGCTGCTTTACGATCACCAATGTGCGGGGAGTCAGGCTTATATTCGTCTCGCGGGGGAAATGATTCAGCGCGAGCGCGCGTTGAGGGCCGCTTAGATTGCGTCGGCCGGGTTAGAGACAGGGCGGGTCAAGACCGGAGGTGATAAATGTCGGAACAAGACAAACAAGATCGTTTGGGGCGCGGGTTGTCGGCGCTGATCGATAAAATCGATATTGAGCGGTTTGAGGCCGATACCGGTCAAAAACCGCCCGGGGAGCTGCCTATCGAATTTTTGCGGCCCAATCCGCACCAGCCGCGCAAGGTCTTCGGGAGCGATGTCCTTGAAGAACTTGCGGTTTCGATTCGCGCGCACGGGATACTTCAGCCGATCATCGTGCGGCCCGTTGCCGGCGAACAGGATGCCTATCAAATTGTCGCCGGTGAGCGGCGCTGGCGCGCCGCCCAGCGCGCGGCGGTCCACTCGGTGCCCGTCATCGTCCGAGATCTCACGGACTCGGAAACGCTGGAACTTTCGATGATCGAAAATGTCCAGAGGGCCGATCTCAACGCAATCGAGGAGGCGAGGGGCTACCATGTCCTCATGGAGGAGTTCGGCCACACGCAGGAACAACTCGCGAAAATCATCGGCAAGAGCCGAAGTCACGTCGCCAACACGCTGAGATTGCTGACGCTGCCGCAGACCGTTCAGGATCTTGTTTCGGATGGACGTTTGACGGCGGGCCATGGGAGAGCTTTGCTCCGGGCCCCGGAGCCTGACCGCCTCGCCGATCGAATCGTCAAAGAGACGTTGAGCGTCCGCCAAGCGGAAGTTTTGGCGGCGGATGAGCAGGCCGAAGACTCTCACGTCACGAGGCCGCCGCCGAGGTCGACCGAAAAGGACGCGGACACGCTGGCCCTCGAGCAAAATGTTTCGAATGCTTTGGGCTTGAAAGTGACCATCGGTCATCAAGGCGAGCGGGGCGGCGACGTTCGCATCCACTATAAAACCCTTGAACAACTCGATGACGTCTGCCGCCGCTTGAGCCGGGACGGTTAGGCCGCATTGGCAAGCTGCGCGATGCGCAACGCCGCCCGACGACAGATGGCTTCCGCCGGGCTGCCCGTGTTTTTCGCCGCGATCTCGTCTTCATAGAGAGACCGTATCGCCGTTGAGCACCGGGCGCCGGTCCATTGTGAAAGCTGTTTCTCGAAAGCCGCCGCGCGCTTGAAATGAATACGTGGCCGCATCGTCTGCATCGCCTCTTTTGCGGAAACGCCGGACTCCATCGTTGCAAGCGACGCGTAAATCCGGTCCAAATGGTGAATCAGGGCGCGAATGACCGACGGCGGCGTCGTACCGTCGAGAAAACAACGGTCCAGGGCCGGTTCAACCGACCGGATTTGCCCGAGGCCGGCCGTATAACAGAGATCTTCGATATTGAGCACATTGGCCTCGGCAATAACGGCGTCGATATCATCCTCGGAAACGGTGTTGTCGGTCGACCCTTCGGGGTTGCTTTTGAAAAGCACCAGCTTTTCCAGTTCTTGCCGGGTCACGCCGCGGTCGTTGCCGAGCCGGGCCGCCAACGCCGTTGCCGTGTCACTGGATATTTCAAGGCCGTTATCCGAAAGCGTGCGCCTGATGTACGCGCGCAGGGCGTGGTCGTCATCGATGTAACAGGGAATCGCGACGGTTCGTTTTGCCGCCTCGGCCGCTTTGCGGGCGGCGGAACTGGGAGGCAGATCACCGGCCTCGATGACGACGAGCGCGTCACCCGGTATCGATCCGCGGTCGAGATCGACGATGAACGCTTTTATTGCCGCGCTTGTGCGTTCGCTGCTGAGGCGGAGCCGAACGATCCGCCGCCCGCCGAGCATGGCCAGGGCTGCGAACTCGTCTCTGAGGCGCGTCGTGTCGGACCGGTATTCGTTTTCGGAAAGGTCGATAACGCGAAACGGATCTCTCAGATCCTCGATGAAAAGACCCATGAGCGCTTCGGCGCGCTCGCGCACCAGCCCCTGGTCGGGGCCGTAAATCAGGGCGACATCCGCTTTTGGCGGCCATGTCTTCGGGAACGCCGCGAGGTCTTTGTTCTTGAGTCTCACCGGCCCGTTTCTACACCCCTTAGTCCGCGCGGCTCACGTTGATATTTGGCTCCGTACCCCGGCGCTGAAAATAGAGCGCAAGGTTCAGTTTGATATTGTCGCTGACATCCACGGCCGCTCGTTCTTGGGCGTCCTCGCGTGAAATCAAGGTCGCGAATTGAGAGTTGACGACGTCATAGGCGACTATGGACTCGCTGGCATCGGAGTAAAGCACCCTGCCGCTCGATTGTTCGATCAAGTCGTAGCGGGCAATGAGTCTATAGTTGAATCGCGTGACTGAAGCGTCGACCCGGACGCCGCTGCCGAATCGACCCTCTCTGAGCCTCACGGAAAGCCGGTATCGAGGTGAGCCGGGGGCCCCGTCCGGGTTTAGCCGGTCGAGCAGGTAATTTCGCATGACGATACCGGTGCGCGAATCCATGATTCCGACTTTGATGCTTTGGAGTTCGGTCGAAACCAAGCCGCCCGGCACGGCCTCCCCGTAAAGCGGTTGAAACCCGCACCCGGAAAGGACAAGCCCCAATCCGCAAAAAACTGCCCGTGCGCTACGCCTCATGATGTCACTCCTGAACGACAATATTGACGATGCGGTTGGTCACGACAACAATTTTTTTAGCGGTACGACCATCCATAAAAGCCTTGATTTTCGTGTTTTCGAGGGCCGCCGCCTCCACATCTTTATGCGGCGTGTCTTTCGATATCACAATTTCCGCCCGTTTTTTGCCGTTGATTTGAACGGGTATCGTTATCCGGTCCTGAATCAACATGTTTTGGTCGGCTTTTGGCCAAGGCTGCTCACCGACAAACCCCTGGCCGCCGAGCAGCCCCCAGCAGGCTTCCGCCAAATGCGGCATCATGGGCGCAAACAGGCGTACAAGTTTGGAAAGCGCATCGGACAGCACGTTCAGGTCTGCCGGATGACCGCTCTTTTTCAGGCGCGGGCCGGTCTTGCGAAGGGCGTTGCTCAGTTCGTAAATGTGTGCGACGGCGCGGTTGAAATGAAAGCGCTCGATTTCAAGCGTGACCTCGGCGACGCATTTGTGGGTTTGTTTTTGCAGCCATACCGCGTCCGCGTCCGGCGTTCCGTTCGACAGGTCGGGGCCGGGTTTCCGCAAGCCTTCGCAAAGCTCCTCGAACATGCTCCACAGCCTTTGCACGAACCGCCAGGCCCCCTCGACGCCGGCCTCCGTCCATTCGATATCGCGTTCGGGCGGCGAGTCGGACAACATGAACCAGCGCGCGGTATCGGCCCCGTATCGTGTGATGATGTCTTCCGGGTCGACGGTGTTCTTTTTCGATTTTGACATCTTTTCGACAGGGCCGATTTGAACCGGAATCCCGCTCACCCTGTCGGTTACGGTCTTTGTTCCGTCCTCGACCGAAATCGTTACCTCATCGGGAGACAGCCACTGTCCGTCCATGCCGCGGTAGGTTTCGTGAGTGACCATTCCTTGGGTAAACAGACCGTCAAAAGGTTCGTCGACGGAAAGGTGCCCGCATGTTTTCATCGCGTGGGCGTAGAACCTCGAATACAGCAAATGAAGAATTGCGTGCTCGATGCCGCCTATGTACTGGTCGACGGGCATCCAGTAGTCCACTTGATTTCGGTCGGTCGGCGTATTCGCTTCGGGAGAGCAGAACCGGGCAAAATACCAGGACGAATCTATAAAGGTGTCGAACGTATCGGTTTCGCGTTGCGCGGCGTTCCCGCAAATCGGGCAAGGTACGTTCTTCCAGCTTGGATGCCGATCCAGCGGATTGCCCGGCTTGTCGCACTCGATATCCTCGGGGAGGGTAACGGGCAAATCCTCGACGGGCACGGGAACGACGCCGCAAGCCTCGCAATAAATGACGGGAATCGGGCAGCCCCAATAGCGCTGACGCGAGACCCCCCAATCTCTCAATTTGTAGTTGACGATGCGCTTGCCGCTTCCGGCCGCTTCGAGGCGTTCAATGACGGCCGCTTTGGCGGCTTCCACGTCGAGGCCGTCCAAAAACGCCGAGTTTGCCAGTCTTCCATCCCCTGTGTAAGCCTCATCGCTGATTTCAAATTTGGCCGGGTCCACGCCGTCAGGGATCACCACCGGAACAATTTCGAGTTCATATCTTCGCGCAAATTCCAGGTCCCGCTGGTCGTGAGCCGGACAACCGAAAATGGCGCCTGTGCCGTACTCCATGACTATGAAATTGGCGACAAAGATCTGGAGGTCTTTCTCTTCCATAAACGGATGGCGCGCGGTCACTTTTGTCCGATACCCGAGTTTTTCGGCTTTTTCGATGTCTTCCTCTCTTGTTCCTATCGTCTCGCACCGGCGGATAAAGTCTTTCAAGCGCGGGTCGGAAGCCGCCAGCGCCCGGCTTAACGGGTGGTCGGGGGAAACGGCGCAAAAACTCGCCCCGAATATCGTGTCCGGTCTGGTCGTGTAGACGGTCAGTTGATCCTGGTCGGCCGGAGAGTTCTCGAGTCGAAAGGTCAAAAGCGCGCCCTCGGACCTTCCGATCCAATTGGCTTGCATGGTCCGGACTTTTTGTGGCCAGCGGTTCAACCGTTCAAGTCCGTCAAGCAGTTCTTGAGCCTGGTCGGTGATTTTCAGGAACCACTGAGACAGTTTCCGTTTCTCAACGGGTGCGCCCGACCGCCAGCCTTTTCCGTCGATGACCTGCTCATTTGCCAGCACCGTTTGGTCGACAGGGTCCCAATTTACGCTGGCCTCTCTTCGATAGGCCAAGCCGGCGTCCAGAAATTCCAAAAACAATCGTTGTTCGTGCCGGTAATAGTCGGGGTCGCAGGTCGCGAGTTCACGGTCCCAATCGAAGGACAGACCCATGGACTTGAGCTGGGCGCGCATGGAATCGATGTTCTGGTACGTCCAGGTTTTGGGGTGAACGCCCTTTTCCATCGCCGCATTTTCGGCAGGCATCCCGAACGCATCCCAACCCATCGGGTGCAGCACATTGAACCCCTGAGCGCGCTTGTAGCGGGCCACGAGATCGCCCATCGCGTAATTGCGGACATGGCCCATGTGAATGCGGCCGGACGGATAGGGGAACATTTCGAGCACGTAGTATTTAGGTTTGCTCGTGCTTTCGGACGCGCGGAAGGCGTGGGCCTCAGCCCATGCGGCCTGCCATTGGGACTCGTTTTCCTTTGGGTTGTATCGTGCCATTTCTAACGTCCCGTAGGTCAGGCCGCTCGACCCGCCGCACAGTTCCGAGGATACCGGTACACGCGGATGCTTAACGCCATCCAACCGAAATCGCCGGTGAAGCGATAGCCCCGCTAATCTTCGATTGAATCGATGCGGAGTTGCCTGGCGCGCGTGAGGATTGCGTTTTCAAGGTCCAAGGCCGTAGAGGCGTCTACCGGTGCGTCCGTCCACTCCGGACCGCTTTGTTTCTCCTGGCGGAAAACGGCGACCCGGAGGCCGTCGGCGCGCAGTCTTTGATCCAGTATGTAGACCGTAATTTTGAACCGTTCACCGGGGCCTTGCGGGTCCTCATACCACTCGGTGATGATGACCCCGCCAAAGGGATCCGCGGATTGCAAGGGCATGAAAGACAGGGTGTCCAAGGTGGCGCGCCACAGGAAACTGTTCACCCCGAGGCCGGGGACTTCACCCCCGCCGCCGCCGAAGAACAAAAATCCGTCGGCTTCCTCGCCATCCGTTAGATTGCCGCGCTGGGCCTCCTCGGTTGTGATGGGCGTGTCCAAATTTCTGCCGTCATCGTTTGACCCGCAGCCGTATAACCCGGCCATGACAAGCGCTGCAATCCAGACAATGCGCCCGTGTGTTTGCGAAGAATGCCCGCTCATTTGCTCTTCATTTCCGTTAGATCCATAAATTTGTAAATCGCGTTGCGATGCCCAACCTTCTCAGGCAATGAGATATGGGATTACCGTGACGATCTCAACAGCTTATTTTTGCCGAGCGATCCTGATCAATAGGGCATGATGCATCTCTCGGCAAATTAAACGACCGCTGCATGGTTGACTACGGTTCAGGCATGAAAACTTGGGATGCTGATCGAGGCCGCCGGCTTGGGCTGTCGGAAAGTGTTGATTTTCTGCATCTAGTCGAAACTATTCGTCCAACTCCCGGTTGACCCCCCGGCCACGGTTAAAGTTAAATGTTGTTGGTGTTTGTCGGGGTGTCACGGCGTTTGTTTACGCGGCCTGCGTGGCCCGCCCGGTGTTGTGAGGGTTTGATGAAAAGGAAACTCCTTGGTTCTGCGGCCTTTTGCGGCGCCTTTGCGCTCGCAACCGGGGCTTTGGCGCTGGACGACATCGACCTGGATCTTTCCGGTTACATTGCGGGGGCCGCAGGCATCCGGGTAGAAGCTGACACCGACTACACTCGTGATTATACGTTTGGTCTTGATTCCGAGGTGCATCTCGAAGGCTCCTACATTTTCGGGAACGGGTTGCAATTGGGTGTTCAGGTCGGAGGTAAATTGAACCGCGTCGCTGATGACCTGAAACGCGACCAAACGGACACAGTCCCGGGTGAGACCGCGGTCGTCGGGGCGGGGATCGATTCGGCTTGCGGCAAGATTGCGGGGTATTTCGGCGGTTACCTGTGGGATTTTTGCGTTGCCGGCAGTGCGGGCGATGATTTCTTGCAGGAATCGTTTGCGTTTTTTGAGGGGGCGTTCGGCCGCCTCGAGGTGGGCCGCCAATACGGCATTGGGTATCAAATGTCGTTTTTAGCGCCTACCATATTCCGAAGTACCAATATCAATGATTGGGAAATCGATTTTTCCGGAGTCAATACGGTCAATACGCGAAATACCGCCAACAACGGCTTTGACGATCGTTCTCCAAAGATTGTTTATATGGTGCCTCGTGTTTTCGGTTTTCAGGGGGGTGTTTCATATTCGCCGGACTCCAACGGTTGCGGCTACGATTTTTGTCCGCATACGGATGATATGCCCCCTCCATCCCACGATGGAGTTCTCGAACTGGGCGCGAATTTCTACCACACGTTCAGTAACGGGACTTTAGAGGGTCTGAGCATTGGCGTCGGCGGTACCTATCTTATGGCCTCTTCAAAGTCGAAGACCACAACTGCGACCGTATTGGGAATCGACGATTACGAGGCCTGGAATGTTGGCGCGAGCGTTGTTATCAACGGCTTTACGTTCGGCGGATCGTTCAAAAACGCTGAACTTCCCGTATCAGGGTACAACTATTATGCCTACGATGTGGGCGCGACTTACGAACGCGGCCCTTGGGGGGTTATGGTTTCCTATGGCGCCGATGATAATCAACTAACCGGACAGGAAACGGTCGCCGTTCAGTGCGGCGTCGACTTTATGCTTGGCGGCGGCGTATCAGTTGGAATCGGCGCTCAATATGTTGATGCCAATTTCGAGACGCTGCCATTATTGTCAGTAGCAGGATTAAATTCACCTTTCGCCGACATCGAGTCGACGGCTGTATTCATAGAAACGGACATTAGCTTCTGATCCCATATCATGCTCCCGATTGAAGAGTCGTCCGTGGCCTCTCATTTTGTTGAGACTCCCTTGAATTACGAGAGTCCATAAACATGGTAATGCCCGCCATCCCGGCGACCCCTGTTTGTGAAAGTTTTGCGGCATTTATGCCGGAGACGCCCCCAAGTGCGTAAACGGGCAGTGACGTTGTGTTGACCAAGGCGGCAAGTTTATGGACGTTCAGGTGCGGTTGATTTGGGTGGCTGGACGTTGGAAAGACGGGGCTGGCCAAAAGCAGCGAAGCGCCTCGTTTTTCGGCTTCTATTGCCGACGGGAGATCGTGAACGGCCGCCGAAATGAATTGAAAGCGCCGTTCACGCCGGTATTTGGTGATCCTGGGAATTTGCCATTGAGGCAAATGTATGCCGTCCGCCCGCACTTCATATGCCAGCGTGCCATGGCCTGCAACAAAGAAGGGCAATCCTCTTTTCTTGCATTCGTCCCGAAGCCGACGAGCAAGAGCATGTCCATGACGATCCGTGTAATGACGAAAGACGACGGCGACGTTTTTGGGTAAGGTTCTAACGATGGCAACGGGATCCGGCGTGCGAGCTTCATCGGTCATAAAGAAAAGTGGCGGCAGACGGGTTTCCGCCCTGGCTTGCCGCTTGAGCCAGAGCGCCTGCCTTATTAATTTGTCGAAATTCCGGTCTTCACTCATCAGTCGATACGTCTCAAGGGGCTCCGGCGTTGACCGACTTAACTAGCGTTCGCGACTCTGATCCCGTAGCCAATATGACGGCTATTCGCTCTCGGATCGAGTCCTCCATAAAAGAGGCCGTTACCCGGCCGCCGCAAGGGGTTTCCGTTGTTGCCGTGGGAAAGCGGCAACCCGTGTCGAGAATCGAAAAACTTCTCGAGTCCGGGCACCGTATTTTCGGCGAAAGCCGTGTTCAAGAGGCTTGCGACAAATGGCCTGACTTGAAGAAGCGTGCGCCCGATGTCGAATTGCACATGGTCGGCCCATTGCAGACCAACAAGGTTGCGGACGCTGTGGCGCTGTTTGATGTCATTCACTCCGTTGACCGCCCAAAACTGGCTCGCAAGTTGGCGGCGGAGTTGGCAAATACGGGGCGTCGGCCTCGACTGCTCGTTCAGGTAAACACTGGCGAAGAGACGCAAAAATCGGGTGTTCTCACGTCGGAAGTTGATGACTTCATAGGTTTTTGTGAAGGTGAGTGCGGTCTTGAAATTGCCGGTTTAATGTGCATTCCGCCAATCGACGAAGAGCCGTCATTGCATTTCGCGCTGCTTTCAAAGCTCGCGCGGCGGCTTGGGCTTGGCGCTCTCAGCATGGGAATGAGCGGCGACTTTGAAACGGCCGTGCAATTTGGAGCCACTTACGTACGGATTGGCACCGCATTATTTGGACCGCGGCTTGCAGTTGGGGAGTCGGATGAGCTTTAGATCTTGAGCGACATCATAACGGGCACGTGATCGGACGGCCTTTTCCAACTGCGTGCTGCCGTATGAATTTGCAGGTTTCCGCTTCGCTCATTTAATGAAGGCGTAACCCAGATGTGGTCAAGTCTTCGTCCTCGATTGTTCCTGGTCCAGTCCCGAGATCGATAGCTCCACCAAGTATAAATTGGCTCCGGCTCAGGCGTATCACGTCGCGCCACATCGATCCAACCGTGAGAGCGGGCGACTTCCTTCAGGTGATCAACCTCGATTGGCGTATGACTCACCACTTTGAGCAGTTGTTTGTGAGACCACACGTCGCTCTCTAAAGGCGCTACGTTGAGATCGCCCGCCAGTATCAGTTTATTTTTCTTTTTGTCTCGCCTTTTTTTGAACCAGCCCGCCATTTCTTTTAGAAACTTTAGTTTGTGGTCGAACTTCTCATTTTGCTTGCGATCCGGAACGTCGCCGCCGGCCGGCACATAAAAGTTGTGGATCTCTATATCGTCCGCAACCTTTACGGCAATGTGGCGCGCATCGCCCATCTTGCAAAATTCTTTTGCATAGGTTTTCGTCATAGGCACCCGCGCCAGGGTCGCTACCCCGTGATAAGACTTTTGGCCGTTGAGCGCGATATGTTGGTATCCCATCTTGCGAAAGGCACCCGCTGGAAACTGGTCGTTCCGGCACTTTGTCTCCTGCAGGCAAAGGATATCGAGCTTGAACAATTTGTCGAGCTTCTTGACCAAATCTATCCGTAGTCGGATCGAATTCACATTCCAAGTTGCAATTGTAAGGTTGCCCACAAAACATCCCTTGAGTCAGAAAGAGTTGGGCCTGCTGCCGGTGATGTTAATCGGTGACTGGCTCAATTCAAGGAACTGTAGCTTGGCGGCAAAGACTTGAAGCAATTAACACGAGGCAGGGGTTCCAAATGCAAAGAGAGTTGAATCAATAGGGTATTGGGTGGTGGGCGCGGCTAGGATTGAACTAGCGACCCCTACGATGTCAACGTAGTGCTCTCCCACTGAGCTACGCGCCCGTCGCGGGTAAGATTATACCGCTTTATCGCTTCAGCCAAAGCCCGGCCTCAGCCAAGCGGGTCGATATAACGAGTGACGACCGCCGCCGCAACCTTTATCGAGATGTCGTTCGAGGCCCGGTTCAGGCACCTGCATTTAGTCGACTTGGGCTTTTCATGCGGCAGGTGACCTGGAGAGGGTTGCCAGACCCGTCCCGGCGAAACTATGTTGTATCGGATGGACATTTATCCTCCTCAGAACCGGCTCGATGCCGTTGACGTCATTGATGGGCCGCTTTTCGAGCCTCCCTATGAAATCTTGGGACCGTCGCAGTCTATTCCGTTTATCCTGTCATCGCCTCATAGTGGACGGCATTACCCGCCCGAATTTCTTGCGGCGTCAAGCCTTGACCTCAAAACGCTCAGGCGCTCTGAAGATTGTTTTGTCGATGAATTGTTTGCGGAAGCCGCTTGTGTCGGCGCCCCCTTGCTGTGCGCGCTCTTCCCGCGCGCCTACCTTGATCCCAACCGCGAGCCTTATGAGCTGGACCCCGCCATGTTTGAAGATGCGCTGCCGGCCTATGCGAACACACGCTCGCTTCGGGTGGTCGGCGGACTGGGGACGCTTGCTCGTATCGTGACTGACGGTGCTGAAATCTATCGGGACAAAATGTTGTTCGTAGAAGCCGAGCGGCGAATTGAATCGCTGTATCTGCCGTATCATCGCCGGTTGAGAGACTTGATCGATTCGACGCGCGAACGATTTGGCTATGCAGTCCTGATCGATTGTCATTCGATGCCGTCGATCGGCGGATACATGGATGAGGACAGCGGCCACGACCGTCCGGATATCGTCCTTGGCGACCGGTTCGGCACGGCATGCAGCCCGAACCTGACGCAGCTTGCCGAAGAAGCGCTCAACCACATGGGCTACAGCGTGGTTCGTAACAACCCTTACGCGGGCGGTTACACGACCGACCATTACGGGCGTCCGGTCAAGTCCGTGCACGCACTTCAAATCGAGATCAATCGCGCCCTTTATATGGATGAGGAAACGTTCGAGCGGCGCGACACAATTGCTCGCGTCATTCGCGACATGCGGCGCTTACTGCAAAGCTTGGCAAGCCTCGAACCGTCGACGTTTTTACCGGGCCGCTGAGCGTACCGCGGCGTGGAAAGGGTATATGAGCAGACCTGACAAACACACGTGCTTAATCAGCTCGGCCATGGAACGAATTGGGATTCAGCGGCCACATTTATCACAATACCCAACTTTGTTCGCAGACAGTGTGTGAGCCGCATCAATGAAATTGATGAGCAGTGTACGTGAACAGGCCGCGAACGCGCGATGGCTCAAAACGCAAACACCAGGCTTCGCATACTGATTGCAACCGACGCTTGGCGGCCTCAGGTCAACGGTGTGGTGCAAACGTTGGAGACACTGTGCCGGGAGTTGGTTTCGCTCGGTCACGACATTTGCGTCATCGAGCCGGGGCGGTTTCGAACCATACCTTGCCCGACTTATCCGGAAATTCGTCTGGCCATGACAACGCCCAACATGGTTTCCAGGATTATCGACGAGTTTGCGCCCACGAATATTCATATTGCAACCGAAGGTCCGTTGGGACTCGCCACCCGGCGCTGTTGCGTCAAGCGCGGTATGAATTTCACCACATCGTTTCATACGCGTTTTCCCGAATACGTCCACGCCCGCACGCGCATCCCCCTGGCATGGACATATGGACTGATTAAATGGTTTCATGGCCGCGCCGCCGCCGTGATGGTTGCCACCAAATCGCTCAAAGATGAAATGGCAGGCAGGGGTTTGCCAAACATCGCAATTTGGAGCCGCGGTGTCGACATCGACAAATTTCATCCTCGGCGTGATAAATCTTTTTTGTCCTTTAAGCGGCCAATCTGGCTCTATGTAGGCCGTATTGCCGTGGAAAAAAATATCAAGTCTTTCCTCGACCTTGATCTGGAAGGAACCAAAGTACTTGTAGGCGATGGACCGCAACGGGATGAGCTTGAGCGCAACTACCCCACGGCCCGGTTTGTCGGCCCTAAATACGGCAAGGATTTGGCGGAGTATTATGCGGCGAGCGATGTATTCGTCTTTCCCAGCAAGACCGATACGTTCGGTTTGGTGATCATTGAAGCGCTTGCCAGTGGGGTGCCTGTGGCGGCCTACCCTGTTCAGGGGCCGGCGGATATTGTTGGCGGGTCCCCCGTGGGCGTCCTTGACGAAAATTTGGAGGTGGCCGCCCGTCGCGCCCTCACGGAAATCAGTCCTGCGGCGTGCCGCGCCCACGCGCTTGAATACACGTGGGCAAGGAGTGCCCGGCAGTTTTTATCCAACGTCGCGTTCGCTGCACCGGCGGCCCCAACCTCAAACCAAAAGCACAACGCGCTTCTCAAGTCTGAGGATTCGTAAAATTCGCGATCATTTCCGTCACGACAATCGGCAGGTGGCGTCGCTCTGCAAGAGCTTGAGAAAATCAGCGGGCTTAGAGGCCCGTGTTGAATAATCTTCATACTGTGGCAGACTGCGCGTCGCTTAGGCGACCGGACACGCATGCCAAACCCGTCGAAAAAATCCTCCAAGGTGGAATCGAACCACGCCGACCTGTCCCATTTGCTTGACTTCGCCTGCACCCTCGCCGACGCCTCCGGCGACATCTTGCGGCCGAGATTTCGGGCGTGTCTTGACGTTGAAGACAAGGACGCCAGTGAGAGCTTTGATCCTGTAACGGAAGCCGATCGTCTCGCCGAGCAGGAACTCCGCAGGTTGATCGAAGAAACCCACCCGTCACACGGCGTCGTCGGCGAAGAATTCGACGACAAGGCGGGTGATTCGGCGTTCACTTGGGTGCTCGACCCCGTTGACGGAACGCGCAGCTTTATCGCCGGCGTGCCTCTTTGGGGAACCCTGATCGCGCTGAATGATAACGGTCGGCCCGTCATCGGCGTGGTTGATCAGCCATATCTTGGCGAGCGGTTTGCCGCTCTCCACACTGCCGCCAGATCGACGGCTGAACTGCGCATTGCCGATACCCGGCGCAATCTTCAGGTAAGACCGTGCGCCGATTTGTCGGAGGCAATTGTAACCAGCACTGACCCGGCAATGTTCACATCCGAAGATGAACTCTCGGCCTATCGCCAAGTGGAGTCGCAGTGCCGCTTGGCGCGCTACTCGATGGATTGTTACGGTTATTGTTTGTTGGCGCTTGGCTTTATCGATCTGGTGATCGAGGCGGGGCTCGCTCCCCATGACATACAGGCGCTCATTCCCATCATCGAGGCCGCAGGGGGCGTCATTACCGATTGGAACGGCAATCTTCCGATCAACGGGGGTCAGATCGTTGCGGCGGGGGACGCGCGCGTTCACGAACGAGCGCTCCGCATTCTCTCGCAATCGGCGAAACCTGCGCCTTGAGTGTTGTTTTAGATCGTATCCCGAGCGACGAATTCATCAAAAGCATTCCAAAATGCCTGCCGCATTTCGTCACGTTCCATGAGAATTTCGTGTTCGCAGTCGGCGATCTCCTCAAGCTGCGCTGATGGCAGCGATTGCGCGAGCGTGCGATGAGTCGCGCTTTCGATCAGACGATCATGGCCTGCGCTTACGATAAGAACGGGCGTCATTATCTTTTCGAGATATGAAATTGATTCGAGATCGGCCATGGCCTGACAGGCCGCTTTACCCCATCCGAATGTGGGCGGCCCCAAGGCCAGCAAAGGCTCGGCGCGAAGGAGCGACAAAAATCTCTCGAAGCGCTCACGATCGCGCGTCGCCCAATTTTCATCGAACGTGACATCGAGTTGCCCCCACCGCGTCCCTGTGAGCGCCTTATCTCCGGCGCCGACGGCGGCCAGGACGCGCGTGAGCCACGCAGCGACGGCGGGCGCAACCAACAACGGCAATTTGATGCCGGTCATGGGCGCGCTCAGCACGGCTCGTCTGATGAGGCGGCTGTGATGATGGAGATAGAGCAGCGAAATATTCCCACCCATGGAATGTCCCAGCAGCGACAACGGGCGGGGCATGAGGGGCAAGACAACTTTATCGATAAGTTCGTGCAGATCGTCGATGTAGTCTTGAAAGTGCGTGATGTGGCCCTTCAGGGGATTATCAAGAATGCGGCTTGATAGACCTTGGCCGCGCGGGTCGAGAATAGCGACGGCGAAGCCGCGTTGTTGGAGTTCGCCGATAGTCTCAAAGTACTTTTCCACGAATTCGGTGCGGCCCGGAACGATGACCATCGTCCCCCTGGTCCCGCCTGTATCGGATTCAGGCCACAACGCATAACGAATTTGAATTCCGTCCGGCCGTTGCAACCGGTGAAAGGAGCCGCCAGGCGGCATCGGATTACCGTCGACGATGACCGGGCCGGTGTTTTGTTGTTGAGAGGCCACGCCTTACCTTGCTCAGGCATGGAGGAGAGGCGGGTTGTGGGGCGCGACCAGATCTAGCCGCCGAGGCGGCTGAGTAGCGGCTGCAATTTCATCGCGATTACCATATCTCCCTCGACCTTCAATTTGCCATTCATATAAGCTGACATCGCGTCGAGAGATCCCGCCGCGATGCTTTGGAAATCTTCCAACGTCATGGAGATCGTGCACTCCGCCTCGCCGTCATTGTTGCTGACGACATTGTCGTTTCCGGTCCCGTCGACAAAGATCGTTCCGGCGCCATCCAGGTTGAATTTGATGGTATTCCCGAGCGCCGCCTCGCTCGAAAGGGCGTTGGTCACACCCGCGGTCAGTTTCTCAAGTTCAGCGGCGCTCATGGGTTTATCCTCCTCCATATCCTGCGGAACTACTCGACGGGCTTCATGAATTTGAGCGTAAACCGATCGCTCTCGCCGACCGCCATGTAAGGCGCGCTGTCGAAGTCCGGCTCAGGCGCTGCACCGCGAGTCGCCGTATTTCGCAACGTGGGCGGCAACGTCCAAACGCCGAACGGCTGATCGCGCGTGTCATTTGGGTTGTTGTTCACATCGGACGCGGCGATCAACTCAAAGCCGGCCTTCTCGATCAACGCGATGGCGTAGTCTTCGCGTACGCGCCCGTTTGCGGCTTTCGCATCCTGTGTCTCGGTGTCATTGGCACGATGATCGACAACGCCAAAAATGCCGCCGGGTTTA
Organism: Alphaproteobacteria bacterium; assembly: GCA_965214255.1. Lineage (GTDB taxonomy): Bacteria > Pseudomonadota > Alphaproteobacteria > SMXP01 > SMXP01 > CBDFKK01. The sequence continues at coordinate 1,962,058 of OZ243948.1, read as the reverse complement.
AGCGCTTTATAGGCGTCCGCGACGATTTTGTCGGCGGAGCCGCCCGGCATCCAGTTATGCAGATTGCGGAATGTGAGGACCACATCGGCACTCCCATCCGGGGCGATTTGTTTTACATTGGCGCCGTGCGCCGTCAGCGTGAACTCACCATAAAGATCTTTGTCGTCAAACGTTTCTTTAAAACGCGCCACCGCATTCTTGAAAAAGGCAGGACCGCTCGATGTGTCAAAGTGGGCTGCGTAGAATGTGCCGCCGCCACGCTTTATATAGGGCGCTATAACCTCGGTGTACCATCCCGCGCTTGGCGCAATCTCAACGACCGTCATCCCACTTTCTACGCCAAAGAACGCGAGTGTTTCCGCCGGGTGGCGCCATTTGTCGCGCGCCTTGTTCTTATCGCTGCGATGGTCGCCTGCCAAAACTTCCGCGAGCAAAGCCGCGTCCGCTTTTGCAAGACTTCCCGTCTCAGCCGATTTATGACCGCCTGACAGGGCGCCGCTTGTCTGAACAAGCAAAAAAACGGCTCCCGCGATGAATGCGCAAGCCCAAGGTCCTCGACTGCTGAACATGATGTTCCCTTTCCTTGTGTCAAAATGCGGGTCCATTCGAACGAAACCCGTCTCCGTCCCCGAGTTGATTGAACCCCGTTCCGCGGTTTTAATGGAGCGCCACTGTAGCGACAAGAGTCATCAAGAGCCTGAGCACAACTTGGCATCACCGCGTGGTGAACAAACAGACTACGGATATTCAACCGCCAGAGTAGCCCAAACATCGGAGGATCCAAAATTCAAGACTTTTCGCATATCAAAGTGATACTGATCGCATCGATTTTCGTCTTTGCTTCCGGGCGCGCCTGCGCTCAAGAGTCGCGTTCCTACATTTTGACGACAGCCACAACAGGCGGAACTTACTATCCTGTCGGCGTCGCGCTCAGCGCGTTGACCAAACTCAAACTTGAGCCGGAGACCGGCATTTCTCTTTCCGCAATCAGTTCCGCGGGCTCCGCCGAGAACTTGAAATTGTTGCGCGAGAGAGAAGTTCAATTTGCATTGCTTCAAGGTCTTTACGGCGCGTGGGCGTGGAGCGGAACCGGCCGCCTCAAACGGGACGGACCCCAAACGCATCTTCGTTCTATTACGGCTTTGTGGGAAAATGTCGAGCACTTCGTCATCGTGCGCGACCTTGCCTCGACGGAAACCATCGATGACGTGAACAAACTCGACGGCCGCAAGTTTTCAGTCGGCAATCGCAACTCGGGCGCTGAAGGCTCGACCGGCTTTATTTTGCAAACCCTTGGGCTCCATACGCCGAAAAACTTTTACCCTGTCTTTCAAGGCTACGGACCAAGCGCCGATGCGTTGCAAAACGGAACGATCTCGGGCATGAGCACGCCGGCAGGGTTGCCGGTGAGTGCGGTAACGCGGGCCTTTTCAGCCAACCCCGACGGCCTTGTTTTGTTGAGCTTTAAAGGTGAAGACCTTGAAATCCTTAACGCGAGGTTTCCACTGTGGTCCCGGTTCGTGATTCCGGCAAACACCTATCCGGGCCAAACAAAGGATGTGGCTACCATCTCGCATCCGAATTTTTTGGCCGTGCATGCAGATATCGATCAGGATACCGTTTATCAAATTACGAAAACGCTTTATGAAAACCTGCCCTACTTGAGGTCCATCCATAAAGCGACGGCGGAAATGTCTCTAGGGCGTGCGCTCACAGGGTTGCCGGTTCCGCTCCACCCCGGTGCGGCGCAATATTACGAACAAGCCAACCTCACAATCCCGCAATCTCTCCGCGCCGTCAGCAACTGAGACCTGTCTTGCAAAACGCAGCATCCTCCGTTGAAACGTGGCGCTCAAACGCGACGCGCGTCGTCGGCGTGGCCGTAGCCCTCTTTCATCTCTATTTCAATACGCTAAGTACGCTGCCCGAACTTTGGGCCTCCGCGTTGCATTTCGGATTGTTCGGGGTTCTGTGTGTGTTGGCGTTTCCCAGTGCGCAACCACAAGCCGCGCCGCCCAAAAAAATCGTACTCGTTTTTGACATTTTACTCGGTGCGCTGGCGTTGAGCTCAGCCCTCTATCTCATCTTGTTCGAGGCGGCGCTTTACGAACGCGGCGTCGATTTCAATCTCCTTGACTGGATATTTGCGGCGCTTGCCATTCTGCTCAGCCTTGAGTTTACGCGGCGTACAACGGGATGGATCGTTCCCATACTGATCGTTGCGTCGTTGACTTATGTGGTGTGGTGGGGTGCATGGATTCCCGGCGTTTTTGGTTTTCCCGGGCTTGGTGTCGAAACCGTTCTGTATCGCAGCTATTTCAGTACTGAAGGCATGTTCGGGTCGATCGCCCGTATTTCCTGGTCTTTCGTTTTCATGTTTATTTTGTTCGGCGCTTTTCTGGTGAAGTCAGGCGCCGGGGACGTCATTCTGAAGCTGGCACAAGCTGCGGCCGGCCGGTTCCGTGGCGGCCCGGGCCTCATTGCCGTTTTCGGATCCGGGCTCATGGGCTCCATCAGCGGCTCGGCCGTCGCCAATACGGCGTCGACCGGAGTCATCACTATCCCGCTGATGAAACGCGCTCACTTTTCACCTCGATTCGCGGCCGGTGTCGAAGCCGCCGCTTCGACGGGTGGTCAACTCATGCCGCCGGTGATGGGGGCCGGCGCTTTCGTTATGGCGAACTTCACTCAACTCAGTTACCTCACGATCATCGCCGCCGCCGCTCTTCCCGCCTTGCTTTATTTCATTTCCGTCGCGCTTTTCGTGCGCATGGAAGCTATTCGCATCGACATAAGGAGCGATGAAAGCGATGCGCCGAGCTTAAATGATATCGCGCGTGACGGCTGGCTCTCATTGGTCCCACTGATATTTTTGGTGGGCGCGCTGGCGGCCGGTTTTACGCCTGCCTATGCCGTAAGCCTCAGCATCGTCGTCACCGTTGCGGTGTCTTGGTTGTCCAAGACTCCCATGGGGCTTTCCGACGTCATCGACGCCTTTGCTTTAGGCGCCCGCAACGCAGTGGCTACAGCCGTATTGCTCGTTGCCATCGGATTGATGGTCAATGTCGTCGGCACGACGGGGCTCGGCACAACATTTTCCTTGATGGTGCCAACCTGGGCTCAGGGGAGCCTTCTGTTGACACTCTTGTTGGTGGCCGTTGCTTCCCTGGTGCTTGGTATGGGGCTGCCGGTTACGGCGTCTTATATAATTCTCGCCACGGTCGCGGCCCCTGCGCTTTTTAATCTGATGACCGAGGCGCATTTGATCGAAGCTGTCGCCCGCGGTGCGTTGACCGAAAGAGCGTGCGCCATGTTCGCATTGGTGTCACCTGAATTGATCTCATGTTCGGGCGGTTCGGTTCCGGCTGCGGATGCCGCCGAACTGATCGCGCGGGTGCCGCCTGAAATGGTCGCCACGCTAAAACAGGATCTGCTCGCCCCGTCGTTGCTCGCCGGGACGCTCCTCGCCTCCCACATGATCATCTTTTGGCTGAGCCAGGACAGCAATGTGACGCCGCCCGTATGTCTCACCGCCTTTGCCGCCGCCAGCATCGCCGGCGCGAAACCGATGGAAACCGGTTTCACATCGTGGCGTATTGCCAAGGGGCTGTACTTGGTCCCCATACTAATGGCGTTTACGCCGCTGATTACGGGGAGTTGGCTCGATGCCTTGCCTGTTTTCGTTTTTGCCGTTGTCGGGCTTTATGCGTTATTCGGCAGCCTTTACGGTGTCTTGGAAAGGCCGGTCGGACTTGTCTTGAGGGCAGCCGCAGGGTTGAGCGCCGTCCTCCTCCTGTGGCCTCATGGACGATTGGAGGTCTATCTCGCGGGTGTTTTCGTGCTTGCCGCGACTCTCGCGATATCGCGACATCTGCACCGAAAGAGTGGGCCGGCGGTTGTCTCGGGATCTTGAAATTCATCAGCGAGCGCCCCATTTAAAACACGTCGGATGCCGAAGGGGTCCGGCGGTGAATCGGCCCGGCATTGACGTGGGCCAAGGGAGCCCCAGGGGCAAAACATATCGCTTATGAGGAGGATGTGTATCCATGCAAACTTTAGATTTTTCCCCATTTTATCGTGCGAGTGTCGGGTTTGACCGTCTCTTCAACCTGCTTGATCAAGCCAGCAACGAAGCGTCGACCAAGTCCTATCCGCCCTACAACATCGAGCGGCTCAGCGAAAACGAATATCGCATATCGATTGCGGTTGCAGGTTTTGCTGAAGACGAAATCGATGTCGAAGTGCGCGACCGCTCGCTGCTGATTTCAGGCAATAAAGCCAGTAAGCAGGACGGCAAAGAATTTCTCCATCGCGGCATCGCGACGAGGAATTTCGAGCGGCGCTTTGAACTGGCTGATCATGTCGTCGTCAGCGGCGCAAATCTTGTGAACGGTCTTCTGGATGTCGATCTAGTGCGCGAGATTCCGGAAGCGCTGAAACCGCGCAAGATCGAGATCAAGGATGGCGTCGGAAAAACACGAGTCATCGAAGGTAAGGCGGGAAAGGCCGCCTGACTTTAATGCCGATCGGAGTCTCTACAAGGGGCGCTCTGGAGGGCGCCCCTTCTCCGTTTGGCCGTTGAAATTTTTGCGATCACAAATTGAAAACCGTCCGGGCCTCTCTATATCAAGACTCAAAGATTGGGATTGCGGGGACTTTGATGAGGAGGAGTTGTCATGAGTAAACTAAGTCCGTTTTCGTGGCGCCGCAACGCGCCTGCCGAGCGGCCCAGCAGAGATCCGTTTCACAGCCTTCACGATGAAGTGGATCGTCTCTTTAATGATTTCTCGAAACATTTTTCATTGCCCGCTTTAGGTTTGCAGCGAGAATTTACCGCCCCCAGTATCGACGTCAGCGAGACCGACAACGAGATAAAAATAGAGGCCGACCTTCCGGGTCTTGAGGACAAAGACATTGAAGTGATCTTGTCGGACAACGTGCTCACCATCAGAGGCGAAAAGAAGTCGGAGCACGAAGACAAGCGTAAGGAATATCATGTCATTGAACGCTCTTCGGGCTCTTTCTCACGGTCCGTCCCTTTGCCGTTCGAGGCGGATCCGGACGCTATTAACGCAACCTTCGCGAAGGGCGTTTTGAGCATAATCTTGCCAAAACCTCCGCAAACAAAGGAAAGAACGAAGAGGATCGATATAAAAAGCGGATCCTAGGCGCGATGCTCGGCATCAGGCCGGTTGCCGCCTGATGCCTGTGGCGTCGCGAACGACGACTCGACCTCGGCCCGTGCGGGTTTGAAAAGGAGATTTTCCGGATACGCCGCCTTAGATTAGTGCCGCCGCGCGGAGGCGCGCCGCGAGTTTACCGTTCGCGTCGACGCCAACTCGTGTCATCCCCAATGCGCCCAAGTCTTGAAGCATGGCCTCGATTTTGACGGCGCCCGATTTTTCCGACTCGACCGGCAGCAACCGACCGACCATCGATGACAACATTTCAAGTCGGCTCGGCGCCCGGTCGTTGGCGGCCGCCAACCAAATATTTTTGCGGGCTTCACCGGAGATGTTCGCGAGTTCAGTCGGCGCGATATTCGTATCGTCGACTACGATGTACAAACGCTCCCGCCTTGCCATGGGCGAAATGGAAAGCCATGTCGCGAGGTCAAGTAAAATGGCATCGAATCCGAGGTGATCCTCTTCAAGCTCACAAACAAGGGGGCGTCCCGTTGCAACGCGGTGAAAGAAACCGGCATTGACCTCTTCAGCCTCTTCTTTACAGACATCGAGCGTCACGGCAATGCCTGCGCTCCGCAGCTCTTCCACGCCTCTGCCGTTCACACGCTCATCGGGGTCGAGATGGGCAACGACCACCGTGTCGACGCCCGCCGCGATCAGACTTTCGGTGCAGGGCGGTGATACACCCCAATGACAACACGGTTCGAGAGAAACGAAAACCGTTGATTTTCGGGCCCGGTCCGCAGCCTCGTCCAGCGCCGCGGCCTCGGCGTGAGGTTGCCCGCCCGCGCCCGTTACACCCCGGCCGACCACCTCGTCATCTTTGACAATCACGCAGCCGACGGATGGATTTGGCCAAACTTTACCCAAATTGGATTTGGCCAACGCCAACGCCTCTCGCATGAAGGCCGTGTTTTCGGGCGAGGCGCCGGGGGGTTCTCTCTCGATTTTCATGATTCACAATCGCGTCTCAAGAGCGCATGCCTTGAAGTCACCGAACAAGGTGAGTTTGAAAGAGCGAAGTCTCACGGCTTAAATCGACGGCGCAATCTTATGCTTCGCTCCACGGCAAATCGCTTGCCCGACTTTCATCGAGATAGGCGCAACTCGTCAACGTCATCCCATCGCCAAAGATCAGGTGTAATGGATTCCCCGTCGGGATTTCCAAGTTGGGAATGTCCCGGTCGCTGATTCCCATAAGATGTTTGCACAGCGCGCGCACACTGTTGCCGTGCGCCGCAATCAGAATGTTTTGTCCGCCTTTCAAACGGGGCCGTATGGTTTGGCGCCAATAGGGAAGCGCACGCTCAAGAGTCGACTTGAGAGATTCGGTGCGCGGAAGGTCGTCGGGAGGCAATGATGCGTAGCGCGAATCGAATTTGGGATGGCGCTTGTCGTCGTCTTCAAGCGGCGGCGGCGGAACGTCATAGCTGCGCCGCCAGATTTGCACTTGGTCCGAACCATGCTTTTCCGCCGTTTCAGCCTTGTCCAACCCTTGCAACGCGCCGTAGTGACGCTCATTCAGTTGCCACGCCGGTGTTTGCGGCATCCACATGCGGTCCATTTCGTCAAGCATAATCCAAAGGGTGCGAACGGCCCGGGTAAGAACCGACGTGAACGCCGTCTCGAACTCGATATTCAAATCCTTCACGAACTGCCCGGCCTTCCGCGCCTCTTCGCTGCCTTGTTCCGTCAAGTCGACATCCATCCAACCTGTAAAGCGGTTTTCCAGATTCCACTGACTTTGACCGTGCCGGACCATGACGAGATGCGCCATCAGTGTTGTCTTCTTGGCAAGAGATAACCGTGAATACGGGCCTCATATGCCCGCTTGTTCATCGGACGACCAACCGCCGTTGTGCGCAATGACGTTTCTCGGCTCATCGAAAGCACCTTCCGATAATTTGTAGTCGCCTCCGGCGGCCGCTACAAGTGCGCAGCCGGCGGCCACATCCCAAAGCATGGTTCCCTTTTCCCGGTACATTTCCGCCCGCCCGGCAGCCACGTAAGCCGTCGCAATCGATGCACAGCCGACCATGCGAATCTTTCGCCACTTTCTCATTTCCGACGCCAAACTTTGAAGCGTCCCTTCGTCGTAGTCCATACGCGCCGGCAGCCCGGTCATGAGAACACCCCTGCTGCGCTCGCGAATTTCAGAAACGGCTATCGGCGCGCCATTGAGCCAGGCGCCTTCCCCCACGACGCCCGAGAAGAGCTCATCGCGGTATGGGTCGTAAACAACGCCAAGTACGGGAGTGAGTTCATCGACGAGCGCGATCGACACGCCGCAAACGGGAATGCCTCGCGCGTAGTTGGCGCTGCCGTCCAGGGGATCGACAACCCATGAGCGAGAGCCGCTCCGCTTGCCCTGCCAGCCGACTTCTTCGCTCAAAATCGGAATATTGGATGACGCCTCCAGACAGGCGAGAATGAGCGCCTCCGATTTCGTATCCCCTTCGACTTTGATGTCATGGTTTTGCTCATATGAAATCGACCGCCACTGTTCGTCTGCCTCTTTTAGTTGCCGCCCCGCCTTGCGCGCGGCATTTGCGGCGAGATCGAGTAGCGCTCCAAGCTCCGTCATGTCGAATGTATGCCCCCGAGTTTGCCTCGACAATATAGATTGTTAGTTCAATCACAACCTGTGAACAATGGGAATATTGTCGGCGGTGCGCGGCCCTGATTTGTTTGGCCGTGCCGTGTTTATCGCTGCCGCCCGGGCGCGAAGTTGACCGGCCTGCCCGGGGCCCGGTCCTTTCATGAGGCCGGGGGTTTGGCAAACTCTTCCGAAGCCGCCCGAAACGGCGCGGGTGGCGGCCGGCGGCGTTTGAGACCCGTTGAAACGAGTATGCGCGCCTCGAAAAATTGATGTGCGACGGCCCCGCGATCCGTCATCGGAGTGGGCGCTTGTCTTGAATCCGGATGGCGGATTCGAAACCGAAATCGACGAAGCCGGTGGTTGGCGCGTCACCGCGCCGGACTATTCTTATCGGGAATTTGCAGGAAAGAGTCGGCAGTTTCAAAGTCGTATCGGGTGATTTCCCGTTTATAGCCGTGGAGATCGAATATGCGCCGGGATTCAAGTGGCATACGAAACGAGATTCCAACGCGAGTTGCCGCCCGCTGCGCGCGCCGTTTCGGGGCAGGTCTGCTCTTACCGTGCACCCGCCCAGGCAGGCGCCGTCTTTAGTGGTTATGGCGACCTCTCCGCTGATTTCCGTCACATCCGCGTCCAACTGCACCGAAACGGAAAGCCGGTAGGGGTCTCCGGTCTTCAGGTCCGCCACCGCGTCTCCGCTCAAAGTTGAAACCTTGACCGAGCTAACGGTTCCCCAAATGTGCTGTTCCGTTTTGCGGGGTCCCCGTTCAGCGGCCCCGAGGCGCCGTATTTCACCGCGGACGGTTTTATTTCTGTCAGCCGATGCATTCGCCAAACGGGAATACTCGCTCATAACGATACCGGGTTCGTCTTCGAGCAGAAGTTCGCCTTCATCCAGGAGAATGGCGCGGTCACACAGGTCGGTGATTGTGTGGGCGCTATGGGAAACGAATAGAATGGTGGCGCCGTCGTCTCTGATTTTTTTGAGCCGTTTGTAACACTTTTGGCTAAAGGCCTGATCGCCCACGGCAAGCGCTTCATCGATAACGAGTATGTCGGGCTCTATCGTAATGGCGGTTGAAAACGCCAGCCTTAATTTCATTCCGCTCGAATAGGTGCGCACGGGCTGGCTGATAAAGTCGCCGATTTCGGAAAATTCTATGATCTCATCGATCTGCGCCAAGGTTTCTTTGCGACTCTTTCCAAGCACCGCACAGTAAAGCTCGACGTTTTCGAGACCCGTAAATTCACCGTCGAAAGGGGATCCGATCTCTAAAAGTCCCGTAGTCACGCCGTTTTTGGTGACCTCGCCGCTTGTTTGGAACAGCGTGCCCACGATGATGCCGAGAAGCGTGGATTTGCCGGACCCGTTGCGCCCGATGATACCCAGAGTCTCTCCCCGATTGACGTCGAACGACACGTTGCTCAGCGCGTTCACGACCCCGATATGCCTGCGGTTGGGCGCGACGAAGTCGATCAACCGTCCTGCCGGTGACGGCGAGACGGGGTAGCGCTTGGTCAAGTTTCGAACGGAGATCGCAAGTTCAGAGGACATCTGCGAACCCGCGGCGCAGCCGGTTGAACACGAAATAGCCCAAATAGAAAAAGGCAATGCCAAACAAGAAATAGATCGCGTATCCGGACCAGTCGAGCATCCGGTCTTCCATGACAAGGCGCCGCATCTGTGTAATCGGGAACGTCAGCGGGTTAATGTACATGTAGTTTCGATATTCTGCCGGCACTTCATCGAGGTGATAGAAGATCGGTCCCAGAAAAAGCATCAACATTGAAAGCAGGAACGCAACTTGCGTGAGGTCTCGGATGTAAACGGCAAGCGAACTCATAAGCCAAAGTATGCCGCACCAAAGAAAGACCAGCGGCACGAACAGGACGAAGATCATTAACGACGACCATAAGAAATCGACGCCTCCGTAAAGCAGCGCGAGCGCCAGAAAGACGTAGGTCACGGCGAACTGCAGAACGGCCGCTCCGATGGCCACGAATGCAAACGTCTCCAAGGGGAATACCAGGCGTTTTACATACCCGCGCCTCCCCAGGATCAGCGAGGGGGCCTGCTGAATGATTTCGCTGGAAAAGAAAAAGAATATAAGTCCACAGAACAAAAATACGGCCACGTTCAAATTGTCGCTCAACCCCTCGATTTGCCCCCCCGCAACCCTGCTTGAGAAGATGATTCCCCGAATAAAGACAAAGGCCGTGAGAAGCAATATGGGCCTTAAAAAGAGCCATAAAATGCCGATGATCGTTCCCTTGTAGCGCCTGGCCCAATTTCTTTTGATGAGTTGTGCGATAAGGAAGCGGTGTTTTCGAACCGCGGCAAAGGGGGATACGATCAGGCCCGCCAGGCCGCTTCCTTCCGCTGCTGCCGTGTTCGTCATCCTTGGCTCGCCACCTGGTCTGATGAGCGGTTAGTCACTAAAGGTAAATCGATCATACAAGCCTGTGTCAAAGACCCATTGAAACCGCTTGTATATGGCCTCTTCGGCATCCGGCGTGAGGTAGCGGTCGAAACGGTCGTGTCGGGTGACATTGTGCCTGGGCAGCGGTACTGCCTTTAGGTCCATGTCCGTCATCGCGGCGGCAAAATCCTCGTCAAGCGATTCGTGCCGTAATATGCGAAGCGTCGGCGGAATTTTCCCGTCCACCTCAAAATAGTGCTCGATTTGCGACGCGGTGCGGCCGTGATACGGACTTCCAACGGCAAATTTCACGAAGTCGTTCGTCATTGCCAAATCCTGTGCGGGTCCCTTGTCCCACGGACGGCCCTTTCGAAGATAGAAAAACCGCGACACTTCCATTTCATAAGGGTTTCGAATACAGGCGATGATTCGCTTTGGCGTGATCCCCAGACCGGCCGCCAGCCCAATGGCTTCCTCAAGGAACTCATGGCGCCTGCCGGGCATAATGTCTACGTCTTTGGGCGCGCGCGCGCTTTCCGCGCTTGGCAGAAAATAATATACGGGCCTCGGCAAACACTTCAGCAGGGCTTCCGTGATCGACATGCCGCCTGTTTTGGGGACGTGGACGAAGATCAGCGTCTCGTTGCAAATCATCGTCACTTGATAGCCACGGAGAACCGTTCCGTCAACTCGACGGCCAATGCGAATCTTGTCGAACCGCCGCCGCGCCCGGCTCTGTCGACCGAGAGGGTTTCCCGACATCGGCCTTTGCTTTAAGGACATCTCATGGACCGTTCGACACCGCCGCATTTCGCGGCGGTCGCGTTCGCCTCGTCCATGGCTCTGCGCGTATTGTGCGCGAACGGCAAATTGGGCCGCGCGGCCCCGGTCGGAGCGGAGACGCGGGCTTTGAGATATAAGTGAGGTCGGCCGGTTCTCGATGACGTCCATGGAGCGTCCCGCATGACATCAGGCACCAAATTCTATCCGGGCGTCAGTCAACTTGAGGCCATGGAGGAGGCGGAGAATTATAACAATTTTCTGCTGGAGCTTTTGACCGAGTCGAGCGGCCCCGAAGACAAGTTGTTGGACTTTGGGGCAGGCTTCGGCTTTTTCGCGAAGCGCATGCGGGCGCTGGGCTTTCAGGTGGATTGTTTGGAGCCGGATGTTCGACTGGCCGATGAACTGGCGAATCTCGGCTTTACCGTGATTCGCAAGCTCCTGCCTCGTCACGACCGAAGGTATGACGCCGTTTACTGTCTGAACGTGCTCGAGCACATAGAAGACGATATGCAGCCGCTGCGAAGCATGGCGGCGGCCATGAAGCCGGGCGCTCGGCTTGTTTTGTATGTGCCGGCCTTTCCGATCCTGTTCAGCAGCATGGACCGCGCGGTGGGGCACTTGAGACGCTATCGCCTGAAGCCTCTTGTAAAGATGGTGCGCCGCGCCGGGTTCGAGGTGCATCATGCGTCTTACACCGATGCGTTAGGGTTTGCCGCAGCGCTTCTCTATCATTTGACCGATCCGGGCGACGGATCGATCAACAGGCGTCTTCTCAAGACCTACGATCGGTTCGTCTTTCCGTTGAGCAGATCGCTGGACCGGGTTTGTTTCAAATTCATAGGGAAGAATATCTGTATCAAGGCGGAGAGAGCGGAAGGATAGCCCGCTTCGCGCCGATGAGGGCGACAAAGGCATGTCTTTCCGCCGCCTCAACGTCTTGAGCTTGCCGTCCCGTTCGGCCGCGCGGGGATCTTCAAGGTTTCCTTGATCCACCGCACGCGCCGCCGATCGATTCGCGTGCTGACCGCCAGAAAAATAAAGAGCAGCCAGCTAACGGGCTGCACATACCGCGCGTTCGGACCTTCGGCAAACATGAACAGCGCGAGATTCAAATAGAGCAGGATTCCGCACAGCGGAAACAGATACAGCCATGTAGAGCGGTGGTGCAAGGCCAGAGAAACGGGAATAAGAACGAAGCCGAACACGGACAAGGGAACGAGCGCCAAGGTCGCGAAATAGGCTGACTTGAGAAACGTGAATTCGGTTACCCTTGGATTTACATGGAGTCCGTAAGCCTCAAGGATGAAATCCTCCGTCGCTTCGTCTGCCGCGCGGCCGAGTCCGAGATCCATCACAACGCTATTATGGAGAAGGTCGTAGTCCCAATAGTCGAAAAGGGTGTTGATGCCCAGCAAGAGAAATTTCGACGGACTCTGCCTGATCGCGTTCATCGCCGTGATCCGTGAGGCTTGGTCGGCCGACAGGCCGTGCGGCGCCGCCTCAACCAGAGCCAGACGGGTTTGTGCGACCAGGCCGTCGGGATCCCATCGATGATAAATTCGGTTTCGCCGCTCTTTCGTGTCTTTACCCAGGCGCGCAAAGAGCGCGGTTCCATCGATAACCTTCGGGAAATGGTTCGGTTCGACAAGCGGTGCGGCAAAGGCCAACAGAAAGTAGCCGCCTCCGTACGTGTAGGCCGGGCGAAAGGGAAACCCGTTTTGCAACGCCAGAGGCGATCGTTCTTCAATATTATACGACAGAACGGCGTTCAAGCGATACGCATAATAGGTCTGATACCAGCCGTGGAGGGCAGTCATCAGCGCGACGGAGACGATGAGATGGGTCGTGAACGGGGCAAGCTGCCCCCTCGCGCCGCGCACCAGTGTCATTGCATCGGGCCGCGCTCCCGCGTGGCGCCATATGCGCGCGCCGAATAAAAGGACCGGTAAAATCAGAGGAACGATGATCGCAGGCGGTATCATGACCAGGCGAAATGCAATGCTCAGTACGCCCACCAGTTGCAGAACGATTAAAACGTAAAGCCTGCCTTTTCGCAAATACTCCAACGAGAGCAAAAGAAACAGACTCAAAAGGAAGAGCGCGACGCTCTCCGTCATAACGTAGCGCGTCCAGATCATGTGCAGGGGAAGCGCGGAGGCCGCCAGCGTTGCGACGACGACGGTCCGGCCGCTCATCTTGAAATATTCCCGCAGAACGATCGCGAAAATGAGTGACGACAGACAGAAAAGGAGAATTTGGAACCAGACCAGCGACGTCAAGTCTTGCGAGGCCCCGGTGAGGAAGCGTATCAGGAAGCCGTAAACGAATGATCGATCCTGCGGAGTATATCCATCGACCGCCGTCCATAAATAGGACGCCGAGTCGCCCCAGAAAAACTGCACGCGGGAATCGAGGATGTAAACGAAAGAGTGTAGACAGAAGATGGATAATGTCAGCCCCAGATAGAATCTGAACTGATGTGAGGACGGGATTGTCGCGTGATCGGACGGCATTGAATCAAATCGTTTAAATCTTCAAGTCATATCGCTGACAAGGGCGTCTGGTTCAAAGCGTATTTGCTCCAATTGTCGGCATGGAGACCGTGCGGTTACGACGGGGTCTCCGGCTCACGCGGGCGCTCACTGCGAAGCGGCGGCACCCGCAAATAGTTCAGGTATTTCAATTCGCGTCTCCCGCGGCTCACGCTGTCCAGAATCAAACCGCAGGCCAGACTCAGAAAGGCAAGTCCGACCAGGCCCATGGCCAGGATTGCCGTCGGAAACCGCGGCACTTCACCGTCCGCCAAAAACGTTTGCAGAACCGGCCAAGCCAGGAAAAGCGCGATACCGAAAAGCGCTATAGCCGCCGACGAAAAGAACATCAGCGGCCGCTCGTCACGAACGAGGTTGAAGATCGTGCTTAAAATGCGGGCGCCGTCCCCAAACGTATTCAGCTTGCTGCTTGAACCGGTCGGCCGCTCCCGATAGGGAACGGCGATGTCTTGAACGGGCATTTGTAATGAAAGGGCATGGACCGTGATCTCGGTTTCGATTTCGAAACCGCGGGAACGAACGGGAAAAGATTTGACGAAGCGGCGCGAAAATACGCGGTATCCCGACAACATGTCCGATACGCTTTTGTCGAATATTGATCGGACCATGAAGGTCATGAGCCAGTTGCCGAAGCGGTGCCCCCGGCGGAAGGCCGCGCTGCCGCTCGATTGCCGCGTTCCGGTCACCATGTCGAGGCCGCCGTCGATCAATGTCTCGACCAGGCGGGGCGCAAGGGATGCATCATAAGTATCGTCGCCGTCTACCAACACGAAGATGTCGGCGTCCACTGCGGCAAACATGCGGCGTACGACATGCCCCTTTCCCTGCCGGCTCTCCTGCATGACGGTCGCGTTATGGGCCTTCGCGGTCTCTACCGTCTCGTCCGTGGAATTATTGTCGAATACGTATATGTCGGCGGTTGGAAGAACCTCTTGAAAATCTCTTATGACTTTCCCGACCGTCGCGTCTTCATTGAAGCATGGGATCAGAACTGCAATCCGCCAAGCGCTTTCGGCGGCCTTGACCGTCACTTTTTTGCCTGTGTTGATCGCTTCGACCATGTCCGCTCCCCGGTATATTCCATAATGCCTTGAATGCAACAACTGTGCATGGTCGGTCGTTATAGCCGCAACCTCTTGAATATGCGCTCCGGAATGAGTCGAATCATGGTCATGACCGGCAACCAGAATGACGGATAATAGGCGGCGTCTTTGCCTTTTACCGCCCAGCGCAGACATGCGCGCGCGCAGCCTCGAGGGCTTGCAACTAAAAACAGCCCGGGCAGCCCCCAAGTCATGGATGTATCGATAAAACCCGGTTTAACCGTGGTTACGCTTACCCCCGACCGCCACAGTCTGGCTCGCAGCCCTTGCAGGTAGGCGTGCACGCCTGCTTTTGCGGACCCGTACACATAGTTTTTTATGCGCCCGCGGTCTCCCGCTACGGAACCCAAGACGATGACATGGCCTTCTTTTTGCTCTTCAAGTACAGGCGCGAATCGATGCAAGACTGAAACGACGCCGGTATACGTAGCTGTGACCGTGTCCACACCGAGGTCGACGTCCCGGTCGATGTCCGATTGCTCCGGCATGCAACCGAACGCGACGAAGAGATTTACGGGCGGGTCGGATTTCATCCGGCTCTCGCGCACGAACCTGTCGTGGCCGGCAAGATCGACGGCGTCAAAGGCGATGACTTCGACTTCGGCTTCATGGCGTACGGCGAGGTCCGACGCTGTGCGCTTGAGGTCGTCCTGATCCCGCCCTGCCAAAATAACGGAACAGCCCCGGCCCGCGACTTCGTGCGCAAAGGCCCTGGCAATCGAAGACGATGCGCCAAGGATGATCCAGGTGCCGTCGGCCATGATTACGAACGTATCCCCAATCTGCGACTCATGTCCGACGCCATGATTCCGTCGGGATCGATATCTTCGAGAATCGACCGAAAGTCCTTTGCGCGGGGGTACATCTCCGCGAAGCCTTCGGCCGACAGGCAGGAGTCTTTGGCCAGATAGACGCGCCCGCCGTGATCGCGAACGATGCCTTCGAGGACTTTCAACAACGCGACCGCCCCCGCGTTGTTTGGAAAATCGAGCGCCAAGGTAAATCCCTTAAGCGGGAACGACAGATGGCCGAGGCCCGGTCCGCCAAGCGTCTTAAGGACACCCAGAAAAGGTTTCGGGCGCGACTGCGCGACCTTCTCAAGCAGAAGGCGCAGTCCCCGTTCCGACCTTTCGTAAGGCAACACGCATTGAAATTGACGAAAGCCGCGCTTTCCATAGACCCGATTCCACTTCAGGATGGAGTCCAGCGGATAAAGGAAAACGTTGTACGGCGCTTCGCGCTCGCGCCCCCCGTCCGGAATCCGCCGATAATAGAGTTCATTGAATCCCTTCACCACCCAGTTGTTGAGCGCCAGGGGAGGGAAATCGAACGGAACGGTCCAACAGGATTTGGGGCGACTCTCCAGACTTCCCTGGATTGGCCGAGCGACCTCCAAAATGCCGCGCCCGAGCGCCTTGCCTCGGGCCAATCCGTCGATCCAACCTGCCGAATACGCCATTTCATCGGCCGTCAATTCGGAGAGTGCCTCGATGAAGCGGTCGAGATCGGCAATGCGCCGCTCTTTGTGCAGGACAAAGGACGAAGGCACCCGGGCGAGCTTGAAACAGACTCTCGTGATCAGTCCCGTGAGCCCGACCCCGCCGATGGTTGCCTCGAAAAGCGGGCGGTTGTCCTTCGGCGAAACAAGAACGCTCTCACCGTTGGGCAAGAGGAGTTCGATCCACTGAACATGATGTCCGAAACTGCCCACCGTATCGTGATTCCTGCCATGGACATCGTTCGCGACCGCGCCGCCGACCGTCACGAACGCCGTTCCCGGAGACGCCGGGGGCAAATATCCTTTCGGCAGAAATACGTCGAGGAGTTCTTTGAACGTGACACCCGGCTCCGCCACGACTTCACCGCTGTCGGCATCGAATTCGGTTATTCGGTTAAGACGCTCGGTGAGAATGACGCGGCCCTTGTCATTGAGCGCGGCGTCGCCGTAGCTGCGGCCCCCTCCAAAGGCGATCACGCTTTTTTCGCCGGTTTCGGTCAATAGGCCGAGTCCGTCTCCGCGACGCTCGGGCCGACCGACTTCAGCCTCCGCTGTTTGTGCGCGTCCCCAGCCCGTTAATCGGGATGTCTTCCATCGCATCGCAAATTTCCGCACCTCGTCAGTCGTAGACACTCGGCCGCCGTCAAAAGGTATCCGAAATCTGACGAACCGAATCAACAAGATGAAACGTCAGCGTCACCGCGGCGGCAACCCTTCCGTTTCCGTCACCGGGCGCGCGACCCGGAAGCCCGTGTTTGAAATCCGATAATCACGAGCGCTCCATCTCCGATTGCCGCTGCGCGCGGCCGTCATGATCGTGTCCCATGCGCCGCCGCGCGACACCCGCCGCGTGCAATCGCCGTCGGTCCAGGCGCTGCCGTCGACAGGGCTGTCGACATAGGATTCGTTCCAGCAATCCTCGACCCACTCCCAGACATTGCCGTGCACGTCATAGAGACCGAACGCGTTCGGCGCAAGAGACCCCACGGGGGCGGCTCCCTTTCCGAAACCGTCATCGCATCCGCGTCCCACCCACTGGGCTTGCAAGCTACGGTCGGCAATATTCGCATGTTTGCAAATCTTTTTGTAACGGTCTCCGAAATGAAATCGGGTCGTGGTTCCCCCTCTCGCCGCATATTCCCATTCGGCTTCGCTCAACAAGCGATAAGCCCTCCCGGTTCGCTCACGCAGCCAACGAACATATGCTTGGGCGTCATCCCAACTGACACAGGTGACGGGATTGGAACCGGAGACGGGATAACCGGGGTCGCTCCAGGTCCGCCCCTCGGTTTCGCTCCATCTGCTTGCCCACTCGGTGCGCTGCCAGACACGGCACCAGCCGGGCTTGAGGTCAGGACTCGAATCCGCAAACGGACGAAATTGATCGATCGTCACTTCGTATTTCGAGACCGCCAACGCATATGGAATTTCAACATCGTGCACCGGTCCCTCGTCATCGTTCCGACCGGCTTCTTTCTTCGAAGAGCCCATGGCGAAGCGCCCGGCGGGGATGACGACCATTTCAGGGCACCCGCTGCAATCCTGAAAAACCGTTCCGGGCGCCGCCGCCGCGCCCGGCCGTCCCGTCCCATCATCCGCCGCGCAAGTCATCGAGGGAGAAAATAAAACCGCAAGGCACGCGAGCCCTGCGCTTCGCACCCGGAGGGTTATGAAATTCCGAAATATTCCATGCATGGTCGAACACCGCAGGCCGGGACGGTCCGATTGATTGTAGCTCCAAAAAGCCGCGCAAGCGCAAGAGAATCCATGCTTGACCACCGCATCACCCCCGTTTGCATGAGCGGCGGGCAATTGTCGGCATGGTATGGGTCGACGACAGCGATATCGAGTCCCCGCCGAATGTTTGTCTGTTTGCCGCCTTGCGCGAATGATCCCGATACGGACCCGATACCGCAAATCCGGCCTATGGAAGCGTCTTTTCGCCCGATGACACGGCCGCGGCCTCGGCAATGCCGTAATGCCTGTTACGGTAAATGAAGGGGGTAAGCTCGACTTCCGCTTCGTCGAGGGTGTCAACGGCAAAGACGATAAAGTCGATATCGTTGGTTTGGGCGTAACCTGCCCACTCCTTCAGCGTTTCGAGCGACCTCACTTGCTTCAGGCGGCGGCTCCAAACCGGATAGTAATCGGGCCACCACATGGATGCGGCGCCGGATTTCCAGTCAACCCAAACGGGTCGGCGCGACAGAGTGGCGAACGCATTTTGTCGCGGCGGCGTCAAAAACATCGCGTCACGGGGTGTGTTCGCGCGCGCCCACCGCTGCGCCGCGAACCAGGACGTTTGGTGTTCGGACAAGGACGAAAGCGACCGCGATGATATGAAATTCGAAAACCCCGACAAGCCGAATGTGATCAGCAGCAAGGCGGCAAGGGCCGAAGGCCATCGAATCGCCGCGGTTGTTATGTCCCATCGTTCGGCTGCCAGACCGAGCGCGCCCATAACCGCCGCCGTGATCAAGACGGGCCGCAACTCGTTTGTATGAGTCGCCGTCAAAAACAGGGCGATGCCCGCAGCCATGGCGGCGCAGGCGTAATCGACGAAGCGGGGCCATTCGTCTCTCATGAACAGAAGCGCCGTCGCGCCGTAAAGACATGCGAGCGGCCACACCGTCTCGATCAAGTGTGCGGCGGCGGCAAAGCCGACGATCATGTGCAGACATGTGAGGGCGCCGACCGCCGCGCGCTGTCGTTCGTGTCTGAGCAGGGTCGGGACCGCCGCCACCGCGGCCATCGTTACGATCCAGTGAAGCGAGAGGTCCTCGGCCGCGATGGCGTCCTCCGGGAGTGTGATCGGATGCACCAACACCTGACCTGACAAGGCCGCGTACAGGATCGGCAGTCCGCACCCCGCCGCCGCCGCGACCCTGCCGGCGTTCCCCATCTTTCGTTCATGAAGGGCGTCCCATGTCGCGGTCGCCAACAGAAGCGGGAGATTTCCATGGACCAGGGCGAAGAACGACAAGACGGGGTAGGGAGAAACGCTTGTTGTCCGGCCGCCGCTCGTCAAGGCCAGACGGACCACCACCAGGAGCAGCAGCAGAAACACCAAAAAGCCGTCTGACCGCAGCGGATACAACAGCAGCAGGAGGCGTTCCCCTGTTACGTAAGGAAGCGCCGCTCCAATCGCGAAGACGGTGCAAAGCCCTGCAAAGAGACCGAAAAGCACGCCTTGGGCGCGGTATGAGGTTATGGGGCTCACAACCCTCAAATGAATAGCGACGATCGTCGCAATCAAGACCAGTTTGGCCGCTTGGGCGGGCTGGACGTGTATGAAGTTGTGAAGGGGAAAGTACTCCAGCAGGAAATCGCGAAAATCGTATGCCGTTTGTTGATTCGAACTGTCGAAGACGGTCGAACCGATCCATATCAAGCTCGGCAGCGCGAAAAGAACGAATGCAGCGAACATGGAAAGCCCGTCCCGGGCCAGACGTGCGGCGCTTGAACCGCGGCAGGCCCACAGTCTTGCGCCGCCCAACGCCGCCGCGCTCCAAATGCAAACGAACGTACTGACATTCAGTCCCAAGCCGAGCGCCGCCGCCGCCCAATACCATTTTTGACGCAACGCCAGGAGCCATGACACGAGCACGAATATCGTTACCACATGTGACTGCGTCAAATAATTCGGGAACACCTCATGACGGCCTACGGGTGAGAACGCGTTCGTAAACATAAAAAAGGGAATGGCTGCAACGGCAAGCGCCGCAAGTTTCCGATCGGCCCGCGGCGTTATCGTTCTCACGATTTCAAAAAGAAGCGCCAGTATCACGAAGCGCGCGATCACATGAATGGTGAGAAACGCACCGTAAATTGTCCGTTCAGTGACAAATGTGGATAGAAGAATCCAGAACCATGACACATAGTTTCGCAGCGCAAGGTGAAACACATCGTGGGGCCCCTCGGATGACCCGTAATAGTCCAAGACGATCGGAACATGAAATGTGTTGTTGCTGAGGGGGAAATAGAAACCTTGAGCGGCGATTGACAAGGCCGCGCTGCCCGCGAACAAAACCGCGACCGCGGACAGGCCGCCGGCGCCGACGTCTTGTTTCAGTGACAAAGGCGCGGTTTCGGAACGACCGGCGGTCACTGATCGCGGCCCCGGCTCTTTGCGGTCGATGGCCGCTTGCGGTTGAACGCCGGGTTGAAGCCAGAGCCGTCAGGCATCCTTTTGAACATGTTGCGGGAAAATACCGAACCGGATATCGCTCCGATGACGTGCAATTTCGCTTCCGCAAATGTCAAGACCGGGGCAAGCAACATCAGGAACAACCAGCTTACAGGGAGCATATAACGGGCGTTCGGGCCGGTCGCGAGAAGCCCCGCCGCGATGTTCCAATACATCAAAACGCCGGACAGAAGAATAAGCTCGGCGAGGAATTTCCGGCGACAGGTCAAAAGCGCGATGGGGATGACAAATGACGCAAGGCTCATCATGGCCGCATAGACCTGCCAGGACATGAACAGGTTTTTTAACGGCGTCCATTTATTATAGTGCCGCGATATATCGTACGCGAAAACCTCTTTCATTCTTTCCACGAAAACCGGGCTTAACGCGTTTGGCCCCCAGTCGATTGCCATCTCCCGTATCATTTTTTGCCGCAGGAGCCTTGAATCCCAATAGTCGAGCAATGTTTGCCATGTCAGCCGAGCCGCACCCCAAGGGTCGCGTTTCATCGCATTGAATGCGGCCGTTCTCGCGACCTGATTCGGTGTCGCTCTTATCGACGGATCGTCTTCCACGGCTTTGACGACTTGGCCCGCAAGGCCGTCTTGGCTGCTCCATCGTTGCCACTCTCTGATTTGACGGTCTTTCAAGTCGAGTCTGGTCGAAAAAACGATCTTTGCTCCGTCAACCCCTTTCGGAAAGTCTCGGGGCTCGATGAGAGGCGCGAGATACGCGATCAAAAACAAACCGTCGGCGAATGAATAGGACGGTTCGAATTGATATCTGTTTCGCGCATTTCGATACCACGCATTGTATCCAGGCTCTCTACCGTATCGGTTGAGTCCGGAACCCGTCGTCTGCCACTCGACGAACTCGGATGTGTAGTAGTTCTGATAGCCTGTGTGCAGTAGGGCAATCATGCCCGCCGCGGCGATGGTGTGTACCGCGAGTTTCTTGTAATGCGCTCCCGGCGGCGCCCCGGAAAACGAAGCGAAATCGTCTTTCAGGATCCAGTTGAATTTTACCCAATACGCCAACGGTAACGTCAGCGGTAGAAACAGCGCCGGCGGTATGAATGCGGAACGAAATCCGACCCCTAAAATTCCTATTGCGGCGAGCGCCGGAAGCCAAAGAAACTTGCCCGATCTGAGATAACAAAAGGCCGTGAGAATCATGCCCGTTAGCAGCAAAAGAGACGGCACTTCCGCCATGACGAACCGTGTCCAAACGACGTGGAACGGGGTCATCGCGGCAAAAACGGTCAGTATAAGGGCGGCAAACGGCGAAAGACCGAGGAAGTGCGTTAACGTGAACGCGAATGCGAGAGTCGCAAGTATAAATAAAAAGACTTGAAAATAGATCAGTGAGGTCAAGTCTCCGGACGTTGCCGCCACGAAACGAATGAGATAACCGTAAAAGAACGGTCTGTCCGGAGGAACGCCTCCCTCGAATGCCGTGTACAGATATTCGGAAGAGTCGGACCAGTAGAAGTGAGGACTCGGATCGACGATGAAATAGGCGATCTGTATCGCCGCTATTATTCCAAACAGGCTGAGGAAGAGCGTTCTTTGCGTATCTGAAGCGTCGCTCATGATCTTGTCGCCGCACCGCTATATTGGCTGCAATCTTCCAAAGGTTTTGAAACTTGAGACAAAGTATCGCCGGTTTTTGCACGGGAAAATTGGACCCGCAAGGCCGGACGAGCCTTTGCAATCACGGTATGCGCTATAATAGCGCTCCAGGCCGGTTTCACGACCGATTCATTTGCCGGGCAAAAAAATTTCATGTCTGGCCTTTATACTCGGCATGGCCGCGCGCACGACCTGGATTACGTGGTATTCGATTTGCGTGCGTTTGAGAAAGCGGAACTGGACGAGGTAGAGTTCAAATTCAGGAATCGCCATTTTGGGATTTCAAAGACGGCGGCGGACTTTTAAAGTCGGGCCGCAAACAGGCAATGCCCCGGCGAAATCCATGACGCAAGCCAACCTCGAAACAGGTTTAGGCGGCTCCGGTACGCAATCCGTATCGTCGGAGGCCGCCGCCGGCGTCGAACTTTCGGTTGTCATTCCCACCTATAATGAGCGGGAAAACATCACGCCCCTGATACGATTGTTGGAAAGCGCGCTCCCCGGTATAGCCTGGGAAGCGATTTTCGTCGATGACGATTCCCCCGACAACACATCCGAACTGATACGCGAGATCGGACGCGTCAAGCCCAATATAAGGTGCTTGCAAAGAATCAATCGGCGCGGACTGTCAACTGCGGTCACGGAAGGCATACTCAGCAGCGGCGCGCCGTTTGTAGCCGTTATGGACGCCGATCTTCAACACGATGAGCGGCTGCTGCCGAACATGCTCGAAACGCTCAAAAGTCATGAGTTCGATCTTGTTGTCGGGAGCCGCTTTGTCGAGGGCGGGGGCGCCGGGGGGTTTAGCCTGCGCCGCCTGTCCATGACCCGGCTGGCCGCTAAAGTGAGCCGTCTCGTCACGAAAGCGCAATTATCGGACCCCATGAGCGGCTTTTTCATGATTCGCCGCGACGTTTTTTATCGGGTTGCAAGGGACTTGTCGGGACAGGGCTTCAAAATATTGCTCGATGTCTTTGCGTCCTCGAAAGAGCCGCTGCGCTTTAAAGAACTCCCGTATGAATTCAAGAACCGTCTGCACGGTAAAAGCAAGCTCGACACGCTGGTGCTATGGGAATATCTGCTGTTGGTTCTGGATAAGGTGTTCGGCCATGTGTTGCCGGTGCGCTTTGTCATGTTTGCCATTGTGGGAGGAAGCGGCGCCGTCTTGCACATGTTGACGCTGTGGTTCGGATACCAAATCTCGGGCTTGACGTTTTTCTGGTCTCAGATCGTCGCCACCGTAGTGTCCATGACAAGCAATTTCGTGCTCAACAATCTTTTTACCTATCGTGACACGAGGCTCCGCGGCTGGGGCTATGTTCGCGGATTACTCACATTTTATTTGATCTGTTCCGTCGGCGCCTTTGCCAATGTCGGCATCGCCAATGTTTTTTTCGAATCGGATTTCGGGTGGTGGGTTGCCGGGTTCGCCGGCGCGCTCGTGGGTGTCGTTTGGAATTACGCGGCCTCATCCATTTTTACCTGGCGCACGTAACCGCCCGGGGTTTTCGAGCCTGTCCGGGACGCGGCTGCAGCCGCGATGCCCGCCTCGCATTGTTCGATGGCCGCCGCGGCCCGCTTCCTTTAAGACCCGAAAATGGTATTCTCCGCCTCGGCGTGCCATATATCATTCAAATCGTGTTCGGGGGTTGGCTGACACTGTGGCAAAGGTTCTCGTATTGGACGTCTATCCATCCGTACCCTATCGGGTATCGAAGGACACGAATGGCGGATTCGGGACGGCCAATGACTTCGGCGACAGCGTCTTTTGTCAGGCTTTGAAGCGTACCGTCCGATGGATGATCGACTGGCCGCCGCTCCACGCCATCTATTCCCTGTCGGTGTTGCGCGATCAAGGGCATGACGTGGCCTACGCTCGGACGTGTCCCGCGGACCTGGATACTTATGATTATGTCATCGTGCCCAGTTCAATCGTCGCCCACGAGACCGAAGTCGAAGCCGCTGGACGGGCCGCAAGCGCCGGCGCAAGAGTTTTCGCCATCGGACCGTTTTCCACCGCCATGCCGCATCCCTACGTAGAAGCGGGGGCGAAAGTGATTTCAGGTGAGCCGGAAATCTATTTCCATGCCAATGGGCTCGGTGAAGACAAGTTCGATGACATGCCCGACATCGTCATCAATGACGCCAAGCTCGACCTTGATGAATTGCCGTACCCGGCGTGGGATATCGTTTTTGAGAACTACCGCCCCAAAAACAGATTTCTAGTGGGCCGCAAGCTTGATACGATGACTATCCTCGCAAGCCGCGGCTGCCCCTATTCGTGTTTTCACTACTGTACATACCCGCTGCAACAGGGCCGCAAGGTGCGCCTGCGGGACCCTGAAGCGGTCGTCGCGGAAATGTCTTACTGGCAAGACAAATTGGGTGTCGATGTCTATTTATTTCGTGACCCGGTCTTCTCCATCAACCGGGACCACACGATGGCATTCTGTAAAGCCGTTGAAAACTCGGGCCGCAGATTCCGCTTTATCATCGAAACGCATCTCAAGAACCTCGATGATGAATTAACCGACCGTCTCAAGCGAGCGGGACTTGAAATGGTCTTCGTGGGTATCGAGTCGGTCGACCCGGTCGTCTTGACCGAGATGAAACGCTATACGGTCGAGCAGGAAGAACAGATGGCGCGCATTCGCGACCTGCAGTCCAAAAACATTCGCATCAAAGCGGCGTTTATCTTCGGGAGCCCCGCCGACACGGAAGAAAGCTGCGCGGCGTCTTTGGACTTTGCCAGAACGATTCTGCCGGACTTCGCGCATTTCTCCGTCT
The DNA here is from genome assembly GCA_965214255.1 of Alphaproteobacteria bacterium. Lineage (GTDB taxonomy): Bacteria > Pseudomonadota > Alphaproteobacteria > SMXP01 > SMXP01 > CBDFKK01. The sequence goes on along the minus strand of OZ243948.1, from coordinate 1,937,313 downwards.
TTACCCCATATCCGGGAACGCCCGTCTATCAAGAGTACAAAGACCGGATCACCGCCAAGAGTTACGAAAACTACACCCAGTGGCATCTTGTCTTCCGCCACGACAATCTGTCTTCTCAAAAAATTCGGAAACTCGTCGATACGGCCTACCGCCGTTATTACACCGACCCGAGATGGGTTGGCCGTTTCGTCAATTCTCTGTTCAAACCAGGTCATGCGCATAGCAATTACGGGTAGCGGCGGTTTTTTGGGTGCGGCCTTCAAGCGCGCCGTCGAGCAAAAGGGATGGACGAGCGTGCCGGTTGCTTTGCCGCGCGGCCGGGCCATCGAGGACGATGTTCTGCCTGAGCGCATCGTCAACGACGCCCAGGCGGACGCCTTTATACACTGCGCCGCGTCGCTAAAGCCCCGCAGCCGGCAGGAACTGTTCTTGAACGTTCACATGCCCGCGCGGCTGGCCAAAGCCTTCGTCGAAAGCCGGAAACCCAACCGGTTTATTTTTTTGAGCAGTTACAATGTGAATGTCAGGTCGCTGAAAGACCGATACAGCGAAAGCAAACGCGCCGCGGAACAGGAACTCGAGGGCATTGGCGTGGTCATTTTGAGGCCCGGCCTGATTTGGGATTGGAAAGGAGGCGGCATGGCGGCAATGGTCGCCAAACTGTTGGCCGTTCCAATACCTTTTCGGGCCATGTTGGCTCCCGGTCATACATATCGTCCGGTCGACGCGGCATCGTTGGCGAGCTACGCGCTCACGTTTCTCGAAAGGGACCGCGCCGCTTCGCGTCCCGTCGATATACTCGGCGACAGGGAGTATTCTCTTTGGGACCTTTCAGTCGGCATGGCTGATTTGCGCAAGCGCGCATTGTTTCGATTGCCGACCGAAACCGTGGCGGCCCTGATTCCCACCGCTTTGCGGGACAGGTTGCTCGCCCACGAACTTCTTCAACAGTTGATTCCGGTCGATCGGAGCGGCGGTCGGGCTCCAAAGATGGATCACCCTGCGGTGATCTTGCCGTTTACGCACTGGACCGATCTTTGACGGCGTCATCACACCGCCGTTGGGAGGCAACGACATCGTAAATGGACCCCCCCCCACCCGCGTGGCGGCCGGTTGCCGTATTTTCCGCCTGGCATGTCTTTGCGCTGCTGTTCATCGGCAGTGCCGTATCCATTTCGCTCCAAGGGTTCGAATTTCCCGACGGAAACAATGCGTTTCATGTGCCTGTCGTCTTGGAGTATGCCGGTTCGGCGGAAGGGCCGCATGATGCATTTCATCGATCCCTGGAAAATTATTATTCGGGGTTCTGGATACTTCTTTCTTATGTCGTCGATGAAAGGACCGTCTACGAAGCCTTTTTCATTCTTCATTTTTTGGGGCGGCTGCTCACTCTTTCGGTTCTTTATCTTATCGTTCGGACGCTGGTCCCCGGGGGAGACCGGTTCTTTGCGGCGCTGACTGTCGGCGCGCTGCCGCTGTTTGGACTGGCGCTGGGGGTCACGCCCATCGGCTTTCACGGCATTTTTGGGAACGCCTTGACCCAGACGTCGTTCGCGACGACGTTTGTCCTTCTCGCTTGGCTCGCGGCCCTGCGGCGGAAGTGGCTTTTGTCGTCAGGGTTCATGGCGGGGGCGTTTGTTATCGTCGCCTTTGTCGGGTTCTGGGGGGCTTTCGCGATTTCCGCCGCGCTGATCTGGCAGGAGCGCGGTCGTTCAATCGTGTCCACGGGGCTGCGTCTCGTTCGAATGGGCGCGGTATATTTTCTTGTGGCTTTGCCGACGGTCGTTTGGATCGGCGCATCTCTTTTGAATGCCTCAGGGGACGCCGTCACATACGACTTTCGTGAGTTCCTCTTGACGCATTTCCCCGAACACAGTTTCCTGCACGTTCAATTTCACGATCTGAGCAAAGTCCTTTTGCTGTTCGTCAGCATTCCGCTTGTTCTAACGGCGATATGGACTTCGCTTGACACCCGTCATCGAGAAACGCTTGCCGTCTTTTGTTGCGTGCTGATCCTCATTTTCGTTGCGGGTTGTTTTTTGCCCTATGTGACGAGCAATCGGGTTCTGCTGTTGCTGTTTCCTTTAAGAATGGACGGTTATTTGACGTTTCTCTTGTTCATTTGCACATTGAGCGCGGTGAATATTGCCATGACAACGGCCCGCCGAAACCTCGCAGACCCGTCTCCTCATTCTCTGATTGCATTCTTGAGTCTCGCTCACGGCAATCTTCCCCTTCTCTTTTCAGCCAGCGCGCGAGAAACCGGTCGAAGGCGGGTATACGCCTTCGCGGGCGCGGCGTTGATTGGCTTGGGGGTCTGGGTGGCCGTGAGCAACGTCACGCCGTTGCATTGGGCGAATGTGGGGCCGCCTCTTTCTGTAGCAGCCACGCTCCAAGCGGGCTGGATCTTTGTGACCGTTACCTGCCTGGGCGTTCCCTGGCTGGTCCGCCACGATCGAGACGCCACCGTTTTGAGCGCGCTTTATCCTGCATTGGCAATTGTCGGCATGGCGTCCGTAACGACGTCCGGCGCAAACCCGTGGCCTCTGGCCGCCCTCTTTATCGTAGCGGGTCTTTTCTACTGCCTGCCATTCAACAACCTCACTCTCCGTCGAGCGTTTGCAGGGCTTTTGTTGTTCGTTATCGGCTGGTCATGGTTCAGCGGCGCGCCGTCGACACGCTGGGGTCCGTCGGCCGCAATTGTCGGGCTCATTGTCGGATACGGATTGGCGAACCGGAACGGTTGGATGCCGCGGCTTCGACCGCACGCGTCCGTATTGCTGTTGGTTGCGGGGTTCGCCGCCGTCGGTGTCCTCGCGGTTTCCCAATCGATCGTACAACAAGGCTTGAGCAGGCAAACAAGGCTGCACCGAGCCTGGATCGAGGCACAAATGTGGGCGCGGGCCAACACGGATCCCGGCACCCTCTTTCTGACGCCAAAACATCTAAGTGGATTTGCAACCCTGTCGCGGCGCCCGGTCTGGGTCGACTGGAAGTCCGGCGCCGCGGCGAATTGGCGGCCGGATTATTTTCCCGTATGGCGCGACCGCATGAGAGAGGTGCAACGCCTCAAGTCTTCCGAAGAATGGTTTGCCTACGCCCGACAAAACGATATCGACTACGTGGTGATCAGATTGAGTTCGTTTACGCCCGCCGAACGCCGGTCGATTGAGGCCGCATATCGAAACCGCGTTTTCGCGGTCGCGCCCGTGAAGGATTAATCATGGACCGGATTGTGCTGTCGGCCGCTCGCCGCCGTTCGCCGACCGTTGTATCTTTACCCGGTACCGGCGTCCGCAGAAAGGGCGCCTGCAGAGTCTGCGGGCCGCCGCGCAAATCCGGCTGCCCAAGCGGAGGTTAAGTGTGCGCGTCCATCTCGACGTCCCGGACCGAGGCTTTCAAGCTTTTCTTATCGCGGCGTTCTTTTTGTCGCGTGCCCTCTTCTTCTGGCTCGGTATTCGCCTCGACACCGACAATCTCTATACGATGTGGCAGATTGTTGATCCGGTTTGGTTGAGAAAAGACTTGGCGGAAACGCTTTTCTATCTTCACGGCCAGCCGCCTCTCTTCAATTTCATCGTTGGACTTGTTGCGAAACTGCCGGAGTCCGCGTGGGCCCCCGTGTGGACAGGCCTCTTTATGTGCTTAGGGTTGGCGCTTTGCCTGACGATCTTTCATCTTTGCCGCGCATTTTCTTTTAGCCGCCTGTCCGCAACCGCCATCGCCTTCCTGTTCACGATCACTCCGCAGGCAATCCTCTATGAAAATTGGCTTCTCTATACTTATCCTACGGCGCTTTTGCTCACTCTGGGCGCGTTATTGGCCGTCCATTACTTGCGAACGGGCACATCGCTTTCTTTATGGGGCATGGTCGCGGCTTTTGTCTGCGTTTGTCTGATGAGATCCATGTTTCACCTGGTATGGATCATGGTCTTGTTTGGTTTTATCTGGTGGGGAACGCTTTTAGCCGGGTATGCGCGCCCCCGCGCCGCAAGGGCGCTTGTCACGGGAATCGTGATCGTATCCAGCGTCTACTGCAAAAACTTTTTACTCTTCGGTTCGTTTTCGGCGAGTTCATGGTTCGGCATGACCTTCTTGCAGACGGTTTACTACGAAAGGAATTGGGCTTGGCCGGAGCGGGCGTACGTTGCCGTCAAGCCCGAAGTCGTAGAGCGGTTACTCGAACAACGGGAATTGTCTCTCGCTTCGAAGTACGGCGCTTTCAGCCAGCGAATATCGGAAGATGAGACGCTGAAAGAACTGCTGAGACGTCCAAAAGTACGGCTGCTCGCGAACCCTGCGAAATCAAGGTCCCGCTACACGAACTACAATTATGAGCCCTATATCGAGTTTTCTCGCATGTCATACCGCGATGCGATGGTGTTGTTGCGCCATGATGCCGGCGTTTATCTCTCAAACATTGCATCGAACGCGTTTCGGTATTTTTTCAAGCCTTCCTACGATTATGTTTTTCTTTCGGACAATGCTCGGCATATTGGGGCTTGGAATACATTTTTCTACGCTTTGCTTGTCAGAGAGTCTCTGTCCGAGCATCCCATGGTGACGCAAGCCTCGGATGTCGCCGAGGGCAGGGCGGACCGCTTTAGAGCCTGGCGGGAAGAGTGGCACGCTGCCTATCTCTTGGCCTTTACGGTGATCGTGGCATTGGTTTTTTCATTGCACAAGAGCTTGCAGGCCGCCCTTGCCGCCGTCGCCGGGAAGACCGCCTTGCATCAATTCGAGTGGTTGATCATATCGTGGATCATGCTGTGGGCCTGCGTGGTTCCCATTCTGCTGAGTGGATTTGAAGCGCATCGTATGCGCTTCATGATCGAGCCGCTTCTCGTCGTGACATTTTTAATTGCGGCCCGGAATGCTTTTCAAATCGCGCGGAAATCTTTGGCCGCACGTCGCTCAAGTTCCGTTGGTCTTAAGAATCGCCGATGAGTTCGAGTTCATCCTCACCGCCGGCAATGTTGTGGTTACCTGTTGATATGCAGACAACGCTTCCCATAATCTCGCGGTTTGGAGTCGGCCCCGCTCTGCCATTATTGCGGCTGCCCCAAACCGTGTCGCCAATCGCCCCACCCATCCGATTGAGACTGAAATGAAGTCGGAAACCAATACAGTCCCCTCCATCTTTCGCGCGATGCGCGTCTATCAGTGGATGAAAAATATTTTGGTCTTTCTCCCCGTTGTTGCGGCGGGCGCCTTGTTCGAGTCAGCGGCCATGACGAGTGCGGCGGCGGCCTTCATTTTCTTTAGTCTGGTCGCCTCCGGCGTTTACCTGCTCGATGATCTCACCGATCTGGAGAGCGATCGTTCGCATCCGGCAAAAAGGAAGCGTCCATTCGCCAGCGGTGAGTTGGCGCCCGTCTGGGGAATGACTGTCGGGCCCGGTCTCATAATTCTCGGTTTGGGATTGAGCCTGACACTCAACCCGTCTCTGTTCGTGTTTCTTGGATTGTACGTCGGTGTCGCGGCCCTTTATTCCGCGCGCTTGAAGATGATCCCACTCATTGACGTATTCACGCTTGCTTTTCTTTACACATTGAGAGTCGTGGCGGGCGGCGTTGCCACCGGGTACACGACCTCTCTTTGGTTGCTGACATTCGTCGGCCTGTTCTTTTTGGGTCTGGCGCTGCTCAAAAGACATGTTGAGTTTTCCTCCGAATCATCGAGCCAAAATAAGAATTCGCGGCGGGGATATCGCGCGGACGACGAAAAATTTTTGTTGGTCATGGGCCTTTCAATGAGCACGGCGGCCTCGATCGTTTTGGCGCTTTACGTTGAATCGGAAGTCGTGCAATCGATCTATGCGCAACCGGGAACCATCTGGGCGCTCGTTCCCTTATGTATTTTTTGGCAATCCCGAATGTGGCTTTCGGCCGTCAGAGGCGAAGTTGACGACGATCCGATCGTCTTTGCCTCAAAGGATAAGGTCTCTTGGATGACGGCTGGGGCCGTAATGGTCATCTATTTTATTGCGCTTATCGGGCCGCCCGCCTTTTAATCGTTCGAGTTCTCTGCCGTCCGGCCATGGGCCCGATTGCTATCGGTCAAGGGCTCAAGCCCGGTGTCGCAGTTTTCACTGCCGTTGCCTCGCGACACGTCAATTTAAGGGACGATTAAGTTCGGCTCTCTGAACTTGATCGCCGCGGAAAGGGAGCGACGGACATCGCGTTCATATGACCAGGATCAAAGAGACTTACAGCCGGATTGCCGCAAAAATGCCCGGCGGGGGCCGGGGACTGGTTGCGGGGGCCGCCATTGCCGCCGCACTTCTCGGTTGGTGGATGATCTCCCGCGGCGACGGCGAAGGCGTTCGATACGAAACCACAACGCTGGAGCGAGGCTCCGTCAGAAGCGTCGTGTCGGCGACGGGCACTCTAGGTGCGTTGGTGACCGTTGAGGTCGGCTCTCAACTGTCCGGTCAAATCAGCGAGCTCCATGCCGATTTCAATTCCATCGTTCACCAGGGCCAACTTATAGCCCGGCTCGACCCCGCGACGTTTGAAACCCGCGTTAAACAGTCGGAAGCCGAACTTGCCATCGCACGGGCCGGGGTGGAACAAGCCGTTGCCTCTGTGGCTGAACTCACCGCCGCTCTGGCAGTGGCCGAACTCAGTCTCGACCGTCAGGAGCGGCTGCGGGCCCGCGACGCCTCGTCGGAGCAACAATTGGATGCCGCGACGGCGGAGTTTGAAAAAGCCAAGGCCCGGCTGACATCCGCCAAGGCTCAGATCGTAAATGCCGAGGCCCAGGTAAAACAACGGGAGGCGTCGCTCGAAGGCGCCCGCGTCGACCTGGAGCGGACCCATATAAGATCGCCCGTCGACGGTGTTGTCGTCGGACGCGACGTCGATATCGGTCAGACGGTTGCGGCCAGCTTGCAAGCGCCGGTGTTGTTCACGATTGCGCAGGACCTGTCGAAAATGCAGCTTGAAGTCAATGTTGACGAAGCGGATATAGGACAAATACGGGAAGATCAGAACGTCGACTTTAGCGTTGATGCCTATCCGCGCCGCAAGTTTGGGGGTGTCGTAAAACAAATCCGCAAGGCCCCGATCGTCGAGCAAAACGTGGTGACGTATACCGTCATCGTTTCAGCGGACAATGACGACCAGAGTTTGCTGCCGGGCATGACGGCCAATGTCGAAATTTTGATCGCCGAACGGGACGATGTTTTTCTCGTTCCCAATCGAGCGTTGCGGTTTCGCCCTGCGGCGAGTCGAGCGTCCGATGCGGCACGCGGTCGACCGACAACGTCAGCGTCATTTGCCGACGCCATGGCCGGTGGCGCGCCGGGCCCATCGGCCGTGACCGCCATGCAGGTCGCCGCTCTGTCCAACACCCTTGGCTTGACCGGTGAACGACGAGAAAAATTGAAAGAGATCTCTGCTGCATGGACGGCGAAATCGGGCTCCGAACGATCGCGCAGGCCCGGACCCGGCGTGCCGTTCGATATGCTTTTGGTCCATGCGGACTCGATCAAAGAGATATTGGATGACTTGCAGAAGCGGCGCTTCGAACGGATCGTGGACGCTCACGAATCCGACGATATTACGCGCGCGCGTATTTGGGTTCTCAAAGACGGCGAAACGAAAATGGTGCCCGTCTCCTTGGGAATTTCGGACGGCAATTCCAGTGAGTTGGTTTTAGGCGATATCGGGCCTGAGACGCAGATTCTCATCGGCTCTTCGGATGATACTGCACGCTCGTCCGCCGGCCGGCCGGGGCCGCGCTTTTTCTAACATGTCGAACCTGGTCATCGAAACGCAAAGTCTGAGTAAAGACTATGTCCTGGGCCCGCAGACGATTCACGCGCTCGCTCAACTGACGCTGAGCGTCGAGCATGGCGAGTTTGTCGCCGTCACAGGGCCTTCAGGGTCCGGAAAATCCACATTGATGAATTTATTGGGTTGTCTCGACGCGCCGACCAGCGGGCGGTACTTGTGCGACGGTATCGACACATCCGAATTGGAGCCGGACGAGCTCGCCGGTTTGCGCAGCAAACAAATAGGCTTTGTTTTCCAAACATTTAATCTGTTGCCGCGGGCGACGGCGCTTGCCAATGTGGAATTGCCTCTGCTTTACGGCGGTTGTTCCCGGTCGCAGCGGCACGATCAAGCAAAAGCCGCCCTCGACTCGGTCGGTCTTGGCGATCGATCCGGGCATTTGCCCGCACAACTTTCCGGAGGGCAGCAACAGCGGGTGGCGATCGCGCGCGCCCTTGTCAATGATCCGGCGATCGTTTTGGCCGATGAACCCACGGGCGCTTTGGATACCACGACCGGCGCGGAGATCATGCGGTTGTTCGCGGCTTTAAACGCTCAAGGGCGCACCATCGTTGTCGTCACCCATGAGGCGGACGTCGCACGCTACGCCGGACGCACTCTTTCCTTTCGTGATGGACGCATGATCGACGACCGGCGCGACGGCGACGATGGTCGAGAGCCGCCGCCCGTTTCCGAGGCGCCGCTTCAGACTTCGAGTCGATCGTTTTACGGAAAGTCCGTCACATGACGCCCGTCGATGCCCTGGTGTCCGCGATATTTTCACTGCGCGCCAATCTTCTGCGCAGCATTCTGACGATGCTTGGAATCATCATTGGCGTTGCCGCCGTAGTTATCATGGTGGCCGTCGGTTCGGGTGCGGAATCGAGCGTCAGGAATTTCATTCAAGGATTGGGCTCGAACATTCTGACCGTCTCACCCGGCGCCAGCCGTTTTGGCGGTGTCAGCCGAGGCGCCGGCTCGCGCATGTCCTTGACGCTGGCGGATGCCCACGCCATTGAAGCGGAAGTCGATCATGTTCTGGTCGTCGCCGCCACGACCGAAACGAGCGTTCAGTTGATTGCCGGGAACCTCAATTGGAATTCACGCGTCGTGGGTGCGACCCCCGGCGTCTTCGAGGCCCGCGACTGGACACTTGCCGATGGCCGCTTGTTGGTCGACTCCGACGTCCGGGGTGCGGCGAAGAATGCCGTGATCGGACAAACCATTGCGAGGAACCTCTTTCCAGGGCAGAACCCCATAGGCCGAACGCTGAGACTCAATCGCGTTCCGTTTCGTGTTGTCGGGTTGCTGGGCGCCAAGGGGCAAACCTCATTTGGCCGGGACCAGGATGATCAGGTCTTCGTTCCTTTGACGACGGTGCGCCAACGGCTGAGCCGCAGGGGCCACGCGCGATGGGATCGTGTGGGAACCATCACCGTGAAAGTGTCGGACGCGGAGTATATCGATCGAGTGGAACGGGATACACGCGACCTTTTGCGCGCGCGGCACCGCATTTCCGACACCGACAGCGATGATTTCAACATTCGCAATCTTGCGCAAATCATGGAAACGGGCGCTCAGACCACGAGAATCATGACTCTTCTGTTGTCCGCGATCGCGTCCGTTTCGCTCTTGGTCGGCGGTATCGGCATCATGAACATCATGCTTGTTTCCGTTACCGAACGAACGCGGGAGATCGGGTTGCGTATGGCTGTCGGCGCGCGCAGGCGCGACATACAAACGCAATTCCTGATCGAGGCGGTCACGCTGTCTCTGGTCGGCGGGACCGTCGGCATTCTTTTGGGCGCCGTGGGCGCCGGCGTCATCGCGCGATTCGCGGGCTGGCCGACCTTGTTGCCGGTAGATGCCGTCATCCTTGCGGTCGCTTTCTCCGCCGCCGTCGGCGTTTTCTTCGGTTTCTATCCCGCCCGCCGCGCCGCGCGGCTCGACCCCATAGAGGCGCTGCGCTATGAATGAACGGCGCTGTCCGGTGAAATATCTGTGGCATACGCCCGCCGAAGCGCGCGCTGATCGAGCCTAGCGGCGCCAGTCCTTCAAATAGTCATCCCATTTGGATTCGACGAGCTTCATGACGTCCGGCGCGCCCTCCGCGAGCGCCGTGAGATTGACCGGGGGATAGGTGTCCGGCCCGCCTTCTTCGGGGAATTGGCGCGTCGCGTCGATGACGATGTTGCTGCCCATGCCGCGGGTGCGCGTGCTGGGGTCGAGGCGCATGCCCTTGGTTTGCTCGATGATTACGCTTGCCGGGTGCGGTTGCCAGCGTGAACCGACCGCAGACATGACTTCGCGGAAATTATAAACGTCCACATCCTTGTCGACGACTACGGTCACCTTGGCGATGTTGAGATTGCCGGCCACTTGAAGTCCGGCCGCAATGCCGTCGCCCGGCTGCGTCTTGTCGATGCTGATGATGATGAAACCTGTCGTGTCGGTCGGCGTGTGGAGCGCGACCAGGTTGTAAATCGTCTTTTTGAACCGCAGATACGCCATGGCGTCGACCGGCGCCATGACCGCGCCGCGTACCGCGCCCGTAAAGTCGTTCGGAAACCAGGGTTTGCGGCGATGGGTGATCGCCTTGATGGTCATGAAAAAGTTGCGCGGCTTTTCGAGACCGATGTAACCGTACATCTCGCCGTAGGGGCCCTCCGGCTCTCCTTCGCTCACCGGCACGTCTCCTTCGATTATGAGTTCCGCATTGGCCGGCACCATGATGTCGGAGGTTTCGCACTTGACGAGTTCGACGGGGCTTCCGCGCAGGCCTCCCGCCAGCGCCGTCTCGTCCTGGCGGGGTCCGCAGGCCTTGGTCGCGCTGAAACAAAAGAGAATCGGGTCGACGCCCAGCGCGATGGCGATGGGCACCGTCTTGCGCCCCTGGCGGCGCGCGGCCATAAACATGCGCCATGCGTCCTGTCCGATTTCCGGATTCACGCCGATCTTGGTTTTGTCTTTGATCTGGCAGCGATAGGTACCAACATTGCGGCCGAGTTCCGGGTCGTCGATGATGACTGCGCCCATATTGAGATAGCGTCCCGCGTCGGCCGGGTTGTTGTGCAGCCAGGGAAATTTTGTGATATCGACATCCTTGCCCGTGATAATGATGTCTTTGCACGGCGCGTTTTTGCCGTGGGCAAGGGTTGGCGCGATTTGCGGCCACGCGCCGTTTCGGTCCGCTTTGGCTTTTAGCTTTTCGACGGCCGCGTGATACATGCCGTTGAAATCATCGGTAATATTTTCGACGCCGAAGATCATGGCGTCCGTGTCCCACGCGCCGTACATGTTGCCGAATACGGGTCCCTCGACCCATTCGCCGTTGATTTTGACGCGCTCGATGACGAAGCCCGGCGCTTCGTAATAGCCGAACGTCTTGATCAACCGGTAGGCAAAGCCGGTCGCCTCGAACCGATCCTGGTCCATCTCCTTGATGCGGATGAGCCGGCCGCGAGCCTCCAACGAGGCGATAAAGTCCCGAAACGAGTCGTAAGGACCTGTCAACGGAACATTGGTCCGGTTTTTTTCCTGGACTGGCATGTTTCTGCTCACACGCTTATGCGTCGTGCAACCGATAAATGACGATGAGATGGCCGTCATGGTCGACGAAGCCGAGTTCCCGTCCTTTCGGCCTGCCGTGCTCGTCTTTGAGCACGCCTTCCGGATAGATTTTTACTCCCTCATCCTTGAGGCGGGCGATGGCGTCGTCAAACCCGTCTACCTGAATGACCGCCGCCGTGAGCCGGGGCACGGGCGGCGGCGGCAACGTCACGCCCGTCACTTCGGTGAGGGCGAAGGTGCGCTTCTGGCCGGGCGCGTCCAGGGTCGCGAAGCGGATCTTAGCTTCGCGAGGAAATTCGAAGACGGTATAGGAATAGGAGGCGGCGTCGGAGTCCTTGATATTTTCGATGACGAGGCCCAAACAGTCGCGGTACACGCGAAGGGCGCGGTCCAAATCCGAGATCACCAAATTCATTCGTTTGAAGCTGACGCTTGCTGTGTCGCTGGCCATGGCTGCCCTCTCTGCGTCGATATCGGCAAAACGGACCTTACAGTGTAGCGTACCGGTTGGCTATCGCCTAAGATCGAGCGAATGATCACAAGGGAATCACGATTGAAGACGTCACCCCCCATCGACCGCCGTCTGTTCGTTCAGACGGCCGGCGTAACGGCCGGTAGCCTTATGCTGGGCGTCACGCTGGGATGCTCGGAGCGGGAAGGCGCTGACGGCGGAAATGTTCGGCTCAACGCCTATGTGCTGATCGCACCCGACGATACGATCACCCTGATCAATCCGTCTGCGGAGATGGGCCAAGGCGTTGAAACCGCCTTGCCGCAGATTTTGGCCGACGAACTGGATGCCCGCTGGGATCAACTGCGTATCGTCCGCGCCCCCTTCGATCCGGTTTACAATAATCCGGGCATGGCATTGCCTATGCAAACCACGGCGGGCAGCACGAGCGTTCGCTTCTACTATCAACCGTTGCGTGAGGCGGGCGCGGCGGCCCGCGACATGCTGGTGCGCGCCGCCGCCGCGCGCTGGGGCGTATCTCCCGGCCGGTGTTTCACCGATGAAGGCAGGGTCATTGACGCAACGACGGGCAATGCGCTCTCGTACGGCGTCCTTGCCGGCGATGCGGCAAAGTTGGAGCCCCCCGCCGCGCCCGATCTCAAATCTTCGGCAGACTATGGATTTATCGGCAAGTCCATGCCTTCGCCGCAACGGGACAGTACGGCGGACGGCGCGCTCGACTATACGATCGATGTCATGTTGCCCGGCATGCTCTATGCCGCCGTTAAACAGTGTCCGGTATTTGGAGGCCGTGTCGTTTCAGCGGACGAAGCCGCCGCGATGAGCAGGCCTGGCGTGCGTTTTGTTATCGCAATGGACGACGCGGTTGCGGTTGTTGCGGAAAGCTGGTGGCAAGCCAAAGCGGCTCTTGATGACATGCGCATCGATTTCCAGGGAGGAGAAACGGACCTGTCCTCTAAAGCCATTCATGACTCGTTCATTGAAGCGGCGGAAACGGATCCGGGTGCAGACTATAAAATTGACGGCGAGGCGCAACGGATCATCGCAAGAGCGTCTGATGCGGCGAGAGCCACATATTTCATGCCGTTTCTCGCACACATGGCGATGGAGCCCTTGTCATGCACGGTGCGATTTACGGATGCCGGTTGTGAAGTGTGGACAGGCACCCAGAATATCACCAGATCCATGATGAACGTGGCCGAAAGCGTCGATCTGTCAACGGAACGGGTAACGCTGCATACGCCCTGTATGGGAGGCAGCTTCGGGCGCAGGCTGGGACAAGATCTCGAAAAGCGCGCCCTTATGATCGCGATGTCCGCGGGCGCTCCCGTCAACGTCATTTGGCCGCGCGAGGACTCCACGACCCACGATTTCTACCGCCCGGCCGTCGCGGCGTCATACCGGGCCGCTTTGGACAGCGAGGGTATGCCCGAAGCGTTGGATCTCAGAATCGTGTCGCCCTCATTCATGTCTGCGGATCCGGATGAAGCCGACCCCGGTGTCATGAGCGGGCTCGATGAAATGCCATATGAGATTCCTCATGTGCGTTTTGCTCACGTCAAGCGTAATTACGCCGTTCCCTTGGGCACGTGGCGCTCGGTGCAGCGAAGCCATGCGATTTTTATCGTCGAAAGCCTTATCGATGAGTTGGCCGACCGTGCGGGACGAGATCCCTATCTTTATCGACGCGCGCTTATCAAAGACCAGCCGCGTCTCACCGCCGTCCTGGATTTGGCCGCCGAAAAGTCGAACTGGGACACTCCGGCCCCGGGCCGCGCGAGAGGGCTGGCGGTGTGGCCTTGTTACGGCAGTTTTATCGCCCAAGTGGTGGAGCTTTCCACAGGCGGCGGCCAAGTGCGCTTGCATCGGGTGATCAATGCGGTCGATTGCGGCCGTATCATCAATCCGAATCTTGTTCGCCAACAGATCGAAGGCGGTTTGCTTCAAGGTTTGACGGCCGCCCTCAAGAATGAAATTACGATTGAGGGCGGCGCGGTTCTCGAAACCAATTTTCACGACTATCCCATGATGACCATGAGCGAAATGCCCGATGTCGATGTCCATCTCGTTGACAGCGAAGAGGCCCCCGGCGGGGTCGGCGAACTCGCCACACCGGCCGTTCAGGCGGCGCTGACCAATGCGATATTCGCAGCGACGGGGAAACGTATACGCACGCTTCCCGTCTCGAAGCACGATCTTTCGTCCGCATGAAATTAAAGCCCGCTCCGCGCGCGTTTACCCCGCTGTTGTTTACGAGGGCGCGTGATGTTAAGTGAAAAGCCAATTCAGTGGCTGTGCAGCCGGAAAATTCGCGGCGATTGACCGTTGCGGAAAATAAGGGGACCCGCCCGATATCCGCTGCTGCGCCGGGGATCGTATGAGAAACGGTTTTGGAGGGACGCAATGAACAAGCTATTCATGTCGGCCGCGGTCGGGGCGGCCTGCTTTGGTATTGTAGCGGCGAGCGCTCAGCAAATGACGCTTGAGGGCGCGAAAGTCTTGCTGACGGAAGTGCCGGGCGCCATGGATTGCACCCATCCGGGCACGGCGCCCGACGTTCCCGACGGGGCTTCGGCGACCGCCGCCGAAATGAACGGTGCGGTCGAGCAATACAACTCGTGGGCCGAAAGGATTGAGGACTACCAAAAGTGCATTGACAAGGCGGCCAGGGATGTCGGGAACGGGCTGACCCCGGAGCAGGACCAGGCCGTTACCATGGTTTACGACTCATTCGTCGATGAGCAACAGGTTTTCGCAGACGCCTTCAACGAACAAATCGAATTGCATAATTCGTCCACGGACTGACCAAAAGAAACCGGAGGGGAGACCTCAAGGGTCCGCCTCTTTGTCCTGGCGCAATCGCGCCAAAATCGTCAACGTGGGAAAGCCGTCCGCCGGCAGGCCGATTTTCTTTTGATAGAGGCGCAGCGCCGCACGGGTGCGCGCCCCGACGATTCCGTCCGCCCGCCCGAGTTCATAGCCCAGCTTCTTAAGCCGTCGCTGCATGTCGATGCGGTCGTATCTCGTGAGAGGCGCTTCGCTTTTTGGCCATTTGCCTTTCAGCGGCGGCGCCCCGTCGAGACGGTCGGCAAGGTGGGATACGGCCAATGCATAGGCCGTCGAGTTGTTGTATTTCATGATCGAACGAAAGTTCTGATAGATCAGGAATGCCGGTCCGGAGTGCCCTGCCGGCAAAAACAATGATGCGGCCTGATTTTTGTCCGCCTCGAGCGTTGTTCCCGCCGCCGCCGTCACGCCAAGCGTTGACCAATGTTCGACCGGTTTGATAATCGCGGGGTCCGCAAGGGTGTAGTCGAAGTCGACGGGAGTGATCACCTCTCTCCCCCAGCGCCGCCCCCTTTGCCAGTTCCATTTCGCCAGATAGTTCGCCGTCGATGCGAAGACATCCTCCAAATCGTGCCACAGGTCTCTGCGGCCGTCGCCATTCCCGTCGACGGCATAATCCAGATAAGTCGAGGGAATGAATTGGGTCTGTCCCATGGCGCCGGCCCATGAACCGCGCAACTGAGACCGCTCGGCATAACCCTTCTCGAGAATCGTGAGGGCGGCGATCAGTTCTTTGCGGGCATACGCGTGACGGCGGCCTTTATAAGCAATTGTCGCCAACGCTTCAAAAGTGTCGGTCTCGCCCATGACCGCGCCGAAATTGCTTTCCAAGCCCCAGATGGCCACGAGAACGTGGGGCTGAACGCCGTAGGTTTCATGGATCTCCCGGAGCAGGGGTTGATGAGTTGCCATGAGTTCGCGGCCCCTTCGGAGTCTGTAGCCGGACACGGCATTTTCGAGATAGGTCCAGATCCTTTGCTCCACTTCAGGCTGCCGCTCACTGGCGGTAAGCACCGACCGCTTGATCGAAATGCCTGCGAAGGCAAGCTCGAACGTCGCCGTTGAAATGCCTTTTTGGAGAGCGTACTTTCGAAATTGATCGATCCAGGAGACAAACCCCGCGTCGGTGATGTCCGCTGTCTCCGGCTTGCTCTTGGGCATTGGCGCGGTCTCGGCCCGTGCATCGGGCATTGACAGCAAGGTCACGATCAAAAATGCGAAAAGCGGTTGTCCCCAACGGCGCGGCCCTGATCCGCTCAGCCGCCGCGTCTTGAGGCGGGGCCGCGGGCCGGGGTGAAGCATCGGGTCGGCGCGCGTCATACTTGTCCTCTGCGAGTGTTATGCTCATGCGAGTCTAGCACGGCAATGATAAACGAGTTGTCGTCCGAAAGAGCGATTTGCCGGCTCCGGGAATCCATGGCTGCGGGTCCGGCTTGACAAGCTCGGATCGGTGGACTTATGGTCCGGCCCCCGCGCAGGAGGGGCGCCGCGGTTCCTTTGTTGGGGCAGGTCATATGAAAGTCCGTAGTTCGCTCAAGTCGCTGAAATCCCGTCACCGCAATTGTCGAATCGTTCGTCGTAAACGGCGGCTCTACGTTATTAACAAAACCAACCACCGCTTCAAGGCGCGTCAGGGCTGACGGGGCCCGCCACGAGGGTCGGCTTTGGCTCCCGGCGCTTCCGTTTCGATTTAAAGTTTTCAATCCTCGGCATTTTCTCACGTCATCACACATGCGGGGAACCTCGTGAATTAATTTCAAGGGTGCTCCCCGGCCTCATGATTTCATCCGAAACCGGGTTGTTCTTGTATACAGGCCGCGCGCTCGGGCTCTCGGACTCCGGCGCCTTTTGGGTTTGGATGTCGTTCCCGGCTTTGAAGGTATATCGCATAAAGACTTCGCGCTTATAATGGGCAAGAGTGATACCCGATCGCTAACGGTTGGATGTCGACATGGGAGATGAAATTATGGCGGCCTTCAGGGCTGTCCGTTTTCACTTGAGTCTTGTTGTCACCGTAATCGCATTGTGCGTTCCGGTTTTGGGCTTTGCCGGTCAAACGGACGAGCGCCTCACGGAGCTTTTCCGGGCCTTGGGTGAAACGGATGACGAACTCGAAGCACGGGAGTTGCAGCTTCAGATCGCCGACATTTGGCGGGAGCCCGATAGCGCAACTATTGAGCTGTTGTTGAATCGCAGTCTCAACGCGATCAATGAGCAAGACTACGATACCGCCCGCGTTCACTTGAATGACATTGTCGACCTCGCCCCGAACTTTGCGGAAGGTTGGAATCAGCGCGCCATGCTCAACTTCATCACGAATCGATATGACGAGGCGATTCTCGATATTCAGAAAACGGTTTCATTGGAACCGCGGCACTACGGGGCGTGGTCCGGTTTAGGTCAGATCTTTGAGGCGGTGGGCAACGAGAGAGCCGCCCTTGAAGCCTACCGACGGGCGCTGAATGTGAATCCTCATTTGGAAGGCGCCGAACAGGCGATCAGACGCTTGGCGGTCGATGTCGAGGGACAGGGCATCTGACTTGGTTGTCTCGGCGTAAATCCGTGTGGTTCTATCTATTGCCCGGTATTCTGATCATACTTGTTGTCGCCCTCGGGCTCTATTTGTACACGCTCAACTTTGTGAAACTGACGGAAAAGGCCTATCCCCCGCTGGGGGAGTTCGTCAAAGTCGACGGCATCGCGTTGCATTACATAAAGAAAGGTTCGGGGCCTTCACTTGTCATCATACACGGCGCCAGCAGTTCTCTGCGAGACGTCCCTGACGACCTTATCGACGAATTGGCAATCGATTTCACGGTTTACGCATTCGATCGCCCCGGCCACGGCTATAGCGGACGGCCGCAAAGGCAAGGTCACAACCCCGCCGTCCAAGCCGAACTCATCCGCCGCGCGCTCAAATCGTTGGATGTCGGCAATGCCGTGCTTTTCGGTCATTCGTGGGCCGGCGCTCTTGTGACGGCCTATGCACTCGACCATCCCGACGAGGTCAACGGGCTGGTGCTGGTGTCCGCGGCCACCCACCCGTGGGAAGGACCGCCTTCCTGGTACAATCGCATGGTGCGGCTGCCGATCATCGGGTCTCTGGCGCTCAACACTTGCGTGGTTCCCCTGGGGCAGGTTTTCATGTCCGCCGGGGTCGCCAAAAACTTCGACCCCAATCCCTCCGCGCCGAATTATGCCGAAAAGGTCGGGACGGCTCTGCTGTTGCGACCGGCCACGTTTCGCGCGAATGCGGACGATACGGTCATGCTCAAGGAGTTCGTTCGTGAGCAGAGTAAACGCTATCATGAGTTGACGATGCCCGTAGTGATCGTCACCGGCGATCAGGATGGGACGGTGAGTCCTTATATTCATTCATTTCCGTTGCATGAAACGCTCCCCGATTCCGAACTCGTTCTGCTTGAGGGTGTGGGCCATATGCCTCACCATGTTGAGCAGGCGGCGGTAATCAACGCGGTCAGACGCTTTGCGGGCCGCCGAGAATAGCCCCTGGTTTTGGCGTTTCGTTTGACGGATGGTCCGGATATCTCCGCGACGGCGCAAGGTCGCCGCTTGATGATCTCGCCCCGGCTCTATATCAACGAGAGGGTAGACACCGCGCTGCCCGTGCGCGTCGTGTCAAAAAATATCGGTCCGTTCCGATGGACCGACCGGTCGGGGATATGGAGGTCGAAGTCATGACAAAGAAAATGGACCCGAAGACACAAATCGAACTCGAGGCGGCGGCATTTCGGCGACTGGTATCCCATCTCCGTGACCGCGTGGATGTGCAGAATATTCAACTCATGGAAATGGCGGGCTTTTGCCGGAACTGCCTGTCCAACTGGTTCCGGGAAGCGGCTGAAGACAAGGGGCTTCCCGTTTCCAAAGAGGAGTCCCGTGAGTTGATTTACGGGATGCCGTACGCTCAGTGGAAAGAAAAACACCAGACGGAGGCCACGGCCGATCAGTTGGCGGCATTTGAAAAACACAAATCGTCTCATAAGGCGCGGTGAGTCGAATCACGCCTATCCGATCGCGTGACAACCGCGATGCAAAGGCGCAAGCCAAACTCCGGAGCGAAGTTGAGCGGACGGGCGGCAAAGGGAGTTCTCTTGTCGGCTCCGGCGCTTCTGGTATAGTCCGCGCCCGGTTTAGGGGATGAGAGGCGCGTCGAGATGGCTGAAACCGACCGGGCACATGGATATTAGCGAGCAAAAAGAACCCCGGAAGCGATTCATCCCCCGCCTCGGGCCGGGCATATTCGCTCTGACCCTTCGTTGAGGCACCGAAGCGCATAATGACCAAGGTCGCAGTTCCCAAAGAGCGGCATGAAGATGAGACCCGCGTCGCCGCTTCGCCGGAAACCGTGAAAAAGATGACCGCCCTGGGGCTCTGCGTCGTGGTCGAAACGGGTGCGGGCGGTCACGCCAACTTTTCGGACGCATTATTCAAGGACGCCGGCGCGACGCTGGCATCCGATACGGAAGAGACACTGAAGGGCGCCGATATCGTTCTTAAAGTAAGGGCCCCGCTTGACGACGAATTCCGCATGATCGAGCCGGGCGCGTCACTCATCGCCATGCTTGCGCCTTACGATGACCGCGCCAAGGTCGAGCGCTATGCGGCCGCGCGCATCGACGCTTATGCTTTGGAGTTCATGCCGCGTATTTCGCGCGCGCAATCCATGGATGTCCTGTCCTCCCAATCCAACCTGGCCGGATACAAGGCGGTTATCGATGCGGCCGCGGCTTACGGCCGCGCCATGCCGATGATGATGACGGCCGCCGGCTCCATTGCCCCCGCCCGGGTTCTGGTCATCGGCGCCGGCGTCGCGGGGTTGCAGGCGATTGCCACGGCCAAACGTCTGGGAGCGATCGTGTCGGCGACTGATGTCAGACCCGCGGTCAAGGAACAGGTGGAAAGCCTGGGCGGCGCCTTTGTCATGGTAGAGAGTGACGAGACCGGCACGACCGAAACGGAAGCCGGCTACGCCCGCGAGATGAGCGGCGCCTATCAGCGAGCGCAGGCCGGACTCATTGAGGAGACCGTCAAAAAGCAGGATATCGTCATTTGTACCGCGCTCATTCCCGGCAAACCCGCGCCCGTATTGATAACGGACGCCATGGTGCGCTCCATGAAGCCGGGATCGATCATCGTCGATCTAGCCGTCGAGCAAGGCGGCAACTGCGAACCGTCCCGTCCCGGGGAGACCGTGACCGTCGACGGCGTCCGCATTTTCGGACAACGGAACGTGCCGGGCCGGCTCGCGGCCGATGCGTCCGCACTGTACGCGCGCAATCTCCTCAACTTTGTCGCGATCATGGTGAACGGGGAGACGGGTGGGATCGAAATCGATTGGGACGATGAAATCATCACGGGCACGGCGCTCACCAGAGACGGTGCGGTGATTCATCCGGCGCTGACTGACTGACGGAGAGATAAGACATGGAAGGCCTGACTGAAATAGACCCCTTCGTATTTCGCTTTTCGATCTTCGTTTTGGCGGTCTTTGTGGGTTACTACGTGGTTTGGAGCGTGACGCCCGCGCTTCATACGCCGCTCATGTCGGTCACGAACGCTATTTCGTCGGTGATCATCGTCGGCGCGCTGATCGCCGTCTCCGTCATGGAGGGAGACGGCGTCACCGCGCAGGCCGCCGGCATATCGAAGAGTCTCGGGTTCATCGCCGTGGTGCTTGCGTCCGTGAATATCGTCGGCGGCTTTCTCGTGACGCAGCGCATGCTCGCCATGTACCGGAAAAAAGACAAGTAAAGACGACACAGCGCAATGTCCGCAAATCTGGCTGCCCTGCTTTATTTGGTATCAGGCGTTTTGTTCATTCTGGCTCTGAAGGGTCTGTCGTCGCCCGAGTCGTCGCGCCGGGGCAACTTGTTGGGGATGGCAGGCATGGCCATCGCCATCATGACGACGCTCCTCCTCGCCGGAGTCGTCGGGGCTTCGACCTGGGGTTTGATCTTCGCGGGCATGGCGCTCGGCGGCGGGGTCGGCGCCTTGCTCGCCGTTCGTATCGCCATGACGGCCATGCCCCAACTCGTTGCCGCGTTTCACAGTCTCGTCGGTCTTGCCGCGGTCTTGGTTGCGGCCGCCGCGCTTTATAGTCCGGCGGCTTACGGGCTGGGAAACGTCGGTGAGATCAAATTGTCGAGTTTGATCGAGATGTCCCTCGGAACCGCCATCGGGGCGATCACGTTTACCGGATCGGTCGTCGCCTTCACCAAGCTTCAAGGTCTCGTGTCCGGCGCGCCTGTCGTCTTTTCCGGGCAGCATTTTTTGAATGCGCTCCTCGGCATCGCCCTCGTCGCCCTCATTTATGCTTTCGCGGCCAGCGAGTCCTACGCGCTCTTCTGGTCGCTCACCCTGCTCGCCCTTGTTGTCGGCGTTCTGATCATCATTCCCATCGGCGGCGCGGACATGCCGGTGGTCGTATCCATGTTGAACTCCTATTCGGGATGGGCCGCCGCCGGTATTGGATTCACGCTTGAGAATACGGCGTTGATCATCACGGGCGCGCTCGTGGGCTCGTCGGGCGCCATTTTGTCTTACATCATGTGCAAGGGCATGAATCGCTCGTTCTTGAGCGTGGTCCTCGGCGGCTTCGGCGGCGAGGTGGATCTTGCCGCGGGCGAAAAGGCGGAAACGCGCGCGGTCAAACAGGGCAGCGCCGAAGACGCGGCATTCATTCTCAAGAACGCGGGTTCGGTCATCGTCGTGCCGGGTTACGGCATGGCCGTCGCTCAGGCGCAGCATACGCTCAAAGAGATGACCGACGCGCTCAAGCAAGAAGGGGTCAAACTCAGGTTCGCCATACATCCCGTGGCCGGCCGGATGCCGGGTCACATGAACGTACTCTTGGCCGAGGCCAGCGTGCCTTATGACGAGGTGTTCGAACTGGAAGATATCAATTCCGAATTTGCCACCACGGACGTCGCTTTCGTCATTGGCGCCAATGACGTGACCAATCCGTCCGCCAAGACCGATCCTCAAAGTCCGATTTACGGCATGCCCGTTCTCGACGTGGAGCGCGCGCGCACGGTGTTGTTCGTCAAACGCGGCATGGGGTCGGGTTACGCCGGAGTGGAAAACGAACTTTTTTTCCGCGACAACACCATGATGCTGTTCGCGGACGCCAAGAAAATGGTCGAGCAGATCGTCAAGTCGCTTTGAGACCTCTCGAAACGATCCTCGTTCTCTTTATCTTCCCGCCGTCGCCAGACCTTCTCGTCGTGCCAGCTTGCGCGCCGCTTTGCGCGCGCGCCTGACGGCTTCCGCCTTTCGCCGCGTGCGTTTTTCGGACGGCTTCTCGTAGAATTTACACCGCTTCATTTCGCGGATCTTGCCTTCGCGCTGCATTTTCTTTTTCAGAGCTTTAAGAGCCTGGTCGATGTTGTTGTCGCGAACAAAGATAAGCACTCGATTCCCCCGCCTGTGTCCCGGTCGTTCCCGTTTCGGGCCGCCCCGCCGCCCCCGCTTCCGCTCAAGAGGCCGAGGGTCATAGCAAAGTCCCGTATCCGAGTCCACCGTTTCGGCGGCGCGGGAGAGGTCTCGACAAGTTCTCCGACAGCCGCCATAGTCATGGCATGGCGATAAGGAAGATAGCGCGGATGGGTCACCCGATTTTGGCCGTCAAGGCCCAATCGATCGACGATCCCACGGCTCCCGAAATAGCCCTTCTGATCCGGGACATGCTCGACACTTTGGACGACGCGCACGGCGCGGGGCTTGCCGCGCCTCAGGTTTACGAGGGCAAGCGCCTGGTTTTGTTTCGCACCCCCGCGCCCGCGGGCCAGGAGGGCGAGCAAATTGACGAGAGGACGCCCTTTACCATTCTCATCAATCCGGAAATTGAAATCCTGTCCCATGAAATGGAGGATGACTGGGAGGGCTGCCTGTCCGTCCCCGGCATGCGCGGCCTGGTGCCGCGCTACCTTCATATTCGCTACAGCGGCGTTGACCCTGAAGGCCGGCTCATTGAACGCGAAGCCGAAGGGTTTCATGCGCGCGTGGTTCAACATGAATGCGATCATCTGGACGGCATGTTGTATCCTCAGCGCATGACGGATCTCTCGAAACTGATTTTCGAAACCGAAGCGCCTCACTGGCCCGGGCTTCATGTCCGGGCCTCGGGGCGCCGCGGGCGCCCGGCGGAAAGGGTCTGACGCATGACGGAGGCGTCTCTTGATCTCGACCGGGTTCGCCGCCGGATCCTGGAACACGCCCTCGTCGCGGCCCCGGCTCAGGGGTGGACCGGGACCATGCTTCGCCGGGCGGCCAAAGACGCCGCCGTGCCCGCCGGTCACGACAAACTCGCCTTTCCGCAGGGTGCGCAGGATCTCATCCATTTTTATTCCCAGGAGCTTGACTTGGAACTTGTCCGTCGGCTTGACGGCACGGACCTTGACGGCATGAGGGTGCGTGACCGCATCGCTTTTGCCGTTCGCGCAAGAATAGAGCTTCTCGAGCCCGACAGAGAGGCCGCGAAACGGGCGGCCGCCATCTTGGCATTGCCTCCGAACGCGCTTCTGGCCGCGCAATTGATTTATGAAACGGCGGACGCCATTTGGCACGGGATCGGGGATCGGTCGACCGACATCAATTTCTATTCCAAGCGCGCCATTCTCGCGGGCGTCTATTCATCGACGCTCCTGTTCTGGTTCGGCGACGACTCGCCTGACGCTCAAGCCAGTTGGGCGTTCTTGTCTCGTCGTATCGAGAATGTGATGCGCTTCGAGACGGTCAAGGCGCAGGCGCGCAAAGTCACGCAAAGTTTGCCGTCGCCTTGGCGCATGCTTGGCGCACTGCGCTATGCCGTGCGCCGCTAGATCAGGCCCTGTCGTGAACTTTCGATGCCTGGTCCGACGGCGTTTCGGGCACCCGCTCGGCCTGCTGCGCTCTAAACTCGTCCAATCGCCGCGCGACCCGCTCGTCTTCGAGCGCCAGGATGGCTCCCGCCAGCAGTGCGGCGTTGACCGCGCCGGCTTTGCCGATCGCCAATGTCCCGACGGGAATCCCCCCCGGCATCTGAACCATGGACAGCAGGCTGTCCATGCCTTTGAGCGCCTGACTTTCGATGGGAACGCCCAAAACGGGGAGCGGCGTATGGGCCGCGATGACCCCGGGGAGGGCCGCGGCCCCGCCGGCCCCGGCAATGATGACCTTGACGCCCCGCTCCTTGGCGCTGCGGGTATAGTCGGCGACGCGGTCGGGCGTGCGGTGGGCGGATGCGATGCGCGCTTCATGAGTTATTCCCAACTTGTCGAGCGTCGCCGCCGTGTGTGTGAGTGTGGGCCAGTCCGATTGGCTTCCCATCAGGATAGCCACCTGGGCTTCGGAGTTCATAATCAGCGGGGTCCTTTCTGCGTGCGCGAGTCTGCCCGAACAGGCGCGGAGTATAGGTGATCCCGTTGCCGGGGCAAGCGGATAAGACATCTTCGCGGCAAAGGCGCGTTCCGACCGTCATCGAATATCCGGATACAGGCCACAAGCTGATGATCGAAATCCCGAACGAGACCGCCGAAGACGCACGGGCGTTCTTGAACGGTCTTTAACGTGGGTTCCCAAGTATCTTTACGATTTAATGGGTTGGAAGACCGGAATCCGGTGTGCGACGCTACTCTTATGATGCTACAATCCGCAGGCCGATGCGGGGCCCTGCGACCGGGGCCGCACGCCCTTCGTCGCAGCTTACCGATGGATTCCGAACGCGTGTCCGACAAACGAGGCCAGGGAGGGCTTCGCCGATTTTTAGCTTCATCACATCCTGGTTACCGTCGCGACGCCTGTCGGTACCTACAACCCAGACTGGACGACCGTCATGGAAAACCTGGACGATGGCGACAGGCCTTCTCTATCTCGTCCGTGAAACCAACGGAACGCTCGACATCGACGCGCTGCACCCGGACGAGAAGCGCAAAATCCTGTTGTGGACGGAAGCATTTCCGCGACACGATGGATATGGGGCAATGCGGTCAGCGAGTCGTCACGGAGGCTTCTCAGTTGCCAGACGGAGGTGTGTGATGCACAGAGGACAAGCTATCCCGCCAAATTCCTTATCGAAGCTTCGCCATGCGAATTGAACGTGTGCAGATAGAGGAAGGCTTCCTCGACGGTTTCGACGTCTCATTCGCCCCAGGGCTCAATGTCATTATCGGCGAGCGCGGTACAGGGAAGACCTCGCTTATCGAAATTGTTCGCTTTTGCCTCGGCGCACGCTCGCCGAAACGGAGCCTGCATCACGCGTTGTCCATACTAGGGAGCGGACAGGTGACGGTCACACTGTCTGATGGCGCGCAAGAAATTCTTGTGACACGTACGGCTTCTGACGAGTCGCCCCGTGCTTCGGGATCGTTTGTTCGCCCAATAATTTTTTCACAGACCGAAATCGAAACCGTCGGACTTCAGGCGCAGGGTCGGATCAGGTTGCTCGACAGTTTCGGTGGCAATCAAAGGCATGCCAAGGCGCGTGAATCCGAAGCGTCTTCTGAAGTGCGCTCACTTACTGTCGAAGCGGACGCGCAGCGTCGCGAGATCGACGAGCTTGAGGGATTGATTGAAGAAATCCCTGTACTTGATAAGCAGATTGCCGAACTTGTTCCACGTGAAGAGAAGGTGGCGAAGGTTTCCGCGGACGCCAAAAAGAAGAAGCAGCAGCTCGACTCGATCTCTGCCAACATCGCAGTATCTGCCGTCGGTGTTGGCGCAATTGAGCGGTTTCTACAGTTGGTGTCCAAGTGGCAGTCTTCGCTTGAGTCGCTTGCGTCCGCTCAACTGACTCTTGAACCCTGGCCGGAAGGAGCTGGCTCCGATCCGCTTGTAAAATGCCGGACAAGAGTCGAACGCGCCGAAGATCACCTGGACAAAGCCCTCCGAGAATTGCAGAAAGCAGTGTCGGAAGCGCAGTCGCATCTTCGGTCATCGCAGGACAACAAGATCAACATTGAAAATCGTGCCAGACAGTTGCGCAAGGATATTGAGACTCTTCAGGAAGGAGCGGGCGCGATTGTCCGCCAAGGGCAGCAGCTTCGGGAACGCAAGGCGCATCTGGAATCGCTCAAGAAGGTGCTGGCCGAGCGACGGAAAGCACTCGATTCCCTTCTTGCTCAACGCAACGCCGCTCTGGACCAACTGGATTTGATCAGGGAACAGCGCTTTAGTGTGCGCAACGCAGTGGCTAAGGAATTGACGGAAACGCTCGGACCACGCGTCCGCGTCGAGGTGTCGCGCGCTGGGCAGTTCGAAGCCTTCGCGGCCGCCATAGCCGGCGCGCTACAGGGCAGCGGTCTGCATTACAACGAACTTTCCTCAATTCTCGCTGAAAACATCAGCCCGCGCGAATTGCTTGAAGCAGTGGACACGAATGATTCTGATCTCGTCGCCGACGCCACCGGGATAACGAAGGATCGAGCTGAGCGGGCGTTGAGCCAGTTGCGCGAGTGCGACATCGGCGCACTAGCTACCGTTTCCGTAGAGGATACCGTCGCGTTACAGCTTCTTGATGGCGTGGACTACAAGGGCATCGCTGAACTGTCCACCGGACAGCGCTGTACAGTGGTACTGCCGTTGGTCCTGCGGCATACCGATCGCGTTCTCATGGTCGACCAGCCTGAGGACCATATCGACAACGCGTTCATCGCGGATACGCTGATCGTATCCGTTCTCGCAAGAAGTAGAGACAGCCAGATCATCTTTTCGACGCACAACGCGAACATCCCCGTGCTCGGGAATGCGGATCGTGTGATACAGCTCGGCTCCGACGGCAGACGTGGGTTCCCCGTGTTGGCCTCAAATCTCGATGACCCGTCCGTCGTCGACGCGATAACGACAGTCATGGAAGGAGGCGCAGAAGCCTTCAAAAAGCGTGCGACATTCTATAACTGTTACGAAACGTCATGACGCGAGAAAAAGCGCTAGAGATCCTTTCGTCGGGCTCGGCACATGACCGGTTAAAGGCCGCACGGTTTCTTGCACACAACAGCAACCCGTCCGATCTTCAGATTCTCCGAGATGCCCTGAAAAGTGAAACCGTTTCATATGTGTGCACTAGGCTGAGACTTGCCATCAAACGGTTATCTCATTCTTCGTCTCCGGTAGATGAAGATGCCTTGGGTGAAGTCGAGATCCCCTCGGATGTCCGGGGGCAGATCCGGAACGAAGTGACCAGAGAAGTCACTGGGCAGTTGCTTCACGAAATCGCATCGCCCCTCGGCTTAATCGCTTCCGCCGCCACGCGCGAAATCTCCGAATATGAGGATTCCAAAACCAAAAAACATGTAGACGCTCTTAAGCGAATTTTCGAGGCAATTGAGCAATTGAAATGCGCTACGGCGGTTCCAAAACCGCAAGAGTTTGATTTAGCCAAATTGCTTATCGAAATCGTATCGGAGCCAATCGGAAGCAGCTCGGTAGAAGTATCCTTGCTCGGCACCAAACCTATGTTGATCACGTCCGATCCCGCATTGCTGCGGCTGGCGATCTCCAATGGCATACGAAACGCAGCTGAAGCAGTTATCTGTTCTTCCGGCGAAGAACCGCATCCGATTATTGTGAATTGGGGTGAGACCGATGTCGACTACTGGGTCGCAGTGCTGGATCGCGGCCCGGGAGTAGTCGGTCCGATAGAGTCCGCATTCGACATCGGCAAAACCACCAAGAAGGAGCATAGCGGCTTTGGACTGGCTATTGCCAGACAAGCGGTCGAGACGTTGGGTGGCGTGTGTATGTTGCAGCCCGCGAAGGAGGGTGGTGCACGGTTCGAGATCCGGTGGGAACGATGAAGCTGCATATGCTCATCGTTGAGGACGATGACGATTTCGTCGAAGAGTTGCGCGAGACTATTGCGCACCTGCCTAGTGACAGCGATATCCGTATCGCCGGCAGCCGAGACCAAGCGTACGAGATGTTGGAGGAGGACAGTTTTCTTGACCTAGTGATACTCGATCTCAAATTACCGACGGTCAGCGGCGCTCTCGACGCCGATCCAAAACATGGGCATGCCGTGTTCAACCGGATCCGAGGCGTTGCTCCTGGTACGCCGATCTTTGTGCTGACCGGATCGCCTGCCGAAGATTTTATCCCAGAGTTGTTGAAAAACCAGCAGCAAATCGACATCTGGAGCGAGGGCCGAAAGACCGGCACTATCCTATTTTTGAGGAAACTCGACATTGACAAATGTCCCGAGGAAATGAAGCCAGTCGCACAGGCGATCGAACGCTTGTATGATGTCGAGCTGGATCGTGACAGCATAAACCTGAGTTTGGCTGAGGACCGGCTGATCAGGATATTTGCCAAGAAGTTCCAGGGCGTGCGCTGCATCGTATCCGGACTTGGAGGTGGCGTGTCAGGCGCCCGCGTCATCCGTCTGCGGATCACGGACAGCCAAGGCGTACAGGTGCATGACGCCGTAGCTAAACTTTCGACGCCCAACGATGTTCGACAGGAAGGCGACCGTTACGAAAAATTTGTTGCCCGGCTGACTGCTGCTGCCACACCGAGAAAGCTTGCCACCTTAGAATTCGGTGCACACAAGCTGGCGGGCGTATTCTTCGGTCTCGCCGACGGATTCAACAAATCGGCTTTCGATGTCGCCCGAGATACGCCCGAGCAATCTGAAACGGTCATTCGCAACCTAGAGGCCGTTATGGTGCCATGGATCAAAGGGGTTCCCGAAACGCGCTTGAGCATCCGGCAGATTCGGCAACGGCTTCTGAACGATCAGTCCCTTGACGAGGTTCGGGACACATTTGATCTCGATTGGATACAGGAGTTTGAGAAACACAAAATCCAGGCGCGGTGGGGATGCAGTCACGGCGACTTTCACGGGTGCAACGTCCTCGTATCGGCGACAGAAGAAGTAGCGTTGATTGATTACGGGAATGTCGGCGACGGCCCAGCAAGCCTGGATCCCGTCACGCTGGAGCTAAGCTTTCTCTTTCACCCGAACGCTCCCGATAGGTCCGGGGTATGGCCATCTGCCGAACAAACCAACGCATGGGGTAATCTAGATGTCTACCTCGACAACTGCCCGTACCCCAAATTCGTGCGGGAATGTCGCGCCTGGGCGCTGCGCTCGGCTGCGGGGAATCGGGAAGTTGCCGCGTCGGCTTACAGCTACTTGATGGGGCAGTTGAAGTACGAAGATACCGACAAGGATCTTGCCCTCACTTTGCTTAAAGGTGTGCGGTCCTTTTACGAAAGAAGCACATGACCATCACGTCACGATAACGAGCACCGAATATTCACGTGTTCAGACGCGTCCAGAGGAGCCAAGTCGGGCTGTAGTGAACCAGAGCGCGGCAACGCTCAGTCGTAACTATCCGGCAAGCGATGGGATACAGGGCAACGTTGCTCCTATCGGCTCCAGCAGGAGATTATTTTCTCGCATCCCGCGCATCGTTGATGCCCTAACCAGGGCTCCTCCTATTACTCCAACCAAGCCTTAATTTCTCCTTTTCTTACAATGTTTTATACTGCCTCGAATTCCAAGCTAACTTCTTGCTTGACCGCTTGCACCACTGACTATCCAGGACACGGCACTGCCTCACTGTACGTCAACCGCTAGCCATACCAGCGCGGTCTCGTTATTTGGCGTTTAGTTGTCGGTCATATGCTAGCCGGATCGCTTCCTCAAGTTTATTCGGCTTCGCTCTGTAATCTTCAAATTCCATGATGTTGTCGTGCCTAATATGCAACTGGCCCTCACCAACATTCCCGCGATGTTGACCTTTCGAATAATATCGATTGGACTCCACTTCATTAGATGACAGCACCCAATACCGAATAACATCTCGCCAAACGGCAATCCAAATAAATACATCACAACAGTCAGGCTTTACCTGCTGAAAATTCATCCAAAACGGCTTCTTAGAATCAGACGACAGCGCCTTGACGTAGAGCGGTGCCTCCAACTTGGCATCAACGGCACGCGACGCCTTAACTTCTATACGAATTCCCTCTAAATATAAATCATATTGGCCAGAGTAGTTGCTATCTATCTTCTTTGACGGCTTTCTAACATTGGGTAAAAGTTCCTTGACATGTCCTTGCGCCCAAGATTCTCCAAAAGTGCGGGGAGCGCTAATTTCGAAAATATACAAATATAGATTCCGTTCAATGTATTCGTCTCGTAGTTCTACATATCGATCTAGCGTCAGTATTTCTGCAGCAAGCAAATTCGATATGATGTACTCATACTCATTGAATGGATAAACCGAGACGAGGCTATTGAGCATTCGCCTAAACTCTTCTTCATTCGGCAGTTCCGACAAGAGCAGATCAAGTTCATTCTTTAGATGCTCCATGGCAGTAATGTTTAGAATAGTGATTCTTGAATGCTGGTTTCATTGATCGTTTCTGGCGCCCGAGCCAAATCAGGTGCATCGCTCTCAAAGGGATGTCCGTTCTGCCATCCGGCCTTTCCTGTGGCGCGCATTCTCTCAAGACGGCGAATTACTATCTCCGTGTATATCGGGTCAACATCCAGTGTGTAGCATTTTCGCCCAAGAACATCCGCTGCGATTAGGGTCGTTCCTGAATGCGCAAAATAATCGATCACTAAATCTCCGGGAGATGAACTAGCTCGGATTATTCGGTCGATACACTTTATCGGCTTCTGGGCGTAACAACCGGAAACATTTTCTTCCATGCGATAAAATACTTGTTGTATATCGACCCAAACATTGCCAGCCCTGATTGTGTCAGAGCGGCTTCGCTCTAAGTTCTCAGTGGTTTTTCCGTTTATCTTCTTGTAGTAACCTTTAAGTATCTTCGGAATATCCGTATATTCCGCATCAACATTGAACTGTGGTTTTCCCTTGATGTAGTAAAGTAGTTCTTGACGAACTGCCATCCAATTCTTCTGAGTGCCATAGCCGCGTTGATTTCTCATGGTAATCATGCTTCTTGGAGAAAATGCGTGGTCTCTCATCATCAAAATGAAATCAGGCAGTGGCTGGAATCCATTATTCTGATCTGCACCAAGCCAAACGTACAGCGAAGAATCTTCTGCCAACACGCTAAACGTATGAGATACCCATGCTCGACACCATTGAACGTACTCTTCTAATGACATTTTATCGAATGCAGCTACATTGTACGGTGGGTCCTGAATGGCCAACTGCGCTTGCTCTTCAGTCATAATTTGCAATACATGTTGATGATTTCCTACATCAAGGCATCCTACCCGGTGTCCGCGCACGGGATCAGTCCATATTTCGCCCAACTTGAGACGGCAATAGGGCAATAACCTTCTCCTCAGTTCGGGAGATGAATCTAGTCGCGGGAGCGGATTGTTCTTCATCGTATACGTCACTCATTCAATTGTGGGATTGAAGCTTGGATTTGAGCGGCTGTGCCACGCGCTTCTCTGCGGATTGGCTCAGGGTCGCGTCGTCGAGATGGATATAGCGGTTTGTGATGGTAGCCCGCCGGTGTCCGAGCAGGCATCCGGCGATGTTCAGACTTTCGCCGTTCATGACCGCGTGCGAGGCGTAAGATCGAAATTGTCTTGAAGACAGCGTTGATATCCTTAATCCAGTTCCATGTCTTGATCATGCCGCGCCTCTTTAGATACCGGCTTTGGTCGAACGCGCAGATTGACTTCTCTGATAGTCCCGTGACTCCACCAGAAACTCGCAGAGAGTGAGCGCTGCGTTCGCCGCAAGTTTGGCATGGCACCCAGCAGGATCATAACGCCAAGCATGCCGTTCGCTCGCCTTGTTCGATATCTCGTAAAGGCCGGAGACCAATTTTTGAAGTCCGTTCAAGATCGGCTTCAGAAGGGCGGCAATTTCTTCATCAGCCGAGTTCAGGTTGAGTGATTCCCGAACAAGCCTATATAACGTCCGTATGTCGCCCTCGTTTTCGTTAAACGCGACTGTTGCTTCCTGCAGGATAAGCTTTAACAGATGCTCGGTGAGGGTATAGCTGCTGGCAATTGCGCCAATAAAATCTTCTGTCGAGATTTTGCTGTGGACCTTAGAAATCTGCTCATGGATCGCGTCGTGGCTAATTGCGGCGAGCCCTTGCGTAAGGACCGCGGGAGGCAAAACCGGATGTATCTCAACATACGGATCTGACAGAAAACAGCTGTCAACCCCCCACTCATGGGACTGATATTCGATCACGAGTCGATAGCCGTCCTGGGCCAAGAGGAGATTGAACGCTTCCACCTGCTTTTCGGAATCTAATCTTTCTTCGTCGAAAAAATCAAAGGCTGACGAAATGATTCGTTCCATCGTCTCCGTTCCGTTGAACTTCATCAGTTTCTCCCGCACATAATCCACTCGCGACGGGAAACCTTGCTCACACAGATCATGCTCGCCGAAGTCGCGGAAGAACTTGATGAGTTGCGGACCGAAGCGATACGGACCCCTCTTATTATTACCCGTGATGATCTCAATTAGTCGCTCAATGGTCTTGTCAGATATCCTCATGCCCGTGCCTCCGCGTGTGCAGAAGCGCGTAGCGCAGCCATCCCTTCCTTGATCTTATCTAAACGACGGTCTGCCTCATCCCGCTTGCCTAAATACATGACATTGAGCCGCCCGATAATGGCTGCCGTAATATGCGCTGCGCAGATTTCGCAGAGGCTGTCGAGATTTCGGGCAGTGACGCTCACCATGGTTATGTTCTCCGTTCGTCCGGGAGGCTAATCTACCTATCAACTGCAGTGCAACCAAGGCTCCGCGAACAAATATCGCGCCCAAGCCTTGGGCAGCGCCCGTAACGATTGCCGTTCTGCCCTCAAGACCCAGCGCGAAGGTTTCCGATGAAGATGTGGAAGGCCATCTTATCTTATGACCTTACCCTCTTCCTGCGCCGACAAAATTCTATGAAAGAAAGTTGGACCTTCGTCGGTTTCCGGGGACTCGTCAAAACGATCCGTATGAGCCGCCCGCACGCGGGCCGTGTCCGCATGTGAGCGAAAGCCCGGAGCGGCTCGTCAGGCGATGATATCGGGTGTCGTGCGGTCTTCGATACGGACGATTTCGTCTTTCAGTTGAAGCTTGCGCTTCTTGAGACGCTTGATTTGGAGTTCGTTTGCCGGCCCGCCTTCTTCGAGTGCTTTGATTGCGCTGTCCAGGTCGCTGTGTTCAAGTCTCAGGTTTGAAAGGCGGGCACACAGGTCTGATTTAACAGATTGCTGCGACATTATGGTCTTTCCTGTCGATGGTTCCATTGAGGTTCGGCTGAGAATGTCTTTCTGACATATTGTCACTATATCATGAAAACGATCTTTATTGGCAGAAATTGAACGTCCTTGAGGCGCCCATGTCCGAGCGGAACAAATCTCTGGAATCCAAGGATTTTTGGCCTTTTTCCCTTGAAACCTATCGTCGGGACGGGGTCGAGTCCGCCTGTTTGGCGCTTCAGGACGACTATGGCCTGGACGTCAACTGCCTTCTCTTTTGCTGTTGGGCGGCGGCCTGCGGCCGCGGCGTGCTGAGCGGCGATGAGCGCGCCGCCATGGTCGAGGTGTCTCGAAGCTGGAATGTGGATGTCGTCCAACCCTTGAGACAAGTGCGCCGCGCGCTCAAGGAAAAGACGGGGGCGAGCGACGGACCGGAAGCGGCGCTTCGACAATCGGTCAAGGATTTGGAACTTGAAGCCGAATGGCACGAACAGAGGCTGTTGTCGGCCCTGTTGTCGCGTCCGCCCGATGAGCCCGCCTCCCGGGACGCCGCCGCCGAGAACTTGACGGGGTATCTCGCCGAGGTTGACTGTCGGCCCGACGACCGTCTCGAGCGTCTGCTTCAGGTGTTGATCGACGCGTCTTTTGGTTAGATTTCGCCCGCTCGAAACTAAACGGGAAGGCGCTTGCGCAGCTTGAATTTCTGGATCTTGCCGGTCGACGTTTTTGGAAGTTCGTCGAAAACCACATGTTTGGGACATTTGAAGTGGGCGAGGTTGTCCCGGCAGAAATCTATCAAATCCCGCTCGGATATTTGCTCGAATCCCGCTTTCAGATTCACGAAGGCGCACGGGGTTTCCCCCCACTTGTCGTCCGGCTTCGCGACGACCGCCGCTTCGAGGACGCCCGGGTGTTTGTAGAGCGTATTTTCCACTTCGATCGACGAAATGTTTTCGCCCCCTGAAATGATGATGTCTTTGGAGCGGTCTTTGAGTTGAATGTAACCGTCGGGGTGACGGACGCCCAGATCTCCCGAATGAAACCAACCGTCCAGGAAGGCCTTTTCCGTCGCTGGGCGGTTCTTGAGATAGCCCTTCATGACGACATTGCCGCGGAACATGACCTCGCCGATGGTCTTCCCGTCCCGAGGCGCTTCCGCCATCGTTTCGGGATGGCGCACCGACAATCCTTCCAGGACTTCGTAGCGCACGCCTTGCCGCGCCTTGAGGTTGGCCCTTTCGTCCGTAGACAGAGCGTTCCATTCATCGTGCCATGAGTTGACGACCGCGGGTCCGTAAGTCTCCGTGAGTCCGTACAGGTGGACGACATCGAAGCCCGCCTCGTCCATGGCGGCGAGCACCGCGGCGGGCGGCGGCGCGGCGGCGGTAAAGAAACCGATCCGTTTATCGAGCGCCGCTCTTTGTTCATCGGTCGCATTGACGATGAGCCCCATGACGATGGGCGCGCCGCACAGATGGGTGACGTCATGCTCGGCGCACGCCTTGAAGATGGCGCCGGCTTCGACTCGGCGCAGGCATATGTGAGTGCCCGCGACGACGCTCAACGACCAAGTGAAACACCAGCCGTTACAGTGAAACATGGGCAAGGTCCAAAGGTAGGTCGGGGCCGGCCCCATGGCCGTCGTAATGACGTTGCCCGCCGCCAACAGGTAGGCGCCGCGGTGATGGTAGACCACGCCTTTGGGGTTGCCCGTCGTGCCGGATGTGTAATTGAGGCTGATCGCGTCCCATTCGTCGTCGGGCCGGATCCAGTCGAAGTCCGGGTCGCCGCCGGCGATGAAATCCTCGTAACTTGTGTCGCCCAGAATTTCGCCGCCGTCGAAGAGCGGGTCGTCGATACCGATGACCGTGGGCGCGGCCTCGCATTGGCTGAGCGCGTCTTTTGCCAGGGAAGAAAACTCGCGGTCGACGAACAGGACCTTGGCCTCGCCGTGGTCGAGAATGAACGCGATTGCGGCCGCGTCCAGCCTGATATTGATCGTGTTCAAAACCGCGCCCGACATCGGCACGCCGTAGTGGCATTCGAGCATCGCCGGCACGTTCGGCGCGATGATCGCCACCGTGTCGTTTTTCCTTATCCCGTGCGCGGCCAGGGCGGATGCGAGCCTGCGGCACCGCGCATAAAAGTCTCTGTACGTATGGCGCCGCGCGCCGTGGACGACGGCCGGCCTGTCGGGAAACGTATCCGCCGCCCGTTCCAGAAACGAGAGCGGGGTAAGAGGCTGGAAATTTGCGGGGGTCTTGTCGAGGTCGCGGTCATACGGACTGGTCATGGCGGTCATCTTTCTCGATCCGGTTCCATCTGGTTTTGCGGGAGTTTCACAAACTTGCGTGACCGAATCAACGCACCGGAACGAGCCGTGATTCGATCTTGCGCCGAATTTCGGTCTTGTCCGGGCCGATCATCCGAGGGCGGATGCTTGACCGGCATGGAATGAGGCCCCATCCTTGTCCGTCCAACCTCCGCTCCATGCGGACAATCGCGCCGGCGCCGGGATAAGAAAACAAGGGGAACGCATGACGGAGAATCGGATTCCGAATTTTCAGGACTTGCTTTGGCCGACGCTCAAAGCGTTGGAGAGTTGTGGCGGTTCCGCCTCCATTCAGGAACTTGCGGAACGGATAGCCCGCGATTTGGAGCTTTCGGACGAGATTTTGAATGTTATGCACAAGGGCGGTTCGGCATCTGAGGTCGATTATCGCGCCGCATGGGCGAGAACCTATTTGAAGCATGTCGGCGCGGTCGACAACACGCGGAAGGGTGTTTGGACGATCACCGGAGTGGGACGGGCCATTCGGTCGGAGGAGGAACTGCGCGAGCTTGTCCGTCAGGAAAGCGCCAAGCGTCATAAGGAGAAACA
The DNA here is from genome assembly GCA_965214255.1 of Alphaproteobacteria bacterium. GTDB lineage: Bacteria > Pseudomonadota > Alphaproteobacteria > SMXP01 > SMXP01 > CBDFKK01. The sequence goes on along the minus strand of OZ243948.1, from coordinate 1,901,617 downwards.
AGCGCAGGGCGCCGAATCCGGGGTTGAAGACGATGATGCGGACGATCAGCGTTGGAAGGAAGATTTACTCGGTATCGTTCGCGGCATCGCGCCCGACGCCTTCGAGCGTCTTTGCCAACTCGTCCTTCGGGAATCGGGGTTCACGAAGGTGGAAGTGATGGGCCGCCCCGGCGACGGAGGGATCGACGGCGCGGGGGTGTTGCGGGTCAACAACCTGATCTCGTTTCATGTCCGTTTTCAGTGCAAGAGGTACAGCGGCTCGGTTGCCGCGCGGGAAATTCGAGACTTCAGAGGAGCCATGGCCGGTCGTGCGGACAAGGGCCTGTTCATCACCACGGGCAGCTTCACGAAAGACGCAGCGCGAGAGGCCGTGAGGGACGGCGCTCCGGCAATTGATCTGATCGACGGCAACGACCTGTGCGACCTTCTGAAACGCCTGAACCTCGGCGTCACCACCGAGACCGTCGAAGTCGTCAAGTTGCATCCCGAATTCTTCGAGAATCTGTGAGGCGCAGGCTTTTCCGATGCTGAGATTGGAATTCGGTCGTCCGGCCTTAAACTCGGCCACGACTTTAGCAGCGTTCGCAACCCCTTGACGAATCGTTCCTTGTGCTCCCGCCGAGGAAACGGAAGAACATGGTGGGGGACGGACAGGCCGGCTCGTTCCATGGATGCGGCAACCTCTTGTTCGATCGCTTTCATCACCGTAACCACAGCTTCGGGTTGATACGCTCGCAAACGATGGGACAATCTGTCTATGTGAGCCTGTCGCGCGGCCTCGCGCTTCTCCTCGTTCATTTGGTTGACGGGAAAGGGCACAAGGTCGTCGAGAAAAAAGCCGCGGCTTTGAAACTCGGCGAGGAAGTCGTCCGGGCTATCAAATGCTTCCCTGAACGCGTTGTGTAGAAGCGAGTTCCCGCAATAGAAGAATGTGCCGCCTTTCGGCGGCGACTCGCCGACAAACAGCACGCGCACCCTGTCCGGCCTATACCGCCCGCGCCGTTCTTCTTGCCAAGTTTGTGGCTTGTCGTCGAGATCGATGGACGTCACGGCCTCGGAACCTCATCACAGACCGTGATCTTGCCGCAAGCCATGCGCTCGTCGAAATCGGCGGCAGCGAACCCTCCGGGGGGCACTGGGCGGAAGTCCGTAATATAAAAACGGTGTTTATTCCTGAGAATGTCCCGCAGTTTCCTCTGCTCTCGCTGATCGGCCTGCCTGATTTCCGTGAGCAACCCTCGAATGGCGGCGGCTTCGGCGGCGGTGAAGCGGTTCCTTCCCTTCATGTTATCGGCCTTCTGCTCTCTTTGTTAAAGACATGATATGGTGGATGTCACCGCTTCACAATCCTTCCGTAGCGTACAAAAACGCAACAATGTCGTTTGACCAATACATTCAAGTCTGGAACACGGTTGGGACGTGGTTTGCTGGAATTGGAACATGTATCGCCGTTGCAATCGCGCTTTGGCTTGCACGTCGTGCCGAAAAAGTTAGGTTGAAGTGCTATGTCGGACATGGACTTCTTATCGGGGGCGGTGATGCCAAAGAAGTCTTGCGTTTCCACATCACCAACATCGGGGAAAGGCCAGTCACTATAGATAGTGTAGGTTGGCGCATCGGCAGAGGGAAGAATAGACTTCACGCAATGCAGTTGAGATCATCACCGGATGAACTCCCGAAGAAAATTGAATACGGAGAAACCGTCTCATTCAGAATCGATTTTTCGGACTGGATTGAGGAGTTTTGCAAGAAGATTCTTCAGGATAAGCCTGTCAAGACGCTTCGAGCCCAAATACATACATCGATCGGTTACACAGAAAATGTGAAACCGGAAAGAAATTTACTGGACAAGTTGCGAGAGGTACAGGTCGGCTCGAAATAGACGGGTTCCCGAAAGAATCACGAGCTTGGCACCAAGCCGAAGTGCTGACCAAGCCCAAAGCCGAGGATTACGACTTGTCCGGATCCCGTTTCTTGCTGGCTTCTTTGAGCTTCTTGTCCAGTCCGGCGAAAACGGAGTCGGCATCGTAATCCGGGTCGGCGGGCGGGGCCGTCTCTTCCCGTTCCGGGTCCGGCTTATCGAACGTCAAGTCCTTCTCGGGCGGCGTCTCGGGCGGCTCGCCCGCAGGTTCCGGCATCGACTCTTGCGCCGCCGGCGGCGCGGCCGGTTCCTCCGGGGCCGCCGCCAGGGTCTTGTCTGTTGACTTCAACGTCCCGACGCGCTCCGCTTTCTTGCGTTCGCGCTCTTCGGCGCGGGCTTTCTTGGCGGCCGCCTTTTGCACGATGTCGTCCAACTCGATTTGGCTGCACAGCCCGAGGGTCACGGGATCGACGGGTTTCAGAGTTGCGGAATTCCGGTGGGTTCTGTCGCGGATTGATTGAATGGTCGGCTTCGTCGTTCCGATCAATTTCGCGATTTGCCCGTCGCTGATCTCGGGGTGATTGCGGACTATCCAGTAAATGGCGTCGGGCCGGTCCTGGCGCCGGGACAGCGGCGTGTAGCGCGGCCCGCGGCGGCGCCCCTGTTCGGGCACGTCGTGAACCGATTGCACCAGTTCCAGTTTGAAGTCGCCGTCTTCCTGGGCTTTTTCGATTTGATCCCGCGTGAGCTGGCCGGTGGCGACCGGGTCGAGACCCTTGATGCCCTGGGCCACGTCGCCGTCGGCGATGCCTTTGATTTCAAGGGGGTGCAAGCCGCAGAAATCGCCGATCTGGTCGAATGTCAAGGAGGTATTGTCGATCAGCCAGACGGCTGTTGCCTTGGGCATCAGAGGGGGCGTCATGGTTGTTCCTCTCGTTTTCTGCCTGACCTCGTCATCCCCGCTCGCGCGGACGGGCGATCTTCCCGCCGTAAGAGACCACGGTGTCGTTGACTGTACGCATGCGCCGCCGCTGACCGCTCCGGTCGGCAGGCGGCTTCGAAACGTGACCTCTATATAAGGGCTTTTGCGGAAATTGAAAGCGGGTTTGCGCGGCTCCGTATGGAGTGCGGCCGCCGCGGGTATCAGGGAATCAATATGATTTTGCCCATGTGAACGCTCGACTCCATACGCCTGTGCGCCGCGGCCGCCTCGGCCAGGGGAAATGTCGAATCGATCAGGGGTCTGATTCGGCCCCGGTCGAAAAGCGGCCACACCTTGTCTCGGAGGGCGTCGGCGACCGCGCCCTTGAAGTCCGCGCCGCGCCCGCGGAGCGTTGAACCCGTGAGCGTCAACCGCTTCATCATCAGCGGCGCCAGATTGACCGCGGCCTCGCCGCCTTTCAGAAACGCGATGCTGACGTGGCGGCCGTCGGGGGCGAGGCATTTCATATTGCGGGCGATATAGTCGCCGCCGACCATGTCCAGGACGACGTTCACGCCGCCGCCGGTTTCCCGTCGAACGGCCTCGACGAAATCCTGCTCGCGATAGTTGATGGCGTGGTCGGCCCCGAGCTTCAAGCACATTTCGCACTTTTCGTCCGACCCCGCCGTCGTGAACACGCGCGCGCCGAAACATTTGGCCAGCATGATCGCCGCCGTCCCGATTCCCGACGTGCCGCCGTGAACCAGCAGGCTTTCTCCGGCAGCCAGTTTCGCGCGGTCGAAGACGTTCGACCATACGGTGAAAAACGTCTCCGGAATCGCGGCGGCTTCGACGGCGCTGAACCCGTCGGGAAAGGGAAGGCATGTCGTCGCCGGCGCCGCGCAATATTCCGCATAGCCGCCCCCCGCGACGAGAGCGCAGACTTTGTCCCCGATTTCGATGCCGCCCGCGCGCGGCCCCAGCGCCGCGACCGGCCCCGCCACGTCCAGCCCCGGCGTGTCCGGCGCGCCCGGCGGCGGCGGATAGACTCCCAGCCGCTGGGCAACGTCGGGCCGGTTGACGGCGGCCGCTTCCACCTTGATGAGAACCTCGCCGGGCCCCGGTTCCGGCACGGGGATATCCGCAAGCCGCAGCATGCTCGCGTCGCCGGGTTCCGCGATCTCGATCGCATTCATGCGGACGGGTATCGAGTCAGGCATCTTCAGGTTTCGTCCGTTCGGCTCCGTGCCCCCGGCGCTTGCGCGCCGTCGGCTCAATGAGCAAACTAAAGCGATGCCGCCGGTCGTTTCAAGGAGTCGGAGCGTGGACGAACAAGATCTCGAACCGCAAAAAAAGAAAGCCCCGTCGTTGTCGTCTCAGGACCTGTCCAAGATGTCGATCGAAGAACTCGAGGAACGGATTGCCGAAATGACGGCGGAGATCGAGCGCTGCCGCGCCATGATCGTCTCCAAGAAGGACTCGCGCGACGCCGCGGAGAGCGTCTTCAAGAGATGAGAATCGGACATGGACGCAAGTCCTTTCAGCGTCTGTCCGGAACGCGGCGTGAAGGGCAAGCGGGCGCGGTTCCCGACCCGCCGCCGACCGCGCCGTCAATACCAGATTTCCATCTTGAGGCCACGGTCGTCACGCAACGGCTCTCCGCACAGACACTCGGCCATACCGTGCGCCTTGCGTTGCGCGGCCAGCGCCAGGGCGCACGCGTCCAGCAGATCGCCGCCGCCGGCTTGTTTCGCGTCCAGGGTGCGGACGGCCTCTGCCAGGCCGTCGAATCCGCGGGCCGATAACAGATCGAGCCTTTGTTCAAAGCCGCCCGCCGATCTCTTGCGCTTTGGACAAACGCCGCCGTTGAGATATTGAAATACCAGTTCGGGATGGGCCTCGATGATGCGGGACTGGTCCGCCGGTGTGATGGCCGAATCGATTTCCCGGATTTTGGGCGTGATATTCCAAGCCTGCTTCGATAGTCCGCTCCCGGACAAACCGTCGTTCATTGCGCTTTTGCCCCAGCCGTTGGCCTGGCCGTATGTCGAAAACGCCAACATGGGCCGCCGAGGCGGCGCGAAAACGCTCGACGCTCTTCCGCGCCCGAGTCTCTTTCGGGCGAGCGCGTCGCACGGGCGCCGCCCCGAAGTAACCAGGCCGATGGGCATGTCGACGGCGATGCAAGGCGCCGCCGTCAACTTTCGAAGCAAGGATGTCCAGGTCGGGAATATCTCGAAATCGAAGGCGCCGCGCTCCGTGTCCCGTATGACGGCGAGCCACCCGCCCTTGCATCCGTCGACGCCGACAACCGATTCGGCAAGGTCGATGCCGGTAAGAGGCCGCTCCGTTTTTCGCATTTCAACCGGCCGCTCGACGGCCGACGGCGCAAACCGCGACGAACCGGCCGACCGCATTTTCGTCAACTCGTCTTTTGCTGATCGAGTTGAGATTTGCCGAACAGATTTTCCCAGCTTTCGTCCGTCGGGTTGCCGATTTTCATATCGTCTTTGAGCAGCGCCGTCCCTCTCTCCACGGCCGCTCTTCGGCCTATCCGTTCATACCATCTTTCCACATGGGGAAATTCCTCGATGTCGATTTCGTGAAACCAGCGCACGTCGACCCAGGGCCAGGTCGCGATATCGGCAATCGAGTAGTCCCCGGCAAGATAATCGCCGTTCGCCAAACGGCGGTCCATGACCCCGTAAAGCCGCAGCGTCTCGTTTCGGTAGCGATCGATCGCGTACTGAATTTTCTCGCGCGCATAGCCCAAAAAATGTCCGCATTGCCCGAACATGGGGCCCACATTGCTCACTTGAAAGAACAGCCATTGCAGGACCTCGAACCTTCTGGCCGTGTCCGTCGGCAGAAACCGGCCGACCTTTTCCGCCAAATAGACGAGTATGGCGCCTGACTCGAAAACGGGAAACCGCTCGCCGCCGGGGCCGTCGCGGTCGACGATCGCGGGAATCTTGTTGTTGGGGCTTATTTTCAGGAAGTCGGGCTCGAATTGCTCGCCTTTGGCCATGTCGACCGGATGGACTTCATAAGGCAGCCCGGTTTCTTCGAGCATGATGGAGGCTTTGTGGCCGTTGGGCGTCGGCCAATAATAGAGTTCGATCATCGTGTTATCCCTTCTTTCGCGCGGCGAGCACCTCTTCCACTTTGCCGCGGTGAAATTCCGGCGACATGTCCCCCTCGTAATCCTTGTTGAAATGCGCCGTCACCGACGGCCGCTCGATCGCCGCGTCGAACCAGCGGACCAGCGAAGGCCGCCCGCCGCGCCAGTTGAAATCGGGTTGGACCGGCACGTTTTCGGCTCTGCTCGTCCATGATGCGCAATAGGTGATTCCCTGCAAAACGGCGGCGTGGCCGATGTCGAAGGCGTCGAAATTCGCGGCCTCTCGTTCGAGGACGTCCAGTGAGCGAATGATCTTGGGCCACAGCCATTGGTAAAGGCTTGTCCTTCGCTCTTCCACCGGCCGCCACGATTCCATGCTGAGTCGAACGCTCGTTTCGAAAATCGCGTCCCCGAGAGCGAGCCGCCGCAAGGCGTCCCAGCGCGCCGGACCCTTCTTGGGGTAGAGCCGCGCGCCGCGGCTCATCGAGTCCAAATACTCGACAATGACCTGGCTGCCGTACAAAACCGTCCCGTCATTGAGCGCCAAGGTGGGAACCGTGCCGAGCGGGGCGATATCCGCGAGCGAATAGGCGTCGCCGACAGGCTCGCGGGCCAGATTGCGAAACGGAAATGTCGGGACGAATTCCACTTCGTCCCACAACCTCGCCTCATGAAGGACGACAAGCGCCTTGTGCACGAAGCCGTGAAAGGGGGAATAAAAGAGTTTCATCATGGGGCAACGCTCGCCTCGCTGTGAACGACGGGCCGCGGCGGGGGTCCGAGCCCCGCGCGGGTACGACAACATAGCCCGGATCGGCGCCCGGTCGTAGATCGATTTCGAGCTTTTTCCATGGCACGGTTGCAACTTACCCGAGAGGCCGCCGCGTGCGAGGATGCGCTCGGGGCGCGGGCGCTTTCTCGTGCCCATCGCCGGCCGTTCCGATAAAGTGGGCGCCGGATTGGAAAAGGGAGAGTTGCAGGTGAAAAGTCCGGCATTGACATTTTTATGGTCGGCAACGGTTGCGCTATGCGGCTTGCTTGCCTCTCCTCCGGGACATGCGGAGGCGACGGTTCTCCACCGGGCGACGGTGGCCGAACCCGATACGCTCGATCCTCAGAAAACGTTCGGCGCCGGCGCTTTGGTTGTCGATTACGATCTCTTCGAGGGCTTGATGAGTTTCGACGAGAGGGGGGAGTTGGATTTTGGCTTGGCGGAGTCCTACGACGTCAGCGAAGACGGACTTGTCTTTACGTTTACGCTTCGCGGCGGTCTCAAATGGTCCGACGGGGCGGCGTTGACGGCGGACGATATCGTCTATTCGTTTCGCCGCGTGCAAAACCCGGAAACGGCGGCGATATACGCCCAGCGCTACTACGTGATCGAGAACGCGCGCGCCGTCAACAAGGGCCTTCTTCCTCTGGAAGCCTTGGGGGTTCATGCGCTCGACGCGAGGACGGTCAGGTTCACCCTCGAACGCCCGATGCCTTATTTCCCGAAGTTGATGTCCCTGATTACGGCCATGCCCGTACCGCGCCATGTCGTCGAGGAGCACGGCTACAAGTGGACGCGGCCCGGCGTCATGGTCTCCAACGGCGCCTACAGGCTCGCCGAACGCGTGCTTGCCGACCATGTCCGTATGGAAAAGAACCCTCACTATCATAAAAGCGATGCGGTCAAGATCGACACCGTGTTCATTCGCCTGCCGGGCGACCTGAACACGAGCGTCAAACAGTTTCGCACCGGCGAGTTCGACGTGATCTTGAATTTTCCGCCCGGCAGGCTTGAGTGGATCCGGGAAAATTTGAGCGAGTCGCTCCGTCTTTCACCCGGCATCGGCACTTATGTATTGGCCTTCAACAATGCCCGCCCGCCGTTCGACGACGTGCGCGTGCGCAAAGCGCTTTCCCTTGCTCTGGACCGGGACGTCATCGTAAACCGTGTCCTCGATACGGGGTTGGATCCCGCGTTCAGCATCGTGCCGCCGACCGTTTCCGGCTACGAGGCCCAACCGGACGCCTCGATCCGGGGTCCGATGAACCGGCGCACGGACCAGGCGCGCGCGCTCTTGGCGCGAGCCGGTTACGGCCCCGCCAACCCGCTTGCCTTGACGCTTTATCATTTCGTACAGGAAGAGCAGCGGCAGGTCGCCGTGGCGGCTCAAGGCATGTGGCGTGAGATTGGCGTCGAGGCCGAGATCATGAGCGTTCAGTTCGGCGCTCTGTTTCTTCGCCGCCGGAAAGGCGATTTCGACATCATCTTTACGAGTCTCTACGCCGGGTTCGACGATCCGATCCCTTTTCTCAATCAATATGAAACGCGGAACATCGCGATCGGCGCCAATCCGTCGCGCTATTCGAACGCGGATTACGATCGGCTGATTACGGACGCCGACCGGATTTTGGACCCGGCCGCACGCCTTGAAATGTTACAGGCGGCGGAGCGCGCCTTGCTTGCCGACTATCCCGTGGCGCCCGTCTTCTTTTACAACTATCGGCGGCTCATCAATCCCAAAGTCAAAGGATGGTTCGACAATCCCCTGGGGATCAATCTTTCGCGTCACTTGTGGATCGCGAACTAAGGAAACGCGCGCGCGGTTCACGCCCCGGTTGGCGGCCAAACGCGATTCGACTATAATCGAACGACGTCGTCCGCTGAGCCTTGGCCGCGCGGCGGCCTGTTGGGTAAAGGGTGAGATCGATGTTTATCAACTTCTGGTATCCGGCGCTTCAAGCCGCCGACCTCGGTGACGATCCGGTTCATATGCGCATGTTGGGTCAGGATTTCGTGCTGTTTCGCGACTCGCAAGGCGCGGCCCATTGCTTGAGCAATGTTTGCGTCCACCGTGGCGGCTCGCTCGCTCACGGAAAACGCAAAGGCGATTGCATCGAATGTCCTTATCACGGCTGGCAATTCGACGGCGGCGGCAAATGCACGCGAATTCCCTCGATGGGTCCGAAGGCGAAGATCCCGCGCCGCGCCAGGATCGACGCCTATCCCGTCGAAGAAAAATACGGTCTGGTCTTCGCTTTTCTGGGCGACATCCCCGAGCGGGAGCGCGCGCCCATCATGGACATACCCGAATACGGCGGCGAGGGGTGGACCGCGACCGTGCAGCAATGGGAGTTCGACTTCGACTACAAACGCTCGATCGAGAACGGAATCGATTCGGCGCACAACGAATTCGTCCATCCCACCCACGGTTTTTCGGGCAGTTGGGAGGAGTATCATATCGAACCCCTCAAGCTCGAAGAGACCGAGTGGGGCACCGGATTCTTCCATACGCGCAAGGCGCCTCCCTTGCCCGACCGTAAAATGCGCGCCGCCTCGGGCCGCACCGAAGACGCCATGATCGAGACCGGCACGGGCCATTATTGTCCGGCAAGCCTTTGGACTTATATTCATCCGAGCAAGGACATGTTCATTCATCAATATGCTTATGAAACGCCTGTCGACGCGAGTCATACGCGGATCTTTCTGATCAATTTGAGGAATTTCCTGATCGAGGAAGAGCACGACGCGCGCATGAAGGAGCGCAACCAGTACGTCGCCTTTCAGGACCGCGATGTGCTGGAGCGCATGCGGCCCGTAATCACGCCGCGCGCCAACGTTCATGAGGTTTTCGTCGAAGCCGATTCGCCCATCGCGCGCTACCGCGAAAAAATCAAACGATGGGAGTCATGGGGCTGGCGGATCGATTCGGACCGGGTCGAGGCCGCGAAAGACAGGGTCGCTTACGCCATTCCCAGCCCTCGGCGTCGCGCGTCGAAAGGCTGGGTTCTCGACCCCGTTCCGCTTGTCCCGGCGGACAAAACCGTGGACCGGGCCATGAGAACGGCGGCCGAATAGGACGCGCCCCGGTTTCGCCCGGCAAACTCGCAAAAGCGGAAATCTGTCGATGTCGAAGCAGTCTCGAAAAGGTAACGGCGAAGTCAACATGCGCGCGGACGGGACGTACGACACCGTGCCGCTCAAAAAAGACGGCATCAGCATGTGCGTCGTGCAATCGCGCGTGCGCGCCGTCGATGTCGACAATTTGGCGGCTTCGCGCAAGGACAACATGGATCACATGCTGGGCCTGATCGACGCGGCGAACGGTTGGCTGGGGCCCAAGGATCTCGTCATCTTTCACGAGTTCCCGATCACCGGGTTCAGCGCGCGCTGGACTCGCAAGGAGCTTTTGAAGGCGGCGATCGAAATTCCCGGGCCGGAAACCGAAGCGGTCGCCGAAAAGGCCAGACAATACGGCTGCTATGTGAGCTTCGGGTCTTATGCCAGGGACAAGGATTGGCCCGACCACATATTGAGTATCACGACCGTCATCGACCCCGCGGGTGACATCGTCGGGCGGCACTGGAAGTTGAGGAACATCAAAGGGCTGTTCGGCGCGTTCGAAGTCTTTACCACGACCGTATTCGACGTCATGGACGCATATGTCGAAATGTACGGCCGCGATGAAGTGATTCCGGTCACGCGAACCGACATCGGCAACATATGCACCACCTCGACGCAGCTTGAGCCTGAAATTATCCGGGCCTTCGCGCTCAAAGGCGGCGAGATCATGATCCGCACCGCGACGGGCGGTTTTTCCACATTCGATATTCAGGCCAACGCGCGTTACAATCAAATGTACACGGCGATCGTGAACAACGCCGTTTCGGCGGGCAATCCGGGGTCTTTCGCCGATGTGAGCGCGGGCGGCAGCGCCATCTTCGGCCCTGACGGTCAGGTCGTCGCCAAAGCGAACTCGCCCAATGAAGGCCCGGTCGTGGCGCGAATTCCGATCAGGCAGTTCCGCGAAAACCGCAGTATTCCCAACATTCACGTCTCGCTTTACCGCGACCTGTTCAACCACTATGTCGAGCCTTATCCGCCCAATCTGTTTTCCGATTATCTGCCCACGGACGGGTTGGATTCCGCCCGCTATCTCGCCGACAAGAGGGTCTGGGCCAAGCCCGAGGACGTGCGCAGCGACGCGGCGCCCGTCAAGGACTGAGGGCAAGCCGCCGTGGCGGCCGGCGGTGAAGGAGGTCTCGATCGCGCCATGTCAGATGCGCTCTTCACGCTTGGGCGCCGCCAGCCGGTCGGCATCATAGGCTCGTCCAAACAAGAGCCGGGCTCGGCGGCCTATGAAACCGCTTACGAGGTGAGCCGCGCGCTGGCGCGGTCCGGGCTTGCCGTTATCTGCGGCGGGCAATCCGGGATCATGGAGGCCGCCTGCAAGGGCGCGCGCGACGGCGGCGGCCTCGGCATCGCCGTTTTGCCGGTCTTGGATCCGGCCGCCGCCAATGAATATGCGGCGCTCGTTCTGTCTACGGATTTGGGCAAGGCCCAAGACCCGATCGCCGCCACCCCTCGGGACGTGAGCCGCAATCGGGTTATCGCCTCCGCCTCTCTCTGTCTGGTGGCGGTCAGCGGCGGCGTCGGTACGGCAAATGAGATCAAACACGCCCTCGCCTTCGGCAAGACGGTCTTCGGCTTGTGCGGCTCGCCGCCGCCGGAGGCCGCCTGGGATGAAGGTTCCGGCCGCTACCATCGCGAAGACGAGCCCGCCGCCGTGGTCGAAAAAATTCTAAAGCTTGCGGGTATTTCCTCCTGATACGGTTGCAGGCGGGTCCGATCCGGGGCAAAGTCGGTGTCCGTCCGCTTCGCTCAGTCATTCCCGTCCCTCATTTCAAGCGAAACATTGAGTCCCATGGACCGACTTGAGAGCATGCTCCAACCCGTCAGCGATTTTGTCTGGGGTCCGGCCATGCTGCTGCTGTTGCTGGGCACCGGTCTCTATCTGACGGTCGGTCTGCGCTTCATGCCGCTCCGCCGCATCCCCGCGGCATTTCGGCTGGCGTTCACGGGCCGCCGCGCGCAGGCCGGCGACAAAGGCGACATCACGCCGTTTCAGGCCCTGACCACGGCGCTCTCGGCGACCATCGGCACGGGCAATATCGCGGGCGTCGCGACGGCGATAACGATCGGCGGCCCCGGCGCGGTGTTTTGGATGTGGATGACGGCGTTCGTCGGCATGGCCACCAAATACGCCGAAGCGGTTCTGGCGGTCCGATACCGTGAAGTCGATGAACGCGGCCGTTTCGTCGGCGGGCCCATGTACTACATCAAAAACGGCCTGGGCGGTCGTTGGAAATGGCTGGCCGTCCTGTTCGCGTTCTTCGCCATGACGGCGGCGCTCGGCACGGGCAACATGATCCAGTCGAACTCCGTCGCGGACGTGTTCGAGGCGAACATGAACGTGGACCCGCTCTATACCGGGCTCGGTCTTGCCGTTCTTACGTTCGCGGTCATTATCGGCGGGATCAGGTCGATCGCCGGGGTGGCCCAATTCATGGTGCCTGTCATGGGTCTCGTCTATGTGGTCGGCGCCCTGACGATTCTGCTGATCAACATCGTCGACGTGCCGGCGGCGTTCGCTCTTATCTTTACCGACGCCTTTACGGGCACGGCGGCCACCGGCGGCTTCGCCGGCGCCGCGGTCATGACCGCGATCCGCTTCGGGGTGGCGCGCGGGGTCTTCTCCAACGAGGCCGGCGTCGGCAGCGCGGCCATCGCCCATGCCGCCGCCAAGGCCCATGATCCGGTGAGGCAAGGCACCATCGCCATGCTCGGAACGTTCGTCGACACGCTCGTGCTGTGCACGATGACGGCGCTGGTCATCATCACCGTACAGGTGCCCGTCGAGATCGCGGGCCGAATGACGGAACTCGGGTCCTGGGCCAACAATTACGGCGCGAACGGCGCCGCGGAGACCGGCGCCGCTCTGTCCGCGCTTGCTTTTAGCAACGGGCTGCCGGGCGGAGAGTGGATCGTCACCTTCGGCCTGATCTTTTTCGCCTTTACCACGATCATCGCCTGGAGTTATTACGGCGAGCGCTCGGCCGAATATCTGTTCGGCGTCAAGATCATCATGCCTTATCGGTTGGCATGGGTGGCCCTGCTCGTGGTAGGCGCCACGATGGATCTCGATTTGATATGGCTGATCGCGGACATCATGAACGCCTTGATGGCGGTTCCCAATCTCATCGCGCTCATCGCCTTGAGCGGGACCGTCTTCGCCTTGACGCGGGCGGCGTCGAAAAAGGCGGCCCAAGCCCCCGCGGCGGAAAACCCGTGAACACGTCGATGTTTGCCTGTTGACTTTCACTTGATCTATATTAGAATATTTCTAAAATAAGATAATTCACGAACCGGAACAACGAGTTGGGGATCGACCCCTTTCACAAACGAACCTGAGTAAAAGGAGGACAAGATGGCGCTTGCAGGAAGCAAAACAGTCGACAATCTCAAAGCCGCGTTTGCCGGAGAGAGCCAGGCCAACCGGCGTTATCTCTATTTTGCCCAGAAGGCGGACGTCGAAGGATACAACGACGTGGCCGCCGTCTTTCGCTCGACGGCGGAAGGCGAAACGGGCCACGCCCACGGTCACCTGGAATATCTGGAAGAAGTCGGCGACCCCGCCACCGGCGAGCCGATCGGCAGCACCGCGGTCAACTTGAAAGCGGCCATTGCCGGCGAAACCCACGAGTACACGGACATGTATCCCGGCATGGCGAGGACCGCGCGTGAAGAAGGCTTCGACGAAATCGCCGACTGGTTCGAAACCTTGGCGAAAGCCGAACGCTCCCACGCGGGGCGCTTTCAAAAGGCGCTCGACAATCTGGACGCTTGATCCGTCCGCGCCGAACCGCTCGACGCCGGTTGCCGGGGGTCGCGGTCGAGTCCCGGCGGCCGGCCCGTTTCAAAAGGATGAACAAGGCCATGCGTGAGGGCAGCCTCGACGCGCCCGTGCGCCATCCGATCGACTGGACGGACCCGGACTTCACCGATCCCGGCAGCATCGATGAAGAGCTGCGCCGGGTCTTCGACGTCTGCCACGGCTGCCGCCGCTGCTTCAATCTGTGCGATTCCTTCCCGCGCCTGTTCGACTTGATCGACGAGTCGGAAACGATGGAACTGGATTCGGTCGACAGCGGAGATTTCAAGACCGTCGTCGACGCCTGCACCTTGTGCGACATGTGCTTCATGACCAAGTGCCCCTATGTGCCGCCCCATGAATTCAATATCGATTTCCCCCATTTGATGCTGCGCGCCCGCGCGGCGGAACATGCGCGGGGCAAAACCGGCTTCGCGGACAAGCAGCTTTCCGAGACCGACCGCAACGGCAGGCTCGCGCGCCCCTTTGCCGGCCTGGTCAACTGGGCGACGAAAACGGACAACAAGGTAGTCCGGACGGCGCTGCAGGCGGTCGCGCGAATCCATGCCCTGGCCGAACTGCCCAGATTCCATCGGCGGACGTTCGAGACGTCGGCGGCCGCGTCGCCGACCCGGGTCAATGAGGCGGCGCCCGCCTTTGGCCGCAAGGCCGTGCTTTACGCGACCTGTTACGGCAATTACAACAAGCCGGAGATCGGCCTCGCGGCGCGGGCCGTCCTGGCCAAGAACGGCGTCCGAACCGAAGTCGTCCACCCCGTCTGCTGCGGCATGCCCAAATTGGAAAAGGGCGATATCGAAAGCGCCGCCGCGAACGCGAAAAAGGCCGCGTCCGCGCTCAAGCCCTGGATCGACGAAAATTACGACGTGATCGCGCTCATTCCGTCGTGCGCGCTGATGATGAAATTCGAATGGCCGCTGATTTTGCCGGACCATCCGGAGATCGCGGCGCTGGCGGCGGCGACCTGTGACGTCGCCGAATATGTCGTCGATATCGCCAAATCGGAGGGTCTGGCCGACGGCCTGCAGCCGCTCCCCGGCGGCGTCACCATGCATCTCGCCTGCCATGCGCGCGCGCAGAACGTCGGCCCCAAGGCCGTCGACATGCTGCAACTCATCCCCGATGCGGACGTCACCCCCGTCGAACGGTGCTCCGGCCACGGAGGGTCATGGGGCGTCATGAAAGACAATTTCGACGTCGCTTTGAAAGTGGGCGCGCCCGTCGCCCGCAAGGCGGTCAAAAGCGCGAACCCCTATGTCGCCAGCGAGTGTCCGTTGGCCGCCGATCATATTCTCCAGGGCATGGCGCGCGTCGACGGCGCGAACGTGCCCGAACGGACCTATCATCCCATCGAACTCCTCGCTCTGGCCTACGGGCTCGGCGGCGAGGCGTAGGGCCCCGCCGCGATGTCCGTCGAAGCGCGCAAGATCACCAAGGACGACCTGCTTCCGGTCGACGATTACGCGGCCCGGCGCAAGGAAAAGCGAAGGGAAGCGATTGCCCTCAAGCGCCATCGGCGCATGGAAGTCGGCCCCCACGCCACATTCTATTTCGAAAATTACCACACCATGTGGCATCAGGTTCACGAAATGCTTTACGTCGAAAAAGGCGGCGAAGATCAAATCGCCGACGAACTCGCCGCCTACAATCCTCTCATCCCCGACGGCCGGGAACTGGTCGCGACGCTCATGTTCGAGATCGCCGACCCCGCCCGGCGGGACCGGATCCTGGCCCGGCTCGGCGGCGTCGAGGAGACGATCACGCTCACGGTCGGCGGCCATGACATCAGGGCGCGGCCGGAACTCGACGTGGAGCGCAGCACGGCGGACGGCAAAGCGTCCTCCGTGCATTTTCTCCACTTCCACTTCTCGGACGAGCAGATCGAAGCCTTCGCGTCCTCGACGGACCCCGTGGTGCTGGCGGTCGACAAGGAAAACTATCGGCACATGGCGGTCATGCCCGACGCGGTCCGCCGGGCGCTGGCCGGGGACTTCGATTGACCGCGTCCCCCGCAGGGGTCGACCGGCCGCGGCGTCTACAGGGGTTCGAACGCTTCCAGAAAATGTCCGTCGGGATCGAAGGCCATGAACACCTTGGCCGGAACGAGGTTGCCGTCTTCGTCGCCGACGTTGCGAAAATCTTTCACGGGCGCCAGGATTTGTCCTCCCAAGGGCTCCACCCGCGCGGCCGCTTCTTCGGCGTCCGTGGTGGAGAGCACCAGCGCCGCGTTGCCGTAGCCCAGGCGGCGGACGTCGTGGTCCGGTTCCGGCAGCGGCGGGTCATGCATCTCCAGCAGGCCGATCATCCCCGCGAGCGGATTTTCGCCCCGCAGAATGACCAGCCTGCCGGCGCCGCCCCGGCCTTGGGTCTGGACCGGAAATGCGGGCACGACGTCCATGCTCACGTCCCGCTCGTAATATGGAGTCAAACCGAAGACGGCCTCATAGAAGGCCGTGGATCGTTTCACGTCGCGCACGAACAAAGTCGTCCGCCGCACTACGCTGGTCCGTGTTTTCGTCATGATGTCCCGCCTCGTCCGAAAGTTCAGGGCCGCACTTCGTAGAACATGTTGACCTGGCTTTTTATGTCGACGACATGGAAGCGCGTGAAGCCCGCGTCCCGCATCAGACTCTCCGCTTTTGCCGCTCCCATGCAGGTGCCCAGTCCGGGGCCGCCGTCGGCGAGCGACTGGGTCATGCAATGAAACACGCTGAAGCCGTAATACATGGCCGCGATCGGGTTGATATTGTCTTCCAGCCGGTCGGCGACTTTGGGCTCGACGACGAAAAGGACGCCGTCGGGCGTCAGAAGGCGGCGTATTTCGCTCAACGTTCGCGCCGGATCGACAAAGTCGTGAATGCAGTCGCATGCCGTTATCAGGTCGAATTTCCGGCGCCCGTCGAGGTCGCCGGTCGAGGCGGCGACGAAGCGCACGCGCTCTCGCAGGTCCGTTTCCGCGGCCAGCGCCTCGGCCTGTCTGATCGATTCCCGGTCGGGGTCGAGGCCGACGATGTCCGTCTTCGGAAACGCTTTCGCGAGAGCGAGGCACACCCGCCCGACGCCGCAGCCCACGTCGAGGACGCGCCCTCCGTTTTCGAGGCGCGCCGCCACGTCCGGCAGGGACTTCAGCCAATAGCCCGCGAAGCGGGCTTCGTATTGTCCGTAATTGACGGCGTCGAGCGCCCTGACGCCCTCCGCGCCGAAGTCTTCGAACGGCACGCCGCCGCCGTCCTTGAAGGCCGCCGCCACCCGCGGCGCGACGCCAAGCAGGACCGGCGCCATGGAAAACAAACCGCCCATGAAATGGTCCGTGCCGTCGGACGCCAGTAAAAACGCGTGTTCGTCGGGAAGCCGGTAGGTTTCCGCGTCGGGGTCGAAATCGAGATAGCCCGCGCAGACCATGCCGCGCAGCCACTCCTCCACGTACCGGGCTTCCAAACCGGAACGCTCGATGACCTCTTCCGCGCTCATCGGCCCCTTGTCGGCCATGGCCCGAAACAGTCCCGTGGTCGTGCCGATATAGCCGAGCCCCGCGACCATGGCCCCCGACATGTCGCGAAAGACGTGACCGGCGAAGTCTTTGATCCGTTGTTTGTCCATTTTCGTTTCCCGCTCCGGCAGTTCGAAATCGTACGCTCGGCCCCGTCAGGGGCTTTCGAATATGGCCACGTCGTAGAGCCCCGTATCGTCGCGCAGATGCTTGATCTCCTTCTGGTAGGCGTCGGATTTCCAAAACGTCTCGGCGGCTTCCAGCGTCGGAAATTTCGAGATCACCAGCACGCGGTCGTCGAACAGCTCGCCCTCGAGCTTTGCATGAGGCTGGCCTCGGATCACGTACTCTCCCCCGTATTCGGCCGTGAGGTCCGCGGCGCGGTCGGCGTATTTCTGAAAATTGTCTGACCAGTCGTCGACGCGGGCGACGGCAACGATAAAGGCGGGCATGAAAGCGGACTCCCTGATTGAAAAATGATCTGGATTGGATGATGATGACATGGGTTCGACAGCATAACGGGCTCCCCGAGCAAGACAAGGAGAGACAGCGTGCATACCTATATCGTGAACGTCACCGCGAAACCGGGCCATGAGGGGCAGGTGGCCCAATTTTATCGAGACATGGAACCCCTGTACACCGACGCGCAAGGGTTTCGAGGGCGGAAGATTTTTCAGGCGAAAACGGGAACGATGGCCGAGGCCGTCTATCGGCATTATACCAAGGAAGAATTGTCCCGGCACGCCGAACCGCCCCATGAAGATCCGGGCACGCAATTCATCGTCATCGAACATTGGGACAGCGTGGACGAGCGGATCCTGTTTTCCAAGAGCCTGGAGAGCGGACGCAACAGAAATCTCATTCCTCACCTTCTCCCCCAGCACAGCCACGAGTTCTACGAAGATATTTCCGTGGCGTAGCGGCGGCCCCGCGCGCCGCCGCTTGCGCCGCGGCCCTTCCGCGCGTCGTTGACAGGCTGCGCGGCGCGCTCCAAAATTTCGCCGTGATTCGGCACGCAATCGGTGTCAGAAAGCCCGCCGCAACGGAGCGGCGTCGATTTCCAAAGCAATGTCCGCCATCCATGTCGTCGTGCCCGCCTGCAACCCCGGCGCCGTCGTCATCGACGTCATCGACGGCGCGAGGCCCCATGTCGACGCCGTCGTGATCGTCGACGACGGCTGCGATGCGGCAAACCGGGCCCATCTGGAGCGCTGCGCCCGTCATCCGGGCGTCTCGCTGCTCACCCACGCCAAGACCCGGGGGAAGGGCCACGCGCTGATGACCGGCATCGCACACTGTCTCGACCGCATGAGCGCCGAAGATTTCATCCTGACAATGGACAGCGACGGGCAGCACGACCCGGAGGATATCGCGAAGTTCAAGGCGCTCATCGCCGCCCGCCCGGATGCGCGCTTCGCCCTCGGCGAGCGTCTCGACCTCACGGCCATGCCCGTGAAGAGCCGGATCGGGAACGGCGTGGCGAGCGCCCTTTTCCGCCTTCAGACGGGCGCTTCCGTCCGCGATACGCAGACCGGGATGCGCCTGCTCTCCGCGCCGTTCGCCCGCCGGGTTCACGAGGACGTCAAGCCCGGACGGTACGAGACGGAGATGGACATGCTCATCCTCGCGGTTCACTCGCGCACGAGGATCGACTCGGTGGAGATCAAGACCATCTATCTCGACGATAACGCGGCCACCAGGTTCCGGGCCTTGACCGACTCCTGGCGCGTGCTCGCGCGCCTGGCGCGCTACGCGCTGGTCTCGGTCGGATCGTTCCTCGTCGACTACCTCATCTTCTTCGTGCTCTCGTACCTGCTCGGAGTTCCCTATATCGCCGCCAACATCGCCGCCCGGGTCGTCAGCGCCGGCGCGAACTTCACCGGACACAAGTTCTTCTCCCTGCCGTCCGCCGGGCGGCTCCTGCCGGAGGCGGCCCGCTATGCGACGGCGGTCGTTTTCGCGCTGTCGACGGCGAGCGTTCTGCTCTACGTCGCGGTCGAGTATCTGGGCATCGGCAGCCTGATCGCCAAGCCCCTCGTTGACGCGGTTGTGTTTCTCGTCAACTTCATCATACTGAGCAGGTTCGTCTTCCGGGGGCGAGGGGCCCGAGGCTGACACGACCCCGTCTCAAAATCGATACTCACGATTGTCCGAGGCAAATACCCCATGCAAAAACACAAATACCTGCTTTTGTTCCCGCTTCTTTTGGTCGGTTGTGCTTCGTTTCGTATCGACTCCGCAGTCGAGAGATATCAAACTACGATGGAGATGGTGGATTTAGGGGACACGAAGCAGAAGTTTTTGTCACTGGTATATTCATCTCAGACAGACTTGAAACGCCGGCATAAGCGAGCACCTGAAAAATACATGAAAGAAGGTGTGAGGGTTGAGATTTATTACATGAGGTCAGATAGGTTTGATGACGAACTGACAACCGATGACGAGTTCGTTCCTTATGTTTTCAATGATGGGATATTAGTCGCAGTTGGTTGGCAATCATTAGGGGGACCCAAAACCCAAGGTCAGGCGCGCGACCCCGTCTATGTCACTCCCTTCATTTTCAACAATACGAATTAATCTCAGAGGCCGTTCTTTCATTGAGCGGGAAAGCGTCATTGACGGACTGTTCGCGCCGCCGCCGTCTCCGTCTCCCGCCGAAGCGATGACGAGATAGGTTCACGTGGCTTACCTGTACCTCGCCAAACAGATCGGCATCGTCGGCCTCCTCGCCGCGTGGGCGTACATCGTCGCCAAGGGGCTCTTCGCCCGGTCGTCTCTGCGGCTGAGCCTTGTCGAGGAGGCGGCTCTGCTCACGCCGGCCGGCCTCGCGCTGGCGATCCTGCTCCTGTTCGGGCTCGGCATCGCGGGCGCGTTCACCGGCCCCTGGATCCTGGCGACCGCGGGCCTAGCGCTGGCGCTCGCCGGTTGGCGGCTGCGAGGGCGCATCGCGTCGGGGCTGAGACGGGGGGGGGGCAATTCACGCGTCGGCGTCTCGCGTGACGCCCGCGCGGCTGGTCATGGCCGCATTCGTCGCCACCGTCCTCGTCCCGATGGCGCTCGCCGCCCTGACTCCGCCGCTTCAGGACGACGAGGTTCGCTATCACCTGCCGTACGCGATGCACTTCGTGGAGCAGGAACGCATCGTCCCGAATCTGTTCCTGCGCTTCCCGTTCTTCACGCTGAACGTGAACCTGCTCTACGCCGCCGCGTTCCTCTTCGGCGACGACGTTACGCCCCACTACGTGCATCTGCTGTTGGGCGCGCTCGCCGGCTTGGCGCTCTACGTTCTCGCGAGTCCGGTCTGCGGCCGCGCCGTCGCGTTCGCTTCGGTCATGCTGTTCTTCGCCGTCCCGCATTTCGCCAAATTCGCCTCGACCGCGTTCATCGATATGGGACTCGCGGCCTTCGTCACATCGGCGGTCGCCTGCCTGGACCGGGCGCGGGACCGGCCGGCCCTCGTCGTCTGCGCGGGTCTCGCATTCGGGGCCGCCCTCGGTTCGAAATACCTCGTCCTCGCCTTCGCGCCGCTCCTTGTCGCGTGGGCCGCGTACCGCACGCGCTCAGGCCCCCTCGTCGCGCGGTTTGCCGTCATCGCGCTGCTCACCGGCGCGCCGTGGTACGTCTACAACGCGGTCTGGACCGGCAACCCGATCTCACCCTTCGCCGCGGAGTGGTTCGGCTCCTGGCCGTGGACGGCGGAGGACACCGCGCGCCAGATCGACCGGCTTACCGAGGAGAGGCTTGAGCGCTCCTGGGCCGGCCTTCTCTCGCTGCCCTGGTATCTCGTGACGGACTCCCGGCGATTCAACGCCCCGCCGATTCCGGCTCTGCTGGCCATCGGGCTCGCCGCCCTCGCGCTGCTGCCGTGGTGGAGCCGCGGCATGCGCCCTTACGGCGTCCTCGTTCTGGTCGTTGTCGTCGTTTGGTTTTTCACTACCCCGTACTTCCGGTATCTCGCCGCCGTCCAGCCGCTGCTGTGCCTCATATCGGTGTGGAGCTTGGCCGGTGCGCTGCGGCTCGTCGTCTCGGTCGCGGCGCGCGTCCGGGCTGTCCCGGAAGCGGCCGGAAGATCGGTTGCCGTATGGGGCGCGGTCGTCCTCGCCGTGATCGTCGCCGAGATTTACTTCTGGGGCCGCTACCGGCCGCTCGGCTACGAGGCGGTGACCGAGCGGGTCGTGCACCGTGAGCGCTTTCTTCGCGAGACGCTGCCGGTATACGGGGTGGTCGAGCATCTGCGCCGGTCAGGCGCCCGAAACGAGGTGATTCTCGCTTTCCAGTCCCGGGATTTGTTCTCCTACGTTCGCATGAACCGGGTCGTAGGAGACTATTTCGGCCCGATGGCGTTCCGGCGAACATTGTTCAAGTACTCGCCGTGCGATCCGCGCTTTCCGGAGCCGCTCCGCAGGGCGGGTATTTCTCTACTCGTGGTCCCGCGGCGTCTCGCCGACCCGACGATTCAGACGGAGACGTGGCCCACGCTTGCCCGCAGGGAATGTCTTGCCTCTTCGCTGACTTCCGAGTACACCGACCGCCATTCGATCGTCTTTCGGGTCGGGCCGCCCGCGCCGCCGTCCGAAAGCTCGCATGAATAGGTTCCTCGCCGGGGGTTTGTTATCTTCGTCTCATGTCGGAAGCGAACGCGCGCATCATCATCGACAAGCGGTTGAGAGAGTCGGGCTGGGTTCTCTCCGGCGACGACGGCGCGGTGAACGTCGACGCCGAAATGAAGACCGGCTCCGGCGTCGCGGACTATGTCCTCAAGGACGACGCGGATTTCCCTCTTTGCGTGATCGAAGCGAAAAACGAGCTTGTCTCGCCCCTCGTCGGCAAGGAACAGGCGCGGCGCTACGCGGACTCTCTGAACTGTCGTTTCGTCATCCTGTCGAACGGCGCGCGCCATTACTTCTGGGACATCGAGCAGGGCGATCCCGCGGTCGTGGACGTATTCCCGTCCCAACGGCAACTGGAACTGAGGAAAACCGAATTCAATCCGTCTCGAAACAAGACCGAGGAGATCGGCGCCGATTACATCGCCCAAACGCAGTTCCCCGAGTTCAAGCGGCAGCCGGATTATCTGGACGAGAAAAAACGGGACGAGTTCCTGCGAAACAACAGACTGCGCCTGCTGCGCGACTACCAACTGAACGCGGTGCGGGCGGTTCAAGAGGGCGTCGCGATGGGCAAGGACAGGTTCCTGTTGGAGATGGCGACGGGGACAGGCAAAACCCTCACCTCGTCCGCGATCGTCAAAATGTTCCTGCGCCTCTACGGCGTGAAACGGGTCTTGTTCCTCGTCGACCGCATCGAGTTGGAGACGCAGGCGCAGAGAGAGTTCGACCAGGTCCTCAAAAACGACTTCAGGACCGTCGTCTGGAAGGAAAACCGCTCGGACTGGACGAAAGCGGAGATCGTCGTTTCCACCGTTCAGTCCTTCGTCAGCCGCGGCAAATACCGCAAAGTCTTCGACCCCGACCATTTCGGCCTGGTGATCTCGGACGAGGCCCACAGGTCGCTCGGCGCGCGGAGCCGCAGGGTCTTCGAATATTTCATCGGCTTCAAGCTGGGGTTGACGGCGACCCCCAAAGACTATCTGAAGTCGGTGGACATCGAGGACATCGCCGCCAACGACCCGAGGCAGTTGGAAAAGCGGCTGATGATGGACACCTACACCACCTTCGGTTGCGAGAGCGGCGAGCCGACCTTTCGATATTCGCTGGAAGACGGCGTGAGAGACGGTTACCTCGTCAATCCGAAGGTCATCGACGCGCGCACCGAAATCAGCACCGAACTCCTGTCCGAACAGGGGTACGTGTTTCAGACGACGGACGAGGACGGCAACGACTTGGAGAAAACCTTCACCCGCAAGGACTTCGAGAGGAAATTCTTCTCCGACAACACCAACGCCGTTTTCTGCGAGACGTTCCTGAAGCACGCCCTGCGCGACCCCTATACGGACGAGATCGGCAAGACCCTGATCTTCTGCGTCTCCCAAGACCATGCGGCGAAGGTCGCTCAGATTCTGAACGGCCTCGCGGACAAGGCGTTTCCGAAGCGCTACAACTCCGACTTCGCGGTCCAGGTGACTTCGAACGTTCAGGACTCGCAGCGCATGACCGTCGATTTCCGCAACAATTCACTGAACGGGCGGTCCCGAGCCGACCCCTACTACCTCACCTCGAAGACGCGGATTTGCGTGACCGTGGGCATGATGTCCACGGGTTACGACTGCACGGACATTCTCAACATCTGCATGATGCGCCCCGTCTACTCCCCCGGCGAGTTCATTCAGATGAAGGGGCGGGGAACCCGCAAATGCGATTTCTCGCAGGGATGGATTACCGGGTCGGAAATCCCGGCCCGTGTCGAGCCGCAAAAGGAACGCTTCCTTCTTTTCGATTTCTTCGGCAACTACGACTATTTCGAGACGGATTTCGACTATGACGAGGTGCTGAAACTCCCCTCGGCCCCGTCCGAACTTGGCGAATCGCCGCCGGACCGGCCCGACATCGACGAGGCGGTCAGCACCGTCCCCGACCCTCTCGCGAAACTGAAGGAAACCGTCATCGACGACCAGGGCATGAAGATCGACAGGACCCTCTACCGCGCCTTCAGAAAGCGCGTGGTCGAGGACGACGTCATCGAAGGTCTGGTGACCAGGCGCGACTTCGACCAGGCGGAGAGCTATCTGAACGACAACGTTCTCGACAGGCCGCAAGAGTTCTTCACCATCGAAAAACTGCGGAAATCGCTGGGTCTGGACAGACGGTTGACCGTCTCCGAGCTTCTGCTTCACGCGTTCGGACATATCGACAAAATCAAATCCAGGCGCGAATGTTTCGAAGAGGAGTTCGACAAGCTCGACAAGGCGCTCGACCTCGACGACGCGGTCTATAACGACGCGCGTCAGTTCTTCGAAGCCTACGCGGAAGACGGCGAATATCGGGAGATTATCGAGAGCGGGCGGCTTGTGGAATTGAACGTTCATTCGTGCGGCGTGCTGTTCCGGAACCTCACCCCCGAACTCAGGCGGGACATTCCCCGATACGTCAAACGGAACGTCGATTTGGACATGTTCGCGGATGCTGGATAGCGCGACCAGGAAAAGGATAGACCGCCTCAGAGACATTCTGGTCGGCAAGGTCCCCGACCCGAAAAGCCAGGTCGAGCAGATCACCACGGGGCTCATTTACAAGTTCATGTACGACATGGACCGCGAGTTCGTCGAGACGGGCGCCGGCGCCCCGTCGATCTTCGCCGGCGACTATGAAAAATATTCCTGGGACAAGCTGTTCGCTCCGGAGCTGACCGGGGGGGGGCAGGGTCGAACTCTACGCCGCCGCGGTCGAGGCCATGTACACCAACCCGACCGCGCCGCCCTTGTTCAGAGAGATTTTCAAGAACGCGTTCCTTCCCTTCAAGGACCCCTCGACCCTCGGCATGTTCCTGAAGGAGATCGACGAGTTTCACTATTCCCATTCCGAAAAACTGGGCGACGCGTTCGAGTATCTTCTCTCGTTCATGGGCTCGCAGGGCGACGCGGGGCAGTTCCGGACGCCGCGCCACATCATCGATTTCATCGTCGAGATCGTGAACCCGCGAAAATACGAGACCGTGCTCGACCCGGCCTGCGGCACGGCCGGTTTCCTGATCGCCTCTTACAAGCACATTCTCGCCCGCAACGCCGACAAGCGCCCGGGCGACAAGCTGTCGGCGAAGGAGCGCAAGGCGCTCGGCGGCAATCTGGCGGGCTACGACATTTCACCGGACATGACGCGGCTCTCACTGGTGAACATGTATCTGCACCAGTTCGCGAGTCCTCGCATCCACGAGTACGACACGCTGTCGTCCGAGGACAGATGGAACGAGTATTACGACGTCATCCTGGCGAATCCGCCGTTCTTCTCGCCCAAGGGCGGCATCAAACCTCATTCCCGGTTCGGCGTGAACTCCACGAGGGCGGAAGTCCTGTTCGTGGACTACATCATGGAACATCTGAAACCCCAAGGGCGGGCGGGCGTCGTCGTCCCGGAAGGCATCGTCTTTCAGACGGGAACCGCGTATAAACTGCTGCGCAGGAAACTGGTCGAGACCTGTCTGGCCGGGGTGATTTCCCTGCCCGCGGGGGTGTTCCAACCCTATTCGGGGGTCAAAACGTCAGTCCTCATCCTGGACAAGGAACTGAACGCCAAGTCGGACGAAATCTTCTTCGCGAAGGTCGAGAATGACGGCTTCAGTCTGGGGGCGCAGAGAACAGAAATAAGTTCTAACGACCTTCCTGAGATTGTTAGTCGGATTCAAAACTTTTTTGAAAATACTGAGGCGGATAGTGATCTGGAGACCGCAGCAAAAAAAGACATTCTTGAGAAAAAAGATGTAACTCTCACCAACCCCATAACACGGAGGGCCGCGAGACGTTCTGACTTTGAATTTGTCAGCGTCACCGATGTTTCGTCATTCCATAGAGGGGTGACATATAAGAAAAAGGACGAAGTTTTTGAGGGTGGAACTGGTGTTCTAAGGGCAAACAACATCTCCCTTAATGGGTCGTTAGTCCTTGAAGACATCAAATTGATTTCTGATGAAGTAAAAACCAAAGATGAGCAGTGGTTGAGACGGGATGATATTTTCATGTGCATTGCGAGTGGCAGCAAAGAGCACATAGGAAAAACCACCTTAATTGAACGAGACATGAATTTTGTTTTTGGTGGGTTTATGGGTGTTTTGAGAGCATCTGAACAAGTCATCCCAAGATTCCTTATCAGCATCTTGCAAAATGAAAGATTCAATCAATTCCTTCGCGATGCAATTTACGGTTCAAACATAAACAACATAAAAAAGGATATTCTTGCGGACTTTTATTTCCCACTCCCCCCGATCGAAGTTCAGCAAGAGATCGTCGATGAGTTGGAGGGGTATCGGAAGGTTATCGACGGGTGCAGACAGGTCGTCGAGAGCTACAAACCCGTCATCGACATCGACCCGTCATGGGAGAGAAAAAATATGGGGGATGCATGTGATGTGCGTGACGGCACTCATGATAGTCCCAAATATGTAAATGATGGTTATCCGTTAATAACCTCAAAGAATGTCATTGACGGGGATATAGACTTCTCAAATGTGAATCTGATTTCGCAAGATGACTTGGACAAAATAAATAAAAGGTCAAAAGTCAGTATAGGCGATATTTTGATGCCGATGATTGGAACAATTGGAAGACCGACAATAGTCAATATCGATAAAGAGTTCGCAATTAAAAATGTGGCATTAGTGAAGTGCGATAACGAGACTGTTCTGAGCGGGTATGTCAGAACAATTCTCGACTCAGACCATTTTGCAAATTATCTCCGTCAAAACGAAAAGGGTTCTACCCAAAAATTCATCTCTCTTGGGGCATTGAGGTCGTTCCCTCTACCTATTCCAGATATAGACGTTCAAAAACAGATAGTTGCAGAAATACAGGAACAAATGACTATTGTTCTTGGCAACAAAAAACTCATCGAAATCCACACCCGGAAAATCCAAGACAGAATCGCCAAAGTATGGGGTGAGAGAGGTGACGGAGAGGCGCCGCCGCATTGACGTCCGCGCCGCCCGTTGAAGGCATGGCGCACCCGAGAGGATTCGAACCTCTGACCTCTGCCTTCGGAGGGCAGCGCTCTATCCGGCTGAGCTACGGGTGCGCGCGAAGTCGGTCACCCTATCCCGGCGCGGAACGTCCATCAAGCCGCGCGCGATCCGCAAAACACGCTTCAAACAAGCCTTCACTGCGTATCCACGTCGCCAATGTCTAGGGCGGGCCGGTGGCCTTCCCATTGGCCGCGCCGTTGCCGTTGGACGCCGCGCCGCCCTTCAATAGCTCTAGAAGCTCACGGCGGTGGCGCTCTGCCGCTTCGGGATCATTGGCCAAGGCATACCTATCGCGCGCATAGTCGGGGTGATCGCGCGGCGCGTTCCGAATAACAGCCCATGCCTCCGCCATCTCTTTCGAGGTCATGTCTTTCGTGATTACCGGCAGCGGCTTATAAGTCTTGCCGTTGGGCCGGTGGCCGTTGGCTTTCATGCCTTCCATGTCTTCCATGCTTTCCCGCTTGGCGGTGACGTTGGCCGTCACTTCGTGCCGGATCGGTTTGTTCAGGCCCATGAGCTTCGCCTCTTGTTGCATGAGTTTCAGCACGCAATCGAACGCCTTCAAGTTGCCATCCATGGCGGCGTGCCAATAGCGACTTATGAGCGCGTTGATGCGCTCTCTCTGCAGTTGGCGATAGTTATCCGTGTGCGGACAGTTGGCCGCGCTCTCTTTCAGGCGCGCGTCTATGTCGCGGTAGACGGTGCTTCGGTCCACGCCAAGCGCCTTGGCAATCTGCCACGGGCGCGCGCCGGTCAACAGGTATTCCATGACCGCCTCGCGGCGGATCTCTCGAAGTTGCTTCGCTGATACATTTTGGGTCATGCGCGACAGTGTTGAGCGTCATGCGGAGCGCGTCAAGCGCGAAAATACGTTTCCGGCGCGGCGGGGTTGTCGCAGTCAATAGTCGCAAATCCGCACGGCGCGCGGCACGGCTAAACGCACGCGATTCCGCCATTTTCGAGGGCAATCCGACCTTGCGACACTTGGAGGCCGAATCGCAGCGCCGCGGGCGCGGCGCGGCGGATATTTGTCGCAGCCTATAGTGGCAAATCCGCACGACGCGCGACACGGCTAAACCCACGCGATTCCGCCATTTTCAAGGGCAATCCAACCTTGCGACACTTGGAGGCCGAATCGCAGCGCCGCGGCTTGGCGCGGCGGATATTTGTCGCAGCCTATAGTCGCAAACCCGAGACGGCGAGCGACATGGCTAAACGCACGCGATTCCGCCATTTTCGAGGGCAAACCAACCTTGCGACACCTGGAGGCCGAATCGCAGCGCCGTGAGGTGGCGCGGCGGATATTTGTCGCAGCCTATAGTCGCAAATCCGCACGGCGCGAGTCATGGCTAAACGCACGCGATTCCGCCATTTTCGAGGGCAATCCGACCTTGCGACACTTGGAGACCGAATCGCAGCGCCGCAGGGCGGCGCGGGCCGTCCGAATTATACGGCTGTCCGCGCGGTCTCCGGCCTTTGCTCCGGACTCAATCCGTGGGCTCGCGCTTTATGTCCGTCCCCGCCGGCTTGTCGTCTTGAGGGCTCTCCGGCTGCGGCGCGCCTTCGCCGCCGGCTTCGCTCTTTTCGGCGGGCTGTACGTAAACATTTTGCACCGGTTGCGCCGCGCCGCCGCCGGCTTCACCCTTTTCGGTGCTTCTCACCGACCAGGCCAGCGCGACGACCCATCCTATGAGACTCCACCCCAAAAACAGATTGATGACGAGTATCGGACCCCATTGAGGATGACCTCTGGAAAGAGCGATCACCAAGGGCAAGAAGTAGATGGCCAAGGCAAACAGCCATAAGATAAGAAATTCCATTTTCCCCCGCTCGCGATATGACGCCGCCAAGTTGCGGCGGCGGGCATGGTTACATTCTATCCGACGCTTTTCAAGATACGCCGCCTTCGCCTAGTGTGCGAGGCGTCCGGCCTTGAACAGCCAAGGAGAAAATCATGCCGCTCGACTCTCTGCATCATCCCTCGCTCGAAGACCGCGTGGTCGTCATCACCGGCGGCGGGCGCGGTCTCGGCTGGGTCATGGGCGAGGCGCTGCTCCGCGCCGGGGCCAGGTTGGTGCTCACCGGCTCTCGAAAGCCGGAGGACCTGCAAAGCGCTCTGCGGCGCGCGTCCGACCTCGACGGCGGCGACCGCGTTCTCTGTCTGCGCGCGGACGTCACGCGCTGGGAGGACTGCGAACGGGTGGTGAGCGAGACTGTCGAGCGCTTCGGCGGCTTTCAGGCGCTCATCAACAATGCGGGGCGCAGCCTTACGGAAATCAAGCCGGACTTTCCCGTCGGGCCGCCCAAGTTTTGGCAAGCGGACGTCGCGGCGTGGCGGCTGATCGTCGACACCAACCTCAACGGCGCTTTTCAGATGGCCAAAGCGGCGGCGCCGCATTTTCTGAGTCGGCGTTTCGGCAAGATCGTCAACATCTCCACGAGCCTCGTGACCATGGTGCGGCAGGGATACTCGCCCTACGGACCGTCGAAGGCGGCGCTGGAGACCGCTACCGTGAACTGGGCGAAGGACCTGGACGGCACCGGCGTCACCGCCAACGTGCTTTTACCCGGCGGCGCCACGGACACGGAGTTCATACCGGGCCTGGGCGAACTTGGCCGCCGCAGCGGACCCGGAAAGCCTCTGCTGCACCCCCGCGTCATGGCCGCGCCGGCGCTTTGGCTGTGCTCCGATCTCTCGAATGAAACGACCGGCAAGCGGTATATCGGCAAAGAGTGGGACCCGTCGCTGCCCGTCGCCGAGGCCGAAGCCCGGTCGCGTCAGGACAGCCACGAGTTGCCGGCGATCATGTAGCCCGCCGCGTCGGCGGCAATTTGCATATGGCGGGCGCGGCGGCCTTCATGATAGGCTGACCCTTCCACGAAAGGCGCAGGAGAAACCCATGAATCACAAAGACACGCGCTGGCCTTATGCTTTGATCGCCGCGGCGGGATTGACCTTCGCTCTTGCCGCCTGTTCGGAAGACGAGGAAAGAGAGACGGCCGGTGGGGACGCCGGGAGTGCGTCCGAACGCATCGATCTCGCCACCCCGGAAGGGGCGCTTTTGGCGGGCCGGAAGATTCAATGCTCGCTCGAAGACGGAAAGGCCGTCACCTATTCGTGGCGCGGGCGGGCCTATTCGCGCGTCCCCGGCGAAAGAGACCGTCATCTGTTCGATCTCGAAGGCATGAACGTGCGTCACTGCGTCTCGGCGGAAGATCCGGAACGGGGCCGGGGATACCGTCTGATCACGCGCGAGATTCTTCTTTATCTCGACCCGGATACCGGGCGGCCGCTGCGTCAATGGGACAATCCGTGGACGGGCGAGACCGTTGACGTTCTTCACGTCGCCAACGACCCCGTCAACAACGAATCCTACGTCAAAACGCGCGCGGGCGAAGATCTGACATGGGCGGCGAAGCAATACGGCGACCAGTGGTGGGACACGATTACCGTTCCGCTGTTTTATACGAACGTGCTGGGCGGCGATTATCAGGACTATGTCGGCGGCACCTATCACGCGACCGAGATGTTCAACTTCTTCGGCAGCGTGAGCGATTTGACCGATCCGTCGAAAGATACCGCCGATATCGCCGTCGGCTGGGTCCGCCAGTCCGATTGGCTGCCGTGGATGGAAATGCAGGGCCGCGTCGGCGCCATCTACATGCATACCGCCGGCACCAAGCTCGAAAGTTGGGACCATATGCCTGACGTCATGAAGGATGAAATCAGGACCAACTATCCGGACTATGCCGCCCCGCCGCCGCTCGATGACGACAGGCCGAACGAGACCAGTTGGACCTATTTCAAGAAAATCAAGGACGCCGAAGCGGCGGACGAGTGAAACGGCCGCCGGTTGCGGGGTGAGGGGCGTCCGGTCTCTTTTGCTTCAGAGCCTGCCCAGGGCGGCGTCGAGGGGCTCCGCTGAGCATATGGGCGCCGAGCAAACGGGGCCTTGGCATAAATAGACGGTGGCGGCGGCGTTCACCTGGCCCTTGCCGCTTGCCGGATGATCGGGGTTCAGCGTGTCCTGGGGCGGCACGACCTGGACGACGCGGTTGGGAAGGCACGCCGCGTAGATCCTTTCGAGAAGCGCGTCGCACGATTTCTCGCCGCGATCTCCGATCACTGCGATCTGCACGGCGTTTTCGAGCAGATCGACGCCGTTCAAAAGCGTCGAAAACGAGAGGGGATTGGGTTCGATCTCGCCCGAGAAGGCTTTGATCACCTCATCCGCCCGTTGCCGGTACGCCGCTGCGCCGGTCAGGAAAAAAAGCCGCGCCAGCACCTCCGCCATCGCGCCGTTGCCCGAGGGGACCGCGGCATCGTGCGCGTTTTTGGTGCGCACGATGACGTCCGTCGTCGTGTCGGCGGTCAGATAATATCCGCCGCCGCGGTCGTCCCAATAGTGCCTATTCGCGACTTCGGTCCAGTCTTCCGCTTGACGCAGACGGTTCTTGTCGCCGGTGGTCTCGTAGAGCGCGAGCGCGGCCAACGCCATGTTGGCGTAGTCGTCGAGGGTTGCCGGATGATGGGCGCGGCCCGCCCGCCAACTGTGACGCAAACGCCCCTCCCGCTGCATCGACGCGGCGATGAAGGCGTAAGCGTCCTCGGCCGTCGACAACCACTCGGGACGCGCGAACGCGGCGGACGCGCGGACGAGGGCCGCGATCGTGAGGCCGTTCCAATCGGCCAGAACCTTGTCGTCGAGACCGGGCGGCACGCGCTCGCCGCGCCGCGCGAGCAGGATTTCGCGCCCCGCCGCCAAGACGTCCTCCTCGGCCTTCGCGCGCAGCCCCGGCGCGGACGTGCGGTTGAGAATCGTGCGGCCTTCCCAGTTGCCCGCCGCCGTGACGTCGTAAGCCTCGCAAAAGGCCGCCGCCCGCGCCCCCAAAAGACCCTCGATTTCCTGCCGCGTCCATACGTAATATTTCCCTTCCTCGCCTTCGCTGTCGGCGTCGAGCGCGGCGCAAAACCCGCCCCGCGACGCGCGGCCGTCGTTGACGGGGCCGGCGCTGATCATCTCGCGCGTGAGCCACGCCGCCGTCTCTTCGACGCGCGCGGCGAACAGGGGCTCGTTCGTCTCCTGCCAGACGAGCGTGTAAAGGTCGATCAACTGCGCGTTGTCGTAGAGCATCTTCTCGAAATGGGGGACCAGCCACGCGTCGTCCGTCGCATAGCGGTGAAAGCCGCCGCCTACATGGTCGTAAATGCCGCCCTGGGCCATCCTGGTCAGCGCGAGAGTGACCGGATGCCGAAACTTCCGGTCATCGGTCCTTTTGTAGGCGCGCCACAGCAGCGCCAACAGGCTCGGCTGAGGGAACTTGGGGGCGCGACCGAAGCCGCCGTTTTCCGCGTCCATGTGAGGCAGCGCCGCGGCCGCCGCCCGGTCGAGAAAGTCGGAGTCGATCATGGCCCCGGATCGAGGCCGGGACATGCGCGTCAAGGATTTTTTGACGGCCTCGACATTGTTCGCGACCTTTTGCGGCTCCCTGCGGTAGAGCGCCGCCATGTGCTCCAGAACCTCCGCGAAGCCGGGTCGTCCATAACGGGCGTCCGGCGGAAAGTAAGTGCCGCCCCAGAAGGGATGACCGTCGGGCGTGCAGAACATGGTGAGCGGCCACCCGCCCTGCTGGCCCATGAGCGCCAACGCCGACTGATAGATCGTGTCGACGTCGGGGCGCTCCTCTCGGTCGACCTTTACGTTGATGAAGAGGTCGTTCATGAGCCGCGCCGTATCTTCGTTTTCGAAGCTCTCGTGAGCCATGACGTGGCACCAGTGACAGGCCGAATATCCGACGGACAGGAGAATCGGTTTGTTTTCCGCTTCGGCTTGTTCGAATACGGCGTCGGACCAGGCGCGCCAGTGAACGGGATTGTCGGCGTGTTGGAGCAGATAGGGGCTTGTTTCGTCGCCAAGCTGGTTTTTGGTCATGATGCGCTTTCGCAGACCGCGCCCGCCGGGGGCGGGATCAGGACTCCGGCGTTTCCGCTTCGTATGTGAGCCGCATGAATATGTCTTCGAGATCGGACTCTTCCGTTCTGAGGTCGCTTATGTCCACGCCGGCGGCCCTGACCCGCGACAACAGGTCTCCGGCATTGTCGCTCCGGCGGTCGTAGCGGATGGCGAGCGCGCCGTCCTTTCGGATGTGGGCGTCGAATTCGGCAAGCGTATCGGGCACCGACGAGAGGGCAGACGCCGGTTGAACGATCAGCGTCTTTTCCTTGATGTGTTGAAGGAGACGGGGCGTCGGCTCGCAGGCGACGACATTGCCGTTGTTGATGATGGCGATGGTATCGCACAGCGCTTGCGCTTCTTCCAGGTAGTGCGTGGTCAAAACGACGGTCACGCCGCGCTCGTGAAGCTCGTTGACGTAGTTCCACAATTGACGGCGAAGCTCGATGTCGACGCCGGCGGTCGGCTCGTCGAGAATGAGGACGGGAGGGTCGTGCACCAGCGCTTTCGCGATCAGGAGCCGCCGCTTCATGCCGCCCGACAAGGCGCGGGAATAAGCGTGCGCCTTGTCGTCGAGGCCCACCGCTTTCAAAATCTCCATCGTGCGGCGCTGCGTCTTCGGCACGCCGAACAGCCCCGCCTGAATCTCGAGCGCTTCGACGGGCGAGAAAAACACGTCGATGGTGAGTTCTTGAGGCACTACGCCGATGGAAACGCGCGCTTGCCGCGGATTGACGTCGATGTCGAATCCCCACACCCGCACGCCGCCGGACGTCTTGATCGTGAGACCCGCGAGAATGTTGATGAAGGTCGATTTGCCCGCGCCGTTCGGGCCGAGCAGTCCGAAGATGGAGCCGCAGGGAATTTCAAGATCGATGCCCTTGAGGGCCTCCTTGTCGGGCAGCCCCTTTCCGCCCTTGTAGATTTTATGCAAGCTCCTGGCTTCGACCGCAAACTCCGAAACGCTTTCCTTCGAAGCGGCCGGTTCTGGTTGGGGTTTGTTGAGCATCCTGTTGCGGCGAATATTTCGGTCTTTGCTGGCGTCGCGCCCTTGAATGTGTGAAAAGAGGTTTTTGTAACACCCCGCAACACATGATTTAATCGACTTGTTTCAAGCTTGCCACCCTAAATCGGTTCTTCGCCCGCGCGGCCATGGTGCTGTCGGCGCGGCGCGGCTCTCGAAGGCGTAAGGGAATGGGGAGTTCTCAGGCATGATGACGGACCCTCCGGAAACGGTTTATGTCGCCGACCGGCGCGTCGCCTGCGACGGCGGCGGCCCGTTGGGCCACCCGCGGGTCTTCCTGGAAATGGGCCCGAAGAACCGGGTGGAATGTCCGTATTGCGACCGGCTTTTCGTATTTCGCGCGCGCACATCCGAAAAGCCGTCATCGGACCGCGCGGCGGCGAAACAGGAGGCGTAGTTGATTCCGCCACGACCGGATTGACGATGAGCGAGAAACGTCTGAAGCTCGGCCATCATCTTTATCTCGTAGACGGCTCGACATTCATTTTTCGCGCCTATCACGCGCTGCCGCCTTTGACGCGCAAGAGCGACGGTCTGCCCGTGGGCGCCGTCAACGGCTTCTGCAACATGCTGTACAAATTGCTGCTCGACACCAGGCAGGGCGATCAGCCCACGCACCTCGCGGTCATTTTCGATTACTCGGCGCGGTCGTTCCGCAATGACATTTATCCCGACTACAAGGCGAATCGTCCGCCGCCGCCCGAAGACCTGGTGCCGCAGTTTTCGATCATTCGCGACGCGGTGCGCGCCTTCAACGTGCCCTGCATTGAAATGGAGAACGTCGAGGCCGACGATCTCATCGCGACTTACGCACGCGACGCGTCCGACGCAGGCGCGAAAGTGACGATCGTCTCGTCGGACAAGGACCTGATGCAGCTCATCGACGGCAACGTTGAAATGCTGGATACCATGAAGGATCGACATATCGGGCCGGCCGAAGTCGAAGAGAAGTTCGGCGTCGGTCCGGAAAAGGTCGTCGAAGTGCAGGCGCTCGCCGGCGATTCGGTCGACAATGTGCCGGGGGTGCCCGGCATCGGCGTCAAAACCGCCGCGGAACTCATAAATACGTACGGCGATCTCGAAACGCTTTTGGACAGGGCCGAAGACATCAAACAGCCCAAACGGCGCGCGAATCTGATCGAACATGCGGACATGGCGCGTATCAGCCGCGAACTCGTGACCCTCAAGCGGGACGTGAACGTGGACATGCCGGCGGCGGCGTTCACCGTGACCGAGCCCGCGCCCGAAGTGCTGCTGTCGTTCTTGCGGGAAATGGAGTTCAACGTATTGACGCGCCGCGTCGCCTCCGGATTGGGGATCGATGACGTGGACGCCGTCATTCCCGCGCCCGCGCCGAAAGCCGAATCCGATCGACCGCCAAGTGCGAAAAGCGGGTCGGAGACGGGCCCCTCGTCCGTTTCCGTTGTCAACGCGCCCATCGACGTTTCGAAATACCGGACGGTAACCACATGGCAGCAACTCGACGAATGGATGGCGCGCGCTCATGACGCGGGGCTGGTCGCCATCGATACGGAGACGACGTCGCTCGACCCGATGCAGGCGAAACTTGTCGGCATTTCGCTTGCGGTCGCGCCGGGAGAGGCTTGCTATATCCCGCTGGGCCACGGCGTCCGGGACGGTTTGGCGCTGGACGGCGATACGGCCGATATGCCCGCGCAACTCCCTCTCGATGACGTGCTCGAACGTCTGGAAGGCTTTTGTCGGGATCCGTCCGTCCTCAAGATCGGTCAAAATATCAAGTTCGATCTCGTCATTTTGGCGCGCTACGGACTCCGTTTGGATCCGATCGATGACACCATGCTGATGTCGTACGCGCTCGATGCGGGACTGCACAAGCACGGCCTGGACGAATTGTCCGAACTGATTCTGGGGCACGTTCCCATTCCCTTCAAAGACGTGGCGGGAGACGGCAAGAACCGGATTACGTTCGATCGGGTGCCGATCGACGCGGCGACGCGTTATGCGGCCGAGGATGCCGACATCACCGGCCGGCTCCACCGCGTTTTGAAACCGCGGCTGGCCAGAGAGCATCGGACCGCGGTTTACGAAACCCTGGAGCGGCCGCTGGCGCCCGTGTTGGCGGCGATGGAAACCGCGGGCGTCAAAGCCGACCGGGGGGTTCTCGCGAGACTCTCGAAGGAATTTTACGAGGGCATGGTCGCGTTCGAGAATAGAGCGCACGAATTGGCCGGCGAACGGTTCAATTTGGCGTCTCCGAAACAGTTGGGTGAAATACTGTTCGAAAAAATGGGCATGGAAGGGGCGAGGAAAACGAGGAGAGGCGCCTTCGCGACCGGCGCCGACATTCTCGAATCCCTCGCGGCGCAGGGTCATGAGCTCCCGCGCACGGTTCTCGATTGGCGCCAACTGTCGAAACTCAAAAGCACCTACACGGACGCGTTGACGGAGTTCATCAATCCGGATACCGGGCGCATCCACACGTCTTATTCTCTGGCGGCCACATCGACGGGTCGACTCTCGTCCAGCGAGCCCAATTTGCAGAACATTCCCATCCGGACGGAAGAGGGCCGCAAAATAAGAACCGCGTTCGTCGCCGATGAAGGATGCCGTCTCGTCAGTGCGGATTACGGTCAGATCGAATTGCGTATTCTGGCGCACATCGCCGACATCCACGCGCTCAAACAGGCGTTCGCCGACGGTCTGGATATTCACGCCATGACGGCAAGCGAAATTTTCGGGGTGCCGATCGCAGGCATGGATCCCATGATGCGGCGTCGGGCCAAAGCCATCAATTTTGGAATCATCTATGGCATTTCGGCCTTTGGTCTGGGCCATCAACTCTCGATCCCCCGCGGCGAGGCGCAACGTTACATCAAGTCCTATTTCGAGCGCTTCCCGGGCATCCGCGACTACATGGAGCGGACCAAAGACGCGTGCCGCCGCGACGGTTTCGTCACGACGCTGTTTGGACGCCGCATTCATTTGCCGGAAATCAAATCGAAAAATCAGGGTCAACGGTCATACGCCGAACGGGCGGCGATCAATGCGCCGATTCAGGGGACGGCGTCCGACATCATCCGCCGCGCCATGATTCGCATTCCCGGCGGACTTGAGAAATCGGGGCTGAAAGCGAGAATGCTTTTGCAAGTCCATGACGAATTGGTCTTCGAGGCCCCCGAGGCGGAAGTCGAAGAGATTTTCAATGTCGTTTCGCGGATCATGAAAGAGGCGGCCTTGCCCGCCCTTGAACTCGAGGTGCCTCTCACGGTGGACACCGGCAGCGGACCGACATGGGCGGCGGCGCATTGATGACCCGTCATTCAAATCCGTGAATTCATCCGGGGTCGACCGGCGCGCTCATGACGTCGAGCGGATTGGCCGGCAGCAGGCTTGTGGTAAACTGATCGAGAAGCGTGCCAGCGGCCCGCGATGACGGAAACGGGAATGACAGGCGGCATCCATGACAACGATCGCTCTTGTCGACGATGATCGAAATATATTGATGTCCGTGAGCATCCTGCTCGAGAACGAAGGTTACAATTTGCGGACCTACAAAGACGGCGCGTCCGCGCTTTCGGCGCTGCTCGCGGACCCGCCGGACCTGGTCATTCTGGATATCAAAATGCCGCGCATGAACGGCATGGAGGTTCTGCGGCGTTTGCGTCAGAAGACGCGCCTGCCCGTGATTTTTTTGACCTCCAAAGACGAGGAGATCGATGAAGTTTTGGGTCTGCACATGGGTGCGGACGACTTCATACGAAAACCGTTTTCTCAGCGGCTGTTGCTCGAACGCGTGCGTGCGGTGCTGAGAAGAGCCGCAGGCGGTGCCGCAGGGGACGAAAAAACCATGGTGCGGGGCAAGCTTGTTCTCGATCCCATGCGTCACTCCTGCACTTGGGGCGGCCAGCTCGTGACGTTGACTGTGACGGAATTTCTCATCCTTCAGGCGCTCGCGCAGCGTCCCGGCTACGTCAAAAGCCGGGATCATTTGATGGACGCGGCTTATGACGATCAAATCTACGTGGACGATCGAACGATTGACAGCCACATCAAAAGACTGCGCAAAAAATTCAAGCAGGTAGACGCCGACTATGACGCGATCGAGACGTTGTATGGAGTAGGATACCGCTACCGCGAAGCGTAGCTGCCCGGAGACACAGGGTGACAAGCGTCGACCGAAAACACGGCCCCTTTGCAGGCGAACACGCGCCGTCCGGTTCATCGGGCTCACGGAAATCCGTCATGTCCGCACTCGCGGCTTATCTTGAGGACCGGGTTTCGCGCGTTCGCGGGCGCACCGGCCGCACGCTGTTTGAACGGGAGGTCGAGACGGGGGCGAAACAACGACCGAAGAGGAGTGATCCGTCGATTCTGACGAGGCGGATTATAACGATCAATCTTGCGGGTCTTGTCGTTCTGATCGTCGGCGTTCTCTATCTCAATCAACGCAGCG
This sequence comes from Alphaproteobacteria bacterium, assembly GCA_965214255.1. Classification (GTDB taxonomy): domain Bacteria; phylum Pseudomonadota; class Alphaproteobacteria; order SMXP01; family SMXP01; genus CBDFKK01. The sequence goes on along the minus strand of OZ243948.1, from coordinate 1,863,465 downwards.
AAAATCTCATAGCCGCGCACCGCGATTCCTTGAAAGTTCAGTCCGAAACCATTTCGGGCGTTCTCGCGGAAACCGCTGTCGTCGATCAGGAAGACGAGACGCTTTTTGACCGCGAAAGCGTGGTGCCCATTTTTCGCCGCTTGATCGATCCGGAACGCAATCGCGCTTTGCTCTATGACAGTAAAGGCGCGCTCGTTGCCGACTCCAATCTCGTCAACGACGTGATCGTTCGCCGTTCTCTCGCTCCGCCGGGCGAGGCCCCGAAACCCTGGAATCCGTTCATCGCTTTGTACAATGCCTTCGACGATTTTCTCGCCCGCGGTTATTATTATCCAGGCGCCGGGCGCGGCCGGGCAGGCGGTATCGATGTCGCGGTTGATGCAGGCTTGGAAGGCGAGCGCTACTCTTCCGTCCGTCGGAACGAGGACGGTCAACTGATCGTGAGTTTTGCAGTCCCCGTACAGCCTTTGCAAAAGGTTCTGGGTGTGCTGATTTTGCAGGGATCCGATATCGAGACGGCCATCCGCGCGGAACGACGAAACATCTTTCGTGTGGCCGCCGTCGCTCTGTTCGTATCTCTCGTCTTGTCGATATTTTTGGCGCAGGCCATTGCGCGGCCTATCCGCCGGTTGGCCTCGGCGGCCGATATTGTCCGTTTGGGTCATTCGCGCCGCATAGAGATTCCCGATTTTACGAAACGCAAAGATGAGATCGGCGGTCTCTCGGCATCGATGCGCGCCATGACAAACGCTCTCTACGACCGTATCGATGAGATAGAGAGTTTTGCCGCCGACGTGGCTCACGAAATCAAGAATCCTCTCACCTCACTGCGCAGCGCCGTGGAGACCTTCGAACTTGTGAAAACCGATGATCAACGCGCCCAATTGCTCGGCGTCATAAAGCACGACGTTGTGCGCATCGATCGTCTTGTCAGCGACATCTCCAATGCATCGCGATTGGATGCCGAACTTGCGCGGCGGGAAGCGGAGCCCGTGGATGTCGCCGCGTTGTTGCGCATGTTGATCGATGTTTATGAAACAACGAGAAAAGAAGGCGACCCTCTCCTTGTGTTGGATATTGCGCAGCGTCCCGGAAGCCGTCAGGCGTTTCGCATCACCGGATTGAAGGGAACCCTCGGTCAGGTTTTTCAAAACCTGATCGACAACGCCAAATCCTTCAGCCCTCCCGGAGGTGAAATCAAAATATCCGTGCGCGCCGTACATTCCGCGGGGAAACCGTTTGTCGTCGTCGACATGGAAGATCAGGGTCCGGGTATTCCGGAGGAAAATCTGAACAGTATTTTCGAGCGGTTCTATACCGAGCGGCCGGAGTCATCGGATTTCGGCAATCACTCCGGTTTGGGTCTGAGTATCGCAAAACAGGTTGTCCAGGCGCATGGCGGCACAATTCGTGCGGAGAATGTCCGGCGCCAAGGGGGAGACGACGGACAGCGCCAAAAGATATCGGGCGCCCGCTTTGTCGTCGCGCTTCCCGTCAACGAGTCCCAATGAAATGGCGGATCCGATTTTGCACGCTACTTGCGTGGCGCTGAAACGCGGTGACGCAGACTGGTCGGGCATACTTCTTCGCGGTCCGTCGGGCTGCGGCAAGTCGGACCTGGCGCTTCGAGTCATAAATGAGATGGGTCCTGAAGGGGCGCGCCTGGTGGCGGACGATTATGTATGCGTTTGCGGTTCTGACGCGCCGGTCGAAGTTCGGGCGCCGCGGGCGACATTCGGCAAGCTCGAAGTTCGCGGCCTTGGCATCGTCGAGCTTCCGGCATTGGAGCGTGTGAACGTCAAGCTGGCGTTCGATCTCGTAGATGCGGCCAATGTTCCCCGCTTGCCGGAACCGCGCTGGCTGGACATGGGGCATGATTCGGAACAGGCTAAAATTCCGCTCTTCGCGCTCGCGCCGTTTGAATCGTCCGCCGTCGCCAAAGTCATCGCAACCTTCGACACGCTTGAAACCAGACTTGGGCGTCAATAAGCCTTTGTGTCTTGGCGCCGCCCCATGCGATAAATAGGGGATGCCGTACGACGACCGGGGATTGCCTTGGCTGAATAGGGGCTCGCGATGATAGGTCTTGTTCTTGTCACACATGGAAAGCTCGCCAAAGAATTCATTTCGGCGACTGAGCACGTGGTGGGGCCTCAAAAGAATGTAAAGGCGATTTGCATCGGATCTGACGACGACATGGAAAAGCGGCGTGAAGACATCATGAGAGCCGTGAAGGCCGTCGACACGGGCGACGGCGTCATCGTTCTGACCGATATGTTTGGAGGGACGCCGTCAAATTTATCCATTTCCATTTTGGGCAAAGGCAAAGTCGAGGTCATTGCCGGCATCAATCTTCCGATGTTGATTCGGTTGGCCAGTGTCCGCGACAGCGGCACGCTTTCGGATGCAGTGGAACAAGCTCAGGAAGCGGGGCGCAAATACATAAGCATCGCGTCGCGCGTGCTGGCGGGAGACGGAGAGTGATGGTCAAGAACGCGAGGGCATGCGTCTGCAGTAAAGTGGGCCGCCCGCCCCGTGTCTGACGTCTCTCTTTCACGAACGCTGAGGATTATCAATCCCAAAGGTCTGCACGCGCGGGCCGCCGCGCGCTTTGTCGCATGTGCGGGTAAATTCGAATCCCGTGTCACAGTCTTTCGAGACGGCAATTCCGTCGAAGGCACGTCCATCATGGGCTTGCTCATGTTGGCGGCCGGCTTTGGCACGGAGATCGAACTCCGGGTCACCGGCCCGGACGCGGAGGATACGCTCGAAGCGCTGACGGCGCTTGTACGCGACAACTTCTTGGATGCCTGACGTTCCACGCATGCTGAATGCGATTCGGGGCAACTGATCGGAAAACGCCGGCCTGTTGTGTTTAAAATCTTTTCCGCCTGAAAAGCGTTAAACATAAAGATTTCTTTATATGGTTGTGCCCCTCCGGGGGTCCTGATATACAAGCGGCGCAACCGGTCGGCACACTTTTTCAAGGTGCCGTTATTTGTGCAAAGGAGCGTCCGGTTATGATTGAGGCTGCGGTGACATCGGACGAGCAAGACTACAAAGTGGCCGATATTTCGCTCGCCGATTGGGGGCGCAAAGAGATCGCGATTGCTGAAACCGAAATGCCCGGGTTGATGGCATTGAGGGAAGAATACGGCCATGCGCGGCCCTTGCAAGGGGCGCGCATCACGGGCTGTCTCCACATGACCATTCAAACGGCGGTGCTCATTGAAACGCTCGTTCACTTGGGCGCCGAAATCAGATGGTCGTCCTGCAACATTTTCTCGACACAGGATCACGCCGCCGCCGCGGTCGCGGCCGCCGGCATCCCCGTCTTCGCCTGGAAAGGGGAAACGGAAGAGGAATATTGGTGGTGTATCGAACGGACGGTCGAGGGGCCGGGCGGTTGGCATCCGAATCTGTTGTTGGATGACGGCGGCGACCTCACCCAAATGATGCACGAGAAATTTCCCAATCTGCTTGATGACGTGGTGGGGCTATCGGAGGAAACGACCACGGGCGTCAATCGTCTTTATGACAGGGCCAAGGCCGGCACTCTCGGCGTTCCGGCCATTAACGTAAATGACTCGGTCACCAAGTCGAAATTCGACAATCTTTATGGCTGCCGTGAAAGTTTGGTTGACGGCATCAAGCGGGCTACGGACGTCATGGTGGCCGGCAAAGTCGTCGTCGTATGCGGCTTTGGCGATGTGGGCAAAGGGTCGGCGCAATCGCTGCGCAGTCAGGGCGCACGGGTCAAGATTACCGAAATTGATCCGATTTGCGCGTTGCAGGCGTCCATGCAGGGCTTTGAAGTTACCACCATGGATGACGCCGCGTCGGAAGGCGACATTTTTGTAACCGCTACGGGCAATAGAGACGTCATTACGCTTGAACATATGCGAGACATGAAGGACCGCGCCATTGTTTGCAACATCGGCCACTTCGATTCGGAAGTGCAAGTAAACGCCCTGCGCAACTTCAAATGGCACAATGTCAAGCCGCAAGTTGACGAAGTCGAGTTTCCCGACGGCAAACGCGTCATTCTCCTGGCAGAGGGCCGGTTGGTTAATCTGGGCTGCGCCACCGGCCATCCCAGTTTCGTGATGAGTGCGTCCTTTGCCAATCAGGTGCTCGCCCAGATCGAACTTTGGCAAAACCGTTCCGCTTACGCCAAGCAGGTCTATGTTTTGCCTAAACGTTTGGATGAAAAGGTTGCCCGTCTTCACCTGGGCCGTCTTGGCGCGAAGTTGACGGAATTGACTACCGACCAGGCCGAGTATCTGGGCCTTCCCAAGGAAGGCCCGTTCAAGCCGGAACATTACCGGTATTGATCGATGTCCTCGTACAGTGCTCGAATCCGGTAATAGCCGGTTGACATGGCACCGGATTCCGGGCTTCGTTAGGAATCCGAGAGGCTGAAGGGTACGGTGTTCAGGATTGGCCGCGAAGCTTTGAAATCCTCCTTGATTGTTGACCCTTTCAGGCGGTTCTCCGGTTCCGAACATCGCTTGGAATGGAGTGTCGGCATGCGTTCGGACAGCGGCATAAATGTCAAGCAGCGGGCAGGAGGCCGATAAGCTCTCTTGGCCGGAATCAAGTCCTTTATCATCGGTGCAGTTCTGATCGGAATCGGTTGGTCCATACCTCCGGCGTCTGCTCGGGAGGAAATGCCGGCGGATTTGAGCGGGCAACCGGAGTTCGCAATGGCCGCGCTCGCCGAAGCGGCGGAACCGGTCGAGCCCCGGGCGGGCGGCAGTACGGCAGGCGCCGGTGCCTCGCCGTTTGTTTTGTTCAGCTTGATGACCACGCTGGTCGCCGTTTCACTCGCGATAGCGACGGTGTTGTTGGCCGTGAGCATGAACCGTGCGGCGCGGCGGCGGATTGCCGGGCTCGAATCGGAACTCAACCGCGCTGAAACGATCTTCAACGCGCAGCCGGTTCTGGTCATCGTCTGGGACGAGAACGACGAAATACCGGCCGAAGGCTGGGGCCGTCCCAAGGCGCTCGGCGATCCGGCGATGTTTGCAACTCTTTTGAACGGCGGCGGAGACTCGACGGAGCGGGCGTTCGTTGAGACCATTCTCTCCGCACTCGCCTCCCGGGTTGTTGAATCGGGTGAATCCGTATCGTCGTTTCGTCACGATGACGAAGCGGCTCAAGACGCGCCGCCGAGTCTGTTTGAGGCCGTTCGGAACCTCCGTCGTCACGGCGACGGCTTTTCGTTGATCGTCAAAAGTCCCGACGGCCGGGAAATTGAGATAACGGGTAAGCCCGCGGGCGCGTGGGCCGTCCTTTGGCTCACGGACATTACGTCCAGGACGAGAAATGTCGAGGTTTTGAAAGAAAGGCTTCTAAATCTGCAAGATGAAAGCGATCAACTCGACGCGTTTTTGAATACGGCGCCGTTTCCCGTGTGGCGGCGCAATGATGAAAAGAAATTGAGTTGGGTCAACAATGCGTATGCCGAAGCCGTCGATTTAAGCAGTCCGGCCGAGGCCGTGGCAAGAGCGGTCGAATTGGATTCGGGCATCAAAGCGCTCACGGACCGCATCAAACAATCGGGCGAAACGCGCAAGGAAAAGCTCTACATTGTTATCGACGGCCAACGTCGGGCGTTCGATATCATCGAAATGCCTCATGACAAGGGCTTTATCGGCATGGCGCTCGATGTCACGGGCAAAGACTCGGCTGAAAATGAACTTCAGCGCCATATTGATGCTCAAGCGCAGACGCTCGATAAATTGGCGACGGGCGTTTCGATCTTTGGGCCTGACAAAAAAATACAGTTTTACAATCAAGCATATGCGCGACTCTGGCAATTCAGTCCCGCATGGCTCGATACCCGGCCGAGCCACGGTGAAATTCTCGATCGCCTCAGAGAAAAGAGGCTTCTTCCCGAACAGGCCGACTTCAAGGCGTGGAAGCAAAATACGCTCGACCTCTATACAAAAGTGACGGAGCAACCGGACGAGATTTGGCATCTTCCGGATTCCCGTCATTTGCGTGTCGCGTGTCAACCTCATCCTTTGGGTGGACTTTTATTCCTTTATGAAGACGTGACCGATCGCTTCCAGCTCGAATCATCGCTCAATACCTTGGCGAAAGTTCAGCGGGCGACGCTCGATAATTTGAGCGAAGGTGTGGCTGTCTTCGGTAGTGACGGAAGGCTCGAACTTCAGAACAAATCCTTTGCCGATATTTGGCGTTTGGATCAGGAAAAGCTCGATGGGCACCCTCATTTCACCGAGGTCGTCGAATGGTGCCATCCCCTGTTCGATGACGATCAAGAATGGCAGCGTATGGCCGAACGAGTCACGTCTTTTAGCGAGCAGCGCCACAAGCTGACAGGCCGTTTGGAACGTCGCGACAATTCGCAAATCGATTATGCAATTTTGCCGCTGCCCAATGGCGCGACGCTCTTCACATTCTTGGATGTGACGGATACCGCGCGCATGACCCAAGCCCTGCGCGACCGAAATGAAGCTCTTGAAGCGGCCGATCGCCTGAAGTCGGAGTTTATTTCACACGTATCCTATCAATTGCGGACGCCGCTCACGACAGTCAAGGGCTTTTCCGAAATGCTGGATAAGGAAATGGTCGGCGGGCTTAACGAACGTCAGCACGAATATTCAAATGCAATTTTGGAAGCCTCCAACCAGTTGTTGTTGGTTATGGATGACATTCTCGATCTGGCGCGCATCGAGGCAGGCGTGATGTCTCTGGAGCTTTCGGATGCGGATCTTTTTGCAACACTCTCCAATTCTCGTGAATTGGTACTCGGCCGCGCAGGAGATGAGAACATCACAATCGATCTTGAGGTCGACCCCGAGATCGGCAGCATCAGGGCCGACGAACGTCGCTTGCGGCAAATCATCTTCAATCTGTTGTCCAACGCGATTTCGTTTACCGATCCCGGCGGAGTCGTAACAATAGGTGCGGAACGCTCTGAAAGTGACGTGTGCATTTGGGTGAGCGATACGGGCATGGGAATTGCGCCGGAAAACCAGCCGACTGTCTTTGATCGCTTCGAGAGCCGGGGAACGGAGGACAGTCGCGGGGGGCCGGGCTTGGGGCTTGCGCTGGTGCGCAGTTTTGTCGAATTGCATGGCGGCTGGATTGCCCTCGAATCGAAGCCCAAAGTGGGAACGAAAGTCTCGTTTCACTTGCCTGTACATGCCAAGGAGGTTCGCCCCGAGCGGACCGGCAAAAGGAAAGCCGCGGCCGAATAAAGGGGCGCTGCTGTGGCCGCCAGCACCCAAAGACTCGCGTTTGATGCAGGTTCTAGTATTGCGACTCCGGCATGTGCACGATGAGTCCGTCCAGTGCATCGGTGACGGGAATCTGGCACGATAGACGGCTGTTGTCTTTCACATTCTCGGCAAAGTCGAGCATGCTCGATTCCATTTCCGCCGCGCCTTCCAATTTGTCCTGCCACGCTTCGTCAACATATACATGGCATGTGGCGCACGCGCAGGCGCCGCCGCAATCTGCATCGATGCCGGGAATCATGTTTTTGACGGCGCCCTCCATGACGCTCAATCCCGTCGTCACATCAACAACGTGTTTGCTGCCGTCGAACTCTATATAGGTAATCTTTGGCATTCACATTCATGTCGTTTGATACTCAGACCATCTTTTTCATGGGGATGGTCGTATCGGCCAGTCGGTCGGGCGCAATCTTTGCCTTTTGAGCGATGAGTTTGCGCGCCGCCATATATTCCTGCGCGGCATTAATGGCATCGACGGCTATGATCGCTCCGTTGCGCAAGTAGATGGCCGCGAATTTCCCGGTACCGGGGTCGCCACGAATGACGACCTCGTCGTGACATTGACTCAAGCCCGCGATTTGCATCTTGACGTCATATTGATCGGACCAAAACCACGGCACTTGCTCATATGCTTTCGGCGAGCCGCAGAGCGTCGAGGCTGCTGTTTTTGCCTGTTCCAGTGCATTGTGAACGGATTCGAGCCGCAATCGGGTACCTAGTATGGAATTGGGATGATTGGTGCAATCGCCTGCGGCAAGAATATCCGTATCTTGCGTTCGACAGAATTCGTCGACGACGATTCCATCGTCGACATCCAGACCTGCGGCTTCAGCCAGTTCTTGATTGGGCAGGATGCCGATTCCGTTCACCGCAATGTCGGCATTAAAACGCGAGCCGTCGGCGCAGAGAACGCGTTCAAGATTGCCTCGGCCCTCGAATCCGGAAACCGTTTTTCCGGTCTCTATTTTGACGCCTTTCCGTCTGTGCATGTCTTCGAAAAAATGAGCGACGTCATCGCCGACAACACGGGGCATCAGTCGGTCCGCACTTTCAAGAACGGTTACATCGAGTCCCAATTTTACGGCGACGGCCGCGACCTCAAGCCCGATATATCCGCCGCCTACGACGACGAGCTTGGCGTGGGGCGCGAAACGCTCGCGAATGCCTTCAGCGTCATCGATGCCGCGCAGATAGAACACGCCGGGAAGATTGGCCCCGGGAGCATCAAGTGTCCGTACCCGGGACCCTGTCATCAGAAGCAGCTTGTCGTAACGCACTCGTCTGCCATCGTGCAGCCTGACATGGTGCTGATCGGGAATTAATTCGGTAACGTGTGCGCCGAGCATGAGTTCCACGCGCTTGTCTGAATAAAAATCCTTAGGCTTGAAATAGATTCGATCTACATCGAGTTCGCCGGCCAGAAACTTTTTTGACAAGGGCGGCCGCTGGTAAGGCACATGAGGTTCTTCGCCGATCAACGTCAAGTGACCGTCGAATCCTTGAGCGCGCAGGCTTGCCACCGCCTGCCCCGCGCCATGACCCGCGCCTACGATGACAATCGTTTGATTTGAGGTCATGATCCCCTTTCGCCAATGAGGCGTTCTCGTGTTACGCCTTGTGTTTGTTGTTCAAAACGGAGAGTTCGGGGTGATGCGAGCTGTCGAACGGCGTAAAATGTCGAACCTTGTGAAGCGAATCAAGCCCTCCGGTTTTGACGATATGATTTTACATTCGGTGCGCTGAAACGCACAGCAAATGTCCGAAACAGTGACGCGAAAATTCTCGCTCGTCGGCCCGGCCGCGACGTGCGCATTGGGCGCCGCGTTCAGCACGGACGCCGTCACCGGTGACTTGATTTGTCTAAGTGGCGCGCTCGGTTCGGGCAAAACAACCTTTGCCCGCGGCCTTATCGGGGCTTTTTTGGGAGAAAACGGTGAAACGGAAGATGTCGTCAGTCCCACCTTTACGCTCGTGCAGAGCTATCAGGCGGAGAGAGGCACGATTTTTCATTTCGATCTTTATCGAGTGGAATGCGAACGCGATATAGTGGAGTTGGGATTCGAAGATGCTCTGGAAGAAGGCTTGGTTGTCGTAGAATGGCCCGACCGATTGGGGGGGCTTCTTCCCGACGACCGAACGGAGATTGAACTCAAGGACGCGGGCATGCATCGTACGGCAACATGTACCGGATATGGTGTTTGGGCGCCTCGCCTGAAAATCATGTCATTTGAAGGTTATGCGCAGGAAATAAGTGACGACTGACCGGGAAGACGAACTTGAAGCCTTCCTCGGCGACAACAAGTGGTCGGTCGCCCGTCGTGTACCGATTGCCAGCGATGCATCGACGCGAAAATACGAACGCCTTTACAGACCTGAAGGGCGAGCCGTGTTGATGAACGCACCGCCGTCTGCCGAAGCTCCTTCATTTCCGCCGGGAGCGAGCATCGACGAACGAAAAGCGCTTGGCTACAACGCGACCGCACGGCTCGCCGGTCCTGATATGGGCTCTTTTGTTGCGCTCAGCAATCTATTGAGCGGTTTTGGGTTGAGCCCGCCGAAGGTGCTGGCCGCAGATTTGGATCGGGGTTTTCTTTTGTTGGAAGATTTGGGTGACGATTTGTTTGCGCGCGTCCTCGAACAGGGTGCGGATGAAACGGAATTGTACAAGGCGGCCGTAGATGTGCTTCTGCTGTTGCATCAACAAAAGATCTCACATGCGCTTTCCATACCCAACAGGCCTGATTATGTTTTGGGTACGTACAATGATACGGCGCTCATTGCTGAAGCGGAGCTTTTGACTGACTGGTTTTGGCCTCTGGTCAAAGGAAAGAGTCCGTCAGAGGATACGAAACGAAGTTTTCTCGAAGCCTGGAACGAGGTTTGGCCAAGCATACGGGCCGACCATCCAGTTCTTGTTCTGCGCGACTATCATGCGGAGAATCTGATTTGGTTGCGTGCGCGTGAAGGAACGGCGCGCGTAGGTCTCATTGATTTTCAAGATGCCGTCCTGGGCCCACGAGCCTATGATTTGGTGTCTCTCCTGGAAGATGCGCGCCGTGATGTGCCCCCCGACTTGGCCGAAGACATGATTGAGTACTACTGCGGAGTCATGAAGTCGGTAATACCGTCATTCGACGGGAATGAATTTCGTCGGTCATACGCGGCGTTGGGTGCCCAGCGCAATGCCAAGATCATCGGTATATTTGCTCGTCTCTGCAAGCGCGACGGCAAGCCCGCTTATCTGAAGCTGTTGCCGCGCGTTTGGCGCCATATGGAGCATGATCTCGAGGCCGGACATTTGGAAAAACTAAAGGACTGGTTTGATTCCCACATACCAGATGAAATGAGGCATACCGTTCCGCAAACAGACGGCCGCGCCCATGGCTGAGCCGCCGAAACGGGCCATGATCTTAGCCGCCGGACTGGGAACTCGAATGGGGTCGTTGACCAAAGACCGCCCCAAGGCGCTGGTCGAGGTCTTGAACAAACCCTTGATCGATTATGCGATCGACCGTTTCAAGGCTCTGGACGTGACGGACATAATTGTCAACCTTCACTATAAGGCAGACATGCTTGAGGCTCATCTCAAGTGCCGCACGGACGTTCACATCCGGTTTTCCGATGAACGGGAGGAACTGCTGGATACGGGTGGCGGTGTCGCCAAGGCGCTGGCCTTCTTTGAAGGCCGGCCCTTCTTTACTTACAACAGCGACTCCATATGGTTGGAAGGCGAGGTTCAAAATCTCCTGGAACTGGCCAGCACTTGGCAGGGCGGCATGGATGTGCTCATGCTTTTGGCGCCGGTAGAACAAGCGCTCGGTTATTCGGGCAAGGGAGACTTTTTTCTCGAACCGTCCGGACGGCTCCGGCGCAGAGGGAATGAGAACACGGCCCCGTACGTCTGGACAGGTGTTCAAATCATGAATCCGCATGTGTTTGACGGGTGTCCCGACGGCGCCTTCTCGAACAATTTGATCTGGGATCACGCCCTGGAGAGAGGCCGTCTGTTCGGTCTTGTTCTTGACGGTACCTGGATGCATGTGGGAACTCGAGAAGCCGTTCAAGGCGCGGAGATATTCATTCAAAAGAAGAAAGCCGATATGTTCAAATAATATAAACTGTATGCTGACAATTTCTTTCTGATCGGAAATATGAGAAAAACGCTTCAACTTTATACAATTCCGCCTTCTTTCCCTTTTCTCGATTATCTGGCACGCGGTGTCGCCGACCTTTACGCCAAAAAATCGGATCCTTTGGCGCTATCTCGGGTGACAATCTTGCTTCCGACGCGCCGTGCGGTCCGGAATCTAAGTGACGCCTTTTTGCGTTTGATCCGAGAGCGGGGCCCTAATGCGCTTTTGCTTCCTAAATTGCGGCCGATTGGCGATGTTGACGAAGATGAACTTCTTATCGAGGGTCTTTCGATCGAGTCGGACACCGATGCTTTTGGTGACCTCGTACCCAGCATGCCCGCGCTCAGGCGGCAGTTCATTTTGGCGCAACTTATTCACCGCTGGAGTGAACGGAAGGGACAAGGTGACCGGAATCTCAATCTGGCCCATACTCCTCAGTTGATCCGGCTTGCCGCCGAACTAGGCCGTTTTCTTGATTCCCTCATCACGGAACGCATCGATTTCAGCAACCTTGATAAAATTGTGCCTGATCAGTTCACGGAACATTGGCAAGATGTTCTCGGGTTTCTCAACATCATTTCGGAACATTGGTCCTCCATACTTGATGAAGAAGGTTTGATCGACCCCGCCGAGCGGCGCAATCGGCTGCTTGAGGCTCAAGCCGAGCGTTGGCGTAATGCTCCGCCTTCGGACCCGGTGATTGCCGCAGGCTCCACGGGATCCATTCCGGCAACGGCTGATTTGCTTTCGGTTATCGCGCGTTTGAACTGCGGTGCGGTCGTTTTACCCGGGCTTGATCTCGAAATGGATGACGGGGCGTGGGCGACTGTCGATCCGGGTCATCCCCAATTCGGCATGAAAGAACTCTTGAGTCACATGCGTGTTGAGCGGGGTGATGTCAAGCTTTGGCCGTCTGTCGAAGATATTGAAGAGCCGAAAGCCGTGCGCTTGCGCCGCCGCGTGATCGCCGAAGCGCTGAGGCCGGCCACATCCACTGACGGGTGGCAATCCGCGATTGGTCAGTTTCAAAGCGAGGGATGGGATCGTGGGCTTCAGGGCCTTTCCTATATCACCATGGAGGATCCCGGAGAAGAGGCGGTCACTATTGCCGTCATCTTGAGAGAAGTGCTTGAAACGCGAGGTGCTACGGGTGTGTTGGTCACTCCCGATCGTGATTTGGCCCGCCGCGTTGCCGCAAAGCTGCGGCGTTGGGGCGTGGCGATCGACGATTCGGCAGGTACGCCGCTTGGCCAAACCCCTGTCGGCACGTTTTTGAGATTGATTGCCGAGGTAGCGCGAGACGAAGCGGCGCCCGTTCCTTTGCTCAGTCTGCTGAAACATCACATGTGCCGTTGCGGCTATGACGCTCATGAACAAAGGCGGCTCGTTGAGAGGCTTGAGCTTGCCTGTCTACGGGGGGTGCGGCCCGGCAATGGTGTGGCAGGTCTGGCGCGCGCCTGCGAACGACTCGATGTGGATATAAGGGGCTTGCCCGAATTTCTTCGGCTTTTGGAGTCGGCGCTTGGGCCGCTTCTTGAGGTTTCCCGTGGCAAGGCGAGTCCTTTTCGGGATTTCTTAGTTGCACATATTGAAGCGGCTGAGAGCCTTGCGCTGACATCCGATGGGACGTGTAGTGACCTGTGGTCCGGCGATGATGGAGAAGCCGCCGCGCGTTTCATGGCTGAGATGCTGGACGATGCGGCATATGCACCGGCTTTCGCATGGACCGAGTATGCAAGTCTTATAGAAGGGCTTATGTCTGAGCGGGTAGTGCGGCCGAAAACGGGTCGTCATCCACGGCTTTTTATCTGGGGCCCATTGGAAGCACGTTTGCAGAGTGCTGATCTCATTATACTCGGTGGCCTCAATGAAGGTACTTGGCCTGTACGAGTTGACGCGGATCCTTGGCTGAGCCGACAGATGCGCGCACAGCTCGGTCTCTCGCCGCTGGAACGGCGCATCGGCTTGGCGGCTCACGACTTTGCGCAGTTGACCAATGCTGAACGGGTCGTGCTCACACGTTCCGAACGGGTTGACGGCACGCCGACGGTGGCGTCTCGCTGGCTGATGCGGCTTGAGACCATCTTGCGCGGCGCCGGCGCGCACGGGATGCTGCAATCGGACAAGCCTTATGCGGTATGGGCCCGGCGTTTGGATCAAGCTGATGGCTACGCGCCTCTGTCTCCACCCGCGCCGTGTCCTCCAGTCGCCGTTCGTCCGCGGCGGTTTTCAGTGACCGAAATTGAAACCTGGATCCGGGATCCCTACTCGATTTATGCCAAAAAGATTCTCGGTCTGTCACCGCTTGAACCACTCGATCATGATCCAGGTCCGCTTGAACGCGGCACTTTGATCCACACTATTCTTGAGAAATTCGTCAGCCGTTTTCCTGACCGGTTGCCGGACAAAGCATACGATGAACTCGTTGCGATCGCGCAAGACGTTTTCGACCGATTCGCGCTTGCGCCTGCGCTGCGCACCTTTTGGTGGCACCAGTTTCTGCACATCGCCAGAGGCTTCATTGAATTCGAAACCGACTTGCGCGAGACGGGCCGTCCGCTCGGCACGGAGCTAAGTGGAGCGCTGGCGCTACCTGCCCCTGCGGGTTCCGTCACATTGTCCGCACGTGCCGACCGTATAGATGAAGTGGAAGGTGGATTTGCAATCTACGACTATAAAATCGGCGCTGTGCCGTCACGGACGCAGGTTGAGGCTCAGCTCTTTCCCCAATTGCCGCTGCTGGGTCTGATCGCGCGTGAAGGGAAGTTTAAAGGTCTCAATCCGCTAAGAGTGACTTGTTTGAGTTATTTGCAGCTTTCCGTAAGCGGTTCGACACGGCCGAAAAGATCGATTGCGGATGACGAGGAAGATGCGGCGGAACTCATTGCCGAAACCGAAGCGGGTCTTGTTCGGTATATTGCCGAGTTCGACGATGAAACGACGCCCTATCTCTCCAGGCCCAGGCCGATATTTGTAGCAAGAGAAGGCGTTTATGATCACTTGGCCCGCGTCAAGGAATGGTCCGTTCCCGGACTGGCGGATGTGGAGGATGGATCGTGACGAAGTCCACCGAAGCGCAAGCGACGGCGACTGATCCGGGCGCATCCGTTTGGGTCACGGCCAACGCGGGTACGGGAAAGACGCATGTGCTCACCCAACGGGTCATTCGACTTATGTTCGAAGGCGCATCGCCGGAACGGCTTCTTTGCTTGACGTTCACCAAGGTCGCGGCCGTCGAAATGGCTAACCGGCTTTTCTCGACTTTAGGAGCCTGGGCGACTTTGCCGGATGACGAGTTGAGTGAAGCTCTCGAGACGGTAACCGGGCATCCGGTCCAACCGGCTCAATTGCAATTAGCGCGGCGTCTCTTTGCACGCGCGTTGGAAACGCCCGGCGGTCTCAAGATTCAAACCATCCATGCCTTTTGCGAAAGGCTGCTCAGACGGTTTCCTCTGGAGGCTGGCGTTGCACCCCACTTTGAGGTGCTTGATGAACGTACCGTCTCGGAGTTGATGAGCCAGGTGCGCGAAGATCTCTTGGCGGAAGTGGACCGTGCCGGAGTGCCGGAACTGAATGCGGCCCTTCACTCCGTCATCGCCCGGGCGAGCATTATGAAATTCGACTCTCTCTTGCGCGAAGTCGAGGACAAACGGCAAACGTTTGCTGCGCTGTTCGAGAACTGTGGCGGCATGGAAGGTGCAATCGAATTTACCCGCCGACATTTGGACCTTGATGCAGATGAGACCGTTGAAACCGTTCTCAAGAATGCGCGTGAAGACTTTGAAGCGCGCCGTTGCGATGTTGAACGCGCGGCGGCAATTTTGCTTGCGGCAGGGAGGACGGGAAGCCGGGAAACAGGTTTGACGTTGCAAAGAAAACTGAGGGAGTTTTTGGATAGTGACGGCAGCAGAGCCGATCTGGCGGGCTACGCCGAATTATACCTTACAAAAAAAGACGGTGCGCGGCGAAAGCGAATAGCACCATCCGGACTTCTAGACGCTCAACCCTGGCTCGGAGAGTTTCTGGCAGCCGAACAAAAGCGCGTTTACGACCTGTCGCAAAAACTGAAATCCCTCGACATCTTTGAAGGGACGAACGCTCTTCTTCATATTGCCGCTCACTTTCTGAAACTTTATGCCGTCCGAAAGAGAGAGCGCGCGGGCGTCGATTTCGACGATCTTATTTTCTACACCAAGGACCTGTTGAGGACATCGGCGGCCGCATCCTGGGTTCTCTACAAGCTCGACGGCGGTCTTGATCATATCTTGGTTGATGAGGCGCAGGATACGAGCCCCGATCAGTGGTTGGTCATTGAGGCCTTGGGCGAGGAATTTTTCTCAGGTGCCGGTGTGCGCGCCGAACAGGCGCCGCTGCGGGCACGGACTGTATTTGCGGTCGGTGACCCAAAACAATCGATTTACTCATTTCAGGGGGCTGATCCGGCAGAGTTTTCCAGGATGCGCGAAAAATTCCGTGTCCGTATCGAGGGCGCGTCTGAACACTGGGAGGATGTCGAACTCAACAGGTCGTTTCGCTCGACTCACCCCATTTTATTTGCGGTCGATGAGGTGTTTTCGTCCAAGGACATGCGGAAACATTTGGTCGCATCCGAAGACTATATCGACCATGTCACTCATCGCGAGGGTCAGGCGGGGCTCGTCGAGATCTGGCCCGTTGTTCAGCCGGAAGAACGCACATCCAGTGATCCCTGGGATACACCTCTTGATCAAGTTCGTGTGGCCAATCCGCGTGCGGTATTGGCGACGATGATCGCCGACACCATTGCCGGTTGGCTGGAGACCGGCGAGAGATTGGAGAGCCAGGGTCGCGATATTGAACCAAGCGACATCATGATTTTGGTGCGGCGTCGAGATGCCTTCATGGATGAGATGATTCGTTTACTGAAAAAGCGCGACATTCCCGTTTCCGGTGCCGACCGCATGAGACTCACCGACCATATCGCGGTGATGGACCTGATCGCTCTGGGCGAGTTCGCGCTCTTGCCGTATGATGATCTCACACTGGCGACCGTCCTCAAAAGTCCGTTTATAGGACTTTCCGAGGATGACTTGTTTGAGTTGGCCTATGGACGGGACGGATATTTGTGGGACGCACTGGCCAGCCGAGGGAATGATGAATCTGTTTATGGTCCTGTCTGTTGCGCGTTGCGTCAAGTGCTGCGACTGGCTGGTAGAAACCGGCCCTTCGATTTCTATCAAAGCGTTCTTGATCTGCCCGTTTTGAGCGGTCGCGATGCCCAGTCCAACCGTACTCGTTTGCTTGAGCGGCTCGGGAAGGACTCGGCAGATCCCATCAATGAGTTCTTGAATCTCGCGCTCGCGTACGAGCGTATGGCGGCGCCTAGCCTGCAAGGTTTTTTGCAATGGCTCCAATTTGGCGACATTGAACTGAAACGTGAATTGGACATGGGTAAAAAAGAAGTCCGGGTTATGACGGTTCACGCCGCAAAGGGCCTCGAAAGCCCGGTCGTTTTCTTGCCTGACACATGTGACGCGCCCGACGGGCGCCATGATCCTCAACTCATCGAAACCGCAAGCGATGCTGTTCTTTGGCCTGTGCGTAAAGCCGCCGACGACCTCACGACACGGACGGCGCGCGAAACTTTTGCCGCCGCGCGCCAAGCGGAGTACTATCGTTTGCTTTATGTGGCCATGACGCGCGCCAAAGACCGGCTCTATGTGGCCGGTTATCCTGTCAGAAAATCTGTGAAGGAGGGTTGCTGGTATGAAAAGGTGAAAGCGGCGCTTGAACCGTCTGCACACGAAGTAGACTTACCTTTTGGGGGCTCAGGACTTCGTATCACGTGCAAACAGGAGACCGAGCCTGAGCCAAAAAGCGAATTTGGTGAACTTGAAAGTGATTCATTAAAAACACAATTGCCGCGGTGGCTTTACATGCCAGCACCTGAAGAGGATGTGGAAATGCGCAAGAGCCCAAGTCGGTTGACGGATGAGACAAGCGAAGACTCCGAGCCAGATCTTATATCACCTCTCTACAATAATGGCCGCAGCCGTTACGAGCGCGGTCGATTGATCCACAAGCTTCTTCAATATCTTCCAGATATTCCTCAAGCGCAGCGTTCAAGCGCCGCCCAATATTATCTTGATCGCACTGCCGGGCATTTGACGTCAGATCTGCGTTATGAAATTGCTTCGGAGACACTTGCAGTCTTAAATCATGACCAATTCTCTCCCGTCTTTGGTCCGGGAAGCGGGGCCGAGGTATCCCTTGTCGGCCGTGTGACGGGGATTCCGGACACTACTGTCGTCAATGGTCAAGTGGACCGTCTGTTGATTGATACGTCGCGTGTTTTAATTGTGGATTACAAAACCAATCGGACACCTCCTCTTACCCCCAGTGAAGTCAGCGTAGTATACCTCCGGCAAATGGCTTGTTATCGTGCGCTTCTCCAGGAGATCACTCCAGAAAAGCCCGTCGACTGTGCGCTGTTGTGGACCGACGGCCCGAACTTGATGCCGTTGCCGGCGGTTCTGCTGGATCAAGCCCTCTGCTAGCTGGATTACTGATAACTATGAAGATTTGCAGTGTTGCGTACGCCTTGACGATGAATGTGCTCGTTTTTAGATTTCGATATTGAAGAGCTTCCGTGTCATTCAAGTGGGATAACGAATTTAGACGAAAGGATGAGTGAAATATGGCGACGGCGAAGGTTACGGACGCGTCATTTGAACAAGACGTCTTGAAAGCATCGGGTCCGGTATTGGTCGATTTTTGGGCTGAGTGGTGTGGACCATGCAAACAGATCGGACCGGCTCTTGAGGAGATCGCTGATGAAATGGGCGGAAAGATTCGCATTGCAAAGATCAACATTGATGAAAATCCCCAAACGCCGAACAAATATGGCGTGCGCGGCATTCCCACATTGATGTTGTTCCAGGACGGCCAAGTGGCGGCGACGAAAGTCGGCGCCTTACCTAAAGGTAAAATCGTCGAGTGGATTGAATCTTCGACCGCGGATGCTCAGCTAACAGCACGGTAGCGTTCCAGGATGTAGCCAGCGAGATATAACGAGCCGCAAATCAGAAGTCGCGGTGATTCATCTTCGTTTGCGCTCAAATTAACGTCTCGCAAAACAGACTGAAAGGCGGATGCAAGATCATCCGCCTTTTCGCTTGGCAAATCGGCTGCCTGCGCGGCATCTGCAAGGTCGTCTGCTGCCATGCCGTTCTCTTGACCGGGAAGGGGAAGTGCGATGACTTTGCACGCCAACGTCTGAAACGGTTTTAAAAACCCTTGAGCATCTTTGTTGTTCATCATGGCGACGATAAGGTAGAGCGGCCGCGGTACACGCTCTTCCAGATCTGCCATGGCTTCTGCCAGGACACGGCCCGCCGCCGGATTGTGACCGCCGTCCAACCAGATTTCGGGTAACTCGCCTAGCCAGTCGTCTTCCAGGATGTAATCCGGTTTGAGTTGCTGGAGACGACCAGGCCAGTGTGCCTTCCGCATTCCGTTGCCGAGGGCATCAGCCGAGACCGAAAATTTGTCCAACGCCCTGACCGCCGCAATGGCGATAGCTGCATTGTCGATTTGATGGCGTCCTGCAAGACGGGGGAGAGGTAAGTCCACAAGCCCCTTGACGTCCTCAAAGACCAAGCGCCCATGTTCTTCATGTGCAATGAAATCCTGATCTTGCACAATCAGCGGCGCGCCAATTTCGGTGGCCCTATGCTTGATGATAGCCAAGGCGTCTTCATCTTGTTTGCCGATGATCCCGGAGACCGCTCGCCGCAAAATACCGGCCTTTTCACCGGCGATCTGTTCGAGTGAGGTCCCCAAAAAATTCTGATGATCGTAATCAATTGGAGTAATGATATTGAGTGCCTTATTGGAAATGACGTTGGTTGCGTCATACGTGCCCCCAAGTCCGACTTCAACGAGCGTTACGTCGGCCGGATTTCGAGAGAACGCCAGAAAAGCGGCGGCTGTTGTAACTTCAAAAAACGTTATGGGCTCCAAACCGTTTGCCGCCTCGCATTCTGCGAGAACATTGGCGAGCGCGTCGTTGGTGATGGCTGCGCCTAGAGCACTGTCTTGGCCGGCGAGCCAAATGCGCTCGCGAAAATGAACCAAGTGCGGCGACGTGTACGCATTCACGCGATATCCTGCTTCAACCAAAATGGCGCGTAGAAATGAAGCCACGGACCCCTTGCCGTTGGTGCCAGCAATGTGAATCACGGGTGCTAAGGCGTACTCAGGGTTGCCGAGCGCTGTTAGCAAGCGACCGATACGATCCAATGCGAGATCGATTCGCTTTGGATGCAGAGTCAACAATCGCTCAAGGGTGGCGTTAATGTCGAGTTGATTTGAGGCTGCCGTCAGCATTTCAGGGAGTTTGGCCGGCGAGCTGGATGCGCCGCTCCGCCTCGATGATATCTTTGGCATCGCGCGCACGCACGTCTGCCAAACCCTCTTTTCCCTCAACTTTTTTGACTGTGGTGCGCGATCGATGAAGATCCATCGAATCCCCATTCATCAGTAATCTGACAAGTTTGACCAGTGTGGCGCGCAATTCGTGACGGTGCACCACCATGTCTAGCATCCCGTGTTCGAAAAGATATTCAGCACGCTGAAAACCCTCGGGCAGTTTTTCGCGAATAGTTTGCTCAATCACCCGCGGGCCCGCGAAGCCGATCAATGCCCCGGGCTCGGCGATCTGCACGTCGCCTAACATGGCGTACGATGCCGTGACGCCGCCGGTGGTCGGATCAGTCAAGACAACGATGTAAGGAAGATGTGCGTTTCGCAGCATCTGTATGGCGATTGTGGTGCGCGGCATCTGCATGAGCGACATAATGCCTTCCTGCATGCGCGCGCCGCCTGCGGCAGTAAAGAAAATGAGAGGTGATTTCTTTTCCAGGGCCACTTCGGCCGACTTTATAATAGCCTCGCCGGTTGCCATGCCAAGCGAGCCACCCATGAACGCAAAGTTCTGTACACCGATTACGACGGGAACACCGTCTAAAGTGCCCACGGCCGAGATCATGGCATCGTCTTGACCTGTCTTGCTGCGGGCATCTTTAATACGCTCGGTGTATTTCTTTTCGTCTCTGAATTTTAGCGGATCAACAGGTACACTGGGAAGTTCGATAAGCTCGTAGTTGCCATCGTCAAAGAGGGACGCTAGGCGATCCTTAGGCCCAACTTTCATGTGGAAATTGCAACTAGAGCAGACATGCTGATCGCTCACGAGATCACTATGGAAGATCATGTCGCCGCAATTGTCGCATTTTATCCACAGGTTTTCCGGTGTCTCCTGCCGGCTAAACAGCGCCTTGAGCTTAGGTCGAGCAAAATTCGACAACCAATTCATAGGGTCAACTCTCCTTACCGAGCCACTTGGCGGCGACTCTCAGCCACTCCATTAGAAAGAGTCTGGACATATTTCAAGACCTCGTCGATTAAGTTTGCCTTTGGTGCACCTTGCGCATCCAATCCTGCAGCAATGCGATCGACAATCGCTGATCCTACCACAGCCGCGTCGGCGACACGGGCAATGGCTGCAGCATTTTGCTGCGTCTTGATGCCGAAGCCGACAGCAACCGGCAAATCCGTATGCTGTTTGATGCGACGGACATCGGACTCCACTAGACTGGCATTGGCCTCGTGCGTGCCTGTAATTCCGGTAATTGAGACGTAATAGACAAAGCCGCTCGTGTTATTGAGCACAGATTTTAGTCGATGATTATCTGTTGTCGGCGTGGCAAGACGGATAAAATTCAGACCCGCTTTGAGAGCCGGGACACATAGCTCCTCGTCTTCTTCCGGCGGCAAATCGACGACAATCAAGCCATCAACACCCGCACGAATCGCATCGAACAAAAATTTATCCCTTCCATAGATGTAAATGGGATTGTAATAGCCCATGAAAACGATGGGTGTTATTTCGTCATGGGCGCGAAAAGCTTCGACGAGTTTGAGCGTCTTCACCATCGAGGCGCCGGCTTGGAGCGCCCGCATACTTGACGCTTGAATGGACGGTCCGTCTGCTATGGGATCCGTAAATGGCATGCCAAGCTCAATGATATCGGCGCCGACGGCGGGCAGTTGTCGTATCAGTTCGAGAGAAACATTCGGGTTTGGATCGCCGGCGGTGACGAAAGTGATGAGCCCGGAACGTTTTTCCTTCCCCAGCCGTTCAAAGCAGTGATCGATTCGCGTCTTCGCCTTTGCACTCATAACGAAACCCCAAGCGCTTCGGCAACGGAGAAGATATCTTTATCTCCGCGACCGCACATGTTCATGACAATCAAATGGTCTTTGGGTAACCCCGGCGCCCGCTTAATGACTTCCGCCAAAGCGTGACTCGGCTCCAGCGCCGGAATAATCCCCTCTAACTTTGTTGACAGTTGAAAGGCTTCCAATGCCTCGTCATCTGTTGCAGTAACATACTCGACACGACCCGTTTCTTTAAGCTGGGCATGTTCAGGACCAATTCCCGGGTAGTCAAGCCCGGCAGAGATTGAATGAGCGTCCTTAATTTGGCCGTCATCCGTTTGAAGCAGAAAGGTTCGATTGCCATGAAGCACTCCGGGCTTACCTCGAGTAAGCGATGCGGCGTGTTCACCTGTCTCCAAACCTTTACCGGCTGCTTCGACACCGACGATAGCGACGTCATCGTCAAGAAATGGATAGAATAGGCCCATGGCATTTGATCCGCCTCCAATGCATGCGATCAACGTATCAGGCAAGCGATTTTCGCGTTCCAGAATTTGCGCCCGCGCTTCTCGTCCGATCACAGACTGAAAATCTCGCACCATGGCGGGGTAGGGATGTGGACCTGCAACAGTGCCGATAATGTAAAATGTAGATTTGACGTTGGTCACCCAGTCACGCAAGGCTGCGTTCATCGCGTCTTTCAATGTACGCGAACCGGAGCTTACTGGCATCACCTTGGCGCCCAAGAGCTTCATTCGGAAAACGTTTGGTTGTTGGCGCTCGATATCAGTCGAGCCCATGTAAATGATGCAAGATAGTCCGAAACGGGCAGCTACAGTGGCTGTGGCAACACCGTGTTGCCCGGCACCTGTCTCGGCAATGATGCGCTTTTTACCCATGCGGTTGGCGAGCAAAACTTGACCAATGCAGTTGTTGATTTTATGTGCGCCGGTATGGTTTAGCTCGTCGCGTTTGAAGTAGATCTTTGCACCGCCTAAATACTCCGTCAGACGCTCTGCAAAATAAAGCGGACTTGGACGGCCCACATAATGCTCAAGATAGGCGTCGAGCTCCGCGAGAAATGCCGGGTCATTCTTGGCTGTGGCATATTGCGATTCAAGGTCCAGAATGAGAGGCATGAGCGTTTCTGGAACGAATCGGCCTCCGAAAATCCCAAAATGGCCATGTTGATCGGGGCCTTGCTTATATGAGTTTGGTTGGCTCATTTCTTAACGCATTGCAAATGCGGATGGCCTTGTTCGTTGGGCACACTTCAAAGTCTAGAGACTGTCGCAAGAAATTCTTTGATAAGTTTGGCGTCCTTCACACCACGGGCGGATTCAATGCCTGACGAGACATCGACCATCCGAGCCCCGCTTATTCTTACGGCTATTTGCACGTTGTCTCTGTTGAGACCACCGGAGAGCATCCATGGAATGGTCCATGTTGTACTGCTGAGAAGGTGCCAATCAAATGACAGTGCATTGCCGCCTGGCAACGCCGCCACGTCTGTTGGTGACGGCATTGCGTCAAACAAGAGACAATCGGCTACCGATTCAAATTCACGGGCACGATGAACGTCTTGTTGAACTGAAACCCGAACAGCTTTCATAATAGGCCTGTCGATCCGGTCTCGAATGTCAGCGACCCGTTCGCGTGATTCATGCCCGTGTAACTGCAAATAGTCCGGTTCGCAAATGTCGATTATCTCTTCAAGAAAGTGATCATCCGCATCAACACATAATGCAACTCTCTTCACATGGTCGGGTACGTCCTCGCTTAGCTTGGCCGCTTGTGCAGGCGTTACATGCCGCGGCGATTTTTCATAAAACACAAATCCCAAAAATGCCGCACCATGCGCAACGGCGGCATTCACCGTTTCCCGTGTAGAAAGGCCACATATTTTGGCTTTGATGGTCATAGCAACCGGAGTATGGTCTGATTGCGCGGATCAATCTAGCCCGGACCTTTGTTCTATTTGTTGAGGTCAGGTCGTGGTCTGTGATGATAGAAGACCACGTATTCGTTTTGTCAGGTTGGGGGTAGTTGAGAGCGCGTCTCCTCTGATCTCAAGACCTCTAAGTCTCGTTCAAGTTCCCTCGCTTTGCGCCGCAGGTGGCGGGCGTTTCTTCGAACTTCGGAGCCGACAATCCAGGCGGTCATTCCGCCGATTAGAATGCCAACAAACATCGGGACGAGAACAAGCAAGTAAATGGGCATTGCCACCGAAATGGATGGATCATTTAACGAAAAAATATCTAATGACAGAGAAACAATTTGACGGTTTGAAATGGCGAATGCCGACACCAACAGCGCAACGGGTATCAAAAGCACCCACTTTACCAATCTCTTCACTATGTCAACCTGAATCCCGTTCTATCTTACCGGGAATTATTGTTAAGCCGCTCGCGCATTTCTTTTCCGCTCCTAAAAAACGGTACGCACTTGGCTTCGACATGCACGGGTTCTCCTGTACGTGGATTACGTCCTGTTCGCGCCGGGCGATATTTGACCAGGAACGCACCAAAGCCGCGTAATTCTACGCGGTCGCCACGTGCTAGCGCGACGGATATTCCGTCTAGGACCGTATTCACAATGCGTTCAACATCGCGTTGATGGAGATGCGGATTGGCTTCTGCAATATGTGATACCAACTCGGATTTGATCATTGCGTGCTTGCCCGCTTAGGGACCAACCCCCCGGTGACCTTATCAATATTCCAGTCCGTTAGGCATCTCGTTCAGCCTCGGAGCGTCAATCAAAATGGTGACAAACTAAAGAGTTAGCGTCAAGGTTCCACGCCTCGCTTCTGGTCTGTAAAACTCCGTCTCCGTGTCGCCTATGGAATCGCGTAAGTGATACTCCCGCACGCTGGCAAGAGGGCATGTCTCTAGCGGTCTAATTGTCTTTTTTGCGTGTAGTTTTTTCGCTCTTTTTACGGCCGTTTTTACCTCTGGTTTTCTTCCCCGGTACTTTTGCTGCGCTTTCGTTGTCTTTCTCGTGGCTCGCAGAATCGGATGCCTTCACCGAGGCTTTGTTTATCTTTGCCGGGATTTCTTTTGCTTTCTTTTTTGGTGTTTTTGCCTTCTTGGGTTCAGATGGTGCGGCTTCTGTCGCCTTAGGTTCTTTTTCTGGGCTTCCGTCTTTCTGCGGACTTTCGGTTCCTATCACTTCAGTTGCCGCCCGCTCTTCGGTTGGGTTGCTTTTCATCTTGTCCAGGGCAGTCCCAAGAATATCGCCTAAGGTTGCCCCAGAGTCGGAAGAGCCAAATTGCGCAACCGCTTCTTTTTCTTCCGCCACTTCACGCGCCTTAATCGACAGAGAGATACGACGGTTCACTTTATCGATTTTTGTAATTCGAGCATCGACTTTGTCGCCAACCGCGAAGCGATCTGGCCGTTGTTCCGACCGGTCGCGAGACAAGTCGCTTTTTCTGATGAACGACCTCATGCCTTCTCCTACGGTCACTTCGATTCCATTGGTCATGATTTCAGCAACGGTGCAGGTTACGATCGAACCTTTTCGGACTTCACCCATTGATTCCACGGGATCGGCAGAAAGTTGCTTAACACCTAAACTGATCCGCTCTTTTTCCGGATCTATATCAAGCACAACAGCCTTGACCACTTGCCCTTTTTGATAGTCTTTAATTGCCTCTTCACCGGGACGATTCCAATCAAGATCGGACATGTGAATCATGCCGTCCACTTCACCTTCTAGTCCGACAAACAGGCCAAATTCGGTGATGTTTTTGATTTCGCCTTCAATCTCTGTGTTTTGAGGATATTTCTCTTTGAAGGATTCCCAAGGATTTTCCATACATTGTTTGAGACCCAAAGAAATTCTGCGTTTAGTCGGATCGACCTCCAAGACCATCACTTCGACTTCCTGAGAGGTCGAAACAATTTTTCCAGGGTGGACATTCTTTTTGACCCAACCCATTTCTGACACGTGCACCAATCCCTCGACGCCCGGTTCCAATTCAACAAAAGCCCCGTAGTCAGTGATGTTGGTAATACGACCTGTGAACTTGGTATCAACCGGATATTTGGCGGCAACGCCTTCCCAAGGATCAGTCTGAAGCTGCTTCATGCCAAGGCTGATACGCTGGGTTTCCTTATTAATTTTGATAACTTGAACTTTTACGGTCTCGCCGATTGTCAACACATCCGTCGGGTGATTGACTCGTTGCCAAGCGATGTCGGTGACATGTAACAGACCGTCGACACCGCCTAAATCAACAAAGGCACCGTAATCGGTGACATTTTTCACAACACCGTCGATAATGTCGCCCTCTTTGAGT
This sequence comes from Alphaproteobacteria bacterium, assembly GCA_965214255.1. GTDB lineage: Bacteria > Pseudomonadota > Alphaproteobacteria > SMXP01 > SMXP01 > CBDFKK01. The sequence goes on along the minus strand of OZ243948.1, from coordinate 1,837,558 downwards.
TTATTGATGAGTTCGCTGCGCTGCTCAGCACGTGTTTCTTCAAGAACCGCACGGCGCGACACGACAATGTTGCCACGGCGTTTGTCCATTTTGAGAATTTGAAATGGCTGCGTAATATTAAGCAGCGGGCTTACGTCACGGACCGGGCGGATATCCACTTGGCTGCCTGGCAAGAATGCAACCGCACTGTCGAGATCTACTGTAAAGCCGCCTTTGACCCGACCGAATATTACCCCCTCAACGTGTTCGTTCGCCTCAAACCTTTTTTCAAGCCGTGTCCAACTTTCTTCGCGGCGCGCTTTCTCGCGTGAAAGCACTGCTTCGCCACGCGCGTTTTCAACACGCTCCAAGTAAACCTCCACTGTGTCGCCTATTTTTACTTCCGCCTTCTGACCGGGCATGGCGAATTCCTTTAACGCCACGCGGCCTTCTGTTTTCAAGCCCACATCGATAACAGCAAAATCGTTTTCGATTGAAATGATCGTGCCAGTGAGTACGGTTCCTTCGATTGATGTCGATGACCCCATCGATTCGTCAAGGAGAGCAGCGAAGTCTTCGCTGCTAGGGTTAAGCGTTGTTTCCGACATGGCATCTCCTTGGACGTCTATTGCGGACGGGAAAAGTCAGCTTTTAAAACCCGGTCGCAAAGACAGCATTAACGGCGCATCGCCTCCGAGAAAAATCTCGGTTCGAATTACTTTTTAATTCTCTGTTCATAGGAATTACGGTGCGATACCGAAGGCCCCTTGGACGCATCGATAATTTCGCATGCCGCCTCGAACGCTGCTTCTATACTTAAATCAGACGTATCTAGCAAGTAAGCATCGTTTGCCATGCGCAGGGGCGAGCTTTCTCTCAACTCATCACGCCGGTCGCGTTCCATAAGTTCCTTGAGAAATTGTGTCTCCGACTTTTCAGTCAGGCCCGTCCCGTCATTCTCTTGATGTTCCAAAAATCGCCGTTTTGCACGTACTTCGGCACTTGCATCCACATAGAGCTTGACATCCGCGTTGGGGCAAATGACCGTGCCGATATCGCGGCCGTCAAGCACGGTGCCTCTTTTTCCATCAGCAGGATTGTTGGCAAACTGTCTTTGAGCGTCACGTATGGCGGCCCTCACCGGTTCCAGCGCTGCTACGATCGATGCCGCTGTATCGACCTCTGATTTTCTGATCGCGACCTGATCGATGTTCCCGACATCTAAGGCTTTCGCTATCGCGACGGCCGCTCTTACATCGCTGGGGTCGATATGGCTTTGCAGTAAGGCCAGAGCGACCGCACGGTAGAGAGAGCCCGTATCGAGATAGGCTAAATCGTAGTGGGTTGCCAATTTGCGTGCGAGGGTTCCCTTTCCAGACGCCGCGGGGCCGTCGACCGTTATGATCATGAGATGTCCTCGATTTCCGCTCCAAGGGATATCATCAAGTCCGAATAGGACGGAAAGCTTGTTTCAATCATATGAGCCTGATCAATCTCTATAGGGTTTTGGGCTACCAGTCCGAGCGTTAGGAACGACATGGCGATGCGGTGATCGCCATTTGTATTAATTTGGCTGCCGCCGGGTATAGGCCGTGCGTTTGTTCGAGAAGTTGCCGGCCCTGCGCCTTCAATGGCGATGCCATCGTCGCCGACCGTGACGTCAAGACCACTTCTCTTTAATCCCTTGAAGATTGCGCTCAGCCGGTCACTCTCCTTGAAGCGTAACTCGGCGAGACCCTTCATGGTCGTGCGCCCATGGGCGGCTGCAGCGGCTACAGACAAAATCGGATACTCATCGATCATGGACGGCGCGCGCTCGGCCGGCACGTCAACTCCGTTGAGTTCGCTATACGAGACTCTGAGGTCGGCCACAGGTTCACCGGATATGTATCTTTGGTTAATAAATTCGATGTCGCCGCCCATATCTACCAATGTTTCGTAAAGCCCGACCCTTAATGGGTTGACAAGAACATCGTTGATCAGGACTTCGGAATCAGGCACCACCAAAGCTGCAACCGCAACAAATGCGGCAGACGATGGATCACCAGGAATCGTCAAACGACAGGGTTTGAGTTCGGCATGTCCTTTTACGCACGCCACATATGTGCCGTCTCCTCTGGTTTCCGCGTTGACTGTTGTGCCAAAGAGGCGGAGTAGTCTTTCTGTGTGATCGCGCGTCGCGCTTTTCTCGACAACCCTTGTCTCACCAGGTGCGTTGAGGCCGGCGAATAATATAGCCGACTTGACTTGTGCCGAAGGAACCGGCGACTCGTAAACAATCGGAATGGCCCGATCTGTCCCTCTTACCATAACCGGTAAGAGGTCATTATCCCGCGCTTGCACCCTCGCGCCCATTTGAACAAGCGGTTCAAGGACGCGACGCATAGGCCGACGCGACAGAGACTGGTCCCCCTGGAATACGGCTTGTATTGGCGTGGTAGCCATAGCACCCATAGTCAACCGTACACCTGTACCGGAATTGCCGAAGTCGATGACGCGACTAGGCTCGCGAAAGCCACCGATCCCCACACCGCGAACCCGCCATTGGCCCTGCCCTTCGGACTCTATTTCTGATCCAAATTCCGCCATAGCGGCGAGTGTTGCCAGCACATCGTTGCTTTGTAGAAGTCCAGTGATTCTAGAGTCGCCCGTAGCGAGAGCAGCGCAAATAATTGCGCGGTGGGACATCGACTTATCACTGGGCGCGCGCACGTTTCCTTTCAACGGCTTGGAGCGGTGCGCCCTAAGCTTGCCGGCTCTTAATGTTTGAGTTATTGACAATTTCGTTCTGTCAGGTTTGGCTAAGTTGCAATCTTCCAGTCAATCTTGCTAGCGATCATTTTGGATATACGAGCACTATATTCTTTTTTACAGTTGGTCATGATAATGGCAAGCGGTCATGCTCGGGTGGCGAGTTGCAGAGATTTAAGGCGGTGCTTGTGAAAGAAAAACTCGGCATAAAACAAACCTGCCCAAACTGTGAGGCAAAATTTTATGATCTCGGCCACAATCCGGCGATCTGTCCGAAATGTGAGTGCAGCTATGAACCGGAACAGCTTATGCAGCGCAGTCATGGGGGTTCAAGGCAAAATGTCGATGGCGTGACGGTAGCTGAAAAAGTGGAGGAAGCTTCAGAGGCGAACATGCCGGAAGCTGTCGAAAAAGTTGAGCGAGTCGTAACGTTTGAAGAAGCGGATGCTGAAGCGGCCGATGTCAAGCGGTCAGGCACATCGGTAATAGACGACGACTCTGATATTGAAATAGATTCAGAAGTTGAAGCCGAAGACGGCGATGGTGAATCTCCCAGTTTATTGGATGAAGATGATGACTTCCACGAAGACGCAACCGGCATCATTGACACTGATCTAGATGAGCAAGTTAAGAACTAGACAGTAGAAGTCATTCCGTCGCCTGATGTGTTCGAAAGATTTGGGGCCATAGCTCAGTTGGGAGAGCGCTTGAATGGCATTCAAGAGGTCGCCGGTTCGATTCCGGCTGGCTCCACCACTCTTTTGTGAGGATTGCAACTTGCAAAATTCTGGGCACAAACAAAATCGATTCATGTTCCATCGCGTGTGCGCAGTTCGGGGCGCAACGGAAAAAGATCTATATGCGGGACATTGACGCCGAGACGGTTTGAGGAGGAACTGCCTCTGTTGACTAGTGGGTAAAGTGTCAGGCTTGTTTTTGAGCCTGACCAAAGATTATTCGCTCTTCACGTGGCTGGTGGTGAGCCAATCGCCATCGTCGACGGCCGAAGGGCTGTGTTCTAAGCCACATGGCAATATGAAAGGATATTCGTCGCCATACACTAAGTGGCACAGTCGATTACTTTGGTGGATAGCGGTCTTCAAGCAGAATTAGTTTTTGGACTTGTGTGCACAACGGGGTTTTTGCCCGACCGGGCAGCTAGTAACGCGTGGATAGCTAACGCATTTGACTCGGCGCGAATTTTACTGCGTATATCTTCTTCGCGCAAAATTCGAGATACTCGATGCAGAGCTTTTAGATGCTTCGAACCTGCCGAAGTAGGCGCCAGAAGTAGCCAAATCAAATCGACGGGCTCATTATCGACTGCGTCGAAATCGATTGGAAGTTCTAGCTTCATAAAGAGACAATAGATCCGATCGAGTGCCTTGAGTTTGGTGTGTGGGATAGCGATGCCATGACCAACGCCGGTGCTGCCCAGACGTTCCCTCTCCAAGAGACCTTCAAATATTTCTTGAGCTTCAATACCGGTCAATGCAGATGTCCGATTGGCAAGTTCTTGCAGAGCTTGTTTCTTTGTTGTCATCATAATGTTGGTGATGACATGTTCGGGTTTTATGAGGCTTGAGAGTTCCATGTATTCGTGATTTACGCTGCTGGCAGCCATCTTGGCGGCTAATGTTCCAATTTATTTTGCGAGATTACTCAGCCGTTAATTCTCAGGTTCTGTAGCCGGATCAATCCACCCTACATTGCCGTCTGCGCGGCGATAAACAACGTTTAATCTGCCATGTGCGCTGTTCTTAAAGACGAGAGCCGGGCAATCGGCGAGGTCCATTTGCATAACCGCCTCACTTACGGTCAGTGTACTTACGAGTGTCGTTGTCTCTGCGATTATAAGGGGCTCCTTGTCTGCCGCTTGGTTGTCGGGCTCGTCCTCGACAGCGATCACGTAGGATGGAGCAGTGACTGATTCAATTCGTTGGCGGCGGTGATTGTGATGACTTTTCAGCCGTCGCTTATATCGCCTGACGCGTTTTTCCATTCGCTCCGAGGCAGCTTCGAATGACGCATACATATCGGATGATTGACCAGAACTGTTCAACAGAATGCCAGAATCAAGGTGCACCGAACAATCACATTTGAATTTGCTGCCTTCTCTGGAAAAGCTCACCTGGGCTTGGGCCGGTCGGTCAAAATACTTTCCAATCCCATCCGTGAGGCGCTGTTCTACGTGTTGATTTAGCGCATCTCCAATATGGACCTGTTTACCGACAATACTCACGTACATACTCGTTCGCCTCGTGTCCCTAGAGCGAATAGACCGACATCGTGGGTCATATAATGCTGACGGCCATGGCCATAGCAATTATTGTACGATTTGATCGTCCTGATCAGAACGGATTGAAGCTTCGGTATCTGCGACGGAACGCTTCATAGAGTCAAAATACTATGTCGGTGCGGACCATAGGGCGCGGAGAACAACGAGTCAATCGACTCGCATTCCGTAGCCTAAATGTCTTGTATTTTGTTTCACTCTGCATCAATAGACGGAGCGGTTGACGTCTCAGAAAGGCGGCCTAAAAGGGTCAAGCTGTTTGTTTCCGAGCCGTCTTCGCTAAACCTATGAGGCGATGTTAAGGGATTCATGATATTAGCAACGGTTTTAACGTGCCGGCAAATACCACGATATGGATCTTCATCCCCACGGCCGCTTGCCCGGGGAAACTGGCCGCCGACGGCTAGATCGTTCTGCTATTGGCCATCTTACTTTCGTGCCCAAAGCATCTAGAATTGCCCTGCCCTCAAGTTTGAAGAGAAGGTTCTCTTCGACATCCCCTTCAACAAAAGTCCCCAATTCCAAATTGAAGAGTTGAACAGCTTAATGGCCTGCCACAGTTGCGAAGTCATGATCGGAAACTAGTTTTGCTGGAACCCCCGGTTCCCAGAGTTAGAGCCATTGGACCACCTGTCCGGCACAAATTATGACTGAATCAGAGCCTAAAATCGTCGCCCAAATAAACTCGTCTCACATCCTCGTTGGCCACGATGTCGGCGGGCGTGCCTTCCATAAGCAAAGTTCCGTCGTTGATGATGTAAGCACGATCAACAAGGTCCAGTGTTTCCCTCACATTGTGATCTGTGAGTAGAACGCCGATCCCCCGACTCTTTAAATGTACGATGAGTTCACGAATTTCGCCAACCGCGATCGGGTCTATGCCTGCTAAAGGTTCATCCATCAGCATGAAAACAGGCTGTGTCGCGAGTGCACGTGCGATTTCAACACGTCGCCGTTCGCCCCCCGACAAGGCTACCGCAGGCGCGTGCCGCAAATGTGTGATCGAAAATTCGGCTAGCAGAGCATCAATATATGAGTTCCGGCGGTCTGACGTTCGCTCAATAAGCTCGACAACAGCGCGGATGTTCTCCTCAACCGTCATGCCACGGAAGATTGAGGACTCTTGCGGCAAATAACCGATTCCCAAACGTGCTCGCCGATACATGGGCAATCGTGTTAGATCATGACCGTCCAACTTGATCGTTCCGTAGTCAACAGGGATGAGCCCGGTGATCATGTAGAAGCATGTTGTTTTCCCGGCTCCGTTTGGACCTAATAATCCTACGGCTTCACCGCGCTCAAGCCTCAGGCTTACGCCCCGGACGACAGGGCGGCTTCGAAAGCTCTTGCCGATCTTGTTGATTTCAAGACTGCTTGTATCGGAAACCATACGTAAATTAGAGTTGCCTTGCGGCGTCCTGCAAATGGGGAACTTTGTTTTGCTCGCTTTTTTTCATCTCACGAAATAAAACAATGGTCGCTAATTAAGATTATGTAGACCTCGGGGAATAATCGGTCTTTAATTCACTCTTTCGTTTCGTCATCGGAATCGGCGGGAAAGAACAGTCCCTGAACACGGCTTTGAGTTGCCCCGCTGTCTTTACATGCGCCACTTAATACGCTCCGACCTGAATTCAAGTCCATGTTCAGTATCTGACCGCATAGTACGTTTTTGCCGCGTGTCAATAGAACATTGTCATGAAGCGTAATCACGCTCGCCGTTACGTCGTAGTCGGCCCAATCACCTTCGGCTGTCTCTTGGGGTGATGTAAGAAAGACGCGACCAAGGGCTCGTATGCGCTTAATTGAGTTTGGAGCTATAGTCCCGTTGCCCTCTTCGGTCGCATAATAAACTTCCAAAGAGTCAGATCGAAGTCTCATATCGCCTTGAATTGCGTCGACATTTCCGGTGAAAATCGCGATTTCTTCGTCTTGTTTGACTTCGAGTTTGTTCGAAGAAATTGCAATGGGTTGTTTGGTGTTGTGTCCTCCTGGTGCGAAAATTCCGGTAGAAGAGTTCCTTGTATCATCTGAAAAATCGGATGGCGTTGATGTTGCGGCGTTTTGTGCAAATGCACCTCCGCCGCTGAAGAGCGAAGCTATTACCCATAGCACAACGCCTTTATGCGCCAATTCAACGACAAATTTGCAGTCTTGCCTCATTCTCGGCTGCGTTCTTGGTTGTCTGTAAATGCTTTTGATCGTGTTTGTTGATTCTAGGCGGCTAAAATTGCGGATCCATTACGATTGTTGTCTGCACGTCACCTTTAAAGAGGATGCGGTCTCCGCCTTCGGTAACTTCAAACTCCTGAGCTGTAACCGAGCCGCGTGGTCCGGTGCCTGTGACCCGCTCGGACCCGGATATTCGACTGGTCTCGAATTCGACCAAGGCCCGTTGCGTTACAAATTGATAATCGTTATTCGACTTAAGTGTAACATTGCCTTCCAGCACCACGGTCTGTTCTTCCGATCTAAGAAGTCCTCCATTGGCTGTAACATCAAGCTCGGTAATCGCGTTTGATGGAGCATTTTCGGAGGATCCCAGAACAACGTGTCCGTCAATCGTGGTTAGACGGATGAGGTTGGGATCTTTGCGGTCTTGAATGGCGGTCAGCGCATTTACCGTATAGGGGCGATCCTGAGAGTCAAAGCCCGAGAATCTTGGACTTAGCATGTGCAGGTCATTTTCGACTGTAGGTAGAGGCGGAAACACGATTGAGATCCCTCCTCGATCCTCCACCATGATTGCCGAACTGATGGCCATTACGACGATACCCACTGCAACGATCGGTAGAGAGGTTTTCATCAACTGAACAAAGCGACTGTGTTGGCTAGCAGTTTGAGCTAGTTGTCTGGTCTGTGCCGTATCTCGCGCGCGCCAATACCGAAGTAGATCCTTTGTTGCACCGGATTGCGACCATCTTGAAGATTCGTTTACGCTTTTCATCTCATTATTCCATACTCTTGCCGTCAAGAGATGCCTGCTTTGAGGCAGTCATGCATATGTAGAATACCGATAGGTTTGTCCTTGATGTCGTGGTCATGTTTGACGAATACGACCAGAAACGGTGGTACGTTATTATTCATGTAAGCGACTGCTTCCGCAGCGAGAGCGCTGGCTCGAATAGTCTTGGGATTTGGCGTCATCACGTTCTGTGCAGTACGCTTGAGGAGGTCGGGAGACATGTGCCGCCGCAGGTCGCCGTCTGTGATGATACCAACGATTCCGCCTTGGGCATCGACGATACCGGCGCAGCCAAAGCCCTTTTCCGACATGATGTCAATGACATCGGCCATGGGAGTTTGGGGACCGGTCAGCGGCAACTTGTCCGGTCCGTGCATAATGTCTTGAACACGAACTAACGATTTGCCGAGTTGCCCTCCAGGATGCAATACCCTGTAATCTTCAGTCGAGAAGCCTCGCATCTCCATCAGAGTGACCGCCAGAGCGTCACCTAAAGCCAGCATCAAAGTTGTCGATGTCGTCGGCGCGAGTCCCATGGGACAGGCCTCTGGGGCAGATGGCAGACCCAATTGAACAGTTGCGTGCTCCATGAGCATACTTTCCTTTACGCTTGAAATGCCCACAAGCGGGATGGAAATGCGGCGCGTGTGGGCAATCAAATCCTTGAGTTCCTGGTTTTCGCCAGAATTGGAAAGCATGAGCACGCTATCGATCCGTGTTATCATACCTAGATCGCCATGGCTTGCTTCAGAGGGATGGACAAACTGTGCCGGAGATCCCGTGGACGCAAGGGTTGCAGCTATTTTTCGGGCGATGTGACCACTTTTCCCAATTCCGCTGACAATGATGCGGCCCTTGGTTTCCGCAAGAGCGTGAACGGCATCCAGAAAATCGTTTCCCAGGTTCTGGGACAGGTCGGTTAAGGCCTGGGCACTTACATCAAGAACTCGTCGGGCAGAGGCAAGCTTCGCAGCTCCCTTATTCCGGGCCTTTAAATTCTCGTCACCGCTATAATTGTCGATTGTTTTGTTCCGTATCGCTGGTTCCATGATTTAATCAATATCCTAGGAAGCTGGATAGACCGTTACAACTCGACAACAGGGTCTCAAAAGCCCTCATTCGAACCAAATTTTGAAACATGGGATGGTCGACAAGACAGGTCAACAAACCCTGCAGAGTGATTAATGAGCGAAAATATCCTCGTTTTCCCAACCAGCTAGATCAAGCTGTGATCGGGTCGGCAGGAAGTCAAACACGACCCTGGCAAGCTCTGTACGCCCTTCGCGCTCCAGCATAGCATCGAGTCTCTTCTTTAGTTCATGTAGGTAAAGGACGTCGGAAGCTGCATAGTTCAACTGAGCGTCTGAGAGTTCCTTGGCACCCCAATCTGAATTTTGCTGTTGTTTGCTTACATCTACACCCAGCAGTTCTTTGCACAAGTCCTTAAGTCCGTGCCGGTCCGTATAGGTGCGCACTAGTCGGGAGGCAATCTTCGTGCAATAAATCGGCTTTGTCCACACACCGAGGTATTTCTGCAGTATGGCAACGTCAAATCGCGCAAAGTGGAATATCTTTGTAATGTCGGATTCTTCCAACACAGCTACCAAATTAGGACAGCTATAGGTTCCAGGATCTAGCTGCACGATATGTGCATCGCCGTCACCCGCTGAACATTGCACAACACATAAACGATCTCGCCGTGGATCAAGTCCCATGGCCTCCGTGTCCACAGCTACACTATCTCGGAATGTCACGCTCGGGGGCAGATCGCCGCGGTGGTAATGAATGCTCAAGGGGACTCCGTTAACTGTTAACCGTCGCTCATTGATAATGGTGCCCAGGAGAAGACTCGAACTTCCACGCCCAAACAGGGCACTAGCACCTGAAGCTAGCGCGTCTACCAATTCCGCCACCTGGGCGCTCATAAGTTGACTATCTCCGTCGTTGGCACTTGTCAACGCAAGGGAGCGCAAATCGAAGAACGAGCGTCATAGGGGCTTTATCAGCGCAAGGGGGTTGGGCTATCTAGAATGGGCGGCAGGTTTGATTGGCCGTGGAGGACTGAATGGCAGCGAGATTGATTACGGTATTTGGAGGTTCAGGCTTTGTGGGACGCCATACCGTTCGTGCTTTGGCGCGCGCCGGTTACCGCATCCGCATTGGGGTACGACGACCCCATACAGCTCATTTTCTCAAAACAATTGGTGATGTCGGTCAGATTGAGCTGGTGCAGGCGAACATTCGTGATGACGCATCAGTAGCGCGCGCACTTGAGGGCGCGAATGCAGCCATAAATCTGGTCGGCATTCTTTATGAAACCCGCCGTCAGAAATTTGAAGCCGTACATGTGGACGGTGCCGTGCGAGTGGCCAAGCTTGCTGGGCAGGGCGGCGTCCGCCGGCTTGTCCAAGTGTCCGCGCTGGGGTGCGACGTTCATAGCGCTTCCAAATATGCTCGGACGAAAGCTCGTGCTGAGGTTCATATCAGACACATTTTCCCCAATGCTATCGTCATGCGTCCTTCGATTCTGTTCGGGCCGGAAGACCAGTTCTTCAATCGTTTCGCAAACCTTGCGCGGATCTCACCGGCCCTTCCTCTGATCGGTGGAGGGCATACGCTTTTCGAGCCTGTGTTCGTCGGCGATGTGGCAAGCGCGATCGCTAATGCGTTGGAAGATTCATCTGCGAACGGACGGACATTCGAACTGGGAGGCCCTTCTCGATATACATTTAGGGAACTGATGGAGTTCATTCTGCGCGAAACCGGCCGCGCGCGGCCTTTGATCCCGATACCATTCTCAATGGCTTCTTTTATGGGTTTCTTTCTGGGTTTGCCGCCGAGGCCCTTGCTTACAGTCGACCAAGTTCGGTTGTTAAGACAGGACAATATGGTGACACGCCAAGACCCGGACATCGGCGTTCTTGAAGATCTGAACGTCAAAGCCATCGCTGTCGAAGCGATTGTGCCGCGCTATCTCAAACATTTTCGTCGACATGGTCAGTTTGAAGAGAGCCGTGTTGGTTGATCTATCTAAGTTCTCAAATCCCGTAGACGTAGATCAGTAGACCGATACCCAAAACCAAGCGGTAAATAACGAAGGGCGTAAGTGAAATACGAGTCAGCAGGCGCATGAAAAAGACGATGGTGATGAACGCTGTAACGAAGGAGAGCGCTGTTGCAATCAGGGCCTGCCACTGAAATATCCTGTCGCTACTATCGGCAATTTCAAGGCCCGCAGCCAGTCCAAAAGTCATGATCGTGGGAATTGCTAAAAGCATGGAAAAACGTGCTGATTCAACACGTGAATAGCCTAACGCCCGAGCGGCTGTAATCGTAATGCCTGAGCGGCTTGTTCCTGCCAATAGTGAAAGACATTGGGCGAGTCCGATAATGGTTGCATCTCTGTAGGATAGATCGGATATGGCTCGGTGCTGGGCTCCTCGACGGTCCGCTGCATAGAGGGCGATTCCGAATATGATGGTGGTCCAAGCGATGATCTCTGCGCTTCTCAATTGTTCGTAAATACCGGTTACAAAAAGTGTGCTTCCCAAGATAATGACGGGAAGTGTGGCAACGGTGAGATGTCCCGCTAACCTTGTCTCCTCGCGCGGCTTTGATCGCACGAACTGCCACGTCCCGGCTGCGACCACTAGGACATCGCGCCAAAAATAAATAATAACCGCGAAAAGTGAGCCCATGTGGATGGAGATGTCGATGAGTGCGCCCTGATCAGGCAGGTCCATAAGTAAGGGCACCAGGATTAGGTGTGCCGAGGAACTTATGGGCAGGAATTCGGTGATGCCTTGGACGATGGCAAGGACCAGCAATTGTTCAATGTTTATCATTAACGCCATGATCATCTGACATCTTTTCAGAGGACTCTTAGTACAAGCGCAGTATTACAACATAATTAATATGGCCGTATCGGTACTAAAATGAAGATATTTTATCCGGCTATCTGGTGTAAGCGGTTAGAAAATCCGAACTTATAAATTATAATGGCAGTATTATTGTCCTTAATTATAATTTTTAATAGAAATTTCAATATAATTAACCTATAAAGGCAGGTAATCTCAGTGAGTTGGGATAATGGCAGTTCGTTTCGCAATCGTGTCATGTACATGCTGGCTTTCATATTATCTTTGGTTGACACGACGCATCGAATCCCTCTCATCAATGTCACTGTTTGGTCTTGAGGAGGTTGCCACGCATGGCGCAAAAGATGCTGAAATTCGTTCATCACGATAAGGAGATGCCGAATAAGCGCTCGGCGACTGAACGAGTCAGAGACTTTCGAGAGATATTCGGAGAGTATCTCCATGCCAAGGCTGAGGAGCAGGCTGGCCGCTGCTCCCAATGCGGCATTCCGTTTTGCCAAGTGCATTGCCCACTCCACAATAATATTCCCGATTGGCTTAAGTTGGCGTCCGAAGGCCGCCTGGAAGAGGCCTACCGAGTCAGCCAAGCCACCAACAACATGCCAGAAATATGCGGCCGGATTTGTCCTCAGGACCGGCTTTGTGAAGGCAACTGCGTGATTGAACAGTCAGGACACGGCACGGTCACCATTGGTACGATTGAAAAATACATCACCGATACAGCCTGGGACCAAGACTGGGTCAAACCGGTCAAACCGCGGCGCGAGTTGTCACAATCGGTCGGCATTATCGGCGCGGGGCCCGCTGGCCTCACAGCGGCAGAGGAGTTGCGGCGCAAGGGGTATCAGGTTCACATCTACGATCGCTATGATCGGGTCGGCGGACTTCTGATTTACGGCATTCCCAATTTCAAGCTTGAGAAGTTTGTGGTGGAGCGGCGTGCTGACCTGTTGCACAAAAGTGGCATCCACTTCCATTTGAATTTCGAGGTTGGTCGGGATGCAACTCTTAGCCGACTCAGGCAAGAGCACGACTGTGTTCTCATAGCAACAGGCGTGTACAAAGCGCGGGACCTCATCCTTCCCGGAGCCGCGCTTGGAGGCGTATTTCCTGCCATGCGGTATTTGATCGCGTCCAATCGTAAAGGTCTTGGAGATTCGGTCCCTGATTTTGATAATGGCGCGCTGAATGCAGTAGGTAAAAATGTTGTTGTCATAGGGGGTGGCGATACGGCCATGGACTGCCTCAGAACCGCTGTGCGTCAAGGCGCGAAATCGGTCAAGTGCCTCTATCGCCGTGACCGCGACAACATGCCCGGATCAATGCGGGAAGTGACCCACGCCGAGGAAGAAGGCGTTGACTTTATCTGGTTGTCGACGCCCAAAGCATTAATCGGGAGCGACGCGCCCGAGGGCATGGGCCACGTCACCGCCGTACGTGCCGCTCGCATGCGTCTAGGCTTGCCCGATTCATCGGGGCGACAACAACCCGAAGAAATTCCCAATTCCGAATTTACTCTTGCCGCCGACCTCGTCATCAAAGCACTAGGTTTTGACCCGGAAGAAATTCCCACCTCGTTTGATGCGGCTGACCTTGCCGTGACGAGATGGGGTACCGTCAAAACTGACTTTAGAACGCTGATGACCAATTTGGATGGAGTATTTGCTGCCGGCGACATCGTCCGCGGTGCTTCATTAGTTGTGTGGGCTGTCCGGGATGGCCGTGATGCGGCAGCAGCAATGCATCGATATCTGCGTGCCCGTGTGGCAGGACTCCAAAGCGAACATGACACTCGGCCCGCTGGAGCCGAATTAGCGCGAGCTTCCTAAAGGACTAAAGCATGACTGAACAAGAAAAAGCTCTCCAAGAGTTCAGCCGCTACCGTCGAACATCTAAGGTTTTGAAAAAAGCGCATGTGTATTCACAAGAACAAGAACATGATGCGTGCGGGGTCGGACTTGTCGCCGCCGTGGATGGTCGGCCCCGCCGCGAGGTGGTAGCAGCCGGTATCGACGCGTTGCGAGCGGTATGGCACCGAGGTGCAGTAGATGCCGATGGCAAGACAGGTGACGGCGCGGGCATTCATCTTGACGTACCGCAGCAGTTCTTTACCGAGCAAGTTTCCCGCACAGGTCACGAGCCACGTGACAATCCCATAGGCATCGGAATGATATTTCTCCCGCACACAGACTATAGTGCGCAGGAGCTATGTCGCACCATCGTCGAATCCGAGATTTTGAGATTTGGATATTACATTTATGGTTGGCGGCAGGTGCCGGTCAACACCGAAGTGATCGGCGCTAAGGCGAACGCCACACGACCTGAGATCGAACAGATCATGTTCGAAAGTCCGACCAAGCGCAGCTATCAGGAATTGGAAAGAGAGCTTTATTTGGTTCGCCGACGGATCGAAAAACGCGTTGGCGACGCGAAGATCAATGACTTTTACATTTGTTCTCTTTCGACAGAGTCGCTGGTTTACAAAGGTATGTTTCTTGCAGAGCAGCTTTCGGTCTTCTATCCCGATTTGCAGGATGAGCGTTTCGTCTCTTCGGTCGTCTTGTTCCATCAGAGGTATTCGACCAACACGTTTGCCAATTGGTGGCTTGCGCAACCGTTTCGCATGCTCGCTCACAATGGTGAAATCAACACCATTCGCGGCAATATCAATTGGATGAAAAGTCATGAGATTCGAATGGCGTCGGAGATGTTCGGCGAACATGGGGATGAAATCAAACCCATTGTGCAAACTGGCAGTTCCGATTCGGCGGCTCTAGACGCGGTATTCGAATTATTGGTGCGCGCCGGCCGTACTTTGCCCATGGCAAAGACGCTGCTGATCCCGGAAGCTTGGTCGCAACGCGCGACCGTTATGCCCGAGGCTCATCGCGCCATGTACGCCTACTCGAATTCCGTCATGGAGCCATGGGACGGTCCGGCCGCGATCGTGGCAACGGACTGCCGTTGGGCCATTGCCGGCATGGACCGCAACGGTCTTCGCCCTATTCGCTACACATTAACGGAAAACGATCTGCTCTTTGTGGGATCTGAGGCGGGTATGGTCCCTCTGAACGAAGCTCATGTCATCGAAAAGGGCCGACTCGGGCCCGGACAAATAATCTGCGTCAATTTGGAGGAAGGCAAACTCTATCACGACGGCGAGATCAAGAACATGTTGGCAGCATCTCAGCCATTTGAGGAGTGGGTCAAAAATGTTGTTGAACTCGACGCAATTGTGCGCCCCTTTTCAGAGCCGCGTCTCTTTCAAGGCACTGAGTTGCGCCAGCGTCAGCTTGCCGCTGGGTTCACGGTCGAAGATTTGGAACTCATCCTTCACCCCATGACCGAGACGGGTAAGGAACCTGTGGGATCTATGGGTGACGATACGCCTATTGCGGTTTTATCGAACAAGTACCGGCCGCTGTCTCATTTTTTCCGACAGAATTTTTCACAAGTTACCAATCCGCCGATTGACAGTTTGCGCGAGCATCGAGTGATGAGCCTGAAGACGCGCTTTGGCAATTTGGTCAACGTCTTGGCGGAGAATTCGTCTCAGACCGATCTGTTTACGCTGGAAAGCCCGATACTTACTAATGCGATGTTTGCCAAAATGAAAGAGTATTTTGGCGACACGGCCTACGAGCTTGATTGCACACTCGGTCTCGGAGCAAAGGGTACGCTTGATGATGCCGCTTTGCGCCAAGCGCTCGACCGCCTGCGTCTAGAGGCGGAAGATGCTGTGCGGCAAGGTTATAGCCATCTTGTCCTCACCGACGAGAAAGTTGGTCCTGATAAGTTGCCCATACCCATGATATTGGCCACCGGTGGTGTGCATTCCCATTTGGTTGAGCAAGGGCTGCGCACATACACGTCCATTAATGTACGTGCGGCCGAATGTCTCGACACTCATTACTTTGCCGTCTTGATCGGTGTGGGTGCGACGACAGTTAATCCCTATCTGGTATTGGAATCCATCGCCGACCGTCAAGAGCGCGGGCTGTTTGATGATCTGACGTCGGAGACCTGCATAGCTAACTATCGTAATGCGATCGACGAAGGCCTCTTAAAAATCATGTCGAAGATGGGCATTTCGGTGATCTCTTCCTATCGCGGCGGTTACAATTTCGAGGCGCTGGGCTTAAGCCGCGCTTTGGTTGCGGAATTTTTTCCCGGTATGCCCAGTCGCATTTCCGGGATTGGTCTGCCAGGTATCCAGAAGAAGATCGCGGATCTTCATGCGGTTGCTTTCGATGAAGACGTTGTAACTTTGCCAATCGGCGGACTTTATCGTTATCGCCGCAACGGTGAGGATCACGCGCTGGAAGGACAAATGGTCCACTTGCTGCAGCACGCTTGTGCTCATGACAGTTTCGCGACTTATAAAAAATACAGTCAAGCTTTAGGCCATCAGTCACCTATTTCCGTTCGTGATTTGTTGGATTTCAAAGACGGTTTGCAGCCGGTTGCTCTGGATGAAGTTGAATCCATCAACGAAATCCGCAAACGATTTGTGACTCCCGGCATGTCGTTGGGGGCGCTGTCGCCGGAAGCACACGGCACGCTCAACATCGCGATGAATCGTATCGGTGCCAAGTCCGTTTCAGGTGAGGGAGGTGAAGATCCGGCACGCTTTACGCCTCTCCCTAACGGCGATAATCCCAATTCAGCCGTCAAGCAAGTAGCCAGCGGCCGGTTCGGCGTAACGGCCGAATATTTGAATCAGTGTCGCGAAATCGAAATCAAGGTGGCCCAAGGGGCCAAACCCGGCGAGGGAGGTCAATTGCCCGGCTTTAAGGTGACTGAACTCATCGCCAAGTTTCGTCATGCTACGCCGGGTGTGTCGTTGATTTCACCGCCACCCCATCACGATATTTATTCCATAGAGGATTTGGCTCAACTCATTTATGACCTGAAGCAAATCAATCCCGTGGCCAAGGTCTGTGTGAAGCTCGTGGCGTCTACAGGCATCGGAACCATTGCTGCGGGCGTTGCAAAAGCCAAGGCCGATGTCATTTTGGTATCCGGCCACTCGGGCGGTACCGGTGCGAGTCCGCAGACCAGCATCAAATATGCAGGACTTCCTTGGGAAATGGGTCTGACGGAAGTCAACCAAGTCCTCACGCTTAACAATCTACGCCACCGCGTTGTTTTGCGCACGGATGGTGGCGTGCGTACAGGGCGTGATGTGGTGATTGCCGCCATGATGGGGGCGGAAGAATTTGGTGTCGGCACGACATCGCTTGTTGCCATGGGCTGTGTCATGGTCCGCCAATGCCATTCAAATACCTGCCCGGTTGGCGTCTGTACCCAGGATGAGAGTCTACGCGCACGGTTTACCGGCACTCCCGACAAAGTGGTCAACCTGTTCAGCTTCATAGCGGAAGAAGTGCGCGAAATTTTGGCAATTTTGGGTTTTCGGTCTTTAAAAGAAATCATTGGCCGAACCGATCTCCTCGCCCAAGTGAGCCGAGGCGCGGCGCATCTTGATGACCTGGATCTCAACCCGCTCTTGGTGCAAGCCGACCAGGGAGATCACGCCCGTTACTGCACAAACGAGGGGCGCACGGAAGTAGACCACACACTTGATGCGCAAATGGTGCGTGACGCCGCCCCGCTTCTTCAGATGGGCGAGAAGATGCAGCTTACTTACACGGTGCGCAACACGCAGCGGGCTATCGGTGCCCGGATTTCATCTCATATCGTTCGCAAATACGGCATGTTTGGGCTAAAGCCCGATCACCTTACGGTGCGCCTGCGCGGGTCGGCAGGTCAGTCACTGGGAGCGTTCGGTGTTCAAGGTATCAGACTTGAAGTTTTTGGCGATGCCAACGATTACGTGGGCAAGGGTCTGTCGGGTGCGACTATTGTGATCAGGCCCATGACGGCCGCTAAGTTTGTCACCAACGACAACACCATCATCGGCAACACGGTGCTTTATGGCGCTACGGCGGGGCGTCTGTTTGCGGCCGGCCAAGCGGGCGAGCGCTTTGCCGTTCGCAATTCAGGTGCGGAAGTTGTGGTTGAGGGGTGCGGCTCGAACGGTTGCGAATACATGACCGGTGGAACGGCCGTGATTTTAGGCCCGATCGGCGATAACTTCGCGGCGGGCATGACGGGCGGTATGGCCTTTGTCTACGACCCCGACGTCACGCTTGCCGAACGCATCAACGGTGAGACGGTGGTTTGGCAACACATCGACTCCAACTATTGGGAGCGTGTTGTCCGAGAGCTCGTGCGCGACCATGTCATGGAAACGGGCTCCGTTTATGCCGCGAATATTGAAGCTCATTGGGATTTGGAAGTCGGCCGGTTTTGGCAAATCTGCCCGAAGGAGATGATCCAGCGTCTGGAGCATCCTCTGAGCGATAAAACAGAAGACGCTATCGTGTACGCCTAGTGCTTTTGGCCTGCGTCTGTGAATCTTTCACAGTTTTTCATGGGGACTTGATATACCAGTTTACCCAATTATCGACATGATGCAGCCGGCCGCCATAGGCGTGATCGGCAAGCGGTTGCGCTATGTTGACCTGACCGCCGATAACGGACTGCCGAGCGGCGCGCGGAGCGTAAGCCCATGAAGCTCCTGCATCCTGCTGCCCCCCCCCAGCACGGTCAAGAACACCGGCCTGAATGCCGCTGCCGCCGCCAAACGCGACGAATTCTATACGCAGCTTCCCGACATTGAGAAAGAACTGGCGCACTACCGGGACCAATTCCGGGGGAAGGCGGTCTATTGCAATTGCGACGATCCGACGGTCAGCAATTTCTTCAAGTATTTCTCCCTGAAATTCGCTGACCTTGGACTGAAGAAGCTGATAACGACCTGCTACAGGAACCAGAACGCCGGCCTGTTTTCGCGGCATGATTTCGAGAGGGCGATCAAGCTCGAATATGACGGCTTCCGCGACGGCGAGCGGCTTCCCAAGGTCAAGGACATAGGCGTCACGCCATTGGAGGGCGACGGCGATTTCCGCAGCGCGGAATGCATCGGGCTTCTGGGACAGGCGGACATCGTGGTGACCAATCCGCCGTTTTCGCTCTTCCGCGAATACGTCGCCCAACTCATGGAGCACGAAAAGGAGTTCCTGATTATCGGGAATGTGAACGCCGTCTCCTACAAGGAGGTGTTCCCGCTTGTCCGGGACAACAGGATATGGCTTGGTCCGAGCATCACGAGCGGAGATCGGGAGTTCGGGGTTCCGGACCATTACCCGTTGACCGCCGCGACGCACCGGATTGACGAGAACGGCAACAAGTTCATCCGGGTCAAAGGCGTCCGCTGGTTTACCAATCTCGATCACCGGAAGCGCCATGAAAGAATGGTCCTCTATCGGCGCTACACACCGGAGGACTATCCGACTTACGACAATTACGACGCCATTGAGGTCAGCAAGACGAAGGACATTCCGGTTGACTACCCCGGCGCAATGGGCGTGCCGATCACCTTCCTCGACAAATACAACCCTGACCAGTTCGAGATATTGGGAATGGACGGGGATGTGATCACCGGGTTTTCCGGTGGGCAAAGCAGCCGGTTCTATGTCAACGGCAAGCGGCTTTACGCGCGGGTCGCGATCAGGAAGAGGGACGCGACCGATGGAGATTGAGCGGCGAGAGATCGCCATTCGCGAGCTGGTGGAAGGCTACAGCGATGACGGCGAAGGGGGCGTTGTCGGCTATGGCGGTCGGCTGGATATTCGCCCGCCTTACCAGCGCGAGTTCGTCTATAGGGACAAGCAGCGCGACGATGTAATCCGCTCGGTTCTGGCCGGGTTCCCGCTCAATGTGATGTATTGGGCGAGGCGGCCGGACAGGCGATACGAGGTTCTGGACGGCCAGCAACGCACCATCTCGATCAGCCAGTATGTCAACGGCGATTTCTCAATAAAAGATCGTTATTACAACAATCAGCCTGACGATGTGCGGGAGCGTATCGACGGCTATGAACTGACGATCTACCTATGCGACGGAGACGCCAGCGAGAAGCTGGACTGGTTCAGAATCGTCAACATCTCCGGCGAGAGGCTGACCGAGCAGGAATTGCGCAATGCGGTCTATGCCGGTCCTTGGGTAACGGACGCCAAGCGGTATTTCAGCCGACCGGGTTGCGCGGCGAAGGGCATAAGCGACGCATACCAGAAGAAGAACCCGATCCGGCAGGAGCTTCTGGAAACGGCGATCCGGTGGGCCAGCGGCGGCAAGATCGACGATTACATGGCGCGCCGCCAGCATGATACCGATGCCGAAGAGCTGTGGTCGTATTTTTGGGCCGTGATCGAGTGGGTTAAGGCCACATTCCCCACGAAGCGGCCGCAGATCATGCGGGATGTCGATTGGGGACCGCTCCATGCGAAACACCGGGGCGAAGCCCTGGATCCGGCCGCGCTGGAGGCCGAGATCAGCCGCCTCGTGAGTCTGAGCGGCAGAGGCAGGACAAGCCCGATCCGCAAGCAATGGGGCATCTACCCCTATGTGCTCGACGGCGATGAGCGGCACTTGAACCTGCGCACCTTCGACAAAGCCCAGAAGACCGCCGCTTACGAGAGGCAGGACAGCAAGTGTGCGGCCTGCGGCAAGGAATTCGACTTCGGGCAGATGGAGGGCGACCACATCAAGCCTTGGAAGGACGGCGGCCTGACGGACGATGACAACCTGCAAATGCTCTGCAAGGATTGCAACCGTCGCAAGGGCGCACAATAGCCGCGCGAATCCTGACAAACGGAGACCCCGCCATGACAGACGATGCTCCGAAGCGCCCACGCAGCCGGCCGGTGGAGAAGCCAATGCCGGAACTGATCCTCGACACGCCGGAGAACATTGCCCACACCATCATGCAGGGACTGCCGAAGGAGAATTGGGATTATCTCAAGCGGGACAGCGGAGCCGAATAAGCCCGGTCATCGCCGTGGGTAAACTGGCATATAATCCCCTTTTCATGCTTGCGTGAGATAGGTCAGGGGTAGTGAAGACGGTGGAACCCGGAGCGGGTGAAGGGAATCGAACCCTCGACACCGAGCTTGGGAAGCTCGTGCTCTGCCACTGAGCTACACCCGCCGCATGAGCTTAGAGCATAGCGAACAGGGTCCAGCGCGCCAAGTGATTTAAGGGGCGCGAAGACGGTAATCCAGCCTCTCGAAAGGACGTCAGCCCAAGCAGAAGTTATTGCTAGCATCGCACTTCTGTGATCCACTTGAGTTCATGACTAACGTGTCCGTGATCGAAAGGGTGCCTCTCGACCCGGCCAAATTTCGTTCTGCCGATATAACGGCGGACGGTAAACCGCGGGCCGCCGTATCTCTCACCAAACTCAAAACCCTTTGGATCAATACGGGAACTTTATGCAATATTGAATGTGTCAATTGCTATATCGACTCGAGCCCGACGAATGATCGGCTCGTTTACATCACGGCGTCAGAAGTAGCGAGCTACCTCGACGAAATCGAAGAACTGCAATTGGGGACACAGGAAATCGGGTTAACCGGCGGTGAGCCGTTCATGAACCCGGATTGCTGTACCATCATCGAAGCAGCTCTCGAACGCGAGTTGGAAGTTCTCGTGTTGACCAACGCCATGCAGCCCATGCTGCGTTCACATATTCGCCAATCTCTTTTGACTCTGAATGCTCGGTATGGGCAAAGACTCACGCTTCGCGTCAGTCTCGATCATTATTCGAAAAGCCTTCACGAGTCCCAGCGGGGGCCGAAGTCGTGGGACAAGACGCTTGAAGGTTTGAAATGGTTGTCCAACAACGGTTTTCATCTCAATGTGGCGGGCCGCACATGCTGGGGTGAGACGGAAGCCCAGATGCGGGCGGGATACGCGGCTCTTTTTGTTGCGGAGCATCTTTCAGTCGATGCGGCTCATCCGGCCCAGCTTGTTCTTTTTCCAGAGATGGATGAGACGATAGACATTGCCGAGATTACGGTCGACTGTTGGGACCTCTTGGGAAAAAACCCGAGCGATATGATGTGTGCCACAAGCCGCATGATCGTCAAACGGCGGGGTGAGCCTTCGCCTGTCGTTCTGTCGTGCACGCTCTTGCCCTACGGTATCGGATTTGAGATGGGGGCACGTTTGAAAGACGCTCAAGGAGCAGTCAAACTCAATCATCCTCACTGTTCGAGGTTTTGTTTGCTTGGCGACGGTTTGTGTTCCGTCGCCAAGTAGTCACGGTCATCGCCAAGTGCGGAACTGCTTCGACAACTTTAACCCTTGCAGTTGATAGTTGGAACCGATATCGCGCCCGTAGATCTTTTGTGTCGGCTCAGCGAGCTTTTCATAGATCAGGCGCCCGATGATCTGCCCGTCCACTAGAATAAACGGCACTTCGTGGCTGCGGATTTCGAGGACCGCGCGTGCACCCTCTCCACCGCTCCCACTGTGACCGAAACCGGGATCAAAAAAGCCAGCATAGTGGACGCGAAACTCGCCGACAACCGGATTGAAAGGAACCATCTCGGCCGCAAAGTCCGGCGGCACGTGCACTGCTTCACGCGAAGCTAAAATATAGAATTCGTCCGGATCCAGAACAATACCCTCCTGTTTTCCGTGGCGCACCGGCTCCCAGAAATCGCTAGGCTCGTAAGCTTCAATTTGGTCGATATCAATGAGACCCGCATGACGCCGCGCTTTGTAACCTACAAGTCCGGTTTTAGGGTCTCCTGCCAAATCAATCGTGAGACCGATGCCATGATCGATGTCGCCGTCACCTTCCACCAGCACGCGTTCCGATTGGAGGGCACGTAGTTGGTTGTCCGAATATTTCGATGTACCCCGGCGCAACCTCAATTGATTGAGCCGTGAGCCGGCGCGAACCAGAAGACTGAACGTCCGTGGGGAAATCTCCGCATAGAGCGGGCCTTTATAACCACTCCCGATACGGTCAAAGGATGTGCCGTAATCCGTAATCAGGCGTGTAAAGACGTCAAGTCGGCCAGTGGAACTTTTGGGATTAGCCAGCCCGGAGACACGGTCGGGCAGATTTACCCATTCCATGAGACGAACGAGATAAACACAGCCGGTCTCCAAAACCGCCCCTTTGCGCAAATCAATTTCGTGAAGCGCCAGCGTTTGAATTTTATCTCGTACCGCTGAGTCCGCGCCCGGTAAAAAACTCGCGCGGATCCGGTAAGCGACGTTACCCAATCGCAGATCGAGACTTGCAGGTTGAACTTGGCTGTCATCGATGTCCGTGTTGCTCCAAATATGCCGGCTCGCAATCAACGCTTGCAGCGTATGAGACGGGAGAATGCCGTCGGGCGGGCGACCACGCTGCTCATGCAGGCGATGCGTTGGCATATCCTCCGGTTCGAAGAGTGTTGCTTCGGTCATGGGAAGAGATCTTATATTTATTTTTTGAGATACGATACCCGCCGAGCCTTGAGAATGACCAGGACTCATGTTCAAGGATGCCGTGTTGACTTGTGCTGTCCGTCCGCCGACCGGCAGGCTGTGAGCCCTATCTTGACCCTAGCCATATATGATCCTAAAAGGCCGCTCCGGGAAGGAGCGCGTGACGTATAAGTTAATGGTATGGCTGGGAAATCGACCAACGGACTGCAGAAAAAGGGGGCGCGGGGCAAGAATCCCGACGAGACGAAATGGCGCCCCGCTACCCGCCGGGTGCGAGGCGGGACAAACCGCACTGAGTTCGGTGAAACCAGCGAAACCATGTTTCTGACTTCCGGCTATGTTTACCAAAGCGCTGAGGAAGCCGAAGCGCGCTTCAAAGGTGATGATGACGGCTACGTTTACAGCCGATTTTCAAATCCCACGGTTACGATGTTTGAAGAGCGCATGGCGCTACTTGAAGGCGCGCCCGTCGCCAAGGCCACCGCGACGGGCATGGCCGCGGTCACCGCTTCGATGTTGTGTCATTTGTCAGCGGGCGATCATGTAATCGCCGGTCGGGCGCTTTTTGGGTCGTGCCGCTATATTGTTGACACGCTGCTTCCCCAGTTCGGCATCGACTACACGTTTGTCGATGGGCGTGACAACGGCCAGTGGGAAGCGGCTGTGCGCGCCAACACAAAAGTCTTCTTTGTGGAAACGCCGGCGAACCCTACGCTCGACATTATCGATTTGAAGGCGGTTGCGGACATCGCACATAATGCAGGCGCCCGGCTTGTCGTCGACAACGTATTTGCTACGCCGATTTTGCAACGGCCCATGGAATTCGGTGCCGATATTGTCGTTTATTCTGGTACCAAACATTTGGATGGCCAAGGCCGCGTCCTCGGCGGCGTCATACTGGCCGATCAAGAGTTCATAGACGAATACCTCTTCAATTTCTTGCGTCAAACAGGACCGTCGCTCAGCCCGTTCAATGCGTGGGTGCTATTGAAAAGTCTGGAAACCTTGGATTTGCGCGTTCGCGAAATGAGCCGAAATGCGGAAATCATTGCGGGCTTCATGACCGGGCATGACAAGCTTGAGAGGGTCGTATATCCTGGCCATATTGGTCATCCTCAACACAATCTTGCTATGTCCCAAATGGATATGGGCGGCAACGTCATTACATTTGAAGTAAAAGGCGGCAAGGGTGCGGCGTTTCGAGTTGCGAATGCACTTTCAATTGTAGATATCTCGAATAACCTTGGTGATTCAAAGAGTTTGATTACCCATCCGGCAACTACAACTCATCAGCGGTTGACGGAAGAAGAACGGTCCAAACTGGGCATTTCGCCTAACATGTTGCGCGTTTCGATCGGACTTGAGGACCCGGAAGATCTGAAGGATGATTTGGCGCAGGCTCTCAACACTGCATGATCGCGATCTGATCTTCCACGAAGGCTTTCTAAGATGTATCACGCCACCACACGAGACATTCGGGTTCAAGTCGAGCCCATTTACCTTGAGGAGCAGTCGGCACCCGACGAAAACCACTTCGTATGGGCCTATACGATTCAGATCGAGAATCAAGGCGTTGAAACGGTTCAGCTTCGTTCACGCCATTGGCGCATTACGGACTCCAGCGGAAATGTTCAAGAGGTGAGAGGTGATGGGGTTGTGGGAGAGAGGCCTATCTTGCGTCCGGGTGAGCAATTCGAATACACGAGTGGCGCGCCGCTTCCAACGCCAACCGGATTCATGGGCGGAACCTATAAAATGGTGACGCAGACAGGCGAATCATTCGACGTCGAAATTCCCACGTTTTCTCTCGACAGTCCTTTTCAAGATTATAACGTGCACTGATAAAGGCTGGAAGAGCCAGTTCGTCCCAACAGGAGGCTTCGCATACGCGTGCTTGATCTGCGACCTATTCTTCTTGTGAACGGCGTTTTGGTATCGCTATTGGGGCTTGCCATGTTGCTACCGGCGGTGGTCGACATATCTGTCGGAAATCCGGATTGGCGTGTCTTTCTCGCTGCATCCGTGGCCACTCTCTTTGCTGGCGTTAGTCTGGCTCTGACAAATTGGGGACTTGCCCTGTCGCTTAGCGTGCAGCAAGCTTTCTTGTTAACAACGCTTGCCTGGCTGTTAGCGTCCGCATTCGGTGCACTGCCTTTTGTGTTCTCGGGCGTCGAACTCGATTATACCGACGCATTTTTTGAAGCTATGTCGGGTCTTACAACAACAGGCGCCACGGTCCTTACGGGTCTCGATACGGCACCCTCCGGCATTCTTTTGTGGCGTGCTCTTCTTCAATGGCTTGGCGGTATCGGAATCATCGTGATGGCCATTGCTATTTTACCCATGCTGCAAGTGGGTGGTATGCAGTTGTTTCGCTTGGAATCATCCGACACGTCGGAAAAGATTTTGCCGCGTGTCAAACAGATAGCGGGCCTGATTGCACTCGTCTATGTGATCATCTCGGCCTTGTGCGCCATCGGTTACGGCATTGCCGGCATGAACAGCTTTCAAGCCGTGGCGCATGCCATGACCACGATCGCGACGGGTGGTTTCTCCACCTCTGATGACTCTATCGCGTTTTTTGAGAGCGCGCTGGTGGATTACACCGCCGTCATCTTTATGATCCTGGGCAGTTTGCCTTTCGTGCTCTATCTCGACTTATTGCGGCTAAAACCACAACCCCTTTTTCGGGATAGTCAAGTCCGATGGTTTTTGACCATCATGTTCGCGCTTGTAGCCGGAATGACCTTCTATCAATGGTTGGTGAGTTCCAACGAAGGGTGGTTGGCATTTCGTTTGGCAGCATTCAACGTGGTTTCGATCATGACCGGTACAGGCTATGTGACGACGGATTACGGAGCATGGGGCACGTTTGCGACGGTCGCGTTCTTGTGCATCATGTTTGTCGGCGGCTGCGCCGGGTCCACTTCTTGCGGGATGAAAATCTTTCGATTTCAAGTGATCTATGCGACGCTGCGGACGCACATAAAGCGCATGACACGTCCTCACGGCGTTTTCTCCGCAAAATACAATGGGCGGCCGATTACCGAAGATATTACGTCATCGGTTATGAATTTCTTTTTCCTGTTTTTTGTCTGCTTTACTGTTTTGGCGGTAATTCTGTCGATCATCGGATTGGATCCCTTGACGGCACTTTCGGCTGCTGCCAGCGCGATCGCGAATGTCGGGCCGGGCCTGGGCGACACGATCGGACCGAAAGGCACCTACACTTTGCTGCCTGATTCCGCAAAATGGCTTCTTTGTCTTGGTATGTTGTTGGGCCGATTGGAACTCCTTACGGTTCTGGTGCTATTCGTTCCGAGTTTTTGGCGCGCTTAAGGCTTGCTCAAATCACTTCGAAATCAGGTTATAACCAGTAACGGTCCAAGTAGTCAGATGAACGCCGCGCATCCTTCGCCTATTGACATGATCAGGAAGCTTGTTGCTTTCGATACAACGAGCTGCAATTCAAATTTGGAACTCGTCGACTTTGTCGTCGGCTATCTCGGCGATCATGGTGTCGCATCCGAACTCGTTTTCAGCGATGATAAAACCAAAGCCAACCTGTACGCTACTTTAGGCCCACAAAGACAAGGTGGTGTAGTCCTGTCTGGCCACACGGATGTGGTTCCCGTTGACGGTCAGGACTGGTGGACCGATCCGTTTAAAGTCGTCGAGAAGGACGGGCGGCTCTATGGTCGGGGCACGGCCGACATGAAAAGTTTTTTCGCCGTCGCTCTTGCGTTGGTGCCGCGGTTCCTGTCCCGTGAACTTGCGATACCGGTGCATTTTGCTCTGTCGTATGACGAGGAAGTGGGTTGTTTGGGCGCTCCCCGTTTGGTTGAACAAATCGTTCGGAACATACCATGCCCTGCCGCCGTTATTGTCGGGGAGCCTACCATGATGAAAGTCGTCAACGCTCACAAAGGGATAAGTGCCTTCCGCACCACGGTGACCGGCAGAGAGGCCCACTCGAGTGCTACCGACAAGGGGGTCAATGCTGTAATGGTGGCCGCCGAACTCGTCAGCTATATCTCGGGCTTGGCCGATGAGATGAAAGCCAAAGGTGATCCGTCCGGGCGATTTGATCCACCCTATACTACGCTTCAAGTGGGGACTATTGAAGGCGGAACGGCACTCAATATTATTCCCAAATCTTGTTCATTCGTATGGGAATGCCGCCCGCTGCCCGGTGAAAGTGTAAACGTTCTGATGGAGCGGTTTCGCGCGTTCACGGAGCAGGATCTTTTGCCGAAGTTACGAAAAGTGGCGGATGAGGTTTCGATTACGACTGATATATTGGGAAGGGTTCCTTCGTTTGAAACATTTGAGAACTCGGACGCCGAAACGCTTGCACTCTTGCTTGCCAAACAGAATGAGACCCATGCCGTTTCCTACGCAACAGAGGCCGGCATTTTCCAAGTAGCTGAGATTCCGACAATTGTTTGCGGCCCCGGCGATATTCTGCAAGCTCATCGCCCCAACGAATTTGTTTCAATCAGCCAGATCGAAGCATGTACGGCTTTCATGCATCGATTATTGGATCATGTTTCCGCTTGATGAGCGGAGTTTGCGCTCGATGGTCTTGAGCCCTAAGGCAAGGCCAGTATTTGAGACAATTTACCGTCAAATTTCTCGGTAAATACCTTGTCCAGTTCAATGGCCATCTCTTCGAGCAATCGGTAGTAATCCTGGTCCAGTTCGGCGAGGCTAGCGTTTTCGAACGAGGCCGATTTTGCTGTAACGACGGCGCGGGAAACGGTTTCGACCGCCGGACTCCGATATTCGATCATGATTTCCAATCGTGCGCTGAGTTCAATATTAGGCTCGTCTCCAAAGAGAGTCTGAAAGCCGTTATCCGTTTGGAGATCTCTTTCAGTCAGACTTGCATCGCGAATAATGAAACGTAGCTCGCCTGCGCCGCCTTGGGCCGCCAATCGCTTCTTGCCCCATGAGTGTGCCACCGCGGCTGGGGGCGGGTCATATTCGTGCTCGACATTGGGTGGTAATAGGCTCGGCCTGAATTCATCGATAATTTGAATCGATTGGGCTTGAACGACAAAAGGCTCGGCGCCGCCGAAATCAAATGTAGGTGGTCTGGGCGGCGGTTCGTCCTCGACAAAACTGCACCCGGATAAAAATGCCAAGGCAAGCGTTAAGCCTGCGGCTGCAATGGAAAGTTTTCGAGAGGGTAAGAATTCGCAGTGGCGCATGAGGCCGATCTTCAGTATCCACAGCACGTTTTTTGGTGTTCGCCTACACTAAACGAATGAAACGGTTGTTCAACCTTTTGTCGTCTGCTTGGAAGCCATAGGGGTGACTTGCCTTCGAAATTTAGGCCACGTACCGGGAAAGGTGGTTGGCGCAAGCGTTTCGCCCGGGAACATGGCCACTGGGATGGCTGCGTCGCAACAAGACTTGGTTGACGTCAGGGTCGTGCTTTACGGTCCGGCCGCGCAGACTGGAGATCTCCATGCGAAACGGAATGATGTGATCGTTTGTTGGCTCCCGATGCGTTTCGGTCATCAGGTGTCTTACAGGTTTGAACGCTCGCCCATGCACCACAGAAGAATGCTTTTTTGCGCGTGAAGTCGGTTTTCCGCGCTGTCAAAAACCACAGACTGGGGGCCGTCTATGACGCTTTCCGAGACTTCCTCGCCACGGTGGGCCGGCAAGCAATGCATGAAGATGGCGTCCTTGTGTGCGCAAGCCATGAGTTCATCATTGACTTGATAAGGAGCAAGCAGTTCGTGCCGCGTGCCCGCGTGGTTGCTCATGGAAACCCATGTGTCCGTGACGACGCAATCCGCACTGTCGACCGCCTCGCACGGGTTTCTCGTCACGTAAACTCGCGCTTTGCGTTTGTTAGCCCAAGCGAGGACATCTTTATCGGGGCGCAGGATGTCTGGACATGCAAGGCGCAATTCGAAATCGAAGATGCCGGCGGCATGAATCCAGGTTGCCGCTACATTATTTCCGTCGCCGGTCCAGGCTATGACTCGGTCTTTTATGGGACCTTTATGCTCTTCGAAGGTCAGAATGTCCGCCATCAACTGGCAGGGATGTGTTTTGTTCGTCAGTCCGTTGATCACGGGCACGGTTCCGGACATCGCGAGTTCAAGTAGTTTATCATGATTGTCCGTCCTCAGCATGATGCCGTCGATATAGCGCGATAAAACACGCGCGGTATCGGAAACCGTTTCGCCGCGTCCAAGCTGTAAGTCTTTGCTTTGTAAGAGCACGGCTTGACCGCCAAGCTGGCGCATCGCAATGTCAAACGACACCCTTGTGCGTGTCGAAGGGATTTCGAAAATAAGCGCAAGAACTTTTCCGGAAAGGGGTTTGTCAGGGTCGGGTCGTCCCTTTTCAAATCCTCTGCGCGCGTTTTTGCGCGCGTACGCGTCGTCGATTAATTGGCGCAGCGCGTATGCCTCGAAATCGCTCAAATCCAAAAAATGTCGCGGGGCCACCCTAGACATGACTCACTCCAAAATGAAGATACTCAACTTTTTTGCGAAAACTCCGCGCATGCACGTTCAAGGCGCTCAAGGGCGTCTTCTACGTGGCTCTCGTCGATAATCAGGGGCGGCAGAAAGCGCACAACGTTGTCGCCAGCAGCCGCGGATAGCAGGTGCTGATTGATCAGGGCTTGGACAAGGGCACGGTTTTCGACCCTGCATTTGAGTCCGATCATGAGACCAATGCCTCTTATCTCTTCAATAATGTCTTGAAAGCGATCTTGCACTATGGCCAATCCCCGGCTCAGTCGGTCCGAAACTCTCAACACGTTCTCCAGGAAACCGGGCTTGAGTATGACATCGAGCACGGCATGACCGACTGCCATGGCAAGCGGATTGCCGCCAAACGTGGACCCGTGACTGCCGACGACCATGCCCCGGGCGGCGTCTTCGGTGGCCAGACAGGCGCCTGAGGGAAACCCGCCGCCCAGAGCCTTTGCAATCGCCATGATGTCGGGGGAGACGCCCGCCCATTCGTGGGCAAATAATTTGCCTGTACGCCCCATACCGGTTTGCACTTCGTCGAGGATGAGCAGGAGTCCGTATTCGTCGCAGAGCTGCCGGAGGCTGCGTAGAAACGTGTCCGGCGGAATCTTGACGCCGCTCTCTCCCTGGATGGGTTCGACAAGAATGCCCGCCGTTTGTTCGGTGATTGCGCTTTGCGCCGCACATGTATCCCCGAAGGGCACTTCATCAAAGCCGTCAACCGGGGGTCCAAAACCTTCAATATGTTTTTTTTGGCCTCCTGCGGCAATGGTCGCCAAAGTTCGTCCGTGAAATGCGTCTTCGAATGTAATGAGCCGGTAGCGTTCGGCTACCCCTTTAGTCGCATGGTATTTTCGCGCGGTTTTGATTGCGCATTCGACGGCTTCCGCGCCTGAGTTGGAAAAGAAAACCGTGTCGGCAAAGCTGTTTTCAATCAGCCTTTCCGCCAGCCGCTCCTGACCGGGAATGCGATACATGTTGGAGGCATGCCAGAGCTTCGAGGTCTGGTCCGTCAGAGCGCTGATCAATTTGGGGTGTGCGTGCCCCAAGGCGGCGACGGCAAGGCCAGAACCGAAATCGAGAAACTGTTCACCCGTCTCGGTATAGAGATAAGGTCCCCGACCCTGCTCGAAGGCTAGGTCCGCGCGAGCGTAGGTAGGCATTGTGGGTGTAATCACGAGTTCCACTCCCTGACGGTCTTGGCCGTCAAGTCACTGTCGCGAGGCAATCTGGAACAAATGAAGCCGCCCACGATGCGGAGGCGGCATCAAAGGGACCGAGTATCGTGGCCGGAGGGAGCGGTGTCAATGACGATGCCGGGGCTCCTCAGGTTTTCAGTTTGTAACCCGACTTGAAAATGCGGTAGCAGGCAGCCGCCATTATCGCGTTCAGAACGATTGAGACCGTCACCCCGAGAGCTATCGAACCGTCGGACTGGCCGATCATGCCGTAGCGGAACCCGTCGATGAGATAGAAAATGGGATTCCATTGGGTGAAGGTCAAGAACGGTTCGGGCAGTCTCGTGACGGAGTAAAACGTTCCCGATAAAAAAATCAAAGGCGTGACGATAAAGTTCGTGATGGCCGACATATGATCGAATTTGTCTGCCCAAATTCCTGCGATGACCCCGATTTGCGACAGAAGCAGGGATGCTGACAGAGCGAAGAAAATCAACGCCCACCATGACTGCACGGTGAGCGATACGAAAAAAATCATGGCCGCCGCGGTCACGGCGGCAACCAGCAGACCGCGGGTCACCGCGCCCATGACATAGCCCACCGTGAGTTCCCACGGAGACAACGGCGGCATCAACACGTCAACGAGTGTGCCTTGCATCTTGGCCATCAAAAGTGATGATGAGGAATTGGCGAAGGCGTTAGTGAGAATCGACATCATGACGAGGCCTGGCGCCAGAAATTCCATAAATGGCACGCCTCCTACGTCCCGCCCTATTCGTTCGCCAATGGCCACTTGAAATATCAGCAGAAACAGCAGCGTGGACACGACTGGCGCGGCCACCGTTTGAGTGCCGACCTTGATGAATCGCTGCACCTCTTTCCGGTAGAGGGTCCAAAGACCCAACCAGTTTACCGCGCCGAACCGCCGCTCGCCCACGGCTACATACGTCTTGTCCGCCATGCTCGTGTTCCCTCTTGCCGGATCGGATGAGAGATAGGCCAGGAGCCGTTCGACTGCAAGCGGTGATCGAGGCGTCTGGAGCGCCTCTGGAGCGTTTATGTTATCAAACCTTTAAAATA
The DNA here is from genome assembly GCA_965214255.1 of Alphaproteobacteria bacterium. Taxonomy (GTDB): domain Bacteria; phylum Pseudomonadota; class Alphaproteobacteria; order SMXP01; family SMXP01; genus CBDFKK01. Next base: position 1,805,576 of record OZ243948.1, on the reverse strand, counting down.
ATTAACGGACCATCTTGTATTTCCGGAAAGACAGTCTACGATATGTTGTGTCCTCAATGGGGACTCGGGAGGTCGCGGTCGACCCGCCCGTCGCGGGCGTTGCGACTATGATGTTACGGCGGACTGAAAATCGGCAAGGGGGAACTAACGGGCAATGGCTTGGACGGAGGAGCGCGTTGAACTGCTCACGAAGCTCTGGGGTCAAGGTCTTAGCGCAAGTCAAATCGCGCGGACGCTGGGCGATGTCACGCGCAATGCGGTAATCGGCAAGGTGCATCGTCTGGGCCTGTCGGGGCGGGACGCACCGGCGCGTCAAAAAAGCGCGCGCATTTCGGCGCGGCACAAGCCCATGCTCAAACCATCCATCGTTGAGCCGGAAGTGATCGAAGAAGCGAGGTTGGAGGACGGCAGTTACGCAACCGTACTGACTATCACAGATAGCATGTGTAAATGGCCGATCGGCCATCCGGGCTCCGAGAGCTTTCATTTTTGCGGCCGCGACGTTGTGGCGTCGTCGCCCTATTGTGATGCGCACACACGGATTGCCCATCAGGTGTCCGTACCGCGCCGGGAGCGCAGGCGGGCGGCCCATCCGTCTCTGCCGCCGGTTCGCGAGGCCGTCGGATAAACGCCTCGCAAAGCGTGGGTGGAGACCGGTTCGGTCGCGCGGTCAGCGGGGTTGCGGGACTGGGTGTTTCTGTCGATAACCGGCAAGCCTTGCCATGTCGTCGAGCCTCCGGTGGATTTTGCCTCCTTAACTTGGCAAAATCGGCAACATAGCAAACGCTATATTGCATTTACTACTCTATGTCACATCGCCTACTGTCTGCGCCCATTTCGTTCGAGAGCGGGTGATGCGACTGACAATGGACGACGTTCCGGGGAATTACCCATCCGTATCAAGAATTTGTGAGAACGGCTCGGGCTGACGCAGATCCAGATGGCGGCGCGTGTCGGCGGGTCGTTCGCGACGGTAAACCGATGGGAGAACGTCCATTCAAGGCCGACGCGCTCGGCCTCAAACGCCGCATGATCCAGTACTACGAAAAGGGCGAACGCAACGGCGAACGAGTCGAGGTGCCGCTCGGCATCCGGCTGGCGTGCTATGCGCTGAGCAAGGGAATCGGTGACTATTGAGGCCCAGAGCATGATCCTATATCTTTGGATCGGTCCGCGCTTTAGCTGAAGACCCGCTCTACGTTGTCGCGCTGAACCTCTCGTCCAAAGAGTAGCCGGCGGCGCGGACTGTGCGAATCGGGTCCTCGTCGCTTTCAATGTTGAGTGCTTTGCGCAGTCGCCCGATGTGGACATCGACGGTTCGCTCTTCAACATATACGTCGGTGCCCCAGACGGCATCGAGCAGTTGCTCGCGACTGAATACGCGGCCGGGGTGTTCAATCAAATGATTGAGCAACCGAAATTCGGTCGGCCCGAGATGAACTTCGCGACTGCCGCGTTTGACCCGATGGGACGACCGGTCGACTACGATCTCTCCGTAGGTCACGATATCGTCGGCCAGTGCCGGTCGAATGCGTCTCAACACGGCGCGAATTCGCGCAAGAAGTTCCGAAGTCGAAAATGGCTTGGCGATATAGTCGTCCGCGCCGGTCTCCAAGCCGCGAACGCGGTCGGCTTCCTCACCGCGTGCCGTCAGCATGATGATCGGTATATTGCGTGTTTCCGTTCGCCCGCGCATGCGCCGGCAAAGCTCGATACCCGAGAGCTTGGGCAGCATCCAGTCGAGAAGAATCAGTTCCGGTTTTCGCTCCTCGATGAGCATGGCCGCTTCCTCTCCGTCTCTGGCGGGCTGCACGTCATATCCTTCCTGTTTGAGATTATACTCCAGCAAAGTCAGTAACGCGTCTTCATCCTCGACGACAAGTATCAAGGGTTTAGAGAGCATTGTTCGTCTTCCTTCATCATTTGAGATCTTTGGACTCGAGGTCGACCCGCGTAAGTGGCGTCATATCTCCTTTTGGCCTCTCGTCATCCAATCTGTTGCCTACAGCCAAGTAGTAAACGATTTCGGCTACGTTGGTCGCATGGTCGCCGATACGTTCCAGGTTTTTTGCCACGAAGAGAAGGTGTGCGCACGAGCCGATGGTGCGCGGGTCCTCCATCATGTAGGTCAGGAGTTCGCGGAAGAGTGAATTGTAAAGTTCGTCAATCTCTTCGTCCCGCCTCCAAACGGCGAGAGCTTTCTCGGCATTTCTTGACGAAAAAGCGTCCAGCACGTCTTTGAGTTGCGTGAGCACCATCCGGCCCATATGGGTCGAACCCTTTGTGAGCCGCACGGGTTCTTCCTGGTTGAGAAGAAGGGTGCGTTTGCTGATATTTTTCGACAGGTCTCCGACACGCTCTAGGTCGGACGAGATCTTGATGGCGGATACGACCTCCCTGAGATCCTGCGCCATGGGTTGGCGCAACGCGAGCACCCGGATACCGCCGGTCTCGATCTGGACTTCAAGCTCGTCAATGCGCGTGTCATCCGAAATTGTTTTTTCGGCCAGCCCGCTATCGCGCCGCGATATCGCCTGGACGGCTTGTGTCAGTTGCTGTTCCACCAGACCGCCCATATGCGCAACCGCGGCGGAAAGGGATTCCAACTCCTCCGAGAAGGACTTGACGGTGTGTTCACGTGATGTCTGTGTCATGTCATTATTCCGCCCAACTCGAAAAGTATGCTCAGCCGGTGGCTAGCCGAATCTGCCCGTTATGTAATCAAGCGTTCTTTGGTCTTGCGGATTGGTGAATATCTGCTCCGTATCCCCTGTTTCGACAAGTTCTCCCAAGTGAAAGAAGGCGGTCTTTTGCGAGACGCGCGCCGCCTGCTGCATATTGTGCGTGACGATGACTATACAGTAGTTTTCGCGCAGTTCGTCGATGAGTTCCTCAATGCGCGCCGTGGCGATGGGGTCGAGCGCGGAACAAGGCTCATCCATGAGAATGACCTCCGGGTTCACGGCAACGGCGCGAGCGATGCATAATCTTTGTTGTTGCCCTCCCGACAAACTTGTGCCTGGCTCACCGAGCCGTTTTTCCACTTCTTGTAAAAGCCCGGCTTTTTCCAGGCTGTAGGCCACGATGTCATCAAGGTCCTTTTTTTTGTTCGCCATCCCATGAATACGTGGCCCATATGCGATGTTGTCGTATATGGATTTGGGAAAGGGGTTGGGTTTTTGGAAGACCATTCCCACACGTGCACGTAATTGCACGGGGTCAACGGACTTTTCGTAAATGTTCTCCCCGTCCAGGGTTATCGTTCCCTCGACCCGCGCGCCGTCTATCGTATCGTTCATCCGATTGAGACACCGAAGATAAGTTGACTTGCCGCAGCCGGAAGGCCCGATCAACGAGGTTACCGTTTGGTCTTGGATGTCGAGAGCGACATCCCTGAGAGCCAGCTTCTCGCCGTAAAAAACGGTGACCTGTCGGGTTACCATTTTCAGACCCTTGCTTCTGGACAGGCTTACCACTTCCCCTGCGGGCGCTTGTTCGTCGCTTGTTTGTGTTTGTGTGGCTGCTTTCATGGCTTCGACCCCATATGATGTTACCAACGTCTTTCGAAGCGCTGGCGCAAGAGGATGGCTGCTAAATTCATGAGAATGAGGAATCCGAGCAAAACGATAATGGCGGCGGACGTGCGTTCGACAAATGCGCGCTCGGCACTGTCGGCCCATAGAAAGATCTGAACGGGCAGGGCGGCCGCAGGCGACGTGATGCCTGATGGTATGTCGGCGACAAATGCTACCATGCCGATCATCAAAAGCGGCGCGGTTTCGCCGAGCGCCTGGGCCATGCCAATAATCGTACCGGTCATGATGCCCGGCATTGCGAGCGGCAAAACGTGGTGGAACACGGTTTGAACGGGCGATGCACCGACGCCAAGCGCTCCTTCACGAATGGAGGGCGGTACGGCTTTCAGAGAGGCGCGTGCGGCAATGATGATTGTGGGCAAGGTCATCAATGCCAAAACCATCCCGCCTACAAGAGGCGCGGACCGCGGCAGACCAAAGAAGTTGATGAATACGGCCAAGCCTAAAAGGCCGAATACGATTGACGGTACGGCCGCCAGGTTATTGATGTTGACTTCAATGAGATCCGTGAAACGATTTTTAGGCGAAAACTCTTCGAGATAGATCGCCGCCGCTACGGCTACGGGAAACGACAAGACCAGCGTGACCAACATGGTCAGCAGTGACCCGACGACGGCGCCCAACATGCCGGCAAGCTCGGGCTCACGGCTGTCCCCATAATAAAAAAAGCGCCAATTGAATCCGTTGGTAACGAGGCCCCGATTTTGGAGTTCACTTAGCCATTCGATCTCCCGGTCGGAGACTCGCCGGTCCGTTTCAGGCGTATTCGGATCGATATATCCCTTGAGCAGCATATCGATGTCGTCGGATAGCGGCACTTCAAGTTTGACCGTAGTGCCGATGAGAGACGGGTCCTCCAGCACGGCGTTGCGAAGCTCCAACTCCGCACCGCTGGAAATGAGGCCGAACAATTTTCTTCGTTCGCGCCGCTCGGTAACGCCGGGAAAGATTTCCTGAATGAAGTCACGAACCAGTTTGCGATAGCCCGCACTTCTCAGTACGTCGGGATCGCGCGTGCCGACCGGATCAATTTCCGCTTCCTCTAGCGGGATTTCGATGACGATGTAGTTTTGACGAAACGCCGTATATCCGGAACTTATGATACTGTAGAGCAGGGACACGAGGGCAAATGTGGCGACGAAAATTGCCATCAACCCGTAAGCCCGAAATCTCATCTCGGCCAGTCGACGTCTTCGCCGCCGCTTGGCGGCGGCGTCCGTCTGATGAATTCTTGTGGCCCGTCCCGCGACAGATGCGTCAGTCATATTTCTCTCGGTATTTCTGAACGACGCGCAAGGCCATGACATTGAGCGTGAGTGTGATGCAGAAGAGAAAGAGCCCCAGCGCGAAGGCCGATAACGTCTTTGCACTGTCGAATTCCTGGTCTCCCGTCAACAGTGCTACGATTTGTACGGTAATCGTCGTCACGGCTTCGAAGGGATTGGCGGTCAAATTTGCAGCCCGGCCCGCGGCCATAACAACGATCATCGTCTCACCGATGGCGCGGCTTGCGGCCAGCAATATGGCGCCGACGATACCGGGCAGGGCGGCGGGTATGAGTACTCTTCGGATTGTCTCCGAATGGGTCGCGCCCAAGGCATATGAGCCGTCGCGCAGTGACTGTGGCACCGCGTTTATAACGTCATCGGAAAGGGATGAAATGAAGGGGATGAGCATGATGCCCATAACCGAACCCGCAGCAATCGCACTTTGGGCGGGGATTTCGAACCCCAAAGATGCAGCGATATTGCGAACAAAAGGCGCTACGGTAAGAAGGGCGAAGAATCCGTAGACCACGGTCGGCACGCCGGCCAGGATTTCCAGAAGAGGCTTTGTGATGGTGCGGAAGCGCGGCCCTGCATATTCGGATAAATAGATTGCCGACATGAGTCCGATAGGGACTGCGACGAACATGGCAATCGCTGAAATGAGAAGCGTTCCCGTAATGAGCGGCACGGCACCGAATGATCCGGATTGCCCGACTTGTTCGGCGCGGAGAGCCGTTTGAGGACTCCATTTAAGACCAAAAAGAAAGTCAGTGATCGGAACACGGGAGAAAAACCTGAACGATTCAAACAGCAAGGATAGAACAATGCCCAGCGTCGTCAATATCGCGATGATGGAACAGATGAGCAGAGTATGCTTGAGCGTAGACTCGACGTAGTTGCGCGCGCGCAAGCCGGGCTGAATTCGTTGCCTGGCGCGCGATAGAAACATCACGGCCGCACCTAAACTCACGGCAATCAGTGAGACGTTTCCGATTGATTTGAGTCTGTTGTATGTATCGGCCGCTTGCTCGTGATTGGGAGTAATCTGACTGGGCGTGCCGTCAGTCGCAAGCGCGATAACATCGCGATAAAACAGTTGTAGTCTTTCTGCAGGCAATGCGAGCACATCGGCCGGAAGATCCGAGAGAATGATGTTGCGAATGATTTGGGGTTCGAAGATCTGCCAAAGCAGGAATATTGCGAAGGCGGGAAGGCCTGCCCACAACGCGACATAGTAGCCGTAGTGTTCCGGCAATGAATGTAAGGCGGCGGATTGCCCTGATGTTGAACTCAAAGACCTGGACCGACCGAGATAATAGCCGATAACTGTTAGGATCAGGAGGACAAGTAGTAGAGAAGAGGTCAAGATTTCACACTGCGTCGAGCGGGGCAAGCAATAGACTTGTGAGCATTAATCCCTTGTTGCGCTGTTGCGCTTGGACCGGTTTTCGGCACCCTGATACTCAGTCGATGAGATCACGTATGGCGTGCCGAATACTGAAATAAGACAGAAGTGTAATAATTTCATGACAAAGACATCCATGCGTGTGAGCGTCTGATATTGAAAGATCACTATTGAAATAACGGCCGAAAAGGGGGGCTGAGCGCTCAGCGCTTGGCCGCCGGAAGATGGGCCGTAAACGTGCTGCCTTTGGCCAATTCACTTTCGATTTTGAGCACTCCGCGATGGCGATTTATGATGTGCTTTACGATGGCGAGTCCTAGTCCGGTTCCCCCCCGCTCGCGGCTTCTTTGGACATCAACCCGGTAAAAGCGCTCGGTCAGGCGTGGCAGGTGTTGGGGGTCGATGCCGTCCCCTTGGTCATGTACGGCCAGATAATAGGATGTTTCAGCGTTGGAAACCGATTGATTTTCGCTGTTCTCGCTGCTGTCTTCGGATCCCGTGACGCCGAGATCGATTGTGACCGCCCCGCCTCGCTTGCCATACTTGATGGCGTTGTCCACAAGGTTCTGGATCACCTGGATCAACTCATCCCGGTCGCCAAGCACCCAAGCGGCGGCATGATGGGTCTGAGGCTTGAAAGGCGCTCCTTCAAACATTGCCCGCAGGGTGACTTCTTCCGCCCGGGCGCGCGGCCCCAAGGCATCGAGTACATCACACACAACACCAACAAGGTCGACAGCCGCACTGGGCGGTACGTGTTCGTTCATTTCAATGCGGCTTAGCGACAAGAGGTCGTCAATGAGCCGCCCCATTCGGTTCGCTTGGACCTGCATGATCTCAAGGAATTTCTCGCGCGCCGCCGCGTCCTCTCGAGCATGACCTCTCAAGGTTTCGATAAAACCCGAAAGCGACGCCAAAGGAGTTCTCAATTCGTGGGAGGCGTTGGCGACGAAATCGGCCCACATTTGTTCCGATCTCTTGACCGATGTGAAATCGTGCAAAACTAGAAGAATCGACGGTTTGGCTTTATCTTTGGTTTCCTGACGGTCATCGGCATGTACATGAATGCGCGCGATGGAGGCCCGAATATGGCGCTCTACGGGAACCGGAATGGAGTAATCGATGATTTGTTGATCTTCTCTTTCCGATACGCTGGCAATGGCCTCGAGGAGCGACGGGTTGCGGATCAAAGCCGAAATCTGTTTGTCCTCCGCGTCCGCGCCGATAATGGTATCTGCGCTGCCATTGGCAAAAACAACACGGCCTGATGAATCGAGAATGAGGACGGGGTCCGGCAATTGCTCCAGCGCGGCCAACGCAATTTCGCTCAAGATATTTGAAGGACTCGACTCACGCTCGGTAGGCTTGTCGACGTAGTGCAAACTCTCGGTTGTTGCCCCGAGTTTCTGGTAACGCCAAAAGGCGAGCGAGGCGGCGGCGATAAAGCCCGCCAGTCCTCCGCGCAGTGGCACTATGTCGGCGAAACCAAGCGCGGGGAGGACAGCCGCGACGATACAAAGTAATACAAACGGTTGATCCCAAAATGCTCCGGCATTTCTATCCGTCACATCCAAATCCGCCACACTCTACCCCTTCCGCATACTAACCGGCTTTATGCAGCATGAGATTAATCGCCAACATGGCAATCTAATCAAGCTTCTGAGCACAATTTAAATCAAAGCGGAGTCCGAAAACATTACTTATGGAAGAATTCCTTGAATGCACCGTCATTGTGACAGTCTTGTGTCATTAAGTGTGCCAATGCCGCAATGCGGCTAGCTTAATCCGTATACGGTTATGCGTACCGCCACATTTGAGATCAGTCACCAAACGCTGATTGAAACGTGACGCGTTCCATCAAATAACACAAGCAGTCTTGACGGATAATCCGCAGATCCCGTGTCAGCATGGACGGCATGACGCGCCGTGCGAGTTGAACGTCGTTGCCGTCAATCTGAAAATACTGATCTGTTACGTCCGCACCGTTGTTGTCTTGTACGAAAAGAGGCAACGTACCTTTTTTCGAGATGCCAAAACTGGTCCCTCGATCAAGCTCAAAAAAGTTGAGTTGATCGATATCTTTGCGCAAGACGAGGTCGTTCCTTTCCTCATCGAAACCAAATCGAACCGTGTCCGGGATACGGATCATGGCGCGAATCTCGAAAAGGTCGATGTCGTGAAGGGCCGGTGCATGATTGGGAATTTCTGACAAGCGAAGACACGCTTCCAGGAATTCACGCGCATGCCGAATTCCGCGCTCCGCGCCGGGAAATCCGCATTCAAGCGTGACGGATGGTGCCAATGCCCCAAATGCCTTGCATTGATATCCGGTCGGATTCAGGACGTGAACCACGGTGCGTCCGAAGATTATGGCAAGTTGCAGTGTTCGATCATCGAGTGCTGCCACCATCGCGTAATTGGGATTACGGCCCGTATTGTTGTGGACGTCTACGCTTGCGAAAACACCGCGCTCTGCCATTACCTCAAACACGCGAGTCATCATGTTCTGTTCCGGCAAGTCACGCGGCACGCTGCCCGGCCATATACGGTTATAGTCGGGTTGTTCGTCGAGTCGTCGCAGCCCAAACCGTGCCGCTTCAACATTTCCTACAAAAACGGCAAGGGAGCGATGCATCGCCTCGCCGGCGGCATACGGTGTCAGCACTTGTTGGACGGCTTTGAGTCCCGTGGTCTCATTGCCATGAAGCAGGATCGACACAAATAGGGCCGGCCCCTTGCGGCCCTCCAGTAAAAACAGAGTGGGGCTCCCCAGCACGTCTTTCACATGACGTGCCTCGCAGAAGAGAAAATCGTCGGGGATATCTGATCGAATGTTTAGCATTTATAGCGGCCACTCGTGGACCGGCGCCCCCGTTTCTTGATTTTCAAAATAGGCGCGGCAAAGCTTTTCCATATCGCCGTCACATTTGTTTGCAAAGTCACGCTGCCACCGGGCGCCGTTCCGTTTGCTACCGACGCGCTTTCGGATTTTTGTGAGATGGCTTTCGACGCTGTCTTCGTCAAGTCCGAGATTGTTCAGTGCCCGTTGTGCCAGAGGAAGCAACGTTTCGAGAATGAGTCTGTCAACGGCCATTTCCAAACCGTCGACCCAGGTTATTTTGGCGTTGAGACCGAACTTCGCGGCTTCGTAAAAATTGCGTCTCGCCGTTTCAAACGGAAGACGTGCTTCGATATCTTCGATGGTGCGTGCCATGGCGAACACGAGACCGTAAAAGAACGCCGCGTTGGCAATACTATCCGAGATGGTAGGGCCGGCGGGCACCACCCGGTGCTCCAGACGCAGATGAGGCGTTCCATCCGGGTTGAACCCGGCAATCGTTCGGTTCCACCTCCAGATCGTTCCATTGTGCAACGTCAGGTGACGCAACCGCTCCGGAGGCTCGTCAGACAAGAGCGGCAATAGAACCGGATAGCGTTCGTTGGCTTCGAATACCTCCATGATCGACTCGTATGCGTAGCGCACTCCGAATGTCACACGCTCCGTATAGTCTGAACCGCCGACGGAGATCGCCTGTTCAAACAAGGGGATGCGCGTCTCGTCCCATAGCTCCTTGCCGAACAGGAAGGGTGAATTGGCGGATGCTGCTACGACGGGCGCGGACGCAATTTTTGCCGCGTTGTAGAACCGGGCGCTCTCATCCTGGTTGATTTGCAAGTGAATCTGAAAAGACGTAGCGGCCGCTTCAAGCATCACGTTGGAATGTTTTTTCCGTAGACGATCCTTACCGCGAATGTCTAACTCAATCGGCTGTCCTTCGCGCAAGCGCAGGATCTGTTCGTTCAAGGCGTAGTAGCGATTAAGCGGCGAAATATGGAGAAGAGAAAGGTCGTTGTGGCTGACCGTGGGCAAGATACCGACCATCATGAGCTTGAGACCCATGTCGTCCGTGACTTTGCGCGCTTGTTGCCAAGTCTGCCGGAGAGACGCCTCCAGGAGGTCCAAGGCATCGCGTCGGAGCGGGACCGGCAGTGCGTTGAATTCGACATTGAATGTCGAGAGTTCGGGGTTTACGAGGTCGCTGCCGAGACGCTTTAGAAACTCTTGATTGTCGGGGGCCGGGTGTCCGTTTTGATCGAGCAACCAGGTTTCAAGTTCCAATCCTCCAACGCCTTTCGTCCGTTCGAAGCGGGCATTTTCGAACCAGGATTTGAGTTCGGCTGTTTCCCGGCGGAGGCATTCGACAAATCTGTTAAAGTCGGATTGGGAAAAGTGACTTTTGGAAATATCTTCTCCCATCGGTAAGCTCGCTTGAGAATGGCCGCGGACCGGCAGCGAATCATGGGTGAGTTTAGCTCTATTGTGCGCATGCACCTAAGCGCCGCACAACGCTGCCGCCTGATCTCCGCTGACTATAAGAGCCGTCGTCGCCTTGGAAACAGTCCATCATTCCGCCGGGATTTGTGCGCCGGGGGAGATGGGCCGCAGCGGCCTGAGGTGTCTCATCCTCGCTTCGCGTCGCTCTGCCTTGAGCATGATGAAGCAGGGCGTGATCACGAGGGTGAGGATCGTTGCAAACAATAATCCGAAAATAATTGTGATCGACATTTGTTGCCACCAACTCGTGGCCGGCGCGCCGATTGAAATACTGCGTGAAAAGAAATCAATTGCGACTTGATTTGCCATGGGCACGAGACCAAGCACCGTCGTAAGCGTCGTCAAAAACACCGGCCTGAGCCTCTGAGCCCCTGTTTGAATAATGGCCTCGTAAGCGTTTTGAGCGGTTTTTTCGAGCCGTTCATAAGTATCCAGTAGAACGATGTTGTTGTTCACAACGATACCCGCAAGCGCAATCAGTCCCATGCTCGACATCACGACGTTGAACGTAAGACCCGTAACAAGATAGCCGAACAGCACGCCTACCATTGACAATATGACTGAACTCAGTATCAGCATCACATTGTAGAAGCTGTTGAATTCAATCAGCAGAATCGCGGCGATCAAGAATAAACCGAAGGCAAAAGCCGTCACCAGGAATGCAAAGTTTAGGCGTTGTTCCTGGTCGTCTCCTTTGAACGTTACACGCACCCGCTCATTGATCGGATTGCGTTCGAGCCAACTTCGAAGCTCATTGACTTTGTCGTTGACAAGAAGCCCGGGCTCCACATCGGAGCCAATGGTCAAAATGCGCCGCCCGTCAGTGCGCTCGATTTCAGTTTCCTGTTGTACGGGCACGCGTTTTACAAAATTGCTGATCGGAACCAGTCCTTTGTTGGTTTGAATACGGATCTCATCCAGTTGAATCATCGACCGCAGCGCACGCGGATAACGGACGATGATGTCGATCTCTTCCTCGCTGTCGTCCGGCCGGAATGTGCCCAACCGCATGCCGTTGGTGATCAGTCGGACGGCGCTGCCTACCGATGTCAGATCCGCGCCAAATCGGGCGGCTTGTGCACGGTCGACTTCGAGGCGCCATTCGATACCGGGCAGGGGTCTTGTGTCTTCGGTATTCATGAAGCCGCCAATTTCTTCCATGCCGCGACGTATCTGCGACACTGCGGTTATGATGTCTTGAGTGAAGTTCGAACTGAGTTCGACCTCGATCGGTTTGCCGTCGCCCAAACCGTGACGTTGGACCTGAGTCTCCACCCGAATTCCCGGCAATCCCCGTGTTCGGGCGACGGCCTCGCGTAGAATCTCAACCGCTGGGCGGCGTTGGTCCCAGGCGTAGAAGATCAGAGTAATTTGTCCGATGACGTCGCCACCGGCTCCCTGCCCGCTTGCGCCGGTTCTCGCATACATGGTTTTCACGCCCGACAGCCCCACAAGCCGGTTTTCGACCTGTTGAATCAGGGAATCTTTTTCCTCAATGGCAAGGTTGCCCCGGCCATGAACGAGCAGCGCCGCTTGATCCACTTCCATTGCCGGGAAAAACGTCAACCCGGCGCGAAGAACGACATACACAAAGGCGACCAGAAGGAGCGATGTGATCGTCCCCAGAATGACCCAACCCGGACGGCGCAACGCGACGGAGAGCAGTCGCACATAAGATTTGGTGAATCCTTTGAGCTTGCGAAGATCAAGCGCCTCTTCGCCTCTGAGCGCCGCCATTGTTTCCGGATCGGCTTCGCTTGGCTTGCCCATTTGCCGACCCAAACAGGGCACGAAAATGAGCGCCATGAGCAGTGAAGCCATCAGCACACAGATGATCGTCACCGGCATATAGAACATCATCTGCCCCATAAAACCGGGCCATAAGAGCAATGGTATAAACGCGGCTATGGTCGTTGCCGTAGAGGTAATGATGGGCCAGCACATCCGCTGAGCGGCCATGATGTAAGCCACGCTGCGATCGAGTCCTTCGTTCATTTTTCGATCGGCGTACTCGGTGATGACAATCGCCCCGTCAACCAGGATGCCGACCGATAAAATGAGGCCGAACATGACCATGCTGTTGATGGTCATGCCCATGATGTAAAGGAATAAAATTCCAAGTAGAAATGAGCCCGGTATGGCAACGCCCACCAAAAGCCCGGCGCGTACGCCCAGTGCGGCAATAACCGCCGCCATGACCAAAAAGATGGCCAACATGACGCTGTTCTGAAGGGTTCCCACCTGATCGGAGACGTAATAGGACTGGTCCCTGGTGATATTGACCTTGAGCCCGCTGGGCCATGAGGTTTGTTCGCGCTTGACGATCTCTCTTATGGTTTCGGCCGTGTGAATGAGGTTTTGCCCCCGCCGTTTGGCAATTTCAACCGCGACGGCGCGCTCGCCGTCGACCCGAACGAACGAGTCCGCGTCTTTGAAGGTTCTTCTGATATCCGCGACATCGCGGACCCGAACGACCGCGTTACCGCTCACCTTCACCGGTATGTTCAAAATGTCATCGGCGGTTTCAAAAAGTCCCGGTACGCTGACCGCGAAACTGCCTTGGCCGGTGTCCAACCTGCCTGCTGCAACAAGCCGGTTGGCGCGTGAAAACACTTGAAAAAGGTCGTCGCTATTGAGCTTGTAGCTTTGCGAGCGGACCGGATCGATGACAACCTCGACGATCTCTTCCCGAGTTCCGGTAAGCGTGGCTTCAAGAACGCCGGGCAAGACCTTGACTTCGTCGCGAAGCCGCCGCGCATATTGCAGCAGACTGCGTTCCGGCATATCGCCCGACAAAATAACCACCATCATCGGAAACCGGGACATATCCATTTCCGATACAAGCGGTTCCTCGACATCGGTCGGCATTTCCGGGCGCGCCATATCGACCTTGTTGCGCACGTCCTGGACCGCCAGATCGGTGTTCACGCCGGCGTCGAATTCGATCGTGACGCTTGCTCCGCCTTGAAAGGCCTTGGCCGTGATCTCCTTCACGCCCTCGAGATTCTTGAGTTGCTCTTCCAGCGGACGGACAAGCAACCGCTCGGAATCGAGCGGCGATACCCCTTCAAGCACCACGTTGATGAACACGAACGGCATTTCGAATTCGGGCTCGGCTTCTTTGGGGATTTGCACATACGCGACGCTCCCCGCAATCAGAAGAAACGCAAGCGTGCTCAATACCGTCCGTGATCGTGTGATGATGGTCTCAAGAGCGTTGTTCATTTTTCGATTTGGCCGTTTTGACGGGCGCGGCCCTTTCTCTCGGCAGTTACGGCATCGGCCGTCCTGGCCGTTGAAAACCCCCGAAATCCGGACGAGTCCGGTCCATTGGCGAGCGCTGACCATCTCTCTTCACACTTAAAGTGTGCTTAAGGTTTTCATTTATGATCTTTGACGGCGCAGTCATCGTATCTTTGGTAAATCCTTTTCATACCACTATATATGGTCAAGGGTGACTGACCGATCAATTCTCCGAGGGAAATCTGTAACTGTGAGTCACCTGGATTCAGAAAGCCGGACCAAACAGACAAGCGCAGCGCCGCAAAGGCGCCGAGGTCGTTTGGTTGAGCGGATTCCGAAATCCTACTGGATCGCGCTGGCGGTCATTTTGACCGCGGCTCTGTGGGTGGCGAGCGGACAGTTCTCGGCTACCGCGCCAAGTCCCGACTCTGAAGCGGGTCAGTTGAGCGGTCCCGCGGCCGGTGCGCGGCCGGAGCCTCTGACGCAAGCTCGAGTATCACACTTGGTAGCGTCGCCCGTCGTGAGCCGAGTCATCGTTCAAGGTGAAACCCAGCCCAACCGCGTGGTTGAGATGAAAGTCCAGGTGCGGGGGTCGATAACGGAGATCGCCAAGGAAAACGGGTCGTTTGTTTCGTCCGGAGAAGCCCTTTTTACCATTGCCGACGAAGGCCGACGCGAGCAACTGGCGAAAGCAAAGGCGGCCTATGCTCTGCGTGAAGCCGAGTTTCAGGCCGCCCAATCGCTGTCGGAAACCGGCTTCAACACGCGCATTCGCTTGGCCGAAACCCGCTCGGATTTGGCATCGGCCCAAGCGGACCTCGTGGCCAGACAGCTCGATGTAGATAATTTGATAGTCCGTGCGCCTTTCGACGGCGTTTTGGATGAGCGCGAAGTCGAGGCCGGTGATTTCGTCGAACTCGGCCGGTCGGTTGGCCGCGTCGTCGAGCTTGACCCCATAAAAATCATCGGAAACGTCTCGGAGAGTAACATCAACGATGTGCAGGTCGGCATGACGGCACAGATTGAATTGGTGGACGGTCGTCGCTTCCCCGCGCGTTTGGCATTCAAGTCGTCAACGGCGGACCCGGAAACGCGCACCTTCAAAGTGGAACTCAAGGCGCCAAATCCCGGCAGTGCAGTCATTGGCGGTCTGACGGCGACCATCGGTCTTCCTACCGGCCAAAAGATGGGTCATCTGGTCTCCCCTTCGGTTTTGACGTTGTCCGATTCGGGTCGGATTGGGGTCAAAATCGTCGAGGCCGATAGCCGCGTTCGATTCGTTCCGGTAACGATTTTGGACGAAGGGCCGGAAGGCACGTGGATCGGCGGGCTGCCGCGCGAAGTGGATTTGATCACCGTGGGCCAGGATTTCGTTGCGGAAAACGAATTGGTCGAGCCTGTCTTTATCGACTTCGCGGGCTGATATCGCAGCCCGGATCTCCGGCACTTGTCACTTTGGACCCGTCCGTGTACGACTGGCGCACGGTTGAACGGTGTGACATGATTTGGCCGCTTTGCCGCATCACCGGTCTTGGGAGGTATATTGCATGAGCGCCGCACATCCTTGGCTCGAGTTGGATAACTGGCCCACGAAACAGCTTCCGAGAGAGGATTTGGAGCGTCACATTGAACGCGCACTGACGCTTACAAACATCGCCGTACTGGCCACGAACGGCAAGAACGGTCCCATCGCCAGCCCTCTCGAATTCTACGCGGAGGGCTTTGTTTGTTATATTTTTCCACAACCGGGCAGCCCCAAATTGAAAGCCATTGGGCGCGACCCCCGCGTCTGTTTAGCCGTCGCCAACCCCATGGCGGGCTGGGCGTGCGCTCAAGGCGCTCAATTGTTTGGAAAGGGCGAACTGTTGGATGTGGGCACGTCGGAATGGGAACACGGTATGACCATTTTCAAATGGCAGGCATCATCGGCGGAATTGGGAAGGAAAGATAATAAGCCGCCGGCCGGACAATTGCTCAAGCTCGATCCCGACAGGATCGTCTATACGGAACATTTTCTCCGCCGCGACGGCTATGCTCCGCGGCAAATCTGGCACCGCGACGGTTAGGTCTCAAAATCGTTGTAACCATCGGACTGAACTGTATCCCCGTCAGGGGCGCGCCGATGAAGAACCGCTTTTGTCGGCCGCATCACCCTCACTGTGCGGTGCTTCTCCCGACGGCAAATCCATCGTTTTTTCCTGATCTTCGATCCATTTGAGCACGAGCGGTCGTTTGATTTTGCGCGTGGTGGTCTTGGGCAATTCGTCGGATGATACGAAAATCTTCTTGGGCCGCTTGTGAGGGGAGAGATCGGTTGCCACCGCGGCAATTTCGGCATCGATCCGGCCCTTCAACTGTTCGGGATCGTCTGCAAGGCGCGCGAACAGAGCTTCGTCTGGCACGACGACGGCACAGACATCGGCCGCACGATCATCTTTGACGTTTTTGTTCTGCCGTCCGCAAACACATATTTCCTGAATGCTTGGGGCCTTCATGAGCACTTGTTCGACTTCTTCCGGCTGGACTTTTTGGCCGCTGCGCAGAACGATCAGATTTTTCAGCCGCCCAGTGATCTTGAGAAATCCGTCCTCCTCGAGCATGCCCAGATCTCCTGTGCGAAACCAGCCATCCGCATCGATCACCGACTTCGTCGCCTCCTCGTCCCGGTAATAGCCCTTCATCACGTGCCGTCCGCGGGTCAGGATTTCGCCT
This sequence comes from Alphaproteobacteria bacterium, assembly GCA_965214255.1. Taxonomy (GTDB): domain Bacteria; phylum Pseudomonadota; class Alphaproteobacteria; order SMXP01; family SMXP01; genus CBDFKK01. The sequence continues at coordinate 1,789,016 of OZ243948.1, read as the reverse complement.
TCGCCGCTCTCCTCGGACGTTTCGATCTTGACCTCGACGTCTTGGAGAGGCCGCCCCACGGTCCCGATGCGGTTGGTCTTCGGCACGTTGACGGAGATCACCGGACTCGTTTCGGTGAGTCCATAACCCTCGATCATGTTCACGCCCAGCCTGTTGAAGAATTCCCCGGTTTCGGGGTCAAGCGGCGCGCCGCCGGATATGAAAAGACGAAGCGAGCCGCCGAAATTTCTCAGAACCGGCAGAAAGAGGGCGCGCCTCAGCGCTGCCAAGGGAACAAGGCGTGCAAGCGCCCAGGTCGCGTTGAACCAGGCTTGGACCGCCTTGCCCTTTGCGAGCAGTTGCGACTCCATCCGGGTCTTGAGCACGTGAAAAAAGAGGGGCACGCCCACAAGCGCCGTCGTCTTGTGTTGCCGCATGAGTTTCAACAGTTCTTGGGGATAGACCGTGCGGGAATATACGACCGTGGTTCCCACGCTCAAGAGGTAGAGAAGCCCGCCGGTCATCTCGAAGGCGTGGCTCAAAGGCAGAATGGAAAGGAAGCGATCCTTTTTCGTGACGTCGGGAATACAACCCAGGCTTTCCAATTGAAAATTGAGATTGTCGTATGTGAGCATGACTCCCTTCGGCCGCCCCGTCGTGCCGGACGTATAAAAGATAACGGCTACGTCATGGGGGTCGGGCCGGTGCCTTGGCGCCCGCCCCGGGTCCTTGATATTTTTTATATACGCCAGATTCTCTTTCGGTGCATTCTCGTCGTCTTCATCGATCAAAAAGACATGTTCGATGGTGCGTTGCCGGTATTGCAATTCCACGGCATTGGCAGCCGCAGCCGACGAGGTGAACAAGACTCTCGGTTCACAGTCGCGCACGATGGAATCGAGCTCGGCCAAACTCAATTTGACGTCGAGGGGAATGACGGCGGCCCCGGTAAAGATGGAGGCAAAAAAGCACAAGCCCCATTCGGCCCGCGACTCGGACAGGATCGCAACCTTGTCTTCCGGACCGATTCCGAGGTTGACGAGGTGAGCCGCCAATCGTTCCGCGCGCTCATGCAATTCGTGATATGTGATGACCTCGGTATGTCCGACGGCGCCGTTGCACACTGCGGCCTTGTCCGGAAACCGTGCGGCCTGTCGTTCCAGAAGCGACATCACGTCGGCCATGTCGAATCCTCCCGTCTCCCCGTCATGGGCACGTCCGCCATGGCCCCGAGACATGCGATTTCGTATTCACGGGGCGCGGCCCGATTTCGGACGCCGGGGAGTCTAGACTTCCTGGAGGGCGGGTCAACCGGTATCGGCGCTCGATACCGAGCCGTTTGGTCGCCCCGCGCCCGACTCGATCATCATGCCCGGCGCCGTAAATCGTACCAGCACGGCGAGAAGACAAATGATCCCATCCATGGCGCCTACCAATACGAACGGCCCTTGCGGCAGCCACAAGTCGTAAAGGCGTCCGCCGACGGAGACGGCGACCAGGATGCCGGTGGCGCCGCACATGGCGAAGGCGCCCAATACGGCCCCGCGTTCTTTGTGCGGAGCTTCTTGGCCCATAAGCGCCTGTGAGGCATGAAACCCTGAAATGTTGCCGGCCCCCAGCAGCGCCCACATGGGCAGCCATTTGGGATCCAGCGGATTGTCGATCAACAGCGTCGAGATGTAGGCGACGGCCGCGAAGCCCGCGCCGACGATGAGTGCCGTGACGCGATTGACCCTGTCATTGAAGAACCCGAAGATCGGCGACCAGATCATGCCGGCCGCTTGAGCGGTAATGGCAATGGTGGTCGCGGCCAGCGTTGCTTCGGGCACTGACAGTCCCTGCTCGCGCGCCGCTATGATGCCCCACAATGCGGTAAAGGCGCCGAGCACCACCAAGTCGCCGCGGGCGGAAAACGCCGCGGCAAATGAAAGCGCAATCCGCGGATTGCGCCCCGCTTTGAGTCCGGCTTTCATCAAATCGACAGGCGAGGGCCGTTCTTCTTTTTTCGCGGGGGTTCCGCTCTTGATGCCGATGCGCATGATAACGGCCGACAAAAACAAAATGCCTGCTACGGTCCAATGGGCATATTGACCCGCCGCAATGTCGTCGGCTCCCCGGCTCGCGAAGAAGGCCGGCAACCGCGCAAAGACGATCAGTACGGTCAGAATGCCGGCGCTGATCATGGTGCCGCTGACACCCACCATTTTCCCGCGCGAGACCTCCTGCGGATAGTCTTGGCCGATGATGCCGATCATGGCGGTGGTGCAGCCTATCCCCACTGCGTAAATCGCCCGGTAGATGCTCATGTCGAAAATGGAGGTCGACAGCGGATAAAGAACGTAAGACAGGCCCATCGCCACCATGCCGAATATGAGAATAGGCCGCCGTCCGATGCGGTCGCACAGAACGCCCAGAGGAAATGCAAGAGTAATCGCGATCGCTTCGGTGATGAACGCCAGGTTTCCTGTGATCGTGCCTTGCTGGCGGCGCGGAATCCCGAGATTGGCTTCCAGGATGTAGGGCTGACCGTAATTCACGAAGGTGAGGAAACTGATGCCGACATAGGCGGCATACATGAGCGTAACGCCGTTGACCACGCTGACCCCGGGGGAAAGCCAGATGGGGCCGAGGCGGTTGCATGTCGTATCAGGACCCATCATGAGAGATGCTTTCGTTTTCTAAAGAGAATGCGTTTTGCGACCGGCGGAAACGAGTGTACGTGACCCGAGTGTCGAATTCCCCCTGTCGCGCGCTTGTTGACCAAGCGGCGGACATGGTTTGGAATGGCAGGGCCGTTCGCTTGGCCGTGTCCGCATCCGAACGCACGTGGTCCGCGTTCATTATGAAAGGGGAGGCACCGTGATGAATCGAACTGTTGCATATCTTGCGATGTGTTTTTTCATTTTGTCATGTCAGGGTTCCGTGATGTCGAAACAGATGAATTTCAAAGGCGGCACCGACGCCGATTATGCTCAGATGAAGGCCCTGCTTGAAGGTGTGATCGACGCATACAACGCCGCCGATCCGGAGGCGTTCAAGTCGGCGTATACGGAAGATGCGTGGCAAATTTCCATGCGCCGTCCGATCAAGAAGACGCGCGAAGGAATCGGCGCCGCTTTCACGCCGGGCATGTCGCAATATCTTTTCGCGACCGAACTGGAGGTTCTGGATATCGAGGTGCACGGCGACATCGCCTATATGATCAGCCGCAGCACGTTGACGGGCGAACCGCGCGAAAACGCGAGCGTTCCCGCTTTTATTGAAGAGCGCATCAATACGGTCATCTTCAAGCGCGAAGAGGGCGGTTGGCTCATCCACCGCTATATGGAGTCGACGTCGCCGCGCGAAGGCGAACCGTCCACCATCCCGACGGAGTAGCGCGTAACGCCGGAGATCAGGCGGGTTCCGCGCCCTTGTCGTTCGGTGTCGACGGCTTGGGCGCGAAGCACAAGACGGCGCCGAGTGCAAACATGGAGATGGTGATCAGGCTCACGGAAACGGGATAGTCGTACGGCAGGAGCCAAATCTCCTTCATCATTTGGGCGGCCGAGGCCGTTTCCGGAATCATCCATACGACGATGGCCGTCGCCATGCCGTAGCGCATGCCAAGCCCCACTTCGCTTTGCTGTGGCAGTTTGTAGAGCAGGTAAACGCACCAGGCGATGTAGGCCGCGACGATGACCATGGCGAGCGTGCTCTCGGGCCCCAGGATGCGCGGGTCGAGAACGATCAGGTCGATGACGTATATCGTCCATGTGATGAAAATGAATTCCATGGCCGTGATGCGCGAATATTGCCGACGGTAATTTACCGTTGGCGTTTCCGGCTTCAATTTCAAATTGCGGTGAAACCATTTGAACATGCGGCAGCGCGTATCTTTGTTGAGCCCGAGCAGAACGACCGCGCCCAGGAGGGGAAGGGCAGTCGCCTCGATCATTTGAATGCCGGGAGTGAAATAGGGCGCTCCCTGATATTCGAGCCAGGGCACGCCCAGAAAGTCGCCCGTGAATTCAAAGGCGAACTCGAACCATCCGATCCACAGCAATCCCCCTCCCGCGGCGCCGTAGATTGTCGCCGTCACGTCGTCCTTCCCGAACCCCAGCCACACCAGACTCAATCCCGCGAGTCCGAGCACGAATGCGGCGTAGTACACTTGGTGCCCGGGAAAGGCGTCGTGCATGAGCACCGTCACGGTATGTCCGACCGCCATCCATAAGAAAACGGTGAGAAAGGCGAGCGGCGCAATGAACGGCTTCTTGTAAAGCGCCTCGGGAATCGGTGAGCGCCGCTCCTCGCGGTCTGTCGTGCCGGTCATGTTCCGTTACTTTCCATGGATAGGGGTGTGCCCGGTTCAGGGTCTTTTCGGCAGCAGGCCGCGGTTTGAATTGAGAACGATCGCGGTTCCGAGGCCGATGAACACCAGAACGAAAACGATATTCGAGACGGGAAATTCGACGGGCCTCAGCCAAATCTCCCGATACCAGCCCCAGGCGGAGGCCATCTCGAAACACAGCCAGATGATCCCGGTCGACGGAATCGCGTAGCGGATGGCTTCGCCCGGATTCGTGAACGCCGGCATCTTGAACGCCATCAGATAGAGCCCCCACGCGAGCGCGCCGTAAAACGCTCCGATGGTGACGGGAGTCTGCGGTCCGAACAGGCGCGGGTCGAACAGCAAGATGATGAAGATGTAAAAGAACCACGTGATGAAGACGGTTTCAATGGCCGTGATGCGCGAATATTGCCGGCGGTATCCCGGCGTCGGCTCTTCGGGTTTGAGCTTGGCGTTGCGGTGAAACCACTTGAACATGCGGCAACGGGTGTCCTTGTTGAGGCCCAAAAGTATGAGCAGAGCCAAATAGAACACGGCCGACGCCTCGATAACTTGAAGTTCCGCGCTCAGGACTTCGAATCCGTTCCATGTGACGGGCTCGATATCGAACAGGTGTGCGAAAAAGTGAAACGCGGATTCGAACCAGCCGAGCCAAATGAAGGCTCCGCCCATCCAGCCGAGCGCGGACGCCGTGAGTTCGTCTTTCTTGAAGCCGATCCAGACCAGAACGAGCCCCAAAAGGCCCAAGAGCCCGCCGACGACATAGGCCGAGTTGCCCGGAAAGACGAGACGTTCGCCGACGACCACGGTATGGGCGATGGGCTTCCAAAGAAGGACGGTTCCCCAGATGATAAGGCCCATATAAGGCTTTTGATAAAGCCGGGACAAGTTTGAACCCGTGTCGACGTCCGCCGCGTCTTTGATCGTCATGAGTCCGCTCCTTCAGCCGGATCCTTCGGGAGAAGCGTGCTTTGAATTTCCGGCAAAATGGGCGTGCTTGCCCGTGTCTCCAGCCATGACTCGGGTCCCGCTCATATGGTAGAGTGTAACCGATGAATTATGAGAGGCGCCTCCATGAACGTCAATATCGCTGATCCCGAAACGGCCACGGCGGAGCTTTGGGCGGCGTTCAGCCCCATCAGGACGCCGGACGACTATATAAGGAGTCTGCGCGGCCGGGATATGACGGTCTATTATCTCGGCGAGCGGGTCGATGAGCCGGTCGACCATCCGGTGATGCGCCCCTCGATGAACGCCATGGCCGAGACCTATCAACTGGCGCTCGACGACCCCGCGCTGGCGACGGCGCCTTCGAAAATCGCGGGCGTCACGATCAACCGCTTTTTGCACGTGCCCGAAAGCCCGGACGATCTGGTCCAAAAGCATGAAATGCAGCGCGAGCTCGGCCGCCGCACGGGAACCTGCTTTCAACGCTGCGTCGGCGTTGACGCCATAGGGTCGCTTCACAGCGTGACCTTCGATATGGACGGCGCGCGCGGCACCGCCTATCACCAACGGTTCCTGGACTTTTTGCGGCGCGTTCAAAAGCTCAATCTGATCCTCGGCGGCGCGATGACCGACCCCAAAGGGGACCGCTCCAAAGCGCCCCACGAACAGTCGGACCGGGATCTTTTTCTTCACGTGACTCGTCGTACCGAGGAAGGCATTTACGTCAACGGCGCCAAGATGCACCAGACGGGGTGCATCAATTCCCACTGGATCATTTTCATGCCGACCATGCGGCTCGGGGACAACGACCGCGATTTTGCGGTCATAGGCGCCGTGCGCGCCGACGCGCCCGGCCTCACTTATATTTACGGCCGCCAGTCCTGCGACACGCGCGTCATGGACGGCGGATCGATCGATGCCGGCAACGCCAATTTCTCGGGCCAGGAGGCGACCGTCATATTCGACAACGTATTCGTGCCCCACGAACACGTTTTCATGGACGGCGAGGTCGAGTTCGCGGCGCCTTTGATCGAGCGGTTCACCGCTTATCATCGCGCGTCCTACGTTTGCAAGACGGGCCTGGGTGACGTGTTGCTGGGGGCGGCCGCTACGGCCGCCGATTACAACGGCGTCGAAAATGTCTCGCACATTCGCGACAAGCTCGTGGAGATGACCCACCTGAATGAAACCGTCTATTCGAGTTCCGTGGCGTCCGCGTACCGCGCGGAGAAGATGGACTCGGGCGCCTGGCTCAACGATCAGATGCTGGCCAATGTGTGCAAGCACAACGTGACGCGGTTTCCTTACGAGTTGTCGCGGCTTGCCCAGGACATCGCCGGCGGCCTCATGGTCACCATGCCGTCGGAGAAGGACCTCGAAAACAGCGAGACCGGCGATCTCGTTCGCAAGTTCATTCGCGGCCGCGACGGCACGGATGCGGTGGACCGCATGAAAATTTTGCGGCTGATCGAGAACATGACCCTGGGTCGAAACGCGGTCGGCTATTTGACCGAGTCCATGCACGGTGCGGGCTCGCCTCAGGCGCAGCGGATTCAAATCGCGCGGCTTGCGAGGATGGATGAAAACAAGGCCCGCGCCAAACGCCTCGCCGGTATCGACGACCGGCGCTGATTTCCGGCGTTTTCCAAGACGAAATCGCTAAAACGGTTTGTCGCCTTGAGTGGTGGCGCGCTGCATCAGCCGGTGCTGAGGATAGTAATCGGCTACGGCGTAATGGGATGTGCAGCGATTGTCCCACAGGGCGAGCGTGTGGACCCGCCATTTGAGACGCACGCAGAATTCGGGCTTCGCGATATGTTCGTAAAGATATTGCAGAAGGAGGTCGCTTTCGGATTGGGTCAGACCGTCGATCTTCACGGTGAAGAGCGTGTTCACATAAACCGCCTTGCGCCCGGTTACGGGATGGGTGCGCACCAGCGGATGCCGCATGGGCGGAAACCTTTTCGCAAAGGCGTCGATCTCTTCAGGCGCACGGCCCTGGCGCTGAAACACGGGGCGGTAGTTTTTCATGCAGTCATGTGTGACCGTGAGGCCCGAAACGAATTCCTGCATGGGCTCCGACAGCGCTTCGTAGGCCGCGTAAAGCGATGACCAGATCGTGTCGCCGCCGCCGTCGGGCACGGCGAGCGCATGCAGGAAATGTTCCCCGGGTGGGCATTCGAGTCCTGTCAAATCCTGGTGAAACTTGTTCAATCGCGGCGGGCTGTTTTCGTCGTTTTTCAGAATCAAAAGCTCTTGATACTTGTCGGCAAAGAAGGGCTGCACGAACAGTTCGCCGAAGCGCCGCGCAAAACCCAGCAACTGATCGCCCGAAAGCGGTTGATCGCGGAAGAAGAGAACCTGATAGCGCGCGAGGGCGTCTTTGATTTCGCGGACGGCCCCGTCGTCAAGCTCCGCCGAGAGGTCGACCCCGCTCACTTCGGCGCCCAGAATCGCTACCCGTTCGAAGTTCATGTCTCCGCCTCCTCGGCTCATGATAGACCCGACGCCGCAAGCCGGACAACCGTCCTCCCGCGTTGCCCGATCGCCGGTCGGCTGTTACAAGGGTGGCTCGGCCGGCAGCACTCGGGAGTTGGCGCATGACTTGGTGGGGATGGTTGATCGTAGGCGTGCTCTTGATGGGCGCGGAGATGTTCGCGGTAGACGCCGCGTTCTATCTGATCTTCGTGGGCGCCGCGGCGATCTGCTTGGGAATCATCGGCCTGGCCGGCCTCGCGTTGCCGGTCTGGGGGCAGTGGCTGCTGTTTTCGGTTCTGGCCGTCGCGTCCATGGTGCTGTTCAGACAGAAACTCTACAACAAGCTCAGAGGCGGTTTGCCGGGGTTTCAGAATACGGCCGCAGGCGCGGTCGTCGCGGTCAAGGAAGACGTCCCGCAAGGCGGACAGACCCGCGTCAAACTGCGGGGAACACAGTGGACGGCCGTGAATATCGGCGCGGCGCCCATTGCGGCAGGCGCCGATGCCCGCGTGGTCGAGGCCGACGGGACGGATCTCAAGATCGAGGGCTTGCCGCGCGAACCGGATGCCGATTGATCGGGAAAGGGGAAGAGAGTGATGGATATGGGTTTCGCCGTAGCGCTCGCGCTGGCAATCGTAGCGATTGTCGTCGTCATCAAGACCGCCGTGGTCGTGCCGCAGCAGAACGCCTACATTGTGGAGAATCTGGGCAAGTACTCGAGAACGCTGCGGGCGGGCTTCAACATTCTCTTTCCGTTTCTCGAACGGGTCGCCTACCGCCACACCTTGAAGGAACAGGCGATTGACGTGGAGGAACAGATCTGTATCACGTCCGACAACGTCCAGGTGGGAGTGGACGGCGTCCTCTACCTGCAGGTGATGGACCCCCGCAAGGCGTCCTACGGTATCGGCGATTATCTTTTCGCCATTGCCCAGCTTGCTCAAACCACGCTGCGTAGCGAGATCGGCAAGATCGAGTTGGACAAGACGTTCGAGGAGCGGAACCACATCAATCTGCGGGTGGTGGAAGAACTCGACCAGGCTTCCAACCCCTGGGGCGTGAAGGTTCTGCGCTACGAGATCAGGAATATCAACCCGCCGTCGGACGTGTTGACGGCGATGGAGAAGCAGATGCGCGCCGAGCGGGAGAAACGCGCCACCGTGCTTCAGTCCGAGGGCGTCCGCGACGCGAAGATCAACGAGGCCGAGGGTGAAAAGCAACGGGTGATCAAAGAGTCGGAAGCCGCCAAGCAGCAGCAGATCAACGAAGCCGAGGGCGAGGCCGCCGCCATTCTGGCCGTCGCCGAGGCCACCGCCGAAGGACTCAAAAAAGTTGCCGAGGCGATCAACGCCGAAGGCGGCGACAAGGCCGTTCAGTTGCGTGTCGCCGAGGATTATCTGGAACGGTTCGGCAATCTGGCGAAAGAGGGCAATACGCTGATCGTGCCGGCCAATCTCAGCGACGTATCGTCCATGATCGGCGCGGCGACCACCGTTTTCAAGAAGACCCGGGACGGCGCTGATTCAGGCTAGGTCCGCGCTGCGGAACCGCCCGCCGCTTGGGGCTCACCGCACTTTCGGCAAAATATGCTCGCCGATGATCTTGACGGCGTCCGCGGGGTCGTCATGCACGCGGATGGCGACTTCCGTAAGGCCGAGTTCCTTGAAGGTCAGCATCTTTTCGAGCGCGTGATCGAGACCGTTCATGTCGCCCCATGCGGTCATTTCGTCGAGCAGCTTGTGTATGATCTCGTCCGGGATGCCTTCGATCCTGCCGCTGCCCGTCATCCAGGCTCTCATCAGGCTGCCTCGATTCTTTTGAACGAGCGCGCTTTCCTCGGCCGATAAAACGGCGTCCGTGTAGCGGGGGTACATCATGCCGCGGAGGATCAGTTCGCGCCGCGCCTCGCGTTCGGACGCCGCCTTGTCGTCCTTGATATGCCAGGCCCAGAAGTTGCTGAAACGGAACCCGGGTCTGGCTCCGTATTCGGCGAAGCCCTCCTCCATCCAGCCGCGCGATTGTTCGATCATGGACGGGACGAGGTCGCTGCCCATGAGCCCGTCCGCCAGCCGTGCGGCCAGCCGCGTCGTCTGCGGGTGATTGGCGGCGACGTAAATCTGAGGCGGGGCGTCTTCCGCCCAGTGCGGCCGGTAATGTCTTGTGCGATAGATCTCGCCCTTGTAAGTCAGCGGCTCGCCGGATGTCGCGCCGCGCAGAATTTCGAGGCATTCGCGGACGCTGCGGATCATGCGCTCGCGTTTGATGTCGAGAGCCTGGAGAGCGCCGCCCCCGCCGCCGACCGCGATCATGGCGCGTCCGCCGCACCATTCGTTCAAGGTCAGAAGCTGGGTCGCCATCTTCAAGGGGTGGAGTTCCATGGGGCTGACCGCGAGCGGACCCAGGCGGATGCTCGCGGTTCGTTCCGCCGCCTTTATCAGCGTCATGAAGGGGTCGCGCTGCGAGCCGTAGTTGGCGGACCAGAGCCCGCGAAACCCCCAGCGTTCGGCCAGTTGCGCAAGCTCGCCCGCTTGGTGGGGCGTTGCGAATTCATTCAAGATGATGTCTAGTTGCACCGCGCCGTTCTCCCGATTTACGGCCCCTTCCGCGAGCCCCGTATCCTTCCGCGTTCCGCCAATAGTCCGCCCATTTGCCGTCCACCAGGTCGAAAACGCCTTCGGCGCCCTCTTCCAGAAGCACCCGCGAGACCGGCGGGAACGTCTCGGGCCCTCCTTCCTGAGGAAGCTGACGCGTCGCGTCGATGATGATTTTGCTGGTGAGGCCGCGCACCGGCGCGCTCGGGTCGAGGCCCAGCCCTCTGGTCCGGGAGATGATCTGTGTCGCCGGGTCCGGTTGCCAGCGCGAGCCCAAAGCATGCATCACGCTCGGCATGTCGAGGACGTTGATGTCCTTGTCGACCACGATGACTACTTTCGCGGAGAACTTGCCCGCGGCGAGTTGCTGGCCCGCCGTGATCCCGTCGCCCGGAAATTTCTTGTCGACGCTGAGAACGGTGACGCCCGTGGCCTCCGCCAGAGAATGGATGTCGACCAGGCCGGGAATCCTCTTTTTGAACGTCAACAGTTCGGACGCTTCGGTCGGCGCCCGGTGATAGCCTTTGAGGATTCCGGTAAAACAATTCACGATCAGCGGGTCGCGCCGATGGGTGATCGCTTCGATGTTCATGAAGAAGTTGTTGTCCTTGCGCGGTCCCATATAGCCGTACATTTCGCCGTAAGGCCCTTCGGGCTCCGTCTCGTTCAGCGGCACGCTGCCCTCTATGATCATCTCGGCGTGCGCCGGCACGAGGATGTCGTTGGTCTCCGATTTCACCAGTTCCACGGGCTTGCCGTGAAGCCCTCCGGCGACCTCGAGCTCGTCCTCCCCGAAGCGGGTGATTTTAGTGCTGGACAGCGTGAACGTGATGGGATCGACCGCGAACGCGATCGACACGCGGGCGGACAGCTCGCCGCGCCGCTTCAAGTCCATGAAGAAGCGCCACAAGTCCTGCCCGGGTTCCGGGTTGACCCCGATTTTTCGCGGGCCTTTGATCTGACAGCGGTAGGTGCCGACATTGCGGCCGTATTCCGGATGCACGAAGAAAAAGGACCCCATGCTCACATAAGGCCCCGCGTCGGACGGGTTGTTGGTAATCCACGGGAATTCGAGAAGGTCCACGTCGCCGCCCGACTGGACGACCTGCTTGCACGGCGCGGCGGCCGCGCCGATTTCGACGGGCTCGATCCGCGCCCACTCGCCGTCCGCTCCCGCGCGCGAGACGAGTTCGTCGCGCACCGCACGGTACATTTGTTCCCGGTCGTCGGTGATCTCTTCGACGCCGTAGGCGAGCGCTTCGGAATCCCAGCCCGCATAAGGGTTGCAGACGACCGGCCCGTCGCGCCATTGACCGTCGATCCTCACCCGTTCGATCACGAAGGCGGGCGCCTCGTGATAGCCTATTCTGTCGCGCAGCCGATAGGCGAAGCCGGTCGCCTCGAAACGGTCCTGATCCATCTCCTCGATCCGCAGAACCCGGCCCTCGGCTTCGAGGGCCGTGAAATAGTCCCGAAACGACGTGAACGGTCCTCTGCGCTGAATATTGCCCGCGGGCTTTTGAACGGATGACATGCGGTTGGTATCCTTGCTTGACCTCGAATGCGCGTCCCCCCCCCGACAGTTCGCCGATCCGGGCGTTCCTTCGGGGCGCGGCTTCGTCAAGCTTAGATCATCCGTGACCGGGCGCAACGGGACAATCGCGGATTCCGATTGGCAAAATTCGTGAACTCGGCCTAGTCTTGACATTTGCCGGCCGTTCAAGTGCAGATCTCATTCACTGGATTGATCGGCTCTGTTGGCGCCCCTAAGGATCTCAATCATCCGCGCGTTGGCACCTTGCTCGGTTGCCTGCCGCCCGATGTAGCCGCTTGGAACATTCTCATAGACGGCGCGGGCGGCTTCAAGCACGACAGCATCTTTGACAGCGCTATCTTTTGCTGCCTGATGAAATGCCTGCAATGTCTCCAAACTGACCGCCCGGTGTTTGTTGACGCTCGCCAAATGCATGTTGGCGAGAACGACGCGGCTCGACCAGACGGCGGCGTAGAACAATACCGAGATTGCAAGCACGCGACCGCCAAGCTGATAAACGGCTTCCCAAGTGTTAGTGGGCGCCTCGCCCAGAAGCCCGAACAGAATCAGACCCGATAGGATAAACGCCGATGCTGCAAAAAACCCTGTAGCCCATAGCCAGCGTTTGCTCCGTTTCTCGACATTCTCGGCCTCACTGCGAAATTCATGCGTGAACTCCGCAGCGCCCGCCTTGACCGCGACTTCCCGGATTGCCTGTACGATTTCGTCGATTTCTTTTTTGCGTCTCGTCGAGTATTCGATTGTCTCTTGCAAAATGTTAGCCGTATCGACGCTGGTCTTCTCGGCCTTGGCCACCCAGTCCCCGATTTCTCCGGCGCGGAGGGCTAATACGGGCACCCAAATGCCAATCGCGCACATCAAATTCTGAGTCTCTTTTTCGAATTGTTTAGCGATACTGTCTCGTAATGAGACAGCATCTCCGTCTGAGATAGTGAAATTATTAATTCGAGAAAAAATACCGCTTATACGAGATAGATTATCATTGGTCTTTTGAATAACGCTTTCAGGAAGACCGTATGTGGGCAGTCTTTTTATTTCATTGACAAGCCAAAGCACCGTTTCGATATCGTTTTCGATACTCTCGAATGTTATTTCTCCCCATTCAGGGCGTTTGATCAAATCATCATTCTCTGACGTCCACTTCGCTATCGCCTCGCAGTAATCTTTCAGTTGTTTTTCTTGGGCCTCATTTGCCATGTTTGGGATTCCCGTTTCGAGTTTGATATCGCCTGTGCGCGTCATATCGCGCCCACCGCACGATACTGTGACGATTCAATGACGACAACTCGCGTGCTTCTGCGAATTGCAAGCACAGTGAAGCGAACCCGGCCTTGATCGCGTTCGGCGGTTCCATTTATGTTCACGGCATGAATCCAAACATTAATATCTCGATATCTCGCACGGCGAGGGACAAGCCCGATCGCAACGTCGACCGGCAAGGTGGCTCACTGGCGCAGGGCGCGCCAAACAGAGAAACTCGGGTTTTCAACCGGGGCCGAATGTCATGTCGACGATACTTGTGACGGGGGCCAATCGAGGTCTCGGTCTTGAATTCGTGAGACGATACGCCGCCGGCGCCCGCGTCATCGCCGCCTGCCGTTTCCCCCGCGCCGCTCATGAACTGCGCGCTGCCGCCGCCGCGCGCGGTTCGGTCGCCGTTGAGGAACTGGACGTCACCGACCCGCGAAGCGTCTCCGCCCTTGCGGACAAGTACCGGGGCGTGCCCGTCGATATCCTGCTCAACAACGCCGGATTTCTCGGGCCCGATCCCATCGCGGACAATTTTTCGCGCCAGTATTTCGGGCAGATGGACTACGAGCTTTGGGCGGACATCGTCCGCGTCAATGTGTTCGGGGCCGTTCGCATGGCGGAGGCGTTTGTCGATCATGTCGCCCGCAGCCGCGAAAAGAAGATCGTCTGTCTTTCGAGCGGCGTAGGCTCCATAGAGTCGCGGCGGACGCCGACCGTCGCCTATCCTTCAAGCAAGGCGGCGCTCAACAAGGCCGTCAGCCTCGCGGCGCATCACTTGAAAGGCCGCGGCGTCATCTGCGCGGCGGTCTGTCCGGGGCATGTCAAGACGCGCATGGGCGTGGGCGGCGCCGAACTTGAAATCGAAGACAGCGTGAAAGGCTTGATTCGCGTGATCGAAAATCTGACGCTTGCCGATACGGGAACGTTTACGCGCTACGACGGCGTGCGCATACCCTGGTAAAAGATCGGACCGAAAGGAGAATGTCATGCCTACAGTGCTCGTGACCGGCGCCAATCGAGGCTTGGGCCTCGGCTTCGTCAAGCACTATGCGTCGGCGGGCTGGTCCGTCATAGCGGGCTGCCGCCGCCCCGACGCATCGGACGAACTTCACGGCGTCGCGGACTCCTGCGCCCCCCGCGTCGCTGTGGAACGCATCGACGTGCTCGATCACGGGACGATCGACGAGGCCGCGGACAAATACGAAAACCGACCGATCGACGTGTTGATCAACAATGCCGGCATTATCGGACCCATTCCCATCATGGAGCACATAGAGCGCCAGCACTTCGGGACGATCGACTACGACGTTTGGGAGCAGGTGATGAGGACCAATACGTTCGGGCCCATGAAAATGGCGGAAGCGTTCGTCGACAACATCGCCGCCGGCGGCCACAAGAAGCTCGTCAATCTGTCGAGCACGTTGGGGTCGATCGCCGAAGATCGTCTGCCGGCCATCGCCTACGCGTCCAGCAAAACGGCCCTCAACAAGGTCATGACGCTTCTGGCCGACAAGCTGCGCGACCGGGGAATCATCGTCGCCCTGTTCTGTCCGGGCCATGTCAAGACGCGCATGGGGCCGAACGCTCATATCGAGATCGAGGACAGCATCAAGGGTCTGACCGCGCTGATCGAGGATTTGACGCTGGAGCGCTCGGGCACGTTCACGCGCTTCAACGGTGAAGCGATTGCCTGGTAGACGGTCCGGCCCGTCGCGCCGGGATGTCGGTCTCGTTCTCGGGCCCGTCCTGGCGGCGGCGCTCCTGGCCGCGCCCGCGCCGCAGGGCCTCGACATACTCGCTTGGCGGACGGCGGCGGTCGCCGTTCTCATGGCCGTCTGGTGGGCGAGCGACGCTCTCCCCGTGGCGGTGACGGCCCTGTTGCCGCTGGTTCTGTTTCCCCTCCTTGACGTCGCCTCGATGCGGGACGCCGCCGCGCCTTACGCCAACCCGCTCATCTATCTGTTTCTCGGCGGCTTTCTGATCGCGCTGGCGGCGGAGAGATGGTCGCTGCACCGCCGTATCGCCTTGCTCGTGCTCAGCCGCATCGGCAGCGCGCCCCGTGTCATGATCGGCGGCTTCATGCTGATCACGGCGTTCTTGAGCATGTGGATCAGCAATACGGCGACGACCGTCATGATGCTGCCCGTCGCTTTGGCCGTCGTGCCTCTGTTGGAAACCTCCCCGCGCGAAGATGAGACCGGCGCGCCGCGGACCTTCGCCGTGGCCCTCATGCTGGCCGTCGCTTACGGCGCGAGCATCGGCGGGCTCGCCACGCTCGTAGGCACGCCGCCCAACGCGCTGCTCGCGGGATTCTTCGAACAGACCTACGGGATCGACATAGGCTTCGCGCGGTGGATGCTGCTGGGGCTGCCCGTGACCGTGGTCATGTTGTTTTTGGCATGGGCTTGGTTGACGCGCCGTTTGGCCGCGGCCCCCGGCCCGGGCGCGGGAGCGGAGGATTTTCTCGACCGCGAGTTGGCGCGTCTCGGGCCGATGTCCGCCGCCGAGCGCCGCGTCGCCGTCGTTTTCCTCTTGACCGCGTCCTTGTGGGTGCTCCGCCCCGTGCTTGTCGAGAGCTTCGGCCTGACCCGCCTGTCCGATCCGGGCATCGCCGTGTTCGGCGCCGTTCTGCTGTTCCTCGTGCCGGCGAACTGGGCCGCGCGGGACTTCCTCTTGAACTGGACATGGGCCAAACGCGCGCCGTGGGACGTTCTCATACTTTTCGGCGGCGGCCTCAGTCTCGCCGCGGCCATCGACTCGACCGGTCTTGCCGCGTGGCTGGGCGGCGCCCTGCAGGCGCTCGGCGTCTATCCCGCCGTCGTTTTGGTGTTGGGTCTCGTGGCGCTGGTCATCTATTTGACCGAACTCACCAGCAATACGGCGACGACGGCGGCGTTCCTTCCCGTCGTCGCGGCCCTGGCCGGCGAATTGGGACTGACCCCGTTGCAACTCGCGGCGCCCGCGGCGCTGGCGGCCTCTTGCGCCTTCATGCTGCCCGTGGCGACGCCGCCGAACGCGATCGTCTACGGGTCCGGCCATGTTTCCGTCTCGGAGATGGCCCGCGCCGGTTTTTGGATGAACATCGCAGGTGTGCTCGTCATCACCGCCGCGGCGATGTGGCTCGTTCCTATGCTCGTGTGAGGCGGGTTTCGGAGTCGCCGCGCGGCTCTGCGTGATTCGGCCCCGCATCTTGACGCGGAATGTCCAGCCACTACATTGAAGATCGAGGCAATAAAGGCACCGCCTGCGTCCGTCCCGAATCTCGACCCTGTAGATCGAAGCGACGGCATGCCGGATAATTGAGGAGATCGAGTCATGGCGGAACGCGGGGAACCCGTGTCAAGCCCAACCGGCGGACCCGTAGAGGGAACGGCTGTTTCTCATACTTCCCGCATGTCGAAAGAGATCGAATCTCGTATTGAAGACTTGAAAGCTCTCGCCGGTGACGAAGGGATCGAAGCATCGGACGATTCCGAACGAGATCTTCGATCATTCCTGCATTCTCTTGATTTTACACGCCGGCCATACCTCGTCTTGTTGGATAACGGCAATTTCCGCGCGGTTTGGAAAAATGACGACCGCGAGCAAATCGGCTTGCAGTTCCAAGGCCGGGGCCAAGTTCAATTCGTTTTGTTTGCCTTGAGATTGCCGGATCGGTTTATGGCGCGCGCCACAGGGCGGGATACGTTGGAGTGTGTTCGACGTCAGATCGCCGCCCATGATTTGTGGCGGCTTCTGATCTCATGAATCGACCCGTGGTTCGTCGAGGATTTCCGGCGGGATTCTCACGAACGAACTCACCCCTTACCGATCGGTCATATCTCTCCTGTTGAGGTTCGGTCGTTCCGCTCGTTCCGCTCCCGTTTTGCTCTGCCTCCGAATGCGCGCAGTATGCGGAGTCTTCCTTCCATGGGTCTGCGCGCGCCTTCCGATTTCAGGAAGATTTCAGCATGACTCGGGTTTTCTTTCGTTCCCGCGTCCACGATGCTGACCATCCTGTTTTCGCCCTCGTCGCAGATTTCTCTCAGTTCGCCTACCCGTGCGTATGCTCTTTGCAAAACTTTTCGGAAGTTCAGCACACCCGCGCCGGATTGTGGAGAGGGCGTGTCCCTTCTCGTGACCGAGAGCCCCGATCCGTTCCGGCCCAGCAATTGTTTTCGGGGAAACGCCGCCTCGGTTGGCTCAATTCCACGGTAGACCTCATTTTTGTGTCTCAGTTCTCGCTCCAGAAATTCTTCATCTCTCACTATTCCCGGTGAGTGAGTAGACTGGGGTGTTTCCTCCTCGGGGAACTTTTCCCCTACCTTCACGTTTCGCCGTGACACCGATATCCCTCCAACACGGACGAGAGCGTTGTCGGCATCGGGTCCCCTGATTCAATCTTCCAGATCGATTCCTCGCGGACTCCGTCATCTTCGTTCAAAACCAAGTACTCTATGTGTTCCGATACTCCTGCACTGATTTCAACATGGACATTTCCTTCTTCCCAGACGATCCCGATCTCTCCGTCATCGCACACGTAGACTCGTCCATTCAGTTCCGTAATCGGGACCGCCTCTATTGCCCGGAGTATTTGGTCGAGTGACTTCTCCCATTCGCCTTCCTCCGACGGCCCGTTCAGTCGCGCGTCGAGGACTTCGGCGTATAATTCATTCCGCAGCCCGTCCCGTTGCCGTTGTCTTTCTACTCCAAGTCCGAGATTTTTCCCGGATGAGTATTGTTTTTCCTGGGGCCCTAGCGTCTCTTCAACGATTTGTAGTTTAGGCATCGTTGTCAGCTTGCTTCCGTCAGGATCTCCGCACGGCGCCGTACTTTCGTTCATGAAATTATCGGGTTCTTCTTTCGGATGTGTGCTTGGTCCATCGGGCCATGTCGCCGAAACGGATTGCCAGTTTTCGTTCATGGATATACTCCCCCTACTTCGCCCATAGGCCGATGGAGTCTTGAGCGTCACTGGTCAGCACTCGACTAAACACGGTTTTCGCTTGCGTGTGCAACCACTCGAACCTGCTTTTACCATCGTCCGGTTTTTCTTTCACCGATTGCAAAGGGTTGAAGCCTCTCTGAAGGGAGAAAAGTTTTTTCCTTCCTCCGTGTCCCAGGCGCGTCGTCGTCGTAATAAGCACCCCCAACTTCTCCTCTTGCCCTATCATTCCCTTGTTTGCGTTCAGGTGGATCCTCTCCAGATAGTTTTCCTCGGGCCAGTCTTTCTGGTCTCTTATCCACCCCTGTTGAGAGTGCCATAAAGGACCGTGCTCAGCCACCGAACTTCCGATCACTCCCTGCTCGTGTGTGAGAAGCCCTTTGACATCATAATCCTTTTCCTCCCCCTCCCAGACAAACAAATCCAGATAAGTCAGTTCGGCGGTCACTATCCCCGTATCTCTTTCGTTCAGACTTTTGCCTGCCATCTGGAAAAGGTTGCCTGCTACTTTCCATACCTGATCCCAGCGCGAGTATTTCCCGCAAGTGATCCGGATTTGATTTCCTTCGAAAGCCAACTCCCATTCGCTGCTCCCGTCCCTTGAAACGGCATTGTAAAACAATGGGACCATCGGATTTGGCGGCGCTCCCATACCTGGTCCCTGAATCCGGGGGCCGAAGTTCATCAAGTAACTTTGCCCTTGTACTCGGGCCGGCAGTACGTCCCGCCAGTACTCCTCGTAGCCTTTGTCAATAAGCGGCTGATCCTCGGGCAGCCAAGGCCGCTCGACATCAAGCACGAAGTGCACTTCGATGATCGCATGCGTTTTATTGACCGGTTTGAACATTTCGATGTTCGACCTTTTGCTTGTGTTCAATGTCGTTATGATCGTGTCGGCGTCGCGGTTGCCAAAGCATATGGTAACCAAAACCGTCCGCGTATTATGGAATGATAGCAATTCACTCGCTACATTGAACAAGTTGGTTAACTAGAGATGAGGAAAGAGTCGAGGCCGCTTTTGAAGAAGTTGCCATTTCTGATCCAGTATCCAAACATTCCTCCAAGATATTGCGAAATCTCAACTGTCTTTCAAGAGGCAGGAGTGTTACGGGCAGCAACATCAACGCCTTCATGCTGCCCGTCGCGACGCCGCCGAACGCGATTGTCTACGGGTCCGGCCATGTTTCCGTCTCGGAGATGGCCCACGCCGGTTTTTGGATGAACATCGCGGGCGTGCTCGTCATCACCGCCGCGGCGATGTGGCTCGTTCCTTTGCTCGTGTGAGGCGGGTTTCGGAGTTGCCGCACGGATCGTTTCCGAACGGTTATCGCACTCTCATGCCGCAGTGCGCGGCGTTCGAATAAAAACAACCCGGTCAAGCTTGTTAATGAGTTCCGAGGATACCATATCTAGCGCTTGAACGACGAAGCGATCCATATATGAGTTTTACATCCGCGTGAATATGCCTGCTTTTCTCAACATCACTGCCCATCAGATCTCTACGTGGGCGGACACCACCAAGGCGCGAGAGCAGCTTCCGGCGCTGTTGCGCAGGCTGGTGAACTCGACTGGCAGCAATCTGACTGCGGTCGATTTTCCTGCTTTTGATAATTCCCAGCGGAAGGGCTGGGACGGTTGGGTCGAGTCCGGAGAAGCCTCGCAGTGGATACCTTGCGGCCAATCCGGCTGGGAGTTCGGGTGCAGCAAGAAACCCAAAACCAAGGCGGAGGGGGACTATAAGGCCCGTATCCGCAGCGTTCCCCCTAAGGAACGAGAGTCCATGACGTTCGTGTTTGTGACGCCGCGTAACTGGACTGGTAGGCACAAATGGGTCAAGGGCAAGGAGTCGTGCGGCGAATGGAAGGACGTGAGGGTCTTCGACGCCAGCGACCTGGAACAATGGCTTGAACAATCGATCCCGGCGCAGATTCAAATGCGGGAGTTCCAAGGCGGCGCAGATCAGAAGGTTACGACACTTGCCCAGATTTGGCCCGAATGGGCGGATGCCACCGAGCCTGAGTTGCCGCAGGAGTTGTTCGCACCCGCCGCCGAACTACACCGGGAAAAGCTTGAGACATGGTTGAAAGCACCTCCAACCAGACCCTTCGTCGTTACCGCCGACTCGACTTTGGAGGCTCTGGCCTTCCTTAGCTGCGCACTGAAACGGCCCGAAGAGTCATGCCTTGGCGTCTATGATCGCGCCGTCGTTATTCGTTCCCTTGACGCTTTCAAGGGCATCGCCAGTATATCATCGAACTTCGTCGCGATAGTGGCCTCCTCTGAGGTTGAAAGAGGCTTGGCCGGGCTCCAGAAGAAAACCCACACTATCATCGTGCGCGGGCGCAATACGGTGACCGACGATGCAGACATTGCTCTCGACTTGCTTGGCTATGGGCCGTTTCGTAAGGCCCTGCGCGACACCGGGCTAAACGACTCCCGGATAGATCAACTCGCAAGGGAATCGGGGTGCTCGCCAACCATCCTCCGGCGCCGACTCGCGCAGGTTGAAGAGGTGAGGGTGCCGCCTTGGGCCAACGACAACACTGTCGCGCAGGCGCTGATCCCGCTCATATTCGTTGGCGCGTGGGATTCCAGCGTCGAGGCGGATAAGGAGATACTGAGATGCCTGACCGGCAGATCTTATGAAGACGCGGAGCGAACGGTCGCTCAACTCCAGAAAATGGAGGAACCGCCGGTCTGGTCGATCGGCCATCTCCGGGGAGTCGTCTCCAAGGTCGATGCGCTCTACGCTGTGCACAGAAACCTCATCGCGGAGGACTTGGAGAAATTCCTGTCCGTCGCTGAAGTCGTCCTCTCGGAACAAGACCCGGCGTTGAAACTACCGGAGGATAAACGGTGGGCGGCCAACTTCTACGGAAAAAGCCGGAATCATTCGCCCGCCTTGCGTCAGGGCGTCTGCGATACGCTTGTGCTTCTCGCCGTACACGTCAGCGCCCTTGTAGTCAAGCGTCTAAGGATCGACCTTGAGGCCAGTGTTAGTAGAGTCGTCCGCCGCTTGCTGACGCCCTCGGCCGAATCGACGTGGCTGTCTCAGAAGGACGATCTGCCGCAATATGCCGAGGCCGCACCGGATACGTTTCTCAACATCATCGAAGAGGATCTCGGTAGTCAGGCCCCTCAGATTGCCGCGCTATTCGCGCCTGCGGATGTCGGGATTTTCGGCGGCTGTCCACGTGCAGGCATGCTGCGGGCGCTTGAATTGCTCGCCTGGAAACCGGAGCGCCTAGTCCGCGTTACGACTATCCTCGCCCAATTGTGCGCTTGGCAAATCGACGATAATTGGGTCAACAAGCCCATGGAGACGCTCAAATCGATCTTTCGATTCTGGATGCCTCAGACCGCCGCTACCGTCGACCAGCGTAACCGGGCGCTTGAGACGCTAACCAAGAAATTCCCGGATGTCGGCTGGCAGATTTGCGTCGATCAATTCAACTCGGATCCGACCACCGCACGCTCCAGTGCCAAGCCACGATGGCGCACCGACGTTTATGATGCGGGTGAGGTCATCACAAATGGCGAGGCGTGGCAGGGTCAACGTAAGGCAATAGAGCTTGCGCTCGACTGGCCCGCGCACGACGAGCGTACGCTCGGCGATCTGGTCGAGCGTCTCGAAGCGCTAAGCCCTGACCATCGCGATCGGGTGTGGGAGCTTATCGCCGCCTGGAATGATATGGGCTCTACCGATAGCCAAAAGGCGGCGTTGCGTGAGCGGATTCGGCGCAGCGCCCTGACTTGGCGCAGCCTGCACCGTGGTATTGATGACGCCGTGAGGGAGTGCGCCAGACGGGCCTGTGCGCTGCTTGAACCCCAGAATACCATAGCGCGTCATCAGAGGCTTTTCCTGAACCATTGTTTGGTGGATGTATCGGCTGACGAGCTTGAGGACGGACAGCTCGATTACCAGAAGATAGAAGACCGCCTTGCCCGCCAGCGACGTGACGCCTTGCAGGAGGTGTGGGCGGAGTCAGGGCTGGACGGAATCAAAGAACTGTGCCGATCCGGTGGCGTCCCCGATGTCGTCGGTGAGCACATGGCCGAAATCTGCATCGGCATTCAGCAGGCGGCGGGTTTCCTGCAGAGCATTATGGCTGAGCCGTTAGACGACCTGCGAGACAAATGGGATCAGTGCCTCACCGGTTTTCTGGCCAAGCTCGACTTACAAGATCGGAACGATGTTCTTGCAGAGTTGCTTGGGCGCCCCGGCTTTGATGACGATGCGCGCATGCGTCTTCTGCGCTGCGCGCCTTTCAACGGCGGCACATGGCAATATGTTGACAGGTTGTCCGAATGTCTTAAGCGGCGATATTGGAAGGAAGTGAATCCCCGCGGGGTCGGCCATGATGCGTCTGCCATAGCGACGTTCGTGGACGAGTTGCTCAAAGTGGATCGACCGCGCGCCGCGTTCCGCGCCACGTTCCACGCCGTCTGCTTGGATTGGCAACTCATCGATACTCCCCGGCTGATGCGCCTGTTGACGGAGGTGGCGACCAATGGCGCGGAGCCTTCGGGCTGCTACCCACCGGACAGCTATTACGTCTCCGAGGCGCTCGATAGGCTTGAACAACGGGGAGATACGTCTCGCGATGATCTTGCCCAGCTTGAGTTCCTGTTCATCGGGTTACTCAACCGTTCAGAGCACGGAATTCGAAATTTGGAGGAGCAGCTCTCGGAGACGCCCGAGCTGTTCGTGCAAGCGCTCGTACTCGCCTTTGAGCGCAACGACGACAGAGAGGATCCCGCCGTTTTCCCGCCGCCCGATTCAGATAGCCGCGCCGCTATGGCATATGCCGCTCATGAACTCCTAATCGATGCCGGCCGGATTCCCGGAACTCAATCCGATGCCAGCATCGATCCGCAGGGTCTAAGGGAATGGCTGGAGCGGGTACGCACGCTTGCCCACGAATGTGGGCGCGCCGCTGTCGGCGACGAGATGATCGGGCGGCTGCTTTCCCATTGTCCGCCTGGGGTTGACGGCGTTTGGCCGTGCGAACCGGTGCGCGAAGCTATCGATGGTTTGGGATCGCAAAAAATCGCGGACGGCATGATCGTTGGTATCCTCAACGCACGCGGGGTGACTTGCCGAGGCGAAGGAGGAGCGCAGGAACGAGAGCTTGCAGAACAATATCGAAGGTGGTCCCGGGAGGTGGCCTTCGAGTATCCTTTCACCGCGAAAATGCTTGAGCAAATCGCGGCCAGCTACGACCGCGAGTCGAAGTGGTGGGACAATGAGGATAGTGTTCGCCAGCGTCTGGTGTAACTGACTCCCGCTGGGCGATGCGGCGAACAATGCATTCGAGAACAGTGCCGTGCCCCCTGATCCCCGCCATCGTCTCGCTTTGCCGGCGCCGGTTCATGATGGCGGTCATGCCAGCAATCGGGACATGCGAGAGGCCGTGAGTTTTGAGGCTGTCTCGGAAGCGCTTTCGGTAATGTGGCTCGTTCCTCTGCTCGTGTGAGGCGGGTTTCGGAGTCGCCGCGCGGGTCGTTTCCGAACGGTTATCGCACTCTCATGCCGCGGTGCGCGGCGTTCGAACAAAAACAATCCGGTCAAGCTTGTTAATGAGTTCCGGGGATACCATATCCAGCGCTTAAACGACGAAGCGATGCATAGGGGAGGTGCAGATGGAGTGCATAGCTTGGCTAGGCTTATTCGAGGGTTTTAAGGATATAGAAAGGAATTAAGTTATGAGCATAGGTGGCAGCGGCGGCGTAGCTCTAGAACTAGTTACTCCCTTACCCCGTGGCCGAGTGTTGGATCTTTATTCTAACCGCAAGAGACTTGCCGAGGGAAAGATACCGGATGTCTTCGTCTACGACGAACTTTCCGAAAAGCTCCGTCACCAGATCATCCACATCTGGAGAGATGCCATCGGCGAGTGTAATGTGACCAGCCAGCTTAGTGGGACCCGGGCTAATGAGCTTTGGAAGTGTATCCACGATGCCGTCGCGCGGGAGCACGGTCTACCCAAGTTGTCCGATGATCGCCGAATGGACCACCGTTGTGCGAACTATCTTCGCAAGGTTTCAGTGGACGATGCCCTTGACCTCATCGAAGTCAGCTTCCACTACATCCACACAGTTGTGCGGAGCTTCAGCTATAACGATGGGCCACGCAAGGCGGATGCCGCAATCGAAGAACTCAACGAGCGTTTTCTACGCGCCGGTGTGGGATATCAATTTGAGAACGGTAAGATAATTCCTATCGACTCGGAGTTGATTCATAAGGAAACAGTGCGCCCCGCTCTTCACTACCTCAATCAACCGGATTTTGAAGGACCACGCCACGAATTCATGACAGCGCATGCACACTACCGAGCCGGTGAGATGGCGGCCGCTATCGTTGACGCCAATAATGCGTTCGAAAGCACGCTGAAGGCGATCTGTGATCGAAGGCGCTGGAAGTATCAGGAAGGTGACACTGCGTCTAAACTTGTCGACTTGGTGCGTGAGAAGGGCCTCTTACCTGACCATCTCGGCAAGTCTTTTGAACAGTTGGCCGCTGTGCTCAAGTCCGGCCTTCCCGTCGTGAGGAACAAGGAAGGCGCGCACGGCCAAGGACCAAAGCCGCGCGAGACGCCCCGCTACGTGGCCGCCTATGCGCTTCACTTGGCGGCCGTCAATATCTTGTTTCTCGTCGAAGCGCACCTTGCGAAACACGGCGAACCATAAAGTCGAAAGCCGTGCCGCGCCCTCCAATCCCGGTCGTCAGCCCGCTTAACGGCGGCCCCTGATCCCGGCCATCGTCTCGCTTTGTCGGCGCCGATCCGCGATGGCGGTTATGCGGCGTCTCTCAACAGGCGGGACATGAGGGAGGCGGTCAACTTGTCTGCAACACGTGAGCCGGACACTTCAAGCCTGGACGCGGAGTGTGCGGACTCGACAATCTTCGTGAATTGCTGCTGCTTTTCGAGCGGGGGACAAGAAAACTCCAGAGGTTTAAGTGATTGCCGCGTTATTTGCGGCTGAGCGGTGCCAGTTATGGCTTTCCGCAATTTAATACCATCACGAAACACGTACTGCATATAATGCAGAGATAGTTTGGTTTCATCTGGCTGTATGACCATCGCATTACCGTTAATCCACGAAAATGGGGCGGAGATATTTACAGAACCACAAGTAGCTCCGCGACACGTTACAAGAAGCTGTGGATTTTCGTGATTATACTTGTCGTAACGCCCGATTACGCCATTCGCACCGTATACAGGATAGTCTCCATCTGCTTTCATCTCTTTGATGGAAATAGTTTTAGGCTGATACATCTTACACACGTCACCGAGCTTCACCGTCTCCCACCCCATCGGGTTTTCGGCGGGGTCGCCGAACATTTTGATGAACAGCGCGGGGATGAATTCCCTCATCAACTCCTGTGCCCGCGTCCGCAGGCGTTCGATCTTCGCCGCCTTGTTCAGGATGGCGACGATGCGTTGTTGTTCTGGGAGCGGGGGGAGGGGAAAAGTGATACTTTTATATTGTTCTAGTTGAAGATTTCGAATGCCAGTTGTGTGCCTTTGCATCGATTCGGTTTTGCCGCCGATGTACATGAAGTAAAGCACCTTATGTAGGAAACGATAATCTAATACCGATTGATCCTTTACGCGCACCAGGGATGTGAAGTTACTCAAGCTGTAGGGTATGTCGGTGCTTGCCTTTTCAAACACACACACCCTCCCAACTGGAGTTTTGTCTCCACCACCGGACTTCTCCAAAATGATGTCACCGAATTGTAAAGTCCGCTTCATTAGCTGCTTTAACTCAACATCAAGCTCTGCAACATTCTCATATGAAAGCTCTCCTGTTACTGTGAAATTCGTGTTTCTCAGCACGTATGCTCTAACAAGAGGTTCTTTCTTTCCTTTCCAAAGTCCGCTTTGGAATTCACACACGTCACCCAGCTTCGCCGTCCTCCACATCACAGCAGTTCCTTGACGGCGTGCAAGGCTCGCGCGGCTTGCGCGTCAAGCGTTGCGAACTCACAGATTTCCCCAAGGCACACCGACGCGCTCATTCCGCCACCGAAGCCATCGGCACGAAGCTCACAACCGTATCGTCCGAATAGCCGGTTTTCTTCGAGCGTGGATTGACAGTGCATATCCCCCCGAGAGGAACCCGGGCATACACGCTCACTTGCCGTCCCCTTGGGCCATATTATGAGGCAGCAACCGCAGGCGCTAGACTGAGGGCGTCAAGCAGTGACAGAGCTTTCTTGAGGCGCTCGTCTGTTGCCTTGAGAGGTTTCCTGGTCTTCGTTTCCTCGGTGGCCCGGTCTGGATATCCTCCTTCTTCGCGTAAGAAGACGATGGTCGCGGCGAGTTCCAGCACGATGTCCGAGACTTTTTTGATTTCCTCGATCAAGCTAAGGGCTTTGTCGGCAGAGAGACTGCCTAGACCGTCGGGGTCTCCGACTTTCTTCTTCGTTTTGAAGATCGCATATCGGATGCCGTAGCGTATGGTTTTTTCCTCTATCTCGATCCGCCCCTCGGCGTGCGCGTCGTTGCAACCGGCGGCGAGATCGAACGAGTACGGCCCATAATGATGATAGACGAAGGGCAGATCAAAATCTCCGCCGCAACGGTGCAAAAGATAGGCTGCTTTCTGCATGCGCGTCCGTCCGCCCAATTCGCCTCCGTGCAGAGCAATCAGATTGACGACGATATCTTCGGCTTTCATGTCTCCACCTCCCCTAAGATGGTTTGCAGTTGTTCGGCAATGTCGCGATTCGGCGCATAGACACGCTGGATGCGCTCCTCGTCCTTAAGTGTCTTGACGATGGATGATATGTTGGCGATGTCCGTTGGCTCGTTCTCATCCTCGCGTGTCTTGACCAGTACTTTGTTGAGCGCCGAAGCATCGTCAAAATCATACCATTTGTAAGGGGTCACCGTCGGTTCGTCAAAGAGCAGATCTTGGTACCATTCAGGGGGACGCTCTTCCAGCCTGTGCCGGAGACGGAGATGCAGGTTGCCGCCGGCCTCATCGCGGGCACCGATATCGACGCATTTATAAAGTTTGCGGTCCCGCAGGCGGCGCGCCAATGTCGATGTCCTCTCATTCGGTAGTTCGGCAAATTCCATTATGGCAGCCCAGACGGCCGCATCGTCAAGGTCGAGATAGCTGCCAAGAGATGGGGTTTCCGAAGCTAGATAGTGCGATATTGGTCCCCGAGGCGCCGATTCGGTATTTCTCATTTTGGACGCAACGGCGCTTAACAGGGCTTCCAACATTTTTTCGGCGGCGCGTGTCGTCTTGTGCATGTAGACCATCTGGTACAGCCGGAACCGCGCTTCCAGATATTCCTCGGCCACGGACAAGCCCTTCGAACCGAGAAACAGGCATGACGCTTTAAAGGGTTCTTTTTCACCGATGGTGACCGACCCGACTTCCAGGCAATCGAACAGCCAATCCTGATCGACGTGACCGAACTCCACGCCGGTCGCCATCCTGTCCCGCTGGATATAGTCGAGCCGGTCGGCGTCGAACTGGCTGGAAACGATGGTGGCGTATATGTCCTTGGGCTCGTCCTCCTTTAGAAGCGCGCCGATTTCTTTGGGCAACGACTCGTCTGCCTCTCGCAGCACACGGTTTACTTCCGTCGTATCGTCCCGGACGATCTGTGCGCTCCAGTCCTCGTGCCGTCGGGACAGGCCCGCTTTCGCGGCGGCGCTCTCGAACGTATGGCTGAACGGCCCGTGGCCGATATCGTGCAGGACTGCGGCGAGAAGCGCGATTCTCGCCCGCTCCCGGTCATGTTCATTGCCGCGTTGACGCGCGATGACATCGACGAGTCGCCGGGCGGTGTGATACACGCCGATGCTGTGGGCGAAACGGCTGTGCGTCGCGCCGGGAAAGACCAGATCGGAGAAGCCCAACTGACGGATGCGGCGCAGGCGCTGGAATTCGCGCGTGTTGATCAGACGCCACGCGATCCCGTCCGTTTCGTTCTGATGGCAGTCGCCGCTGTCGCCGAACACGATGAGTCCGTGAACCGGGTCGCGGATGCGTTGCGTCTTATCGTTGCCCGTCGCCATCACGCGCACCAGAGCCGATTTGGTTGTGTACGGTCAATCATCGACCGGCCGAATCGTAACACAAAATGAACTTTTATTCCGGCACCGCTTCGCGCACCGCCTCGGCCAAGTCGTCGATCTCGCCCAATATCTCCGTCTCGACCTCCCTTAATTCGTCGAGGATTTCCAGCGGCTCGCGGTGCTCCACCTTCGCCCGGTTCTGCGGGCGGTGGCGGCCGGCGGCGAGGTTGAAATCGGCGGCGCGGACGGCGTCGGCGTCGGCGAACCACCAGTTCTCGGTCCAGTCCGCGTCGGCGTCCCGCTCCCGCCATGCGTCCCACCGCACGTCCCGGCTGCGGAACGCCTCGATCAGGCCGGGCAGATCGTCGTCGTCGATGGGCTGGTCGTGGTTGGCGTCGAGCTTGAACCCGTCGTTCTCGGCGTGGAGGAACATGACGCGCCCGGTCGCCCCGCCCTTGCGGAACACCAGCACCGAGGTCTTGACGCCGGAGTAGGGGTTGAAGACGCCGCCGGGCAGCGACAGCACCGCCTCGACGGTGTTGGCCTCGATCAGCTTGCGGCGCAGGTCTTTGTGCGCGCCGGTGTTGCCGAACAGCACGCCTTCGGGCACCACGACGCCGCAACGGCCGCCGTCCTTCAGATGGTTGAGCATGTATTGCAGGAACAGGAGTTCGGTCTGCGCCGTGTGTCCGACCTTCACGTCCTCGACGATGCGGTCCCGGTCCACCCGCCCGGAGAAGGGCGGGTTGGCGAGGATCACGTCGAAGCCGTGCGGCGGGAACCCGAGCGCGGTCTTCTCCGCGCGGTCGAGGGGACGGGTGAGCGCGTCGCGTCGCAGGACGCGCACCCGGTCGAGGCCGCGCAGGGTCAGGTTCATGGTGGCGAGGCGGACCATCTGCGGGTCGACGTCGGCGCCGTAGAACGTCGCCTCCCGCAAACGCTTCACGGCGCCGCTGCTCAGCATGTCGCCGAGGCCGCGCCGGACGGTCTTGCCCTCCGCGTCGACCTCCTCGATCCCGTCGGGCGACGAATTGACGAGCCGGATGTGGTCCCACGCCCCGACCAGGAAACCGGCCGTCCCCGACGCCGGGTCGTAGACGGTCTCGCCCAGGCGGGGGTCGACGAGCCCCACCAGCGCGCGGATGACATGGCGCGGCGTGCGGAACTGACCGAGTTCGCCCGCCTGGCGGATCTGGCGCAGCACATGCTCGAACAGGTCGCCCTTGGTGTCCGCGTCCACCCGGTCGAGATGCAGGTCGTTCAACTGGCTGACGACTTGCGTGAGCACGGTCGGTTCGTCGATGACGAGCCGCGCGCCGTCCATGAAGTCCGTGGCGCCGTTCGCCGCGAGTTCGGCGTGGAACGGGAAGACTTCACCGCGCACCCAGGCGACCAGCCGCTCGCCGTTGAGCGCGTTCGCCCAGGATGACCAGCGCAGCCGCTCGCGCGGTATCGTTCCGCCCCCCCCCAACTGCGGCGTTGCGCGGGTCGCGCAGGGTCCACTCGCCCTCGAAGGCGCCGGCGTAAGCGGCGGCCCCCGGCCGTTTTGCCGCGCGCAGCCGCGCCGCGTCCGCCGCCTCGAACATGTAAAAATAGATCAGGAAGCTGAGTTGTTCGGCGTTCTGGGCCGGGTTCGGATAGCCGCCGCCGAACAGGTAATCGCGGATGCGGTCGATGCCGCGCCGGAGTTCGGGCGTCATGGGCATGAGGTCACCGCTCCCCGGCCCGCCCGCCCGGCGCTTCGCCCTGCGTTTGTTCGAATACCGCGGCGTTGAACCCGGCGAGCAGCTTGCCGAGGGGTTCCTCGCCGCCGAACACGCGCCGCGCCCCGTCGTAGCCGCCGAGGGCGGCGAAGGGATGCTCGTCGAAGTCCCATGCGCCGAAGGCGTCCATGCTCGTCGCGTCCGCGCGCACCCGGCTTCCGATCAGGCCCGCCCAGCGCGCCTGTTCCGCGTCGAACTCCTCATGCTCGCCGCGCCACGCCTCGAAGCGCACGCCGACCTCGGCGGCGCGCGCGTCGTGCTCCGGCGTGCGCACGATGCGGCCGCTCTCGTCGAGGGTCAGCCAGTCGCGGCTCTCCGGGTCTATATGGTCGTTGACGTCGAGGGTCAGCATCATGCGCGGGTCGGCTTTCGCGTCGCTCTCGCCGCCCGCCGTCACGCCCCAGCCGTCGGCGATGTCCTCGTCGTCGTCGCCGTGGAAATCCGTCACGCCGGCGAAGTCGAAGATCGTGAATCCGGTCTTCCCGATATGCGGCGCCTTGCGCGTGCCGCGCCCGCGCATCTGTCGGTAGAGAATGGCGCTGCGCGTGAACCGCGCCATGACGAGGTTGACCGTCTCCGGGCAATCGAAGCCGGTGTCGAGCATGTTCACGCTGACCACGATCTGCGGGAAGTCCTCGTTCTTGAAGCGTTTGATGATCTCGCCGACATCCGGCCCCGGTCCGCCGCCGACGTCGCTGACGACGAAATCCGCGTAGCGCACCGCGGGGTGGGGTTTCTTGTCGGCGAAATGGTCGTCGAACATCGCGGCCAGGGTCTCCGCGTGCCGCTTCGTCACCGCGAACACGATGGTCTTGCCCCAGGCGGGCCAGCGCCGGACGCCGTCGCGGCCGGCGAATCCGTCCTCGAGAACGTCGCGGAACTCCCGCACCATGGCGCGGTTGCGCTCGGGGATGGTGAACGCGCGTTCCAGGGCGCGCGGGTCCACGGTGATGGTGTCGGAGTCGGCGAACAGGGTCTCGAACTCCGTCCGCGCCGCTTCGTCCATCGCGGACCAGTCGAGTTCGTCTCGCGTCACCGTGAACCCGTCCGAGGCGGCGGTCTTGACGGTCATCGCCTTGTAGATGCGGTAGGGCACGAGATGCCCCTCGTCGACGGCCTGGCGGAGCGTATAGCGGAACGTCGGTTCGTCGACCTCGAAGAAGCGCAGCGTGTCTCGTACGAAGCGCCCGTCTTCGGGGTCGGGCGCGGTCTCGGGGTCGACGGCGCACGGCGTCGCGGTCAGGCCCAACTGGACGCCGTCGAAGTGCCGCAAAACGCCGCTCCATTTGCCGTAGATCGAGCGGTGGCATTCGTCGGTGATTACCAGATCGAAATAGCCCGATGACAGGCCGCGGTATTCGGAGATCATGGTCTGCAAAGTGGCGACGGTGATGCGCTTGGCGCGGTCGAAGCCGCGCCCGTGGCGCAGCACGTGGCACGGATAGTCCCGCAGGTGGTCCGTGAAGGCGTCTTCCGCCTGCGCCGCCAGGGCGATCCGGTCGACCAGGAACAGGACGCGGGTGACGGCGCCCGCTTCGAACAGGCGCTTGATGAGCGCCGCCGCGGTGCGGGTCTTGCCGGTCCCCGTCGCCATCTCCACCAGAAGCTTGCGGCGTCCGCGCGAGATCTCGGCGCACAGCGTCTCGATACATTCGATCTGATAATCGCGGTCTACGATCTTGCGGTCTACGGGGACATCGGCGAGGCCGCGGCGGACATGGCGCGCGGCGCACCGGCGCTCCAGATCGTCCTGCGCGTAGAAGCCCGCGATCCGCCGCGGGTGGGCGTCGCTCTCGCGGTCCAGAACATGCACTTCCTCGCCGTTGGACAGGAAGACGAACGGGACGCCGAGTTGCCGGGCGTAGTGACAGCCCTGTTCGCGCGCTTGCCGCGGATCGACGGCGGCGCGCTTGGCTTCGATCACCGCGGTCGGGCGCCCCTGCCGGTCGCACAGTACGTAGTCGGTCAGCGTGCCGTCCGCCAGCGCGTGCTCGTAGAGGACGCTTACGCCGTCGGTCAGGTTCCAGCCGGCGTCCTTGAGCAGCGCGTCGATCTTGACCCGCGAGAAGGCTTCCGTCGTTGCGGTCATTCAGCCGTCCATGGCCGCAGGCTCAATCGAAGCGCGGCGCTTCGCGCGCGGGCTCGCGCGGCGGCAACTTGAGGTCCACACCGTTGTCCGGACCGAAATGCGCCCGGATGACGCTTGTGAGAGTCCAGGAGCTTGGCTTGCGTCCGACGGCATCGCGCAGGATCAGACGCGCTTCCTCTTCCATGGAGCGGCCTTTGTCCGCCGCCCGCACGCGCAACCGGGTCTTTACGTCGTCGTCGAGGTTGCGGATCGTGATGCTTGCCATGGTCATGACCTCTGTTCATCTATTCGTCCGGATCCTGAACTTACGTGACGATTGCAATGCAATCAAGTTGTCATAGGTTCATTCAGCCGGCGCGCCCGCACCGCGGCTTTCCGCCCCTTCCGCCGCGGGTCGTCCCGCCAGTTGGCCGGCGCCGGATCCGACCAGATCGGGTCCGGGCGCGAAAATCCGGATGAAAACGGCGACCAGAAGCAGGAAGATCTGCCAGACGCCGGCGATGAAGAACGGCGCCCACGGCCCCCATGCGTCGAACAGGATCCCGCCGTAGACGGCGAACAGGAGAATCCCGATAGCGCCGAACGTGCCGTTCATCGCGATGACGGAGGCGCGCTCTTTTTCCGGCGCTTCCTGTCCGACGAGCGTGACGGACGCCTTGATAAGGAAGCTCGAACCGAGGCCCAGGATGATGAAAAGCGGGATATAGGTGAAGTCGAGCGGCGTCTCCACGACCCGCATGGACGTGTACCCCACGGCCGCGAAGGCCAGAGCGACGATGGCGCCGCTCACCCTGTTGATCCGGTCCAGCAAGGCTCCGTAAAGAGGCGCGCAGAAAAAGCTGAAGCCGTTCATGATGGCGAAGACGATGCCGACCTGGGCCATGCCTTCTCCCGGAGATATGCCCGCTTCTCTGGCGGCGTGGAGGCCCCACAGCGAGAGGAACATGCCTTTGATCACCAGATCGGAGCGCGCGGAAAACGCGGCGGCGTAGGACAGGGCGATGCGCGGGTTCAGTCCGTTTCTGAGGCCGCTCGTGATCAGGACCTTGACGCTTTCACGATCGTGCTTCGCGATCGGCGTGCCGCCCGCGAGCCCCAGACGGGCGATGACGGCGGTGACCATGCACAGCCCGGCGGCGATCAGAAACATGGTCTGCCCCGCGGCCACTTCATCGACGCCGCGCTCGGTCAAAATGAAGGGGATGCGGGCGATCCCCGTCGACATCATGATCGTGCCGGCGATGTTCAACATGCTGCCGAGCCCGATATATTTGCCGCGCGACCGTTCCTTGGGATAGTCGTTGGAAATGGTCGCCAACATGCCGGCGACGGCCGCCAGCCCCACCGCGTAGATCATGCGGTAGACAAAGAGTTCCCAGATATCCTCCGCAAACGGATAAAGGCCGTAGCCGACGCCGATCGTGACGATCCCGAAGATGTATACGGGCCGGCGGCCGAATTTGTCGGCGATGACGCCGATCGGCGCGAACAAGGCGATGGTGACGATCTCGGTCCAGAATGTCAGCCAACCGGAAATCGCGCCCTGCGAACTTCTCGGATAGTCCAAGTTGACGTCGAGCACGTAGGGCTGAAGAAAACTCATCCCCGTCATCATCGCGATGCTGATGAAGGTGGCGTAGAGTTTGGTGTAGGCATTCATCGTGGTGATGCCGGGCTTCAGGTCGACCACGTATTTCGTGACGCCGAGATTGACCGTGAGTGTCTGGTCCTGGACCGTCGTTGTCGTCATGTCTGTCCCCGCAAGGATGGATCGCCGCCGGTTTGACGGGCGTGCGGGGAAGTCTACGGGATCGGACGCGCCTTGCACAGTCGGGATTGCGGATTCCGCGGGATTATTTTTTGCCGGCTCGTCCGCGGCCCTTCGTTGCAACTTTTCGGGCGGTCTGCTCAAATGCGCGCGTCGCGCCTGGGCGAGAGGATATCCGCATGATGGTCACCATGAGCCTTGCCGTTTGGATCTGGCTCGCGGCCTCCGCCGCGTCGGCCCAGGAATGGACGCACTACGGGCGCGACGCGGGCGGCTCGAAGTTTTCGACCCTCGATCGGATCGACCGGAGCAATGTCGCGTCGCTCGAAGTCGCGTGGCGGTACCGGCACGGTGATCTGGACAGAAAGCCCGAGCGGCGCGGCTTCGCGGGGTTTCAAGTCACGCCCATATTGCTGCCCGAGGCGGCGGGGCGGTCGCTCGTATTGTGCACGCCGCTCAACCGCATCGTCGCGCTCGACCCCGTTTCGGGCGAAGAACGATGGGTCTTCGATCCGGACATCGAACTCGGGCCTTTCGGCACGCGCCTCAAATGTCTGGGCGTGAGTTACTGGCGGGACGAGGCCGCCGGTGACAACGAAAGCTGCGCCCACCGGCTGTTCATGGGGACGACGGACCGCCGCCTGATCGCCGTCGACGCGAAAACGGGCGACCCGTGCGGCGGCTTCGGCGTGAACGGCGAAGTGGACGTCGATCCGCTGATCGCGCGGTCCGCTCCCGTGACCGACAATCCCTGGGGCGTCGTGTTTACCGCGCCGCCCGCCGTCGTCGGCGACATCGTCGTGCTGGGCTCCGTCAACAATATGAAGAACCGCTATGTGAGCGCCGCGAACGGCGCCGTTCGGGCGTTCGACGCCAGATCGGGCGCGGCCCTCTGGGCGTTCGACCCCATCCCCCGCGACCCGTCCGATCCGCAAAATCGGAGTTGGAGTCCGGACAGTCTGGCGGTCACGGGCGGGGCCAATTCCTGGACCGTTCTTTCGGCGGATGAAGAGCGCGACCTCGTGTTCGTGCCGACATCGAGCGCGGCGCCGAACTTCTATGGGGGAACGCGGCCCGGCGATAACCGTTACGCCAATTCCGTCGTCGCCTTGCGCGGCTCGACCGGCGACGTGGTCTGGCATTTTCAAACCATTCATCACGACGTGTGGGACTGGGACGTGCCGGCCCAGCCCATGCTCGTCGACATCGAAAAGGACGGGGTGACGACGCCCGTCGTCGTTCAATTGACGAAGCCGGGTCTGGTGTTCGTCTTCGATCGGGAAACGGGCGAGCCGTTCTTCCCCGTCGAGGAACGCGCGGTGCCGACGGACGGCGTTCCGGGCGAGGCGCTGTCGCCGACGCAACCGTTTCCGACGAAGCCGCCGCCGCTGATGAAAACGGGCGTCACGCCGGACGACGCCTGGGGGCTTACCCTGTGGGACAGGGCCCAATGCCGCAGGCAGATCGAACAGGCGCGCCACGGTGAAATCTTCACGCCGCCCAGTACGGCCGGGTGGGTCATGTTTCCG
Organism: Alphaproteobacteria bacterium; assembly: GCA_965214255.1. GTDB lineage: Bacteria > Pseudomonadota > Alphaproteobacteria > SMXP01 > SMXP01 > CBDFKK01. The sequence continues at coordinate 1,753,762 of OZ243948.1, read as the reverse complement.
GGCACCGCCGGCGGTCTCAACTGGGGCGGCGCGGCGTACGATCCCCAACGCAATCTGCTGGTGACGAACGTGCAGCATGTGGGCCTCTATTTGAGGCTGTTGCCCAAGTCCGAAGTCGGACCGAGCGCCGCCTTCGATCCGTCCGTCGGCGCGCCGCAGGGAGCGCCGTCCGAGATCGAAGGCACCGATTACGCCATCGAGCAAAGGATTTTTCTGGGCCCCTATTTCATCCCGTGCACGCCGCCGCCCTGGTCGACCCTGGTCGCGGTCGATCTGGCCGAAGGCGACATCGAATGGACCGTTCCGTTCGGCACCATCGACAAGCTCGCGCCCGTTCCCGTCCCTTTCAGGTTCGGCACGCCGACGGCCGGCGGACCCTTGGCGACCGCCGGAGGGTTGGTGTTCATCGGCGCCACCGCCGATCACCGTTTCCGCGCGTTCGATATCGAGACGGGAGACCGGCTTTGGGAAACGACCATGCCGACCTCGGCGCACGCAAGCCCCATGACGTACGAGGCGGACGGACGGCAATTCGTCGTGATTGCGGCCGGCGGGCACATGTTCATCAACGGCGCGGACATCGACGATTATCTCATCGCCTATGCGTTGCCCGCGGAGTAAAGCGGACTCGATATCGCCGGGTGCAGTCCGCGGACTTTTGTGCATAATCGCCGGGAGACGAAGAACAACGACCGGGCGGGAGGACTTCGATGGGCGGCATATTTTACGGTTGGTTCGTGCTTGTGGGCCTTTTCGTCGCCTATACCGCGTCGAACGGCATCGTCATCAATACACTGCCGCTGTTCTATCCCGACCTCATTCGAGAATTCGAGTGGAACGAGGCGCAGGTCACGCGCCCGGCGGCCATCTTCTTCCTCGGCGCCGCCCTGCTTGCGCCCGTCGGCGGTTATCTGGTCGACCGGTTTTCGCCTCAGCGGGTCATGCTCTTCGGTTTGGCGTCCATTACGCTGGCGCTCGCCTGCTTTCCGCTGATCACGGCGCTTTGGCAACTGTTCGTCATATACGTCGTGTTCGCGGTAGGGCTGTCGTGCGGCGGCATCATCGCCAGCATGCTGTTGCTGACGAGATGGTTCGTTCGCTACCGCGGACTCGCCGTCGGGATCTTGTTGATGGCGTCGAGCTTCGGCGGGGCGCTCTTTCCGCTCGCCTATGTGGACGGCGCGTGGCGGACTTCGATTATCGTCATCACCGTCATTGGCGGCGCGATGATGATATTGCCGATCCTCCTGCTGGTGCGGAACCGGCCCGAGGACATGGGACTGCATCCGGACGGCGCGGACGCCGACCCGGCCGCTCAAAGCGGCGGCGAGTTCGGCTCTTCGGCGGCGGCGGGCCCCACATTGGCGGACGCGGTCAAAACGCCGATCTTTTGGCTGTTGGCGTTCGCCACGGGCACGATGTGGTTCTGCATCGTCGGCGTTCTCAATCATCAGCCCATCTATTTCGACCGGGACGTCGGCCTCGGCCTGGAGTCCGACTCGGGCGGCTCGTGGGTGCCTTTGATTCTCAGCACGTTTTTCTGGGCCGCTGTCGTCGGCAAGGTGTTGTTCGGATATCTGAGCGATATTTTCGACAAGGGCCTCATCATGTTCATCAGCGTCATCAACCTTTTGCTCGGTCTCGTCGTGCTGCGCCTGGTCGGCCCCGGCGATATCGGAACCGCCTTTGTCTTCGCGCTGGTGTACGGCGTCGGCTACAGCGGCGCCTTCACCATGATACAACTGATGATCGCGGAGTTCTTCTCGGGCGCGTCCTATGGCAAGATCCTGGGATGTTTCACGCTCGTCGATACGTTGGCGGGGTCGTTGGGGATTTTCATCCTCGGATATATGCGCGTGCAACTCGAAAGCTATGTCCCGTCGTTCAACCTCATGATCGCGCTTTGCGTCATTGCCGCCGGCTGCGTGCACGTCATGAATCTTCTCGCCAAACGCGACGCCCGAACGGTCGCGGCGTCTTCGTGATTCGCCGGTCGGGGGCCGCATGAAAAAGCTCGCAAAGACGCTGGGTCTGGTTTCCGTTTCATGGGCGGTCTCGTATTTGCCGACAGGGGAGACCGGCGCGAGCGATTGGCCGACATACGGCGGCCGGGAAGGCGGCGGGCGCTATTCCGCGCATGATCAAATCAATAAGGAGAATGTCCGGGATCTGGAAATCGCCTGGATCTATGAAACGGGGGCGCTCGAAGACAATCCTCGACTCACATGGGCGATCGGATTTCAGTCCACGCCCATCATAGTGAACGAAGAGGCGGGCGGTCATCTGGTTACCTGCACACCGTTCAATCGCGTCGTCGCGCTGGATCCGGCGACCGGGGAAGAGCGTTGGGAGTACGATCCGGAAATCAGCCGTATTCCCGTGGCGGGCCGTTTCAACTGCCGCGGGGTGACCCAATGGACCGACGCCGCCGCGCCGCCGGGGGCGGTTTGCAAGCACCGGATCATCCTCGCGACGAACGACCGGCGGCTGATGGCTATCGACGCCGAAACCGGCAAGCTGTGCAAGGATTTCGGCGAGGACGGGATCGTCGATGCGACGCCGATCATCCGGGAATTGCCCCCGACCGATCAGCTTCGGAGCATGCAACTCATGTCGCCGGTGGCGATTGTCGGCGACGTGTTCGTCATCGGGGGCACGGCCAACAAGTTCAAGGACGTGAGCTCGGTGAACGGCGCGCTCCGGGCTTTCCACGTTCGCACGGGCGAAATCCTGTGGCAGTTCGACACGCTTGTTCGTGAACCCGAAGGCGGTTCGGAAGCCAGCGACTCGCGAGTCGGCGGCGCCAATGTGTGGACCACCATGTCCGTCGACGGCGAGCGGGATCTTCTGTTCGCGGCGACGTCGAGCGCATCGCCCAACTATTACGGCGCCTTGCGTCCGGGCGACAATCTCTACGCGAATTCCGTCCTGGCCATTCGCGGCTCGACCGGCGAACTCGTTTGGCATTATCAGCTTTTGCATCACGATGTTTGGGATTGGGATCTGCCTACCCATCCGATCCTGGTCGATATCGCCAAAGACGGCGAAAAGATTCCGGTGGCCGTCCAACTCACCAAGATGGGCATGGTCTTCGCTTTTCACCGTGAGACCGGCGAGCCGTTTTTTGACATCGAAGAGCGTCCGGTTCCCGGGGGCGGCGTGCCGGGTGAGCGGCTTTCGCCGACGCAGCCGTTCCCGGTCAAACCTCCGCCTCTCGTCGAACACGGGATCGGCGTCGACGACGCCTGGGGGTTCACGATGTACGATCGCGGAGTGTGCCGTGACATGATCGCGTCCATGAAGCACGGTCCGATCTACACTCCGCCGAGCGAGCAGGGCACGATCATGTATCCGCAGGTGGGCGGAGGCATGAACTGGTCGGGCGCCGCCTTTGTTCCCGACCGCAATCTGTTGATCGTTCCCGTCGGCCGGTTCCCGACGTTCGTTCGATTGATCCCGAACGACCAAGTGGACCCGGAACTGGCGAAAGTGCCGACCGCCGGCAATCCCAACGGGCCGCCGGGTTTCATAAGAGGCGCCCCCTACGGGCTTGAGCAAGGACCGCTGCTTTCGCCCTTCGGGGCGCCGTGCACCGAGCCGCCTTGGGCGATGCTGGTCGGCGTCGATTTGGGCGCGGGAGAGATCAGGTGGACGTCACCGCTCGGTCTTATCGACAAATTGTCGCCGGTTCCCGTGGCTTTGCGCTTCGGAACGCCGTTCGCGGGCGGCGGCATCGCGACCGCCGGCGGTTTGTACTTTATCGGCGCCACCGCGGATGAGCGATTCAGAGCCTACGATATCGATTCCGGCGATCTCCTTTGGGAGTTCGATGCCCCGACGTCCGCCAATGCGACGCCCATGACCTATATGGCGGACGGACGTCAGTTCGTCGTCGTGTCGACGGGCGGCCATGCGTGGCTATATCCGCAAAACAAGCAGGACAAGCTCATCGCCTACGCCCTGCCCGCAGGCGATTAGCCGCGGTATTGAGCGATGCCGGCGAGCGAGCGCTGGACGTTCGTTTCCGCGCGGGCCGATATATTTCCCGAATCGAGACTCAATTTGCCTACCGTGCCGGTGAAGAAATTGCCGATATAGGCCGTATCGTCCTCCAACGCCGGCTCGGCCGTCGCCCAGCCGCGGCCTTCGAGTTCGACCCGTTTGGCGGAGTTGCCGTCATCGTCCAGAAAGTGGAGAAAAAAGCCTTTTTGGAAATTGGCGGAAATGTAATAGAGCGTGCCGTCTTGGGCATAGGTCACAAACATGGCCATGTCGCCGCTGCTTTTGTCGTAAGAAATCAAATCGGGAAGCTGGCGGTCCGCCTGCAGGTCATAACGCATGACGCGCGGGCCGAGTTCGGACAGATAGACCAGGGTCTTGTCGTCCGGCGCCAAAGTGGAACACGTCACGCCAAGGAATCCAGGCATGCCGCCCGTCACTTCCGTAGAATATTCTGTTATCAAACCGCCGTCCGCGGAGACCTTGTAGACGTGCCCGTCCCCGAACTTCTCCGCGCCGGGAATGAAGGGCAATTTCGTGCCGAGCGGGCGGTCGGGCGGCAGTTTGATTTCATGGCCGACCAGGTGTTCGCCCAAATAGATGCTGCCGTCGGAGCCGAAATTGACGTTCGAAAAGGCGCGCTGAGGATATGAAACATCCGGCAGTTGCTCGCCGTCGGGGCTGATCCGCAGCACCTTGAAATTGTGACTGTCGAAGGCCCAGAGGGCGCCGTCCGGCGCGAATTTCAGGCCGCCGACCAGATGCGTCGTGCCGCGCGTCCACAGCACGCCTTTTTCATTGAGGTCGGCGTCGAACTGTATAATGCGTCCATCGCCCGCGTGATCGTCGTCGGGGTTGTTGAGGACGGTCGCGCCGACAAAAACGTCGCCCTTTTCGAACGGTTGAATCGTTGATTGTTGTGTCATCGGTGCTCCTTCGGATCAGGTTGCAAGATTGTCGTTTGACGCGAAAAATCGTAGTGCCGGGAAGACGTTTTGCGGCGTCGTTCCGTGCCAGGCCGCGCAAAGTCTAAGCAATAACGTCGTTGCGCGCCAGTCAACTCCGCACGCCTTCCACGATGGACAGCGTGGACGGACGCTCGGTCGCGACCACTCTCGTCAATTTCAACCCGGCGGCGGCGTAAAGCGCCCTGAACTCGTCTTCCGTTCGCTCGCGCCCGGGCGTCAAAGCCATGATACCCACATCCATTGCCTTATTGGGATCGGGCGCGTTGCCGGGCTCGATCACCGCGTCAACGGTCAACAAGCGGCTGCTTTCGCCCAATGCCTCGGCGCATGTCCGTAATATGCGCAGCGCCCGCCGGTCGTCCCAATCGTGAAGTATTCTCTTCAACAAATAGACATCGCCGCCGGGCGGCACCGCTTCGAAGAAATCGCCGCTGACGATGTCGCAGCGGTTCAGCACGCCGGCCTCATGCAGGATGTGTGAATCGGCGATCACCTGCTGCCGATCGAATAAAACCCCCCGAAGGGTCGGGTGAGCCTTCAGCACCGCCGCCAGAAGCCCGCCGCGGCCGCCGCCTACATCGACGACCCGGGAAGCTTCGGCAAAGTCGCAAGTGCGGGCGATGACGTCGTTCTCCGGTTCCGAAAAGAGCGCCATTGAGGCGTCGAATCGGGCATTGATGTCGGGGCGGGCCGCCAAATAGTCGAAAAAGTCCGCGCCGAACGCTTTCGTGAAGGCGGGTTCACCGGTTTTAATCGTATGCGGCAATTGGCGGTACGTGTCCCACGTGATGTCCTGCCAGGCCAGCCTGACGATATCGTAAAGAGAGTCGTCTCCCTCTCTTTTGAGAACCGCCGCCAGCGGCGTCAGATGGAACCGTCCTTGCTCGTCTTCTTGATATATGTCGTGCGAGGCCAACAGACGCATAAGGCGGTAGAGCGCGTCGGCGTGTGTCCCTGTTTCGGCCGCCAACGCCGCAGCGGTTCGCGGCTCCCGCGCTACCAAATCCGAAATCCCCAACTCGCTTACGATACCTATCGCCCGCGCGACGAGGGTGCTCCCGATCAACCGAAGAATGTGCGCCCGCGGCGGCGCGCTCGTTTCGTGGTCGGCGTGTGCGTTCATGTGAACTCCTTATCCGGCCGATGATGAACCAAGCTTCCGCTTTTGCATCGATTCGATTGGAGCGGCCGTCACTCGTTCAAGGCGCGCGGCCATGAGAGATGATGATTGTCGATGTAAAAGGCATGTGCGTGTTTGACCGGCGGGTGGCGATGGTCGTGACTGTGAGGTTGGGGGCCCTCTCCTCCATGGTGTGCATGTTGATGATGTTCGTCATGGACATGCAAGTGCGCATGGATCGTCGTACCGTGCTCGTGCATGAGGTCTTCGTCGTCTGACTTCGGCCACATGGCGGCGGCGGCTCCCGTGAAGACGAGAATACTCACACCGAAGATGAGACTCGTCGTGTCCAGCCCTACCGCGGCGCCCAGTTGACCTGCGGCCGGATAAGCCAACAGCCAGCAGGCGTGGGACAGAGAAAACTGCGCCGAAAAGAATGCGGCCCTGTCGGCCGGCGCTGAAGACCGCGTGATCACACGTCCCGCCGGCGTTTGAATGAGCGACCAGCCCATGCCGACGATGAACCACATGGGCATGAGCATGATCAGGCCGGGCCGGACTGCGAACGCAACGAGTCCGATCGACATCAGCAATGCGCCGGAGATCATGATCGGCCGTTCCGAGACGCGGCCGAGCAGTGTCGGCAGGCCGAGGGCCGCGACCATGGAGCCGCCTCCCGCGGCGGCTATCGCCAGCGCCGTGTCGGCGTCGGAGCCGCCAAGATGGCCGCGCACGTAGACGACCGTATTGACGATGACCATGGCGCTCGCGGCCGCCACGGCAAGGTACAAGACGAGCAGGGCCTTGAGCCGCGGCGTCTTCAGATAGGCTTTGACCCCGAAGGTGATGTCTTCCCAAACGCCGCCGAGACGATCGACCGTTTTCGATTTCGGCAGAATTGTAACGGCCACGAGCAGAGCGGATATGACAAAAGCGCCCGCATTTGCCATGAAAAGCGCCGAATAGCCTAAAAATAAAAGCGCCAAGCCGGCGAGGAGCGGGCTTAGGAGATTGTCCAGATCGTAAGCCAGCCGCGACAAGGACAGGGCCGCGGTATAGTCGCGCTCATCGGGAAGGATGTCGGGAATGGTTGCCTGAAACACGGGCTTGAAGCCTGCGGAAAACAGATTGAGAACGAAGATCAACACATAGATTTCCCAGAGTTGAGACACGAACGGCATCGCGAGCACGGTTCCGGCTCGAACGAGATCGAGTGAAATCAACAATGCTTTTCTCGGAAACCTGTGTGCGAGACCGCCGACGACCGGTGCAAAAACCACATACGCGGTCATTTTGATCGCAAGGGCCGTTCCCAGCACGACGCCGGCGTTGCCGCCCGCCAAATCGTAAGCCAACAGAGTCAGGGCGATTGTCGTAAGCCCGGTCCCCAGCAGAGCTATCACCTGGGCTGCAAACAGCTTCGCATATTGGCGGTTTCTGAAGGGCGAAAGCGTCATCTCGCCTTACCTGCCGTGGGCTGAACGTGATATCGGATCCGAGCGAACATCATATATGGACACTTGATAAGCGCCTAACGATACCGACGGTCGAACGGGTGATTAAGCCATCGCCGGTTTGGGCTTCTTTTGGATCCGCATAACGATGACGACGCAAACCGCGGCCGTGAAACACATGGCGATCATCATGTTGAAAGCGGGAATGTAACTGCCCATGACGACGCGCATGTCGCCCAGGAGGCGTATACCGCCCGCCGACGCAATCGTGTCGATAAATACGAAAAGGCCGAGAATACGACCGTAGTCCGGTCCTGCGAAAAATTCGGCGACAATAAGTTGGACCATGGCAAAAGCACCGCTGAACCCGATGCCGAAAATGATTGCATAAATGTAAAGGGTGGCGATGTCCTCGGCCTCCAGGATACGCAGCACGAGCAGGCCGACGCCCAGGTTTGCCACTGCGAGCATCAGAATGTGAACTTTTTTAAATCGATCACTGAGATAGCCGAATATCAGATAGCCGACGACGGACGATGCGAAGAACACGCTGACCACCGCGCCGACCGTTTCAAAAGCGATACCGAGATCCTTTTGAAGATAAATGGTCTGGTGATTGATAACGCCCGTGACACAGATCCACAGAGTTGCCGTCGTGAAAATCAAGAGGTACGTAGTGGGCGATTTGAGGGCGTCGATGAATTTGGGACCGGCATTCGAAGCTACGGGTTCGGCTTTGCCCGTTTCTTCCATGTTTCCGTCACCGTCGGGCTTCAATCCCATATTGTGAGGAAAATCGCGGATCAGAAACAGAACCGGCAAAATCATCATCGCGGCGCCGATAACGGTGAACATCAGAATCGACTGCCGCCAGCCGAAGGTCTCAAGCCAACCCGGAACCAGAAGCGGAAAGACCATGCCCCCGGCGCTTGAGGCCAGTAGAAGAGTGCCGACGGCAATGCCTCGCATGCGTACGAACCACCGGGTCAGCAACAGCATGCTGGGCAGCAGGCCGCCGGTCGCAAGGCCCACGGAGAACACGATATAGATCGCGAACAGTTCGAATAGGGATGTAACCCGGGAGAAGTAGGCGAGCGCCAAGACAATTCCCGCAAGGCCGAATAACATGATGCGCTTCGCTGAATAGCGATCGAGAAAATATCCGGAAACGAGCGACATGAACCCGGACGCGAGGTAAAACAACGCGGCCGGACTGGCGACTTCAGCCTGGTTCCAGCCGAACTCTTCCATGAGCGACGGATAAAACATCGGCAGCGTGTTGAGCAGGATGCCGTTCGAGGCCATGTAAGTGACAAACAGGCCGGCCAGGAGCCACCAACCGAAGAAAACGCGATTCATGTGTTCAGTCTTTCAACCGGATGACACGTGTTCATCATCGATGACGGCCGCTTCCTGGCGTCGTTCATGAGAACATCGAATTGATTTGTAAAAAAACCCCGATTTGATCCGCGAGTTCCGGAAGCCGCTGCTCCGGCTTCGGGTAGAGATCGAGCCAATTGCGCTGCGGGTATTTGTCGATGTAGCTGTCTTCCTTCGAGATCTTTTCTACTTGAACCGCAATCAAAAACTTTTGGAAGCGGGCTGCGGTTGTGAACGCTTTTTCGATGGCTTGTGACTGTTCCGCCTTTTCCGAAATCAGAAGGACGACGATGGTCGATTGCAGGATCTTTTGGGCGCCCTCGTCGCGCCGGGACTCGCCGCTGTCCGGTGATCGATCGACCCAGGCCGCAATGCCTTGTTCGGTGAGCACCTGATGAAGGGCCAGAGCGAGGTCTCGATCGTGAGGGGCGTGCCCGATGAATACATCATTGCTCATAAGTTGAATGCCGTTTTGCGCCTGACAGTCTAGGTGACGCACAGGCGATCTTCAAATTGAGCGCACCCTTTATCATGATCTCGGTTGAAAGTGCGCATGTTTGTTTTGGTCAGAGCCGCTCAAGGTGCTGATTATGGGATATCTTTGTGTTACGGAACGGCTGGGGTCGTCCCGTCTGGAGGGTCTGCCGGATGAAAATTGATATCGCGCTCGAACCCAACGTGTCCGGGGACGAGTTCGCTCGTCTTGGCAGGTTGGCCGAAAGCTATGACCTCGGCACTGTGTGGACTGCGAATATTTTGGCGTCGCGCGACCCGTTTCTGTGCTTTTCGCGACTCGCGCGCGAATCGCACGACATTCGCATGGGGCCGATGGCCATCAGCCCCTTCGAAATGCATCCCGTTCGAATGGCCAATCTTCTTTTCACGTTGAACGAGTTTTCACGCGGCCGCGCGGATATTGTTGTCGGCGGCGGCGGCGGAACGACAATTGCGCTGAAACTCAAGCCGGACCGCCGCACCATGTTTCCGAAGATGGTGAGAGGTGTGCGCGAGTGCGTGGACATTCTGAAGGGGGTCTCGCCGGACGAACCGTTGACGTACGACGGTGAACTGTTTCAAGTCATGGGGTATCAACCGGAATGGGCGACGGACCCGCCGCCTCGGATCTATGTGGGCGCGACCGGACGCCAGATGCTCAAAATGGCAACGGCCGCGGCCGACGGCGTCATGATGTCCGACGTACCGCTGCAGCGCATAGATGAAACCATTGCCTGGATCTGCGGACATCTGAGTGCCCGCGGGCGGCCGCGAGGCGCGTTTCGTATCAACAATCTTTTACCGTGGCACGTCAAAGCCGATGCCGCCACGGCCCGCCGGGAAGCGCTCCGGAAGATATGGGTGCGAGGCATGTTGAGCCCTTGGCACATTTCGAAGTTTCTCGATGAAGACGACAGCGCTTTTGTTGAAGACCATTTCGACTCGTTTGCCAAAGCCTACATGGCCAATACACATGAAATTGAAGGCGTGCCCGATCGAATCCTCGACAAACTCGTCGAGAATTTGACGTTGACGGGCGACTTGGGCGATGTCGACCGATTGATCGAAGAACTTGACGCTTTCAAAAGGGCGGGCGTTTCGGAATTCACGCTTCGCATTTACGATGATCCTGCGGCTTCCATTAAGCTCATCGGGGAACGAGTCGCGCCGGCAGTCCGATAGACGCGGCGTGCCGCCTTTACATGTCTCGCAGTGTGCGCTTTAAAACTTTGCCTCCGACATTGCGCGGTAAGGCTTCGAGAAAAGCGACGTTTTTCGGCACTTTGTAGTCGGAGAGTTTGTCCTTGCAGAAGTTGATAACGTCTTGCTCGGCGATAGTGTCTCCGGGCTGTGTCACGACAAACGCCTTCACCCGTTCGCCCCACTTCTCGTCCGGTACGCCGGTTACGGCGACATCGGCAATCGCCGGATGTTTAAACAGCACTTCCTCGATTTCCCGTGGATAGATGTTGATGCCGCCTGAAATCACCATGTCCTTCTTGCGGTCGATGATATAGATGTAGCCTTCGGCGTCGCGGCGCGCGAGATCCTCGACCGTTACCCATCCGTCATGATGGGAAGCTTCCGTTTCCATCGGCCTTTTCCAATAACCGTTGAACAAGAACGGGCTTTTTGAAAAGAGTTCACCCACTTCGTCGGGCTTGCACTCGCCACCGCTGTCGTTGACCAACTTGACCTCCGTCATGGGAAACGGCAGTCCGACACAGCGTTGTTTGCGCAACTGGTCGTGGGGTCGCAAATTCGTGACGATCCCCGCCTCGGTCGAGCCATAGGTTTCGTGCAGCATGCCCGGCCCGAAATAGTCGATAATTTGTTCCTTTGACGATTGCGCGAGCGGTGCGGCGTTGGAGATGATCGTGTGCAAGCTGTCGCAACGGTTGGCGTCGAGCACCGGTTGTTCGAGGGAAAAGATCCCATGAAAGTGGGTAGGCACGGCGAAATAACCCGTAATGTTTTCCGCTTTGAGCCGTTTTAGAAACAATTCCGGTTCGAAGCGGTCCAGGATTTCAGCGAATCCGCCGAAGAATGCAGGCGCCAACCCGTAGACCATGCCCGCGCCGTGGCACATCGGCGCCATGGCCAAAAAGCGGTCATCGGGGGAATAGCAGCCATATTCGACGGCCATGCTGAAAAGCGTGAGCACCCGCGAGCGGTGCGGCACAAGCACGCCTTTGGGCTTTCCCGTGGTGCCCGAGGTATAGGGAATGGTGAACACGTCCCATTCATCTACGGCAACAGGTTTGACCGGCAATGAGGTTTTGTTGAGCCAATCATCGAAATCGGGTCCGATCACGATGACGCGTTTGACCGTTTCCAACTTCGAGTCTCTGATCGCCTCGGCGCTGTTGGTATCGGCAAATATGACTTGTGCTTCGGCATCGTCACAAATGGTCGCCATCTCCGAGGCCGTAAGGCGCGGGTTGACGGTAGCGAGAGCGAGGCCTGCCTGGGCCGCCCCGATCACGATCTCCAAATACTCGATACAATTGTTCGAAATGATCGCACCGTGGTCGCCGGGCCCGAGCCCCAAATCCCCGGCAACCGCGTTGGTCACCCGGTCGATGCGGTCGATCAGTTGGCGGTACGTGCGTTTGTTGTCGTTATGTTGGAGTGCGATCTTGTCGGGATTTCTTTGGGTCGAAGCACGTATCCCGTCCGCAAACGACAGGTGTTGAAACGATCGAGGAAGTTCGGGCATGAGAACTGCTCCGGGGTTTATCCTGACAGTTTGAAGACGCGCACGGCGTTGTCGTGCATGATGAGCCGCTTGGCGTCTTCTTTGAGACCTAGCTGATCCACTTCCCGTACGGCGCGTTCCGGGTCAATCACCGGCCAGTCGGTGCCGAACATGACTTTCTCTCGTCCATAGCTGTTGGCGTAGTGTACGAATGACTGCGGCCAGTAGCGCGGTGCATAAGCGTCGCCGGCAGTATAGACATTTTCATGTTTCCAACACATGGCGATCATTTCATCCGTCCACGGAACGCCGATGTGTATCCCCAAAAGGCGCAATTCCGGGAAATCACACGCAACCGCATCGAGACAGATGGGCCGTCCTACGCTCCTCAATCGGCGGTCCCGCTGGTATACGAGGTTCTGGCCTACTTGCATCATGATCGGGATGTCGAGTTCGCAACATTTGGCATAATAGGGATAGTATTTTGCATGATCGGGAGCGAGTTCGAACCAGTGGGGGTAGAGATGCGCGCCGACGAAGCCGTAGTCTTTGACGGCCATCTCGAGATCGCGCAGTCCCTGCATGCCCCGAAAGGGGTCGACGCCCGCAAGACCTGAAAACCGATCGGGGTGTTGCCGACAGATTTCATAAACCCGCTCGTACGGGATTTCGAACGAACCCTTCACGCGTAAATCGCCTGCGCGCACGGCAATCAAGAGAGAGCGCTCGATGCCGGCCCGGTCCATGCGCTGCAAATAGTTTTCTATGGTGACGCCACCCCGCATGTCTTCAGGCATGCGCACCTGTTTTTTGAAGTCTTCATCAAGACCGGTCTGACCTTTTTCGACTTCTTGAGGTGTGAACAGATTGCAAACGATGTCAATGGCGCCAGACACGAGGCCGCCTCCTATCTACGGCATGCGCTTTCGATATGGAGCGGCGGCTTCAACGAATGAGGCCGCCGCACTGCAGGCTCTATCGGTTTCTATTGTCCATCGCGGTTCCATGTTCCGGTTGAGTTTGATCGGACGGGGAGTCCGGCGATGACGGGTCCCTGTGTAGCGGGGTCGTAGTTGAGGGCTTTTCCGATGACCTTGATCTGCTCTTCGATGGTGACCCAGTTGACCAGATGTCCGTCGAGACGGAAGATCCATGTGGCGCCCTTTTCCTCTCCGGCCATGAAATGGCCGTGTTTGACCTTGGCGGGCCGGAAGAAATAGGTTCCCGGATCCATGCGTCCGAAGTTGTATTCCATGTGCCCGTCGATGGTATAGGCCTCTTCAAACACGGGATGATGAATGAGGCGGTTGTCGGACCAGCCGGGCGGGGCCCAACACAGGATCGTGACGAAGCCCTTGGTGATGTCCTCCCCGTTGGGCGGGTCCCGGTAGAGCATCTTGAGCATCAACTCCCACTGGGTGTCGCCCTCGAAAATGTTGGGCATCCACGTCATCTTGTTCGAATCCATCACCGTAAGCTTGCCCGGCTTCCGGGACGCGGTGTTCCCGCCCTGGGATATGAACCTGTCACGGTGATCGTCGGATACCGAAAACCCCCAGTCCCCATACTCCCGAAACAGCAAAACCTCGGTGCCTTCCCTCACAAACATGTCCGGTATCCGAAACCCCGCAGGAGCACGCCAATAACACCCCTGACGCAGAACATGATTGCCAAGACGTACCTCGCCGTCCAAAACATACCACTCCGTGTCAGCCTCGTGATACCCGCCCTCACGGTTCCAATCCGTATCAAAACGAAGCTTGGTCGACGCCGCACCGTTTTCCTCGTCGTAACACAAATTGCGCTGCGCAACCCGACCAGAGCCCTTGGGCAACTCCGCAGCGTGCCAACATAAATCAGTCTGTTGAACTATCTCTACATGAGGTCTCACAATACCAAACTCCTTTATTTGATGAATAAGCGACTGGCGAAGGCCGTTAAGATGCGGCCTGGATCTTGTTAAGAAGCGCTTTGGTACGGTCGGCTTCCTCTTTCAAGGCGTCAACTGCGTCCTCAAAGGCCTCGCTTTCCGATTGCTCGATGATGCTGTCATAAAGCATTTGAAGCGCTGCAGCCGCGCGTTTTGCTTCATCCCCGTTGATGGTTACGGAGACTTCGGCAGATAGATCTTCACTCATGTCGGCATCCTTCCCTTATTCGTGATGGATTGAAAGATCATTTGATTTTTCATTTGAACGTGATTTTGCCATGGAGGCCGGGATAATAGCAATCATTGTCGAACCGAAGGCCCGGCTCTCGCGCCCCGAACAAGACGGTATCTCGAACCGTTCCGCGTCGCGGGCCGCCCGAATTCAGGTATCCATGCGCGAACTTGATCCATACATGGGAGTGTTGGCACAGGAGCGTAATCGCGCTAAACAAGAACGCGTCGACTAGGGGGACCCCATGAAACGTATGGTTTTCGGGTTAGCACTGCTTGCGGGATTGCTATACCTGAGCGATTCTCAGGCTCTGGTTCTGTCTGCGGAATCGGACTATGCCATATCCATCTATGAAGTCGTGCTGGTCTTGCACGTGCTGTTGTTCGTGTTCTGGCTGGGTCCCGACGTCGGCGTCTACGCATGGAGCGTGACAGCCGCCAGCACGGCGGCAACACCCAACATGCGCGTGACGGCCGGCAAGATGATGAACATCATCGAATTCATGCCCAAAGTGTGCATCAGTTTGATGTTGACGGTGGGCGGCATTCTCACGGAAGCCGTGGGTCTCGATCACCCCACTTGGCAATGGATCGCTATCCTTTTGCTGGGCCCTGTATGGTTGTTCATTGTCACCGTCGCTTATTTTCGTGAAGGAACATCGTTTGGCGGCACCATGGCGCGGCTTGACCATTTGCTGCGTTGGGTCATCATCGTCAGCGTCATCGCCTCCACCACCTATTCCATTGCGTCAGGTCGGCTCGAATCCGCACCGTGGGTCGCCGGCAAACTCTATTTGTTTGCCGTAATTTTATTTTTGGGCTTGATGATGCGCCGTCATATGGAACCGTTCTTCTCAAGTTTGAAGCGACTGGAAACAAACGAGCCCAACGACGAGATCAACTCCACCATCAGTGCTAGCCTGGGGCGTGCGCGACTGTTCATGTTCGGTATCTGGGCGTGTCTGCTCATGGCCGCTTGGATGGGGGTGTCTCAGCCGGGGTCGACGACGTCCGCACAACCGGTCATGGGCGTGCTTGAGCTTCACGTCCCTGCACAGGAGGGTTGAGCCATGGAAATGACGGCTGCGTTCCTGTTTTGGAAGTATTTGCATATCATCATGTTCGTCGGCTGGGTGGGTGCCGATATGGGCGTTTTTCTGTCGGCGAGGAAATCTACGGATTCCTCCTTGCCGTTTGAAACGCGCATGCTGCTGTTGCACATGGCGCTTCGTATCGAATTGATTCCGCGCACCATGTGGAAGGCGGCGCTTCCTCTCGGTGTGATGCTCTCAAAGGAAATGGAATTGCTCGACATCAGCAATCTGGGCGTCGCCATCGTCTGGGTGTTTTCCCTTATATGGTGGGCGATCAGTATGACGGGCGCGATCTACTACGATAAGCCGTGGGGTCAGAAAGTCGCACATTACGGGAATATTATCATTGCCGCCGTCGGGATCGGATTGATTGTGATCGCCATCATGTCAGCGATGGGCAACGGCCCTTTCGACCCCAAGGGCACGTGGCTGCTCTGGAAGGTCGGTCTCTACGGCCTTATCAATCTGACGTGTCTGGGAATCGTCGTGGCCTTTGACCCGATGGCCAAGGCGTTTATGCGACTCGCAGTGGAAGGGTCGACGCCCGAAGTCGAAGGATTGGTCATGCGAACGTTTAATGTTTCGATCTTTCCGATTTGGACGACATATTTCCTTGTTGCGTTCGTTGCCTTTATTGCGACGACCAAATTTATTTAGAGTGCCTTTATACCCCGGGACACCGTTAAGCATTTTCCTTGGTGCGTTTTAACGGGTCCTCGATTTATCCGAGAAGCATATGATTTACAGACAGCCGATTGGGGTGGAAGTCGGGGAAATGGAATATCCTTTAACGTAGAAAAGAAACCGTCGTTCTTGTGCGCCGATCTATTGTTGATCTTGTGACGGCTTCGACGTCTGCATTTCGAAAGGTCGTAAAATGGTTTTGCAATATACCGTTGTCGGTATCCAAAATATTTCCCATATGGCGCTGACGCGCGACGATTACTGGCAAGATCTCGAGCGCTTGGCCGCCAGCATGCAATATGCCGTTTGGAACTGCAGTCTCGATTTGCCGGTTAAGCTCATCGCGGTTTCAGAGGGAGGTATCGGTGGCTGGTGCCTCGGCGGCGGCGATGACCACATCAGAATCGCCCGTGAAGTGGCCCCCGAAATACCCGGTAAAGAAACGGAATTCCTGGGCGGGCTGTGTAAACAACTCGACACCTATCTCGTCGCCCAGATGGTGGCAAAAGACCCGGAACTCATGGAAGACCGGGTTTTCAACATCGCCTTTATCATTGATCCCAATGGCGAGATCATCCACAAGCACTACAAAACCGCATTTTATCAGCGCGAGACAAATACCGCACCGAGCGACATTTGGGATCTTTATCGCGAGCGCTGCGACGACGACCCGATCAAACTCTTCGAGGCGCTTTATCCCGTTGCCAAAACAGAGATCGGCAATATCGGGACGATCATTTGTGCTGAGGGCAGTTACCCGGAAGCGGCACGGGGGTTGGCGCTCAACGGCGCCGAAATCATTTGGCGCACCCAATATCCCGAACCTTGGATGGGCAACAGTATCGCGGAGATTCAAAATCGCTCACATGCCGTTTTTAATACCTGTTTTGTGCTGGCGCCAAATATCGGGGGCATTTACATGCCGGGCGGTGAACAACACCAGATGTCCTGCGGCAGAAGTCAGATCATCGACTACAGGGGCAATATCATCTCGGAATATTTGGGCGGCGGAGAAACCTTGGTCAGTGCCATTCTCGATATTGATGGCCTGCGCGATTTTCGTGTGCGCGGCCAGTGGCAAAACCTTGCCAAAGACATGCGGGTCGAAGAATACAAGGTGATCTACGACGCCATGATGGCCAAGGGAGGCATTTATCCGCGCAATCTTTGTATGGATGAGCCCCCGTTTACCGAGCAGGATCAACTCGAATTGGTCAAGCACCAAATCAATAAAATGGTGGACTGGGGCGTCTATACGCCACCGCCAGGCTGGGAGCGCAATCAGGTCAAACCTGAAGTTTTGGAGCGCGTTTACAAGGCTGAAAAGCGCGGCTGACCGCGTTAGAATTTGCTCTTGGTGTAGACGCCGTTTTTGTAAAGTGCGGACAAGGATTCGCGGAACAACTCTTCCGCGACCTTGTCATTGACATTAGGCCTGTTCTTTGGCCACAAGCTCCGGTCGTATAGTTTTTGATAGAGTTCGGTCTTGATATAGGGAATCCAATTCTGAACGCGCGCTGTTTCGCGGTAATGGCGCAAAGCCTCAATGTTGATTTCAGCCGCTACATAACTGTCGCCCATTATGGTGTTTTGCGAGAGGACGGCTCCTTTGTAATCGATGATCGATGACCGCCCGCCCAGTGTGCCGTCAATTGTTGTCGGCGGCTCACCGTTTGCACCCGGCATGATGAGCGAGCCGGTATTGGGCGCCACCATGTAACAGGTATTGTCCATGGCGCGTGCACGATTCTGCACTTCGAAGATTTCACGCGATACCCACGGCTCGGGTAACGCGCCGCGATAGAGAATCTCGGCGCCGCCCAACGCAAATGCGCGGTAAGTTTCGGGAAAAGCTCCCTCGACGCCGACGCTCCCCGCAATGTTGCCGATTTCCGTTTTTGCGACGGGGAAGAACGCATCTATGCTGTCGCCATGTTTGGCTACCCACTGATCGTAGACATCGTGCGGTGTCGTGGAATGCTCAACGAACAGGGCGATGTTCTTTTGACTGGTATGAATGACGTCACCCTCGGGACCGACAATAAAAGTCGTGTTGAAAAATTGATCGGGAAAATCCGGCCATTTCGTTTTCAGTTGACAGATAATGTGAATGCCGTGTTGCTTGGCCTTTTCACCAAGAACTTCCGTCTCCCAGCCGGGAATTTCGGCCGCCATTGTCTCGGCATATTGGGCAGGCGTTAGATGCAGGATCTCATCTACAAAGCCTTGAATGGCGCCCTCACTCAATGCGACAAGCTTGACCGGCAATTCCATGGAGCACATGTGCATTGTCAGATCGATCATGCCGCAAATGTGGTCCAGGTTTTTTTTGGCTTCATCTCGTGTGGTCACGTGACGCACCGTCGTTTGAAGACCAACCGCCATATACGGCTTAATCATGATGCATGTCCTTGATGTGAGTTGCGGAACGTTGTCGCTCGGATCTAAGGGTCAAGAAAGTCTTCCAAGTCGACATCATCGTATCCGGGTATTTGCGGTCTAACCAACTTGTCGACATCTTCCAAATCTTTTGTTGCGTCAATGCCCATGCGCACTGATTTGCCGTCGTCCTTTTGGGCGCGGTCAAGTTCCCAGCTGACATAGTTGGGGAAGATCATAATCTTTGAGGGGTCGGCGGCGCGGGTCCAAACCGCATATTCAATATCCGGATAACTGTGGATGTCGATATCTTGATCGACGACCACTATACGTTTGATGACGCGGCTTACGGGAAAAATACCGCCCTCTGATTCAAACGTAGCTTTGATGATTTCTTTTGGGTCGTCGTCGGATTTTTTGTCGATGGATATAAATAATTGAAACATCGGCCCGGTCCAACGAGGGTCTATGAACAAATTTGTGTCGATGATGTTCGAAAAGCGCCCCTTTATTTCCTTTGTCGCGATGTTTGCCATGGAGTAAATGGATATCGTGCCGATGGTCACTTGTTCCGCATTGGGGCCTGCCATGATCGAATAGAATAAAGGCTCTTTTCGGTGGTTAACCGCCGTCACTTGCAATACAGGGTCTGTCTCCGGCCCATAGAGGCCCGGGTACTCGCCTAGGGTCTGCCAAATGGTTTCTTTGAAATCGATCTTGCCCTCGATGACGATCTCCGAGTTGGCGGGCACAAGTAAATCATTGGTTTCGCATTTGACGAGTTCCACCGGCGCGCCTTTAAGCCCACCTGCAACATCAAGTTCCGACAGTCCGGGCGGTGGCTTGGAGATCGCGGCTGCGAGAACGGCCGGTTCGACGCCGATGACGATGGCCATGGCCAACTCTTCGCCTCTATCTTCGCTTGCTTTGTAGATTTTTCTCAAATCACTAAACGTGCTGGCGTTCATACTCAGCTTGTGTTTACCCATGACGAGCCCGCGATAGACGCCGACATTTGCGACGCCTGTTTCAGGGTGGCGCGTTATACTTATCGCGCCGGTAATAAAGGCGCCGCTATCAAGCTCAAAGAATGTCGGGATCGGCAATTCCGACAAGTCAATGTCGTCACCAATCTTGATGACGTCTTTGACGGGCCCGCTGGCCACAGATTTCGGCGGGACGGGATTCGCAATGGCCCGGTCGAATTCAGCGGCGGCATCTTGATGGGTGAACTCTTCGTGTTGAGATGCGCCGAGCGCGCGGCCCAAGCGTTGTTCGCTGAGAAACAGACCCCCCACCAGAGGTATGCTCGCGCCTTTGACATTATCGAAACGGAAGGCTTTGCCCATGACTTCGAGCCGGTGCATCAAAGCGGACAGTTGGAACTTGGGATCGACTTCTTTCGTGATGCGTACGAGTTCGCCGCTCTGCTCAAGAGCATTCACGAATGACCTGAAATCGTGCACGTTAACCGTTCCTTTTTCCAAACAACTGTGAGTGTTGAAAACGTTGTTTCCATGGTTTGATCCGAAGTTTGCAGCACTTCAAAACCTGTCGGGGTGACCTTAGAGCCAAGGTCCCCAATCTATCACGGCTCACGGAGAAAACTAGGCACAGGCACGTTGAAGGCTGTTACCGTTTTATCCGCCTGCCGGGTGAGTAATTGCGATTTTTCAGCACCTGTATTTGTCGTTGCCACGGTCATCTATATAATGAGCGGGGCCAGGGCGTATAACGCCAATTTCAATGAGAGGATTATCCATGACGGCTTTGGACGTTTCACGTCGCAGTTTTTTAGGCGCCGTCGGCGCGGTTGCAGCGGGCACGCTCGCGCTCAGGTATGGATCGGTTGCCGCTTGGGCCCAGGAAGCCGCCGCACCGTACAACAGCTTCGAAGACGTGATGCGTCAGAAATGGACGTGGGACAAAGTAGCTCACAGCACCCATGGCGCCAATTGCACCGGCCATTGTGCCTTTAACGTATTCGTCAAGGACGGGATCGCCTGGCGCGAGGAGCAGCAGGGCACCTATGAGCGCAGTGGCGACGACACCCCCGATTACGGCCCGCGCGGCTGCCAGAAAGGCTTGCGCCACGCCAAATACATGTACGGCCCGCAACGGGTTCTTTATCCGATGAAGCGCGTGGGCGCGCGCGGAGACGGCAAATGGGAACGCATCACCTGGGACCAGGCGACGACCGAGATCGCAGACAAGTTCATCGACACCATGGTTGAATACGGTCCGGACTCGATTTCCTATGATCTTGGCACAGCCATGGTCATGAAACGCGCGCCCTTTGCGGGTGTGTCGCGCTTTTCCGCGATAACGGGCATTCAGTTGCCGGAACTCTTTGCCGGTGTCGGCGATCAGCCCACGGGCACTTATATGACCACAGGTGTCGAAATCCTCGGCGACACCATGGCGGCGGTTTACAAATCGCGCGCCTGTCTCATCTGGATGGTCAACCCGGCGGTGACGCGCATACCGGATGCGCATTTTTTCTGGGAGGCCCGCTACAACGGCACGAAGGTGACGGCCATTTCGCCGGAGTTCACGCCGACAGCAATGCATGCCAACCACTGGCTCAACCCCAAGCCCGGAACCGACGCTGCACTTGCTCTCTCTATGTGTGAGATCATTATCTCGGATGGAAATCACGATGTCGATTATATCCGTACACATACGGATTTACCTTTCCTGGTGCGCACCGACAACCAGTTATTCTTACGGGGTAGCGATATGGCAAGTCCGCCGGAGTCTGATGTTCCGGAGAATGTTTTCTATTTTTGGGACGAAGAGACAAACGCACTCGTTCAAGCACCGGCAACGGGACGTGTTACGGTCAAAGGGCCGGAGCACGCGTTTCCTTTTAATGCTCCTGTCGATGGCGCGCTTGAACTTGGCGCCATAGTCCCGTCACTTGAGGGAGAGTGGACGGTTGAAACTAAGGACGGTCCCGTAGAAGTAACTACTGTTTTTTCACTTCTCAAAGCCCACCTTGAGACTTATACGCCGGACGCAACAGCGGACATTACAGGCATCAATCCCGAAGCCGTGCGCACCGTGGCCCGCGAGTTCGCGGCGGCCAAGCCCGCCATGATCTTCTCGGGCTACGCGTCATGCAAGTGGCTCAACACGGATATGCTGCAACGATCTTTCTTGTTGCTGCTCTCACTCACGGGAAATCTGGGCCCGGAAGGCGGCGGCCTTCAAATCACCAATGTGGCCAAGAGTGACGGCGTCTTCGCGTATGCGTGGAAGGATGTCTGGGACCCCACGCTGCCACCGCCGACGCGTATTGCGGCAGCATCCATGTGGGACTACCAGCACGCGAACATGAACGAACTCAACGCTAAAATTTACGGCCAAGAGTTGGCAGATGAAATTGACGAGCATTATAAGCAGGCGCTCGCCAATCAATGGATTCCCGACTATAAGCAACGGCCGTGGAAAATGGCCTTCTATGCGGGCTGCAATCCCGCCAATTGGCGGGCGTCGGGCAAGAGGTGGCGCGAAACGGGTTTTGCTGAACTGGAAACCATCGTTGCGGCGACTACCGACATGAATGTGACCGCGCTTCACTCCGATTACGTCTTGCCTATTGCGCATCATTACGAGCGCCAGGACATGATATATGAAGGGCGGCAACCTTACGTTCAAGTGATCGACGCGGCCGTCGAACCGCTGGGCGAGTCGATCGATGATTGGACCATGCTCAAACGCTTGTGTGAGGCGATCAGTCGTCGAGCCGTTGAACGCGACATTGCGCCCATCGATTACGTTCATTTGATACCTACCACTCGCGACCTCAAGCAATGTCATGACTTGTTCACGCATCAGGGGACGCTCAACACCGTCAAGGACTTATTGCAATTTCTGATCAACGCGTCTGCGGGCGTGCCGAAGATGACGTTTGAAGAATTGGCGGCGAAAGGCATCGCCCGGGTTGACGATTCGGACGGTGTCGTATTCGGTGAAAACTCACCCTATGATGCGCGGCTCAAAGGTAATTATGAAAAGAAACATGCCTACAACACGCTCACATCCCGCCAGCAGTATTATTTCGATCATGAATGGTTTTTGAAGTTCGGGGAGGCGCTGCCGGACTACCGTGCGCCGCTGAAGATCGAGGGGTATCCGCTGCAACTGATGATGGGTCACGCGCGCCATGGGATTCACAGCATGTGGCGCGACGACCCTCTGCTTGTGAGCCTTCAAAGGGGAGAGCCGGACATTTTCATCAGTCCCGACGATGCGGTTGTCCGCGGCGTGAGGGACGGGGATGAGGTTCGTGTCTTCAACCCGCTTGGGGAATTCATCGTGCAGGCTCATATTTCGTCGGCCATCCAGCCCGGGATGATGTTCATGTATCACGGCTGGGACCCCATGATGTTCAAGGGTCAGCAAAATTTCGGGGCCGTCATATCGACGGCGGGTCTGATTAAGCCGACATCTCTTGTCGGCAATTATGGTCATTTGAAGTTTGAACCGTTTTTTTGGGCACCCAACCAGACGTTCAAGGATTTCACGTGTGATTTTGAGTTGTATGTTGGGGGTTCCGGTGACCGGTCTATTTGAGGTTTGTGTGCGGTTTATATGAATGATTTGTGATTAGAGGGAGGACGGGCGATGGCGCGACAGATTGCCATGGTGATCGATCTGAACAAATGCATTGGGTGTCAGGCGTGCACGGCGGCGTGCAAGTCTTTGTGGACGGACGAGGCGGGTCAGGAATATCAGTTGTGGAACAATGTCGAGACGAAGCCCGGGCGTGGGTATCCGAAGAACTGGGAGCGTCAGGGGGGCGGCTGGAGGGGAGGTCGTGTTCGTTACGGCCGCACGCCTCGCAAGGAGGATCACGGGGAGGAGCGTCCTCTCAACCACACGTCCGTTTATTTTGAGGGGACGTCGGACCGTCTTCAGTTGAGCGAGCCTTTGGAATACGGGGCCAACTGGGACGAGGACACGAGTTCGGGCGTTTACCCGAACAACTATCACTTTTATCTGCCTCGTCTTTGCAATCACTGCACCAAGCCGTCGTGTCTTGAGGCGTGTCCTGTTCAGGCGATTTACAAGCGTGAGGAGGACGGCATTGTTCTTGTTGACCAGGACAAGTGCCGCGGCAATCGTCAGTGCAACCGTGCGTGTCCTTACGGCAAGGTTTATTTCAACTATGTGACGCGGACGTCTCAGAAATGCATTTTCTGTTTTCCGCGTTTGGAGCAGGGTGTGGCGCCTGCGTGCGCGCGTCAGTGTCCTGGCCGTTTGAGGTTTGTGGGTTATTTGGACGATGCAGGGGGTCCGATTGACAAGTTGGTGAACGAATGGGGTGTTGCTCTGCCTTTGCACCCTGAATACGGGACCGAGCCCAACGTTTTTTATGTACCGCCGATTTTGCCGGATTCGTTTGATGAGGCCGGTAATTTCAGCGACGCGCCTCGTGTTCCCGTTGAATATTTGCGGGAGCTTTTTGGCGAGGGAGCGGACTCGGCGTTGCGCACCATCCGTACGGAGATGGAGAAGCGCCAAAACGGCCAACCCTCCGAACTCATGGACCTTCTCATCGCCAAAGATTGGAAATCCCTCTTCGCCATCCCCAACGTCGAGGGAAACCCGTATGAGAATATTTAGGTTCTTTCGCAGTATTTGCGGGTAAGAGAATCGAAGGCATGCCTTCGATTCAACAACGATGGCGGGGGGAGACGCCTCAACGTCGCCGTCACCCGCGCGCGCCGCGAGTTTCAGGTCTCTTCATCCATTCGTTCTGAGCGGGCTGATGTCGATCGTTTTATCCCTCGTGCGGCGGAGATGGTTGAGTGCACACGTCCTGATTCTGCTCCAGGTATTCAAGCAGGACTTCCGCCGCCCACCGGTGGCCGGCGGCGTTCCAGTGGCCGTCATGCGCCCACTGCGCATCCGCGGGCTTGGCATCCTGGCGGAGAATGTAGTCGTGCTGGTCGATGACGGGAATGTTCCGCGCCTCGGCCATGGCGCTCAGGCGGTCGAATGACGGATGGCCTCGGGTTCCCATCCCGTGAGTCGACAGGATGACCAGGGACACGCCGTCGCGCTCCGCACGTTCCTTGAACTGGTCCAGGGCAAAGGCCGTGAAGTCCAGGGCTGACTCGAAGTAGGGCGGCATGTCCTTTCCGACGAACACGTCGCTTATGGCGTCTACCGTCGTCGGCGCCCACCCGTCGAGAAGCGACGCATAGGGCGTGCGCCGACTCAGAGCCCTCGCATTTTCAACGATCGGGACCATGTATCGGTACGGCAACAGCGACAGCGACGGAAACAGCGCCCTGGCTTTGGCATGCAACCAACTCGCGAGGTAGGATGTGCCGATAATTTGCTTGTACCAGGAGTACCACGCGAGCGGTGGTGCCCCGTCCCGCGGGGCAGGAACCGGCGGGCGCAAGGTCATCGTCCCGTCAGTGCTTCTTTCCGCGGTGACAAAGGGCATCCGGTCCGGGTCTACCATCTTGTCCAGTGCATTCAGCACCGTCGCATTGTTCGCGAAGTCGTTCCTAACGAACACGAGAACCAGCAGTTTGGGATGAAGGTGTCGTGCGAACTCGTCGTAGAAAGGCAACTGGTTGATCTGGCCGAGGCGACGGCGCCCGAAAGCCGAAGTGGTAACGTCGAGATGGGTCAGTTCCCGGGCGGCGAGCTCCTCCAGCCGGACGTGAAACTTCTCGACGATGGGAACCTCCACCGCTTCAACGAAGGAATCGCCGATCATGGCGATGTGGCAGCCTGCTGCGGCGCGTTCGGCGCTCACGGGTTCACGGTCAAGAAAGCCCAGGCTGTTGGTGCGCGAGACGGTCCAGAAATCGAGGTGGTTCGACCAGCGCACTTCCACGTCAGGTTGCAGGATGAGACCTACGCCGGGGACGAAGTGTTGTGGGCTCATTTTGGTGATGAAAGGCGTCGTCAGCCGGAACCACACTTCCGCGGCGACGCCCGTCAGGGCTAGACCGGCGGCGAGCACCAACGCGTTCCATCCGACCAAGCGCAGGGCGCGGCGGATACGGGGGGGGGTGTGAATCCTGGTATCCGGCATCGTTCGCTTCACTCCTTTTTGAGCAATCCCTTTCGTGTTCGTTCCTGCCCAAGCAATTGGCGCCCATGTCCCCGGCCCGTCAATCCGGCTCGAACGAGTCTGTATCGACGCACTTGAGCGACGGCTCCTGCGCCTCCTTGCGCAGGAAGCAAGGGCCGACGGCGAGGCAGTCTATATCCGTGCCCATGAAGCAGCGGAAAGCGTCCGCGGGCGTGCACACGATGGGTTCGCCTCGGACGTTGAAGCTGGTGTTTACGAGCACTGGGCAGCCGGTCTTTGCCTTGAAGGCTTCGAGTAGCGCGTGATACCGCGGGTTGGTTTCGCGGTGAACGGTCTGTACGCGGGCTGAGTAATCCACATGAGTGACCGCCGGGATGTCCGAGTGCGGCACTTTCAACCGGTCAAGGCCGAAGAGCGCCTGATCCGGCCCGGTCGCAGGCTTGCGCCGCGACTGCTTCACGCCGGCTGTCAGCAGCATGTAGGGACTGTCGCGGTCTAGGTCGAACCATGCCGAGACGTGTTCCCGCAGCACGCTCGGCGCGAAGGGACGGAAGGACTCGCGGTGCTTGACTTTGAGGTTGAGCGTCCTCTGCATGGTGGGTGAGCGGGGGTCGGCCAGGATGGAGCGGTTGCCGAGGGCGCGCGGTCCGAACTCCATCCGGCCCTGGAACCAGCCTACCACCTTGCCCGCGGCCAGCGCCGAAGCCGCGGCGTCGAGCAACTCACGGTCCGGAAGCATCTCGTAACGTGCGCCGGCCGCATCGAGCGCATGGCGGATCTCGTCCGATTCAAACCCGGGACCGAGCAGAGTTCCCTGCATGGCGTCTCCGCGCCCCTCGGGTTGCAGGCACGGGTCCTCTCGCGAGCCGCAGGCGATCCGCGGTTCTCCAAACACACGGTGGCTCACCGCCAGCGCCGCGCCGAGCGCGCCCCCGGCATCGCCAGCCGCGGGCTGGATCCATATGTCGTCGAACCGGCCATCCCTTAGAACCTTGCCGTTGGCCACACAGTTAAGCGCGACGCCCCCGGCCAGACACAGATAGGGGATGCCGGTCTCCTCGCGCAGCGAGCGGGTCAGCCTCAGCACTGCTTCCTCAAGCACCGCCTGCGCCGAGGTGGCCACGTCCATGTGCCTCTGCGTCAGCGGCTCGTCCGGCTTGCGCGGCGGCCCATCGAACAGAGCATCGAATCGGGAGTTGGTCATGGTGAGGCCGGTGCAGTAATCGAAGTAGTCGAGATCAAGGCGGAACGTGCCGTCCGGCTTCAGGTCGATCAGGTGGTCAAGAATAGTCTGGACATATTTCGGTTTGCCGTAGGGTGCTAGGCCCATCAGCTTGTACTCGCCGGAATTCACCTTGAAGCCGGTGTAGTAGGTGAACGCCGAATAGAGCAACCCCAGGGAGTGAGGGAAGTGGATCTCCCGCGTCATCTCCAGCCCGTTGCCTTGGCCGATAGCCACGGAGGTGGTGGCCCATTCGCCGACCCCGTCCATGGTGAGAACCACCGCATCGCGGAAGGGCGACGGGTAGAATGCGCTCGCCGCGTGGGATTGGTGGTGCTCGGCGAACAGCAGCCTTGCGTTCCAGTCCAGCTCCGGGGCCAGGGTGTGCAGCTTGCGGTGCAGCAGAGCTTTCTGAAACAGCTTCTCCTTGATCCAGACCGGGACCGCCGCCGAGAAGGAGCGGAAACCGCGCGGTGCGAACGCTACCGCGGTCTCCAGCAGACGTTCGAACTTCAGGAAGGGCTTGTCGTAGAAGGCGACTCTATCCACCTGCCCTAGCTCGATACCCCCCGCCTTCAGGCACCACGCCACGGCGCGCGCAGGATAGTCGGAGTCGTGCTTCCTGCGCGTAAAACGTTCCTCCTGCACAGCCGCGACGATCCGCCCGTCCTCGACGAGAGCCGCAGCGCTGTCGTGATAGAACGCCGAAAGCCCGAGGACGCGCAAGGCTCAGAAGACCGTGTAGATCATCGGTGCGACCGCGCTGTTCTGCCCCAGTACGATCAGTCCACCCAGTACCGAGGTGATAATGATGACCGGGAGCAGCCAGAACTTTTTGCGCACTCGCAGAAAGGTCCAGAACTCGTACAGGAAGGCCATTGAAGCGCGCATGGGCAACTCAATACTGGTTCTTCATCGAAGTCGGTTCCGGACCCGGCGGGTCGCGGTAGATCCAGTAGGTCTCGACGTTTGGGTCGCGGCGCAGGCGCAACGAATCCTTTCCCAGAGCGCGCATGACAAGGCCCGTCGGGGTCACCACCAAGAAATAGATCACCCCCATGATGACCGGATGAACGATACGTTGCAACCACTGGCCGAATCGAAACCACATCCGGTTGAACGGCGCCAGCCATCCCGGTTTGAAGATGGCCACTGCCAGGACCGCTCCGGCGGCGGCGAGCATCCATCCGCGAGGGATATCACCGCCAAGCAATGGAAACAGACCGACCAGCGTGCACATGACGGCGAGGACGATACCAAACGCGCGGTCGGAACTTCCTGCCACAGGCTCGCCGCCAGTCAACTGCTCATGGGTATCCATGGGTTACGCCACCGTAGCTTGCCAAGGATTTCTTTCCCAGCACCTACTCAGCAAGGAAGGTAACGCCCCGGTCTGCCCTGTCAAGCCGGTGAAGCGAAAAAGTGTTAGGCGCACATCATCTGTCCGGTTTTATGGGGTCACGCGAGGAGGTGCCCCATGAGCAGGACGGCATGGCTGCAGGAGACCCTGAAGATGCGATTTGAGGAGGCCTGCGGCAGCTGGCAGGACTGGCGTCTGACACAGTGTGAAGCGGCGCGGTTGCTTGGGGTTTTGTGAGCGGACGAGAGAACCGGTCGATGAAGTGACGCGCACCCCGGCGCTGTACTGCGAGTTCTAAGCGGGTTGGAACTTCAAGCATTTCCACAGCTTCTACCATCGCCATCACGGTGGCCCGCGCAGCTACACCTGGACACAACCCTTTAGCGGGCCGGGGAGGGCAGGCGAGCCCGAACACGAACTCCCCGCAGACCGCCCTCGCTCATCGCCTGCGGCAACGGCTCGTGACCGCGACAAGCTTCGGCAAGCCGTGCTTGAAGGGCTCAGGTGGACGATCTTGCAAATCTGGTCGCGACTGGTTTCGCGACGCGACTACTGTCACCAAACGAGTACACGATGAACTTGGGAAGTTCCTTCAGAAAGATCGGGAGGCTCGTAAGGCAATGGAAGAGGCCGCAACTGAGAATCAGCCCAACGACGAGATGTACGTTGGATAATCGGGGGACGCTTCGGCGAACGCACAGCCCGGTCTATCGACTTTCATATTCGTCTCTTGGAATCCGCTATGTCGAGATTTCGTCCAGGTCGATACCCGACTTAAAATTTTCGACATTGAGGATCGCGATCCCGCAAATCAGCAGCGATGGTACGGCGGCCCAAGTAAAGGCCAACTGCCAACCGACTGCATCGGCTGTTGAAGAGACCACAAGCGGATATATGGCACTGCCAAGGCTAAACGCGAATGTGCCGGCGAAACCGGCTCCTGTCGCTCGCACACGAGTTGGAAAGATTTCCACGACGAAGGTCATAATTACCGCCGCAGCGCCAAAGAAAAAGGCACCCATCAGGCTAAACCAAATCGCATCAGTTATGAAATTAGGGGAAGCCCATATAAGACCGAGCAGCCCCAGCGCGCCAAGCCAGGACCAGATGACGATGATGTTGCGCCTAGTGGTGTAGAATTCGCCAAGAAATGCCGCGGCAATGTACCCGAATATTGCAACAAGATAAGAAGAACCGACCAAGGCGGCGGCGGTTTCACTGGTATAGCCACGTACTTCGACGAAGAAGTTAGGCATAAAAAACGCTGTTCCGGCGTAGGCACCGCCCCACATGACGAAGGCGATAAAACACAGAATTGTGCGGCGGCGCAGTTGGGGGTTGAATAGCTCCGCAACTTTTTCGAGGAATTTGTCGCTTTCGCCCCGTTCTATTTCCCTCCGTTTTTGTTCTTCAAAGCGTTTACTTTCGGGCAGACGTTGAACGAGGAAAAAGGCGACCGGGATGACAAGCAAGGCGGGCAGAAAAACAAAGCGCCATCCAAAGTTTTCGAGAATCGGATATGCAATCAAAAAGGCGAAAAACCAACCGAAGGCAAAACCTGTCTGTAACAGACCTACCATCAGGCCGCGGTAGCGCGGCGGTGCGGCCTCGGCAACATAGGCATTGGTGATAGGTGCCAGCGCGTTACTGAAGCCATACGCAAACATTCTGAGTATGGTCAGCATAAGCAGACTGCTTGCAAAATAGTGAAGGCCGACGAAGAGTGCTGAAACGGCGAGCGATACCAGAAACATAATACGCCGCCCGTAATAATCCGTGAAAATACCGACGATGACGACCAGGATGGCTGTAAAAGCAAACGAGATTGAAAAAAGCAAACCGATATCTGAATTGGTGGCTTCGAACTCTCTAGCAACGCCCGGGACGGCGTATGCAAAGAGAGACTGATCCATGTTGGTCAGAGTCCATCCAAGCAGGCATACAAGAAAAACGGCTAGGCAATAGCCGCGTATTTCCGTCCATATCCGGCCGAATTGAGACATTTTGAAATAGACTCTATCGTCAGGTTAGAAACGCGCCGGGGCTGGTTCTACGATGATTTAGAAGGGTCATGCAACACGCCTAAGCGCATTCTGGTGCAACAATATTGATCAACGTGTCCCAATTATTGTCGCAACCGACGAAAATGTACGTGCCGTAGGCGCCACCTTCGAAAGCCTCTATATCGTTTTCAAGAGTTTGAAAGGTACGGCGCAACTGATTTTTGTTATCACCCCAAAAGAAGAAGATTTTGTATTTTGCTGTGCTATCCAAAAGTCGCTGAAAGTGTGCCGACATACCCCGTCGATTAGATTTCATGCATTCGAATGCTAATGCCACGTATCGAAGTTGCGCGCGTTCACGCGCCTCATGATAGCACAGCCAGACGGCGCTAAATTTTTGCTCTTCACTATGGCTGCTCCTTGCCAGGCGACTCATATCCACATTCGAAGCGCCGGTTGTGAAATCCTTTGATTGGCCCAATGAGCACAAAGCGGTTTTCAATTCTCGTGACCACTCATCGCGGCTGTTAGCATTTCGGTCTTGTAATGTGGCGGTGATCTCGTTCAACTCATCTATCACATCATCGAGTTCTACGTTGGTATATTTACTCATGCTGCTTTATTTTCCTGAGCGATTATGGAATCGGTTTCTTACGGCCTTTGGCCGCGCAACGGAGACTCGATACCCGGCATGAGACGTATGGGATAATGTTGCTAAGTGAGCAAGGTGTTACGTCGTGCGCTCACGTAACAACCGCATACCGTTAAGCGTGACCAGCAAGGTCGCACCCACGTCTGCTACCACGGCCATCCAGAGAGTGGCAAGCCCTGGTACTGCCAACATCAGAAACGCTCCCTTAAGCAGCAGACTCAAAGCAATGTTTTGGTCCAAGATGCTTTTGGTCCTTTGGCTGATATGCACAGCGGCGGCGAGCAGTTTCAGATTGTCGTGCATCAAAATAATGTCCGCGGTTTCCATTGCTTGATCGGTGCCGATGTTGCCCATAGCGATGCCGATATCGGACGATGCCAAGCTAGGTGCATCATTGATACCGTCGCCAATCATGGCGACCTTACCGTGCGCTTGGCGCAGTTTATCAACCGCTGCCATTTTATCCGCCGGGCGCATCTCGCAGCGGAGTTCATCGATGCAGTCAAGCTGTTTAACCAAGTTCTCTGAGGGCTCTTTCCGGTCTCCAGTCAGAACCACGATATGCGTTTCCGGAATGAGACGACGTAATTCCTGCAGGGCTTCGGTCGCGTGTTGGCGGGCTTTGTCTTCAACCGAAATATGACCGATCATATCTGATTCTTGGTCAACAACCATAGCTGCGCGGTTGTTTCCACTCGACGCCACCGTGCAACGTGCGGCTTCGCATGTCGCCTCATCTTCATGGATGAGATCGTGGCGTCCGATGCGAATCATCTTCCCGTTGAGTTGGCCTTTGATACCGCCCCCGGCAATCGCTGTTACTGAAGAAGCCATGGGGTATCTATTGGCAACCTGACGGTTGCGCGCCTCATGAACCACCGCATGAGCAAGAGGGTGTTCCGACGAGCTTTCAACCGAGTAGGCCCGCGCTACCATATCGTCGCATGGATCGCACGCCTCGTTATCCTCGGGGTCGTGAGCACAGTCGACGGTGGAAGTGCCTGTGACGATAGGTCTGCCCAGGGTTAACGTTCCGGTCTTGTCAAAAGCAAATACTTTAACCTCACTCAATGCCGTAAGTTGCGCACCGCCTTTGACCAGAACGCCAAACTGCGCAAGGCGGGTGAGCGCGCTCACGACCGTCACAGGGATGCTGATCACGAGAGCGCACGGGCACGCAACAATCAGGAGTGCAAGAGATCGATAGAGCCAGCCCCGTGTCTCGCCATTGTCGAAGAATGGCTGACCCATAACGAATGTCGCAGTGACAAGCATAAGAACGGCAAACGCGACGACAGCGGGCGTATACCAAGCGGCGAATTTATCGATGAATCGCTCAGTCGGGGAGCGCTGTGCTTTGGCCTGCTCAACCAATCGCGCGATTTGCGCGATGATCGAATCCGCCGCGCGCCGTGTCACCGTTATTTGCAATGCGCCTTCGCCATTGATGGTTCCCGCAAAAACCTCATCCCCAAGCCCACGATCAACAGGAATGCTCTCACCGGTGATGGGCGCTTGATTGATTGAAGATGCGCCGTCGCTAATCATGCCATCTACCGGAATATGTTCACCGGGGCGGACAAGAACCTTATCTCCTAGTGCGATTTGGCCAACTGGCACCACCTCCTGGCGATAGTGCGTGTGGTTGTAATGGCTATGGTCGTGGCGGCGGCTGTTATGAGCACGCAGGACAGTTGCTTCTTTGGGCTGCAACGCGAGCAAGCTTCTCAAAGACTCACGCGAGCGTTGGGCACTATATCCCTCAAGTGCTTCGCCTAGGACGAACAAGAGCGCTACCGCAACCGCCTCGCCATAAGCACCGATAAACACGGCGCCGATAATCGCAAGCGTCACCAATGTATCGATGGTGACGCGATGAGCTTGAACGAGGTTACGCAAACCCTTTCTGGCCAAAGGAAATGTGACAAGCGTTGTGACGGCAATGTAAAGCGTGTCAATCCCTAGCTCTACCAAAGGTGATACAGGAATGAAAAGGAAAGGGAGAGTGGCAAGCACGATAAGTGCTGTATAGAATGCTCTCGCGTTCGCGGACTGTGATAAAAGAAAACATACGAATCCCTGAAGTCCGTGTGCTTCTGGAACGGCAACCTCAGGCATATTTTGATCATCTGCCACGGCATAGCCAAGGTCGGCTAGTTTGGCAATCACGGCTTCAAGTGCTACGTCGCCAGTCCCCCGCATGATTTCGGTTGCAAAATCAACCTGTACGTCCTGTACGCCGTTGAGTTGGCTAATGCCTTTCTCAATCGTTCGCGTACAATCGCCACAATCCATGCCTGATATCCGTAGCCGGAATGTCTGGTCCGTTTCACTGACTTGGGAAAGGGCTGCCATGTTTTCTTACCTAAGGCACTTAGGTCGATTTCATCATGGTGAAACCCTAGACGTTGAAGTCAGGTCCAAGGTCAAGCCCAGATTTTGTTAGGTGCGGGTCCTTAAGGAACTGGATATATGCTAAAATTGCACTTCCCAGCGGTAAATATGCTGGTGATTATTCTTGTCCTTAAAATCGTGGCGGCCTTGATTCATGTATGGTTGCTGGAGAAGGCGAGTCGGCGGTAAGTTATTGAGAGCCCGCTCAAAAAACCTATAATTCAATGGGTTATCCATTGAATGGAGTGCCAATTAGCCTTTTAGAGTTGAGAACTCAGTTCAAGAGCCAAGAAAAATTCGGCGAACAGAAAGGCTCTCTTTCCTTTCGCTTTAAAAATGAAGCCCTCTTTTTGTTCGACCAATTGCGGTGTGGGGTGTGCGTGGCAGTCAGCTTCAATGGCCGCAATTTTTTCCAGTGCTTGAATGACGTCACTATCGTGACCTGGAACTAAAATTGAATATGCATCTCCACTACGCCAGACATGAACGTGTTGACCGTTAAGTGCTTTGATTAAGCTATCGCGTTCGAACTCGGCCAGATTGCAACCCGTTTTTTGTAATAGCCAACCGAGCTTTGACTCAACGGGCGTTTGATGGGTGTGCTCGCCGCACACTCGTTCGATCAGTTGGCTGAATAGGTTAGAAGCTGTAGTATCCGTATCATCTTTCATACGCTTGCGAAAATCGTAGAGAAACAATTCAAGTTCGTGTTGCAGAATTTTGAGGTCGGTCAGTTGTCGCTCAATCTCTAGATAGCGTTCCTCGGCGATTTCCGCGACTTTTTTGTCGATGAGCCTTCCCTCGCGTGTACCGGCAAGAAACTGATCAATGTCTGAGAGGGAAAATCCGATACGCTGTGCTCGTTGAATAAACATCAACGTCTGCTCTACGTTGGAATCATAGAGTCTGTATCCGGCGTCTGTGCGCCGAGTGGGTGTGACAAGACCAAGCTTTTCATAATAGCGCAAAGTCGATGTTGGCATGCCCACACGCCGGGCTAGTTGGCCAATCGTGTACATGGCAGCCATGCTAGCCTCTACCGCGGGTTGGTCAACCATGATGAAGATGCCGACATGATGATTAAGTGCGGCCGATTCGGCCAGTGAGCGGTGTTAAAGATATAGTTGTCTTAGTAAGTCTCTGGGCCGTTAGTTCGTTGCTTGTTTGCACATCATTTACTTCTTTGGCGTGAGCTTGAAGAGGGTATCCTTGACCTTCGTTTCCTCTAACGGGCAGCATGATGTAACTGGCAATTAATTCTGGACAATCAATTTCCCTTCAGCTTGGCTGCGGATGTCGATCTTTCGGGTTTCATTTCGAAACTTCATGTATCGTTTATTGCTGATCTGGTAAACTAGAGCCTTGGTTTATTGGCCTCCGGCAAGTTGCGATGTAAATAGCAACGTGACCGTGGAAGAATTGGATGTGCTCAATCACGGGCAGGTCGACGCTCTTGCCCAAAAATATAGGGGGCAGGCTATTGATGTTCTGCTTAATAATGCCGGCATATTAGGGGGTTTCGACAACCAAGTGTTTGGGTCTCTCAACTACGGCATTTTCGATGATATCGTCAGGACTAATGCGCTAGGCCCGCTCAAGGTGGCGGAAGCTTTTGCCGAACATGTTGCTTTGAGCGGTCAAAAGAAGATCATTACTATGTCAAGCACGGCTGGTTCATTCGAACACCGAGAAATCAATATGGGCGCCCGCGCATCTTATCGGTCAAGCAAAAGCGCTGCAAACATGATTATGCGCAGCTTGTCAAAGGATTTGGCAAGTCTCAACATTATTGTTGGGATATTAAGCCCGCCTCTCACGCGCAACGAAGACATTCGCAAAGCCGAGGAAGGGCGCGGTGTTAAGCTTCCGGCAGTTGAACCGGGGGAAACGGTAAGAGGGCTGATTGAGGTCATTGCTGCATTCACGCCTGAGCAGAGCGGCTCTTTTATCAATTACAGGGGCGAGGAAGAGCCATGGTAATTGTCCATGTACGGATATTCACGCGCTAACAGCACACCGTTTAGATAATAGATGCCCAGTGGATTTAAGTTCTTCAGAATACCAGTACTTATGTCGCTCCACTGAAGCCAGTTTCCTATTGATCACGGGCTCGACCGCTCATTCATAATGGAATAGGTTCTCGCTCGCGTTATCGCCGAAAGGCACCGCAGGGGACTCGGTACGGGGCAACGAAACTCTTCATGTCACGTTTCTTGGAAATATTCTTTTCTGCAAAGTCCACCAATCCTTACATTGTTTTGGTTTGCTTGCTTGTGGCCGGACTCTTTCAGGGTATTGGGCTGGCAAGTTTAGTTCCTTTGTTCCAGGTGGCGGACGGGACTCTAGATCCAGCTAATCCCATAACAGCCGTTTTTCTCTCTGCACTTGCGCGGTTTGAACTTGAGCCTGACTATCAACTTTTCGTTGTCGTCGTCGTCTTGGGCATGGTCTTGAAGGCTTGTTTCTTGATTTTGGCCCTGATTTATGTGGGTTATGCTGTCGCTGAAGTTGCCACCGACTTGAGGTCGCGGCTCATCAGGGGTCTCTTGGATGCACGCTGGCAGTACTATGTCAGGCAACCGCTAGGTAGCATCGCGAATGCCATGAGTCTAGAAGCTCAGCGGGGTGCTGATGCCTATGCAATGGTAGCGCATTCGATTTCATATGGAATTTTAACGGTCATTTATATTGTTTTGGCTGTTCTCGTTTCATGGCAAAACGCATTTCTCGTGATTTTGTTGGGGTGTGCGATGGCTTTAGTACTTGCCATCTTTGTTCGAATTGCACGGCGCGCCGGCATGCGGCAAACAGTCGATACGAGGGGGCTTATAACAGAGCTTAGTGACATGTTGGCAGGCATTAAGCCCTTAAAGGCGATGGCTCGACACGGCCGTTTTACGACTCTGTTTGAGACACAGATTAGGGCTCTCAAGAGAGCTCTTCGTCATCAAGTGATTGCAAGAGAAATGCCGAAAGCCCTAGAGGAGCCGCTGATCGCGATCAGTCTAGGATTTGGCTTCTTTGTAGCGCGCTCATTGTGGGGCACGCCCATCACCGAGTTCTTTGTTGTTGGATTGTTAATCGGGTTTACAATTTCGAGTATCTCACACATACAGAAATCATTACTGCAGGCTGCGGTCGATGAAAGCGCCTATCATGCAGTTCAAAATATGATTAAAGATATTGAGGCCCATCCTGAACATTTTAAGTCTAGCGGACGGCCGCCTCGGCTGATGAGGGGCTGTACCTTCGAAAATGTTAATTTTTCATATGGCCATCGACGCGTTCTCGATCAAATAAATATCGAAGTTCCCGCTGGAGAGCTAACCGTAATCACAGGAGATTCAGGGGCTGGTAAGACGACCATAATTGATCTCTTGATTGGCCTCCATCGGCCTGACTCTGGCCAAGTGCTCATTGATGGCGTCTCGCTCAATGAGCTCGACGTGGAACAGTGGCGCTCAATGGTGGGATATGTGCCTCAAGAACTTGTCCTTTTTCATAATACAATTCGGAATAATGTGACGCTAGGGGATCCGTCTTATTCAGATGCACACGTCCATCATGCACTTGACGCGGCAGGACTGTCTCAATTCATAATGTCGCTGCCTCAAGGCCTGGATACTGTTGTAGGTGAGCGGGGCCTTCGTACTTCCGGCGGCCAACGGCAGAGAATTGCGCTTGCTCGCGCTTTTGTACACAGGCCTAAGCTTTTGATCCTTGATGAAGTGACTAGCGCGCTGGATCCTGAAACGGAATTGGAAATCTGCAAAAATGTGAGGGCGCTGACGTCTAAAGGTGACGAGGGTTTGACCGTGCTTGCAATCACTCATCGGCCTGCATGGCGTGACGCCGCTGATAGGGTTCTCCACCTGGAGACATAAACCAGTACCCGCTTCTCGTCACAGGAACATGATCGACTCTCGCGAATCTTGAACCATAAATTGTTTGCCAGAATTTTACGGTCTTATGGTTTCCTTATTCAAGATTAAGGCTGATATAAGGGCAATAAGCAAGAATGTCGGCGTCCAAGCGGCCCAAAACGGTGTCAGCAAAGCGGCTTCTCCGATTGCAACGAGAATAGAATCGATAATGACATAGAGGAAACCTATCGACAGACCAGACATTAAGACAAAGAATTGGTTTGCGTTTCTATCGAACATTTGAAATAGAGGAATCGCCAGCATAATCAGTGTTAACGTGCCGAGCGGTCCTGACAATTTCTTTTGAGACCAGATACGGTATATGAAATGTGGCCTGTTCCCGAGCGTCGGCCGCTTGAGGAGTTCTCTTATTTCCAACCACGAAACATCCCGCGGCTCTGCCATCAGGGCCGAAATCGTATCCCAGTTCAAATCAATATCGTAGTTAATTTGATCAATGTAACCAAGCGCCCCGGCATTCGGTACGGCTCGGGTGGCATTGCGCAGACGAAGACTGCCTTGCTTGATCTTCCCGTCATGTGCTGAAAGGCGCTCGGTCAGATGGCCTTCCTCGTCTCGCTTAAAGATCATAACGTTGCCAATGATTTCTGCCTGAAGTTTGATTTGCCGAAGGCGAACTATATCGTTCCCTTCACGAGTCCAGATTTCCGATTTTTGTTCGACCGTTACAGGCTTGTACTCCATCATTCCAAGCCCTCTCAGGGAATGTATTGAACTCGGCAAAAGGTAGTTGTCGACAGACAGATGGATGATGGCGATAACAAAAGCTGCAGGCAAAAGAGCGGACATTAGCTGCGATTGCGATATGCCGGACGCCAGCATTGCAATAAGCTCGCTGTTTCTCATGAAGGTGATAAAGACAAATAGCGTTGCAACCAACCCGGCAATGGCGATGAGGTTCGAAAAAATACCCGGCAGGTTGTAGAGCAGATACTTAAATACATTGAACCAGTTACCCTTCGCATCGATCAGAATATCTTCGCCACGATTGAGAAAGTCGATGCTTGTCGCAAGCAGCATAATGCCAGCCGACAACAAGACGAAGCGCTGCAGCAAAAATACTGACAGATATTTGGCTAAGAGGGATGTCATTTGCTTTTGTAGCTATTGATTATGACTCTTGTCCCAAGTCTTCGAAAGCTCAACAAAAGGTCGTTAAATATGGTGATGGGGGCAACTGCGATTCTAAAAGCCGCATAGGGAAACAGGATGAGGGCCAACAAACCAAGGCCTGCAACACATCCCCATATGCCCACCCACGTCGGAACCACTCCTTCTCTGGCCAAACCTTCGCCAAGTTCCAGAAGTTGCAAAAACACGAAAACAAGTATGATTCCAAACACGATACCTGTGGCGCGACGCGCCCGGCTGCTTCCCAGGCCTAAGGGTATCGCAATCAGTGGTAGAATGAGGACAGACACGATTTGGGCAATTCTCCCGTGGAAGTCGACGGTCATCTCGGATCGGTTAATCTCTGAGGGTGGGTTATCGCGGATCGACCAGATCTCGGGTAAGGTTAATTCTTTAGAACTTAGTGAGCCACGTGGGCTCACGGTTTCGAAGGCAAAAGTGGCTAGTTGCCACTGAGTTTTGTCGAAAGACAAAATGCTGGTTGACGTACTTTCATCAACGATGGTGACCCGCTGCCCATCGGTTGCCGTTAGATAGAGAATGAGATTGTCATCTGAGGTGCCCAGAGAGCCTTTTGATGCTGTCAGGATAATATCCTTGCCGTCTTCCATTTCTTCAAATGCAAAGATCTTTCCTAGTTCTTCAATACCTTTGCTGGGGTCCTCCACATAAAATGTGGTGTTATTTTTTTTGATAAAGGTTCCGACTTTGAGTTGTTCGCTGAGGGCCGCCTGTTCTGCGCGTAATTCGAGATCCCGATACTGATAACGGCCATGAGGTTGCAAATAGCCAAACAAAAGAGTCGTAATGGCTGCGACTACAAAACTAAGGCTAGCCACGGGCAACAGAAGCTGATGAAGTCCGATACCGGCCGAATGAAGAATATCCAATTCATTGTCTCGTTTGAGTCGGTTGAATGTGAGAAGGACACCGGTAAAAAGGGCAACTGGTAATGCCTCACCGAAATGAATGGGCACTAGATTTGCCATCATTCTAAAAGCAAAACTTAAAAGCTGTTCCGATGGGCCTATGGATTCTATTGCACGGACGCTACGCTCAAGTAACAGAGCGGAAAGTGTTAGAGCGAGAATCGCTAATGCATCTTTGATCACTTCCCGGAGTATATAAGCACTCAACGTGGGCATTTTTGCTCTTGGATATGATCTATGGGACTCTGGACTTGAATTTCAAGTACACTAAGACAGGGCTGTTGTCGAAGATCGAATACTCATGATCGCTATCTCCAAACGGCATATGGCCCTTTGGACGACTATGTGAGCAAAATGTGTCGGAGAGCTTGATATAAGCTAGTTCACCTTCACCAAGATCATTTGAACTGATCCTGATTCGTCAAGCTGAACTAACCTTGGTTCATTTTATCACACTATGCCTAGCCTTCAAATTCGCTGTTCGCTCCAATTTGGAAAAACGAGAAACTTGATCAAGGTCAGGAATTGAAGTGCGGCTGTGAATCGAGCGATTTGTCATGAGTCCACACTAGTTGCTATGGCATCAGCGCGTCTCGTTGCCACCTCAAATCGATCTTCCCAGGATTTCATATTCTTCAGGCTGTCTTGGACGTAAGCTGTGCGACGAATGGCTGAAAGAAAGAACCGATTTAACAATCGACCGGGTAATTTAAGAGGGCGATCAAAATCTACGAGTAAGACCACCCGTTCTTCATCAGTATCATTGTGAACTTCATGTTCAAACGTGTCATCGAAGACGATACACTTCCCTTCTTCCCATACGCACTTGTGTTTGTCGACGCGCATGTAGCACTTTTCACGCTCTTTTGGGATTCTCAGCCCCAGGTGAATCCTGACAAGACCTTTGGTCACACCACGATGGGCCGGGACGTGATATTTTGGCGAAATTATGGAAAACCAAGCGGTTTTGAGATTGGGGATCCGTTCTAAAAGTTCGACCGTTTTGGGGCACTGCGCACAATTTCGATCGATACGAAAGCCAAATCCATAAAATATAAATGTCTTCCAGAAATCTTCTTTGGCAATTCTGTCTTGATCGGGAGATATCTTCTGGAATGGAGGGATGGCTTCTCTACCTTTCAACACGACATCGAGTTCGTCGCGTATAGTTGTCCAATTATGTTCAAGTAAATCAACTTGCGGAAATAGATCGGGATCAAAAACAGGTGGGTTT
This sequence comes from Alphaproteobacteria bacterium, assembly GCA_965214255.1. Classification (GTDB taxonomy): domain Bacteria; phylum Pseudomonadota; class Alphaproteobacteria; order SMXP01; family SMXP01; genus CBDFKK01. Next base: position 1,713,398 of record OZ243948.1, on the reverse strand, counting down.
CCAACAAGCGACTGGGTAGCTAAAATCTTGCCTAATGCCGTAGAAATGAGACGTCCCGTCTTTATGAAAAATTGACGTTTCATTCTGCCGACCCGGTCGGCAAGTCTCAAACTCACATCGCTATCTGACATTATTGTGCCTTTTCATTCTTTATCCAAGTGCCGTTGTTGTTCCGCTTGTATAAAGCATCACTCTCCAAGCGATTTATTCCGAAGCTAGGGGAAAGAAGCACTATATGCAGAATTGAGCAAAAAATAGAAGATGGAAATCGGCAGATCGACGACTTGGCAACATCGCTGGTCTGGTTTTTAGGGGCTTTAAATTTTGCAGTTAGGTATGTCGTCTTGAGAAAGGAAATGAACAATAAGGTGACCAAGAGTCGCCAGGAACAGATCGTGGGGATAGTGAGGGGTATCAGGCGGTGTATTGCGATCGTGGAACCGTGCCGCAAGTATGGCATCCAGACGCGACATCAAATGCTTGGCAAACATTTGACAGTGCCGAACAAAAGCCTAAGCTTTGCTGTCACATGACAACACTTTTCTATTCAGTACAAAGAGAGTCTTCTTTTTATTCTATATCCCTGAAGATAAGAAGACAGGCAAGGGTTCTTGAATCCGATTTTCCTGTTTCGCTCTTGCTATGAAGCACCGACTAAGTTTTTGGCTACCGCACAAGCGGATGCCTTCACGGTGTCATACTAAGAAAATACTGCCATCACAGGGATAAGGGATATGGGATGAAAAGCTATTTATGAACTTGGCTGTCGACGGCCTACGAATGGAAAGATAGAATTTATGGAGCAAAATGGTTTGCGTGTGCCGATGAAGACAAGGGATGGCCTTGCTGATATTGGTGAGTTGATCAGTAATTTGAAACAATCGGGAGAAAATCATGTATCGATTGTGGATGATCCTTGCAGGTTTGAACGGCTTTTTAGCTGTTGGTTTAAGCGCCTTCGGTGTGCATATATTAGCTGATGTGCTCTCTGCTGATGAGTTGTCGAATTTTGAACTAGCAAGTCAATTCCAATTTTATCACGCACTGGCTTTGCTCGCTGTCGGATGGCTGGCTTCAAAATCAGCACCATTTACCAATTTCATAGGGTTCTTTTTTGTAATTGGTGTTGTTTGTTTTAGTGGGTCGTTGTACTTGAGTGGATTCACCGATTCATTTGTCATTACCATGATCACGCCGTTCGGTGGTGTTGCGCTCATGTTGGGTTGGGCCCTAATCATTTTAGGGGCTGTGCGAGAACAGCAAACAAGCACCACCGCATAAGCGGTAATAGACTTCAAGACACCGCCACTGGTCTGGAGAGTTCTCGACTTGAACTGTTCCACCCACGCGATCGTAAGTAACAGATCATGAATGATACTTAACCAATGGCTAAATCGCGAAGCTCCAGCGAAAGCTCCGCGATCAAATCGATTTGACGGCCAAAAGACTTGATTTCCCGCTTGATAGAGTTGGTATTGGTGTCAGGATATTTCTCGCGATATGTTTCCTCGATAATCTCAAACATAGATTCCTGCTGGCGTGCGTTGGCAATGGACTGCTCGACAATTTGTAAATCGACTTTGAGGTCAGCCAGGCTGCGGACAATTGTCGCATAAGATGTCGATGTTAACGCTTTGGGGCTGTCTTTCTGATAGTCAAACAATGCCGATTGAGTCGCTTCAACTAAAGCTGTCGCCTGGGCGGTTTTTTGGCGGACATCGGACGCGATAGAATCAACTTGGTCAATACGGGAGGTATACCGCTGTTCCGTCTGCTCAATATAGGTCAGCGCCGTCGAATAGCGACCACGACGGTCGCGAACGAGGCCAAGCTCTTCGGTCTTATCACGGCCATTGATGAATATGCCTGTAACGGAAGCAAAAAAACTGCGGTTTGCGACGGTTTCCCATATGGTTTTAGATAGCGTAGTCGCATATTCTCGCAGCCGTTTTTGTGCGGGGGATAGATTCTCAAAAGTTTCGTTTCCGGTTACATTCATCGTGACACTGCATGCGGAAAGGGAAATCGCCAGAATCACAATCCCCATAACGCGTGTCAAACGTTGAACCAGTAACCGAAACTTACGTTTGAACAAGGCGTAATCTTTCAAACTCGTTACTACTCGCACCGATTTCGTGCTTAAAACTCTGCCTAGGTTCGATTCGTACTAGATAACGGAAGAGTCGTAAAATCAACGCTCTTATCATAACTGTATTCAAATTGGATGTGTTGTAAAGCACACGGGAAGATGTTCATTAATTTATGACTAGTTAGACAGACGCTTAAGGTCCCCTTTCGCACCACCAGTCTTCAACTTTACGCTCGTCATAGCGTCCCTAACAGAAAAGTTATGGAGTTGCTCGTGGTATATACACATTCCTGTGAATATGAACGCTCATGAGAAGCCCAAATCCGAACATCAGCGTTATCATCGCCGTGCCGCCATAGGACACAAGGGGTATCGGCACGCCGACGACCGGCACGAGCCCCACTACCATAGCCGTATTGGTAGCGACATAAAGGAAAAGCTGGAGCCCGATTCCTATGGCCAATAGTCGGCCGAAGTGATTGCGCGATGCGAAAGCGAACGAGACCGCATAGCCCAAGACCAGTACGTACATGCCTATAAGCAAACAGGTTCCGACAAAGCCCAACTCCTCCCCTAGTGCCGTGAAAATGAAGTCCGTATGTCTTTCAGGCAGAAAATCGAGCTTCGCTTGGCTTCCATTACCAAATCCTTTGCCGAACACGCCACCAGAACCCAACGCGATTTTAGATTGGATTATGTTGTAACCAGCGCCAAGGGGATCTTGGGTGGGGTCCAAAAAGTTTAAAATACGCTCTCTTTGGTATTCGTAAATGGACTGCCACGCGAGTGGCAGGGCCAAAAGGCTGACCATTCCGGATAGGGCAAATACCCGCCAGCTTAGTCCGGCGAGAAACAGCATGCCGGCTCCACCCAGCAAAAGTAGAACCGCCGTGCCCAAGTCCGGCTGATTGAGAATGAAAGCAACCGGTGCAGCAATTAGGAGCACGGAGGGGATGAGGTAGAGGGGTCGAGACACCTGTTCCAAGCTAATACCATGAAAATAACGGGCCAGTGCTAACACCATTGCCACTTTCATGATTTCTGCGGGTTGGATTTGCAACGGCCCAATTCTGATCCAGCGCTCGGCGCTTATGCCGCTCACTCCAAAGAACTCGACGCTGACTAAGAGAATGAGCGCAAGTGCATAGATCGGATATGCCAACTTCAGCCATAGGTGAATGTCGACAAGCGCTGTAATCAGCAGGATGACCATACCTGCGGCAAATCGAATAATCTGGGGATAAGCCCAAGGCTCGATACTCTGGCCCGCAATGGAATAGAGCATCGCAAATCCCAGACCTGCGATCATACACAGCAACAAAAGCAAGCCCCAATTGATCTTCAAGGACTTGTCGACCAGACTGAGTTTACGCCCTCCAGCATCAATACCATTGAGAGGCCACATGCCTCAGCCCTTTCTCTTGCAGACTGTGGTACTGGTCGATTGAGAAGCAATGGGTCCTATGCTTCGACGTCTCAGCGGATCCCGCTTCAATGCTTCGTACATTATGTCTTTTGCGGCGGGCGCGGCGGCTCTCGAGCCATCGCCACCATGCTCGATCAATACCGAAATCGCATATCGAGGAGATTGCACCGGAGCAAAAGCCACAAAAAGTGAATGGTCACGGCGATTCCAAGACAAATCTTCATTGCGAATGATCTCCCCCGCCCGTTCGGCCCTGGTAATGCGTTGTACCTGAGAGGTGCCGGTTTTGCCGGCGAGCCGCATGCCTGGATTTCGAACGCCACTACCATAGGCGGTGCCGCCAAGCTCATTGCTTACCGCATACATTCCTTGATGAATTAGCTTTAAATGTTGCGAGGGGAGCCCCAAATCAACTGTTTCTTCGACGCTGCTTGCGTCTTTTCCAACGGACCTCACCAAACGCGGTTTGACACCCTTTCCGCCATTGGCGAGGCGCGATACCATGACCGCCAATTGTAAGGGGGTCGTGAGCAGATAGCCCTGACCGATACCGGTGATGAGTGTTTCACCTTGCTGCCAGGGCTCCCCAATATTGCTAATCTTCCAACTGCGACTTGGTACCAGACCTGGCTTTTCACCAGGGATTTCGATATCGACGTGCTGGCCAAGGCCGAAGCGTTTAGCCATGGTTTCAATTCGATCGATGCCCGTGCGTTTTGCAATTTCGTAAAAGTATGAGTCGCAGGAATATTTAATAGCATGTTGCATGCTAAGCGCTCCGTGCCCGCCTTTTTTCCAACAGTGAAAATCACGATCACCAAGCGTCGTTCGTCCGCTGCAGAATATGGTTTCTTTGGGAGATATGATCCCCGCTTCTAGGGCGGCCATCGCCACAATCATCTTAAACGTTGACCCGGGCGGGTATTGACCAGCAATTGCTTTGTTAAGAAGCGGGTTGTATTCGTCGTTACGTAACTCTTCCCACGCGTCTGGTGAAAGGCCAAGATAGAAACTATTGGGATCGAAGCTCGGCACGGACACGAGTGCCAACACGTCTCCATCGTGAATGTCCATCACCACAGCGGCCCCACTTTGACCCTTGAGGCGTTTTGCGGTGAAGCTTTGGAGTTCGATATCCAAAGTCAAAACGATGTCTTCTCCGGGATCACCTTCAAAACGCTCTAATTCACGAATGATCTTGCCATGAGCGTTCACTTCAACATGGCGCCTACCCGCATTCCCCCGAAGCTCTATTTCAAGGGATTTTTCGATGCCGGTTTTGCCAACCCGAAGATCAGGAAGCGCCAACCCTGGGCGTTCTCTACTCTCGTCTTTGTTAGCGGCTGCTAAATAGCCAACAACGTGAGCAGATTCGGATGAATATGGATAATTTCGCATAATACCTATGTCGGCTCGAATGCTACCTAGATCAGGTCTGTTCACATTGACACGCGCAAATTGCTCCCAGGTGAGATTTTCGGCAACAATAATCGCTGAATATCTTGTCTGCCTTGACGCTGTCTTGATTACCTTTGTGCGTTGACTTTCGGATAAGGGAATGATCTTGGATAAATCGTCCAAGGCTTTGTTCAAATTCCTCGTTTCCGCGGGTGTCAAGAGGACGAGATAGTTATCTCTGTTAGAAGCAAGTTCTGCGCCGAAGCGATCAAAGATCTTGCCACGGCACGGCGCCAACAATTGAACGTTAACCGCATTGTCCTCGGCTAGAGTTTTGTATTTGTCTGATTCGAGAACTTGAATGTGATAGAAGCGGCCAAGCAACGTGCCTATAAGACCCAAAGCTCCGCCAGACAATATCGTCGTTCGTCGTGAAAATGAATCGTAGCGATCACTGTCCCTTGTGTTCATGATAATCGCTGACCTCAAATCTAACTTCGGGTTTTAGTCAGATTTGGCTGAGAAATCTTTTCTGCAATACAACAAATACCCAACTTATAGGCGGATAAAACACAAAGGAATAAATCATCTGACCGACAACGGGTGCTGGCGACAAATACATACCCATACTTAAGCAAGTAATAATCCAGGCGATCAATCCAACGAGCAGTGCAATAACACCAAATCCTGACCAAATGATAACAAATGTCTTGTTCAGGAAGAGCAGCCGTTGTGATACTACGATTGCGTAAACAAGCAAGTAAACAAAAGCAAAAAAGCCTTCAGGGGTGCCTGATAGGAGATCTTGGAACAGGCCGACGATAAAGACGCTAACCGGAGACATTAGGTCAGGCCGATAAAGCACCCAATAAAAAATTGCTATCAGCGGGAAGGAAGGATTGATTGCAAGTCCGAACGGCGGGTCAACAGGCAACATGGAAAGGATCACGCATAGGAATGCTGTCACCAAAAGGAGAGCGGATTCAAAGACATTGCCAAACCGGTTACCAATATTTGTAGACATTAAGGTAGTCGAGATTCCATAGGTCTATTGCTTGAGCGTCTGTTGGTCTCGCGTTAGCAAACCGCGCTACGACTCATTTTCCTCGTTCTCGGTAGAGGTGGGTACCTGTGCTTCGATACTCTTCACCGCAGGTGTTACTTCTTGTGGGAAGTCGAATTGCAGAAGGCGGACAAAATTTATCTGCGCTTGTTTGGTAAAGGGCCGAACGAGAAGCTCACCTCCCGGGCCTTCGAAGACTTCGCCCACAGGCAGATCCGGTGGCAACATGCCCCCATGTCCGGACGTAACGACTCGCTGACCGGTTCGGACCTGAGCCGTTTCAGGTAAGTACAGCAAAAGAGGTTCATGCGTATTGTTACCTGCCATAACTGCACGGTATTGTCCTGGTCCTACGGAAACCGGGATGCGGCTATTGAGGTCGTTGATCAGAAGAATACGTGACGCGTTGCTACCTGCTATGACAACCCGCCCAATCAAACCGTTCGTGTCAATAACTGCCTGACCCTTTCTAACACCATCATCTGTGCCTGCATTGACAATGAGAGTATGGACAAACGGGCTTTCGCCATCAGCGACCACACGGCCTGTGATATAGCCGATCCCGGGTTCAGGTTGGACGTTAAGGAGTGCTTCGTACCGGGCCACCGTTTGTTCCAACTGGAGGTTGGTGGATTTCCAGGCGAGCAGCCTTGAGTTCTCTTCTTTCAGACGTCTATTTTGTTCGTACACGTCTAAATAGTCTTGGAAATTACCGGCCCATTCGCGAACCGCGATAACGGGAAAGGACAAAAATTCCATTAACGGTGCCGTCGCTTCGACAACTTTGGTGCGCACTTGATCGAAAATATAAGCCTCGGTGCGACCGAACAGAAGAAGAACTGCAGAACAGGTCGTCATGACTATGAGAGACAACCGATGTAAAAACACTCCAGATAGCATTTGATAAATTTAACTTTTTCAGACCCTGTTTTTCATAGGCCTCAACACGATTATAGATCAGCTGTGCATCTAGTAGGTTGTAACCAGGGTATCCTTCATGGTTTTTACATGTTCTAAGGCCTCGCCGGTTCCCCGAACCACGCACGATAATGTCTCATCGGCGATGCATACGGGCAACCCGGTTTCGTTTCTTAAGACTTGATCGATGTTCCCGAGAAGCGCTCCGCCGCCAGTCAGCATAATGCCCTTGTCGACAATGTCGGCTGCCAACTCGGGAGGTGTCGCTTCCAACGCAATTTTGACCGCTTCAACAATCGAGCCGACAGGTTCCGAGAGACTTTCTGTAATCTGGCTTTGGTCGACCGTCACTTCCTTCGGCATACCATTCGTCAGATCAAGACCTTTAATCTCGACGGTTATGTTATTGCCGTTACTAGATGAACAAGCTGACCCCACTTCTTTTTTTATGCGTTCGGCACTGGCTTCCCCAATCAACAAGTTGTGTGTGCGTCGGACATGAGCAATGATCGATTCATCCATTTTATCGCCGCCAACCCGCACGGACCTGGAATAGACGATACCGCCTAGGGATAGAACGGCAACCTCGGTTGTTCCACCGCCGATATCGACTATCATGGAGCCTGTAGGTTCCGTAACGGGCAGGCCCGCGCCGATTGCTGCTGCCATGGGCTCTTCGATCAAGAACACGCGCCTCGCGCCAGCGGATAAGGTGGAATCATGAATGGCGCGCCGCTCGACAGGTGTGGAGCCCGATGGCACACAAACGATGATTTGTGGGTTGGCAAAGAACCGTCGGTTATTCACCTTGCGAATAAAACTCTTGATCATCTGCTCGGCAATTTCGAAATCGGCGATGACGCCATCGCGCAGAGGACGAATAGCTTCGATGTTGCTGGGGGTTCGGCCCACCATCATTTTCGCTTCATTACCCACCGCTAGGACCTGACTTTTAGCGCCCTTACGTATCATAGCAACAACAGATGGTTCATTGAGAACAATCCCGCGGCCTTTGACATAGACGAGGGTGTTGGCGGTCCCGAGATCGATGGCCATGTCCGGGTATAAGTGTTGGAGTAAACTTAAAAACATGTTTATTTTCCGTATCGCGCTTAAAAGTCTCTTTATGTCCGTCCAACCATTGACCTCTCAAACATATATTAGGACAGGAATAGGCTGGAACTTATTAACTTTAATCTGACGGCGTTAGTGTTTTCACATGGCTCCTGTCAATAGTCAAAAGATGTTCTCGTAAAGGTCAGGGTGTTATGGAAATCGCGTCCGGTGTCACCTTCTTGCGTTTGACAGTGAGCTTGTTAAGTGCATTGACATAGGCGCGGGCGGATGCCACGAGCGTATCAGTATCTGCGCCTCGCCCGATGACGACAATTCCATCTTCCTCTAAACGGACACTCACTTCGGCCTGTGCGTCTGTACCTTGTGTGACAGCATTGACCTGATAAAGCTGCAGACGGGCGTTATGACTACATATTGCCTTGATGGCATTGAATACGGCATCGACCGGCCCGTCCCCCGTGGCTTTTTGCTGGCGGGCTTCACCGTCAATTTCCAGCTTTAAATCAGCTTCCTGGGGTCCTTCAGTACCCGCGACGACCCTGAGTGATACGACACGGATGCGGTCGTTGGCGCGATAGACTTCATCATCGACTAATGCCACAATGTCTTCGTCAAAGATTTCTTTCTTTTTGTCAGCGAGTTCCTTGAACCGGCTGAACGCATCTTGGATAGCGTTGTCACCCAGCTCATAGCCCAGCTCTGCTAACTTTTCCCGGAATGCATGTCGGCCTGAATGTTTACCCATAACGAGTGAAGACTCATTTAAGCCGACGCTTTCAGGCGTCATTATCTCGTACGTTTGGTTGTGCTTAAGCATACCGTCCTGGTGAATGCCTGATTCGTGAGCGAAAGCATTCTTACCGACAATCGCCTTGTTGTATTGAACCGGAAAGCCTGTCACACCCGCTACAAGCTTCGAGGCCCGAGCAATCTTGGTCGAATCGATGCGAGTATCAAAGGGCAGCACATCGCTTCGTGTTCGAAACGCCATAACGATTTCTTCCATCGCTGCATTGCCGGCCCGTTCACCGAGACCGTTGACGGTACATTCGATTTGCCGTGCCCCGTTGACCACGCCAGCGATCGAATTGGCGACCGCTAGACCTAAGTCATTGTGGCAATGGGTGGAGAGCACAGCTTTCTCCATGTTGGGCACGCGCTCTCTCAACATGGCGATCAGTCGCCCGTACTCTTCCGGCACCGAGTAACCCACTGTATCAGGAATGTTGATGGTGGAGGCACCTGCGCTGATTGCGGCTTCAACTGTCCGGCAAAGAAAATCATGATCAGTACGTGTCGCGTCTTCCGGCGACCATTCCACATCATCGGTGAATTGGCGTGCTCGCGAGACGCTGGCGCTCACTGCTTCTAATACATCTTCCGGCTCCATTTGAAGCTTGTGCTTCATATGGACGGGACTCGTTGAAATAAAGGTATGAATGCGTGACTGCTTCGCAGGCTTGAGTGCTTCGCCGGCACGCTCAATGTCTTTAACACCTGCCCGTGCCAACCCACAGACCACCAAGGACTTTGTCCGCTTGGCGATTTCATTGACCGCTTCAAAGTCGCCATTAGACGCGATCGGAAACCCCGCTTCGATGATGTCGACGCCCATAGTCTCCAACATTTCTGCGATTTGAAGTTTTTCTTCTAAATTCATGGAGGCGCCCGGCGACTGTTCGCCATCGCGCAAAGTGGTGTCGAAAATTCTGACGATATTATCCTGAGTTGTGCCACTCATGGTTCGATTGTCCTTCTCTTTTATGTGGCTTATCGGTGCCTGTTCGCTATTCCCCTAAATGCTTGGCTTTCGGAAGAAAGCTGGTCAGCATTTAGGGGCTGATAAGGAGAAGGATCTTATCAAGCCGTCGGACGGGCCGTTGCAACGCAGGTGAATCGGGATGCGGGTCAGCTGAACTCGTTGCTACAGCGATATTTAAGTTCGCTCGAAATGTCAGCGTGCAAACATGCATGGTCTTTAAAACCAGAAGTACCTAAATCTAATCGGCCATCCGTGATTTAAATGTAGATGTCTTATAGACGACCGAAGGTCCACTATTAAGCTAAAAACCACGGATCAGGCAAGACACAAATGTTCATCCAAAGTGCCGCCTAGCAGCGATGTATGACAGGCGCGGTATATTTGCGTCAGTCTTGCAATTGGAAGTCTAACATTCGCTATTGAAGATTGGAACATAATCGTACGGTGTTTTGTACCTTTAGCTTTTTGCAGAAGAGAGGGGATATACTGTTGGTCGACATTTTTAGCACGTCGAGGATGACGGTTTTCCATTCGGCTGCAGTCTTCATAACGAAAATGTGTATAAGTTGACTGGTGCTGGAGCGAGCCGTCGAATGCCGGGCGAGACATATTCTCGCCATATGTGCTCCCTCACATTCATTTCAATCCCTTTTCCTAAAGACCGGATTTTGGTCATCCCAAGTGCCAGCCTCAGCTTATTGGGGTCGCGGACTCTCGTGATCTAGTTCTTTGATTTGTCCACCAAACGTCGCTCGGCAATCCAGGGCATCATGGCGCGCAACTTTTCACCAATTCCTTCAATCGGATGTGTCTCGGCGCTCGCGCGCATTGCCTTGAAACTCGGTTGGCCGACTTTATTTTCCAGCATCCAGTCACGGGTGAAGCGGCCAGATTGGATGTCTTCCAAGATCTTTTTCATCTCGTCGCGAACGGTCGGCGTGATTAAGCGGGGTCCGGATACGTATTCGCCATACTCGGCTGTGTTGGATACGGAGTAGTTCATATTGGCAATCCCGCCTTCGTAAATCAGATCGACAATGAGTTTGACCTCATGGAGACATTCGAAATAGGCCATCTCAGGAGCGTAGCCTGCATCGACTAGCGTCTCGTAGCCGCCGCGGATAAGCTCAACCAAACCGCCGCACAAGACTACCTGTTCGCCAAAAAGGTCCGTTTCGCATTCTTCGCGGAACGTGGTCTCAAGGATGCCACCGCGCCCGCCGCCGATAGCCGCCGCGTAGGACAAAGCGATGTCGTGCGCATTGCCTGTGGCGTTCTGATGTATGGCGAGCAAACAAGGCACGCCTGCACCGCGCTCATATTCGCCGCGCACAGTATGGCCCGGGCCTTTAGGCGCAACCATCATGACGTCGACATCAGCGCGCGGCACGATCAAGTTGAAATGGATGTTAAGGCCATGGGCAAAGAGGAGCGCAGAACCCTCTTTTATATTGTTTGCCAGATGATCAGTATAAATATCCGCTTGTAATTCGTCAGGCGTTAGCATCATCAGCACGTCTGCCCATTTGGCAGCTTCGGCAACGCTCATAACGGTGAGGTTCTCGCCTTCCACTTTTTGAATCGATGCTGATCCTTTTCTCAGTGCCACGGCCACATCCTTGATGCCCGAGTCGCGCAAGTTAAGCGCATGGGCGTGACCCTGGCTGCCATAGCCAATGATGGCAACTTTTTTGCTTTTGATCAGATTAACGTCGGCATCGCGGTCATAATAAACGCGCATCGGTGTTCCCTTTTGCTTGTTTACATACCTTCAGCGCCACGCGAGATGGCAACCACGCCGGTGCGCGAAACGTCAACGAGCCCCAGCGGGCGCATAAGATTGACAAAGGCATCAAGTTTGCTGGGTGCACCGGTGAGTTCAAAAACAAAAGATTCGTGGGTGGTGTCGATGACGCGAGCCCGAAAAGCTTCCGATAAACGGAGCGACTCCACACGTTTTTCCCCTGTACAATTTACTTTGACCAAAGCGAGCTCCCGCTCGACAGGCTCGGTTTCCTTAGTCATGTCAACAACTTTTTGTACGGGTACAAGACGGCTGAGCTGCGCTTTGATCTGTTCAAGGACCATCGCTGTCCCCGTTGTGACAACTGTAATGCGCGAAGTGTGTTCCTCGGTATCTACTTCGGTCACGGTCAAACTGTCGATATTGTAGCCTCGGCCCGAAAAAAGACCTATGACGCGCGCTAGAACGCCTGCCTCGTTGTCGACGAGAACTGACATACAGCGGCGTTCAATCGGTTCGTCTTTGACCATGTTTCCTCTATCTCAGCTTGTAGCGAGGCATAGTAACAGCATTGTGCCCAATGCTCGTGCGTGCGACCTAAACGAGGATCTTGCCCTCTTCGGAAACTTTAGACTCTTCTTGACTGCTTAGAATCATTTCATTGTGAGCTGCTCCCGAGGGAATCATTGGAAAACAGTTTTCTTGTCGATCAACGACACAATCGAACAGCACCGGTTTGGCCACGCTGATCATTTCCTTAATAGCATCGTCGACTTGGTCCGGATGTTGAGCTCGAATGCCGTAGGCTCCATAAGCCTCGGCTAGCTTGACGAAGTCAGGCAGTGCTTCCGTATAAGAATGGGAATAGCGCCGATCATGCAACAACTCCTGCCATTGGCGTACCATGCCCATATATTGGTTGTTGATGATGAAAATCTTGATAGGCAGATTGTATTGTACCGCCGTTGACATCTCTTGCATGGTCATGAGCACGGAAGCCTCGCCGGCAACATCAATGACGAGCGCATCGGGATGGGCCAATTGGATCCCAATGGATGCGGGCAGGCCGTAGCCCATGGTGCCAAGCCCACCTGATGTCATCCAACGGTGCGGCTCTTCGAACTTATAGCGTTGCGCCGCCCACATTTGGTGCTGCCCGACCTCGGTGGAGATATAGACATTTTCGTTCTTAGTGAGTTCATAGAGACGATCAATGGCATATTGAGGCCTAATGATCGAACCTGTTTGTTCAAACTGCAAGCAATTCCGTTTGCGCCACGTCTCGATCTGTTTCCACCATGCTGTGACGGCGGGCTCATCCGTTTTGGCGTTTTTCTCCTTCCAGACTTTCAAGATGTCGCCAAGCACGGTGCCGCAGTCGCCAACGATGGACACGTCAACCCATACATTTTTGTTGATGGATGACGGATCAATATCGATATGGATTTTTTGCGACCCTGGCGAAAAGGCGTCAATGCGTCCGGTCACGCGGTCATCAAAACGCGCTCCTACATTAATCATCACATCGCAATCGTGCATGGCCATATTTGATTCATAGGTCCCATGCATACCAACAAGACCTAGCCATTGGGGGTTGCTTGCCGGATAGGCGCCTAGTCCCATCAGGGTTGAGGTGATGGGAAAGCCGGTCAAACCTACAAATTGGCGCAGCAATTGACACGCATGGATGCCGGAATTGATAACGCCACCTCCGGTATAGAAAATCGGGCGTTGAGCGCCGGCAATCATGTCAACGGCGGCTTCGATTGATTTTTCATCACCTTTGACCTGAGGTTGATAAGTCCGATGCTCAATATTGGCGGGGCCCACATAAGCAGCTTCGGCAAATTGCACGTCTTTTGGAATATCTACAACGACGGGCCCCGGCCGTCCGCTCGTTGCGACGTAAAATGCCTCATGCATGACGCGAGATAAAATATCCGCGCTTTTGACCAACCAGTTATGCTTGGTACATGGACGGGTTATGCCGACGGTATCAGCTTCTTGAAACGCATCGGATCCGATCAAGTGTGTTGGTACCTGACCCGTGAGACAGACAATGGGGATCGAGTCCATCAATGCATCGGCAAGGCCAGTCACGGCGTTTGTAGCACCGGGGCCGGACGTGACAAGCACCACACCCGGTTTTCCGGTTGATCGGGCGTATCCTTCCGCGGCGTGTACCGCACCTTGCTCATGTCGCACCAAAATATGTCGGATGCCTTCGTGTTCGAACAAGGCATCATAAATAGGCAGCACTGCCCCTCCGGGATAGCCGAAAATTATTTCAACGCCATGATCCAGCAAGGCCCGAACGACGATTTCAGCTCCGGTCATATCGCTAAGCGCAGAATATTTTGGCGCGGGCATACAGTGAATCCTTGAACTTCCTGGCAAGGCACAACAAAAGCCGGCAGCAAGGCCGGCCTCTGGAGCGCGCAAACTACAGCCACTCTACTTTAGGGTCAATCCACTTTCAAAAATTTTCATAAAGATTTCACTCCTAATTTTTCCCATGTATTGCTCTTTAATAACTGTCCAAGCAATCATCTGAGTCTTGAGCCAAGCCATCTGACGCTTGGCGTAACGTCGCGTGGCCGTTTTGACTTGAGATGCGGCCTTTTCCAAGGAGATTTCGCCGGCTAAATAGGCGGCGAGTTCTTGGACGCCAAGTGCCTTCATGACGGGCAGGGCATGCGAAAGATTCCGTGCGATCAGTGCTTTGACTTCGTCGACCGCACCTGACGTAACCATGCGATCAAACCGCTCGTCGCACCGTGCATAAAGCGCAGTGCGCTCGGGCCTCAGAACGAAGCGCAAAGACTTGCCTGTTATGATCGGTCTAGCAGGCAGTTGGTGCCATTCTCCGAGCGGCATGTCTGTTGCTTTGGCTACTTCAAAGGCTCGAATGAGACGTTGACGGTCGGTTGGCGGCAGTTTTGCCGCGCCTTCAGGATCCATTTCTTTAAGTTCCCGCCAAAAAGCATCTCTTCCTAACTTGTCGTAAAGTGTTCGCGCCTGCTCGCGGATCGAGTCGGGAATTGGAGGAATCGGTGCGAGGCCCTCTGTTAGGGCTTTAAGGTAGAGTCCTGTTCCGCCCACAATGATGGGTAACTTGTTGTCACGAAGGGCGTTACTCAAGACGGGCTTCACAAGATCGAGCCATCTGCCTGCCGAGCACGGCTCTTCCGCATCTAGTACACCGTAAAGCCGATGCGGTACTTGCGCCTCTTGAGATGGTGTGGGCCGCGCTGTCACGATCCGCAAATCACGATAGACTTGCATAGCGTCAGCGTTGATGACTATGCCGTCAAGCGCCTCTGCTAGATGTAATGCAATCGTAGACTTGCCGCTTGCGGTCGGGCCTGCAATAAGGATGGCTGATATTGGATCTCGGTCGTTCATAGGCAAAACTTAAACTACCTGCGATGCAATTTGTCGTTACATTAATTAGCAATCCGACCGAATGTGCGCTCACGCAAGAACTCGCGCAAACCGTCCGCGCAACACTGGCACAAGCGGGCAGCCATGTCGGTGACACAGTTTGGCTCGCGCCCAAAATCGCATGCGACATTACTTTTGACTTAGATACTAATCAGGGGCGTTGCCGCGCTTTTCTGGAGACACGAATTAAAGAAAGATTGGGCAAAGCGCCTATTGATGTCGCTATTCAACGTAATAAGGCTCGACGCAAGACCCTTTTAGTGGCCGACATGGATTCAACTATCATACAGCAAGAATGTTTGGATGAGCTTGCCGATTTTGTCGGGTTAAGGGAGAAAGTCTCGGCTATTACCAGACGTGCCATGGCGGGACAGATCGAATTCGGAACTGCTCTCAAAGAACGCGTAAGCCTGCTCAAGGGTTTAGATGAAAGCGTATTGGCGGAAGTTTTCGCAGATCGCATAACGCTTACACCGGGCGCATCCCAACTTGTGCGAACCATGCGGAACGATGGGGCTGTCACTTGCTTGATTTCAGGCGGCTTTACGTTCTTTACGAGAAGAGTGGCCGAAAGTGCCGGCTTCGAAGTTCAGCGTGGTAATATTTTGTTGTCGAAAGACGGCAAACTGATCGGTCAAGTGGTCGAGCCCATACTGGGACGTCGTGCCAAACTTGATACGCTGTTGGAACTGCAACAGCGCCACAGCCTCACACTGCAGCAAACAATGGCTGTGGGCGACGGTGCGAACGATCTGGATATGATCACGGCGGCGGGGATGGGTGTCGCCTTTCACGCCAAACAAGTCTTGGTTAATGCTGCAGATGCAAAGATCCACCACGGTGATCTGACGGCGCTTTTATACCTTCAGGGCTACCGCAGCAATGAAATTCAGAGCGACCTTTAGGCCTTAATAACAAAGAACACTGTTTATCTACTGCAGTACGGCCCGCTCGAAAATGCCTAGCTATCTTGAGGCCGTACTGGGCGGAAAACCAATTCGCCGCCGCGATTGAGCGTCAGTAAAATTGGTTTACTGCTATTGGCTGTTATTTTATTGACGCGTTCAACAACCTCTTCCGGTGTTGCAACCGGCTCCTGAGCAACTTCAACGATGACGTCACCTTTACGCACCTTGTCTATGGCATCGCTTTCGAAGTCGATGTCGATGATTATCACACCTTTGACACCTTGAGATATCCCGTATTCCTGGCGCAATCTTGGTGTGATTTTGGAGAGCGTCAATCCGAGGATGGCGGATTCAGACACTCGCTTCTGCCCATCATCTTGAGCTATGGCGGCAGTTTGACGCTCGTCGAGGCGGGCGATATCCACCATGTAGCTTTTGCGCGTACCTTTGCGCAAAACTTCAACTTCCACTTTCTTCCCAATCTCAGTCTCGGCAACCATACGGGGCAAGTCCCTCATTTCAGGCACATCTCTGCCGTCAAATTTCACGATGAGGTCGCCAACCTCAAGCCCCGCTACTGCCGCAGGACCATCCTCGTCAACGCCCGCCACAAGTGCACCCATAGGCTCAGCCAAGTCCATGCTTTCAGCAATTTCTGGCGTCACACCTTGTATGCGGACACCCAACCAACCCCGCCTCGTTTCACCGAACTCGCGGAGCTGGTTGATGACGCTCTTTGCGATATTGGCCGGAACGGCAAAACCAATACCAATAGAACCGCCGCTTGGAGAGACAATAGCAGTGTTGATACCGATCACTTGTCCGTCCATGTTGAATAACGGTCCACCCGAATTGCCGCGATTAATGGACGCGTCTGTTTGAATAAAGTCGTCGTAGGGACCGGCATCAATGTTCCTGTTACGAGCTGACACGATGCCTGCTGTTACTGTCGAATCGAACCCAAGCGGGTTTCCAATTGCCACCACCCAATCGCCAACGCGTACGGCATCAGAATCGCCCAACGGTACAAACGGCAACGCTTTGCTTGACTTTACCTTGAGAACCGCAAGGTCCGTTTTTTCATCCCGTCCTATAATTTCAGCTTCTAGTTCGGTGCCGCTATCAAGTTTCACTTTGATTTCGTCAGCATCCTCAATGACGTGATTATTGGTCACGACCAAGCCTTCGGGATCAATAATAAAACCGGAACCCAGCGCCGTTCGTTTACGTGGGCCACCTTGACCGCGTTCGCCGAAAAACTCTTTAAAAAAGTCTTCGAAGGGTGACCCATCCGGCAAGTTGGGCATGGGAAAATCACGTCCCCTGGACCGCTCGACGTTTTGTGAAGTGGAAATGTTCACCACGGCCGGAGACAACTTTTCAACAAGGTCTGCGAAACTCTCTGGTGCCCCTCGCGCCTCAGCTTCGGTGTCGACAAGTGCTAAAATCATCACGGCCGCTATTGCGACATTAGTAAAAGCCTCGCTCCTGGTGCTGAAGGAGTCATGTAACGAGCTAAACACGGTGTCTATCCTTTCGAACCTCTTTCATAGAGGGTCTCTACCTTGTGACGTCCTTTGTTAAGTTCCTAATATCAGTGTTTGGACAATATTGTGGAGAAAATTGGGCGGCAGACTGCTCGGTTTCACACAAAGTCAAACAATTATGATCTCTGACGCGCCCCCAGCCAGACAATTCCCATTGTGACCATCGTCGCAATGATTCCGTCCGTTCTGAGTAAGCTTAGGTGGTAATTCCAGAGCTTGACACGTCATGTGTTCCATCTCCTTGAATGTCAGAACGAGTCCGGTCGCCGATACAAGGTTACTCATTCGTATCAGAAGTGATCATTATTCTGCCTAGTCCGTCGCTAGGGGTGCCGATTCAAGCGGTGTCCCTTCTTCTGACGGTGAATCCGTGGGCGCGTCTTCCATGGGCGATGTATCGTCCTGTGGTGCACTTGATCTGAGAAAGTCGACGTTAGCCAAGTCATACGCCCCGCCTTCTCGGCAACGGGGGTCGTTGGACCGCCGTGTGGAAAGTGATTCGGAGGGGACACTCAAATTTTCCAGTGCCTGCACATCACCGGCCGGATTGCCGAAGAATTGAAAGAAATCGGAGTCCGGCGACAGAACCATGGTCGTGTCTTGACTTTGGAACGACTCTTCGTAGGCTTGCATTGAGCGATAGAAGGCGAAAAACTCGGGGTCTGCTCCAAACGCGCAGGCAAAAATTGCGTTTCTGAAGGCGTCGCCTTGACCGCGTTTGATTTCGCCCTCTTCTCGGGCGCGTGCCAATATAACGGTGCGATTGCGTTCTGCTTCGGCACGTATACGCCGCGCGCGTTCTTCGCCCTCTGCCCGATATTGTGCCGCTATTTGTCTACGCTCGCTTTGCATGCGTTCGTATACGGCTTGGCTGTTTTCCTCCGGAAGATCGGCCCGGCGTATACGAACGTCACGTATCTCGACACCAAGACCGGCCCGAACAGCCTCAGCGTTGACGCCATCTTCGATTAGATCCATCAGCCGCGCCCGCTGACCGGAAATCGTTTCAGCCGATGTTACGCCCCCCAAAACTCTGCGTAGGTTTGAATTTAAAAATTGTGCCAGACGTACACGAACATTGTTTTCGTTGTTGACTGTTTCATAAAAGCTCTTGGGGTCGGTTATCTGAAACTTCGCGAAGGCGTCGACTACCAGACGCTCCTGATCTGATGCGATAACTTCTTCTGGTCTCGAATCCAGGTCCAGCAACCGGTTATCGAGATAGATCACGTTTTGCAAAAACGGCAATTTGAAATGAAGGCCGGGATCGTTCTGTATGGTCCGAAGCGGATCACCGAACTGCAACACGATGGCATGTTGAGTTTGATGAACGGTGAACAAGGAATTAAATCCCGCGACAATAAGAATGACAACAAGGATTAAGGGAATTGCGGTTCGGGCGCTCATTGGCTGTTTTCCTGTTCTGTTCGCTTTTGAAGCTCCGGTAACGGCAGATAAGGCACGACACCAGAACCGGAACTATTGTCGATGACTACTTTGTTTTTGTCGCGCAAGACGCGCTCCATAGTTTCCAAGAACATGCGTTGGCGCGTGATGCCCTTTGCCTGTCGGTATTCGTTGTAAATGGCGGTGAAGCGCGATGCTTCACCGTTGGCTTCGACAACGGCTTGTGCCCGATATGCTTCCGCTTGCTGAATAACTTGCTGCGCTTCGCCGCGAGCTTCCGGAACGACTCTATTGAAATAAGCGCGTGACTCATTGATGACGCGGTCTCTATCTTGTTCTGCTGCGATCACATCGCGGAAGGCTTCGATCACCTGATCGGGCGGATCGGCTTTTCTCAACTGCACTTGAGTTACCAGAATACCGGCTTGATAAGCGTCAAGTGTCAATTGAATAAGTTCCTGTGTCTCGCTTTCTACGGCGCCGCGCTCCTCACTAATAATAGGCTGTAGATCCTTACGGCCCACCACCTCACGCATTGAACTTTCTGCGACCGCTTTAACGGTGCGCTCTTGCCCCTGAACGTTGAAAAGGAAGTCTGCGGCACCACTTGACGCAATCCGCCAGAAAACCGAAAAATGAATATTCACGATGTTCTCATCACCGGTGAGCATCAAGCTCTCAGCGGGAATATCACGATTTGATTGGTTGATGCCGACGTTGATCTGATTGACGCGCCGAACCGGTACCGTGATGACTGTCTCAATCGGGTAAGGTAGATGGTAATGGAGACCCGGTTGCGTGGGCTCGCCGCGGGGTTTGCCAAAGCGCAGCACCACACCTTCTTCTTCAGGCTGTACGGTATAGAGGCCGGTAAATGCCCAAGCCGCAAGAAGGATGCAGGCGCCTAACACGATCATTGATCGGCTAAGTCCTCCCCCCGGTAGCGCCTGCCGAAAGCGATTCTGACCTCGTCTTAAGATGTCCTCAAGATCAGGGGGTTGTGGACCGCGGCCGCCACCGGACGGTGGGCGGCCCCATGGGCCCGCTCCGTTCCCGTTACTATTGTCGTTTGAGGGCATGAGTGTTTTTCCTTAGAAGAATGATCGCAGGCGTTGAACGCTTAGCGTCTTAGAACCGGTTTCTGCATGTTGCCACTGTCCAGCCTTATAGGACAGTCACTGAGGTCAAGCAAACTCACCTGTAAAATGATGTGCTTAAAGCCTTACATGCCATATGGTTGAAAACATCTCCGATTCAATATCATATGCGGATCATCCATAAAGAGCAGCGACAAAGTACTAATTCGTGGCCCCGACCAAAGCTGATATTTTGCAGCGTTTGAAAACCATAAAAAATGGCGTGGATTCGGACAATATTGTGTCCAAAGGCATGATCCAAGGTTTGGTCGTCAAAGACGGTCATGTCGGCTTTGCCATAGAAGTCTCTCCTGAGCAGGGCAGTTCTAAAGAACCTTTACGCCAAGCCTGTGAACGGGCCGTTTACGCCATACCTGGAGTTTTGTCGGTCACAGCCGTACTGACGGCCCATCGCGGCGCCCTGAAACAGCAAGTTCCCGAGTCCCAAACAAATAACGGGGCACCGAAGCGGGCCGCATTAAGTCGTCGATTGCAGGCTGACGCGTCGCCCAAGGCGTCGCTCGACGCGCGGGGCGTGCCCGGAATCGACAAGATCATTGCGGTCGCCAGCGGCAAGGGCGGTGTGGGTAAGTCAACGGTTGCGGTGAACTTGGCGCTCGGCTTCGTGTCACTGGGTAAGGAAGTCGGACTTTTGGATGCGGACATTTACGGGCCGTCGGTCCCGCGCATGCTGGGATTGAAGGGAACGCCGGAATCCGACGGCAAAAAACTTATGCCCCTTTTGGCTTGGGGTCTTAAAGTCATGTCCATTGGATTCTTGACCGAAGAGGATACGCCGATGATTTGGCGCGGGCCGATGGTGATGAGTGCCATACGCCAGATGATGAGCGACGTGAATTGGGGCGACCTTGATGTTCTCGTTGTTGACCTGCCCCCCGGCACTGGTGATGCGCAATTGACCATGGCACAGCATTTTACGCTGGCGGGTGCCGTGATCGTATCGACACCTCAGGAGGTCGCCCTTTCGGATGTGCGCAAAGGCATCGCCATGTTTAAAAAGACGCGCGTACCCGTATTGGGTATCATCGAAAATATGAGTTATTTTGAAACTCCGGACACCGGAGAGAAAGTCTTTATCTTTGGCGAGGGCGGCGCGCGCGCAACAGCCCGAGAACAGGGTTGCGAGTTTCTCGGTGAAGTGCCCTTGGATGTCGACATCCGCGAGCGCTGTGACAGCGGTGAACCCGTAACGGCAAGTGCACAGGACAGTCCGAATGCCAAGCGTTTTGTCGAAATTGCGGCGCGTATTGCGGACAAACTGGAAGAAGACACGGTCAAGCCTGCACCGCGCATCATCGTCACCTAGAACGAATATCAAGGCTTGAGCCGCTCATGAGGCGCACGGTGTCTCGGAGTGATGGCGCAAAGGGTCTTCGATAGAAACCTGAGTGAAATAATATTGAGTGGCCGAAACCCCGCGGCATTGATATTTGGCAGAATTCGTTTACAAATTGCGTACTCATCGAACGCGGAGGAAACGAACGTGTCGAAACGGCCTGGAGACATCAACCGTTTGGCCAGTCTCGTTGTTGACATCGCTACGGGGCAGGTGACTAACGACTCTACCTTGCAGGTCGGACATGCCAAGGGCGGCATCGCCCGCGCCGAAGCGTGCCGGACGGTCGATGGCCGCCCGCTCTAGGCTGAAGGTGGAAGCAGCCCCCCCCCACCGGACGCCCCAACTGGTCGAACCAGACCGTTTGGACAGGCGATAATCTCGACGTCATGCGGGGCATGAACTCCGCGTCCGTCGACCTGATCTATCTAGACCCGCCGTTCAACTCGAAAGCCAACTACGCCGCGCCCATCGGCTCCAAGGCCGCCGGGGCGGAGTTCAAGGATACGTGGGGCTTGGATGATGTAAATCTCGCTTGGCACGGCGAGATCAAACACGATTATCCGGGGCTTTACTCGCTGCTGACCACCACCCGCCAGATCCATGGCGCCTCCATGATGAGTTACTTGATCTATATGGCCATCAGGCTCATGGAGATGCGCCGTTTGCTCAAGCCGACGGGTAGCATTTATCTGCATTGCGACCCGACCGCTAGCCACTACTTGAAACTGCTGCTGGATGCGATATTCGGGCAACGTTGCTTCCGAAGGGAATGCACCTGGGATATTGCCGTATTGTCAGGCTTCAAGACGACGGCAAAGAATTGGATCAGAGGTCACGATATACTTCTCTACTACACCGTTTCGGACGATTTCACCTTCAACAAGCCGTCACAAGCCCATCGCCCGGAATACATTCGGCGGTTCAACAAAACGGATGAAGATGGGCGGAAGTATTTCGACGGCAGGGGAAAGCGCCGATACCTTGATGATGTTCTGGAGAAAGGGAAAGCGGTTGGAGATGTGTGGAGCGACATAATGTCATTCCAGCAAATACCGACCTCAAAGGAGAAGACCGGCTACCCTACCCAGGAAGCCCTTAGCCCTACTTGAGCGAATTATCCGTGCTTCCTCGAACGAGGGAGATACGGTGCTTGATCCCTTTTGCGGTTGCGCCACGGCGTGCATTGCGGCGGAGCAACTGCATCGGCAATGGGTGGGCATCGACATCTCGCCGAAAGCTGCCGACTTGGTGCGGGATCGCATGGACCGCGAACTCGGACTCTTCTATCGCGGCACGCATCGAACGGACATTCCCGAGAGGACCGATTTAGGCAGGCTCATTCGCTACAACGACGCGAAGAATAAACGTTATCTCTACGGCGAGCAGGGCGGCTACTGCAACGGCTGCGAAGAACATTTCGAGCTTCGTAACCTGACCGTGGATCACATTATCCCGAAGGCAAAAGGCGGAACGGATCACATCAGCAACCTTCAACTTCTGTGCGGTGCGTGTAATTCGCTCAAAGGAGACAGACCGCATGAATATCTGTTGAAATGCTTGACCGACAAAGGATGGATCAAGCGCGAGAGGGCCGCATGAGCCGCGCGGCTCTCAAACGGATACGCGCTGTCCTCGTGGGAGCTCGATTGGCTCGTGCGGAAATTTGTGCGCGGGAGAGATGCCGAGTCCGGTTTACTCTTTTACTCTGTCGCGGCGTCGGCGTTCCAGAATGAGGAAACTGCAATCATACGTCGCCTTATCTCGTTTCTTCAGGAAATCACGACTTACTTCTCGCCAGTCGTTGGTCGGCAAGTGAGGAAAGTAAGTATCGCCCTCGACTTTTGCATGAACTTCGGTCAGGTAAATGCGGTCTGCGAACGGGAGGGCCAGCTCGTAAATCTCTCCGCCGCCGATCACCATGATTTCGTCGGACTCAAAACGGCCGGCGCGTTCGAGAGCCGTGCGGAAATCAAGAACGACTTCGGCACCTTGGGCTTCGAACGACCTGTCACTCGACATGACGATATTGAAACGTCCGGGCAAGGGCTTGCCGAGTACATCAAACGTTTTACGCCCCATGATGATTGGCTTACCCATGGTTGTGGCTTTGAAATGTTTCATGTCAGCCGGAATACGCCATGGAATTTCACCGTCGCGTGCGATGACACGGTTCTCGGATATGGCGGCTATGAGGCTAAGGCGCATATTAGACGGCAATCGGCGCTTTGATGGTTGGCAGGGGGTCGTACCCTGTCAACTTGATATCCGAGTACCGAAATTCAAAAAGTGATTTCACATCCGAATTGAGACGTAATTCGGGTAACGCGCGCGGCGCGCGCGTAAGCTGTTCATCAGCTTGATCCAGATGGTTTAAGTAGAGATGGACATCGCCAAAGGTGTGGATGAATTCGCCGGGGCGTAACGCGGTAACTTGTGCCAACATGGCGGTAAACAAAGCATATGACACCATATTGAAGGGTACACCTAAAAAGAGATCGGCACTGCGTTGGTAGAGTTGACACGAAAGACGCCCCTCTGCCACGTGGAACTGAAACAGACAGTGACAGGGAGGTAGAGCCATATCGTCCAGGTCGGCTACGTTCCATGCGCTGACGATCAGGCGGCGCGAGTCCGGGTTGCTCTTTATCTGTCGCACCAAGCTGGAAATCTGATCGATGGAACGTCCGTCGGGCGTGGGCCATGAACGCCACTGACGGCCGTAGACGGGGCCGAGTTCGCCATCATCATCGGCCCATTCGTCCCAAATGCTCACGCCATGGTCTTTTAGGTATTTGATGTTGGTGTCGCCTGCCAAGAACCAGAGCAGTTCGTGAATGATTGATTTCAAATGCAGTTTTTTGGTCGTGAGCGCGGGAAATCCCGCGTTCAAATCCATGCGCATTTGATAGCCGAATACGCTTAATGTGCCGACACCCGTGCGGTCGTCCTTGCGGACGCCGGTTTCACGTACGTGTCTCAGAAGATCCAGGTATTGTTGCATCGGTCAGTTTCGAGGGCAGATGACGAATCCAGCATGTCGTATAAGATTGGTTGGGGCAAAGTTTCCCTATTGATTGATCCGACCCAATGCATCGGCGATGAGCAAATAGACTTTTCCTGTATCTGAACTCAAATAGGTTCTGGTGAGAGTATTTTCGCGCTCTTCTTCCTGCGCATTTCTCAACAATTCTTCAAATTGGGACAGATAGCGGTCAGTGTTGTTTTTGAATTTTTGGTCGTTTTGGTATTTGGATTGAATACGCTGCAACATGTCTTCCCGTTCGCAATGCACGATTCTCCGTGCAAACAGATTTCTCTCACCGTTCAAATAACGCCGCATCAATTCCGTCGGTACGTCCTCTTCCAGCGCGCTGTCTAAGTCGATGGTCATTGTTTGCAGCGTCTCGATAATGTGAAGCGATGTATGCGGTATATCCCCGCTTCTTGTAGTACTTACCGGAATGGAAGCGCCTAGCGTATCAGCTTGATTGTCCGCTGCCGCTAAAATATCGCGCCATCTCCATACTCTCTTGTTTGTCAACTGAGATTGGCTGTTGTCCTTTTCAGGCGTCCCCATGTCGCTTTTGGCAGAGGCAACGTTGTCTTGTAACGGTTTGGTCTCCTCGGAGACTTTGTCTTCCGTCGAGGGCTGCATGTCCAACTCCGTCTGAGACCGTTCGGTAACGTCTTCGGCCGTTGCCTGTCCGATATCGTTGTCAGACGACCTTGCATATTCGACGGACGACCGCCCTGATTTCTCATCCGCTGCTGAAGCGTTTTCGCTTGCGCGTTCGATATGCTTTGCAATAGCGGCAATTTGCTCGGCCAGAGTCTGCTCGGTGTGCTGAACGACGTCATCGGTCGTTGCCGTCGCACAGGCTGACTCTATGGCGGAAGAAATGGACGCCATCCGTTCATCAATCGTTCCTTGATCTTGAACCGGGTCCCCCTCGCCAATTTGGCTTGGCACAAGTCTTTGGGCATCAAGGGACGATTCGAGTTTTGTATTCTTCTGATCCAAGCGCTCAATGGTTTGCTTCAACGAAGCATGTTGTTGTTCGTGATGTCTTGCGAGGTCCCGGGTTTGTGAGGAAACTGATTCCGGCGTGTCATTGACCTGGATATGATCCTCATTCAGTTGTTTTTCGGTTGCAGTCGGGCTCTTCAATGTGGCGTTGGCTGTGTCGCTGGGCATCTCGGTCCGATTCTGAGTTTGATGATCAACACCCTTGATTTTCGCACCGGTTTTTTCGGAAGCCTGCTGAAATGACTCAGGTTGTTTCGTCAAAGACTCTTTGGATTTATTCTCCTTGTTCTCTTGGCTTCGCTCGGGCATTTTGAGTTCGTCTCGCTCACCTTCAGGCTTTGACTTTACCTTGAAGTGCCTTTCGGCCGTCGCGGTGGACCGGGGGAGTTTGTCGGAGTTCTGATGAACGTCCTCTTCCAACTTTTCGACGTTTGACAATGCGACTTCAACGTCAGAGTGAAGCGAATCAAGCTGACTTCTGATCGCTTGCCTCAGTTGGACAATATCTTCAGCAGCCGTCATCTCGGGCCCCATCAGCCGGCTGGCAATTAGACTGAGGTGCTCGGATGATCGGCGTAAATCAATCGCGAAGTGAATCACAGCCGCGAGAAACCATATGAGAAAGACAGGTATCAGGAGAAGAGAGACGAAACCGATAACATTGCTTAGGGGAAGAGTTTGTATTCCCTCAGCCCCATAAAAACCAATAAAGAAGCCAAGAGCTCCGCCGAGCCAGAATAGGGTGATGATTCCGGTCCAAAAGAAAATGCTGAAGCGCGGCAAGTTATCTGTCGGCAAATGAGTCTGAGATGACTCGAAGGGGCGGGATACAGGCACCAACTGATGAGAACGCCGGGGGTCCTCGGAATTCGAGAGTTCGGAGCGCTGCATTAAAATACCTCGTTGCCTGGTCTTTTTCTTCCTTTTGGCGATCTGTCGGCTGTCGGACACCTCTTCCTTGTTGGGTGCTGTTACTCGCGGGGGTGTCGATAACCGACTCTAAAATAAGCCAAAAGCGAAACGCATCCCAGCACGATTGTCGGCAAGTTTGCCATGCAGATGGAACAAGCCATATCTTTCTCGCAAAATGGCCGCTGGCCCTCCCGGAACCCGTATGTGCCAGATGAAATCAAATAGCCTCAAAGGATTGGGTCGTCCCTTCCAAGACCGAACTTGGCGGTTCGCTCTTATATGTATCTGAGTTCTCGCTTGGCGGCTGAACCTGCCTCAAAAGGCTTGCGCCAAGCTTGGCACGGACCCCATGAGTTTTTTTGTGTAGGCTTTTTGAGGGGCGTTCAGCACGTCAATCGCTGGACCCTGCTCCACAATTTTACCATTATACATCACGACGACCCGATCACTAATATGACGAACAACAGATACGTCATGAGAAATGAACAGGTATGTTAGATCCTGGTCTTCTTGAAGATCCAAAAGCAGATTCAAGATCTGTGCTTGGACGGAGACGTCGAGAGCGGACGTAGGCTCATCAAGCACCAAGAGTTTCGGGTGAATAGCAAGCGCGCGCGCAATAGCGATGCGCTGTCGCTGTCCGCCGGAAAACTCGTGTACATGGCGGTTGATCTGATCACGTTCCATGCCAACCATTTCCAGCAAAGCTTCGGCGCGCTGCTTTAAAATCGGTTTGCCAAGGCTTTCGGTCACGGACAGGGGTTCCGTCACGATTTGCCAGATGCGCTGTCGCGGATTAAGTGATGATTGGGGATCTTGAAATACCATTTGCATGGCGCGACGGTGTTTCAAAGTGCGGACTTGGCCTATCTTGTGGCCGTTGAAGGAGATCACACCGTTGGCTGGGGGCGTAAGACCGACAATGGCTTTGGCAACTGTTGTCTTACCGCTTCCCGACTCACCGACGATGCTCAGGGTTTCGCCTTCATAAATTTCGAGATCAATCGCATCGACGGCCGTGTGATACCGTGTCGGTCGTCCCATGAAGTCAAACTTGAGCGGGTACCGAACCGTGAGTTTCGAAGCCGCGACCAAGGGACCACCTGCCCGGTGAGACCTAGTCTGAACTCGTTGGGACGTTGGCCGGTCTTCACCCTCAGTCTCATTTAATGTGTCGGCGACGGTTTTTAATCGCGCTTTATGCGGCTTACCTTCCGGGATGGCGTTTAACAAGGCTTTCGTATAGGCGTGTTTTGGTGACCGAATCACTTGGCATGTGTCGCCGTGCTCGACGATTTCGCCTTGATACATAACATAGACTCGGTCGCACAATTGGGCGACGACCGCCAAATCATGGCTGATAAAAATAACGGCGGTATTTCTTTTCCTCGCCATGTCCGTCAAAAGTTTCAGAATTTGAGCTTGAATCGTCACGTCCAGAGCTGTCGTCGGTTCATCCGCAATGATGAGTTTTGGATTGCTTGAAAACGCCATGGCAATCAACACGCGCTGACGTAGTCCGCCGCTGAGCTCATGCGGATAACTGTTCATGACCCGTTTTGGGTCAGGAACGCGGATATCGGTGAGCATCTCGAGTGCTTGCGCGTTCGCTTCTTCAGCGGACAACTGCTTTTTATGCCGGCGAATCACCTGGATAATCTGGTTCCGAACGCTCAATACCGGATTGAGCGCCGTCATCGGTTCCTGAAAAATCATTGCGATATCGCGTCCTCGAATGTGACGCATGTCTCGCTCGCGCATTTTAAGAATCTCTCGATCGAGAAACCTTATCTGGCCGTCGGTAATGCGGGCTTTGTCCTGCGGCAGAAGCTGGAGAACGCTCATCGCCGTTACCGATTTGCCACTGCCTGACTCGCCCACGACGCCGATAATTTCGCCTTCACCGACACTCAACGATACGCCCTTGAGCGCTTCAACTTTTCCATGCTGGGTTAGAAACTGGAGATGCAGATTGCGATTGTCGAGAATACTTGCGGATTTATGATCGGCCATGATGTTGGTCTTTTATTCCGTGGTGTGGGGGTTTTGGCGATCTTGCCGACACGGCAATCCTTTAAAGTCCGTTATAAAGTTAGCGCCAAGCTTCGTTCAAACCGGCTTCAGTTCCATGTTACTATAATCCAGCAGCTTATCCGCTTATCGACAAAGCTTGAAAAAGTTGCCTAAAAGCTCCAACTGAGGCGACTGCCCATCGTGTCCAGACCCGCATTTTTGGCGCAGAGACCGACGTTGGAGATGTGATCTAACATGACTGATGCGCTGAGACGTTCAGTCAACCGCACACCTAATTCTAGGGCCTCCCGAAACATAAACGTACAACCCAATCTCTTTCGGCTCATGCGAAGCGCCGCGGGCCGGTCATTCCGAAAGCCGCTCTGGCCCGCGCCGCCAAGGGCGATTTGAAAGAAGTAACTCTCCCCTAAATTCACATTCCAGGTAAAACCCCAATAAGCCTTGTGTGTATTGTTGTCCGAGTTAATAGACCCTCCCAAATGGAGCCGAGGGCTAAATATGTCGGCAATGACTTTGGGGAGGTTTTCAGTTTTGGGCAGTCGTTTGGAAAGGATCTCGATGTTAAAATCGACTCCGCTTTCAACATGAGTGCCGGTTATCGGCACGTCATGAGCAAGTAATCCTACCCGGACTTCGGAAATTATGGTTTCGTTGGCTTGAGCTTGCGCTGCAAATGTCATACACAGGCACCCCAAAATGCCTGTTGTATAGCGGTGCATAACTTCCAACCCTTTACAGATCGATTCCTTTACCTAACCGTCGCGACACTGCGGCAATGCCGTCACCCACCAAGTTGGCCGTCACAACCGCCAATACAATGGCGCTTGCCGGCACGAGCATCATCCACGGAGCTTGAAAGAGCTTGTCGCGACTGGCAGCCAGCATATTACCCCAGGTGGGTTCGCCTAAAGGTGCGCCAATACCGAGAAACGAGAGAGCGCTTTCAGCAATCAGCATGTCGGCAAAATGAAATGCCAGCATGACCATCAAAGTTGCTCGTAAGCCAGGAAGAACATGGCGATAAAGGATCGTCAATTTGCCGACACCGATAAGCTGAGCACTCAGCACATATTCTCGTTCAAGGAGACTTAGCGCTTCGGCATAAACGACGCGGGCAAAAACAGGCCAGCTCAACAGACCCAAAGTCAATACGAGTTGCTGAAAGCCTTGACCGAAAACGGCAATCACACAGATTGCGACGATCAAACCGGGAAATGATAGAACCGTATCAATCGACTGTCGAATAATCGTCCTGATAAAGCCGGAAAAGCGGGCAGCCAAAAGACCGAGCAATGTACCGATGATGAATGCGATGAGCGTGGCCGTCACGGCAGCACTCATCGACCATTGCAAGCCCGCAAGCACGCGCGACCACATATCCCGTCCCAACTCGTCCGTACCCAACCAATGATTCTCTGTTCCCGGAGGTTGGAAGCGTAGCAGCAGATCCGTCTGCATGGGATCATGTGTCGTAAGTAAAGGACGAAAGATCAAGAGTGATATGACCGCCAGCGCGAACAAAATCCCGATCACGATTTCTGCAGTGAGACGGCTGCCCCATTCTGAGCGCATCCTTTCCCGCCTCTGTTCCGCTCGCCGGTCTGCTTGGAATATCGCCATGGGGTGCATTTAATTTGAAGAATTTCGCAGGCGGGGATCGAGATAACGGAAGCTCAAATCCGTTACCGTATTGACCGTGAAGACCATTACGGCAATGAGGAGTGCGAGCGCCTGAACGACCGGATAGTCAAGGGTCTGCGTGCGATCGATCAGCAGCCATCCAATGCCTGGCCAAGTAAACATGCGCTCTATAATTACGGTTCCTGACAGTAGAAAAGCAAACTGCGTTCCGATTAAGGCTGTGGCCCCGAGCAAGGCGTTGGGAAGGGCGTGGCGCCAAAGAACTTCGAGTCTTGTGGCCCCATAGGCGCGTGCGGTGCGGATATAGTCTTCTCTTAGAGCTTCGGTCACGTTTGCAGCCAACACGCGCACGAGTTTGGGTACGAGGAAAGAAGACAGCGCGAGTGTCGGCAGAATCCAGGTATCGACACTGCCATACCCGATGGACGGCAGGACTTGCAGAGAAACGGCAAAGATCTGGATCAAGATCAAGCCGAACACAAACCCCGGCATGCCTTGAAAGATAAATACCACCCATTCGGTGACGCGACGCAAGTTAAAAACGAAATGTGCAAATACGCCCGGCAGGGGTCGCTCGGTCTTAAAACCGAGAAAGGCGCCGAGGGGTACGGAAACCAGGATTGTGAATCCCATGGACAATGAGGCGAGCAAAAGCGTTGCCGGCAAGTGTGCTATGACGATTTCCATTGCCGGCTGTCCGCTTGCGAGCGATACACCGAAATCAAGCCGAAGCACATTCCACCAATAAGTCGCGTACTGAACATACCATGGTTGATCCAATCCAAACTTCGCGCGGATTGCCGCTAATTGTTCAGGTGTTGCATCCATTCCGGCAAGAACTTCGGCTGGATCGCCTGCAAACGGCAATAAGACGTAAAGGAGAGTAATGAGCGCAAGGAGAAGGATCGTCAGATCCCTCAGTTTGAGAAGCACTGGGCCAATCGTGGCCATAAGTCCGGCATTGGAGTCCGGATCTACGGTGACATGAAGGTGGTGGTTCAACTTTGTGTCAACCATCGGTGGCCAAGGATTATGATGAGGTGTCCAACTCGCAAGAATTGAATTCGTCGTAGGCTACAGCGAACGTAAAGCAACCGCTAGCTGTTTCGCACTTTTCTTCCGGTTACTATGGTATCTGTTAAGCTGCCCAACTGTAACACTATATGCCGCTAGTTAGTCTTTGGCGAAGGATCATGGTAGATCCAATTGTTAGCAATTGGGGGGTGGGAGATGATCAAAAAGCTCTATTTGAGCGGTATCGCAATCTTTTTTTCGAGTGTTTCATTCTTGAGCAATGCGTATCCCCTTGAGGGGAAAATTGCCGCATTAGCTTCACCGGACTCCCCTTGGGATAAATCTTGGACAAAGTTTCAGACTGATCTTGTTAACATCGCGCCGGAAATTAAGTTCGAGTATTTCATTCGTGGCGAACTCGGTAACGAAGATGAAATGTTGGCACAAACACGGCGCAATCGTGTTCAAATCATGGGGCCGTCGCTTCAAGGTCTTGCGGTAATCGTCCCGGAGCTAACCATTCTCCTTGCACCTTATCTATTTGAGTCCGTCGAAGAAGTCGATTTTGTTTACGACAATTACCTCAAAGAACCCGCCGCAAAATTATTGCGCGAAAAGGAATTGGTTTTGCTTGCTTGGTCCGAAGTAGGCTGGACCGACATTTATGCCAACATTCCGATCCGTTTGCCGCAAGACGTTCAAGGTCTCAAGCTGCGCGGGGCTCCGAACGTTGCAGCACAAGTCTTCTTGCGCAGCATCGGCGCCAACTCGGTGCCGGTCGGCAGCACAGATGTCGTCCAAGCATTGCAGACAGGACTTGTGAAGGGTGGCGCCAGCAATCTGATCTTTCATTACTACGCGACGCGTGCGCATGCGACCCACGTAACCCTCACTCATCACGGCTATGATACGGGCGGAGTGGTGGCTAATAAGAAATGGTGGGATACGGCAACCGCGCAAGAGCAACAAGCGATCATTGACGCTTTGGGCCCGCCCTCCAACCGGCGTGAGCCGGTGCGGGCTCTGCTTAATGATGTTATCGGTTGGCTTAGAGCTGACGGCGTCGAAGTATATGAGTTGACACCACAGGAACGTGCCCGATGGGTCGATGCAACAGACGGTCAAATTGAAGCCATCATCGATCAAGTCGGTGGCCAGTCACGGCTCGTTTACAATGCGATCATTGCAGGCAAAGAAGCGTTTAAATCTCAATCGGCTAATCAGACAGCGGACGATCTTAAAAAAAGCAAGAGCAACTCTCAGCAGGATAACGCAAGTTAAGTTTTGGCCAATTTTTTTGCCTCAACCATAACCGGAGGCCTCCGGGGTGCCCATCGCCAAAGTTTTCTTGAAACGGCTTAGAACGTTTGAGCAGGCTGTTTGCTTTGCTGCATTTTCCGTGATGGCAATTGCACTCTTTACGGATGTCTTTTGGCGAGAATACACGGGAAGCGGTATCTTGCAGGCAAGCCAAATCGGCGTCTTCGGCATGATTGTTGTCGCGTTCATGGGCATCGGTCTGGCGACGGCCGATGGCGCGCATCTGCGTCCCCGATTTACCGATCAACTCATTCCTACTGCATGGGAAGGCCTGATCGTACGTCTAGCCGATCTCATTACTGCGCTCTTTTATTGGTTCGTTGCGGGCGTCGGGGTCTACTTGGTTGTGGAGGCTTGCGAGCTTGACGAGATGTTCAATACGGTGCGCATTGTCGTGTGGCCTTTTCAAATGGTCATTGTGCTTGCCTATTTTATCGGAGGCATGCGTCACATCATTTTTTTGATTTGGCCAAAGCTGAGACCGATTGAGGGCGGAAACAGTCGAGAAGTCACAGCGGCCGACATTCTTATGGGAGAACAAGGGGCGGAGAATGACACGCCTCAGGAGGATAGAAGTCTGTGACCATCCTCCTGCTTTTTCTGTTGGCATTTGTTCTGATCGTCCTCAGACAAAATGTCATTGTTGTTTTGGGCACGATTGTTTTCATCGTTACCTATCTGTACGACGACGGCAACGTCCAAAATGTTCTGTTTGATATTTGGCAAGCGTCCAACCGCGAAGTGTTGTTATCAATCCCTCTATATATTTTAGCGGGTGCGATCATGGCGCGGGGTAGTATTGCCGTGCGGCTTATCAATCTGATGCGCGAACTCACCAATCCGATCCCGGGCGGCCTTGCCCTGGCGACAGTGCTATCGTGCGCTGTCTTCGCGTCTATATCAGGCTCTTCTACGGTAACATTACTCGCCGTTGGCTCAATCATGTATCCAGCGTTGATCGAAGAAGGCTATCCCAAATCGTTTGCATTGGGCGCGCTTTGCGCTGCCGGCACGTTGGGGATTGTCATTCCTCCCAGCATTCCGCTCATTCTCTATGGGGTTATGAGCCAGACTTCGATTGCCGACTTGTTCATCGCGGGTATCGGTCCAGCCATTGTTCTCACTACACTTATGAGCGCTTATGCCGTGACTGTTAACTTCAGGCGTCGCCGTGGCAGCTACAATATACGCGCCATCGTCAAATCGCTCGCAAAAGCGGTGTTTTCCTTACTGGTACCCATCATAATCCTTGGTGGTATCTATTCGGGCTATTTTACGCCGACAGAATCGGCAGCTGTTGCCGTGTTTACCGCCATTATTGTGGAAATGATCATCCACAGAGATATGACGCCTAAGGATCTTGTCGATGTGGTCACAGAGACAGCCAAACTCTTGGGCAGCCTGTTTCCTTTGCTGGGCTTCGCTGTCGCGCTCAACTCGTTCATGACCTATCAGCAAGTGCCAATGCAGATGGTTGAGATCTTGACCGGTGCGGTCGAGTCGAAACTGGCGTTTATTCTGGCGACCAATTTTCTTTTGCTCCTGGTTGGTTTTTTGATCGATATCGGCTCGGCGGTCTTGATTTTGAGCCCGTTGCTTCAGCCCATTGCAAGTTCTCCCGAATACGGCATGAACCCGGTGCACTTCGGAATCATGATGATTGTCAATTTGGAAATTGGCTATTTGACACCGCCGTTGGGCCTTAATCTCATCGTGGCCATGGGCGCTTTTCGCGAAGATTTTTGGACCATTTGCAAAGCGGTTGTGCCTTTCATCGGACTCATGCTTATTGGGCTCGCGATCGTCGTGATATTTCCCCAACTCTCACTTATGTTTCTAAGCAACGGCACATAGATTAGTCCATAAACAGATTTTCAAAAAACGAACCCCATTTCGACATATCCGGCGAAATATCAGCAGTCGGGATGTTCAAGGTGTTGGCAATTTTAATACCTTCCTCCTGACGTGGATCCCAGCTCAATTTGCAGATCCATAAGGGACACGTAACGAGCGGCAGCCGATCAAGCGTCGGGTATGTAAAATAGCTGCGATAGGCATGTTGATAGGTGTTCCCGCATTTCATCAGATCGACCACACGTCGGTGCACCATGTGTTTGTCAACATAAGGGTCGACCATTGCCGCTTCTTTGGTAGTTTTGTACCAGGGATTGAATAGTCCTTGGGAGCGCATCATCCGCCATGCGGTGATCAAGTGGGTGCCGTCCCAGCGGGGCGAGATGTCGGGCGTGTAATTGGCGAGTCTGTCTCGTTGCTCTTTGAATTCATATTGTTCGACGCCGATGAGGGCGAGATGCTTGACCAAATTGGGCCTTAGGATGCTGAGTTCTGTGCCCACATATCCGCCGCTGTAATACCCCACGATATCTACCTCGCTTTCGCCGAGGGCGTGTAAGATTTCGTCGAGCTTTTCAGCGTATCCTTCGATGGTTGGCACTCCATCGGAAAACACATTGTCGGATTCGCCGTTGCCAGGCAGATCGACGGCATAGAGCGGCCGCGTCACCTGTGAACCCGCCATGAAGGCATCATAAAGCCGCGATGAGCTTGCGGGATCATGCAGTGCGACGATCGGCCGGCCGTTCCCTTCTCGTTTCAGGAAATAAACCTGCCCACGGTCGATCTCGACGAAGTCCTGATGGAGCCGTCCGTCAGTAAATGGAGCGCTTTGTGGTGAGACGGGTGGGACGCTGCCCACGTGTTCATCGAACAATGGGTTCAGGGCCTTAGCCGCTTCGGCCAAACTTTCGCCGAATTTTTTGATACGAACGGTATCCGGCACTTTGTCTAGGCGTTTAAGGTGATCATGGAGAGGGTCGTCTACAAACGCCGTCAAGAATGTAGGTACAGTGAGTTTTGAAACAAGTTCCTCCGATTTTTGAATAAAGGCAGCCCTATAGGGTTTGCGATAGGCGTCTCCGGCGCGCAAGAACTCGACCGCTTGCATGTGGATTGATTCCATGGATGTAACGCCCCGCTTCATACGATGAACGGCATCTTGTTCAT
Organism: Alphaproteobacteria bacterium; assembly: GCA_965214255.1. Lineage (GTDB taxonomy): Bacteria > Pseudomonadota > Alphaproteobacteria > SMXP01 > SMXP01 > CBDFKK01. Next base: position 1,678,147 of record OZ243948.1, on the reverse strand, counting down.
GCCAGGGAAAAAAGACCTGTTGTTCAGTGAGTCGTGCCCACAGCCAACACAGGTGACTACCGTCCCATTGCGGTTCAAAAGGCGGCAGGTATTTTTCGAGCATGAGTTGGCGTTCGTCTTCGTTGAAAAGTGGCAGACCGTTTGCTACGACCAAGGAGACGCGCTGTGGTGACTGCGCGGCGAGGGCGACAGCGATGTCGGCACCCGTATGAAATCCATAAAGCGCGAACGTTTCCACTCCTAGTGCATCGAGTGTTTCTTGAAGGGCGCGGGCATAATCGGGAATGAGGGGTTCATCTAAAGTCAAGGGGTCCGAATTGCCGTTTCCCGGCGTGTCGGGCGCGATCACCGTAAAGCGGTCCTTGAGGGCGTTCATAATGGCGATCATGGCAAGCCCGGAATTGGGCGAACCATGGCACAAGACAACGCACGGCCCCGTACCTGCACGCAAGTAGTGCACTTGCCGGTCGCCGACGGTGATAAAATGGCGTTTGATGTCGCCTGCGACCGCTGGGTCAATGCTCGCCACCATTGAAACCTCCCTTTCTTCTTGCGTCAACTAGCGCCGAATATACAAGTGTAGCCGTCGCGTAGCTATGTGGTGTAATGTGGCTGCGCCCGAAGATGTCCCACCTTGTGCTGTGCACAGGTCAGGGCCCGGATGAAATGGGGAACCGGCGCATGGCTGAGCACAAATGTTACATGATTATCCTGGCTTATCTAACGGACAGGGAAAGATTTGTGTCCGGTTACAGTCGGGCGGTGCCCCCGCTTGTTGAAAAATATGGTGGCAGATATGTGCTGATGGGTCGTGGTGCTGAACTTTTGGAAGGCGCCTGGGGCGATAGCGCAAGCGTTGTCATCTCAGAGTGGCCGAGCAAAGAAGCTGCACAGACGTTTTGGAGTTCGCCTGAATACGAAGAGGCCAAGAAGCTTAGGGATGGAACGGGGACGTTCCAAGTCATTCTCATTGAAGCGCCGCAAATCAACGCATAGTCGCTTTACGTCTTTGCGTTGTCTCCCTCCAGGGCATCGATTTCCTGTTGCACGATGCGCAAAATGCGCGCCACGTAATCTTTGTGCCATTTCATGCGTTCTTGCATGATATTGTCGTCAGGCTTGTAGTCCTCCACATCGTCAGCGCCCAGTACGTTCCTTTCTTGGAGCAATCGCTCCAGCGTGTCGATGCGTTCCCGTGCAACCGCAAGCTCGCCCGCTACTGCCATCGTGATATTGAGCACCCGCTCGACGTCCGGATCTTTGAAGAAATAGGGACGTTGACCAGGGACTTTGGTTCGGTTCAACACTTCGTCGAGTGGGTCGCTCATAGGGTCGTCTCCCTGTCCGGATGATCGTAGCATATACGATAGCGCAGCTGGGCTCCCGCTTCACGCGGTCGGTTGTCCTAGGCGAGAAGAGGTGAATCCGCAGTGTTTGGCATATGGCCTCGATTGCCGCGATCGAATGTCGTCGTGATCACTTAACTTTCTTCGCTAAAATATGGTCCAAGCAGGATAGCGTTAACTTGTTACGTGATTGAAGAAGTATCTGGCAAGCCGTTCGACGAACTATGTCGAAGCGTAAATACGCGGACCTTACCCTCTATCGATAGAAAAGTTAGGTGGTAAAGGATCATTTTCGTTCCAAATATGGCATTCTACGATTTTATAGCCCGGTTATCCAACAGCGTAAGAGTTGCGTGAAGAGGTTGAGCCCTTCGACGGTTGAAGCATTAATGTCAAATGCCTCGATTATATCGACCTCTAAAAACCGCCAGTCGGTCAAGTTTATGGAAGTCGGATTTGAGCATTGAAAGAGGCGAGTGAACCTATGAGCAGTTTGGAAGGAAAGGTTGCTGTCGTGACGGGATCGGGACGCCAAAAGGGATTAGGCCAAGCGATCGCCAGGAAACTTGCGCACGAAGGCGCCAAAATCGTCATAAGCGATATCGGAGCACCGAAAGATGCAACGACGCCGGACAGTGCCATTGGGACATCGGCTGAAATGGAAGAGATTGCGGAAGAAATTAGGGCGCTTGGCGCCGATGTCACGACGAGGGTTTGCGACGTGCGTGAGGAAAGCGATGTAAAAGCATTGGTCGCTTATACGGGCGCTTATTTCGGCGGTATCGATATCATGATCAACAATGCGGGTATCGGCTACATTATGGGCCCTCTTACGGATGTGACACAGGACGATTGGGATGCTGTTCTCAATGTGAATTTGCGTGGTTGCTTTTTCGGTCTAAAGCACGCCGCACGCCAAATGATCAAACAAGGTCGCGGGGGGCGTATCATTAACATCGCGAGTCAAGCAGCAAAATCGGGATTTCCTTTTGCGCTCGCTTATACTTCGTCTAAGCATGGTCTTGTCGGTCTCGTGCGCTCGGCGGCGATTGAGTTAGGCGTTCATGGGATTACCGTCAACAATGTTTGCCCCAATCACGTCACAACCGGTCTGGGCGCATGGCAGAATGAGTATTTTGCCGAGAAAACCGGCAAGTCACTGGATCAATACATGGTCGATATGTGCAATCGTATTCCGCTCGGCCGCCCGGGCGTTCCGGAAGACACAGCTAACGCTGTCGCGTTTCTATGTTCCGACGAGGCGAAATACATTACGGCTGAAAGCTTAAACGTCTCCGGCGGCGAGGAGCCGCATTAAACTCGTGCGCAATCCGAGTTTTCATGTCCCGGCAACGTGCGTCTCACACTTTCGATCTTAGTTAACACAGTTCCCCGTAAGCCCGTTCGTGCCCATACGGACGAATTTTATCCGCCAAGCATGTCAATCAATAGAAAAGTGACGGGTGCGGCCCGTGGCTGGCCGTAATAAAAGGCCCGATGTCTGGGTGGCGTCACGGCTGAAGATCTCATTTCATTTTGCCGCCGCCCTGGCGCTACCTGATTGAACCTGCAAGTCGGTTTAACCGTTTATGAAAACAGGGCCGGGGTTTTTACCTTCTACGAATCCTTTCAAGTGGTCCAAGCACTTCTCCCAGGTTTCTTTTGTCTCGGTATAATACTTGTCTTCTTCACGCAAGTTTCTGTGTTCAAAGCGTATGCGGGTCCTGCCACCTTCTTGCGGCTCCAGTTCAAATGACACATTGGTGCCAATCCACTTATCCGGCCCGTTGAGACAGCGCCATTCTTGAAATTCATTCACGTCGAACAGGGTTGTCTCCATGGTAAAAACGATATCGCGATTTTTGAATCCGAACTCTGCCTTTCCACCTAGCATGGCTTCCGAAAAACTGTCATCTGTCCACCAGCTTTTCAAACCTTCCGTCGTGCTGACAGCTTCCCATACACGCTCTAAAGGCGCGTCAACTGTGAATTCATTGACGATTTCGGGCATCTAGTGCCTCCCAACGTTCAAACAATAATTATACTACAGTCTTTTGATTCACTACGAAAAGAGCAATGCCCGTGTCAATGTGATTGAGTGTGCGTATTGCAAGGGCATGCCAGTGCAGCGGTGCTGAGCCAATTTTCGCCTTTCTTTGGAAAGCAGTACTACAAATTGGATTTAATATCTATACGGAGGAAGGTTGAAATGAATCTTGTGGTGCATAAAGGGCTGATCCGCATAAAGGTCACGCGTAATGAGGTTGCGGTCGGGGACGTGTTGGGGCAACTTTGAGTCGCTAAAGTAGACAATGGCGCCGAACTAACGAGTAAAGCGAACCCATGTCAAACGAATTTCATCCAGAATCGCGCCCCCGACGAGGCTATGCGGACACGCCGGCGGGCCAAGTCCATTACAGAACTATGGGCAGCGTAGATGGGGCGAAACCTCTTTTATTGTTACATTGGGTGCCCATGAGCGGGAGACTTTATGAACATGTCATGCCGTTATTTGCTGAGCGTGGTTACGAAATCTACGCGCCCGATACAATGGGCTTCGGCATGTCGGACCCAAGACCCGGCGAATGGCGTATCAGCGATTACGCCAGCAACATGATCGATTTTTTGGACGCACTAGGTATCCCTAGGACTTATATGGTTGCGGGACATATGGGGGCTGCCGTCGGCTGTGAAATGGCGATCCATTATCCATCGCGTATCAGCAGAATTGTGCTTGATGGGAGCCCGTGTTGGGAGGAGTCAACGCGTAATAAGATGAAAGCCATGATCAGCCGGGTGAAGCCGGTTGTGGAGCAAAACGGCGACCACACGACTTTGTTGTGGGACCGCGCTTATGGAGCACTTCAGCAAATCAACCCCGAATTCGAATTGACTGATGAGTCATTGGAGGATGTCTATTCTCTCGCCGTCGAAATTTTCCAGACACGCTTTGAGCCATCGGCTCTTGCTGTCTTCAACTATGACATGCGGCAACAGCTGACCAATATCAATCAGCCGGCACTGGCACTTACTTCTGAGAAAGAAATATTGCGTGACGAGCACGACATTGTGCCTAAACTCATGAGAGATTGTCAGGAGCATATTTTTCCAAGTGTGCATCCTTTACTCGTCAAAGAGCGGGCTCAGGAATATGTCGATGTAGTCGACAAATTCTTATTGAGTTAACTACCAAGAAAAATGCAGTGCGATATATCGTATACTGCGTGACGCCTAAGTCATCGAGAAATTCATTGAGGATTTTAAATGGCTCTCGATCAACGAACTATCGGCGGTAAAATTCTCTACATCCACAACCGAGACGGCGAAATCGGCCGCGAGTGGTTCACTTTTACCGTTCAAGCCAACGGCGACCGCACATTGCGAGCCCATTGTGAAATGGATGACTCGGTTCTCTTGCGCGATGTGATTTATTCCCTTGATGGTGCATGGCGGCCGCTTGATGCGTTTATTCGACTGACCATCCGTGGGAAGTTTGTGGGCTCGAGTTGGTTCTCCTTCGATGAAACGGGCGCCCAATGTGAAGGCTATACGGCTGCTGAGGGGCGCATTTCGCAGAAACTTGAACTCGGAGGGCGCCCTTCCAAATTTGGTGCTCATCCCGTGACGTCGGATGCTCTCGCTATGGCCACGTTTGACCATGAACGTCCGGAAAAGAGACAGCGTGTGGCTCGTGCGGTCTCCTCGTCAATGGCAGCCGACGGCGGCACGGGCCCCATGTTGGTACCCTATGAGAGCGAAGTCGAATTTATCGGGCACGAGACCACTGAAGTACCGGCTGGTGCGTTTGAGACCGAACGCTACCTCGCGCATCTTGAGCACTATGAACATCCGCTTGATATCCGTGTCATCCCAAAAGACTATGTGCTTGTAAGGCTGACATGGGGTCATTGGGATGTCCGCTATGATCTCGTTAGTTTGGAGATGTGACCCGTGGCGCGGATTAAACCCCTTTCGCTGGAAGAGCTTCCCGAGGAATTAGAACCTTTGTATGAAGACAGTTTGGAGATGATGGGCTTTGTCGCAAACGACGTACTCACAATGGCCCGCCGCCCGGACATCTTTCAAGGACTGTTTGCACTCGGCCGTGCCGTCTATGGGCCAGGCCAGATCGACACAGGGCTCAAACGCATGATTGGTGAAGTGGCGAGTAAGTCGGCGGGTTGCATGTATTGCACTGCTCATACCGCGCACGGCGCGGCGAGATCAGGTATCCCTCAGGACAAACTCGACGAACTCTGGATATTCGAATTGAGTTCCCATTTCAGCGAAGCGGAGCGGTCGGCGCTCAACTTTGCCATGCTGGCAGCGCGCTCGCCTTCGGAAGTAAGCGATGCGGACTTTGACCGATTACGAAAGTCTTATACCGACGAACAGATCATCGAGATTGCAAGTGTCGTTGGTTTTTTTGGATTCTTGAACCGTTGGAACGACACGATGGCAACGGAGTTGGAGTCTGCTCCCTTGGGTTACGCTCAACGCCATTTGGATAAAAGCGTGTGGTCGGTTGGTAAGCATCGCGGTTAAGCGCGAAGTCGTCTTACCGACGTGCTATTTTGTTAGGATACCGCGTTCCTGCATCAAGGCGATCACGTTCTGCTGGCGCTCAATGAAGTAACTTCGTTTCGCCTTTTTAGTGCCGTTGTCGTCGTTCAAAAGGAAATTGGGCGGCACTATCGGCGTTTTGGCGTAGTGTTTCGCGTATAGTTCGGTCGGCTGTCGGGATAACATGTTGGGCATTCCCGGCCGTAGGCGATTCCGCCTCAAGGCACCCAAATCGATTTCGCTATTTGCGGTCATACTGTTGCCTCCTGCCGCTTCTGACAAAACCAATCCGTTGAAATCGACGATTTGTGATCCGCCGTCAGTGGACTGTGCGCCAATAGAGTAATTATGCACGCCCCCTGAATTTGCAGATACAACATAGGCCAAATTCTCTTGAGCGCGCGCCCGCTTGGCGACACCTTTCTGAGTCAATTTTGGGCTCCCCACTTCGCTCGACGAGTGCAAGAAAATCTCTGCACCCTTGAGAGCAAGACATCGCGCAAGCTCGGGGTACAGTATTTCTTCAGAAGCAATGCATGCAATACGACCAATGTCAGTGTCAGCGACCGGGAACAGCGCATCTTCACCGTAGATATCCAAATATTTGTCAAGGTAGTCGTACGGCGATGGTGAAAACATGGAAATCAGCCGCCGGTACCGCAAAATCACGTCTCCCGTCGGGCCGATTGCAAAGCTTACTTGAAAATAGATGTCTGGAAAGTTGGGATCTTTTTCATAAACGTTGCCGGACAAGTAGATTTCACAATCTTGGGCGATTTTGCCGAGGCTCTCATATTCGGGACCGTTAATTTCAAGTGCGGCTTTATCCGCCCATGACTCGAAGCTATCGCGCATGGGAAATCCCGTCAGAAAATACTCAGGCAAAACAACGAGTTTGAGATCCTTACCAATCCAGCCTTTTGAGGCGCCAATCTCTTCGGCTAGTCGCTTGATCGAACGTTGCATTTCGGCACGCGCTTCTTCGCGACCATTGCACCTGTTAACCGCTATTGTCATGGCTTGAAGGGCGAGCGCCCGGTAGGCAAGAAGTTCGTTAAGATCAGACGACATGAGATACAGTGCTCCGTTTATTGATCTCGGATGAGACCGCGTCGGGTGACGTGTTGGTGCGGCTGACAGGGAGGATTGACGATCCCGTATCCTAGCGTCTCACCGGTGAAATGATAAGGATTATATCGCTTGATGGCCGGACGCAACGATCGTATGACCGCTCAACTAAAGGGTGAACTGCCATTTACTAGCCGCTGGCATTGCCCCTGACCTTTGACGTAGACTACTGGCACTTTACTATCGTTGACCCGCCCAAATGGCTTGCAATAGCCATTTTTTGTTACCGGCGCAGTGTGGGGCTATCTCTAGGAGAAAAGTCATGACCGAATTCCAATACGAGCTCTTTATCATTTTGCATCTTCTGGGCTTCGTTTATTGGCTCGGTGGCGATGTCGGCGTCTTTTACTCAAGTGGTTTTGTCATAAACGACAGGCTTTCCAATCAAACGCGCAGGACTGCGGCTAAAATCATGATGAATTTGGATCTAATTCCCCGAATCTGCATGACTTTGATGCTGACCATCGGTGCGACACTCGCCGACTTACAGGGTCTCCCTCACTATCCGGGTCAGATGATTGCGCTCTGGCTGCTTGCGCCGTTTTGGCTCGGTATGGTTTTGATTATGCACTTTAGAGAAGGGACCGATCTAGCCAAGAATCTCGGAAAAGTTGACTATTGGCTACGTCGCTTCCTAGTTGCGGCAATCATCGTTTCGGTCGCTTATACGGTCTACACAGGACGTCTTGCCGAAACGCCGTGGTTGACAGCCAAGGTTGGGCTTTTCGCTTTTCTTATCTTTTGCGGGATCATGATCCGGGTTCATCTGCCTGATTTCATTGCCGGGTTGAGAGCTATTGCAACGGGCGACGAACACGGCGATATCAGCCAAGAGGATAATCTGAAGATGGCCGCCGCCTTGAAGAGGGCCCGCCCCTGGGTCTTGTCGATCTGGGCTGTTGTATTTCTTGAAGCGGTATTGGGCGTTGCCAAGCCGGGTAACATGGCAATGTTGCAATTTGCCGGCCTGTTATAGGGAGGCCGTGTCGTGTCACAGACTTCGGAAAAGCCTGTCGATGTCAGTTATACCTCGCCGGAATCAATCAATCGATTACGTTCGCAATTAACCAGTATTCTGGGTACGGACCATGTTGTTGTTGATGAGAAGGAGCGCGCATTTTATTCGCAGGACGTCTATATGGCGGGCGAACTCGTAGCGCTCGTCATTCGTCCAGGCACGATAGATGAGTTGGCGAGGTCGGTGGCCGCCGTTACGGCGGCCGGTTTTCCGGTGGCGCCTCGAGGCGGGGGTATGTCGTACACCAGCGGCTATATCCAAGAGGCACCTCATGCCGTAATGGTTGATATGGGACGCCTCAACAATATCAAAGAAATCAATACCGCCGACATGTACGTCACTGTAGAGGCCAATTGCACCTGGGCTGAACTCAATGAGGCCCTCAAGGACAAGGGGGTGCGAACGCCATTTTGGGGTACGCTGTCAGGCTTGCGTGCGACTGTCGGCGGCGGAGTCTCGCAAAACTGTTTATTCTTTGGCTCGGGACATCATGGCACGGTGGCGGATTCCGTTTTAGGTCTCAAGGTCGTGTTGGCCGACGGCAGCATCGTGCCAACGGGCACTCTTTCCACCAAAGGCAGCAAGCCGTTCATGCGTTATTACGGTCCGGATCTTACCGGCATATTCCTCGCCGACACCGGGGCGTTTGGTTTCAAAGCCGAAATTACATTGCGTCTCTGCCCGCGCTTTGAGCATGAGGGTTACGCATCGTTTGCGTTCGACACTGCCGAGGCGTGTGCGGATGCTCTTGCCGCCATTGCGCGCACGGGCATACCGAGCGAACTGTTCGGTTTCGATCCAAACTTGGCTCGGATGCGTTTGAAGCGCGACAGCATTATCAAAGACATTCAACGGCTTAAAGGTGTCGTCAGCAAGGCGGGTGTCAAAGAAGCGGTTAAAGTCGCTATTGTCGGCCGAAGTTATATGGATGATGTCGCGTATTCAGTTCATGCTGTCGTCGAAGGCCGCCACAGGTCGGCCGTTGAGGCTGATCTTGAGGAGATTCGCCGTATCGCGACGGCCGATGGCCGCGAAATCGAGAATTCCATGCCGAAAATCATGCGAGGTATGCCGTTTGTGCCTCTCAACAGCATGTTGGGCCCGGAGGGCGAGCGTTGGGTGCCGATTCACGGTCTCGTTGCGCTTAGCGATGCCAAGAGGGTATGGCATGCCATTTACGAACTTTTCGACGAGTTCAAAGAGAAGATGGATCAACACGGTATTACCTATGGTTTTCTTGTAGGCACCGTCTCGACAAACGGCTTCATCCTCGAACCGGTCATTTATTGGCCCGAAAAGCGCATGGAAATCCATGAGCGCACGGTCGAGGATGGTTTGTTAAGCCGCATGAAGGACTTTGAGCCTAACCCGGCGTGTACCAAAGTCGTACATGAGATCAAACAGCGCCTCTGCCAGCTTTTCCTGAACCACGGTGCAGCTCATCTACAGGTCGGAAAAACGTATCTCTACAAACAAGGACGCGATCCGGAAGCCTGGAAGTTAGTCGACGGAATCAAAGATCTGGTCGACCCGACGCGGAGGGTTAATCCGGGGTCGCTGGGGTTCGACTAGCGGCAAATCTTAGAACCCTGCCCAGGGGAGGTTTTGGAAGCCAAGCGGCCCTTGGCTGTTTGCGAAGCACATAGCAGACCTAAACCGTCGTCGATGGCGGCCTGTTTGAAACTTCCCAGGCCCAACGATTGGTAAGGTTGGTAATGTGTTAAGACTTTAGCTTAAGTCGGCAAGCCTTTAGGAGAAAAACCAAATGGGCAAGGTGTATGACGCCATCGATGACAAGATCGTCAAGTGGGTCGAAAAACAAAAAATGTTCTTTGTGGCGACGGCGCCCTTGTCCGGCGAGGGACTGGTCAATTGTTCGCCCAAGGGGCTTGACACGTTGAGGATCTTGGGGCCCCGTCAGGTTGCCTATTTGGACATGCCGGGCAGCGGTATCGAAACAATCGCGCACATCAAGGAGAATAAGCGTATTGTCATCATGCTGTGCGCCTTTGAAGGCCCGCCTAAAATCTTTCGCTTTCACGGCACGGGCGAGGCTATTGAACCTCACCATGCCGATTTTGATGATCTTCTGACACAATTTTCACCCGTGCCTTACGTCCGTTCAATCGTCCGGGTCAATGTTACACGCGTTTCCGATTCATGTGGCTTCGGTGTACCGCTCTTTGAGTTCAACAGACAACGCGACGCGGCAGAGAAATATGTGACAAGCAAGACGGCCGACGAGATAGAGGCGGGTATTGCGTCGTATAATCGCGAAAGTTTGGATGGTCTGCCGGGAATCGATTTGGTCCAGCGCGTCTAGGGAGACAAGACATCATTTTCTTTTAAGTGAGTCGGTCGCACCCGTCGCTTTTAGCTAATGACATTTTTAATTTCTCTTCGGGCGGGTTAGCAGACTTTTGCGCTGTCGTATCGTGCGGCCCGAGGAGGTATTGCGAAACACTAAATATCATTGTGTATTTTTGAGTTTGGAACCCGAGAGCATGACGTGAATATGATCGGTGAATTGCCTACCCGTATCAAGCGAAGGGCTGATTTGGAACGCGCCGTCACGTATTTGTCCGCTTCCGACCCGCATTTGGCGCATGCGGTCGCCGCGGCCGGACCGGTTGGTTTCAAGATGCGCCGCGCAGGTTTTGCCAGCCTGCTGAAAATCATTGTTGAGCAACAATTGTCAACAGCAAGTGCCTTGGCTATTTGGGGTCGACTCGTCGAATCTGTAAGTGATCCGACTCCGGACTATATTTTGTCTCTCTCGGATTCGGACATGCGCGCCATTGGCATGAGCGCTCCGAAAATGCGCTACTGCCGGGCGCTGGCAGAAGATGTCAAGTCAGGACGCCTCAACTTGGCACGCTTGTCGCGCATGTCCGACCAAAAAGCAATGGATACCTTGCTGACGGTCGTAGGCATTGGACGGTGGACGGCCGAAATTTATTTGCTGTTTTGTTTGGGCCGTCCGGACGTGTGGCCCGCAGGCGATATTGCCGTTCGGTCTGCGATTCAAAATGTGTGCGAGCTTGACGAGCGGCCCCTGGAGCGCGACACGGACCACTTGGCGGAACGATGGCGACCGCTTCGGGGCGTTGCCGCACTCATTTTGTGGAATTACTATCGTCATGTGAAAAAACGCCCAATGTGGGAATAAGGGCGGTTGCTGTAATTGACGGATCGTTCTTAGTCCCTGCTTTGAACGAACCGGAAAGGGCGGAAAAACGCGGCGCTGGCCCGCTCAAGCAACAATCCCGGCATATCCCTTTCCTCATTCGGTTCCGCCCTGCTCGGCTGGTATTGCCTATCCGGTATCCGCATTTCAGATGCGGGCGGGATAGGCGCGCGCTTTGCGCGATGCCCTGGTTCATTTCATTGGAACATTCCCTACATTTACTTCGCGGATTTACGCCGATTGCATTCCTTGCACAGCATTTGACAGTTCTCTTCGACTGTCTTGCCGCCCTCCACCCAAGGGGTGATGTGGTCGCCCTCCATGGCCGATATCTCAAACTTCTTCCCACATGACCCGCAAATGCCCTTTTGAGCCTCGAACGCCTTCTGCTTCATAGCATCGGAGAAGGCCCGGAGGTTGAGATGCTTGTCCTCGCCGGTGAGAAGATACGGGTAGATGCCCGCCTTTCTTGTCACATCGTCGTCCATCATCAGGCGGGCAACCTCGCCCTCGAGCCGTTCGGGGTCCAGGCTCTCGTCCTTGAGGCGTCCGTAAAGCCCGCCCCAATCCACGCCTTTCATTTGCTTGCGGTAGTTCGGGAAAACCGCTTCCACCCGGTTGATGACCGACTCGAAGTGGCTCCACAAGGCGGTTGCGGTCTTGTCGTGCTGGTGTTTGCCCATGTATTCCTCGACCGTCCGGTCTTCGTCCTTGATCCATTGGATCGCGGTTTCGAGGTACTCCTGGCGATCCGCCCTCCCATTCACATACCGGCTGCCGATTGCATAAGCCGGGCAGGCAACTCCCTTCCGGCTGAAATACCGCTTCGCGTCGGACACCCACGGACCGGCATAGACCGCGTTCCTCAACTCCTGGTCGGTCAGCTTTTCGCCCGCGATGTTGATGATCTTGAACCAATTCAGCTTCTCGCTGGCAGTCCCCTCGCAGACATAAACCTGCAACGGATAATCGAGAATCCGCTCCTGCTCGTCGTCCTGCAAGTTGTCGAAATACCGCCCGTCAAGGGAGTAGTCGCATTTCTCATACTGCGCGACCGAAATCGTGCGCTGCTGCCCGTCGATGACCTCGTACGTTCCGTCCTGGCGCACGGCCCAATACATCACATTGAGCGGAAAGCCCTTGTTGATCGTTTCGATCACCGCGTCGCGCTTTTTGTCCTTATAGACGAACTCGCGCTGAAACGGCGGGCGGATGTCGAGCTTGCCGCCGTAGCCGACAACGCCCCCTTCGCCGTCGTCATGGTAGTCCTTCACAAGGTCGCGGACTGTGATTTTCTTCAGATCAATCTTCATTGCGGCGTCACTCTTCTGACCAGAAGGCGTACATAAGTGGGCTTATGTTTGCCACCAACCTTTATAACACCCCTTCTATTCAGATCGCCCGGGTTGGGCACATCTGCCGACGTGCATTCTTTTGTCTTCAGGCCGGAGTTATTGTCCCTGTCTGTTATTCCCAAGACTTCAAACTGGTCAGGGTTGTATTTGTCGAGGAAGGTGATCGGCACGCCCATCCGCCCCCCCCCAGTCCATCGGGATTTCGGCGACCCTGTCCACGTTGATCGCGTCGTAATTGTCGTAGGCCGGGTATTCCTCCGGCGAGTAGCGCTTGTAGAGAATCAATTCCTCACGGCGCTTGGCATGGTCGAGATTGGTGAACCAGCCGACATTTCGGAATTTGACGAGTCCGGTTGCTTCGTCGAAGTACGACTTGCTTTCATAACGTTTAACGTCTGCCACCTTGAAATATGCATTTCCATTCCTGAAGCCAAACCCAAGCCACATCCGATTCTCTTTGATTAGCGGGAAAATCTCCTTGTAGGTGATGGCGTTCCGACTTCCGACGATCAGGAACTTCTTGCCGTGTTCCACAAGCTGGGCGACGTATTCGCGAAACAGCGAAAACGGCGGGTTGGTCACCACGATGTCCGCCTGTCCCAGAAGCCCGATGCATTCCGCGCTGCGGAAATCGCCGTCCCCCTCGAACTCGTGGATTCCAATATCCTCGATGTCGGGCACCCTGCCGCCCTTCGCGTTCCCGTTGTATTCGAGCCATATCGCCCGCTCCGAGTCGTGACGGCTGAACATGTCGCGGGTCCGGTTCCTGTAGCACGCGGCGATAAGCCTTTTGAGTCCCAGGCGCTCGAAGTTGTAAGAGAAGTAATGGAAGAAGTTGGAGACGCTGGGATCGTCGCAATTGCAGTACACAACCTTGCCCCGGAAATGTCCGGTATAGTGGCGCAGCTCGTTCTCGATGTCGGAAAGCTGTGTGTAGAACTCGTCGTTCTTTTGCCGCCTGGCCTTCTGCAGGTTTTTATTCAGGGACATGGGTTTGCTCCCCTGCCATTCTTAAATCACGATCTCTACACGCGGCTTGCGGAAGCGCGTCGGACACCCCGACAACTAACGCCGACACCGGCAACCTTCCATAGCGTCACCGTATCACTCCCAATCATGACTTTGCGATATAATTTCATTTGTTTTGTATGTGTTGTGCTTTTGGGTGAGATGTCGCAATAGCGAGATCGCCCAGGCTGAAGGGATCTGTGGGGTAAAAGACAACAATGATTCAGCTTGACGGGCCGCGTGTGCCAGCGGCTGGCGGTACGGCGAAACAGCTGATCATCCTCTGTCACGGCTATGGTGCCAACGGCGACGATCTCATCGGGCTTGCGCGCCCGTGGCAGCGCTTGCTGCCCGATGCGGTATTCGTGTCGCCGCATGCGCCGGAGCCTGTGGCCATGATGCACGGTGCGTATCAGTGGTTTCCCGTCGATCGAACCGACCCGGAAGCACGCGGTGTGATATCGGCGGCGCCTGTTTTGGATGAGTTTATCGATCAAGAACTGGAACGCCTTGGCTTTAACGAACGCCAGCTAGCCTTGGTAGGCTTTAGTCAGGGTGCCATAATGGCGCTTCATGTAGGTGTGCGCCGCGCCTTCGCGCCTGCGGCGATTTTGGGTTATTCCGGTATGCTTGCCGAGCCAATGCGGTTGAAAGAAGAGTTGCGTGTCAAACCACCGATATTGTTGATACATGGAGATGCGGACCCGGTGATTCCGGTTGCTGCATTGCATGCCGCTGTCGATCATTTGGGCGATGCGGGCCTTTCGGTGCAATGGCATGTGTCTCAAGGCGTTCCTCACAGTGTCGATCCGGAAGGCGTTGCGTTGGGCGGTAAGTTTCTTGCAGATTCATTTGCATTTGCGAACAAACCGGACTAACGGTCTCCGCGTTTAATACCCTGATAATTTGGTCACACCGAATCCACCCAAGATGAGTTGCGAAGCCCGGGGTGTACTTAGCTTGCCGACTTGGGCCATACTTCGCGCGGCTCGGGTAATCGTATGAAAGTTTGAATTGATACCAGGGCTCGCACTAATCGGAGTTATCGTGTGACCATTAACGTTCGCAATCCGGATGCATGTCCCGCGCTTGTTCTCAATGCGGATTATCGGCCGTTGAGCTACTTTCCCTTGTCTCTATGGCCTTGGCAGGATGCCATCAAGGCTGTCTTCATGGATCGCGTCAACATCGTGTGCGAGTACGATCGAGTGGTGTGTTCGCCCAGTTTCAAAATGAAACTGCCAAGCGTGGTCTCGCTCAAGACTTATGTATCGCATCAGCGTAAGCCGGCATTTACTAGATTCAACGTGTTTTTGCGGGATTTGTTCACTTGTCAGTATTGCGGCCTGAAATCCGACTTGACTTTTGATCACTTGATCCCACGCTCAAAGGGCGGCAAAACCACGTGGAATAATGTCGTAACTGCGTGTGCTTCGTGCAACCTGAAGAAGGGTGGACGCATGTGTTACGAGGCACATATGCATCCTGCGCAAAGACCGTTTAAACCGGACATGATGACACTCCGCCGTAACGGGCGTGTATTTCCGCCCAACTACTTGCATCACAGTTGGCAAGACTATCTGTATTGGGATACCGAGCTTGAGCCATAAACGCACGGCTCGCTTTAAATTCTCTCAGAAGCTCGAATGGCAAATCGGCAGGCCGCTTTGATGACGTCGGTCAGAATCGCATAGGCAGGCGCCCCTTCCGCCCCCCTGTCAATGGCAGTGGCGCGATGGTCTTGTTCATCGGCACGGAATGACTCAACTACATTGGCAAGTTCCGGATCGTCAAGACGATCAAGCGTATACTCTTGGCGGGCATAGTGCTCGTCAATCACCTCTTCAACCGCTGCTGTACAAGCCATGGCTGTCTTTTCGTTGACGAGGGCTGTTACGGCACCTAGGACGAACCCTGCTGCGTTCCAGAAAGGTGCGAGCAGTGTGGGCCTTGCGCGGCGTTCTATAACGAGCCGGTCGAACGTCTCCAAGTGCTCCTGTTCTTGTTTTGCCATCTTTTCGATTGCAAAGACAGTATGATCCGTTCCCGGACGATTGCGCAGGATCGCCAACTGACCGTCATAAATGCGGACGGCCCCGAACTCGCCGGCATGATCAACCCGAATCATTTTTCCCAGGCGTGATGAGTTGGAAATACCGGGAAGGTGTTGGGTGGTATCAAAATCTGAATCGGTCATGTTGACGGTACTTTCTTTGCCGACCGAAGCTCGGAAAGATAAGTCCTCAACGGCCAGGCATTTAAGCTGGCGAGCCCCAAGGAAAACAAGGCATTGTAGCCTGCCATGGAGAGGCCTAGAAACGACCAGGGAATGTCGTAGCACGATGATGTTGCCGCGCGGTGCTGCAGACGTTCCAGCATGTTGCTCAAGGTCAAACTATCGGCTGAATTAACCGCACAGGATGCTGGCGCGTCCCACCATTTTTGTTCGACGCCGAAATGATAAAAGGCGATGCTTGTACTTGCGACATAGGCCGCCGCAAGACCGGCCATTAACGCGTCGCGCCAGACGGGGACCGCCTCACGCCAAGTAATGACGAGGATGAGCAAACTGACCGCAACAGCGATCCAGTGGGCCTCACGCTGGCGCAAGCACAGAGGGCAAGGCTCAAGTCCGCCAAAATTCTCGAAAGCATGAGCGCCCGCGAGGAGCAGAAGGCTCGCGCCCAAGGTTATCCGCGGAATAAGGTGGACCGCTATATGGCGTTTTAGGTTCATGATCTCACAAGTATAGAGGTCTTATCGTGGTATTGACAGGGACTGGCTCATGTCAGTCGATTCAGTCCTTCTTGGATTAAGACGAAAAAACCACCCGCGAGCGTTATCAGGAATACGATCCATGCGGCGCCGATAAGTGAGCCTAGCAAGAGCAGCAATCCATCCTTCTCGACAAAGCCCAACGCCATAATTGCAACGGCGAGGCCTGGCACTGTATTGGTCATGGGAAACGGGATCGCGATTGAAGTCGAGAAGATCATGATTAGAACACCGAGTAATCGCTCGGTGAGGCCTTTCGTAACCCAGTCAAAACGCGCGCGGCTGATTACTTCCAGTCCTTTAAGATAAGGAGCAGCGCGGTCAACCATCTGCCGAAAACCGTCTGCGGAAAAGCTGCGCTTCTTGAGGCGTTGAGGCAGCCAAGGTTTGCGGTATCCAAGTATGATTTGTACAGCCACAACCACGAGTGGCAAGGACATGGCTTGAGGCACGCCGTAAAGGAATGGAATGCAGCATGGCAGAGCCAGTATCAGCAGCAAAGCGCCAAAGGCACGTTCAGCCAAAGCGTCTTCAAGTTCACCAATGGAAATACTTTCGCTTTTGGTATTGCGGCTGATAAAAATAAGGAGATCGGAAGTCTTTTCGTACATTATCGAGGTGGAGAAGGCGGCACCTTCCCCTCTATAGTCGTTTGATGATCCATGGATATTCCTTTCATGCCTCATGTATCATTTTAACCGGCTTGGTAGGGTCCACAATGGTTTAAGATGGTGGCTCGTATGATCGGTTGACGCAGCGTGTCCGGCAGCTATGATCGCCTCCTTTCCATGGACGGCCCCTGTGGCGGAATTGGTAGACGCGCGTGACTCAAAATCACGTATCGGTAACGATGTGTCTGTTCGAGTCAGACCAGGGGCACCATGTTGTTCGGAGCCACCAGCATTTTGTGAGGGTCTCCTCTTTTCATGAATGTGGTGTAGTGTGATAGCGGCCGAGTCGGCGAGCACCACGGTCGACGCCATTGTGGAGTGTACCGACAAAAGCGACATTCGCGTGCGGATGTTTCGCTCCAGCGTCGCTAACTGCGGCGTCTGTACCCACCGCCACCGTGGGCCTGCTTCATGGCCAAAGGTGACGTTCGGAACTTGGCTCTCGGGGATGGGCTCAACACCGACAAGGTGGACGGCTACCACATCTCTGCGGCAGCCAGGAACTACCGACCCCAACACCATATATTATATTTCAGGACTTAGACCCCATGGTGATTTATGCGAGTTCGAGTCCCGTGATTCGTACAATTCTTCCACAACGAAATAACAGCCAACGTGCTAGTCTCGTCGCATGAACAAAATCCTTGTGTGTTTTGTTTCGCTTCTCACTGCCGCCGGGGTAAACGC
This sequence comes from Alphaproteobacteria bacterium, assembly GCA_965214255.1. GTDB lineage: Bacteria > Pseudomonadota > Alphaproteobacteria > SMXP01 > SMXP01 > CBDFKK01. The sequence continues at coordinate 1,660,409 of OZ243948.1, read as the reverse complement.
TACGGAGTTAATTCGTGGCGGAACCAGTGAGGTTGCCGCCGTATCCGATGGGGATACGATTACGCTTAAGAGCGGTACGGTTGTTCGGTTGATTGGGTTACAAGCGCCGAAGTTACCCTTGAGACGTGCGGGATTCAAGGCATGGCCTATGGCCGAGCAAGCTCGCGAGACGTTAGAAGCACTTGTGCTCGATGAAACGGTTACGCTGTACTTTGGCGGTACTCGTGAGGACCGATACGGGCGTGTGCTGGCTCAGCTAAAGCGGGACGATGACCTCTGGGTTCAAGGGGAAATGATCCGCCTTGGCATGGCGCGTGTTTATAGTTTTAGGGACAATCGCGCGTGTGTACGGCACTTGCTTGCTCTTGAAAATGAAGCGCGGGCGGCCGGGCGAGGCATTTGGAGTGACGATTGGTATCGTGTGCGTGGTGTAAGGGACACATTCCGGGAGCTCGATAGTTATCAAATCGTCGAAGCTCGTATCCAAGACACTTCGATAACCCACGGGCGTGTGTTTCTGAACTACGGGTCTAGTTGGCGGGATGATTTTACCGTAACCGTCGCACCAAGAGACGTATCCTTGTTTGAAGATGCGGGGATTGATTTGCTGAATTTGGCTGGTGTGCCGGTGCGGGTGCGCGGCTGGTTGACCTATTACAATGGTCCAAACTTGGAAGCGACACACCCTGAACAAATTGAGCTTCTAGAAGCAGCTGTTGGAGAGGAAGAGATTTGTGCGCTCAGTCTGCCACGAAGGATAGAAACCGGGACCAAGCCAATCAACTGACAAAAGGCTTCATCTTCGTAGATAAAGCCCTTGATATTTGATTTTTGGTAGCGGCTATGCAGCTGCCGCTTTTTCCAGCGCTGCTTCGACGCGAGAGATGACTTCCTCTTCCTCAAGCTTTTCGACTGCACTGACTTCGCGCACCATACGATCAAGCGCTGCTTCATAGAGTTGGCGTTCTGAATATGATTGTTCCGGTTGTCCGCTGGCTCGGTGTAGATCGCGAACCACTTCAGCGATTGAAATGAGATCACCGGAGTTGATTTTGGCCTCATATTCCTGAGCACGCCGACTCCACATGGTTCGTTTGATGCGGGCCCGGCCTTTTAGAGTTTCAAGTGCCGACTTCACGGTGTCGGCACTTGATAATGGCCGCATGCCGACATTCTTCGCTTTGGCGGTCGGTACGCGAAGCGTCATTCTGTCTTTATCGAATTGAACAACGAAGAGTTCGATTCTAGTACCAGCCACTTCCTGTTCTTCAACCTCGGTGACCTGGCCCACACCATGCGCTGGATAAACCACGAACTGCTTGGGCTTAAAGTCCAGCTTGCGTTTAGGCGCGGGCTTAACGACGGGCCTGACACGCTTTTTTGACGTGCTTTTATTAGCTCGGCGCTTGGCTGTTACTTTCGCGCCCGTTTTCTGAGCGGTTTTTACTACCTTTTTAGTCTTGGCTTTAGCCGTTCGCTTGCGCGATGTTTTTGTGGTTGCCTTTGAGACCGATTTTCTTACCTTTTTCACAGACTTCTTTGCCGTCGACTTGGTCGCTCTCTTTGATTTCTTCTTAACGAGTTGTTTTCTTGCCATATTTCACTCTCGGTTAGACAAAACCCACTTCAATTTTGATGCGAGCGACTTGGCCTAATGCCGGCAAGCAAAAAGCGTTTCAAGTGCGCAAAACTCGCCCGCAGAATCACTGCACCTTTAGATCTTTAAGTTGCGTATTGCTTGCCCGTGCCAACTGTCTCTTCACCACTTTGCCGCAACTCACTTGTGGCCTGTTAACCGCTTGGTTTTGCTATCTTTATCGCCTTATTGATTAAGACAGCCGACAGCTGATTCCCCTTAATTTGGACGCGTCGCGTGCCTGTAAGACTCGCCTTTGGTTCTCCTAAAACGACCTGAAATCACACTATTAAGTACATGTAGTATAATGATATCGCAATTTTACCCCGAAATAAAGGTACAGCTGTCGCCAAGTGATATATGAGAGTTTATATCAAAGGTTAAGGGAGGAAGGGTGCTCCGTGGGTTGCTGATACCCACGCTAACGTCCCCCAGTACCACAGTTTGCGATGATCAAAAGTTTACCTGCAGTGTTCCGGATGATGAAGGTAATACAAGCGCAAGGTGTAGAATAAAGAGAGGACTATTTCCATATTGAACCAGCTTAAACAGACAATGCTTGGCTAAACTTTAAAAGATGTATGATGCACTATGAGCCCTGACCTGGATCTTCACTAAAGTATTTCTCGTATTTGCCTTTCACTGCATCGAATTCCGCCGCGTCTTCAGGTGGTATTCCTTTTACTGTAATATTCGGCCAAATTTCAGCAAATTTGGTGTTGACTGCCAGCCATTTGCCATCGTCTTCGTCCTCGGTGTCTGGAACAATAGCATCCACCGGGCATTCCGGCTCGCAAACCCCGCAATCAATACATTCATCGGGATGAATTACGAGCATGTTGGCTCCCTCATAAAAACAATCCACGGGGCATACTTCGACACAGTCCATATATTTGCATTTGATACATGCGTCTTTGACGACATAGGTCATATTTGATTCTGCCTTCGTTGTTTATGACTAGAATGCCCATTGAAATGGACGCTTAAGCTGGTAGCCAATCGGTTCTCTACTTGGAAACTATTTCAAGCCTTTCCAAGACTCGCTTGCGGGCCGCTCCTCGCTCCCGGTCTGTCACGTGGATAAGTCCGCCAACCCGTCTCAACAGATTAGCCTCATAATCATGTAAGACGCCGTCGGCATACGCCACTTCCCACAACATTTCAATTAGTTCAATGCGTTCCTCGTGGCTAAAGTTTTCTTTGATTTGATTTGTGAATTTGTGGAGTTCGACGGCATGTTCCTGGTGCTCCAAAGCGACCTCAAGAAGTGCCTGGGTGTTGGCCTTGCTCAAATCAAATCGTTCGGCCAATAAGCGATGAATGGTTTCCGCTTCTTCTTCAGAATAGTTCCCGTCTAATTGGGCCGCTTCAACAAGAAGGGCTGCTGCTGCAATGGATTGTTCTTCATGGCTGTGAGGTGGTTTCCCACTGCCGGTCTCGGTTTCACCAAGATAGCCGCCATTCTCAAGAAACGTTTTGATTTTTTTTAACATGTGCACATCCGTAACACGACGAGCGGGCAATTCCAAACAGCGCGAAACACCACTCAAGATATGTTGAGTTCTTTTCTTTTCTCAATAGCGATAACGTGCGTTGGTGCTGAAAAAGTCTACGTCTAAATCAAACGGTATCGCCTCCATATTGCATACAAAGTCTTTAAGGATGAGGTGGAACAGTTTTCTCTTCACTTGTGACCAGCGCAACGTCATAGGCCCTGCGTGCAAGACGTCTCAGCCAGATGTGTTTTGCCGGTGTTTACAAGCTTGAGAACAGCTTTTACGCGAACCTTGCGGGCAGGACACGTCATGCATGGTGATCATGCAAATCCTCATAACAACTACTATTGCAAGAAGATTCCACCAATACCGCGTGTTTAGCGGGAGCGCGGATGCAATTCCACCCGCTTATCATTAACTAATGGAACAGACATGGGACAAAGCATGATCGAATCACTGACCGGTTAATTTTCGTCATTCGTTCACGTACAAAGTCTTGTGTTTTCAAATAGTTAACAATCAATTGGGCGCTGACTTTTAAGGTTTCTTAAAGGTCGGCTAGTGGCCATTAATTTGACCTATTCATAGGCTTTCGCGATACTCCGCCGACATTTTTAGAGAATAATGGATCAAGCAATATAAGGCCCTAAGCGAACACATGGCCGATAAGAGATCGACTTTGGAGGCTTGGCGCGAGTTGGCCACGACCCAACTCAAAGGCCGGGGTCTAGATGACCTGAATTGGCATACGCCGGAAGGTATTCAAATCAAGCCGCTCTATACCTCGGAGGATCTGGAGGCGCTTGACATTAGGGACGAATATCCGGGGTTTGCCCCGTTTACGCGTGGCGTTCAAGCCACCGCTTATGCAGGCAGACCGTGGACCATTCGGCAATACGCGGGCTTTTCCACAGCTGAAGAGTCGAACGCTTTCTATCGTAAGAACTTGGCTTCGGGTCAAAAAGGCCTTTCAGTCGCCTTCGATTTGGCGACTCATCGTGGTTACGATTCTGACCATCCCCGTGTTGTGGGTGATGTCGGTAAAGCCGGCGTTGCCATCGATTCCGTCGAGGATATGAAAATTCTTTTTGCGGATATTCCTCTCGATCAGACTTCAGTTTCCATGACCATGAATGGAGCTGTCCTACCGATAATGGCCAATTACATTGTCGCTGCTGAGGAACTAGGTACCAGACAAGATCAGCTGTCCGGTACCATCCAAAATGATATTCTCAAAGAGTTCATGGTGCGAAACACCTATATTTATCCTCCTGAACCAAGTATGCGGATTGTTTCCGACATTATCGCTTACGCATCAGAGTATATGCCGCGCTTCAACACGGTTTCCATTTCGGGTTATCACATGCAGGAAGCCGGTGCGACACAAGTGCAAGAATTGGCATACACTTTGGCGGATGGGCGCGAATACGTTCGCGCGGCAATAGCCGCGGGCCTCGACATTGACGAATTTGCACCGCGACTCTCGTTCTTTTTCGGGGTCGGCATGAATTTTTTCATGGAGGTTGCAAAGTTGCGTGCTGCACGACGATTGTGGTCACGTATCGTGTCCGAATTCGAACCTCAAAACCCGAAATCATTAATGTTGAGAACCCATTGTCAGACATCGGGCGTGTCGCTGACGGAACAGGATCCTTACAACAACATTGTGAGAACGGCTTTTGAAGCTTTAGCGGCGGTGTTTGGAGGTACACAAAGCCTTCACACCAACTCGTTTGATGAGGCCATTGCTCTTCCGACGGAATTCTCCGCCCGAATTGCGCGAAATACGCAACTCATACTTCAACATGAAACAGGCGTGACCAAAGTCGTCGATCCGTTGGGCGGGTCGTACTATGTCGAGTCATTAACGGACTCCATAGCAAATCAGGCATGGAGGCTAATAGAAGAGGTTGAAGAACTGGGTGGCATGACAGCTGCAATCGCCGCCGGAGTGCCCAAACTCAGGATTGAGGAAGCAGCCGTCCGGCGCCAAGCGCGCGTTGACCGGGGTGAGGAAGTCATCGTCGGTGTCAATAAGTATTTGCCCGATACGAAAGAGGAAATCGAGGTATTGGATGTTGACAATACCCAAGTCAGAAATAGGCAGATCGAGAGACTGGAAGTCATCCGCGCGGCACGCGACGAAAGCAAATGTCGCAAGGCACTAGTGGCCATCGGAGAAGGTGCCAAAGGGTCAGCTAATCTTTTAGCATTGTCCGTGGATGCAGCCCGCGCAAGGTGTACGGTTGGTGAAATATCTCAAGCACTGGAAAATGTATTCGGCCGCCACCGGGCCGAGATTCATTCATTGACGGGAGTGTACGGGGCTGCCTATGACGGGGACCAGGGTTTCATGAAGATTCAAGAAGAGGTAGGGAAGTTTGAGTCTGTTGAAGGTCGCCGGCCCCGCATGTTGGTTGTTAAGCTTGGCCAAGATGGACATGATCGCGGCTCCAAAGTCATTGCGGCTGCTTTTGCCGACATCGGATTTGATGTGGATATAGGACCACTTTTTCAAACGCCTGAAGAAGCTGCGCAGGATGCGATTGACGGTGATGTTCATGTAGTCGGGGTTTCTTCGCTGGCTGGGGGACATAAGACCCTCGTCCCAAAACTTGCCATGGCCTTGGAAGAGAGAGGTGCCAATGAAATATTGATAGTGTGTGGAGGTGTCATACCCGAACAAGATTATCAAATCTTATATGATGCGGGTGCGGCTGCAATTTTTGGTCCGGGTACGAATATACCTGAAGCTGCACTGAAAATTCTGAAGCATGTTCGTCAGCGTCGTAAAGTCGCGGTATGATTTTTATACAATTGGAATTGTTAAGAAATAAAGTTTACAAACTTTCGTCTAACAAAATCATCTATATGGCGGACTTTCCGCCGTTCTCATCAATCGTGAAAGCCTAACTTACAGCGCCACGATCTTGACCGAATTGATACGAGCGCGTATAGCACCGCTGCTGGAACGACTCGACCAGATAGCCTCGTAGCACAACTGCACTTATTAAATAACTAGTTTGCGGAGTTTGGAGAATGACTCGCCAGTGTGAACTAACAGGAAAATCCGGCTTAACGGGAAATAATGTGAGTCATGCTAAAAACAGGACGAAGCGGCGCTTTTTACCCAACTTGTGCAATGTAACGCTCGCAAGCGATGCGCTTGGCCAAAGCTTCAAAATGAAAGTCAGTGCTAACACTCTGCGCACAATCGACAAAAATGGTGGGCTGGACCGGTTTCTGTTGAGTGCCAAGGAGGGCAGTCTTTCACTTAAGGCCCGTCGTATTAAGCGAGATGTTCAAAAGTCCTTGGTGAGTGGCGCCTAGGACCTGATCCTTTCTTCGACCAACTTCTACTAGACGTATATCGGTCAGTTTCTGGACGAGAGACAGCCGTCGCAGCCTGTTACGCACTGTAAATCAAAATGGTCTCGCTGGATTCGTAGCTGCTTGGAAGGCAAAGTCCGAAGTATTTTTCAGCGACACCGCTACAAGACAATAGGCACACGATAAAGGCGACAATGGCTAATAGAAAATAGATGCTATTTCTTCACTTATGATAACGATATCCGCCTCGGGGATGTCAGGCAAATTCAGCGGCTTTCTCCCGGGCTGATTCCGAATCTTCCACGCTTTTGCTCTCATAATTCCGACCGAGGAGGACGGCAACAACGAACCAAAGGGCGGCGAGGAATACGCCGACGATTGCAATTCCGGAGAAGTTCAAAACTCGCTCAAGAGCGCTGTAGAGTTGTGCGGTTGCTGCGTCTCCACCACGATAAACTGCCGTGTCAATGGCATTTTTTGCCTTGTATTTGCTTTCTTTGTCGACAATTGTGAAGAGCATCTCACGACCCGGTCGCGTAATGGCGTAGTTCCCTGCACGCCTCAGTATTTGCAGAACAATGAGTATCGGCAAGAGAGGCGCGATGGCCACCACCGCAAATCCGGCGATCATAAACAAGGGAATAACGGCAAGTGTGACAGCTAGACCGAAGCGGCTAGCTAAACGGGCCGTGCCGAATAGCTGCGTGAAAACGGCTAATACATTCACAGCGAGATCCATCAACGCCCACATGGATGTCGTTTCTTCCCTACTCAGATTTTCCGCTTTGATCAAATCCACCAACTGTAACCAAACAAAGGTCGACATGGCGGTATAGAGCACAATGAAGGTGCCAATGCCCATGAGGTAGGGTGATCTAAAGAACAGGACAACGCCGGCAAATGGATTACCTCCGATAGCCTGTTTCATGTCATCCGGCGATTTGTCTGCATCTCGGAAATCGTCCCTGTGCCGAATCAGGGACCGGATAATGAGTACGGGCACGAGAAGGAATACGGCTGAAATCAGAAGTAAGTTCGGCGTTGATACCGATTCAATAGGGAGACCCCAATACTCCGGCGTGACTAGCAACGTAACCAGAAACGGTCCGGCAATGGCTCCGGTACTTGCACCACCCGCTATAAATCCGAACAGTCTTTTGCTTTGTTCTTTGGAAAATAGATCTGCCATAAAACTCCAAAAGACGGATACGACGAACAGGTTGAATACGCTCACCCAGACAAAGTAAATCCGCGCCGTCCATTTGAGCTGAATTTCTTGAGAAACCTCTAGAATCCGGGAGATGTCCGGACTATTTTGCAGCATGAAGTAGAAGCCGACGAGATTCAGGGCAAAGAAGACGTATACCCATGGTAGCAACGTTGAAAGTTTAACGCGTGAGTTTATAAATCCATAGACCGGGATCACCAGCAGCATGACGACAAAGACGACGACAAACAGGTTTTCGACCTCACCCTCGGGCATTTCGACCGCAAATGCGTCCCGTACTGGCCTCAGTATGTAGTAGCCACTCATAACGCAAAACAAATATGCAAATGAGAAAAGAACAGCCTTGATTTCGTGCGCCTCAATTTTACTTGCCATTTTAAACAACCTTGTTGTGAGACCCGATCGGCTGCTTACATCTGTCATTTTTTGCATTCCTAAACTCTTTGACAATTCCAGACTATATTCATCGATTGGCAGTTATCAGATCAACTATCCCCCAAATCATCCTACTTCTTTGCTGATTGTTATTGTCTCGTGAAGCTGATGAATCTCTCTCGGCCGGACCGATTCCTTGCTTCGTTTTGGCGCTTCCGTTGGCCACATCAACAGCGGGCGAAAGCCTGACCAATCTAAGTATCCCCCTTATTGTTTTGTCAGGAACATGGTGCATGTTTGGGGTTATCAATTCACCAAGCAATTATAGCCCTACCCATGTTCACATTACGGCCGTTTCCCAGTCTGTCGGCAACATGCTGATAGCATGTATTTCTTGCTTATGTAGCCAACTCGCGGTGTCTTTTTGTCGTTCGTGATGCTGCTGCCGTTTGCCGTTGCACAACCGTGTTGTTAAACAGGTCAGCTAGTTGTTCCATCATTGCACCGGCCAATTGTTCGGCATCGATAATCGTGACAGCACGCTTGTAGTAGCGTGTTACATCGTGGCCAATACCAATAGCAATCAATTCTACAGGAGACCGATTTTCTATGTAGTCGATGACTTCTCTCAAATGACGCTCAAGATAATTGCCGGCATTTACTGAAAGGGTCGAATCGTCGACTGGCGCACCGTCCGAGATGACCATAAGGATTCGCCGCTGTTCGGATCGAGCCAACAACCTATTGTGAGCCCAAAGTAAGGCTTCCCCATCAATGTTTTCCTTTAAAAAACCCTCGCGCATCATGAGGCCTAAGTTCTTTCTTGTGCGCCTCCACAGCTCGTCGGCGGCCTTGTAGACAATGTGTCTGAGGTCATTCAGACGACCGGGCGAGGGAAGTTTGCCATCCGCCAACCAACGTTCCCTGCTTTGCCCGCCTTTCCAGGTTTTTGTCGTAAAACCCAGTATCTCTACTTTCACGTTACAACGTTCAAGCGTGCGGGCAAGAATATCAGCGCACATGGCTGCAACCGTAATCGGCCGACCACGCATCGATCCCGAATTATCGAGAAGGAGTGTGACCACCGTGTCACGAAAATCCATTTCTTGTTCAACCTTGAAGGAAAGAGGGTGATAAGGATCGATCACGACTCGTGTCAACCTGGCGGTATCGAGAAGACCTTCTTCGCGATCAAAATCCCAGGCGCGGTTTTGTTGGGCAAGAAGTCGACGTTGAAGGCGATTTGCCAATCGGGCAACGGCGCTCTGGAGACTATGTAATTGTTGATCCAAATATTGCCTCAGCCGCTCCAGTTCCTCAGGTTCGCATAATTCTTGGGCAGGTATGATTTCATCGTTTGCTGTCGAATAGATTTTGTAGAGAGGTTGTTTGCGCCGATCTCTACCGATAAAAACTGGGTGCTGCGGTCGGTTGCCTTCCCCGGCTTCTTCGTAGTCGGCCGACTCAAACATCTCTTCCGAGCTTAGATCGACATTTTGGTCGTCTTGCGTATTCGTGCTGTCTGCCCATTCAGTTCCATCCGTGTGTGGACCTTCGGATTGTTCACCTCGAACGTCCTCTGTTTCTTGATTGTCGAGAGCATCATCTTGTTCGTTGTCTTCATCGGATTCTGCATCTGCTGTAGCGGTCTCGCCGAGTGCATCGGCCATTCCTAAATTGGCGATAAGTTTTCTACTGAGTTTGGCGAAGGCTTGTTGGTCGTTGACGCAATCGCATAGATCCGCAATCTCAGTTCCGGCTTTTTTCTCGATCACAGGAAGCATCAAATCGACAAGGTGTTTTACGCTTTTAGGCGGCGCGTCACCCGTCAATTTTTGTCGTAGTATGAGTGAAACAATATCCGCCAACGGTGCATCTTGTTGGTCTTCTAGTTTTGCTAGACCTCTCTTTTTGCACTTGTCTTCCACGAGCGCAGCAATATTGCTTCGAACACCTGCCATCGCTTTAGCGCCGATCGCATCGGTGCGCGTTTGCTCAAGTTCCGCGAATAGCCGTCGTGCCGAATCATCTTTCGGCTCAAATTTGGCGTTCGTAGCCTTATCGTGGTGAGAAAGGTGTAGGGCAAATGAGTCAGCCTGCCCGCGCAATTGAGCTACTTGTTCTGAAACAAGCTCTTTTGATGGAAGAGGAAGACAGGCCTTCATATCTTTTAGGCTTGGCGGTTCTGTCCCAAATGAAATTTCTAGGTCCGGTTGTGCGGAAAGAGATCGCATCGTCTGACCTAAAGCCCGCTTAAAGGGTTCCGTAGGGTCGGATCTCTTCTGCATTTTACTGACTTAATTGACGACAACCTGGGTTGCCGCGTCCGGCAAGTCTTCGTTGAAACACCTTTGATAGAATTCAGCGACTGTCGGGCGCTCCAATTCATCGCATTTGTTGAGGAACGTGACTCGAAATGCAAACCCGTTGTCACCGAAGATCTCGGCATTTTCGGCCCATGTGAGGACTGTTCTAGGACTCATTACCGTTGAAATATCTCCGTTCATGAACGCGTTTCTCGTCAGTTCGGCAGTTCGGATCATGGAAGATACGATCTTCTTGCGTTCTTTGGTGGCGTATGATGGGCACTTGGATAAAATGATCTCAAGTTCTTTATCATGAGGCAGATAATTGAGCGTGGTCACAATGCTCCATCGGTCCATTTGACCTTGGTTTATTTGCTGCGTGCCATGGTACAGACCGGTCGTGTCTCCTAATCCTACCGTGTTTGTGGTTGAGAACAATCGAAACGCCGGATGCGGATGAATGACCTTGTTCTGGTCAAGTAAGGTCAATTTCCCTTGCACTTCGAGAACACGTTGAATCACAAACATGACATCAGGCCGCCCAGCATCGTATTCGTCAAACACGAGTACAACGGGATTTTGTAAACACCAAGGAAGAATCCCCTCCCTGAATTCCGTAACCTGTTTGCCGTCTTTCAGCACGATGGCATCTTTGCCAATCAGATCAATGCGGCTGATATGGCTATCCAAATTGACTCGAACACAAGGCCAATTGAGACGCGCGGCAACCTGTTCTATGTGTGTTGATTTTCCTGTTCCGTGATAGCCCTGTATCATCACGCGACGATTGTGTTTGATGCCGGCGAGAATTGCTAAGGTCGTGTCTGTATCGAAACAATAGGATTCATCTAAATCTGGCACATGTTCTTCCGATTGCGAATAGGCGGGAACGTTCATGTCGGCATCTATTGCGAAGACCTGTCTTGCGGAGATTGAAATGTCCGGCATGCCAAGCTCCGTATTACCCACGAGTACCTCTGTCATACCTAAAACCCTTTAATCTCCAATAATATTTTGGCTATCGTAAACGGCCACGCATTGAATTAGCCGCGCCGGAGAGATAGTGCCTATATTCTCGCCGACACCGCAATGATCTAAATATTATAGTTAATCAGTCGGGTTGTGGCCGTGCGGTCTAATCGTTAGTTGCAAAATTGGCGGTTTTCAGAATGTGATATGCCTGAATAATGCTCCGCAACCGCTCCACCGTCCCGGTATCCCCCCCGTTTGCATCTGGGTGGTACTTTTTCACCAACTTTTTGTACTTGGTCTTGATTTCAGAGTGGGTAACCGTCTCCACCAGATCCAATGTTTCAAGCGCTTTAGCTTGCCTACGGGTTAAACTTGGCGCTGATGGCTTGACTGGCGCATGGCCGTGTTTAGCGAGGTCGGAGAGCAAGTTGAAAGTATCACCAATTCCGTCTAGATAATCGTAACTCCATTTGAGGCCCCCTTTCATTGAGAACCCGGTGCTGGCCTTGGCATCTTGATTGTCTGGCCTTGTTCCGTTTGTGCCCATAGACCATGTAGGGCGATTACCGGTTATGCTGTTTTCGACGAATCGCTGGATATCATTATCGGCCATACCTTCGAAGAAATTCCACGAGCGGTTGAATTTTTGCACGTGGTCCAAACACAACCATTGAAAATCGCTTGGATTATCTCGTTTCGGAGCACGATAGTTGCCCACTTTACTGCAACCGTGCCAAGCACACTTGCGCTTGGCAGGATCTTTGGCCAACTCATTCGGCGGGTTGACGCGGATGTCCAGTCCCAGTGGGGGTCTATAAGAATAGGTTGAAGACATAGTCCGAATTATGGACACCCCTGACAACGAAAACAAGTTAAGCCTATTCTTGACATTTGAAAAAGATGTCCTCTTTTCTGTTGGACTTTAATACTCCGAATCTTGTTCAGGAGTCCCGGATGAGCATGGTAAATCAGATAGACCGCAAGTTGACCGATGCCTTGATGCCCGAATCCCTTGAGATTACTGATGAATCTCATCTTCATGCCGGGCATGCTGAAGCGCGACCCGAAGGGGAAACGCATTTTCGCATCCGTGTCGTCTCTGATGCTTTCAACGGCCTGTCACGAGTTATGAGACATCGATTAGTTAACAAGGCATTACACGAGGAGTTATCGAGCGGTATTCATGCGCTTGCACTCAGCACATTGACCCCTGACGAAGTTGATACGAGGGGTGAGTAGGCAGAGTTTGTGACGTGGTCCAGATTTATCAAGGAGAGGACAGGGCCTCACTTGCACACGATCTGACATCGGATATGCGCTTGTTTTGGACGCCTACCCCTGCATTTAATCTTATGTCGGGCGGTCCGGATGAGCTTTAGTTTTGTCATGAGAAGGAGTGATTCTAAGCGACGTGATTTGATTGCGATGTCGGCGTAAAACTTCAAAACGATATCCGTAATAGCTGAACATCTGCCCGGCCTCGGGTATCGTTTGAGCTTCATGGATGACCAATCCTGCGATTGTATTGGCCTCGTCCTCCGGAAGGTCCCAATCTACAGCTCTGTTTAAATCTCGGACGGGAATATGGCCATCGACGTAAACCGAGCCATTGCTTTGGAGCCTTACTCCTGTGACGAGTTTGTCGTGTTCATCAACAATATCACCGACAATTTCCTCCAGAATATCCTCAAGCGTGACCAAACCCATGAGTGCGCCGTATTCATCGACTACCAGAGCAAAATGCTGCCTTTTGTTAAGGAAGGCTTTGAGTTGCTCTTGTAGCGTTGTCGTCTCCGGAATAAACCATGGTTCAATGAGCAATGAGGTGATCGGCAATGTATCAATTATATCGTCTCTTTCATGTAATGCCTTCAGAATGTTTTTCGCATGCAGGACACCGACGATATTCTCAGGATTGTCTTTCCAGAAAGGCAGTCTTGTATATTGGCTATCGAGAACTTGATTTATGATCTCGGCCTTGGGCAAATCAATGTCTACCATTTCCATGTTCTTGCGATGAACCATGATCTCATCGACGGTCATATCGCTTAAATCAAGAATACCACCTAGCATATCTCGATCCCGCTTCTTGACGCCGCCTTCCAGATGATGAAGATCAATTGCGCCTCTAATTTCCTCGTGGGGTGAAAGCACAGCCACAGCTTCATCAATATTTTGGCCTAACATCTTTAGTGTTTTTCGAACGATCCATTCTACAGACACCATGATTGGTGCAAGAATTTTCACGACTACCCGCAAGACCGGGGCAACGGCCATGGCCATACGATCGGGATTGGAAATAGCATAAGTCTTGGGAAGTACTTCCGCGAATACGAGCACAAGCGATGTCATGGTTAGTGTGGCATAAATGACGCCTGCTTCCCCAACGAGTGCAATGAATATGCCGGTCGCGAGTGCGGATGCCAAAATGTTGACTAAATTATTGCCTAGTAATATCGCTCCGATCAGGCGTTCTCTATTATTGATCAGTTCATTGACAATTATGGCGCGATGAGCGCCATCCTTTTCGAGTTGATGCATTCGTGCACGTGAGGTTGCAGTCAGTGCCGTCTCGGACCCTGAAAAATAACCTGAAAAGACCAATAAAACTAAAATCGCAACGACAATGAGGAATATGTTTATATCCACTAGGATCGCACCGTCTTTTCTAGAAACCGTTTGAGTGTGTCATTGTCCATGTTCTGGCTGATGAACGCCTCCCCGATACCGCGTACCAAGATAAAAGTCAGTTTTCCGTCAACGACTTTTTTGTCTTGATGCATGTAGCTGATCAACTCATCTGCATTCGCGTTAAAACCCGCAATCGATTTCAATTCCCAAGGGAGTCCTACTTTTGAAAGGTGATCTTTGACCTTTGTAACCGAATTCTCATCGCATAAACCTAAATCGAAAGACAGCGAAAACGCTAAGTGTAGACCAATTGCGACGGCCTCTCCGTGAGTTAGGGTCTCACCATAGCCCGTGGCTGCCTCCAAAGCATGGCCAAACGTATGGCCTAGGTTTAGCAAGGCTCGCTGTCCGGTTTCTCGTTCGTCGGCCATGACAACCGCGGCCTTGGCGAAACACGAAGTCTTTACCGCGCTCAACAGAGCATCCTCTTTTAATGCAAGTAAGTCTTGAGCGTTGCGATCTAACCAATCAAAAAATACGGAATCCCCAATTAGTGCGTATTTTAATACTTCGGTATATCCTGACAGGAAATCCCGCCGAGGTAATGTTTTCAATGTTTCTAGATCACTAAGGACTATTTTCGGTTGGTAAAAAGTGCCGACGAGGTTCTTTCCGTACGTCGTATTGATGCCAGTTTTTCCGCCGACGGACGAGTCAACCTGTGCCAATAATGTGGTGGGAATCTGTGCAAATGCGACGCCGCGTCTAAGGACAGATGCCGCAAACCCGACTAGATCACCGATGACGCCTCCTCCTAGTGCCAAGAGTGTGTCGCATCGTTCGATGTCTAACTCCAGAAGTTGTTCAAGCAGCTTTTCGAGTTGCTTAAAGCTTTTTGTTGTTTCTCCTGCGGAAAGAACAATATTTTGGTTTTCAATGTCGTGGCCTGCCAAGCCCTGTTCAAGTCGATCCAAATGTAGATCAGCAACATTTTCATCTGTCACGGTCACTGTTTTAGGTCTTTTGAGGATACTGCTGAGAAGTTCTCCCACGCGTGTAATGATCCCGGTGCCGACGTGAATATCATAAGATCGGTCGCCGAGCTCAATTCGGATGGATTCGTGCAAATGCTTCATTATATTGACTGGATTTCGTAATAGTCAGCGAGCGAATCGATAATTGTCTTGACTGTTATGTCGTGTGGCCCGTCGATACTGTCCACGACTATGTTTGCTTGAGCATAAATGGGATATCGCTCTTTCATTAGTTTTTCCATGACGTCTCGAGGTCCGTTTTTCTTGAGCAGTGGTCTGTTTTCCTTCTTGTTAATTCGCTTCATGAGTACGTCTAGATCTGCTCGTAACCAGACCGAAACGGCCGACTTGTCAATCAATAGCCTAGTTTTAGGATTTATGAAGGCTCCACCGCCCGTGGCCAGGACATGAGGTGGGTTTGCAAGTACTCGCTCAATAACCTGATACTCCCCCCGACGGAACTCGGCTTCCCCATGGATTTCAAAAATATCATTTATCGTACAGCCGGCGGCGGCTTCGATTTCTGAATCTGCATCAATAAATGGGATGCCCAGGGTTTTCGCAAGTCTCCGCCCGACCGTCGTTTTGCCTGCCCCCATTAGTCCAACGAGAGCGACTGTGCGGGAGGTGAGTCGTTCCTTCTTGTCCGCGTTCAAGGTCACCTGATTGGCTGAGTCCTGGTGAAGTCTGCGCCACGAGTAGCTTCCGCGCGTCTTATGACCAACTCACGCATCTTTAAGTCTCACTCTGTACATCTCTACACTTTAGTTTACCATTTCCGTCTACAACAAGTCGGTTATAATTAGCTGGTTGAGGAAGGCTGGATAAAACGCCGGGAGGTCAAGTGGGATAGTGATTATCCGCTCTGGCGGGGTCCAGTCGATAGCTTGGAGGTGTTGAGAATTCCAATGATACCCCTGGTGTCAGCTTTCATGAGGAGTGCGTTTAGTCTTACTGGGGTGATCGTGTTGGTCCTTATCTGCGGAGGTATCGCGTTATACGTGGCGGCTGAAAGAATGGAGCCTCCCTCCAATGAGGTTGAGATTATGATTCCCGATGAAACGTTCCCACGGTAGTTGTTCTGCTCGGGTGTGGAAGTTGCTTCTGCTACGCTGTCGTATCATCTACTTATGCATCGGTGTCGGTATTTCAGTCCTTCCTAGCCTGGGACAGGAAGGCGGTATAATAGGTCCACCCAAAGAAATTACACCGCTTCCTGATGGCTCTGAGCATTTGGAGACCATTTCAGATGCTCCACTGCGTTCAATTGCGGATAGACCGGGATTGGGAGACGGCGATATACGGGTTGGCACGTTGCGCGGTATTGATAGCGCCGGACTTGGCATACTTGGTCCGGCGACAGGAGGTTTTGCTCGAGACCTGTGGCAAGGCTCGGAGCGGCTTGCGGTTGAAATGCTATTAGCGAAACTGCCGGTGGCCACGACCTCACCAACTATGAATAATTTAGCGCGTCGCCTTTTATTGACGGCGGGACCACTACCGAAGAGTGTAACGCGTGGCTCCTCAATTCTTGGTTTGAGGCTTGAAAGGCTCTATGCAGCCGGTCGAATCGCGGATCTCGACGAGTTGATCACAAGAGCTTCAACTCTGGCAGATATGGAAACCGTGGCACCGTATCAAGCAAAGATATATTTGCTTAGTCGCAACTATGTGAACGCGTGTGAATTGGCGTCTAGGTCAATTGAAGCGCGGAACGACCTGTTTTGGCTCCAGCTTAGGACATTTTGTTTTGTCATGGCGGACCAAAATGCTGCTGCAGATTTGACCGCGGATCTCTTACGTGAGCGGAACATAGGAAATCCGAGTTTTTTCGCGATGATAACCCGCATGACAACGGGCGCTGACATTGAAATTCCCTCGTCTGGAAGACTGGATGTGCTCTCTTTAGCGATGCATGCGGAACTAGGACTTTCTCCCTCGAAAGAGATGCAAGAGAGTGCAACCCCGGTTATTCTGGTGGCCATTGCGATGGACGATAGGTTTGACGTCTTATTACGGCTCAAAAGCGCGGAGAAAGCGGTTCAGTTCGGTGCGATGTCAGTTGAGCGACTTGCCGAACTATATGATCAAGTAGAATTCACCGCCGAAGAAATCGCCAATGCACTGACGCTGATTGAGGATTTACCGCCTGCCCAGGCTCGTGCTCTCGTCTACCGGATGCTCAAGACGCGTACGGTTCCATCGGCGTTTGCGGAAGCGTTAGATATAGCCTCAGCGCTTGCCATAAGAAACGAGTCCTTTTTTACTGCGATGCAACTCTATTGGCCCATAGTCCGTGGATTGATTCCATCGGCGCCTTATGCAGATGTAGCGACGGACATAGGACGAATGGCGTTGTTCAACCGTAATCCAAGGGGAGCTTATAATTGGTTTGATATGGCTCGTCAGACTCGTCACTCAGGTGATGGCGAAATGCGGGACTTCCGTATTCTATTAGCTGTAGGAGCGCCATCCGACCAAATATTCTGGCAGTCCCCCGAACCACTCGGATGGCTCAACGCGGTTTCCCACGAGAGCAAGGATTTCGAACGCCTTGTCTATAATATACAGATTCTAGACGAACTGGGCTACCCGGTTTCTCAGGACATACGGCTCAGGATGCTGGAAGCGCCTTTCCAACGGGCAACGGTGCGAACGTCTCCGGTAATTCTGACGCGACTTAAGAGGGCAACGACCTCGAATCGCTTGGGCGAAACCGTCCTTTTGTCTCTAATTGCGCTGGGACAAGATGGCCCCCAGGCTGCCTCCTTGACCGATCTGCTAGAAGTCTATAGCGCTCTATATGAAGTCGGCCTTAGCGCAGAGGCCAGACAGGTCGTGTTGGAAGCCGTGCTCGCGACGCAACTCAAGCACTAAAATCAAGCTTCTCCTTGAGAGGGCATTCAAGTCTTAACAGATCTTTAATCCTATCGCTGAGAGCCTATCCGTATAAGCCTCAACTCAAAGTCGCGGGGGAGCGGGTATTTCCATTCGTGTGGATAATTATTTGGATATTTTCCTTGAGGCACTGAGTGCCGAACGAGGTGCGGCTCTCAACACGTTAAGCGCCTACCGGGGAGATCTACTCGACTTCATCGACTATCTTCGCGGAAAAAATCTTGACGTTATCCGCGCGGACACAACCGCTGTGCAGGATTATCTTGAAAGTGTTTACTCATCTGGATTATCCCGCTCTACGACTGCGCGTCGCCTTTCGACACTTCGTCAATTTTTTAGGTTTCTTTATTCTGAAGGGCTGCGTCAGGACAATCCCAGTTCCGTCATTCAAGCGCCGAAACGGGAACATAGGCTTCCAAAAGTGTTGAGCGAGAATGAAGTCAACGCGCTCTTAGACGAAGCGCGCAAGACTGAAGGCATCGAAGGAATACGATTAGTCTGTTTGATGGAAGTTCTGTATGCAACAGGGCTGCGTGTTTCGGAGTTGGTGAGCCTGCCCTTAAATGCGGCGCTGGGAGACACAAGGTTCCTTTACATTAAAGGCAAAGGCGGCCGCGAGCGGCTAGTGCCGTTGAGCGCCGCCGCTCGCAACGCGATGGGAGACTATTTGGGCGTGAGACGTGATTTCATTGAACGCGCCTCCGTTTTATCGCCGCGCGCTCAAACCTATTTGTTTCCCTCACGTTCAAAAAAGGGCCATCTAACACGCCATCGTTTCGCACAATTACTGAAAGAACTGGCAGCGAGAGCTGGTTTTTCTGTCGACAGGATTTCTCCCCATGTCTTGCGGCATGCGTTTGCAACACATCTTTTATCGCACGGTGCCGGTCTAAGAAGCGTTCAACAGATGTTGGGTCATGCTGATATATCGACGACCCAAATCTATACGCATGTGCTTGAAGATCGATTGAAACACCTTGTCGAAGAACACCACCCGCTCAGTGACGTAAAGTCTTCCGCATCTACAAATAGGAGGTTACCCGGTTGACTCCGCAAAAAGTCATTGCAACTCAAAGCCATTATTGAATTGGCCATGGAGTTAGAAAATGTCGTCGAAATTGCTGGAGCTAGTACGCGCCTTGATGTGCTGCACTTTGGTACGGTCGACTATGCCACATTGACGGATATGCATACGACAAACATCGATAGGCTAGATCTACACTATGCAGTTTTGACTGATTCAAGCCTTGAGGATGCACGTGACTATCATTGGCAAGATCTACGGCATTATCCTATGATGCACACATGATGGCGTCCGCTCGCATGAACGAAATTCGGCCGATTGATGGCCCGTTCGGGAATATTCCGATGTCGAGTGCTTTGTGGCCGAAGCACACCGATCGGCAGTTTTAGGGTATGAGGGAAATGGGCAATACATCCAAGCCAAGTCCTTCTCGCCAATGAGGTATTTACACCTTCCACGGATGAAGTGACGAAAGCTGAACGCATCATACGCGTCATGGAAGTCGGCCACAGTAAAAGCATGGGCACAGTGGCACTGGCCAGTGTGCTCATTGATGCTGCTTCTATCGAAAAGGCCCATGTTATCATTCGACAGATGAAAATGATAAAACAAGCCCAAACTCAAGTTACCAAACAAAAACGGAAGCGCACTACCCGATCTAACACAAAAGTGCGTCATAGACGCAAGGCTGGGACCTAAAAACAACCGAGTCCTAACCGAGCAATTGTAATGTTTGGCTGAGCGAGTTTATTTCGAATGCATGCTTATCTTGACTTTGAAACTCAGGTCGCCGAGCTTGAGGGAAAGCTCCATGAACTTAGACAATTGGCAACTAGTGACTCATCGATGAATATCGATGATGAGGTAGCAAAACTCGAAAGCAAAACGGCGGCGCAGCTAAGCGATATTTATGCCAAACTCACACCGTGGCAAAAGACACAAGTCGCACGTCATCCAAATCGACCTCATCTCAAACATTACGTCAAAGACTTGATCGACGACTTTACGCCCCTGGCGGGAGATCGCCTTTACGGTGAAGACAAAGCTATCGTTTGCGGCCTGGGTCGTTTTCGCGGTCAGTCAGTCGCCATTATCGGTTCCGAGAAAGGTGATGATACCAATTCTAGAATTGAGCATAATTTCGGTATGGCGCGCCCGGAAGGCTATCGTAAGGCGGCGCGAATCATGGCGCTTGCAGAACAATTCTCATTGCCCGTCGTGACGCTGGTTGATACGCCTGGGGCCTATCCGGGTGTCGGAGCTGAAGAACGTGGTCAGGCGGAGGCAATCGCCCGATCTACCGAGGCATGTTTATCTCTTGGTGTTCCATTTGTGGCGGTCATCATTGGTGAAGGAGGCTCGGGGGGAGCTGTGGCAATTGCGACCGCAAATAAAGTGCTTATGCTTGAGCATTCAATTTACTCGGTGATCTCGCCGGAAGGGTGTGCGTCAATTCTGTGGCGAGATTCTGAAAAGTCCAAGGATGCTGCTGCAGCAATGAAGTTGACAGCTCAGCACCTGCTAGAGCTTAAAGTCATAGATCAGATTATCCTTGAGCCTTTGGGTGGTGCCCATCGCGAACCGAAAAAAGTCATTGCCGATACAGGGGATGCCATTAAAGACGCACTAGGCAATATGGCTGGATGGACATCTGAGGAACTGCGCGAAGATCGGCGCAAGAAGTTCTTGGCGTTAGGCCGTTTGAGACTCTCATGAGAGCTACAATCTGACTGTGCTTGTGGTCGTTGATGCTCATGACTAAGAGTTGGGTTGGATTTGTGGATTCCAAGAAAGTTAGGAGATGGACTAGGCGGTTGCTATTGGCTTGAAGTTAGGGCTGCCGTGACAACGTTTATATTTCTTGCCCGAGCCACAAGGGCAGGGAGAATTGCGCGGGACCTTGCCCCATGTCGACGAATCGTTCGGATTGACTGCCACTTTTTGCCGGGCAAACGTACGCTGTGGGACCTCACGTTCACCATCTATTGCATTGGCGCTGGTAGTTGGGTCAGCATGTATCTCACGCATGAGTCTTGGTGGCGACTCAATTTCGGGGTTTGGTGCTTCGGGCAAGAGTTGCAAATGCGCCAAGTTCTTAGTAACGTCGTTGCGCAGTTTCGACAAAAAATTTTCAAACATCGTGAACGCTTCGGTCTTGTACTCGTTGAGCGGATTGCGCTGACCGTAGCTTCTTAGGCCGATCGTGTAGCGCAGATGATCAAGTTGCACCAAATGTTCATGCCAGTTTTTGTCAATGGTTTGAAGCAAAGCGGCCTTTTCGACACGTCTCATAACGTCTAACCCAAAATTGGCAGCTCGATTTGCCATTAAGCGATCGGTTTCTTCTTTAAGCCGTTCCAGTATTTCCTGTTCGGCGATTCCCTCTTCCTGGGCCCACTTGTCCCCCGGAACGTTGATATCAAATATATCCTTTATTGTTCGGTCCAAACCTTCCGTGTCCCATTGCTCCGCGTAGGACTTTTCAGGAATGTACTCTTCAACTAGATCTTCAATTAGTTGATGGCGCATGTCGGCTGTAATGTCGCTAACATCATCCGCACTCATCATTTCAATCCTCTGCTCAAAGATTGCCTTGCGCTGATCGTTCATGACATCATCATATTTGAGGAGGTTTTTGCGGATATCGAAGTTGCGCGCCTCAACTTTTTGCTGGGCTTTTTCCAGAGCCTTATTGATCCAGGGGTGAACAATTGCTTCGCCTTCTTCGAGACCCAACTTTTGAAGCATGGTGTCCATTCGCTCTGACCCGAAGATGCGCATAAGATCGTCTTCCAGACTCAGATAGAATTTTGAAACGCCGGGGTCTCCTTGTCGTCCGGTCCGACCGCGTAGCTGGTTGTCGATACGACGGCTTTCGTGGCGTTCTGTTGCCAATACGAAAAGACCTCCCGCATCCAGAGCTTTTCGCTTCTTTTGATTCACGTCATCTCTGATTTTCGTTTCGGCAGAGTCGCACTGGGTGCGGTCGTCTATATCGCCCAATTCATCTGCGATACGCATGGCAGGGTTGCCACCTAGCTGAATATCCGTACCGCGGCCTGCCATATTAGTGGCGATAGTCACGGTGCCAGGAACGCCAGCCTGGGCGATGATACCAGCTTCTTGTTCGTGGTAGCGGGCATTCAGGACATTGTGTTTTATGCGTTTCTTCTTGAGAAGCTCTGAAAGATGTTCAGATTTTTCAATACTGACGGTGCCCACAAGGACCGGCTGATCTCGTTTGTTGCACTCCTCAATCTGTTCAAGGATTGCTTTGTATTTTTCGTCACGCGTGCGGTAGACCTCATCATCCTCGTCGGTACGCATGACGGGTAAGTTGGTCGGCACCTCAATCACTTCGAGATTATATATGTCTTCGAACTCCGCGGCCTCGGTCATTGCCGTGCCCGTCATGCCCGCAAGTTTGTCGTAGAGTCTGAAATAGTTTTGGAAGGTGATCGATGCGAGCGTCTGGTTTTCGGGCTGGATGGAGACCCTCTCTTTGGCTTCAAGGGCCTGATGGAGTCCTTCGGAATAGCGCCGTCCTTCCATCATGCGACCAGTGAATTCGTCGATGATTACAACCTTGCCGCCTTTCACAATATAGTCGGTATCTCGGGCAAAGAGTTTGTGTGCTCGCAGTGCCTGGTTGACATGGTGGACAATGGAAACGTTTCTGATATCGTAGAGATCTTCACCCTCAAGTAGATTTTTCTCGCTTAACAACTCTTCAATATGTTCGTTGCCGTCTTCCGTGAGGGTGACCGACTTTGCCTTTTCGTCGATTTCGTAGTCGGCTTCCTTGAGTTTGGGAATAAACTTATCGAGAGTGACATACATCTCCGAAAGATCGGCGGTTGGCCCGGAAATGATCAACGGTGTACGTGCTTCGTCGATTAGAATCGAGTCGACTTCGTCGACGATGGCGTAGTTGTGACCTCGTTGAACCATCGTCTCCAGACTATATTTCATATTATCTCGAAGATAGTCGAAGCCGAATTCGTTATTGGTGCCGTAAGTAACGTCCGCTGCATATTGTCTTTGTCTTTCTTCGTCGGTAAGTCCATGGACAATGCAGCCGACATCGAGACCCAAAAACTTGTAGATCTGACCCATCCATTCTGCGTCGCGGCGCGCGAGATAGTCGTTTACAGTTACGACATGAACTCCCTTGCCACTTAGCGCGTTGAGATAAACCGGAAGTGTAGCGACGAGTGTCTTGCCCTCACCGGTTTTCATTTCGGAAATCTTGCCTTGGTGAAGCACTATGCCGCCCAAGATTTGAACGTCGAAATGACGTTGCCCAAGGGTTCGCTTCGCAGCCTCCCGAACGGTCGCAAAAGCTTCGATCAGAAGATCTTCCAGGGATTCCCCGTCCTTGACCCGCGCACGCAAGACAGCTGTGCGGGCGTGAAGCGCGGCGTCCGAAAGCTTTTCGGTTTCGGGTTCAATTTCGTTGACGGCTTCGACTGTCGACCAATACGCCTTCACGCGGCGGTCGTTAGCGGAGCCGAAAAGCTTCTTGGCAAGCAACCCAAGGTTTGCCATCAACGCATTCCTTTGGTCTCAAATCTCTGATATCTGTTTGTCGTTCAAGCGCGCTCCACGTGATGAGTCCACATGACCGTATTTTTATGTCAGACTCCATGTTTGAACATCAGCGCGGGGCAACGGCTGCCTGAAGGTAGATAAGCGGGGCCCCAGTCATTGTCAACGATACCTCAGAATGCGATACCCCATAACTCATCCGTCAGTGTGTTCTCCGACGGGGTCTCATATGGAGATGATAAGTCATCCATGGCAGAACAATTATTGTTCATTGGTGGAACAGTACTGAGGCTGTTCCTGTCGGAGGATCAAAGGCAATGCCGTTTTCTGGTGTAGATATCGTAGTTGCGTCTTCCGCCGGTGTTTATTGGAGCGGTTGAGATATTTGGGTAAGGGAGGATGTGTCTCGTTGTAGGGGTTTTGAGGTTGGAAAATAGGATGGACATCTCTGATTCCGCCAGATGTCGAAACTCTGGATCTTGCCGGACAAATGTGATGTCCTCTCTCCGAACCTCTCGAAGCCGTAACACTTTCGATGACTGAGTCGTGAGTCGGTCCACGATCAAAAACAGTAGAACGTCAAAAGGCGAACCATCAACATTATTAAAAACTATCCTTACACGTCCTAAATATTTCAGACATAGACAAGCAATTGTCAACAAATTTTAGCCTATCGAAATCCCAAATGATTCACTACTAGTTTTGAAGGATTCTTCAGGGCCTTATCGATAAATTGCGTGAGTGCGCTTTGGTGAATACCATGTAAAGAGATAAGGGGGTCTTTGGGTATTGGACGGGAGTACTTCGTTACATCTCCTTCTTCTTTAGTTCCGCTATCTTCCTCTTGATGTTCTTTATGTCCGACTGGACCCAATATGGAGGTTGTCTCTGCAAGGTCCTTAAGTATCTCTTCCATTCTTCCAAGGTGACTTCCGACCCCCCGATTGGCGGGAGGTCTATAATGTCTATAGGTAATAGTGATCTCGCTGCCTGCGAACGCATGTTTTATGTACTCCTTTGCTGCATCAACGGTATCTCGATAAATTTCGTTTTCATAAGTGGGAAGCCTATAAGATGTCGGAGTAGGATATGTATCGGGGATACTTCCCGATAGCCGTGTGATATTCACGCATGATGACACGGGGCGGCAATGGCGAAATGGTGAAAAAAGCTCAACGCATTGCGTCAATATTTTTGGGTCGGCTGAGCCTCTTAGTGAGTAAGTTCCGCGTCGCAAAACTGCCGGAAACGCATACAGACTTAAAGCAGATGAATCAATCCCGTCCGAGAGGATCCAAAATAAAAAGGACTCGAACAAAAAACACCCTCAAAAGGACAAAAGTGACCGAGTTTGGTGTCGTGGCCACCAAGTCCTCAAGTCCAGCACACGGATCAGAAAAGTCGAGAAAACATGACACAAAAAATGCGCGCTCACCTCTCGCACCACATTCTTTTCCTCGTATGCCTTCGGTGGCCGGTGTTCTTATGGGGACGACACAGACAGAAATCAAAAGCAGACAGGGTGATGATTTGCTCGTTGTGCAGTTCGATAACGGGACACAGGCGGCTGGTGTGTTAACTAAGTCTAAAATGCCGGGGGCGCCCGTCGACTGGTGTCGATCGTTACTCAAATCCGATCAAGGGATCAATGGCGTCCGCATGTTGATTGTCAACTCTGGCAACGCAAACGTCTTTACCGGAAAAGCAGGACGCGACGCAGTAAAGGCGACTGTATCGCAAGCGTCAAGGCTTGCATCGTGCCAGCAAGAGGCTGTTCTCCTTGCGTCCACTGGTGTGATAGGGGAGGAACTGCCCATTACACCATTGCTCAAGGGCATGCGTCGAGCCCACCGGGTGCTCCAGCCCGACACTTGGAAAAATGCCGCGTGTGCGATCATGACGACGGACACGTTTCCCAAAGGGAGTTATGCAGTCGCTGAGATTGATGGTGTGCCGATCAACATCGTGGGTATTGCCAAAGGTGCCGGAATGATTGCTCCCGACATGGCGACGATGCTTGCATTCATTTTCACCGATGCGGTAATTCCAGCTCCGATTCTGCAAACGCTTCTGTCTGTAAATGTACGCCATACCTTTAACGCCATAACGGTAGACGGCGACATGTCGACCAGTGATACGGTTTTTCTCTTTGCAACTGGGAATGCAGATCACGATACCATTACACGTGTCGGCGACCAGCGGCTGGTCGACTTCCGTAGGCGGCTTTCCATTGTGATGGCCGATCTGGCACAACAAATTGTTCGAGATGGCGAGGGAGCGTCGAAGTTCATCAGGGTAACCGTGAAGGGTGCTGTCAGTCCGAGATCTGCGCGAGCTATTGCCATGGCGGTCGGCAATTCACCTCTGGTTAAGACGATGATCGCGGGTGAGGATGCGAATTGGGGGCGCATTATAATGGCGGTCGGCAAGGCCGGTGAACCCGCGGATCGGGACAAATTGGGAATACAAATTGGGAAGCACCGTGTCGTCAAAAACGGAGGTCTGGATCCGGCTTATCGGGAGGCAGTGGCGTTGCGTCACTTACAAGGTGATGAAATTGATATTTCAGTGAATATCGGACTCGGCAACGGTGAAGCGACAATTTGGACGTGCGATTTAACGGACAGATACATCTCGATCAATGCGAACTACCGTTCTTAACGATGAATCCTGAGCGCATTTGATCTATTTTGACAATAGATTTTTATGCTCCACAAAATATTTGCGCATAAGTAGAGCACTAGAACCAATGGATGTTTTGTTTGTTGCAGCTTGCGCTCTCATTGATACGGATTCACGCGTGCTTATGGCACAGCGGCCTACGGGGAAAAAGATGGAAGGACTTTGGGAGTTTCCCGGTGGGAAGGTGGAGGTCGGAGAACGGCCTGAAGAAACGGTCATCCGTGAGCTTCGTGAAGAACTCAATATAGATATCACGGAAGACTGTCTAGCACCGTTCGTCTTCGCATCTCATACATATAAAGACTTTCATCTGTTGATGCCTCTGTTCTTGTGTCGTAAGTGGTCCGGTATTGTCGCTGCGCAGGAACGGCAAAAGGCGGTTTGGGTCAAACCTAAAGACATGGGGCGATACGATATGCCTCCCGCCAACATATCGCTCGTAGCCCACTTAAGAGACCTGCTTTGATGGCGATTGAAGTCAGCCTGGGCTTCGATTTTTATTTGTTACCAAAGATCCGGCTTTGTCGCCTGTCGGCTGTTCAACGGTATTGAGGGCGTCCGCAAGCTTGGTTTCGGCGCTTCCCGGCACCGAGGGTTTTTGTTGCGACTCGTGCGGTGCCCAACCCGATGTAAAGATGATTTCAAAAGTTGCCGGAATGCGCCCGTCTTCGTAACCAAATTGCTCGACATAGATCTCGCACGCACGCCAAAGCGTTTTTCGACGAAGTATCGTTTTCTTCCGTTCGGTGAGAATATTGGCTTGGCCTAGCAACCTGAGCGATCGAAATAAGTCAACTGGCGTATCGTATATTCGCGTGATGCGCTCAATGTCGACGACGGGAAGAGCAAACCCCACGCGCTGCATGAGTTGCCCCATGGATTGGACATCAATGGTCGGTGCCACGCGCGGACTCATTCCTCCTTCAATTTCTAGTTCGGCTTGGCTGAAGGAGTAGCGCAGTTCTTTTAAGGATTCACCACCAAGAATCGATGCCAATAGCAATCCGTCTGGCTTCAGAGCACGTTGAATTTGGGCAAGTGTGCCCGGCACGTCGTTGCACAAATGCAATGAGAGTAGACTTAAAACCAAGTCTAAGCTTTTATCTGCAAAAGGTAAGGTTTCTTCATCAGCTACGAGACGAAGCCCTGAAACTCGTGACACCGAATTAAAGGAAAGGTCACAGGTCACCAATTGGTCGACCGCTGAGCTTGATGTGGAATCTGCAATGAAGTTTCCGAGTAGTTCGCCATATGAGCCTAGGATTAAGGCTAAGGGGAAATCACGTTTAATAATGGTGAGTCGTTCTGTAAGCTCCGCCGCGGCAGAACTTACAACTTCATCCTGTTCAGCAAATAGGTTTGCGGCCCGATCACGACGTTGCCGCAGCAGTTGGCGATCAAAAATGTTAACATCTTGCGACATCCGGAAACCATCCAAAAATTACGGCTAGTCTCGTATGATCAGATAGAAGAGAGTGAGAAATAATGCCAGATTATCGTGCCGTCTACATTACGGCTGAATCTCCAGAACAAGCAGCACAAATTGGTCGGACACTGGTTGAAGAGCGACTCGTGGCCTGTGTCAATATCATCAAAGACACGCAAAGTATTTATTGGTGGCAAGGCAGCATACAGGAAGACAACGAGTCGATTTTGATCGCCAAGACGCATAGCGATTGCTTGTCCGCTCTCACGGATCGGGTGAAAGCCCTTCATTCCTACGACTGTCCCTGTGTGGTTTCGTTTGCACTGCAAGAAAACGAAGGTAATCACGACTATCTTGAGTGGATTGAGGCGGAGGCAAAGGGGTTTTAAGCCAAGATGGGGCTTCGGCCGGAGGGGTGGCAACTATCTGGCCATATGCCG
This sequence comes from Alphaproteobacteria bacterium, assembly GCA_965214255.1. Classification (GTDB taxonomy): domain Bacteria; phylum Pseudomonadota; class Alphaproteobacteria; order SMXP01; family SMXP01; genus CBDFKK01. The sequence continues at coordinate 1,632,383 of OZ243948.1, read as the reverse complement.
TATCCAAATGATACCGACATAGAGATCACCAAAGAGCTTGAGACTTCAATGATAATATCCAGCGATCACGCGAGTCACGACAAAAATAGGCAGTCGGAAAATGTCGAACGAAAATCCTTAGCACAGTGGGCATTGGACCTGTTGCTTCCTCCACAATGTCTGCTGTCTCGCGAGATAGTAAGCTCACCGGGTGAATTACAAGCTCCGGCCTGGAGAGAACTACACTTCCTTGACGACCCCCTTTGTCCAAGATGTGGTGTGCCGTTTGCTATCGATCCGGGTCCGGGTATCGTTTGCGCATCATGTTTGGCTCGCCCGCCGTACTTTGATTGTGCCCGTGCGGCTTTAGTCTATGATGATTTCAGTAAGCGTTTGATCCTTGATCTTAAATTTCGGGACCGCCTCGACGGTATCAAAACTTTCGCTACTTGGATGTCTAGGGCGGGTGGTTCGCTGTTTAACTTTGCGAGTATCGTTGTGCCTGTGCCATTGCATTTTACACGCTTAATTCAGCGCAGATTCAATCAATCGGCCCTTTTAGCATCACGCTTGGCGACTTTGGCTCATAAGCCGTTTATCGCTGATCTTCTCGTGCGTAACCGTCGGACACCTAGTCAGAAAGGCTTGAATTGGAATGCGCGACAGCGCAACGTAGCGGGCGCGTTTTCTGTGCGTGATCGATATTTGGATATCCTTGAAAACCAAAATATTGTGCTTGTAGACGACGTTTTCACGACAGGCGCCACGGTAGAAGCGTGTACCAAAGCATTGAAGAATTGCGGGGTGGGTAGAGTAGATGTCTTGACTTTGGCCCGTGTTGTATCCATGGGACAGCGTCTTACATGAAATACTGCTGCATTTGACGGATTATGTCGGATATTGTCGTTTATACGCGAATGTTTTGTGGATTCTGCACGGCGGCCAAAGCCTTACTCGAAAAGCGCGGCCTTGAGTTTGAAGAGATCAACGCCGGTATGGATCCGCAGCGACGTGCCGAAATGGTCAAACGCTCGGGCTCGCACACATTTCCTCAGATTTTCATTGGTGGAAAACATGTCGGAGGTTACGAGCATCTGCACATCCTTGATGCATCGGGCGAACTGGATAGGTTGCTCGGCGAGTTGAATCCCGGGGTTGTAGATTGACTTCGCAATCGCTCTTTAAAGTGGCTTGCGTTCAGTTGCGCACAGGTTGCGATGTTGATCAGAATATAGAGCATGCGAGAGATCTCATTTGCGAGGCGGCACGCAACGATGTGAAATTTATTGCAACTCCGGAAATGACCCATCTAATGGAGTTCTCCGGCAAACCGCTTTTCGAGAAAGCAAAATCTGAGGGCGAAGACCGAGGTGTGCAAGCGTTTGGTACGCTCGCCAGAGAATTGCGTGTTTGGCTTTTGATTGGTTCGCTAGCCATTCGGTTGAACGACAACCGGATTACCAATCGTTCTTTTCTGTTTGGACCGGATGGAGATATCGTGGCCAAATACGACAAAATTCATATGTTCGATGTCGATCTTGATGGTGGCGAAAGTTACCGGGAATCCAAGCATTACCAAGCGGGTTCACGTGCCGTAGTGGCGGAGATGCCCTGGACGACCATCGGGTTGACGGTTTGCTATGATCTTAGGTTTCCTTACTTGTATAGACTACTAGCACATAAGGGGGCGTCGATTTTGGCGGTTCCTGCAGCTTTTACCAGACCAACTGGCGAGGCTCATTGGCACGTTCTATTGCGCGCGCGAGCCATCGAAAACGGTTGTTATGTTATGGCTCCCGCCCAAGGCGGCGTTCATGAAAATGGCCGTGTTACCTATGGTCACAGTCTGATTGTTTCACCATGGGGCGAAATTCTTGCTGAGGCCGGAGAGTGCCCTTGCATTATCTCTGCTTTGTTTGATTCTGAAAAAGTAGCCAAGGCACGCAGCTATATTCCATCACTTAATCACGACCGCGCCGTTGAATAGGAGAGTTAAACGGCTCGCTGTTAACTAATGCTTGGTCGTAAATTGGCGAGAATTTTCCTATTTAATAAATTATGACTCGTGTTAAGACCGGCTTTGGGCAATGGTAGAGTTAAGAACTACGGATAAAGTGAAATGATTGTGTATTGTCTCCGCTGTGAAAACGGCCACGAATTTGAAGGTTGGTTTAAGAGCAGCAAGGCCTGCGATAGCCAGTCGAAGTCAGGTTCGCTGGAATGCCCAACATGCGCGACCACCAACGTGACGAAAGCAATTATGGCTCCTAATATCGCTGTCAAGGGTGAAAATAAGGTTTCACCTGCCAAAAAGGGGACCACCGTCAAGGATGTGGACAGCGCGACATTCGGCAAAATGGCCGTCGCCGTTCGCGATTACGTCGAAAAGAACTTTGACTATGTGGGAGAGAAATTTCCTGAGGAAGCCCGCCGAATTCACTACGGCGAGGCTGACGAACGAGGTATCTACGGTGAGGCGTCTAGTGACGAAACCAAGGCGCTCATTGATGAAGGTGTTGATATTGCGCCTCTACCGGGCCTGTCTAAGCGCAAGACCAACTAGCTCGGCAGTCGAACCGCAACGCACATATAATTCACAGAAATGTCCTTAGACAGCGACCAGCGGTCTGCTAGTGGATTGTAGCTGAGCCCGACCGGGTCCGAAATTTCGGTATCCGTTCCCGCCAACGCTGCTTCAATCTCCTCTGGTTTCACAAGCTTATCGAACTGATGTGTGCCCCGCGGCAGCCATTGCAGTAACATTTCAGCGCCCACAATAGCCAAGGCGTAAGCTTTCAATGTTCGATTGATTGTTCCGATTATCATAAGCCCGCCCGGTTTCAACAGATCGACACAGTAGTTAAGGAAGGTCCGAACTTCAGTCACATGTTCGACCACTTCCATGTTGAGAATGACATCGAATGAGAAAGAGTTATCGACAAGCGTCTCAATGGTGGTGGTGCGATAATCGATATCAAGGCCGTGTTTGCGTGCGTGAGTCGTCGCTGCCCCAATGTTTTTCTCCGAAGCATCAGCACCAACCACTTGCGCTCCGAGCCGCACCATAGGCTCGGACAGTAACCCGCCGCCGCAACCGATATCCAAAAGTCTAAGCCCAGTAAGTGGCCGCTCTTTTCGCGGGTTCCTATCAAAGTGGCCGCAAATCTGATCACGAATAAACATCAGGCGGGTCGGGTTGAGCTTATGAAGGGGACGGAACTTACCGTACGGATCCCACCATTCTTGGGCCATGGCTTGGAATTTGGTAATCTCGGTTTCATCTACGGTGACCCTTTTGGCAGGGGTCGTCCGCTCCAATTTGTCTTTTGGGGTCGTCTGACTATTGTTCATGAACTTGTCCAACGATAGGTCATGCTCAGTTTAGTATATTGGTCTCCGAGGGGTCGAGACCCGGTCATTTTCGTCCATTTCGGGGTTTGAATTGCCCAGCTTGACGGCACCGTGTATTTAAGCCGCAGTGTCGGAATACTAGTAGACTACAGTTACCATTACACTGTCGCGAAAGCACGCGGTCACAGGCACGGGGAAGCTCTTATGGCCAGAGTGGTCATGAAATTTGGCGGCACATCGGTCGGATCCGTCGAACAGATTCACCGTGTGGCTGGTCGCATAAAATCCGAACATGACGCAGGCAATGAGGTTGCCGTCGTAGTCTCAGCAATGTCGGGAGAAACCGACCGTCTAGTCGCTTTGTTTGAAGAAACACGATCTGGCAAGAGATATCCCGAACTCAGCAACAGTGAGTATGACGCAATTGTGTCAGTTGGCGAACAGATCAGTTCGGGTCTGTTAGCTGTGGCACTTCACGAGCTTGGATTAAAGGCACGCTCTTGGGCAGCGTGGCAATTGCCGGTATCGACAACAGACGTTCATTGTCGCGCCCGCATTCAGCAAATCCACACTGACAGTCTGATTCATGCTCTTCATTCTCATGAGATTCCTGTAGTTGCAGGGTTTCAAGGATTGGCTGACAATGGCCGCATTACCACTCTGGGAAGAGGGGGCACTGACACGAGCGCCGTCGCAATTGCCGCCGCACTCCGAGCCGACAGGTGTGACATTTACACGGATGTGGATGGTATTTACACAACCGACCCGCGTATTGTGCAGAAGGCCCGTCGACTCGACAAGGTTTCATACGAAGAGATGCTTGAGATGGCGTCGCTGGGTGCCAAAGTTCTACAGACTAGATCGGTTGAGCTTGCGATGGCGCACGAAATACCGCTTCGTGTTATGTCAAGTTTCAAGGATATATATGAGACTGATGTTGGCACCTTGGTTTGCAAAGAGGACGATATCGTGGAAAGTCTTATTGTGAGCGGCATCACTTATACTCGCGACGAGGCGCGAGTAAATTTGTTGCAGATCAAAGATGAGCCGGGCGTCGCAGCTAAAATTTTTGGTCTTTTGGCCGACAGCGACATCAACGTCGACATGATCGTGCAAAACGTATCGCGATCATCTACCCAGACAAATATGACTTTTACTGTCGGAGAGTCACATTTGGCTAAGACCTTAGAGGTGCTTGAAAAAAACAAGCAACAAATTGGCTATAATAGATTATCGTCAGATCCGGCTGTTGCGAAGGTCTCGGTCGTCGGTGTTGGCATGAGGAGTCATGCCGGTATCGCAAGAACAATGTTTAACGCATTGGCCGATAAGGGTATCAATATCCAGGTCATTTCAACTTCCGAAATAAAGATCAGTGTACTCATCGATGAGAAATATACGGAGTTAGCACTGCGCACTTTACACAGTGCTTACGGTTTAGACGCTCAAGACCAATGACAAGTTCTGCACCTAAAATTGGTGCGGGTCCTCGCCTGCTCCTGCGCCACCTGCGTGAGGTCATGGCCGCGCCAGTCAGTGCGCAGGCACGTCTAGACGATACAGTAAGTATGATCGCGGCCAATATGGTTGCGGAAGTTTGCTCCATCTACATTCGTCGTGCGGGTAATCAACTTGAGTTGTTCGCTACGAAGGGTCTTAAACCTGATGCCGTTCATCAAACTCGATTACAACTTGGCGAGGGACTCGTGGGAGAGATTGCTCGGCGAGCGGAACCATTGAACTTGTCCGACGCACCCATGCATCCAAAATTTGCCTATCGTCCGGAGACGGGCGAGGATCCTTATCACTCCTTCCTCGGAGTACCAATTCTGCGGGGTGGGCATGTGCTGGGGGTTTTGGTCGTTCAGAATAAACTTCCACGTCACTACGATGAGGAGGAATTCGAAGCACTTCAAACAGTGGCGATGGTGATTGCAGAGATTGTCGCGTCCGGCCAGCTTATTCAACTCGACGAAACGGTTATCGATTCCGAAGTCACGCCGATGTTGCCATATCGGCAGAAAGGTCTGAGTTTGGCGGGCGGAATTTCGATAGGTCGTGCCGTATTTCACGCGACTCCCGTCCAGGTTGTAAATCTGATTGCCGACGATGTGACGCTGGAAATGAGTCGGCTTCGTGAAGCGATTTTAGAACTGCGCCAATCTATTGATGATTTGCTTGCCGCTGCTGCCGCCAGACTTACCGATGAGCCGAGAGAAGTTCTCGAAGCCTATCGATTATTGGCACACGATCGTGGTTGGTTGTCCAGAATGGAAGAAGCTATACGCAACGGATTGACGGCCGAAGCAGCCGTCGAACAGGTCCATAGCGACAATCGGGCAAAGCTGATGAGGCAACGCGATCCCTATTTGAAGGATCGACTCCACGATTTGGATGATCTTACAAATCGTCTGCTTCGGCAATTGGTTGGCGCATCTTCTGAACTAGGCAAGCAAAAATTGCCTAAAAATGCAATTGTCTTTGCACGGAATTTAGGGCCGGCGGCCCTCCTTGATTACGACACGGAGCGCTTGGGTGGCGTCGTCGTAGAGGAAGGCTCGCCTAATTCACATGCGGCAATTGTCGCACGTGCTTTAGGGGTCCCGATGGTGGGTATGCTTGACGAGTTGTTGGAACACGTCAAGGAGGGGGATTGGTGTATAATTGACGGTGAAAACGGCGAAGTTCATGTGCGTCCGTCACCCAAAATCCGCGACGCTTATGATGAGAAGGTGATCATTCGCAAGCAAAGACAGGCCCAGTTTGACGCTTTGCGCGATGAACCCACCATTACTCTCGATGGACAGCACATCACGCTTAACATGAATGCTGGATTGCTTGTCGACCTTGCCCACTTAGATGAGGTTGCCGCCGACGGAATCGGACTATTTAGAACCGAGCTTCAGTTTATGATTTCGTCCACAATGCCTCGGCTCGAAGCCCAAACTACATTTTATCGCGAAGTCATCGAGGCGGCGGACCCGCGCCCGGTAGTCTTTCGAACCCTTGATCTGGGCGGCGACAAGGTCCTGCCCTATGGGCGCTATAGAAAAGAAGAAAATCCGGCCCTGGGTCTTCGCGCTATTCGATTGGCGCTCTCAAGACCCGGTTTGCTCAGATATCAGTTACGCGCTTTGATTCTCGCCGCAGCGGGCCGTGAACTCAATCTCATGTTTCCTATGGTGGCTGAAGTCGAAGAATACAGACGTGCCCATGCCCTTTTAGAGCTAGAGATCGAAAGACTCAAGCGTCTCAACAAGCCCCGGCCTGAAAGTATTCGCGTCGGCTGTATGATCGAAGTGCCGAGCATTGCATGGCAGTTGAAAGCGCTTATTCCCTACGTTGACTTTGTATCCGTGGGCAGCAACGACCTTTTACAGTTCTTTTTTGCTAGCGATCGCAACAATCCCATGGTTGGGAATAATTATGATTTTCTTAGCCCCAGCATTCTGAGTTTTCTTAGAAATATTGTACTTGAATGCGAGAAAGAATCTGTTCCTTTGGCCTTGTGCGGAGAGGTGGCGGGTAGGCCGTTAGAGGCTATGGCATTGCTTGGCTTAGGATTTCGAACTATTTCAATGCCTGCGGCGAGCATCGGACCGGCCAAGTTAATGGCACGGCAGTTGCATCTGGGCCATTTAGAGCAGGTTATGAGCGGTCTATTTGATCGAGCCGATCACAGCGTTCGACAAGTGCTGCACAACTTCGCTAAAAACACCGCAGTTCCAATATAAGTTAAGGACCATAAACTGGTTGATCTGAAAGAGATAACAAGGCACGATTGCTAGCATCTCGTGCTTATTGCATGGGCGGTTGCTATATTGAAGTAGTATATGAGTTTCTAGAATATTTGTTTTTTATGAGTCTAAAGGAACGTCTCAAGATAAATCTCTCATACATCGGCGGGAGTGGGGGACTTCCCCATTCGCGGGAAATATCCTATGGAGCGGAAGAAGGTGCGAACCCTGATAGCTTAGGAGTTGTGCTTCAATCCGTCCGACAACGCCGAAAGGTCACCGTCGAACAAGTTGCCGAAGACCTGAAAATTCCCGATAAGCACATCCAAGCTTTGGAAAGTGGTGACTTTGAGGCTCTTCCCGCCCTTCCTTACGCGCTCGGATTCGTTCGTTCATATGCTCATTATCTCAAGATGGATGCCGTTCAATGCATGCGTCGTTTCAGAGAGGAAATGCCGAGCGGTTACGAGATCACGACACGTTCGTTACCTGAAGCGTCCGCCGAAGTCCATATGCCGCAAGGTTCAATGATCATCCTTGCAGTTCTCATGGCAATCAGCATCTACGGTGGCTGGTACGCTTTGGTTCGGGACGATCAGATGATGAAGAGCATCTCGCCACCGACAGACGAATTGATCGAACAAACCGCGGTGAGCAACAGCCGGAAAGACGCGACTGAGAATACGACGACTGAGTCTTCAACGGCCCCGGTCCAAGACACCTTAGGAATTACTGCTCTGTTGGCGAAAGTGGAGGAGCCCATTGTGGTTAAGGCGGCTTCTCGTATTGTGCTAAACGCAAGGTCGACGGCATGGATCCGCATGGAAGATAGTGAAAACCAGACCTTGATGGAACGATATCTTGTTTCCGGGGAGAGGTATGATGTTCCTGATAAACCGGGCCTTATTCTTTCCGTGCGAGATGCTGGCGCATTTGAAGTCATCATCGACGGTCAAAGCATCGGTTTTCTGGGCGAAGCGGGCCAACCGCTACCAACGGTATCACTTGATCTCCGCTCACTGAAATCGGAGAAACCCTCTTAGAGCGATTGGGTGCTGCAGGACCTAAGTCGTTTTAAACCGAAGTTCAGTGATCTGATGTGCCGAGGCTTGCGTTCCGTATTGTGTGTTGGGTTCTGGCATGACCGATATCCATCCGCTAAGACGAATGCAAAGCGGACAGTAATATGATCCCACGAGCCAAACTCGATAAAATATTGGAACGGTTCGATGAGTTGCAGACGCTAATGTCCAACAACGTTGATCCTCAATCATTTGCCAAAATGTCAAAGGAGTATGCCGCGCTCAAGCCGGTTGTTGAGGTGGTGCAACTGTTGACGAATACTCGAAAGGAGGCCTCCGATCTGGAGGAAGTGCTTGCCGATTCGAAGAGTGATCCAGAACTTGTTGAGATGGCGACAAGTGAACTCGAAGATGTTCGAGATCGTTTGCCTGACTTGGAGCACGAATTGCAAGTCCTGCTGCTGCCGAAAGACGCCGACGATGATCGGAATGTCATTATTGAAGTGCGCGCTGGAACGGGCGGTGATGAAGCTGCTTTGTTTGCCGGTGATTTATTCAGGATGTATCAGAGATATGCCGACTTCATGGGGTGGAAGGTCGAAATTTTGAGCGCGAGTGAAGCTGATCTAGGCGGCTATAAAGAAATTATCGCAACTGTAAGCGGAAAGGGTGTTTTCGCTCGGCTTAAATTTGAATCTGGAGTCCATCGGGTGCAACGCGTCCCAGAAACGGAAGCAAGCGGCCGAATCCACACCTCTGCCGCTACGGTTGCCATTTTACCAGAAGTGGAAGATGTCGACATTCAAATCGACGAGAAAGACTTGCGGATTGATGTTTTCAGGGCAAGCGGCCCGGGGGGGCAATCGGTGAATACTACGGACAGTGCCATACGCGTCACTCATCTGCCTACAAACATTGTCGTTTCTCAGCAAGATGAAAAATCCCAACACAAAAATCGAGCCAAGGCAATGAAGGTTCTAAGAGCTCGCCTTTATGAGGCGAGGCGAAAAGAGTCGGCTGAGGAACGTGCTCGACAAAGGCGCGGTCAAGTAGGTAGCGGAGATCGCTCTGAACGCATCCGGACATATAACTTTCCTCAAGGGCGCGTTACTGATCACCGCATAAACTTGACGCTTTATAAGCTGGATCAGATCATTGCGGGCGGCAGACTCGATGAAATCATTGAGCCGCTAGTTACCGAGGATCAAGCACAGCGGTTTTCTCATATTGAGGACCATAAGGGGTAACCGGCGCCCGGCCTTCAGTTGGAAAAAATATGGGATCTTTGGATAATTCCATAAATGAAGGCGTTCATTCACATGGCAAGCTGCATTGTGAAGCAAAGCCTATGTCAATCCGATACAAGCTGGCGTGCACCGCTAATCGTTTAAAACGAGCGGGTTGCGAAACGCCGAGCCTTGATGCTCGTGTCCTGCTTTGTCATGTGCTTGGATTAGATTGGGCGCAGCTTGTGCTCAACACGGATGTGCCGATCAATCGGACAAACGCTGCGCATTTTGATCGTCTTTCGGGCCGCCGCGCGAAGGGCGAGCCCTTGGCCTATCTCGTCGGAAGACGCGAATTTTGGAGTCTTGATTTTGAAGTTGATCAATCAACTTTGATTCCGCGTCCCGATAGTGAAGCAGTTGTGGAAGCCGTACTCGGTGAGTTGCGGCAGAGACCGGGTCTAGAGGCCATGCCGCATAAACTCTTGGATTTTGGTACCGGCTCGGGATGCTTGCTGCTTTCATTACTCTCCGAATTGCCCAATTCCCATGGAATAGGTACAGATGTAAATGGAAGTGCGCTGCATGTCGCTAGGCGTAATGCTGCAAGATTCGGATTAAATCATCGTGCCGCTTTTTATCGAAGTAGTTGGGGGGAAAATATTCGAGGTTATTTTAACATTATCGTTGCCAATCCACCTTATATTCCAGATCGTGAGTTGTCGGATTTACCGCGCGATGTGTTCCAATTTGAGCCGCGTGTCGCACTTTGCGGGGGACAAGATGGGCTTGATTCATATCGACAACTGGCGAAAGATGTCCCTCGTCTACTCTTGCCCGGAGGTCTGTTTGTGGTTGAAATTCCCCGAGGTGGGGCCAGCCGTGTGCGGCGCGTTTTATTTGACCAGGGCGAACTGATATTCCTAAGATCCCATCTCGACTTGACAGGTACGGTGAGGGTATTGGTGGGACAAAAAAGGAATATTGAAAAGGGTTGGAATAAGGAGTCCAACGCGCTAACGTTGCCACAGGAAAATCGAGCTTGATGTCTCGCTGGCAAGTAGGTCTTTTGGCTTGAGGTTGTGCTCGAAACGCTACATTCGTCGAGCGATAAATGCTTTCCGGGATGGCTTTGGCTTCCTGTCGTATTATACAATATGATCCGAATGTGGTTTAGCAAATCCTAATTCATTATGTTTCACGCGTTGATTTAAGTGATTTAGTTATCTGTATACGGAATAAGGACTGGAAGAGGGGTAACGGCTAGTTATGAAGCGCTCAAGGGGACGTGGTCGAAAGTCGACTAATTTCAACAATCGGACGCTCGATAGCAGTGGGCCTGATGTGAAGATTCGCGGAACTGCCTCTCACATTTTTGAGAAATATCAGGCACTAGCGCGAGATGCAAACTCCTCTGGAGACCGCATTGTTGCCGAGAATCTGCTGCAACATGCAGAACACTATTTCCGTATTATGAAAACGTTCCAAGCTAATAACGCGGCGACTGCCGGAGCCAACGCAAATGGCGGCGCTGCTGGCAGTGAAACAAGAACCGGCCAAAGTACCAACGGCAAGACCGGTGCTGGACACAAGGCTGGCGATGTAGTCGCGAACGACGGTGCAACTGTCGTCGAGATCAAGCCAAAGACTTCCGGCCGTCGCGAGGGTCGCCACCCGGCGGATGGCAAGGTCCTAAAATCAGCGGGGGATGGTGACAAGTGTGAGTCGTCAGACGGGTCTAAGCCGGTAACTGAAGAAGCCTTGCCATAAGCAATTAGTCCAGAGTTGAAGCTGATATCCGGGCAGGCTTGGCAACGTTCCGTCGTCGCTTGTCTATAGACCTCAAACTCTTATGATGCGGCAAATTGCACCTCTGAAGCACTATTTGCGTTTAGATAACGAGTGTAAGCGCATGGTGAGGCCCCTTGGGCTAAAAATGTGACCATCATAATCTTGTGTAGCCCGCACACAACACCACATATGTTTGCAAAGACGTTTCTATCGTTGTTCTGGACTTTCTCTCCGAAAGTCTGGTTTTTGAGGCACGTGTGGCATGCCATTAGGCGCTACCATAGAGTGCCGTGGTAGAGGTCAAAGATGGAAGTCGATAAGTACACGAATCGATCGCAAGGATTCATCAAGACAGCCCAAACAACCGCAGTGAGGGATGGTCACCAAAGGTTAACGCCTGAGCACATTCTCAAAGTCCTACTTGATGATTCAGAAGGATTGGCGGCGAACTTAATCCGCCGAGCGGGAGGCAGGCCCGAGGAGGTAATAGACGGCGTTGATAAGGCACTTGCAAAATTGCCCAAGGTCGAGGGTGCCGGTGCTGGGCAGGTCTATTTGGCACCAGAGACGGCACGATTTTTCGAAGCAGCCGAAAGGCTTGCCGAAAAGGCCGGGGACAGTTTTGTTACTGTTGAGTTTTTGTTGTTGGCTCTGAGTCTTGAGACCGGAACAGCCGCTGCCGAGATCTTGAAAAACGCGGGTATCACGCCGACGAGTTTAAATGCAGCAATCAATGAAATCAGGAAAGGTCGGACTGCGGATAGTGCTACCTCAGAGGACGGTTATGACGCCCTTAAGAAATATGCACGTGATCTGACCGAGACGGCCCGAGAAGGAAAACTCGACCCGGTTATTGGTCGTGATGAAGAAATTCGCCGCACGATGCAAGTGCTCTCGCGCCGCACCAAAAATAATCCGGTTCTGATCGGTGAGCCGGGTGTTGGCAAGACCGCTATTGCAGAAGGTATGGCTTTGCGTATCGTCAACGGTGACGTTCCTGAAAGCCTCCGTGATAAGCGATTGATGGCGCTTGATATGGGCGCCCTCGTTGCCGGTGCGAAGTACCGCGGTGAGTTTGAGGAGCGATTAAAAGCCGTCTTGGCGGAAATCACCTCTGCCGAAGGTGAAATCATCTTGTTCATTGACGAAATGCACACTCTTGTCGGCGCGGGCCGTGCCGAAGGGTCAATGGACGCGTCAAACTTGTTGAAACCAGCGCTTGCACGCGGCGAATTGCATTGTATTGGGGCGACAACGCTTGACGAATATCGCAAGCACGTTGAGAAAGATCCGGCACTTGCGCGGCGCTTTCAAGCCGTATTCGTCAACGAACCAACGGTCGAAGATACTATTTCGATTCTCCGTGGTCTTAAGGAAAAGTACGAACTTCACCATGGTGTGCGGATTAGCGACAGCGCTCTGGTAGCGTCGGCGACGCTTTCCAATCGCTATATTTCAGATCGGTTTTTGCCGGACAAAGCCATCGACTTGATGGATGAAGCGGCTAGCCGGCTTCGTATGCAAGTGGATTCCAAGCCGGAAACTTTAGATGAGTTGGACCGACGTATCATTCAGCTTAAGATAGAGCGGGAAGCTCTAAAGAAGGAGTCAGACAAAGGGTCACAAGAAAGACTAAAGGCCCTGGAGTTGGAGCTTCGTGATTTGGAACAGCAGTCCACTTCTTTAACGGTCCAATGGGAAGCCGATAAGGAGATGATAGTGAGTTCCCAAAAATATGCTGAAGAGCTTGATCATCACCGTGGGGAATTGGAAATTGCTGAAAGAAAAGGAGATCTCGCACGAGCTAGCGAACTCAAATACGGCATACTTCCTGAACTTGAAAAGAAGCTCTCGGGTATCAAGGCCGGCAATCCCGATTCCATTCTAAATGAAACTGTGACTGACGAACATATAGCGTCTGTTTTGTCACGCTGGACGAGGATACCCGTGGATAAAATGCTCGAAGGAGAACGAGAGAAGCTTCTTCACATGGAAGATGGACTACGCAAACGCGTAGTGGGCCAGGAGGAAGCGTTGAAGGCGGTATCAGATGCCGTAAGACGCTCCCGTGCAGGTCTGCAAGATCCGAGCCGACCCATTGGATCTTTCATGTTCTTGGGCCCAACCGGCGTCGGCAAAACAGAGTTAACGAAAGCACTTGCCGGATTTTTATTCGACGATGATCAAGCCATTGTGCGTATCGACATGTCGGAGTTTATGGAAAAGCATTCCGTGGCAAGGTTGATCGGCGCCCCGCCGGGCTATGTAGGTTACGAGGAAGGGGGCTCTCTTACGGAAGCCATCCGCCGACGGCCCTATCAAGTCATCCTGTTTGATGAAATTGAAAAAGCGCATCCCGAAATATTCAATGTGCTTTTGCAAGTTCTGGACGATGGGAGGTTGACCGACGGTCAGAGTCGCACTGTTGATTTCCGCAATACTCTGATTGTTATGACGTCCAATCTCGGAGCGGAGTTCTTGGCGAACCAGCCCGAGGGTCAGGACTCGGATGCGGTGCTTGGTGAAGTCATGGACGTTGTGAGATCCCACTTTCGTCCCGAGTTCCTGAACCGCTTGGATGAAACCATTCTCTTCCACCGCCTGACAAGAGCGCAAATGGATATGATCGTCGCCATTCAGGTTGAAAGACTTGAAGCATTGCTGAAGGATCGCAAGATCGCGATCACATTAGACGCAAACGCCAGTAAATGGTTGGCCCGTGCGGGGTATGATCCGGTCTATGGTGCCCGCCCACTAAAACGAGTGATTCAAAAGAGGCTGCAGAATCCTCTTGCAGAACTCGTCTTGAAGGGCGCCATCAAAGATGGCGATGCTGTCACGATATCAGCCAACAAAGACGGTATCGTGATCAACGGACAAAAAATCTCTCAGGTTGCAGCTTGATTTGCAACGATCAGAGTTTTTCAATTCGGGGCAGTTTGGTTTAGTCGAGTTGTGCCGTCGTAAGACGAGAGGCGACAGATATGTTCGCCATTTGCCTGTCTATTTCCCCCCGCTCTGCCAGAAAAGCTTCTAGGTGCTTTCCGCTCAGTTTGCGGCCCGTAGGTACGCGGATCTTTAGCGGATTCACGTGTTTGCCGTTGTAGAGCACTTCGTAGTGCAGATGGGGTCCCGTAGATCGGCCTGTGGTGCCTACATAACCGATGACTTGGCCCTGCCTCACACGGCTCCCCTTACGAACGCCTTTGGCATAACTTTTCAAATGGGCATAAGCCGTCTTGTAACCGTTGGCATGTCGAATGCGAATGTAATTGCCGAAGCTGCCATATCGACTGGCGCGTTCTACAACACCATGACCTGCAGCCATGATGGGTGTGCCTCTGGGTGCCGCAAAATCAACGCCCTGGTGCATTTTGTTGTAACCCAGAATTGGATGTCGCCGCTGGCCGAAGCCGGATGAAATACGTGCGCCGTCCACGGGAGTTTTCATCAAGAATTTTCGCGAACTTTGACCATTTACATCGTAGTAACCGGTCACACCATCATCGGGTGTTGTGTAACGATAATAGATATAGCTTCTTTTTCTGAGCATAAGCGATCCGAAATGAATGTCTCCGGTCTTGATCGTCGTACCGTCCTTGTCGACATACTGCGTGAAGAACACTTCAAAGGTGTCGCCTTTACGAATCTCACGCTGGAAGTCAACGTCGTATGAATACATTCGGATTAGATCAAATACGATCCGAGACGGAACTCCGGCAGCCTGTGCCGCGAGGAACAAGCTGCTCTTGATTTTTCCTCCTGCTCTCACGAATCGTTCTTCAAGCTCCGCAATAACCTCTTTGATTTCAAAAGTCGTCTCACTTGTCCGATTGACAACGATTCTGCGATCCACATCCGTTTCGATATCCAGCCTTAAAAGGCGAGGTGCGAATGGTTTAGGCGATGGCAACGTCATGTCGAGGCCCCTGAATGGACCTGCCTTGGCCTTTTGTTCGGGATCCCTTTGAAGCGTATAGGACAGCTTCTGGCCCGCCTTGAGACGGCGTGGATCAAGCGTTGGCTTCAAAGCTTGAATGGCTTCGTAGGCTTCCTGCTGAGGCACGCCGCCTCGAACCAGAACGGCCATGAGCGTGTCGCCTCGGCCGAGTTCAACCTCCAAAGTTTTGTGGACCGGGGCAGGGACGCTTTTTGATTGCGCCGCCGGCGCTATAAGCAGGTCTTGACGGTCAAGATCAAGGCTGGTCAGGTTGAAGGCGTCAGCGGATTTGTTCTCCTGCATGCCATCTGATTCAGTATCATCTAGAGCTTGAAGCTGGAGCGCCGACGGGATGTCCCGAGGTAATCCCGGGTCTTCGATGTCTGAGTTCGATGTAATGACGCTTTCATTTGAGTTGTTTTGATGCGTCAAGGGATCTGTTGCGCTAAAGCCGTAAACCCCCATCAAAAAAGCGGCAAACGCCGCCAGCCAAGCCGATTGCCTCCCCTCCGGCACCCAACTCGCGATGAGATCACAAGCCGCTTGGAGCTTGGCGATGCAAACAGCCGAAGCGTTTTCATATAGGCGTCTCATGGCGCAAAACGCCACAGTGAGTCGATTGCGACCAAATTCTTTACTCCTCATGTGAGTTCCGCCCCCACGAGAGAACTTTATGCATCTTGCCTTTGCAAGACGTGAGGAAACGCCGAAAAACAAAGCAATAACATGCCGTTTCGGCAGATTCTTGTCAATCTTCCCGGCTTCCGGGGAACTCCTGCTTACCAATTCTCCCATTGCGGGAGAAGGAGCGCGATAAGGTGAGGGATGATTGATTGTCGGTTGGCTGGTCTTCTACGCTCTTGTACTTTCAGGTGTATGAAGCGGCGATGGGTTTGCTCCAAAGGCAACGAAATATGGATTTTTGAAGCCCAGTTGGGATTTGCCGTAGATCAGTCGTGTTCCACTGAGTTCGGTGACGTGTCCTCCGGCACCAATCAATATGGCGTTACCGGCAGCGGTGTCCCATTCCATGGTCGTTCCATGTCGTGGATAGATGTCGGCCTCGCCGGCGGCAACTAGGCAAAACTTCAATGACGAGCCTGCTGATAAGAATTCCCCAATATTATATTGGCGGAGATATTCATCTGTTTTTTCGCTCCGGTGCGAGCGGCTGGTAACGGCCGTTAAGCCGCCCGCGGGTGGCTTACGCACTCGAATGGAGCGTCGATCGGATTTTTCCGGAGAGCTTTGGACGTTTGACGGGTCGACTTTTTGTTCGAATGCATGACCTTCTCCGAATGAAAAGAACATGCGCGGAAGGGCCGGAGCGTAAACCACACCCAATGAAGGGGTGCCATTTTCAATCAGTGCAATATTCACCGTAAATTCGCTGTTTCGGTTGATGAATTCTTTTGTTCCATCCAAAGGATCAACCAGAAAAAAGACGTCAGTCACGGAGGGAATATGGCCCATGCTTGCCGCTTCCTCGGAAATCACGGGCACATCGGGTGTGATGAGAGCCAGTTCCCTCAAGATGATCTTCTCTGCGCGCTTATCCGCTTCCGTTACCGGGGATTGATCGCTTTTCACCTCAGCTGTGAAATCGCTGGAATAAACGGTCATAATTTCGGTTCCTGCCAGAAGGGCAATGCGCTTTAAGTGTTCAACCAGGGCTTCGCGGTCTTTATGGACGTTTGGTGAGAGGCCCGCTTCTTCTTTGGTTTTTGAGTTGACGACAATCATTCTTCAAGCAGAGGGAGCGGCTAACCGCGCGGGTCGGTGCTAATGAGGATGAGATCTATTTTTTGGCAGTTGATAACGCGTTTGCCCGCATTTTCGAAATTTACGGTGACTCGATTGCCGACAACCGATTGAACTTGTCCAATGCCCCAGTCAAACTCGGACGGGTGGCGAACAAGACAACCTGGCGTGATATGACTATACATTGCTTGGCTTGTGAGTGCGGTCGGGTGATTCGCGTTAAAACCATCGAAACCAAAGCTAACCTTGACGATGACTAACTGTATCACGATCAGTTCTGCAGTTGATGGAGAATAGTCATAACCTCGGAACTAAATTTGGCCTCCCTGCTTTGTTCACGTATCTGTCATGACTTGATCAGTCCAGTCGGTGCGCTCAACAACGGCATGGAGATTCTTGCCGAGAGCGAAGAGGAAGTTCGTGAACACGCTCTGTTTCTGATTGAACTCGGAGCCAAACAAGCATCTTCCAGGCTGCGCTTTGCGCGCATGGCATATGGTGCGTCCGGTCCTGCGGGCGATATCGCCGATTTGGCGGAAATCAAGAGCATTCTGGATGACTTCTTGGACGATGGAAAAGTGTCGCTTGCTTGGGAATCCGCACATGACGGCCTGCGAAAGGATTTTGTTCGTGTATTGATGAATCTGGTATTGATCGGCGCCGGTTGCATTCCGCGTGGAGGGACCATTTCCGTCAATATATCTCATACATCAGGCCCTTCCTTCATGTCTCTCGCGGCCTCGGGCGAGGGTGCGAGGCTGAAACCGGATATACGCAGAGCCTTGAATTGTGCCGTGCCTGTAGAAGATCTGGACGTTCTTTCAATTCAGCCTTTTTTTACCGGTTTACTGATTCGGAGCAATCGCATTCAGCTCAACACGGATCAACAGGACAAGCAGGTGATCTTTCAAGTCAGCTCATAGCCGCTGAACCCGACCTCGTATCGCGGCTGAATCGTCTCGTGCGCAGGCAGCTTTGGTTTATTTTAACTCGCGACCGTGAGCGGCGTTAACAGGTATGCTGGAGCACTTGGTGTTCGGTGGTCTTCTGTTTGACAATTCCGGTATTTCGATTTACTCGTCGTTAAGTAAGCCGTTGTCCGAACTTGTCCGTTGGTCCAGGCTCCCGGCTTAGTAGGGCTTTTTATCCGACCTCAACAAAGCTGGAATGCGAGCATGAGTGCTCTGAGTGACATTTTGCGGAACTCCCAACGCGCAAGGCTCATTCCTAACGTTGCTGACTCCCGTAAGGAGGAGAGGATTGTATCTGTTCTGCTCGCGACGTTGTCCGTGGTACGACCGTTTGCCGAACAGCTATTGGATCGCTTTGTGGTGAGGGTCGGCAAAACTTCCGAACTACGAAGCTATACGGAAGTCGAGTTCCCAGCTCGCGACGGAAGCAGCAAAGATCGACCCGATGGTATCTTGACCTTATTGTCTCGCAAGACTCAGTGGGCGGCCCTTCTGGAAGCCAAGATTGACAAAGCAGAGACAAGCGCAGAGCAAATGCATAGATATGCAGAGATAGCTCGCGAATATGGAATCGACGCAGTGATCACGTTATCAAATCAACTGGTACCGCTTCCAACACATGTTCCCTATTCAATCCCGAAGAGACTAAGTAACCGTATAAAGTTTTTCCATATTTCTTGGATGAGTGTGCTCACCCAGGCATCATTTATCTTGAGAGATAAAGAAAAACTAAACAGAGAACAAAAATTTATTCTTGAAGAAATGGTGCGCTATCTTGAACATCCAAGTTCCGGGATCAGGCGCTTTGAGCGCATGAACCAAGAATGGCGGTCACTTGTTTTTGGAGTTCGTGATGGAAAACAGTTCAGGCGGTCTTCTCCCGAGATCGAAAACACCGTTGCAAGTTGGTATCAGGAAGAACGAGATGTTTGTCTGATACTAAGCCGTCGTATCGGCGAGCGGGTCGACCTTCGCCTTTCACGCAAGCATCAGTCAGATCCGGCACTGCGACTCAGAGATTCGTGCAATTCACTGATTGCCTCGCAAGAGTTGCGCTCTTCCTTCATTATACCGAATGCTGCAAACTATCTCGAAGTTGCAGTGAATCTGCAACGCCGAACTATTTCTTGCTCCATCAAGATCGGTGCTCCGGGCGACAGGAAAAGAGCTGGCGCGAGGATAAATTGGTTAATTCGGCAACTGCGGGGCGTTGATAGTGAAGGTGTCATCGTTCGGGCTTTCTGGGGTGGAGGGGTACCAACTCAAGCGTCATTGTCAGAAATACAAATCGACTCTAAGTGTCTTGAAAGTAAGCGTCCCAGTGCGGTGCCGACGAGCTTTGAGGTTATCATGGTCAGAGATCTCGCAGGAAGGTTTCCCGGGCACCGAACTTTCATAGAAGATTTGGAAAGCCTGATACCGGAGTTCTACGATCGACTTGGTCAGCATTTGCGACCCTGGACTCCACCACCTCCATCAATCGATAAACGCGACCCTATTCAGGGCACTGAAATTGTTGAAGCAAGCAAGAGTTCCAACAAACAAGATGTTTCACAGGTGGAGGCCGACCAATATCGCTATTCGACAACATCTTCACGGCAAGCCATGATGGCGTCGGAAGGGGTGGAGGCCGACCAATATCGCTATTCGACAACATCTGCTTCCGATATTGGTACAGAGAGTGATACATGAGATACTTGACCGGATGGCCGAAATAGAGCGAGTCGATGAAATCGCGCATCTTCGCCGCGTTTCAGACGAACGGACGCTGGATGGTCATGGATGCTCACTGCGGTCGATAGTGTTCGGATTCTCCGGAGGTCGCGTCGCGAATATAGATCACAACCGCGAGTAAAATAAACTGTTCCTCCTGTTTTGGACGTTACATCCGTTAGATTATGGTACGTAAGAAGAGTGTTTTCGGATGGAGTGGTGTGGCAGGGCCGTAAAAAGAAAGAGCGCTCCACGGAACGCCCCTTCCCGTACGCAGCAACACTTCACCTAAGCTGCAACTTTGTCCGTCGGATTGCGAAGTACGTAGCCGCGTCCCCAGACGGTTTCGATGTAATGTTCGCCCGCTGTCGCCGCGGCTAATTTCTTGCGTAGCTTGCAGATGAACACATCGATGATCTTGAATTCGGGCTCGTCCATGCCGCCATAGAGATGATTGAGGAACATCTCTTTGGTCAGCGTCGTACCCTTCCTCAAGGAGAGAAGCTCGAGTATTTGGTATTCTTTGCCGGTCAAATGCACCCGCCGCCCGTCGACCTCGACGGTCTTGGTGTCCAGGTTGACCGTGAGCCGACCTGTAGTGATGACAGATTGGGAATGGCCCTTGGACCGGCGTACCACTGCATGAATGCGGGCTACCAACTCGTCCTTATGAAATGGCTTGGTCATGTAGTCGTCAGCGCCGAAACCCAAGCCGCGGACCTTGTATTCGACGTCGGCCAAACCTGACAGAATCAGAAGTGGCGTCCCGATTTTGGCCAGTCTTAGAGTCTTCAGGACATCGAAGCCGCTCATATCCGGTAAATTCAAGTCGAGGAGGATAATGTCGTAGTCGTACAGTTTGCCGAGGTCGACACCTTCCTCTCCTAGATCCGTCGTATAGACGTTAAACCCTTCGGATTTCAGCATTAGCTCAATACTCTGAGCAGTCGCGCTGTCGTCCTCAATTAACAGGACTCGCATTGGGCACCCCTCCCAGTCTGAAGTGATTCTCTTTCAACCTTTGTTGCACCCCAACGTGATTCACCAATGCCTGATGGTGTGAGGAAATTATTAACAAAAGTTAATGGGAATGAAAAAGTTTAGTCCGTGTTCTTAATGTTCCGTTTCAGATCAATCTCGGGAATTCACTACTCAGGAAACTACGGTCGCCGAGCAAGTAATGCCTTGCACATCACGACACAGGGTCACAGGAGAAAAAGATTATGTGATTCGGACGGTTTAACGCAGCTTAAATTCTTAACGTGCAGACTGGAAACACCAGCGGTATAAAAACCGAAGACTATTCCTGCCCATCCGAGACAAATCGGACGGGCAAATCAAACACGAAGTCGTTAGAATTCAAAAAAGCCGTTGCCGTTTGTCGACTTTTTGGCTTGCGCTGCGGGTCGCCGCTCTTTTTCAAAGGTATCGCGTTCGTGGCCGGCCTAACCTTGTAAATGATAATTGCCTCAGCGGAGAGCCAACATTCCGAGAGAGCGTTTGTGTGGATGGGTGGAATGAATGCGCTTCAAGTGCGGTGAAACAGTTGTTTCAGAAAATACATGATCGTAATCACAAGTATGTAGCCGATAAATCGAATGATGACAGCCGTGGCGTCGAGTTCGGGAATGCTGTCCCATACTTCGGAGAAGATACCGCCTATGCTGGCGGCCGGTGTACTGCCAAATGCAAGTGTGACAAATTGATCGGCGATAATGGCGATGACCGAGAAGTAAACGATTTGTCCGTAGCGGGACATGGTTATGGCTACGATCAAAGAAATGATTACTCCCTGTAATGTGCCAACCGCGTCAAACGAGTCAGAGACTAAATTCGAAAGTTCTTGTGGCATAATCTGTTCCCCCTCAACGCAGTTCGGCAGAACGTTTCTCACTTTTACTGTGTCGGTAGCCGACATATCATGATCATGATAGGCCATACCGTGCACGGGCTAAACCCGGCTGTTGTCAGGAACATTCTGAGTGTAGCGATGTGCATGAGTACCATCATACTGAAGACAAGTTGCTTACTTTCAGCCGTGATCGGTGGTCAATTTCGGTACAAGTGATTTTATCTCTTCGGTTTTGAACAGGCGCGCGATCAGGGCAACATCATCGCATGATCGGTTTTCCGGAAAATAGTTTGGCGCGTGTTCTTGAACACTCGTCTACGGCAGACGTAAATATTTGTGTGTCTGAAGACTTAGCTTCCAGTGTGGATGGGCTAGGCAATAGGCGATTGCCCGCTCTGTGTTAATGTGACGCTTCGGTCCGTCCATTGGCTGCAAGAGAAAGTGTTTGAAGTCAAGTTTCTCGAATTGTTTGGGTGAAAAGTCCGCTTGCGGATAAACGAGTTTCAATTCGTCACCGCTTTTTTGGACCAGCGGCGCCCCCGATTTTGGACTAACGCAGATCCAGTCTATGCCGTGCGGCACGGTGCGTGTTCCGTTGGTTTCCACGGCGATTTCAAATGCGCGGTCATGGAGGGCTTTAATGAGCGGCTCATCCAGTTGCAGCAGCGGCTCACCGCCGGTAAGCACCACAAAGCGATCCGTTCTTGTCGTGGCCGGCCAAGTTCTCGAAATTACATCCGTCAAGTGTTCTGGATCATCGAACGTTCCGCCCCCCGGGCCATCAATCCCGACGAAATCCGTATCACAGAATCTGCAAATTGCTTCAGTCCGGTCGCGCTCGCGCCCGCTCCATAAATTACATCCCGCGAACCGGCAAAACACCGCCGCCCGCCCGGCCTGTCTGCCTTCGCCCTGCAAGGTGAAATAAATCTCTTTTACCGAATAAGTCATGACCCGTTGCGAAACGAAAAATATCCTTTTGCCCGCAACTCACAGGCGGGACAGATACCGCAACCATATCCCCACTCACGTTGTGTGGTGCGGTCGCCTACATAACATGTATGCGTATCTTCGATGATCAGGTCGACTAAGTCGTGACCGCCCAACTCGTGAGCAAGGCGCCAAGTATTGGCTTTATCGAGCCACATGAGCGGAGTATGCAACGTAATCTTGGAGTCCAATCCGAGGCTAAGTGCCGTCTCGACCGCTTTTATGGTTTCGTCTCGGCAGTCCGGATAGCCTGAATAGTCTGTCTCGCACATGCCTCCGATGACGTCTGCGATGTCGCGTCGGTAAGCGAGCGCGGCGGCAGCTGCCAAGAACAGAATATTCCGTCCGGGCACGAATGTGCTCGGCAAATTTGACACTGATAGTGTGATTTCAGTCTCATGTGTCATCGCGGTTTCGCCCAAATCATGTAAAAAGCGTAGATCAAGCACGTGATCCACACCCAGATGTCCGGGCCAATCGTGAAAATCTTGGTCAATTCGCGATCGTATGCGTTGCCGACAATCCAACTCAACCGCATGACGCTGCCCATAATCGAATCCGACTGTTTCGACGTGATCGAAATGCGCCAATGACCAAGCCAGACACGTAGTGGAGTCCTGCCCTCCAGAAAACAGAACAAGCGCAGACTTAGACATCTTTGGGGATCCTAATCACGATGTCCACTTCACAATATCAGGCGATTTTCGTTTTTTGGCGATACAATCAACATCAGCCAGGGATCAGAACAGCGGCACCGGTCAATTGCCCTTTACGTATGCGTGCTAATGCCTCATTCGCCTGCCCGAGCGGCAATGTATGAACCGCCGTTCGCACGGGAATGTGGGGCGCCAACTCCAAAAAAGTCTCGGCGTCCTTACGGGTCAAGTTCGCAACGGAGCGAATAGACCGCTCACCCCATAAGATATTGTAGGGGAAACGCGGAATATCGCTCATATGTATTCCGCCGCATACCACCGTGCCCCCCTTTTTCACACTTTTGAGCGCTGCGGGCACGAGTTCACCGACGGGTGCAAAGATAATGGCCGCATCGAGCTCCTGCGGCGGACTTTTGCCAGAGTTGCCGGCCCAAACTGCCCCAAGCTCACGGGCAAAGGCTTGTGCGGATTCATCGCCTTCGCGGGTAAAGGCGTAGACGTCCCGCCCCTTGAACCTTGCGACTTGAGCAACGATGTGCGCCGCCGCACCAAATCCATATATGCCCAGACGTCGCCCCGCCCCAGCCATCTGCAAGGATCTATATCCGATCAAGCCGGCGCACAGGAGAGGCGCGGCTTCAGCGTCTTCATAGTCATTGCTTATAGGAAAACAGAAGCGCTCGTCGGCAATCGTATAGTCCGCATATCCTCCATCAAGTTGATATCCGGTAAAACGTGCCTTGTTACACAAGTTTTCCTGGTCAGCGCGGCAATAATCGCACGTACCGCAGGTGTAACCGAGCCAGGGAATGCCGACTCGCTGACCGACTTTCAATCCCGTAACACCCGATCCACAAGCTTCGACTTCGCCAACAATTTCGTGGCCGGGGATGACGTGCGGCTTGGGCGCAGGCAAATCCCCATCGACGACATGCAGATCCGTCCGGCAAATGCCGCAGGCGCGGACCCGAACAAGGATTTCGCCCAAACGAGGTTCAGGACGATCAATGTCGACCGCCCGCAGCGGTTTTCCCGGGCCGTCAAAAAGCATTGCCTTCATTGTAGTCTCAATTGAGCATACTTGGTCACGTAAAGTTTTTTGACAATTTCAGCGTTCTTCTTCGGAAAAGCTGGTCATCAATGCGTAATAAGAGCACTTTTCGTCGCGTCGCATAATTTCCGTGTCTTGGTATAAGATAGTCAGAGCCGTTGATTAACTCACGCCCCCGTTTGGAAAGTCTGCGGCGGTTACTGTATCTACGTGGCAGGACCTATGCCCGCACGGGCCTTTGTACAATCTTTGTTCTTACGATTATCCACGATTGACGGATATTAATCCCCAGATGGATAACCTGTTGGAGACTGAGAACCTGCAGCGTTTTCGGAAGGATTGCTGTAGTAAATGATCATATCGGCAATCCGGCCGCTTCGATATTCAAAGAAGTTGCAGTTGTGCAGCGTTTGAGGTCCGTCAGAGGCATATGGTGAGTCTGGTCTTGGCGTCAATGTGACGAGAAATGTGGCAGCACTTCGACCGGACTCCACATCGATGAAATGCTTGAATCCACCGAAGTGACTTGAGAAATTGGAACACAGATGCTGGTAAAACTCACGGGCTGACGGACCATCATCACCACCCTTCAGCGAAAATTCGCGCTCTGGCGCGTCACCGTGTCTAACACGAATATGCGCATCCTCCGTGAAGCATTCGAGAATGGCCTTAATGTCTCCCCTCATGACGTTGCCGAAATACTTTTGTTCGACAAATCTAATGCAGTCATCCCGGTCCATGGTTTCAAACTAATGTTCGTGATCGAAATCGAATTCATGAGGATGGGGATGATTGTGATCGCGTGACAATACCCATTTGTAGAGTTTGGGATTGCGGTCCATCAATCGCGCCGCGGCACGTTCTTGATTTTCCTCAGGCTCAGACCAGGGATTGAAGTGGAAATGGTTGAACAGTAAATTGTCGGTCCTGCCTATAGCAATAATACCTTTCTTGCTTGCAAAGCCACCGTGGTTGATATAGGGCGGTCGCCAGAAGTAGCCCCCGGTCGGCAAATCACCGAACTGCATGATCCAAGACGTACCCCAGATATGATAAGACTCTTCCGCGCAGTCATGATAAGAGATGTTGTCCTGACTGAAACCCGGTGTCATGCAGTACATGAATGTGGTTGCATGGGTTCTTTTGTCGAATCTCAAGAGTTTTGTCAGACAGCCCGTCGCGACGCCGGGGCTCTTTTGCGACATCCCCCAAGGCAGACCCTTGTAACTGTCGACGATTGACAATCCCGACCGGTCAGCCTCGTTGTGATCTTGATCCGACTCGATGAAATTAGGTTCGCTGGAGTTGTAATAAAAGAGAGCCTCACAGCCCCGTGATACTCTCATTTCCGGCATGGATACACCGGCCGGAATAAAGAAATAAAACCCTTCTCCATACGACGATTCGCCGAATTTTAGTTCGCCTCTAAGAACGAAGATCTCCATTTCCGAATAGCTAAAGCCCGGCGGTAGATTGAAGCCTCCGTCAAATCGAACCTTGAGCGTGCAGGCTCCCGTCTCCGTGTCTAGGCTCAGCGTTTTGTATTGCATGCCTCCGGGAAATCCAGACAACGTCATTTTTCTGTAGTCTTCAACGGATTCGACGAAAGGCTCAATGTGAGGACGAGTCATCTATATTCACCTCTTCAAACTGATGTGAATGTTAGCGCTGACAAGGCCATTTTTTCAAGAAAGTGATGATATGTGCAGCGGTGCTGGAGAAAAAACAAATTTCTTTTTGTCTTCGTGCAGGTCAAATGTCGCGAATGAATCAAAAAGGCGCCGACAAAGCGGCGCCTCTTTGGCCTGTTTAATTCTGTTATCTCTTCTTGGCCTTTTTTCTCTTTCTTTGCTTTTTCGCTTTGGTCCCATCACTAGCCGCTGCAAGCGGACCATAGTCAAAATCATGCGGATGGGGATGATTGTGATCCCGCGCCAAGACCCAATTGTAAAGCTCAGGGTTGCGGTCATGCAGGCGCGCGCCGGCACGTTCCTGGTTTTCATCGGGCTCTGTCCAGGGATTAAAATGGAAGTGATTGAACAATTGATAGTCCGTACGTCCGAAAGCGAGGATACCCTTTTTGCTCGCAAAGCCCCCATGGTTGATATAAGGCGGTCGCCAGAAGTAACCCCCGGTGGGTAGATCACCGAACTGCATTATCCAGGATGTGCCCCAGATGTGGTACGATTCTTCTGCGCAGTCGTGATAGGAGATGTTGTCCTGCTGGAACATGGGCGTCATGCAATAGAGAAATGATAGAGCATGGCTGCGGGGGTCGTACTTCAGGATCTTCAACAAACAGCCCGTCGCCGTAGCGGGACTTAAGCTGTTTCCGGACCACGGTAGGCCGTCATATGAGTTGACCGTCGAAAGACCTGTCCGGTTAGCACCTTCGTGGTCAGCATCTGACTCGACAAAATTAGGCTCGCTGGAATTGTACATTAGCAGCACTTGGCAGCCGCTGTTTGTGCTCATAGCAGGCATAGAGACACCGGGAGGGATAAGAAAGTACTGTCCGGGGCCGTAAGTGATTTTCCCGTATTTGAGGCGGCCCTGCAAAACAAGCATTTCGACTTCCGAGTAACTGAACCCCGGGGGTTGCTTATAGCCACCGCCATATTGCACGACCATTGTGCAAGCACCGGTATCGGTGTCAAAACTCATCATTCGGTACTGCATGCCTGATCCAAAGCCCGGCAAATTCAATTTCTTCAGGGACACGTCTTTGTCGACAAGAGGCTCAATATGAGGGCGGGCCATAATTTTCTCCTGATACTAAATTTCTAAAGCGAAGTGCTGGCGTCGGACTAAATCTAAAAGACCACCCGATGTTTGCGTTGCGGTTCGGTCGGCATTTCCTTGTCAGGAATCTGACGGCGCATATCTCTGTCCACATGGAAGCCCACAGTTTGGATTTGCTTAAAGAAATCACGGTACCATTTCTCGCGCTTGGGCCAAAGTGCTTCCATTTCTTTGACAATCTTATCATAGCGTTCCTTTTGAGCCGCGATTTCTTGCTTAATCCAGTCGCGCACTTCGGGACTGCGTTGATGATTAATTCCGACTTTATCCATTCGTGCCTCCGTACACTCATATAACTTTTGTCGCGTGCGACTTTATCATCTTTGGTGCTGCGGTGTGACCTCTGCCGATTGCCATAAATGCGACCGGCTTCAGTTCGCAGCGCTCGTCCTTTTGATCCCTTGTGCGAAACGATAGTTCCGCACTTCCACGCCGAGCGCTAAGAGTCCAGCAACTTGCACTGGCAAGGGCGCACAGTATAGTTTCGCCTCCCGAGATACAAGCTTGTCTAGCTGTTTTCGGCCACCAAATGGAGAATTTGCTTATGCCGGGGCCCCTCGATGGAATTCGCGTCCTTGAGTTGACTAGTGTCGTGCTCGGTCCCTGGGCATGCCAAATCCTCGGTGACATGGGTGCCGAAATTATCAAGATCGAACCTCCCGTCGGGGATACTAACCGCAATCTCGGCGCTTCGCGCACTAATAAAGATATGTCGGCACTGTATTTGACTTGTAATCGGAATAAGCGCTCTCTGGTCCTTGATCTCAAAAATGATGCGGGCCGTGAGGCTCTTTTAAAGTTGGCTGCCCAGACGGATGTGCTCGTGCACAACTTTCGACCTCAGGCCATGACGCGATTGGGCCTCGATTACGAAAAGATAAAGGCAGTCAATTCCAACATCATCTATTGCGCGACCTACGGCTATGGCAAGACCGGGCCTTATGGCGACAAGGGCGCGCTCGACGATTCAATTCAGGCGGCGAGTGGCATAGCCATGCTACAAAAAATGGTTCAAGGGGAGCCGCGCTATCTACCCACCGTCGTTGCCGATAAAACGACGGCACTTAACGTTGTTTACTCGGTTACGGCCGCTCTGTTTCACCGGGAACGCACCGGCGAAGGGCAGGAAATCGAGGTGCCCATGTTCGAAAGCATGGTCTACTACATCATGGCGGAGCATTTGTGGGGGCTTACGTTCGAGCCCGCGATCGGTACAGCGGGTTACGTGCGCTTGATGAGCCTCGAACGCCGGCCTTATAAAACGAAGGACGGCTATATTGCCGTGCTGCCCTACTGGGACAATCACTGGCATACGTTTTGTGAACTGGCCGAACGCCCCGACCTGCTTGAGGACAGGCGGTTTGAAAATATGGCGTCTCGCACGAAAAATATTGATGCGACTTACGAAGAGATCGCCAAGACCATGATCACGAAAACCACGAAAGAGTGGATGAATATATTCGGCGAAACCAACGTACCCACAATGGTCGTAAATTCACCTGACGGTCTCATCAGTGATCCCCATTTACAGGCGATTGACTACTGGCAAGTGATGGATCATCCCACCGAAGGCAAGTTGCGCATGAGTAGCTTTCCGGTCAAATTTTCAAAGACGCCCGCCGATATCCGGAAACTGCCGCCTCGTCTGGGCGAGCATAGTGTCGAGATCTTGAAAGAAGCAGGCTTGAGCGACGCAGCTATTGATGACATGTTGGAAGCTGGCGTTACCAAGGTCCCGCACTAGGCATTTGAATCCCGCGTCTGGGTTTAGGCGTCCAGCCCGTAGATCCGAATCGTATTGTCGCGCAAAAACTTTCGCCGCACTTCGGGCTTCAAATCGAGACTGTCGATTTCATCGATTGTGCGTTTGAAATCAAGCACGGGGAAATCCGTGCCGAAAATCACTTTGTCTTGACCGTACGAATTTAAATAGTGGACAAAACTCTGCGGCCAGTATTTCGGACTGTGGGCATCCGCGCCGATGTAAACATTTTCGTGCTTCCAAGCCATTGCAATCATTTCATCATGCCACGGAATACCAACATGGATGCCTATGAGCTTGAGTTCAGGGAAATCGCAGGCAACGGAGTCAAACAAGATAGGCTGGCCCACGCTGCGGCACCTGAATTCCTTCGAATAGATCATGGACTGGCCTACTTGCATTTGGATAGGGACATTGAGCTCGCAACATTTGGCATAAAAAGGGTAGACCTTGGCGTGGTCAGGCGCGAGTTCAAACCAGTGGGGATAGTAATGGGCGCCCACAAAGCCCATGTTGCGCACCGCGTTTTCAAAGGCACGTACCCCATCCATGCCTTCATACGGGTCGATACCCGCGAGCCCATAAAACCGATCTGGATATTGCTCGCAAGCGTGTGCCACAACTTCATAAGGCTGATGGTAACAGCCCGGTAGTCCCGGCCGACCGGCATAGGTCGCGATCAGAAAAGCCTTTTCAACTCCCGCTTCCTCCATGCGTTCGATCATCTGGTCAAGACTAAGGCCCGCCATCAAACCCTTTTGTGCCTTCATTTTGCCGACAAAAAAGTCCTCGCCCCAATCTGGGCGGTATGACAAAGCCTCTTCCGTCCAGATGTTTACAACCGCATCTATCGCTTTATAGCTATATCCAGTCATTATTTACGTCTCTCAAAACGATATTTTGTTTATGTCGGGGTCAGTGAGAAATTTCTACAAGTTTTGGCACAATCTATCATTCCGTATACGGATTATCCATGTTTGCCCGCATAGATTGGAACGCACTCGATTTTTTGTTGGTAGCGGGGGAGGGACTTGAACCCCCGACACGCGGATTATGATTCCGCTGCTCTAACCAGCTGAGCTACCCCGCCACGGGCATGGAATCCGAAAGTACTTGCCATCCTGTCCGAAAGACTAGTTTTGTAGGTCGCGTGTTCCAGTGTGTCAAGCAGCAGGGAAAATCACGGTTATCTCTCGTCTATGGGCCATTCGCCCCATGTGCCGTAGCAGAATGTTGGGCTTCGTAAATTTCTATCTTTTCTGTTTTGGCTCCCTGTGATACGCCACATACTATCAAGATGGAGCGGTGCTACCGGCTCCTTTGAAATAAAACACGGACAATCACGTCTTGGAGTTGATGGCGGTGCAATAGATGAGCAAACAGCGATTTGCTGATATTGGAAATTTTTTGATCGAGTTTGCCAAGTCACCGACGAAAGTGGGTGCCGTCGTGCCGAGTTCGCCTTACTTGGCGCGAGAACTGATTTCGGATCATGAACTTCGGAACGCGGACGTTGTCTTGGAATATGGTCCGGGTACCGGTGCCTTTACACGCGACATTCTTACCAATCTCGGTAAGCAGACTAAATTCATTGCGTTCGAAGTCAACCCGCAAATGACCCGTATTCTTCGCGAGCGTTACCCTGAGATGCTGGTCTATGAGGAATCAGTTCACGCCGTTCCCAAAGTTCTCACCGACCTTAACATCGAAAAGGTCGATTGCATTGTCAGCGGACTCCCTTGGGCATCATTTGACCGTGACACCCAAGACCGGATTTTAGAAATCACACGTTCGGTTCTGAAAGATGGTGGTTTATTCACGACGTTCGCTTATTTCCATGGGCTCGTGCTGCCATCGGCTCAAGCTTTCCGACAAGCCTTGCGCCATTATTTCTCGGATGTATTGGTCTCTGACATTGTATGGCGCAACGTGCCGCCCGCCCTGGTTTATAGCTGCCGCAAGTAAATGCAAACGCTTCACCCCATCATCCTGAAGAGAATGCTGGGCAACATGAAGTGTACGTCTCAAAGTATGTGAGCCTGACCATTACATTTTCAAACTTGATATAAGAAGAGTGGCAGGCCTGTGCGGTTCGAGACAACTCTTCGCGAGGCGTAGGGTCTACTCACCGCGAGAGGGCTCAAGGGCCTGCTATGGGGATTCGTCGGGTATGGACTTTTCAAATGTCAAAAGGCTAAACAGCCCGAAAGGTGGCAATTCCTTATAAAGTGTCAATTCAAGCCTTGGTTGCCTGAGTAGTACGTCAATCGGGAAGTCGGCTCGCCAACCGAGCCACGACGAATGTTGAGCCATCACCCTCTCGATAAAACCCCGCGCGCCGCCATTTTGAAAGAAATGGTTGACGATAATGACACATCCTTTCGGCGCGCATACGCGCTCCAACTCGGACATGACTTGAACCGGGTCGGGAACGACTGTCATCACATACATGGCGACAACCGTATCAAAATACCCGTTGGGGAAAGTTAGATTGGCTGCATCCATTTCGTGCAGCCCTGCGATGTTTTTGAGATTCTTTTTTCCGACACGGCCCCGCGCACGCTTCAACATTTCTCCGGAAATGTCGATCCCCGTCACTTCAAGCTTTTCAGAATAACGCGGCAGAGATAAACCCGTCCCGACACCCACTTCCAGGATTCGCCTTCCACCCTGATTCGCTATGGCAACGGCCTGCCTGCGACCTGCGTTGATGATCTGCCCAAACGAGAGATCATAAACAAGCGCCCATCGAGCATAGGCTCGTTGCACTTCATGAGTGTCCAGTTTGGAGAGTTGCACCTAAAGCCCCGTTCTTTATGACTTGGCGTAGTCAGTCCTCACCAGGGCGAAAGCACGGAGCCGTCACCTGAACAGTGTGAGTAAGAAATGGGAAACGTCTGGCCCGGATCATTTGTTATTTCCAGGATTGACTGGAAAAGTTGATTGAATCCACCCACCTCCTAACACACGGTTTCCATTATTAGCAGCATCGTAAAAAACGCAAGCTTGACCTCGCGCTACACCTTCTTCAACTCCTACTAGATCAACTGCAATTTCGTCATCTTCTGCGCGAACCAATTTTGCATCGACCGGTGGACATGTGGATCTCACTTTGATACAGATGGCGCGCTGTGCTGCAAGATTATCGTCAAGCGCGCCATCGCCTAACCAATTTACATCTCTCAATGTAATTCTTTTGACCTGTAGAGCTTCACGGGGGCCAACGATCACACGCCGAGATTCGGAGTCTATGGCAACGACAAAGAGCGGTTCGCCTGACGCCACGCCTAGACCTCGTCTCTGACCAACGGTAAAGTTTATGATCCCGTTGTGACGGCCCAGAACCCGGCTGTCGACGTGCACTACATCGCCCGGCTCGCTACTCCCGGGCCGTAATTTTTCGATAACATCCGTATAGCGCCCGCTGGGTACAAAACAGATATCCTGGCTGTCTGCCTTGTTGGCAGTGCGCAGACCGAGGCGCGATGCAATACGCCTAGTTTCCAATTTTGACAATCCCCCCAGGGGAAATCGCAAATAACTCAACTGTTCATGTGTGGTTGTAAACAGAAAGTAACTTTGGTCTCGATCCAAATCATGGGCCCGGTGGAGTTCAGGCCCATAAGGGCCAACAATGTGTTGGACATAATGTCCTGTTGCTAAACAATCCGCATCAAGCTCCCGCGCCAAATCGAGAAGATCTCGAAATTTCACGTGCTCGTTGCAACGTACGCAGGGAATCGGCGTTTCACCTTTTAGATATGAATCTGCAAAGTCGTCCATTACCGAAGCACGGAATCGGTCTTCGTAGTCGAGCACGTAATGGGGAATATCTAATGCTTCGGCAACACGTCGAGCATCGTGAATGTCTTGGCCCGCACAGCATGCCCCCTTCTTCTGAATTGCCGCGCCGTAGTCGTAAAGCTGTAACGTGATACCAACCACATTATAGCCCTGTTCCTTCAAGAGAGCTGCAACGACGGACGAGTCGACGCCGCCGGACATGGCTACGACCACGCGGCAGTCGTCAGGTGTGCATGCAAAGCCCAAACTGTTGACTTCCGGTCTTGGCGTGCAGCGCGGACTTGGTGCGTCGGTTATCGCTCTGGTTTCAGTGTTTGTCATGTGTTTCTGCTGAACGGCAAATCTATTTACGCGCGCTAAATTCAATGTGCAAATCGCTGCGTATTGATTTACGCGCGCTAAATTCAATGTGCAAATCGCTGCGTATTGATGAGTCCCGTTATTCGTAAACTTAGTGTTTTTGTTGCCAAGGTTTCGAATTTAGAAAGAATCCAGCCGCTAAGCTTGATCCGGCACGGTCTGGACTATAAGGACGGGAAGTAAATTGGCAAGTTCGGCTAACTCTGGTGCTTCACGCGGAAAGACCTTCCCCTGAAAGGTTAAAGGGATGTGTGCTTGAGTGGATGGATTTGTCGTAAACTTGGAGTTGAGGGGCTCCCGACTGTAATGTTCGGTTAACGTGAAAGCCCAGAACAGTTAACATTCACGTCGTGGGACAGACACGCAAGCTCGTATCAAGTGATGTGATTGCTTTACAACCCGTTTTTGTTACACGGATCATATCTTCCAAATGCATTCCACCCCAACCCACTTCGTGATAGGGCATGTCAAGCGTAAACACCATGTTCTCTTCAAAAATAAAATCGCCGTATGCACCCGGCATCTCCAAGCCGATAGGTAAAGGATGGTCGCTGTGCTCAAGACCTACGGAGTGCGGCGTCGCAATGAAAAAATCCCGAAAACCGGCCTTAGAAATGGCATCTAGGACTTTTGTCGTTACCTCTTGCCCCGTAATACCGGGACGAACCGTTTCATATGCAACTTCACATCCGATAGTCATTGCTTCGTTGCGTTGGCGCATTTCGTCTGTCGGCTCTCCGACGATCGCCGTGCGCCCAATATCGCCGTGGTAATGACGATATTCAGCCAAGGCGTCGAGCATGATAAGCTCGCCTTCCTTGGCTTTGCCCTCTCGTTCGCCCCGCTGGGTTGCCAGAACATAAACCGTGTGGCCGTTTTGACGAGCCATCGCCGTTTGATGGGCTAAGCGAAGATCGCACAGCGGGGTGCCGGGTCGAATGACATCAATGGCGGCATTCATCGCCGCTTCATTCCGCCGTCCTGCTTCAGTCAGAATTTCAAGTTCAAGTGGTGATTTAACCATTCGAATTTGCCGAAAGATATTCGTGGCTTCGATACCACTCAGATGCGGCAGACCCAAATCATTTAGCCAAACAAGAACACGGGGATCGTCAAACCCCAACTTGGCTTTGTCCAAGCCTGCATCTTTTATCGCTTTTTTCAGAGCTAGTGCTGCTGTTGCTGAATACTGCCCCTCATATGTAGCCAAACTTCCCAGAAATTCTTTGTCCGATACTGTGAGCGATGAGTCGCGAACCGGCCACTTTAGACCCAATTGGTTTGCATCAGGCTCTTCCGTATCAGGATCATAATTCCTCGTTTCTGCTGAGATGGGATGTGAATAGGCACAAATATTGGGCACCCAACTCGGCATTTCAGCGACGTTGGCGAATCTCTGCAACTCAACAGCCGAACAGATCAGCGCGGCAGGTGACTGTTCAGACCGGGGCAATACGGCATAGTTGTAGAAACTACGCCGCATACGCATTAAACTGCCCCAAAAATCCGTTAGATAGTAGATATTGACTTGTGTCGCCGCCACCAATCCGTCGAGATCATGCCGGTCCATTACTTCGTAAGCTCGATCTCTATTCAACAACATAGTTTGGCCTTCCAGACGGCTTTCCATCTCAGGTGTTAATGGTCTTGTGATAAGCGTTAAAGCCTTTCTCCAAGTCCGCTATCAAATCATCGCTATCTTCAAGGCCAATATGCAGCCGCACGATAGGACTAGGTTCTGTCCATTCGTTGACTTCTCTGATCTGTTCAGGACGATATATTGTCACTAGACTTTCATACCCACCCCAAGAGTAACCGATTGAAAACAATTCCAGAGTTTCGGCAAAGACGGCGGCGGCCTCGCGCGTCATTCTGTTAAACACAAGCCCCATCAACCCCGTCGCGCCTTGAAAATCGCGTTTCCAAAGATCGTAACCCGGATCATCAA
The DNA here is from genome assembly GCA_965214255.1 of Alphaproteobacteria bacterium. Lineage (GTDB taxonomy): Bacteria > Pseudomonadota > Alphaproteobacteria > SMXP01 > SMXP01 > CBDFKK01. The sequence goes on along the minus strand of OZ243948.1, from coordinate 1,597,667 downwards.
CCAGTGCCGGATACATGACCCGCTTAATTTCTGGTCTTGTCTGGCACCAGTGTGCAATGCGCAAAGCGCTTTCCTGGTGCCGTTCAAGCCGCACAGCCATGGTGCGCAAGCCACGAGCCGCCAAATAAGCGTCATCGGGCGAGACGTGAAAGCCCAGATGACCCCAGACCGACCGCAACTCACTGTATGAATCTTTTCTGACGGTTATACTGCCCATCAGTACATCCGAATGTCCCACCACATATTTGGTGCATGCTTGTATGGACATATCGGCACCTAAATCCAACGGTTGGCAATACAAGGGGGACGCCCATGTGTTGTCGCACAGTACTTTTGCGTCCCCTTCGTGGGCGACCTTTGCAATTGCTGGAATGTCTTGAACCTCAAAAGTGTTTGATCCGGGTGATTCACATAAGATCGCGGTCGTGTTTTCGCGAATGAGGTCAGCAACTTTGCCACCAATGCAAGGATCGTAAAACGTGGTCTCTACGCCGAACTTTTGAAGCGTTTTGGTACAAAAATAACGAACGGGATCGTAGCAACTGTCAGTGACCAATAAGTGTGCGCCGGCGTGGACTGAGGAGAGCACTGCACATGAAATCGCTGAAAGTCCCGATGGCGTCAGTACGGTATCATATCCGCCTTCAAGTTCGGTTAACGCCGTCTCAAGGGACCACTGGGTCGGTGTGCCTTTGCGACCATAGAATAGCAGTTTCTCGTTTTCATCTTCGGTCCTGTTCCAAGTATCAAGTACGTCTTGAAAGCGATCGAATACGACCGTCGAGGCACGATAAACGGGTGTATTGACGATACCGTGTTTTGTATCTTGGCCCGCTTTAATGGTCTTTGTCTCACGTTTCATCCCCAACAGGGTCTCCAATCTGAAAAATATGATTTATCATTACCGTGTGCATCGGATTCATAATTCTGAGTTACGCCACACGTTTCGACCAAATCTATAACCCTTGCAATTCGTGCCGATATGCCTGCCAATTATCGCTTACGTGCACTTCATCGATGATTGTGCGTCGGAAGATGCCCCCTTTTTCCTTGATACACTGCCAAACCCGTGTCCGATTTTTCCGGTCTGCGCTGCGCTGGATCATTTCATAAAAATAGACGCCGTCCATGTCTTTGCGTCGCCAATAACCCAGCGTGGTTAGGCCATTGTCGTCTTCGGCAACGCGCTCAAAATAGCCTTTGATGAGGTCGTTGTCGTAGAGGAGCCGGCCATTGATGTAGTCCACGGCGAAGTGCCTTCGATCTCGACGGCCATCGTCCCACGTATAGATATTCGTCTGCAGAAGCGGGTAAGTGCCTTTTTCCGCGAATCTGAGGATCAAGCGCGAACTGTGCTGGTCGATTAGCCTGCCCTGATCGTCTAGATAGCGATAAGTACCATCCCATACACCCTCGATGAGGGGCAGTTTTTGTCTCATGAGGTTCTGTTTTTCTCGGCGCTTATTGTCATTGTTAGTCATCGAAAATTATCCCAGAGCGAAGCGTGTCCGTCGTTTCAACGAGTCTAGACGACGTTGTTGAGGAAGTCTTTTGATTTGGCAATTTGATATACGCCTTTAGTCATAACGGTCATCTTGTTTTCGCCGCCGGTCATGCACCTCAAGGTCAAACTTGCTGGCTCGATAGAGGGCTATCATATCATCACGCGTCCTGGCCGGTGGTTTTGAAAGAATTGCCGTTAGGACACGTGTAAACAGTGAATACTGGGCCTCTCAACGAGATTTTCCGGTTCACTCTGCGTGCAATATTCATGAACAAACAACACAGATGTTTGTCATTTAGCGGATAAGTTAATCGCGTAGCAGCTTGCGCGCGATCAACATGCGTTGAATTTCGTTGGTTCCACCCCCGATTTGACCGTGACGGAGATATCGGTAAAACAGCGTTAGAGGAAGCTCCAACGACTCACCCATGGCGCCGTGAATCTGTATGGCTTTGTCGAGTGAACGTGCGCCCCAAACCATGGACGTTAATTTGACCATACTCGCTTCGGTGCGAATGTCCTTGCCGACATCCGCGCGTGTCGCCATTTGGTAAGTCAGTGCTCGTAGCGCTTCAAGATCAATTGAGATATCGACTAGCTGCCACTGAATTGCTTGGCGCTCAGAAAGCGGCTTGCCGAATGTGAAGCGCTGTTTGGCCCAATCAATTGACATATCGAGTGCTCGTTGCATTTTGCCCAATGCATAAGGTCCGCGCAGTAAGCGATCGTGAATCGTTAGCCACCGCTGGCCGAGCTTGAACCCGCCGCCGATATCGCCAAGAACGTCATCTTCCGGAACGCGGCAGTCATTGAAATGAACAACATATTGGGAAGCGTGGGGTCCCAACCAGGTTTTGATACCCGGTTCCTCAATCCGGACTCCCGGATTATCGCGGGATACAAGGAACATGGTGATGCCGCCCCGTTGGCGCCTTTCGGCATCGGTCACGGCTTGGACCATAATAATGTCGGATTCCGCAGCTCCCGAAATCCACATTTTTGTGCCGTTGATGATCCAGTCCGTGCCGTTTTTCACAGCTTTAGTCTGCATCATGCCGCCGGGGTCCGACCCGGCATCAGGTTCAGTTTGCGCGAAACACGTCGTCAAATCGCCTTCGATGACCGGCTTCAGGTAGCGATCAATTTGATTGCCTTCGCACCGATAGAGAATATTCGCGACATTGGCAAATGGAAAGGGCACGGCGGTGTAGTAAAACTGTTCAAGTGCCGCCACTTGCTCAAGCATAGACAACCCGGGACCGCCGAATTTTTCAGGTACCATGAGATACCAAAGGCCGGTGTCGCGTGAAATCTTCACCAAACGAGTGACAACATCGTCACCGAAAACGCGTCTCAAATTGGTGGTTTCCTTGATCCCGAAGCCGTGGCCGGGATGTGATAGAAACTCCGGCTCCAACGGGAGCAGTTCCTCTTTGACGATTCGTCTGGCTAGGTCGACGATCTCAATCACGTCCGGCGGCAGGTGAAATCTACTTTCATCCATAGTCAGCCCCCGTGATTCATCGAGTGGAAAAGGCTAGATCTGATCCGAGATACGCTTTCTGGTTTTCTCGCTGATGGTCACGTCCGGCGCAATATAGATTCCCTTCTCGACATAGCTTGCAATTCGTTCTGTTAGAACTTTTGCTCCCTCATAAGGGTTTCGGTATGGATCTCCAGACCATCGGTTACTTGGGAATCCCATATCGGCGTTGTAGTGGTCTGCATAAACGATCGGGTCACTCCAGAGGGCAAAGTTCGTTCGCGGATTGCTACGTGCCCGGCGAAGTGCTGCAAGGTCAATATGTCCGCGGAACACGACCGGTCCCGGCCCGTCGACGGTGCCCTGCAAGGAGCCGTCAAAATTGACGAGTCGTGTATGACCCCGACGGAAAAACGTCATGTGATCGGAGTCATATGAGACGTGCTCGCCGCCATCCATAGCGGATAACATGTAAACGCAGTTTTCAAAGGCCCGCAGTCGACGAGCATTATCCCAGGCGCGTCGTCCCTCGCCGCCGTGGGGTTCGGACGTAGGATGCAATATCACTTCCGCGCCGGCCCTTCTCAGACTAAATGCAACTTCCGGACTCATGTTGTCGAAGCAGATCATGTTGGCGAGGCGTCCAATGGGTGTATCGGCGACAGGGAAGAGTGCCTCGTACCCGAACAAGTCCAAATACTCGTCGATGATGCTACCTGGCGTCGTGTCGGGCAAGAGTCCCCAGATGTCTGCACACTGATTTTTTCGATATGTGTGAACGACACTTCCCGAATCATCGATGAGAAACGACGAGTTGAAAACTCGGCCAGGTAGTTTGGGGTGTGTTTCAAAGTTCTGAAAAGCGATGTACACATGATTGTCCTGAGCGAATTTTCCGATTCTATCGAACACTTCATCGCCTTCTGAAATGGCCATGCGTTCGAGGTCTTGTACGGTTCGCTGTACACCACCGATTCCGCCGGGGCCGGTCAACCAGAATTCGGGAAATACGACGAGTCGCATTGACGGAACACCGACACGGGTTTGCGCCAACGCCAAATGTGCATCCAGATTTCTTTGAATGATCTCACGCGGGTCAACATTTCCGCCGATGGGGATAAGGCGCGTTACGGTTTGCACTAGCATGACGTCGTACTGTTCTTCGTAACTCTCGCGTTGAGGGCCACGAGATTGTGTCTCGATGGAGAGCCTGCGCTGAGCTTCCTTCAACCATTCTGACCGTGTCGACGGTCGAGCCGACTGTTCTTCCTTTTCCTTTGCGTCGCGGTAGCCGCGTCCGTAAACGTCGGCGCGGACAATTGCGGGGAAGCTGCGTTGAGGTGTTACGCGTGTGCGGCGTAACAACTGTATATCGATATCAGGTATGATGAACGTCTCATCACCGCGCGCGGCAACTTCCTCTCTCTCCCAATGATAAAGCGCAGTGGCGGGCGGCAACCTCACCGTAGTTCCGTTGTCGTCCATTTCAGCAGGACTTGCGGCGGCTACATAGGCAATGCTTTCGCCGGCCCGCCCGAAGCGAGAGAGTTTTCGCATGTCGAACTGCTGGTCACTACGCTCGATACACGGATTGAGGATAATTTCGGCGCCGTGGAACGCTAGCGCTCGGGCATAATGACTGAAATGAATGTCTTCACCCACAAGAATACCGATCTGAGCAAACGGCAGCTTTGCTACGGGAAAATCTGCAGGTTGACCTATGGCGCTTGCATTGTCGCTAAATCCTTCAATGAGATCAGGCGATATCTTGGGCACGCGGAGCAAGACTTTACCGTTCGAGTCGAAGAGGAATCCGACGGACTGTGATGCGCGAGTATTTTCTGTCTTCACTAGTGCCGAGCCTGCAACATGAATTCGTGTCTCTTTGGCTGCGGCCGCGATTGCAGATGCTGCTGCGGACTCGGGCGGCGGTGTTTGCGATGGCGCGTGGGGGAGCAGCAGAAGAACGTCGGGGTCAGGGGTGCCAGATTGACGTAAGGCTTCCCGCCGCGCGGCATGCAAAAGCGCTGTCAAGCCATCTGAATCAGTTGGCGACCAAGAGGATTGGCAGAGCAAAAGCATGTTTCATCCTTATGTTCTCATTACCGGCGCCGGTTGAGTCTAGATAGCATTATAGATTAGATGGGGAAGCACAGTCATGTATCGCAGATCACTGTTCATCTCGCCCAAGAGCAAATTGCGAACGTCGCTCAAGATGAGTTCAGGTTCTTCAAGGTAAGGATATTGACTCATAATTTATTTGTTTTCGATCAGGTGATGGTCGTGTCACTTTACCCTAATGACATCGAACGAATCCATTGCCGTAACGTCACCATTTCGTCATCGAATCTTTGCCCTTATGTGGGTAGCGATGGTTCTATCGAATGTGGCCATTTGGATACAAGAGGTGGCCGCCGGCTGGATTATGACGGAACTCACAGCGTCCCCCGTTCTCGTGTCACTGCTTCAAGTATGCACCGTTCTGCCCATATTTCTATTTTCCTTAGCGGCGGGAACACTCGGCGATAGTTTTGACAGGCGAATCCTTCTCATCATTTTTCAAACTGCTCTTGTTGTCGTCTCGCTGGGTTTAGCAGTTTTGACGTCTGCCGATTTGATAACGCCACTTCTGCTTCTAATATTTTCGTTCCTCTCCGGAACAGGTCTTGCCTTTTCATCTCCGATCCGACAAGCGGTGCTTCCACTTTTGGTGCCGCGTGGCGAGATACGGCCTGCCGTCACATTAAACAGTATCGGTTTCAATGGTGCACGAGCCGTGGGACCGGCACTTGGCGGCGTCGTAATCGCCGCTTGGGGGGCTGCCATGGCTTTTATTTTGAATGCTTTCGCTTATCTTGCCGTTGTCGTCGTGCTTTGGAATTGGCGCCCTGAACGGCCTAACAAAAGCGCTAACGGAACTCATTTTCTGAATAACGCCTTTGAGGGTTTGACGGCCATCTGGCGGAACTTCGCTCTCCGATCGTCAATGGTGCGATCTACGGCTTTTGTCATATTTGCGAGTGTGACGTGGGCTCTGTTACCGCTGATCGTCCGAGACATCGCTGGTGACAGTGTCTTTCTTTACGGTGTTGGCGTGACGGCGGTTGGCCTCGGCGCCGTTACGGGCGGTTTTTTTCTACCTCGGCTGCATGCCTTGTTCGGGGTCGACCGGATTGTGATGCTAGGCACGGTCCTTACCTCTCTTCCTTTATGGGTTCTGGCTTACGGCTCAGCAATCTGGTTTGAACTAGGTGCTTTATTACTGATTGGGATCGGATGGGTGAACGTAAATACATCCATCAATACGGCCATCCAACTCGTAGTCAGCGAGAATCTCAGGGCGCGCATTTTGTCAATCTATCTGGTTCTATATGCTGCTGCTATGGTCGTTGGCAGTCTACTATGGGGTGTCGCCGCACGCTTGCACGGCGTTGATATGGTGCTGGCGAGTGTTGGCTCATTTCTTTTCATCACATTGGCTTTGACACGGTGGTGGCCTGTGTCCGATCATTCGGTCGAAACACAAACAAGTTGAACCGGGATGGGCATCCGGTTCGACTGTTATTTTCGTTTTGGCTGGGATTATGGAGAGATATATGCATTTTCGCCGACGGGACATCCTAAAGAACCTTGCTGCGGCGGTGTTCATTCCTCGCTTTATCACGGGTCGCGCCCGCGGCGAAGAACACGCGGATGTCATTATCATTGGTGCCGGATTGTCAGGCCTTTATGCCGCTATGTTGTTGGAGGAGCAGGGGGTTACAGTCCGTGTACTCGAAGCTCAGAGCCAAGTTGGCGGACGTATGAGAACCATTGATCGTCGCGGACGCTATTACAATTGCGGGGCGACGACGCTGGGGCCTTATTACGGCCGAGTCAGAGATGCGGTCGAACGCGTCGGCGTCGAACTTGTAGCTCCCCCGCAACGCTCGCCGGTGATCTACCATGTAAATGGACAACTCGTAACTGCCGAAGATTGGGAGTCGTCTCCTGCTAATCTTACGAAGGGCGACGAACGGAGCATACTTCCTGATAGTCTTGAGTTCCCTATCATGACCCGGCTCAACAAGATTGATGAGGTAACGGAGTGGTATACGAATGAAACGCTTGACTACGACATTCCTCTGGATCGGTTTTATGCCAACCACGGCGTTTCAGAAGAAGCTATTCGTCTGATCGATCATATTTCAAATACCAATTCCTTGGCGGCCACGTCGGCGCTCTTTCAGATGAAGGAAATGGCGCGGCTTGAAATGTGGCTTGGAGGCGGTGTGGAGGAAGAAATCGAGCGCTCTGTTTACGAAGCCGAGAATGGCGGCCGTTTTCACCATATCAAAGGCGGCACCCAGCGGCTCGCCGAGAAAATGGCCGAGTCTCTCAACCGAGAGGTTCTTTTGAACAAGCCGGCCGCCTCGATCCATCTCGATGATGACCAAGCAGAAGTACGGTGTACGGATGGCAGCCGGTTCTTGGCGCGCTACGTGATTGCGACTGTGCCTTATTCGGTCCTCCGTCACCTGGATGTCACGCCAGCAATCCGAGGACCGAAGCGCGAGGCCATTTGGAACGCCATCTATACCAATACGACTCACGTCTTCTTCGAAGTAAAGAGACCCTACTGGGAAGATGATACGGGAGCGCCGGGGCTTTTCACCGACACGATATTGGAGCGCGTATTCGCCAGCATGGGTCCGGGCGGCGAGGTCGAGTGGCTCGATTGTTGGATTAACGGCAATAATGCAGCCCGCCTCGACGCGCTGCCGGCAGAAGACTTGCAGAACTTTGTCGCCGACGAACTGGTCAAAATTAGGCCATCCATGAAAGGCAAAATCCGTGCCGTCGCCTCCTATAGTTGGGGAAACAACCCTTACGTTGCGGGCAACAAGCACGTCTTCACACCAGGTCAGATCAGGGCTTATGCCCAAGTCATGGCCGAGCCTTGGGGCCGTCTGCGCTTTGCGGGTGAGCATACGCGGTCATTCGAGGCGGGTCTTGAAGCTGCGGCAAAGTCGGGAGAGCGCGAAGCGCTCGCCCTTCTCGAGATGATTTGAAGGCGCTGCTTTAAATTCACTTCGTAAAAACTTGGGTCAGGAGTGGTGACGCCAATTCGCTTTCAACACCTTGGTAAGAGATGATCGCTTTGCTTCTCATGAAACGGCGAATGCCTTCCCGGCCCATTCTGTTTTTGCCTATGCCGGATGTATTCCAGGCGTCCTGTTCGATGCCGCGAACCATAAGTGTTATGCCGGTCCTGTTGACTGACACACCGCCAGCGTGAAGTCGCCGTGCGATCTTTTCTCCCGAAGATGTGTCCCCGGCATATACCGTGGCCGTTAAGCCATAGTCGGTATCGTTCGCAAGTGAAATCGCTTCATCGATTGAGTTGAACGGCATTATTGGAATGAGCGGGCCAAAGCTTTCCTCTGACATGACTTTCATTGAATGATCGACATTTGTCATGACCGTTGGCAAACACCATTTGCCTCCTTGATCGATAATTTCGCCGCCTGTCAAGATTCTTGCACCTTTTTGCACGGCGTCTTGGATATGTTGGGCGACGGTCCCGGCTTGTGCTTCAAGAATAAACGGGCCAATGAAACCCTGTCGGACGTTTGGATAATTGATTTCGATCTTGTTCGCATTAACGACGGCAGCATCCACAAAGTCCTCGTATATAGACTCTGCTACGTAGATGCGTTCGAGGGCCGTACACAACTGGCCGGAGGCCATACAACTGCCAACCACCGCACTCACCGCTGCCTGTTGGGGGTCGGCATCCTCCAAAACGATCATGGGGTCCTTGCCGCCTAGTTCCAAAGATGCCGGGATGAATCGAGCGGCGGCGGCTTGGTAGACCTGACGCCCGGTCTTTACGCTTCCCGTAAAGCAAATGTAGTCCACGTGGTCAACGAGCTTTGCACCTATCGAGCCGTCGCCACGTACAAAAGCCAGCACGTTTTGAAGCTGTGGAATTTTTGTCAGAAAGTCCTCGATGACGTCGATAAACCGCGGTGCCACTTCGCTGGGTTTTACGATGACGGCGCAGCCCGCTAGCAACGCCGGCAGCGTGTCCAGAAAGGCCAAAGAGCAGGGAAAGTTCCAAGGCGTAATGTTGCCAACCAACGTGTAAGGTGAAAGTTGGCGTCTGTTTGAGACGTCCGGAAGTTCCGTATGGTCGTACTTTTCATCTTCAGCAAATTGTTGCGCAAAGGTGATTTCACGTTCAATTTTCGGTTCAAGCGTTGCCTCGTTGACGCTAATTGTGTAGCGCCCTGTGTCTTGGACCAGAGTTTCAATGAGTCGGTCTCGATTTTCGGCGACAATTTCACCGAATTGACGAAGAATCTGCGCCCGGCCTTCAACGCCGCGTTGTTCCCATTGAGGTTGGGCTTCTCGCAATCGAGCGCATATCTCAGCCAACTGCTTCGGCGAGGTCGATAATAATTCGTGGTCGAACTCACCTGTATACGGATTGCGAACATTCATCCTTGGACGCTCAATTCGTTCGAATTCGACACGGATATTTCACCGACGATGATTGGTTTTCGTACTGTGACGCCGGCCAACGTGCGATACAATACACTTTAGCATGCCGTCGACTCCACGGATCACGCGCGATAGAGTGGTGGGAAAAGGGTACGAGTAGCAGAATTGAGTGGGCAGTTTTTCGCGAGGATGACGTATCAATCGGGCTGTTGATCGCTTTACTGTCTGTTTGGATTGAGAAAGCAGTTATAGGAGGCATTGACGATGTCGATGGCGACCCCTGGTGCCGCACCCAAACCACTTTCAAAGGTGTGGTATTCGAAAGGGCTGGATCCGGCACACACGGCTCATCCCAGCAACGACCAACTACTTGAGATGATCCTTGCACTGACGTCGGAACTTTCAGTTTTGAGAGACCGTCTCGATACTCACGAGAGACTGGCTGAAGCGGAGACAAGGCCGACACGCGAGGCCATCGAAACATTGGAGGTTGATAGTGAGATTCTCGCGACACGTTCGGCAAGGCGGCGGCGTCTCTTGGAAAAGGTTTTACATGTCGTGCGCAGTGAACTGGCGCGGCTCAACGACGAGCCATCGGATCGAAAGGAAGCCGCAACCGTAGAGGAGCATGCTTTATGAAGGAGCAAGGAATGCATCCGATGATGCCGGAGGCTAACCACGATGAGTTGGCCGAACAACTATTTGTGGCTGATCTCAAGAAATTCATTGGTGAAGAGGTCGAGCCCTATCAGCGGGAATTGGTACATAAAAAGCTCGTGCCGGACATTGAGCTTGAGACGGGGACCGCTCCAAAGGACCATGTCGAAGTGAGAGGCAGGTTAGAGAAAGAACCGTCCTATCAAACTTGGCTTGCGCTCACTAAAGCGGCGCAAGATATGATGTGGGAAAGCGTTAGTGCGTCGATCGAACGTCAGTCGAAGGATCTGAATGAAAGAGCGAGGCTGAGCGCGCCAAAAGGTTCATTGACACTTGATCCCGGCTTGGAAATGCCCAATTACATTTTGGCTCAGGATGTTCACCGCATGCCGGGCAACTACGTAAATGGACCGGGCGGCGCGGATGTCCGTCAAGGAGCGCTCTATGACCGCGCCGGCTCAATCTACAATATGGGCCGCAACGGCGGGTACATGAATGACGTTCGTGGTCATTCCTTGATTTCGCATTACTTCACGCGATTTCCGGATGCCGATCCTAAACGCATTTTGGATATGGGATGCACTGTCGGCAACAGCACCGTCGCCATCGCCGGCTATTTTCCCGAGGCCCAAGTTCATGCAATCGATGTCGGTGAAGGCATCTTGCGCTACGCCTACGCCCGCGCCGAGCATTTGGGCGTGCCGATCCATTTTTCGCAACAAAACGCCGAGCATACCAATTTCGGCGAGAATAGCTTTGACTTGGTCGTCTCATGCACGATGTTTCACGAAACTTCGCGCAAGGCTGTTCCAAACATCATTTCCGAGTGCTATCGGGTCTTGAGACCGGGCGGCGTCATGATCCATCTCGAAGTACCGGCCCGATACGACAAGCTCGACACTTGGGCGCGTATTCGCGCCGATTATGAGATGAGGTTCAATCACGAACCGTTTTGGCGCGGTGCGTTGAGCGCCGACTATGAAAGCCTGTCACGGGATGCCGGGTTTGAGGAAATCCGAACGGGCTTTCAAGATGCTACTCCGCAGGCAACCCGTGAGGGCGGCTTCTTCGGTTCCGAATCAAAAGGCGTGCACCGTTGCTGGTTCGTGGTCTCTGCCGTAAGACCGGAGAACTGACTGGGGAGGTGGAATTTGATAGGGCAACCTGACCACCGGAATACGATGACCGGGTCCTTAACGGGGGGTCTTGTCGGTGTCGCTACGGAAGGGCAATCTGCGGAAAACGAGAGCTATGTGCTTGGCGGGCGCCGGGCACCGTTCCTTGTGAAATCTTTGTTCGGGTTTCACGGCGCTGTCGACTATCTGGTCTTTCTTGCCTACGAGCTTTTTGTTCTCTTCTACTACAACCAAGTTTTGGGCCTCTCGGGAGTTCTGACCGGGATGGCGATCCTGATCAGCATGATCGCGGATGCGATCAGCGACCCGGTTGTCGGGAGTTGGTCCGATAACATTCGAAGCAAGTACGGTCGGCGCCACTTATTCATGTTCGGCTCGATCATCCCCCTTGGCATTAGCTTTTGGTTGGTTTTTGCACCGCCATCGGATCTTGGTGGCTATGCTCTCTTTGCTTGGCTTACGGTTACATCGATTGCGTTGCGCTTGGCGCTGACCTTTTTTGCGGCGCCGGCCTCGGCCGTGGTCGCCGAGATCTCGCCATTAAAAAGCGATCGCGCGGAGATCGGTATTTACCGTCAATTCATTTCGGCCATCGCACAGCTAGGTCTGATTTACGTAGCGTTTTCCATATTCTTCCAGGCATCGCCCGAATTTGCCAACGGCCAAGAAAATGCGGCCGCTTATCCGCCATTTGCGCTCGCCGTCAGCGTTGCAATTATGGCCTTCATGTTGATTTCGGCAAGCGCATCTTATCGACACATCAAAAGGTTTGAAGCGACATTGAGCGTATCGCAACGTGCCGGGTTTTCGATTGTGAAGGCACTTAAAGGGTGGGGCGACGCGATCCTCGATCTCAAAAATTTCCGTGCTGTTTTCTTGGGTCTCTTCTTCGCAACCACGATGGGTTCCACTTATCGCGGCATGTCACTCTATTTCGGGACGTATATGTGGGAACTCGACCCGGATCAGATTCGAAATTGGCAGCAAATCATGCTGATCGGCATGCTTGCCATGGCGGTCGGTGCGCGCTTTGTCGTTCAGCATGTGGAGCCCAAATATCCCTACCTCATCGGCTACTTCATTCTGTCCATGTCCTATATCCTGCCGCCTGCGCTTACTGTTGCCGGACTGATGCCCCCTGCGGGCAGCGAACAAATCGCTTTGACGCTGTACGCGTTTAACGCTGCGGCCGGGATGGGTGCCGGCCTTCTCATGATTTGTTCCCTGATCATGTTTGCCGAGGCAACCGACGAATATCACTTTGTCAAGGCCGTCTCTCAAACGGGCATGCTTTTTGGTCTCATGACGTTCGGCAATAAGGCGGCCAGCGGGCTGGGAAAAGTCGTTGCCGGTTGGATTACCGAAGCCGTCGACTTTCCCGACAAGGAAAACATAGATTTGCTGACGGATCGAGTTTTGTTTGATCTGGGTCTTTATGTGGTTCTTGTCATGGCGGTTATGGGCTCTATCGGTTTTCTCTTTTTCTGCACCTACAAGCTCACCCGCGAACGCCACGCGGAAATTTTGGACGGTATTCGAAGGCTGTCTCCATCTTCGTAGATGGGCTTTCAGAAACATGGAGCATGACATGCGCTTGATCATCTCGGTTTTGTTTATGTCGTTGTTGGCGGCGGCTGAAGCCGTCGCGGAAACTCGTATTCATTGCGAGGGACAAGAGGAAAACTTGGCAACTTATCTTGAAATCAATCGTGTTCTGTTTAATGAACGGGACACGACGCGTGTCGAAGAATTCTACGGTTCGGAGATCATTTCCCACAATGATGATGCAGGAGGCTCCGGCGCGCGGACTGTCACGCCCGATTTCATGAGGAAGATTTGGGAGAGTTCAAAAAAGAATGATCCCGGCCGCGTGCTGGAAGACGAACTTATCCTGTGTACGGCCGATTTCGTTGTCGTGAGAACAACTATGAAGGGAAACAACGGAGGCCCCGTTTTAAGCCATCCTCCGACGGGCAAGGACTACGAAATAACTGCCACTGACATTTATCGTTTCGAGGATGGAAAGGTCGTTGAACGCTGGGGAAACGCAGATCTTATCACTTTGTATAGACAACTGGGCTTTCGTATGGAACCGGTATCGGAGCGAGCCGACTAAAGAGTGCGGAATCTCTTTGTCTCGCGCAGAAATATCAAATCAGATAACCGATTCCGCAATGGTGGGAGGATGATATGTTGACAAGACGTGCACTTGTAGGCGCTGGAAGCTTAGGTGTCCTGACTGCGGCTGCCAGCAAGGCGCCTTTCGCTTTTACGAGTGTCAGTCCGGTTTCTGAATTGCCGTCGGACCCCGCCGAACAAAATAAGGCCTTCGTCAAAATGATCGGCTCGACGGGCGAGGACAGAGTGATTTGGAAAAGCCGCGGCGTCATCTATGCGGTGCAGCCGGATGGCATTGTTCCGCTGCATGGTATGCGCGGCACTGAACAAACGTGGTGGCGCCAAGTGGACGACACAACGTATGTCGGCTATCCCTCGACTCTTTCGTTTTTTACGGATCTAGACAGTGATGAATTCATCAACGAGATGAAAAACCCCATCACGAACGAAACAATCGAACTGCCTGCCAGTTTTATAAGGCACAAAGAGGGCCTCATCTACACGCCGAACGGACGCTACTATGCCACGATGAAAGAAAAGTTTCCCGAACACTATCCGGACAAACCGCTTGATTTGAATTGGTCTCTCGATGGAGATCAGATTCGGCTGCAAGGTTCATCCCGGTTTCCGCCGATCTTGCGTCAACCTAACCGGGAAGCCAGCACCATCTTTGCCAACGCGTCGGAAGTTTTCGACCCCGGTATGACTCGGGCCTATGCGGTCTCGTCCGGTTGGAACATTATGGCGTGGAGCCTGTTCCTCAACATGGGGGACATTCCGGGGCATCTGATTTGGCACTTCGATGCGGTTAAGGTCGATTCGGTCGACGACTTGGACGACGACTATCTGGCCCGCGCGCGGGCTCATACGGACCGTTTTGACGAGTCCCCGGAAACCGACGAAGGTCCAACTTTCTTTCAGAGAATTTTGTCGGCGCAAGAAGAGGGTAAGGTCATAAGATGAAAGCGGCCTTTCACATCTTCATCGGAAACCTTCGCGCTAGGTCTTGAAGGCGGAACGGCAATCGTTACGGGCGCTGCCCAAGGCTTGGGCGCGATATTTGCTCAGGAGCTAGCTGAGCGGAAAACTTGCATGTCGCGGGACGTCTGCTTGGTCATCGACGCGCGTCCACGACGAACTGCTATGTCCATCTCGACGACGCGACCCTGAGCCAAGCCGCCGAACAGGTGTCAGAAGCGATTCAGGAAAAGTTATGCCAAGTTCAACCGTAAGCGAACCACACGGTACGAGATCAAGTGATTCTGAGAGGAAATATATGCTTAACGAAAACGACGTTATTGCTTCCGTTATCTTGCATCTGCAAGATAACGGCTGGCATATCGAAAATGTCAGCAGCACCGATCAACAAGGTTTCGACATCTTGGCACGGAAAGGTCAGTCATCTATCGCTATAGAAGCCAAGGGAGAGACGTCAAGTAAACATGGAACGAAACGCTACGGAAAACCGTTCAGCAGCAGCCAAAGACTGAGCCACGTTTCTAGGGCCCTTTACAAGGCGGCTTGCGTGGTAAGCAATGAAAGCCACAGGGCGGGTATCGCTCTTCCTTGTACTGCGGGTCACAAAAAACTGATCAAGGATATCGCTCCCGCTCTAAAGAAACTTAACATAGTTGTGTTTTTGGTTCGGCATGATCGAACCGTGCAGGAAATCAAGTAAGGAGAGTGTGGTTGTGGTATGGCGATAGGACATCGTGTCCTGGAGGCAAATCGATTCGTGGTGAGGAGGAGTCGCAACCTGAAAGCATACCGGATGAGTGGATTATGAGAAAGTAATCTCCTGCTGGAGTCGAGAGGGGCAACGTTGCCCAGCACCCCGTCAAATGTTAGTGTCCCCAACCTTAGCATAATAGGAATTCTCGGAGCCTCTGGAGCTAACGCAACTGGCAATCCTGATGAAGGGGGAGGCTGTGAAGCTGTGAAAAAGAGATTTTTGACACTTGTTGCTTTCACTGTGCTCGCAACCTCTGGTGCTCAAGCACAACAGAGCCGCGACATCGCAATCGAAAAATGGCGATGTTTTGATATATTTGACTATAGCGAGGAAGAAGTCTTGGTAACGCTGTCTCGGGTCACAGGGGACGGTCAGGACCGTGAACATGGCGAGGTTTTGGTGGCAGGTGTCACTTACCGAGCAGATTTTCGAGTTGTGGGCCTCGACCGGCGATGGAATTGGGGTGAAGAAACGTCCTTATTTCAACAAAGCTTTGCGTACTCCTTCATCATCCGGCCAAACGGTGACGGACTTTACTATGATTTCTCAGACGTTGAGATAGGGGGCGAGACTAGTCCGAGCCAAACCTTCACGTGTGTGTCACCTTAGAGCCAACAACGCTTATAGGGAAGCGAGACCTTGGCTAGGCAGGCTCCGCGTGTATTCGAGCCCTCGCTTTCGGGTATTCGGGGGGACATTTTTTCGATCAATTCTCCGCGACCCGTCAGTCGCCCGATGCGTCGACGATCCAAGAAAGAGCGAAATACCAGGAAAAGACTGTCAGCAGGACACACACCCAATTCGATAATAGATCGCCGCTCTTTCGCTTAAAACTACTATTGAGCTTTATTTTCAAACGGATTCTAGATTCTCCATACGGTTCGGGTTCCTGCTCAATCACTGCATCTTCTTTCATATGAAGGTATCGCAAGACGTACCAGTAAAGCTGAGTCAGCACTGCTGCCGTACTGATGACGATCACTCCCCAATCCCCGCCGGGTTTCACCCCGAACACGCTCAGGTCGCGCGGGTTGGCCCCGGCCAAGCCGGCCACAACCATCACGCCTCCGAGCGCCAGGATATTTCGACGGCAGGCCTTGGACCCGTCCGTCTCCAAGAGCGTGTCAATGACTTTCAGGCTGCCCTGCTTCGGAGGCCAGTAAAAACGTTTTCTTTGCCCGTTGCCGGAAGGGTTCGAAGGCCGGTAAACACGTGTCAGTCCGGGCGACAGAAACAGGCATCTGCGAACCTGCCCCCAGGATGTGATGAAGCTAGAAATCGGCGAAGCCCTCCCCGGCCTCGTTTGGCGTATACGCGTTCGGAGTCCATCGGTAAGTTGCGACAGGGGCGGACGGCCCCGGTCGCAGGGCCTCGCATCGGCCCGCGGCTTTTGCGAATTGTAGCATAATTGAGAGTAGTGCCGCACACCGGATTCCGGTCTTCCAACCCATTAAATCGTAAAGATACTTGGGAACCTACGTTAAAGACCGTTCAAAAACGCCCGTGCGTCTTCGGCGGTCTCGTTCGGGATTTCGATCATCAGCTTGTGGCCCGCATCCGGATATTCGATGACGGTCGTGGGGGCGTTTACGAAAAGCGGTGCGACGTCTTTGATGAGATAGCCGGGCAGCACCGGCGATTTACCCGGCCATTGAATGAGCGTCGGCGTGCGGACCCGCTCGATGATTTGAGGCAAGTCGAAGCCGGGTTGAGTGACGAGCGCGAAGATAAAAGCGTTGCTGCGTTCAACCTGCCCAGGCCAATTATTTAAATCGTGATAGCGTTCGACAAGTTCCGGCGTGACCTTGTTGGGATTGCCGAAAATCGACTCCAGGTTGGCGCGCCAATAGATCTTGGAGGTGTATGATTTAATGACGGCTTGATGAAACCACATGATCGCTTGGTGACGAAAAGCAACTTCGCGCTCATAGGGAATGATCGCCGGTATCGTTGACAGGAGCAGTTTGTCAACCCTTTCGGGATGCTTGTCCGTGTATGCGAGAGCGAGCGACGCGCCGATCGATGTACCGCCAAGATTAAAGGTCTCTAACTGAAAATGATCGACAAGCGCTTCCAGCAATCTCAGATTGCGTTTGAGCGTAAACTCGGCATTAGGGTCAGGGCCTGTCAGCCCGAACGGCGACAGGTCAAAACGAATGATCCGGAAATCTGACTTGAGGCGCTCGGCCCAGCCGTCCCACTGATGAAGGCTGCCGGTGTTGCCGTGCACAAGGACCAGCACCGGACCCGAGCCCTCATCCCGCGTATGGACGGGCATGCCGTCGAGTTCGATGAACCGGGAAACATCGTTCGTGTACGCCATTTTAACATCGTTATAATCAGGCGCCCACAAACCGGCGCGCATGGTCCCGACTGCAACCAAAACGGTTGCGGCAATGACCAGAAATATGCTGACGGCATATTTCATGCGCGTGATGCGGCCTATCCCCGCTTTTTCTTGATGTAGTCGCGTACACCGCCGTCTCGCGGCTCCCCCCACTGTTCGCGGTCAAAAATTTCGGGAACGCGGGATTCGACAATAGCGCGGTGCCTTGGTGGTATCTCATCTTCTGACAAGAGCTTTTCACCGAAACCGCGCGATATGGAAAAGCCCGGGTGACCGGCCATCTGCTGCCAGGGCCCGAACGTTACATTCTCCTGGTACTGACTAACGGCGCGAACGCTGTAATTGTCCGGATTGCTCAACTCGGCGATCGACGCCGCCAATGTTATGAATGAGTGCCAACGGATCTTGTCGCCTGCATATTCCTCCGGCCACTCTTCTTTTGTAAACGGTGTTGGAAATAACGCGTCCGAGAAGATCGGGATATACAACATATCGCCGAACACGACCCATTCCATATCTTGAGGTTTGATGGTTGCGAGTTCGTCGGTTTCAGATCCGGCCGGTGCTACTTTGCCTTCGATCGGTCCCGTTGTGTAGTGATGTACTCGGACGGTTTTACCCGTAAAAGGATTTGCCCATTCGTCAATGACTTTATCGGTGTCGAATTCGCAGTAGAGTTGCGATTCATACATGCGGTATCTGAAAGTGGGCGCCTTGCTCGCGTCCCAGATGGTGACGTTGCAGCCTAGCAGGGAATAGAAGGGCGTAAAGTCGTTATTGACGGCGTCGTAGCCCCAAACATGGCCGCGGGTCAGGCGATAGATGACGTCGCCGCCTCGCGTCGACCCGATCATGGTTGCACGGATGCGGGCGCGCTCATTCGGGTTGTCCAGATTGATTGGCAAGGTCTCCAGGTCAGCCGCTTTTATGTCTAATGTGGCCCCGGGCAGCGACGCAAACGCGCTTGCACCTGCAAGGGATGCCGCCAACGCCTGCCGTCGGCTCAAAGGATTCCGACCGTTTCGCTCTCTTTTACCCATCGTGATTCATTCTCTTTTGTTGTTGGAATCGTGGCCTGTTACACGATCCACGAACGCCGCGAGATCCCGATTGAATGTCTCCGTTGCCTCGTAGAACGGTGAGTGTCCAACGCCGTCGTAAATCGCCGACTGTGCGTTCGGGAGTTGCTCGACAAGCGACTCCACGACCGGTTGAGGCACCGAAAAATCCGCCACACCAAAGGTGAAGAGCACCGGGGTGGTGAGTTTATCCACTAAATCCGTGTTGTCGAGTGGCAGGGGATTCATCGCTTGGCGCACATAAACGGGCAACTGCAGCGTTGAAATATGCATGAGTTCGGCATCTTCCTCAGGCACGGGCTTCGCCGTCATGAAGGCGACAAAGGGCCGCTGGCCTTCGATGTTGTCTATCAGGTTAAGCGACATTTGCTTGCTTTGCGCCTGCCTGTAGCTTTCGTCAAGCTCCTGGCCGGGTGCGGGTCGTTCGGCCAGGCCGCCCAAAGCGCCGACGAGGTTGATGCCCGCAACCGCGTCGGGACCAAAGTGGCGTACATAGTTCATAACCAGGTAGCCGCCCATGGACCAACCAACCAAAACCGGCTTCTCAAGACCGGTCGCTTCCATCACGGCGGCAATATCGTTTGCCCACACTTCCGTGCTGCTGTAGTCCTCGCGTCGCCAGGGCTTGCCGGACGCCCCGTGACCGCGCGCATCGAAGGCGATCATGTGGAACTTTTGCAAACTGTCCGCCGTCAGTTGCGCGCGCCAACTGGCTGAATTCAGCGAGAAGCCGTGAATGAACAAAATCCCCGGCCCAGCCGGGTCTCCCGCTTCGACAACCATCAAGGGGACGCCCCCGTCACCGTCGACAAACCGGTAGTTCAACTCGGCTGCCTTGGCGACCCCACTCGTTATGAAGGCGCAGAAAAGCCAGAGGACAAAACTACGCCCGATAATTCCGAGACCGATCATCGCTTTCTCCTTGTATTTCCTTTGTTGCAAGTTACTTGAGATTCCCCAAGTAACGGGATGTCCGCTTCATCGCGTTGTCGCGAATGTTCATGTAGAAAAGCGCGTAGTCCGCCAAGTGATAGTTACCCGCGCCGAATGCCAAGGTCGAGAAGGGCTCACCGGGTTCGTTCGATAACATCAACGCGCCCGCGACGCATGCCGCCCCGATGGCGCCTGATTCGACGGGGCCGAGCGTCTCACCCGGTGCGCCGGGGTAAACTGCGCCTTGATTGAGATTCGCCGGTCCGGCGCCGTCTTCATCATTCCAGGTTATGGGGTTGGTGCATTGAATTTTTTCATTTCCCGTTCTAGTCATAAGGTCATCAAAGCGCATTTTGAGACCTGTATTGAACATGGATGTATCCGCGCCGGGGCTGAACGTATTCCAGGTTATGACGCACCCCGTATCTATCTCGTCTTTACACGGATGAAGAACGCTCCAGTCTTCTTCGTACATCGCAAGAGGAACGCCGACCCCGACGAGATAAGCCGCCACCATGCGCTTGTTCAGATCATTCGGCACAATAATCTCCGACAAGAGACGTTGCGCGTGAAATGTCCCTTGACTGTGCCCTGCCAAAATGAATGGGCGTCCGTCGGTTTTGTTGAGGAACCAGTTGAACGCGGCTTTCACGTCTTGGAACGCGAGATCGTAAGCTTTCATACCGCTGCCGGTTCGGTCGCCCACGGCCGCGATGGCGGCTTGCCGGTAGCGCGGCGCGTAAACGGCGCAACAGCCGTTAAACGCTCCCGCCTGCCCTTTGATCACGACATCGGTTTGGGTATTCACGATCTCCGCTTCAAGTGGCGCGTTCCAATTTTCGACGCCGTAATAGGTTGTCGGATGAATGTAGAAAGCGTCGACTTTTGCGCCTGCTTGGCCGTCACTTTTTCCGGCAGGAAGGATATCGGCGGCGTCATCCAGGTCCGGCCGGGCGGCCCAGCTCGTATCCAACTCATAATCGGGTGCGGGAGGGGCGGCGCCCAGGTCGAAAGGTTCGCTCGGCGCAGCGCCAGGGGTCCGCGCGCCGCTATTTTCGTCACGGTTTTTTGGCTGTTTGATGCCCGCGAGAATCAAATTTAGAAAAGAGGGATCATCCCAGTCCATCCGAACATGGCCATTGCGCACAACGACCAGGTCTTGTGAAGGAACGACATAGACACGCTGACCTCCGCGTCCCTCAAGGAAGAACACATCCGGCGCATCAAAGGGCGCCGATACCGGGATTGCGGCGCGCGCACGCGTTTCGCTAAAGCGTCGCTCGCCGCTGAACGGCGCGCCCAACCAGACATGCATGCCGAAGTTCGGATTGCGGGAAGGTGTTAAAACTTTGTCGATCCAGGACTCTGGAATCACTTGGAGTCCATCCCACTGACCACGGTTGAGCAACAACTGTCCGAAGCGCAACCAGCCTCGGGCCGTCATTTGGATGCAGCAAAAGGTCTGTGCCGTGCCTTGCGGCCGATCGAGCCGAACCCGTGCGTCGCCGCCGCCGATTGGCTCCCAGATCTTGTCTCTCAAGTAATCCGCGTAGCGCCGCCCGGTTGCGCGTTCAATAACCAATGACAGCAATTGCGTACTGAGATAGTGAAAATCAAACTTCGTTCCGGGGGGATTTTCCAGCGGCAGCGACAGGGCCAACTCGTCCAGATGTCCGGTGAGGAAAGCCTGCATCGCTTTGTTGAACGGGCTTTGTTCATAAGGTGGTTGGAAGAGACCGCTTTCCATGTATAGCAGGTCCCGTATGGTGATTTCGCCGCGCTCGTCGTTTTCCCATTCGTCGAGATAGGCGCCTACCTCGTCTTCAATTGAACCGATTGCACCTTCATCGAGAGCAATGCCCAACAGGAAGATGACAATCGGCTTGTGCATGGATTGGGAGTCGAACAGCGACGTTTTGCTGAATGTCTCGCCGTATTGCTCCCATTGAACGGTATTACGGTGAGACACCAAAAAGGAGTAGCTGTCGAAGTCCCACGCATGTTGAGCCGCTTTTTCAAGTGCGTCGCCGGTAATCGTGCGTTCATTGTCCGAGGCGACTTTCAAGTCCGAGCCCGCACCGGAGCCCACGATCTCGAACGGCGAGTACCAGTCGACGGACGACACCGGATCTTCAGGCGATGCGAGATAGCGGGGCCAGATGCGCCAGTCCGTGCCGGTAAAAATACCGCCCGCTAAAAGCAACACGATAATGGCGCCGACTATCCATTTCATGACGTTGCACTCCGACTTGCAATCTCGATGTCCAAACGTGTCTTAAGTCGGCTGTCGCGCTTCTTTGAACTCCGAGAAATCGTCAAACGACTTTGTCCAGTTCTCGATATCGAATATCTCCGGTACGTGCCGCTCGAGAGCGGCTCTCGCATGATTCGGAAGATCGTCGACTCCGTTGGGGAGTTTCGACCCGTAGGCGCGTCCAAATGTGCGGCCCGGCGTTTGGGACATGCCCAACCAGGGATGCCAACTCACCAAATTTTGAAATTGGCCGTGAGACGTCACATTCATCAGATCCGGATTGGCGACATCTTCCGCAAGTGCCGAATGTGTCGAGAATGAATCCCAATGAAATATAGGCCCCGCCGATTCTTTCGGCCATTCATCGGGCTGCAGCGGATTGGGGAATTTGAACGACGACTGAGACGGCAAAAAGATCGTATCGCCGATGATCGGTGTCCCTTGGGATTCCGGATGGACCGTCGCGATTTCTCCGGTAATCGTGCCGTCCGGACCGACATCGGCGGGAATAGGCCCGAAGCGGAATTGCCAGACTTCGCGCTTTTCGCCGGTCACCGGATTTTCCCATTCTTCGATATAGTCGTCCGTGTTGAATGTCGTGTAGACGCCTGATTCATAGTGCAACGTCTTGAAGTTGCCGTTTTCGACGGGCCGCCACTTGGTAACCGTGTAGTTTGTCATGCTGAACAGGGGGATCGTATTGTCTTTGTTCAGATATCCATAAACATGAAGCTTGTAGAGAGCATGCACATCTTCCTCCACCGCACTGCCGACGATCTTGGCACGAATTTTCGCGCGCTCAACGGGGTCATTGAGGTTGAGCCGTGCGGCGGCCGCACCCAGCGGCGTTGACGTACCCATAATAGCCAGCGACGACCCCGCGCCCATGGCTGCACCCAATAGGCCGCGCCGCGTCAAAGTCGAATTGGTCATATGTTGTCTCTCCGCCTTTGGTTCGATTTTAGTTGGCGTCGTTTTCCGGCGGCTCCAAGAGCCGCGACAATCCGCCTATGATTTTCCAATCGTCGCCGTCTCTGATCCAGACGTGAATGTTATCGAAATATTGATCGACGTCCCTTTCGGCGTCGGAGCCGAAAGCTTCGCCCAGGCGCGTACGATGAGTTCGGAAATAGCTGACGGCGGTGTCTCCTTGAATGGTAATGCCCTTCTCCGTCAGTTCCAATTGCTCGCCCTTTAGACCGGCGCCGTTGGCTGCTTGATCTTTAAAGGTCTCGTATGTAATCGGCTCCGGAAGCCCAAACGGCCACGCCATGTAAGCTTCGTCTGCCGACTCAACGTAAAAACTGAGATCTCCGTTCGCCCGGCCTTCGAAGATCGCGCGTTCTTTTTCCCATACTTTCTCTTTGTCGTCGGTCATGCCGATTTGCCCAGCGTCGGTCGAAATGCAACCGCAACACATCGTTGCAAACAGCATACCCAAATAAACCCTCGACTTCCCTTGGTGAGAAGGCATTTGATTTCCCTTTTCCCTTTGTTTGGTCTTTGCATTTTGTCATGAAAGGCGCCCGGTGTCGCGCATGGCTTTTGAGTATTATCGGCGGGCAAATGTAATTTGTTCATACATGATGCCGTGCGGCCGCACGACGAACCGGTCAATCCGCTCGCTCACGCCAAAACCCGTGGTTCCGGTGACCAGAAAAATGGAAGGGGCGAGATCCCTCATTTCAGCCATGATGGTTTTCAGTAAAAGCTCTCGCTTGCTCGGATCGGTTTCACGATAGCTTTCATCGATCAAAGGCATGATATGCGGGTCGCAGAAGAACGGTTTAGGTTTGGTGCAGGAATAATTCCGGATCGGTCGGCTTACGTCATTGTAGGCACTGCTGTCCCACAAAAACGAAAAGGCGTCGGTTTTTCCCCAACTGTTGTTCATGTATTTGGTCACCCATTGAGGAAAGGGGATTCCGCGAACTTCAACATCGATGCCGATTCTTTTTAGATCTTCCGCGACCTTCTGATAAACGAGGTCGTCCGACGCACTTACAAGCAAGACCTCTATCGAGAGCGGGAATCCATCCGGATAATTTGCCTCCGAGAGGAGCGTTTTTGCGCGCTCGGGGTCGTAATGATACGGCTCAAGCGCCGAATTGAAGCCGAAGGTCATAGGGGCGGCGCCCTGGCTTGCGG
Organism: Alphaproteobacteria bacterium; assembly: GCA_965214255.1. Classification (GTDB taxonomy): domain Bacteria; phylum Pseudomonadota; class Alphaproteobacteria; order SMXP01; family SMXP01; genus CBDFKK01. The sequence continues at coordinate 1,573,790 of OZ243948.1, read as the reverse complement.
GTTCAACGCGGTTGTGCAGCAATGCGGATGCGATCGCTTGTTTGTCGACGGCGTAGTTCAAGGCTTGGCGCACGCGCTTGTCCTGTAGGGGTGACGCCGGATCTCCGACATTCGGTAAGGCAACGGCGGACACGGCGGGCACCGGAACGGTCACGAGGCGCGCTCCGTTTCCTTGGGTGATGTGTTCGTCGTCGGGAGAAAGACCTTCGACGATGTCGAGGTCGCCCGAGGCGAGCGCCGTGATTCGCGCATTGGGATCGGCCAGATTCCAAAGTTCGAGACGGTCAACGGCTTGAGGCGCGCGCCACGAGTCGGCAAAGGCTTCAAGAATGGTGACCTGTGTTTGTGCGCCCCAATCGACAAGCGTAAAAGGCCCCGTCCCGACCGGGTCGAGGGCAAATTGATTCATGCCGACCGAGTCGAGGATATCAGGCTCGACCATCATGATAATGTTGAAACGGCGCGGGAAAATCGCATCCGGCTCGCGTGTTTCGAAAGCGATTGTCAAGTCGTCTCGTACTGTTACGGAAACGATGTCTTTTACTTCGGCCGAGACGTAGAGGGACGAATTCTCTTCGCGCCTCAGATACTCGACAACTTTGGCGACCGTCCCCGCAGTAAACGGTTTGCCGTTGTGGAATGTCACGCCGGGCCGCAACCTGAAGACCCAGGTGGTAGGGGTTTCATTGTGCCATGACAAGGCGAGTGCCGGCGCCAGGTCGCCCCGCTCGTCGATCATGGTCAGGCCGTCAAAGACGGCAGTCCAGACGCCGCTGGACGGCAGCCCTACCGTTGTGAAGGGATTGCCGAGGCTGGGCGGATTCTCCAGACGCCCCACACGCAGTGTTTCTCCGGCTGCATCTTTTTCCCAAACGATCAGCCCACAGAACAACCAAAACACGGAGAACAAATCGAGACGCCGCCGCCCTGAAAAGAATTTTGACAATCGGACTCTCGTCCATCGACTCAAGCGGCGCCTCGTTGCGGCGGTCGTGTCTTTCGGGCCGTCGCTCATTGGTCTAACCTGTCTCCGACGCGCAACGAGATTCTCCAAGCGAGAAGAATTTGAAGCAAGGAATATTAAGGGATATTAGAGTGAGACATCCATGCTTGTGAACAAGCCGCGCGCTTATGAGGTAATGGACAAGTACGGGCTTGACGGTCTCGTCGCTTGCGACCCCGTCAATATCTACTATTTGACTGACTTTTCGTCGCCTCTGCAAAAAATGGGTCTCAATTTCACCTCTTATGCCGTGCTGCCGCGTGCGGAAGAGGCGCCGGCCGCCCTTGTCGTGCCGACGACAGCGCTCAATCACCTGGAGCGAACACCCAGTTGGGTGCCCAACATCTGTACTTTTAGTTTTCCCAAAAACCTTATGACCGCCGATCCGGGCGAAGCGCCGATGGACCCCGCGAAGCTCGAACCGTTTCCGCGGGCCATGCCATGGCCCGGTCGTGGCAAGGTGCTCTACGACAAACGCGATATTCGACTTGCCGAACTCTATAGCGCGGCGGAACGCGGCCTCAAGGCCACGGCCGGTCTGGGCTTGAAGAAAGCGCTCGACGATGCCGGCCTTTCCCGAGGGCGGGTGGGTTTCGACGATCCGCGCGTTCTCGCTTGGCAAAACGATCTTGGGCTGACCGGACTCGATGGAATGGATGCCTACAACATCTTTCGCGAGATTCGAATGGTCAAATCCGAAGCCGAAATCGAACTCATCAAGCTTGCCGGACAAAAAAACGAGCAGGCCGTGAATGCGGCGATTGACGCCATCGCCCCCGGTGTGCCTATCGCCGAGGTCGAACGTGTGCACAAGATGAAATGGGCGGAGTTGGACGGTCAAGCCAATTTCCTGGTGGTCAGTATTCGTGGTCTTTCGTCGGGAGAAATCCTTGCCGACGAGTTGATCAAGTTGGACGGAACGGGATTCTACCGCAACTATATCGGTGACATCGGACGCACCGTCGTCTGCGGCAATCCGACCCCGACCATGCTTAGGCGAAACAAGGCCGTTATGAAGGGTCTTGAGCTTGCATACGAACTCATTTGCCCCGGTGCGTCCGGTCGCGAGGTTTCACAAAAAGTTATCGAGCTTGTCCATCAAGAAGGGTTTCCCGGCTTTCTGGCCGCAAGTCCCCACTCGGTCGGCCTCACCCATACGGATCATCCATGGCCGGTCGGAACCGATCTCCCGTCGACTCACGGTGAGTTCGTTTATCTGGAAAACATGGTCTTCACTCTGGATATGCCGCACCACGAGTTCGGTTGGGGCACCATGCATGTGGAAGACATGCTCATCGTGCGGCGTGACGGATGTGAACCGATCACGTCCTTGAATACCGCTCTCCGCGTCAAACCGGAATCATGAGCTCAACGTCAAGTCGATGTGCAGCGCTCATGTCCGTGTACGGCTTTTGTATACCTCCGGAAGCAGGGCCGGAAAGGTTTAAGTGAATTTGCGGGAATTGGTAACCTTATGTTAAAGAGTGACGGCGATATCTGAAATATTACCGTACGTTGGACGCTGAGCGCGGCGGCACCATATCCGCTTGACTTGCGAACGGTTTTTAAGGGGGGGACACCCATGAACAAGGAAAATATCACGATGTCGGGACGCAAGCGCGGCGGACGACGTGTGATGGCTTACGGATTGTTGACCGTCGGGGTTTTGATGTTTGCGACCGACGTTTTGGCCCAGGCTGCGAATATCGTGGTGACGGCCAGACGGCGCGAAGAGAATTTGCAGAACATTCCGTTGACCGTCCAGGCGTTTGACCTAGAAGCGATCGAGCGCGGACGAGTCAGGGATATCCAGGATGTTGCGCGGCTGACGCCGGGTCTCGTTTTCGATCAGGGCTTTGTGCCGCAGGACACGCGGCCGCAGATCCGCGGCCTTCCCGCAACCCGTGGACGCCCGCCGGTCGGCGTGCTGATTGACGGCATCGATGTGTCTTCGGCCTCCATGTTGACGGCCGGCGGCGGCATGCTTGCCAATCTTCGATTGATAGATGCGGAGCGGATTGAAGTAGTCAAGGGCCCTCAAAGCGCCCTCTATGGACGTGTCGCGTTCGGCGGCGCCATCAACTACATCTCCAAAAAACCGTCGAACGAATTGGAAGCGAATCTGTCTTTCGAGTACGGCAATCACGGCCAATTGGATATACGCGGGGGCTTCGGCATTCCGATCGTTGAAGACGTTCTTGCCGTTCGCTTCAACGCGGCCTACGAGGAATATGACGGCAAGTATTTCAATGCCGTTACCGAGACCGATGTCGGCGGTTTCGACAGCACCGGTGTTGCCATTGCGACGCGTTTCACGCCGAACGACAGAATCACCATGGATACGCGATACGCGCATTCCGAAGACGATTATGACCCGCGCGCGCAATATCTGCTGTCGTTTGCGACCGGCCAGAGCACGACGCTCGATTTGCCGCCGAGTGCGCAGGGTCTGATGATACCGGGCTTTGTTGGACCTCAGCCGTTGCCCATGTCCGTTTATATTCCCAACCCCGGTGCCTTGGGTGCGCTTGACGATGTGCAGTTCAGTCGCAATCCGGTAACGGGACAGGATTTTCCCGGTACGACTCTCGACGTTGACCGCGTGAGCAACGTTCTCGAAATCGAATTCGATAACAACATCACGGCAACCTCGTGGACCGGATGGACCAAAGCCGAAGCTTATCAAAACCAGGATGTGAGCTTCTTCGGTATGCCGGATGCGATGGTCGACTTGCCCGTTCCGGGCATGGCGGAGCCTTTGGCGTCGGCCTTCTGGTTTGATCTCGACACGACGACGCGCCAGATCAATCAGGAGATTCGTATCGGCGATTTGGAGTCCGAGGGCTTGCGTTGGGCCGTCGGCGGGCTGTATTGGGACGAGAATGTAGAACAGGAAAATCAAAACTATATTTCACTTTTGTCCTGCATCCCCTTTGTCCCCCCCTGTTTTGCACCGCCGTTCCCGGTCGTGTCGGCCGATCAGAACTTTCAGCAGGTCGGCCCGGTGCCGCCGGGGTTGATAGAAAGCCGCGACACGACCCACTATTCCCTTTACGGCATATTGGAATGGGATGTCACGAGCACCATCACCGGGACATTCGAGGGGCGGTATTCCTGGGAAGACCTTGAAGTCACGTGGGTCGCCGGGGGGATCGGGGCGTTCGGCCCGGTCAATTTCGGCCCGGTGCCGATCACAATCGGCACGCTGACAACGAGATCCTCGGACGACTCGTTCTTTACGCCGCGTATCGGCGTCGAATGGGAAGCCAACGAAGACATGCTGATCTATGTCTCCGCCGCCAAAGGCGTCAAGCCCGGCGGTATTTCCACGATCGCCGGAACCGGCCCGGATCAAGGGCGTTTCTTCCCCGAAACCCTTTGGAACTATGAGGCCGGCGCCAAGACATCGTGGATGGATGATTTATTGATCCTCAACGGTGCGTTGTTCTATATGGACTATAAGGGCAAACAGGCGACCACATTGGAGCCGGACCCCACGAACGCCCAGCAAAACGTGCTCCGCGTGATCAACGCGGGCGCGGCCCGTGTGTTCGGATTCGAGTTGGAAGCGACGCTCCAACCCTTTGAGGGGTGGACATTGACGTCGGGTTATACCTTCCTCGACACGAAGTACACGGACTTTACCTTCAAAACGACGAGCGGACTGGGCGCCGCATTGGCGGGTAATTGTACGGTTATTCCGGACCCGTCTCCGGCAGTGACAAGTACGTGTGAGATCGACAACGCGGGCGGTCCGCTTGAGCGCACGCCGAAACACAGTATGACGTTCGCGTCATACTATGTGCGCGCGCTGCCGTGGGAGGGTTTTGACTTCGTCTTCGACGTGGCGGCCCAATACCAGAGCAAGCGTTTTCAAGACACCAACACATACCATTTCTTTGACTCCTATTGGAATGTGGATGCCCGCGCCGGCGTTCAAGGCGAGAATTTCTCCGTCTTCGTGTATGGAGAAAACATTTTCGACAACGATACCGTGAAATCCGGTCAAGGCACCGGAGACTTCTTTGCTCCGCAAAGCGGCAGCCTCGCCATTGCGACGTTCGCCCCGGATCCGGCGCATTACGGTGTCCGCGTTTCGCTCAACTACTGAGAGTTGCTCTACTCTTCCCCGCCGGACCGACACGGGTGCAGGCGCCGAGTGGTGTGCCGATTGAAATATGAGGTGGCGAGCCAAAGCTAGGATGCAAGGCGCAATTGCGGCTTTGCCCCATCCCATTTCCAGGGTCTTGTATCGTCGGCTTCAGCTACTGGGCGGATTACGAAATCCATTGAAACAGAGGCAAGAGCCGAAGCTCAGGCGGGTGCTTGCTCTGGCCGATGTGATACAGGCCCATGGTTGCCTGGAGGACGCGGAGGTTCTTGAGGTTGGAACCGGATCAAGCATCAATATGGCCATCGTCATGTGGCTGTTGGGTGCCCGGCGGATCGTAGCCGTGGATTTGGAACGCAATCTTCATCCTGCTCTCGTGTCCTTCCAGATCGACTGGTATCGCTCTCACCGGCAGTTTCTGGTTGAGGCTTTGTCAAGCCGGATGCGGGGGGGGGGCGAAGTCCATGAAGCGTCTGGATCTGTTGCTGGCATTGCCTGAGAAAACATCCAAAAATCTGTTCAAATCGACGATGACTCTCTGCAACATCACCTACCTTGCTCCGGCCGACGCTGGCAATCTGGACATGCCCGAGGCGAGCTTCGACCTTTATGTGTCGAACGATGTTCTCGAACATATTCCACCGGAGGACTTACATCGCATCTTGCGTGGTGCGCGCCGGTTGTTGAAGCCGGGAGGGCTGTGCGCTCATCATATCGACAACGCCGATCATTTTTTCGGTTGCGACCCACAGATTTCAATGATCAATTTTTTGAGATTCGATGACACAGAGTGGAATCGTTACGCCAATAATCGATTTGCATACGTGAACCGGCTCCGTTCATCTGAGTATCCGCCAATATTTTCCGATTCTGGGTTCGAAATTCTTGATGTTCAGAACGAAATTGATGACGAATGCGTCAAGCAGATCGAGACGGGAGCGCTACCTCTGGCGGAGCGATTTCGTAATATGGCGGTGCAAGACTTGGCGACCACATCCACGACGATTGTTGCGGTTCCTTCCAGGGGAGAGCCGGAATAGCGTTCGAGAGCGATCTACCTGTGCCCCGTGTGGGGGCGACTCCAAGCTCTCCCCGCTCAATCACACAGAAATAAGTTTCAATCCGCGCCCCCGCGAGGGGGCGACATACTCCTAAGCGTTCCCATGGGTTCGTACCTGGGTTTCAATCCGCGCCCCCGCGTGGGGGACGACACCACACGCCAACGATTTCCGTTTCCTCTTGCTCGTTTCAATCCGCGCCCCCGCGAGGGGGCGACCATCTGTTGCACTCAATAGTCGCGCGACAATCGCGTTTCAATCCACACCCCCGCGAGGGGGGCGACGTCTTGATCCGTTCCCCAGCTTTCGTCAATTTGAGTTTCAATCCACACCCCCGCGAGGGGGGCGACCAAAGGTCATTGGGCCGGTTTGCCAAACAGGTAAGTTTCAATCCACACCCCCGCGAGGGGGGCGACCACGAAAGCACGGAAAACATAGACACCTATGTTAAGTTTCAATCCACACCCCCGCGAGGGGGGCGACTTGAGGAGTGGCTGGGAATGCCCGAACACAAATGGTTTCAATCCACACCCCCGCGAGGGGGGCGACGGCCCATCGTGATCGGCCTGTGCGCATATGATTGTTTCAATCCACACCCCCGCGAGGGGGGCGACTGCCTCGATGGCGGCGTCTTTCCGAGAATACTTTTTGTTTCAATCCACACCCCCGCGAGGGGGGCGACAAGGTCAGATCACGTGCACCCCGGCGGCACGGGTGTTTCAATCCACACCCCCGCGAGGGGGGCGACACCTCAAAGAGGCAAGGGTCAATGTCAAAAAAGAGGTTTCAATCCACACCCCCGCGAGGGGGGCGACTTCAGAAGGCGCTTAATCGAGGTTTCTATGTCTTGTTTCAATCCACACCCCCGCGAGGGGGGCGACCCTGCTATGATCATCCTCTTTGTCTAGCAGCATTGTTTCAATCCACACCCCCGCGAGGGGGGCGACAGCTAGCAATCGGTGATGATAAAGACAGGAGCAAGTTTCAATCCACACCCCCGCGAGGGGGGCGACATCGCACCAGGGTTCCCGGTGATGATGAATATAAGTTTCAATCCACACCCCCGCGAGGGGGGCGACGAGAGAATAACGCACGCATTGTGTGGGAGTATGAGTTTCAATCCACACCCCCGCGAGGGGGGCGACAAGCGGCAAGGCTTGGGCTGATTTGATCTTGTTGTTTCAATCCACACCCCCGCGAGGGGGGCGACAAGCCGATGCCTCAAACCCCACCATGCTTGAGCGCGTTTCAATCCACACCCCCGCGAGGGGGGCGACATGACGATGACGGCAACAAGCCGCCATTTGAAGGCGTTTCAATCCACACCCCCGCGAGGGGGGCGACATCGCACGCGCACGCCTGGAGACGATGAGTATAAGTTTCAATCCACACCCCCGCGAGGGGGGCGACGCGACGGCGACGCTGAAAGCGTCAAGGTAAGGTGGGTTTCAATCCACACCCCCGCGAGGGGGGCGACCCGCGCCCCAGAGGTTTGTCGAGGTCAGCGAGGAGTTTCAATCCACACCCCCGCGAGGGGGGCGACGAGGCGGTCGAGACGGTCGCCCTCGGCTCCCCGGTTTCAATCCACACCCCCGCGAGGGGGGCGACAGGCGACTTCGATCAATGACGCTGACACAAGTGTGTTTCAATCCACACCCCCGCGAGGGGGGCGACCAAGCCTAGCTTGGCTTTCCGACGTCCAGGCGTTGTTTCAATCCACACCCCCGCGAGGGGGGCGACCACGTGCTGCATCTTCAAAAGACGCTTTGAGATGGTTTCAATCCACACCCCCGCGAGGGGGGCGACTTGCCGGTCTTTGGCTTAGACCATTCGCCTGCGAGTTTCAATCCACACCCCCGCGAGGGGGGCGACGCTGCTTCGACCGAGTCACCTTTTGCGCCTGCGTAGTTTCAATCCACACCCCCGCGAGGGGGGCGACGAAGCTCGTAAATCCCGGGTCGGAGACGCTTCAATGTTTCAATCCACACCCCCGCGAGGGGGGCGACCTTATCGTTACGTTCCTCGGCGGCGATAATTTGCCGTTTCAATCCACACCCCCGCGAGGGGGGCGACTCGCGAAGTCGCCAAACAGGCATGGGCATACGTCGTTTCAATCCACACCCCCGCGAGGGGGGCGACCGAGCGGGCTTATCATCAAGGAACAACTCGGGCGTTTCAATCCACACCCCCGCGAGGGGGGCGACGCGAGGCGCAAGGCGTCGGCAAAACGACTTTAGGCGTTTCAATCCACACCCCCGCGAGGGGGGCGACTTAGCGCTGTCCCAGTCACTCACACTCACTGAAGGGTTTCAATCCACACCCCCGCGAGGGGGGCGACAGCATCAGCCGGGCGGGCCGTCTCAGGGTGGGCGTTTCAATCCACACCCCCGCGAGGGGGGCGACCGGCGTCGCTCGCCCTGGCGCTCGTCGGATAGGTGTTTCAATCCACACCCCCGCGAGGGGGGCGACTTGAAAATGCTTTCAAAGAGCACGGTGATGAGGCGTTTCAATCCACACCCCCGCGAGGGGGGCGACAGAATGGTTCCCAATAAGTGCCAAAGCCATGGGGGTTTCAATCCACACCCCCGCGAGGGGGGCGACTATTTGATCGTCGCGCCCGAGGAAAGGGAGGTCGTGTTTCAATCCACACCCCCGCGAGGGGGGCGACCACGACCTGCCGGTTTCACAGCCGATATATGGAGTTTCAATCCACACCCCCGCGAGGGGGGCGACACGCCGCCGCACGGGCAAGGGATCAACTCAAGGATGTTTCAATCCACACCCCCGCGAGGGGGGCGACAGGCGCGCACTCCATACGATCAATGACACTAAGCCAGCGATGAGTTTCAATCCACACCCCCGCGAGGGGGGCGACATGGCACAGATGGACCGATCCATACGAAACGATGATCGTTTCAATCCACACCCCCGCGAGGGGGGCGACCTCCGAGATCGCGGAGGCGGTCGAGAGTTTGATCGTTTCAATCCACACCCCCGCGAGGGGGGCGACCATATAGATATTGATGTGCCCAGCAATCGTAGAGAGGTTTCAATCCACACCCCCGCGAGGGGGGCGACCGCAGCACAATATCCTGTTTCAATCCACACCCCCGCGAGGGGGGCGACCGCAGCACAATATCCTGTTGAGTCACAACGCGAAACCAAGCTATTAGCGCGAAGCGCGAGATAGACAGTCTGGATTCAATAGTCTGCAAAGTCTCGTAGCCGTGATTTTGCCATAAAATCAAATGGTTGCGATATGCGCGAACCGTCGGAGAAAAGGACGGGTGCTTCAGGTTCGCACAGTCTCAAAACATCAAAGTGCCATCAGGATCGTAAGCTGCCTTGCTTCCTACATGCTCTATGCGTGAGCGCCAATTGGCACCGAGTCGGTAAAAGCGCAAGCTGTCCGTCTGTTTGTCTATCTCGTCAATGAGTTGTGCGCGTAGCGTTGCCCATTGTGCCGGGTCAACTTGGCATTCGAAAACCGAGTATTGGACTCGCTGCCCGAAATCCTGACACAGACGAGAAACCCGGCGCAGCCGCCGCCGTCCCGCGGCGTCCCCAGTAGCAACATCATATGTGATGAGCATCAGCACGAGCACTCCTACTTCCAGAGGAAAGGCGGATATCCATCAAGGTCGCCGCGCAGACGCCGCGCCATCAAATTGGCTTGGAGGAAGGGGATAAGGCCGACCGTCGTATTCTCTTTAAGAAACGGGTGAATAAGCTTGTCTTTCTTCCGCTCCTGATATGCAACTAGCACCGTCTTCCGCGCGTCGGCCCTCATTGTGACCGCACCGCTGACTGCAGTCTTGAAATCGCGAGCCGACAACTGCCTGCGGTTGATCAATGACAGCACCAGTCGATCAGCAAGCACTGGGCGCAATTCCTCCATAATGTCAAGCGCCAAACTCGGTCGGCCCGGACGATCTCTGTGCAGGAATCCCACCGCGGGGTCAAGGCCAACCGTCTCCAGCGCTGAGCGGCAATCGTGAACCAGCAGCGTATAGAGGAATGACAACAGCGCGTTTACAGGATCGAGCGGCGGCCGCCGCGACCGGCGTGTAAAGACGAAAGACGGGTCTCCATTACGCACTAGGTTACCGAACACGCCGTAGTATTCCCGCGCGGCCTCACCTTCGATTCCGCGAAGTGCGTCCGTGTCCAGTGGCCGACCGCCGCGCCGCGCGGCATCGGTCAATCGGCGCTCACAAACCTTCAGCCGAGAGCACTTCTGCGCCGACATGGTCCCCCCGTGGTCGCGCAGCGCGCGGCGTATGACGGTACGCTGGTTGAGCAGCTTTCCGATCACCATATTGCGGACCATTTCGACTGTCTTCGCCGGATCATCGGCAGCCCGATACTGACTACGGCGCAACAACACGTTGCCGGATACCGGGCCTTCGACGCGAGCGAGAAAACGACCGTTGCGGCTCATCATCGAGATGCAAACGCCGTGTTCAGCGCAATGGCCCATGAGCGCTGGTGTCGCTCCGACCGAGCCGAAGCAGACAATGCCGCCGAGCAAATGCACGGGCACCCGTCCGCGCTCTGTGCTACCAACCTTCACCACTACGTTTTCGCGATCTTTGTGCAACCACGCGTCTTCCGTGGTCACGTAGAGTGTGTTCAGATGTCGACGCATGGGTAGGATCAGTCATCGATCGCCTTCGCGAGCCAGCGGTCGACAACCTTCGCGCCACGCGGCCTTTGCGGTTGGCATACTTCCTTCAGCGAGCAGGCATCGCACTTCCGCGCGGAGTACTCCGGCGGTGGAGTTTCACCGACCGCGAGCATCCGACGTGTATTGCCTGCGATGCGCTCCGTGAGCGACCTCAGACCGCCATCGAAGGCAACCGTATTTCGGCGTCGGTTGCGCCCATAAAACAGAGCGCCTTGGGGGATCGGTGTACCTAACATCTCTTCCAGACACATAGCCTGGGCGCAAAGTTGTACCTCGTCGGCGCGATGCGCTTTCGGACGCCCGCGCTTGTACTCTACAGGGTAGGGGCGTTTGCCGTCGTGGATTTCGACTACATCGGCGAAGCCGGATACGCCCAGCCGCCGCGAGCGCAAGGGTACGCCTCGCTCGATCACAACACCGTTCCGCCGCTCTTGGCCGCCGACATCGGTACGTTCGTGAAGGATCCGCCCTTCCGCAGTAAAACGGTTCTCAACCCATTGCTGCTCGTTATGGATGAGCGCGCACTGCCGTGGACAGTAGAGCATGTGCTGGAGCGCCGAGATCGGTACCAGTTCGTCCTCGCTGAAGGTTTCGGTATCCGCCATCGCGGTGTCAGATCCTGTCGACGATCTCGACCCCGTTGGGTAGGCCGCTTTCGTCCAAATGAACGGCGTAGTCCGCATAGGATCGCGCCGGCGGCAGGTTGTGAGCGCGCGGGTCGCCGGGCTCGTATTCTCCGCCGTCGAACACGCGTTTGACCGTGACCCGCTCAAACAGCCGGTGCGCGGGCGCATTGCCGAGCGCACTTTCGTGCTTGAAGAGAATCAGCCTCCGTGCGGTCATCTCGCCCCGTGCTGCTGAACGGTCATGGTCGAACATCTGCTCAAGAGCACTCCACAGCAACTCCAGATCCTCTTCAGAGAAACCAGTGCCTTTGCCCGCACCGCTAGCCAAGCAGGCCGAAACGTAACCGTGGGCACGGTATAGCCCATAGGGAACGATGTGCTTGCGTCCCATGGTGCGGATGTCGCCCTTGGACTCCGCATCGGCTTCCGTGGTCGCGGCCATTCGAGTGATGGATACTTCCAACGGCAGAATCGGCTCAATGGAGCGAGCAAACGCGAATTGTACCGGGCCGCGCACTTGCCCACAGTTTGCACCCTTCGTCGACATCACGGCACCGAAAGTGCGGATGTCGAAGAAGTTCATGCACATCCACTGTGTTATCTCACGGGCTTTCTGTTCGTCCTTGGGGAGTTTCTCTCGATCCTTTTGGGAAGCATCCGGCATGACCGCCTCCCACGCGCGTTTCTGCTGAAGTTCGAGAATGCCCCGCTCTTTGACGTAGATCTCATAACCTAGCGTTTCACTTTTGGTCATGGCGATGTAGTTGCGCACTTTGCGCTTCAAGCAGACATCGGAGACCAGTCCTTGGTTGGTCTCCGGGTCGAGCCGCGGCAAGTTGCCGGCGTCCGGGTCTCCGTTCGGGTTGCCGTTGGCTACGTCGAACAGATAGACGAAATCATAGCGGTTCTCGATTGCTGTCATGGTTGCTCCTCGTCATGGGATTCAGTGTTGTTGTTTTCGTCTTCGCTGTCTGAAGCAGTGTGCTTTGTTGCCTTCTGGTGGTGATAGCCGATCGCGAAACGCCCTTGGTCCTCAAGGCGCAGACTGCGCGGAAAGGTGGTGTCCATCCCGGCAAGAATCGCGTCGATCTCGCGCTCGAACCAATGGGCAAGACCCCCTTTATTCTTGCGTAGCGAGGCAATGTGGTGCACTGAATTGCGTTCAAGCAAAGGAAAAACCGAAGCTGGCGTGGTCGATGCGGCTCCGAAATAGCGATCCTTGATAGTGGCGTTAACCTTACCTAGGGCGGCCCTTTGCACGCTCTCGTAAATGGCGAACAGCCGTCCGAGACGGTAGGCCGGATTGATTTCATCTGGTTTCAGACTCACGGGAATGTCCTCCTTTCCAAAGCCCAGGCGGTAGTCGCGGGCCAGACATGCTTTGCAGATCGCCGCCTGCAAACCGTTTATTTCCCGGTCGGCACGCATCCGGGCAATTGCGGCGGCAAGCAGGGACTGCGGATAACGGCTGCCGGTAAGTATGGCGCGCATCAAAGCACCGCCGAGAGCGGGTGGGATATTGTCGGCTTTGCCTTGCACCGCCGTTGCGCGAAGCAGCCGCCACGCGGCGGGAGGCTTCTTCCACGGCGTAGGTTCAAGGCGCAGGTCGCGCCAATGCTCTCCGATTCGCCGCACAAAGGTACCGATGCTGTCCTGACACCAGAACCGAACCGATATGCGCGACGCATTCGGAGCGAGGCCGAGCACATAGAAGCGGGAATCCTTATTCACTTCAGGCTCGATATCAGACAACGGTTGGCCTTCCGCAACCGCCGAAAGCTTATCTTTAACCTTGGCAGCTTCTTCATCATCCGACGGCGGATCGGCGAGAATCGAGAACAAATCTTCCGCTGCTTTTGCGCTTGCTTCGTCGCCGGACGCCTCGGCCCAGAAGACCGTGGTCGTATCGCCTATCCGGACGCGCCGTCTGCTATCTGGTGCCAGCAACGTATTCAGCGCGGTCGTGTACGCGAACGCGGCCCGCTCTGATACCGGCGCGTTACCGCCTTGATTTTTGTCGAAGGACTCGAAGGCTTCGAGATTGAAGGAGACGATGGAGGCGCCGGACGATTGTGCGCCCTTGATGCCCTTGATCTTGGGATGCAGCTGTGCCGTTGGTCCGTACTCGCCGGTCACGAGGCATAGATCTTTCCGATGATCTTCTTTTGCCAAGTGGTTCCGCCACACGCTTTGAGCAGCTGGCCGTTCATGGAGAAAGCACTGCTCTCCGTCGAGCCGAAACACGATGTTGGTATCCGTCATATCATTTGCATGGGGAAGGTCTTCGTATTTCTCGGCCTGCCATCTGTCCAGGAACGCGCGGAGAGCCGTCAATCCGGGGTCGGACTCGTTTTTAAGCAGATCTTCGTGCAACGCTTTGAAGGCTTTGTGCTCCTCTTTTGCCTGAATCTGTCGTTTCTTGTCCTTGTCAAACTTAACGCCGAGCACGTAGGCTGTCTTGTCCCACAGAAAATTGGAAACGATGTTCACTGTGCGTATAGCGGGCTTTGGCACCGTGCGCCGTGACGGTTTCTTGCTAGACGTGTCAAGCAACGGCATGACATCAACGGCCTTGCCGTCAGGCGATAGGACGATGGCATAGGAAACGGGCCCGTCCGAGTATCCGTAGCTTGGTGCCTCATTCTCGGCAACAAGGCGGCCATAGTGGTCGTTAAGTGCCTGAAGTACGGTCATGCTTTGACCCCTGCAGCATCCAGAGGCGGTACATTGATTACACCGTTACATAATTCCGCACGGAAGAAGCGCGGAGACATCTCGTCGGCATAATCGATATCGTGCAACATCCAGCCCAGTTCGCAGTCTTGTTGATCGGAAGGCAGACAGGACGGCGGCATCTCATCTTCCACCAGCGCGAAGTCGGCGGCGAACTCGCGGGTGCCGAGGTAGGGCCTGTGGAAACATTGGCCCTTGGCGGCACGGCGGTTGAACATCGCCAAGTGCTTGGCTTCGGTATCGTCGGGTTTGGCGGCATCGGTGAGAGCGAAGTGTGCCTCGATGACGTAGGATACGTCGCGCAGCAACATTGTGGCACGTTGCTGCCGGTCTTTCTCGATCAGCGCATGCACGCCCTCGGTAGTGCGGCGCTTCATCGCCGTGCGGACGCTGCCGGCCGGTATCTTGTGCCCCAGTTCGTTGCGTCGCAAAGTCTCGAAGCGGATGGGCTTCAGGACGTGAATGCGGTTGATCACCCAGCGGATGGCGGGCTTCCAGTGGATCGCTTCCAGGACTCCGCGCGCCGCAGACGGCGTCATCACATCATAGGATACCCGTTCGACCTTCATCTCCGGGCGCGTGAAACAGGCATATTCACCCCAGACGTGCAGTTTTATGCCGTAAGGCATCACACAACACCGCGGTCATCGCGCCGTGGTTCTGAGCCGCCACTATGTAGTTGTCGGGCCTCCGCAGTAATGCGCCCCAGTTTCTTCAGTTGATCCTGCAACCTCATGCCCCACCCATCCCGGTGAAAAACCGTCAAATGGTAGTTCCTTTGATGATATCTTTATCTAGTGCCAAACATCAAAATAACAACCCTTCCGGCTCCCGAAAGGTCGGATCATCCCACGTCAGGCCGACATCCGAGCGGTACAGGTCCAGGTTGGTGAGCACAACGAACTGCTTGTCGAAGTCAGCTTCGCGGACAACCTTTGCGGCTCCGGCGGTGAGAAGATCCGTTCTCTGATTCGAATAAATCTGGACCAAGTAGGGTTGCAACCCGCGAGCGATTGGACCCGGCCTCTCTACCCTCTCAAGCTCGCTAAGCAACCGCACTGCCGTCTCGTCGCCGCCGTCTTGGTCGCGATAGGGAATGATCACCGGCACCATGGAAGTTTTGATAAGTCGGAACTTTTCCGCGATCGTTTCAAAGGGAAAGTCGAAGCTGGTCCGCCTTTCCTCAATCAGCCCCAGAACGTGTTGTGCATCGAGCGCATCTTTGCCCTTGACCCAATAAAGTTTCTGGAAGTAGTCCTCAATCGCTTCCAGGGACATCGAATCATCGTGGTCCCGCATCACCTCGCGGGCGGCTGATGCAAACTGTTCGATTTCTTGCGGGGGCTTTCGCCCCGTTCCCATCGTCGGCTTGAAAACGAACACGTCGCCCATGTCCGCACGGCCTTCCCGATTGCAGCGTCCGGCAGCCTGGATTATCGACTCCAGCCCTGACTCCGCTCGCCAGACCACCGGGAAATCGATGTCGACGCCGGCCTCAATAAGTGACGTAGCGATCAGGCGCACGGGCGCACCGCTTTTCAGACGCTCGCGCACGACATGGAGTTTCTTCCGGCGGTGACAGGCGCACATCCGGGTTGTCAGGTGGAACGCACCCTCAACATTCTTAATTGCTTCGTACAACTCCCATGCGTGGCGGCGGGTGTTGACAATGCACAAGGCTTGCGGTGCCTTGCGCAGTTGTTCCTCCACTTGAATGTCGCTCATCTCTCCCCGATGGTCCAATCGTGTGCGCTTGAGAGTCCGATAGAGGCGTTGAGGGTCGGGAGCAAGTTCCCGCATATCCTCAAAGCCGCCGGAGAAGCCGTCCGCCGCGGCGAGCGCCGGCTGCGTGGCGGTGCAGAGCACGATGCTGGCGTGCCAGTTGCGGGCGAGCTCGTCGAGCGCGGTGACGCACGGCCGCAGAAACTCAAGCGGCAGCGTCTGCGCTTCATCGAGAATAACCACGCTGTTTGCGATGTTGTGTAGCTTGCGACAGCGCGAAGGGCGGTCTGCGAACAGGCTTTCAAAGAACTGTACCGCCGTTGTGACGATGATCGGGGCGTCCCAGTTCTCCATAGCCAGACGCAGCTTGTCCTTCGCCTCGCGGCTACCAATCTGGTCCTCGTCGAACGTGCTGTGATGCTCAATCACGAAGTCCGGTTCATCGTCGTCATTGCCCCACAACGCTTTGCGGAACACTTCTGCCGTCTGCTCAATGATGCTCATGTAGGGGATGACGTAAATGACCCGCGCGAGCTTATGACGCATCGCATGGTCCAGAGCGAAAGCGAGCGATGTCAGTGTCTTGCCGCCGCCTGTAGGCACGGTCAGGGTGAACACGCCCGGCGCTTCTGCTGCCTTGCTTCGGGCGTGATCCAGCACTTCCCGGCGCAGGTCGTTCACTTTGCCGCCTTTCGCTCCGGCCGTCAGTCTGCTCAGATACGCGTCGAGCCGTCTCCGCAGATCATCGAGTGTCGGGTGCTGCCCTCGCGGTTTCCGCTTTCCTTCCTGTTTTGCATACCAAGCTTCGGTGTCTAGGTAGTCGGCGTCCACGAGGGCGGAGAACACCATGCGGATGAAGAAAGCGCCGCAGAATCCAGCGGTGTTCCGGTTATACGGCTTGATTCCCGGATTCGGCAGCGACTCCGGAAGTACAATTTCCTTTTCCCATATCTTGTCCGGAGTCGGGACCGTCGCTTTGAGACGATCCGCCAACCCGGTTTTCTTTCTTCCGTTGACGCCATTGGCGAGCCCGGCGTGGTGACCGGCAATGCAGAATGCGAGTATTTTGCCGGCCAATTTGCCAAATCGGTCAACTGCGACCTTCGCACCGGCGGTCGAGTGATCGACGCGCTTGCCGCCCGAAAGCCGATCCTGGAACTCTTGCGTGTACTTGCCAAGGTCGTGCAACAACCCGGCCACGCGGCCGAAATCCGCACAACCCGTAGACTCCAGGAACGCCGCCGCGCGTTCACCCGTGTTTTCCAGGTGCGCCGAAAGCCGATGATTGCTGCTGTGGGCATAGTACTCAGGCCGGGTCACCTGCACTTCTCCGGTATCACCGTACGGCTTCGTCCGTGCATCTGCTCCGGACGATATGGGTTAGCGTGAGCTTGCGCGCGCTTTCAGGGCGTCGACCGTCCGGTCTTCCGGTTTGATGCCTATGATCCGTTCGATGAAGCCGATGCGCTCGCGCTCAAGCTCGCCCGCCAAGTCGCCTTCCGGAACCAGATCGTCAAGCTTGCCGCGGTCGAGGGCGCCCGCATCTTCCAACAGGGATTCCATCACGGTCATGCGATCTTTGAGAATCCAAAGTTCGGCCATGAGCTGGGCGTTTTGACGCGCCAGCGTATCCAGATCTTCGGGAAGCAGGTATTTGGGCTCGGTGCGATTGATCTCCAAGGTCTCTTTCCTCCGTCAGGACGGTTTGCGGCCATAGGTGACCCAGGGATAGTTGCCCGGGCCGATGCCGTATTCCTTGACGTCTTCGTAGCCGATCCGACGCATCATGTCGGGCAGGTTTCGGCGGACCGACGCGGTGAAATAGGGTTCTTCGCGGTTTTCGGTTTCCCAATTGTAGATGACCGCCTGGTAGGGTGTGATGGCGCGGAAGGGGCCCGGATCCGAAATGATCATGTCTCCGCCTGCCGTCAGGATGCGGAACATCTCTTGAAGCGTTTCGAATGTCGCCTCGTCGTCCATCTCATGGAACACGGCGTAGGAAATGGCGGCGTCGTAATGATTGTCCGGCTCGCTCGTATGCCGCGAATCTTCCTGTTTCAAATGAACGTTGAGGCCCAGTGCATTTGCCGTCCGATGTCCGCCCTTGAGCAGTCCCGCGGACAAGTCGGAACCCGCCAATTCGGCGTCGGGAAAACGCTGACGCAGCACGGCGAGCGTCACCGCCCCTCCGCACCCGCATTCGTAGATCCTCTTGTAGTCGCGGCGCGGCAGTTCGTTGACGACTTGCAGGCGTTGGGCGCGAATATTCGCGTCCACATCGACGGCCGCGTAGCCGCCGTGACTGAAAATGTAGGGGGATACGCCCGCCATGAACATCGGCATGGTCAGGTCAAAGCCGTCCCAGCCGCCGGGCATGAGATGCCATTCAACGCCGTCATAGTAATCGGGGATTGCCACGTCCGGATTCAGAGTGAGTGTTCCCGCTTTATTGGGATCGACGGGGGGCGCGGCCGTCTTTTCGATATCGCCTCTCTTTTCCTCGGCCGCAGGAATCCCGCGGTTGTAAATCTCCTCGGCAACGACTCTTTGATAAAGCCGGTTGAAACGATGGGCTTGCGATGCCGCGGCAACGTCTTCGGCTTTGGCAACCAGTTCGTCGATCTTTTCGACGGGTTGATCGCCGATTGGCTTGTCGCCTAATGCGGCCATGTCGGGGTTGGCGTAGAAATCCGCTTTCGCCTGCGCATGGAGCTCGGTACTGGAATAGCGTTGCAGGTTGCCCATGAATTCGAGTCCGGCGCGGTCTTTCTGGGAAAGTGTGATCATCGATGAATTCCTAAACATGTGTTGAAGTACAAAATACCCGCCTATCGGCGGTAGGTTCAAGAGGTCAATTCATCTCCTTTTGATCCGCGGTCCGTCACACTTTGCAATTCCGCAGGATTTGCGGCCGTGTCCCGCTGTCCGAACTCGTGAACCTGTGTTTCGTTCAGCACCTTTTCCGTCAGATTATAGAAAAAGAGACCGGCAAACATGACAAGACTGCAGACGGCGGGGATCCACGCCTGGCCAAGCGTTACCGCAAAGAGCGCCGAGTCGGGCTGAGGCTGGCCGCGGGGTATCGTTTCGTCAAATCCGAAAGCGGTGAGAAGAACGCCGATGATGAGAGGGCCTGTCGCGTACATCGTTTTTTCCAGAAAGCTGAATGCGGACGACGTAATGCCTTCCCGATTGAGCCCGCTCAGTTTGCGGTCATATTCGATGGCGTCCACGATCATGGATTGACCGCAAATAACGATGCCGCTGCTCGATGCGCCAAGCGCCGCGGCGCGCGCGAGAAATATCCACATCGGTTCCGTCGGCGTTGCCAGAAGCCAACTCAAAAAAGCGAGCGTCTGGAGGATCAGACCGAACATGAATATTTCGCGCTTGCCGAACTTGTGAATTACGGGCAGCCAGAACCGAATGCTCAAGATCGAGGTCAGCATGAGGACAATGCCAAACGGAAAGAGCATCTCTTCGCCCTTTTCGAGAACCGTTACAAAAAAGAACAGCGTGGCCGCGCCGCCCGCCGCGAGTTGAAGAAACTGAACGGCCTTGACTCCCCCCAGAACGAGAAACGGTTTGTTTACAAGAAACAGTTTGAACTGATTGGCGGTCGGGATGTGGGATTTGACATAGTTCGTGAAGTGCGCCCGCCGGGTGCCCCAGACGCAGATCATCATGGCGGCGAATGACACGGCGGCCAGAAACCAGCCCACCGTTCCGTAAGCGTCCACGTCGCTGCCCAACCGTCCAAGGATCAAGCCTGACAAGGCGGTGCCCGTGAAACTGCCGCCGACCAGGAACAAAGCGCGGTACGACATGATGTTGGAGCGTTCGCGATAGTCTTCCGTCATTTCCGCGGGCATCGCGAGATACGGTACGTTATAGACGGTGAGCACGAGGGCATAGAAAATGAGCAGGAATTCTATGTAAGCCGCGCGCCGGATTTCGTTTTCGAACTCCGGGATATTGAACAGCAACACCATCGATGCCCCGCACAGGAAACTTGCGCCGAACATGTAAGGTCGGCGGCGACCCCATCTGGTACGCGTTTGATCGCTGATCCAGCCCATAACGGGGTCGGACACCACGTCCACGAGTTTCGATGCGAAAATCAATGCGCCTGCCAGCGCGGGCTCCATTTTTAGAATGCCAACCAGAAAGAACAGATAGAGGCTCGTCACGCTGTTGAGCATCGTGATGGTGCCGAGCGATCCGACGCCCCAGGACAGATTGATCGGATTGGGAATGAAGCGGGAGATTTTGCCTCTGGCCGTTATGCCCGCTTGACTCGTCATTTTTTGCTGCGCTGTGGAGCCTGGCCGTGAGAGCGAATGACGCCGCAATGGATATTGCGGCGCGAATGTCGGTTACTATGTCATACCGGGCGCCGACGAGGAAGATGCCCGGCAATTGGCCTGGGCGCGCGGCCGGTCCACCGAACAACTTTATCTGCGGACGGGATTCGGACTCTCAAAGACGCTCCGGCGTGGTGCTTTGTCGGGGGGTCAGACTCCGCATGGACTGACGGTCTGACGGCCGACCGTGCGCGTGTTCGGCGGCACGGATGGTTTGTGAACCGGACGTGTTACTTGTCGTCTGCGAGGGAGATAACGTCGAAGTGGATGAAATCGAATCCCGTCTCATAGTTCCGAACGCGCGCCGCCAGCCCGTCAAATTCCAGCCCTTCCCAGAGGAAAATGCCGGGCGGGTTGTAATGCTCGTGTTTCATGACTTTATTCATGACGGCTGACAGGTCGTCGAGGCTCGTGGCCGCGCGGGCCCGCTCCAGCAACGGCATCAGGAGAGGGTCGCAAAAAAGCGGTTTGTTTGCGCCCGTGAGGCCGAGGCACGAGCGAAAGCGATAGTCTTCAATGGTATCGATCGGGCGCACGAGACTGGCAAAAAGCTCGCCCTTGACCTCGCCGGAGAAGAGCATTTTGGTGGTTTGCAAGAGAGGGTATAGATTTATGGAGGCGTCGACGCCGACAGCCGCCAGATCCGAAGCGATTTGCTGATATACGATGGTTTCGTCCGCTTCCGGAGCCGACGCCGCCAACGTCACGGAGAAACCGCCTTCGTAGCCTGCTTCCTTGAGGAGGGCTTTTGCCCGCTCCGGATCGTAGGGGTAGGGCGCAAGCTCGGCAGCGTATCCGGGGGCGGCAGGCAGCGCCAATTGTGCGACAAGCCGGGGATGCCCACCCAACAGAACGTCAACGATTTGACGTCGATTGACGGCGTAGTTGAGCGCTTGTCTCACACGTACGTCTTTGAGCGGCGAGTCCGGATAGCGTTCAAGAGCGAAGGCGATGAACGTGAGGTTGGCGGCCGGGCGCCGATGCAGCGCAGCGCCGACTTTTTCAAGCTCTGCCTGATCGCTTGGCCCCATGCCGACAGCGATGTCGAATGTTCCGGAGACCAGGGCTTGCCGCCGCGCCACTTGATCCGGGACAAGAACGAATTCGAGAGCTTGCAGTTTTGGCGAACGCCAGGAGTTTTCGAAAGCGGCAAAGGTGATCGTGTTCGATGTCCATTCGGTTACCTTGAACGGCCCCGACCCTGTCGGTTGGTGCGTATGCTCCCCACTTTCCAAGGCGGCGGAATAGGCGGGCGCCGGAATGCGCCAGTTGGAGGCCCGGTAGGGGAATAATGGATCCGGTCGCTTCAACGTTACCCGGACCGTAAAGTCCGAGACGGCCTCCGCTTCAATGATATCCTCGAGATTCCGTGCGATTGTGGTGCTCTTACCGTCCCGGCTTTGCAAAAACCCGAGAGTTGCAGTGACGGCCTCGGCATTGAAGGCTTCTCCATTCGAGAATGTGACATCCTGCCTGAGTTCAAACGTCCACTCGTGCGCGTTCGTCGATGACCAACTATTGGCTAACCAAGGTTCGACGTTACCGACTTCGTCGACATGGGTCAGCGTATCGAAGAGCGCTTGAATCGGTAATGTTGCGGGGTAGGTCTGATAGGGATTGCCTTGTTCCGCCCCCAAAAACGAGGCGGCGACGCGCAGTGTGGTTTCGCTTGCGGCGGCGTACGCTTGATCAGCGGCCGCCGTTCCATGAAGCCAGAGCACACAGGCAGACAAAAAGGACCGAGTCCATACCATGTTTTTTCGGCGCTGACGGCACTGACTCTGACCCATGATTCAATGTGAGACTCTTTGAGTTTCCATAACCTGAATGAGTCGCTTGTTCGATGATCTCTCCGGACGGATGCGGATTGAGGTTCCCGCCCTCGCCGTCAGATGAGCTTTCCGTATTTGCCGTTCGCTTCGACCGTTGGCCGGTATCAAGTGGGGTTACAAAATCTCGATCGCCTCGAAGACGGCGCGCTCCGCGGACTCCAGAGCGCCTTCCATACCGCGGTTTTCCCTGGCTGTGTGCTCACCGCAGAAAAACATCCGATCATGGGGAAGAGACATGAGATTCGCGAAATCCTTTATTTGACCCGGCTGCCAAACGGCCCAGTCTCCTGCGGAAAACGGATCAAGGCCCCAGGACTTGAGGTAAGCCGGTGTGAGTTGGCCTTTTGCTGCAGGTCTTGCACGTTCAATCTCCTCGACCGCCAGCTTGATGGCGCCCTCTGGTCCGAGACGGTCCATATACATGGCCGAGTGGCCTCGGGACCACGCAACCAACGATGTAATTTCCTCCGATGTCGGATGACTTCTAAGGGTCAAGAGAGAATTGACGTGACCGTTCATCCACATTGCCGGGTTCAAGCCGTCCTTTTCCCAGAATGCGGATTTGGGTTCCATGACGATGAGGGTCAGGTGCATGAACGGTAAACTCAGAACGGCGCGGCGTTGTGCGCCTGACATACCCGGCGTCACATGAAGAGACCTGAGTGTCGAGAAAGGGAATGAACAAACTGCTGCCCGCGCCCTGAAACGGGAACCGTTTTTGCAGCGCGCTTCGACCGATGAGCCGTCCATGTCTACCGATACCACCTCGTGATTTAGTCTGACCTCCGAGGAGAGAGACTCGGCCATGGCTTCAGCGATTAGATGGTTGCCGCCTTGTGCGCCATAGGCGACCGGATCGCTGTTGACGAGTTTGTTCCACGCGTCAACAAAAAACATCATGAGCACCGAGACGTCGTGGGCGGAGTTTCCGTAGTTCGGTACGGCATTGTAGGACAGATCGATTTCGCGCTCGGATAAGCCTTGATCCCGCAAAAACTGATCGAGTGAAATATCGAATTGGAGGTTCTCCTCCGCAAGCCAATCGGCGTCGTCGCGAATGGGGTTGCCGCCGGCCACGGCCGCCCAGGCGACCTGCCACGGCATTTGTCCTTTTCGTTCTCCCCGGAAGGGATTGAGGGGAGATTGAGGCCATGACGCCTTGTTCACCACGGTGCCGTTCAAGACGAATTCCCGCTCACCGGCATTCCGTAGACGAGGCATGTAATTGATGAGTTTGACGCCTCGGCTTTCCGCCGCGTCGATCATTCGGCCATAACCGCCGAACAGAGTTTGTCCACCGACTTCCGCGGGACCGGTGCCGAGGCGAACAGTTTCGATTTTGCCGCCCGTGCGGTCACGGCCTTCGAGCACGATGACTCTGTATCCCATCTCCTCCAGAAGATTGGCGGCATGCAAGCCGGCGAGCCCCGCTCCCAATACCAGCACATCCGTTTGTTCCTGGGCCCGCGCGCCGGAGACAACTCGCGGCAGGTTCGCCGCGGTCATACCGACGGCAAGACCGGTAAGTACGGAACGCCGGTTGATGGCTCGCTTGGATCGCATGACTTTCCTCATATGTGACTGTATCGAACGTCGACCCTCAGATGGAGTCTTGCATTTGCCGCGTTTGCGATCAACGTTGCATGACGCCTCGATCTTAGCATGTTTCACGCCAACATTGTTGCGCGGAGGTGAACGGGGATGACGGAAACGATCTTGCCGTCCGAGCATACTCCCGCCAAATCATCGTAAGCGCGTGTTCGTCCCGGGAATTTTCTGATGCACCGGGTCGAGGCGCAAGATAGTCTGAGAGAACCGGTTCAGGACTTTACTGCGGGAGTGTATTTGATTAATGGCCCATGTCTGTACCACTCGAATTCGTGACTGCGCTGTAGATGGGCTGCGGCGTATCGAGGACGCGTCCGTTGTATCTGTTTGTCGGTCCATCTTTGCCGCTTTGGGCCTGATAACGATCTCATGCCATTTTTCTGACGTCGCCGCACAGTCGCCTATGGACGCGTTAACGCCCGAACAGTTGATGAAGCGCGACTCGACCGAGATTGCTCCCGGTCTTTATTCGTTTGGAAGTTTTTCGGCGCGGAGTATTTTTGTGGTGACGAATGACGGCGTCATCGCGACCGACCCGACTAATCGAGAGCACGCGAGGGCAATGCGTCAGGCCATCGCCGATGTGACCGATAAGCCCGTGAAGTACGTCATATATTCACATCAGCACTGGGATCATGCTCCGGGTGGACGGATTTTCAAGGATGAGGGCGCGACAATCATAAGTCACGAAAACTGCGTAAGGCATTTTGAGTCCAACCTCCACCCGGACATCGTCATGCCCGATGAGACGGTGAAGGGCGGCGAGGTTGTCGAACTCGGAGACAGCTCGCTCAGGCTGCTTTATTTCGGGCGCAATCATGGGGATTGCATGCTGGTTATGCATCTCGAAGGGACGGATGTGCTCTTTGTCGGCGACCTCGTCACGCCCTACAGCGTCGGCCTCGGATTCTTCCCGGACTACTATCCCGCCGAGTATTTGCGCACTTTAAAGGAGTTGGAGGCCATGGAAGGCTGGTCCCGCATGGTCGGAAACCACGGTATCCCCGTCGCGCCCAAGGAGGCATTGGTACAGCGCCGCCGTTATTTGGAAAGCCTCATGATTCAGGTGAAGCAGGCCATGGATAACGGACAATTGCGCGGCGACGCTCTGTACCACTCAATCGAGTTGCCGGAGGAATTTCGGCAAATGCGCGGCTACAAGCGTCAATTGCCGCGCGCCGTTGAGCGTATCTACTACTATTATCTCATGGGTTGGTAGGCCGCTCTGGTCGCATGCACGGTGCAGGCAAGGCTTCTAAATTGCGTTGCCGATGGCGTGACCGTCTTGTGTTGCGGACATCAAATACCGTGGAGATAAACAATCGCCGAACGGAGTGTGATTGAATGCCGATAAAGCTGCAGGACATCTGGAATATTGAGAATCTCAATGACTACAAGGTGCACTTCGCTCGATGGAACGGAAACCATCACCCTCTTGACGTGTGGCTTCAGAATTCAAACAAATGGCAGCGCTGGCAGGAGCACTATCCGGGCAAAGACCATTTCAACCGCCCCTTCATATTCGCTCTCATGCAGTTCTATCACGAGGTCGATAGTTGGCTCTTTGGGGGAGTGTTCAGGGTAATCAAACTCCACCGAGACGCTGTGGACCCATCCAAAGTCCGTTATCAGGTCGAGCTGGCGGAGCAAGGAAAAGAATTCATTGGCCGATTGAAAATTCAGTATCAATACCCGAAACGAGCTACGCGGGTCTTGATGGAGAAACACTACGAGAGCTTCAAGGTTCTTGAAATACTTCGCGAATCTTACACAGGGATGCAATTTCCTGGATACGAAAACGTCGATGTATCGTTTAGCGAGTTGGAAGGCATCATTCGGAACGAGCGACCCGATTGGAAAGGAGCTCTTGAGAACGCGAAGGGCATCTACCTGATTACAGACACCCTTACGGGAGGGAGGTACATCGGATCGGCCTACGGCGAGCACGGGCTTTGGTCGCGCTGGAGCAATTATGTGGATACCGGGGACGGTGGGAACGTCGGATTGCGAGAATTAATCGGAAATGAAGATCGCGCTTATTACCGAGAGCATTTCAGATTTGCGCTTCTTGAGTATAGATGGAGCATGACGCCGGATGACGTAATTTTGGCTCGGGAAAATCATTGGAAAGCAGTGCTTCTGACTCGTGAAGCGAATGGCCTGAATCGAAACTGAGATTCTGGTGTAATTGTCGCTTCCTCAAGCCACATCAATGCCATCGAGGGATTCTCGGGGTTGGCCAAGGTCCGCTTGGCGAAGTTCAAGTTGGGCATTGCTCTTCCGAGTGGACGGCTTCCATCATCGCCCTCTCCGTGGCGTGCAGCGCGGCATGGGTGATCGGCGACGGCGGTCGGGGTGACGGCTATACGGATGCGGGATCGGCACATGACTGTGGTTGCCGCTGCGGTCATTGCCCGTGCGGTGTGGGATCCCGTGGCAGAGGGATCCGAACCGGATTGGAAACTGGCCGCGACCCGGCCGAATTTAAGTTGTTCTATTGTTGTACCGAATTCCGTTGACATGCGCTTGAGGTTCGAGTGGCGCTCCCGGCACAACGTTGGAACAACGGAGGGAATGTATGATAGATGACTTGTTGCAAGCTCGAAGAGACATATTCGACGAGCTCAAGAAACGAGAGTTTACTGGCCTTAGAGTCAAACGTAAATGAGCATATAGCTTGCCGATCTGGCGCCTTCGCACGCGCCGACTGACCCAAGCAAGGTTACCCATTCCCGGACATATTCTTGCCCCTTTGCGGTCTTGAGCGCGTCATAATTTACGCATAGCCATTGCATTGGTGGTGACCGGTGGCTGTCCGGCCCCTCGACATAATTGACGTGGCTTTCGTCCAGGACAGGTGCGCGAGGAGGAAATAGATCTAAAAGAAAAATATCGATACTCAGAAACACTTAGCCAAGATAGCGAAACTAGCAGACGCAATAGAGGAACAATGAACACAATGTTGACACGCACCTATTCCGCGAGCCTGAGCCAGTCCCAGGGACGTCGTGGGTATTCGATCATCTTCACGAGGCTGGACGAGACGACAGGGAAGCCAGGGATCAGGGTTCGGCGAGGTCTGGGGACGCGCGACAAGGCGGTGGCCGAACGACTCCGGGATGAACTGAACCAGCTTCTCGCGGACCCCGGGTATCGCAATGCGGCGGCCCGGGCCGAGGCTGAACGGCGGTTCGATCCTCGCGTGGTCGACATCTACTTCGACAAGATGAGTCCCGAGGAGTTCGACTTCCGCGGTCTCCGCGACGAGGCCATTCCGCTCCCGGAGCGCGGCGACCCGAACGGCTACCGGCACGTGCTGTTGCTTGGCACGACCGGCGCCGGGAAGACGACCCTTCTCCGACAATTCATGGGCACCGATCCGACGAAAGAACGCTTCCCGCCGACATCGACATCGAAGACCACAATCGCGGACACCGAAATTATCCTCGACGACGGACCGTGGCGGGCGGTTGTCACTTTTGCGTCGAGTGACGAAGTGCGTGAGCATCTGAACGAGTGCATCGCGGCGTCAGTTCGCGCCATTGTCAGGCCCGCCGACAAGACCACTGACGAGATCGTGCTCAAAGCTCTCCTGAACCACGTCAATCAGCGCGTTCGCTTCAGCTACGTCCTAGGGCCTGGCCCGAAGACCGAGCAGAGCGTTACTGACTTCGATGATGGGGACGAAGACGAGAATGCTGAGTCCCCGAAGGACGCTGAGATATGTTTGGACGAGGAGCGCGATGCAATCGATCTGGCCGCTACGAATGAGCTTCTCGCGACAACGGTGAAAGGTCTGTGGAAACTGGCTGAGCGACTCAGAGAGCAGCTGAGTGCGGAACTCGACGTGACCGCGGAAGAGGAAGACGACAGACGCGCCCTTGACGAGTTGTTGGACGACGAGGCGGCCTTCCACGAAATCGGCGACAGCTTGATGGACGAGATCGAGAAACGGTTCGACCTGCTTCCTCCGGGCACCGTTACCGAGAATCGACAGGGCTGGCCGCTTACCTGGGGAGGGGAGTGGCCGGTCGATCAACGTAGAGCGTTCATCAGGTCCGTCTCGCGGTTTTCCAGCAATTATGCACCGTGGTACGGACGGCTCTTGACACCGCTCGTGAACGGCGTTCGCGTCGCCGGCCCGTTCTCTCCGGGATGGAAGGAAGGAGGGCCTCCCCAACTCGTGCTGTTCGACGGCGAGGGGTTGGGGCACACGCCCAAGTCGTCCTCCTCCGTGTCCACCGGAGTAAGTCGACTCATCGAGGCGGTGGACGCGGTGGTTCTCGTGGACAACGCCACCCAACCGATGCAGGCGGCGCCGATCGCGGCCATGCGAGAACTTGTAGCGACGGGCAACGGCCGCAAGCTTATCCTGGCCTTTACGCACTTCGATAAAGTCAAGGGAGACAACCTTCCGACCACCAACGAAAAGGCCGAGCACGTATTGGCCTCTGCGGAGAACGTTCTCGCCGCATTCGGCGAAGACCTTGGTCCTTATGCGGAGCGCATTCTGCGAAAGCGTCTGGAAGCAGCCCGGTTTTTTCTCGAAAACTTGCAGGAGCCGCTTTCAGAGAGTACTGGTGCGGGGCGGCGCACGATCCGTCAGCTCCGGAAGCTTCTGACAGCTATCGATCAGGTGATCGAGAGGCCGCAGCCTACGGAGGCGCGCCCGGTCTACGACCGCGTGAACCTCATTCTTGCCGTTCGCAGTGCAGCCGAAGCCTTCCAGAAGGCTTGGCGATCCAGGCTCGGATTTGAGTCCAAGCCCGGAATTGCGAAGGAACACTGGACAACAATCAAGGCGCTGAACCGCCGCCTCGCAGAGATGGGAAAGGACGAGTACGACACTCTAAAGCCGGTTGCCGACCTTCGTCAGGAATTGCGGGACCGGATCTACAAGTTCATCCAGAACCCGTTGCACTGGGAAGGCCCCGAACCTTCCGAGGAAGAGAAGCAGACGAAGTACGACGTTTTTGCCGAAAACCTAAGCGACCGCCTGCTCTCTCTCGCCACCCGTCGCGTATGGAAGGACCGCATCGGCGACTGGGATCGCGCCTATCGGGAGGCTGGAAGGGGTTCGACCTTCGTTCGCGCCCGCATCATCGGTAACGACATCTACGAACTGGCCGCACCGGTCCCGGACGTTACGCCCTCACCCGACCGCAACCAATTTCTCAGAGAAGTGGTTGACCAAGTCGAACGTGCTGCGAATGAAATCGGGGCGCTGGTGCTGGTAGCGCGGCGGGAGCCAAGAGCGTGAGGTCGTCTAAATTGCGTTGCCGATGGCGTAACCGTCTTGTGTTGCGGACATCAAATACCGCGGAGATAAACAATCGCCGATCAGATGAGGTTCATGACCGGCGACCGCCGCGCGGGCGGCTGCTTGGCGCGGACGACCTTGCAAGGCTCGGTGCGGCCCTGCGCCAGCGCGAGGACGAGAATCCGGTCTGCGTCGCGGCGGTGCGTTTGCTCCTGCTGACGGGGTGCAGGCCGGGCGAAATACGCCGCTTGCGCTGGCGCGAGGTCAAGCCGGACCGGCTCGCGCTGATTGACGCGAAGACGGGACCGAGGCACGTTCTGCTCGGCGAGGCGGCGCGGGAGCTGCTGAACGGCGTCCCCAGAACGGCATCCGGGGAGTGGGTGTTTCCGGCAACCGACCGAGACGGACCGTTGACCAGCAACGAGCTCTACTATTTCTGGAGCACGACGCGCGACGCGGCCGGGATAGTGGCGGACGCGCGACTTCATGACCTCCGTCATGCGTACGCCTCGCACGCGGTCATGAACGGGGAAAGCCTGCACGTCGCGGGACGCCTGCTCGGACACCGGCGGGCCACCACGACCAACCGCTACGTCCATCTTGACGATGCAACCTTGAGCGAAGCCGCTGAGCGTGTGGCCATGGCTATTCAACTACGATTGCACTACAGTGATCCGACCGTGAGAGAAAAGCCCGTTGACTGGGGAGACAGACGTGCCCAGGAAGAATAAGAAAACCCCTATCGTAGTATCAATCATTAACCTCAAGGGCGGTGTGGGCAAGACAACCGTCGCGGCGCTGCTGGCTAGACGCGCTGCGGCTAAGGGCCTGAATGTTCTCGCGGTCGATTTGGATCCTCAGTCTAACCTGAGCCAAGCTCTGATGACTGAAAACGAATATAGGGAATTCATGGAGAGCGGAGAGGTTTCCATTGTAGAACTTTTAAACGGGTACAAGCCGCCTTCTAACCAACAAACCGCTCCTACTTCACTAAGTGTGAATGAGGTTTTGAAACAGGTGGGTTACAGCGAAGATTTTCATCTAATTCCCTCCAGATTCGACTTCTCGGACAATCTGATTGCCTCCGTGAAGCCTGATGATCGGGCATTGGCAAGATTCATTTCCAAGAGAATGAAGAAAAAGGATCTAATCCTAATTGACTGTGCTCCTACCGAGTCGATCATAACGAGAACCGCATATCACGCTTCTCGATATATTCTTGTTCCGGTTCGCACAGAATTCTTTTCCACCATTGGCTTTCCACTTTTGAAAGAGTCATTAGACAACTTCAAATCCAAAAATCCGAACCATGCGATTGACGTGTGTGGAGTACTGATTAACAACAGCGCATCAACGCTGTCACCTCGCGGGCCTCACCATTGCACTGCATGGAATGATATTCATGAACAGGCTGAGAGGTACAGTTGGCCAGTTATGAAAAATGAAATGTTTCATTCCCGAGGGTATCCGAAATTGATGAGAGAGTCGTATCCAAGTCAAACTGGGAATGCGGAACCAGAATTCCGACGAATATCAGATGAGTTCCTAAAGATGATGGAACTTTCATAGCGAGGACGAAGGTCGTGCAAGAAAGAACCTTACGCAAGATCGTATCAGCTCTTGTTGACGATTTTGGGTATGAAGCAGTCCATACATCGTTGGAAAGTTGTCGTGCAGACGCACGAACAATTGAGGACGCAAAACGGTCTACGTCTGTTATTAGTAGTAAATCCAGATTGAGAATGAGTGCACCGGCTTTCGTGGAGACGCTGAAGATTGTCGATGAAGGAAAGAAGGATGTCCTTCTGGTCCTTGCCAAGGAGTATGAGGAGAAGAAACTAATGCCGAACATCAAAAGTGTTCGGGCGTTTCTTACCCAGAAAGGACAAGACGCATCTGGAGTCAAGTCCAGACAACAAGCCGTAGCCGTCGTGTTTAAGTGCTTGGCGACTTGGGAAATACAGGAGCTTTGCGAGTTTCACAAAAAAGGAGCATACGCAGGCCCTAAGTCACTTTCAGTTATTGCCAAATCGATAGAACATGTTGGGCAGCAAAACCGAATTTAGTGCTTTGGGCAAACTGCCCATTGGAGACCCAAGTATGCCACGTTTGACCCTGCCGACCGTGTCGGGGAACGAGGTTGGGGAGGGATTCGGAGCAAGCTCGGGAAGTCTCGTAAGGTCCTGTAATGGAGGATATTTTTTTGATTCCTAAGCGAACTTGTAGGCTTTTCCCAAGTGCACCAGCGGTGCGTGGGGTGTGCAGGCAAGGTCGTCTAAATTGCGTTGCCGATGGCGTGACCGTCTTGTGTTGCGGACATCAAATACCGCGGAGATAAACAATCGCCGATCAGATGAGGTTCATGACCGGCGGCTCGCAGGGGGGCAAGGAGGTCCACATTTGGAATGCGGGGTGTTGAATATGTCAACAACGACACATCCGAAATGGTTGACGCTTTCCCCGTCACAACGTTGCGATACGTAACTTGACCTTCTATGAAGTCGGAGTCGGTGGAGATTTCACTGAAGGGAATGATGTGTACGTCGTTCTTTAAAAGACGGCGAAAGATTCCCTGCCGCGCCACGATCGATTCCTCGTGGGCCAATTCCTCTCTCGGTGTGATGATCGCGACGTGGTCTACGCGCTTGAGCATCAACATGACGGTATCGTAAGTGCCGGCGGTCTGATCGCAGTCGTAAACGACCGCTGTGCCGCCGAAGCGCGCCGTATGAGTCAGGAGTTGGGGTATCAAGGAGCGCAGGTCCAAAAAAACGCCGTCATCCCGCAATTCATCCGGCAAACATGTCGGCCACATCATTGTCGCACCTGTCGCCAATATGATTTCGTCAGGTTCGAGCATGAGCACGTCTTCGGCTTGTGCGGCAAAGCCGAGTTCCATGCGCACGCCTTCTTTCCGTGCGCGCAGGAATTGGTAATCATAGACGCTGCTCAGGTTCTCCCCGCCGGGCAGCGCCGCGTGCATGCGCGTTTTGCCGCCTGCTTCCGGCGAACTGCCGAAAACCGTGACGTCGTGACCCCGCGCGGCCGCCACCCAAGCCGCCTCCATCCCCGCTACACCGGCGCCCACAACGACAATGCGCTTGGTCTTTGATAAGCGTTTGGGATGCCAATCCGCCTCATCGGCCGCGCCTACACGGGGATTGTTATCGCAAGCCAGTGGCTGTTGTTCCGCAATGAGCGCCCAACAACTGTTGCACGAGACGCAATAGCGAATCTCCGCTTCGCGTCCTTGCTCCGACTTTATCGGCCA
The DNA here is from genome assembly GCA_965214255.1 of Alphaproteobacteria bacterium. Taxonomy (GTDB): domain Bacteria; phylum Pseudomonadota; class Alphaproteobacteria; order SMXP01; family SMXP01; genus CBDFKK01. The sequence continues at coordinate 1,541,515 of OZ243948.1, read as the reverse complement.
GGCGGCGTCGGTGACCAGAGGCCGGCCAAGGCCGATAAGCTCCGCCGTTTCATCCGCCAAGGCGCGTTCCGCTTCATTGGGATCGGTGATGAGTCCTACCGCCATGACGGGAATGCCGCCTGCCGCTTGACGCAGGCGATGGATCAAAGGCAAGTAAGTCGCGCGGGGCTCATGCATGTCGGGTATATGCATTTCCAATGACAAGCCGTGAGCGCCTTGAACGAAGCACAAGTAGTCGATATTTGCGTCTGCCGAGATGCGTCTGACGATGCGCTCGGCCTCATTGGCATCGATTCCGCCGGGCATACCATCGTCGCCGGGAAGGCGTAGACCAACAATAAATTCAACGCCGCATTCGCTCCGAATTGCGGCAACGAGTTCGCGCAATTGGCGTGTTCGGCCTTCAAGGTCGCTGCCATACTCGTCTTCACGGATGTTCGATCGTGGCGATAGGAATTGATGAAAAAGATGGCCGTGACCCCCGGAAATTTCCACGCCGCTAAAGCCCGCGCGTTTTAGACGCGCGGACGATGCGGCCATCTGTTCATTCATCCATTTGATTTCGTCGGCCCGCAATTCGCGCGGCACCCGCCAACTCAAATCATCGGGCAACGACGAGGCGCCAATGGCTGCCGCGACGCGCCCGCGATAATGACTGCCGCGTCCCGAATCCTGAAGTTGTCCGAGAAGGCGGCAGTCTTGGCTCTCAACGGCCTCGGCCCATTTTTGCAAACTGTCAAGGTGATCGTCGTTAAAGATGCACGGCTTGTAGGGGATTTGCTGCCAAGGTGTTGCGCTAAGCGGTTCGGTGATGATCATCGCCGCGCCGCCTTTGGCACGATTGGCTCCATATGCGATGAGTCGGTCGGTTGCGCGTTGATCCACTCCGAAACGTGTCGTCATCGACGCGTGTGCAATCCGGTTGCGCAGAGTTTTCCCCGCAAGCTCAAAGCCGGAAAACAGGTGGGGGTAGACGGGGTGGGGTGAGGACGGCATTTGCGATTGTCGTTATTGGAAGCCCGGCCCGGGAGTTCCGCTCATCGCGGTCTTGTCTTCCGGTTTGCTTGATTTGACCTCATTTTCGGGGTGTGTCCTCATCCGTTCGGCAGGATGATGATTTTACCGTCGCGCTCTTCGCCCGTTTTTGAAGCGTGCCGAACGGCTTCCTTGACTTGATCGAGAGAATAACAGGCCGCGATTTTCGATTTTATGATTCCGTCTGCGACCAGTCCGGGCAGTTCGTTTTGCAAACGATCGGATTTTTCTTCACCCATGTCGTGCATGAAGTTGGTCGTCAGAAATCCTCTCAGCGTCAGGTTTTTCTGAAACATGGTCTCCGGATTGACCATGCAAGGGTCGCCCGACAATAGACCATAGGCGAGAATCGTTGCGCCTTCGTCGACACACTCCGCAAACCTCTGTGTCGCTTTTCCGGCAACTGCATCAACCGCAAGCTTGATGGGGTCACCATTCGTCAGCCTATGAACTCTATCCGGTAAATCTTCTCCATCAACAAGGACAATATCGGCACCCAGGTCCTTGAGTTCGCGAATGAGAGATTCCCGGCGAACGACATTTACCGTTTTAACGCCTTCCCTGCGGGCCAGCGAGATCAGCATCCTGCCGCAGCTTGAGTTGGCGGCGTTTTGAATGAGCCAGTCTCCGGGCTTCAAGGGAACAACGCCGTGCAGCAGCACGAATGACGTAACCGCGTTGATGGGAGCGAGACAAAGTTGAGTGGCGTCACCGTCAGGTGCGGGCGTCACATCCGACGCTTTGAGTTTGACTTCCTGCCGCCATGCCCCCTGACCACCGATTCGAATGGGTAGAAAAACCCGGTCATTGGGTTTCAACCCGGTAACCCCTGGACCAACGGCTTTGATGAACCCGACAGCTTCCGCGCCGGGCGTTGCCGGCGGCAACCGGCCGAACGTCAACATGCCGGACATAAACTTCAGATCGGCAATGTGAACAGGGGCCGCTTCGATTGAAATCAAAACCTCGCCGGCCTCGGGTGCATCGATGTCTTGTTCAACGACTTCGATGACCTCTTCCGGATCTCCGAAGTTCTTAAACTGAGCGATTTTCATGAATTTCTATTCCGCCGATGTTCTTAAAGTCCGAGCGCACCGGGATTGAGTATTCCCTTGGGGTCAATCGATCGTTTGAACCCGCGAAGCAAATCCATGTTTTCGAACGCGACGGCTTGGTCGAAAGGATAGAATTTGCCGAGTTGATAATGTGTCGTGCCCATGTCGCAGTACATCTCTGCGAGTTCTTCCATCATCTTCGTTACAAGACCGTAGCTCTCCATGTTACGAGGCGACCCGGCTAAAGATTTGAGGTGTCCTTCTTGCAGCGTGCGATCATAGAATGCCGTAGATCCATCCGGCCAAAACCATTGTTGCTCATATAGAATGTCGGAACGTATGGCAAAGGTTGAGACGGTCGTCGAGACATTATGCCGTTTCAGTTGTTCCTCGTGTTGTCGCACGTAGTCTTGAGTGCGTTGGTGAACTTCCATGATTTTCGACGGCGGAAAAACGGCGTGGATGGGAATCCAGCGCCGACCGTCCTGACTCACCAGATAGCCGCTCACATCGGGAAAGGGATCGGAACGCAAGACGGTGGGAACGGATGATTCAATTTTTGATCCCTTACGCCCGCAAATCTCTGCCGCCTGCGCCAGCATCAATTCGCAGTCTTCATCCGTGTCGGCGTCGACCGTTGCGTGCAACGTACAGGCGTATCCCTTGAGAACGCCGGTTCCGGCAAGCGCCACGTCCAGGGCCTTTTTGACTCCGGCCTCCTTGGCAACGGCGCCAATCGTTTTCACACCGTCGGAAAAAAGCTTCAGGCTCGTGCTTTCGCCGCCCGCAACTTCATCGAGGCCGACACATTCCGACGTGAAACCGGCGCGCGCGATTTCGGTTTGCGCGTCGATCATGTCCTCGAACGCGGCAAAACCGAAAGAGATCCCGTCCCATTTTTTAGGTCGATGAATGAGCCGAAAGGTGGCCTTTGTCTTGATGCCGAATGCACCTGCATCGCCCAGGAAAAGACCTGTCAAGTCGGGACCGAAATAACGCTGGAACGGAATACCTGCCTTGTTTGCTGCAGATCCGGTTTTGAGAACACGCCCGTCACCCAAGACAACTTCCAACGAGAGAATATTGTCGTGTATGGCTCCATAAATACCCGAGCCCAGGAAAATACTACCTTGCGAAAGCCCCCCGCCAACGGTGGCAAATCTTCCCGAACCGGTGCCCCAATACGGCGTTCTGATGCCTGTTTGTGATAGCGCCTCATTGAGCTTTCTCCACGTACAACCGCATTCTACGGTCACGTACATGTCGGTCTGATTGATTTCGACAACGTGATCGAGCTTGCGCATATCGATCGTGATGCTTTCGTTCGATTGTGGAATATAACCTTTGGTATAGGACATGCCGCCGCCGCGCGGTAGGATCGAAAGACCGTGGGTTGCGCAATGCTTGACGATCTCCGCGACCTGAGACGTTTCCGTAGGCACGGTGACGGCGATTGGGCGTTTTCCCTGCCACATGATGTCCATGGAGAAAAATTCGAGATCTTCATCGGATGTGAGCAATTGCCCGCGGCCGACGATTTTCTCTAGCGCGGCGAGGCCGGGATCCATATTCAAATGCCTGTTTTTCTGTTTTGAAGACTGCCGATCATATTCAATAGCAGCCGTGCGATTCTTGCAATCGAAAGCACCCGATTATACCCTTCCGTCGTATTATCCTTCCCATTGAGGTTTAAGATGCCCGATCAGCAATTTGCCCACGACATGTTGCCCCGCTCCACTCATGATGAGAATGCCAGACAACTGTTCTGTCTGGAAATGAGAGGGTGTCTCATGAACGACGTTTACCCGAATTTGCGCACCGTCTTTGAAAAACGCACAGGGCCGGCGTTCAAGAAAGAACACGGCCGCGAAGCCGAAAGCCGCCAGGACATCAGGCGCTCGTTTCTTGACGATCCATTTTATCGTTCGTTGGGCGCTTCGCTGCGAGGGACACAGGAACTCATCTGGGATTCCGTGGTCGATACGGTGGAGCGGGAACTGCCGCGGCTTGAGAAGACGTTCAAGGAAAGCCGAAGAACAAATCGAGGAACTTTGGAACTCGATCCCGATTTCGAGACTCCTCGCTATTTGTCGGCGGCGGACAATCATTGCCAGCCCGGAAATTACTATACGGAGAATACTGAAGACGACGTGAGTGCCGGCGCGATCTACGACAAAGGCCTTTTCGTCTATGGAGGCGGCCGTTTTGGCGAATTGAACGAAGCGTGCGGCAAAACGGTGCTCGATTGTTTGCAGAGGAACTATCCGGAATTCACACCCAAGAAAATCTTGGACATGGGGTGTTCGGTTGGTCATAGCACGCTGCCGTGGGTTGATGCCTTTCCGGAGGCCGATGTATATGCCATCGACGTTGCGGCTCCCATGTTGCGATATGGCCACGCCCGCGCCGAGTCTTTGGGTAAGGTGGTGCACTATTCTCAACAAAATGCGGAACATACGTCGTTCGACGACGGTTCAATGGACTTGGTCGTCTCTCATATCATGCTGCACGAGACATCACGCAAAGCTTTCCACAACATTTTGAAAGAGAGTTTAAGATTGTTGCGGCCGGGCGGTTTGATGCTGCATATGGAGCAGCCCGAAGACGGCCGATTTGAAGATCGATTTGAATCGTTCCTTTGGGATTGGGAGGGTCATAACAATAACGAAGTCTTTGCCTATGTCATGCGCGGTTTGAATTTCCATGAGGAGGCGATTAAGGCGGGGTTTGACAGGGATAAAACTCGACTTGATGACGCAACGTATAATTGCAATGTGTTGATCGGGGAGAAGTAGGAGTCCTCATACATGACCCAATCGAATTCGGATGCGGCCGGGCAAAACGATGTCGTGCGTTTGCGCCGTACGGCGAAGGGAAAACGACCGCAATATTTTCATGATCCGGCCGTCGATAAGATACATCAAATGGTCCTGGTGCTTATCGAGGAACTTTCCGTGACGCGGGACCGTTTGGATGCCGTCGAGCGTATTCTGGAACAGCGCAATGTCATGACCGCTCGCGAGGTCGACGCCTATATTCCGGATGAATTGGCCGAAAGCGAGCGCGCCGCGCGTCGTCGTGAATACATCCGCCGAGTGACCAAGATATTCACGGACGAGCTTGCTCAGCTCTCCGGTCGTGATCCGTCTCTTGATTTCGACGATGTCGTAAAGATCGTCTCTGAGTGACAGTCTTTTGTTTTCGAACAAATTTCACGCAACGACGGCCCGGGGAATCGGCTGAGCACTTGATTTTTGACATGCCATTTCGTTCACCGGAGGACTCGACCGGATGGCGATTTCAAATCGAATAACTGGAGGCATGGTCGTAAGCCGCAGCTTGCAGCGTTACGACGTGCGTACGCTCTTTGCTCTGGCCGGCGCGGCATACACGCACCTTCTTGAAGCGCTTGATAACGATGGTCTGAATATTGTCAGCACCCGCCATGAAAGCGGCACGGTGTTGGCGGCGGATGGTTATGCGCGTGTTTCCGGAAAGTTGGGAGTCGCGCTTATTCTTTCCGACCAAGGTTTGCCCAATGCCATGACGGGTATCGCCAATGCCTTTCACGCTTGCTCGCCCGTACTCGTTTTGACGGCCCGTTTACCTGATTCCTGGTATGAACCTATGGGAGAGGCTGATCCCGACCAGCATGACTTTATCAAGTCGATCACTAAATGGTCACGCTCTGTGCCGTCCGCCGAGCGACTTGACGAGTATGTGGATGCCGCGGCCAAAAAAGCGCTGTCGGGCCGCCCGGGCCCGGTCGTCCTGGCCATACCGCTGGACATGTTTGCCGCCGCCGTCGAGCGCATTATGGAGTTCGATGCGCGGCCGCCGCAATTCACGCGGCCCGCTCCCGATCAAGAGTCCATTGAACAAGCTGCCGACCTGATCGCGGATGCCGAGCGGCCTTTAATCATTGGTGGAGCAGGGGCCGCCTTAGGCAACGCCTCCGTACATTTAAGTGAACTCTGTCGCACCTATCGGATTCCCTACTTCGGAAATACGCTCGGCCGAGGCGTTGTAGCCGAAGACGACGAACTCAGCTTTCCATGGAGCTTTGCGCACCCCGCGGCTGCGGAAGCCGATGTCGTGATTTCAGTCGGCGCGCGTTTTAAACAATTTTTAGGTTATGGCGCGCCGCCGCGGTTCGGTGTCGATGCCAAATTCGTTCAGGTTGACATAGCTGCTGAAGAGTTGAACCGCATGAGACATATCGACGTGCCTATCGTCGCTGATGCAGGCGCCGCCTGTGAGCAACTCCTTGCGGCGCTGAGGACGCGTGACTTCCGGCCGAAAGCGCACTGGGTACGCGACATGATCAAAGAACGCTATACGCGCTATGACGGGCTGGGCCGAAACACAAGCGGCCCGATCCATCCCTTCGAAATTTGCAGGGTGGTCGATGATGCTCTCAAGGATGACGGCATCTATGTCGGCGACGGCGGCGATATTCAATTCTGGATGTTCGGCGGGCAGCGTATCCGGCGGCCCCGCACGTTCATTGATATGTACCCCTTCTTTTCAGTGGGCGTCGGCATACCGTTGGCTCTGGGGGCTGCCGCCGCCGCTCGTGATATGAGTGAAAATCAAGGGTGTTCGCCGTCGCCCGTCGTGCTTGTGACCGGAGACGGCGCGTTTGGTTTCTATTGTTCCGAACTCGGCAGTTTCGACATGGCGAGCTTGCCCGCCGTCATTGTTGTGGGCAATGACGGCGCATGGGGTATGGAAGTGCATGGCCAGCGTGCCGCCATAAATCGGGATATCAATACGCAACTCAAGTCTTACGACTATCATTTGATTGCGCACGCTTATGGTTGTGAGGGAGAGCGGCTCGACGAGCCTGGCACATTCGCGCCTGCGCTTGATGCGGCATTGCGATCAAACAAGTGCACAGTCCTCAATGTCATCCTCGATCAGCAGGCGGGCGCCGCCCTCAGAACCGATCCACATTTGCAAAATGTAATCTTTGACGACGTGCCTTCGATGCGGCCTGCCTAATCGGATATCGTATTCAAAATCCCGTAGCTCAAGCCGGCAGTGAGCCCGCCGTCAACCGCGATGATTTGGCCGGTCAAGAACGCGCTTTCTTCGGATGCCAGGAAATGGCAAACGCCCGCTACATCCTCGGTTGTACCTACCCGGCCGAGAGGACTCAGTCGTTCGGCAATTGCATAACTTGGGTCGTCGTCACTGACCATGGGTGTGCGAATTGTTCCGGGACAGACTGCATTGACTCGAATGCCGCGGGGCGCCAATTCCAATGCAGCCGCACGCGTAAGGCTGTTCACCGCTGCTTTGGTGGCGGAGTACTGGCCGAAAGTAGGCGCGCCGACAAGGGCGCCAACCGATGACATGTTGATGATCGAGCCACCGTCATTCATATGCTGCGGGCCGAAATGCAATCCGTGGTACACACCCTTGACATTGGCGTTAAAGAGGGGGTCCAGTTCGTCTGCGCTTTGTTGTTCCAATGTTTGGCCGAGATTGATCATGCCGGCATTGTTAATGATGACGTCAAGTTTACCGACCATTTCTTTAGCGGCAGTCAAAGCGTTTTCCACTTGAGACTCTTGTGTGACATCGACGCGCGTGAACTTGGCCCCCATCTTCTCAGCGATTTTTTCTCCCGTACCGCGTCGTCCGGCGATAACGACGTTCGCCTTTGCCTCGACGAAGCGCCTCGCTACGGCGCGGCCAATGCCTGACGTGCCGCCCGTGATAAATACTCCTTTTCCTTCGATAGAGAAATGGCGTTCAGTATTCGTCATGGGCAGAAGTCTCCTCGCCAATTGAAGCGGCTATTGTATACATACTAAGATCACGGCCGCGGAGGGCGTTTGATTGTGATGTCAAAGGACTCAATTTGGAGCTTGGAACATTGATGTCGGTAAATAAGAGTGAGGCCGGGAAAGTCAAATTACGCGACACGGTGCGAGGCAAGCGCTACCGCTTTTTTGACGCCCAGGGAGTCGATGAACTCGTGTCCATGGTTATGGCCTTGGCGCAGGAATTGTGGACTGTGAAAGAGAGAAATGCGGTTATTGAGTCCCTTATCGAGGAAAAGGGAATCATCGATTCAGACAACATTGAGAATTATCCGTTGTCTGACGATCAAAAAGAGAAGCTTGATGAAGAACGCCAAGCTTTCATTGACCGAATTTTCTTCGTGTTGCGAGAGGAAGCAGAAGGGTTGGAACCTCAAACGATTGCCGAGCCGATTCCTCCTGGAGACGAGACATAGCAGTTCACCAGCGTAGCAGTGTTTGACCTAGTAAGCGGCCGAAAGTCAGCGCTGGCATGAGAGACATGCCGCCGACAAAAGCGTTTCCCGACAGTCGGGCAAAGCCTAATATCTCGCCTGCCGCGTATAGGTTGGGAATGGCAGAGCCATCCGCTGTGACGACGCGCAAATTTTGATCCACGACAAGTCCGGCGGATGCCATGACCGTCACGCCTGCCGCTTTTATCGCGTAATAGGGCGGCGTGTTGATTGGCCTTACGAGAAACTCCCGGCCAAACTCGTCATCGTGCTGCCGGTCAACGGCCTTATTGTATCGCGAGATCGTAGCTTCCAATGCGGATGGGATAACGTCGAGATCTTTCGCAAGATCGGCGATTGATCCGGCCTTCAGGAAATGCGGATGAGAGCCCAGCTTTGAGGGAAATTCTTGTTCCGTCGTTGACGTCGTAATCAATGGCGCGTTCTGGCGGATGCCTTCGTCGAACACGATGTGCATCAGCATATCGTGCTCAGCCAACAGCGACTTTTCGCAGTAGTCGATGCTGGGGTGATCTTCGCGCATAAAACGGTTGCCCCTGACATCGACAAAGATCTCCCACGGCTTTCGCAAATTGGGATTGGTGTTTAAGAATTCGACCGATAAAGGATCATCAGGATCTTCGAGGACGCCGGAAAACGAACAGTTGAAGTGCTCAGCTCCATCCACGACCGCACCTAGATCAAGTGCCGTGCGTATACCATCGCCTTGAGAAAAGGGACTGCAATGGGACCTGAGCGTGACGTTCGGCATGAGTTCACGCCACAGGTCGGGGTTTGCCGCAAATCCACCGCAAGCGAGCACGACGTTTTTGCCGAAGAGTTGCCGACTGCCGCCGCTTTCTTCCACTTCGACACCGATGACGGCACCTCTATCATCTTGCAGAAGCTCGATCATGCGTGTGGAAAGGCGGAGGGTGATTTTGCCGTCGGCAACGAGGTTGTCATGCACCGGCTTCATGACATCCAATATGTCGACCGCACGGTTCTCGCTCCAGTAATAGCGCCGGGTCCGAAACGGTTCATGGTGAAATGTGTGAGCAGGTGTTTCGGGCAATGGACGATAGCCCAAATCCATAAGCCAATCGAAGGTTTCAGCCGCTTCTTCGATTGCCAGTTTGGTGAGTTGGTGGTTGAACGAGCCGTTGGTGATGCGCAAAGCATCTTCAAAATGTGCGTCCGGAGAGTCGCTGATCCCGAGTTTCTTTTGAAGTTTTGTACCGGCCGCACTGATCTGGCCGCCCGAGAAAAAAAGTGTGCCGCCTATGCGGCTGTCGGCTTCGATCTGAACCACGTGGGCGCCGCTCTGGGCGGCAAAAATCGCACAGGGGATTCCGGCGGAGCCTGCGCCGACAATTAAGACATCCGCGGGTGGGATTGTGGTCATGTGCGCACCGCCGTTCGCTTAAAATATATTGATCGCGGGTTTGCGATGGATCCAAGGCATGGCTTCCTCCAACTGCGCCGCCAGTCCGAAGAGGGCGCCGTCCTCACCGCTTCTTCCGATAAGCTGGACGCCTTGCGGTAAGCCAGCGCCTGCGCGAGCGTCATCGCATTGTGCCGCATCATGTCGAGGTAGGTCGGTGCCGGACCACCCGGGTCTGACAGCGCGTCGGGATAGAGCGTGCCGCCAATGACTGCTCTCGTTTCGTCGGCGATGCGCCTCAGGAGGCGGGGATCCCCGACACTCTCGATAAAGACGGCACGAATGCCCCGTTCGCGGATCTGCCGGATCAGACGGGCGACATCCTTTGCGGACGCCTCCGAGTCCGTGCTGAGCTCCTGTGGCGCGATGAATACAAGTTCGTAGTCGCGACCGAAATACCGGAATGCGTCGTGGGAGGTGACGACGGTCCGGTTCCCTGCGGGAAGCCTGGCAACGATCTCGCGGATTTCTGAATCGAGAATTTCGATTTCGGCTACATAGGCCTCGCGATTCCGGTAGAACACACCCGCATTCCCCGGATCGGCCCTGGCGAGCGCCGCGGTGATGTTGTCCACGTAAACCGCTGCATTGCGAAGACTCTGCCATGCATGGGGGTCGAAGGCGCCGTGGCCATGGCCTTCGTGATCGTCGCCCTCGGTGTGTTTGTCGTGCTCGGCTTCGCCGTAGCGAGCCTGTGTGTCGGCGCGGGGCCCGTAAGCGATCGGCTCGATGCCGTCGGTCGCCACCACCCGGACACCGCGGAAGTCCGAAGCGTCGATCAGACGGTCTAGCCAGCCTTCAAACTGCAGCCCGTTGACGACAAGGATCGTCGCTTCGCTGACAGCCCGCACATCTGCGGGGTTCGGCTGGTAAACATGCGCATCCCCGTCCGGGCCGACGAGCGTCGTGACAGCGATGCGCTCTCCGCCGATGCGCTTTACCATGTCGCCGAGAATCGAGAAGGTGGCGACCACCGGGATCGGTCTGTCGGACTGTGCGCTGGCCGGAGCGGCGAGCGACAGGGCGAGAACGGCGGTGGCGGGTATCAGAAGCGCTCTGCGGTCGAGCATTGAAACTTCTTTCAGGCTTCGAGATAGCGGCGCGGGAAGGCCCGCCCGGCGAGACCGCCGACCGGTCCGAAGATCAGCGACAGCGCATAGGCGAGACCCGCGACAAGGATGATCGCCGGCCCGGACGGCAGGCTGACATGGTAGGAGAGAAGAAGGCCGCTCAGGCTTGAGAGCATCGCGACCGAGATTGCGACGGCGATCAGTGCGCCGATGCCAACTGCCCAGAATCGCGCGGCGGCGGCGGGAAGGATCATGATACCGATGGCCATTAGCGTGCCGAGCGCGTGAAAGCCGGCCACGAGGTTCAGCACGACGAGGACAAGAAACATGAAATGCGTCACGGCGCTGAGCCTGCTCACTGAGCGCAGGAACTGCGGATCCGCGCATTCGAGCACGAGGGGCCGGAACAGAGCCGCGAGCGCGAAGACCGAAACGCTCGCGATGGAACAGAGCAGAATCAGAGCGGCGTCGTCGAGCGCGAGCACAGTCCCGAAGAGTACGTGCATCAGGTCGATATTACTGCCTCGGGTGGATACGATCAGCACGCCCACCGCCAGTGAGATCAGGTAAAAGGCCGCCAGGCTCGCGTCCTCGCGCAGTGCCGTGGCGCGGGTCACGAAGCCCGCGAGGAGCGCCACGGCCATGCCTGTGATCAGTCCGCCGACGGTCATCGCTCCGAGCGAGAGACCCGCGACGAGATAGCCGACGGCCGCACCCGGCAGGATTGCATGGGCCATCGCGTCGCCCGTCAGGCTCATGCGGCGCAGCATCAGGAATACCCCGACCGGTGTCGCGCCGACCGAGATCGCCATGCAGCCCGTCAGCGCGCGCCGCATGAAGCCGAAATCGGCGAAGGGCTGGACGAGGATCTCCCACATCATGCAGCGCTTCGCCGCCCGCAGGTATGCGGGGGGCCGGCGCAGGCCTCGCACATTTGACGCGCGCGGAACTGGTTCTCAGCCGTCAGCACCCGCGCCGTGGGTCCATGGGCGACGAGTTCGCGCGCCATCATCAGTGTGCGAGGGAAGTGAGCCCGCACCATGTCGAAGTCGTGCAAAACGGCGAGCACAGTGCGGCCTTCGCCGTGCCAGCGCCGCACAACGCTGATCAGGTCCGCCATCGTTCTCGCGTCAACCGTGGTGAAGGGCTCGTCTAATAGGACGAGCCGTGCGTCCTGCAGCAGCAGGCGGGCAAAGAGCGCACGCTGTATCTGCCCGCCCGATAGCGACCCGATTGGCCGCTTCTCAAACCCTTCGAGGCCGACCTCGGAAATCGCTTCGGCGACGCGTGCGCGGTGAATGGCCCGCAAGCCCGCGAAGCCGCCGATCTCCTGCCAGAGGCCCATCGCCACCAGGTCGGCGACTGCGATCGGGAAAGACCGGTCGATATCCGATTGCTGCGGCAGGTAGGCGATGTCATCCCGCACGATCCCGTCGAAGCCAATCCGTCCTGCGAGCGGGCGGAGTGTGCCGATCACCCCTTTCAACAACGTGGATTTGCCAGCCCCGTTGGGTCCGACGATGGCTGTTAGGCTGCCCTCGGCGATCTCACCGCGCAGGCGATGCACGGCCGGATGACGGTCGTAGCCGAGGGTCAGATCCTGAAACTTGAGGGCGTAGGTCATGGCCCTCCCGGTGGGGATATCGCCCAGAAGAACGCGCCCCAGAGCGCGGCAGCGATCAGAGCCGCCCCGAGCAGCCGGGAGCTGGCGCCGAGCGGCAACAGCCAGGTTGAAGCTGTGTGCCGCGTCCTCACGCTAGCGCTCACGTCCCGCTGCCGCGACGGTCTATCCGGACACTGGCTCTCCATGGGTGCAGTTCCTCGTTCCCGCCTACGCCGCGTCGGCTTCTGCGCACCGCGCGCACATGCCTTTGACCTCAACCGTGCGACGTGTCGCGACGAAACCGAGGACGGCGGCATCCTCGGCAAGCAGTCTTCCGATCCGCGGGTCCTCAAGCTCGACTGACGCACGGCAGCCGCTGCAGATGAAGAAAAGGCAATCGTGGTCGCGCTCGGGATGGATGCACGGGACGTAGGCGTTAAGGCTTTCGACCCTGGAAACGAGGCCCTGCGCCATCAGGAACTCAAGCGCTCGGTACACGGTCGGCGGTCCGACCGGACGCGAACCTCCGAGCTTGACCGCTTCGATCAGTTCGTAGGCACCGGTCGGCCGCCCGCTCACCCAAAGCAGTTCCAGGATCCGCCTCCGCAGCTCTGTCATCTGTACGCCGCGGCCCTCGCAAATCGACACTGCGAACGCGACCCGCTCAAGCGGCGAGCGCCGACCGCGGCAATCTGGATCGGTGCAGTGCCGGGGTCGGGTCGGCAGTTTCGTCATCGCCTGTCTCAACTTGCGGTACGGATAAGCAACGTTATAACATTGCGCTTTGTTTCGCAAGAGAGCCGCTATCCGGGGCAGGGCGAATTTATTGTCTGCTCGGCTTGCTGGCTACCGGGGGTGTGGACGCATTCGCCCAGTTCGCCGCCCTGCCTCCGGAGACCTTTGCGCACCGCCGTTCGCTTAAAATATATTGATCGCGGGTTTGCGATGGATCCAAGGCATGGCTTCCTCCAACTGTGCCGCCAGTCCGAAGAGGGCGCCGTCCTCACCGCTTCTTCCGATAAGCTGAACGCCTTGCGGTAAGCCGTCGGATGCTTGATGCAAGGGCAGGCTTATGGCCGGCTGACCGGTGACGTTCCAGAGAGGTGTGAATTCCGAAAAGTTGAAAGCCCCATCAAGCCATTTCTCCGTCGTCAGTTCTTCCCCGTTGGGATCAAGCTCGCCGATGTTAAGTGCAGTACGCGAGCATGTGGGCGTAATCAGCACGTCGAATTTGAGGAAAACTTGAGCGACTTGACGACTTATCTGATTGCAGACCCCGAACGCATTGAGAAGATCCGCTGAGGAGAGCCGTGAGCCACGCTCCATATAGGCAAGGACGACACTCTCGACCGTTTCCTTATCGGCTTTTCGTCCGAGGAATATTTCCAGCAAACCAATAAAGTGATTGAAGTTGGCGGAGACAATGTCGCCGAACGCATTGACGAACATGTTCCAGTCGAACGACGGATCGAATTCCGAAACGACATGGCCGAACTCCTCACATTTGGCTATTGTCGCGTGAACCGCTTCTTTCGCGGAAGAACTGACGTCGTGTCCCGCAGGCGACACGGTCGAAAACGCAACACACAGTTTTCTCGATCGGTTTTCCATGCCTTTCTTGAACAATGCGTCGAGCCCTGAATATGAATATTTGTCCCCCGGACTGCCGCCGATGACCGCGTCGTAGAAGGCTGCGGAATCACGCACAGTGCGAGACAGGACACCTTCAACGCCGAAGCCGCTCAAGTTTTCCCATTCGTCAGGTGCTGTGCTGATCAAACCGCGCGTTGGCTTGTGTGCGACAAGGCCGCATGAATGAGCCGGTGACCGCAACGAGCCGCCGCCGTCGTTGCCGTGAGCTATGGGCACAACGCCTGCCGCGACGGCCGCCGCCGACCCGCCGCTCGAACCGCCGACACCCCGGACGGGGTCCCACGGGTTTCGCGTGTCGCCCGTCAGGCGGCATTCGGTGATCGGACCGGCGGCGAGACACGGCACCGTCGTCCGGCCGACGATGACGGCGCCGGTTCTCTTGAGCCGTTTGAAAAAGTCCGAGTCGTGATCAACTTGCATGCCGTACATGAATTTGCTGCCGCCGTGCTGGGGAATGCCGGCGCATGCACCGCCGATGTCCTTTTTCAATATCGGTACGCCTGAAAACGGTCCGTCGGGGATGCCGTCCTTTTGGAGACCTGCCGCATAATCTAATGTCGTCTCGACTAAAAAGTTGAGATCAGGATTAATTTGATCGATAGCGGTTGCGGCAAGGGCGACAAGTTCTCCGGGAGTTACATCACCTTTCTTGACCAACTCTGCTAAACCAACGGCATCGCAGGAAGCGTATTCGGAAAGGTTCATAGCTTGTCATTCCTTGCTGCACGCACCAATACGCGCGCTCATGATTCAAGTCGTTTGCGTGTTACTTTTGGAAGTCGAGAGACCGGTTAGGTGATTGCTTGGCTTATGGTAACGTCTATCATCAAATGGTGCAGCATAGTCGAGCTTGACGGGGTCTTGAAAGGGGGGCCGAATGAATGGGCGTAACGGTTGCATAATCTTTGCCCCATTTCACAGGTGGTGATTGGAGAAGCGTTCATGACGTTCTCGACAGACATCTACAAAGAGATTGGCTACGAGTCCAACAAGATCGGCTATGGCGAGAAACCAGGCGTTGCGGTGGTGGATTTGCAGTTGGGCTTTACCGATCCGAAATATGATCTCGGCGGGTTGCCGATGGTTGATCGCGCGACGGAGAACACGTCAGTCTTGCTCAAGGCCGCCCGCGCCGCCCGGCTGCCTGTCGCTTTGTGTTACACGGCCTACAGCAGTGCGCGCGATGCGCCCTATTGGAAGCTGCCTATTGTGCTCAATGAATTTCATCACGGTCATCCGTGTACGGAGTTCGATCCCCGCATCTACGAGCCCGGCTACGATACGGTCTTTTGCAAGCGCGCGCCGTCCATCTTTTTCGAAACAGGGGCCGTTCAGTATTTTCTGAAGGAACGCGTCGATACGGTCATTGTCACGGGCTGCACCACAAGCGGTTGCGTCCGCGCGAGTATCGTGGATGCGTTCTCCTACGGCTTTCGCGTCATCGTGCCGGAACCCTGCGTGGGCGATATGGAGGAAGGCCCGCACCGGGACAATCTGCGCGACGTTCACCGCCGGTATGCGGATGTAGTCGAACTCGAAGATGTGATGAACTTTATCGAAGACTATCGCGGGCGCAATCGGGACGTCTGATCAAAAGTCTTCTTCCAGCTTTACAAGCTCAAACGTCGAGTTCATATAGCCGCCGACTTTGATTTTGACGTAGACGAAATCATCGGGCAGGCACCAGACTTCTTCTTTGGGATGTTCTTCTTGCATTCTGCCTTGAAGGTGAAAGATGTAGTGATCGGCGTCGAACGTCCCTGCAGGAACGGTCACGCTTTCGCGCCCTGCATATTCGATATCGAACTGAATTTCACAGATCAATGGCCCTGAGCAGCCGTCATGTTCAGGCGATGACATGAGCACGTGCCGGGCGGGTTGTATTTTCTCATTCGAGTTGTGGTCGAAGCGGGCGCAGTGGGTGACGTCGCATGTCAAATTGTGCGCGCCAAAAGACAGAGGCGGCGCTTCCAATTCGACGCATTGGCTGACGCGTCCCATCTTTGTATTGAACACTTCGCATTCAGCCATCCTTTCCGTAAAACGGAACCAGCCACTGCCGAGAAAGGCGCCGTCTTGATGGAGTCGGACAAAGCAATCGAGCGGTCGGTTGTTTTTGTCGAGCGTGTAGGTGACATCTCGTATGACATGACGGTCACGCACCGGTCCCGGCTCGATTTCACATATCGACCGTTGGGTCCATTGACCGTCTTCGTGCCAAGTATACGTAAACCATTCGCGACCGTACTCGAACGGATCGCCTTTTTGGTGGCTGATGTAACTTATTTTCCCGCGGAGGTTGCGATGAGCCATGGGTGTTTATTCGGCGGCAACGGGTTTCGGCATGGGAAACGGGCAGGTCGGCTCGCGTTCGACTAGATCATACACGAAGAGGAATTTCGCGACGCCGGATAACATGCCCATGACGAGCCCCATTTGGAAGATTTGGCCGTCGGTGAAATGGGGTTTCAGTTGGTCGTAAAGTTCCGGTGTTAGATGGCCGTCATTGTTGGTGAGGACGATTTGGTCGGCCAAGCGCAAAGCCGCCTTTTCAGCTTCCGAAAAGGGACCATCTTCGTAGTCGAATAACGCGTCAATCTGCTCCTGACTTACGCCGGCTTCAAGCGCGCTTTGCGTATTGCCTTTGTTGCAATAGCGGCAGCCGTGGATGTTGGAGAGGCGTAAACGCAGCAGTTCCATGATGTTGACCGGGACGCATCCGTCATAAAAGACCCGTCCATAGAAATCATCAATATACCACTGCACCAGATCCGGATTGTTGGCGCCAACGGCGACGAACGTAGCATCCCCGCTCGTTTTGATTGATCTGTCCCAAACAGCCTGCAATGCGGGCGGCATCTGGTGGCGTTCACGGCGAGGTAACACGGGATTGGGCATCTTTTGCTTCTTCCTTTGATGATCCGGTTGAAGTGCAGATCGAAGGACGTCTCCAAATACTAGTCGCGCAGGCCGTTAGCTCTTTGCACGTCGATCACTTCTTGAACTTTACGCTGATGAAACACGGGCGACATGTCGCCTTCGTAGGGTTTGTTGTAGTGGGATCGTACCGAGGGGCGCGTGATGGTTTCGTCGAACCATGCTGCAATATTGGGATGGCCCTTGCGCCAATCGTATTTCGGATAGTTGGGTTCTTCGCTCCGTGACTGGTAAAGGGCGGCCGTGTAGCTGATGCCCTGAAGCAGGGCCACGTGGCCGATGTCGAAATCCTTGTAGGATGTTGCTTCATGCTCCATCAGGTCAAATGACTTTTCGATTTTCGGCTGGATCCACTCATACAGGCCCGGCCGTTCTTCGGCCGGAGGGATGCGCCCTTCTATTCCCATCAGGACACCCACTTCAAAGACCGTATCGCCCAGAGCCAGCCGCCTCAGAGCATCCCACCGTTTTGGACCGTCTTCGGGAAATAATCGGTTTCCGGACGTAGTCAAGGAGTCTAAATATTCGACAATTGCTTGGCTTCCGTACATCACGGTACCGTCGTCGAGCGCGAGTGTCGGCACTTTGCCGAGTGGATTGATCTCACTCATAGGATATTGGTTTTTGACGTCTTCGCCCTTCGTATTGTTGAAGGGGAACGTCGGGACGTATTCGACTCGATCTTGGACGCCTGACTCATGAATCACCACGACCGATTTATGAATGAAAATGTGAAAGGGCGAGTAAAAAAATTTCATCATGGTCAAGCGTTGTCCTTGAGGGCCGCGTTCGCAGCGCATCTATACCATATTTCGGAGACGTATCGTACGATACCTCATTCGGATATTTCGTCGATATCCAGGCCGGATGGATTATTTGCCAATCCCAATAGAAATACTCCACTCAAGAAAAGAGTCGGAACGACACTTACGGTAAAGGCCCATTGCCAGCCCCAGAAGTCAGCTAGCCATGCCACTAACACGGGATATGTGGCAAACCCGACGTTAAGGCCGAAGGTGCCGGCAAACGCGGCACCGGTCGCTCGCAATCGCGTTGGGTAAAGTTCAAGCATGACCGTCGTGATGACCGCGGCCATGCCGTAGAAAAACGTCGACATAAGGCCGAACCACAATATGTCTTCGGCATATGTTGTCGGCAGCCAGATCAATCCGAGCAGTGAAGCCGTTCCAAGCCAGCACCAGATGATCGTAGTATTGCGCCTTGTAAGGACAAACTCGCCAATGACGGCGGCACCGATATAACCGAAAACTCCAATTCCATAGGCGATGCCGACAATAGAGGCGGCCTCCGCCTCCGTATAGCCGCGCACATCGGTATAAAACAGCGGAAAGTAGAAAGCCGTCCCCGAGTAAGGACCGCCGAAACAAAAAAAGGCGGCCAAGCAGAAAATTGTTCGCCGCCGATATTTCGGACTAAAGAGTTCTGACAGCCGCTCTTGCCATGTCGGTTTCGAGGGGCCGGCTTCAGTCTTTGCCGTCGCCGTAATGAATCGTGCGCTCTCCGGCAAGAATTTGCCGATCACGAAAGCAATTGGAACAACGGCAAAGGCAACAAGGAAGATCGACCGCCAGCTATACTCTTCCATGAGCGGAACGGCAATCAAAGATGCGACAAACCAACCAAGCGGAAAGCCGCATTGTAAGAGGCCAACCATCAATCCTCGATAGCGGGCGGGGGACGCCTCCGCGACATAAGCGTTCGATATCGGTGACAGGGCGTTGCTCAACGCGAAGCCGAATGCTCTCAAAATACCTAGTGTGAAGATTCCTGTTGCGAGCGCGTGCAGTCCGACAAACGCTGCCGAAGAAGCAAGACAGCCCACCAACACGACGCGTCGGCCATAACGATCCGCCAACAACCCCATTGCCAAATTGTTGAAGGCGGCAAATACGAAAGCCGCTGTCAGAATCCAGGCGATTGCAATTTCGGAAATATCGAATTCTTTGATGATGCCGGGCACGGCATAGCCGAAAAAAGAATGATCCATATTGGCGAGCACCCAGGCAAAGAGTGTGATCGCAAATATTTTTGCCGTATTGCTGCGCAGTACTGCGAACGCCTGTCTAGAGTCGGCTAATGGGGCCACAGATTTGTCTCGGGGTTTGTTTCAGAACCGGCGTACGGAAGAGAGATTTCAAGGGCTAGTCAAAACGAACTGTCTTTTCAACAAATGTCTTGTATGTACCTCGCGAGCATGGGTCCAGTTCCGTTCGCGGGGTGCAGCGGTCTTCCTACCACGTTATACTTCGGCATGTATGCATCTGCGGAAAAACATCAGCATCCTGGAGAGACCTAATGGAAAGCTCATCCCATATCTTTCACAAAACGCAAGAGATGGATTGGCAAGACGATCCAGGGATTCCGGGATTCAAAGAAAAGATGCTGTTTGAAGACAAAGAGCAAAAATCGGCAGTGCGCCTCTGGTATGTACCGCCGGGATTTGGGGAGGATGTCCATCACGGCCGACCTCACCGGCACTATCACAAGTCGGTCATTGAACGTTCCTATACACTCTACGGCGATTTTCCTCATTGGGAGTTTTCATCTGTTGATGATTTGGAAGGCGAACTGGTGATCTTTCGACCTGGTTTGGTGATGGATCGCCCAACCGGCAGTCTTCATGGCCTGCTGCCCGAACCCACGTCGCTGACGGGGGCTGTATTGATCTATTGGAACTCGGGTCCGGGTACCAGCATTCTCGAACCGACTTACGATGCTGAATCGATCGACGTACCCTTTGAACCGAGCGCAAAAGTCGAATTGAACCGTTTCAATCCGGCGCGTTTGTTCATGGCGGATGACGTGCCGTGGCAGATCCACCCATCAGTACCCGGATGGAAATACAAGCCGTTGGCTGATGCGTCTCATGGTTCGGCCGCGGTCTCATTGGTGCACGTTCCGACCGATTGGGTGCCTGAGAAAATCGAGTTGGTAGAGAATGGTGCAGACGACGCATCGTGGCTCTTTGTCATCCACGGGGACTTGCGTTTCGTACTTGACGACGCGGCCGGCGGCGCTACCGAAGAACTTCAGTTGACCGAAGGCTGTTTTCTGCGTTGGCAAAAGCCATGGAAACCTTACTTCGATCAAAAGGCAGCGTCCGACATCGGTTGCGTTACGCTATGCGTCGGCGCCCCGATTGTCGGCATGTTTGTTTGACTGGACCTCAATCCGACGACCACTTGCTTTGATGATCCGGCTCTCCGTCGCCAAGCCGCGGCGTGGGATCGGTTGCCCACTAGCTGTTGCCGCCGCCATATTCTTTGGTGACGAAGTGAATGGCGTGTTCCGCATTTGGAAAGCCTGCTTCCAGTCCGGCAAGAAGCATGATCTCTTCCACTTCGACCTGCGGGATTCCGTGGTGGTTGGCCATCTTGACGAAAAACTCGACTTCGTCCCGGTGAAGCGCTGTGAAAATACCGATGCCGCAAAGAATCTTCGTTCTCAGATCGACTTTGTCCATTTCCCATAAGGGCACCATGACTCGGACGATCATCTCATGGAAGTATGGCGGACGCGTATCGCAAATCCACTGATGGACTTCGTCTCCCTGTTCTTTGCCCCAAAGCCGGTGGGTAATCGCGCGAAACCGAGCTTCCAATTCTGATTCAAGTGCCATGGTATACCCCGATTGTTATGGTTGAAACCGGCAGTCTATTGCTTTGTTCCGATGGTCATCCACCACGGAAAAGCACCGAAGAAATATGACCCTTCGTTATTCCAGCCCGTCAGATGATTGGGCAATGCCACGTCTTTGGCGTCCTTGAACCCGCCTTCTTTCAACAGATCAGGCCGTTCCATAAGCATGAGAACGTGAATGAAGGGATCGTGCATGCGTCGTGCAGTGGAATCCAGAAGGAACTCGGTTAGCGGACTATAATCTTCATTCATCACCTTGTAGGGCGGTGATTCCATCATTGCGAAGACACCCCCCGGCTTGAGTAGCCGATGGGCTTCCCTGACGATTTTTTGCATCGATTTTTTGGGCACTTCGTGGAACAGCCAGAGCGCTGTGATCAGGTCGAAGCTTTCGTCTTCAAATCCCGGCTCTTCCGCCATGCGCTGCACGAAATGCACTTTCTTTCCCCGCGACTCTGCAAGTTTATGACCGTATTTGAGCATTCCGGCGGCGTAATCGAGGCCATAGATGTCCGCATTAGGATACAGATCACAATAGGGGAACGTGCTTTTGCCGATGCCGCAACCCAGATCCAGAATGCGTTTGTAGTCGCCCTTTGGAATTCCATTGGCAAGGTCCCAGCCCATTTCATCATTTTCGTCTCGGTCGACAAGGAACGGGCCGATCATCCAATGGTAGAGAAAGCCGCCGTAATGACTGTGATAGTTTCCCGGCTGGGTATGAATGTCGAGATTGCGGTAGTATACCGGAACGCCAAGACCGGGATTTAATTCCAAACTGCCGAGTACACCCGGTTCATTGTAGGAATTGAGCCACTCCATGACTTCATCTTTGCGCGCCTCCAAAATGTCCAGAATGGTCTCGAACATGAGTTGATGATTGGAGCGCTCAAAGAAGGCGCCAAATTGATAGACGGGCGCGTTTTCCATCAGTTCTTTGACGTCGGCCATTTGGGGATGGGACTTGATCAGGTGTTTGTTCTTTTCGAAGTAACTCGTCATCCCGGCCCCGATACCGGTTGAATTGAATTTCATCAAACCGGATGCAAAGTCGTATCTGGCTTGCTCCGTTCTCGTCTTCTGGATGTTCATGACTTTTGTCTTTCAAACGGCGAGGAACCCGTACCGGTTGCTATGATCGAAACTGCGCTAATATATTGACAAAGAGCCTAAAGAAATTCGCGGCCGTTTTCAATTTGATCAGTCAAAATTGTTGACAGTCCTGCAATCAAAGAAGCCTAATTGATGGCTTTTTGCCTTTCCAGACGCCGCCTCCTTGATGGGAAAAGTTATGCCCCGACCTCAAACGGAAAACCTGAAAGCCTTTGAGCAACCCCGCCGAACATGGAACCCGCAGGGTCTGCCACCCGGTTTGGAAGTGCGCGTGCTGAATCAGGACGACGAGACGGGCGCGCTTTCCGCCCTTCTTCATTTGCCGGCGGGGTGGCGCTGGCGGGGTCCGGGTTATTGTCAAGCTGATCAGGATTTTTTTGTTTACGAAGGAAAAATAAAAGTCGGGCCAAATGAACTTGGCAATGGTTGTTTTTGCTATTTCCCTTCCGGAGTGGAACAAGGCGGCTGGCACGTTTTGGAAGACTGCTGCATCTATGCGATCTTCGATCGTCTACCGGTGTTTGTCGACTCGCAATCTTCAGCCCACGGAGCTGCAACTGAAAAGGCTGTGCCGTTTGTGGATAGTTGGGCAATGGATTGGTTTGATCCATTGTCAGCCTCGGCGCCGTCTCAAAAGTTTCGCCCCGGTATTTTCGTGAAGGTGTTGAGAGTTGATCCTGATACCGGCACGAGCACGCATCTCGCGGGACTTATGCCCGGCTGGTATGCCGAAGGCATTGAGGTCCATCCGGTTCGCGAAGAAAGTCTCGTGATCAGCGGCGATGTTTTGATTGGTCAGGTCGCCGGCGCGCCGGGATACACGGTGGCTGTCGGCGGATTTTACTCGCGACCCGCCGGTGTTCCTCATGGACCCTTGGCAAGCAAGAACGGGAACGTGGGAGTGGTTCATACCGAGGGATTGCTGGGCATCGACTATCAGGATGATCCGAAAGCGATAGATCTTATCTTTGATCATCTCCGTTCCTACCCTTGGGCCTGAACCACATTGTATCCGAACGGCTTTTGCTCGAAAATTAAGGGAGCGCCTTCATGTCCATCGATTATTCAAAGGACTTTTATCTCGGCGACCAGAATATTGATCGCGTCATGAAAGTTGTCATTGCGCTCGCGCGTGAGACTTACGTGACAAAAGACAGGTTGGCCCTCATCGAAAAGAAGTTGGATGAGCAGGGTATTGTCTCGTCGTCGTCGCTTGATCGATTTCAGCCCACGGAAGAGGAAGAAGAGGCCATCAAACAACGACGGGACGATTTTGTCTCAAGCATTTTGAGACCGCTCGTCAAAGACTGGGTGGAACCCAGCCGAGGGCGCAACGAAGAGAACTGAACGATCGACTTTCCGGGGTCTTGTTTCCTCAAAAGTTTCAATTCGTATCAGAACGCGGCGAACCATCGCGGGATACCGCGGCTCCGCGCAACGGGGGCTGCTATGAGCGCGTCCTTGGGCATAAACCTCGCATTTGCGACATACCCTGTGATTGTGGCCTGGGCGATCGGCGTATGGGGCTGGCAGTGGGCGTTTACTTTGGCCGTCGCCCCGTCTCTCTTCGTTTGCGGGTTGGCGGTTTTGGGTATCGAGAACGTCAAATCCGGTCTCGGCATCGATGAGATTTCACAATGATGGTGTTTGCACTTGTACTTGCGAAGGATAAGTGCCCGCCGACGGGCCTGCTGATCGGGTCAAGTGGCGTGACGAAAAACCGGTTAGTGTGATAAAGGCCAACCCACTCGAATGATGAAGTCCATTTACGAATCCGGTCGCGCTCGCATGTTCGGAAGCCGCCGGAGCATCCCTAGCCGTTGGGCAAAAGTATGACTTTACCCTTGCGTTCGTCGCCTGACTTGCGCGCGTGGATTGCCGCGTCGACGACTTCGTCAAGCGGATAGGTGGCGTCAATTTTTGCGCGGAGCGTACCGTCTGCGATGAGACCGGCAAGATAGGTGAGGATGTCCGCCACCTCGGCGGGTGTGCGTGACTCGATCTGCCGCGCCGTAAAAAAGCCGATTAGTCGTATATCTCGAATGAATAACATGTCCGCCGGGATCGTACACGGTTCGCCGCTCAGCCTGCCGTAGCAAAGAATGGTTCCCCCGTCCGCCAGACATTCGCCGAGGCGCGTCACCGCAAGGCCGTTCACGGCATCGACCCCGATACGAATGTCGGCGTCGTCAGAGGCTTGTTTGACGCGCGACGCCAAGTCGGCGCCATCGACGAGCACGATGTCCGCACCCAGTTTTTCAAGTTCGGGTATCAACGACTCGCGTCTTACTACATTGACGGTCTTGATCCCGCGCATCCTGGCTAATGAAATGAGATATCGGCCGCAATTCGAATTTGCGGCATTTTGGATGATCCAATCGCCTTCCTTCAGATCACCATAGTCTTTAAGGATCAGATAGGACGTAAGCGGATTAATCATCAAAAGAGAGAGTTGAGCTGCATCTCCTTCAGGGGCGGGGATCAAACCCTTTGCACGAACCTTGACCTTCTGGCTCCAGGCACCGGCAACGATCGGCAGGAACACGCGGTCGCCTTTCTTCCAATCCGTGACCGCCGCGCCCGTTTGCTCGATACGGCCGACCCCCTCAAAACCGGGCATAACGGGCAAGGGCAAGCGCATACCCTCCCAACCTTCCATGGTATAAAGATCGGCCAAATGGATCGGTGCCGCTTCTACGGAGATGATGACTTCGCCGAGCTCGGGGCATCCGAGGTCGATATCGACGATCTCCAGAACATCGGCCGGTTTGCCGTAGCGGCTGAAACGGACGGCTTTCATGGTGATCCGCATTTCATTTGTTGTGGGCAGCACCCATAACGCGGAACTCGACTAGCTTGATTATCGTTCATCGATCCACCCCGGATTTAAACGAAAGTTTTGTTCTGTGATGAAGCGGACGGTTCATCACGGGATATCTCTTCCAGTGAGATACCGGACTTGAGATTTTCCAAACCGAGCACCGCAAAAACGGCGAATATCAAAGACGGCACCACAACAACAGTGAATGCCGGTTGCCAGCCGTAGATTTCTACGAGCCAGGCCACAAGCACCGGATAGACCGCAAAGCCGACCATAATGCCGGCGTTTGAAATCGCCGAAGCCGTCGCGCGGACGCGGGTTGGAAAGAGTTCGGCGCTGAGCGGCCACATGACCGCAGCGGAACCGTAAAAGAAAATCGTCATCAGACCGAACCAGATCAAGTCTGAAGTTCGGTTGTCCGCCAGCCAGACAAACCCGGTGAAGGCCAATGCGCCCAAGGACACCCAGATGGCGATGGTATTCCGACGCGTCATGAAAAACTCGCCGACAAATGCCGCAGAGAAGTAACCGATCAGTCCGATGAAGTACGAAAGACCGGTGAGCGCCGCTGCATCTTGTTCCGAATAGCCTCTTGAGTCGGTCAGAAACTGAGGGAAATAAAAGGCGGTACCCGCGTAAGCTCCGCCGTGAAAGAAGAAAAGTATGGCGCAGAGGACAATGCGTCTTTTGAAGATCGGGTCTTTCAATGTCGAAAGATGGCCGCTCAGACCGAGGGGCGTTGTGCGGATCTTTCTTGCCGAATCTTTCTTCGGCTTGCCGGCGAGAAATCGACCGCTCTCCGGCAGAACGAACGCCAGTGCGACCGCCATGGGAACGACCAAAAAGGCGGGCAGGAAAATGTAGCGCCAGCCGTACGCTGCAAGTATGGGTGCGGAAATCAGCGAGGCAATAAACCATCCGAGCGGAAATCCGACCTGCAATAGACCGGTCAGCACGCCGCGGTATCTGTCGGGCGCGACTTCGGCGGTGTAGGTCGTCGCAATGGGTACCAGTGCCGATGTCAGGCCAAAAGCGAGGGCGCGGATTATGGTGAGCGTTGTAATGTCGGGGACGAACGCATGGAGACCTACGAGAATGGCCGGTAATATCAGGCATACGATGTAGACGCGTCGTCGGCCGTACATATCGGCCATCATGCCGACGAACAGCGTAAAGAACGCGGCAAATACGAATGATACGGACAAGACGACGCCGACCGATTCAAGTCCGATTTTGAATTCCTTTATCAGACCCGGAATGGCAAATCCGAAGAAGGCTTGATCGACATTTGACAACACCAGTCCGAAAAGACAGATGCCGTAGATTTTGAGAGCCGGCCGCCAATCCTGGCCTGTCGAGTCGCCCATTCGGCTTTTCCTTTGCGAGCCTTCTATCGGCGGTGATAGTCATAGCTCATGTTGTCTTATAAAACCAACTTGTCCCCTTGTTGCTTCTCCGTCTTCTCGGGCGCTTCCTGTTGCAGGTTGCCCGATGGGCTTGACGAGCCGACGCGCGGCATGGTGCAGGAAGCGCCGCGCGCCGGTAAGGATATTTGATGTCTGAGTCCACGTGCTTATCGGCAAGCAGGGGGGTAGACCCCGCTTGCCATGGTGACTGCCGAAATGTTCGGGGTATGCCCATGCCTGTGATATCGTCGTGGGCGGGATCAAACGGCTTCTGTGACGGGAGGGCTTGCGATGGTGAGAACGGGCGCTTCGAAACATGAGTTTACGCGGCGCCATGCGCTTGGTCTCGGAAGCGCATGGGCCCTATGGGCGATGATGACTCGTTCGGCCCGCGCCGCAACGGCCGGTGTTCGTCGTCAATATGCGGATGGCCGCTTCGGTCAAATGCACTATCGCATCGCGCGTCCCCCGGGCGACGAACTCAATAATCCCCTTGTGTGCTTTCACAGCAGCCCGAACTCGGGGCGGATCTACGAGATCTTTCTGTCTCATATCGGTGTTGACCGGATCGCTGTTGCGGTCGATACGCCGGGCTTCGGCGAATCCGATCCGCCGCCGGACCCGCCGGGTATCGTCCACTATGCCGCCGCGATGGCCGATTTCGTCGACGCACTGGGGTTTCGAACCATAGACGTGATGGGTTACCACACGGGCTCGAAGATCGCTGTCGAGCTTGCTCGACAAAGATCTGGTCTCGTACGGCGGCTCGTTCTTGTCTCGGCAGCCATTTACACCGAAGAGGAACTCGGAAATCAGCGCACGCATTTTGCGCGCGAACTCCTGACCGGGGACGGTTCCCATTTGGCCGACAAATGGCGGGAACATGTCTACTGGGCGATGCCCGGCTGGACATTGGATCACGTCGCGAAACAGTTTCCCGATGCCATTCGCCGTCCGGATATTTCATGGTGGGGACATAACGCGGCGTTCAACTATAACTTGGCTGAGACTCTGCCCGAGGTTCGGCAGCCGATCTTGGTCCTCAATCCCGACGATGACCTGCATGAGCAGACGGCGCGCGCTCAAGACGTGATGCGAAACGGAACGGTCAAACATTTGACGGGTTGGGGCCATGGGTTTCTTGACATTCACGCGGAAGAAGCCGCAGCCATCGTTCGAGATTTCTTGGATCAGGAGATCTGACCCGAAGGTTGTGCATTTCGGCGGCGTTAAGCGGATGACGCTGTCCGGAGGCGGCAAGCCTCCCGTTCTTGGCGGGCCCTCCTTTGCATCGGTATACCGTTTCTCCTGATCATGTCAGATGTTATTATGCAACGGACTGAAGTTGATCAGGCATTTATATGGTCAAGAATGACTGGAAACTGAATAGAACTGTGTTATAAATAAAATGGTTTGGTTGCGATTTTGCGACATTGCATGAGGATCATGAACTGGCCGCAACAGCTTTTCCGACGCGAAAACGGCTCCGGGTGGACCTTAAGGTGATACGGGAGTTGGTCGGAGCGATCCGGGATAGAGGTGGAAAAGCTGCTATGGCAAATTCAAGGGGGCTGACGATGCGCTCATTCGGGGTTGTATCTTCCACTACTGCTTTATCACTTTTCGTAACGGCGTTCTGGATGCCGGCGCTTAAGTTTCACAGCGCCAAGGCGCAGGAGATAGTTCGCCAGGAGATCCGCGTCACGGCTCGCCGCCGCGAGGAGGGTGTCCAGGATGTCCCGCTCTCGGTGACGGCCTTTACCGGCGCCGATATAGAACGCGGCGCTTTCCAGGATTTTGAAGACGTCTCCCTGTTCACACCGGGCGTTCAATTCAATGCGGAACTGTCGGGGAACCGCCCGGGTCGCCTGTTTAGCAACATTCGCTTCCGCGGCCTGCAGGGACAGCAGTTCACGACGTTCCAGACCGCTTCGCTCTTTGTGGATGGTGTTTTTGCTCTTCAATCGGCTCAGT
This sequence comes from Alphaproteobacteria bacterium, assembly GCA_965214255.1. GTDB lineage: Bacteria > Pseudomonadota > Alphaproteobacteria > SMXP01 > SMXP01 > CBDFKK01. The sequence goes on along the minus strand of OZ243948.1, from coordinate 1,513,479 downwards.
CATTGTCCCTCGTCGATCTGGAGCGGGTTGAGGTCATCAAAGGACCCCAATCGGCCTTGTTCGGTCGAAATTCTTTCGCGGGCGCTGTAAACTACGTGACATCGACACCTGATCTGGGTGAATTCGGCGGAAAAATCGTCGCGGAAGCGGCAACCTTCGATCAGTATGAAGTTTCCGCGCGTGTCGACATTCCGGTCGTTCGAGACAAGATGTCGGTTCGTATCGGCGGCCGGTTTTTCAGTAAAGGAGACATGTACACCGCATCGGATGGCGGCGCGTTGGGTGAGCAATCGTCTCAATCGGCGTTTGGCGTGTTGTATTGGGAGCCGGACGATTCCCTCAGGGTCAAAATCCGCGGTTACTATCAGCAAGACGATGACGGCCCTGAAGCCATTGCGTTTCTGCAAGGCCGCTTCAACGATACGTGTACGGGCACGACGCGCCCCGGTCTCGATGTCGACGGCAACCCGGTAACGCTCATGCCGCAGAGTTTTATCTGCGGTGAAGTTCCGGATATCGACGCCGGCGGTCCACAGGTGGACTCCAATACCAGCCTTTACCCCGTGATTCTCGGTCAGTTGGCGGAAGGCAGCGAGTCCTTTATCGTCGACCAAATCCTCAATTACAATGACTTGGGTATCGGCGACGTGCCGACGATGGACGGTTTCGGAATCCGTCGCAATATCAGCCGTGTCAGCGGTGTATTCGAAGCGGATTTGCCGTGGAACGTCACCGGCACACTGACCGCGTCTTACAACAAGAATACCGCTCAGGCCCTGCGCGACTGGGATCAAACGCCCGTGGAATCCTGGTACGTCGTCAATCCTCAATATGGTGACGACTGGGGGGTCGATCTGAGGTTCCAGTCGAGCAGCGATGAGCGCTTTCGTTGGCTGGGCGGCTTCAACTACTACAGCCAGGACTTCCTGACCTCCGGTCAAGGGGGCGTGTTCGTGCATGTTTGCGGCTTCGCAGGTCTTTCCGGCGCGCCATGCCCCGATCCCTCGGCAAGACCCAATCGCTTCCTGGTGGCGAACGACGGAGGTGATTTTGTCGATGTTTGGGGCCTTTACGGATCCGCGTCATATGACATCATCGACAGCCTTACTTTCGATGCCGAATTCCGCTATCAGGAAGACAAGCGGGGCGACGGTGTTACCGACACGGAGATCACGTTTACCAGTTGGTCGCCTCGTTTCAGCTTGACCTGGAAGGCGACCGACAACATCAATGTTTATGCCACCGCCTCACGCGGCAATTTGCCCGGCCGGATCAACACGAACGCGTTAACGTGTACTGACGAGCCCTATACAGTGCCGTTTATTTCGCCGGTCACGCGCATGGAGAGCACGTCATCCCCTTGTCAGCAGTTCGTCGAGCAAGTCGGTGAAAACGCGCTTGATTTGTCTACGCCGCCGCAGAGGCTCGATTCACTCGAAGCCGGCATAAAATCCACATGGCTGGACGGGCGCCTGACCTTCAATATCGCCGGCTATTGGATGGAGTGGAAAGACCATGTGACGGCTGAGTTTGTCACGGTTGTGCGTGACGACGATGGAGACGGCATTCCCAATACGGTCGACATTGATCCCACAGGTGACGGTACGAACTCGGGTCCATCGAACCCCAACTTCGTCACGATCGTGGCACCCGGCTCGTCCAGATATTACGGCATAGAGATCGAAGCGGTCGCCGAATTGATGGAAGGTCTGGTCTCGAACTTCTCGTTCTCGTGGAACGAGAACAAGTTGACGCAGTTTCTGTCGACGCTGGGGTCCGTGAGGCAAACTTACGGAACGGCAAACGTTGCCGGCAACCGGTCGACGCGGTTCCCGAAATGGCAAGCGAGTGCGTCGGCGACCTATACCCGCGCCTTTCCCTCGCTGCAGGACTGGGATTGGTATGTCCGCGGCGACGTGACCTACCAAGGCGCGTCCGTAACCGGTGTGGCCAATTTGGCTGAAACCTCCGATTGGATTCTCGCCAACGTGAGACTGGGAATGGAGAGGGAAAATCTCCGCCTTGAATTCTTCGTCAAGAACCTGTTCCAGGAACAAACATGGCGCGGAGGTCAGGATTTTACCGACTTCTCGAACGTGCCTGATCCTTTTGCCTTCAATCAATTGGGTATCATCCTGGTGCCTCAAGACAAGCGGACGTTTGGATTCAGGTCGAGTTTGTCGTTCTAGTAAAACGGTAAACCCGCAAAACAAACGAGGGGCCTGCCCGGTTGGCGGGCCCTTTGTTTTAGCCGCAGTCGGCACATCGTCGGCAGCTTGAAGACGACCTCGTCAAAGGAAGATAGACGTCATGAGTGATACGTCCGCGGAAGAAAACAATTCAAAGATCACGCGGCTCAAGATGGGCACAATCGCCGCGCCGTCGCTCTCAGCCATTGAAGACTGGTATGGGGAATGGCTCGGCCATTCGGTCGTGGAACGCGGCAAGGTTGATTCCGACTTGGCGTCATCCTGGGGCGCCTCCGATATGGCGAACCGGCCTTATATCGTCATGCAGCCTGGAAGCGGAGCTGACGTCTATATTCGCGCTGTCGAAATCGACGGGGTCGAAGGCTACAGGGGGTTGACCACATTCGGATGGAGCGCCTTCGAGGTCATCGTTGACGACGTGCATGCGCTCAACGAAAAGTTGGAGAAAAGCCCGTTCAGGATTATCGGTCCCGCCAAGAGTATCGGCACGGATTATCCGACCATTCACGCCATGCAGGTCGTGGGTCCCGCTCAGGAAGTCTTGTATCTGACGTGCGAGACGGGCGACCGCGACGCCTCTCTTTTGCCCGATGCCGGCGCCTTTGTCGGGCGTAATTTCATCATTGTCATCTGCGGTCCGGATATTTGGGCCATTCATGATTTCTATACGGAAAAGTTCGATATTCAAAAGGGAGAAGAGAGGAAGACCAGCGTTCCTTTGATCACCCAGTCTCTGGGTTTGCCCGAAGACCATCCCCTGTTCATGACGTTCGTGCCTTTCAAGGAGCCCGGCAACTTCATGGAGATTGACGGCTTTCCCGCCCCGGCCACGGCGCGGCCTCGCAAGCAGGGTCAGCTTCCGCCGGGGAACGCGATCACCAGCTTCTCGGTCAACAGCTTGGACGATTTGGATGTCGACTTTATCTCGGCGCCGGTTCGACACGAGTCTCTGGTCTACCGCGGCGCCCGCGCCGCGTCATTTATCGGCCCTGTCGGAGAGATTGCCGAGCTTGTCGAAGAGAAACGCTGAGCTGGTTCCGAGTTTTGAGTCCGCAGTTATTTTTGAAGAGCTTTGAAATCGAAACGAAGATTTGCCGACGAAGTTTGACGGATTGAACAGCAGGTGGACGTCTCGAAGGACACGGCAGCGGCCCGCCGCGCGCAGTCGCCTTATCCGAACCCGGTTTACGCCTGGTACGTCGCGTCCTTGCTCACCCTCGTATACATTGTCGCTTATATCGATCGGTTTATTCTCAGTTTGCTGATCGAGCCGATCAAGGCGTCTCTTCAGCTTTCCGACTTTCAAATGGGCCTCTTGATCGGCCCCGCTTTCATCATCCTGTTTGTGGCGTTCGGCATACCCTTGGGCTGGCTTGCAGACCGCAAAAGCCGCCGCGCCATTTTGGCCGTCAGCATTGCCGTCTGGTCCTTCATGACGGCGGCGTGCGGGATCGTAAAGAGTTTCAGTGGTCTGTTTGTCGCCCGAATCGGCGTCGGTGTCGGAGAGGCCAGTGCGGGGCCATGCTCGTTGTCTTTGATCGGGGACTATTTCCCCAAGGATATCCGTCCGCGCGCCGTCGGACTTTGGATGACGGGCGCTCCGGTAGGCGCGGGCGGCACTTATTTGATAGGCAGCCAGATCGTCGAGTACATCAATGAATCGCCGCCCTTGGTCTTGCCGGGCTTTGGCGAACTCTATTCCTGGCAGACGGCATTTTTGGCGGTCGGGCTGCCCGGGCTTCTACTGGCGGCTTTGCTCTATGCCACGGTCAGGGAACCGAGACGTCAGGAGACGATCGGTCGGGACGGCGAGGGGCGGACGGGACCCACGGTTAGACAAGCCGTCCTTTATCTCCTTGAGCGGTGGCGTGCCTATGGCAGCCTGTTCATAGGCATCATTGGTGTGACCGCCATCGGCGGGTCGAGTTTTTGGGCGCCGCCTCTGTTTCTCAGAACCTGGGGTTGGGATGTGGATTGGAGTGGTCCGGCCGTCGGAATTATTCTGCTCACGGCCGGCCCCATCGGTACGAATTTTGGAGGGTGGCTCGCGGCGCGCATGACCGCGAGAGGGATCAATCACGCGGCGTACCTCACCGTGCTCACCGGCTGTCTCATTATCTTCCCCGCCTTTACTCTTTTTCCGCTTATGCCCACCGCGTGGCTCGCGCTTGTCGTGCTGTTCATGGGTTTTCTCGGCATGTCGATCAGTTCGGGAACAAGCCCGTCCGCACTTCTCGCCGTTACGCCGGGCGAAATGCGCGGCCAGGCAACGGCGGTATTTTTTCTCATCATCAATTTGTTCGGGTCCATGACCGGCCCGCCGATCGTCGGATTGATCACCGACCTGTTTGGCGACCCTTCGGCCCTCAAATACGGTATGTCGATCACGTGTTTCGGATTTGGATTGATTATGCTTTTGGGGTTGTTTTGGGGGCTGCGTCATTATCGGCGGGATGCGGCCGCAATGGACGAAATGATCGTGGCCGCCGCATAGCGGGCTGGTTCGACGTCTGGGAAAGTGCGAAGGTAGAAGCGGGATGACGAATCCATCGCGAGACAGTTACCGTGATTAGCCGGATCAAGATGGTGACCATCGGCGCTCGTGAACCGGCCTCCGTCGAAGAATGTTACACGGGTCGGCTTGGGTATGAGACGGTCGAGCGGGGAGACATTGGCGCCGCGCTCGCCGCTTCGTGGGGTGCGCCCGATATGAAAGGCCGCTCTTATGTTCTGATGCAGCCTCAAAGCGGTACGGACGTTTTTATACGAGTCGTCCACATCGACCCCGTGCCTCACTATCGGCCCATGACGACGACGGGATGGAACTCCTTTGAAATCATCGTCGACGACGTATACGCATTGAACGAAAAGCTTGTCGACGGACCTTTTGAAATCATGGGTCAGGCGAGGCCTTTGGGCGGGCACGGGTCCATTCATGCCATGCAGGTTGCGGGGCCGGCGGACGAGATCCTTTATTTGACGTGCGAGATGGGTGACCGCGACACGTCCCATCTGCCGCCGCCTCGTTCTTTCGTCGACCGCACATTTATCGTGGTCTTGGCCGGCCCGGACGCGAATGCGCTGCGCTCTTTTTATGTAGACCGTTTGGGTATGCGTGCCGACCGCGACTTGACGTTCAACATCAAAGTGATCGCGCGTGCTCAGGGCTTGCCGGAGGACCACGTCTTTCCCCTGCGCATGGTCGCCGCCACCGAGCGCGGCAACATGATCGAGATAGACGGTTATCCCGAGCCTGCGCGGCAGCGGCCGCGGGCTGACGGGCAACTGCCGCCCGGCAATTCTCTGGTGACATTTTCCACGGACGAACTCGATGCGGCGAAGGTCAACTTCGTGACGGCTCCTGTGAGGGAAAACACGCTGGCTTATGACGGTCGGCGCAGCGCCGCGTTCGTCGGTCCGGCCGGTGAAATTACCGAATTGATCGAAGACCCCTGCGAGCGGCAGGGATAACAAGAGGAGTAAATGACATGTCCAAGTCGGAACTGATGACGCGGCAGCGGTTTCTCATATCGTCCACGCGTTTGATCTTTGGCGGTGCGGCGGCGGCAAGCTTTTCCGGACTTTCGGGCTGCGCTCTTTTGGAAAGCGCCGGGGATGAGTCTGCCGCCCCCGTTGATATCTCCGGACAGTCGGCTGTGGCGTCGCGTATCAAAGTGGCGACCATCGGCGCCGCGGATTTGGCCAAAACCGAAGATTGGTACGGGAATTGGCTCGGCTACACGGTTGCCGAGCGCGGCGTCATCGGTGCGGACTTGGCGCACTCGTGGGGCGCGGCGAACATGGCGGAGCGGCCGTATATTCTCATGCAACCGGCGGGCGGCGCCGATGTCTTTATCCGGGCGGCGCTGATTGATGAGGTGCCGGATTACAAGGCGATGACGACGACCGGTTGGAATTCGTTCGAGATTGCGGTTGAGGACGTCTACGCCCTTGAAGACGAACTCCGAGCCGGGCCGTTCGAAATCATCGGAGAAGCCGACAGTATCGGCGGCAACAGCCCGAGCATTCACGCCATGCAGGTCATCGGCCCGTCACGGGAGGTCCTCTATTTGACGGCGGAGACGGGTGACAGGGAGACGTCCCCGGTGCCGCGCGCGCAATCGTTTGTTGACAGGGTGTTCATCGTCGTATTGGCGGGACCCGATCCGATGGCCATTCAGGACTTTTATTCCGATAAGCTGGGCATGGCGGCAGTGGGCGGCGCGGATTTTCAGATTCCGATTATCGCGCGCGCGCAAGGGTTGCCCGAAGACCATCTTTTTGAGTTGAAACTCGTGGCCGCGTCCGAGCCCGGGAACCTCATTGAAATCGACAGATATTCCGCTTCTATCGGTTCGCGGCCGCGCGCGGAGGGTCAGTTGCCTCCCGGAAATGCCATGGTCAGCTTTTCGGTTGACGATTTGCGCGCCGTCGATGCGGATTGGTTCTCGGCACCCTTGACCGAATCGTCTTTGGCCTATGAGGGCAATCGGAGCGGTGCTCTGACCGGCCCCACTGGCGAGATCATCGAACTTATTGAGGAGCAGCGGTAGACCGTTCTCGGATTTGCCTTGTATCGTCTGCCGGGGTCGTCGGAACATCCCCTGATTTTTTCAACTTTTATCGATAAAGTGCTATAATAATTTTGTACAATTCAAAGGGGCGGTTTGTCCCTTTTGACCCAAACCTCAAAGAGGCTCAGGCAATGGCCGATCAGATGCACCGGGATCTTTCGATCAAACCCACGCGGGATGAGCTTTCCCGCCAGCATTTCATGTCAGGCATGCGCCACTATGTCCTTCACAATGTGGCGGACAGCATGCGAACCGTCTACGAGCGGAAAGTCGAACCCAAACTGGAAAGGCAGGGTCAAAAACCTCGAACCGGGCCTCAAGTCCACAAAGCGCTGAAGCCTGAGTCGCTCTTCAAGTTCTATTCGAGCCTGCGGTGCAATGCGCAAGAGATGGTTTGGCGCTCGGTCATCCCGACTGTCGAGCGCGATGTTGAGGGTTTGAATCGACGCGCGCGCGTTTTGAGCCAGTCCGGCGACAAGGCCCAGGGAACGCTGGAACTGGACCCGACGTTGGAAGTCCCGAGATACGTCTCCGACATCGACATTCATCTTGTACCCGGTTGCTATCACACCGAATACGCTCAAGACGACGTGAGTCAGGGTGCCATTTACGACAATGGCGGCGCCGTGTTCACAATGGGTCTGTTAGGCGATGAGCGCGATGATATCGGCGGTTCGATATCCATGTTCATCAGAAACAAATACCCGGACTTTCATCCGCAAACGATTCTGGATTTGGGTTGCGGTCTTGGCAACAACACGATGCCGTGGGCGCAAACTTATCCGGATGCGGACGTACATGCGACGGATGTCGCCGCACCTTTGTTGCGCTACGCCAACGCGCGCGCCCAGTCAAAAGGCGTCACCATGCATTTTCATCAGCAGGATGCGGAGCATACGAAATTCGCGGATGAAAGCGTCGACCTGATCTTCACTTCAATGTTGTTGCACGAATTGCCCGCCAAGACGATCGGCAAGGTGTTTGAGGAGTGCCATCGCATCTTGAAGCCCGGCGGCTTGATGCTGCATATGGAGCTTCCGCCAAACAACATGACCGCTCCCTACGACAGCTTCTATCTGGATTGGGACTCTTATTATAATAAAGAGCCTTTCTATAAGGCGTTTCGCGATATGGACCCTGAAGAGGTTTGTGCCGCGGGCGGCTTTTCACAAGACAACTTCGTCTTCTTTACCGTACCCAGTCGGCATCTGTCAGGACCGCAGGCCATACTCGACTCGATCGATCAGGATCAAGGCGAAGTCAACAGCGATACGGGCCGCATGTCGAAAACCATACATTGGTTCTGTTTTGGGGCTTGGAAATAGGCTCGATCAAAACCGGGTCCGGTCACGACGTCGAAGATCCGGCCGCACGGTCATTGCGTTGGAGAATGGACATGTCTCTCAATATAAAAGAACCCTTGCCTCACGACATGATGCCGCGGGCGACCCACGACCAACACGCGCGGGAGAATATCACCGCGTCCATCAAGCATTTCATGTCGCAGCGTGTCTATCCGTACGATGAGGTGATCTATGAAAAAGTGGCGAAACCGAAATTCGTAAAGGAAAAAGGCCGCTCGCCGGAGACCGGTGATGAAGTGCATCATTTGATGATGCATGAACCATACACGCAGACCTGGAGCGCCATAGCACGAACGCTGCAAGAGATGCTGTGGGATAATGAGGGAGAGATTGTTTGGCGTGAATTGCCGCGTATGAAGACTCAAGCCAAGTCCAATGCGACGACGGCAAGGGGCACTGTCACTATAGACCCGAACTTCGAGATGCCCCGTTACATTGATGCGGTCGATATTCACGCCATGCCCGGCGGCTATCAGACGAGTCAAACGGAAGACGACCTTTTTACGCCTGCCGTTTATGATCGCGGCGCCTATTACTACACGCGGGGCATGGTCGGCCCGAAATGCGATGGCGGCGGGACCGCCTTGATCAATTGCGTGAAGCATTTCTACCCTGGTTTGAAGCCCGTGCGCATTCTTGATCTGGGCTGCGCCGTCGGCTGGACTACGCTGCCGCTCACCGATGCTTGGCCGAACGCGGAAATTCACGGCATTGACGTGGGGTCGGCCTTTATTCGTTACGCGGGCGCGCGGGCGGAGGCACTGGGCAAGATCGTTCATTTCCATCAGATGAGCGGCGAGCACCTCAAGTTCGACGACGGCTATTTCGATCTTGTCGTGTGCGGCGGCGTTTACCACGAGACCTCCAAGACGGCGGCCATCAATATTATCAATGAGATCTTTCGCGTTTTACGCCCGGGCGGTGTCAACATGAATTACGACATCCCCTACGGCGGCGACTACAATGTGCATGAACAGTTCATGCTCAATTGGGATTGTTACTACAATGCCGAACCGTTTTGGCGTCAGTGGACCTCTTGGAACCGAACGGAGTTTCTGATGAAGGGCGGTTTTGAGAAAAGCAAGGTGGTCGAAGCATGGGCCGACCGTGACCACGAAGGTCATTTCAAATTCTTCGACAGTCCTTTTGACGACCTTCATACGTCTGCACGCGGCGGGATCGGGCGCGTTCAGTTTTTTGGTGCGCGGAAGTAACTCGTTGTCATTGAAGCCGAAGCGTGCCGAATGTCGGATCTGTTCGCTGGTCAACGTCTGGATATAGTCGGTTCTAACCGACAAAGAATCACGTGGCTTCTATTCCGATGACGTCTTCTTTACGAGCCCGCGCGAGGTGCGTCGTTCAGCCGGTTCCGGGTGTTGACGGACAAGATCTGGCCGCGACCGTGGAGGCGGCTGTCTTGACCTTTGAGTGGGCAAGCATGTGTCCGATTTGCAAATTCGTTTGACAGGGAGACGATATCGACATGTCAGATTCAGCCGAAGACATAAAGCGACAGGTGACGGACGTCATTCACACCATGTTTGACGCGTTTCAAAACCACGACATTGACGGAACCGATCGATATCTCCACGACGATGCCACCGTATGGGATGTGTTTACGCCCCAACTTATCAGCGGCAAGGAGGAGCGCGCGGAGTTTCACAAAGGCGATCAAGAGCAAATGCAGTCGCGCGGGGCGCTCACACTGAGCACTGATGACCCGGTCATTGATGTCTGGGGTGACGTTGCGTTGGCGCGTTACTACCTCACATTTTCATATGAGCCGCCAAATCCCGCGTCCGGACATGTTCGAATTACCGACGTATTCCAAAAGATTAACGGAGATTGGATGATCGTACATCATCACGAAGGCATGGTGCCCACCGGCATTCCGCCCATTACGGAATAAGCGGAACATGACACGGCGTGTTTGCGGCCGACGTTTTGGACGACTTGTCATGACCGCAACACAAGAAGCGCCCTAAAACGAAGACTTGCACGGAGTGTCAGTCTGTGCGGTGCGCCGCTTCGCGCGGCTGATGCTCTTACAGCGTCTCCAAAAAATCCGTAACGATCCTGGTCGTCTGTTCCGCCCGGGTGATCATGCAATAAGTGCTGCTGGCGCCTGTAACGACGCCCAGACCCGCGTCCGGCCTCAACTTCCGAAATTCGGTCGTCAGGGAGTCGAAACTTGCCGATTCCATCCCTTCAATTTTGTTGAGGGCGCTGTCGTCGCCCATGAGCAAAAAGATCGGGCATTGAATGCGCGGTATATCGCCTGTCAAATCGACATTGGCGAGCGCGTCCATAACATTGCGCATGGTTGTCATGTTGACGTTCTTTTCGTATTTCTGACACGCCCATTTTTCATATTTGATGTGCTCGTCCGTGTACATCATGTCCGCAGGTAAAACGACACCGGCGAATACGCGGGAAAGCTGACGAATGCCGAAAACTTCCGACAGGTCGCCCGCCACTTGAAATAGACGCCGCCAATAGTCATCCGTCTTGTACCAAGGATACGTTATCAGGGACTTCGTCTTTTCAGGGTACTTTGCCGCGAACCGGATCCCGATGGCCGACCCGGTCGATGTGGACCAGACATGGGCGCGGTCGATCCCGGCGTCATCCAAAACGGTTTTGAGGTCGTCTACCCAGTCGTCAAGAGAATAGGGGCGCACCATGGTCCAGTCGGACGCGCCCATACCGCGCTGGTTCCAGTTGATCATCTGAAGACCCGCATCGAGCATGTAGGGTGTGCAGAACTCGAATTGGTCATGCAATAGTGCGAAGCCGCCGATGCACGCTATCGGTTCGCCGCCGCCTTTGACTTCGTACCAGACGTTTTGGTTGTCCACTAAGACTTTCGGCATTATGGGATCCTTTCTTCGTGTTGGTGTTCGGGTTTGCGGCCCGAGCAGCGGTGAATGTTCTGATAGTGAAATGAGAATGCAGGGTCCGAGGCGATCTCGATCATGGTTCGACACGCGGCGGCGAAGTCGGCGCGCAGATCCGCCAAAGACGCCGCGGCCAGTAAATATTCCCGGGTGTAATCCGAGCCCGGCGCGGCCTCCACCGGCGTAAAGTCGTGTTCGATGTCGTGAAGCCCCGCTTGCCTGAACAGGGAAGGCAGTTTGGGGCCGAAGGCAAGCTCCATGAGTTGTGTCGTTTCAAATTTTTCCTTGAGTATTTCCCATGTTCCGTCAAATTCGGCCGCGCGAAAATGTGTCGGATCGGCGGCGCCGAACGGCGTAAAGTCGGTGGCCATGACAAACAGGCGTCCCCCCGGCTTGGCCGCCTTCACGAGGTGCGTGAGAGCGTCAAGCGGACTGCTGACATGTTCCAGGAGCAGCCGCGCATAGACCAAGTCCGCCTGACAGGAGCCGAGATCCGTTGTCATGACGTCGCCGTGGATGATCTCGATGCGGGCGTCCGAGTCGACATCCACGAAGCGCGGTTCCCGGTCCAATCCGATGACGCGGCCACCGGGGGCCACCCGGTCCGCAAGCCACGTCAACATCGAACCGTTTCCGAAACCCGCTTCGAGGCAAATATCACCCGATTCGAGACCCATCTGTCGAATCTTGTCCCGCGCCGACGGGTCATAGAGTTTTGACAGCAGATCCAGGCGTTGGCGCTCGCGGTCGACATCCGCGTGGTCGAGAAGATAATGAGCGGCGTGAGCTTTTGCCATTGCGGGCCCCGTCAGGGCTTCACTGTGCCGGAGATTTCCTCGACTTCCAAGCCGGACTTGTAGTTCGGCAAGGCGAGAAAGATCGCGGCCGCAAAAAATGACGGGATGACGGCGAAGATGGTCCACGTCATGGTCCAGCCCCAATGGGCCGCGAAGTAGCTGAGCAGGACCGGCGCCGTCACCGCGGAGAGGCTCACGGCCAGCGAACCGACGGTCGCCGACGCCGTCGCGCGGATGTGCGTGGGAAAGAGTTCCGCCGTCATGGGCATTCGAATGGCTTCGGAGCCATAAAGAAACATGATTGTGAGACCGAAACCGGCTATGAGCGAGGCCGGCGTTTGCGCGAACCAAACCGTCATGCCCAGGCAGAAACCGCCGATGACTGCCCAAATGATCAATGTGTTCCTTCGGGTCAAGACGAATTCTCCGATGGTCGATGCCAGGATATAGCCGACCGCTCCCATCAAATAAGACAAGCCCGTGATGCGCGCGGCATCGCTTTGGCTGAAACTTCGATCCTCGACCAGGAATGTCGGCAACAGGAAAATCATCCCGATGATGCCCAGTTGAATGAACATCGTTCCGGTGAACATGACCACCGTTCGAGACAGAAACTGCGGCTTGACGAGTTCGCCGAGTTTGATGAGTTCGCCGACATGTCGAGTGAATGAGCGTTTTTCTGCCGCTTGCCGTTCGTCGTTTTGCGATTTGAGGGATGCTTTTAGTTTTGCGAAACGGTCCGGATCTTTGAGCGCATGGCCTAGAATGAACGCCAGCGGTACGACGCCGTAAGCCGGATAGAAAATGGCGCGCCAGCCGAACGCGTCGATAAGCGGCGCTGCAAAAAGGGACGCCAAAAAAGTCCCCATCGGATAGCTGATTTGGAGGAATCCCGCCATCATGCCCCGATAACGCGCCGGCGCCGCTTCGATCACAATCGTATTTGTGATGGGGTACAGGCCCGTCGCGATGGCGAAGCCCAAAATTCGAAAAAGGGCGAGCGTCGTCAGTGATTGGGCGATTGCGTGCAGCCCTACGCAGACGGCCGACCCCGCCAAGAGGATCACGAACATTTTGCGGCGGCCGAAATGATCGGACAGCGTGCCTGCAATGACCACGGTGAAACTTGCGACAAGAAATGAAAGCGTCACGATAAACGTGACCGTCGTTATCGGAACCTCATACTCTTTCGCGATGCCGGGAATCGCGAAAGAGTACAGCGCCTGATCGGCCGTCGTCAGAGTCATGCCGATAAAGCACAGCGCGAAGGTTATAAGGGGCGTGCCTTTGGCGGCGCGCCAGAAAGTCGAAAAGGGGCGGCCCCCCGTTTCGAGTCCCTCGGCATGATTTGTCATGAGATCTCAAGCCTGGAAGAGTTGACGCTCCAGCGTATACAGGCGCTCGGCGCCGTCCTTGGTGATCAACATGGTCTCCTCGAAAAATACGCCGCCCCAGCCGATTTCGTGGACCTCCATGTCCATGTTGAGCACCATGTTTTCCTGGAGTGTGAAGTCGCCCAGTTTACCGCCGACGGAGAAGGGCATTTCAATATGGTCGAGACCGATGCCGTGAATGAAGGCGCAACAAAATGAAGGAATACCCGCCTTTCGGACGGTTTCGATAGTATGATTTCTGAGTTCCATGGTTGAGACGCCGGGCTTGAGCCGGCCGTAGCCGTCCTCCAGCCCTGTCTCGAACGCCTTCCAATAGCGCTGCAGTTTTTCGGAGGGTTCGCCCAGGACGACGGTGCGCTGGCAGTCGCCTACATATCGTTGCCATTTGAGCAAACTGTCGAAACAGACCTGATCGCCTTTGGCGATCGGATAGCTCTTGATGACCCGTTCGGCTCCCGCGCTCTTTTTACCCGCGCCGTTATAACAGGAGAATACGCGCGCGCCCTGTTCGGCGACGCCGACTTCGTAAGTCGTGCGCACGTCAAGCCATGTCGCTCCTTCTCTAATGGCGGTAAAAGCTTTCCTCAAGGCGTTCTCGTTCTTGGTTGCCGCCGTGCGCAGGAGTTCGATTTCGTCCGGCGTCTTGACCATTCGGCATTCGACGAAGAGGTGGGCGGCCTCGACAAATTCGATATTGTCGAAGTCGGCGGCCAAAAAGGCCGCAAAGCGCGTATCGTCCACGCCGATTTTGATTTTGGCGTTTCCGAATTTTTTGAGCGCATCGGTGAGCGCGCCGCCGACATTGACGGTTTCCTTGTTATTGAGTTCGTCCACCCAGGCGCGGATGGTGGCGTCATCCCCTTCGAGAGGGGCGTCTTCCGCAAAGGTATGGATTTTGAGCACACCGCCGTAGACATCGAAATAGTAGGTGTGCACTTCATCCATCCATGTCGGTCTTTCGATCAGGTTGGCGGCTTCGATTTCCGGTACGCACAAGCTCGAAGGAATATCCTTGTTGCGAGGCAGAACCGCGCCGGCGACGTATTGGACGTCGTAAAGGAAGTCCGACTCATAATCGCTCAGGTAATAGACGTTGTTGTCCGTAACGGCGAGCAGGCCGTCGAGGCCTTCCCGGTCCATGATGTCGTTGGCGAGAGAGCGGTTCAAAAGCATATTTCGCACTTTCCGTTTGGTTTGATGGGCGGGGCCTTATGATTTCGCGGTCAAGCTTGAATTGGTCGATCAATCGTCGATTCCCGCGGCGCGGGCGGCGGTCCTAGTCAAGATAGTTATGAACGACTTTGATGCCGTCGAGGTTGAAAGCCATGGGAATCCAATAGCCGCCGAGCACCTCTTTCGGCTGAAGCGGCAAGAGGTCTTCATTGTCCGAGTCGCCGAATTCGAGATGAGCCGACCCCGAGAGCGGCGTGCCGAACGCAGTGTCCGACATGACCATTTGAGTAAGGTCATGCAGGTCGGGCCGTCCGCGCGCCGGCACATGACAGTCCGGAATATGCCGCATGCTGGTCAGCGGCAAATGCCGGAAGTAGAATTGCATATCGTCGATCGAGATTTCGCGCTCGAACTTCAGCGACATTTTGATGATCTTGTCGCCGTTGCGGCTTACCGTTCGATTGAGCGTAGAGCCGACCCCGCCGCCCTGATCGGACCCCACTTTTCCGAACAACGGATGCATGCCCGTTTGCTCTATGTGTGCGAGCTTGGAGCACGTGCCCATAAACCAGGACAGCAATACAAGCCAATCCCGGTCACACCATTGAAAGGCCGAGAGCATGGTGTTTTCACCATTGAACCGGGCCGGTATGCCGATCACGGCGACATTGTAGAAACTCCGCGCCGGATCCATGTGGGCGGACGATTGCTCCACGGGGTGGCAGTTCAGGACCGGACTCCAAAGAAACGCCTCGTCGTGGTTGGCGTGAGGCTGAAGCGGCTCGGGAATGAGATCGGCAAGTGCTTTTGGGTCGGTTCTGAAATGAATGAGCAGCAGGTTGCCGGCGAAGCGCCACGGCAGGGCGGGCATGATGGACGCGGTGCCGTTCGGCGTAAACGGGCGCGTGAAACCCTTCGTCATGACGCTGTTCCTATTTCAGGTCTGCGGACCAATTGCCCCAGGGCTCGCGGTCACCGATTTGATCATTGAGCCGCGCGTCAAAATAGTCTCTCACCGCGTCGTGAGCCCATTGCTCGTCGAACCATTCAAAGTCGGGCACTCTGTTGCCGCGGGCCAGCCAAACCGAGCCTTTTTGTGTGGCCTGGGGCCCGTGGGGAATATCGCCGGGTCTATATATATATGTGCCCGCGCGCACCAGTCCGTTGTGGCCCATCAGGTAGTCGCCTTCGAGAAGGATCAATTCCTCCCAGGTGGCATGGGCTTCAAGCTTGGGCTCGCTCCAGCCCGCTCCTTGACGTACCAAATACGTATAGGCTTTGGTCTCCGGGTCCTCGCACAGAGTTTTGTGAGAGAGCATCCCACCCGCTTCCTCCCGGCTGCGTCCTTCGTAGCCGGGCATGGCATTCCAAGGGGTTGCCTTGGCATCCAGGCAGTCGATGCGCTGGTCCGCTTTCACGCCCGGCCCGTCGCTGTCCGACTGAACGAAGTTGGGCGGGCCTTTGAACATCAAGAGCATGTCACACCCGCCCCGCGACGACCAAGGCCCCGTCTTCGCGCCCGCCGGCAAGTAGCTGAAACACGTCCGCGTAAGCTCCTGGTCTGCGATGGTGAGCGCCCCGTCCAGGACCAGAATTTCAAGACCCTTGTCGTAGTACCCGGTCTCGACGCGGCGCCACTGAGGACCGACCCGTACCAGAAAACTGGTTTCGCCCGAGGGGATATCCATGAGCTGCCGCCCTCGCATGCCCAGGGGAAGGCCATGATCCAAAAGGGGCTCATGGGACGTCTTCGTGAGATCCAGATATTCGATAACGCGGTTGGACATGTCCTGCCTCACTTCGGTTTGTTTGGTCTGAATTCGTTTCAAGTCCGAGCACGTGCTTGAAACGGGCGGAACGAATGAGACCGGGCTATCCCGTCACGGAATCTTCGTCAATCGTTTGAGCGTAGGATTTGTCGGACTCGCTTTTTTCGATGGCCGCGCGCGCGTCGCTCACACTGCGGAACACCCGGGCGATGTATTTGGATCTTTTCTCGCGCCGCCTCTCTCTGATGTCATCGGTGAGGGCGAAAGTTTCGATGTCATCCCGGCTGATCGTTCCTTTTTGGTCCAGCAAAACTTCGACGGTGTCGATACGGTCGGCAAGAACGGAAACCTCGCCCGTGAGGGCGATGATCATGGCGTGCAGTTGGTCAAGCGGCGCTTCATCGAAATATTGAGGCCGACGGCCCTGAGCGTGGCGCGGCGTTTGTATCTTGTCCAGCATGATGATCCCTCGGCTACCCACATGAGCCGGATTGGCTCTTCGGAGATTTTATTTTGCGGCCGTCAAATAAACGGACAAACTTATTTTATAGCGGCGAAAAACCATAATTCACTGCCGCCCCGGTCCGTGCCGACGATTTCGGATGGGTCAAACGTCGCTTCCATGTTCTCAAGCGAGGTGAGCGTCGGACCGTAACCGTCCCATGCTTTCCTGAAACCCGCCTTTCGGCACATCTCGACTACGTCCATGTCATGAAACGCGCCCCAAAACGGCTCGTTGTTGTTAAGCGTATCCCAGTCGCCCAAAAACTGTTCGAAAGCCGGCTTGCCTTCGTAGGGCGGCTGTTCGCCGTTCACGAAGGCGCCGCCCGGTTTCAATACCCGATGGGCTTCATCGATCACGTTCGAGACCGCCCGTCGATTGAGTTCATGGAAGGTGGCGACGCTGTAGACGATGTCGAAGCTGTTGTCTTCGAATTTCAAGTTTTCGGCGTCCATTTGATGAAAATGCACGGCGACCCCCAGATCTTCCGCGCGGGCATGCCCGTAGCGAAGCAGGACGGGCGCGACATCGATGCCATGGACGTCCGCCTCCGGCCACGCTTCCTTAAGGGGCAGCGTGGACGCGCCTATATTGCAGCCGATTTTGAGAATCCGCTCCGGCCTCATCTCGGGGAAATGTTTTTTGATGAACCAAACCGCCAGTTTGCCGAGATTGTCCATTTTTTCGCCGAAGAGGCCGTCGGCAAACAGATAGGCGCCGCGGTCGTACAAAGCGCCGGCCGCAATGTCGCCGTCGCACAGTTCCGCGGAATACCCGCCGGGCATGACGTGATGGTCGTTTTTCAAGACATAGCGGGGGATTTCCAAATCGGGATCCAGCGTCAAAGACCCTTTGGTCTTGCCGCCGGTCAATTCGTTTGCCTTGTCAACGAGTTCAGGCAACTGTCTCAATATGCTTTGGTCGACGGACTCCCAAAGGAGTTCCTTTGAGGTCCGCTGAAATGAACTGGCCATCTGGTAGTAGGGATGGCGCTCCATTTCCCTGCGCACTTCCTGGCGGGTTTCCGGCTCGCGGCCGTATTCGCGCACAAGTCTGGGATGCACTTGTTTTTCATACGCCGCCAACACGCCCGGCATGACGTCGCTCATGCAATAATGCTGCAGGCTTTGGACGAACTCCTGATGGGCCTGTTCGTCGCTGTTGGTTGCGGGGAGCAGAGCGTGTTGGAATTGTTTGTCCATTGCATGATGCCTCGTTGATTGCCGAACCCTTATACCGCAGTTAACTCACTTCGTCGCGGTAAAGAACCAAAAGGTCCCGCCGCCGCGGTCCGTGCCGACGATTTCGCCCGGGTCGATTTTGCCTTCGAGTTCGTTGGTTGATCCCACACTGTCTTCAAGGGAAGACCATGCCTCCGCGAAGCCGGCATCCTTGCAGATCCCGACAAAATCCGTCTCATGGCACTTGGCCCAAAAGGGCTCGTTGTTGTTGAACGTGTCCCAATCGCCGACGAATTGCTCGAACGCCGATTTGCCCTCATAGGGCGGCTGTTCACCGACAACGTAGACGCCGCCCGG
Organism: Alphaproteobacteria bacterium; assembly: GCA_965214255.1. Lineage (GTDB taxonomy): Bacteria > Pseudomonadota > Alphaproteobacteria > SMXP01 > SMXP01 > CBDFKK01. The sequence continues at coordinate 1,495,261 of OZ243948.1, read as the reverse complement.
CCGCAATATGCGTTGGGCTTCTTTGATGAGGTTTTGCGCGGCGCGCACCGAGGTTTCATGAAACACGGTCGAGCAAATGACGAGGTCGAATGAGTTGTCCTCGAAACCCGTGCCTTCACCGTTCATCTGATGGAAATGAATCTCGGCGCCGAATTCTTCCGCGCGGGCATGGGCGTAACGCAAAAAGGCGGGTCCGACATCGATGCCATGGACTTCCGCGTCCGGCCATTCTTCCTTGAGGGGGACTGTCGTCATGCCGACACCGCAGCCCACGTCGAGGATTCTGTTCGGTTTGAGGTCGGGATAATACGTCTTGATGAAACGGACTCCGGCCTTGCCGACACTGTCGTTCTTTTCGCCGAACATGCCGTCGGTGAACAGAAAGACGCCCCGGTCGTACATGGCGCCGCCGGTGATGTCGTTTTCGCACAAGTCGGCCGAAAATCCTCCCGGCATGACATGATGATCGTTGTTTTTGATATAGCGGGGAATTTCAAAGCCGGGGTCGAGCGTCAGCGACCCTTTGGTCTTGCTGCCGGTCACCTTTTTCATCTTGTCGATCAAATGGGGCAATTGACGCAACACGCTTTCGTCGACGGAGTTCCATAGCATTTCCTGCGTCGTGCGTTGGAAGGAGCTTGCCATTTGATAGTACGGCTGGCGTTGCATGGCCTTGCGGATTTCATGACGCGTTTCCGGCTCGCGGCCTTTTTCACGCTTGATCTCCGGCAAAACTCTCTTTTCGTAAAGGGGAGAGATCCCGGGCATGACGTTGTTCATGCAATGTTGACTTAAGCTCAAGACGAAGTCCTGCCGGGCTTCTTCTTCACTCGTGGCCTCCGGGAGAACCGCGTGTCGAAACTGGCTGGCCATGGCTTAATACTCTCGCAGGAAGTGTGGGTTGTCGTCAGTTCATAATATCGCGGATCGGGCCGATATTCCATCCGTTTCTACCCCTGGGCATGGATTTCCTCGGCCCAGGAGTTCATTTCGCGAGTCAGGCGCCGGAGTTCGACGCCTGCGGCCCTGCCCGCGCGTTCGGCATGGGCGAGCTTCGGATCATGGGGGAACGTGTAAACGGACAGGGGCGCCGCGCTGCCGCGCAACCGCTCTTCGAACGGGTAATCGAATTGACTGCGATAGAAACTCTGAAATGACTTCAAGGATTTCAAAAGCTCGACGACTTTGGAATGCACGAACTCGAGTTCCGCATAGGGTGGTTCCCACAAAAAGTTTTCTTTTCGTTTATCGAACCACGGCCAGAACAGATATTGGTCGCGAATGAAATGCCAGGCTTGCAGCAAATAGCCGCCGTGTTCGTCCGGCATGATCGTCGGCGCATAGCGCGTTCGAAATTCATCGTATTCTTCGGTGCCGGGGCAAAGTACGTCGCAAAGGACGAGTTGTTTTATGAAGCCGGGTTTCAAATTGGCCAACTCAAGGGCGACGCAGCCGCCGCCTTCGAGCGCCAGGATGTCGACTTCGGTCAAGTTCAAGCGATCGACGGATTGCGCGAGGGATGAGGCATAAGCCGCCACCGTATCGGCTTCGATGTTCGCGAGGGGGTCGGATTCTCCGTGGCCCGGAAGGTCGATTCCGATAATCGGTCTCTTTCCCGTCAATGAGTCGGCCAAACGTTCGCCGATGCGCGCGGCGGACCCGGCGCCGTGTACCAGAAGCAATGGCCGTCCGGACCCGTGAGGGTTGTGGCGCACATGGACAAGACCGCCGTCGCCTTCGAGATACGTGCTGACGCATCGGTCTTTGAGGGGCGCGGGGGCGGGAGCCGGCGGCACCTGTGCGTTTGAGGGAAACGCCGACAGAATTTCCATCAGGCGCGACTCGAATTGCGCTTCGTCTTCCACCATTTCCGCCGTGACGTGACCGGGCAGTTCGGGCAGACGCTCAAGGTGGGTATCAAACGGTTTGAGCCGCGTGCCCAGAAAAAATGTCCTCGCCTTGATCTGGTGAACGCGAGGCTGGCCGATATAGCGGAAGGCGGCCCTTGGCCCCAGATGATAAAAAAGGCCCGTCCGGAAAAAGTTCATGACCCCGAAATAAAGACCGTCGGCGTCCGGCATGTCCACGTCGATGCGCGTCGTCGCGGTTTGCCGGTGCCAGGGATAGGAGTGGGCGTGCTCGCGCACGAACGTCCAGGCATGCAGCATGTGCCGACCGTCCCAAACGGGCTTGAATTCGGGCGCAAAATTCAACAGCACGTCGCGGCGCTCATCTTCGGTATGCATGAGGTATTTATCGAGAACGACGACGGTAAAGCGTTCCGGATAGCGGCATGCCAGGTCGAGCGCAATTTTTGCCGACGTGAGCTGGCCGTAAAGGCCAACTTTGTCGATGCCCAGCGTGTCCAGGAATTGAATGACGCCGTCGGCGAAATCCGGAATCTCGGGCTTTAGCATGTGGACATGATCCGACAGGCCGTAACCCGGCGAGTCCATGGCGATGACGGTGAAATGTTCGGCGAGCCTTTCGATCAACGATATGTAAATGGCCGATGAACGCATCGAGGGGTGCAGGAGCAGGACGGGCGGCCCCGACCCGGCGCGGCGGTAATGAATTTGACGGTTATCGAACGTCACGAAATGCCGTTCGATTTGAGATACGGCCATGTTTGCATGAACTCCCGGATTTTGATGCGGACGCGTGCGGCAAACAATGGCCCAACGCTTCGGCGAATGCAAAACCTCAAGGCTGCCGAGAGCCCCTTTATTTTCGAGCGCTCTTGTGCTTCAATTCAATAACAAATTTGTTGCAAAATTGTCTCACTTGGGAATTCTCTCCAAAATTCGTCGCATATTGCTTTCTTTAACCTTAAAGTAATAGATTGGCTTTTAGTAATCCGTGCGCGTGCGGAGGCGACCGCTGAAGAGGGGGAGTTTCCAAGTTCAAGTATTTTCACGGGGTCGTGACATGCCTCGTGATGTTTTGTTCGTGACAGAGGGTTGGGTCCAAGGTCCGCTGTTGGGGCGGGGGTGTTCCAGCCAGTTTTTTCGTCAAGATCGGGGGAACCGATGATTAAAGAAACTTCGAAGCTCAAATATTCCGCGGCCGCGATGCTGTTGGCGGGCGGCTGTCTGGCCGCCGTGTCCGCATCGGCTCAGGTAAGCGTCATTACCGTGACGACGGAACGGCGCGAGGCGAATTTGCAAGACGTTCCCGTCGCCGTAACGGCCTTGGGCGAGTTACAGATCCAGCAGCGCATGATCCTCGACACCCATGATTTGATCCGCCAGGTGCCCAACCTGATCGGAAACCGCAATGTCGGTCAAAACAACAATATCACCTACTTCATGCGCGGCGTCGGCAACGACGAAAGTCTGTTGAGCTTCGATCCGCCCATTCAAACCTATGTGGACGACGTCGTTTTCCCGCGGCAGTTGAACAACAATGTCTCGTTCCTGGACATTGAGCGCGTCGAAGTGCTGCGCGGCCCCCAAGGCACGCTGTACGGCCGCAATGCGACGGCCGGCGCGGTCAAGGTCTTTACGAAAAAGCCGAGCGACGAGTTCTACGGTAGAATGAGCGTTCGCTACGGCAACAAAAATGAAGTGAATCTGTTTGCCACCGCCAACGCGCCGGTTCGGGATAACCTTTTTCTCAAAGCGACCGGTTTCTTCGAGCGCGATGACGGTCATCAGGAGAATATTTCGGTGCCGGGAGCCGTGTCTCACCAAAAGGGCAAACAGGGCCTCATGCTTCAGGGGCGCTTGCTGGCCAGCGACTCTTTGACGCTTGATTTGTCGTTCGACTTCACGGAATCTGACAATATTGGCCCGATCGGTTCATCAAGCGGAGCCGAGGATCTGTTTAGTTACACGACTCCGGGCCAGGAAGATCCCGATTTCGGCACGTGGGGCAAAGATTACGGGTTCAATTTGACGGCGCGTTGGGACGGCAGCCCCGTCGCGGTCGAATCGATCACCTCGTATCGTCACACGAAGATGGAGCTTCTGGGTGAATTCTATGATCCGGGGGCTCTGCTGGCGGCCGGTTTTTTCCCCGAGGGCGGATTCCTGATCGACCAGGAGTCCGAAGTGAACGTGTTCACGCAAGAGGTCAAGGGCACGGCCGATTTCGAGATCGTCGACCGCAACATGAGTTGGGTCGGCGGCATCTTCTATATCAACGAGTCCAACAACCAGCGCATCCTCGACTTCAATGGATTCGTCGATAGCACCATGCCGCCCGTCAATACCGCTGACCGCAAGCTCGACTGGGATATCAACAGTGTGGCCTTCTATTCGCAGTTGGACTACGAGGTCGTTCCCGACGTGAATCTGATATTCGGCGGCCGCGTAACCTACGAGCAGAAGCAAACGGAGATCGATTATCAAATCGGTACCGGCCCGCTGCTTACGGCCGACCTCATTGCCATGGGCGTGCCCGTAGAGTTGGAGACGTGGGAATTCGATCCGAAGGTCGGCATTCAATGGCAGGCGACGGACGATATCAATTTCTACGTCACCTACACCAACGGACACAAATCGCCGGGTTGGAACAACCGTATCGACATCGCCTCGGACTTCTTCGATTTCCGTCAGGAAAACGTGAATTCGTATGAAGCCGGCATGCGGTCGGAATGGTTCGACAATCAGGTGCGCTTGAACCTGACCGGCTTCCGGACCACGTACAAGGATCTGGTCACCACCGCCACGCAGGCGGGCCTTGCCGGCGGCGGCAGCGTCTTCGGCCAGTTCAACGCCGGTGATTCGAGGGTCAGCGGCATCGAAGGGGAACTCTTCGTCAGCATGATCGAAGGTCTCGACCTGTTTGCCAGCGCCGGCTATCAGAAGGGCGGCTTTACCGAACTGCGTCCGCAGCTTACGATCGGCAATCCCAATCTCAAGCAGTTTCCGCAATGGACGGCGCACTGGGGCTTCAATTATCGCCGTCCGGTCAACGATCTGTTTGACGCCTTCCTCTCCGCCGACGCGAGCTATCACGCGGACTACTATGCCGCTCAAGGCAATGCGAACGACGTCATCCAGAACAAGGTCTTGACCAACGCCCAGGCGGGGATCGAGTTGGCGGACGGCCGGTGGCGCATTGCGATGGAATGCAGCAATTGCACGAATGAAAAAGCATATGACGCCATCCTGTTCGGACGCTTCTATCCGACCGACCCGCTCCGCTTCGGCGGCCGGATTACGGCAAGGCTGAATTAGGCGAAGATCCGAGGTCGACAAAGCCCGGCGGAGTCGGACTCCGCCGGGCTTTTGTTTGCCTGCCGTTCCCGCCCGGGTTTCGGCGGTGACGGCCGCCGGAAGCGAATCTCGATTCATGACATTCCCCTTCCGCCCGCTCGCCGTTCGATGACAAGTGATCGACGAGGCTAAAACAGGTATACACTCGATGTGGACCCGGAACTCCCGTCGGACTTCGGGCGAGAAGAGCCGCGACTTGTCGCCGCTCCGTTTTTTGCATGAAGGAAACGAATATGACGGTAGCGGAATCTTCGCCGTCCGACGCCTATCCCAATCTTTTGTCGCCCATTCGGATGGGGCCTTTGACGTTTCGAAATCGGGTCGTCATTCCGGGACACAGCATGAACCTGGGCACCGAAGACAAAAAGGTGGGCGACCGCTATATCGGCTATTTGCGAGAGCGCGCGCGAGGCGGCGCGGCGGTCGTCGGCATGGGGTCGGCGCCGATTCACCCGTCGTCCGTCATGGGGATCATGTCGCCGCAATTGTGGGAGGAGGACTGCGTCGACGGGCTGGCCAAGGCGGCTGAAGCGGTCCACGCGGAAGGTTCGCGCCTCTCGCTCATCCTTTGGCATTGCGGGCACAATGTCTCGCATTTTGACGGAGTCGTGCCCCTTGCTCCGTCGCCGGTTCCGTCGTTCGTCACCGGCGATATCCCGAAGGAAATGACGAAGGACGACTTGGCTGAAATCAGGCAGGCGTACCGCATGGCCGCGCGCCGCTGCGCCCGGGCGGGTCTTGACGTTATCGAAGTGCAAACCGCATCGGATTATCTGATGGGCGCTTTCCTGTCGCCCCGTCTCAATCGCCGCACGGACGAATATGGCGGCTCGCTCGAAAACCGTTGCCGGTTTCTGGTCGAGGTGCTGGAAGCGGTGCGGGAAGAGGCGGATTCCGATACGGCCGTCACCGTACGCACGTCGGCCGAGCACCTGCTCGAACACGACCCCGACGGTTACGGACTGGACGAATCCGTCCCGTCCATGAAACTGCTGGCCGACAAAGGGCTCGTCGACTACGTCAGTGTCATGACGGCGACCAACTGGACGTTTGAAAAAATGATTTCGCCCATGCATTGGGCGCGGGCCGATGTGGCGCCCGCGGCGGCGAAATTCAAACGGGAGTTGTCCGTGCCGGTCGTCGTCGCAGGCCGCATCAAGTCGCCGGAAGAGGCCGAGGAGGTCATCGCCAAAGGACAGGCGGACTGCGTAGCCATGGCGCGGGCTCACATCGCGGAACCCGATTGGACAGCCAAACTGGAGCGCGGCGAGCGGCGGCGCATACGCCCCTGCATGTCGTGTAATCAGGCATGCCTGGGCTTCGCGTTTCGCGCGGTCCCGTCAAGCTGCATCATCAATCCGCGCGCGGGCCGTGAATACGAACTGCCCGACGCCAAGCCCGCAGGTAAGCCCAAAGACATCGCCGTTGTCGGCGGCGGCCCGGCGGGTATGGAAGCCGCGCGCGTCGCGGCCGCCCGCGGACACCGCGTCTCGCTTTATGAGGCGGAACCCAGGCTGGGCGGCGCGTTCCGTCTCGCGGCGGAAGCGCCTCATCGGGGCGAAATGCGCCCCGCGCTGGCTTGGTGGGAAGGCGAACTCGAACGTCTGAATGTCGATGTTCATTTGAGCGCGCGCGTGAGCGATCCTGCGGCCCTCGGCGCCGACAAGGTGGTTTGGGCGACGGGGGCCAGACCCGCAAACACTCACGTCTGGCGCAACCGGCCGCAATTGTTCGACGGTATTCCCGGTACGGAGACTCTGCCTCACGGACGCGACGTTCTGGCCGGCCGCCGCGGGGTGTCGGGCAAGGTCCTGGTCATAGATGAGGAAAGCGGCTGGGCCTCGGTGTCGACGGTCGAATCCATCAATGCCATGCCGGACGTGAGTTCGGTCACGGTCACCACAGACCGCATGAGTCTGGGCCTTCCCGATCTTCAATTCACGGTAGAAATCGAGAGCGTCACCAAACGCATGTCGGACGCGGGCGTGACGATTCACACGAGCACGCTCGTCGATCGGGTGGAAAACGGCATGGCGCGCACAATCGACGGAAGAGATTTGGGCCCGTTCGACGCCATCGTGCTCGCGACCGGCGCCGCGGTAACGGAGGTTCCCGACGGTGTCGAAGCGATCGGGGATTGCGTGACGCCGCGCTCCATTTGGGCTGCCGTGACGGAAGGTCTCGAATTGGGCCGCCGGCTCTAAGCGGGACGCGCCGACTATTCGGCGGCCGTTCGAGGGACCAGGCAGACGTCGCATTCCTCGTCGAGATCGGCGATGCCGCCGCCGGAAACGAGTTTGTCCACGGCGGCGATATTTGCGGCGGCCGGTTTCGGGAACGCGATGCTGCTGTGGCCGAGACCCAGCATGAGCACCGTTTCCGTCATTTTGTAGCCGCAGGTCATCGCGTCCAGAACCGGCGCGTCGGTGCGCACGGCAAGCGCGGCCTTGATCGGGGCCATACACGTGCATCCCAGCATGATCGTGTCGGCCCGGTCTTCTTTTTTTGCGCGCTCGATTTCCATAAGCACCCGGTCGACGAGAGTCGCGTCGCCGGCGCCCAGTTTTTCCGTCGTGGTCAAGGCGCTTTCGGCGTCGGGCACGTCCTCGTTCGCAAGCACGTTGCGCACCGATACGCATTTGGTTGACATGTTGCAACTGCGCAGCCGCTCGTCATAGATGAAATTCATCCGTGCGGGCCAGATCGTCACGATGGAAAAACGTCTTCCCAACGTGCCGGCGAGATGCATGGTGGCTTCGCCGGCCCCCACGACGGGAACGTCCACGGCCGAGCGCATTTCGTCGATTCCATAGTCCCCCACCGTATTGATATAGAGGGCGTCGCAGCCCGCCTTTTCCGCTTCTATGGCGCAGTCGACATATGCCAGTTGTACAATGCCGCGGTCGTAAGGCGTGGAAGGAAACGCTTGAAGCCGCGGTTCGACGACGTCCGCGACGATGCCGTCGCCGACGATGTCCGCGATCAAGGGAGGCGGTTCCTTTCGGCCCGTATATGCGGATCCGCTGCCGATGATCGCAATTCGCTTTGCCTCGACCATGGATCGCCTTCCTTTCAGCATGTCCGCATTGACCCGGACCGCATTCTAGTCGGCTTTCGGAAAATGGGAAAGCGCCGCTAAAAACCCGTGCAGGGCGGGATCTTGCTATACCATTGTCGGCAGACGCGCCCGTTGCACCCACGATCGAGGACGTCATGCGCCTTATGACAAGCGAAGCGCCGAACATGCCGAGACACCCCTCGCCGCTCGTGACGGACGGCTACAGACGCTATGTCATCGCGATTTTGTTCGTTGTTTCGGTGGTCAATTACATCGACCGCCAAATCCTGGCGATTCTGCTTCCTCCCATCAAGGCGGAGCTCGATCTTTCCGACACGCAGCTCGGCTTTCTCACCGGCATCGCCTTCGCCGTTCTTTATGCGCTTGCGGGGATCCCGATCGCGCGCATAGCCGATCATTGGAACCGCAAAAACGTCATCTCGATCGCCATCGCGGTTTGGAGCGCCATGACCGCGCTTTCGGGGTTTGCCCAGAGTTTTGCGCAGTTGGCGCTCGCGCGCGTCGGTGTGGGTTTCGGCGAGGCGGGCGGCAGCCCTCCCGCTTATTCCCTGATCTCGGACTATTTCCCTCCGGAAAGGCGCGCGACGGCGCTTTCCATATATACGCTGGGTATTCCCGTGGGCGTTCTGATCGGGTTTTTGGCGGGCGGCTGGATCAACGAGTTCTTCGGTTGGCGCACGGCCTTTTTCGTGGTGGGGGTCCCTGGGCTTCTTTTGGCGTTCATCGTCTATTCCACATTGCGCGAGCCGACGCGCGGTCTCGCCGACGGCTTGACGGCGGCTCGGTCGGTTCCCTCTTTCGCAGCCGTCGTCCGACATCTTTACACCAGCCCGTCCTACCGCCATTTGATGGCCGCCGTTTGTCTCGTCAGTCTCAATTACGGCTGCGTACTCGCCTGGATACCGTCGTTTCTCGTTCGCTCGCACGGTATGACCACCGGTGAAATCGGCACTTGGCTTGCCCTGGTTGTGGGCTTTGCCGGAGGGGCGGGCACTCTTGTCGGCGGGCGTTGGTCCGATCACTTGAGTCGGTCGGATCGACGCTGGTATTTGTGGCTGCCCGGCGCCGCGGTCCTGTCGTCCGTGCCGTTCGCCGCCCTCGTCTTGTGGTATCCGGTGCGGGAAGCGGCGCTGTTGATATTGTCCGTTCCGGTCATTCTCTATTCGCTTCACCTGGGCCCGTTCGGCGCGTCCCTTCAAGGGCTCGCCAGCGTGCGCATGCGCGCGAGCGTCACGGCCGTCTCCTTGTGTATCGTCAATCTCATCGGTCTCGGCTTCGGTCCGCAGGTTGTGGGCATTCTGAGCGATGTCCTGGCCGCGGACTACGGCGACGAGTCGTTGCGCTATGCGCTTCTCGCGGTCATGAGCGCGGCGGGCGTCTGGTCCGCCGTACACTATTTCGCGGCGGCCAAAACGTTCCGCGCCGATTGGGACGCGAGCCTCGAACTGTCCCGCTCGGGCTCGAATCCGTAGAAGCGGGCGCGCGCTCGTGCTAAAATCCGCGTCTTGCCTTTCGGGCGGGGACCAGGAATCGATCAAGAGAGGAAACGATGCCGCGGCCTCATATCGAGTTCATTCAATCGCAGGCTTTGCCCTGGACGAAAAGTCCCTGGGGCGGCCTTCTGGAAGACACGGAGGTAAAAGTCCTGAGCCGGGACGCCGACAGCGGGGCCGGCAGCACGCTCGTCAAATATCCGCCCGGTTGGCGAAGGCGTGCGGTCGAACACGTGCCCGTTCACGAGGAACTTTTCGTTTTGGGCGGCGCTCTGAAGATCAATGACATTGATTACGGTGAAATGTGTTACGCCCATCTGCCGGCCGGCTATGCGCGCACCGAGGTGGAATCGCCGGACGGCGCCGTCGTTTTGACGTTTTACTCCGGCGAGCCCGTTTCCGCGGCCGGCCCCGCGCCGTCGGGATTATATGACCCGGACCTGCTCATCGAGCGCGTCGACGTGCTGACGGCGTCCTTTTCGCATGATCAAACCAGGCTCAACGTGGATCCGGACAGCGCGCTCGGCGAAGGCGTCGCGGACTTCGGAAATCTGGTGCTCCGTGTCGATCCTTACACGGGGAATCAAACGTGGATCATTTCGGCGCCGCCCCTGTGGCGGAACAGCGTCGTTGAAGTGCATCCCGTTGTCGAAGAGATGTATTTGCTCACCGGCGAGATGGCGGGCGATACGGGTATCATGATGCCCGGCGCGTATTTTTGGCGCCCGCCCCACATGCGCCACGGGCCTTTCGGATCCAAGACCGGCAACCTCATGCTGTTCCGTACCGAAGGCGGCCCGCTGGAAACGGAAACTCCCGAGGGCGACGAAAGCTTCACATGGACGCCGCAACACCGCCCCGTATTGCCGCCCGGACTCGAACGATACGGCCGCGCGCCCGGCCGCGAAACACTGTGCTACTGACGTTTTTACATAAATACATGAAGGCCGGCGAACGGCGAGTCGTCACGGCGGTCTGCGCGGCCCCTGCAATACGGCCCGTTCGGAAATGGAGGAGATGCCCATCATGTTGAAAAAGTGGATATCGAGTATTTTCGGCTTGGCGCTCGGTCTCGGCGCCGCGCTCACGTCGGCGCGGGCGGATGACCGCATTCTCGTATTCGGCGGCACGAGCGGCTGCGGACTTGAAACGGTAAAGCTGCTGCGCGGCCAGGGCCGGGACGTCACCGTCTTTGTCAGGCCCACATCCAATCTTGAAGGTTTGGAGCCGCTTGGCGTTTCGTATGTCGTGGGTGACGCCTTGAACGACGGCGACGTGGCGGCTGCCTTTGCGTCCGGCTCGTTCACCGCGGTGGTGAGTTCTTTGGGCGGCCGCCCCGGAGAACCGCGGCCCGACTATGTCGGCAACAGGAATATCAACGAGTCCGCGCTGGCGGCGGGCGTCAAACGCGTCATCCAGGTGAGCGCCATCGGCGTCGACGACGCGCCGACCGAAAAGCCCGATCCGGGGGATTACATGGGAAATGTCATGTACGAAAAACGGCGCGGCGAAGACCACTTGATTGCCAGCGGCCTCGATTACACCATCATCCGCCCGGGCGGTCTGATCGACGGCCTGCCCACGGGCAAGGGAGAGTTGCTCCCGACGAACTCTCCGGCAGGTTCCATAATGAGATCGGATGTAGCGCTCCTCGTGGTTCAAGCGCTTGAAGACGACGGCACCATCGGTCGAATCTACAACGCGGTGGATCCGACGGTGAAAGACACGCGCCCCGGCGCCGAGGAGATCAATCGTCAGATCCGCGAGCGGTTGGAAAATTCCGAAGAGCGATAGGCGAGCGCGGCTCGCTCGCCGATACGCGCGCGCCGCACCCTGCCGATGGCGCGAATCCCACTGCCGTCAGTCTCGCGTCCGCCATGAACACCCTTGTCGCTGAACACGCCCCGGTATGCAACCGTCCCGGAACGATGAACCGCCCCGGTCGTCGCGGGCGCCCTCCGCGCGTCTGTTCACCTTGCCACCCTGAAGACGATACCGTCCGCCAGTTCCGCCACCGGTTGCAGGCCCGGAATTAATTCCAGGTCGGATCCGCCATAGACATATTCACGCCGGTTCCACGTTGGTCTGTAGAACCAGATTATGTACGCGCCGTCCGGGATCAATAGCCGCTCCAGCCCGCCCCGGGAGACTTTCGGCATATAATGGTAGGATGGATACTTATAGTTTCTACCGAGGTAAAGCGACAAAGGATATGGCGTATTGCTCAATATTTCCCCCGCAACGGGGTTTTCCCGGAGGTATCGCATCGTCTCGGAACCGGCCCAGCGCGGCCCGCTTAACCCCAGGAAAATCTCGCCGCGGTTTGCTTTGATAATGCCGGAGACGTTCGGAAATATCTGACTCGCCGCTCCCAGAGAAAGAACGATCATGACAATGGCGGCCAGCGCGCTTCCCTTCTTTCCCGGCATCATCGTTCGAACGATCGGCAGGCCGCCGACGCTTCCCAACAGCTTCCTCTCTCGTTCATGGTCGAGAACACGGTCCAGCACGAACACCACGGCTATCAGGAGTGGAATATACACCGGAATCATCTGTCTCTCCCCTATACGATGAGGGTTGACATTGGTCAGAAACGATAAGACCGCGATGAGCAGGACGAGGTACGTCAGCGCGAAACCCGCGAACAGCCAGAAAGGCCGCCAGTCGGCAACGGTCAAACGCCTCCATTGCACGACAACGAAAATACAGGCGAGCGACGCCAGGACCACCGCAGCACTATTGATTTGCGCCCAACTCCACAGGATGTCGAAAACATCCCGCAGCAGCATCAGAGGATCGCCGCCGGGCGGGCGGTACCTCTTGATCACTCCGACGGTCAAGAGATTGCGCAGAAACCACAGGACCGTCGGCGCCGCCACGATCAGAGAGCAAGCGGCGACGCGCCCCGCTCTCCGGGCCATGGCCCCCCCCCCGCTGGAAGAGGAGCAGCAGCCCTATAAAAACCGGCACGACAACCCCGATGTACCGGGACTGCAAGGCCAGGGCGCTGAACACCGCCGCCCAGACCAGCGTCCGGGTCTTGCCCTCGGTCAGGAACCTGTCGGTCTGAATGAGCGCCAGGGTCGTCAGCAGGATCAACAGGGTATCGGCGAGCGCCCATGACGAAATTGTCACCAGCGGGATCGCCAGGGCCGTTGCCAGACAGCCCCATGCCGCCAGGAATCGGGACGCCAGGCGTTGCCGCAGATACCGCCCCACGATGAAAATAGTCAGTCCGAAAATGACGGCGTTGAGAGGGCCGGCGACGGCGATGGGATCGAATATCCCCAAACTGGCCGCGGCCAGAAGCAGGGGGTAGAGAGGAGGCCACGAAATATAAGGGTTGCCGTCCCATCTGAGAAGTCCTTCCCCGGCCAGCAGACTCCGGGCGGCGCCTATATGAGACGCCGAATCCGAGAATAATACCACTCCGAAGGTGAACTCGCGTCCCAGCACGAGTCCCGCGCCGAGTGCGGCGATGGCGACCGTCAAAAGGGTGAAGCGGTCCGTCGCCGCCGTCGGTCTCGTGTCCGTCATAAACGCTTTTATTGTCGAACACACCGCAATATGCAAGGGCCCCGGAACGACGAACCGCCGTTATCAAGAAGAGACCTCGTCCGTGTCGAGAAACGCGCGGACAAGGGCGTCGACCTCTTGCGTATGGATATCCAGAAACCCGTGGCTCCAGCCGGGAAGTTCCCGGATGCGTCCGTTCTGCATGAGCGTCGCGGCGCGCAAGGAGTGCTCGTGCAGATCGTCTTCCGTATTGAGGACCAGAATGGGCTGACCGAGCCGCGGCAGCGTGTCCTGCAGTTTGTAGTTGAAGGCCGCGCGGTGGCCCCACCAGGAATTCTTGCCGCCGCGCAAATGTTCGGCATAGTGCTCCATGGCGTTTTCGAGGGTTTGCGTTTTGTCGCCCCAGAAGCGCACGGCCTTCCACAAGTCGACCAGATGGCTGCCGTCTTCCTTGACTTCGCGGTGCGCGTACTCGTTGCGAAATTCTTCGAGTTCCGTTTCCGTGAAGATCGGAGCGGAGATCAGGATCACGCGGCGGATGCGCCCCGGCTGTTGGCGCGCCATCTCGGAAGCGGTCAAAGAGCCCGTATGATACCCCATGACATCGACTTCACCGGTCAAACCCAATTGATCGAGCAATCCGAAATTCGCTTCGGCGAAATCTTCGATCTCCAAGGGGCGGGGCGGCACGTCCGTTTCGCCGAAGCCCGGCGTGTCCGGAGCGAGCGCTATCCGGTCCGTCCCCAGATAACTCAAAAGCCGCGCGTAAATGCGGCCCGAACTCGGACTCATGTGAAAGCACATGAGCGGCGTGCGCGCCGGGTCGTCCGGCCTGGAGATCCGGAAATGGATCTGTCCGTGCTCGTAAGCGCCGTAGTCCCGCACGATGTTCGCGGGGCCGAATGGAGCGGGGTTAGTCATGGTCATCAAGAAACCGTTGAATGGCTTCGGCCTTGGCTTCCAAGCCTTCGGGCGTCTCTTCGCCCGGCAGGATCGCTTTGCGGGAGTTTTTGACGAGACGCGCCGTTTCATCGACGCCCGGGTTCAGAGGATCGGAGTCCGACGCCATGCAAAACGTCGTCTGCTCGATGAGCGGCAGCCGCTCGCGAATGTTGTGACTGAAAGCCGCGCGGTAGCCTTTGTGATAGGTGCGGATCGCCTTCATCACTTCTACGGTTATGGCGTGAAGCACGTCCGCGGACGGCATGGGTACGCTGCGGACATGCTCGGGGTCCCGTTTGAAATAAGGGAAATACGCGCCCTGGTCGCGTACGAAGTGCCACGCCCAGTTGAGATGATTGCCGTAAATGTCGGGCGCCATCTCGGGCGCGTAATTCTCCAAACATTCGCGGCGCTCGTCTTCGGTGAACATGGCGACGCCGTCGAAGACGAGTCTGCGCACGCGGTCTGGATAACGAATGGCGACTTCCGAAGAGATGTGCGCGCCGGTGTGGCTGCCGAACATGTCCACCTGATCGAGTCCCAATCCATCGAGCACCCGCGTCACGGTTTCCGCGTAGTAGTCCATTTGCGGCTTGTCGAGGGCGGGCGGCGCCGAATCGCCGTTGCCCAGCGTATCGGGAGCGTAGACTTTGCGCGTCGCGCCCAGGTGTCCCATGAGACCGGCGACGGCAATGGACGACGCCGGAGAGGCGTGAATCATGTAAAGCGGCGGCGCATCGCTCGGCTCGCCGCAATGGCGGTAATGTACGAGACCTTCGTCGATGCGAACGAATCCACGGTCGATCTGCATGTAGGATACTCCCTTACGCGGTTTCGAAGAATGTGAGCAGGGCGTCGGCGAGTTCGGGGCCGGGTCCATAGGGCAGTTTTCGCGCCGTGACGTTGGGCAAGTCGAGCGCGGCGGCCGGACCGTCCGGATCGCCGATCAGAATCGGGCAGGCAAGCCGCTTCAGTCGATCCAGGACCGGGTAGGTGAAGTGTGCGGCGTAGAACTTGCCGTAAAGATCGGCGCATTTCAAAAGATCGAGCGTGCGCAGATGAACGTGTTGCGGATCTATGCGCGGCTCGTGCGAGCGAATGATGTTCTCGCGCTTGCGCTCGAAATAGGGGGCGAAAAGTTCCTGATCGCGGATGATGACCCACGCCTTGAGCATATGCCCGCCATATTCGTCGATGTCGAGGGGCGGCGTATAGTGCTCAAGGTACCTCTCGCGGGTGGCGTCGTCGAGCACGATCAGGTGAGGCGCGGCGACGTGTTTGACGAGATCGGGGTTCTGCGCCGCGAGTTCGACCGCTACGGTTCCGCCGCCCCAGTCGCCGATGATATCGATTTCGTCGTAGCCCGCGGCGCGAATGCCTTGAGCCAGGAAATCCGCCTGTCGGGCGACGGTGATGTCGTCGGCGTCCAGCAATCTGTCGCTTTCGCCGTTGCCCGGCAAATCGAAGGCGATCACCGGACGCTTGCCGATGAACGCCTGCATCAGATCCACCTGACCCGCGCTCGACCCGGCGGAGGCATGCTGAATGACGACGGGGCGTCCCTGACCGTCGGTGTTGCGCCGCCCGTAGAGCGTGCCGCCGTTTACGGCGAAACATTCACGCCACACTTTGCCTTCCATCGCCCTGGTCGGGGCGACCTCGGGCGCGGCAGCCGAAGAGGGGTTTTCCTTGAACAGCCGAACGAGTTCCCGCTCGCTGTGCTCGTGGGAGTCCGTCGCGAGCTTGGTCACGCAGTCCGCCGGTTTCGGCATCACCTCGAAAAAGGCGAACAACACGTCGCTGCGCGCGCACATCATGACGGTCGGTGCCGTGACCTGTTGCACGGCTTCCGCCGCGTCGAACATGAACGCCGAGCGGTACGGCCCGCGATAGTGATCGCCCGCCCTCAAAATTTCCATGACGGCGTCGTGAATATGCTCTTTGGACGGAAGATCGAAATTTCCGCGGTGTTCGAGGCCCTTCTTGTACCACGGGAAGAAAATATATTGTTCGCGCATGCGCGCCCAGATCCAGGCGAGATGACTGCCGCTCCAATCCACATGGAGTTCCGCAAAATAATGATCGAGAAAATCTTGAAGCGTGGCGTCGTCCATCTGAATGTAGCCGTTGACAATGGACAGCGCGATGCGGTCCGGATGACGGCGGGCCAGTTCAAGAGCGCAGAGCGCGCCCGTGTGAAAGCCGTAGACGGGAATTTTTTCAATGCCCAGTTCGTCGAGGAGACCCGCGACCGCGTCTGCCAGATCGCTCATGGTGACGGTTTCGATCGGCAGGGGGTCCGACAGCCCGTTGCCCGGCGTGTCGGGCGAAAAGACGGTGAAGTCCTTTGCCAGTTCCGTAATCAACGGCACGTATTCCCGCGACGATGTAGGCGACTGGTGCAACAGCATGACGGGCGGGCCGTCTCCGGCGCGGCGGTAATGAACTTGGCGGCTGCCGACCGTGGCGATATGGCGTGAAATCAAAGCGGACATTGGTCGTTTCCATCCGAGTTTCGCGAGAGTGCGCCGGGATGCGCGGGAGCATTATGAACCGGGCGGACGGAGTGTGCCACAAATTGGCCGGCAGGGGGGCAAATATCGGAGCGCGTCTTGCCTCGGCGGTCTGCGTTCAGTCTTTCGCTTCAATGGCCATGTCTTCGAGGTCCGCTTGCATGAGCACCGCCGTGAGGTGAGCGGCGACTCCCAGTTGTTTGCGGAATTGTCTGGCGTCGAATGAGTCGAGGCGCGCGTGGGTCGACCAGTAGGCGCTCATCAGCGTGCTCATGCCGTATCCGGGATAATTCCGTTTGACCGCTATGTCGCTCATGCCGGACCAGTTCCCCTGACCCCCGCGCGGCGGCGACTGAACCATGGTGCGCCTCAAGTCGAATCGTTTGACCGCTTCGATCGCTTCGTCGATCAAAAAGTCGTTGTCCTGAACGAAGACGAGGGTGGGCTCCGGAAGACCAGACTGAACGAAGTCGCCGCCGCGCTCGACATATTCCCGCTGGCCCAGATGTTCGATGCCTATCGTCGCGACGATCTTTTCGACGATGTCCGGATGAATCCCATACCAGTCGGTCATGTGCCGGTGCGGCATGAAATGCTGTGAATCGATCATGACCGCCAGCGTTCGCCGCCGCTCGCTTCGCGGGATGTTCGACATGTAGCGGACAACGGACATGACGCCGAAGGCGCCGTTGTCCTGGGTGAGATTGGGGCCGTCCGCGTGTGTGATGACGAAGACGTATTCGTCATCATCGGTACCGTAGTCTTTGCCGGGCAAAAAGCCCGTATAGAGGTAAGCCTCGGTTTGTTCGATTTCGTCCCGCAGGGTCATCGTTGCGCTCTTGCCGTCCCGCGCCGCCCGCTTGACGCGCGCCCCGGCGGCGGCGTCCAGGTAAAGACCGGGTGCGCCGATAAAAACGGGGTTCAGCAAGGGGAACGTATAGAGACCGGCCGCGCGTCCCGGACCCATTGAAAAGACGACGAGCGCGCCCGCCGCGCGGCTTTCCTTGACGATGACGTCGAACCGGCCGAAGCGCGTGACGTAGTTGGTTTGGTACCATTGGTCGGAACTCAGCGCCGCATTGCTCGTCACCGTGTCGGCGTCCGTCGCGAATTCGTAACCGGGCTCTTGAAACATCGACGGTCGCTCATCGGGAAGCGCCGGCACTTCAAAGATCGCGATTTTTCCTTCGAGTTCATTGAGCGCCGTCCCCGTCTCATAGAGAACGAGGGGAGCGGTTATACCCTCGGGTCCGGTCGAGCCCGAATAGGCCCAGTAGGACGCGACGGGTATGTCGTCATCGTCGATTTTGAGAGACCACTGTCCCTCGTCGTAGTAAAACGAGGTCGTTTGCCGCGGATAAGAATAGGCGTCCTTGATGACGTCCACGACGCCGCGCGACGCCAATTCCGTTTCGACAATGGACATGAAATTGAGCCAGGATGGGCTGCCGGCGAATGTGGGCCCCCGTTCGTCTTTGCTGGCGTGCCATGCGTGTATTTCCTCCACTGTCGGCAACAAGTCGCTGTCGATCTCGTCCAAGGGATCGGCGGCCCGGGCTTGGCTTGGCCGCAGGCTCAGGGCTAGCGCAAAAAGGAAAAAAGACAGTCTTGCTGAAGAAAGATGCGTCCTCATGATACTTCGCTCCCGATTCGGGTTCGCTCAAGACCCGTAATAGTCGCATTGCGCCTGACCGTGTGGTAAAATACGCCCACACGGGATGCAAGCGAGGAGAGGGAGAATGAGAGCGTCTTTGAGCATCGCGGCTGCGGTTTTAGGGGCCGGGCTTTTGCTTTCCGGTTCCGCCTGGAGCCATAATTTTCTGACCAAAACCGAGGCTTACGCCGGACACAGGGTCGATATCGAACTTCTCGTTACGCACGGGTGCAGAGGCGCGCCGGTCAAGGAAGTGCGGGTCAAGATCCCCGAGGAGATCAACAGCGTTCGCCCGCATCACGATCACGATTGGGAAATTCGAACCAAGATGCGTCCGTTGGCGGCGCCGATAACCGGAGAGGGCGGCATCACCATCACGGAGGTGGTCGACGAGATCGTCTGGACCAGTCCCAAGAAAGCCATGCCCGACAACATGTACGAGTCGTTCCGTATGCGGGCGCTCATGCCGGACGAGCCCGGCAAGATTCTTTTCTTCCGCAGCATCAATGTCTGCGAGGAGGGCGACGATCCTTATATCGACTTGCCTGAAGACGCGCTGAGTTTGCAGGACGAGGACTTTACGGAAAAGCTTTGGAAATTCATGACGGCGACATCGACGCCGGCCCCGTTCCTGATTTTGAGACAGGCGCCCAAAAAGCAGTATCCATGGGAATGGACGCAGGAACAGGTTCGTGGTGAAGAGGCGGTGCTGTCGAACTGATCGGCTTTTAGGCCTGAGCGAAATGGAGGCAAAACTCGTTTGCCTCCATTCTTGTTCGTGCGCCCTGAGCGAGTCTCAACTATTGTCCATCGCGGTTCCATGTTCCGGTTGAGTTTGATCGGACGGGGAGTCCGGCGATGACGGGTCCCTGTGTAGCGGGGTCGTAGTTGAGGGCTTTTCCGATGACCTTGATCTGCTCTTCGATGGTAACCCAGTTGACCAGATGTCCGTCGAGACGGAAGATCCATGTGGCGCCCTTTTCCTCACCGGCCATGAAATGGCCGTGTTTGACCTTGGCGGGCCGGAAGAAATAGGTTCCCGGATCCATGCGTCCGAAGTTGTATTCCATGTGCCCGTCGATGGTATAGGCCTCCTCGAACACGGGATGATGAATGAGGCGGTTGTCGGACCAGCCGGGCGGGGCCCAACACAGGATCGTGACGAAGCCCTTGGTGATGTCCTCTCCGTTGGGCGGGTCCCGGTAGAGCATCTTGAGCATCAACTCCCACTGGGTGTCGCCTTCGAAAATGTTGGGCATCCACGTCATCTTGTTCGAATCCATCACCGTAAGCTTGCCCGGCTTCCGGGACGCAGTGTTCCCGCCCTGGGATATGAACCTGTCACGGTGATCGTCGGATACCGAAAACCCCCAGTCCCCATACTCCCGAAACAGCAACACCTCGGTGCCTTCCCTCACAAACATGTCCGGTATCCGAAACCCCGCAGGAGCACGCCAATAACACCCCTGACGCAGAACATGATTGCCAAGACGAACCTCGCCGTCCAAAACATACCACTCCGTGTCAGCCTCGTGATACCCGCCCTCACGGTTCCAATCCGTATCAAAACGAAGCTTGGTCGACGCCGCACCGTTCTCCTCGTCGTAACACAAATTGCGCTGCGCAACCCGACCAGAGCCCTGGGGCAACTCCGCAGCGTGCCAACATAAATCAGTCTGTTGAACTATCTCTACATGAGGTCTCACAATACCAAACTCCTTTATCCGGTGTTATTTCGCAGTCGTTCTGATTTTTTTAATCAGCGCACGCGTTGTTTCCGCGTCCGCGATGAGGTCTTCGGCCGGCCGCGACGGGTTTTCGCGTTCCGCTTCTTCCGTGTCCGTCGCGAACATGAGTTGCAAGGCCGAAATGGTCCGCCTCAACTCCTCTTTGGTGATGGTGACTGTTATGTCGGTCATTTCCGCCGTCTCTCCTGAGTCTGTCAATGCTTCAAACGATTCGATCGACGCGGGGAGTATATCCCCGCGATGGCCGGAGTTAAGCACGGCACCGGCGGGAATGGCAACGATTGTTGACAATTCGCCCTCGATGAGGTCTTGCTGGAAATCGACCTTTGACGCGCGGGCCCGTTCGCGGCGGGAAAGATCGGCGTGTTTCGGCGCCAAATCGGGAGAGACGACATGATCGGAACGGCGATTGCGGCGGCGGCGGCTTTTATTCTCGCCGGAGCGCAAACGGCTTGGGGACAAGGACAGGACGGGACGCCCGCCGAGCGGGATATTATGGTCATCGCCGAGATGTTTCCGGGGCGCTATGACAACGCCAATCAAAACTATTTCGATGTGCGCCGCAATTTGACCGAAGATCTTCGCCACCCGCGCGTTTACGCGACCGTGGACCGGATCGACTTGCCCGCATTCGGCGCATATGTCTTTTGGGTTCAGGCGACGCGCGGCAGAGACGGCGAGCCCTATCTGCGCCGGATCTACGCTCTTGAAGTCGACAATCGGGCGAACGCCGTGCGCATGAAAATGTACATTTATGACGGCCCCGAACACGCGGCGCTCACCGACGCCCATTCGGATTTGTCGAAACTCGACGGTCTGACGCCCGAGACGGCCCTTTATGAAGAGGGTTGTGACGTGTTGTGGCGGCGCGAGCCCGGTCAATTCAACGGCCGCACGGACCTGAAGACCTGCCGGCGCGACCTGGCCGGCGTCGGTGAGGCGAATGTCGATTTTCACATGTTTCTAAGCCCGGACGCGCTGTGGGTGCTGCAGCGGGGTTTCGACGATGACGGCAATCAGATTTACGGAAATACCGCCGGCGACATGTATCAATTGAGCCGCGCCCGGACGTTCAACTGTTACGCGGATATTCCGGGTGTTTCCGGCGGCCGGGACGAGCCTTTCGACCGCTATGAAATCCGTGATCTCCACGATATGGGCGGCATCAAGTGGTTCGAAGCCGAGGACGGGCGGGAGATCGGCGTGATCCTGCGCAACGTGGAATGGCCCATCAACAACGAAGTCGGCGCATTTACGCGCAATTCGCTGGTGCTTTACCTTCTCGAACGAACCGAAGACGGGATCAAGGAGTTGACCTATAGCTGGACGGAGCCGCGAGCCGAGCGGATCGGTATCAACATGTTATCCATGTTGGTCAATTGCTATATGGTTTCCAACCGGGACGTTGCCCCCTTCTTCGGCAAACAGCCGCGCCGGTAACACTCGATTTTTGAACTCGTTTGAGGCTCCGTCATGTCCGTCAAGCCGCCGCCGGACTCGGCGCGGCAGCTAGAGTTCGGGCGCTTCGATTTTGCCCGTTAGCAGGGCTTCCGCATAATCGGGGGCGACCAAGTGGCAATAGTGTACGCCCTTGAAGCGGTCGGGCATGGGGATGAGCTTGCTGTAGGGGATCAGCATGCCCTTGCCTCTGAAGTGAAGAGCGCCGGATTCATCCTCGTAAGCGACTTTGTAGGGCCAGGGCTCAAGCCATTGCGGCCCCATCAGCACGGAGTCGTCCTCGTCATAGATGATTTCTGGCGGGTCATCCAACTTGAGCCTGTCGATGACGCGCTCGACGGTGCGTCGGTTGACGGCGCCGCATGACGATTGCGCCCCTGCGGCGTCCTCGCCGCGAAATGTTTTGATGCGGTCGGACGATTTCGTTTTGCAGGAAATGATTTTAACGTAAGGCGCGCCCGAGTTTGGCAGGGCCTCTTGGTACAGGAATTGATGCGACACGAGTTCGGTTTCATCCACTTCCGGCTTGGAGGCCGTATAGTCCGGCCATTTATCGTGGATGATATTTGTGGTCTCAAGCGATGTGCCCGCGAGATGCCGTTGTGCGTCGGCGCAGAAATCATCGAGAGGGTTTGACGCATCCGCGACCCGGCCCGTGCTTTCCGCCGATGCTTCCTCCTGCGGCTCTCCGCACGAAGCCGCCAAGCCGAGGGCGGTCAAGGCGATCAGCCATGCTCCCGTTTTCGTGATCGTCTCAGCGAAACGGATGGTCATATAAAGCTCTCTTTCGCTAACGGTCAGGTCCGCAGTTTAGCGAATGTGACGCCTTGAAGACCATAGGGTTGTTTTCGGAGATCCGGTTGCCGTCGAGGATCAACCCTCCAGAACGGCGACCGGATCGTTCAACACGTCCGCGTTGTATTTTTCCGTGAGTTCCAAATAGTAGCGGGGAAACTTGTCGACGCTGTCGATATGGCGTCCGCTGCCGCGGCCCGTGGTATGGCCGGTAATATCGCCGAACGCCATCCAGGGCCTGAAGCTTACCAGACTCTGATACTGAATCGAAGCCGACACGGCCCCCGAATCCGGATCGGAAAGTTCGTCCAGCGTACTGTGATAAGTGGTCATTTCGTTGTAGGCGAACTTGCGCATGCCCGGTCCGAACGGCGGCCCGTCAACTTGAATCTCTTCCGTGATCCACACGTCGTCGCCGACGATGACGGGAGGCTTGAATTCATGGTCGATCACCATTCCGGCGGCTTCGCCGGACGGATTTGGAACGGTGAGTCTCTTCGCGGTCATGGTGAAGGTCGACGGCCCCATGCGCGTGCGTTCGAGTTCCACCGTGGTATCGGTAAAGGGATTGTTCCACGTCTCTTTCAACTTGCCGGTTTCGAGGTCGGTAAAATAGGCGACTTCGATGCTTTTGACTTCGTACGTGTCTTCGGAAATTTTTTGGCAGCGGCTGAACGTACCCGCCAGGATATTCCACATGGGCGTCGCCAGACTTTCGACCACCGCGTAGCGTGTGCCGATCACCCAACCCATGGTCACCCGCCCGTCGGTGCTGCCGCGCATTTTGGCGATGGCCGTCAGGAGATCGTCGGGGTCGTTCAAGTCGAGCGTGTTCCCCGCCCGCGCGCCGGTGACGAGGCTTGCGCTCGCCGCGCCGGCGACGGCCGCCAGCGCCGTTCTGCGATTGACGACGGATGAAGATGCGGTCATGACGGTCTCCTTAGGCTTTATGAGTTTCCGGTTGGATGCGGCGCTTGAGCGATCAATAGCGCACACTTGATTCGACCTTGTCAAATGTCGAAAGCCGGGTCGAGCGGTGAAGACCGATGACTGAAAACGATGCGAGGCACGGCCGGTGAACCGCCGGAGAGATTTGCCTTGTGTCCGTGACATCTTGCGATTCGTCAGCTTCGCATAACGTGCGTCCGCCGCGCGGCGACGGCACAATATTTGGTTCCTTGGGGCGGTCTGCCGTATATAAAGGGCGGCGACCAAGGCCGACAACGACGTCAGGGAGTCATCTGTGTCCTCTCGTACTCATTCCCCCGGCAATCAGCCTCACCTCGGGCCCTACGACTCCATGCGCGATTACATATACGCGCTGGAGACCGAAGGGCGGCTTGTCCGCATCCCGGAAATCGATCAGGACTTTTATGAAGCGACCGCGCTCGCCTATCGCATGATCGACCGGTTGGGCAAAGACCGGGCGCCCGCTCTGCTGATCGAGCGCCTGAAAATCGACGGCGAGTGGCGCGAAGGCCCCGTTATCTGCAACCCGTACGGCAGTTTTGTCGACGAGGCCATGACTTTCGGTCTCGATACGGAGACGGAAGACGAGCAGGAGCTTTACAAAATCGTTATCGAGGCGATCGGCAAACGCCGGGACGCGGCGGCCAAATGGCTGACGGAAGACCCCGTCGAAATCGACGCTTCCATGGCGCCCTGTAAAGAGGTGATTCATACGGGCGATGACATCGACATTCTTCAATATGCGTTTTTGAAGAACAATCCGGCCGACGCGGGCCGCTATCTCAATATGGGGTCGGTGTTTTTGTATGACGAAGAGATAGGTCCCAACGTCGGCACCTACCGCTGTCAGCTCAAAGGCAAAAACAAGATCGCCGTTAACCCCCAGCCGGGACAGCACGGCTGGCTTATTCTGAACGCCAAAAAGCGGCGCGGCGAGAAGGTCGCGCCGTGCGCCATCGCCTTCGGGTCCGACCCCATTACGTTTGCGGTTTCCAGCAACCGGATGGCCGGCTTGGGCGAAAGTGAACTCGCCATCGCCGGGGGCTTGCGCGGCAAGCCGGTCGAGGTCGTCAAATGCGAGACCGTCGACTATCTCGTACCCGCGACCGCGGAGATGATTATCGAAGGGGAAATCCCCCTCGACGAGTCGGAGCCGGAAGGTCCGTATGCGGAAATGTACGGCTATATGGGCCCCGAGGAGAGCCGCGTGTTCTTCATGAATATTACGGCGATCACCCACAGGCATCAGCCGTGGGTGATGAACTCGTTCACCGGCGTGACCAACGACATGCCCATGAGTCCGCAACTGGCGGCGGAGTATTTTCGCTACAAAGCCATGCTGCCCAACTTGACGGGCTACTATTTGATGCCGGGCGCATTCGGCTTTGCCGTCGTCTCCATCGACAAGCGTGCGCCGGGCGAGGGCATTCAGACCGGGCAGACGATCGCGGCGACGCCGTTCGGCAGCAAAACCGTCATCGTCGTCGACAAGGACATCAATATTTTGGACCCTCATTCGATTTTGCATGCGATCGGCGCGCGCTGGCAGCCGAGCGCGCACCTGTTCATTCCGCAAACCCTGCAACGCGCGCCGGACCCGAGCCTTCCCCATCGCGGATTGTCGAGTAAAATGGTGATCGACGCCACGCGGCAATTGCCGGATGAAGGCGGCCCCGCCGGTTGGCCGCCTTACTCGCGCACGCTCCTGGAGGAGAATGCGCCCGAGTCCTTCGAACGCATCGACGGAAAGTGGTCGGAGTTTTTCGGCGGCAGGTGATGAAACGGGGATGATTTCCGAAAAGGAGATATTTGGGATGAGCAAACGCAATCTTGAAAATCTCCCCGGGGTTTGTCTCGGATTTTTGCTGCTGATTTTCCGGGCCGCGGACGGGCGCGCCGCGGAAGACGGATTTTACGTGGGCGTTGAAGCGGGAGTCTCGATCTCCGGGGATGTCGGTATTTCGCAGTCGGGAGTCAATCACCCCACGCGCTGCGATACCCTTCTCTACGCCGACCCCGGCGACGCCCCGACCGACGACGTTTGCACGAACAACGACCCCGCGGCGCTTTTCTCGAACAGCTTCGGCCCGGGTGCGGGTTTTGCGGGCGCCGCGACCTTCGGTTACGCGCTCGGCAGTTTCCGTTTCGAAGCGGAGTATCTTAACCGTCGCCAGGGTTCGGAAGAAAAGCCCGTCAGCCTGGGGTCGCGAACGAACGACCCTCTCGCGACCAAACAGAGCGAATGGAGGGAGGACGATCCGCCCTCGGAAGGCATTAACGATTTCGGCGCCCAGCATTTCTTTTTCAACGTCTACTACGATTTTCGCAATGAGTCTCGTTGGACGCCCTATCTCGGCGGCGGCGTGGGGCTGGGCCTGATAGAAATGCGCTACAAGGCCCGCTTTTCGCGCAAGGCGGATCTTGGCCCGGAGGAATGGCAGCGGGCCGCCGCCGGTACGGTCAGCATTATAGACACGAATCTGGAGGGGACCGCTTTCGGCTTTCAGGTCGCGGGTGGTGTCGACTACGCGCTCAGCGACGATGTTTCCATCGGTACGAAAATACGCTGGACCCGCTTTCGCGGTTTTGAGGAAAAGGACAAGTTGTGGGAATCGATCCGCAGTCACGCGCCGGTCCGCGCGGACGGCACCACGCCGTTTACGACCGATTTGGACCTGGACGCGATAAGCAACTGGACCGTAACCGGGGGACTGAAGTACCATTTCTAAGTCCGTCTGGCCGTCCAGCGGCGGGGTGTGGGGTTCCGTTCCGCTCACCGGCGGCCCGAGAACGAAAGGCGGCAGGGGAACAGGCCATCACTTAGGAGACGGACCCATGTACACCAACGTCTGGTATGTTGCCGAGACCGGCGAAAACCTGAAGGACGAACCGCGGCATGTGCGCATGCTCGGCCGTGATTTCGTGCTGTTTCGCGACAAGAACGGCCGCGCCGTTTGCTTGAGCGGCGTTTGTCCCCATCGAGGCGCCAATTTGGGCGACGGCGCATGCCATGGCGACGGCGCGGTGGCGTGTCCGTTTCACGGTTGGCGCTTCGATGCGAGCGGCGCCTGCGTCATGGTGCCGTCGCAAGAACGACCGGAAAAGGACATTCCCGACCGGGCGCGCGTCGATTCCTATCCGACCCAGGAAAAATACGGTCTCATTTGGACCTTTTTGGGCGAAGACCCGGACGCGGCCATGCCGATCTATGACATGCCGCAATATGACGATCCCGCATTTCGTCATTTTCACTACGAAGAGATTTGGGATTGCAACTATCACTACGCCAAAATGTCCAACTTCGACCACGTTCATTTGCCGATCGTCCACGGCACGCCGTTCGGCGGCGACAATCCCAATCGCCCGCCGGATCACAAGGTCGAGTTTTTTGAAAACGGCTTCAAGACATTCATAGAAGTATCGACGCCCGGCCCGAAAGGCGAGTGGGGCAAAGTGCGCGAAAAGGAGCGTCCCACCGTCGTTTCCAGGTTTACGTTCTTCGTTCCCGGTTGGACGCTGCGCGGCGATGTCGAAATCGGCGGCGCGGGGTCCGGCATGCGCATGGTGTTTTACGAGACGTCGACGCCGATTGACGACGAGACCACGCATATGCGCTGGGTGTTCACGCGGAATTTCATGACCGACGAGTCCATGGATGAGGAGCACCTGAAGCGCAATCTGAAGAATATTCGCGAAGACCGCGCCATTGCCGAAGCGGTCTTGCCGAAGCGCGCGCCGAGCATGCCCAGCGAACGGGCCATTCACGTCGACCGCGAGGATCGCCTGTGGCAGGCTTATTGGCGCGTGATGCGCGGTATGCGCGACAGGGGCTGGCAAATCGACAAGCGGCGCATGGCCGAGCTTGCGGCGGACGATCACTACCGCGTCGTTCCGTCGCCCGCGCGCCGCGCCGCGCCCGACGGCTGGGTGCATGATGTGGTGCCCCGCGTGCCTGCCAGGGATGTCGCCCAAGCCGCGGAATAGATCCGCCGCCGCCGAATCGCGCCGGGTTTGAAAACCGAATGCCGGAGGGCGTCCTCAATCCGCTTCCACGGCCGCCCTACGCGGAGCCGCTAAGGGTGCGTTTCGCCTCTTCCCTGCACTGTTTCCTCAATTCCTCAATTTCCTCTTTATAAGGATTAGGATAACGATTAGGCCAACTTTTCAGGTTGAGGGGCGGTTCGTTTTCCTCGATCAGTTGTTTCTCAAGGGTTTTCAGCCGTTTTTTAAGGGTTTCCGTGTCGCCGTTGAAGGGATAGATTGCACATGTGAGGTCGCGTCGCATCCATGCGCTCAAGTCCGCTTCGCCGTTGTCTGCGAAACGATAATTTGTATAGTTACTCTCCGAGCGGCCCCCCGACCAGGGTTCGGCCTTCAGGCCCAACTCCGATTTGAGCAGCGCCCCGAGGCTCCGCCTTAGGGTAGATCGGCCGCTCTTCTGCTCCGTGAAATGGTCGCCGGTGCGCTCGGCGAGGTCCTTGCCGTGACCCACGTAGACGAGTCTGCTTTTCTCCAGCTTGATGCCGGGCAAGCATCCGGTTGAGCGGGCGAAGATGGCGTATACGCCCGGTCCCTTGTGATCGGGAATGTCATCCGCGCTGCGGCGGTTCTCGCAGAGATAATGAAACACGGCTTGCGTATCCATCGGGATGTTCCTTCCTCTTGCACGGCTTCTCGGCGCCATGACTGTCATCCATCGCCCGCACGGCGAGGGTGCCGACACGGCTGCGCTCCGGCCGGTTGGCGTTGCCTATCCGGAAACTGCCGTTGCGGCGCGGCGCGCGAAGAAGGTATAAACGCCTTTGTGAGATTGAAAAAGGCCGGTTTCCGGGTTTTGGGGTTCGCGTCGAGGATTCGAGCATGAGCAAGGCTGTCGGCTTTGTCGTTTTGGCTTCGGTCCTGGCGTGGAGCCTTTGGCTGTCGGCCCCGTCCGTGAAACGGGGATTGGGCGTCTCGAAGGCTGCCGCCGCCGAGTCCGCCAACGGCGCCGGCCTGTACGGCGAGTTTTGCGAGCGCTGCCACGGGGCCCAAAAGTCGGGGCTTGAGGTCTTCGAAGGAGAGTTGGCCGATCTTGAGGTGCTGCTCACCGGCGGCAGCCCCTACATGCCCGATTTCACGGGTCTCTTCACCGACGGCGAAGTGGGCGACATTTACGCCTATTTGACGGCTTCCGATGACGTGAACTAGGTTCGACGGTTGTCCTTTACGAAACCCATGCATAGTATCCATTGGACGTGTCTGATCCGCTTGGTATACGCCCGCTCTCTGCGGTGACCGCGCCGCCCGGAGTTGCGAGACGGTTCCGGAAGCAGCAAAGGAGAGAAAAATGAGAGCTCTCGTCAAACGATATCTCGACGACAAGATTTCTCGCCGCGGTTTCATGGGAGAGTTGGCGGCCCTCGGCGTGACCGCGGCCTCCGCCGAAGCGCTCATGAGCAATATGTCCCAACTCAAGGCGCAGGAGATGCCCTCCGGCGCTCCCTCCTCCGCGCCCGAGCGCGACGCCCGGGGCGCGCGCGAAGTGACGGGCAACGGCGCGGACCTTCTGTGCGAAGCGCTTTTGGAAGCCGATATCACCCATTTGTTCCACGGCTGCGGCGCCGGCATCGGCAAGTTTTTCGATTCCGTGGTGACCCGGCCGCAGATCAAGAACTTCCTGGCCACCAACGAAGGACAGTGCGTCGCCATGGCCGAGGGGTATCACATGGCCTCCGGCGGCGAGGTGGGGGCGGTGATCATTCCCAAGCCCGGTCTCGGCAATGCCGCCGGCAACATCCACAACGCGATGGCCGACCGCTCGTCTCTGCTGGTGATGACGGCGCGCGAAAGCGGCGAGACGTCCGAGCGGCGCGGCAATATCGAACTCGTCGACTGGCAAGAGGTCATGGACCCGTTCATGAAGTGGAGCTATCGGATGTATGACGCGGAGCGGGTTCCCGAGTTCACCCGCCGCGCCATTCAGATTGCGCACACCGCGCCGGGCGGACCCACGTTCCTGCAACTCAACGAAGATCTCTACAAGCAGGAGGCGACGGGAAGGATTTTACCCCAGGACAAATTCGAAGTGGCCTCCGGCATCAGAGCCCACCCCGAAGCGATAACGGAACTCGCCAGGCTGCTTGTCGAAGCGGAAAATCCGTTGATCATGGTGGGCCTTGAGGTGACCAAGTCCAAGGGGACGCCGCAAATGATCGAGCTTGCGGATCTGTTGGCCGTACCCGTCACCCAGGGCTGGAGTCCTTTTGCGGACTTTCCGAGCCGGCATCCGTTGTTCCTGGGCCGGCATACGCCGTTCATCGGTTATATGCGCGATTGCGACCTTTTCATTGCCTTGGGCTCGCAGTTTCCCGAGAGGAGCAACTACATATTGACCGGGCCGCTGCCGAAGAACGCCAAATATGTTCAGGTGTCCATAGAGCCCAGGAAGCTGGCGCTCCATCATCCGACCGAAGTGAGCATCGTCTCCGAGGCGCGCGCGGCCATCGAGGATCTGATCGACGCCGTCAAATCGGTCGCGACCGCCGAGCGGATCGCCTTGATCCGAACCGAGCGGTTCGCGCGCATCAAGGCTTTCACCGATCAAACCCACGAAAGGCGCGTCGCGAGGTCGCGTCGTACATGGAACAAGGCCCCCATGACGACGGCCCGTGTGTCGAGCGATTTGAACGAGTTGCTCGACGACGACGCCATCGTCGTGGGCGAGCCGTTGTTGGGCGCGCCCGACTGGTTCGATTTTGCCGACGACAAAAAAATGATGCTGGGCCCCACGCCCGGCGAAGTTCTGGGTTGGGGGTCGGGCGTCGCGCTGGGCGCCAAGCTTGCGCAGCCGGACCGGCAGGTCGTTTCCATGTGCGGCGACGGCGCGTTCATGTTCCAGAACGCGCTCTGGAGCTTGGCGCGGTATGACGCGCCGGTTCTCCAGGTCATTTACAACAACCACGGCTACAATATGAACCGCGCGTTCGGATGGGGCGGCAACCAGGGCAAGGCCAAAAAAGACCTGGTCACCTATCTTGGCGACCCGGACGTCGATTTCGTCCACATGGCCAAAGCCTTCGGCATCGACGGCGAGGTGGCGGAAGACCCGTCCGACTTGCGCAACGCCATCCGCCGCGGCATCGACGCCACGCGGGACGGCAAGCCCTATATTCTCGACATCCGGACCGAGCGTTGGGGCCCGGGCGGCGAACTGACCTGGCATCCCGATATTTCAATTGCGGAGATGCGCACCAGGAAGGTTTAGCTCTATGGCGCCGGCGAAGAGAGATGGGGTGAGATGAGGCGATTCGTTGCCGCGCTGTCGGTGTGGCTGCTCTGGACGACCGTCGCCCCGGCGGCGGATCTTGAGGCCGGTTTGGCCGCTTACGACCGACGCGATTACGACGCCGCGTACAGGGAATTTCTGCCTTTGGCCGAGCAGGGAGATGCCGAAGCCCAGTACAACCTCGGCCTCATGTATTATCAAGGTCAGGGCGTGCCTGAGAGCGACGCCCAAGCCGTGGAGTGGTACCGCAAGGCCGCCGAGCAGGAGCATGCGGGCGCCGCACTTGAACTCGGCAGAATGTATGAATATGGCGAGGGTGTACCTGAGAGCGACGCCCAAGCTGTTGAGTGGTTTCTCAAGGCCGCCGAGCGGTCTCTAAAGGGTGCCGAGCAGGGGGATGCCGCCGCCCAATACAACCTCGGCCGTATGTACTCCAATGGCTGGGGCGTACCGCGGAGCGACGCCCAAGCCGTGGCGTGGTACCGCAAGTCCGCCGAGCAGGGCTATGCCGTCGCCCAATATATGCTCGGCCTCAAGTACATCATCGGCAGTGACGTGCCGCAGAGCGACGCCCAAGCCTTTGAGTGGTTTCGCAAAGCCGCCGAGCAGGGGGATGTCGGTGCCCAAAGCGAACTCGGCCGGATGTACGCCGAAGGCCGGGGCGTGCCGCAGAGCGATGCCCAAGCCTTTGAGTGGTTCCGCAAGACCGCCGAGCATGGGCGGGGGTTTTTGGGGGCCCACGCCCAAAACACACTCGGTACCATGTACGCCCAAGGCCGGGGTGTGCCGCAGAGCTATGCTCAAGCCGTGGAGTGGTTCCGCAAGTCCGCCGAGCATGGGGCGTTTTTGGGGGCCCAGGCCCAATACAACCTCGGCGTCATGTACCGTGAGGGCTGGGGCGTGCCGCAGGATTATGTTCAGGCGTATGCCTGGTTCAACATTGCCGCTGCGCGGGAAGGTGAAGTCAATAGAGTCTTCGAAGGTCCAGATCAAAAAGCGGCGGAAGCCAGAGACTCGCTGCGAAAGATCATGACCGACGCTCAACTCGCACAGGCGCAGAACCTCAGCGCCGA
The DNA here is from genome assembly GCA_965214255.1 of Alphaproteobacteria bacterium. Lineage (GTDB taxonomy): Bacteria > Pseudomonadota > Alphaproteobacteria > SMXP01 > SMXP01 > CBDFKK01. Next base: position 1,463,535 of record OZ243948.1, on the reverse strand, counting down.
ACTTTTCCGCCGTATCGAGGAAGGAGCCGAAGACTGGGGCCGGGCGGGTCCGGCCCCGGCGCGCCCTCGATCGAGCGGCTCTCGCGCCACAGCCCAATGGGCGGGTTCACGGCTTCCGAACGTTCACGTCATGAGCTAGACTCGTCCTGTAACGACGCGCGGCGCAAGGAGCCTTATTGATGACCATGACGGCGGTTGAATCCGGTGAGTTTCCCTTTGCGGTGCCGCCCCGCGTCACCAGCTTTATCGGCGGCGAGTCCGTCGACTCTGGCGCCGCGCACGAGATTCCCTCGATCAATCCGGCGACGGAAGACGTCCTGACCGTTCTTGCCGAGGCCGACGCCGATGAAGCCGCGGCCGCCGCGGCTGCCGCGCGCGCCGCATTCGACGGCGGACCTTGGCCGGCAATGGACGTCGCGGCGCGCAAGAAGGTTCTCTTGCAGATACGCGATATCGTTTTGGATCACGCGCAGGAACTCGCCTTTCTCGAAGTTCTCGACTCCGGCCTTCCCATGCTCAGCGTCGAGGGCATGATGATCCCGCGCACGGGCTGGAATTTCGAGTATTTCGCCGAGGTGGCGAGCCAGGCCCAAGGCGACGCTTACGATCAGACCAGGCCCTACGTGTCATATGTGACGCGGGAGCCCGTCGGCGTGGGCGCGCTCATCGGTCCGTGGAACGTGCCGCTCGGCCTGTGTTCCATGAAAATCGCATCCTGTATCGCGTTCGGAAATACCTGCGTGATCAAGCCGTCGGAATACACGCCCCTCTCGCTCAGGCGGCTGGTCGAACTCATGCACGAAACCGACTTGCCCGAAGGCGTGGTCAATCTTGTCAACGGCCGCGGCCATGTCACCGGCGATGCGCTCGTCGCTCACGCGGACGTCGACGTCGTGTCCTTTACCGGCGGGACGGGCACGGGCCGCGCGATCATGTCGCGCGCCGGTGAGGGTCTCAAACCCGTGGCGCTGGAATTGGGGGGAAAGTCGGCCAACATCATCTGCGCCAACGCCGATCTGGACCGCGCGCTTGACGGATCGCTGCTCAGCATTTACGGCGGCAACGGTCAGCAATGCCTGGCCGGGTCGCGCATTCTTGTCGAGCGGGCCGTCGCCGACGAGTTCATCGACAAATTCACCAAGCGCTGTTCCAACATCGTCGTGGGCGACCCGATGGACCCGGCCACCCAGATCGGCCCCTTGTGTTTCGAGGGTCATATGAAAAAGGTTCTGTCCTATGTGGACATCGCGACGGGCGAAGGCGCGGAACTGCTGACCGGCGGCAAACGCGCCGCCGCCCACGGGCGCGGCTATTATGTCGAACCCACCGCCGTGCTTGCGCGCAGCAACGACACCCGCGTCTGTCAGGAAGAGATCTTCGGTCCTTTTGCGACGTTTTTGAAATTCGACGACCTGGACGAGGCGATCGCTATCGCCAACGCCACGGAGTACGGGCTTGTCGCATATATTTGGTCGAAGGACGTCGCGACGATCATGAAAGCGTCTCGGGACTTGCGCGCCGGTACGGTCTGGGTGAATACGCCCATCACCCGTGAACTGCGCGCGCCCTTCGGCGGTTACAAGAACTCCGGCGTGGGCCGCGACAGCGGCGAGGACTGTCTGCATTTCTTTACGGAAGCAAAGACCACGACCATCCCGGTGGCGGACTTCCCGCTGCCCAAATGGGGCGCCTAGCGCGTCGATGGGCGGCCGTCGGAGATTTGTAACCGGCGTGCGGCGCGTTATGCTTTTCCGTGAGTCGGCGGCCCGGAGAGACGGTCGAGGAGGGAACCCATGTGGATACCGAAATACTTGGAAGACAGGCGCGCCGGGCGGGCGACGCCTTTGCCCACACAAGTGATATCCAACGAAGAATATTTTCCGATGCCGCAAACGAATCGCCAAAAGCGGGTCGAGCACCGCATTACGACACTGGCTGACCTCTATTCGAAAAAACTGGGGCTTTCGCGCCGCCAATTCCTCGCCACGAGCGGCGGCATGGCGGCCGCGTTCATGGCGATGAACGACGTTTTCGGCGGTTATTTCAAAGTGAATGCCGCCGAGGCGGTCGATTTCGACGCCTACAGGGAACTCTGGCCCAAAAACCAGTTCGTGTTCGACGTGCAAACACATCATGTCGGCGTCAATGCGCAGGAGCCTTTGTTCTTCCGCAGGCTTTCGGCGGCCTTCAATAAGGACTTGGAAGGGGTCGAGCCGCAAAAGGGCGACCTTCAATTTCAGAACTATACGAAGGAGGTCTTTTTCGACAGCGATACGTCCGTCGCCCTCATCAGCGGCGTGCCGTCGGAAGTCATGGGGGTCTTGAGCGCCGATGAAATGGTCGCCGCGCGCGATGCGCTCAATGCGCTCGCCGGCTCGCAACGCATGATGAGTCACGGCTTCTTCGCGCCGTACATCGCCAACGTCGAGGAAGAGATGGAGCGCCAAGTCAAGGAGCTCAAGATCGACGCGTGGAAAAGCTATACCGGCGTGATGCAAATCAAGGGCGAATACCCTTGGACCATGGATGACGAAGAAAAGGTCTATCCGCTTTACGACAAATCACGCCAACTCGGGATCAAGAATCATTGCGTTCACAAAGGTCTGCCGCTGCCGGGCTCCAATGTCGATTACACCCATCCGCGCGACATCAAAAAGGCCGCGCTCGACAACCCGGACCTCAATTTCATCGTCTATCACTCGGGATTCAAGGCGGCCAACTACGAACTGCCGGAGGACCCGGACGACTATATCGGCGAGAACGGCTATCTCGAATGGACGACGGATCTCGTGCGCGACCGGGAGGCCAATCCTTCCATGACCAATGTCTATATGGAATTGGGCACGACGTTCGGTCACACGGTCATCACGCATCCCAAGATTTGCGCCCATCTTTTGGGTCAGGTCATCAAAGCCTACGGCGTCGATCATGTGATTTGGGGCACCGACTCGATATGGTGGGGCTCGCCCCAATGGCAGATCGAAGCGTTCAGACGCTTTCAAATTACCGAAGACATGCAAGCCGAGTTCGGTTATGCGCCGATTACCGACAAAGACAAGGAAAGGATTTTGGGTCTCAATGCCGCCGCGATTTTCGATGTTGACGTCGACGCGGTGCGCAACGCTTTTCCCGATGACGGATTGAGCAAACTCAAAGCGGAGTACATTCACGAAGGCGCGGACCCGAGCAACACTCAATATGGCTGGGTCTGGAGCGGCCCGGACGCGGCATGAACGAGACGGCGGCTTCGTTCGACGCGCCGCCCGCCGGGTTGCGCGCCGAGACCGGTATCGTCGCGCTCGGGACCGGCACGGTGCCGCGCGTTTCCGAACGGCCTTTTCAGGTCACGTGCAATATAACGGCCCGGGGGATGAGAGATCCGATTGAACGGTCGGACGGGAAGCGACGATGAGTCTACCCAACAGCTTGGAAGAACTCTGGATGCCGTTTACGGCCAACCGGGAGTACAAGGCCCGCCCCAACATGGTGGTCGCGTCGGAAGGCATGTATTACACGTCCGCCGACGGGCGCCGAATTCTCGACGGCATCGCGGGTTTGTGGTGTACCAACGCGGGCCATTGCCATCCCAAGATCGTCGAAGCGATCAAACGGCAAGCGGACCGGCTCGACTATGCGAGCCCGTTCAACTTCGGTCATCCCCGGTCCTTCGAGTTTGCCGCCCAACTCGTCGCGATGGCGCCCGCCGGTCTCGACCATATTTTTCTCACCACCTCGGGCTCGGAAGCCGTAGACACGGCGCTCAAACTTGCGCTCGCCTATCACCGCATACGCGGCGACGGCGCACGGACCCGTCTCATTGGCCGCGAGCGCGGCTATCACGGTGTCGGCTTCGGCGGCATTTCCGTCGGCGGCATGGTCAAGAACCGCATGTATTACGGCGCGCTCCTGTCCGGGGTCGATCATCTTGCTCATACGCACGATCCGGAAAAAAACGCCTTCTCCAGAGGGCAGCCCGAATGGGGCGCGCACCTCGCCGACGATTTGGAACGGCTCGTGGCGCTCCACGATGCCTCGACCATTGCCGCGGTGATCGTGGAACCCGTCGCGGGCTCCACCGGCGTTTTGGTTCCGCCCAAGGGGTACCTCCAAAGGCTGCGCGAGATTTGCACCCGCCACGGTATCCTGCTTGTTTTTGACGAAGTGATCACCGGCTTCGGCCGCCTCGGCGCCTCGTTTGCGGCCGAGCGGTTCGGCGTTCAGCCCGACATGATCGCTTGCGCCAAAGGCATGACCAACGCGGCGGTGCCGTGCGGCGGTTGTTTCGTCAGCAAAGAGATTTACGACGCTTTCATGAGCGGCCCCGAACCGGGCATCGAATTGTTTCACGGTTACACCTATTCCGGCCATCCCCTGGCGGCGGCGGCCGGCATCGCCACGCTCGAAGTCTATCGTGAAGAAGGCTTGTTCGACCGCGCCCGCGACATGAGCGCCTATTTCGAAGAGGCCGCCCATTCCCTCAAAGGCGCGCCCCATGTTATCGACGTCCGCAATTTGGGATTGGCGGCCGCCATCGAACTCGAACCGCGGCCCGGCGCGCCGACGCGGCGCGCCTCCGACGTTTTTCAACATTGTTTCGACAACGGCGCTTTGGTGCGGACGGTCGGCGACACGGTTTGCGTCGCGCCGGCCTTGGTCGTTGAGCGCGATCAGATCGATGCCATTTTCGAATCCGTCGCGGATGCTTTAAAATCCGTCGACTGAGATATGTTCGCGTTTCGAATTGCAGTCGAGAGGGCCCGGCGATGAGCCGCAAGACGAGGACACCCCTGGTCGCAGTGCCGTGCGATACCAAACAGGTTGGCAAACACGTCTATCATGCGGCGGGAGAGACATATGTCGAGGCCGTTCGCGATCACGCGGGCGTCGTGCCGGTGCTCGTGCCCGCCGCGCGTAATCCTCTGGACACGGACGATATCCTGTCGTGGGCCGACGGCGTCTTGTTCACCGGCGCCGCAACGAATGTTTATCCGAAGCATTACGGCGTGAATGCCTGGCGGCTCGACATGGTGTTCGACCGGCAACGGGACATGATCACGCTGCCGCTGATCAAGGCGGCGATTGATAAGGGCGTTCCGATACTTTGCATTTGCCGAGGCATTCAGGAACTCAATGTCGCCCTCGGCGGCACATTGCATCAACATGTGCAGGAAGAGGACGGACGATTCGACCACCGCGAAAAGCGCACGGACCCCCTCGACGTGCAATACGCTCCCGCCCATACGGTCGACGTGACGCCCGGCGGTGTCTTGCAAGACATTCTCGAGGGTAAATCCACCCTTCGCGTGAACTCTCTGCATGGACAGGGAATCGACCGGTTGGCCGACGGCCTGAACGTCGAAGCCATGGCGGAAGACGGCACCATAGAGGCCGTTTCCCTGTCTTCGGCGAAATCTTACGTTTTGGGCGTACAGTGGCACCCGGAATGGAAGCCGGAGCGCAACCCGGACTATCGAGCGATTCTGGTGTCGTTTGGCGATGCTGTCCGCGCGTTTGCAGCCGCAGGATTGGCCTCAAGCACACTTCTCGAATAACGGAAACGAGAGCGAATTATACGCCTGACCAACCGTTATCTGGCGTCGGGTGCGGCGCACCGGCATCGCGAAGGCACTCCGCCAACTTCCGGAATAGGTGTTGGTTCCCGCGCTCGCTGCTTGGATCGGGGCTTACCGTGGAGATTTTGCCTTCGAAGCTAATATGGATTTGGCCCGTGTCTTCGTTCCACCAGATGCTCACGTCATCAAGGTAGACGGTCTTTCCGCCGCGCTTACTTTTTCGCATGGAAGATCACCTTGTTGTCAGTGCGGTCCGTTCCGGGCCGCTATCCATATGTTTCACATCCGATTTACGGCGCCGTACTAGCCGCGAAGCGGGGCGGAGTCAACGGAAATGGCTAGTTGGGCGCGACCCCCAGTTTTTTGCCGAGCGCCGTCGCCACGGCCTCATGCGCGAGCTCTCCGTTGCGCACGTTGAGGCCGTGCGCCAAGTGAGGATCATGGGCGAGGGCTTGCTCCGTGCCCAGATCGGCGAGCTTGAGGACGAACGGCAGCGTGGCGTTGTTGAGGGCGTAGGTCGAGGTTTTGGCGACCGCGCCCGGCATGTTCGTCACGCAATAATGAATGACGCCGTCGACGACGAATGTCGGGTTGTCGTGGGTCGTGGGCCTGCTCGTCTTGAAGCATCCGCCTTGATCGATGGCGATGTCGACGACCACGGACCCTTCGCGCATGGCTTTGATCATGTTTCCGCTGACCAGCTTGGGCGCCGCGGCGCCCGGAACCAGAACCGCGCCGATGACGAGGTCCGCTTCGGTCACCCGGCGTTCGAGCGCATCCGCGGTCGAAAAGACGGTCTGCACACGTCCTGAAAAGAGGTCGTCGAGTTCAGCCAGCCGCGCGCGGGAAATGTCGAGAACGGTGACTTCGCCGCCCAGGCCCAACGCCATTCTGGCCGCTTCCGTTCCCGCCGTTCCGCCGCCGATGATGACGACATCGGCGGGGGCCACGCCCGGCACGCCGCCGATCAAGACCCCGGCGCCTCCTTGCGCTTTCTCCAGGAAATGCGCGCCGGCTTGAACCGACAGGCGTCCCGCCACTTCGCTCATGGGGGTGAGCAACGGCAAGCGTCCGTCCGCATCGGTGACCGTTTCATAAGCGATGGCGGTGAGTCCCGAGGCCATGAGCGCTTCGGCTTGAACGGGATCCGCGGCCAAATGCAAATAGGTGAAGAGCGTTTGACGAGGCTGCAAGAGCGCGTATTCGGCAGGCTGCGGTTCCTTGACTTTGACGACGAGACCGGCGGCGGCAAAAACATGTTCGGCGTCTTCCGCGATTGTCGCGCCTGCGGTTTCGTAGTCCGCGTCGCCCGCGCCGATGCCGGCCCCGGCCCCTGTTTCGACCACAACGTCGTGACCGCGGTCCGCAAGCGCGCGCACGCTCTCGGGCGTCAGCCCGACACGATATTCGTGCGCCTTGATCTCTTTCGGAACTCCGACGATCATGTTCGCCTCTCCCGTGACCGTTCCTCTTGAACAACCGTCAATGCGCGATGAAATTCAACCGGACTTCAGGCCCGATCCGCACGCTCGATCAACCGGCGGCCTCGAAAAACGGGCCGAAGCCGGTCATCACTCCGCCGCTTCGGGTTTGGCGTCCTCGGGCAGCGAGATGATTCCGCGTCTCGCCATATTGTCGAGCGCCTGGCGCTGGATTTCCATGATGCGTTCTTTGGAGTCCATGGGCGCGTCGGCGAATTGATTGGGCGGATAGAAGGTCGTCGAATTGTAAAGCGGCCGGTAGATGTCGACCCGTTGCCGCAGCAGGCGGTTGAGCGCCCCGGGGCTTTGACGCGCGCGCCGCAAGCCCTCCACATCGATGACCGCCGCGGCCACCGTCGACTCGCCGGGCGCGCCCGTCGTCGCCGTCACCTGTCCGTTGTAGTCGATGATTTTGGAATGGCCGGCCGTCGTGCCCTCGCCGTAGGGCGCGTCCATGGTGCCGCCCGTATTGGTCGATACCAGGTACATCATGTTTTCGGACGCGCGCACCTTCTTGGCCGACTCCCACGCATTGCGGTCGCTTGCGCCGTGGTCGCTCGTCGGGTGCAGCAGCACTTCGGCGCCGCGGAACATGAACATGCGGGCGGCCTCCGGGTACATGATCTCGCCGCAAGGCATCATGGCGATCTTGCCGAGGTCCGTGTCGGCGACGGGGAAGGTGCCCTCGATGCCGTATCTGTCCAGATATTTGTCCATGAAATCGTGAGGCGAGTTCGTATGAACCGTGTTGATGCGTCTGTATTTCAAAATGACGTCGCCGGACGTGTCGATAAGATAAGAGCAATTGAAATACCGGCCCGGCCATTCGGGATCCCGCTCGTAGGAGTTGGCGCCGATATGGATACGGAACTTCTGCGCCTGCTCCTGCAAGCGCTCCGTTATGGGCCCCGGGATTTCGATGCAGGCCTTTTCGATCCACTCGTCGGCCGATTCCCAAAGAGGGAAGCCGGTGAGCGCAAATTCGGGAAACAGAAGGACGCCCTTGGAATCGCCGCGCGCCGCCGCGCCGATGAGTTCGATCCACCGGTCGAGGCTTTTGTTGACGATCGCCATCGCGTCATCGCGCGTCGACGTCTTGTTGACGATATATGTGATGGTCTGCATGCAAGTCGCTTGCCAGGGTATGATCATGGGACTCTCCTTTGCGGGATTTCAGCCCATACTAGACTCGGATCGCAAGTCTGTCTCCGCCTCCGCATTCGGGCGCTCCCGCCTCGATCGTGACTCCGCCGCCGATCACGATAGCGGGCCGGTTGCAGATCGCTCCAAGCTCATTTATGACATGAAGCAGTTGAAACGAAAAACGACCAGGGGACTTCACATGAAAAGAGCTTTCAAGCTGCTGGCTTTGTCTTATGCGGCCTCCCTGCTTTTGACGGAGGGTGCCGTTGGAATGGGTGATGCGTCCGTCGAGAGAGACAAGGGAACGGTTTTGGTCGCGGGCGCCTCGGGAAAAACCGGCCGCCACGTTATGGAGATCCTCAGCGAAGACGGCTATACCCCGCGCGGCATGACGCGCAACCCGGAACGGGCGGCCCAAAGCGTCGGCGCGGGCTATGACTGGGTCCGGGCCGATGCCACCGATCCGGCGACTCTCACCGCCGCCGTCGAGGGCGCCGACTACGTCATCTGCACCATCGGGTCACAGGAACCCCGGGGACCGAACTCGCCGGAATTCGTGGATTATGGCGGTGTCAAAAACCTGATCGATGCGGCGGTCGCGGCGAACGTGAAACACTTCGTTCTCGTATCGTCCCAAGGCGCCACCGACGACAGCCCCGACAATCCCTTGAACAAAATGTTCAGCAACGTCTTGATCTGGAAGCTGAAAGGCGAAAATCATTTGCGCGCCAGCGGATTGAACTACACCGTCGTTCGCCCCGGCGGGCTCGAAGGCTATCAACACGATGCCGGCACGGTCGGTCTCAGGTTCGATCAGGGTGACGACAGCAGAGGCGCCATTCCTCGCAAGGACGTCGCGGCCGTGCTCGTTGCCGCGCTCAGCGATGCCGATGCCAACAAGAAGACGTTCGAACTCTATCAGGACGGCGACGCCCCTGCGAACAATTGGCAGGGCGCCGCGTTTGCGTCTCTCGCCGCAGACGAGTGACGGCTTGTACACGTGTGACAATCACGATTGCGGAGGATTCCGAGTCGAGGGGCCATCCTTGTGACTTCCTACCGACATATTGAAGTTCAGCCGGTCGGCGGGACATTGGGAGCCGAGGTGAGCGGCGTTGACATGACCGCGCCCCTCGATGAAGCAACGGTCAAAGAGATTCGGTCGGCCTGGCTTGAGCATCTCGTACTTTTCTTTCGGGACCAGGACATCACGCCCGATCAGCACAAGGCGTTCGCCCGTCACTTCGGAGAGTTTCAAAAGGCGGGGTTCGTGCCGACGCTCGAAAACGACCCCCACGTCAAAGTTCAGGAATATGACGAATATTCGCAGATCGGCAGCGACGTGACCTGGCATGCGGACGATACGTTTGTCGAGATTCCGTCAAGGTGTTCCGTGTTGTATGCGCTCGACGTCCCGGAAAAGGGCGGCGACACGGTTTGGGGCAATATGCAGGCGGCTTATGACGCGCTGTCCGAGCCGATGAAAGGGTTTCTCTCGGGCCTCACGGCGGTGCACGATCTTGTCGCCATCATGGGTCCGGGCGTCTTGAGCGAGCGCGGCCCGGAAGCCTATACCAGTTTTTACAAGCGCACGCCGCCGGTCGAGCATCCTCTCGTGCGCACCCATCCGGAAACCGGAAAGAAGTCGCTTTTCGTCAATCCCCTCATGACCTCTCACATCAAGGATGTCACCGGGGCGGAAAGCAAGGCCGTGCTCGATTACATTTATGACCACATCAAGCAGCCCGAATTCCACGTGCGCTTCAAATGGCGAAAGCACTCGATCGCATTTTGGGACAATCGCTGCACGGTGCACAAAGGCATCAACGATTTCTATCCGGCCCATCGGCTGATGCATCGTGTCGCCATTGCCGACACCGAACGCCCGCAATAGTCCGGTCTGACGGCCCGCGGGAAACGGCGGCCTTATCTCGGGTTATTCGTCGCCGACACGGATGATTTTCATCGTGTTGGTGGTTCCCGGTCGCCCGAACGGAATACCGGCGGTGACGACAATAAGCTGGCCGGCCTGCACGTCGCCGTGCTCGGTTGCCACGTCCTCGGCCCGCGTCACCATTTCGCCGAAGTTCGTAATGTCTTCCGTAATGACGCTGTGAATACCCCAGGCCAGCGCCAGTTGCCGCGCGATTTTTCGATTGGGAGTGAGACCGAAGACTTTTGTTTGAGGCCGCTCGCGCGACATGCGCAAAGCCGTCGACCCGGTATTTGTAAAGGCCAGGATGGCTTTGCACTTCAACAGGTTGACCACTTGGCGTGACGACAAGCTGATCGCGTCTTCGGAGGTCGGCTTGGGCAGATGATCGTGGCGGGCCAGAAACGACCAGTGATCGGGGTCGGCTTCGACCGCCTGGATGATCCGGTCCATGATGGCGACCGCCGTTGCGGGATGACGCCCGACCGCCGATTCGGCGCTCAACATCACCGCATCCGTGCCTTGATAAACCGCGGTCGCCACGTCGGAGGCTTCCGCGCGCGTGGGCGTCGGGGCCTCGATCATGGATTCGAGCATGTGGGTGGCCACGACAACCGGCTTGCCGGCTGAGCGGCACTTTCTGATGACCTGGCGCTGGACGGTGGGAACCCGCTCCGGCGGCAACTCCACGCCCAAATCGCCGCGCGCGATAATGACCGCATCCGCGAGCGAGATGATCTTGTCGAGCGAGTCGATTGCGGACGGTTTTTCGATTTTTACGAGAATGTTGGCGTTCCCTTGTATCAGCTTTTGCGCCTCGATGACGTCTTCGGGATCTTGCACGAAGCTGAGCGCCACGAAATCGACATGCGTGTCCAGCGCGAACTCGAGATGATCGCGGTCCTTTTGTGTCAAGGCCGATATCGGCAAAATGCGCGAGGGGACGTTGACTCCTTTGTTGTCCGTCAGGGTGCCGCCCACGATCACTTTTGCGGTCACACTGCCGCCGCCGGTTTCCGTGACCGAAAGTTCGAGGCGTCCATCGTCGAGTTTGACGGCGTCGCCCGGCCGTATCGCTTCCAAAAGCTCCGGGTGCGGAAGGGGGATGCATGCCTCCGACGTCGTTTCGTCCGCCGCCTGCAGCGCGACGGATTGGCCGCGTTTGAGTGTGATACCGCCGCCTTGGAACGTACCCACCCGTATCTTGGGGCCTTGCAGGTCGGCGATAACGGGTATGGGATGGCCCACCTCGCGCTCGACATCGCGAATGGTGTCGATGCGGCGTTTGTGATCGTCCTGGCCGCCGTAACCGAAATTGATGCGGAACGCGTCGGCGCCCGCTTCAAAGAGAGCCTGGAGACGCTCCGGCGGATCACTCGCGGGTCCGAGCGTGGCGACGATCTTGCAATTGCGTGCTCGCATTCGAGGCAAGGGTCTGACGTCTCCTTATATCGGTTCACCCTCGATCTAATCACTTATTGTTAAGCGATTGTGAAGCCCGCTTCGAGGGGCGCTTTATGTTTGCCGCGGGAGATATCAATGCGCCCTCAAGGGTCGCTTGTTTCAATGTCCCGTTTATGACTCGACGAACGGCGGCTGCCATACGGGCGGAGCGCTTGCCAATCGGGCGAGCAGAGCATGGCGCTGCCGTTCCATTTCCCGGGGCAGTCTGGTTTCGAGGCGGTCGAAAAATGACCGCTGATTCTCCGCTTCCGCCGTGGCTTCCTCGCGGTCGATCGACATCAAAGCCTGGAAAGCGTCCGACCCGTACTCGAGTCCCCGCCAGTTGATGTCGCCATATTTGGGCATCATCCCGAATGGGCATTCGGATGCCTCGGCCCGGCCGTGAACGCGGTCGATCACCCACTGTATCACTCTCATGTTCTGACCGAAGCCCGGCCATAAAAACGCGCCCGACGGGTCCTTGCGGAACCAGTTGACGCGATAGATTTTCGGCGGGTTCGTGATTTGCTCTCCGAACGTGAGCCAGTGGGCCCAGTAGTCGCCCATGTTGTAACCGCAGAAGGGCAGCATCGCCATGGGGTCGCGTCGGATGGCCGCCTGGTTTTCCGCCGCCGCCGTCGCTTCCGATCCCATGGTCGCTGCAAGGTAGACGCCGTGGCGCCAATCGAAGGACTCGAGGACCAGCGGAAATGTCTTGCTCAGACGCCCCCCGAAGATGAAGGCGCTGATGGGGACTCCTTCAGGATCGTCCCAGCCCGGATCGATGCTGGGACATTGCCGTATGGGCGTGCTGAACCGCGCATTGGGGTGCGCCGCCGTCCCGCCGCTGTCGGGCGACCACGGCTGGCCCCGCCAGTCGATGAGCCGCGCGGGCGGCGCGTCGGACATGCCTTCCCACCATACGTCGCCGTCCTCGGTCATGGCGGCGTTGACAAAGATGCTGTTGTGCGACACGGAACGCATGGCGGCGGGGTTCGATTTCATGGACGTGCCGGGAGCTACACCGAAAAAACCCGCTTCCGGGTTGATCGCATAGAGCCGTCCTTCCTTCCCGGGTTTGATCCACGCGATGTCGTCGCCCACGGTCCACGTCTTCCACCCGTCGAAGCCCTTGGGCGGAATGATCATGGCGAGGTTCGTTTTGCCGCAGGCGCTGGGGAAGGCCGCGGCCACGTAGGTTCGCTCGCCCTCGGGAGACTCGACCCCCAAAATCAACATGTGTTCCGCGAGCCAGCCTTCTTTGCGCGCCATGGTCGACGCGATACGAAGGGCAAAACACTTTTTGCCCAAGAGCGCGTTGCCGCCGTAGCCGCTGCCGAACGACCAGATGGAGCGCTCTTCCGGGAAGTGCGCGATGTAGCGGTTGTCGGGATTGCACGGCCAGGGGCTGTCCTTCTCACCGGGCTTGAGGGGCGCGCCGACCGAATGGAGACAAGGCACGAAATCCCCGTTGCCCAGAGCTTCGAGCGCCCCGTCGCCCATGCGCGTCATGACCCGCATACTGACGGCCACGTACGGCGAGTCGCTGATCTGGACCCCGATTTGCGCGATGTCGGACCCGAGCGGCCCCATGCTGAAGGGAATGACGTACATGGTGCGCCCGCGCATCGCTCCGTCGAACAGCGATTTGAGCCTGGATTTCATCTCTTCCGGGTCGCACCAGTTGTTGGTCGGCCCGGCGTCGTCTTTTGCCGGGCAACAGATGAACGTGCGGTCCTCGACCCGCGCCACGTCACGCGGGTCGGAGCGCGCCAGAAACGAATCCGGCCGCTTGTCTTGATTCAGTCTGGTGAAGGTTCCGGCTTGAACCAATTGCTCGCACAGAGCTTCGTATTCCCGCTCCGAGCCGTCGCACCAGTGGATGTCGTCGGGCTTGCAGAGCGCGGCCACGTCATCGACCCAATCGATCAGCGTCTTGTTGTTCGTTTTTGGCTCTGACACCGACACCGCTAAAATCCTTCGCTCCCGTCCGATTTCAAGAGTCGCCAAGAAAACATGTCCCTTGACAAACTTCAAGGACGACACCCCCGCCTCGTCGTCAAATCGGAACCGATGAGCGCGGTTTGAACGCCTTGGCCGTCCTCATACTTAGGAATCTCAACAGCCCTCTGCCAATAAGATGATTTGTCGCGGGGGTCGCCGCGCAGCACGGCGCCGCGATCCGTGCTGCGCTTGGCTTGCGGTCTTGGAAGGACGGGCATTCGCGCCTAATATCGCCTTACTCGCGTTCGGCAAGCCGAATATGGTCGTGCAGGTCAGATGGATCCGGGAAACCGCATGGGACGAACCCTGTTTGAAAAGCTCTGGGACGCGCACACGGTGGCGCGTCTCGATGATGGGACCGACCTCGTCTACATCGATCGCATTTTCTTGCATGAGCGCACCGGCAGCATCGCGCTGAAAAGCATCGAGTCGGAGGGGAGAGACATCCTGAATCCGGAGCATGTGTTTTGCACGCTCGATCACATCGTCGACACTTTGCCCGGACGAAACGACAACACGATCATGCCCGGCGGCACCGCCTTTATTCGCACCACCCGCGAAGCGGCGCAAGCGGCGGGCATTCATTTCTTCGATTTGGGCGATCCGCGCCAGGGGATCGTTCACGTGGTCTCGGCCGAACAGGGAATCGCTCTTCCGGGCGTGACGCTCATTTGTCCCGACAGCCATACCTCCACGTTGGGCGGGTTGGGCGCCCTGGCTTGGGGCATCGGCTCGACGGAAGCCGAGCACGCGCTGGCGACGAAAACGCTGAAGCTCAAAAAACCCAAGACCATGCGCGTGACGTTCGACGGACAACCGGGCCCCGCGACCTACGCCAAGGACATGATTTTGCATCTGATCGCCAAGTACGGCGTGGCGGGGGCAAGCGGCCATGCCGTCGAGTTCGCCGGCCCGGCCATCGAGGCGCTCGCGATCGAGGCGCGCTTTACCTTGTGCAACATGGCGGTCGAATTCTCCGCTTTCAGCGGCATCATCGCCCCCGACGGCAAGACCATCGATTATGTTCGCGGGCGTCCTTTTGCGCCCGAGGGCGAGAATTGGGACAAGGCGGTTGCCTATTGGAACAGCCTGAAATCCGATTCGGACGCGGTCTTCGACAACGAACTCGCGGTCGACGCCGCCGACATAAGCCCGATGATCACATGGGGCACGAGCCCGCAGCATGCGGTGCCTGTCGACGGCGCGGTCCCGGACCCCGCCGAAGACGCCGTCGATGAGAACGCGCGCCCGTCGATGGAGCGCGCGCTCGAATATATGGGTTTGCAACCCGGCACACCCATGCAGACTCTATCCATCGATGCCGCGTTCATCGGTTCCTGTACCAACAGCCGGATCAGCGACATGCGCATCGCCGCCGAGATCTTGAAAGGGCGCAAGGTGGCCGACGGCGTCAAGGCGATCATCGTGCCGGGCTCGTCGTTCGTGAAGGCGGAAGCGGAAAAAGAGGGGATCGACCGGATCTTCAAGGACGCAGGGTTCGAGTGGCGCGAGTCGGGCTGTTCCATGTGTTTTTATGCGGGCGGCGAAGCGATGGGCTTTCAGGAGCGCGTGGTGAGCAGCACCAACCGGAACTTCGAAAGCCGCCAGGGGCCGAAGACGCGTTCGCATTTGGCGAGCCCCGCCATGGTCGCGGCGTCGGCCGTCGAGGGCAGGATCGCCGATCCTCGAAAGTACTTGTGATCACATGGAGAAATTTGTCGAACATACGGGCGTCGCCGCGCCGCTCCTGCGCATCAACGTCAACACGGACGCGATCATCCCCTCGCGCGAGATGAAGCGTGTGTCGAAGACGGGTTTGAGCGAAGGGCTTTTCGCGGATTGGCGCTACACCGAGCCCGGCGGCCGCGAACCGGATCCGCAGTTCGTCTTGAACCGGCCGGCCTATGACGGCGCCAGCATCATATTGTCGGGCGCCAATTTCGGCTGCGGTTCGTCGCGCGAGCACGCCGTTTGGGCGCTTGCCGAATACGGCATCCGCGCCATCATCGCGCCGAGCTTCGGCGCCATATTCTATAACAATTGCGTAAGAAACGGTATCGCGCCCATCGCGCTCGGCGACGATGCGGTCAAGGACCTGTCCGCCCAGGTGGACGCCGACCCGCAAGCGAACAGAATTCACGTCGATTTGCCCAACGGCAGGGTGACCGCGCCCAACGGCGGCAGTTATGAGTTCGACATTGAGCCCGCCAACAAACGGATGCTGCTCGAAGGGCTCGACATGATCGACGCGACCCTGCGGCACAAGGACGAGATTTCGGAATTTCAGCGCAAAGACCGGGCCGACCGCCCCTGGGTCTATATCGGCCCGCAAGGGTAGCCGCGGCCTACTCGACCCGAACGATGCCGTCGGCGACAAGCCTGTCGATCTCCGCCTCCGAATAGCCCAGCGCGCTCAAGGTTTCTCGGCTGTGCTCCGCTTCCCTCGGCAAGTCTCGGCGCACGCCGAAACGCTGGCCGCCCATTTCGAGAGGAAGGGCGGGCAATCTGGTTTTATCGCCGCCCGGAATCGTCAAGTCCAACAACCCTCCCGACGCCGTCAGGTGAGGATCTTCGAACATGTCTTCGGGCCGCATGATCGGCGCGAACGGCAAACCGATGTCTTCGAGCTTGGCGAGCAGTTCGTCGCGCGTGAACTTTTTGAACATCTCCCGGATTTTCGGGAGTATGACGTCGCGTTTTTTGACGCGGTCGTTGTTGGCCGCCATGGTCCGGTCGTTGCCGAATTCGGAGAGATCGAAAAATTCGCAAAACTTTTTCCATTGGGTGTCGCTCACCACGCCGACGAACACCTGGCCTTCGTCCCTGGTTTCGAACACGTCGTAAACGGCCCATGCGGAGACCCGCACGGGCATGGGTTTCGCCGGCGCGCCGGTGACGGCGTATTGAGCCATGTGCTGGCCGACCAGATAGACCGTGGTTTCGAAGAGCGAACTTTTGACTTCCTGTCCCTTGCCCGTGCGATGGCGCTCTTCAAGGGCCGCCAATATTCCGATCACGGAGAACATGCCGCCGGTGACGTCGATCACGGACGCGCCCGCGCGCAGGGGCCGCCCCGGCGGCCCGGTCATGTAGGCGAGCCCTCCCATCATTTGGCAAACCTCGTCGAGCGCCGTGCGCTTTTCGTAAGGCCCGGCGAGGAACCCCTTGGCCGAGCAATAGATCAGGCGGGGGTTGTCCGCCGCGAGGTCGGCGTATCCGTATCCCAGTTTTTCCATGGCGCCCGGACGGAAATTTTCGATCATGATGTCCGCCCGCTCGATGAGCTTGCGCGCGACCTCGTTGCCCTCCGGGGCTTTGAGGTCGAGGCAAACGCTCATTTTGTTGCGGTTGTACATCGGGAAATAGCCGGACCCGGACCCGATGAGGCGGCGCGTATTGTCGCCCTTCAGGGGCTCCACTTTGATCACGTCGGCGCCCAGGTCGGCAAGTATGACGCCGACGGTCGGACCCATCACCATGTGGGTGAATTCGACGACTTTAATTCCTGACAAAGGCAGGTCAGAACCGGTTGACATCGGGGCTTCGTTCCTTGGTAAAACAGGTCAAAGGATCAGTGACATATGCTTCCGTCGCGCGGCGTCATGGGGTAAAACGCGTTTGCGGAGTTTCACTTAATCCATTCACGAGACATGGTAAAGGTTCATGAGCGCCATTGATATCGAGATCAGCGAAGTCGGCCCGCGAGACGGCCTCCAAAGCATCGACTCCATCATGCCGACCGAGGCCAAGAAGGCATGGATCGCGGCGGAAGCGGCGGCCGGCGTTCCGGAAATCGAGGTCGGCTCTTTCGTGCCGCCCAGGATCTTGCCGCAACTGGCCGATACGGCGGCCGTCGTCGAACATGCGCTCACCATCGAGGGCCTCACCGTCGCGGCGCTGGTGCCGAATCTGAAGGGGGCCGAAAACGCCGTCAAAACCGGCGTCCACAAGATCACCATTCCCTTGTCCGTGAGCGAGACCCACAGTCTCAAAAACGTCAACCGCGACCACGCCCGGATGTTGGACGAGGTGCGCGGCATCGCGGCGCTTCTGAGGGGTCTACCTGCCGACGAGAGGCCCAAGTTCGAAGGCGGCTTGTCGACGGCGTTCGGATGCACCCTGGAAGGCGAGATCCCGCAGTCGAAGGTGGTTTCCCTTGCGGAGCAGTTGATGGCGGCGGGCTGCGACGAAGTCGGACTGTCGGATACGACCGGCTACGCCAACCCGAAGCAGGTCAAAGACATGATCCGCGCGGTGCGCGCCGCCGTCGGCGCGGACGCGGTCACGGGCATTCATTTGCACAACACCCGCGGCCTGGGCCTCGCCAATGTCCTGGCGGCGATCGAGGAAGACGTCACCACGATCGACAGTTCCCTCGGCGGCATCGGCGGCTGTCCGTTCGCGCCGGGCGCCAGCGGCAACATCGTCACCGAAGATCTGGTCTTCATGCTCGAAGCGATGGGTCTCAAGACGGGCATCGACCTGCACCAATTGCTGGAGGTGCGCAAGGTGGTGGCCGCAGCGGTGCCCGATGAAGACATGTACGGTTTCGTCCCCGACGCCGGGCTCCCGCTCGGCTTTCGCCCCGCCGCCTGATACGCCGCTTCGGCGTGAGCGCCTCTCGCCGTCGCTCGCGGATGTTTAAGCATGATTTAATGTCCCCGAAACACCATCCGGTCCTCGTTCGGGGCCGGTTGCACGACCGGGTTCGAGACCGCTTCCGGCGCCGCAGTCGACAGCCGTTCATTATCAGGGAAGGGCATTTTCATGAAGATCGTGAATCTGTGTTTGGCGGTTTTCGCCGTCGTGATCGCGCTCGGCGCGGTCGCGCTTTCGTTTTCGCTCTCGTTTCGCTCCGTCGCCTTGAGCAGGATTGCAACCGGCGGTTGGAATTCCTGGGCGGTCACCGAACTGAACGACGCCGTGATTGTCGATACGGGCGCCCGCGCCCGCGGCGTGACCGTGTGCAATCGAGGCTTCCGCCGCGGCGACGACGACGCTCAGGCCGTCCTTGTCCGGGCGACGACGGGAGGCGAGACATCCGTCCATATGCTCAATCACCGCAGTTGTATTTCGCTGGCCGGCGCGCTCGTCGAGGTCGTGAAGCCGCCGGGCGAGTCGTTTTCCGCCCGCGGGCGCTATCGAGTGGAGCGGGGCTCTTGGCGGCGCGCCGCGTCGCCGATACGGCGGTCGAACGACGGTGAAGACGACCGGGCCGCGGACGGCCCCGGCGACAGGCCGTGACGGACAATATCATCCGCCGTTGACGTCACGGCGGGAGCCGTCTCGACCGCGCGCGCCCATCGCCGATCTTCGCTCCGCGCGCCGGGGTTTCCTCAAGTAATTGTGGAAAACGGCTTGCCTTGTCCCCGGAACTAAACTATCGCTTCGCGCAGCGATTCGGCGGCGGATCCTGGTGCGTTTGGAGAACTGATCGATGGGGGCTTTCAAAGAGCCGCACGGCGGCGAACTCAAGATTCTTTATCTGTCGTCCGAGCAGGCGGAGCGCGAAAAGAAACGGGCGCTTGATTTCAAGTCCTGGGATTTGACCGAGCGCCAGATCTGCGATGTGGAATTGTTGCTCAACGGGGCGTTCTCGCCGCTCGACGGTTTTTTGAAACAAGCCGACTACGAGAGCGTCTTGAAAGACATGCGGCTTGACAGCGGCGTGCTGTGGCCCATGCCCGTCACGCTGGACGTGTCCGAGGAGTTCGCCGCTACGGTCGACATCGACGAGACCCTCGTGCTTCGAGACCGTGAAGGGGTCCATATCGCAAGCCTCGAAGTCGAAGAGAAATGGACGCCCGACAAGGAATCCGAAGCCCGGGCGGTGTTCGGCACCGTCGACGACACGCATCCCGGCGTCAACTATCTTTTCAATCGCGCCCATCCGGTTTACCTGGGCGGCGCCCTCGCCGGGGTCCAGGCCCCGATCCATTACGATTTCAAACATTTGAGATACAGCCCCCGGGAGCTGCGCGACCGCTTCGAGAAGCTGGGCTGGCGCAGGGTCGTCGCCTTTCAAACGCGCAATCCCATGCACCGCGCGCACCAGGAACTGACCTTCAGGGCCGCGCGCGAGGCGGAGGCCAATCTGCTCATTCATCCGGTCGTCGGCATGACCAAGCCGGGCGACGTCGACCATTTCACTCGCGTGCGCTGCTACGAGCATGTGCTGCATCAATACCCGGATCAAACGACGGCGCTGAGCCTGCTGCCTCTGGCGATGCGCATGGCGGGCCCGCGCGAAGCGCTTTGGCACGCCCTTATCCGAAAAAATTACGGCTGCACGCATTTCATCGTGGGGCGCGACCATGCGGGCCCGGGGAAGGACAGGAACGGCAAGGATTTTTACGGTCCTTACGACGCTCAGGACCTCATGGTGAAGTTCGAAGACGAGTTGGGCATCGCCATGGTGCCGTTCCGCGCGATGGTCTATGTCCGGGAGCGGAACCAGTACGTGCCGGTGGACCGGACCGGGTCCGACGAGACGGTCCTCGAGATTTCGGGCACCGAAATGCGCCGACGGCTGCGCGAGGGTCTCGACGTTCCCGACTGGTTTTCGTTCCCCGCCGTCATCAGCGAACTGCGCAAGACCCATCCGCCGCGGCACGAGCAGGGCTTCACCGTGTTCTTTACGGGTCTTTCCGGGTCGGGCAAGTCGACCGTCGCCAACGCTCTGATGATAAAGCTCATGGAAATCGGCGGGCGGCGGATCACGCTTTTGGACGGCGATATCGTCCGCAAGAACCTGTCGAGCGAACTGGGCTTTTCGAAAGAACACCGCGATCTCAACATCCTGCGCATAGGATATGTGGCGAGCGAGATCACCAAGAACGGAGGCATCGCCATTTGCGCGCCTATAGCGCCCTATGCCGCGACGCGGCGGGCGGTGCGCGAGATGATCGAGCCCGTCGGCGGTTTCGTGGAGTCCTATGTCGCGACGTCCTTGCAGGTGTGCGAACGGCGGGACCGAAAGGGGCTTTACGCCAAGGCGCGCGCCGGCCTGATCAAGGAGTTCACGGGTATCAGCGACCCCTACGACGTTCCCGAAAATCCCGAAATCTCCATAGATACGGAACAACTGTCTCCCGATCTGGCGGCCCACCGCCTGATCGTCAAACTCGAAAGTCTCGGTTTCATTCGCTGAGAATGGCGCGCAGTCGACAAATCGTCCGAACCGGGAGAGTCCCATGACGCGGCGCGTGACCTACGCCGTGGGCGACGTTCACGGCATGCTCGACCAGTTCGCCCGGCTCGTGGACCTGATAGCGAAAGACGCGGCCGAGCATTATCGGGAGCGGGCGCGCACCGTCGTCTATCTGGGCGACTATATCGACCGCGGCGAAAATTCCGCAGGCGTCGTCGGGTTGCTGATGGAAAAACCCCTCGCCAAGCACGGGTTCGACGAAATATGCCTCAAAGGCAACCACGAAGCGTTGATGGAGGACTATTACGCCGGAAAACACGGCCATGTGTGGCTCCTCAACGGCGGCGCGCAGACTTTGACAAGCTACGGCGGGGAGGTGCCGAAAGCTCACCGCGACTGGATCGCCGGCCTTGCCTCCCATCATGTGCGGGACGGTTTCTATTTCGCCCATGCGGGGGTCGACCCGGAGACCGATCTGGAGCATCAGAAAACGCGCGATCTCTACTGGATCAGGGATCGGTTTTTGAACAGCGAGCGCGCCTACACCTATAAGGGCGCTCCGGTGAAGGTGGTGCACGGCCATTCGCCCCGTGCGGACCCGGAACTCAAGCCCAATCGAATCGGCATCGATACCGGCGCCTATTTTTCCGGCGCCATGACGGCCGTCGTTCTCGACGGCGGCGACCCTCGATTTCTCCAGGCCCACGGCGCGCCGGCGGCGCGTTATCGTCATGCCCGGCGGCGCTGAACGCCCTGTCGAATCGTATCGGGCGGGGGGCTGTTTTCCCCGCGCCCGTCGGGTAAGATCGCCGCGCCCTTCACCCTTCCGAGACCCCGGCCCATGACCAACGGCGATGTAACGTGGATTGCGAACTACATTTGGGGAATCGCCGATGACGTGCTCCGGGACCTCTACACGCGGGGCAAGTACCGCGACGTGATCCTCCCGATGACCGTCCTGCGTCGTCTCGACGCGGTCCTCGAAGACACCAAACGGGCGGTCCTCGACATGAAGGCCAGTCTCGACCGGGCCGGTCTGGTCGACCAGAGCGCCGCCTTGCGCCAGGCGTCGGGGCAGGCGTTCTACAACACCTCCCAATTCACGCTCAACGATCTGCGGGCGCGAGGCAACCAGCACCAACTTGAAGCGGACTTCTTGGCCTATCTCGACGGATTCTCGCCGAACGTGCAGGAGATACTCGACAACTTCGAGTTCCGCAACCAGATCCCCCGCCTGAGCCGCGCCGACGCGCTCGGGGTCTTGATCGAGAAATTCACCTCCCCCAAGGTGAACCTGAGCCCGGAACCCGTCAAGGACGCCAAAGGCGATATCAAGCTCCCGGGCCTCGACAACCACGCCATCGGTACGATCTTCGAAGAACTGGTGCGCCGCTTCAACGAGGAGAACAACGAGGAGGCCGGTGAGCACTGGACGCCCCGCGACGCGGTGCGGCTGATGGCGAAGCTGGTGTTCCAGCCGATCTCCGACCGGATCGAATCCGGCACGTACCTTCTCTATGACGGCGCGTGCGGGACCGGCGGCATGCTGACCCTGGCGGAACAGACGCTGCAGGAACTGGCCGCGGAACGCGGGAAACAGGTCTCGACGCACCTCTACGGCCAGGAGATCAACGCGGAGACCGCGGCGATCTGCAAGGCCGACCTGATGCTCAAGGGCGAGGGCGATGACGCGGATAAAATCGAGGGCGGCCCGCAACACTCCACCCTGGCCAACGATGCCTACCCCCACCCGCGCGCGTTCGACTTCATGCTCTCCAATCCGCCCTACGGCAAAAGCTGGAAGACGGACCTGGAGCGCATGGGCGGCAAGAAGGACATGCACGATCCGCGCTTTATGATCCAACACGGCGACGACCCGGAATATTCCCTGGTGACGCGGTCGAGCGACGGGCAGATGCTGTTCCTCGTCAACCTGCTCTCCAAGATGAAGCGGGACACGCCCCTCGGCAGCCGCATCGCCGAGGTCCACAACGGCAGTTCGCTGTTCACCGGCGACGCCGGCCAGGGCGAGAGCAACATCCGCCGCTGGATCATCGAGAACGACTGGCTGGAAGCGATCGTCGCGCTGCCGCTGAACCTGTTCTACAACACCGGCATCGCCACCTACGTCTGGGTGCTGACCAACCGCAAGCCGGAGCACCGCCGGGGCAAAGTGCAACTCATCGACGCGACCGAGTGGTACCGGCCCCTGCGTAAGAATCTGGGCAAGAAGAACTGCGAGTTGGGCGAGGACGACATCCGGCGCATCTGCGAGGCGTTCCTCGATTTCGAGGAAACCGAGCGGAGCAGGATCTTCGACAACGAGGCTTTCGGGTATTGGAAAGTGGTCGTGGAGCGCCCGCTCCGCATCGAGGGCGCCGACCCGAACCGCGCCTGCAAGGCGGCGGAGATCAAGACGCTCAAAGAGACCGGCGCGCGCTCCGAGGACGCGCCGCCCGTCATCCGCAAGATCCACAGGCGGGGGGGGGCGGACCCTCTGCATGGCTTGTTCGAGGCGACCGTCGAGGGCGAACCCGCCGTGGTCGAGTACGAGCCGGACCCGGACCTGCGCGACACGGAGCAGGTCCCGCTCACCGAGAAGGGCGGCATAGAGGCGTTCCTGAAGCGCGAGGTCTTGCCCTACGCGCCCGACGCCTGGTATCGCCCGGAAGCTGTCAAGATCGGCTACGAGATCAGCTTCACGCGCCACTTCTACAAGCCGGAGCCGATGCGCTCCCTTGAGGAGATTCGAGGCGACATCCTCGCGCTGGGACGGGAGAGCGGGGGGCTGCTGGGCGAGATCGTCGGCAAGTAGGAACCTGAACCTGTCTTGATGTAAGGTTTTACTTGTAGAGAATTAAGTTTTTTGCGTGAAAATTTAATTTCACAGTGGTAAATTCAATTTCCTTTAAATCACTCGGTACTCATCCGATATGCGGCGCGGAGAAACAGGCGGATACGAAACCACGAGCGCGGGGACTGCCGGGCGAGATCGTCGGGGAGTGTCCCGCATGAATGTTCAAGGCCGCCTCAACAGAACGCCATATTCAAGGCTGCGTTACATATGGGTCCACATTCCCGCTATATGAACGGCTGCGTTACATATGGGCCCAAATGCCCGCTATATGAACGGCTGCCGAACATATAGAACCATATTCTTGCCGTATGAAAGGCTGCGTTACATATGGAGCCGCATTCCGGCTTTGGAGCGGGAACCCGAAGGACTGCCGGTTACAGCAAATTAAATTTTTTGCGTGAAATTTTAATTTCACAGTGGTAAATTCAATTTCCTTTAAATCACTCGGTACTCATCCGATATGGAGCGCGGAGAAATAGGCGGATACGAAATCACGAGCGCGGGGGGCGAACGGGTCCGCGCCTTTCTGCCTGCGCCGCTGCCGCCCGATCCCCCGCCCGTCCTGGACGGCGCTCTGCAACAGTCCTTCGAATCGGCGGCCCTCGCCCTCGGCCGGCTCGATAACATCTCGGCGTTTTTACCCGACTCGACGCTCTTTCTTTACGCCTATGTACGCAAGGAAGCCGTCCTGTCCTCGCAGATAGAGGGAACGCAATCGTCCTTTTCCGATCTCCTGCTTTATGAGTCGCAGGAGAGGTCCGGCGTGCCGCTGGACGATGTCGTCGAAGTCTCGAACCATGTGGCCGCCCTGGAGCACGGCCTGAGCCGCCTGCGGGAAGGCTTCCCGATGTCCAATCGTCTGATCCGCGAGATTCACGGCGTGTTGTTGCGGAGAGGGCGGGGAAGCAACAAGGCGCCCGGCGAATTCCGCCGTTCGCAGAACTGGATTGGCGGCACCCGGCCCGGCAACGCGGTATTCGTGCCCCCGCCGTATACCGCCGTGCAGGACTGCATGTCCGACCTGGAGCGCTTTCTGAACGCGGAGGACGACGGGCTGCCGGTATTGATCCGCGCGGGGCTCGCCCATGTACAGTTCGAGACCGTCCATCCCTTCCTCGACGGCAACGGGCGCATCGGGCGGCTGTTGATCGTTCTTCTGCTTTGTCGGTCCGGCGTATTGCGGGAACCGCTGCTGTATTTGAGCCTTTACTTCAAGCGCCGCCAAAGCACGTATTATGATTTGTTGGACCATGTGCGCCGCACCGGTGACTGGGAAGCGTGGCTGGCTTTCTTTCTCGAAAGCGTGCGGGTGGGCGCCGAAGACGCGGTCGCCACCTCTCGCCGCCTGTCCGAGATGTTTATGAAAGACAGGGAAGCCATAGAAAGGCGGGGCCGCCGCACCGGTTCGGCCTTGCTCGTGCATCAGGCCCTGACGGAACGACCGATCCTCTCCATTTCCGAGATTTGCAAGCGCAAGGTGCTCTCCTTTCCCGCCGTTTCATCGGCGATGGACCGGCTTGTCGACTACGGGATTGTCCGTGAAGTTACGGGAAGGCACTACGGGCGCCTGTTCGCTTATGGCCGGTACTTGGCCATCCTCAATGAAGGAACCGAACTGGATGCCGCGCCGGAACGTGAGAGCGAGGGATTGGCGGGCGAGAGTCCGGGCGGGGAAACCGTCGAGGTGAACGATGAGCGCACATGAGTTCATGCGACCCAGGCTGACCGGAAGTCGCTTCGAAGGGAAGGCGATCCCCTTGGAGTTTTTGAAGGACCTGGCCGTCCTTGAGGAGATGATCGTCGAGGTGGCGAAAACCGAGTTTCTCAAAGACCATCCTGACCGAAAAAGATCGCCGCGCGGATTTACCAACGGCATCGAATTGAAGCTGACGGGCATCGAGGACGGCAGCGCGGTTCCCGTGATCTCGCTGGTTACGGCCTCTCCGACGCTGTTTCCGCCGGTGAATCAGAAGTACTTCGAGAAGGCCCGTAATTTGATCGTTTCGGCCATTGCCGCCGCTGAAAAAGGAGAGGGAATTACGGATTACCTGCCCGAGAAATGGCTCAGCTACTTCGACCGGATGGGGCGAAGCCTTCGGGAAGGGGAAGCCATGGAATTCGGAACGCGGAGCGGGCCTGCTCCCGCAAGACTCGACCGCGAAATCAGGCGACGACTGGTCTACGCATCCGCCTCGGCGCGGGAGATCGCCGAGGAGACCGCCATTCGCGGCCTGGTCCCGGAGGCGGATCAGGACAATATGCGGTTCGAGTTGCAGTTGCCTGACGGCAAGAAGGTGGCGGCGCCCATTGCTCCGCAACACCGAGACACCATATTGGAAGTGTTCAACGGCTATCAGGCCGGGCAAAAGGTTCTGATTCAAGGAGTAGGCGTCGTGAATCGCGGCGGAAAATTGGTCCGATTCGATTCCATCGAGCACATCAACGCCCTCGATCCTCTGGACATCGGCGCGCGGCTCGACGAGATACGCCTGCTGAAGGACGGCTGGCTGGAAGGGGAAGGCAAAGCTCCTCCGGCGGACGGGGTCGATTGGCTGGAAAGAGCCTGCGATCTTCATTATCCCGATGAAACCGTGTTGCCGCACCTCTATCCCACTCCCGAAGGCGACATTCGCGCCGAGTGGTCGAACGACCGGTGGAACTTGTCGCTGGATATTCACTTGGCCGATAAGCGCGGCACATGGCACGGACTCGACCTGGAGACCGACGACGAAGAGACCCGCGAGCTCGGTCTCGAGGATGACGATTCCTGGGCATGGCTCGTTGAGAAACTTGAGAAAACCCTGGGCAAGGCGTCATGAACGACGACGCCTTGCTGTATCGTCAGGTTAGCCCGTCCTGGGTACAGAAAGGCCGCGTGACCAGCCAGGCGTTCAAACCTTTCCCCAAGGACGGCAAGCGTCTGTCGGTTTATGACGGCGATCTGATTACGGCTGAAGACGCCTGGGCGTATTACACGGGAGATCTCGGGTTCGCCTCGGTCGGCGTCCTCGCCGTCTCCCGTGGCGACTGTGCCGCGCAGGACTTGCCGGTTGAGCCCGATCCTGAGCCTCATCCCGCTCATGCGCTGATCGATTTCACCGCCTGCTCCAACACGCAAGTCGAAAAGAAGGCGAAACGGCTCACCGTAGCCGCTACGGAGCGCGGTTGGCGGTACAAGGCGGATGCCGCTCCATGACCGGGACCGATCGACCTGTGGAAGCGACGGCCGCAGCCGTTGCCAAGACACTCGAACCCTATCCCGAAATGAAGGACTCCGGCGTCGCGTGGCTGGGCGAAGTACCGGCGCATTGGGAAATCAAGAAACTAAGGCACCTTCTCCGATCTGTTGTCACTAGAAATCAGCCTGATTTGCCTCTGCTATCAGTGGTGCGGGAACAGGGTGTGATTCTTAGAGACCTCTCCAATAGGGACGAAAACCACAATTACGTTCCCGACGACCTAAGCAATTACAAGGTCGTTCAACAAGGTCAATTTGCCATGAACAAGATGAAGGCGTGGCAGGGCTCGTATGGTGTGTCGAAATTTAATGGGCTGGTGAGTCCCGCGTACTTCGTGTTTGCCCTTCATGGAGTCGATGGCGACTTCTTTCACACGGCCATAAGATCAAAGGCGTATGTTCCTAGCTTCAACAAGGCTTCAGATGGGGTTCGTATTGGACAGTGGGACTTGTCGAAGGCTCGGATGCGAGAAATATCGGTCGCGGTTCCAACGGCGCCGGATGAACAAACTGCCATCGTGCGGTATCTGGACTACATAGACCGGCGGGTGCGGTGGCTCACGAAGGCGAAGCGCAAGCTGGTGGCTCTGCTCAAAGAGCAAAAGCAGGCCCTCGTCCACCGCGCCGTCACCCGCGGCCTCGACCCCGACGCGCCCATGAAGGACTCCGGCGTCGAATGGCTGGGGGAAGTACCGGCGCATTGGGAGGTGTTACCGATCTGTGCAGTTTCCAATCTAAAGTCCGTGCGTAACTGTCCGGAACGAGAGCTTCTTTCCGTCTACCTGGATAAATCTGTTGTTAGGTTTTCTGATGTCGAAGAAAAGCGCGCAAATGCCACAAGCGTTGATTTGATTAACTATCAAGCTGTCGATCCGGGAGATTTTGTTCTTAACAACCAACAGGCTTGGCGTGGATCGGTAGGCGTATCCCAATACAAAGGAATAGTAAGCCCAGCATACATTGTCTTAAGTCTCAACGATTGCTGGAATCCGGTATATGCAAATTACTTGCTACGCACAAAATTGATGGTTTCGCAATATCTGATTTTTTCCAAGGGGGTAGGAACAATACAGCGTAATCTTTACTGGCCTGAGTTGAAAAAAGTCTCTGTGATTTTACCACCCCTCCCCGAACAAACCGCCATCGTCGCATATCTCGACAAGGCTGCCGCCGACATCGACGCTGCCATCGCCCGCGCCGACCGCGAAGTCGAACTGCTCGACGAATACCGCGCCCGCCTCGTCGCCGATGTCGTCACCGGCAAGCTAGACGTGCGCGAAGCGGCGGCGGCCCTGCCGCAGGTCGACCCCCTCGCCGCCGAAGACGAGACCGACGACCCCGGACTTGACGAGACTCCGACGGAAGCCGACAATATCGACGCCTCTCGTGAAACGGCGGCGGTGTGAACTCCATTGGCCGAGAAGATAACCAAGTGAGATGTTCTGATGGACTCCAGCCAAATCTGCCGTGATCTTCAGGAACGCTTGGGCGCCTTGTTCACCTGCTCGGAGCAGGGAGACCATCAACGGATTCGGACGCCCTATCTCTACCCGGACGGCGACAACATCGATCTCTTCTGCCAAGTCCATGACAACGGGGTGACGGTGAGCGACCTTGCCGAAACCACGGGCTGGCTTCGGATGCAGTCCATGTCGTTGCGCCGCTCACCGAAGCAGACGCGGCTTATCGAAGATACATGCGTGACGCATGGAATCGAGTTCCGCCGGGGCATGCTTCAGGCGAAGTGTCGGCCCGGCGACGACCTTGCGGAGGTCGTCACCCGGGTCGCGCAGGCGGCCCTGCGCGTATCCGACCTGTGGTTCACGTTCCGAACGCAGGCGGTTCAGTCTATTACCGGTGACGTCGCCGACTTCCTTACCGAGAGGGAGTTTGAGTTCGAACCCGGTGAGAAGCTGGTCGGGCGTTCGGGGCATCGCTGGACGATCGATTTTCACGTTCGCGCCGAGCGGCGAAGTTCTCTTGTTCTGGTCTTGACTACCGGAAACCGTGCGGCGGCCCGCAGGGTCTCCGAGCACGCGGTGGCAGTCTGGCACGATCTGAATCACCTCGCCGCAGGACCGAAGGCCCACGAGTTCGTTTCGTTGTTCGACGACACGTCCGACGTCTGGTCCGATGAAGATTTCAAGATGATCGAGCCTTTATCCACCGTTTCGTGCTGGTCGCGACCGGACGAATTCGTCGCCGTCTTGAACTAGGCGACATGACGACCACAGACACCACCGAACGCGGCCTCGAACGCCTGATCTGCACGGCGCTGGCCGGCGACCCGTGCGAGCCGACGGCCACTGCGGCGGACTTCGATACGTCCGCGGCCCCTGGCGGCGTCGGGTGGAGACCCGGCAGTCACCGCCACTACGACCGGGAGCACTGCGTCGACCTGCACCAACTCTCCGCCTTCCTCCGGGAGACGCAACCTCGTGTCGCCGAGTCTCTGAGCCTTTCGGAAGACGGCCCCACCCGCCGCAAGTTCCTGGACCGGTTGCGCGGCGAAGTCTCCAAGCGCGGGACCGTTGACGTACTCCGAGATGGCGTCAAACACGGCGCCCACCGGATCGACCTGTTCTACGGCACCCCGTCCCCGGGCAACGAGACGGCGCAAGAGCGTTTTCAGCAGAACCGCTTCACCGTCACCCGGCAACTGCGCTACAGCGCGAACGAGACTTCGCGCGAGCTGGACATCGCGCTGTTCATCAACGGCCTTCCCGTCCTCACCTTCGAACTGAAGAACAGCCTCACCAAGCAGACCGCCGACGACGCCGTCGAGCAGTACAAGCGCGACCGCGACCCTCGGGAAAAACTGTTCGCGTTCGGCCGCTGCGTGGCGCACTTCGCCGTGGACGACAACGAGGCGCGCTTCTGCACCCACCTGAAAGGCAAAGCCTCGTGGTTCCTGCCGTTCAACCGAGGCTGGAACGACGGCAGCGGCAACCCGCCCAACCCGGACGGCATCAAGACCGACTATCTGTGGCGCGAGGTGCTGACCCGCGAGAGCCTGACGAACATCCTCGAAAACTACGCCCAGATCGTCGAATCCAAGGACGAAAAGACGGGGAAAAAGACGAAGACCCAGATCTGGCCGCGCTACCATCAGCTTGACGTGGTGCGGCGTCTGCTCGCGGATGTGGCCCGAAACGGCGCCGGACGGCGCTACCTGATCCAGCATTCGGCCGGCAGCGGCAAGAGCAACTCCATCGCCTGGCTGGCCCATCAACTGGTCTCCCTGCGGCACGAGGGGGCCGTGGCCTTCGACTCCATCATCGTCGTGACCGACCGCCTCATCCTCGACAGACAGATCCGCGACACGGTCAAACAGTACGCGCAAGTGGGAAGCATCGTCGGCCATGCCAAGAAGTCCGACGATCTGCGGCAGTTCATCGAGTCCGGGAAGAAGATCATCGTCTCGACCGTCCAGAAGTTCCCCGTCATCCTGGACGAGATCGGCGGCGAACACCACGGGCGCCGGTTCGCCATCGTCATCGACGAGGCTCATTCCAGCCAGGGCGGCAAAACCAGCGCCGCCATCTCCAAGGCGCTGTCCGAGGACGGACAAGTCGATGAGGAAGAGACCTACGAGGACAAGATCAACAAGCTGATGGAGTCCCGCAAGCTCCTCCCCAATGCCAGCTACTTCGCGTTTACGGCGACGCCCAAGAACAAGACGCTGGAAATCTTCGGGGGCGCCGACCCGCAGCCCGACGGGGCCGTCCCACACCGCGCGTTCCACAGCTACACCATGAAGCAGGCGATCCAGGAGCGTTTCATTCTCGATGTGCTCGCCCATTACACGCCCGTATCCAGCTACTACAGGCTCGCCAAGACCGTCGACGACGACCCCAAGTTCGACACCGGGAAAGCCCTGAAGAAGCTGCGCCGCTTCGTCGAAGGGCATGAGTACGCGATCCGGCTCAAGGCGGAGATCATGGTCGATCACTTCCACGACCAGGTGATCCGGGGGAACAAGATCGGCGGCGAGGCGCGGGCGATGGTCGTCACCAACGGGATCGAACACGCCATCCAATACTTCCACGCCATCGGCAATTACCTGAAAGAGCGCAAAAGACCCTACCGGGCCATTGTGGCCTTCTCCGGCGAGCATGAATTCGGGGGCGCAAAAGTCACCGAAGCGTCCATGAACGAGTTTCCCTCGGGGCAAATCGCGGAGAAAATCCGCCAAGACCCTTACCGCTTCCTGGTGTGCGCGGACAAGTTCCAGACGGGTTACGACGAGCCGCTCATGCACACGATGTATGTGGACAAGACCCTCGCGGGCATCAAGGCGGTGCAGACCCTGTCGCGGCTGAACCGGGCGCGCCCGAAGAAGCACGACGTGTTCGTGCTCGACTTCCTCAACGACGCGGACGCCATACGGGAAGCCTTCGCGCCGTTCTATCGGGGCACGGTGCTGTCCGACGAAACGGACCCCAACAAGCTGCACGACCTGGTCTCCGACCTGGAAGCCGCTCAGGTCTACTCCAGGGAGCATGTCGACACCCTGGTCTCGCTGTACCTCGACGGCGCGGACCGCGACCTGCTCGATCCGATCCTCGACGCTTGCGTGGCGGTCTACATGAAGGATCTCGACGAGGACGGCCAGGTCCGCTTCAAGAGCAACGCCAAGGCGTTCGTCCGGACCTACGCTTTCCTGGGCTGCGTCCTTCCCTACACCTATGAGGTCTGGGAAAAGCTCTCCATCTTCCTGAATTTCCTGATCCCCAAACTGCCCGCCCCCGTGGAGGAGGATCTGTCGAGAGGCATTCTCCAGGCCATCGACATGGACAGTTACCGGGTGGAGAAGCTTGAGGAACGGAAGATCAAGTGGGACGACGAGGAGGGCGAGATCGGGCCGGTGCCGACCTCGGCCGCCGGCGAACACTCGGACCCGGAACTGGACCCGCTCTCCGAGATTCTGCGGGCATTCAACGACCTCTTCGGCGACATCGAGTGGGAAGACGCCGACCGCGTGCGAAACCTGATTACCGACACCATCCGCCCGCGGGTGGCGGACGATGCGGCCTATCGCAACGCCCGGGAGAACTCGGACATGGAAAACGCCCGCGTGGAACACGACAAGGCGCTGGGGCGGGTGATGACCTCGCTCATGAAGGACGACATGCAACTGGTCAAGCTGTTCATGGATGACCCCAGGTTCAAGCGCTGGCTCACGGACAACATGTTTTTGTTGACGTGCCGCGACGCGCCCGCTCGTCAAGATCGGCAGGCCCCCGGATAGACCGCCGTGATGGCGGAGGGAGAGGGATTCGAACCCTCGAGACGGTTGCCCGCCTACACGCGTTCCAGGCGTGCGCCTTCGACCGCTCGGCCACCCCTCCGGCTGGAAGCCGCCGCTCGTTCGACATATATAAGTCATGAAGCGCGGCGCGGCTCCGACTGCGGGGCACTATAGCGCCTTGCCGGATGCGGGCAACCGTCGCGCGGCGCGCCGAACGACGCCGTTTGGGGCGCATATGGTGCTGAGACCCGAATTCAAGGCTGGGTGGACGCCGATGTCGTTACGTTTCGCAGGCCGGTTTCTCTTCGTGTTCGTTGCCGTCGGGCTGGACGCGCTGGCTTTTGTGTGGATCGTGCTCGACGCCTATGTCTGGTTTCAAACGGGCGAGCTCGAGTTCGCGCCGCTGGGCGTGCGTTGGCACGAATTCGATTCCGGCAGTCTCAATTTGTCGCAAGCCGTCATCCAGCGTTATGTCTGGCCGCCCCTGTGGGACCCCGGCATCACGACCGTTTTGCTGTGGCCGGCGTGGCTCGCGCCGCTCGCGGCGGGCGGCCTGTTGACGTATCTGGGCTTTCGCGGAGGGGGAGGGACGGACGCCTCGGGCGGGGCCGGGCGCGGACGTTAATCGTCGTCCATTTTGAGGGCCGCGATAAACGCCTCCTGGGGAATTTCCACACTGCCGAACTTGCGCATGCGGGCCTTCCCCGCCTTTTGTTTTTCCAGCAGTTTGCGTTTGCGGGTCACGTCGCCGCCGTAACATTTGGCGGTCACGTCTTTGCGCAAGGCGGAAATGGTTTCACGGGCGATGATGCGCCCGCCGATGGCTGCCTGGACGGGAATCTTGAACAGGTGCCGCGGGATGAGGTCTTTGAGCTTTTCGCACATGGCGCGCCCGCGGCTTTCGGCGCGGTCCCCGTGAACGACGATCGACAGCGCGTCGACCGGCTCGCCGTTGACCAGGACCGTCATCTTGACGAGACGGCCGGGCTCGTAAGCCTCGATTCGATAATCGAAACTGGCATAGCCGCGGCTTACCGACTTGAGCCGGTCGTAGAAGTCGAACACCACTTCGTTGAGAGGCAGGCGGTAGACGACCATGGCGCGCGCGCCCGCGTAGGTCAGTTCCTCCTGGACGCCGCGCCGGTCTTCGCACAGTTTGAGCACGGCCCCCAGATAGTCATCGGGCACGAGTATCGACGCCTTGATCCACGGCTCGTCGATGCGGTCGATCCGCACCGGGTCCGGCATGTCGGCGGGATTGTGCAGTTCGATCGCGTCGCCGTCGGTCAGGGTCACGCGATAGACCACGCTTGGCGCCGTGGTGACGAGGTTGATATGGTATTCCCGTTCGATCCGTTCCCGGATGATTTCCAGATGCAGCAGCCCGAGAAACCCGCAGCGAAATCCGAACCCCAGCGCCGCGCTGGTCTCCGTTTCGAAGGTGAAGCTCGCGTCGTTGAGCCGCAGCTTGCCCATGGCTTCGCGCAGGTCTTCGAACTCGGACGAGTCCTGCGGGAAAAAGCCGCAAAAAACGACGGGCTGAACGGGCTTGAAGCCCGGAAGCGCCTCGGGCGTTTCGCGCTTGTCTTGGGTTATGGTGTCGCCCACGCGCGCGTCGGCGACCTGTTTGATGGACGCCGTCAGATAGCCGATCTCTCCGGGGCCCAGTTCCGCGATCTTTTCCATCTTGGGTGAAAAGATCCCCACCTGATCGATGGTGTAGACGGAGTCCGCGGCCATCAAGCGGATTTTCTGCCCCTTTTCGAGGACGCCGTCGAAGACGCGCACCAGAACCACGACGCCGAGATAGGAGTCGTACCAACTGTCGACCAACAGGGCCTTGAGCGGCGCGTCGCGCGCGCCTTGCGGCGGCGGCAGACGGCGCACCAGCGCGGCGAGGGCCGCGTCCACGCCTTCCCCCGTCTTGGCGGAGATCTCCACGGCGTCGCTGGCATCGAGCCCGATCACGTCCTCGATCTGCCGGCGTATACGGTCGGGCTCAGCGGCGGGCAAGTCGATCTTGTTGAGCACGGGAATGATGTCATGGTCCGCGTCGATGGCTTGGTAGGCGTTGGCAAGCGTCTGGGCCTCGACGCCCTGGCTGGCGTCGACCACCAGGAGCGAGCCCTCGACCGCCGACATGGAGCGGCTCACTTCGTATGTGAAATCCACGTGACCCGGCGTGTCGATCAGATTGAGCGTGTAGGTTTCGCCGTCTTGCCCCTTGTGGGAGAGGCGCACGGTCTGCGCCTTGATGGTGATGCCGCGCTCGCGCTCCAGTTCCATGGTGTCGAGCACCTGCGCCTTCATTTCGCGGTCCGTGAGGCCGCCGCACACCTGGATGAGCCTGTCGGCGAGAGTCGATTTGCCGTGGTCGATATGGGCGATGATCGAAAAATTGCGAATGAAGGCCGGATCGGTCATGGAGCGGGGTGTAACACTCGCGCGCCGTCAGGCCAAGTGCGCAAGGCCCCGGGGACGGGCGGCGGCGATACGCTGCGGGTCGGTTTCGGGGCCTAGTCGACCGGGGCGTCTTCCGGCCTTCGTGCGAAGGCGGCCTTGCCCGCAAGAATGGCGTCGTAGACGTCTTGCGCCCGCCCGCCGGCCTTGGCGATGATCTCTCGATGCGTGTCTTTCGTCGCCGCGACCCAGTCCGCCCGCTCGGACGCGCTCAGGGTCCGGACCTCGATCCCCTCGTCTTCCATCGACGCGCGCAGCGCGTCCGACGTCGCGCGCAGCAATTGGCGCGCCCGCGCGGCGGACCTGAACGCGCCGCGGACGATCTCGCGCTGGTCGTCCGTCGCGCTTTCGAACCACCCGCGATGGGCCAGGACCGCGCCGCCGTCATAGGCGTGGTTGCTGACGAGGTAGTGGGAGGCGTAGTTCTTGGTCACGAGCGCATGATAGACGAGCCCGGTGACGCCGGCGTCGATCATGCCCTGCTGCAGCGCGGGCACGAGATCGGCGGAGCCCAAGGGAACGGCGTTGGCTCCGAGGGCCTGCAGAAACGTCTCCGCTGAAATATTGGGGCTGAAACGGACGCGCAGGTTCTTCACGTCTTCGGGCCGCCGGATATCGCGGTTTGCATAGAAGTCGAGCCAGCCCACCTCGACCCATTGCAGCAGGGTCAGTCCTTTTTCGGCGGTGATGTCGTCGAAGAGATCGAACAGATACTCGTCCAGGATGAAATCCAGTTCCTCGTACGAGTCGAACAGAAACGGCGCCGAGATGACGGCGAATTCGGGCATTTGCGTGGTCAGGGACTGATGAGACACGCCGATGATCTGGACCCGATTGCGCAGCAGCGCGCTCAGCATGTCGCCTTCGCTGCCGAGGTCGCCCATGATGTGATATTCGAAATCGATGGTGCCGTCGGACCGCCTTCGGATATTTTCCTGAAATTCGATCCACTGGGCGTAATAGGGCGTCGTCCGATTGCCGACATTGGCGGCGACTTTGCCCGTCAGCGTCGGCGCGGGCGCTTCCGGAGGCGCGGGCGGGTCGGTTGCCGTGATCAGATAGAAGAGATCGCTCAGCGCGACGACGGTGACGACCGCGAAGACGACGATGACGATGCGGGGACTCATGCCGCGCCCTCGCCGAAGCCTTCGGGGAAAAGGTCCGCGAACGCCCGTTCGTAAGCCCGGCGCATTTGAACGAACGGCCCGACCGGCGCTTCGACATAGTGAAAGATGCGCCATCCTTCCGGTTTCCGTCTCAGATACGCCGCGACGCGCACGTCGCCGGAGATCGGTTTGGGGTAGGACGGGCCGTTGAGCGTCGCCATCCACGTTACGACACAGGTGGCGACGACGAGATCGGTTGCGATTTCAATGACGCGGATGTCGCGGGGCTTGGCGTCGAGACTCGACATGATGTCTTTGTACCCGCCCCAATAGGCGTCTATCGCCGCCCAGCCGAACAAAGGCGCGTCGACCTCCTCGGGTTTCAGGACGGCGTCGCCGTCGTCGACGTCCCACAGGCCCTTTTTGGCGTCGGTCCGCATGCCGCTCGAAAAGGACACATATGTCTCGATCAAGTCCGTGATGTCCCGTTGCAGCGCGGTCATGAGAAGCGCTCCACGGCGGCTGCGGCCTGTCGTTCGTGAACGCCGACGAGAAACGGCAGGCTGGCGTGGGGCGCTTCCACGTAATGAAAGTAGCGCCAGCCGTCGTCCGTGCGGCGCGCGAGCGCCATGACCCAGACTTCGCCGGCGACGGGTTTGGACTCCATGCCGCTCGGCGCCTCCAATTCGGCGCCCCAGGCCATCGCATATATGAGCGAGGCGATATCGTCGGACAGTCGGCGGAAGCGGTGCCGCGTCGTGCGCATGGCCATGCGCCGGATCAGACGTCCGTTGAACCGCCAATAGCGGGCCACGTCCTCCCAGGAGTGGAACGGCTGCTCCATCTCTTCCGCCAAATAATACAGGGCGGGGTCGTCTTGCGCCCAATGGCGGCCAAGCCCCTCCCAGTCCATGGCGCGCCAGCGGGCTTCGTACGAAGCGACGAAGTTCGCGAGTTCCGTTTCGATGTCCGTCATGTCAACTCCTCAATACGCCGCCGGTGGCTTTTTGCACCGCGCCGACCACTTTCGCGCAGACCGCTTCGATGTCGGCGTCCGCGAGCGTTTTTTCGCGCGGCTGCAAGGTTACCGAAATGGCGAGCGATTTTTTCCCTTCGCCGATCGACGGGCCTTCGAACGAATCGAAAAGCGCGATGCGGGTAATCAGCTTTTTGTCCGCGCTTTTGGCGGCCCTTATCAAGGCGTCGGCGGCGACGTCCGCGTCAACCACGAAGGCGAAGTCGCGCTCCACGGGGGGCAGGTCGCTGGCATCGAGAGCGGGTTTGGTTTTGGTCGCCTTGACCTTTGCGGGCGGCAGGGACGTCAGATCCACCTCGAAGCCCACGACAGGCCCCGCCACGTCGAGGGCGT
Source organism: Alphaproteobacteria bacterium (assembly GCA_965214255.1). Taxonomy (GTDB): domain Bacteria; phylum Pseudomonadota; class Alphaproteobacteria; order SMXP01; family SMXP01; genus CBDFKK01. Next base: position 1,426,527 of record OZ243948.1, on the reverse strand, counting down.
CCAAAATGCGGGGGTGAATTTCGCCGAACGCGGCGAGCGCCGTTTTGGGTCCGAGCATGACCGCGCCCGAGCGCCCGGGATGGTACCAGGGGCGGTCGTCGCGCGCGATTTGCACATTGCCGACGGATATGCCGCAGGCCGCCAGTACGGCGAGGACATCGGCCTTGACATCGAAAGCGCTCGCTCGAGCCGCGTCTCCCGACCAGTGGCGCGCGGACCCGGCCCCGCCGACCGCGCCGCCGCGCACGCCGGATGCGCAGGCCGCCTGGTCCGACGGGTCGTCCCCCGAATATTGCGGCCCGACTTCGAAGAGCGCCGTATCGGCAAAGCCGCGGTCCGCGTTGCGCCCGAGCGCGGTAATGAGCCCGGGCAAAAGACTCGGGCGCATGGCGTCGAGTTCGGACGAAATCGGATTGTCGAGGATGAGGGCGTCCTCGCCGCCGCCGAAAAGCACGGCGTGTTCGCGGGCGATAAACGACCACGTCACCGCTTCGGTAAGACCGCGTGCGGCAAGGGCGCGCCGCGCCGCGTGAACGCGCGCCTGTGCGGGTGTGAGCACAGGCTTGGCCACGGAACTCGGCCTCGTCATCGGCGTCGACGACAATTTGTCGAAGCCGTGTATGCGCGCGACCTCTTCGACCAGACAGGCCGTTCCTTCGAGGTCCGGCCTCCAGGACGGCGGCGCGACGCGGTAGACTGCGCCGCTTGGCGAACAATCGCAACCGAGCCTGGTCAAAATATCGATGCTCCGCCGTTCGCCGACGTCAAGTCCGGTCAATCGTTTGATTTCCGAAAGGTCGATATCGATCGCTCTTCCGGTCGCGGGCGGCGCGCCCGCCACAAGGATTTCGCTCGGTTCGCCGCCGCAGATTTCGAGGACCATTTTCGTGGCAAGTTCGAGGCCGGGTATGACGAAGGCGGGGTCGACGCCGCGCTCGAAACGGTAACGCGCGTCCGACTCGACGCCCGTCCGCCGACCGGTCCGCGCCGTGCGCAGCGGATCGAAACAGGCGCATTCGATCAGGACCTCCGTCGTGTCCTCGGTCGAACCGGTCCTCTCGCCGCCGATCACGCCGCCCAGGCCGAGGACGCCCGACTCGTCCGCGATGACGCACATGTCTTCGTCGACTTCATAGTCGTTGCCGTCGAGCGCCGCAAACGATTCCCCCTTGCGCCCCAGGCGCGCGTGAATTCGTCCTTTGACTTTCGCCGCGTCGTAAACGTGCAAAGGGCGCGCCCGGTCGCAGGTGATGTAATTGGTGATATCGACCAGCGCGTTGATGGGCCTCAGACCGATGGCCTTGAGGCGCCGTTGCAACCAGTCCGGAGACGGGCCGTTTTCGAGCCCGCGGATCACGCGCCCTGCGAACATCGGGCAGGCGTCCTCGGCGCCTTTGTCGAATTTTAAACCGATGTCGATGGGCGAAGGATAGGATCCTTTGACCGGGGCGACCGGAGGCGTCTTCAGAGCGCCCATATCGGCGGCCGCCAGGTCGCGCGCGATACCGGCGACCCCGAGCGTATCCGGCCGGTTGGGGGTGACTTCGATGTCGATCACGGGGTCGTCGAGACCCAGGGCGGCGCCCGCGGGGCCGCCGACCTCGGCCTCCGCACCGAGTTCGATGATCCCTTCGTGCTCGCCGGACAGTCCCAACTCGCGTTCCGACAACAGCATGCCGTTCGATTCGACGCCGCGGATCCTGGCCTTTTTGAGTTTCAAATCGATGCCGGGCACGTAACTGTTCACCGGTGCGAACACGCCTTTCATACCTTTTCGCGCGTTGGGCGCTCCGCACACAACTTCGAGAATTTCGGCCCCCGTATTCACGCGGCAGACTTTGAGCTTGTCCGCATCCGGATGAGGCCCGGCGTCCAGGATTTCGGCCACGATGAAGCTCTTGAGCGCGTCCGACGCATCCTCGACATTTTCCACTTCGAGACCGATCCAGATCATTTTGTCGACGAGATCGTCCAGGCTCGCGTCCGTCCGCAAATGATCTTCAAGCCAACTCAACGTGAACTTCATGATCGGCTGAGCCCCGTCGCGAGGTTCGGAATATCGAGGGCGTCGAAACCGTAATGGGAAAGCCAGCGCATGTCGGCGGCGAAGAAATCGCGCAAATCGGGAATGCCGTATTTCAACATCGCGATTCGGTCGATGCCCATGCCGAAAGCGAAGCCTTGATAAACGCTGGGATTGAGCCCGACATTTTCGAGCACTTTGGGGTGCACCATGCCGCAGCCCAGGATCTCCAGCCAGTCGTCCCCTTCGCCGACGCGGATTTCGTTGCCCACGCGGCGATATCGGATGTCCATTTCGGCCGACGGTTCCGTGAACGGAAAAAAGTGCGGCCGGAAACGCGCGCGGACCGTGTCCACTTCAAAAAAAGCTTTGGCGAATTCCTCCAGACACCACTTCAAGTGACCCATGTGGGTCTCCCGGTCGATCACAAGTCCCTCGACTTGATGGAACATGGGCGTGTGGGTTTGATCGGAGTCGCAGCGATAGGTGCGCCCCGGGACGATGACGCGGATGGGCGGCTCCTCCGTCATCATGGTGCGGATTTGAACGGGGCTTGTGTGTGTGCGCAGGAGTTTGCGTTTGCCGTGCGCGTCCGCTTTGAAGAAGAACGTATCATGTTCGTCGCGCGCCGGATGGTGTTCGGGAAAATTCAGCGCGGTGAAATTGTGAAAGTCGTCCTCGATGTCGGGTCCTTCTCTTATGCTGAAGCCCATGTCGCCGAAAATGGCAAAGACTTCTTCCATGACTTGAGAGACGGGATGGATTTTTCCCTCCGCCTGCGGACGAACGGGGAGAGTGACATCTATCTTTTCCGTGGCAAGGCGGGCGTCGAGAGCGGCATCGTGCAAGTCTTGCGCGCGTTTGGCGATGGTCTCCGTGACGACGTCTTTAAGGCCGTTGAATTTGGGGCCCATGACCTTGCGTTCATCCGCGCTCATGCCTCCCAGGCTCTTCAAAAGCTCGCTTACTCGCCCCTTCTTGCCGAGGGTTGCGATGCGCACGTCTTCAAGCGCCTTTTCGTCGTCGGCTTGTGCCACATCGGCCAGGATCAGGTCTCTGAGCGTGTCGATGTCTTCCGTGTCGTAACTTTCTTTCATCGGGTTGCTCACTTGTCGTCATGCCGGGGCTTCCCGCTTGCACGGCGCGGGGCTCCGACACGGCGGCGAACGTGGAATGATCAGCGCAGCGCGGTTTGTGCCTTCTCGATCAGAACTCTAAAGGCCGCCGGCTCGCGGACGGCGAGATCGGCCAGCACTTTGCGGTCGATCTCGATGCCGGCGCGTCCAAGGCCGTGCACGAAGCGGCTGTAGGTGAGACCGTGCTCGCGGACGGCGGCGTTGATGCGCTGAATCCACAAGGCGCGGAAGTTGCGCTTGCGGACCCTGCGGTCCCGGTATGCGTATTGACCGGCCTTTTCGACGGCTTGATTGGCGGCGCGAAACGTGTTCTTGCGCCGGCCGTAATAGCCCTTGGCGGCTTTGATGATTTTGCGGTGGCGGGCGTGTTTCGTAACGCCGCGTTTGACACGAGACATGGCAGTGCTCCTTGCGGTGCGCGTCTAGCGCGCGTAGGGCATGAACTTTTTGACGATCTTTTCGTCCGACGGGTCGAGGACTTTATTACCCCGGAGGGTGCGGATCTGCTTCGGACTCTTTTTGATCATGCCGTGCCGCTTGCCCGCGCGCTGGACTTTGATCCGGCCCGACGCGGTCGCACGAAAGCGTTTCTTGACGCCGCTCTTGGTCTTGAGTTTAGGCATTTTGCGTGGCTCCTTGGCCGAAAACGGAGCTTGCCGCTCCTCGCGTTGAGGGCCGTCACGGCATGCCTTTACGGCCGGACCGCCCCGAAGAGCGCCGTTATACGGCAAATCCATGGATTTGCAAGAGCGGATGCGCTGCCGCGCAGCCTTGTCCGTAAAAACGGGGCGGACCTCAGGCGAGGGGCGTCGACTCTGCGTCCTGTTCCGCGGCCGCGCCCCGCGACGCGCCGTAATAGAGGCGGACGCCTATGGCGCCTATGCAGACGAGCGCATTGAGGACGGCCATGTAGGTGAAGGGAGCCTGGTTTGACACGAGGTCAAAGAGTTCGCCCGCCACTTTGGCATTGATCAGAACGCCTACGGTTCCACAGAAACCTACCAGACCGACGATCGAGCCGCGCACGCGAACAGGGGCTTCTTGTCCCACCAGCGCCGGGCCGGAAACTACGACGGCGGCCTCGCCGGCCCCCGCCAGAACGATGACGGGATAAATGAGCCATGATCCGAAGGGATCGCCTGCAAGACCCAGCGCCAAATAGCCGACGGTGGCGATGGCCATGGCGATGGCAAGGGCCGTCACCCGATCCAACCGGTCGATAATCAAGCCCATGACCGGGGTGAACAAAATCATCGCCAACTGCGATAAGCCGAAAAGCATTCCGGCTGTCGCCTGGGCGTCGGGCTTCGTCATGCCTTGGGCTATGCCGGCGTTCACGATCCACATGGACATGAACGTAACCAGCACCAGGAGATCGCCTCGGGAGACGAAATAGGCGAAACCCGTCAAGACCAAACGGGAATTCTTGCGAACTTCGGTCATTCCCGTACGGAGCAACTGAAAGTAGGGCTCACGCGGACGGTCGGAGGTGGTTCGCCCGCCTTTGAGGCCCAGACAAGTTATTATCGCGGATACGAAAGCGACAATTGCCAGAATCCAGAAGGTATAATTTCCGGCCGAAAGGGCGTCTACGCCCCGGTCCGCAAATAATTTGGGCATTCGGCCGAACAAGAGAGAGGCGATGAACAGGACACCCAGCCCCGTTATAACGCCGTTGAAACTGATCAGCTTGCCTCGTGACGGGTTTTGCGGATAGTCCGCAATGGTTGACGCCAACATCATGAGGCAGACGCCGAAGCCCGCCGACATGATAACCCGCAGCACGATCATCACATCCGGATCGCGGACCAGCGGCAGGAAAAAGAGGATTGTCCCGAGGATCAAAAATCCGGCGACATAGAGCGAGCGGCGGCCCAAACGATCGGACAACGTCCCCGCCATGACGACGACGAACATGGTGACGATTTCCGCAATGACCGTCAGGTTGCCCATGAAATTGCCTTGGATGTCGGGGTCCATCTCAAGGTGCACGTTGAGCAGATAGGGGTTGAGGATGCCCATGGCGGTGACGAACACGATCGTCATCATGCCCGCATAGAAAAGCGCCATGACGTTGCGCGGCCCGATGCCCGGGGTCAGCCAAATCGGCCCCAGCCTTTGCTGCGTGCGGTCAATGGCAACTGAATGTGCGGCGGTCATGAATCCTGCCTGTCCAGCGGCGAACACTGGACACGGAGACTTAGGCAGGTCTTAAACCTGGTCAAGGTCCGGTCGATGATCGTATTGACGTTTTCGGTCCGGGCAGCCGTGTCGTTATACCGGACACTCATGGAGTCACTCACTCCCGGCGCCCGTGTCGGATTTGAAGTCGTACACGGAGCTTCTTACCGGGGAGCCATCACCATCACTATTTGCCGACCCTCCGCTTTGGGCGGCATTTCAACTTTGGCAACCTCGTCAATTTCTTCTTGAAGACGCATGAGAAGGTCCATACCCAGTTCCTGGTGCGCCATTTCCCGGCCTCTGAATCGCAGGGTCACTTTGACTTTGTCGCCGTCTTCGAAAAACCTGTGCATGGCTTTCAATTTGACCTGGTAATCGTGCACGTCAATATTGGGCCGTATCTTTATTTCTTTGATTTCGACCGTCTTTTGTTTCTTTTTTGCCTCTTTACGCTTTTTCTGTTTTTGATACTTGTACTTGCCGTAATCGAGAACTTTGCAAACGGGCGGGTCCGTATTGGGGGAAACTTCAACAAGGTCGAGACCTGCATTTTCGGCTGATTCAATTGCGGCCGCAACCGCAACTACGCCGATTTTGGTGCCTTTTTCGTCGATCAACAGAACCTCGGGCGCCGTGATCAATTCATTGATGCGTGGACCGTCTTTGTCGAGCGGTGCATTGAAGGGTTTGCGAGCTATGTTTTACCTCCTTTTCCCAGAGTTCAAAAATTCCCATGACCAGGCAATGAGTCCGCGCGGCCAATAAACGAATGGTATATGGGAAACGCTATGCTGATCAAGGTTTGGCACTTGGTCAATTCGCCAAATGTGGCGGTGAAGCAGGGTGTTTGTTCGAAGCGATCAAGTCCTTGGCTTGCAAAACGTCACAGACCTCGCCTACTCCCGCGTCCGCCAAATTCTTTTTCTGTAGAATTGAAACATTCTTGCCTCGTGGGGCACTGATTTCCGGTTCGGAAGCTGAAGAGAGCAACACGACGCTCGGACAGCGCGCCGCGGCGATCAAATGCATGAGGTCCGTGTCGTTGCCCACGGCCAAGTCGGCCTGCCGTGCGAGAACGGCGAGTTGAATGTGATCCGTCCGATTGATGAGACTCAAGGCGCCCGGACAGGTCTCTTGGATGGAGTATGAAATTTCTCTTTCACACTCCGTTCCAACGATGACGGGCATTATGCCGGAACGTTTCAAAAACATGGCCAAGTTTCCGAAATACTCGGCAGGCCAGCACTTGTTCGGACTTTGAGGGGAACCGCCCGGCACCAAGAGTGCGAACGGTCGCCTGACGCCGAGCCGCGTCGGCTCCGTGCGCGGGGCTCTCTTTTGAATGTCTTCGATCCAGTCAAGATCGGGAGGCGGTGCCATGCCGCCGACACGTCCCCGGCCAAGTCCTACCCCCGCCATGGCCAACCGCTCGGCCTGACGGTCTATGGTATGCATTTTCGAGCGTTTCTTGTTCTTGTAAGGACGCGAGGAGCCTTCGGCTGTGCTCACCCATTCCGGTCTCATCGGCCAAAGAGGCTTTAGGAGGCCGTTTGTCTCATGCGATGTCTGCAAATCATAAATGCGGCCGAATTTCTCTTTCGAGATTCGATCAAGCATTTTCAGTTTGGACAGTGACGTGTTTGCGGCCCCGTTTTCCCAAACGGTATCGAAATAGGGACAGGAACGGCCAAGGGCTGCACAATCAGCGGTTGTTAGCAAGGTGATTCGACCATCATAGTGATATTCGCGAATTGTTTTAGCCGCCGCGAGCGCTTGAACGAATTTCCCGAGCGGTCCCGATCGAATGACGAGGACGTTGCTATAATCGGGCGTCATTCCTCTCTTGCTTGCTTCCCTCTGTTGGCTTGACGAGACAGTTCTTTGTAAAGACTGATCGTTTTATCGCACATTTGAGACACGGAATAGTACTTTGAGACCCGATTTCTTCCGGCGATGCCGAATTTTTTGCGAACTTCCGGCGACATGCCGAGGATTGCGTCCAGAGCCAGGGCCAGGGCATGTGGGTCTCCCGGTGTGACACGCCAGCCCGTTTCACCGTTAACGACCGTTTCTCGCGCCCCGCCGTGATCGGTCACAACGACCGGCTTGCTCATCGCTTGGGCTTCAATGGCGACCCGCCCGAAAGCTTCGGGTTCCGTAAACGCTGACACGACCGCCGTCGATACCGCGAGCGCCGCCGGCATATCGGAACAATGCCCGACAATTTTGACAATTTCCTCAAGACCGAGAGTTTCGATCGTGGCACGCAAGCTTTTGTCGAAAGTTGAGCGGCCGCGTGAATCACCCGCCAGAATGCAAACGAAATCGCTCCTTCCGAGTGATCTAAGGTGATGTGCGGCCTTGATCAGAACGGTCTGTCCCTTCCACTTCGAGTAACGGCCGGGCAGCAATATGATTCGCCCGGAATCCTTCGCATGTCCCCATTCACTTAAAACGCGTTTTTGTCGTTGTATGGAAACGGCTTCAGGGTCGAATTCCGTGACGTTGACGCCGCGCGGTATAGTGACGATTTTTTGCGGCGGCAATCGATACAGCTTGGCGATTGAATCGGCGGTGAACGATGAATTGGCAATGACGCGGTCACCCTTGATCATAATCGAGTTGTAATATTGTTTCCAAAAGGAACGCCCACGGTAGATGCCGTGATAAGTAGTCAAAAAAGGCGTATTGCGCATGCGGGCGGCGAAGTAAGCGCTCCAAGCCGGCGCCCGAGAGCGCGCGTGGACGATGTCCACATTATATTCGTCGATCGAATTTGAAAGCCGAAATGTATTTATGAGTAATTTAAGCGGGTTTTTGGTGTTCAGCGGCAAAGGCAAGACCTCGGCCCCTGCGGCTTTCAGCTTGTCCAATAAACGACCCCCGCTCGTCGCGACGAGCGAACGGCCGCCGGCTTTGACAATTGCGGCGGCAATATCCAGCGCGGTTTGTTCGGCGCCTCCGCTGTCCATTGCGGGTATGACTTGCAATATGACAAGTCCACCCAGGTCATGATCGGGGGTGCCGGTTGCTGCTTTAGACGGTTTTTGCAAAGCGATTCACGAATTTTTGAAATGGTGACATATGACCGAAGCCCTTACCCTCACTAGATATGACGGTGAAACGATTGCCTATCATCTTCAACCGCCAAGCGCCTCCATGAGACAAAAAACCGCCGTTATTTGGCTCGGCGGGTTTAAATCAGACATGTCAGGTACGAAAGCCACGACTCTACATCAATGGGCGAAATCCGTTGGCCGCGGATTTGTGAGGTTCGATTATTTCGGACACGGCGAGTCATCCGGCCGATTTGTAGACGGGACTATAAGTCGTTGGACCGATGATTCCCTGTCGATCATGGATCACGTTGCCGAAGGTCCTCAAATTCTTGTTGGCTCCAGTATGGGCGGGTGGTTGTCCTTGTTGGCGGCAATCAGGCGTCCTGAGCGTGTAAGAGGGTTGGTTTTGGCCGCGCCGGCCGTCGACTTCACGGAACGTCTCATTTGGGAGAAGCTGCCGGAACATATTAAGCTTAGGTTGAAAAAGGGCGGGATATTCGAGCAGCCGTCCATGTATGACGATCACCCATATCCGATTACCATGAACCTCGTTTTGGACGGTCGTTCCCATCTGTTGCTGGGGGATTCGATTCCCGTCAACTGCCCCGTGAGAATACTTCATGGCATGTGTGACGACGATGTTCCCTGGAGCCTTTCAGAGGAACTCGTTGATAAACTCGAAACGGAGGATGCCATTCTTACCTTCATCAAATCTGCGGATCATCGATTGTCAGAACCAGATCATCTTCATCGGCTCGTTGAAATCGTGGACGAATTATGTCGAACCGTCGAAGGAGAAGATAGACTTGATCAGTCTGCGTCATGATACGGCGGCATTGACGTCCCGGAATTCGAATGGGGGCACATGCCGTGATCCTGTCAAGTATCTTGTGGGACTCTTGTTTCTCGTGATCGGAGTCCTTTTTCCGGGACATGCCGTCACCCCCGCCGCCGCAAACAAGTACGAAGAGTGCATAGCCTCCATTGAAGACAACCAGGAGGAAGCCTTGGAAGAGGCTTTGTCTTGGCGGGATGCGGGTGGCGGGGCCGCAGCCAAACATTGCGTAGCGTTGGTGTTGCTGGCGATGGGTCAGGAAGAAGATGCGGCGCTGCGTCTTGAAGAGTTGGCCCTTGAGGCGGGTGCCGGCAGTGCGGAGGAACGAGCTGAAATTCTTGCGCAAGCCGCCCAGGCCTGGATGCAAGCCGCGCGCCCCGTTGAAGCCGATGTCGTTCTGACCTCCGCGATTCAACTCAAGCCGTCAGATCCGAATCTTTTTGTTGAGCGGGCCGTGGCTCATAGAATGCGTCAAGATTGGGAATCGGCGATTGCCGACCTTACGACGGCAATAGAGATCGATCGTTCGCTCGTTGACGCTTATGTCTTGAGGGCGGTTGCGCGACGACAAACCGGAGATACTGCAGGTGCTTCCGCCGATATATCACGTGTTCTCGAAATCGACCCGTCCAACGTCGATGCCCTGCTTGAAAGGGGCCGTCAGCGTGAGGCCGCATCCGGTCGTGATGCGGCGGTTGACTAGGACGAAGCTTCGGATTCGACCGCGCCGCAGTTTGCGTCAACGCCGGCGCTCCATTCCGAGCGCACTTGGTCGTCCGCTTCTGCCGCCGCGAAATCCCGGTAAAGAGCTTGGAAACGGGCGGGCGCGGCGAGGTTTGAACAGGCCCAGACGGCCATCGCCCGCACAAGCGGCGAGGCATCGGTCAGAAGCTTTTCCGCTGTGCCGAGCAGCGATGGATCGTTCGAGTTGGCAATGGCAATCAGTACGTTGCGAACGAAACGGTCCCTGCCAATTCTTTTTATGGCTGTTCCGGAAAATTTCTGGCGAAAGTCTCTGTCGTTGAGTTTGGCCAACGAGACAAGTGTCGTCGGTTCGATCCTTTCGCTCGCGTGCAAGCCGCTTACATGAGCCAATTTGGCGAATTTATTCCAAGGACAGACGGCCAAACAGTCATCGCAACCGTAGATTCGATTTCCCATGGGTTTGCGAAATTCAACCGGAATGTTTCCTTTGTATTCGATGGTCAAATAAGAGATGCACTTGCTGGCATTCAACTTGTACGGTTCCGGAAATGCGTCGGTTGGACAGATGTCGAGACATGCCGAACAAGAGCCGCAATAATCCGGGTGAGACTTGGCCGGATCAAGATCAAGCGTGGTGAATATCGACCCGATAAACAGCCAGGATCCATAGTCTTTCGCTACAAGATTGGTGTGTTTTCCTTGCCAGCCAAGGCCTGCAGCGGCTGCCAGCGGTTTTTCCATGACCGGCGCCGTGTCGACAAAAATTTTGACTTCAGCGTTCAGTTTTTGGTGGATCCAACGAGCAACGGTCCTCAATCTCGCTTTTAAGACATCGTGGTAATCCTTGCCTAGCGCATGAACTGAAATTGTGCCGTTCGACGTCCTTTTCAATGACGAGAGCGGGTCCCGTTCAGGTCCGTAATTCATGCCGGCGACGATAATGCTTTTGACATCCGGCCATAGAGTCAGAGGGTCCGAACGGCGTTGAGGGTCTTTCGCCATCCACGCCATCGTGCCGTGCCACCCGTTGGTCAGGAATTCATCAAGGCCGGGTCCGGATTTGTGGATCCTTTCCGGCAGCGTAATCCCACAGATGTTGAAGCCTTCGCCCAAGACGCGCGCTCTTATTGTTTCGGCGATCGGTTCGTTATCTGCAGCGGGGCGATTCATGTAACTCAAAAGTCCGGATCCGAATAGCTGCGCGGCGGCGGCATACCCGGGATGCGGTCCGACAGCAGCGGCCGAAAGCTCGGTCGTGACTTGACTCGTGCATACCAATCTTTGGCGGTCGGAAAATCTTGCCAGGGTACGTCTCCAAGATAGTCGATCGAGGATATGTGACTTGCCGCCGCCACGTCAGCAAAGCTGAACTCGCCGCCTGCCAGCCAATGCCTTTCGTCGAGCAGTGCGGACATATAGTCAAGATGATCGCGGATACTTTTCAGGCCCGCGCGGACCCGCTGCATGTCAGGTCCGCCGAGATTTGCGTATTTCTTTTCGAGCTTTTCGTATAGAATATTGTTGGTGACTTCGTCGTAGAATTTTTCGTCGAACCAATAAACCAAGCGACGAACTTCCAACCGTGATCCGGGGTTTTGGGGCAACAGATTCGGCGACTCATAGGCTTCCTCCAAATATTCTGCGATTGCCCCGCTGTGAATGGCGATGAGTTCCGTACCGTCCTGCAGATTGCTTTCCACCAGCACAGGTACGGTTCCGGCGGGATTGATTTGAAGAAACGAGTCCCGAAGCTGCCAGACATTCTCATGAACGAGTTCGAACGGAAGCCGCTTTTCGGCTAATGCGAGTCGCACTTTTCTGCAAAATGGCGACAAGGAGAAATGGTGAAGCCGACGCATGTTCCAGCATATATCACATTGGCGGGCCCATGGGTTTTACGCATGGGTGGCCGGTCTGATTGTCCTGTGCCGTTCGGACCGGGGAAGATCTTGCGCTGGGATAAACATCGTATGCGGCCGCGCCTGTGACCTTTGACCGACGGTTGTTTGCTAAACCTTTTGCGGCGTCATTTGCTTGACCCACGTCTCGAACGTGGTCATGTTCGGCTCCACCCATTCTGTCGGTGCGCTCAAATATTTGGGATAGTTTTTCTCCGTGTAGTCGCGAATCTTTTTGGGTAGCATTTCATTGCTTTCAAGAGAAAAAGTCTTGGTGTTGTAGATCAGACGTCCCGGTGCATTGTTCATCAACATCCACGGCATGAAGGGTGCTTCCTTGAACCAGGCGCCGCTGCCGTAAACCTTCGACCGGTTGGGGTCGTTCATTTCCGACATACGGAAGTGGACTTGGAAAAGCTCCGACGTCTTGTACCATTCACCGATATATTCACGAGGCCATTTGTCCTTCTTGAACGGTGACGGCCATTTGGTATGGACCTGGAATGTCACAACGCAGCGGTCGCCGAATGTTTCCCACGGTAAAATAAAGGGAAAGGTCACCGTCTCCTGCGCTCCCTCTTCGCCGAAGGTTTGCTTAAACTCCGTGGAGTAGTAACTGTTCACAGGGTCGTTGTTGGTGGGGTAGACCTTGACCCGCTCCTCCGTCAGTGGATTGATCCACTCCTCCAGGATTTCTCCGGTTCTAAGATCGGTGTAGTATGAAATCTCGCGGTGAAGGTTCTGCCAACGTCCATCCGGCATCAATGTCTTGCGGCTCATGCCGAAACCTTCATAGCCTAAAATTGGAATGTTCTTTTGCTCCGGCGATGTGACGACCGCCATTTCACCCTTGTAGTAACCGCATGTCTCCTTACCGCTTTCGAGGCTGCCCGTGAGTTTAACCCACGCAGTCAGATTGTCTTCCGCTTTGGAAAAGTTGAAAAGCTGTGTTTCTGCGGCTTCGACCGACCCCTTGAGAAAGGGAAGCGAAACCGTGCCCGCTCCCATGGTCAACATGCTCCGGCGACTTATGTCATGCGTGTCAGGATGAAAGTATGTGGATTTCCGGGGATCCATATTCATGAGCGACATGTTGTTCTCCTTCCAAATCAAGAACCATTATGCAATCGATCAGCCTGCTTCTTTGAGCAGCGCCGAGGGTTGGTCGAGAAAATCAGGATGGTGGATGCGCACGAGAGCGACGTAGTCCGGCGGCAGGCCGTCCGCGCTGAAAACGCGTCGTCCTGTGCCGTTGCCTAGCAAATGACCGGGATGACCGGCCATGTTGAGCCATGGCCGCCAACTGACGATGCTGTTGAAATGAACTTGGGTGTTCGCGCTTTTCACCTCGGGATCGACAAGCTCTTCCATGCGGGCCTGAAATGTCGAGATTTCGTTGTAGTGAAAAGGTGCGCTGCCTGGACCGGCCGGCATGGTGACACGAATCTCTTCGACGATGTAAACGTCATCGTGCACGACCCGCGGCGGAAGGAACCGGTTGCTTACCTCAGCGCCGGGCAATTCGTTTCCTCCTTCCGGGAGACGCCGCTCTTCGCGCGATAGAATCGTGTGGCTTGGTCCAAGCCGCGTTTGCGGCACTTCTACGCGCTTGCCCGTATAGGGATTGTCGAATGTTTCGAGGAGTTCGTTTGTGTCCCAATCGGTGAAGAATGCTACTTCCAGGCTGCGCGCATCGTAGTTGCCGTCATTGCGGCGCCTATACTGGCTGATCGTTCCCGCCAGCACGTTGTAGAGAGGCGTTAGCGTGCTGTCGACCACGCCGTAATAACGACCTTTGATGAAGCCCATACACAGGCGTTCATCTAAACTTGCCCGAATCTTGATGACCGCGTTCAAGTGCTGTTCCGGGTCCGAAAAGTCAACTCGTGCCGGCGTTTGACTTGCGCCGAGAGCCGGCAAGGCCGAGGCTCCGGTAAGGGCTGCCGCGCCGCCCGCTATCAAGGTTCGTCGATCTGTTTGAATGCCGTCCGGGGCGGCGGCGGATTTCGAATCAGCGCTGTGATTTGTGAGAGTCATTAATTTTCCTTCTCTGATAATGACGAGTTCTATGGGGCAAGTGTCGTCCGCTCGTTATTCGTCCGCCGCATAATGGCAGAAGAACAGCGATCATTTCAGCAACTTTCAACATCAAATTTGTGCGGATTGTTTCCGAGACCGGGGCATGGTCGGACATTCTGCTGCCCTTTGTTGTATTCCGGCGTCTCCGGTTTGCGATCATTCCATGAGCGCCGAACATCTCATATCGCCGTGCATGAGCAGGTGATGCGGCCCTTGATCGAGAGGGAATAAAAGTCGCTGCCGTCAAACCGACCAATATTTTTCGGCCGCGTTCTTTGGCGGCGCGTCCGGTTCGTAGCCCTGTTCTTTCATATATTCGAGAAATGAGGGGCGCACTTGGCGTTCCAACAGCTTGCGGACATAATTACCGGGCGACATGCACGCTTCCACATAAGCCGACATGCGCCAACCCTCGGGCTTCTTTTTCAACACAACCATGGTGGGGTCGGTGCCGCCCATGGGTTTTGAGGGGCCACGCGCCTTTAAGTCCCATTCCAAGTCGAAGACCGCAATCGCGATGTTGGGTGCGATGAGCTTGGTCGAAATGTTGGTATATGTATTTTTGATCCCGTCAAGGAACTTTACACCCGGTTGGGGATCGAGATAGAGACTTAGTTGCTCCCACCCAATGATCGGTTTTTCAACTTCCATGGCCTTGTAGAAAGGCAAGGGATCGTCGGTGTCCCAAAGGTCTTTTACGGTCTTGAAATTCTGACTGTTCCAGGCGGCGGCATAGCTGTGGAGATAGGCCTCGATTTCCTCAAGCAGCACCGGGTAGGCGCCGCCGTCATTATTTGCCGATGCGTGGGTCATTACAGAGTCTCCGGTGGCTGGCGTGTTTATGCGCGTTCATATTCTTTGGCCGGTCGATTGATGACCGGTGAGATGGGGGCCGCTTCAAAGGAAAGATGATGTCGGTCCGCCGGCGCTTCCCCATAGTCTGTGGTGCGTTGGCGCGGGGTTCGACCGACGGATCGGATGATGGCTTCCATTTTGTCGGGCGGCATTTCCTGACCATGGGTGGACCCCGCCGCGCGGGTGATGGACTCGTTCATCAACGTACCGCCCAAATCGTTCACGCCTGATTCCAGGCACGCCTCGACACCTGACGGTCCGAGCTTGACCCATGAGGTTTGAATGTTCGTGATGTGCGGATGCAGGATGAGGCGCGCGATTGCATGCATCAACAGCACTTCGCGAAATGTGGGTCCGGGCCGCGCGCGCCCTTTCAAGTAAAGAGGCGCTTCCATATGCACGAATGGCAGGGGCACGAATTCGGTGATCCCGCCCGTTCTTTTTTGCAATTTTCGCAAACGTCTCAGGTGACGCGCCCAATGAACAGGCCGGTCGATGTGGCCGAACATGATGGTCGATGTTGTGCTAAATCCGACCGTGTGCGCCGTTTCGATGACTTCGAGCCATTGATCGGTTGTGATCTTGTCGCGGCAGATGATCTGGCGGACCTCGTCGTCCAAAATTTCGGCGGCGGTGCCGGGAAGTGTGCCAAGTCCCGCCTGTTGCAACTTCTCAAGATAGGAAGCAAGCGGCAGTTCCAGTGTGTGCGCTCCTTGCCAAACCTCCAAAGGCGAGAACGCATGAATGTGCATGTAAGGGAGCGCACTCTTGATCGCCCGGCAAATTTCCAAATAAGTCTTGCCGGTATACGCAGGATGTATGCCGCCTTGCAGACACACTTCCGTGCCGCCGCGCGCCCAAGCTTCTTCCGAACGCCGGACAATTTCGTCAAGATCCAAAACGTAAGGCCGTCCACGCAAGTTTTCGCTCATCTTGCCTTTGGAAAACGCACAGAACTGGCAACGATAAGTGCACACGTTGGTGTAGTTGATGTTGCGATTTACGACATAGCTTACGGTGTCGCCGTTCTCGCGGTCGCGCAGTGAATCCGCGGCACGGCAAATCTCGTCGATGCCGCTGTCGCGGGCTTCGAAGAGTTTCACGATTTCGCGTTCACCCAAGTCATCGCCGGTGAGCGCACGCGTGAGAATGTCATCCAAATTCGAAGGCACTGTTGTCGAATTGCTTTTATTCACCGGCGGGTCCACGGTCTCGCCGGGCGCCCAGCGATCGGTGCGCGCGAAACCGTCAGCGTCGCAAAGAGTCAAAATGGATGTCGCAATGCGCTCGTCCAACCACGTTCCATGATCGTGGATGTATTTTGGATAAACTATGAGCCGTTCTACGAGTGTCTTGCCGCCATTGGCCGTTTTAGCGGCGAGTTGTTCAATTTCGGGCCAAGGCGCTTCGGGGTTTACAAAGTCGGGGGTGACGGGCGAAACGCCGCCCCAATCGTTGATTCCCGTCCTCGCGAGATCCGCGATATCGCTCTCGCCGCTCAAATTGGGCGGCGCCTGTATATTCATTTCCGCACCGAAGATGAGGCGGGCCATGGCGATGGTCCAGCACAGGTCATCGAAGTCCGGCTCCGGCGCATCCGCCATTATGGTTTTCGGCTTGGCTCTGAAATTTTGGATGATGATTTCCTGCACATGTCCGTGTGCACGGTGGATCTCACGCAACGCCAAGAGGCTTTCGATCCGCTCTTTCCGTGTTTCGCCGATACCGATCAAAATGCCGGACGTGAACGGGACCCGTGCTTCACCTGCAAGCCGCAAAGTTTCAAGACGGACCTCAGGGTTTTTGTCCGGCGAGCCGAAGTGAGGGCCGCCGCGCTCACAAAGCCGCGGGGAGACGGACTCGAGCATCAGTCCCATGGATGCCGCAACGGGCCGAAGCTCCAAGTAATCGTCTTTTGTCAAAACCCCTGGATTGAGGTGAGGGATAAGGCCCGTTTCATCGAACACAAGCTTCGCCATGGCCTTGAGGTAATGCAACGTCGAGTTGTACCCCAGTTCTTCCAATTCGCCGCGGGCGGCGCGATAACGAAGCTCAGGCTTGTCGCCAAGCGTGAAGAGGGCCTCCTTGCAGCCCGCCGCTGCGCCTTGCTGTGCCCGCGCAAGAACTTGTTCAGGCGTCATATAAGCTGCTTCGCCTTTGCGCGGCGGTCGCGCAAAAGTGCAGTAATGGCAAACGTCACGGCACAAATGAGTGAGCGGGATAAACACTTTTCGCGAATAACTGATGAGATTGCCGTGTCCTTGCCTGCATAACGCATCGGCAGCATTGACCAGCTCTGCAAGCGGCGCGCTGTCGCCAAGTGAGATCAAATCGGCGACCGTTAAATCATGCCCATTCAGGCTGGCTTTCAGGAGATGTTCGTAAGCCTTCATGATGCCTGCTCGAACCTTCGATGGTGCCTCGTCAACGGATGGGCCAAGTCGGAAATCAGCGATGCCGTGCTCGATCCTCGCGTGATTGAAATCAATCGATTCAGGTCCCGCGGCCAATCGATGTCCAATTCGAGACCTGCAGTCCTTACAATCTCCGGTTCGCATTCCTTTCGCCGCGCTTGTGCGCAATGGCGCTCGAAGCTCGAAGGCCCGAATTCGAACTCCAGCAAATCGATAGGCGACATGACAAGTGCGTTCGTACCCCCGTCGTTATGAGCGGGTGCAATGGTTACGGCTGGTGTCTGTAAATGCCTGTCGAACAATCGTTCAAGATCGTCCCGCGATACGAGAGGCAGATCTGCGGCCAGAACGGCGCATTCCGAAGCACCGCATCGTTTCAAGTGACGTCTCGCTTGATGAAGCGCGGCATTGAGGTCGCCCATATGGTCGTCTTGAAGGATGTGTGCGCCGAAGTCTTTGCCGATATCGGCTATCAAGGGATCATCGGTAATCACATGGACGTCGCGGACGCATCGCACTCCGGACAAGGCGGTCAGGACATCTTTCAACATGGCGCGTGCCAGAGCCACGCGCTCCCGGGGGGAAAGCACGATCGACAGTCGCGACTTCGAGACCCTTGTATTCTTGGCAGGGACTAGGACATCCATTCAGTTGAACTTCCGATCTGGTTTCAGCAGTTCAGCGAAATCTATCACATGACGGGCCAATTCGATCCGCTCTTCGAAAGACTGCATGATTGTTGGCACACACCGGACGGTAACACCGGACTCCTCAATTTGTTCGATTTCGTGATCGTCCGCCACATCGATCATATAACCATCGATAAGAGATCCATAGTGCTCTGCAACCGACAGGGCGCTCACGTCGAGATCCAACTCACTCATGATTTTGGCTGTCGGCCCCTTGATCGCCCGACCACCTACAATCGGCGATACCGCAATCAACGGCGCGGACCGGGCCGACAACATTTCACGGACTCCTTTGACCGCCAAGATCGGATCGATGCTGAGATAGGGGTTGGACGGACAGATGACGATAGCGTCGAGTTTTTCGTCACCTAGCGCCTGCTTGAATCCGTTTGAGGGCTTTGCCTGTTGTGCTCCCGAATATTCCACCGCGTGCAATCTCGGCTTGCACTTTTCCCGCACGAAGTAATGTTGAAATGTGAGCCTGCCTGCGTCGGTTTCTACAACGGTTCTCACCGGATCATCGGACATGGGAACGATGGAGCTGTGGACGCCGATCCGTTTGCAAATTTCTTTTGTAATTTTACTAAGGGAGTGACCGGCATTCAGAAGCCGCGTTCGTTCAATGTGAAGTGCGAGATCCCGATCGCCGAGATTGAACCAGTCTTCGCCTCCCAATGAACGAAGCGTGTCCATGAAATTCCAGGTCTCGTCCGCACGCCCCCAGCCTTTATCTTCGTCGTTTAGACCCGCCAACGTGTAACTAACGGTGTCGATATCGGGTGAAATGTGCAGCCCTAAATGCTCGAAATCGTCGCCGGTGTTGACCACAACGGTCAGCTGGTCCTCAGGCAGGAGTCTGGACAGGCCCAGGGCTAATTTTGCGCCGCCTATACCACCGCAGAGAGCCAGAATCCGCTTGTCCCCATGTTCGGACATTATCGAAAAAGATCGTCCTGCTTTTTGCGTATTAAGCGTGCAATGCCGTGATCCGGGCGCGCGGCATTCAGTCCCCTGATGACCACAACCGGCAAGCCTCGGTCTGATTGACCCATGATTAGGGACGCGGCCGCCGCGATTTCATCCGCTGTACCTACTTCCGTTACGCGAAGTTCGACGTCAAATAGATCTTTATCGCTTTTGAGATCCTTGAGGGTTTCCACACCCGATGCGCCGATTGCATGGCCTGTGGTTCCCATCCGCCAAGCGCGGCCCAGACTGTCGCTGATGATGATGCCTACGTCCACGCCGGTTTCGTCCTTTAGACCAGCGCGAATGGCGGCCGCCGATCCGTTGGGATTTTCAGGGAGCAGCAGGACGGCCGTGTCGCCGTCCGGTTGTTCCACATTCGATTGATCGATGCCTGCGTTGGCAAGCACGAAACCAAGTTTGTGTGCGACAACGATGACACCCGGCTTGTGGCGGACCACTTCGTCGCTTTCGGAGAGTATCAGTTCCACGAGGCGCGGATCCTTGTCCGCAGCCTTGCCAAGCTCAATGGCTCTCTCGGACGGCGTCACGCTCGAAAGACGCACGAGGCGGTTCTCGGCTTTTGAAACAATTTTTTGCGCGATCACGATGACGTCACCACCCTGAAGTCGAACGTCGTTTTTTTGTAGAGCTTTGCCGATCAAGCCGACTAAATCGTCGCCCGAAGAAACCAAGGGAAAGTTTCGTAAGCCCGTCGCTGTGAAATTATCGCTGGCTGACTCCGATTCAAGTTCATGGACATCGCTTTCGCCCGACGCGATGTGAATTCCGGAATTCCCGATTTTGTAGCGACGGTTGATTTGAATGAGCACGGAAGTGAGCGCTTCCGCCGCCGCCGAGTTTGCAAGGGGACCCGCATGCCATGCTTTGAGTCCCGCTGCCTCGACAAGACCGATGACGGTCTCCCTTGCTTCCACTTTGTCGCCTGCAACCAAGACATCGCAGTCGATGGAGTGGTCGGCCTGGAGATGATCGGCACTGATATTGTGAAAGGCGGAAACGACGGCGACGTTGTCGCCCAAGAACGCTTGTGACTCTTGTGCGGCTGATCCTGCTTTCGGCAATTGGACGGTGCCCACCTTCGGGGGGCGCAAGGGGACCGTCGCATCGATCAGAATTTTGCCGTCCAGATGGACGCGAACCGCGTCCAGTGTTTGGATTTGATTGGCGTAAGGAACCGTCAAAACGACGATGTCGCCTGCTTGCGCTGCTTCTGCCAACGAAGTGCCGGAAATATCGGCTTGCGGCATGTTCTTGACGAGCTTTTTGGAGTTTTTGAGGGCCTTTTCGGCCGAACGGGACCCGATTATGATTTTGTACCCTGCACGGGCCCAGCGTTTGGCAAGGCCGGAGCCAAGAGCGCCGGTGCCGCCGAGGATCGCGAGTGTGGGCTTGGTATTCACGTCGGATTAACGCAGGACTGGAGCGACCTCTTCGCCGATGAGTTTGATCGACTGAGCGGCATCCCGATAAAGTCGCAGCGATATGGCGTTGAGTCCCGCCGCTTTAAATGCCTTCAACCGATCAATGATGGAAGCGATTGAACCTATGTTGCCTGTCAGCGTGAGGTTGTCAACGAGAGCATCCAAAATTCTTGCAGGCACGCCTGTGATTTCGGCCGACTGTGCGGCGAGAGCATTGAAAAAATCGTGCCTGTGGGACTCGATAACATCGTAATCGGCGGCACTCAGAAACGTCGTTATGACCCATCGCCGGAACAATCCGCGCAACGGCAGCCATTGGCGCGCTTCTTTGACCGCCTTGTCTTGGTTTTCATAGACGTGCCAGGCAAAGAAGTTGTTGAGCATGAAGTTTTGTGGCGCGCGGTCGGCGGCTTTTTGACGCTCTTTGACAAAGGCTGCCTGCTTGCGGACAAGGTTCGGCGTGAGATCGCTCAGCATGATGCCGTCGGCGCTCATCGCGGCCATGGTGAGCATCATTTTCATGTTGGCTCCTATATAAATGTTGGGTGATGGGGCCTTGGCCCAGCGGGGATGATAGCCGTTGACCCGATAGAGTTCCCCGTCGTAAGTCAACGGATGATCGGGCGAGGACCGTTTGAGGATCTCGACGCATTCCCGGACGGCACGGACTCGCCGCTCTGGTTTTATTCCGACGGCTTCAAGCGCCTCCCCGCCGCCGCCGATTACGATCTGTGCACGACCATCACAAAGCTCGTTGAGTGTATAGAGAGACGTGGCAATTCTGACGGGGTGAATGTCGAACGGATTGACGGCGATAGGCCCCATTCGAATGCGGTCGGAGTTGCGCGCCAGCACGGACATGTTGGTGAACGGGTCGCGCGAATCCAACAGGCTTGATGTCCATACGGCGCCGAGACCATGGCGCTCGGCTAACGCACCCAAGACCGCCGTTTCGTCAGCATCGGCGCGGGCGTCCAAAATGACGTCAATATCCATGAGTAATTGTTGTTTCTTGCGGAGTTTGGTCCCTCAGTATGGGATATCCGGGATGATGGCACGGCGCTCGGAAGTTCTCAGGATCTATTCCACGTGTCGGAAACGGAT
The DNA here is from genome assembly GCA_965214255.1 of Alphaproteobacteria bacterium. Classification (GTDB taxonomy): domain Bacteria; phylum Pseudomonadota; class Alphaproteobacteria; order SMXP01; family SMXP01; genus CBDFKK01. The sequence goes on along the minus strand of OZ243948.1, from coordinate 1,405,135 downwards.
CTCGACCAGGCGGTATCAACCGCAGCACTCCTGCCAATGGGTATCTTTGCGATGCAGGCTATTCGATCGTCCTTGTCGACGATTGTCAGCGCGCGGTGTCCTTTGTCTCCCGAAAGTACGGCGCGCGACACCTGGCCGACGAAAAAATGCGATGTGAAATGAGGATAGCGCAAATCTATCCAATTGCCGTCTTCATCACGGGGTTCGACGGCGCGTATGGGCCCTCGATATGTCTCCGCTGATGTTCGTGTCGGCACGCGGAGTTCAATGTCGACTTTTTCATCGGCGCAAACTTGAAAGAGAGCTTGCAGTCTTGGAGAGAGGTTGTCGGAAATCGAAATGCTGTCGTCTTCCTCTTCGAATGACAGCCATCCTTCGTTCTCAGAGTTCTTTACTTCAAGGGGCGACGCCGCCGGGTCTTCGAACCGTTCGACTAGTCGATCGAATTTTTTATCGGCGTCTTTCGACCACACGACGATCTTGATCGCGGATTCGCCCGTCTCATCGAAGAATTGGATGTTGCGTCTCAAGGAACCATGAGATTTCTCTACAATCGAATAGGCGGAACCCCAGCCCGACAGATCGAATTCAATGTCGATTGGGCCCCCGCTCGCGTGCCCGCGGGCGCCTTCAATGTCGATCGATTCAAACTTCCCAACCGGCATTGTCACAAAATAATCATTGCGCACTAACGTCATGATCTGCCCGAGTCCTTGGGCTTCTTTCAGAATTCCGCCGTAGTCGCCCGTTAAACGTTTGATATTTTCGCCGCTCCGCGCTTCCGTCAGTTCCGCCTCCGTGGTGCCTAGAATCTCGGCAGCTGTACGGTGCGGGAGCGGCCCTCGCTCTTCGATCAATTTGGTCCAAGCGGTTTTCAGATCTTCTTTAGCTTGCTGCACGGAAAGTGACATAAGCTGTCTCCCGGTTGAGGCGCAAAAGTATTGCAATCTCCTCACTTGTCCGCAACCGCCGCCGTCTTAAAGTCGGGAACCACGGGAACCGTTTGAGTAAAATCAAGCGGCGCGCTCATGTATCCGCTTCGCTCAGGCTCTCCTTTTGAGTGACGACGGGCCGGTCACGAAAGCCAAAGACCATGATTGTGGAGAGCGTCAGCGGAACAATCCGCTCGAAGAAGCCGGAAGGCGGCTGCGGGAAGAAGTGAAAATACAAAGTTAGAAAGTAGCCAATCATCATTGCACTGATCAAAGCTCCCGGCTTAGTTCTTATGTCAAAGGCCCGCGCGATGACGATCGGACCAAAAGCGGCCCCAAGCGAAGACCATGCAATCGTCACACGGTCAAATACGTTGGCGGGCAATTCCAACGTGAACCAGATAGCCAAAAGGCAGAGCGCGGTGATCACGATACGCGAAACCATGAGCGGCGCAAACGAGAAGCGCCGGGAAAGCCCCAGGTCGTAGGAAATAGCCGATGCGGCGACAAGGAGTTGGCTGTCCGCGGTCGACATGATGGCGGACAGAACGGCGGCCGTTACGATTCCGGCCAACAAACCCGGGAACAATTGATTTGTCAGTAGGAAGAATAATCTCTCCTGATCGGCGAGTTGGCCGGTCAAAACGTGGCCTGAAAGCCCGACGATAAACATTCCGGCGAAGACGCAACTGAACCAAGTCAGCGCGATGCACCGTCCTTGGCGTACCGCTTTTTGGTCGCGCAATGCCATGAAGCGAGTGAGCAATTGAGGCTGTCCAAAAACACCAAGCCCCAATCCGAAAGTTCCTAAAACAAATCCGATCGCCATCAGAAATGCATTTCTGCCGGTAAATGACAATTGATCGGGTGTCATTGTCGCCCAAAGACCGTCGATAAGACCGCCAATGCCCCCGACGGCGACAAGCGCCGCTATGGGCAGTACAACGGCCACCACCCCGATGAGCATACCTTGCATTGTATCGGTCAGACTGACGGCCCAGAATCCGCCCAGAAATGTATAAATCAGTACGACGAATGCACCCACGAACACGCTGAGTTCAAATGAAATATCGAAATAGGTCGTGAACGTTTTTCCCGCCGCTTCGAATTGAGCGGCGATATAGAGGGTAAAGCTGAAAATAATAAAAATGGATGCGATGACCACGACAGATCGCCTCACTCCGCCTTCCAAGCCTGCCGCTAACAAGTCCGTTACGGTCAGCAGTTTCTTGTTCTTGGAAAGATTCATGAGTCGGGGGGCAATCCATGTCCAACTGATGATGTGGCCGACGATGATTCCCGGCAGAAACCAAATCGAAGAAAGGCCCATCACGTAAACCATCCCGGTAAAGCCGATGAGCGTCCACGCCGAAGAGGCGCTGGCGGCATAACTTACGGAAGCTACGACCGGGCCGAGTTGCCGTCCGCCCAGAAAGAAATCCTGATTGTCGTGCATGCGCCCCCGTGACCAGATTCCAAAACCGATAAGAGCGGCTTGGTAGATAACGATGGTTATGACGATGATGGTTCCGTTATCCAATGGTGATGCCCCCCAATGTTTGGCACATGAAAATACTCTGGAATCAAATATCCAATCGCGTGACTACGCGGCCATCATAGGCTAACTCCCTGGTTTGAGGGAGAAAATTGAGACGCCGTCAGGCAATTCAGGCGGCGTGGCCGTGACGGTGCCCGATCGCCTGCGGGAGATCGACCAGTTTCGGGTTGATCTTTGCAATCTTCGGTCGCCGCCGCGGACGGCGCACCTTGTCCTACAATCACATGGCTGAAGCGACGAGCTTCAATCCGGCGCTTTCAGTGCGGCGACCACTGTGGTCATGAGTCCTCCGAGCTAATCGCACGCGCGGGGGGGGGGGGGGGGGGTAATCTCTGCTGGCTAGTTGCGGCTGGCACTCGATCTCTAAGCGGCTATACTGCCGCCGGTAAGACCCCAATTCGTTGCGCTGTTGCGGCTGGCACTCGATCTCTAAGCGGCTATACTACACAAGCAAACACCTATAGCGACGCACTCGTTGCGGCTGGCACTCGATCTCTAAGCGGCTATACTTTTTCTGGCTATTGGCAAATTGGAGGACCAGTTGCGGCTGGCACTCGATCTCTAAGCGGCTATACTTGGGCACTAGTCCTCATGTTGAAAGACGAAGTTGCGGCTGGCACTCGATCTCTAAGCGGCTATACTTTGCGTGACGTTCCGGCTGAGGCTGTGCCTGTTGCGGCTGGCACTCGATCTCTAAGCGGCTATACTAAAAATGGTCAAGAAGATTATCATATTCTTGTTGCGGCTGGCACTCGATCTCTAAGCGGCTATACTCTTGCCGCGTCAAGATCCGAAATGCCAACAGTTGCGGCTGGCACTCGATCTCTAAGCGGCTATACTAATGCTCACACCAGGCCACCACAGCCACAGGTTGCGGCTGGCACTCGATCTCTAAGCGGCTATACTTCAATGATTAAGCGCATCTTTTCAAATATGGTTGCGGCTGGCACTCGATCTCTAAGCGGCTATACTGTAGAGTGGACAATACACATCGCCACTACAGTTGCGGCTGGCACTCGATCTCTAAGCGGCTATACTCTTGTCGATTGTTTCTTTCAACGTAGACAAGTTGCGGCTGGCACTCGATCTCTAAGCGGCTATACTACATGTACTGTTAAGCCCCGGAAATACCGGGGCTTTTTTATTTTGCGCGACGTGAAAAACCGGTGCGAGCCTCTCAGAATAGCATGAGTTGATTTGGATTCCGGCTCCCGTGTTCATGTTTTTGCCCCGAAAAGATTCGAGCATTGGCATATTGTTTGTCCGTGACGGTGACGATATGGACTTTACCTTTTTTCGGTAACGCACCGGCAATCCTTTCGATATGCGTCTCGGCGACTTCCTTACTCTCGGCAAAACGAAGATACACCGAGAACTGGGCCATCTCAAAGCCGTGATCGAGCAAAAAATGACGGAATTTCGACGCCGCCTTGCGCTCGCCGTGGGTTCCCACCGGAAGATCGAACATCACGTAAAGCCACATCATCCGGTACCCGCTCAGAGCCGTTCGGGGCGGTGTCAAGATGTCATGCTTCCAGTGGGAGCGTCGGCCGGGGAAATTCCAATGTTCGGGTCTCGCCGGCAAAGCAGCGGGCTGTGGAAAGGGCCAATCGTTTAAGGCACAATGCCACGGGGCTCACGCCGCCTGCGACGCTCATATCGGTGATGAGAACATCTGCCATCCGGGGCTTGGTCTCCTTGTTCACCTCCGTAGCGCCTTCACCGAAAAGATCGCGGACTAAAAGATCTGCCACGGGACGAAAAGGCTCCATCAGATCATCGGCAAGTGCAAAAGCGTTGCCGCGCTGGCGATGAGCCAGACCGAGACTCGGATGAAGTCCGGCGGCCATGACGGCTCGCGCCGCGCCGGAACGGAGCACGGTGTAGGTGTAATTCAACATTGCATTGACTCCTGACGCTTGGCGGTCGCGGCGAAAGTCTTTGCCGAACATCAACGGCCAATATCGCCGCGCGGCCTGCGCCTCCACATTATCCGGATCTCCGGAGCGGACCTTGCGGGCAAGCAGTCGGAAGCCTTGATGCGCCGCGCCCACAGCTTCCAATGTGGCACCCTGGTGTTCTATCTTCGCACTGACGATTTGCGCCCAGAGACGTTTGCGCAGCGGCTTGGATGCCGCGGCCTGATCCGCCATGCGCCCCGCCTGCTCGTAATGTCCGTCGGCTGTCCAGAGAAATGCCGCCGGCTGATGGTTGGCACCGCACATGACAAGGGGAATGCAGCGTTCGGCGAGTGCCACGAGAAGAGAGTTGGAGTAGGTAATTCCATGCGCGTTCGCGATCACGGCGGCCATGTCGTCGAGCGGAACCCGCCCGATCTCGGCTTTCTCTGACGTTACGGTCATAAAACCGCGCGACTTCGCCAAGTGCCGACCGTCATCGGCGATTTCCACGATCCGCCCAATCATGGCCCTTCCTTCACCGGCGTAACGCGACCTATGGCATCGATCCGTACTCGCCGCGCTTGGGCATCTTTCAGTCGTGAATATGCTTTCATCTCATAGCGGAAGGGGTCGTCTTTGTCTTTATGGCGTTCTCCGAGTGATCCCGCTTGGTCATGGTCCGCTAATTTCAAGCGTTTAGCAGAAGCATCCAACATGCAGACCCGGTAGATTTGGCGGCCTTCTCCGAAGTTGGCTTCGATCAGGTCACCGTTGTGGACCCGCATCGTCAGTTTCGCGTCCGGATGGTCTTTCCGCCATTCGGGTTCAAAGCCCGGCCGGTTGGCGTCGTAAACGGTTACGCCTTCACCTTGCCATTTACCGTCGGGCAATTCGTAGATCTCGATGCGGTGATTGTCTCCGGGAGTATAAGCTTTCTTGAAACCGTTGCCGTGCTCGACGATACGGATCGATTGTTCCGTCTTGAGAACGCGAACCCTGCGAATATTGCGGCTTTTGCCGAACGCGTCCAAGGCTTCTTCCAGCTTGCGACCCGATTGCTTGGCCTCTCGGGCGACGTCTCGAAGATCGTTGCGTAAGGCTGCATCCCTTACGCGCTCGATCTCTCCCGCAGTCAGTCCAGTGATCGGTTTGCGGGTGACGAGGTTGTAGTGCTTGCCGTCGACCTCCTCATCGACAAGGCCGTAGGCGGTGTCTTCAAGTAACCTGCCTGACGTGACATGTACATCGTTCTGCGCCCCCGGCGGCAATCCGTGGTCCGTCTTGTGACTGACGATTAGAGTCCGCAAGCGCCGGGCGAGATCTTCGCGGTAGCCCTCGAAGGGTGTGGGAAATCCGTCTTTCGGAAAGAGACGGTCGAGATTCCACTCTTCCGCTCGTCCGGACGCCCGCGCGATGCGGTTGAGGAGACCGAGGTCGGTGCAGGCTAGCACGAAAGCGTCGATTGCGTGGTGCCGATGGTCCTTCCGATTCTTCGGCTGATTGACATCGGCATAGTTGTGATCAGGCAGCAAGCTGTTGAGTCCCCATTTCGCCCGCAGCATCGACGTCAGTCGTCCGGGAGATGCCCGCACCGTACCGCAGACGTGCTCCAGATAGGTCCGCGCCATTCGGGACATGTGCTGTGTGTCGGTGAGATACCGGGCGAGGAAACCGGCGTCCTCGTCATCTGCATCCTTCTTGTCAAAACGCTCCATCGCGTCGGGCGCAAACCGCCGCGCCTTGTGCTTGAACAGGCGTTCGGCGCGCTCCGCGATCTCTCGCAGTTCGCCTCCCTGCCATGCCTCTGCGGGTGCCCGGTTGCCTTTTCGTTGATTACATTCACGCGTGCACAACACCTTGTTCATGAAGCTGTCGTCCAGAGTGCGGGAATGCGGCAGAATGTGGTCGATTTCGACGGCGCCGTTGAACAACATCTCCTTCGAGATCGGCGTACCGCAGTATACGCAGACCCGTTCGTCCGGCGGGAGTTCACGATACAATCGCAGAAGCATCCGGTTCGCGTAAGTATCTGTGAAATTCAGGTCGGCGAGTTCTCTCCGAATCTTCTCGTTTATTTCCTCATTTTTCCGGTTCCCGAAACGTATCTTGTTCTTGCGTTCCTTGTTCAGTTTTAGATCGCGCGCCAGTTCGACAACGATCTCCTCCGGGGAACCGTAGGCGTCGACCAGTGCATTGATGATTTTTCGAAGTTGGTTGAGGCCGATGTGCACGGTCGGGTTGGAGACGCGGCCGATATATTCTTGAGTGCCCTCCTTCGCAGTGGGCTGAGAGATAACATGCCGGGCCAGCACTTTGCCGTAATATGGCAGTCGGGCGTGACGCTTGTCAGGCCTGAGGTCCGAATGATGCAGGTCAAGATGCTCTATTGCTTCGTTGTAAGTAAGGGGACGCGCGCCGATTTCTCCCGTCTCGGGGTCGACGTTTTCACGCGATTCCCGTTCCATGATCTCGACAAGCCTGCCGAGCACGGCGCGCCCGAACCGGCCATGGCCCTGCGGCAGCCGGGTTTCGGAAATGCTCTCAGCCGTTTCCCCGTCGAGAGGAAACTCCCGTTGCAGCCAGTCGCACAGAGAGCTTTCGTCTTCCGTCACCAGAAGGCGCTCAACGATTTCGATCTGCCGCTCGCGTGAAAACCCGCGCCAGGACTTGCCGAAATTCTTTCGAGAGGCGAGTTTGGCGGCGGTCTGATCCGGCGGCAGACCTTTGCGGCCTGACTCGTAATTGAAGCGCGCGTCATCCGGCAGTCTGATCGCCTTTCGAAGCGTCTCGAAAGAAACGGTATTCCCGGATCGCCCCATTAACGCGGCGGCGATAAGGTTGCGCTCCTGGATCGTGAGGTGACGTTCCGATCGGCCCGGTCGGACGATTCGCAACTGGCAGACATCCTGCAGGATGCGAAACCGTTGGAAGAGGGGATGAGCCTTCGGTGCGCGTTCGCCCCGGTCAATCTCGAAGCCGTAAGGGCTGACGATTTCCTTCTCCGGCGCCAACGTGCACCGTCCAACTATCGGTTTCTTCAACGGGCGCTGCTCAATGACAATGCGCTTTATTTTTTGCAGAAGCTCATCTGTCAGCAGTTCGGGGTGATGGTTCTTTTGTGCTTCCCATATGCGATCGATCTCGGCCTCAATCAACGCGCGCGTCGGATAGAAGTCGTAAAGATTCTTCCCGCCCTGCGAAGTAGGCCGGAAACGTACAGGCGTTGGTGTGCAGGTAAGGGCCCTGCGAATTGTGCAGGTGCGGACCCTGCGAATATTGCGGCTTTTGCCGAAAGCGGCCAGAGCTTCTTCTAGCTTGCGATCCGATTTTTTAGCCTCGCGGGCGACATCTCGAAGATCGTTGCGTAAAGCGGCATCCATTACGTGCTCAATCTCTTCCGCAGTCAGTGACTGGATCAGCGTGCGACTGCCACGCCGACTGCTGTTCTTGTCTCTCTTGTGTCGATCTGCGAGCAGTTCGCCCAGTGTACGTGCTCCGTTTTCTTCGATCTCAGCCTCAAGCTTTTTTGTGCCCTGTTTGATGGCGCTTTTCTCGTCGTTGCCGGAATCGGCAATCCGGTTGGACTTGAAACCCCGTCGCTGATTGAGATGGAACAGGGCGCGCCCAAGTTCATAAGGCTCGATGTGCTCGTCCAAGGCGGCCTTTCGGAGCCAATAAGGATCGAGCTTTTCGAGTTCCTTTCGCTCTTTTCTATCTTTTGGCATTAACCCCGCGTCTTGCAGCGTGTTCATTAACCGCTTTTGCCGCCGCACAAAACGGTCGCGCCGCCGCCGCGCACCCCGCGCCGCGCGGCGATTTGCGGCCAGGGATGTCTTGGACTGCGGGTCTCGCCCGGCTTCTTCGTTGGGGGTGAGAATACGGACACCCGCGTCAAGCACCCCGATGGGCCGACTTTGCGAATCAAGCTTCACTGCGCACCAGCCGATGGAGTTTGCTCCCATATCGAGACCCAGCCTGTAGGTTGTCATGCTATCCGCCTTTCTTCGTGTGTTTTTGCGGGGAATGAAAAGGGATTGACGCCACCGCGCCATGGTATCATGATAGATCTTGGTGGTGTTAAGTTTAGCCGCTTAGAGATTGAGCGCCACCCGTTAACAAGCGTATTAAGCGCACAAAATACAAACCGGGCGGGATTTCCCGCCCGGTTTGCTTTTCATGATGCCGCTCTAGAACTCTTCGGTAAGATATCCGTGCCGCCTGCAATGTCGGCTACCAATAGTGGACCCACCGGGCGTTCTCTTTGAAATACCGGAAAGCATCCCGGTTGCCGTCGGGGATGTAATCGAGATAGAGATTCGGGTCGTAACGTTCCCGGTACTGATCGAATACCGGTTGATAGAGCGTCAAGTGAATGTCGGGAATGCGATGCTTTTCCCGAAACTCTTTGATGGGTATGCGCGTCATGCGCCGTGTTTCAAATGGCCCCGCTTTGGCCAGTTCCACGCCGCGCGGTCCGAAAATCGCCGAGCGTCCGGGGCCTCCATAGGCGGTGTCCTCGAAAAATCCTCTGTTGCGGCTTCCGGTCGAGACGGAATTGTTGCAGATCAATGTGTAGACGCTGTTGTGATACGACGTCAGCCTCATGTCGTCGTATTCGAAGCCGCCTGTCGCCACGCGCGCGATGATTTCAGCGCCTTTGAGCGCCATGCAGCGAAAAAGTTCGGGCTCGAATTGAACGGCTGACATGGCTATATTGCCGATGTCGGTTCGCTCCACCGGAATGACGGCATCGAGACCGTACATTTCGACAAATCGGTCGTATACGTCATAAACGGACGTAGTGTATTGTTCCGAACCCGGCCGCATACCGCGTACGTTGCGCTGCTTCCAATGTTTGGCAACGACCTTGCCGTCTGGTCCCATGAGCACCATGAGGTGCAGGATGTGGCCCGGCCAGTCGGGATCTTTTGCATAGGTGCCGAAAACGATGTAGCAATCGTATTCCTTGGCTTTCTTGCCGATCTCTTCGATTTCGGGACCGGGCACTTCGATCGCCACATTGTAGTGCTGTTCCCTGTTCCAGATGCTGAAGCCGGTAATTGGAAATTCGTGAAAACAAAGAAGATCGTTGCGCCCGCCGTATCCTTGAGCGGCGTCGATACATTCGATCATGTAATCCAGATTTGCGCGCCGGTCGGGTTCCGGGTTGTCGCCGCTCACGCCGTGTACACGGGTTTGCACGACGGCCACGTTGACAACGTCCTGCCGCAATTCAACCGTGGGATAGGTTCCGTCGTGTCTCACCATTTCAGGAATTGTGTTCATACGTTAAAACTCCACCTGTTCGGGTTACTCGATAACGCTCAAATAACGCGCAAAATAAACGTTGCGGGGATTGTCGATCCAGCCTTCCACTCGACGACTTACAAGATGCTTCTGCGACTTGAAAATGGTGGGAATGATTGGGAATTCATCAATGGCGAGTTGCTCGGCCGCTCTCAGTTTTTCAAAGCGCTTGACGGGGTCCGCTTCGTTGTTGGCTTTTTTGATCAACTCGTCGAAGGCGTGGTTGGAATAACCCGACAAATTCGTGCTGCTGTCCGATTGCAGCAGGCTTAGGAAGCTCATCGGATCGGCATATGTCGCAAAATAGGAATAACGCATGAGTTCGTAGTCGCCCAACCGCGCCGCGCGAACCAAACTGCTCGTGTCGAACTCCTGGATTTTGGCCTCGACTCCTATCCGTCTCCAAAATCCTTGATACGCCACCGCCAGACGTTTGCTTTCTTCCGACGTGCCCACCTTGAAGTCGATTTTGAGCGGTCTGTCGGCACTATACCCGGCGCGTTCGATTGCGTTTTTCGCACGTGCAATCCGATCTTCAATATGGCTGGACTTGAACTGCGCAGGATTTTCGCCGTAGTCGGGGGTGGCGGGTGAAACGATATTGTAAGCAGGCTGGGAACCGTCATTCAAAAGTCTGTCAACAATGATTTCCCGGTCGATCGCAATGCTCAGCGCTTTGCGGATACGAATATCGTTGAAAGGGGGTTTGTCATGATTGATCAAGATGTAGCTCAGGGCCAAAACAGGCAAAATGTGCAAGTCATCCGCATGGTTCTCGCGTAACCAATCGATCTGCGACGGAGGAAAACTCAGCGTGACATCAAGCTCACCCGCCCTGTAACGCTTTAGCGATGTAGCACCGTTCTCAATGGGAAAGTAAATCACTTTATCGATAAGCGTATCGGCCGCTGCATGATAGTGTTCGTTTTTAACAACCGTGATGGACGTATTGCTAATCCGCTCCTTGAGAACGTAAGCGCCGCTTGTCGCGATATTTGTCGGCTTGGTCCATTCTCTCCCGTGGGCTTCGATGACATGTTTCGGCACTATCGAATTGGCAAACGTGAGAAGCATTTGCGGGAAATAGGGCGTTCTTTGATTGAGCGTGATGTTCACGGTCTTCCGGTCGACGGCGGTGACGCCAAGCACCGTGGGCGCCGCCGCGCCTTTCACGACATCGCGGGCTTTGGCAATGGGTGAGGCGACGGAGGCCAAAGGCGATGCGGTTTCGGGGTTGACAAGGCGCCGGTAGGAATAGACGACATCGGCGGCGGTCAGAGCCGTGCCGTCGGACCAGACGAGGTCGTCGCGCAGGGTGAAGGTGTAGGTCAAGCCGTCGCCGCTGATCTCCCAGTCTCGCGCCAGTCCGCCTATGATGTCTCCATTGGCATCGGTTGTGAGCAACCCCTCGAACATGTCGTAGACGATGACGGCGCCTGTGGTTCCCGTCACCTTGTGCGGGTCGAGTGAACGAGGCTCGCTGAAACTGCCGCGCCGCAGAGTCATGGCGTCAGCATCGAAAAACGCGGCAGTCGCCAGAGACATGACCAAGACGAGGCAGTCAATCCGGCAGGTCCGAGACATCGATGTCATTAAAACCGCGTCTTCCAAATAAACGTGGGCGCTCCACCCCGCTGTCGTGTTTGTCGTATAATTATAACCGATTATGATCTTGGCAAGTTGCGGGACATGTGAATTGGATTTCCGGGAGACATATTATGCTGATCAACAATTGGTACGCGGCCGCCTTTTCGAACGATGTAAAGTCCGACCAACCCTTGGGCGTCCGCATGTTGGGCCTCGACTTTGTTCTTTATCGTTTGAATGACGGACGGGTCGTTTGCCTCAGCGATACGTGCTGTCATCGAGGAGGCAGCCTGTCCTGCGGCCCGACGGATGGTGAACGGATTGCGTGTCCCTATCACGGTTGGGAATTCCAAAGCGACGGGGCATGCGTCAAAATCCCGGCTTTCGGCGACGACGCCAAGATACCCAAGCGGGCGCGGGTCGACTCCTACCCCACGGATGAACGCTATGGTTGGGTGTGGACATTTTTGGGCAATTTGCCGGAAGCGGACCGACCGCCAATCCCGGATCTTTTTCCCGAATTCGATGATGCCGATAATTGGCGTCTCATTCCTTATGATTTCGAGGCCAAATGCAACTGGATGCGCATGGAAGAAAACTCTCTCGATACGGCTCATACGAATTTCGTTCATCGCGCCTTCGGCGCACGGCATGCGCCGAAGCTCGACATCTTTCCCATCGAGGAAACCGAGTGGGGCGCGCGCGTTGCCCGCGTCAAACCGGCACCGAAGGATGCGGTCAAAAGCGGTCAGATGGCGGAACTCATCGGCAAGGAGCGAAAAGAAACCCGTGTCGAGTTGGAATTCAGTGTCATTGGCGTGTGCCATCGGATCAAACCGACGTTTCGTCCGGGCATGAGCCAGATCAATTTTACCGCGCGCACACCCATCGACGCTTATCACACACGGGCCATCGGCTGGCAGGCGCGAAATTATCTCAGAGAACCCGAACATGACGCCGACCGCGTCAAGGGTCTGCAGGAAGCCATACGCGAGGACCTCGGCGTCGTTGAAAAAATCAAGCCGGTTTTCACACCGCCGAGCTTGTCCGACGAATTTCTGACCGAAACCGATGGCATGGAAATCGCGTTCCGCAAAAAGGTATGGGATCTGTCCCGCAAGGGATGGGAAATCGATTTGGAGACATTTGAGCAACAGAGCAGAGACCGCACGCTCGTTGTTCCGTCGCCGGCGAGACGCCGTGACCCGAAAAATTGGGTGCATGGTCCTGTGCCCTTGAAACCGGCACGGAAGAGAACTGCCCATGCTGCCGAATGACGCGGTGACGATCAGGGCTTGTGTTGCTTTCCTCTAAGTCGATACGGATCAATTTCAGGTCATGAAAGCCCTTACGAATCACGACATCCTGCCCCGTCAGTCACGGGAAGAGTATTCGCGCCATGATTTTCTGGTCACGCTCAAGACCGCATTGATGCGCAAGTATGGCCGCGGCAACCGGCAAGTCTACGAGACAAGGGCGGCGCCCGAGTTTGAGAAGGAGACAGGCCGTCGGCCTGAAACCCGCCACGATGTTGCCTCCGCGATGGCCGCCGAACCCCACTATCAAATGTGGTGCGCGCTCTCGCGCGCTCAGCAGGAACTCTATGTCGATTCGACGGGTGCTTGTGTCGAACGGCAATTGTCGGATCTCATTTCCATTTTCAGGAAATATGCGGCCGACCCCAAGTTCGGCACGCTCAGACTGGACCCCGATGTCACGATGCCGCCCTATCTTTTGGCCGTCGACACCCATTGCGTGCCCGGCGGCTATTTGGCTGAACTCGCAGAAGATGATGTCTATCTCGGCGCGCGCTACGACATAGGCACATTTATTTTCGGGCGTGGTCTGCGAGGACCCTTGAATGATTTGCGCGGCCGAACGGGATCACGTTTCATCAGGCAGAATTTTCCGGACTTCCGGCCAAGACGCATTCTCGATCTCGGATGTGCCACCGGCAACAACACACTTCCTTATGTGGATGCGTTTCCCGATGCTGAGGTTGTCGCGATAGACGTTTCCGCGCCGTGTTTGCGCTATGCCCATGCGCGCGCCGAGGCTTTGGGGAAGTCGGTGCACTTTGCCCAGCAGAACGCCGAGCAATTGGATTACGAAAACGAGACGTTCGATGTCATCGTTTCTCATATTTTGTTTCACGAAACGTCTCGTCAAGCGGTCATGAACATCATGAAGGAGTGTTTTCGGCTTTTGACGCCCGGCGGTTTGACGGTGCATGTCGACGTAGGCCGTCGCCTCACGGAAAAAACGCCGTACGATCAATTCATCGGTGATTGGGACACATTCCACAATAACGAGCCGTTTTGGGGCACATTATTGTTCGACATGGATATGAAAGAGCCTGCGGTCGCCGCCGGGTTTGAGGAGGAAGATGTCCGAGAGATGCTCGCCGATGCCGGCATGGGAGACATGAAGTATTGGATCTACAGCGCACGGAAAAGACACGATATATAATGAAGTGCAATATTTGCCGGGATATTTGATTCATGACGCGAACAATTGACGTGCGGAATCCGCGTACGGGCGAGGTCGACTACAAGTTCGAGGCGCCGACACGGGAGTTGATCGCCCTTGAGTGCACCAAGTTGCGTGAGGCTCAGAAACAATGGGCCGCCGCGCCCCTTGACCATCGCCTTGGCGTGATGCGCCGCTGGGCCGATGTGCTCGAAAAGAACAGCGGAGCAATCACGAAGGCGCTTGCGCTCGATACGGGGCGGTGGCGCATGTCGGTGGAATCGCCGTCAGCCGTCGTCGGCAGCGTCCGGGGATGGTGCAATACCGCGCCCGATCTGATCAATCCGGCGGAAGGCTGCTCGAGTGTCGACCCCCGCGTGCGTTTTCGTTCTCAATACAAGCCGTTTCCGTTGCTGGGCGTCATCAGCCCGTGGAACGTGCCTTTCATTCTGTCGATGATCGACGCGGCGCAAGCCTTGATCGCGGGCTGTGCGGCTGTCATCAAGCCTAGCGAGGTCACGCCGCGTTTTGTCGAGCCGGTCGCCGAGACCGTGGCACAGGTGCCCGAGCTCGATGGCGTGCTGACCTATGTGCAGGGTGACGGCGAGGTAGGCCAGGCGATCATCGACAATGTGGATATCGTCGTGTTCACCGGCAGCGTTGCTACGGGGCGAAAGGTGGCCGAAGCCGCGGCCCGGCGATTCATTCCGGTGTTCTTGGAACTGGGCGGCAAGGATCCGGTAATCGTCACGAAAGATGCGGACATTGAGCGGGCCACGACGGCAACCTTGCGCGGCAGCGTGTTCGCCACCGGGCAGCTTTGCTATTCCATCGAACGTGTCTATGTCGATAGAACGATTCACGATGCCTTTGTCGAACGGTTGATCGAAAAGGCTCAGGCGGTCGATCTGTCGTTCCCTGACATTCGCAAGGGCCACATCGGACCGCTTATCTTTGCGCGACAAGCTGATATCATTGACGCTCAACTCGATGATGCGGTCGACAAGGGCGCTGTCATTCGCACCGGCGGCAAGTCGGAAACTCTGGGCGGCGGCAAATGGGTACGCCCAACGGTGCTCACCGACGTCGATCATTCCATGGATATTATGACGGAGGAAACCTTTGGGCCTGTGATTCCCGTCATGGCGGTCGAATCGACCGACGAGGCCGTTCAACTCGCCAATGATACGACCTTTGGATTGTCCGGTGCCGTGATCGCCGGTACCGAAAAGGAGGCTCAGGACGTCGCGTCTCAAATCAACGCAGGCGCCATCAGCGTTATGGATACGGGACTTACGACAATGATTTTGCGGGATGCGGAAAAAACCTCGTTCAATTTTTCAGGCCTGGGCGGCACGCGCATGGGGCCCGGTGCCATCATGCGCTTCTTCCGCAAGAAGGCGATCATGACTAATACGGGTGAACCCGCCGACATCTCGAAGTTTTCCGAAGAGCTTGCGCCTCAGCGCATGTACTAAGTCGAGCGAACCGTGGGCCGCCTCGAAAACAAAATTGCACTTATTACGGGAGCTGCCGGCGACATCGGCGGGGCCATAGCGGTGCGGTTTTGCCGGGAAGGTGCCACTGTCATCATTGTCGACATCAATCAGGAAAAAGGTCAGGAAAGGGCGGCTGCCTGCGGTACACCCACGGAATTCATCCGCCTCGACGTTACGGTCGAAGATGATTGGCGAACCGCTATGAATACCGTTATTGAGAAGCATCGGCGTCTCGATATTCTCGTCAACGGGGCGGCAATCGTCGACCCGGGGCATATCGAGCAAACGAGCTTTGAAAGTTGGCAGCGCGTCATGAATGTCAATGCTTCAGGGGTCTTCTTGGGATGCAAATACGGCGTTGCCGCCATGAAACAATCCGGCGGCGGATCAATCGTCAATATTTCATCAACTCTCGGCACCAGGGCGCAACCCGATAATCTGGCCTACGGATCCAGTAAGGCGGCAGTGCAAATGTTGACCAAAAACGTCGCCGCTCATTGCGGACGCAGCGGCTATAACATTCGATGCAATGCCGTGCTGCCGGGCGGGGTCGATTCAGATATGCTGAAACGGGACAAACCTCCCGGCATCGATATGGAGACGTATTGGCAGCATGTGACGAACGCTCATCCCCTGGGCCGATTGGGGCAGCCCCGTGAGATCGCGAACACCATTTTATTTCTTGCGTCGGATGAGGCGAGTTTCGTGACCGGTGCCGAGTTTGCCGTGGATGGCGGCGTCACCATTTGACGGAAAAGGTAAACCGCGGCGCATTAAACCGGCGACAGGTCGAGGTTGAGGAAGCTATAACCGTAGCATCGTCTTGAGGATTGGCGCGGAATTTGGAGCATCAAAGGAATGGCGGACAAAGAGCGGCTTATTGTCGGCATTACCGGTGCCTCCGGAATCATCTATGGCGTACGCATGTTGGAGCGCTTGGCTCCGACGCCCATCAAAGTCTATTTGGTCATAAGCAAGCCCGCGGCCTTGACCCTCAACTACGAAATGGACCGGAGTCTCAAAGAAATTCAGGACTTGGCGGATGTGGTGCTTTCCACAGGGGATATCGGCGCTTCCATTTCGAGCGGTTCGTTCAAGACAAAGGGCATGGTGATTGCGCCGTGCTCGATCCGCACCCTTTCCGATATCGCCCACGGTTCGACCTCGGACCTGCTGACGCGTGCTGCGGACGTGGTGCTCAAGGAGCGCCGGCGCCTTGTCCTGCTCCTTCGCGAGACGCCGCTACACTTGGGGCATATGAGGAGCATGACGCAAGTGAGCGAGATGGGCGCCATCGTGATGCCGCCGGTGCCGGCCTTTTATACGCGGCCCGAAACTCTGGACGATATCGTCGATCATTCGGTAGGGCGCGCTCTCGATCTCTTCGACATTGATCTCGGCATCGTCAAGCGCTGGAAGGACGATGGGTCGTGATGTCGATCGTCGTAGTTCGTCGAAGATAAGTTGCCGCAAATGTCAAACCCGACACGCATTCCCGTCGATCTCGTTACGCGCAACCAAACCGACCGGCTTGAGCTCGTTGTCGATCATGCAATAGTCGCGGGATGGACCGCGCGCGACCGGGCGGCCCTTGAGCGGCATATTGCGGAGTTGGAAAGCTTGAGTATTCCGCCGCCCGCATCGACACCGATCTTTTATCCGATTTCCGCGGCGCGGGTCACGACGGCCCGGTCGATTCAGGTTCTTGGCACCGGGTCGAGCGGTGAAGTGGAATTCGTGCTTGCCAAGATCGACGGCCGACTCTGCGTCGGCGTCGGCTCGGACCACACCGACCGCGAGGCACAGGCGTACAAAATATCCGTGTCCAAACAAATGTGCGACAAGCCCGTTGCGTCGTCCTTCTGGCTTTACGACGAAGTAGCCGATCACTGGGACGATCTCATTTTGCGGTCTCATGCGGTGATCGACGGTGACCGCTTGATCTATCAGGACGGCCCGGTCACGTCCATGCTGGCGCCCGAGGATCTTTTGGCGCGCTTCGAGAGCGCCGGACACCTGTTCGGTGAGACGAGCCTCATGTTTTGCGGGACATTAAGCACGGAGGGCGGCCTGAAGCCGGCCACGCGCTTCGATTTTGAACTCGTCGATCCCAAACTGGACAGGTCGATCGCGCACGGCTATGACATTGAAACGCTGCCGGTTGCGGATTAGGGCTGCGTCAGCCGCTTGCGCTTTGTCTACCGGCCGGTCGTGTAGTAGGACGCGACCCTCTGCAACAGAATCTTCATAAGGCCTTATGCTTGCGCAACTCCACCGGATTGTCCGAAAACGGCAAGCGCAAGGGAAATGATCTAAACGAGTTTCTTTTTTGGTGCGTTCATCATTGACCCTCCCGTGAGATGCCGACAAATTTGGCTTTCACGATTCTTCCCCAATCGAACTCGTTGAGCTTGGAACAAAGCATGATAAGGTGGCGCTCGCCTCAAGGCCCGTTTCGGGCGCCTGTAGTGGATATCCAGGCTCTGCCGTCGATCGGCGGGGAGCACAAAAAGGGAGCGGACAATGACACGCCGACAACTGAACCGTCGTTCGGTCATGGAGGGAACGTTGGCGCTTTCGGCAATGACAATGTTGCCCGTCGGTGCACGCGCTCAAAACCGGACGGATGTCGTGGTGATCGGCGCGGGACTGTCCGGCCTCAATGCGGCATTGCAATTGGAAAGAGAAGGCTATTCCGTCACCGTACTGGAAGGCCGCAGCCGAATCGGCGGGCGCCTTTTTACGCTCCCGGGTGTACCGGGCCAGGCGGAGGCCGGCGGCAACGGGATGGGCGGCGGTTATGCGCGCATGCGCGATGCGGCGGACACATACGGTGTAGAGCTTTTCGATTACATTCCCCGCGCCATGATGGACATGGGGCGCGTCATGGTCATGGACGACAGGATCGTTTCACCGGATGAATGGGTGAGCCATCCGCGCAACCCGTTTCCCCAAGGTCAAAAGGAGACCTTACCCTGGACCTATTTAAATCCGATGATTTCCGCCAACAATCCTCTTCGCACGGCGGCCGATTGGATCGAGCCGGAGGCGGCGGCGTATGACAAATCGATTTACGACTTCATGAAAGAGCAAGGGGCCAGCGACGAAATCATCGATCTCACTTACAACACCAATGTTGCCTACGGCGTTTCGGCATATGAAACCTCCATTTTGATGATGTATTTCGTCGACAAGTTCACCCAGCATCAGCGTGAGGTCGATCCGGTGCAGTTGGTCGCGCGCGGCGGCAACCAGCGCATTCCGGAGGCCATGGCGGCGGCGCTCAAAGGCGATATTCATTTCGAAACGCGTGTCGTCGGCCTTCGGACCGATACCAGCGGTACCGAAGTGCATTGCCGGGACGGCAGCGTCTATCGTGCCAAGAACGTGATTTGCTCCATCCCGTTCCCCGTTCTCAATTTCGTCAAGATGGATCCGATCCTGACCGGGGTTCAGGCGGAAGCCGTCAACAGCGTCTCATACATGCCCATGACGCAGGTTCATCTTGTCCCTAAGAAACGATATTGGGAGGACGACGGCTTGCCTCCCGGCATGTGGACCGATGGACCCGCTGGCACCGTCTTTCCCAACCGGTTTGACGACTCGCCTGATGAAATCACCAGCTTCACCTGTTGGGGACGCGGGCATGTAGCGCGTTATCTTGACCGCATGTCCGAGAAGGACGCCAAAAAGATGGTGCTCGAATCCATCGAGACGGCGCGGCCCGCGGCCAGGGGCAAGCTCGAAGCCGCGGCGATCAAATCGTGGGAGCTCGACCCTTTCAGCGGCGGCGACTATTTGATTTGGGCGCCCGGGCAAATTCACGGCTATCTGTTGGAAATGATCAAACCCCACGGCAGAATCCATTTCTGCGGCGAACATACCGGTCTTGTCGATCGGGGAATGGAAGGCGCCATGGAATCGGGCGAACGTGTGGCGCTGGAAGTTTTTGACATGTCGTAAGGCGGCCGCCGGCCGCCGCCTCGTGTCGGACATCGAAGGTGATCGAGTCATGCATTGCTTGCGACGCATGGCCAAGGGGCGGGTGAGCATATTCGGGGGTATCCATGGCAGTTGCCGAATCGTCCGGATTTCGCCGTGTCGGTCCCGTCAATTTGGCCGACGGCGTTTCGCCGATGAATTTCTGGACGTACATGTATGCGTCCTTCATCTGTATCGGCGTCTTCGCCACCATCAATTTCAGCCAACCGTACATATTGGACGTACACCTTGATATACCCGCGGAAGAGCGGGGCAGGCTCAGCGGCTTTCTGTCTCTCTTCACGGAAGTCGTCGGCGTACTCCTGATTTATCCGTTCGGCGTCCTGTCCGACCGGATCGGCCGACGGCCGGTGATCATGACGGGGATTGCGCTGATAGGCGTCGCTTATGCGCTTTATCCTTTCGCGACAACGGCGGTGCATCTTTATGTCTTCCGCGTCTTTTTCGGAACGGGCGTGGCGGCCGCCGCAGCCATGACGGCTACCATCGTCAATGATTATCCGAGGGACGACTCCCGCGGAAAAACGATCGGCATCAGTTCCTTCTTCAATGCGTTCGGCATTATCGGTGTCGCGAATCTTGTCGCCCAACTCCCCTATATTCTGACCGAGCGGGGTTTTGAACCGGTCATCGCGGGGCGTTTGGCATTCGAGTCGGCGGCGTTTTTGTGTTTCGCGTCGGTCTTCCTGTTTTATTTCGGTCTGAAAGGGGGCACGCCGGCCACAAGGGAAGAGCGATTGCCTTACCGCCGTTTGATCGTCAGCGGTCTCAGGGCGGCGAGAAACCCGCGTATCGCGCTCTCTTATGCCTCGGCCTTCACCGCACGAAGCGACGTGATCATCACGGGGCTTTTCTTTTCGCTTTGGGCCAATGTCGCCGCTTCGTCGGCCCGCGACATGGATGCGGCGGAAGCTCTGAGGCTCGCCGGTTTTTCGTTCATCATCATTCAGGCGTCGGGCATGGCGTGGTCGATCGTCTTCGGTTTCATCATGGATCGCGTGAGCCGCGTCACCGCCATGATCATGGCGCTTGGCCTTGCGGGGGCCGGCTACTTGTCGATGGGCTTGATTACGTCTCCTTTCGATTTGCGGATGTTTCCGGCTTTTGTTTTGCTGGGTGCGGGCATGGCGGGCGCGATGATGGCGTCGCTGGCGCTGTTGGGTCAGGAATCCAACGATAAGGAGCGCGGTTCCGTATTCGGCATGAACGGGCTTTTCGGCAACATCGGAATCATTTTTGCGGCCTCGGTGGGAGGGATCCTGTTCGACGCTTGGGCGCCGTTCGCGCCCTTTGTCTTGATCGGCGCGGCGCAAGCGCTTTTGATGCTGGTCGCGGTTCTGATTCGGGTTGTCGCGCCCGGACCGTCGTCTCCGCAACGCCGGCGCGTCCTGGCCGCCGCTTCATACGACAACTCATGAGGATCGTGCCATGAAATACAAACTACTCGGTCGCAGCGGTTTGCGCGTTTCCGAAATCTGTTTCGGCGCCATGACGTTCGGCGAACAGACGGGCTTCGGCGCGCCCAAAAACGAGTGCCGCAAAATGTACGACGCGTTCGTCGAAGCCGGCGGCAATTTCATCGACACGGCCGATCTTTACGGCTACGGCGTCAGTGAGAGCATGCTGGGCGAGTTCATCGCCGCCGAGCGCGCCCGCATCGTTCTCGCGACGAAATTCACCTCGAACATGGCGGCCGACGACCCGAACGCCGGCGGCAATCACAAGAAGCACATGGTGCAGGCTTTGGAGCGAAGCCTGAAGCGGCTTAACACTTCTTATGTGGATGTCTACTGGATTCACCATTGGGACTTCACGACGCCTGTCGTCGAGGTGATGCGTGCGCTCGATGAGCAAGTCCGCGCGGGCAAAGTGCTTCACATCGGCGCGTCGAACACGCCGGCGTGGATCGTCTCCTGCGCCAACGCTCTTGCCGAGGAACGCGGCTGGACGCCGTTTACCGCCATGCAGTTGCATTACAATCTGGTCGAACGCGCGATCGAAGCCGATTTCTTCGCCCTCGCCGATACCCAGGACATGGCGATCACGCCTTGGAGTCCCCTCGCGGGCGGCCTGCTCACCGGTAAATTCGACCGCGCCGCCGCTGCCGAGGCGCGCGAAGGCTCGCGCATCGACGACGGCAAGTGGCCGGGAGGACTCACGGAGGAAAAACTGGCCGTGGCGGAAAAGGCCAGCGCCGTCGCCCGCAATGTCGGTCGCACGACGGCGCAGGTGGCTCTGCGCTGGATGATGCAGCATCCGTCGGGCCGCGTCATTCCCATCATGGGCGCGCGCCGCCTCGATCAGCTCAAGAGCAATTTGGGCGCCGCGGAGTTCGAGTTGAGCGGTGAAGACATGGACACCCTGAACGACGCGGGCGGCGCTCCTCTTCCTTATCCGGCCGGCCTTTTGGCCAACCCCTTCATGAAGCGCATGATTCACGGCAATATGGCCGGGGACATCGTCAACCACCGCGATCCGCGGTGAACGGGGTTGAGATGGTGAGAGCGGGACTGGGAGTTCCGCATGAGATCCTGTGGATGACGGCGGCGGCGCAGCGGCGGCCATTCACTTAATCAAGGGCGCGAGGTTTGATAATCCGATGGCCAGGCCAAACAAGGGGAACGGGATGAGACGGTTTGTTACCTCGCTGGCGGCTTGGCTGCTCTGGACGGTTGCCGCCTGCGCCCCGGCGGCGGACTTCGAGGCCGGTTTGGCCGCTTACGACCGAGGCGATTACGCCGCCGCGTACAGGGAATTTCTGCCGTTGGCCGAGCAGGGGGATGCCGACGCCCAATACTTCCTCGGCCTCATGTACAGTGAAGGCCAGGGCGTGCCTCAGAGCGACGCCCAAGCCGTGGAGTGGACCCGCAAGGCTGCCGAGCAGGGGTTGGCCCCGGCTCAATTCTTCCTCGGCGTCATGTATCGCTCCGGACTTGGCGTGCCGCAGAGTGATGTCCAAGCGTTTGAGTGGTACCGCAAGGCCGCCGAGCAGGGGTTGGGCTCGGCCCAAGTTTTCCTCGGCAACATGTACGCCGAAGGCCGGGGCGTGCCGCAAAGCGACGCCCAAGCCGTTGAGTGGTATCGCAAAGCTGCCGAGCAGGGGGATACTTCCGCCC
This sequence comes from Alphaproteobacteria bacterium, assembly GCA_965214255.1. GTDB lineage: Bacteria > Pseudomonadota > Alphaproteobacteria > SMXP01 > SMXP01 > CBDFKK01. Next base: position 1,382,764 of record OZ243948.1, on the reverse strand, counting down.
AATTTCTCCTCGGCTTCATGTACGAAGAAGGCCGGGGCGTGCCGCAGAGCGACGCTCAAGCCGTTGAGTGGTACCGCAAGGCCGCCGAGCAGGGGTTGGCCGAAGCCCAATTCTACCTCGGCGACATGTACCGCTACGGCCGGGGCGTGCCCGAGGATTACGTCCGGGCGTATGCCTGGACCAATCTCGCCGCCGCGCAGGGAGATCAAGAATTCGCGGAAGTCAAAGACTTGCTGCGAGAAACCATGACCGACGCTCAACTCGCGGAGGCGCAGAAGCTCAACGCCGAACTTTTCCGCCGCATCGAGGAAGGAGCCGAAGACCAAGGGCGGTAGCGAAAACTCCGCACCGTCCGGACGGCGGCCTTCCGCTCCGATAACCTGTCGACGATACGCCCTATTCGGCGCGGACAAGGGCCGCCGTCCTCACGGCGTCCGTTTCGCGGTATCCCAAGGCTCTCAATGCGGTCTCAACGATGCCCGGCGCGCTTGTCGTGGTCTATGAACTCGTCCGGCAGATCAGAGTTTGCCGACCACCTGCCGCCTCCAGGGCGTCGACTCGTGCACCTATCTGGTCGATGTTCCGCCCTCGACCGGAGCCGGGATCCACCTGGATCACTCGGCGTTGCGCGAATGCTTCGCCGGGTTGGGGCTGGAGGCGGACTCCAGCCCCGACATGAGACCGCAGGCTACGCTCGGATTTTGATGGTGACACCCACTTCGATTGTCCTGCCCGGCTGTGGCGCGAGGTCTTTGATAAACGACGTATGGTAGCGCTGCTCGTCGTCGGTCAGATTGTCTCCGCGAACGAAAAACTCCACCGTAGCGTCATCCAGTTGGGTGCGGTAGCCAAGGTAGGCTTTCAGGTTGTCGAACCCCTTCGTCGGGAGTTCACCGACAGCAACGTCGTTCTGCTTCTCAACTTTGGTGTACGCGAGTTCGGCGTTGAAGTTATGCCAATCAAGCATGGCGCCCAGCCGCCAGCGCCTCGGCGGCAGGCGCGGCACATTACCATCGATCGAGCCGGAAAACCGCGCATTAACCGCATCCACACCGGCATTGAGCGTGAGACTCCCTTCACTCCAACTGACCGCCTGCCAATCGAGGTCTGCCTCGAATCCGTCAAAGACAGCATCTTCTTGTCGCCACAGAAGCACTGGAAGATCATCCAGCTCAGCGCCGGTGGGTGACTCAAAGATGAAATCCTGGAAGTCTGTACGGTAGGCGCTCACCGCAAAGCGGAACACATCGTTTTCGTACTGCACCGTCGCTGCGACGTTTGTCGCAACTTCTTTATCCAGCGTCGGATCGCCGATTTCATAACTCCCCGTAACCAGATGGGGCCATCTGAATAGAGCTCTTCGGCAACGGGCGCACGGCTCGAATGATCGACCTGTGCCGTGATGGTCCAGTGGTCACCGATGGGGCGGATCAAACCCAAAGATACCGCCTCCAGATCGAACCTACGTGAGCGGGCTGCGGTGGGGTTGTGTTTGACCCGCTCCAAACGAATGCCGGCTTCGACGTTGTACGGGCCCAACGACCGCTCGCCGAGATAGAAGATGCCAACGTTGTTGGTATCGACAGGCAGGACAAATGCCTCCTCACCACTCGCGGCGAAGTCCCGTTGGGAGATCTGCAGCCCAAAGATTCCGCGGATGCCGAATACCTCTTTGTGTACAAATTCCAGACGTCCTTCTACGGCTTCTGTCGTGAACCGAGTGCCGACCTCACCGTTACCCTCGACTTCGGTATGTTCGTAGTCGTTGACGCCGACCCTCACATTGAGAGTGTCTATTCCCTTGAAAGGCGCGTTGATGCCGGATTCAAAGTCGACTTTTATTTGTTCCAGGTCGAGCGTCGGGTTGCCTTCTTCGGAATGTTCTTCATCTGCTCCGGGGCTATGCTCCTCTTCCCCGTGGTGGCCATGACTATGCCCGCCCGGCAGACCGTAGTCCGCTTCGTAGGCCGATACGGCAAGGCCAATAAATCCCCGCTTGCCAACCCGTGAAAAACCGATCGCGCCTCCGTTGGCACGCATCTGACTGCTCGGAAGTTTGCCGTATGCTTCCGCTTCTTCTTCGTCACCTTCATCGTCGGCTTCTTCCTCCAGAAGACGCAAGGCTCTAGATTCAGCAAAACCAGGAATGTCGTATTCGTCCGCTTTCCGATAGAAGGCATCCAGATGGACTGCAAAGTCACCCGCACCGGTGTCGAACCGGATTGCTGATGAGCGTCGCCCCGCATTGTCTGCACCTCGCGCATCAATATTGATCGAGGGGCTTTCGGGTACGCGCTGCGGGATACGTCCCGTATGCACATTGACGACCCCGCCGATTGCACCCGTCCCATACAGTAAGGTACTTGGCCCTTTGAGCACCTCAATGCTGTCCGCCGCGAAAGGCTCGATGGTCGTCAGATGGTCGGGACTCGTTACGGAGACGTCGAGACTGTCGATACGATCTTCCATGGTTTTGACGCGCGGACCGCCGAGACCGCGTATCACGGGGCGCCCGACGGCTTGACCGAAACTTGATGAGTGGACGCCCGGTAGACCGGTGAGCGTTTCGCCGATGGATGAGGCCACAACGCGCTGCAACTTTTCTGCGCTAATGACCGATATAGGCTGCGCCAATCCTTTGGCGGATAGCGGGTGGGCGCGGACGACAACTTCCTCGAAGGTGTCTTTGTCGGCCTCGTCTGCATGTGCGCCTGCGGTGCCGCCACCAAGCAGGCAAACTAAGACCAATGCGCCAAGTGCGCTGGGTTTTGTAATTTTCATGTCGAATATCCAATGAAGGGAAAGGGGGCTTGCGGCCCGACTCAGTTGTTGGATATCAGACGGTTGGGGGAGCGCGTATCAGGTATGATACATATCCGCGGGCAAGTGGCGAAGATGTTTTGTCTATTTGAGGCCGTTGGTCTCGATTTGGGTAATGAGGTAGATCTATTGCAACGCTTGCTATCCCGGATTCGCTCGACACACAACAGACAATACATGTGTGTTCATGGCATTCATCGTCTGTGTGTGACGCCGCAGTCCACTGAACGCCGAGCAGAAGCAAACAAGCGATCGTGATCGCCATCGTGCGCCCAACGGGCGTTCCAAAGATGGACCTGAACGTTAGACCGGAAATGCCGCACTCCCGGACGGCAGGCCTTCCGGTTCGGATTAAGCCCCCCCCCACTTCTAATGTTGTACGCATTTTTCCAGCAAATCCATTATACGCTGGGCTATGTCTTTAGAGAGTCTCTTTAAATCATCTCTTCTGATAACACCATGGGTATCAGGGTGCATAGTCAGCCAAGCGACCCCTACCCATGTTGGGAAATCCGAATGTGTTGACGATACGCCCTATTCGGCGCCGACAAGGGCCGCCGTCCGCACGGCTTCCGTTTCGCGGTATCCCAAGGCCCTCAATGCGGTCTCAACGATGCCCGGCGCGCTCAGGCCCGCCTGCTCCACTTGAGCGGCGGGCTTGTCGTGATCTATGAACTCGTCCGGCAGATACATGGGATAGAACTTTGCCGCCATGCGGTGAGGGCCGTGAACATGCAGGCTGTGGAACACGGCCGCGGCGAAGCCGCCGATCGCACCTTCCTCCACCGAAATCAGAATTTCATGCTCGCTCGCCAATCGCCGTACCAGTTCGTCGTCCATGGGCTTGGCGAACCGGGCGTCCGCGACTGTCGTCGAAAAACCCAGGGTTCCCAACTTATCCGCCGCATTCAGGGCGTCCTGAAGTCTTGAGCCGTACGACAGAATGGCGACTTTCGAGCCCGTGCGGATGATTCGCCCGCGGCCGATGTCGATAGGGACTCCTTCCTCGGGCAGAGGTGCGCCGACGCCTTCGCCGCGGGGATATCTGAACGCCGATGGCCGGTCGTCGATTTGCGCGGCGGTCGCCACCATATGAACCAGTTCCGCTTCATCCGCCGCTGCCATGAGGACGAATGTGGGTAAACAGCCGAGATAGGTGACGTCGTATGAGCCCTGGTGGGTCACGCCGTCGGCGCCGACCATGCCGGCGCGGTCGATGGCGAAGCGCACGGGCAGGTTCTGGATCGCGATGTCGTGGACCACCTGGTCGTAAGCGCGCTGCAGGAACGTCGAATATATGGCTGCGAACGGACGGTAACCCTCGCAAGCCAAGCCTCCGCAGAACGTCACCGCGTGTTGTTCGGCAATACCGACGTCAAAGCAGCGGTCCGGGAAGCGCTCGCCGAACTTGTCGAGCCCCGTGCCCGAAGGCATGGCCGCCGTTACGGCGACGATGCGCTCGTCCCTTTCGGCCTCTTGAATGAGAGCCTTGGCGAACACGCTCGTGTAGTTCGGCGGCTTGCCGGTCGCCTTGACTTGTTTGCCGGTCGCGACGTCGAACTTCGAGACGCCGTGATATTTGTCCGCCGACGTTTCGGCAGGCCGGTAGCCTTTCCCCTTTTCGGTGACCGCGTGCAAAAGGATGGGTCCGTGCGGATAATCGCGGCAGATCCTGAGCGTGTCGACCATTTCATCAACGTCATGGCCGTCGAACGGTCCGGCGTAGTGGAATCCCAGATCTTCAAAGATCGTGGGTTCGTTGACAAAGCGCGGCAGCGCGCCGTCGCCCATGCGCGCCGCCCGTGTCTCGCGGTCGGGCATCGCCGCGCGGAGCTTGATCAAATAATCGCTCAATGCTCCCGAAGGCGGCGCAATGGACATGTTGTTGTCATTCAGGATGACGATGAGGTTTCGTTTGTGCGCCCCCGCGTTGTTGAGCGCTTCGTAAGCCATTCCCGCGGACATGGCGCCGTCCCCGACGATGGCAATGACGTGATGGTCTTCGCCGTTGTAATCGCGGGCGGTCGCGTATCCCAGAGCGGCCGAAATGGCGGTCGAGCAATGGGCCGCTCCGAACGAATCGTATTCGCTTTCCTTGCGCGACGCGAAACCCGACAGGCCCCCGCCCTGGCGCAGGGTTCTGATGCGGTCGCGCCGCCCGGTCAGCACCTTGTGCGGATAGACTTGGTGGCTCACGTCCCAGATCAGTTTGTCCTGCGGCGTATTGAAGACATAGTGGAGCGCCACCGTCAGTTCCACGACCCCCAAACCTGCGCCCAGATGACCGCCGGTTTCGGAAACCGCGTCGATGACTTCATCGCGCAACTCGTCGGCCAATTGCCTGAGTTGGGGTTGTGCAAGTTTCCGCACGTCGACCGGATAGACGATCTGGTCCAACAGGGGCGATCCCCTTTCTGATTTCATACCCTTTATTCTCCTCGGCCCTTGGGTCATCGCACGCAACCGGCGCTACCATCGACGGTTTAGCACGAATCTGGCTATTTCTACGAGTCGTTCCGCTTTTGATCCAAAACAGGACAATTGCCCGCACGCATTCTCGATCAGGGATCGGGCCTTGGTGCGCGCGCCGTCATGTCCCAGGAGTTTGACAAAGGTCGCTTTGTCGAGGTCGGCATCCCGCCCCGTCGGCTTGCCGACCTCTTCTTCGGTGCCTTCCGCATCGAGCAAGTCATCGACGATTTGGAACGCCAAGCCCAAATCCGCGGCATAGTTCGAAAGCGACTCCGTGTCGCTCGCGTCCGCGCGTCCCAATATGGCACCTCCCAGGCACGAAAACCTGACCAGAGCGCCGGTCTTCAAGCGTTGAAGTTCGGAAATTCCCTCAAAGTCCAAATCTCTGCGTTCAGGCGAAATGTCGATCATTTGACCGCCGACCATGCCGTCTGCACCGGCCGCATCGGCCAAACAACTGACCAGTTGGCCGCGGATTTCGGGATCTTCGTCCGTTTCGGGATCGGTCAACACCCTGAAAGCCAGCGTCAGCAGGCCGTCGCCCGCCAGAATTGCGGTTGCATCGTCGAACTTTTTGTGAACCGAAGGGTGGCCGCGGCGGATGTCACTGTCGTCCATGGCGGGGAGATCATCGTGAATGAGGCTGTAGCAGTGGATCATTTCCACCGCGGCGCCGACTCTCAGCGACGAACGCCGGGGCACGTCGAAAAGGTCCGCCGTACAGACGAGGAGAAAGGGTCTGAACCTTTTACCGCCGCCGAGCGAGGCGTAGCGCATGGCGTCGATGACCCGGGCGTGCGAACCGGACACCGGTTCAATCAGATGATCCAACGTCCGCGAAACTTCATCGCCGACCGCCGCCATCGCCACGGATAGTTTGTCGCTTGACTCCATATCCATTCCGCAAATCAATTCGTCTTTTGCTTCGTTGCAAGGATTCTGATCGAATAAGGTAATTGGAGAAAGCACCAATTTTTTGCTTTCGTGAAATTACGAGACCGCTGTTTCCGGTTCCGAATCGCCTTGACTTCGGAGGGTATTGCGTTCCGTTTCGATTTGTCGAGCCTTCCGCTCGACCAATGACACGAGATGATCGACCATTTCCTCGTTATTGATCTTGTGATCCGCGAGTCCGGAGATATATACCATGCCGGATCCGGCGCCGCCGCCGGTGAATCCGATGTCCGTTTCGCGCGCTTCACCCGGTCCGTTCACCACGCATCCGATAATCGACAATGTCATCGGCGTCGAGATATGCGCCAGTCGTTCCTCAAGAACTTCGACGGTTTTGATGACCTCGAAACCCTGTCTCGCGCACGACGGACATGAAATGATGTTGACACCGCGGTGTCGCAAGTTGAGCGACTTCAATATGTCGAAGCCCACTTTGATTTCTTCAACGGGGTCGGCTGACAGGGACACGCGAATCGTATCGCCGATCCCGGCCCAGAGCAGCGAGCCCAAACCGATCGATGATTTGATCGTGCCCGACATCAGTCCGCCTGCTTCCGTAATCCCCAAATGGAGTGGGTAATCGCACGACTCTGCGAGCTGGTAATAGGCCGCCACCGCCAGGAAGACGTCGGATGCTTTGCAACTGATCTTGAATTCGTGAAAATCGTTGTCTTCCAAAATGCGGATGTGATTGAGCGCACTTTCGGTCATCGCTTCGGGGCACGGCTCGCCGTAACGTTCAAGCAGGTCCTTTTCGAGTGACCCGGCGTTGACGCCGATACGCATGCTGCAGCCGTTGGCTTTGGCCGCCGCCACCACTTCTCGCACCCGGTCCGGTGAGCCGATGTTCCCCGGATTGATTCGCAAACACGCGGCGCCGGCGTCAGCTGACTCGATGGCACGTCGGTAGTGAAAGTGAATGTCGGCAACGATCGGCACTTTGACCTGGTGAACGATGTCCCGAAATGCTTTGGTCGAGGCTCGGTCCGGACAGGACACCCTCACGATATCCGCGCCCGCCTCTTCCAAGCGGTGGATTTGGTCGACGGTCGCGGCCACATCGGTCGTCGGCGTGTTGGTCATCGACTGAACGGTGATAGGCGCGTCACCGCCCACAGGCACGTCGCCCACCCGAATCTGTCGCGATTTGCGTCGCAGAATTTCGCGGTATGGTCGCACAGCGCTCACGCTACATTCCTCTTTGGGGCATTGACATGCCGCAGGCCGCTTTTCTCCAGACTATGCCGAGGCCGCGTTGTCTGTCCATGCTCCGTTACCGAGCAGGGGCGGACGGGTGATGTTCTGCCTTGAGCGAAGCTGCCGACAATGCAGCCGTTGCGGCGTCATATACCACGTAGAATCTTCTTTTCAATTCGGAACCCGCTTGTGACCTGTGAATGGCGCAGTTTGGCCGTGGGTCTCCCATCCGCGGCGTTCGATGCCTGCCCACGTCTCGTCGAATCCATTATGGCGGGTTGCTTTGGCCCCGCGATTTGATATGCATTGTCTGACACGACATGATAAGGCTGCGATCAGCCAGGCTCGTGAGAGCCGATTAATTGGGAGCCGGGTTAATAATGGTGCACAACCGGGTGCCGCTTCGAATCATTCTGGCCAAACCGCGCGGCTTTTGCGCCGGCGTCGAGCGGGCGATCGATATCGTCGAACGAGCGTTAGGCAAATTCGGTGCGCCTGTCTATGTACGCCATGAAATCGTTCACAACAAACGAGTGGTGGAAACGCTCAAAGCGCGCGGCGCGATTTTTGTCGAGGAGGTCGACGAGATTCCAACGGGCGCGGTGACGGTTTTCAGCGCACACGGCGTATCGCGCAAAGTGGAAGACAACTCGCTGGAACGGGAACTTGAGGTGATCGACGCGACGTGCCCTCTGGTCACCAAGGTGCATAAGGAAGGCCAGCGCTATGCAGCCAAGGGCTTCGATGTCGTTTTGATAGGTCATCTCGGTCATCCTGAAGTCGAAGGCACGCTCGGTCAGATTCCGGGTGTCGTGCACGTGCTTTCCACGGTTGAGGAAGTCGCAAAACTTGACGTGCGGGATCCCGAGCGCATCGCCTTCGTCACGCAGACGACGCTGAGTGTGAACGACACAAGAAATGTCGTTGAGGCGTTGAAGACTCGATTCCCCAAAATCGTCGGGCCGGATGTGCGCGATATTTGTTACGCGACGCAGAATCGTCAGGTGGCGGTGCTTGAACTGGTTAACAAAGTCGATTTGCTGCTCGTGGTCGGGGCCGAAAACAGTTCAAACTCGAATCGTCTGCGGGAAATCGGGGAGAACTTGGGTGTGCCGAGTTATCTCATCGAGGACGCGGTTCAGTTGGACCCCGGATGGCTTGACGGCAAACATACGATCGGCATAACGGCGGGGGCGTCGGCGCCGGAGGCGCTCGTCAAAGAAGTGATCAAGCGCTTGAGCGAGCTACGTGAGATTTCCGTGGAGACGCTGCCGGGCGTTGAAGAGGATGTCAGGTTCAAATTACCTCCGGAATTGAAGGCCGTGCCGAAGGTGGAGATGCGGTTGCCGATTTGGGGTGATGCGTAAGCCGTCCGGGAACGGTTGAGATGAATTTGGCCGCGTGCCATTTGTGGGAAGGAGCACGGTGTGGGAGTTTCCTTGAGACAGCGGATCAAAGTCGGCGCTTACGTCTTGAAGCAGACTTTGATGGGACGCAGGCGCTATCCTCTGGTTCTCATGCTGGAGCCTCTGTTTCGTTGTAATCTGGCGTGTCCGGGGTGCGGCAAGATCGACTATGAGGATCATATTCTCGACCGCCGTCTGTCCGTCAAGGAGTGTTTGGATGCGGTCGACGAATGCGGTGCGCCGGTCGTGGCGGTGCCCGGAGGTGAGCCGCTCATTCACAAGGAAATTGGCGAAATCGTCGCGGGCATCGTCGCTCGAAAGAAGTTTGTTTCTTTGTGCACCAATGCGCTGCTCCTGGAAAAAAAGCTGCATCTTTTCGAGCCGTCGCCCTATCTCTTTTTCTCGGTTCATCTCGACGGCCTTGAGGACGAACACGATGTCGCCGTCGACCGAAAGGGAACCTTCAAACGTGCCGTTAGGGCCATCAAGGCGGCGCAGGAGAAGGGCTTCCAGGTCAACGTCAACGCCACCGTCTTCGACGGACATGATCCCGAACGCTTCGCGGCCTATTTGGACTATGCAACCGAATTGGGTGTCGACGGCATTACCGTCTCGCCGGGCTACGCTTATGAACGCGCGCCTGATCAGGAACATTTTTTGAACCGTCGCAAGACCAAGCAGTTCTTTCGCAAAGTTTTGGAATTGGGTAAGGGCAAAAAGTGGCCGCTCAGCCATTCGGCGCTCTATCTGGATTTTTTGGCCGGAAATCAGGAATTCAAATGCACGCCGTGGGGCATGCCGACGCGCAACATCTTCGGCTGGCAGAAACCCTGCTATTTGTTGGGTGAAGGTTATGCCGACAGCTTTACCGAGCTTATGGAAACGACGGAGTGGCATCTTTACGGAACGGGCGAATATGAAAAGTGCTCCAATTGTATGGCCCATTGCGGTTACGAACCCACGGCGGCGGCCGTGTCCGCGGTCAATCCATTGAAGGCCGCTTTGGTCGCGCTATGGGGGCCCAAGACAAGGGGCGACATGGCGCCGGAAATCTCCCTCGCCAATCAACGCAAGGCCGAAAAGAACTATGACCGGATGGTCGAAGAGCGTGTCGTTCAACTAGAACATGGGGACAAGCGCCGGAAAGAGCTTGTCGGCACCGCGGCGTAGGCTTGTTAATCCTGTTTGGCTCTCTTTTCCCAATCGAATGAATGTGGGCAAGTCGCTCGGCTGTCTCAAGACCGCACCCAAAGCGGCAAGCGGTCTGATACGGCCGGCTTCCCCCACGATACGGGCCGCTGAGGCCGGAATATTTCGGTGCGCAGGGTCCGCAACCGCACGTAAGGCGACAAATGGCCGCGCTGCGTTGAACGCCGCTTGCGCGACGCCCAGGCTTTCCATGTCCACAGCGACCGCGCCTGTTTTTTCAAAGAGCGCCGACTTTTCTGTGGGTGTGCCGATTAAGTCGTCGCTGCCGTAAACGGGGGCTACTTGAACGGAGAGTTCTGCTTCATGCGCCGCACTTTGCAGCCGCCTTGTCCACTCGGGAGACGTTTCAACTTTGTCTAGAGACGGAAACACGACCGTGTCGGCAAGAAGAAGGCTGCCCGTTTTGGCGTTTGGGCAAAGGGCACCGGACAGACCGAAGCTTACAAGCCCGGTCGCTCCATCATCGATGAGTTTTTTCGCGAAGCGATAGGCACGAAGCGCGTTGGCGCCGCTCACATGGACGCGTACGGCGTTTGAGCGGACGCCGGCAAGACACCGTGCCTCAGATGAGAGGCCGCACACGATGCCAATGAAGTTGTTTTCCGCGGTCACGGCCACCTACATCGAAGAAGCACGGGCGAGGACAAGCCGGGCAGCCTTTTGTCCCGAGCGTGCGGCGCTTTCAATAGTCGCCGGCAGTCCGGTATCGATCCAATCGCCGGCAAGAACCAGGTTTTGAAATTCGGTCGAAGTTTTATGGCGCTTGGCTACACCGGCCGGCGACTGATCAAATGTTGCGCGCTTTTCTTTGATGATTCGGGCGGCGCTGTACTCCTTTCCGTTGAACTCAAGTGCCGCGCTTGTTTCGCGCCAGAGCAGGGGTATCAAATCTTCGAATTGACGCTCGGCGATATCTTTGGCAGCACTGATCGTTAAACTTACGATGTTGTCACGCACGAAAATCCAATGGGCCGTTGCGTTGATGAGACCCATGAACGGGATGCCTTGGGGCGCGGCGACAGGCTCGTCGAGTCGAAAATGCACATTGACGATGACACCCCCCTCGTCAGGAGCATCAAGGCCCGGTACGACTTGCTTCGCCCGGGACGGAGGCACCGCGACGATGACCGTGTCATCCACTGCAACGGGAACGGTTTGCTCGCCGAAATCGAGAAGCGTAATGCGGTGATCGGAAATGGTGAGACCGTGCAGTCGGCTATTGAGTTGCACTGCCTGATCGTGTTGTTCAAGGAATTTGAGCGCCGGCGTAATAAAGCTCGGGCCTATTCCTTCGCGCGCGATCAGAGGTCGGCATGCCGCTTCACCCTTTAAAAAGGTTTCCGCTAGAACTGCCCAAAGAAGTCTTGCCGCCCCGTGATCAGGCGGGCTGTTGAGAGCCGCAAGTGTGAGCGGTTCCCAGAATCGCCTGTAAAGCAGACCCGATTGAGGCAAGACTTCCGCCACCGTTTCGGACGAGCGTGCTGCTGCAACGTGAAGTCCCGACAGGTAATCACTCACGAATGTGCCGGGCACGCGCCGCTCAGGGTTGAACAACCACCAGGGTAGGACGCCTTTGCCGGGCCGTAAGGTCCAACGTTCGTTGCTGTTCAGATCGATGAAGGGAAAGACTGCCTCGTCGGGGCCCATGAGAGAATCACGCGCGCCGATTTCATCCAGATAGGTCAATGCGGAGTGGTTGCCGCTCAAGAGGAGATGATTGCCGTTGTCGATGAGTTGTCCGAGAGATTTGTCGAAAAATGACCGGCAGCGCCCGCCGGCTCGGGTCGCCGACTCATAGACCCGTACGGTCCGGCCCTGGTGCACCAAATGCACCGCCGCCGCCAATCCGGCGATGCCGGCACCGATTATCCGTACGGTTCCCACTGAACTCAAATCCGCGTCATGTAACGGCTGGTGGCGCAACGGCCCAGCGCATGGCGATCAAGACTTTGTCAAAGTTGGAAAGAGTGAGGGGTTCGATCACTTTGTCCCAGCCGCGCTGCTCCAAGCGCTCAAGATATTCTTGATATACGCCCATCATGAGAAGAGCCGGGCGTACGGTGCGCCAATCCAACTTCTGCAATTCATCGCGGGCGGCTTGGAAGTTCTTCTTGGCAACGAGCGACAGGTCGGCGCACACTTTGCCTATTGCGGGTTCCGTGAGAATACGGTTTGGGTCTTGAATCTCGATGCCATGAGCGTCCAGCAATTCCGTCGGGAGATAGACACGTCCCATAAGGGCATCTTTGCGAACGTCGCGAAGGATATTCGTGATCTGGAGCGCATTCGCCAACGATATCGCGAAGCGGTCCGACACATCTCCTGGAGGCGCGCCGAAAATGGGCATGGAAAGCATACCCACGGCACCTGCCACCCGCCGGCAATAGGACAAGAGTGTATCGATGCTTGGACGCACGATCGGGCCCTGCGCATCCATCTCCATGCCTTCCAGCAACAGAAGGAATTCGGATTTGGGCAAATGAAAGCGTTCAACGGGCCTGAGAAGAGCCAGCGACGTTTTATGCGTCGGGCTTCCGTTATATAGCCGATCCACTTCGTCACGCCAGTCAGCGAGTGCATCGAGTTTTTCCCCTTGCGTGCCGCCCTCGTCGGCAATGTCGTCGATTTCGCGGCAATAGGCATAGACTGCGTACATGGCGTTTCGTCGCGCCTTGGGCAAAAGTTTCATGCCGAGCCCAAAGGAAGTCCCGGAACGATATACAACCCCGCGCGCATGTTTGATTGCATCGGCCTCGCTGAAGGGAAGTCTGGCTTTGTCATTGCCCTTGAAAGACTGGCTGCTCCTTTGTGGTGGTGCGGTCTCAATGGTCACGCAGGCTGGTCCTTCGGGCTCGCCGCGCCGGCGGCAAAGAAACCTCTAATTACGCCCACAACGCCCGCTCGGGAAAAATCGAATTTGCTGAGTGCAACACGGCTGGCCAAGGGATCTTCCCGGCGCAATCTTTCTTCCAAACGGTGCGCCAACTTGACGATGACGGCGGATTCCATGGCCAAGTGTCGACTCTCCAAGGCACGTGGTAGGAGATCCGCTTGCGACAACAAATCTCGGACGCCTTCAAGCGTCCGGTCAATGACCGCACGCATCCCGTCGACAAGTTCGTTCTTTGCGAGATCGGCAACAGATGCGCCTTCTTCCTTTATCCAATCAGTTGAAAGATAAACACGATTGAGATTGAGATAGTCGTCGCCGCAGTCTTGCAAATGATTCAAGATTTGAAGCGCCGTACACAGAGCATCAGAGTAGACGTAGTTGTCGGCGTCTTCGCCATGAAGGTCCAGGAGGTACCGTCCGACGGGATTGGCCGACAGTTCGCAATAGCTCAAAAGTTCCAGCCAGTTTTTGTAGCGCAATTTTGTGGCGTCTTGACGAAAAGCCGAGATCAGGTCGCAGGCGTGCCGCGGCGTCACGGAAGTCGCCTTGAGGCTTTCTCTTAGTGCATGACATTTGTCAAATCCGGTCGCGTAACCAAGCTCGCCCTTGAGTGCGGATTCCATGGCGTTGAGGCGCTCGATCTTGTCGTCCGGCTCCAGTTCAGGATTGTCGGCGATGTCATCGATTGCGCGTGCGAATGCGTAGAAGCGTGTGACATGGGGCCGCAGTCGGGCCGGCAGCAACCAGGATCCGACGGGAAAGTTCTCATCGTCGGAGCCTTTGCCCGAAGGTGTTTCGGGCGACCTGATCTTTTGTGTTTGGATCGCGCGCACGTTCATGGGTCTATGCTACCGTATGAAGGTTTCTCTTGGCCGCGCCTCATTCCCGGTTTCACTCCGTCCTCACGAGGGTAAAGGGCGGATGGATCAATGACAAGAATGGCCCTCTCCTAGCAACGATCAAGTGCGGATATCAACTCGCGCCGCATTATGCGGAAGGGTAACGGAATGACATACACTTTCTTTTTTGCAGCGCTCTCACTCGCGTTTTGGGCTTATCTTGCACTCCTTCGCGGCGGCTTTTGGCGCGGCGATCAGATGCTCGTCAATTCCTACCCGTTGGCTGTGACGTGGCCCGAGGTTGCAGTCGTTATCCCGGCGCGCAATGAGGCAGACGTCATTGAACGCGCTGTGTCATCACATTTGACAGCGTCTTATGAAGGTCGCCTTTCCATTGTCGTGGTTGACGATCACAGTGAGGATGGGACAGGGGATATCGTTCGGCGTATTTTAACACCCAGCACACGCGACATTTTAATCTCATCCGTTCCTTCATTGGAGGCCGGATGGACAGGTAAACTCTGGGCTTTGCAGCATGGCTTGAATGTGGCGGCAGCGAAATTTTCGCAGGCCAAATACGTCCTGCTCACGGATGCGGATATTGTTTATGAGAGACACGTTCTCTCGGACTTGGTTGCCAAGGCGGAAAGCCAGGGACTTTCACTTGTCTCTCTCATGGCGCGTCTGGACGCCAGAGGCTTTTGGGCGAGTTTTTTAATTCCCGCGTTCGTCTTCTTTTTTCAAAAGCTCTATCCATTTGCCTGGGTCAATGACCGGAATATGCAAATTGCGGCGGCCGCCGGAGGTTGCATGCTTGTGCACCGGGATAATCTCATCACGGCGGGTAGTATGTCGGAAATCCGCGATCAACTCATTGATGATTGTGCACTGGCGCGTTTGATCAAAGATACGCCGCCCCGGCGCAGTATTTGGTTGGGGCTCACGCACGACGTTGAAAGTTTGCGTGACAACAGAAAACTCGTTGACATTTGGAACATGGTTGTTCGAACTGCCTTCACGCAGCTTGATCACTCCGTGGCTTTGCTCGCCGGGGCGCTCTTCGGCATGGCGCTTCTCTATGGGGTGCCGCCATTTGTCGTGTTGAGTTGGCCTGCTCATCAGAATGTCATGGCTCTCATCACGGCCTTAAGCACATGGGGGATTATGAGCGCCGTTTTTGTTCCCACTCTCAGACTGTACGACCGTTCGCCGTTGATAGGGCTGTCGTTGCCGGTCGCGGGTATCCTTTACGGCATTATGACGGCGGTTTCCGCGTGGCGCTATTGGAGTGGTCGCGGAGTGCAATGGAAAGGCCGCCATTACCGGTCACTGACTTCCGGAAGGGACCGATCGTGTGAGCACTAGGAGCTTGCCGGGGCGGCGGTGGACAAATCCCTATCCGTCAGTCCGCATTTGAAGAACCAGTGCAATTGGTCTTTGAGTGTGTCGTCCAAATCCCGATATGTCAGCCCCAGGCTGTTTGCTGTCTTGTTTGAATCAAAGCGAATTTTACGTCCAGCCAACTTGACGCCCGTCAACGGAGCCCGTGGCGGACACCGTGTAATCCAATCAGACATCCATTCATCGAAAAAAGCCACTGCTAGCGCCACTCCATATGGTACGTGCCGCGTCGGCATGGATACGCCTGTAAGTTTCTGTAGCTTTTGCAAAAGTTCGGACATCCATAAGTCCTGCCGGCCTAAAATGTAGCTTTCGCCGATCAAGCCCCTGTCACGTGCCAGGATCGACCCTTCAGCCACGTCGCGCACGTCAATCAAATTTAGGAGGCATTGCAAATAGGCGGGTGTTTTGCCGCGTAGCAGATTGAGGATCATGCGCGTGGGCGGCGTCAATCCGTGGTCGCCTGGCCCTATGGGCAAAGTGGGAAGAATGATTGTCACCGGCGCACCTTGTTTTGCGGTGCGCATGGCTGCTTGATCGGCCAAATATTTTGATCGGCAATAAGGCCCCAACATGTCCTCAAGAGGTACCACCGTGTCCTCGTTTACGGTAATCGGCGCATGTCGGCCATGATTTCCGACGAGTACGGTCAGACTTGATCCATGAACGATTCGTTTGACGCCCGCCCGTGCGGCGGCGTCCAATACGACAATTGTCCCCCCGGTATTGATTTTGGGGTAGACTCTTTTGTCGCGGGCCCAAAGATGTGCGTTGGCAGCTAGGTGAAAAACCGCGTCGATATCGCTCATCGCCTTTGACACGGTGTCTTGATCCGTAACGGATCCGCACACGAAATCGGCTCCGTCGGGCAGGTCTTTGGGTTCTGCGATATCCAAGACACGCACGCGCTCGCCGCGGCGGCAAAGCTTATCGGCAAGATGAGCGCCGATAAAGCCGCTGCCGCCGGTTACTAGATTGTGCATCTAATATGATTCCGAATCGTTGAAAGGTTTTTGCGCCAATCTGCAAACGAGTAGACCCTCGTCTGCGACCGAGCCGGCGATCAAATGATTTTCGATGATCAATGCGCTCGTCGCGGCGGACAAAAGCTCGCCACTCGAGTCATCGAACAATTGGCTGATTTTTTTGTTTGCAGGGTCGACTGAAAATATCTGGCTCGGTGCCGTGGTGACGCCTAGCCATCGGTTTCGATACAAACCAATTCTCAAAGGAGACGGATGGGCTGCTACTAAAAGATTTCCGTTTGGCAAAAGCGTGAGATTGTCAGGTGAGGCGGGCAATTCCATTCGACTTAAAGGTTCCGCCGATTCCTGGTCGAGCAAATCCTTCACGGCATAAGAATAGATTGCCTGTTCGCGTGTGGCCGAGACATGAGCGTACCCGCGTGCGTGGTCAATCGCCACGCCGTTAGGATAGCCAAGCCCATCTGCGATAATCGTGACGGATGTGTTGTCCTCGTCGTTCGAGTCGGTGGAAACGTGAACCACTTTTCCCCTCTTCAAACCAAATGTGTTTTCGAGTATGACGCCCAATCCTTTGCACGCACCGTGATCTCGCGTAAGAAGAAACTCGTTTGCGTTCAACGCCGAGATGTCATTGGCTCGGCAAAGCAGTTCGGATCTGATGGTTTCCCGATGGACAAGAGCGTGTCCCTCCACGTGGAAAAGTTCCAGCGTCGTCTCGACCTGCCAGCCGGGTGAGGCGGGGTCTTTCCGTGCAATATAACGACGATTGATGACGGCGAGAGATCCGCCGCCCTCTTCGGCAGACAGGAAGTCGATCCCATGCGGGCGCAGATCCAAATCTTCACTCACGGGGAGGGCCGATACGCTTATTTGATTGGTTGAAAACAGCTCTTGGCTCACGGGCAAAAGGTATAAGGCGCCGCCGGGAATTTGAGACCGGTACTCTCTGACTGCCGATTCCGCTTTCCAGCGATCATACGTGGAGACGAAAAAGAAGTCGCTGCCCCCCACGAGATCTTCTGTGCCTCGAACGACCGTCCCGCTTTCTTGATCAACAAGACTCACATGATGACACGCGGTTGTTGTGCGCTGAACGATTTCCGTCGGCTCATCGCAACTAGCGGCGGCAACGGAAAGCGTACAAAGAAGACGTGCGAGCCTCATGTAGCGGCGTCGGCGTTTTCGACCGAGTTCATGCTCGGGCGCCGATAACCTCCTTGGCTCAAGAAGTGGCCCCAATGGGCTTCTACCAACTCGGCTGCTTCATCGGTATAAGCGTAGCGGTTCTTTTTGTAGGACTTCACTGTAGACAAATAGGCCTCAAACTTTGGGCGAGCTTTATCGAAGCCGCCCAACTGCAAACTTTCGTAGACTGTCTCGATCGCTCCGATCGGCTCGGCGATGAGTTGCTCGTAACGCAAGTCAACTCGCATATCCGCGGGAAGGTTGACCCAATCCTTTTCCAGCCGTGTCATCATGCGATCGTAAATGCGGAGAATCGTATGATCGATATCGATATGTGAGAAATCTTGCAAAGCAAACTGTTTGAGAAGTTTTTTCCAGAAATTTCTCATGGATTCGAAAATTTCATACGGGTTTCGATCAATGTGAATGAACTTTGCGGTTGGAAGTATTTCGTGGAGCATGGCGACCCGGGCAGTGTAGACGGGATTTTTGACAAGAAGCTGTTTGCCGTTCTGGTGAAGATAGAGCTTGGTTAAGAAATATGAGAACGTTTTACGCCAAGTTTCCACCTCTGATTGACTGCAACCGTCGAAGAAAATACCTATGTCCAAATAGTGATTGAGTTTCTTTGGAAAATAGATTCCGTGGTAAAAGGATAAAGGCGTCATATTCGCCAGCGCGATTTCGTCCTCCTGCGGAGAATCGGGAAGCACGGGTATGTTGTCGATGTAGCGGTGGTCCGGCAGCGCGCGCTCCAGAAAATAGCGAAAGATGGTCGCAAGGCCCATGAGGTCCCACGGCAATCCCGTGGCGACCGGTGGCACGTAACCAAAGTCCGCTTTACTCATAATATTATAGAGATGGGTTGTACCGCTGCGCCAGTGACCGATGATAAAGATCGGCGGCTTCATATTATGCGTTTGACTGATGAGCCGAGAAGCATAAAGGTGCTCAAGGGTGGAAAATGGCCATCGGCCAACGGTTGCCCCTAGAATGCCGGCGACTCGAAACCAATTTCTGGGTGCAATACCGCCGCTCCTGGCAAGAACCGTCAGAAGAGTGCCGATATTGCTACCGGAAAGGGGGTGCATAATCGCTACTCACATATCAAAGGGCCGTATGGTGACATAGCTCACGATCATCAGGCGTATCAAGCCGCCACCGATTTTGTAGTTGGGGCTGATGCGTGCAACGCAACTCGCAATTCTAGGCGGAGCCAAAAGTTCTTAAGAGCAAACGTAGCTGCTGTGCTAGCCGGATTCAGATGCGGGAGTGCCTTTCTCCAGGTCGTCGATCTGACTTTCGATCGACGAGATCAATCCGTCAAAGCCGTTATCCCGATATATCGTCGCGAACTCGGAGCGCCGCCGCGCCGCTTCACTTACCGTACCATCGCTGTATACGTCGATAATACCCGCTTTCCCCTTGCGGATGCGGGTGAGATAGGTGAGCCGGATGGGGTCTTTGTCAGGGCGCACCAAGTGGGATTCAACCAAGGTCGTTTCTTTTGGCCCCGATTTCGTGCTAAGAACCTGAAAGTTTTGTCCGGAAAAGCCGTCGAATTGATAAGCGTAATTCGCCGTCAGAAATCGACTAAAGGTCCGTTCGTAAGTTTGCCTCTGCTCGTCGCTCCAGGTCCGCCAGATGGAAATGCCTACGGCAGATGCGGATAGAACCTCAATATCGAATGAATTTTCGACGATCGGCCCAATGATCTCGGCGCGCCCGGAAAATCCCAACTCCCCCGCACGCTGCATGATGTTCAGGAGACCCGCGTGAAGTGTATTGATGATGGCAACCGGGTCCCGGTCTGCACTTGCGACTGAATCCGTATCGTCTTGGGCCAAGGCAACTTGAGATGACAACAATATCGCCAAGGCTACATCGACAACACGATTCATATATTAGTTCCCTCCGTGAACCCTGCAGTCCATTTTGCCCCAATTTAGCATCCTACTAAAGGAATGCCACCACTATCGGACGAATCGGTTTTGTTCGGTGTCTTATGTCGTTTGGGAACTTTGGCCGGGTATCAAAACAGCAATGACGGAACAAACCTTCAATAAGAAGCGCCGTGCCGCGCTCTGAAAAAGCTCTAAACGCGATGCGCTTGAGTCTATCCCGGAAACTAAATTCAATGGCCGAAGTCTCGAATCTTCTTTACAGTTTTGCTTATCGATCTATCGCTATAGACGCTGATGCCCGCTTGCGTGGCTGCGTCGCATCTTCGCCGACTTCGTTGGCAACCAACGGCTGGATTGCCGTCAAGGAAGATGTTAAGGCTCAAACTAGCAAATCACCTCATGTAGCTCTCGTCGTCATACGCGGTTTCGAACGGGCACATTGAGCGTAGGATCATTAAGACGCTATGGCGACTTTATGACGGCCCATCGACTTGGCGATAATCTGTTTGTGAAAATTCTTACCGGGGCAATTGGTGTCATCTCGTCCCGTGCACGGATCTTCACCATTCCTCTCATTGTTGTCACCATTCTGGCTGCAATGTTTGCCGCAGACAACTTCAAAGTTAATTCAAGCAGAGGTGGGTTGATTGATCCTGACGTGCCGTTTCGCAGACCTTTTGAGACCTTTCAGAAGGCCTTTCCAGTTTACAAACAGGTCATACTTGTGGCGGTTGAAGGCGAATCGGGCACGGCCGCCGCTGACGCGGCGGTCGTGCTGCACGATAAACTGATACAACGCAGCGATATATTCATCAACGTTTTTGCGCCGGTCGCCGAACAGTTCTTTCAGGATCATGCACTTCTTTATCTTGATACGGAAGATTTAGAAGATGTGACCCAGCAGCTGGCAAATGCGCAGCCGGCTCTGACCGCACTGGCAAAAGATCCTTCACTCAACGGGTTGTTCTCGCTCCTAGAGAACGCCCTTGAAGCTTATGAACGTGGGGAGAAACTACCATCTTCGTTTGTGCAATTGATGGATCTCATTTCGGATACGGGTGATGCATCGCTGTCCGGCGCGGAAGGGGAACTCTCATGGGATGAGGCCGTCGTAGGGGAGGAGTTCGGACCGAAAACGCAAATTATCAGCGTTCAAATCAGGGAAAATTTTTCCGAGTTGCTATCTGCGCGTGATGCCATAGAAACCATTAGACAAGCGGCCGTCGAACTGGGGTTAACCCCCGAAAATGGTATTTTGGTCACGCTTACGGGCAACATTCCGCTTGCCTTTGAGGAAATGCAGGCGGTGACCGCAAGTGTTGTTTCAGCGGGTCTGCTTTCGTTTGTTTTGATCGCGCTGATTTTGGGTTTGGGTGTGCGTTCCGTTCGGATCATCTTTGCGATCCTTTTGACTCTGTCTGTGGGTCTCGTATGGACCGTTGCATGGGCTATGGCGTCTGTAGGTGAGTTCAACATGTTGTCGGCCTCGTTCGCGGTGCTTTTCATCGGATTGGGCGTCGACTATGCGATTCATTTCAGTCTTCGCTATCAACAGGCCCTGGAAGAAGGGGAGGCGCATTTAGATTCGTTGAAGATTGCAGGATCAAGCGTGGGCGGTGCGGTCAGTCTCTGCGCGTTGACTTCGGCCATCGGTTTCTTTTCATTCATGCCGACCGGATATAAAGGCGTTGCTGCTCTCGGCATCATCAGCGGCGGAGGCATGGTTCTGGCAGTTTGTGCCAGTTTTACGGTAATGCCTATTCTGCTGGCGCTCATGGGTGATCCAAAACTTCAAACTCGACAGCTTTCCTTTGCGCGTGCGGGTCGCGGTCTTGATGCCTTCGCGCGTGAGAATGCCCGCACTATAGCGGCCTTTGCCGTGATGATCACGGCAGGGGCGGTTTTGCTTGCTGCGCGGTCGACATTTGACTTCAGTACGCTAACTTTGAAGGATCAGGACTCGGAATCGATTGCTACTTTGAAGAAGTTGCAGGATGAAGGAACCGTCACCGACTATTCGGCGCTTCTTGTGGCGGACGATTTGGCTTCTGTATCCCATATCCAAAAGCGACTGTTGGAACTCGACGTTATAAAGGGGGTACAAACGCCGTACGACTTTTTGCCAACGGATCAGGACTATAAATTACGGCTTTTGGAGGAGACTTATTTTCTGTTGCTCCCTGCCTTTACGGCAACCCCCCAATTGTCTGTTCTCACGCCTCAGGAACGTCTGGCTACGGTTTTGAATGTCGATGCCGCCCTTACAAAAGCCGCTTCCAATCAAGATGTTGATGGGCAGTTCAAACAGTCGGCTGATCGGTTGGCTCGAACTTTGGCGAGGTTGGCCGAGTCAGACGACCGTGACGCTCTGCTTGCAAACTTTGAAAAGCGCTTGACGGCAAACTCTTACGAACCCATTGATTTCTTGCGGGCGGCGCTTCAAGTAGACTTCGTTACGTTGGACGACCTGCCGGAGAGCGTCCGCTCCCGTGCGGTTGCCGCGGACGGTCGTGCCCGAATCGTCGGATTGCCCGCGGAAGATTTGACTAATTTCGCGGCTGTGGAACGTTTCGTCGACAACGTAACAAGGGCCTTTCCTGAAGCCACTGGGCGCCCAATTTTGGAGGCGGGCGTCGGCGACATCGTGGTTCAATCGTTTCAAGTTGCAATGGGTATCGCCCTTTCGGCGATTGTGATCGTGTTGTTAATTACGGTCCGGCACGTCTCCGACACCATATTTATTTTGTTTTTGCTTTTACTCGCTGTGAGTCTGGCGGCGGCGACCGGTGTCTTGGCGGATATTTCCTTCAATCAAGCCAATATCATTGTTTTGCCGCTCGTTGTGGGGCTAGGCGTTCACAATGGAATTCATATGGTTATGAGGTTTCGCGAAGATGGATCGCTTGAAAAACTCATGATGTCCAGCACGCCTCGAGCAGTCATATTGAGCACATTGACTACAATAGCCGCGTTTGGTGCATTAGCTACATCAATTCATCAAGGCATACAAAGCATGGGGCAACTTTTGACGATTTCCATGGTCTATCTGTTAATTGCAACAATCATCGTTTTGCCCGCTTTGCTTTACTGGCGTGAGGACCTCAAATCAGAGATTTAGCCTTACTACATCTATCCCCGCGGTAATCCGAATCAGGGTTTGTTCAGTCCCGGGCGCCAAAAAGGATGATAATGGTCGGGGCAGAATGATGGGTGGCGGCAATGATGGTATACTCGACCGGTCGACCTTATCGGGCCAATTCACGCATGGTTTCCCCTGCGTGATTGTGAAGCACCTGGAGACGAAAGTTCGCAAGACCGGCTAAATATTGGGCGGAGCCGCACTCCATTCGTCTGCTTCCGTGAGTCCGCAAATTGTTGCAAAAACGTCTCAAATGCAGTTTGCTGGTCGGCCGATAGCAAGTTAGAACTGCCGTAGACTGGCGGGCTCACGGTGCGGAAGGCCCGGTATACGGCCATCGGTCACGAGCGAGAGATTCATGCCCCGACTGAGCCGGAGATTGTTCATAAAGACCAGCACGCTGGGCCTCGGCAGCTTGATGGCGCTCCGCTATAGCAAAAAGTCTTTGGCTCAAGTCGCTGTCGAGCAATCGCGTCCTTATCGTAAGTTTGAAGATCTTTATCGCCAGAAATGGACCTGGGATCGCGTCGTCCGCGGTACCCACGGAACGAATTGCGCAGGCACATGTGCCTTTAACGTCTATGTCAAGAACGGTATTGCTTGGCGTGAAGAGCAGCAGGCTATGTACGGGGCTTCCGGCGATGCGCCGGACTATGGCCCCCGCGGCTGCCAGAAGGGTTTGCGCCATGCCAAATATATGTACGGCAAGCAACGTATTCTCTATCCTATGAAGCGCGCGGGCAAGCGCGGTGAAGGCAAATGGGAAAGAGTGACCTGGGATCAGGCATGCGAAGAAATCGCCGAAAAAGTCCTGGAACATTCAATCGAAAGCGGCCCCAATTCCATTTCGTTTGGCAGTGGCACGCAACTGTCGATCAAAATGGGCTCGTTCGGAGCACTCTCGCGATTTTGCAATATCACCGGTATCACCATGCCGGAGTTCTTTTCCGGCGTCGGTGATTTGCCTACCGGCGTCTACATGACACTGGGCGAAGTCTACACAGGCGACACCATGGCGTCGGTTTACAAGGCTAGGTGCGTGCTGGTGTGGATGTCGAACCCGGCGGTGACGCGCATACCGGACGCTCACTTTTTCTGGGAAGCTCGATATAACGGCACTGAAGTCATTGCCATCTCGCCCGAGTTCACGCCGACGGCCATGCACGCGAGCTTATGGGTCAATCCGAGGCCGGGGACGGATACAGCCCTTGCCATGGGGATCGTTCATACACTGCTCGATGAGGGGCTCTATGACGAAGAGTACATAAAGGAGCAAACCGATTTACCCCTCCTCGTGCAGGTCAGCGGTCCCAAGAAAAACGAGTTCTTGCGCGCCGAGGATCTGAACTACATTTCCATGTTGGCGGTCGAAGACAACGTCTATTACATGTGGGATCAGGCGACCGACAGCATGGTTCAGGCACCGGGCACCGGTCTGCCGGATGCACCTCCGGGTCGCGACCGCCGCAAATTCGAAACTATCGAATTGGGTGACATTGATCCGGCTCTTGAGGGTAAATGGACCGTCGAAACCCTGGACGGTCAAGTTGAAGTTACGACCGTCTTTGAACTTCTTAAACGTCGCGCTGCAGAACATGCTCCGGACAAGGTGACGGATGTTTGCGGAGTGAACTCCAATCTTATCCGTCGGATTGCTCGTGAGGTGGCGAGTGCGAAACCCGCAATGATTTACGCCGGCTACGCGGCGTGCAAGTGGTTGCACGGCGACATGCTCCAGAGGGCGATGCTGTTGATTCTGTCGTTGACCGGCAACATCGGACGGGAGGGCAGCGGCCTCAATATCGCCAACGCGCCCAAGGCGCGCGGCTTGCTCGGCTTTTCGTTTGCCGACGTAGGCCCGGCCACCCGTCTCTTGTCGTCGACCCAGTGGGATTACGAACACGCTAACTTGAAAGAACTTAACGAGCGTATTTACGGCAAGGACCTCGCCGACCGCTACGATGAGGCCTATCGCTATTCCGTCAAGGAGAAATATTTTCCCGACTACGCCAAGAGCGGTTGGAAGATGGCTTTTTTTGGCGGCAACAACGGTGCCAACTGGCGTGCTTCGGGCAATGAATGGCGCAAGACGGTTTTTGAGACGCTCGACTCCATTGTGACACTGGCCCCCGATATGGGCATGACGGCGCACCACTCGGATTACGTACTTCCGATCGCGCATCACTATGAGCGCGCCGACGTGATGCTGCAGGGGCGCATCCCCTATATTCAGGTTCTTGATGAGGCGGTGCCGCCTTTAGGTGAATCCGTTGACGACTTCACCGCACTTGGCCGCATTCTCAAGGCGGTAAGTGCCAAGGCTGAAGAGAAGGGCATCGATGCCTTCCAAGATGACGTTGACGGCAATACCTTTCGGCGCGACCCCCAGCGCTATTACGACCTTTACACTATGAACGGGACGGTCCGCGATGTGCGCGACGTTTGCCAGTTTATTATCAATACGACACCCGGTGTTCCCAAACTGCCATTCAAGGAACTGGCGGCAAAAGGCATTGTCAGGGTTGACCATTCGTCAACAACTCAGTGGGCGGACGAAGATTCGCCTTATCATCATGAGGTTATAGAGTCGGTTACGACCAAGAGACCGTATGAAACGTTTACCAGCCGGCAGCAATTCTATATCGACCATGAATGGTTCCTTGAAGGAGACGAACAACTGCCGGGTCATAAAGATCCCCTGTCGAACAAGGGTTATCCCATGCGTATGATGATGGGCCATGCGCGTCACGGCATTCACAGCATGTGGCGGGACGATCAGCTTTTGCTCAGCCTTCAACGCGGAGAACCTGATATTTACGTCAATCCCCACGATGCTCGCGCACGCGGCGTCGAAGACGGTGATTTGATCAAGATATATAACGATGCCGGCTTTTTTGTCGCCCATGCTCATTTGAGCAGCGCCATGCAGCCCAACATGATGTTCATGTATCACGGCTGGGACCCCATGATGTTCAGGGGAAAGAACAACTTCTCGGCAGTGATTTCCACGGGTGGCCTGCTGAAGCCTACGACCATGGCAGGCGATTGGGGTCATTTGGGCCACCAGCCTTTGGCCTTCGCGCCCAATCAAACCTACAAGGATTTCACCTGTGATTTTCGCAAGGCCGAGCCTCGCGATTGGCAGGAAGGTGGAGCATAGCCATGGCCGTTGCAGCCGCCACACAAAGCATCCGGGGTCATAAGAAGTTGCCGCCAAACGATTTTCGTCAATCTGACAAAAACGCGGAGCCTCGTGCGCTGGCTTACGCGCTTTTTTCAAGGCTCAGCGGGTCGCCGTTTGATTTTGATGATGAACAAAAGAGCTTTGTAAAGAACAAAGGACTTGCCGACGTGTTCTTGGAACTTGAAAGGGAACTGCCTTACGATATTGGATTTGTAGGTATAAGCGAAGCGCTCAAAGACTTTGCTGCCGCCGATTGGGCGGCCATTAGACGCGCTTACAGTTCGCGCTTCGAGGTGGGGGACAGTGGTCCGACGATTCCGCTTCGCGCGGAACTCGTTCGCGTTCGAGATGAAATCATGAAGGAAGAACTTATTCGCTTTTACAACTTTTTCTCCTATGAACTTTCCGACAAATTTGCGTGGGCACCCGATCATGTTTCGGTATTGCTCGAGTTCATGCAGTTGCTATGTATTAAAGAAGCGAATGCCAAAGATGGAACTGAGGTGCGCTCCTTTGCCCGTGCGCAACTCGACTTTATGGACCGCCATATCGTCAGTTGGTTGCCGGTCTCGATCGGACGGCTGACCAAGGACGATCAGACGAGTTACTACAGCCGCATCTTTGCCGCGCTTTGGGCGTTTCTCGAAAAAGACCGGAACTGGAACTACGAAACCATCGCCCGGCTCAAAGAGGAGAACTGACCGATGGCTCGTCAGATTGCCATGGTCCTCGACTTGAACAAGTGCATCGGCTGCCATGCTTGCACGGCGGCGTGTAAATCTTTATGGACGGATGAACCGGGCCAGGAGTACATGCTTTGGAACAATGTGGAGACCAAGCCGGGTCGGGGTTACCCCAAAAATTGGGAAGAAAACGGCGGCGGCTGGAAGGATGGCCTTCTTCAAGACGGGAGGCTTGCCGAACCTGAAGAGTACGGAAACGTCATTGATTTGAATTTCCAGGACGTCTATTTCGACGGCACGGAAGAGTTGCTGACCACAGGTTCCGATCTCGGCTATGGCTCTAATTGGGACGAGGATACGAGTTCCGGCGAATATCCCAACAATTATCATTTTTACGTGCCGCGTCTTTGTAATCACTGCACCAAGCCTTCTTGCTTGGAAGCTTGCCCCGTGCGCGCGATCTACAAACGCGAAGAAGACGGTATCGTGCTGATTGATCAGGAAAAATGCCAGGGTTTCCGCGAATGCAACAAGGCATGCCCCTATGACAAGATCTATTTCAATATGGTCGCGGGCAAGTCCCAAAAATGCATCTTTTGTTTCCCGCGCGTGGAGCAAGGTGTGGCTCCTGCCTGTGCCCGACAATGTCCCGGTCGTCTTCGCTTTGTAGGTTTTCTTGACGATGAGGGTGGACCTATAGATCTCTTGGTCAACAAATGGAAAGTGGCGCTGCCGCTCCACGAGGAGTACGGCACTGAGCCCAACGTGTTTTACGTTCCGCCAATTTTGCCGCCCAAATTTGACGCTAATGGCGACATTCTGGACGAATCTCGCGTGCCCATGGAATACATGCGCTATCTATTTGGAGATCGTGTCGATGATGCCATTGCCATCATTCAAGAAGAGATGAACAAGCGCAAACGGGGTGAAGAGTCCGAGCTTATGGATTTGCTGATCGCCAAGGATTGGAAATCCCTCTTCGACATTCCGGACGTAAAGTACCATTAATGGCGACACTTGAGGGGACATCGAACGGCGCGATCAGCGACGAGATCGTCGGCTTTAGGCGCTTATCGATCATGTCAGCGCTTGTTATTTCCACCGTGCTCGCCGCGGTCGACTCAAGTTTTGTGCCCATCGCTTTCGCCGACATGATCGATAAGCTTGACACTAGTACAAGCCGAGTCGTTTGGGTGGCGCTGGGCTATTTGATCGCGGCCACTGGCCCGCAGCTTTTCATGTCGCGCTTGGGCGAGGCGGTCGGTCAAGTGCGCCTCTTTCAAATCGGCACCGTCGTTTACGCTCTTGCCATGTCGGCATGCGCCTTCGCGCCTGATATTACGACACTCGTTATCTTGCGAGCTCTGCAGGGGTTCGGTATGGCGATGTTCCTCCCCTTTACATTTGCCATTGCCCCGCAGATTTATCCTCCGGGTCAACGCGGCACGGCACTCGGTATTTTGCAAACGGCGAATGCGGCAGGTTTCGTGCTCGGTCCTGTTTTCGCGGGCTGGCTGTTGGATGCCTTTGATTGGCGTGCCATTTTTTCCAGCCGAATCCCCTTAGGTCTGATCGCGGTTGTCGTTGCGCTTACCGCTTTCGGGTCGCGTAAATCGTTGATCCCGACTAAAAAGCGCGACTACTACGACTTTTGGGGGGCCGTGATCTTGACGGTCGCCTTTTTCGGATTGCTCTACGGTCTGAATCGCCTGCCGGTCGAAGACAATCATTTGGAATTGTCGGTGTGGGCGACGTTTGCTACCGGTATAGTTTTGTTTTTTTTCTTTGTGTACCACGAGCGCCGGAGTCCCGATCCGCTGGTCAATATGAATCTGTTTCGTAAGTATCCAGAATTCACCAAGGCTAGTGTCGCGATAACAGGTATGTTCGCAAGTTTCCCGGTACAACTCTTTATATTTCCGCTTCTGCTGATCACCGGTTTGGAAGTCTCGGCCTGGAATACCGGATTGATCATGTGTGTGGCGGCCTTAGTCACGACACTGGTTAGCATTTGGGCGGGCAAGAGCGGGGACAAGTACGGTGCCGGCAATTTATGTTTTTCCGGCACTGTGCTGGTAGGCGTTGCCTATTTCGTCATGTTGTTCATCGGCGTGGATAGCGGTTACACCATTATGGTCCTGTCCATGGTGATTTTTGGTTTGGGCACGGGAATATTTTTCGCACCCAATTACAGCCTCATCGTGGGCTCGGTGCCGCCGGAACAATCCGGCGTTGCCGCCGGTATGATTGGCACGCTCCGTCAAGCGGGCTATGCCATCGGCTTTGCCTTAATCGCCAGCCTGTTCACCGCGGTGCAGGACTCTTATGAAGCAAGCCTGTCGCGGTTTGCAGTCGGTGTTTTGCCGTCCGATGTGGCGCGCCAAGTGGCCGATCTTTTTGAAGGGGGCAGTATCTGGGCGCCTGAAATCATCGTCTATATTTTCCAGATCACGATTATAATTTGTTCAGCCATTCTGCTTCTGACATTGATCAACACGGTTCCCAAATTGAAACTGGATGGTGGTCGGCATCTTTTGACGGTGGCGGGAACGGCGGGCGTTGGCTTCTTTGGCACCATGCTCTACATCAGCGCCTTCGAGCTTGCCAGTGATGATGTAGCGACGGGAGAGACGTCACGCTCGCTGTGGCGCAGCTATGAAAACGTTGCTCCTTTTGGCATGGCCAAGCGCAGTGTCGAAACGCCGGAACGGAATTTGTCTGATATCGACGGTAGTGTCGTCTATTACGACTATTGCTTATCCTGTCATGGTGAAAATGCAAGAGGTATGGATGAACTTGGTGTCGATTTGGTGCGCAGTGTTTTTGTCGCCCGCCAAAGTGACCTTGCTTTAACGGGGTTCCTCAGAGTTGGACGTGCGGAAGACGCGCCGGATAACATGACGGGCGAGCTTATGCCCGCGTTCGACTATCTTGAGGAACAGGAGATTGCGGCCGTAATCGACTATTTACGTGAGGTGAATCGACCTTAGAGAATCACCCGTGTAGGAATAAAGGAGCGGCGCGGTGAGACCGCGCTCCCGCGATGTGATGACAAAAGCGGTCATTTTGGCTGGCGGTTCGTCCAGGCGAATGGGCGGCGGCAACAAGTGTCTGAAAGAGTTGAAGGGCAAGCCGATTTTGGCTCATGTCATCGAACGCCTTGAGCAACAGACGTCCCACTTGGCCGTCAACGCCAACGATGCGCCAAGCCTCTTTCTCGAATTCGGTTTGCCTGTGCTCCCCGATATTGTACCCAACTATGCCGGTCCCCTGGCAGGTGTTTTGACGGCTATGGAGTGGGTTGGGAGAAATTGGTCTCATGACAACTGGGTAATGACCGTGCCTGGTGATGTACCCTTTATTCCGGCAATTCTCCCAAAGCGGCTGCAAGACTCGGCAGGAGAAGGTTTTGATCTTGTTGCCCCGACGACTGCGGCAGATAGTCACTTCTTGTGCGGCCTGTGGCGTTTACAACAGGCCAAGGCCTTACGCGATGCGCTTGTCAAAACGGAACTGAGGGCGGTGAAAGACTGGATAGCTCAAATTAGAGTCCGGAAGGTGCCTATTGAACCGGGAAGGGGTGACTCGTTCATGAGCGTCAACACGCTAGCCGATTTGGAAGCGGCTCGGCAATTTACCGTCGAGGTGCATTAGAGTGTACGTCATTTGCGTTGTGGGTTGGAAGAACTCCGGCAAGACAACGCTCATTGAGCGTCTTATTTCGAGGTTTGAGGCGCGTGGCGTAAGCGTTTCTACAATCAAGCATACCCATCATTCTGTGGATCTCGACGAGCCCGGCAAGGATAGTTTTCGTCATAGACAGGCTGGTGCTCGCGAAGTCGCCATCGTATCTTCCGCACGCTGGGCGCTGCTTCACGAAAACCATTGGCAAGGCGAGTCGCGTTTCGACCAGATCCTTGAGCGGCTGTTACCGGTTGATATCGTATTGGTGGAAGGATTTAAACATTTAACATACGACAAGATTGAAATTCATCGCAGCAAAACCGGCGGTGAGATTATAGCCCGCACCGACCCGTCGGTTAGGGCTGTCGTCACTGATGCCGATGTCGAAGGTCTGCCCGTACCTGAATTTGAATTGACTGATGCAGATGCCGTCGCATGCTTTGTTCTAGGGCGAGCAGGAATTCAATCGGGCTGAGGTCGATTTTCGCGAAACACGAACAAAAGATGATGGCGCTGTCCGGAAAGAGCAATTGGAGATAAAGTTCGGCCGGTTGATTGAACTGCGTGCCCGCCGACGAGACATCAAGGGAGGCGCCGATCATGGCGATCGATAAGCCGCAGAAAAAAATCAGGCTTCAACGCACTGCCAAAGGTAAACGTCCTCAATACTTCAGCGATCCGACAATGGATAAATTGTTGTCCATGACTTTAGTGCTGATGGAAGAGCTTTCAGTCACGCGCGACCGTTTGGACACGGTCGAACGTCTCATTGAAAAGCACAAGCTCTTTTCACAGGACGACGTAGAAAATTTTGAGTTGACGGAAGAGATCGACGAAATTCGGAGTGAACGCCGCATGGCTTATATCGCGCGCGTGCTGAAGTGCGTCCAAGATGAAATCGAACATTTGAAACAAATGGCGGATGAGCAAAAGGCCGTCGAGTAGGGCGGTACTTGATCTTGTTTCAGTCTCGGACTGAGAGAGTAAGCGGTTTGTTGGGCTCACCGAGTTCTTTGGACGAAGCGGTGAGCGGTAATGTTTCGAATTCCAGATGGAGGTCCGCATCGAGTCTCATCGCGACCTTTCCGCATATCGCGCGCGCGGCGTAATGGGCTTTTCCTTGGATCCCGAGTCGTGCGACTTCACCCAGCCCGTTTATCCATACTCTGACATGACGACAACCAATCGCATCGTGTTGGCGGAGCATCAAACTGGCGCTACGTCAGCCGACAATGGAATTGACGAGGTGGGACTTGCAGCGCGCGCAGTCACTGCTGCCGAATCCTTTGAGAGGGAAGTTTGTCGAACTCAGTCGCGCGAGCCGGCTGATCAAGTCGCATTCTGTTTGATCCACGAATGCCGCCACCTCGACGGTCGCGGCGCAATTTGTCAGCCAATCTACATGCCAATATCGAGACTTGTTACGCCGGAGATGGCGTGCGCAACGGGACCCTATGCCGCCGGCCCCCCAGGCGCTTCCTGCATAGAAATAAACGCCCGATGAAAGCCGTTTGTTTCCGAATCGTTGAGGCAGGGAGGGTGTTGCTCTGATATTCATGCGCAACAAATAAGCGCCTCGTTCCGTCGGTATACGTGCTGACTCCGACGTCCAGTACCATTGCCGGACAATGTCTTCGAGATTGA
The DNA here is from genome assembly GCA_965214255.1 of Alphaproteobacteria bacterium. Classification (GTDB taxonomy): domain Bacteria; phylum Pseudomonadota; class Alphaproteobacteria; order SMXP01; family SMXP01; genus CBDFKK01. Next base: position 1,351,164 of record OZ243948.1, on the reverse strand, counting down.
AAGAACTCTTAGGTAAGGTCTGTGTCATGATCCCTGTTCGGGCCTCTCAGGATTCAGTTTGGAAACAAAGCCGTGGCCGGTTGGGGAGTGTGGGGTCGTTAATTGGCGTACGGCAAGAATCCCCGAGCATACTTGGTTTGTCAAAAGACATTCGCGGGTTAAAGGGCAACAAGAAAGCGCGAAACGGCCAAAAAGAGAATGTGCGCTATCCTGATCGGGTCTGGTGTCAGTTCCGGACATGTGAGGTATTCTGGATCTGGATTAGCTTCTTGGGTGTTCGGGTCTCAAGATGGGTCGGGAGAGCGTGAATGAACCGCAAGACAATATGGCAAACAATCTTGGTTGTGACATCTCTTATGCTTGGCTCGTGGATACTTGTCGGCTTTTCCCAGGATGGACTGTCGGTCCGAGATGATTTGCTGAGTCGCGTGCTGACACCCGAACTCGGAGGAGCGACCACGCGCGATAGATTTGATGCCGGCGCGTTCAAAGAACCCGCAGCCAATATCCAAGGCAAGTCGAGAGCCGGTTTCGTCTTCGGCAATCAAATGTTTACGACGATCTGGACTCCGCCGCCGGGTCTCCAGCCCACGACTGACGGGCTCGGCCCTGTTTTCAATCGAGAGGCCTGTTCCGATTGCCATATCAATAACGGCCGAGGGCGACCGCCTGTCTCCAAAAACGGCATCATGGACTCCATTTTGGTGCGTTTTAGCGTACCCGGCGTCGGCGAACACGGCGGCCCTAAGCCGGTCCCGGGCTATGGCAATCAACTTCAGAATCGTGCCGTCGAAGGGGTGCCCGCTGAAGGGCGCGTTCTCATCCGTTATGATGAAATTGAAGGCAGCTTTGAAGACGGCACGACCTATTCTCTTCGTCGACCATCACTTGAGTTTATCGGGCCCTCGTTTGGGGACTTGCCGGATGATCTCCAGACTTCCTTGAGGGTCGCCAATCCCATGATCGGACTAGGGCTTCTCGAGACGGTGCCGGATGATACGCTTCTCGTTTTGGCCGACCCAAATGACGCCGATGGCGACGGCATATCGGGCCGCGTCAATCGCGTTTGGGACGCGGTCAATGAGACCGAAGCAATCGGCCGTTTTGGCTGGAAAGCCAATGTGTCAAGCCTCTCCCATCAGTCCGCCGCCGCCGCCCTGGGCGATATGGGTATCACAACGCCGGTCTTTCCGGTGGACAATTGCGATGAGGGTCAAAGAGCGTGTGCGGAGGTTGCAACGCGTCACGAGGGGTTCGAAATGTCGCAAGCTTTTTTCGATCGTTTGAACGTTTACGTAAGTTTGATTGCGGTTCCCCGTCAACGTAGTGCCGCTGCGCCGGAGGTTCAACGCGGCGAAGGTTTATTCCGCAGTGCCGGATGTGCCGAATGTCATATGCCCACACTCATATCGGGTATCAATGAGTCGTTGCCCGAAGTTTCAAATCAAGTTTTTCATCCGTTTACGGACTTGTTGCTCCATGACATGGGTGCGGGCTTGGCTGATGGCCGCCCGGACTTCGAGGCGTCCGGCCGAGAATGGCGTACTGCCCCCTTGTGGGGAATTGGATTGACCGAACTTGTCTCCGGTCACACCAATTATTTGCATGACGGCAGAGCACGCAGTCTTGAGGAAGCCGTTCTTTGGCATGGCGGTGAGGCGGAAGCCGCACGTGAGCTGTTTCGCAACATGCGGAAATCCGATCGTGACGATCTGATCGCTTTTCTAAAGTCGCTCTGAGCCGGGGTCAGGCAGGCGCTGCTTGGCGTTCAAACCGGTTTTCAAGTCGGGATCGTCGGCGTAGCGCATAGAGTGCGATGAGGGCCGCGATCGCTGCCCCGATGAGTACGGGACGGGTAAAGCCGTGCAGATCGCTCAACGATCCCAACAGAAGCGCGCCGGCTGCAGGTCCGCCGCGCTGAATCATGGACCAAAGTCCCATGACGCGTCCGCGCATTTCGTCATCGACGGCATGCTGAATCAAAGTCTGTGAGCCTGTGCCGCTCGCAAGTTGGGAGAACCCAGCGATAAAGAAAGCAGCCGTCATAAGCCAAAACCAAGATGTCGATACTGCGATCATGACGGCGCCGGCGTTGCACAATATGGCGGTAATGGTGATGCTGGTGAGGCCCGAGACTGACCCTTTGCCCGCTAGCCAGATGCCGGCGAATACGGCACCCAACCCCATGGCGGATGTGACAACGGAAAGTGGGCCGGGCCCTTCCGCAAATAACTCGGCAACGAAGCCCGGCAGCAATTCCGCGACGGGTCGGGCGCAAAAGGCTCCTACCGCGACCAGCAAGAGGAGTGTGGCAAATTCTGAACGCGCTGCCGTGTAGCGCCAGCCTTGAACCAAATCGGAGAAATACGTCGCATCGCCGTTCAACGTTCGTTTAAATCTGGGCATTTTGATGAACCAGAGAGCGACGATGATGGCGGCATAAGTCAGCGCATTGAATCCGAACGCTGCTGCCGCGCCCCATTCAACGATGATAAAACCCGCGAGCGCGGGGCCGATAAACCGTGCAAGATTGAAATTCACACCGGTGAATGCAATGGCTGAAGCCAAATGTTGCCTTGGCACCATTCCCGGTATGAGGGCCAGCCGTGCCGAATTGTTGATTGCGAAAATAAATCCGCCGATAAGACTTAAAAGGAATATGATTTCTGGCGTAATCAAGCTGGTTACAGTGAGAATGCAGTAAAGCAGGGCTTGCGCCACGGCAACAAACTGCGAGACGATCGTTATCGTTCGTCGATCAAAACGATCGGCAATGACACCTCCGATCGGTGTGATCAGAATAATCGGCAGGAATTCCGAAAGCGCGATAACGCCAAGCCAAGTATTGGAGTGGGTAAGTTCCCACACCAGCCATATGACCACGAGCCGTTGCACCCACATGCCAATGAGCGATATCGAATTTCCGGCCGAATAAAGGGCGAAATTTCTTACCGAGAGCACCTCGGCGATGGGAGTGAAAAAGCCGATAACTTTGGCTAACATTTATGTCCCGTGTTCAAATTGATAGGCAGGTGCTGCGGAGTGCTGTAACGGCCGCTTACACGACGTGTGCGGCAGTCCCCGTACCCTGGTAGCCTGAAGATCATTTCGGTGCTGCCGAGTAGTCCGCCGCAGATTTTGTGCACTAAATATCAACGCCTGAGGTCATAGCCCGTGGCGGTGAGTTCCTCGTCCCATTCCTCATCATCCCAGTCCGCCGCGTGCTCGGGCATATCGTTGACTTTATATCCCGACAGCTGCACACGGCGGAAATGGCGTTTTGCTCCCTTTGGCGCCGAAGAGAACGTGTAGAGTTCGTCGCCCGTCGCCATTTCCAGCATGGTCGTGGCGTGGCCCGCGCCTCCCATGCGCGCGTTCGTTAGTGTCGCTATTGCCACCAATCGGCCGGGGCGTTCTTGGTTGCGCTTGCGCAGGTACAGTTCAACGGATACATCCTTCGCATTCCCGCCGTCATCATCGGATGCGATGAAATCAAGCGTGAAGGTGTATTGACCCGGGCAAAGAGGTTTATAGACGGAGCCTGTCCATTCGCCCGGGCTTGCGTTGATATTGGTGACTTGAGCGGCATCGTATTGGACAGCAATCTTGTCACCTTCATGGCTCTGGTTCTCCGCGACTACAGAAAACCCTGTCGGTCGTCCGCGGCAATGATCGATGATTTTATCCTTGGACACCTTGCCGTCGACGATCAAATTGAAAAACAAAAAATCTTCATCGCGCGCCGTGGCGACACAGGCGACTGCGGGTGTCAAGACGACTGCCAAAAGGGCCGTCAGGATGGGCTTTTTGAGAGGTCGTTTCATGGGAAATCCCCGAGTTATCGTGTTATTGCCGTTTCGTTGACGAGAGTCTTCACGTTCGAATGCTCAAGAGATTCCGTCGCGGGCATGATCCCCCTGACAATCGTATTGGGAAGAACGGCGTCGTCCCAATCGAAATTTCCCGTTGCCGGATCCGTGCCGCCCGGTCCCGTTCTTACGATGACGAGTTCATGAGAGGGCATGATGTACACGCGCTGCCCGCCCGACCCGTCGAAATACACGACGTCACCCGCCAGAAATGGTTCCGAATGACTTACGGTAACGGGAATCCCTTTCCCATAACCCCTATTTTCCTGCCACTCGGTGCCCAGCCAAGTTTGAAAGCCGTAGTTGGGGTTTTTGTCCGAAGGTGTCGTGATTTTGGTTATCCAACTTTCCGGCACGACCTGTACGCCGTTTACTTTGCCGCGGTTGATGTACAACAGTCCCAAGCGCAGCCAGTTCTCGGGCTTTGTTTGCAAGTTGGTGAAAGTTCGAACCATGCCCCCCGGACGGTCGAGCCAGGCGCGCGCGTGACTAGTGCCCAATTTGCTCCAAAGGTAGATCTCCAGAATTTCGGCGTAGCGCATGCCTGTCGCCCGTTCCAGGATGATGCCCAAGAGTTGCGAATTCAGATTGCTGTATGCAAAATATTCGTTCGGTGGATCAGCGGCTTGGTACTTCAGAGCGACCTTTTCAACGTCGGTTCCCAATTGTAGCTTGAGTCCATCGCTGAGCGGATTTAGGGAGAATTCCGGTCGGCTCAGCCCGCTCGACATTTGCAAAAGGTGTCTAATTGTGATTTTCGATCGGTCGTCGTTCGCCCATTCGGTGAGATAGGTCGCGGCTGGTTCGTCAGCCGAGGAAATAAAGCCCTCTGCTATGACATTGCCGTAGAGTAAGGCCAGGACCGACTTGTGCATGGATGCGGAATTGGTGAGCGTCTCGGGGCCGTGTCCTTCTCCATACCATTCGAGTTGAATGGCGCCCCGATGCCAAATGAGGAGAGAAGCCGACTGATAGCTTTCGGCAAAATCAATTGCCGCATCTAGGGCACCGGCCCGGATGGTCAGTTGGTCACCGGCCGCGCGGGCGAGGATCGGCCCCTCTTTCCCTTTGATGATCTCAAGGGGTTCGTACCAGTCCACATCCATAATGACTTTCGAACGGTCAAAGGTTATCAGGCGTTGGAAATAGAGCCAGTCGGAGGCAACGAGGGTGCCCGCGCCCGCTGCTGCAAGTATCAGCGAGACGCCGATGGTTTTGAAAATAAATCTGCCGACAGCCATATCAAATGCTCGATTTTCAAAGACTCGACAATAACGTAGTCAATGAACGGTAAGCACGGGTTCTAAGCCATGATCCATTATGCCGCAAGGAATGAGCTGAGTCGTGATTCCAAAGCCCACGATTCTGACCAATGTCATGACGAGCAATGCGGGCACGAAGCGCTTTCTGTTGAATGACTTCTCGGCTATATATTTTGCCCTGCTGTTTACCGGCCGGGCGTCCGGCAAACAAGTACCGTCATTACATCGTGGGGTAACAGACGCCGAAGTATGCAGTTTGGGAGGAGAATCCGAGGTGCTAGAAGCGATAAATCTCAAGAAAAAGTACGGTTCTCAAGACGCCTTGAAGGGTCTCAACTTGAAAATCGAACCCGGGGATATTTATTGTCTGTTGGGAGCAAATGGCGCGGGCAAGACGACGACGATCAATCTCTTTCTCAATTTCGTTGAGCCGACATCAGGCACGGCAAAGGTGAACGGTGTGGACGTCACCGAAAAGCCGCTGGAGACCAAGAGATTTCTGACTTATATCCCGGAACAGGTCATGCTTTACGGTAATCTGACAGGTCTCGAAAACCTGGAATACTTCTCCAAGTTGGGCGGGCACCATGAATATGAGCAAAAAGATTATAGCGCTTTTCTCGCAAGCGTAGGCTTGGAGGAAAATGCTCATGGTCGCCGTGTATCGACATATTCGAAAGGCATGCGTCAAAAGGTGGGCGTTGCCCTCGCATTGGCCAAGCAAGCAACGGATTTGCTGCTTGATGAGCCGACCTCCGGTCTCGATCCAAAAGCGAGCAATGAGTTCTCTGAATTGTTGAAACGGCTTCAGGGTAACGACGCGGCGATTCTCATGGCCACGCATGACCTATTCCGCGCCAAGGAAACCGGCACGCGCATCGGCATCATGAAAGAGGGAAATCTGGTACAGGAACTCACGACGGACGAAGTGTCTCATGCGGATGTTGAGCGCATTTATCTTGAACATATGCACTGAAGTTCCGATGACGAAGTGTCTTGCAAAACAGCTGGGATCGGCAACGCGCGTGCTGCTCTACGATGGGAAGGTGAGGTTGCATTGGGAGGTAACTTCCAATGACGGCGCCACCCCGATCATCCGCTATTCCATCCTGATCCAGCGCCATTGCTACAGGTTTGGCCGGGAATGAGAAATCTGTTAGTCAGACATGAATTTTTGATCGGTTTTGAATTTAGATATCAGGGAGCGAACCCATAAGCTGGAAATTGGTCTTGAGCGTTGCTTTTGCAATCTGGATGCTGGAGTTGCGTTTGCCGATCTTTGTCATGAGCGATTGGAACATGGCCCGCGCCGACGAGCAGAGGCGCACGCATGACGAGCAAGATCATGAACGACATGCAGGCATACATCCGGATCATGGCTATCACGGTCGTGAAAATACGGTATCCCTAGCCGCATCATGGGAACTCCTCCGGGAGGATCGAACTGATATCAAAGCGGCCGTCGAGGGCGGCGATAGTTCAGCAATTCACAATTTGGGCCTTCGGCTTGAGGCAACCGTGCTTGGCATGGTCCGGCATCGCGCCGAATTGGATGAAAGTCACCACGAGCGTTTCGATGCCTACATCAATCAAATGAAGACGCTCAGCAATGACCTTTATCGCTCTGGCGAGCGCGCCGATGTGGGAGAGAGCCAAAAAGTGGCGATACAGGTCGAAGGTATGATTCTGCTTTTAGCTTCAGTAGTTTTACCTGTCGGATCCGCGGATTACTGATCCGATTCGGTTAGCCCACGATTGGAAAGCATCGTAGTTTGACCCGGGCCCAAAGGCCGAGCACGATGACCAGAATGAGCAAGCCAACGGCCGAGCGTAGAACGTCGCCGATCATGATGTCGGGCGACGGGCTTCGGTAATTGAACATCGGCAATCGCTCCATGTCGCCGGCTGTAAGTTGCTGGTTGTTGATCAACCGTCCGACAAAGAAATCCGCCCACGTTTCGTGGAATTGGTTCACCTGGGTCTTGAAATCGTTAAAGCGGAGATAGTCGGTTCCCGAAATTTTGTTGAGTGCTTGCTGCGCCATGATAGCGGGGGACAAGTACTGCAGTTGCTCGACCGATTGCCTCTGGGCTTCAGCTTGCCGTTCAAATTTTCCGAGAAGGGGAGCTACGGCTTTTTCGATCGATGCTTCTTTTGAGATGGTTTGCAAGAAGAAGTTGGATCGCGCGCCCGGATTGGGAGCGCCGAACTCGGGATGATCGAAATAGAAGTCTTCGAGCGCTTCGGCCGCCATCGCATCTGCGGCTGCACTTGCTTCCCGCATTTCAGCAGCTAGCATGACACGCGAGGGTGCCGGATAAAGCGTCGTCGCCGTAAGGCTCACCAATGACGGCACGATAATGACCAGCAACAACCAAGCGGTGGCCAGAAATACGCCATTGGACGCGGAAGATCGGCCGTAAGCGTTGATGAGAACGGCGAGACTGAACCAGAACAGTGAGTAAAGACAGACAACGCCTACCCACAACGCAAATCCAATCCAGGTTTCGACATTTAGCACATCGACGCCCGCGATCAACGCGCAAAGGAGGCCTAGGAGACCAATCGCGGTCAGAAGGAAACAGGCGCGCCACCAGATTTTTGAATTGACGAACGCGTGCAGAGAAACCGGCTGGGAAAGAGCGAGCGCCAAAATTCCTTTTTCTTTTTCCGTCGATAAAATGTCATAGCTCAAGATCAAGACGAAAACGGGAAAAAGATAAATGACCAGGAACGCAATGTCGAAATGACCGATTTGCATGGCGCGTGGATTCTGCAACTCGAAGTCGCCCAGAAACGACAGGTCACCGCCGGCGGTGACGCGGTAATAATACGGGTTGAGATCGCTTTGGCCGATGGCGAACGCGGCAAGAGGTGCCGGTTGCATCGCGGCATAGTGGGACAAGATGCTGAGGCCCACAGCGCCAGGGTCGGCAAAAGCCGGTGTGGCGGCCGCGGCCTGACCTCGACTTTCAAAAGCTTTGAGGGCGCTGATAATCACGTTCAGCGTTTCCGACTCTTTTGCATTGGCTTGAGTGACGTTTTGCTCTTGCAGTGCGAGGCGGTTGGCACCGTTTAATGCAGCAGAGGCCATGAGCAAACTTAGAATCGTCAGAACGACCCAGGGTGAAGGCGAGCGGTAGAACAGCAGCCACTCGCGGGCAAGAGCGCGGTCAATCATTCGAAGGCCGCCCTTTTCAGTCGGGATGCTGCCGCAAAAGCCGTGGCCGACGTGATCGCCAGCCAAACGAACATCACGACAGTGCTGAAACTGACAGAGGATAAAACTTCTTCGAGGCTGCGGGGTTGATATTCATATGAGGATACGGTCGCCCAGAGTTCGGGACCGGCACGGTAACTCGTCTCGCCGGATTGGGAATTAAACGCCAGATCTTCATTCATCTGGCGCACGAACTTTCGACGAAACGCTTCAGCGGAATTGGCAAAATGATGGGCATCGGTAAGGCTCGTTCCCGCCAGAGCTGATGAAATATTTTGTACCGCCAGGAGGGGCGAGATCACAGCTAGGAACTGTAAGACTCTCTCTTGATTTTCGAACGCTTGTTGCAAGCTTCCATAGTGCTTGTCAAAGACGGCGTCGCCCAACTGCTCTAGGAGAATGAAACTCAAACCTTCGAAATTGACGGGCAATTCGGCAATGTTGTTCACTCCGTAGCGGGCGAGTGTGCGTTGTCGCAATTCGCGAATGCGCTCGGTCTGGCTGACGCCGTCAACGCCGTTTTCCATATCGCGGGCCATGGCCTCGGCGAACTCGATCGATGACGGTACCGGATAGATATATTGAACCATTGCGACGCCTAAACGCGGTACGACAAAGGACGACACCACCCACAGACCAACAAGCACCACCAACGCCGTTTGCGCCGTGCGTGCCACTGCGGAGACGGCGAGGCCAAGAGCGAGGAATATCAGTCCATAGATGAGGTATGTCGCTGACAAAATGATGAAGCGCGGTACGGTCTCCATACTGCCGACGCTTACAAGCACACCGATTCCCAAAACTGCGGCAAGCCCGATTATGGTGCTCAGGGGCAATGAAATGCCAAGTGCCTTGCCGAGGAGAAGGACACGGGGTGAGACGCCGACGCTCAATTTTTGGCGCAGCGTACCTTGTTCGCGCTCGCCGGCAAAGGCCGCGAAGCTCAGGAATATGATCATTAAGGGGAGCAAAAGTTGAAGAACGAAAGCGCCCGTCATGTCGCCGAAGCGTTGCACCGAGGTCATGTCGGAGGCTGGTCTGTCTTTGGCGATGTTTTGTTTGTGAGCTTCAAGCCAGATTGATGCGCCTGTAAAATTGATGACTGCGGAATCGAAATAAGCCAGTGGACCCAGGGGTTGAAAGGCATAGATGCCGTAGTGAGCGGCGGCGTGAGGATTCTTCTCACCCTGACTCAGCCACTGTTCATGGATGATCTTTTCGGCAACGTCGCGCTCCGCGGAGATTTCGACATGGCGTTGCCATCCGGTCAGCACGGCTACGGAAAACAGGATCAAGAGGAGCAAGGACGACATATGGAAGCGCCCGTCCCGCGTCAGCTCTTTGAATTCTTTACCCGCAACGACGCCGATCATTCACTCGCCTGCCTTATATTGATGATAAAGCGCCATGTTCAGTCCAAGGGGACCTCGGTGCGGAAGATGATCTTTTCGAAGTCGCCGATGAGAGCATCGACACGTAACTCCCATGTGCCCGGAATAATGAGTTCGCCGACTTCCGTTAAGAACGTCGCGAGCCCGCTAGACGCCATTTCGACTTCGAGTGCTTCGAGTCCCGCTGAGGGCAGTGCCCAATAGGTTGTCATCTCCATGGCCTCAAAGGGCTCGCCGTTTTCGTCGCGCATCTCGATTTCAAGTGAATTCGGACCCGGCCTGCCGGGCGAGAGTCGCACCGTGACTTCATAGCCGTTCTTTTCGATGATCGTCTCAAAGCCTTGAAAGATGCCCCCGCCCGTACGCGCCATACTCTCGTCCAAGAGTTGGTCGATCGCCGATGCCATTCGGCCCTGGTTCGCGCCGCCACCCGTCTGGGTGGTCATGGCCGTCATGGCTTGATCAGCAAGTGCGCGTGGTGGCGTGGTCAAGCTTAACGAGGTTGCCATGCCGAACACACCCAGAATGATCAGGAGTTCAAATGAAATCGTCCGTCGCAATCGGACCACGGCGGCCGGGGCACCGTCCGCGAGAGCCGGGGTCAGCCAAAGTTTGTTCGCGCCCGCCAGACCTAACAGGGCAACGAAAAAACCGATCTTGATGAGGAGGCGATTGCCGTAGTCCGTCGCAAAGAGCGCCGGGATCGATTCCACCTGAATGATGGAGATGCCTATACCGCTCAAAAGAATGAGAGCCACGCTGATGATCGCCCAAAACGAAAAGTCGTTGAGCACTTTTGCGCCTTCGACGGGCCCGGACGACCGGATCGATTGAATGAGCGGAATGAGTGAGCCGAACCAGAACGCCACGCACAACAAATGCAGACCCACTATCGGGGTCATGAACCAACGAGGATTGGCTGTTGCCGCGTGGCCGGTCACGAGCAGGCTGGACGTGCTTACCAACACACCCAGAACAGTTAGATAGCGTTTGCTCCCCTCAAAGCCCATCTTGAGTCCGAGAATGAGCAGGAAGAGCCCTGTAAGGCCCAGCCAAAGGCTGGGCTTCAATGTCGTGTCCAAGCCCGTAGCCCAGACGTTCAGATCCCGAAGAATGAGTGGGTCTCCGCCCAACATTTCGGCACCGCCCAGACCCACTGCGGCGATAAATGTAGCAGCCGCCACCCCGCCACTGACGATTCCGATAAACCGTGCCGTCGTCAAAACTTTGGCAGGCGCCTGGACCAGCAGGCCGAACAATGCGAGGCCCGTGGCCAGGAGAAGAGCGGCGAATTGAAGCGTCCTATTGAGAGCGACGGGTATCCACCAATTGTTCACTTCTGATTCGGTAAATGTTAGAATTGCTTGCGCAGGTGCAACATCACCGACGCTGAATGTAAAGGCGCCGCCGACAGGGTGGGTATCCGCCGAGACGACCCGGTAAGTGACTGCATAAGTGCCGTCCGTCAATTCGTCGGCCAAGTCGATGAACATGCTGTAGCCGTCGACTTCAGGAGTGCCCGGACTTCCTACTTCTTTTCCCGTAGTATCGAGAACGCGAAGAAAAATCGGTCCTATGTTTTCGTTGAACGTCACGGTAATGCGGCTGGGCGAGCCGTCGAGGGCTGCCTCCGATTTGGGGTCGGTATCCATGAGTACGGCATGGCCCCGCGCATCCGGTGCGCCGGTCAAAATCAGTATGCCGATTAGGAGCGATGCGACACGAGGCGGCCGCTGCCTGTTGCGCAAACTCAAGCTTCGTGCGCGACACTGTCTCGTTCCAAATCTCATAACTTCAATCTCCGCCGATCGTGATTCGCCATCCGTCTTTAAAAAGCCGGGACTTGCCTTCGAGCGCTAATACCGACGGTCATTTACTGACACAAAAGCGGCCGTTTTTGAAGACCGCTTTGACGACAGAATTGATGTGTTGAGAGTATGCGAATCTTCGCTTCGCAAAGCAAATGGATGACCGCCCTGGCTGGAAACTCGATCTTTCAATAGCTGCGGGCTTGAGGCATTCTGCCTCAAGACTAGTGATCTGTAGCGCGATCGATCGGAACCCGAGCGAAAGAGCAAAACCATGTTCATCAATTTTTGGTATCCCGTGGACTTGACCGAAAATGTCCGCCAGAAGGAACTTCGCAAGGTCAGAATGCTCGGCCAGGATTTTGTCGTCTTTCGCGATGAATATGGAACCGCGCGATGTATCAGCAACGTCTGTATTCATCGCGGCGGATCCTTGGCTGACGGCAAGCACAAAGGGAATTGCGTCGAGTGCCCCTATCACGGGTGGATGTTTGATGGCGATGGTGAGTGCAAGCGGATTCCGTCTTTGGGGCCCGATGCAACGATTCCCGAAAACGCAAGAATTGACGCTTATCCGATCGTCGAAAAATATGGATTGGTTTTTGCGTTTTTGGGGGATCTCCCCGAAGAGGAGCGCCCGCCTATTACGGAATGCGTCGAATGGGGCCGCGAAGGCTGGCGCAGCTTGGTGTTGAATTATCAATGGAACGCCAACTATCAGCGTCTGGTCGAAAATCAAGCGGACCCTTCCCATGTCGAATACGTCCACAGTGGTATGGGATTCCAAGGTGAGCGTAAAGAATACAGCGTGCCTGAATTTGAAATCGATGAGACTGAATGGGGAGCCGGTGCCATGACGCGCTTTTATTCACGCGCGCTTCCCGACAAGGTCATGCGGCCCATGATGGACGAAGGTCAAATGGATGCAGGCGCGGGCTTTTTGGCAGTTTCGCAAACCTGGACCAAGATTCATTTCAACCAAACCGATCATATGAATCTCTATCTCTATTTCACGCCTGTCGACCAATTTCATCTCAATATCTTTTTGGTTGCTGCGCGTAACGCCATGCTTGATCCGGAAAAGGATGCGAACTTTGAAAAACGGTTGATGTTTGTGGCGGAAGAGGATCGCGTGGTCGTCGAAAAGCTTGAACCCGTTTTGCCGCCGCCGGTTGATACGTGTGAAATGATCGTCCCCGCCGATGACATCTTGATGATCTATCGGCGCAAACTCAAAGAGTGGGAGGCGCGCGGTTGGCGCATGGATTTGAAAAAGATCGAGGATGACCGTGATCGCATCGCCTATGCCATTCCTTCGCCGTCGCGCCGCAACATAAAGGGTTGGCCCGTGCCCGCGGTCCCGACAATAAAGAGGTCGGAGCGGGCGAATGCGGCGGCGGAATAGGCTTTTTCACCTCGGATCAAAAAGGGCGATCATCGATCGCCCTTTTCTTTATCATTTGTCCGGCAACTATTTCACTACGTCGAAGCCTGCGTCTTCGATGACGTGTTCAAGCTGCGCTTTCTGAATCCGGGCGGGATCAAAACCGATATCGACGGTGCCTTGTTGATGCGAGGCAGCGACTTCGTTTACGCCCGCATGAGCCGACAGCGCCTTCTTCACACTGTTTTCGCAACCGTTGCAGGTCATACCGTCTACTTTGATTTGAATTTTTTCCATCAAGCGGCTCCTTGTCTGCTTTATGCGGGTAGCCCGCCGCTCGCATTTGAAAATCTCGGTCGCCAACGGCGCAGCAAGAGCGAGTTGGTAACGACGCTCACGCTGCTGAAGGCCATCGCGGCCCCCGCAATTGCGGGGGTCAACATCCCGAGCGCCGCGAGCGGAATCCCGACCACATTGTATATGAAAGCCCAAAATAGATTGGTCTGGATTTTGCGCCAAGTTGCGCGACTTGCTGAAATCGCCGCGGAGACCAATCGAGGGTCGGGACGCATCAAAGTGATGCCCGCCGTTTCCATGGCGATGTCCGTCCCCGTGCCCATGGCTATGCCGACATCTGCTGTGGCAAGCGCCGGCGCATCGTTGATGCCGTCGCCGATCATTCCAACGGCATATCCACTCTCGACCAAGTCTCGCACTTTCTCCGCCTTGTATTCGGGGCGCACGCCGCCGATAGCCGTGTCAAGGCCGATTTCGCTGCCAACGGCCGCCGCAACGGCCGGTGAATCGCCGGACAGCATAAGTGTTTTGATGCCCATGCGCGATAAGTCGGCAACGGCGTCTTGCGCTTCGCCGCGGACCGGATCAGCGATTGCCAAAAGCCCCCGCACCTTGCCGTCTTCAGCTACCCAGATCACGGTTTTGGCTTCGCTCTCCCATTGCCGCGCGCGGTCTAGGCCGACGCACGTATCTACATCTGTTTCAGACATGAATGCCGCGCTGCCGATGGCAATTGCACGCTCGCCGATGTATGCGGTAACACCGCGGCCGGTCATGCTTCGAAAGTCCGTAATCGGATCAAGAGACAATCCGTCTTCCTCGGCACGGTCCGTGACGGCGCGGGCGAGAGGGTGTTCGCTGCCTTTCTGGACAGAGGCGGCGACGCTCAACAGGCTTGCTTCGTCGTTGTCCAAAGCCATCACGTTCACGATCTTGGGCTTGCCTTCGGTGAGCGTGCCTGTTTTGTCGAAAATGACGGCGTTCAGTCGATGGGCAAGTTCGAGAGACTCTACGTCTTTGATCAATATGCCGAAACGCGCCGCAACACCTGTCCCCGTCACGATCGCCGTCGGCGTGGCCAAACCGAGCGCGCATGGGCAGGCGATGACCAGAACCGAAACGGCGGCGATGAGCGCATTTTCGAAATTGCCTGTCGCCGCCATCCAGATGCTGAACGTGACGACGGCAATGGCCACCACCAAGGGCACGAATATTTCGGCAATGCGATCGACTAGACGCTGCATCGGCGCTTTGCCGGATTGTGCATTTTCAACAAGCCGGATGATTTTGGACAATGTCGAGTCTTCGCCAACGGCCGTGGCTTCGACTTTGAGGAGGCCCGTGCCGTTGATCGCGCCACCAGTCACCGTTTCGCCTTTGACTTTCAGGACGGGCAGACTTTCACCTGTAATCAGAGCCTCGTTGAGTTCACTTTGTCCGTCGACCACGTGGCCGTCAACGGGCACCCGCTCGCCGGGTCGAATGACAACCATGTCCCCCTGACGCACGTCCGAGACGGGCAATTTGATCTCTTGGCCCTCTCGCACGACGCATGCGGTTTCAGGCCGTAAATCCATCAATTGTCGGATCGCCGCCGTAGCGCCGCGCTTGGCACGGGATTCCAGATACTTGCCGAATAGCACCAGTGTGATAATCACGGCAGCCGCTTCGAAATAAAGCCTGCCTTCGGCCGCTTCGCCAAACGCCGCCATGAGATAAAGGCTATAGCCGAATGCGGCGCTTGTTCCCATGGCGACTAGCACGTCCATGTTCCCGGATTTGGCCCGCAGTGCTTTGTACGCAGCTTTATAAAAGCGCGCGCCAATGAAAACTTGAACGGGGTAAGCCAGCGCCAATTCCAATGCCGGCATCAGGTGAACATCAAAGCCCAGAAATTGCGCCAGCATTTGCGCAACCAAAGGGGTCGTTAACAACGCTGAGATGATGAGAACGCGTCTTTGCTTATCGAGTTCGGCTTGCTCTTTTGTGCGGTAATCCTCGTCGGTTTGTTCATCGGCGGCGTCTGTTGAAACGTGCGCCGTGAAACCTGCCTTTGCGACCACTTCCGACAAACGATCAAGCGTGACATCTTCGCCCACGCTTTTGATGTCGGCACGTTCGAGGGCAAAATTCACGTTGGCGTCGAGGACGCCCGGAACGCGGCGCAGCGCTTTTTCCAATCGCGTGGAGCAGGCCGTGCACGTCATGCCGTCGACGCCGAAGGAGTGGCTTTGAGCCGTGATATCGAAGCCCGTCTTTTGCACAGCTTCGGCAATGTCCGAAACCGAGATTTCTTCAGGATCGAATGAGACGGTGGCGCGTTCAAGCGCGAAGTTGACATTGGCCATGCGAATGCCTGGTCGTTTTGACAGCGCCTTTTCAACCCGGGTCGCACACGCACTGCACGTCATGCCGGTGACCGGGAAGTGGATTTTCTTCTCAGTGCAGGGTGCCGTTCCGTCCCGCACTGCTTCAATATTCGTATCCGTGATGGCCATTTGGGACCCGTTTTAAATTACGATTACGCATCCATTATTACTCTTTTATAAGGATTCCAGTAACTGGAGTTTCAATATGGCTGGAAAACCGGGAATCACCCGATGCGAGGGCTGTTGGAAAAGGGTGGGCCGCCGAAGCGCTCGGGATGAGACGCGGGTGTGATGCCCACCAAGTCTTTATCCATGACTCCATAGACCTTGCCGATGGTGCCATCATCGTCAAGGCACCGGACAGTGAGCATCGCCACGTCTGCCCGGGTGATAGTCCCGATCAGGGATGGGTTCTCGTTGAGGAGACCGTTGCCTGTTGCCGGTTCCGAAGTTAATGCGCCCGGCCGGATGATCGAGTAGTCGAGGCCGCTCTCGATCAAGTGGTTTTCCGCGCCGGTTTTGAGTTCGATAGCCTTGCCCAGGAACTTTTGCGCAGAAGGGGGCAAGGCGTCCCAACTATCACCGCAGCCGATTGCCGTCAGCATGATGAACCGTTTTGTGCCTGCGGCCTTTGCCGCATCCACGGCGTTGACATTGCCGTCTAGGTCGACCTTGCGATCGTCGCGCGGCGGCCCGCCGAGGCTTGCGATGACGGCGCGAAAGTTTTTGTCTGCAAGAGCAGCATCCAGACTTTCGCGGTTCAATGCATCACCGATAACGACTGTTGCGCCGATGGCGTTGAGATTTTCGCGTGGCGAGCCTTCGCGCGCGAGCGCGGTTACCAAATCGCCGCGCGCCGTCAAGAGACGTGCGATTTCCAATCCGCTTGCCCGCGTCGCGCCCAAGATAAAGATACCGTCATCACTCATTTTCCGATTTCCTTTCGTTTTGGTTCCGTACTCGTTGCCTGATGATCAGAGCAAAGATCATCACACCAGCGTTGATCGTTCCGATTAGAATATACGGTGCTGCGGGTCTCCACAGATCGAAGAGATAACCGCCGATAGAGGTCGAAAACAAAATACCCATCGTGGCGAAGAAACTAAAGGAGCCGATGACGGAGCCTCTTATATCCGTGCGCGCCTCTTGTCCGACGAGTGCTTGGCCTGCAACGAGCGTGCTCGCTTCGCCGATGCCTAGAACCGCCGCGGTGACCACCATTTGCGGTCCCAACGGGTCATTGATGAGATAGGTGGACCAATAGGCGCACGCTGCAATTCCCATGGCGATGGCGAGCCCCAGGACGCGATCCATGCGATCGATGATAATACCTGCAAGTGGCGACCATAGAATAACCATGGCTTGAACAACGGCAAATACGGGTCCGAATTTGGCCATCGCCTGGGTGGGACTCAATCCGCTTGCTACTCCGGCCTGAAGGAACCAGAGAGATGTAAACGTGCCTACAACGACAACATCGCCGCGCGCCGCGAATGCACCGGCGTAAGCGAGAGCGAGACGAGGGTTTTCCCTGGCGGCGGCAAGTCCTTGGCGAACCAGGGCCGACAGATTTGCGCCCCGCGCTTCCGAGCTTTCCGACCGTCCCCGCTTTAGTCCCCAGTGTGCCGCCAAAGCTGCAAGCAGGGCCAGAGAGGCAACGATCCAAAACCAGATGCGGCCGGTCCAGATTTTGGTAAAGTCGGCGTTTTCGAGCCATGTTGGAACTTGTGTAAGCGTCAGCGAAACGAACAGCAAAACGCCCATGCCCTGTGTAAACGACAAGACCCCGACTAGTTTCCCTCGCGATGCATCAGTTGGATAATCGGCGGCAATCGTCGCCAACATGGACCCGTAGGCTGCCGCTCCTACGGCCACAAGCGCGCGCATGACAAAAAGCTGATAGGATGCGGTGACCAAAGGATAGAGAAATAAACCAAGCGCGACAAACAGAAAGCCTGCGGCGAAGACGGGGCGGCGACCTATCTTGTCAGCCATCGCGCCAAGAAAGCCGATCAATACCAGGACGACGACTTCTTGTAGAAACGTCAAGTTTCCGCTAAGCGAGCCCTGCTCATCGCGAGGCACACCTAAGTGCTGTTCCAAAATATAGGGTTGCGCGACGTTGAGAAATACGAAGCTCGCGAGACCTAGGACGCCGACGACAAAAAGGGCTGAGACATTTTTGCCGCGAATACCGGGCGCCATTTCGATGGAACCGAATTTTAGATTGGGCGCAGTGTCCGTCATTGTTCCGCAAACCGTCAGGGGTTAGGGTGTGCCGGTGGGACATTACACGCCGTTGCCGGAAATCCAAGTCGCTCTCATTCTGATGACCGAAAAAATCGGTGTTTTGCCGGTAGCCAAATCGGATTTTGATTTTGGCGCGATATTGTTTGAGGGGAATGCTGGAGACCACCTACCGGACTCGACGATGTGCGCTCTCGCAATTGCGTGAGGGTTTTTTCCATAGGTCAACCGACCGCGTAAGGAGATGAGGAGACAATATGATGGCGAATTTCCTGGACAACCTGCCGGAAGGTTTCAACCCCGGGCCGCTTGACCTCAGCAGACCTCTCGACAATCAAGTGGCGCTGTTGAAAATGCAAGCCGATTTGTCGGGTACCCAGCGTCTCGGCGGCTTTGGCGGTTACGCCTGGGGTTGGATTCCCGGCGAAGCCAATCCGCTTCTCTTCGGTACCTATGGGATCGGCTGCAGCCGTTTGAAATTCCATCAGGAGGAAAATGGCTGGCGTTTTTATCACCGAGAAGTTCTCTACTATACGGACCCCCGGACCAACGAAGTGCTTCGAACTTGGAATAATCCCATGACGGGACAGGAAGTTGAAGTTGTTCATATTCTGAACGATCCGGTTCACCGCTTCTATCCGCTCTCGGGAGGCCGATTCGCACCACCCTATCCTTACAAGCTTCACGGCGATGACCTAGTCTTTCAAATGGATGTCTTCAGGGCGCAGGAAAACCCGATCACGCGCAAGGACTACCCGTTGCACTCCCAGCAGGACGTTTATCAATCGGCGGAGCTTTGGTCGATTTGCGGGCGCTTCAGCGAAGTCAACGATCCCGAGGCGACGACTGCGTCGTGTCACACCTCTTGGGCCCGCATCTCAATGTGGCTGCCGTTCATGGAAATGGGCAACCGTCCGGGTCATATGGTCTATCACAGCCATACGTTTACGATGCAAAGTCCGTCCGAGATTCCCAAACCTATTCTTGAATATACTGAGAAGAATCATCCGCAATATCTGGAAGCCCCGACCGAATGGCAGGGTGGTTTACAGGAAAACAGTTGGACGATATCGAAGAAAATTATCGACCAACGCCGCGAAGCTGGCAAAGTCCACGGTCAAAGCGTCTTCGGCATATTCAAGTAGACGCGGAAAAAGACTGACGGGACGCCGCCGCGCCTTCGGGTGCGGCGCCTCTTATTCCTGCGCCGGCCTATCTCCGGCAATTGTTGCGCGCAGCATGTGCCGCGTGTATTTGGAATCGAATTCCGTGGCGTGGTGCATGGTGCATCGGTTGTCCCATATGACTAGATCGAATGGCTTCCATCGATGACGGTAGATCACCGCATCATTCGTTGCGTATGCAAACAGTTTGTTCAGCAAGACATCACTGTCTTCCCGGTCCAGACCGTCGATAGCTTCCGTGAATCCGGGACTGACATAGAGCGCCTTGCGCCCCGTCTCGGGATGAGCGCGCACGATCGGGTGCACGGCTCCCGTAAGCTCTGATTCTTGTTTCGCGGATAGCGGAACGCGTGTATTGCCGTCTTGCTGTTGTATTTTTGTGTAATTGAAGCGATGGTGCGCTTTAAGCGTCGCGATACGCTCTTTGAGTTCCGGTGGCAGTCCGTCGTAAGCCAGATACGAATTGGCGAACATCGTGTCGCCGCCGCCATGGGGCACTTCGAGCGCGTACAATATCGAGGCCATGGGTGGCTCCGGCTCGTACGACACGTCCGAATGCCAATAACGGCCGGCGTCCTCGATGCCCACTGGCTCTCCGTCGACCCTTTTGTTCGATACAACCAGAAGCTCGGGATGGTCTTTATGGAGATAGTGCGTGAGAAGGTGTCCTTTCAAGGGTCCGAAGCGACGGCCAAAGGCAATTTGGTCTTGAGGCGAAAGATGTTGATCGCGCAAGACAAGAACCAAGTGTTTGAGAAAGAGTTCGCGTACGCATTCGAATGTCTTCTCGTCCAGAGGGCGTGAGACATCTAAACCGATGATTTCCGCACCGAGAACAGGTGAAAGAGTCTGTGAGAGAAAGTCGGACACGAGCATTTAGACTAGGGTCAATGGCGTAGCGTCGCGATTCTGCCATACGGGATGAAAGCGTCAAACGCGTATTCAAAGGAACATAAGGAGAGCAAGATGTATCAGTCAAAAGTTACAGACAAGGTTTTCGATTTCAACCGTCGCCATGTGATGATTGGTGCGGCTGCTGCGGGTTTAGCTGTGCCCTGGCTCCCACCGCGCGACGCCAATGCCGCCTCCCATAGCGCTCTCGATTTGCAAGACCCCGCTACCAATCTCCGAACGCTCTTGAAGATCCAGGCCGATTTGTCCGGCGACGAAGTCATCGGCGGGTTCGGCGGTTATGCCTGGGCCTGGGTCCCGAACGAAAAGAACTATTTGCTCTTCGGAACGTATGGTATCGGGGCATCACGCATCGAATATCTTGAAGACGAAGAAGTCTACCGTTTCTATCACCGCGAGGTTCTCTACTATCTCGATCCTCGAACTGGCGAAATTCTCGAAACATGGAAAAACCCGATTACGGATCGAACGGTCGAAGTACTCCATATTCTGAATGATCCGGTGCATCGCCTGTATCGGCTCAGAGGCGGACGCTTTTCGCCGCCTTATCCGCACCAGGTTTATCGCGATGACATCGTTTTCCAGCTCGATGTATTTCGGGCCGAAGAAAACAATCCGATGCCGCGGGAGGAGTATCCGCTTCATTCGCAACAAAGCATCTATCAATCCTGCGAGCTCTGGGGCATCTACAGCCGCCTGAGTGAAATCAGCAATCCGGACATCACATCTGCCTCCGGACACACCGCCTGGGCGCGTGTCGGCATGTGGCTGCCGTTCATGGAAATGGGCAATCGTCCGGGCCACATGGTCTATCACAGTCAGTCGTTCAAGCTGATGGGCGGCGTGTCGGAATTGCCGCGCAACATTCTCGACTACACCGAGAAAAACCATCCGAAATATTTGGAGGCGCCGCGCGAATGGCAAGACCTTGCGCTTAACGAGAACACGTGGTCGTATTCAAAGAAGGTGATTGATCAGCGGCGCAAGACCGGCCGCGCGGGCAGCGTGTTCGGTGTCGATGAAGGCTAGCTAGCCGGTCAACTCTTTGAGTTCGGCCAGTACGGGCATGTTTTCAAAGTCTTCGTCGCTTAAACGCTCCCACTCGACCCGGTGTGGAGTTGCGCGCGCCGTCTTGATTTCAATAATGCGCTTAGGCGTGATCACAAAGCTCAGGGGCAGATCATTCGCCGTTTGAGGGAATCCATCAACGACTTGAATGTCGTGAACGGTCGTGGCGACGGGGACGGAGCGATGCCCCAGCTCCGCAAGAATGGCAAATTCGATGTCGCTGTAGCCGGCTCCTTTCCCGCAGCGAAAACCGGACAAAGTTACGGCTACGGAACCACACACGATCGCATCCAGATGGGGCAAGTCCGACAGCGTCACGTCCTCGGCAAATGGTTTGCATTGCGACATGGTGGCGGCTTTGTTGATTTGATCGGGTTTGAGGCGCGCCGGATCGAACTTCATGAAGCCCGCTGCAAGCCGCGGTGTGGGTACATAGACTGTGATGCCGCGCCGCAGGGCTTCGGAGCGAACGGGTCGTTGGGCTGAATCGGGATTGACTTTTATGGCTTTTGCTTTGGCAAAGGCGTCAATAGTGAAGAGGCGCTCTGCGGCATCGCGCGCGCCTTTGAAATTGGGGATTCGGCCTTGAGGGGGAAACGGGAACGCCGCAAGCTTGTTCTTTCCGAGCGCGTCCCAAACGTGCTGCCGCGCGGCCCTTTTGCTGTCGAAAATCAATTGCCCGCCGGGCATGTTTTTTCGGAAGGTATGGTTTTGGTGGCCGGTTTCCTTCCTTGCGCAGCTTCAATCGACACGGGCTGCAAGTCATAGAATTGACCGGAATGAAACAGGAGCGGATCCTTGTTGATGCTTGCGAAGCGCATGACGCGGCCCAGAAGAATTATGTGATCCCCTCCAGGGTATCGGGCTTCCGTCGTACATTCGAAATGTGCAAGACAGCCTTCGATCAGAGGCATGCCGTTTAGCCCGTGCGCAATTGCCAGACCGTTAAACTTCTCTTCGGAAGGTTGAGAGAATTTCTGGGCGAGATTGACTTGATCGGTACACAAGATATTAATGCAAAAGTACGGGGTTCTTCGAAATATATCTATCCCGTAACTCGTTTCGGAAATACTCCACAAGACGAGAGGCGGGTCCAAAGATACCGAACTGAAGGAGTTGACCGTCATACCGACATAGTCGCCATTGTTATCCAACGTGGTGACAATCGTGACGCCGGTGGCGAATTGGCCCAAGGCGTTGCGCAAAAGCTTTTTGGTGTCGTCGACGGCAAGGTGTCTGGTTGTCATGGAGGTCATGTCATGGTTGTTGCGTATCGGCAAGTGTGCAGCGGTGCTCCCCTTTCTAGGGTATTTGGCTCGAATAGGACAGCCCCAAGTGTGGCTTCCGAAAACAACTATCGCTTCTGACGTTCGCTCAAGACATTGTCTTGACGTGATTACGGATGATAATGCGAAGTGAGCCGGGCTTGTTACAGTTGCCCCCACGTGTTGACCAACCTGTGGATGTTATTTAACTTGAACGAGCTTGGCAGTCACATTCAGTGTGGCATGAGCGACAGAGACAGGAACATGGCATTCAAAAATTGTCGCGGATGCTGAACCCGGTAAAGAATCGACGCGTCCGATGCGGGCCCTCTTGCGTGGCCTTGAAGTCCTTCAATCGTTAAACGGGCAGAACGGTCTGACCGTTACGGAGATGGCGAATACAACGCACCTTCCGCGCACGACGGCCTATCGGATTTTGGAAACCTTGCGAGTCGGAGACTATGCGGTTCATGATCCGGTCAACGAATGCTACAGACCGACGATCGGTACTTGGCGGAAAAATTTTAAAACGAGGCATGGATCCGTGAAATTGCGTGACCGATGACGCAGGACTTGTGTCGCAAAATTGTTTGGCCGATTTCCGTTTCGACATTGTCCGGAGGTCCGATGCTTGTGCGCGAGTCCACTGACAAGGCGAGCCCGTTGGCGCTGGAGCGGCTCAAGGAAACGGCGGGTGAAATCGGCAAAGCCGTCGTGCTTCGAAAATCCTCCGGTCTCTGAGACAAATCTTGTTCCGCGAGCTTCGGGGACACGGCTGCTGGGAAGCATGGCAGCCATGGATTCGGCCCAGTAGAACCGCGAAATCCGCTAGGTGCTACCTGCTTGCGGTTGGATTGTGCAGGAGCGCTTGACAAGCTGCCAAAATCCGCTTTTGTTGGCTAGGATATTTAATCCTGAAGCCTGAAACGATACCTAATTCGTGCTTTTAGAAGGGGCACTTACCATGTCGGACACTGCTCAAACTCAAGACTCGGATGTAACTCCCCCTGGCGGTAATTCAATCATTCAAAGCTTGACGGAAATTCTCGGATCATCCCGCGTGCTCACAGGCGAAGACGACAGAGTCTTCTTCAGCCAGGATGTCTACAATCAGGGGGAGACGGCTCTTGCGGTTATTCAACCGGAGACGACGGATGAACTGGCCGCGTCCATAAAGGCGGCCACCAGTGACGGTATTGCCGTGTTTCCCCGTGGCGGAGGTATGTCGTACACGGATGGATATATTCCATCCATTGCCAGGAGTATCGTCATTGATACGGCAAAGATGAATAGAATCGTCGAAATCAATGAAGACGATATGTATGTCACCGTCCAGCCCGGTGTCACGTGGGAAGAGTTATACGAGGCGCTGAAGGAGAAAGATCTGAGGACCCCGTTTTGGGGACCATTCTCAGGCAAGTTTGCGACGGTCGGCGGTTCGGTTGCGCAAGGGGCCGTAAGCTTCGGCTCCGGCGATACGGGTATTTCAGCTGACTCGGTTATTGGTCTTGAGATTGTGACGGCGAGGGGTGACATCATTAAAACCGGTGCTGCGGGCGGGGAGTTCGGCAGACCGTTTTTCCGTCACTACGGGCCCGATCTTACGGGCATCTTCTGCGGGGATGCCGGTGCGCTCGGCATCAAGGCTGGCATATCCCTGCGACTCCTCAAGACATTTCCGGAGGTAATGGCGCTGTCGTACAGTTTTGAAACTTTCGAAGGCTTGGCTAACGCCATGATCGGTGTTGGTCGGGAAAACGTGGCCTCCGAATCCTATGGCATGGACCCTGTTCTCAACCAAGTGAATTTGGGCCGTGCCGAAGCGTCGGGGACGGCGTCTCAGTTGAAAAACCTGTTGGCGGTGGGGCTTGCGGGCCGGGGTCCGGTCGACGGCTTGAAACAAATGGTGAGGGTTGCCTCTGCGGGCACGTCCGTTTTTAAGAATGTCCGGTATGCTGCTCATTTTTCGCTTGATGGCTTGGACTTTGCTACCGCTAAAGCCAAAGCGGAGCGCATCAGAGCAGCCTGCGACCCCCACGGTATTGAAATGGAAAATACCGTGCCCAAAGTCTTCCGGGCTCAACCCTTTCAACCCATGAACAATATTATCCTTCATCCCACCGGCATGCGCTGGGTTCCCATTCATGGAATCCTGCCGTTTTCGGAAGTCTTGCCTTTCCGCAAAGATCTCAATGTGGTCTACGAAACTTATGCCCAAAAGATGGAAGACAACAAGGTCATCAAAGCAGCCATGTTTACAACCGTGCCGAACGGCTTTCTCTATGAACCTGTTTTTTATTGGGAAGACAGCCGGGAAAGATTCCATGAGCGCGTGATGGATAAGGAAGTCCGGGACGCCATGGCCGTTTATGAGACCAACATGGAGGGCCGCGCGCTGGTTCAAGAGATGAAGGAAAAGATTATCGACGTGTTTCACGAACACGGTGCGATTCACATGCAGTGCGGAAAACTCTATCCGTTGTTGCGGAATCGCAATGCACCGGCCGTCGCGCTGCTGCGTGCGATCAAGGCCCAGGTGGACCCGGACAATCTTATGAATCCGGGGGCGCTTGGTCTGTAGCCGTTTCGTCGGCCGGAATTGCGGCATCAATTTCAGTTGTGATTGTCGAAAGGTCGACCGCAGATCGGACGAGATTCGATCGAGAATGGTTTAAGCTTTGGGCTTTGATCATGGTAAGCGGGAGCTTGCCGCTGAATTTTTACCAAAAGAGGCATCGTATGTCGGTAACGGCAATCGACCGAGGTCGGACAAAGACTGAGGTGACGGAAGAAACCCTTGTTCGGCGCATACACGAGTACGGTCCGAGATGGAAAGACCGTACCGCGGAAACTGACAAGCTGCGCCGTCTTCCCGACGAAACTATGGCCGAACTTCACGAAATCGGCGTGTTGAAACAATTCCAACCGAAGGCTCACAGCGGCTACGCTATGGACTGGGGATCCATCATTCGCGTCGGCGCTGAGATCGCGCGTTACTGTCCTTCAACCGCCTGGATTCATTCGATCGTTGGCCTGCACGCTTGGATCGCCGGGCGATTTCCCCACGAGGCGCAATCTGAGATCTTTGCCGGTCAGGACGTGTTGATCGCTACCGCTTTTGCCGGCGGCAGGGATGTTGACGTGACCCCGGAAAAAGGCGGTTACCGGATCAACGGTCAATGGCGTTTTTCGAGCGGCGTAACGCAAAGCGAGTGGGCCATCGTCGGCGCTCAGCCAAGGGCCGGTACGCTCAAACAATATGAGTTCACGCTCTTCGCTTTGCCACAATCGGATTTCACTTACAACGATATTTGGCACACATCTGGCCTCAGAGGCACGGGCAGCAATGACATCATCATAAAAGATGCCTTTGTGCCCAAACATCGCTCGATCGTGATGTCGTCTCTTCACAACAGCCCCAACCCTAAAGACAACCCGCATGAAGATTACATCTTTCATGTGGAACTCCAGCCGTACTTTGGTACAAACCTCTTGGGACCGTTGATCGGGACGGCGAAAGGGGCCTTCGAAGCGTACGTCGAAACCACCAGGAAACGGGTAGGGCAGATGTTCGGAGAGAAGGTCGCCGAGCAAGCGCCTGTTCACATTCGCATCGGTGAGTCGGCGGCCGAAATCTATGCGCTTGAAGGCTTGGCAAACAAGATCATTGATGTGCTCCATTCCGCGGGAACTGAGCGACGTCGAGTTACCAGGGCGGAACGGGTTGACATCAAGATCTCGATGTCGTTGGCCTCGCGGTTGGCACTTTCGGCCATCGAACGATTGATCAATGTGATGGGTGCGGCCGGGGTCACGAACGATAATCCGGTTCAGCATTACTTCAACGATTTACGCGCCGTTGCGGCACATCAGGGATTTGCCTGGGATCAGAACATGGCGCCATACGGCCGCTGGGCTTTGGGCATGTCGGTCGGACAAGCGGCGCTAGACGCCGCACCATCCGGCCGTGCGGAGCTCTTCGACTAGACGGCTGCCCATCAAAGACCTTCGGTCTTCCGCACGTTACAGACCACTCAAAAGGAACAATATGGCAGAACCGATTTCGGCCGCAAATACCTCCATGGAGATTGACCGAACGGGTAAAAATATCGGTCCCCTTTGGCTGGTGCCTGGCATCAGTTATCTCAATGCGTACACACTTCTCTTTGCGGCTTTTGTCAGCATCGGGCTCAATTCATTTCTCAATGCCTTTCAGCCATACATTCTGACCGAGCATTTGAGTATTCCGGCGGGTACGGAATTCGAACCGGGAGAGCAGGGCCGTGTGACCAGCTTGCTCGGGATAATTCAAGAGATCATGATGATCTCGCTCCTGGGACCGGTCGGCGCGCTGGCAGACAAGATAGGTCGTCGGCCGATTTATGTCGCCGGCTTTTGTCTGATTGCAACGGGTTATGTTCTTTATCCGACTGCGTCGTCGTTGCCAGTGCTTTATGCGTATCGGTTTATCTACGCCTCGGGCGCCGCTTGTATCGTCGCGATGTTGGCAACCGTAATAGCCGACTATCCGCAAAATGCGAGCCGCGGCAAAATGATCGGCGCTTGCGGTTTTCTCCAGGGTCTCGGCGTCGTGATCAGTATATTCATTCTGATGCGACTGCCGGCGTGGTATTCGAGCCTTACCAGCGCCGACGGCGTTTGGGCGGGCCGCTACTCACTGTGGACCGTTGCGCTGATTTGTCTGATCGCCGCCATCACGTTGCGCGTCGGTCTCAAGGGTGGCGTGCCGAAAGCCGATTCGAAACGGGATGACTTCTTCAGCCTGTTAAGGACCGGTTTCCGTGCGGCGCGCAATCCGCGTATCGCGTTGTCCTACGGGGCTGCGATGATCTCCCGAGGCGATCTCGTGCTCGTCAGCACGTTCTTTGCCCTGTGGCTTACCCAAGCCGGAATTGCCTCGGGCTTGAGTCCGCAAGAAGCAAGCGAACGTACAGGCATGTTCTACGGTTTGGTCCAATTGTGCGCCCTTCTTTGGGCACCGGTGATTGGCGTTTTGATCGACCGCCTTAATCGGGTTACGGCGTTATGTATAGCGGTCACGCTTGCCGCGGTCGGCTATACGTCTTTGGGACTTGTCACGGATCCAATCGGTCCTCAGATGTATGCCGCTGCGGTCATTCTTGGCATGGGCGAAGTCAGCGGGGTTTTGGCATCCCAGGCCTTGATCGGTCAGGAGGCCCCGGAACGGGAAAGAGGCTCCGTGTTCGGCACGTTTGGGTTTACGGGTGCGATCGGGATTCTCGTGACCGTAAGCGTCGGCGGCTATCTTTTCGATTTTTGGGCGCCGTCCGCGCCCTTTGTCGTGATGGGCATCGCCAACGTCGCGCTTTTGGTTGCCGCCGTCATCGTGCGGCTGAAATGGGCGGAGCCCGACCTCGGCAAGCCTGCTGCGGCACAGACGACTGTGGCCGCGGATGACTTGATTTGAATTGCCGCTTTTCGCTTAGAATCGCATAGAGTGCGCGTCATGACAGCCAAAGCAAAACATTTCGCGGAGATCTATAAGCGTTTCAGTGTATCGATTTCCACGCGATACGACTGTGGCCGCATGTGTGCACCGTTGAATGGAGGCGAACCGCTGTGCTGTTCAACTCAGCACGCGGTGCCCATCGTCACTAGGCACGAATACGAACTTCTGAAGGAGCGCACCAGGATGTGGCACGAGTTCGAACCCTTTGATAGGGATACGCGCCAAATCGTCAAGGAATTGGATTCCGGGTGCAAGGCGATCGAATGCAACGGGGCCCGATACTGTGAGCGTGACAATCGGACGCTAGCCTGCCGCTCCTTTCCATTTTTTCCTTACTTGACCAGAGAACGAGAGCTTGTCGGCCTGTCCTACTATTGGTCTTTTGAGGATCGGTGCTGGGTGATTTCTAATTTGTTAGTCGTTGAGCAGGACTTTATTGACGAGATGATTGCCGCCCATGAGTACCTGTTCAAGAAAGACGAGGACGAAAAGAACGCATTCGTCGAGCAATCGGCGAGTATGCGTCGAGTCTTCTCTCGTCACAATCGTATCATTCCGATCATCGGACGGGACGGTAGGTTTTTGAAAGTGCTGCCCAAGTCGGCTGGCAAAGTTTTGCCCGCCAAAGCCAAAGATTTCAAAGCCCACGGGCCTTTTGTCTCGGACAAAGCATATCGCAAGGAGATCAGACTCGAAGGTGGCGACCCCAGGGGTAAAACTTTGACGCCCGATTGGTCCATCAGGGAATGGTGGAACCACCCGTGAAGTTGTTTTATCCCGCTCAAACTCTTTGCCAGGGAAGCACGTAGGACGTTTGCTTGTGTTGCGCCCTTACCAGGTCCACATGGTAAGCCTCTGCAACCGCCTCATCGGACAGTACGTTGTCGACGTCGCCTTGCGCGATTATTTTGCCGCGACAGAGTAGAATGAGTTGATCGCAAAAACGAGCGGCGAGCGTCAAATCATGGGTAACGACAACGACTGTCTGGCCCGCCGCCGCCAAGGCTTTCAGGAGATCCATGATTTGCAATTTATGAAAGGGGTCAAGCGACGCCACGGGCTCATCGGCCAACAGTAACTGCCCACCGCCCACCAGAGCCCGCGCCAGCATGACCCGCGCCCGCTCTCCACCCGACAGGGTCAGGACATTTCGTTCGGCGAATTGCCCGACGTCGGCACGGACCATGACGTCCGCGATGATTTGTTCGTCCATTGATGACAGCCGCCCGAACGCCGGCAGGTGAGGGTGGCGCCCAAGGGCCACGACGTGACGGACTTGAAGCGGCCAATGGCAGATATGACCTTGCGCTAGATACGAGATTTGTTTGGCCAATGACGACCGGGTTATGGACGTCACATCTTCACCGTCAAGACAGATGCGGCCGTTGAATGGAATGAGATTAGCAATGGCGCGCAACAACGTTGTCTTGCCGGCACCGTTGGGGCCGATCAGACCTGCGAGCGTGCCGCCGCCCAAATCAAATGAGACATGATTGACGGCCTTCATCCCGTTGAACGCGACAGTCACGTTTTTGACGCTCAGACGACTCATGTTATGGCGCTCCGTGTTTTCACAATGAGGTACAAGAAAAACGGCGCGCCAACCAGCGACGTGATGACGCCAATTTTGAGTTCGATTTCGAACGAAAGCATCCGCGCCAGAATATCGGCTGCCGTAAGCAACAGCGCGCCGCCGAGGGCGCTCGGTAGGAGAAGCTGACTTGGCCGGTAACCGATCAGAGGACGGAGCAAGTGGGGAACGACCAAGCCGACAAATCCGATGATGCCGGAGATGGATACGGCAGCACCCACGGCGAGCCCCGTGCCTAAAACTGCACGGGCTTTGAGCCATCCGGGGTCGAAGCCCAAGCTCGTTGCGGTGTCTTCACCGAGGGATAAAGCATCGAGCGCCCGCGCCGTCGAACCCACCAGAATGACACCCGTGACTATGAAGGGCAAAACCATCACGACGTGCTCGTAGCTGCGGTCGACCACGCTCCCTAAAATCCAGAAAAGGATTTCCAAAGCGGCGTAGGGGTTGGGGGCAAAATTGAGCGCAAGCGAGGTGAGTGCTCCCGCGAAGGCGTTGACCGCGACGCCCGCCAGTATGAGCGTGGAGACACCGGGATTTCGACCAGCCAGCGCATAGAGCGCTCCCAAGGCGATGAGTGCGCCAATCACACCGCCCAGGGGGACGGCAAGACCGCCGAGTGTGGTCAGCGTCAGGTAAAAGACGAGCGACGCGCCCAGAGCAGCCCCGCCGGAAACACCAATAATTCCCGGCTCCGCCAATGGATTTCGCAACAGGCCTTGAAGCACCGCCCCGCACAGACCCAGCGTGCCGCCCACGAGAATTCCCAAGATGACTCGTGGCAAACGGATCTGGCTGAGGATCAGCCACGCCACCTCGGGGTCGGTTTGATTTGCTTGAACCGCTGTTTGGGCTGTCGAATAGGGGCTTGCGGCGATGAGCAGCGAAATCAAAGCCAACGCACAAACCGCGCTACCGAGCCCCAGATTCAAAAGCACATGGAACCGCGTATCGCTATTCATTGGGCCGGCCCGTATTTGATCAGCGCCTTGCGTCCGCTATGATCTCAAGCGCTTTGGCGATAAACAGCGTGCCGCATCCCCACAGTTTTGAGGGAACTTCGATGATCGTGCGCGCGGCCATGTAATGACGCAGGACGGGGTGTTTCAGGAATTCTGTGGCAAGTGCCCGTGATGTTTTGTTTTGCGGGTCCACAATGATGACATCAGGTTCTGCACGCAGCAGCGCTTCGAGCGTTATGTTCGTCCAAGACGTCACGTTGAGGTCTGAGGCGACATTTCGAAGACCGCCCAGCTTCAAGATCTCATGCGCAATGCTGTTTCGTCCGGGTGTGAAACCCCCGGGCAACATGACGAGGGCGCGCGCCGGGTCGGCTGCTTCGACGCGCGCCGCACGGAGCGCGTCATTCAGATCCCGTACCATTGCGATGCCGCGTTCCGGCACTCCGATTGCGTCTGCCACCGTCTGAATATTTCGTCTTACGTCATCGAGATTTTCGGACAGAGTTATCTCGACGATCATGTATCCCAGACTGCGCAAGAGTTGATCGCTGAACGTCGTGGTAAAGGAGCCTGAAAAGATAATGTCAGGAGCAAGAGGGATGATTTCCTCTGCCAAGCCTTTGTTGAGCGGAATGTCCCCCACCTCGTCTGCAACAAGAGACTGGTCTGGATCGGCGGCCGTGTAGCTCAGTGAGGCAATATACTCGCGATCAGCCAACATCATTACAAGTTGATCCGTACACAGATTCATAGAAACGATACGCGATGGCTTCACACCATCCGCCGCGCTCGTGGCCGAGATGGCGAAGGCGGTGAGCACCGCAGATGCGTTCGCCATCGTCCAAGCCTGTCCCCAAACCGTCATGACTCGCATTCCATCAGAATCCACCCCTGATGCCCACATAGCCGGCAATATCCGATGTCTGAAATCCTGCTGCGACTTGGTATTGCTCGTTGAAGACATTATCGATCCGGCTAAAGACCTGCATGTGGTCATTGAGTTGCACCGAGGCTGCAAGATCGACAACCGTATAATCGTCGAGGGGCATGCGAAAATTCAGGAAGCCGTCTTCCGCATTCGCCGCCATGTGGATATTGGCGTTGATGTTGGCCCGGTCCTGCCAAAAGGAATAATCGATGTGCACGTTGCCGGCGTGTTTTGGCCGCCGAACTCTGGGCAGTCCGTTTTCGATGTCGGGCGAATTGACGGTCGAATCGGTGAAAGTGTAGGCACCGGAGATAGTGAGACCTCGCACGAGTTTCACCGATATCGATGATTCGACCCCTTGAGAAAGTGATGCGCCGTCGGCCTGAAAATAGCCTGTAAAACCGGCATTGTCGAAGCGGATTTCATCCTTGATGATTTGACGGAAAAACGTGACGCCAAGTGTCGCGCGCTTGTTGAAAAGGGTCTGTTCAAAGCCGATGTCCCATCCTTTGGAAAATTCCTCCGACACGGGCGGCAGGCCGAAGGTGACATTGCGCGCCTGCTCCATGAGACTGGGTGCGCGGAAGCCGCTGCCGACACTTGCATGAATTTTTATTTCATTGTTTGCCGCCAGGTTTCGGAGAAAAGCCGCCGTGGCGCGATAGCTTGCCCGTCCGCCAAAATTCGCATGATCGTCAAAGCGCACGCCGGCGGTCAGGTATAACTGATCGTTCCAATCGGCCAGCCACTCTGCATAAAAGCCGTAATTGTGAGAGCTGTTGTTTAGCGTATCGGTTTGAGCCTTTTCTTCTTCATAGTCGCCACCCCATAGAAAGCGGTGCGAGGCGGTCGCTTTGAACGCACCCACATATTCGATTTTCGTGCGTTGCCCATCGAACTGGGAAATTGGGTCGCCGAAAAACGATTGAGTTGGAAGGCCGCCGTCGAGATCATTTTTTTTGACGCTGAATCGACTGACGGCAATGGAATTTGCAAGTCGACCGTTCAGATTCGTGAACTCGATGTTTGCACGGGCCCCGATTTCCTGCGTCAGAAGCAGGCGGTCCGGGTCGAAGCGAAAGCCGTCGAATTCGGATTCGGCGTCGACAAATCGAAACACGCCTTCGAAACGAATGCCGGGTGTTATGTCTGCGCTACCCAGTACCGTTAAACTCAGGTTTTCGTTGCCGTCCGCGTCGTCCAACGTGATATCGCCCTCCTTGGCCGAGAATCCGTCCGTTACGTATCGCTTGACGGTGACGTTTATATCGTGGCCGTCGCCGCCCGCTTTGAGGCTTGCGGAGACGCTCTTCGTGGCAAAGTTGCCGTATTCGACGGTTCCTGTTGCGTGCAAGCCTTGAGTGCCGCGGCGCGTATCGATTCTGATAATGCCGCCGATGGCATCAGCGCCATAGAGCAAAGCCTGAGGACCGCGAATGACTTCGATGCGGTCGATATCGGTGACGAGAACGTTTGCAAAATTTGCCAGATTTTGCGGGCCTGCCGTGTCCGAGACTTCTAGGCCGTCGATCAGAACGAGTGTTCGGTATGACTCTTCACCGCGCATGAACACGGCAGCGAATTGTCCGGCACCTCCGTTTCTGATCACATGAAGACCTGGGACGGTGTCGAGCGCATCCGATATGAACCGGAAGCCCTGCAACTCCAAATCTGCGCCGTCAAGCACAGTGACGGACGAGCCAGCTTGTCTCAACGACGTCCCTGATTTCGTTGCTCTGACGATAAGCTCATCGGACTCCTGCGCCGTCAATTGAGTGGGACATGCGGTTGGACTCCAGCCCGCGAGCAGCAGAGCGAGCAGCATTACCTGTCGGGTTTGCCGGTCGGTGAAAAAGGACGTGAGCATGCGGCCTAGCGGCAAACCGCTCGTGTCGATCTTTCGAGTATGCTTTTGCGCCATGACAACCCGTGCGACGTTAAACCCTCGTTTAAGGTGTCGTCGCTACGGATCTCCGCACCCTCGGCAAATCCCGACCGAAGATTGGACGACTTGACGGCAGGTTTCCTGGCTTGCGGGTCACGGTTTGAGACACGCCTTCCCGAAACGTACGTTTCAGTGGCTCTCAGTGCTCAAACTCTCCGCCTACAGTTGCGGGTACAGCCACAGATTAGCGCAAAGTGCATCACTGCGTTCCCTTTTATCCTCCATGGGGAGGCACCGTCGGATGTCACGCTACCAAATGAAATGGTGGTGTACAAGCCGCTCAATGGACTGTTGCCGTGCGGCAAATTCCGGGCGAGGGCGCTCAAGCACTCCGGCCCGTCTCCATCATATAGTATGATGAAGCCGAAGGAGCGGGTATTTTGAGCGTTATTTTCGCATGTTGGAACGCGCCGTCGAGGACGATGCCTGCCCGTTGCTGCAACTTAGCTTGTCTTCGCAAGGAAATTGATGTACGGCCTCAGCGCAACGGGTTGCATTTGCGAATTCAGCCAATTGATCAAGTAAAAGTCGTCACGGGATAAAAATATGAACACGGATCCGATCGTCATCGTAGGTATGGCGCGAACGCCTATGGGCAGTTTTCAGGGCGCACTGTCGCCACGTACCGCGCCGGAATTGGGCACCGCCGCGATCGACGCCGCGCTGGTGCGCAGCGCAGTCCCAAAGGAAGACGTCGACGCTGTGATCATGGGCTGTGTGCTGCCAGCAGGCTTGGGCCAGGCACCTGCGCGGCAGGCATCGCTCGGCGCCGGTCTCGGTGAGGATGTTCCGTGTACCACCGTAAATAAAATGTGCGGCTCGGGCATGGAGGCCGCGATCATGGCCCACGACGCGATCTCTGCGGGCAGCCACGAGATCATGGTGGCAGGCGGCATGGAGAGCATGTCCAACGCACCTTATCTTCTGCCCAAAGTGCGCAGCGGTCTCCGCCTCGGCCACGGAGAAGTCAAGGACCATATGTTTCTGGACGGTCTTGAAGACGCGTACGAGCCGGGCCGTTTGATGGGGACGTTTGCCGAAGACGCCGCCCAGGCCTATCAATTTACGCGCGATGCGCAGGACGACTACGCCATTGAATCGCTGACGCGCGCCAAGCGGGCTATCGAGACTGGCACTTTCGATAAGGAAGTGGTGAGCGTCGCGGTCACCACGAGGAAAACACGAAAGGACGTGGCGGTTGACGAGCAGCCGCTCAAAGCCGATGTCGACAGAATTCGGCAGTTGAAACCGGCCTTTGCCGCGGAGGGGACGGTGACGGCGGCCAATTCGAGTTCGATCTCCGACGGCGCCGCTGTGCTCGTCATGATGCGCCGCTCGACAGCCGAAGCCAAAGGGTTCGTGCCACGCGCCGTCATTCACGGCCATTCCGTCCATGCCCGAAAGCCCGCGCAATTCACCAGCGCACCCGTGGGCTCCATTCAGGACTTGTTCGATAAAACGGGGTGGACTCGCGGTGACGTCGACCTGTTCGAGGTCAACGAGGCTTTCGCCGTCGTGCCCATGATCGCCATGAAGGCGTTGGATCTGCCTCACGATCGACTCAACGTCAATGGCGGCGCGTGCGCGCTCGGTCATCCGATCGGGGCCTCCGGTGCACGCATTGTGGTGACGTTGCTGGCGGCGCTTGAGCGCCGAGGTCTGGACAGAGGGGTGGCGTCCCTTTGTATCGGCGGCGGCGAGGCGACGGCGGTGGCAATAGAACGCTGTCACTGAGACCGTGTCTCGGCGCAGGCATCCGTCACCGGTTATGGCCTCCAGGACGGCCGCGGCATTGTGCAGGGTCTCGGCGGCGGCGGATCAGCGGCTTATTTGTGTCGCCATGATTTTGGATCGTAGGCCTCGGTATGGCCCCACATCTCGCGCCGCTGCCTTGAACTGCGGGGGCCAATGATGATGCCGGGGCTGCGGCAATCCCTGCTTTACACGACCGTGCGGATACCATAATTTGGCTGCCTGATATCAATTCCCATTGGATGCAGGGTTCCGTGATGCCGTGCAGGAACTTTCGAAGGTGCCCGGTCGCTGGCGCGACGGCAATCGGCCTTCTCGTCCTGTTTTCCGTGACCGGCCCGTCGAAGACGGATGAGCGCTGCCTTCCGCAGGAGGTGACGTCTGAAATTGACGGGCGGCCTCTAACCCGGGAGGAGGAGATCGCGATCCTCGACCAAGCGTTCCACGAATCGCTTGCCCGCTTCGAGAATTGCCAACTCCCAGTTTCCTCACCCGGCGGAGAGGCGGGCCTTAGCGGCGGTGCCGGAAGCGGCTCATCCTCAGCGGATGAAGCGTTCGCCGCTGCCGATAGAGCAGCCAAGGCGGTAGCGGTGGCAGCCAGAGCGGCGGCGGCGGCGAAAGCGGGCGATGGCAGCGACGAAGCCGCGAAGACAGCGGCCGACCAGGCAGTAGAAACCGCCCAAGCGGCGGCCAGGGCCGCTCAGACTGCGGCTGCGGCTGCGGATGCCGCCGTCCAGAGGGCGGGCGTCTCACCCGCAGAGGTGTCTGCAGCAGCCAGGGCAGTTCGTGCCGCGTCGGAAGCCACTGACAAAGCTGCCGAGGCTGCAGCCAAGGCGGTAGCGGCGGCAGCCAGAGCGGCGGCGGCGGCGAAAGCGGGCGATGGCAGCGACGAAGACGCGAAGACAGCAGCCGACAAGGCAGTGGAAACCGCCCAAGCGGCGGCCAGGGCCGCTCAGACCGCAGCTGCGGATGCGGATGCTGCCGTCCAGAGGGCGGGCGTCTTACCCGCAGGGGTGTCTGCAGCAGCCAGGGCGGTTCGTGCCGCGTCGGAAGCCACTGACAAAGCTGCCGAGGCTGCAGCCAAGGCGGTAGCGGCGTCGGCGAAAGCGGGCGATGGCAGCGACGAAGACGCGAAGACAGCGGCCGACAAGGCAGTGGAAACCGCCCAAGCGGCGGCCAGAGCCGCTCAGACCGCGGCTGCGGATGTGGATGCTGCCGTCCAGAGGGCGGGCGTCTCATCCGCAGAGGTGTCCGCAGCAGCCAGAGCGGTTCGTGCCGCGTCGGAAGCTACTGACAAAGCTGCCGAGGCTGCAGCCAAGGCGGTAGCGGCGGCAGCCAGAGCGGCGGCGTCGGCGAAAGCGGGCGATGGCAGCGACGAAGCCGTGAAGACAGCAGCCGACAAGGCAGTGGAAACCGCCCAAGCGGCGGCCAGGGCCGCTCAGACCGCAGCTGCGGATGCGGATGCTGCCGTCCAGAGAGCGGGCGTCTCACCCGCAGAGGTGTCCGCAGCGGCCAGGGCAGTTCGTGCCGCGTCGGAAGCCACTGACAAAGCTGCCGAGGCTGCAGCCAAGGCGGTAGCGGCGGCAGCCAGAGCGTCGGCGTCGGCGAAAGCGGGCGATGGCAGCGACGAAGCCGTGAAGACAGCAGCCGACAAGGCAGTGGAAACCGCCCAAGCGGCGGCCAGGGCCGCTCAGACCGCAGCTGCGGATGCGGATGCCGCTGTCCAGAGGGCGGGCGCCTCACCCGCAGAGGTGTCCGCAGCGGCCAGGGCAGTTCGTGCCGCGTCGGAAGCCACTGACAAAGCTGCCGAGGCTGCAGCCAAGCTTTCCGACGAGTCCGTTCAGATAGAGGATCGCGCCCTCGCTGCGATGGAAGCAGCAGCCGAAGCGGTCTCGGCTGCGGCTGAAACAGCCGACGCTGCGGCCGAGGTGCTTGATCAGACCGGTGCCGCCGAGAGCACGGCGGCTCGCTCCGTCACCTCCAGCGGGTCCGTGGCATCAACGACGTCGAAATATCTCCGGGGCAGCGACCCCGAGCCGTCCGCTGAATCTGCAGTGACGGCCTACAACGGTGACAGTACGGAGCGTGTGGGCGGCGGCCCTGGGGTGCGCGCCGTCCACAACGCCGTGATCCCGCAAGATATACCGGATCCGAAAAACGACGATGTGCTTGCGGCGCAGATACGCGCGGCGGCAATGGCCGAGACGGACCCGCAGGCGCAGGCCGAACTCTGGAACGAATATCGAAAAGTCAAGGGCCTGCCCGTGAACTAGAATCGGGACGGGTTCATCCCGGTTCCAAAGGCTGCCGTAACCGTCGCCCCAATCGAAGCTCTGCTGGATCTTGCTCTGAACGGTTGACTTGAATGGCGTGGTGTTTCTTGCAATCCGGAAACAAGTTTCCCCCTGCCTATGGGCGCGCTCGTATCTGCTTTGGGGAATGGAACCCCGATCATATCCGAGTGTTGGGGCAACCCAACTCCGGTTCTTGCCATGCCATATAGCGCCATAATAGTTTGCCAGACCAGTCGACAACCGACTTTCTTGCTTTGTTCTCAGGACTGAACTTGCAGCCCGTTGTGTTCAGCTATAAACTTAACAACGGCTTCCATATTCTCAAAATTTAGCAAACTTGTTAATGTTGTGCGGACCGGACCCTCATTGGAGAATTATCGAACTATGAAGAAACTACTCACATGTGCGCTGGTCGGGGTTTTCGCCGCGGTGCTCTCCGGCTGCTCCACCTCCGGGCAGACCAGCCGGATTTCCACAGGACTGAAGCTCGACTCTCCGTCTGCGGAGAGACCCGCGGTATATGTGGGGGATCGACCCGATGTGGTGGTGCCCGTCTTCGACCCCGGCCTTCCTGAAGATGCGGATGACTACGAGAAGAAAGGGATCTGGCCGGAACTCCGCCGGACCGAGGCCAACCGTTTCGCATTCGAGATGAAACGGGCGCTCCAGGCCACGGGGTCGTTCGGCGATGTGCGGGTTACCCCCGACACAAACGTTTCGGCGGATCTCTACCTTGTCGGGAGGATTCTGAAATCGAACGGCGAGGATGCCGAGATCAGGGTCGAAGTGATCGACAGTACCGGCAAGCAATGGGTGAAGGCGACCTACAAACACCGCGTGAAGGAGCAATTCCACAGGGACATACGCAACCGCGGCAAGGATCCGTACCGGCCGGTGTTCGAAATGGCGGCGGAAGACATTGTCGAGCGGCTTGAGGCACACACTGCGAAAGAGCTCGCGACGATCCGCAACGCCACGGCACTTCGCTTCGCGAAGACGTTCTCCCGGGACTTTTTCGCGGAATACATTCAGGAGACGAACGGGCGTTTCACCGTCAGCGGCATGCCGGCCCGGGACGATCCCATGTTCAAGCGAAGCCGCGCTTTGCAGGTGCGGGATCATATGTTCATGGAACGGATGCAGACCCATTACGAGGCATTCGTCCGGCGTACCGACGAGAGTTATGCCGCTTGGCAGAAATATGCCCTCCCCGAAGCGAAGGCGATGCGTAAGGCCAAGCGCAGGGCATTCTGGCAGGGGGTTGGCGGCGCAGTGCTCGTGATCGGCGGTGCAGCCGCTGCCATGCAGAACCAGAACGATGTCGGAGCCAGCACCGCTGGCATTGCCGCCGCGACCACGGGCGCGCTGCTCATCGCGGAGAGCTTCGAGAGCAGGGCGGAGAGCAAGGTCCATGCCGCAGCGCTTGCCGAACTAGGCGATTCCATTGATGTCGAGGTGGCGCCGCAGGTCATTCAGCTTGAGGAGGAGACGGTCGAACTCCGAGGCGATGCGAAGGAGCAATTCCGACAGTGGCGCGTGTTTCTGAAACGGATCTACGACAAGGAAGCGACGCCGCCGACGAAGCTTTGAATGGAGAGTTTCGGCTCCGGAATGTCCAGTTCACAGAGCGTGAGAGGAGTTGGCGCGCGGATCGCGGAAGCACAGGAACGCCGCGCTGCGCACCACCGAGCCGTGTTTTTCGTGCTGGCAGCTGTTCTGCCGCTGGCTGCCGCCTTCGGGGCCGGTCTCGGTTACGGCTGGCTGCTATGGAACTCGGACCCCGCAACCGGTTCGGCTGAGACCGCTACTGAGTCTGCGACAATGTCCGCGAGCACAGCGTCGGATGTGGTCGAGGGCACTACACCCGCCCCGCCTCGTGCGGAGAAATTGCCGTCTCCTCGTGAGATAGCAGCCGCAAGATCGGCGGCGGAATCGCCCGTCGCTGCACCCGTCGAAACTGTCCGCAACCAAGCCCCGTCCGAAGCAGTGCCGATTGCCGCGCCACGCTCTGTTGCGGAATCTCCGGAGGAGGAGAGGCGGCAGGACCAGGAATTCCTGCGCGCTATCGCCGAGGGCTGGAAGGCGCTGGACGACAGAAAGCTGGCGACGGCGAAGGAAGCCCTCGACCGCGCTGCACGACGGAAGCCGGAGCATGGCGAAACCCGACGCCTTAAGGAGCGTGTAGCGGCACTGGAACGCGCCGAGACTCTGGATCGCTATCTCGCCGATGCCCAGCGCGCCGGTGCCCGGGATGACTGGGCGGCCTCGCTCGACGCCTATGAGAAAGTGCGTGCGCTTGAACCGGCTCACGGCAAAGCACTTCAGGGCAGGGAGATCGCGTCGCGCATCCTGAATACGCAGAGAGAGATCGATCGTTTCCTTGCTCGTCCCGAACGCCTCGGTACCCCTGCCGTCGTCGAAGCGGCCCGCAAGACTCTGACCGAATCCCTGCTTCTCGCGCTCAGCCATCGCCTCCGGAAGAGCGCCGAAGAACTTGAGCGGGTAATAGAGGTCCGCCAGACGCCGGTCCCTGTCCGGGTGCTCTCCGACAATCGGACCGTGATCGGCGTTCGCGGGGTCGGTATGATCGGGCGCACCGAGGATCGTATTGTCAAGCTCCGGCCCGGCACCTATGTTTTCGAGGGCAAGCGCAAGGGGTACCGTTCGAAGCTCATCGAGGTGACCGTGTCCCCCGGGGTCCCGTCGGAGGATGTCCGCGTGATTTGTGATGAACGAACTTGAATACAGGCTGTCGCGTGCCAGACGCCGTCGCGAAGTCCGGTTTGTAACAGCCGCGACGGGTGCGGTCATTCTTGTTTTTCTGCTTGGCGGGATCTTGTTCTACAGCTTGGTCGTCGTCCGTCTTCAACTCGTCATCTTTCCGGAAGACGCGGTCGACATTGCGGTCGAGACCGTCGAAGGACGCGCTACCCTTATTGGCGGGTACATCTATGCTCTCGACGGGCCGTTGACGCTCGGTATTCGCGCGGAGGGCTTTGCGGCTGCCGTCTTCCCGGTCGAGGCGGCTGCCCGCGCGCAAGGTCGTATCGAAGTGGTTCTGAGACCGCTTCCCGCCCGGCTCATCGCGACTAGCATCCCAGAGCGAGATGAGACCGAATGGGTCGTCGATGAATCGCTCATCGCGCAGGGGCCGCGTATTGATGTCGAGATCGAGCCGGGCGAGCGTGTTTTGCGCGCCCGCCACCCCTATTTCGTCCCGGCTTTGCAGACCATCACTGCCGGTCGCGGGAAGATACATGTCGCGGAGTTGAAGCTCACGCCGGTCGCGGGGCGGGTCGCGGTCACCTCCGAGCCGGCCGGAGCGGACGTTATTCTGAATGCTGCGTCCGTCGGAAGAACCCCGTTGACTCTGTCGCTTTCGGGAGGTGTCCACACGCTTCGTATCGAGCATGCAGGCTATGTGACGCATACTGACAGCATCGAGGTTACGAATCTGCAGCCGCATTTCGATCGACACTACCAGCTACGCCGCCGCATGGTTCCGGTTTCCTTCGCACTTTCGCCTCCAGACGGGCTTCTCTCCGTCAACGGACAGGCGGTTTTGGGCCAGCGGGAACTCCGGCTTCGCGAGCATACCGCCCACCGTGCCCGTTACACGAAACCGGGTTACACTCCGAAGGAAGTCACGTTCACGCTGGGCCCCGGAAAGCCAAGCGTCGTGGAGTTGAAACTCGCCCCGATTTACGGAGACATTGATATCCGATCCGAACCGCAGGCCGACATCGAGATTGACGGCCGCAGCGCCGGGAGGACCCCGCAGCGCCTCCGGCTCCGTGCGGTTCCGCACACGATTCGCTTTATGCGAAGTGGCTATGAACCCGCAACCCGTGTGGTGACGCCTGAGAACGCCACCTCGCAGAGCATCAAAGTATTGCTTCAGCCCATCGTTCTCCCGCCGCGCTACGTCAACAAGGCCGGGATCGAGTTCAAGCTCTACCGGACACCCGGTGAGGTCGTCCTCGGTGCGCGCCGCGGAGAACCGGGCCGTCGGGCCAACGAGTTCGTCCGCCGGGTCCGCCTGACCAGGGCGTTCTATGCCGGAATTCACGAGGTCACGATCGCCCAGTTCCGGCGCTTCACCCATCCGAACGCACCGGCTGGCACCGACCGCCGCCCCGCCACAGGGGTGTCATGGCAGGATGCCGCACGCTTCTGCAACTGGCTGAGTCGGCAGGAGGGTCTCACTCCCGTCTATGCCTTTACTTCCGAGGGGCGCCATACCGGCAGCGACCCGGACGCCAATGGCTATCGCCTGCCGACTGAGGCCGAATGGGAATGGCTCGCCCGCAAGGCCGGCAGAAGCCGTCAGACCCGGTTTACGTGGGGGGACGAAGCCGTGCTGCCGCCGATGAGTGCTAACATCGCCGACGAGTCGGCGAAGGGGAAGGTTGCCGTTTACGTTCCCCGGTACACGGATGGGTTCGCGGCCCTCGCCGAGACCGGAAAATTCGTGCCCAACGCTGCGGGCATCCACGATCTCGCCGGCAATGCGAGAGAGTGGGTGCACGATATCTACGACCTTCAGCCCCCGCCCGAGGGGAGAATCGAGGTCGACCCGATGGACGTCCGCCCCGGCGGCCGCCGTGTCGTCAAAGGGTCGAGTTGGCGTTCGGGTACGTTGAACGAACTCCGCGCTGCTTGGCGCAAGGGCAGCGACACCCCGCAGGACGATCTCGGTTTCCGGGTCGTCCGCTATGCCGAGGGAGATTCGTGACATGAACCGAGCACATATACGCCGCCGGATCCGGCTCGCTGCCTGCGGTGCCGTACTTCTCTTATTTGCCGCTGCGGTCCTGTTGGCCACCCCGCGTCCGGGAGCGTCGCAGGCCGGAAAGGCGGCCATCAGCCTGAACGCGCCCACGAGCTTCCCGGTGGATATCTGACATGAGAGAGATCCTCCGAAGCGCTCTCGTCCTGCTCGTCTCTGTCGGCTCGATCCATTTACTCTATGACCAGCTCATCCGGCCCCGGGCGGAGGCGGTGATCGAAGCAACACAGGCGGCGGGTCAGTCCGCATCCCGAGACTGGGCGGTGATTCTGAAGGACTGGGAGCAGGAGATCTGCCTCGTTCTCACGGTCTTCTGCGTGGTCCAAATTCTGTCGCGGATGTGGGCGCTCGCTTCCGAACAATATCTGTTCGGGATCGATATGTTGGAGGAGGTCGACGAGCGCAAGGCTGAAGAGAAGGAAGATGTGGAGCCCGCCGATAAGCTCGTTGATACGCTTGACCAACTCGAAATGGTCTCGCGTGACATAAGGGAAACGCAACTCATGGAAACCCTGACCGCGAGCTTGCGGCGCTACCGCATCACCGGTGACGTACAGAGCACGTCGGAGGTCGTTCAGACGAGCGTCGAGGCTCTCGGGATGAGTTTCGAGGCGGACAACGCGATGATCCGCTATATGATCTGGGCGATTCCCTCAATCGGGTTCGTCGGTACGGTGCGTGGAATCGGCCAGGCACTCTCGCAGGCCGATCAGGCGCTGGCCGGCGATATCGCCGGTATGACCACGAGCCTCGGGACGGCCTTCAATTCGACTCTGGTTGCGCTGCTCGCGAGCCTGCTGGTCATGCTGCTTCTTCATACGCTGCAACGCGCTCAGGACCGGCGCTTGGTGGATATCCAGGCGTATTGCGAGGAGTTTCTGCTCAAGCGCATCAGCCGCCCCGACAATCGCTGAGGTGAGCCATGGCGGGGAGGCGACGCCAGCCGGGAACTCCAATGGCCTTTCTCGACGTCATGGCCTGCGGCCTCGGCGCGGTGGTGCTGCTTTTCCTCATCGTCAAGTACAATACCGAGGCCGTTGTGAGTGTTGCCGCTGACTCCATCGCCGCCGAGGCCGAGACGCTGGCTGCACTGCACCGGGAGGCTGACATCCTCTCCGCGCAAATCCAGGCTGCAGAGCAGCGGCTTCGAGACCGCAAGGCGAAGCAGGACCGGGAAGCGGCCGCGCAAGCGGAGCGCATGGCTGAAGAC
The DNA here is from genome assembly GCA_965214255.1 of Alphaproteobacteria bacterium. Classification (GTDB taxonomy): domain Bacteria; phylum Pseudomonadota; class Alphaproteobacteria; order SMXP01; family SMXP01; genus CBDFKK01. Next base: position 1,307,926 of record OZ243948.1, on the reverse strand, counting down.
GCGCAAGCGAGGGTCGACCTCGCCAGAATCCGACGCGAGATCCGCGAGGCCCAGAGGAAGAACGAGGTGCTGACGGCCGAGATCAAGGCCCTTCTACCGCTGCGTGCAGCTGATCCCATTGAGGATTCGAGGCTCGGCGAGGAGGACTATCTGCTCGGGCTCAAGGTCGAGGGCAGACGCATTGCGATCCTTGTCGACCGTAGCGCCTCGATGACTGATGAGAGGCTCCTCGACATCATCAAGCGCAAGATCCGGTCCGATTCCGAGAAGCGGAAAGGACCGAAATGGCAGCGTACAGTCCGCACGCTTAGGTGGCTGATCCAGCGCGTGCCGACGGCAAGCGAGTTCGCGGTGATCACGTTCAATGACAAGGCAACTCCGCTCGACGCAAAGGCATGGCGCAAGGGGCGCGACCAGGCAGCGGTCGCAGACGTGTTTCGGGAAATCGATCGCCTCGTTCCGACCGGCGCAACGAATCTGGAAGCCGGCCTTCAGGAACTTGCTAACTTGGTTCCCGCCGCCACCGACATCTATCTCGTAACCGATGGTCTGCCGACGAAGAGTATCTCGTCGCCGCGGAGACTAGGTTGTTCCCGGAACGCAAGCACTACGGTCAGCGGCGAATGCCGGATGGCGCTCTTTCTCTCCAGCCAGCGCCACTCGGCACTGGCGGGGAGGAAGATACACGTCATCCTTCTTCCGCTGGAGGGGGACCCGGAGGCGCCGGGTGCGTATTGGAGGTGGACGTCGCGTATGGGCGGACTGCTCCTGACGCCGGCGAACAACTGGCCATGAGGAAGCGCCGGGAATCGGGCGAGGTGTTTGGCTTGGCGTTTCTTGACATCATCGCCTGCGGCTTCGGCGCCATCGTGGTGCTGCTGCTCATCTCTGGACCGGCGTTGGTCGAATCCGGCGCGCCTGCGTCTCCCTCGACGGAGCAGCAAAAAATCGAAGTGGCGCGGGCAGTCGCCCGGCTGCGGGCGCGGCAGGAGCGCCTTGAGGCTCAGCTTTCAGTTGGGCCATCGGCGCTTGAGGCAGTGGAGCCTGATGACGCGCCGCAGGACGCGGTTCGCCGCGCGCAACAGGAGCTTGCGAAACTCGAGGCCGGCAACAGAGGTCTTGAGCGGGCCAAAGCATCACGTGAGCGCGCGGAGATCCGAGCGCGCAGCCTGACTGAGGAACGGGATGCCGAAGTGGGCGGGATCCCGGTCGACAGTGAATACGTCATTTTCATCGTCGATACTTCGGGGAGTATGAGGAACATCTGGGACCAAGTCTTGGCCACGATGGATAACGTGCTCGACATCCATCCTAGGGTAGAGGGCTTCCAGGTTATGAATGATAACGGCCGGTATCTCGTCTCCAGCTATGCGGGGAGGTGGATCAGGGACACACCGCGTCGGCGGAAGAGCATTCTTCAGGCGATGAAGCGCTGGACCTCGGTCTCGAACAGCAGCCCGGTGGAAGGGCTCAAAGCAGCGCTTCGCACCTACGGAGGGGACAGCAGAAAGAAGATCGCAATTTACATCTTCGGTGACGACTATTCACTGGGCACCGCCTACGACCAAGTGCTCGGCGCTCTCCAGCAACTCAATACCGACCGCGTAACCGGAAAGCGCAAGGTTCGGGTTCACGCCGTCGGCTTCCTCTCCGGCGGGCACAGCGCCAACTACGCTACCCTCATGCGCGAGGTGACGCGGCAGAACAACGGCGCTTTCCTAGCCCTTCCCGCTAATGCGCCTCCGGGGCGGTAGCTCGGGACTGATGGGAATACCGCCTCTGCGTAACGATGGCGGCTGCGAGTAGTGCGAAAAGGCGTATCTCAGCGCTGAGCAGGCGGAAGCCGCCACCGAGCAGTCTCAAGCGCATCGTCTCTCAGACAGGTCTCTTTGAGGTTGAGCAGCGTTTTGAGGACGAAATCGGCGGCGTCAAGATAATAGGGCTTTTCTGCCCCAACGTCTCTCAGCGCCCCAAAATCCGATACAAGATTTGAAGCAGTGAGTTACATTCTCCAAAACCTTTTAACAACCCCGGATTACACTCACTTCCAGGCTGCTTCGTGTGATATTGCACGTCTGATTTGCGGCCAATGGTGACACGACACTTTGTGACTGTCGCGGGCTTCTTCCATGATTGGTGCTTCATGGATGCATCTGTCCGTGGCATGAGGGCAGCGCGTCCGAAAGCGGCATCCTGACGGCGGATGGAGCGGCGACGGCAATTCGCTTGAAAGAACGATCGACGGCTTGCCCCGTTCTTTTTGCGGGTCGGGAATAGGGACTGCGTTGATCAGCGCTTGCGTATAGGGATGAAGAGGTGATTCAAAGAGGTCGTCTCGCGTTGCCTCTTCGACGATTTGACCCAAATACATGACCAGAATGCGATCGCAAAAATGGCGAACAACGGACAGGTCATGGCTGATGAAAATGTAAGCAAGTTCTAATTCCCGCTGCAAATCCTTTAGCAAATTGACAATTTGCGCTTGGATCGAGACATCGAGCGCGCTTACAGGTTCATCGAGAACAACAAGCTTGGGACGATTGATCATCGCTCGTGCAATGCTGATGCGTTGGCACTGTCCACCGCTGAATTCATGAGGGTATCTATTCCTCATTTGCGGCAACAGGCCCACACGCCTCATCATGTCGTCGATGTGCGCGTCGGCTTGGTCTCTCGTAAGATCCGGGTTGTAGGCGATGAGCGGCTCGGAAATGATGTCGCCGACCGTCATCCGAGGGTTTAGACTTGCCAGTGGATCTTGAAAGACCAGTTGCAGGTCCTTGCGTTTTTTTCTCATCTCCTCGGACGTGAATATGCTCAAGTCGTCGCCCATCCACAGAACCGTTCCGTCCGTTGCATTCAAAAGCTGAAGCACGGCACGCCCCAGGGTTGATTTTCCGCATCCCGATTCACCGACAACACCTAGTGACTCGCCGGCCTTCAACTCGAAGCTGACGCCGTCGACCGCTTTCAAGGGCGTAAACCGTTTGCGAATGAGCCCTCCCGTGTGAATAGAAAAATGCACGTGAAGATCGCGAACGCTGAGAACGGCTATTTCGTTCATGCGATTATCTCGCGATGACAGGCTTTCGCATGGCCGTGCCCGTCGGCTTTCAGCAGAGGGCGTTGTTGTCGACAGCGGTCTTGCGCAAACTGGCAGCGCGGTTCAAACGAGCAGCCTTGCGGCAACTCCTGGAGATTGGGGGGGTGTCCAGGGATCGCAGGCAACGTTTGCACCGTTTGCGTGTTCAATCGGGGCATGCAATCGAGCAGCCCGCGTGTGTAGGGATGATGGGGTTCGTAGAAGATGTTATCGACACCGCCGCTTTCCACGACCCGCCCCGCATACATCACAAGCACTCGGTCACAGACTCCGGCAATTACACCAAGATCATGGGTAATAAGAATGATGGCCGTATTTGTTTGTTTTTTGAGCCCTTCGAAAATACGAAGGATTTCCGCTTGAACGGTGACATCGAGGGCAGTTGTGGGTTCGTCGGCGATGAGAACATCCGGTTCGCACAGAAATGCCATAGCGATCATGATGCGTTGACGCATGCCTCCCGACAGTTCATGGGGGTACATGCGCATGCGATGACGCGCTTCCGGAATACGCACCAGTTCCAAGATTTCGAGCACGCGCGCTTCCGCATCTGCCTGTGATTTCCCCAAATGCTCCTTTAAAACTTCGATAAGCTGGTTGCCGACCCGCATATGAGGGGTTAGTCCGGTAAGAGCATCCTGAAACACCATCGTGATGCGATTGCCGCGGATTTTGTTCAGTTCTTTGGAAGAAAGTCCAAGCAGATTTTTGTCGCCGAATCTGACACGACCACGCGCCTCACCGTTCGCCGCAAGAAGGCCGAGTAATGCCAGAAACGTCTGGCTCTTGCCCGAACCCGATTCACCCACCACGCCCAGACATTCGCCTTTTGCGAGTTCGAAGGACACATCGTTGACCGCCCGTACATTACCCTCGGGCGTCGCAAAGCATACATTCAGATCATTGACGGTCAGTATAGAAACCATATTCTAACGATCCTTCGGGTCCAGTGTGTCGCGCAAGCCGTCGCCGATGAAATTGAAACAAAACATGGTGATCGCCAGGAACGTTGCGGGGAACAGCAGCAGCCAACGATGAGTTTCGACTTCGTTCGCTCCTTCTTTGATGAGTACGCCCCAACTTGTCATCGGCTCTTGAACGCCGAGGCCCAGGAAACTCAGATAGCTTTCAATCAGAATATTTGTCGGAACGAGCAACGTGACGAATACGATGACCGGTCCGATGACGTTGGGTATAATATGGCGACGAATTATGTCGCGTGTGGGGACGCCTGCGGCATAGGCTGCTTCGACATATTCTTTTTCCTTGACCGATAAAGTCTGACCACGAACGATGCGCGACATGGTTAACCATTCAACGGCGCCGATTCCGACAAACACGAGAAAAATATTGCGTCCGAACAGCGTCACCAGAATAATTATAAGAAAGATGAGGGGAAGCGCATATAGCACGTCGACCGCTCGCATCATAAGGTTGTCAATACGCCCGCCGAGGAAGCCTGCCGTGGCCCCATAGATGACGCCGATGCTGAGAGCGACCGCCGTCGTCATAATCCCGATCAGAAGTGAAATTCGTGCGCCGTAGGCAGTGCGGACAAACAGGTCGCGACCATTGGCGTCCGTCCCGAACCAATGGCTGTCTTCGAACGTCGGCGGTTGAAGGATGTACATGAAGTTGAAATCATCGTAATCATGCGGGCTGATCCACGGCGCAAAAATCGCAAATATAGCGATCAGTCCGATGCCGAGGAGGCCGGTCATTGCAGCTTTATTCTTGTAGAAACGTCGTGCGGCGTCCTGCCAAAGCGAGCGGCCCTTGATTGAGCTGGACGTCTCCAAAATTGTCGAAATGCGACCGTTCAATCTCTTGTCAAGCGACATCACTTGTACCTCACCTTGGGATCAAGGAGGCTGTAGATAATATCGACAATCAGATTCAGGATGATAACCGCACTTGCATAAACGATCACGATGCCGAGAACCAAAGGATAGTCTCGGTTGATGGCTCCCTGAATGAAGTAGCGGCCGACGCCCGGCAAGCCGAAAATCTGTTCTATGATCACGGATCCGGTGACAATGCCGGCAACCGCGGGTCCGAGATAGCTGACCACGGGTAAAATGGCTGCTCGCAAGGCGTGGTGCGTAACAACACGGTTTTCACCCAGGCCTTTTGCGCGCGCCGTTCGAATGTAATTCGACTTTAGAACTTCGACCATACTGCCGCGCGACAGACGGGCAAGAATGGCGATTTGCGGCAAAGCCAATGCCGTGATGGGCAGGATTTGATTTCGAAAACCACCCCAACCGGCAATCGGCAAAGGATCCATGATGTCCCGCAGGATTGGAATATCAACCAACAGAATTCCGAAGAAGAGCGTCAGCAACGGTGCGGTGACAAAACTCGGCACGGCAATACCGGTCATCGCCAGCGTCATAACGGAATAGTCTACGATGCCGTTTTGGTTGAGAGCCGCAAAGATGCCGAGCGCGCCGCCCAAAGCAAGAGCTACGAAAAGCGCCTTCAAACCAAGATTTATACTTACCGGCAGTCCGGTGACTAGAAGTTCGGTGACGGTAAAGTCTTTGTAGACGATGGAGGGTCCTAAATCCCCCTGAAGCACGTTGCCTATATAAATAAAGAACTGGATGTAGACCGGTTTGTCTAGATCATAAGCGCGCTTCAGATTTTCCAGGACTTCCGGTTCGAGTGCCGCGTCGACGTCAAAAGGACCGCCCGGTGCGCTGTACATTAACACAAAGGATAAGGCAATGATGATCAGGATGGTTGGAACCGCGACCATCAGTCTTTGCAGTGCGTAGGCAGCCATTCTTGTTTTCCGTGTCTCAGTCTGGTGCGTCAAGGGGAATTCTTGTATGCCGACCCAATTTCCTTGACTGCCCGTAACCGCAGGATAGTACTTGAAGAGCGCGCATCGTTGTTATCGATTGGCTTGATTCTCACCATACATGGTAGGATCGGCCACTGCCACATCGGCGCTGGGTTCTCAAAAGCGTTGCGCCCCTGAAAACCAGTTATTCACCGTATTATTATATAGCAACCGGGCTTGAGCGGACATGGCTCTGTTGGGCCGCAGCGTTGAGAATTTCGGGGTCCTTCAGCAGATCATTAAAGGATCCGCGAAGTTTGCTCATCCGGTCGGCCCTTGGCTCCACGCCTCGAAAGAGTATATTGCAGTGCGTGATGAGCGGGATTGGCTCAGGCATTACGGCCCACCAGAGTAGAAGAGGGAGCGGTTAGGCAAATGGCAACGATCTATGTCATCAGACGAGATGGGTCCGAACACGTGTTGGAGGAATCGCCCAACGGTCAACCACTCATGGAGATCCTCAGAGACAACGATATGGATGTGGAGGCTATTTGCGGCGGCTGCTGCTCATGCGCGACCTGCCATGTCTATGTGGATGCGGCTTGGACGGACAAGCTTTGGCCGCGCGAAGAGGATGAGCTTGAACTTGTGAGTTCGACCGATCATTATCGGGAAAACTCGCGTCTGAGCTGTCAGATTCCCTTCAAGGATGAGCTCGACGGCATCAAATTGATAGTTGCTCCGGAAGAGTGATCCTCGGCTGATCCGTCCGCCACGCCGTCCGGGTGAACAGGTAGGGCGCAGTCGCGGACTGTCGCTGAAGGAAATTGTCATGCCCAATGGATCAGCAACCGCGCCGCTGGATTTGCGCTCTTACTTGGCGGAGGTTGAGGAATCACTTTATCGAGTAACGGAGCCCCTCTCGACGGTTCACGAAATCACGGCTCTGCAATATATACTGCAAGAGCGCGATTATTATCCGATTGTGCGCATCGAGCACCCGCTGCTCTCCTCAGGTTCGCAGAGTGCGATGCCCCTGGTTTGTAATCTGACCGCTAGCCGTGAACTGACAGCGGCAGCACTCGGTATCGCGGACCACCGAAACTTTGCACAAGCCTATTCCGCAGCTATTGGTGCCCCTATTTCGCCCAGAGTTGTCAATGGGGAAAGGGCGCCTGTTCAGCAAATTGTCCTGCAAGGGTCTGACATTGACTTGACCCTGCTCCCGGCCCTCACTCAGCATGTGGGTGATCCGGGGGCCTATCTCACCGCTGCTCATGCCACGACCTATGACCCGGACACAATGATCGATAACACGGCTATTCAGCGATGCTGGATCAAAGACCGAGCGGTAATGACCTATTATCCGTATCCCGCAACTCATAATGCTAAAAATCTTCGAAAGTTTTGGGCGCGAGGCGAACATTGCCCGGTTGCGTTCTGGATTGGGCATCATCCTCTGGTGCTTATGGGCACACAGGCAAAGCTGAAATATCCTCAAAGTCATTGGGAGGCTGCAGGCGGCGTTTTGGGTGTGCCGCTTCGCATTGTCCCATCCATCACTCATGGCGATAAAATCATGGTGCCGGCAGACGCGGAAATCGTCATCGAGGGATGGGCACCCAAAGATGTTCTGACTGCCGATGGGCCGTTTGCCGAATATGCAGGCTATATGGGCCCGCAAACCATGTCTCCGATTTGTGAAGTGACTTGCATCACTTGGCGCGAAGACGCCATTTATCACGATTATGGGTCAGGTCTTGTCGATATGTTGGTGCCCGATAATATGATCCATGAGGCCAAACTGTTTGATCTCGTCAAACAGGTAGCGCCATCGCTCGTGAACGTCCACGTGCCCACATCAGGCCGCCGTTTTCACGCGTACATTCAACTGAAAGATCCGGCGACTGGCGAAGCACACGATGCTTTATCGGCGGCACTTTCTTATCGGCGTACCAAAACGGCGATTGCCGTCGATATGGACGTTGACCTTTTCGACGACTCTGAAATTATGTGGGCGCTGGCGACGCGCGTGCAATGGGACCGCGATATCGTCCAGCTTTCGGGCATGTCCGGCTCCCAGTCGGACCCTAGTTGGCCCAAAGGGGCGCGGACTACGTCAAAGGCAGGGATTGATGCTACAATGCCCCCCAGGTCGGGCGACGGCCCGCCGCCGATCGCGCCACGGTCCACGGTCACGGCCGAGGCTCTCGAAAAAGCGCGAAGGCTTGTCGAGGACCAAACCGGTGAGGTATGGCCGCGGCAATGACGGAAGAAGCAATGGCACGAGGGGAAAAGCGGGGCAATACGTCATGGGTCAAATGCCCCAAATGCGAGTCTTGGCATCATGTGACGCTGTCGCTGCTGGAATCCAGGACGGTTAAGATGCATTGCCCATCCTGTCATCACGAGTTTATTGCACAGAATGCAAAAACGATAATTAATCCGTAAACGGATCTTTTAGATTAATGTCAGACTAAAATCACGACACATGCAGTATCACAAGAGGAAAGCAAACATGGCCAAAATGATGGAAAAGCAGGAGTTCTTAAGGGCACTTGAGGCAGCGCGCAGGCCGGAACACAGTGGCGGTCATCCACTGAGCATGGCCTGGGCCAATGGCGAACTCAATCGCGCACAGTTGGGCTTTTATGCCGTTCAGCACTTTTATTACATCGATGCGGTGCCGCAGCAGTTTGCCCATTTGTATTGTCGGCTGCCCGATCTGGATGCGCGCCAACATTTGATGGAAAATCTGTTGGGTGAGGAGATGCCGGAAGAGCCGGAAAAGCGCCATCCGGAATTGATGGTAAAATTCGGTATTTCATGCGGATTGACGCGTGAAAGTATAGTAAATGCCGAAACCAACGGCGATATCGTGCCGGGATCACGGGCAATGCGAGCGTGGATTTGGGAGTTGGTTGGTTTTAGAACTCTGGCGGAAGCCTGTGGCGGCATCATGGTGGCGCTTGAAGGACAGTTGCCTACACTTTACCCCAAATATGTCGATGCCATGAGCAAAATGGGTTATAGTGATGACGATATGGAATTTTTTCATGTGCACATCGAAGGCGATGTGGAGCACGCGGACATCGGGCTTGAACTGACTCATCGCTATGCTACGACACCGGAGCTTCAAGCACTCGCTCTTCAGGCGGTGCAGACAAGCGGGCGGTTGCGCTGGCAAATGCTGGACAGCATTTATGGCGCCATGAAAGTTCAAATGGCGGCTGAATGATCCATAAGCGACGATTTAAGTGACATCAGACCTGTTGGTGAAGGTCCAAGGGTGTGCGGCTTTCGTGGCAGGTGCCGGCGGCGGCATAGGTGCCGCCGTCGCGGACCGTCTGCTGACGTCAGGGATACGGGTTGCCGGTACCTCGCGCAAACTCGGTCGCTTGGCGGCGGAAAGCGAAGTCTTTCTCCCTCTGGCCGCGGAACTTGTCAAAGAGGAAGATGTCGCATCTGCCATTTCACAGACCGCGGAGGCCTTCGGCCGTATCGATTACGTAATCAATATGGCGGGCATTGTAGGTAAAGGTCCGCTGGTTGATATGACGTTGAACGAATGGTGCCGTGTTCTCGACGTCAATTTGACATCGTGTTTCTTGATTGCAAAATATGCTCACCCGTTTTTGAAAAAATCGGGCGGCAGCCTCATCATGTGTTCGTCGACGAACGGACTCAACGGCGGCAGTTTTCTGTCCGGTCCTGCCTATGCGTCGTCCAAGGCGGCAATCATCAATCTCAACCGCTATCTGGCGAAGGAGTGGGCCTCCGACGGCATTCGGGTGAATTGCGTGGTGCCAGGTCCGGTGGACACGCCGATGCTTGATCGGCTCGCGGCCGACCAACATGAAGAATTGAAAAAACGATTGCCTTTGGGCCGTTATGCAAAGGCGGACGAGGTGGCCAGGGCCGTGGCCTTTCTCTGTTCCGATGCTGCTGTCGCGATGACCGGCACCTATATTAATGTCAGCAGCGGCTTGGTCTTGGACTAACTGTTTCGCGGTGCTAATCTCAAAAAATATGACTGCGACTGTGAAAGGCGCATACGCTAGAGCCGGTTTTGGCCAAGTGCACTACTTGAGAGCGGGGCCGACAGACCGCTCGCGTCGTCGGCCTTTGGTTTGTTTGCATCCCATGCCCTATAGTGGCGAGTACTTCCGCACCTTCATGAACGAGATGGCGAAGGACCGCGTGGTGCTTGCGCCCGATTTTCCGGGTTATGGATTATCTACACCGCCTCCGAACCCCGCCCCCATCAAGACTCATGCTAAGGTTATGATCGGATGGCTTGAAGCAATCGGCTTTGGTGGCCGGGGCGGGGGGCGCGTCGATCTTTTGGGCTATCACACGGGCGATTTCTTGGCTGTTGAGATGTCTCTGTTGCGTCCCGACATGGTGCGATATTTGGTGCTTGTCGGTATTCCCTATTTTACCGCCGACGTCCGGCAGAGCCGCTATGATCGAATGACGACAAATCATCCGATTACAGATGATTTGTCGTCTTTGGATGGCCGCTGGAAATTTACGGTTGGCACGCGGGCATCTGAGGTACCGCTGGAGCGCGCCTTATCGCTGTTCATCTCCGAACTCCATGCAGGCGATGCCTCGTGGTGGGGCTTTCATTCGGCGTTTTCCTATCCGGCGGAAGAGCGGCTGCCGAACGTGTCGCACTCGACCTTGGTATTGGTCGTGGCGGGCGGGCTTGAGAATGCCACTCGCCAAGCGGCATCGCTCATCGAAAAAGCGCATCTCGTTGAAGTGGACGGTGTTGGGCGCGGTGCGTTCGAGTTGGGTGTGGCACGGCTTGCAAAAGAGGTGCGTGTCTTTTGCGACCAGGAGAAGCTTCAATGATCAAGCACGGACAAAACCGATTTCACATTGAACTCGACCGCCGTCACGTCATGCTCAGTGCGGTGGCCGCCGCGTTCACTGCCTTGGGCGCCCGCTCCGGCTTTGCGGAAATAGCACTTCCATTGTCGAAGACAAAGCGGCGCTATGTTGAAGGTCGCTTCGGGCAGATACATGTATATATAGCCCGGCCCTGGTCGCCAACCGACACGGTGTTGAAGACTCCGCTCATGTGTTTTCATCCTACCCCCTATTCAGGAGACTACTACAAAGACTTCATTGCGGAACTTGGACGCGACCGCATAGCCATGGCAATGGATACGCCGGGCTACGGCAAGTCCGACCGCCCGCCGGAACCGCAATTTATGGATCAGTTGGCCGGAGCCGCCGGGGACGCCCTTGATGTTTTAGGCTATGGGGCGGCGGGCGCCGGACCCGTCGACGTTTTGGGCTATCATACCGGCTGTTTCATCGCGGCAGAACTCGCCATCATAAGACCGGACTTGGTAAGGCGTTTGGTGCAAATCGGCATTCCTTTTAATCAAGAGGAAGAGCGCCGTGCCGCTTACGAAGAGAATTTTCAGCCGACCGTTATTCTGGAAGACGGTTCTCATCTGGATTCCAAGTGGGAATTCTCGGTTAGGAAACGTCAGCCCGGCGTCACGCTTGAACGCGCATCAGAACATTACGCCGATAGTCTTTTGTCAGCTCCCTACTCCTCATGGGCCTACCATGCCGTTTTTTCATACAACGTTGAAGCGCAGTATCCGAAAATCACCCAACCTGTGGTTGTTCTGAACACTCACGGGGGGCTCAAAGAAAATTCGCGCGCCGCCATGGATTATTTCAAAGATGCCCGCATCGTTGAAATCCCCGAATTGCATCACGGTGTGTTCGACATAGGCGTTGTAAGGCTTGCCCGAGAATGCCGTGCATTTCTGGATGCAGACTTTTAAAAGCCGTCTAGTTGTTCGGAAACTTTACGGTCGAGAATTCCGACAACTCGTAGGCGGTCATCATATAGCCGCCCACGTGGGCCCTAAGGAAAAGATATTCGCCGTCATCGGTACACCACACGTCATAAAGGGGATGCTCTTGCGGTAAGCCCGGCGATGAGATGAAGCGGAAATGTAATGCGCGGAAGGTACCTGCTTTGACCGTAATTTTTTCTTTCTTAACGAACTCGATTCCCATGCCGATGCGAAACAGCATCGGTCCTGTCGCGCCTCGGTGGTCGGGCGAGGACAAGAGAAGCGGCTCAATCACATGAGTACCCGGCCCTTTTGACAAGTCATATTGTTTGAAGTGCCAACTGTCGCAGACGATGGCGTGATTTTGAAAACTGACGAGAGGCTTTTCCAATTCCATGCGTTGGGTTACACGGCCTTCGACGGCCGTATACGTTTCACACTCGGCAAAGGTCGGCGCAAAGCGAAACCATCCGCTTCCCATGAAGCGGTCCCCTACCGAGATACGTACGAAACAATCAGTCGGAAACCAATCCGGGTCCAGAGAATACGTTATATCGCGCATGACACTTGGCTCGACATCGATTTGGCAATTGGCGCTGCACGTGCGTGAGCCGTCCGAGTGCTTCGTAATGACGAAATATTCCCTGCCGCGTTCTTGGCCTTTCTGTTCCGGCTTGTTACTGGTGTACTCGATGGTGCCGCGAAGAGTCATATGGTCCCGTTGGTAAATATCCTTGGCCATCGGCTTGCTTTCTTTGTGAAACTGGGCGAGAGCTTAATCCATAGCGGATGGTCGGCTCGACGGCAAGCACGCACCTCGAGTCTGCCATTTTTAATGTCTGATGTTTTGAACTACACTAAAGGTCCAAGCAGGGCAGCGAATATGATTACCATTCGCTCGGCGGTGCCTATGGATGCAAGCGCCATCGCCGAAGTCTATGTCGCCTCGTGGCTGGATACCTATGCCGGCATATTGCCGTCACACGTGCTCGTGAGCCTCTCTGTGTCGCGCTTAGCCCGGCAGTGGAGCCGGCGTATTCGCGCCGCTGGTCACGCCTCGACCGAAACGCAAGTCGTCATGGTCGCGGACCATGAAACGGAAGGGATCATAGGATTTGGTGATAGCGGTCCCGCCCGTGATCGGCACATGACGTACGAGGCGGAGATATACACGCTCTATGTCGATCCGAACGTCTTGGGCGAAGGCATCGGGCGAGGCCTCGTGCAGGCGTTGTTCGGGAATCTGGTTTCGCATAAAGTCAATTCGGTAATCATTTGGGCGCTTGCGGACAACCCCAACAGGCACTTCTATTCGGCCATCGGTGGACGGCTCGTTGCCGAACGGATATCTCTCTATTGGGGTGAAGGCTTAAGAGAGATGTGTTATGGCTGGTCCGACCTGAAGGCTTGGTATGACCGACACGACGGGAACCGGACTGTCGGAAGGGAATGTTGAACGAAACGCCTATGTCTATTGGTCCTTATCCGACAGCTCCCAAGGGAAAACTAGATCCACGAGTTCGCCTGCTTCGGGCGAGATGCTTGACCATCGATCCACATCAAACCGAAATACGGTCAGGGCGCAGGTTGGAAAAGATCCGGCCAGCTTGCGCACAAACGGGTTTTTTTGGTTTTTAATGAGCGACAAGGCAAACTTGTGCATGCCTGGATTATGCCCGATCAACAAAGCGGAGGCGTATGCCCCGTCGAGTGTGCGGCATGTTCTGAGTAAACGATCGGGATTTGCCAGATAAAGGGAATATTCCACTATGATGCTCGCCCGTCTATCGAGTAGCTGCTTGATGACTTCGGAAGTTTCCAAGGTGCGCGCGGACGACGAAGACACGATGATATCCGGAGCATAATTCATTTTTTTCATGTAAGAGCCGACCCGCACGGCAGCATTGCGCCCGCGCGCATTCAAACGGCGTGCATGATCAGTCCCCGACCTGTGGGAGCGTTTAGCCTTTGCATGGCGCAGTACGTAAAGTGTTTTCATGAGGTTGCAATTTAGAGGTGCTATGCTGATAAGCAAGTGTTTGTGACCGTTTGAGTTTTACAGTCCCACATTCCAATATGTGCTCCTAAATGATCATCAGTCGAGATACGGCATTAGCAAGCAAGGCGTGGCCGTTTGAGGAGGCCCGTCTGCTGTTGGCGCGCGTTGAGGCTGATAGCAGTGACGACACGGTCGTGTTTCAGACGGGCTACGGTCCCTCCGGGTTACCCCATATCGGCACGTTTGGCGAAGTCGCGCGCACCACCATGGTACGCCACGCATTTTCCATTTTGTCCGACAGGCCAACAAGACTCATTGCGTTTTCGGACGACATGGACGGAATGCGGAGGGTTCCTGCCCACTTACCTAACAGGGACATGTTGAATGAGCACCTGCACAAGCCGCTGACATCGGTGCCTGATCCATTTGGCACCCACGAGAGTTTTGCTCATCATAACAACGCGCTGCTTTGCTCGTTTCTTGACAGGTTTGACTTTGACTACGAGTTCAAGAGTTCAACCGCCTGTTACAAGTCCGGTGAGTTTGATGAAACGTTGCTGCTAATTTTGCAACACTACGAAAAGGTAATGAACATCGTTTTACCTACGCTTGGAACCGAGCGGCGCAAGACATATTCGCCTTTTCTGCCTATCTGCACGGAGACAGGACGTGTGCTTCAAGTGCCCGTCGTCGAAGTGAATGTCCAGGAAGGTACGATCGTTTACGAACGCGAAGATGGTGAGCGACGAAAAACTAAAGTAACAGGCGGCCATTGCAAACTGCAATGGAAGGCAGATTGGGCCATGCGTTGGGCAGCTCTTGGCGTCGACTACGAGATGGCCGGAAAGGATTTGATCGAATCGGTCAACCTGTCGTCGCAGATTTGTCGAACTATAGGCCAAATGCCACCTCAGAATTTTATCTTCGAGTTGTTTCTGGATGAAAGGAGTGAAAAGATATCCAAGTCGAAAGGTAACGGCATTACCGTGGAAGAATGGCTGCGCTATGCTCCACCCGAGAGCCTCGCGTTCTATATGTTTCAAAGTCCACGTAAGGCGAAGCGGCTTTACTTTGACGTCATTCCAAGAGCCGTTGACGAATATTTGACGTTTTTGACCGCGTACTTCCGTCAATTGCCGGACGAGCAAGCAGCTAATCCCGTTTGGCACGTTCATTCAGGTCACGTTCCGCAAGAGCAGGTGCCTATCAGTTTTGCGATTCTTCTCAATCTTGTTGGCGCGAGCCATGCACATGATAAAAAAGTGCTTTGGGGATTCATTGAGCGCTACGTTTCGGGTATTGACCGTGAAAACAACCCCTTGCTCGACCGTCTCGTCGACTATGCCATCAACTACTTTGATGACTTTGTGCAACCGGCGAAGAAGTTTCGCGCGCCAACCGCCAAAGAGCGCTTGGCACTCGAGGATCTCATTCGACGATTGGAAGCGTTGGAAAAATCGGGCGAAATCTCTGCCGACGCGATTCAAACTGAGATTTACACAGTGGGAAAAGAGCGGTCGTTTGAAAATCTTAGCGATTGGTTTAAGGCACTCTACGAGGTGTTGTTGGGGCAAAGTCAGGGGCCGAGATTTGGTTCCTTTGTCGCCGTTTACGGAATTCCAGAAACTGTGGCCCTCATTCGCAAGGCGTTGTCTCATTAACTATCAAAAAACGAATCTGATAGGTGAATTCTTGCCTCGCACGAACTCGGGGCTTGTATCCGGCAGTGTGACTGATCATTCGTGCTTGTTGAGCGTTGCGCTCCGTCGGCAGGAATGCACAGACGGTGAGTTATTTCCTCATCTTTACGGTATCTTGGCACAAATGCCGTGAGCACTTTATGTCTTGTACCTTTGGAAAAAATGTGGCTGTCATCAGTTTTCCATCCACTTGGTGGGGTGTCTGAATGAGTCTGTATGGGCTTGCAGCACCTTTCCTGACCTATATGAGTCCGGAGACTGCGCATGCTCTTACCATTCGTACACTGATGATAGGTCTTGGGCCTCGTACACGGAAGACGGATCCGCTGGCACTCTCGTCCAAAGTATTTGGACTTGATTTTCCCAACCCCCTTGGTCTTGCTGCAGGCTTTGATAAAAATGCGGAAGTACCTGATGCCATGCTCGCCATGGGCTTCGGGTTTGTCGAGGTAGGCACAATCACGCCCCTGCCGCAACAGGGGAACCCCCGGCCGCGGCTCTTTCGACTTAAAGAAGACCGCGCAATTGTCAATCGGTTGGGTTTCAACAACAAAGGATTAAAATTCGCTGAACGGCGACTCAAATCACGCGGGCACCGCTCGGGTATTGTGGGTGTCAATGTGGGCGCCAACAAATCGTCATCCGACTGGGTCGCCGATTATGTCGAAGGCTTTCGCGCGCTGCACGCGATGGCCGATTATGTCACCGTCAATGTGTCGTCGCCCAATACATCGGGCTTGCGTTCTCTACAGGACAGGACCGCCCTCGACGATTTGTTGTCGGCTCTTTTGGAGGCACGTGCGCAAGAAACGCGAGTGGATGCACCACCGACGCCTGTGGTGCTCAAGGTTGCCCCGGACTTATCAGCCCGGGATATCGACGGTATTTCAGAGGTTGCGCTCGCGCGCCAGTTAGACAGCCTAATCGTCAGCAATACGACCACCGGCTACCGTACGAATTTGCAAAGCCGTCATGCTCGGGAGAGCGGGGGCCTGTCGGGGGCGCCATTGTTTGAACCGTCGACGGAAACCTTGCGGCGATTTTATCGCTCGACACAGGGCCGCATCCCACTCATCGGTGTCGGCGGCGTTTCGTCAGGGGAGCAGGCATACGAAAAGATTAGATCCGGCGCGTCGCTCGTGCAACTCTATTCAGCCTTGACCTATCAAGGACCCGAGTTGATAAATCGCGTCAAACAAGATCTCGTGGCGTGTCTTGCGCGCGACGGTTTTGAGAATGTGTCGCAAGCCGTCGGCACCGCACCGTGAAAGCAAATATGATATTCCGAATCCGTACTCAATACTCTTTAGGCTTCGCTCGAAAGCGCAGGCGTACTCTCGCGAACGAGCACCGGATAACGCACAATAAGAGTGGCGCCACGAACAACAAAAAAGGAGAGGAAGGCGGCCCATAGCCCGTGATTGCCGAATGGCGTCAAAAGCCACCAGAACGCGATATAAAATGCGAATGAGATCATCATCATATTGCGAAGGTCGCCACCCCGTGTGGCGCCGATGAAAACGCCGTCAAAGTGAAAGCACCACACGGCGATGACCGGTATAACAGCCGCCCATAGCAAGTAAATTCGCGCTTGTTCTCGCACATCCGCGACGGTCGTGAGGATATCGATCGCAAATCCTCCCAAGGCAACGAAAAGCAGTGTCAAGATAAGTGCCGCTATGCCTGCAAGGCGCATTGAGATTTGCACGGAATCTCTGAGACGTTGCCGCATCTTTGAACCGATCGCGCTACCCACAAGGGTCTCAACTGCATAGGCGAACCCGTCCAAAAAGAACGAGGTGAAAGTCACAAACTGAAGCAAGATGTAGTTGGCGGCCAGAACGGTATCGCCACCTTTAGCGCTCTGAGCCGTAAACCAGGCAAAGCCGAGGACGACGAGAATAGTTCGTATAAAGATGTCGAAATTGATACGGAGCATACGGCGTATGACCGTGGGATCAAGAATTTGGTGCCAGTTGATCGTTGCCCGCATGCCATGGCGTGTTCTGAGAGTTCGCCAGATTAATAACGAGCCGAGTGCCACGGTGCTCCATTCAGCGATAAGCGTGCCGTAGGCCACTCCCTCGACCGCCCATCCAAGGCCGATAACGAAAAAGATATCGAGAACGATATTGACTGAGTTCAGCCAGATCTGCAGGAAGAGCGCCCATTTTGTTTTTTGCAGGCCGATGAACCAACCGACAAAGACGAATACTGTTAACGCCGCGGGTGCCCCCCAAATGCGAATGCTGAGATAATTTCGTGCGAGCTCTTCGACATGCACGCTTCCCTCTAGAAGACGAAAAACGATAGCGGCGATGGGTAACTGTGCCGCAATCATCATGACACCAAGGCAGAGGCCCAAGATAATGGCGCGGCCAAGAGTTGCACTTACTTCTGCGTCATCGTCGGCGCCTAATGCTTGCGACGTAAACGCGGTGGTTCCCATGCGCAGGAACCCCAGGCCCAGATAAAGAAAGTTGAAAACCAATACGCCCAATGCGATGGCGCCCAGATACATAGCTGCGTCCAGCTGTCCGATCACCGCCGTGTCAACCAGCCCAAGCAATGGCGTCGAAATGTTCGACACAATCATCGGCCAAGCGATAGCCCACACTTTTCTATAGGAAACTGTGATCATTCAGGATGAGTGTTCGGCGGAATGAAGGCGCAAGTATAGCATATGATGTGGCTCTCTGTTTGAGTGCGTGCGAAATGTTCACACCACAACGTGCAGGTATGATTGCCATGCATTTATTTATGGCAAGACGCTTGCTGGTGGAGGTCAGGTGCGAATCTGTGCATGGTGGGGTGGCGGAGGTCATACTTGTTGAGGCAGTCGAAAATCCGAACGTCCGACTGATGAGGCGCTCTTTAGTTTTGTTACTCTACTGGGTGTCTGCGGCAGTTATATGAGGGGAGCCTTCAAATGGACACGCTTGCGCTTGTTAAGTCATGGCATCAACACTTTAAAGTACCGGTGGTTGACACGCCGTCTTTACCGAGGGGCAGGGCGGAAATGCGCTTGTCCATTTTGGAGGAAGAGGTACGTGAATTGCGCGAGGCGGTGACTGCGGGGGATTTAGTCCAAGTGCTCGACGCACTCTGCGACATTCAGTATGTACTGGATGGCACTTTCCTCGAATTCGGCTTGCATCATTTAAAAGAGCAAGCGTTCGCCGAAGTGCATTCGTCAAACATGTCGAAACTGGGCGAGGACGGCCAGCCGATCCTGCGTGGAGACGGAAAGGTGCTCAAAGGATCGAACTTCTCGCCGCCTGACTTGGCAAGAGTCTTGCAAGGCAAGAAAATCAAATGACCTTATGGCTCCGCCCATCGCTAGCTGTCCGACGGATTGATGCGACTTAACACCGAATCACTTGGATGATTCAGGGGAATGAGGAGCCCTGACTTGGTTCGAATTCGAACTGTAGTTGGAGTTGAGATGTTTCGCGAAAGTTTATCAGGGTGCTGGTTACCTCAAGGTCTGAGGTTTGGGGTTGGGGCGTCCGAGGCCACTTGATGGAATTGCCCATTCAGTGGTTGAGATCACCACAGGAAATTCACTTGACCATTAGGCCCGTCATGTCGATACAAGCCGGCAGAAATTAACCGGCACACGGGACTTTTAACCGGGATAATATACATGGTGAACTGGTTGCGCGTTTGGGTGTTGACGACCACTATGGCCGCGCTTTTCTTATTTTGTGCTGGCATCACCCGGGCTAGCGGCGATCCGATACCCGCGAGCGGCGTCAAAGACGTTTACCCAAAAGAGTTTTTTGAGCAATTCTCACCTGTTAGCGCAGCGGACATGCTTGATCGCGTCCCCGGCATCTCATTCATTATCGAAAACGGTTTCACGGACAATCGCGGCTTTGGCACAAACCAGGATCGAGTCTTGATCAATGGGCGACGTATGTCGGGCAAAGAAAGCGATGGCCGGGAAACTCTGGAGCGGATCGCCGCCGATCAGGTCGAGCGCATCGAGGTGTTTCGCGCTGGTTCGATGGAAGCCGATAACCGCACCACAGACACCCAAGTCAACATCGTTTTGAAGGCGGACGATGGCGATACGAGCGCAACCTGGGAATTTTCTTATGAGCGCAATCAGGGAAATGTCTGGCGGCCCGGCGGCAAGCTTACCTATGCGGCAGGTTGGAAGATTTTGGACTATTCTCTGGCTTTTGAAGGAGAACCCGCGACGCAGGTGCGACGTCAAATCGAGGATGAGTTTACTTCGGGTCTCATCTTGACCGGGCGCGAGATAGGTGAGGAGTTCAATCAGCAAACCGATCTATCGGTATCCGGCGACGGGGCTGTCGAAATCGCCGAAAGAAGCATGCTTCGTATTAATGGAATCTTCACAAACAGAAATCGACAGGAGGATACTGACGGTGTTTTTTTCTTACCGCTGATGTCAGACCAGTTTGTTTTTGATCGCCGAGATTTCGAGGATGACCAGATCTCGGAAAATGAGTGGGAAATCGGCGGCGACTTTGAACACGCGTTCGCTTCCGGCGCCTCGTTCAAATTGCTGGGATTGCATAATGTTGCGTCAAATAGTCGAAAAAAATTAAGTGGCAATGTCCTACCGGCCGGCCCCGTCGTTTCGGAGATTCTCTCGTCGACCTTTCGTGACACTGAGACGATTTTGCGAGGCTCGTTTAAATGGCCGTTTGCAAAGAGCCACAACTTGGAAATGGGTGTCGAAGGTGCGCGTAATTCGCTTGATTCCGATCTTCAGATCTTCAGAGACACTGGCAGACGTTTTTTTGAAGTCAATCTCCCCCTGTCCCAGTCCTTGGTCAAAGAGCATCGCGCCGAAGCTTTTGTCGTTTACACGTGGCAGACGACCCCGCGGCTCAATTTGGAAACCGATTTGTTTTTTGAGCTTTCAGAGATATCCCAGACGGGGCTTGGCATTGATCGCAGCCGCACGCTCAAGTTCTTCAAACCCGCTGTTGAGGCGCGATACGCGTTTTCCGGGAGGGATCAGCTACAAGTATCTGTTGAGCGCTCGGTGGGGCAACTCAATTTTAATGACTTTGTTGCCACGATTAACGATGCCGTCGATGATATCGATTCCGGTAATCCCGAAATCGTACCGGATAAGACTTGGGCGTTTGAAGCGGTCTGGGATCATCAATTGAAAGATGACAGAAGCTCGATCCGGACCCGTCTTTATTACAATCTCGTGCAAGATGTAATCGGAAAAACGTCGCTTCCTGGCGGGACGACGGACTTCAACGGCAATATCGGCAACGGCAGGCGTTATGGTTTCGACATCGAAATGGCCCTTGTATCTGATCGGTTTGGCTTTCCCGGTGCCATTCTTGAGGTTGGCTACAGTCATCAATGGTCGAGTGTCATAGATCCGTTCACTGGCGCGGATATTCCCTTTCGCCTCGAACGTCGTCACGATATGACTTTCGACTTCCGCCACGATGTCGCAGCGCTCAATTTGTTCTACGGTGTTTCGTTTTCGAAAGACGGCCCGACAGACATCAGGGAAATTGATGAAATCCGTTCTTTTACATTCGGTGGAAAACTTGGCGCGTTTATCGAGTATCGCTTGCCCTGGAGTTGGGTTGTTCGAGTGGAAGGCTCTGATTTACTCGATTCAGGCTACAAACGGACCCGCGAAATTTTTGCCGTTCCGCAAAGTATCGGTGCGTTGAAGACATTACTGTTGAGTGATCGTCATTTGGGACGAGAATTCATTTTCAGCGTTCGCGGTCGGTTGTGACCGGCATTGACGGCCGCTTAAGGTTGTCCCTGACCAAGACAATAAAGGTCGGCTATTGTCGTGCAACTGCGCCGCGGTCGCAATAAGAGCACGGGGTGGCGGCGTCCTTCTGCATATTTATAGTGCAGCTTAGAGCAATGCCAGTCTAAAAGAGTCTGTCGTGGGAAAGGAGCTTCGATGATGCCGACTGATCTTTATATCAAATCTCTCGCCGCTTGTGCGGTGCTGACCTTCATCTTGTCTGTGAATACGGCTCACACCGGCAGTCATATGACACACGCGAAAGACTCAGCTCTTCCGGAAATGACACATGAGCAAATGGAAGGTGTCCGCTCCAAAATCAAGAGGTTTGCAAACTATTCCGATGAACAGCTTTTGCAAATGATGGCACGACTCACCAATGAAAACGGCATGCTGAGTGCACCGGACACGAAAGGTGAGGTGGGCTTGCTCATCTTGGCCCACGGTTTTCATGGCCGAGGCTTCACTCAATTTACTGACGCTTTTGCACAGGCCTTCGAGTCCTATCCATCGGCCTATGCTTTCGGTCTCGGCATCATGTCATCGGAATTTCTGCAAGCCGCAGTAGACGGCCTTGAAGCGCAAGGTGCCAAGTCCATCGTTTTGCTGCCCGCGAGCACGGCTCAAAACTCCACCATGGTACGCCAATGGCAATATGTCCTCGGGTCGATTGACGAGCCAGCCTATCTTGATGTACCCCGGGTCGACAGCGACGCTAATTTTATTTGGGCATCCAACCCGATGTCCCATCCGATCATGGCTGAAATTTTAGGTGATCACGCAAAGGCGGTGAGCAAGGACCCCGCTAACGAGTTCGTTCTGATCATGGGGCATGGACCGTCCGAAAAGGAAGACAACGATCTTGAGATTGAAATTCTGGAAACCCACGCAGCAGCCATCGAAGCCAAATTCGGCTTCAGCAAAGTCAAGGTATCCAATGTCCAAGATGATGCTCCTGTAGAAATGCGTGAAGCCAATGTGGAGAGGCTTCGGGGTTGGATCCGGGCCGCTAAAGCAGAGGGCAAGGATGTAATCGTCACGACCACCGTGCTCACTGAAGCCGGAGTTCTGCGCAAGCTTGAGCAAGATGTCGAAGATTTGGGGGTCATCTTCAACGACAGGGGCCTCATGCTTCATCCCCGCTTTGCCGATTGGATTGCAGAGACCGTTCAGCAAAGCGTTGCGTCCTTGAATTAAGCATTCTGACGCACAGGTGTGATCCGGGGCTTGCAAACGAAATCCGCTCTTTTCACTCGCAGAGCAGTCCTTCCGGTCTACACGCTCAAAAGAAATTTTTTTGCTTCTCATACTCCACAAGTTCGTAAAATGTCTGCATGTAGCCTGTGCAATGTGCCTTGAGGAGTACGTAGTCCCCGTCGGCAGAAACCCATGTGTGATAGGGGGGATGGATGTCAGTTCCCATATAGTCGTCGTCGGTATTGGTGCCGATTCGGAAATGATAGGCAGGAAATGTGCCGGCCTCGACAGTGGTATTTTCTTCTCCTAGGAAAGCGATGACTAGATCGCCGGCTTTTAGAAGAATGGGTCCGTCGGCACCTCGATGATGCAGTGAACACATCAAATAAGATGAGAGTGTCTGTTCACCCGGACCTTGGCTCAGGTCATAGGACGACGTGTGCATGGCGTCGGCCTGTATCGGATGTGTGCCGAAAAAGCTCGGCGATTCGGCCAGGGGGATACGTTGTGAGATTCGACCTTCCTTGACAGTGTAGCCTTCGCATTCGGCGACATCTTCGGTGAATCTATACCAAGCCGAGCCCACATACATTTCGTCAACGGTAATTTCAACGAGTCCCCGGGTCGGTTTCCAATTTGCATCGACAGCCGTAATCGAATCCCGCAACACGCGCGGCGGGTTTTCGTCGATTGCGCAATGGGCCCTGAGCGTGCGGCTGCCATCCACATGTTTGGTATAAATGAAGGTCTCGCCGCCTCTCACTTTATCTAAAAGTTCAGGCTTCTTGGATGTGTAGCGAATACGTCCGCGAATGGTTTCGTGTTCCATAATGGGCACTCCCGATGTTGGTGAACGCAATCCGATAAAA
This sequence comes from Alphaproteobacteria bacterium, assembly GCA_965214255.1. Lineage (GTDB taxonomy): Bacteria > Pseudomonadota > Alphaproteobacteria > SMXP01 > SMXP01 > CBDFKK01. The sequence goes on along the minus strand of OZ243948.1, from coordinate 1,284,672 downwards.
CGGGGCGGGCTGCAACGGCCGTGATCAGCCGCACCGTGGTATTTGTCAATGGAAACTTCGTCGTCGAGAACTATTCCGGTCAAATTATTCAGGATCCGGCAACTGGCGCTTCGTCGCCGGGCTGCGCTGCGAGCTTTATTTTTGGCGAAACACCCACGAGGCCGTCCAGCCTGAAGCGAGTGCAAACAGGACCGCGGCGAGCCCATACGCCATCGGCCGGTCATAGGCAAATTCGTAGATTGTACGTTCAATCCCGGTTTTATCGACATAGAGCGGTTTGCTCTGTACACTGATGACATTGCCGCTCTGTACGAGATAAACTTCTGTGCGATAAATGCCGTCGGGAACGTTGGCGGGGATCGTCACGTTCGCGCGAAACAGGCTTGGGTCTAGAAATTGAACACCGCCTGGCTCTTCGATGAAGAGTTCTTCTTTCCTTTTTCTTCGAATGATTGCGTCCTTATAATCTTGCAAGGTTTGCGCATCGAGCGCGTCGCTGCGCGGCAATATTCGCAAATTTTCAGCGCCGATTTGGTGGCGTTCGAATACCGACGGAGGGGCCAAGTCTGCGAATTCGCGGTTGCTGGCGACAAAGTAGTAACCGGGAACGCCGTCGAACTCGATACCGTCTAGATTGGCCCAAACGCCGAACACACGTTCCTTATGGCGAACCGTAATCGGTTTTCTGGGGCCCCGAATGACAACGATGATGTCGTGCGGTCTTTCTGAGATCGGACTGTCCGTCAATGATGTTGCAGTTCGGTCAATGGTCCCGAAGAAGACGATTTGTTGCCCGGTGAAATTTGACGTGATGGCAATCAGATTTTCAGAGAGATCTGTGACCAGATTGTCCGCAGCGGCAGGCAAACCCCATGCGGCAATGGATGTGATCAGAGAGATGACTGAAACAAAATATGTCTGCACTGATGATCGACTCGTCATTCGAGAACATCGCTCACTGTAAACATTTCTTCCGGGGTTATGAATAGATCAAAAGCAAGCCGCAAAGAGACTCCCAGTACCAAGATCGCAAGTAATGCCCTAAACTCTTCACCTTTGAGCCGTTGACCTGCTCGCACTCCGAATTGAACACCGATGACGCTGCCTATGAGCAGCAAGAAAACCAAGAGAACATCTACGGTTTGATTGGTCACGGCATGGAGAAGGGTGGTTACACCCGTGATAAAAATGATCTGAAAGAGGGACGTGCCGACAACCACGTTGGTTGGCATACGCAAAAGATAGATCATGGCTGGAACCATGATGAAGCCCCCGCCGACGCCCATGATCGCCGCCAGCAGGCCGACGACAAACCCGAGAACCGCCGGTGGAATTGAACTCGTGTAAAGCTTGGATTGGGGGAAGCGCATGCGAAACGGCATTCCATGTACCCAGTAATGTTGTCCCGGTTTTCGTCGGCCCGAGCTCTTCCCTTGTCGTGCACGGCGGATGGCGCTGATGCTTTCTCTCAGCATGAGCGCACCGATGACGCTGAGAAAAATTACGTAACTTAGAGAAACAAGGAGATCGATTTGACCCATTTCTCTGACTAGACGGAAAACATAAACGCCGGCGGCGGCCCCCAGAATACCGCCGCCGACCAAAACGGCACCCATCTTGAAATCGACTGCTCGGCGACGCCAGTGCGCGACGACGCCGGATACGGATGAACCTACGATTTGGTTGGCTTCACTGGCTACGGCAACCGCTGGCGGAATGCCGATGAAGATGAGCAACGGCGTCATCAAAAAGCCGCCCCCGATCCCGAACATGCCGGACAGGAATCCAACGGTCCCGCCCAGACCCAACAATAAGAAGATGTTGACCGACAATTCAGCAATCGGAAGGTAGATTTGCATGTTTCACGTCGTGTCTATCTATTCTCGTCGACTCTTCGTGTGAGTCGAACGCACATCAGCATAACCGAACAATCGGCCTCGATGCCACGTCAACACGGAAGAGGCAATCACAATAAGGGGATCGGATGCAGAAGTTTTAGAGAGGGCTGACAGGATTGAGTCTCAACTACAAGGCGTTGCTGCTCGGCTTCTTGATCTCCATTGCGGTCTGCAGAGGTGAACCATTTTTCGGTATGCAAGCAGCCACCGACCGATGTGGCGAGAGCGCGACTCTTGAAGCTGATCTCATGACAAGTTCGCGGGTGGTTTATGATCCCAAACAATCTTGTTTGATTCAGATTAACGTATACATAAGCGCAGATACCAACGGTGAGGCGGTCCCCTCAAAGAGATGCAACTCCAGGGGCTATAACGTCTTTTCCGCGCGGCCGGATCCGGGAATCTCGGGAGTATGAAGTGCGGAATTAAGGATAACGGGTTTGAATTCATGGCATGCGCAGCGGGTTTCGAGGGCACCTTAGACCATGGTGAAAAACGATGACCACGTATAACGCTCCTCAACGCGATATGAATTTCCTGCTGAGCGATGTTTTGCAGATTGAAAGATATTCGAACCTTGAGGGATTTTCGGATGCCACGCCCGACCTCGTCGCAGCAATTCTGGAGGAAAGCGCAAAGATTGCTCGGGAGGTGTTGCAGCCTCTCAATGAGGTAGGCGACCGAGAGGGATGCACGCTCAATGACGATAAAGTCACCACGCCGCCGGGATTCAAGGAAGCCTATCGAATTTTTACTGAGGGAGGGTGGCCGGGCCTCACCTCGGATCCCGAATTTGGCGGCCAGGGCTTGCCACATGTAGTGGGACTCGCCGTCAGCGAGATGATGAGTTCCGCCAACATGTCGTTTGCCATGTATCCGGGGCTGACGAACGGCGCATATGCGGCGATCCACAAACACGGCACGGATGAACAAAAAAGGAGGTTTTTGCCCAACATGGTTTCCGGCAAATGGACCGGAACCATGAATCTCACCGAGCCTCACTGCGGTACGGATTTGGGTTTGTTGCGTACAAGTGCCGAACCGCAGGACGACGGCAGTTACAAAATTACCGGCACAAAAATATTTATCTCAGCGGGCGAGCACGATCTTGCGGAAAACATCATTCATTTGGTGCTGGCGCGCATCCCGAGTGCGCCGAAGGGCGTAAAGGGCATCTCACTTTTTCTCGTACCAAAATATCTCGTCAGTGAAGATGGCAGTATCGGCGCCCGCAATGGCGTGACTTGTAGCGGCCTCGAGGAGAAGATGGGCATTCACGGCAATGCCACGTGCGTGCTCAATTACGAAAGTGCGACAGGCTACCTCATCGGCGAAAGGCATAAGGGTATGCGCGCCATGTTCACTATGATGAACGAGGCGCGTTTAGGCGTTGGCATGCAAGGCATCTCGCAATCGGAAGTGAGTTATCAAAATGCAGCGGCGTATGCCAAGGAACGACTTCAGGGTCGTTCTTTGACCGGACCAAAGGCGCCGGATGAATCAGCTGATCCACTGATTGTCCATCCCGACATTCGCCGCATGTTGATGGATCAACGCGCCTTTAATGAAGGCGCCCGCGCTCTCCTTTATTGGACGGCCCTCCACGGTGATATCTCCGAGAAAGTTGAAGACGAAAAGGATCGTCAAAAGTCGGACGACTATATGGGACTGCTCACGCCGGTCATCAAAGGCTACTTCACGGATAAAAGTTTTGATTATGCCGTCACGGCCCAACAAATTTACGGCGGTCATGGCTATGTTCGTGAAACCGGTATGGAGCAATTCGTGCGCGATGCGCGCATCACGATGATCTATGAAGGTGCCAACGGCATACAGGCTCTCGATTTGGTCGGCCGCAAGCTGCCGGCGAACGCCGGGCGCGCGATTTTGACGTTTTTGAATGAAATTGGCGATTTCTTAAAAGAGAATAAAAGCAATGATGAGCTTGCACCTTTTGTCGAAGCGCTTGGTCAGGGGAAGAGGCAATTGGAGGACGCCAACATGTGGCTTATGCAAAACGGCATTTCGAACCCGGACAATGCAGGTGCGGCCTCAACGGACTATCTTCATCTTTTGGGGATTGTCGCTCTGACATATATGTGGGCTCACATGGCTAAAGTTGCCCATGCGAAGCTTGCCGACGGTGGTGGTTCCGATTCGTTTTACGACAACAAACTCAAGACCGCCCGCTACTTTGTGGAGCGTATTTTCCCGAATGCGGCGAGTCACCTTGCAAAAGTCAAAGCGGGCGCCGGATCCATGATGGGGCTTGACGCTGAAGCTTTTTAAATGAGATCGGTCTACCGCCGCCGCGGAAGTGAGGGCCGTGAACGACAGGAGAACGATATGGTTGACGTTTACGTTTACGATCATGTCCGCACGCCGCGCGGCAGAGGAAAAGAAAGCGGCAGCCTTCACGGAATAACCGCGCTTGAATTGACGACCCAGGTGCTCAAAGCGGTGCGTGTCCGCAATGTGCTTGATACGAGCCATGTTGATGACGTGGTCATGGGCTGCGTGACACCGGTCAACGAACAGGGTCAGGATATCGCGCGCATTGCCGCGCTCAATGCCGATTATGATGAGAGCGTGGCCGGTGTTCAAATAAATCGGTTTTGCGCATCAGGCTTGGAGGCCATAAACATGGCGGCCGCGAAGGTTATGACCGGTGAAGCGGAGATGACCATCGGCGGTGGCGTGGAAAGCATGAGCCGGGTTGCTATGGGGTCAGACGGCGGCGCGTGGGCGAGTAATCCGGAAATCGCGTTCAAAAGCTATTTCGTTCCTCAAGGCATCAGTGCTGATTTGATCGCTACCAAATATGGTTACAGCCGTGACGATGTGGATGCGTACGCGGTTGAAAGTCAAAAACGGGCCGCGAACGCGTGGGAGAAAGGTTATTTCAAAGACGCCGTCGTGTCCGTGAAAGATCAACTCGGCGTGACGCTGCTTGAACGCGATGAACACATGCGCCCCGATACGAGCATGCAATCGTTGGCGTCTCTCAATCCGTCGTTTGAGGCCTTGGGCGACTTTGGCTTTGACGGGGTCATTCAACAACGCTATCCCGAAGTGGAAAAAGTCAATCATGTCCATCACGCCGGCAATTCCTCGGGAATTGTAGACGGTGCAGCGGCCGTTCTCGTCGGCAACCAAGAAATCGGCGATAAGCTGAGCCTCAAGCCGCGTGTGCGAATAAAAGCTTTCGCATCCGTCGGGTCCGAGCCTTCTATCATGCTGACGGGTCCGGAGCGTGTTGCGCGCAAAGTCCTTGACCGCGCGGGTATGGAACCCGGTGACATCGATCTTTATGAGTTGAACGAAGCTTTCGCCGCTGTCGTTCTGCGTTTCATGGAGGCGCTCGGTGTGCCGCACGACAAACTTAACGTCAACGGCGGTGCGATTGCGCTCGGGCATCCTTTGGGCGCAACCGGCGCCATGATTCTGGGCACGGTCATCGATGAAATGGACCGCCGCGATGCCGAGACGGCGATGGCGCTTCTGTGTGTCGGCGCCGGTATGGGTACGGCGACCATAGTCGAACGCGTCTAGTCGAATTTTCTGACATCCGTCCACGGATGGATCGGAGAGACAGATGAAAAACTTCACAATCGAAATGGATGGCGACGGGATTGCTTTGATTACATGGGACATGCCGGGCCGCAGCATGAATGTAATCAGCGCTTCAGTGTTGAGTGAACTCGTCCAACTGGTCGAAAGGATCAGATCCGACGATGCAGTCACGGGGGCTGTAATCACCGGCGGCAAAGATGCCTTTTGCGCGGGCGCCGATTTGGAGGAACTGGGCTCGCTTCTCGGCGCAGGTCTTACCGCCGATGCCGACGAGACGGATCTCAAACAGGCTTTTGAAAGGGCATTCGCTCTCAACGCAATTTTGCGTGAACTTGAGACGTGCGGTAAGCCGATCGCAGCCGCCATAAACGGTACTGCGCTCGGCGGCGGTTTTGAAGTTGCGCTCGCTTGCCACTATCGTGTGGTAGGCGACAGCCCTGAAACGCGCATTGGTCTGCCGGAGTCGCGTGTGGGCATCATGCCGGGCGGCGGCGGTACGCAACGTCTGCCGCGCATAATCGCCGCCCGCGATGCGCTGCCGCTCATGCTTGAAGGACGCAGCCTGGATCCCAAACGCGCCCTGCAACAAAAGCTCATCCATAAAGTTGTGCCGGCAGGCGAACTGATTGGCGAAGCCAAGCGCTGGATCAAGGACGGAGGCATTGCCAGACAGCCTTGGGACGAAGGCGGCTTCAGGATTCCCGGCGGCGGCCCCCACGATGAAGAAGGCGCGCAGACCTTCATTGTCGGCAACGCGATGCTGCACGCGCGAACGTATGGCAACTATCCCGCTCAACAGCACATTATGAGCGCCGTGTACGAGGGACTGTTGGTGCCGATGGATACGGCCATTCGCATTGAAACCCGCTATTTCGTCAAGACGCTGATCAGGCCGGAAGCCCAAAACATGATCCGCACCCTGTTCCGATCAACGCAGGAGTTGAAAAAAGGCATCCGGCGTCCGAGCGATGCACCGACGACCGACGTCAAAAAAATCGGCATTTTAGGTGCAGGCATGATGGGGGCGGGCATTGCCTATGTTTCGGCCATGGTCGATATCGATGTCGTGCTGATCGACATGGATCGGGAGAGCGCGGAGAAAGGCAAGGACTATTCGGTCAAACTGCTCAATAAGCGCGTTAAAAGGGACCGAATGACAGCGAAGCGCAAAGACGAAATTCTGGCGTGTATTACGCCCACAACCGACTACGCACTGTTGGAAGGTGCCGATCTTGTCATCGAGGCCGTCTTTGAGGACCGCGACGTCAAAGCCGACGTCACCGCGAAGGCCGAAGCCGTTGTTCCTGAAGCCGCCGTATTTGGATCCAACACGTCGACCTTGCCGATCACGGGGTTGGCCATGAGGAGCAAGCGGCCGAAGCAGTTCATCGGCATTCATTTCTTTTCGCCGGTCGACAAAATGCCGCTCGTTGAGATTATCGTCGGCGAGGAAACCGGCGATCAGGCGATTGCCGTGGCTCTCGACTATGTCAAAAAAATCAAAAAAACGCCCATTGTGGTCAACGACAGCCGAGGCTTTTACACGTCTCGCGTGTTCAGCACTTTCGTTCGGGAGAGCATTATCATGCTGTCCGAGGGAGTGAAGCCGGCCCTTATTGAAAATTCCGGCAAGATGAGCGGCATGCCGGTTGCTCCCTTGGCGATGAACGATGAGGTGTCGATCGAACTTGGCTATCATATTATGAGACAGACGAAGAAAGATTTGGGTGACAAGTATCAGGGAACGCCCGCCGACGACATTATGGAAAAAATGGTCGTCGACCTGGAGAGAAAAGGCCGCAAAAACGTTAAGGGTTTTTACGAGTATCCCAAGGACGGTAAGAAATATTTGTGGCCCGGACTGTCCAAACTCGCGGAGGAATCCGCTGAACAGCCGAGCGTGGACGAACTCAAGAAACGCTTCCTCTACATTCAAGCTCTTGAAACCGCGCGCTGTTTCGAAGAGAAGGTGCTGACCGATGTGCGCGAGGCTGATGTAGGCTCCATATTGGGTTGGGGCTATGCGCCGTATTCCGGCGGCACGCTTTCCTTTATTGATACCGTCGGAACACGGGCTTTTGTCGAGGAATGCGATCGCTTGGCGCAAAAATACGGACCCCGCTTTGCGCCTAATAAACTTTTGCGCGACATGGCAGATAAAAACGAGACGTTTTACACGCGCTTCAATCCGGAGACCGCAACAGCCGCCGCGTAGTGAAAACCCGCTCTGAATCGGGCGCTTGACATAAGTTCCGGATTGTTGGCCACGCCGACCGAAGAGAAGCCCGTCTTGTGCTGAAGGTTTAAAGCTTTCGCAATCTCGATTCGAACCGGGCGCGTTCATCGTCGCTGAATTTGATCACCTTGCGCCGAGTTTGATCGAGCAGAACCGCGGTTACATCGGCAATGGCTCCCATTCGGCCTGTGTCCGCATTGAACAGCAGATGAGTGAAGCTGGTTGTCTTATCGCCGATCGATCGAACGAAGGATTGTGTGGTGATCGCGTCGCCTGCCTTGAATGGACGGCAGTAGGTCAGCAAATATTCGACCACGACCGTCCCACGGTTCTGCTCAAAGAGGTCACGACTGTCGAAGCCGAACGCATTCCAGAAGTGACCGGCCCCGTCCGAACTGCGTGAAATGTAATATCGCGGCATCATTTTCCCGGTGGCGTCGCAATCGGAAGGAACGACGAGGCCTCGATAGACCGTCAGCAGGTCTCGTTCTTTGAGATCATCTAACGTGGGGTCGGGAAAAGGCGCGCGGCGATCCGCCGAACGACGTTTCGCATAATCGGGAAGATCGACAAGATGCCGCTCGGCCCGTTCCCTGCTCTCCTTCAGCCAGGGAACGGGTTTGCCGCTGTGAGCGTCGACATTCTGCCAATCACTCACAAATGTGGCGGCGAGCCCGTCGTCGCTCCCGATCATGGAGTGAAAGACGGTCATCGTCGACTCACCGAGGTCGACGACGCCGGTTCTCAGCGTAAACGTGTCGGCGGCCCGAAGTTCCGCATGAAAGCGCACGTGGTCTTGATGTGGTCGAACGTGGACTACATTTGTCGAAGCATTCGAAGGAGACAGGCCAAGGCGAAGTCGAAAGTGCGCGTCCGCCTCGCTCTTTTTCGCGAAATAGAATTGCACGTTGTAGTGGTCGTTTTCGTCACACTCCCAGGTATTGACGAAGCCGCGGCAGGTCTCGACCAGCGAACATGGTGACATCTCGGAGCCCTTCGTTCAAACCGAGGACTTGATGGCAGATCTCATGGATCGAGACAAGGGGCGAACTTAAATCGTGTCTGCGGTGCCCGGGACTGATAAGATCCGGCAACGCTTTCATCACCGTTACATCTCAACGATAGGATCGGCCATGTCTCATGTTCTTTTTCCCGGTACGCCCGTTACTGCCGTCGTCATCGGCGCCCGCGACCTCGATGCCTCCATCGGATTCTACAAGGACGTCGTCGGATTTGATGTCATCGGTACGGACGTCGCCAAGGGCGAGTCGTTTGAAGCCCATTGGCGATTGCCCGCCGGCAGTGAAGCCAAAGTCGCCATGCTCGAAAGCAACGGGCTGCCCGTCGGGCGCATTCACTTGATGGAATTCGATGCGCCGTCACGTCAGGACATCTGGACGGTGCATGGGTTTCTGGCTTTTGGTTTGTGCAACGTCAATTTTTATACGCCCGACATCCAAAAGGCCTCTCGTTATTTGGAAGACAACGGCTGCAAGTTGTGGTCGGAGCCCAAACATTATGAATTGCAATCGGACATCGGCGCGCCGACGGAAGTCGTGCTCAGCGGTTATGACACGGTGCCTATCAACCTGGTGGAATTGTCCACGGGAGACCCCGGCACGACGATCGGAGACATGCGCGCTTATGTGGATTCCGTCGGCTACAATTCAAAAGGCTTCTCGCCGGTCGTAACGACGGCCCATATCGTAAGAAATCTCGACCAGGCTACCGAGTTTTATGATCGCGTCCTCGGGATGGGCGTGTTGTTCGACGACGAGTTGGCGACGGAAGACACCAACGAGTTTTTGGGTTTGCCGAGGGACGCCCGAACCAAGATCCGTTTTTTGCAGGGCAACCATATGTTCGGCAAGGTCGCCCTGTCGTATCCCGTCAACTATGACTGTATTGATTTGACGGATGTGGCGCGTCCCCCCAACGTCGGCTATATCGCACAGCAATTTACCGTGGACGATCTGGACAAGGCGCTCAACGCCGCCGAGGAATTGAATTGCGAAATTTATTCCCAAGTCATGAATATATCCGTACCCGGACTAGGCAATGCACGAAGCTTCATTGTGCGCAATCCGGCCAGCGGCAGCCTGCAGGAAATTGTCCAGTTCGTCTGACCCGCGCCAAGCCGCCGCTTCCGTTGCATTCATGATTCTGGATGGAAATTGCCGATAACGGTCGAAAGGGCGGCTCAACTGAGAATGCTCATCGCATCTTTGATGCGCGGCAACGCTTCCGCGAACGCCTCTTCGCCGATAGCGATGGCTTCGGCGGCTCTGTCAAAATCGATGAGACTGATGTGGCCTACCCGGGGCGCCACGAGCACGTCGGGTGGATCACCGGCCATGCGTGACCGTCCAAGCCGGTCCATGACGATATTGAGGGCCGCGAGCATCACGGTGCCCACGCGCGGCGCTTTGGGGCCGGTGCCGAAAAGTTGACGCATAAACAGATGCTTCGGATTTGTTTTGAGCGTTTTTCCTTCGCTCTTGTCGTCGTTGCTCTCGGCGAATTGAGATTCTTCGTCGAGCATGCTTTTACCGAAGGCGTCCGTTTGCAAACCCACCGCTATCACCAGACGTGCACCCATGGCGCGGCATACGGAAACGGGAACCGGGTTGACGAGCGCTCCGTCTATCAGCCAACGTCCGTCGATCTTTATCGGGCTGAAGACGCCGGGCAGGGCGTATGACGCTTTGATGGCTTCGACCAATTCGCCGCGTTGGACCCAAATCTCGTGAGCGGTGGCGAGTTCTGCCGTGACGGCAATGAATTTGCGGTCCAGGTCCTCGATTTTGAACTGGCCGAAATATTTGACCAGCAGTTTGTCCAAGCGCGCGCCGCCGAGGAATCCGCCGCCGCCCCACGTCAAATCGAGATAGTGTAAAAGCCGCCGCCTGTTCAGCCCTCGCGCCCAGTCTTCGAGAACGTCCAGATTTTTGGTGAGATAAGCCGCCCCGACAAGCGCCCCGATGGAGGCGCCGGCGATGATGTCGGGCTTGATTTGAGCCCTCTGCATCGCCTGTACGACGCCGATATGAGCCCAGCCGCGGGCGACGCCGCCCCCTAAGGCCAAGCCGATGGTCGGTTTTGTCATCGGTCTGTCTCCTTGCCCCCGCGAGCCGTCGGAACCCGGACGGGCTGCGGGGAAACTCCGTTATGTTAACAAACGCCGGTCATTTGATGTATAATATGGTTTAAGGTCGAGAGTGCTTTTCGCGTCCGGGTTCAAAAAGTCAACTTTAGGCGGATATTTTGGGTCTCGACATTCACCAAAAATCCCTTTGACTCGGACGGTAAAGGGGGCGTATACAGCACTTTAGCTGATTCAACCGGCAGAACGGATGTTCTGACGGGAGGATCCGCTGTCTCGTGAAGGCTGAATGGTCTTCGCGCAGATGCTCTTTGAAATTGTGAAGAGAGGAAGAGAAGCGTGGGTGGCGGTATTCTTGGCGACAAGGATACAGCTAGTCGCGCTTGGAGCCACGCATTCGTCCATCAAGTGGATGAGTGTGTGGGACTCGTCAAAGTGAGACTGGCCGGGATACTTGAACTTGAGAGTTTGATTCTGGCTCAGGACGAACGCTGGCGGCAGGCTTAACACATGCAAGTCGAACGTGAAGCCCGAGCTTGCTCGGGTGGAAAGTGGCAGACGGGTGAGTAACACGTGGGAATCTACCCAGAGGTACGGAATAACTCAGGGAAACTTGAGCTAATACTGTATAAGCCCGCAAGGGGAAAGATTTATCGCCTTTGGATGAGCCCGCGCTGGATTAGCTTGTTGGTGAGGTAAAGGCTCACCAAGGCGACGATTCATAGCTGGTCTGAGAGGACGATCAGCCACACTGGAACTGAGACACGGTCCAGACTCCTACGGGAGGCAGCAGTGGGGAATCTTGCACAATGGGCGCAAGCCTGATGCAGCCATGCCGCGTGAGTGAAGAAGGCTCTAGGGTTGTAAAGCTCTTTCACCAGGGAAGATAATGACGGTACCTGGAGAAGAAGCCCCGGCTAACTCCGTGCCAGCAGCCGCGGTAATACGGAGGGGGCTAGCGTTGTTCGGAATCACTGGGCGTAAAGCGCACGTAGGCGGATGATCAAGTTGGGGGTGAAAGCCCGGGGCTCAACCCCGGAACTGCCCTCAAAACTGGTCGTCTCGAGTGCGGGAGAGGTGAGTGGAATTCCTAGTGTAGAGGTGAAATTCTTAGATATTAGGAAGAACACCGGTGGCGAAGGCGGCTCACTGGCCCGTTACTGACGCTAAGGTGCGAAAGCGTGGGGAGCAAACAGGATTAGATACCCTGGTAGTCCACGCCGTAAACGATGAGTGCTAGTTGTCGGGCGGCTTGCCGTTCGGTGACGCAGCTAACGCATTAAGCACTCCGCCTGGGGAGTACGGTCGCAAGACTAAAACTCAAAGAAATTGACGGGGGCCCGCACAAGCGGTGGAGCATGTGGTTTAATTCGAGGCAACGCGAAGAACCTTACCAGCTTTTGACATCCCGGTCGCGAGGATCAGAGATGAACCTCTTCAGTTCGGCTGGACCGGTGACAGGTGCTGCATGGCTGTCGTCAGCTCGTGTCGTGAGATGTTGGGTTAAGTCCCGCAACGAGCGCAACCCTCGCCTTTAGTTGCCAGCGGTTCGGCCGGGCACTCTAGAGGAACTGCCGGTGATAAGCCGGAGGAAGGTGGGGATGACGTCAAGTCCTCATGGCCCTTATGGGCTGGGCTACACACGTGCTACAATGGCGGTGACAATGGGCTGCAACACTGTGAAGTGACGCAAATCCCAAAAAGCCGTCTCAGTTCGGATTGCACTCTGCAACTCGAGTGCATGAAGTCGGAATCGCTAGTAATCGCGTATCAGCTTGACGCGGTGAATACGTTCCCGGGCCTTGTACACACCGCCCGTCACACCATGGGAGTTGGCTTTACCCGAAGACGGTGTGCTAACCGCAAGGAGGCAGCCGGCCACGGTAGGGTCAGCGACTGGGGTGAAGTCGTAACAAGGTAGCTGTAGGGGAACCTGCGGCTGGATCACCTCCTTTCTAAGGATTGGAAATCAGAAGTCCGATTTCGGAAGCCGGATACGGTTTCCGTTATTGCTTTGATTTCCTTAACTTAGGCAAAAATATCCGGAGTGGATGTCGAAGTCTTTTCGATTTCCGATGTCCGACTTCCGGTTTCCGTCCGGGGTGCCGCCCCCTTCGTTTCTCTTTCTCTTCAGGACAGCGTCACGCTTATCGGTTTGAGGGGGCCTGTAGCTCAGGTTGGTTAGAGCGCACGCCTGATAAGCGTGAGGTCGGTAGTTCAAGTCTACCCAGGCCCACCACTCGCATGCCGGACGACATGGTCACATGCCATCTGCCATCTTCTCCGGCATCTGAGGGGGCCATAGCTCAGTTGGGAGAGCGCCTGCTTTGCAAGCAGGAGGTCGTCGGTTCGATTCCGTCTGGCTCCACCAATTTAAGTCGAGCGCTCGCTGTCCCGTGCAATCGGTTTGGGCGTACGTGTGCGCCCCGTTCATTGACATCGTTTGGGAAGGATTTACCCGGCGCGTCGCGCATCAGGGTAAGTTTTCAATTCTTTACAATTCTTTCTTGTCTAAGATACTCATCCTTTGTCTTTGTAATTGTCAGTTTACTGATAATTATAACTGTGCATCGGAAATGACGAGAGTGATCAAGCATGACAAGGGCATTTGGTGGATGCCTTGGCGCTGAGAGGCGATGAAGGACGTGGCACGCTGCGATAAGCCACGGGGAGCTGTGAGCAAGCTTTGATCCGTGGATTTCCGAATGGGGAAACCCAATCCTTCGGGATTATCGTACACTGAATCCATAGGTGTGCGAGGCGAACCCGGCGAACTGAAACATCTAAGTAGCCGGAGGAAAGGACATCAACCGAGACTCCGCTAGTAGTGGCGAGCGAACGCGGATCAGGCCAGTTATCCTGTTTCAAAAACCGGAACAGTCTGGAAAGTCTGACCATAGGGGGTGACAGTCCCGTACGGGTAAATTGAAACCGGATACTTGAGTAGGGCGAAACACGTGAAATTTTGTCTGAACATGGGGGGACCACCCTCCAAGCCTAAGTACTCCTCAGCGACCGATAGCGGACAAGTACCGTGAGGGAAAGGTGAAAAGTACCCCGACAAGGGGAGTGAAATAGTACCTGAAACCGGATGCCTACAAGCAGTTGGAGCCCCTTCGGGGGTGACAGCGTACCTTTTGCATAATGGGTCAGCGACTTAATCTGTCGAGCGAGCTTAAGCCGTTAGGTGTAGGCGCAGCGAAAGCGAGTCTTAAATGGGCGATTTAGTTCGATGGATTAGACCCGAAGCCAGGTGATCTAGCTATGAGCAGGTTGAAGGTGCGGTAACACGCACTGGAGGACCGAACCCACCGATGTTGAAAAATCGGGGGATGACTTGTGGCTAGGGGTGAAAGGCCAAGCAAACCTGGAGATAGCTGGTTCTCCGCGAAAACTATTTAGGTAGTGCGTTGCGTGATTACCTTCGGGGGTAGAGCACTGGATGGGCTAGGGGGGTCCAACACCTTACCAAACCTAACCAAACTCCGAATACCGAAGAGTACAGCGCGGCAGACAGACCACGGGTGCTAAGGTCCGTGGTCGAAAGGGAAACAGCCCTGACCGCCAGCTAAGGTCCCTAAGTTATGGCTAAGTGGAAAAGGATGTGAGAATCCCAAAACAGCCAGGAGGTTGGCTTAGAAGCAGCCATCCTTTAAAGAAAGCGTAACAGCTCACTGGTCTAAACAAGGATTTTTGCGCCGAAAATGTAACGGGGCTCAAGCCATACACCGAAGCTGCGGGCGTGTTTTACACGCGGTAGCGGAGCGTTCCGTATGCTGATGAAGGGTCACCGCGAGGTGATCTGGAGGTATCGGAAGTGAGCATGCTGACATGAGTAGCGATAAAGAGTGTGAGAGACACTCTCGCCGAAAGTCCAAGGGTTCCTGCGTAAAGCTAATCTGCGCAGGGTTAGCCGGCCCCTAAGGCGAGGCCGAAAGGCGTAGTCGATGGGAACCAGGTTAATATTCCTGGGCCAGTGGATGGTGACGGATTCCGTGTGTTGTACGGGCTTATTGGATTGTCCGTGCAGCGAAGGAGTTCCTGGAAATAGCCTCCACATGAGACCGTACCCCAAACCGACACAGGTGGACTGGTAGAGTATACCAAGGCGCTTGAGAGAACTGTGCTGAAGGAACTCGGCAAATTGCCCCCGTAACTTCGGGAGAAGGGGGCCCTGTCATTGGGCAACCAGTGACAGGGGGCACAGAGCAGGGGGTAGCGACTGTTTACTAAAAACATAGGGCTCTGCGAAGTCGCAAGACGATGTATAGGGTCTGACGCCTGCCCGGTGCCGGAACGTTAAGGAGAGGGGTGCAAGCTCCGAACCGAAGCGCCGGTAAACGGCGGCCGTAACTATAACGGTCCTAAGGTAGCGAAATTCCTTGTCGGGTAAGTTCCGACCTGCACGAATGGCGTAACGACTTCCCCACTGTCTCCAGCACAGACTCAGCGAAATTGAAATCTCCGTGAAGATGCGGAGTTCCCGCGGCTAGACGGAAAGACCCCGTGCACCTTTACTACAGCTTCGCAGTGGCGTCGGTGACGGTATGTGTAGGATAGGTGGTAGGCTTTGAAGCGGCGGCGTCAGCTTCCGTGGAGCCGTCCTTGAAATACCACCCTTATCTTTATTGGCGTCTAACCGCGACCCGTGAATCCGGGTCCGGGACCCTGCGTGGCGGGTAGTTTGACTGGGGCGGTCGCCTCCCAAAGAGTAACGGAGGCGTGCGAAGGTAGGCTCAAGCTGGTCGGAATCAGCTGTTGAGTGCAATGGCATAAGCCTGCCTGACTGCGAGGCCGACGGGCCGAGCAGAGACGAAAGTCGGTCATAGTGATCCGGTGGTTCCGTGTGGAAGGGCCATCGCTCAACGGATAAAAGGTACGCCGGGGATAACAGGCTGATGACCCCCAAGAGTCCATATCGACGGGGTTGTTTGGCACCTCGATGTCGGCTCATCACATCCTGGGGCTGAAGCAGGTCCCAAGGGTTCGGCTGTTCGCCGATTAAAGTGGTACGTGAGCTGGGTTTAGAACGTCGTGAGACAGTTCGGTCCCTATCTACCGTGGGTGTAGGAGAATTGAGAGGAGCTGCCCCTAGTACGAGAGGACCGGGGTGGACGTACCTCTGGTGGACCAGTTGTCGCGCCAGCGGCATAGCTGGGTAGCTATGTACGGACAGGATAACCGCTGAAAGCATCTAAGCGGGAAGCCCACCTCAAAACGAGTTCTCCCTGAGAGCCGTGGAAGACTACCACGTTGATAGGCCGGGTGTGGAAGCGCGGTAACGCGTGAAGCTAACCGGTACTAATTGCTCGATAGGCTTGACTCGCTCTCGTCATTTCCCATGCACAAGCAAAGCAGACATGAGTCTTGAACAGGAAAAATTGCAGGAATTGAAAACCCGAATCCGAATGTCGTGAGTCCCATATCGGGATTCCGAGTCCCGATCCTGTTTTTCGTCGGCCTGGTGGTTATGGCGAGGAGACTGCACACCATCCCATTCCGAACTGGACCGTTAAATTCCTCAGCGCCGATGGTACTTCGTCTTAAGACGCGGGAGAGTAGGTCGCTGCCAGGCCGGCCAAGAGCAGGAACCGGGAGTCGGAAGTCGAAACGGTCGGACTCCCGCATCCGGTTTCGGGCCTTCCCCCTTCCCAAACGTTATTTCATATTGCCGCGGGGTGGAGCAGTCCGGTAGCTCGTCAGGCTCATAACCTGAAGGTCGCAGGTTCAAATCCTGCCCCCGCAACCAAAAATTCTCACGAATTATCAGTAACTTGCCAAAAATGCCCGCCGCCCCAGGCGGGCGTTTTTGCATCCGGGTACCATATGGCTGCCACTCGAAATCAAGCTCGGGCCAATACTTTTCGGGTCGTCGTGTCCGGATCGGTGCGCCACAGAGCAGGAGCTTTTTTGCTTTTCCTGCTGGCCGGTTTGTGACAAAACGTCGGAAGTTAGAGCCTAACAACCGACATTTTGTCATATGGCCGCTACAACCGAGATATTGCAGAGAGATCGGGCCGTCGAGCTTCTCAAACAGCGCGGCGCCATGCGTCGTATCGAGATGAGCGATGCCGGGGTCCACCCGGAAACACTTTCGCGGCTGGTGGAAGAAGGCGTTCTCACTCGGGTTTCCCGTGGCCTCTATCAGCTCATCGACGCCGATATCACAGCGCCGCATGACTTGGCCGAAGTCGCCAAGCGCGTACCGAAAGGGGTTATCTGTCTTATTTCCGCCCTCCAGTTCCATGATCTCACGCTCCGGACGCCGAGCCGAGTCTGGGTCGCTATAGGTTCTAAGGCGAGAAAGTCCAAGATCGAATACCCCCCAACCCGCATCGTGAGGTTCGGGGAACAGGCGTTTTCGCTCGGTGTGCAAACCCATACCGTCGATGGCGTACCGGTGCCGATCTTCGACCCGGCCAAAACTATCGTGGACTGCTTTCGATTCAGAAAGCTCGTCGGTTTCGACATTGCGCTTGAGGGACTGCACAATGTCATAAAGTCGGGCAAGGCCAAGCCGGCGGAGATCGTCCGATACGCCCGTGACACCCGTATCTGGTCGGTCCTGAGGCCATATCTCGAGGCGCTGGCCGCCGACGGTCGCGCTGGCCTTCATTGACGCGCTGGAAGACGCTCCTCGCCGCCTATCGACAAACGGCTCGTCCCGCTATGCGCATAAATTGGATGTTCCCGACCTACCCTTCCGGCCGGCCGGACGATTTCCGTATCTGGTCTTCTGTGTCGGGAGGAAAGCATAGTCGATGTCTGCCGCGTCCTGCATGGCATGGGGCTCACGATATTCCAGCCTCGATGCGAGAGCCACGCGAAGGTTAATCGAGAAGGCGCGCAGATCTTGCGCTGCGGCGGCAACTCCTTCCTAAGGGGTTACTCGGTCGGTAGCGCCTCAATCCAATCCGACAATGGAGTGAGAGAAGCTCCGATGGCCCATGATACTTCCGAAACATTCCCTTGAGTTTCGGACCTGAACGATATCGATTTTGTAACTACGCCCACAGCTTTCTCGCGAGCGCGAGGTGTGAGATTGTCCAGAAAAACCGGCGAGCCGCTTTGGCCGTGGAACGCGGGGAATCCAAGTTCATAAGAGGAGTAGATGTAACCCTGATCTCTATACTGAAACCGTCTCTGAAGGTGGCCTTTCATAAGACGGGGAGGGATAGGCTTCTCATCTCCCATCTGGGGGTAACCGTAAGACGCTACTTCTTCTCCAAGTGGAAAGTCTGGATATCCGGAGGGCGGAATTCCCAATTCGAAATACTCCGCGCCATTCCAAACGCCGGCGGGCAGCAATATTGCGGCTATGTCGGCGCTGGGATGGGATACGATACGAGATGATGGAACTATCTGGAGTTCCTGACCGGAGGTGTTCACCACAAGCACGCTGGAATGGCCTTCCACTACATGGTTAGCTGTAAGCACGAGTTCTGATCGGTTCACACTGAAACCTGTTCCAATTGGTGGTTCATTTGCGGTTTTTCCGAAAACCATGAAGACGCGTTTGCCCAGAATGATTTGTCCCTGCATTGATCTGTCTCGCTCTCTAGTCTTAACCATCGTCAGTCCCTGCGAGTCGTACCCTAAACGCAGCACGGACACTAACGCCGCGACAAGACGCCTTCCCGGCTGACGACAATCGGTGACATTCGCTGACACGCCTGCAATGCAGAATGTTCGTACCTTGTTTCCAGCGGCGAAAGGTCATATGTCGGCGGCATGGATACCCGGAAAATACCGAAACACACGACGACGTGCGGCTCTACCTCTACGCGATGATCCGACATGCTCGACAAGAGGAGGATAATGGTGTGTCTGCGAGATGGTGTATCTACATCGATATACTTGGCTTCAGCGAATTCTGGGAAGATGAACGGTCCAAGGCGCTTGTTTCTCTTCGATGTCTGATGTCGGCCATTCATCGAATCGGGACCAAGGTCTATCCGAACGAACCGGAACGCTTGTTCGTGCATCAGATGGGAGATGGCTTCGCCATCGTAAGCGACTTCGGCGAAGCATCGCTCGAACGCCCGATAGCTATCGCGATTGCACTGATGCGCTGCGTTGCGACTACTGGGGCTTTTGCCGCCGCCGCCGTCGTTCGCGGCCACGCTACGCTCGCGGCCATCCTTGCCTTTCTCCATCCTCGCCGCCCTCCCGGAATACTCGGTCCTTGAGGACGGATTTGAAACTGCAATCGAGCGGTGTCAAACGCGAGAACAAGGGAATTCCCATTGCAATATCATACACTTGTCCAAGATTGACGAGCGTCGGCAGGGCATGCGCAGACAGGTGTGCGATGAAGAAAGTTCCGGTCACCCTTGCTTTGTACGCCATTGTGGTGCATATGTCCATCGTCCATCACTACAGGAGACAGGGTAGTGGCCGAAACAGCCAAATCGAAGCATGAGCGTGTGCATCTGCGCTTGGATGCCAGGAGCAAGCGCAAGCTGGAACGGGCGGCGGCCTACGAGGAAACGACGGTCAGCCGGTTCGTGCTGAGCAACGCCGTGGCGGCTGCCGAGCGCGTCATCGAGGCGTGCGAGCGTGTCGTTCTGCCGGCGACCGACTGGGATGCCTTCCATGACGCGTTGCTCAATCCGCCCGCGCCGAACCCGGTGCTGAGGCGGGCCGCCCGCCGCTATCGCGAGCGCGTCGGTGGATGAGGCGCCGCCCGTCGTCGAGCCCCTCGGGCCGCACCACGACCGCTCGTCCTTCTCCTGCGGGGAACCCTCCCTCGACACCTACATCCTCCGGCAAGCGTCCCAGGACGCCCAGCGTCGCGTCGCGCAGGTCTTCGTCGCGGTGGCCGACAGGCCCGGTGAGGTTGTTGGCTACTACACGCTGAGCGCGGCGAGCTTCGAGAAGGAAGACTTGCCCCGGGAGTTGGCGAAGCGGTTGCCCCATTATCCCGTGCCGGCGGCGGTTATCGGTCGGCTGGCGATCGATCGTCGCAGCCAGGGACGCGGGCTCGGCGAGACTCTGCTGCTTGACGCGATCCGCCGAGTGGTCCGTGCGAGCGACGCGATCGGCGTCTACGCCATCGTCGTCGATGCGCTTCACGACCGCGCCGGCGCCTTCTACGAACGCTATGGCTTCAAGCCCTTCCCGACTGCGCCGCGCCGCCTGTTTCTACCGCTGCAAACATTCGAGAAGCTTGATCTGTAAATCCGAAGGATGGTGCCGAAACAGCAGCGCTCGAACGCGGCGAAGGAAAGCGCGAGCCTTGCCGCACCGAAGCGAACGGCGCTGACGGATGCGTTCCGCGCCGCGATGGCGCGCTCGGCGGCATCGACCGTGACCGCGCCGGGCTCGCGGGCGACGCGGCGGCCTGGGCGGTGCGGCACCTGTCCGAACACCAGGCGGTGTTCGGCCATGCCAACCTGCTGGCCGCGACGCTCGCCGCATGGCCCGGACCGGCGAACAGATCCGGCGCGAGGCGTTCGCGCTCCGCCCGCATCGCGTTCGCCCTTACCTTGCCGGCGGAAAACCAGAGATCCGCCGCTTGGCGCTCCCACGACTGGCGGAGGAGCTAAGATTTGAGGTTGAAGTCGTCTTTGTTTGGCGAGACAGAGAAGGGGCAGCATATCCCGGCGAAAAGGCCCGACTACACTTACATACCTTAGCTAGACTTATTCGAGGCTTTTAACTGAAGGATATGTGACATGTATGACGATGCTCAGTGCATCATCACATAAATCACATAAATACCGATAGATTTAGAAAGGAACTGAATTATGGGAATGGGTGGAGCTGTCGGTAGTCCTGCTACGGGAGGAGGGGTTCCTGAACAGTTCTGGAACACCTTCAGATATTGGAGAAGGAGACGCATAGTGCAGGCCTTCCAATCCCGCAATGCTCGGCGCAGGTCATCCCAGAAACGCAGGAAGGTTGAGGGCTGGTGCCTAGCCTGTGGTTCGCGCTTCATCGACACACGACGGCGTGCGGCTCTACCTCTACGTGATGATCCGACATGCTCGACAAGAGAAGGATAATAGAGGAGGATAATAGTGTGTCTGAGAGATGGTGTATCTACATCGATATACTTGGCTTCAGCGAATTCTGGGAAGATGAACGGTCCAAGGCGCTTAATTCTCTTGGATGTCTGATGTCGGCCATTCATCGAATCGGGACCGAGGTCTATCCGAACGAACCGGAACGCTTGTTCGTGCATCAGATGGGAGATGGCTTCGCCATCGTAAGCGACTTCGGCGAAGCATCGCTCGAACGCCCGATAGCTATCGCGATTGCACTGATGCGCTGCGTTGCGACTACTGGGGTTTTTGCCGCCGCTGCCATAGCGGAAGGAGATTTTGCAGATATTTCCGGATGCTATCCGGAAGAAGTGAGAGATAGTTCCAACGACGAGGTGGTCAAGTTGGGTGACGGATTGATGACTTTGTCGTCTGTGATGGGAACAGCCTTCATTCGTGCGCACCATCTTGGCAAGGCCGCGCCGTCGGGGCCATTTTTGACCGTCTCGAAATGCAACCGCGGTCGAGTACCTGACGGCCTACCCGTCCGGGAAACTAAAAGTAAAAAGGGTATACCACTGTTGTCGATCGACTGGATTCGATCTGAATCGCCACTTTTAACAGACATACTGAAGAATGCCGACATCAAGAGTTTATCGCCAGATGAGATCATACGGAGAATTCAAGAGTATTGTGAACAATATCCGCACATCCGAGAGAAATGGGGCCGCCCCCGGCCCCGGCGAGAGATTCTTGATATTGATATTGGCTAGCTCGGTTGGAGATTTTGGAACTTACCTACTGAGCAATGCCTAACGGCAAACCGATCTGTCTGGGGAAGTTTTTCCGCCGTTGTGTAAGGGTGACGCAAATATGCTCTGCCCTAGATTGCCTCGTCGTGTTTCTTAAGACTAAAAATGCCGGTTAAGTCGCCGACATAGACCTTCATCGTATCGTTGAGAAGACGGAAACTGTGTCTGAATAAGATGAACAATCTCCATTCACGTTCACAGGAGAATTTCTTCGGTTTGGAGCAGTACTTTCGACACCAAGCCTCGGAAGGACTAAGATCCTTCTCGACCTTCGTGGTCTTCGTGTATTTTATTTTTTTCCACTTCACCTCAGTTATGCACGGCGGCAGCTTGCTCTGAACGCGTTTCTTGAGTTCTTCCGGGTCACGGATTACAAAATAATGCTCCCCAAACTTCTTTGTTGCCGCCGCTTCGTCGCTAAAGCTCATTATGAATACGGACTGTATTGGATTCTCGTCACCTACGTCTATGTGATTTATTCCTTTCCATTTGTAGCTGCCGATCCCTTCCAATTCATCGGCCGCCGAGCCTTCTTCATTACGAAAATATTTGGGCGACCGAAACCACAGCCTGCCTAGTATGTGATTTTTTATCGCCTCCTCTCCTTCGATTGATCGATAAAGGCAGGGTGGTGGTTTGGTCATTCGGGTTTCCTTTCATAACGCCGTTCGATACGGACCCGGTCGCTCAGTTCGAGTTCGTCCAGAATCTGGCGCAGGTCCGTCTCCATGTTCTCCGCCAACCGCGAATCGACGCTGACCGAGAACTTGATGCCGATGGTGAGGTTGTCGCCGGACCGCAGCTTGGGCAGAACCTTGTGGCCGAGCCGGCTCCAGACTTCGGAAGGCACGGCGCCCACAAGACGAAGCGTCGTATCGGCGGCGGCGGGTGGCGACGGATCAGGCCCCGGTTCGGGCTTCGGATCGGGGTCCGGTTTGGGGTCCGGCGGCGGTGAACCTCCGGGCTTCGTCTTGTTGAGTTCTTCGGCCTTGGCCTTCGTCAACAGGAACACGCCCGATTCGAAGGCGACTTCTTCTCCGCTGACCGGCGCCGCATACCACAGTCGTGCGTAAGTGCCGTCGTTGTTGGCGCCGGAGGCCAGGCCGAATTCTCCCTTCGAGACGAACTCGGCAATCTGCCGCCGCAGAATGGCGTCGGGATCGATCAACCGCGTCAACGAACCGTCGAGAAAGCTTTGCCGCAGACTTGCAAGCGGCCAGGCGCCCGTGTCTTTGAACGCGGGCGGCCAGTGGCGCTCGATATAGCCGGCGCCGACGGTCTCGTTCAACAGGGCTTCGGATTTCAGAGCGCTGACGATCCGCCCGCAGAGCGTTTCGCTCGCGCTCGCGTGGCCGGGCCCGAGGTCGATGGTTTTGAGTCCGTTCGCCTCGTGCGCGTCGGCGAGCGCTACGAACCGATAGCCTGCCCACACTTCGTCCTTGGCCGCCGTCTCCGCGTCTTTGACCTTGGCGTGCATGTCGGTGCGGTCGGCGCGGTCGAACTCCGTGCCGAGGACGCCCTCGGCCACCTCACGGGCGACGCGCTGCCAGGCAAGCCACGACTCCACCTTCTCGCGAAGCTCGCGCCCCGGTTTCCTGGCGCACCAGACCAGCGAGCCCGGATAGAGCCGCGGCGCTCCGCCCCGCTTCTTTGTCCAGTCGGCAGTGCGCTCGACGACTCCGGCGTCGTCCCGCCATTCCTCGTCCGGGTCGAGGACGATCAATTTGAGACGCGGCGAATCCTCCACCGCGGCGCTGTCCTCCGGGAAGGTGACGACGGGAAGGCTCGCGCCGCGCCTGAACTCTCCCTCGACCAGCTTGCGGATGGCCGGCTTCACCTCTCCGTCCTCGTCCAGAGACGCGCGCCGGTCGCTGACGACCTTCTTCAAGGTTGCCTGGTGGTGGATGCGGTAGCCGTCCGTCCCGACCTTGCGAATGAAAAACCCGGACGTCTCCAACGCCGCCGCCGCACTGTCGATGGACGCGGTGTCGACTTCCGGCTCGCCCAGCGCGAAGCGCAGTTCAGGCAGATGGGCCACCTTGTCCACCTGTCCGCCGGAGGACTCGAACAAAATGGCGGTGCCCACGCGCCGGTGTATGTCGCGCAGAGGTCCCCGGGCGTCGGCGTCCAGAGCCGTGACCCGTGCCGTTGGTCCCGCCAAGTCGGCATCGATCGCCGCATCGAGCCGTGACTCGCCCAGTTGACCCAGCACCACGGCGCGGAATTCCTGCGCGTCCAGCGGCGCCGACCCGAGCGTGATCAGCGGTTCCGTGCGCGCCTTTTGGAACTGCTCCCGCGCGGCCCAGGAGATCCACTGCGCGAGCATGGCCAGCGCGCCGCGGGTCTGCTGAAACTGGGACAGCGCGCGCCACTTCCGCTGAAACACCGACAGGGTCGACGGATGGAAGGGATAGCACGCCTCGAACCGATTTTTCAGAAACTCCTTCGCCCCGGTTTTCCGTTTCGCGGTATCGACCGCCAGCCACTCCGCGGGAAGCCGCGCCGTCCGCTCGAAGCACCAGTCCGCATAAGTCTTGGCGACCTTGTTGCGGACGCGCGTGTCGCCCAGGTCCTCGAACAGCCGCCGACGCACGACCTCGCTGATTTCGGCTTCGTCGTTGGCGATCAGGTCCCGTGCGACGCGGCGGACCACCTTGGTGATCCGTTCCTGCCACTTCTGGTCCCAATCGGTCATTTCGACTTGGCTGCGCGGCAGGCTGATGACGGCCGCCGCCCGCGCGGCGCCGGTGACGGCGACGGTCAGATTTTGCAGGAAAGCGTGAAAGCTCTCGGCCATGCCCCGGTGGCGGTTGACGAAGTTGAGCACCTCGTCGAACAGCAGCAGCACCGGCCCGTCGGCCGCGGCGAATACCTTGGCCAGCGAGTCCGTTCCGGGCGGCGTGGTCCGCGCGGCATTGCCCAGCGCGGCGACGCCCCGGTCGCCGGCCAGTTGACGCGCCAGATCGATCCACGGCGTCTCCCGGCCTTCCGCCGGATCCCAGGCGTTGCCGACGAACACGCCGACTCGGGCGGAGGGGGCTTCCGCGACCCCGGCCTCTTTCAGCAGATCCGCCGCGCCGGGGAGCTTGGAGGCATCGACGCCGCCCTTGGCCAGGTGGTAGAGCGAGGTAAGCGTGTGCGTCTTGCCGCCGCCGAACTGCGTGATCAGAGTCAGCACCGGCGCGGTGTTCGCGGTCTTGCCGGAGAGCCGCCGCAGCACCATGCCGGCATGGTCCGTCAAGGCGCGCGTGAAGCAGGTGCGCGAGAAGAACTGAACCGGGTCGCTGTAGTCCGCAGGCGCGGTTCCGGCGACCACCTGCTCAAGGGCGATGGCGAACTCGTCCGGGCTGAACGAGCGGCCTTCCCGCACTTCCCTTCTCGGCGTTACGACTTTGTACCAGGGGTCCCTACTCATCGTCGTGCTCGACGCTTGTTGCCGGCCGTATCCGCACGCTCTTGTCGGTGACGACGATGATCGCTCTCTCTCGCATCGCATCCGCATGGCGTTCGATCAAGTTCCGCATGGCTTCCACTCTCTCTATCGGGGTCATTTCGACAAGTCGTACGATACTCGGATGCGGCAGGCCGCGTGCAGGGTCCGCGAGGCGGCGCATACATCGATAAGAAACTTCACGAATTCTCTCGAACGGCGATGCGGTCATGCACATGTTCTCCCGCCAATGAGCGGTGAGCAAAGAGAAGGCATGCCCGGATGTCCTCCGGTTCAAGGAACGGATAGTCCTTGAGTATGTCTTCAACGGTCTCCCCTGCCGCCAGATTGGCCAGGACATGCTCTACGGCGATTCGCATATCGCGGATGATCGGCTTGCCGCCGAAGACGTCCGGGCGAACGGTGATGCGGTCGAGCAGGTCGGCCTCTTGATTCGTGTTCCTATTGGGCCGCCGGGTAGGCGCGGAGGCCCCCGCGGTCATTTTCTTATTGGGCCGCTGGGTAAGCGCGGAGGCCGCCGCAGTCTTGGCAGCCTTGTCGGATTTCGGGTTCCGAAGCACTTTGGCGGCGGATGCAGCCTTCTTGCTCGTTACCTTACGATTTGTCCTTCGGGCCATCGCTATTACCCCCTTTCGGGACTCTTTGTTTTCTCCATTAACCTCGCCGCCAACCATAACCTGTCAGTTTGGTCGTTCGTCAATCCCGCACTTCCCTTCTCGGCGTTGCGACTTTGTACCAGGGTGTCACGATTTCCTCCTTTTTACGGCCTTCGCATACGTTCGAACAGTTCCATAGACGGCTGTTTCAGACGTGCCAGGTTCGCGTATGCCACAGGCGCGAAATCCTTGCTCGCGTCGTACATGCGGTAGCGGATGCCGTCCGTAACGACCACGTCGCATTGAACGCCAAGGGCCGAGACGTATCCGATTGCCTGCTCGAGCGCGCCTTCGACGCCTGCCCCCAGTCGCTTTGCCTCGATCAAGTAGTGGCAGTTCTCCGGGACTCTCGGCAGCTTGGAGAAAACGCTTACGTCGATATGGTGCCACTTCACCGCTATCCGCTCGACAGGCCAGCCCAGCGCGCGCAGGAAAGGAATGACGTAGTGCGCGACCAACTCGTCCTCCATGGGCCGCTCCCCGAAGGCGTCCATGTCCCAATAAAGTGCTGACAGGTCATGAACCTGAGCGACAAGCTCCTGCAACTCGGCCGGCGGCGCGTCCAGCTTCTCTTCCTCGGCCGGCAGGCTCGGCAGGGTGCGGTATTGCCAGTCCGTCGGTGGCGATCCGACAAACCGATTCGCGTATTCGACGATGTCCTCGGATTGAGCACGCGATAGGCGCGGCGGATTAGCGCCGAACACCCGTCCGCCAAAATCGTATGCTTCAGGAAGCGGACACCAGCGTACGCGTCTGCCGTGCTGCAAGTCCCAGCCATTCACGTCGTCAAAATGCGGCAGGTACTGATACTCGGACGCCACCAAGCCGACGGCTCGTATGGTCGACAGGCCCGTTCGCAGCAGCAGCACGTCGCCTTCGCGCAGATCGGTGGCGAACCTGCGGACAAACCCGCCTTCAAATTCCTCGTCGGACCGGTCAGGCCGCCACCGCCCCGCATCGCCGGGACCGATCAGCGCTACGCCGTGGTTTAAGAACCGGTCGGCGTAGGAGCGGTCCGAAGGGCCCGATGAGACCTGCCAGATTGCGTGTTTACTGCCGTCGATCGCCATGACGTCACCGTGGCGCCGCCAGCAGCATGGCGTCGAGGAGCCGCTTTTCCCGGCTGCTTCGTGGATACAGGGCGGACAGCGCGTTGGCAAGACGCAGGAACTCGGATCCGCGGTCCCGCTCGGCGTCGATCAGCGTCCGCAGGGCATTGGCGCGGCCGCCGGCCTGCAGCAGCATGGCCGCGTGCACGCGGTCCAATGTCGTGGCGTCCGGAGTTTGAAGTTCCGCGTCGCCGTCGAGGATGCTTTTCCTTCCCGGGCGGCGGCTCCGAGGCTTTGGCGCAGCCTCGAATTCGGGGAACAGAATCATCTGCGGGTTGCCGCCCGGTTCGCTTTCGATCCGGTCGGCGGCGGCCCCGGCGCCGTCGTCTCCGAACAGCCTCTTGGCCCGCGCCGCGACAGGCAGCAGGTGCACCGCGCCCTTGTTTTGGTCGATGATGCGGCCGGTCCAGTGCTTGAGGTCGATGCCCATGGGTTGGGCGAAGCGGCGCACCACGTCGAACGGCAGGCTGAACCCCTTGGCCGCCTTGGCGACGGTTTGGTCGTCGTTGGCCTCGTCGTTCTCGTCGCTCGATTCCGTGCTCTGAAGCGTCCACAGAAACAGCGCGGTCAAGCGGGCGTCTTCTTCCAGCGCGCCGGCCATGCCGTTGCGCGCCTGCGCTTCTCCCGCGCCGAGGACGTTTTCGAGCGCCGTGTAGCCGACGACCTCCCAGACCTTCTCCAGATAGTCCGCCAGTTTGACCTCGCGGCCTTCGGCCGTCTCGACCGCACTGTAGCGGCTGAAGATCTCCAACGCGGGTCCGACGCAGGCGAACACCAGGTCCGCGCCGCGAATGCCCTCGTCCTGCAAGCGCTCCATCCAGTCGCCCACCTGCACCGGCAGTTCTCGCAATACATCGGCCCAGTCGCCGACCGGAGCGTTTTCAGGTCTCGGGCGGCAGATGAGGTGAACGCTGGTGGCCAGCGCGGCGGAGTCGCGGGCGCGCAGACGCGAGGTCCTCTCGGTGGCGATGGGCCAGGAGCCGGTCACGGTCCAGCCGCCGCGGATCAGGCCCGACAGCAGCGCTTCCCAGCCCTCGGTGGTCTTGTGGGCGAAGACGACGGAGCCGATCCCGTCTTCGCTTAGAACGCGCCGTCCTTCCGCGAAGGCGGCCGTCATGCCGTCCTCGAAGAATTGTTTGTTCTTGTGAGCGTAGCGGTCGCTGTCCCAATGCGCCATCTCACAAAGTTCCGGTCCTTTCGGTGTCAGCGAGCCCTCTGAGAATCGAGAATCATGCAGCAGCGCATGTTTGGGAAGGGTTCGTTTTAGCCAGACAAAAAAGAAGTCGGAGAGGTCGGCGTAAGGTATCGCGAAGTAATAGGGCGGATCGGTGAACCACACGGCGGCGGTCTGATCGGGGAGCGGGTGCTCTGTGGCGTCGGCAAGCTGAATTATTCCAGTTTCTGCACCATTGATTAGGGCTGCTTCCACATTGCGGGCGATGTTATCCAGTGTCTGTTTAATGGAAGCAGATGACAGGCTTAGGACGTTGCTCTCACCAAAGTCCCAGCCCATTGGAATTGCATTGCCTTTGAAGAGATGATCAGGGCACTCGACGCCAAGACTCCAATTTACCAAGCTATTACATCGATCAGACAGTTTCGTGCCCACCATTCCCAGAACCTCTCTAAGTGATTCATTAATCGATGCCATAGACATTGATTCGCAGAGCATGGCAAAGACTACCTTCTGCCGGGCGGTGAACAGGTCGCCCCATGTATTGATGCCGTACAGCGGAACGTTGAACGTGCCGCTCATCAGGGGCAGCGGCTCGTCCGGCACCGGGCACAGACCCTGCCTTCCGTTACGCTCCCATTCGTCGAGTATCGACGCCAGCCGTTCTTGCGCCCGGCGCGCCGCCGCATAGTCCGCGTCCGTCGGCAGGCGGTAGTGGCGTCCCGTTTCCCCGGGCCGGAGCGTCACCACCGCGGTCATCCGCGCCCCGCCTGTACGGCTCCCCCTCTCGTCGAAGATCACGTCCGCGCCG
Organism: Alphaproteobacteria bacterium; assembly: GCA_965214255.1. GTDB lineage: Bacteria > Pseudomonadota > Alphaproteobacteria > SMXP01 > SMXP01 > CBDFKK01. The sequence goes on along the minus strand of OZ243948.1, from coordinate 1,255,863 downwards.
CCCTTTTGCGCCGCAAGCTGAGTCCTCACGCGCTCCGGCGGCAGCACCGCGCCGCAGCACAGGCAGGCGGCCTTGGCGCGCGTCACCGTGCCCGCGCGCACGTCTCCGTCCGCTTTCGGTTCGAAGATGTCGAACTCGACCCGCGGCGGCGCGGCCTCGGAGCGCTCGATCCGGTGCCGCAGCGCATATTTCCGTTTCGGCTTTTTGCACAGCCAGAACGAGCGCATGAGCGGAATTTCCGCGCCGCACTTGGGCGCTTCGCAGCGCACGGTGCGCGCCCAGAGATAGGCGATGGGCGCGGCGCCGTCGGGATCGGTTGGATAGAGATCGGCCAATTCCCGCTCCGCCTGACGTTTGATCTCCGCCCCGGCCGCGCGCAGGTCGTCGGCCAGCTTCGGCCCGTGGCGCGGGATGTTCTCCAGCATCACCTTGAGTATCAGGCAGGCCACCGGATTGAGGTCGCTGGCGAACGCGTCGCAACCGAGCCGCAGCGCCTCCAGGGGGATCGAGCCGCCGCCCGCGAACGGATCAACCACCAGGGGCGGCTCCTCGCCGTGCGCCGCCTTGACCAATGCGCGGCTTACCTCCAGACAGGTCGCGTTCGCGGCCAGATCCCAGTCGGCGAAGTCGGCGATGAACGTGAGCAGCTTGGCTCTGAGATCGTCATCTCCGGGTCCGATTTCCCCGACCAACTGCGGCAACAGCCGACGCGCCGACGCCTTGAAGGCTTTCGGGCAATGCGGATCGCACGGATCCGGCAGCAGCAACGCCAGCAGTACCGCCCGGGACGAAGCCAGCGGCCGCCGCGCCCACCACAGATGCAGCGTCGAGGGGTGCCCGTGCCGGATCGACTTCTCCCGCACCGCGTGCTTTGACACCGCGGCAATGGGGAAGTCCACCTCGGCCAAACGCTTGCATTGGCGAGGGATCATGGCTGCCCCGGAACGGTTCGATGCGCCATTGAGCTAACGATCAACGTCCGACATTCCTGGCGGCCGTCTCGATCCAATCGCCCATATTCTCGTAGCCATCGTTATTATTCCACAAATAGAACTCGTAGCCTTGCGGAATTTGGCCGCATCGTTCCGAGGTCCGTCCATCGAGGTCTTTGATCTTGCTTATGTCGATTCCCAGCAAGCCGTTGCCTTTGGCTTTACTCTGCTCGATTTCATACTCGACGTAGTAGCTTGAGCAGGTATGAGACCCGACCAGCACGACCGTGACGGAGGTGTCTTGAAGCTGATCTTTTATCCATCTTTTGATGGCCGCATCGCCGCCTCTTTTGACTTCCTCGAATTCCGCCGCGTCCACGAAGCCGGCCGCTTCCCTGCCTTGAGTCCTCCAGCTATTGCGGACAACCATTGCGCGGCTTACGTCGTGTTGGTACTCGAAACTGAAAAAGACTCTTCGCGTCGCCATTATATAAATTCCTTTTGCGGTCAACCAAGAAACAGCGCAAACCCGACCACGAGCATCAACGCGCCGTAGAAAGGTATCAGCGTTATCGAGACCGCCGCGCAGAACCAGGTTCTCTTGAAAGCGCTCGTGTCCATGGAGAAATCGATATCGGACTCGCTCGACCTGCGGACGCGGTCATAGAGATCCCGAAACAGTCGCTCCTGCCGGAGAAAATAGCCGTCGAGACCCCAAAAGACCAGCGCCGGGACGAAGCCGATCCAGGCGAACTCGATGAGCCCCTCTCTCGCCAGCAACACGAGAAGCGCCGATACCAGGATCACGGTCCAGCCCTTCATGCGGAACGAATCGGCGGCGAGGCGGTTGATGACGCCTTGGATCAATTCGAGATGTTTGAGCTTGGCTTCCATGGATATCGTCTCCTGCGGCAAGTTCACTTGCCCGCTTCGTAAGGCGGCGCCGCCCGCTCCCGCACTTTCATCGGCTGCGTCACGGCGTTGACGTCCAGCCAGTAGTGCTGGACCTTGGTGACCTCGCGCCAGGGGATTTTGGCCGGATTCCTGATCGGGTCCTGGAGTTTGGGCGCGTCCGCGCAGTTGGTCACGACATAGAGCCAGAAACAGTCGGCGCGGTCCTCGGCGACGCGCCGCTCGTTGGGCGTGAGCAGGACGCTGCCGGTCATGGCGGCGAGGCCCTTCACCTCGATCAGACGCAGTTCGCCGGACTGCGGGTCGAGGCTGGTCAGGTCGTAGCCGAGGTTCTTTTCGTGGACGTCGTCGACTCGGCGGCCTTGAGCGGTCTCGTAATCCATGGCCACACGCATGGCCGTCATCTCGGTTTCGGGATTCGGACGCAGGCGCCGGACATCCAGGGTCTCGCCCTCGGGGTGGGGCAGGATGAGCGCGCTCGCCAGCCGCTCGACGCCCTGAAGCGTCACCGCCCGCTGCCGCCCGAGCTCCTCGCGCCGCCGCTCGCGCCGCGCCATCACCTCCGCGTGGCGCGTTTCCGCCTGTGCGAGGCGCCCCTCCGCCCCCGTGACCCCGTTGGCGGCGTCATCGGCGGCGCGGCCGACCTCGTTGTCAAGCCGCTGCAGAATTTCCGTCAAGGAAAGCTCGACATGTTTCCCGATGCGCTCGACCTCGGCCAAGCGTTCCGCGCGGACTTCGTCGATAAAGGGCGTCAGAGCATTCTCGTTGAGCCAGGCGGTCGCCTCCGGGAGCGCCGCCGCGGCAGGCAGGTCATCGGGCGCGGCGGGCGTCATGTTGCCGAGCGCGTCCGGCCCGCGCAGGCGGGGAGGGCCGCCGCTCGACAGTTCCACGGCGAACAATCGTTCATGGATGACGTGTCCGAGGCCGTCCACGACCCGCGCCCGATAGAAATCGAGACGCGCGGGGGCGTCGTGCGCCAGTGAATGGAAACAGGCGCCTTTGGCGAAGGCGTCCCGCCCGGCGTCGAATCCGTGCCGCCGCAGCGCTTCGAACAGCGGATGCCCCGGGGTCACCCATTCGAGGTCGTCCTTTTCCGCCGTCTCGCGGTCCGTCGACAGGCGCGGATAGCGGTGCGCCACCTCCGCGAGTTTCCAGTTTGCCTCGCGTTCGTACGCTTTCAGGCGCGGCGGCGTGCGGCCCGGCTCGAACGTATGAGGCAGACGGCCCACCGGCTTCAGGTCGAAGCCCGCCCCCCGGGCGGACTCCTCGATGAACCGCGCGATAGTTTCCGGCACGACGCGCCGCTCCTGCGCGCGGGCGCGCCGCTCGATGAGCATGTCGAGGTTGAGCTTCTTCGCCGCCAGACCTTCCAGCGCCGTCTGACAGATGGACCTGAAATGACCTTCATCCACGTCCCGGAGGAGCCGGTCTTCGAGGTCGGCGTCGCCCAGCTTGCCCGCATAATAGTCCCGCAGCACGCGCTCCACGCGGGCGGACGGCAGGACTTCGCCGACGACGTTGAACACCGCGTCGTCATCGAGGGCGTCGCGGATCTCCTGGAGTTTGTCCAGGAGGCGTTGAAGCACCCGTCCCTCGATGGTGTTGTCGGCGACGAAATTGAAGATCAGGCAGTCGCGCCGCTGTCCGTAGCGGTGGATGCGGCCCATGCGCTGTTCGAGACGGTTCGGGTTCCAGGGAATGTCGTAGTTGAAAAGGATATGGCAGCACTGGAGATTGATGCCTTCGCCGGCCGCCTCGGTGGCCACCAGAACCTGAATGGCGCCTTCGCGGAACTGCTGTTCGGCATGGAGACGGCTCCCCGGTTCGTCGCGCGAGCCGGGCTTCATGCCGCCGTGGATGCAGCCCACGCTGAAGCCCCATGCCTTCAACCGCTCCATCAGATGGTTGAGGGTGTCCGTGAACTCGGTGAAGATCAGCAGGCGCTGGTCGGGGCGGTCGAAGAACCCTTCATTCTGCATGATCTCCCGAAGATGTCCGAGCTTCGCCTCGCTGCCCGAGTCTTCCACCGTCTTCGCTTCGTCGGCAAGCTCCCGCAGTTCGGCGATTTCCTCGCGCACCTGTTCCGCGTTGCCGGCCAGCGTGACCGCCTCCAGCATGTGCTCCAGACGTTCGCGCTCGGCGTCCTCGAATTCTTCGAGTTCTTCCCAGTCGGGCAAGTCCGGCGGCGCCGTCTGCGCCAGTTTCTGCGCCTGCTTGAGACCCTCCTCCAGCCGCCGCGCCCGATTCTCCAGAGACCGCCGCATGGCGTAGGTGCTCGACGCGAGGCGTCTCTGGTAGAGCGACATCAGGAATCCGACCGCCCGCGCGCGGCGGTCGTCGCCCGCCGCCGCGGCGCGTTCGCTCTGGCGTTTCACGAACCGCGTGACATTCCGGTAGAGTTCGAATTCGGGGCCGTCGATCTTGAACGCGGCGGTGTGCGGGATGCGCTTGGTGAAGACCGGCTTCGCGGTCCACTCCCCGTCCGCCCCGCGTTCGGGGAAATAGACCATCGCCTCCTTGGTGCGGCGCAGGTAGAAGGGCGCGCGCTTCTGATCCATGGCCTCCCGGATCGATGTCACGTCCCCATAGGCGTCGCGGTCGAGAAGCTGCAGGAACAGGGTGAAGTTCTGCGGGTCGCCCTTGTGGGGCGTGGCGGTCAGCAGCAGCACATGATCGGCGCTGTCGCGCAGCAGTTCCCCCAACTTGTAGCGCTGACTCTTGTGGGTCTCGTCGCGCGCCGACATGCGGTGCGCCTCGTCGACGATGACCAGATCCCAATGGACCTGCCGCAGTCCGGGCAGGATCTCGGTGCGCTTGGCGAGGTCGAGCGAGGTGATGATCTGCTTCTGCTCCATCCATTGATTGACGCCGAATTGATCGCGGATGTCGCCGCCCTTCAGAACCGGGAACGTCTCGTCGAACTTTTCCTTGAGTTCGCGCTGCCACTGAAACGACAGGTTGGCGGGGCAGACGACGAGCACCCGTTCAATGAGACCCCGCAGCTTGAGCTCGCGGATCAGGAGACCGGCCATGATCGTCTTGCCCGCGCCGGCGTCGTCGGCAAGCAGAAAGCGCACGCTGGGGAGCTTGAGCAGATGCTCGTAGACCGCCTCGAGTTGGTGCGGCAGCGGGTCCACGCGCGAAATGGAAAGGCCGAAACAGGGGTCGAACTCCCAGGCGATGCCGAGCGAGTAGGCTTGAAGGCCGATCCGCAGAAGACGTCCGTCGCCGTCGTAGGAGGGCGCGGAGTCGGCAACGGTCAGATTCGAGATCTGTTCCGAGGTCAGCGTGACCCGGCGGAATTGCTCGGAAGACCGGCCGACGAGGCCCACGTCCCAAACGCCGGAACCGTTCGCGCGAACGGTCTCCACCCGCATCGGCTCGCTGAACAGCGGCCCGGTCACGACCTGCCCTTCGCGGAGGGGCGTATCGGTACTCGACGGGGGTTCCATGGTTGCAACTGCTCCTGCGCTCGGGTCCGCTTTTGCCCGAACTTTTCCTTGTTTCACGCGGTCAAGAGGTGCGGCGCTCGGCTCATGTCCAACTTTGCACCTGTAGTCCTTCGACGAAGGGCGGCGACCTGCCGACAGCCGGTTTCGCGCGCAAAGGTTCCGATACGGTGTTGTTGTCGAGCAGGTGCCGCACGGTCTAAAGCCGGATGCCGCGGCCCGGCGTCAAGTCCCGCGCGCCTTCGAGCAGTTTGTCGGGATCCAGGGCGAGGTCCGACAGATCGAATGTCTTGGTGAATTCCTCGTAGGCCTCGCCGAAACCGCGCCGGCCCGCGGCCAGCCGCTCGAAAGTCCGACACCCGACCAGCACGGCCACCGGCTCGCCGCGCCGGGTCAATTCCACCGTTTTGCCGTGTTCCGCTTTACGGATCAATCTCGACAGGTGGCGGCGCGCCTCCGCGATCGAGTGTTGTTCAGTCATCTCGGACGCTCCATCATGTTCATCGATTTGTACATTATATCATGTTTGTCGGAAGTGACGGTGTCGTCATTTTGCAAGTAGAATATAATGAGAGTGACAACGCCGTGTCCGGCGGCGAGGCGACGGGACGCAGTCAAATGGAGGAATGACAACGCGATGTGGGGTGCGATCGTCGGCGATATCGTGGGCTCGATGTACGAGTGGAACCCGATCAAGACCAAGGAGTTCGCGTTCTTCGGCTCGCGCTGCGGGTACACCGACGACTCGGTATGCACCGCCGCCGTTGCGGAGATCCTGCTGGACGGCCAGCCCGGCGCTTCCACCTTGCAACGATGGTGCCGGCGGCATCCCGGTAGGGGCTATGGAGGCTTTTTCTCGGACTGGATCGGACGCCCGGATCCCAAACCCTATGGAAGCTATGGAAACGGAGCGGCCATGCGCGTCTCGCCGGCTGCGTTCCTGAACCGCAACCGAACCATGGCGGATGCGCTCGCCGCAGCGGACCGGGTCACGGAAATCACCCACGATCATCCGGAGGGCCTGAAGGGCGCGCGGGCGGCCGCGCGCAGCATCTGGCTTGCCTTTCAGGGAACCAACGCGGACGAGATCCGCGCGACGGTCGCGGAGGAGTTCGGATATGACCTCTCGCGGAGCGTGGACCGGATTCGACCCGACTATCGGTTCAATGAGACCTGCCAAGGCACCGTGCCCGAGGCCATCATTTGCGCGCTCGAGTCGGAGAGTTTCGAAGACGCGGTGCGCAACGCGATATCTCTGGGCGGCGACGCCGACACCCTGGGCGCCATCGCCGGGCCGATTGCCGAGGCGATGCACGGTATCCCGGAAGACATCGTCGCGACGGCGAAGAAGGACTATCTGAAACAGGCGCCGGACATCGTCGGTGTGATGAAGAGGATGTATGAGGCGGCGTGCTGAAAAGGGGGTCTCGAAGCCTTCTCGCCTCCATCGGTCCGCCGCTTCCGAACCGTGAACCGACATTTGCGGTGGATTAATCGGTCGGAGCGGGTCAATATGACGAGTCGGCCCGCGCAAGAGGGGCCGCAAGCTGCGAGGAGGAGTAGATGAGCCGTTGGAGAGAGCTTTGCTGGAATATGTCGCCCGCGGTCGAAGAGTCGAGCCGACGGGGAATGCGTTTCATTCGTTCGCTTGTGTTTCTTGCCGCCGCCGCGGGGGTTTTTGCGCCGCACGCGGCGCAGGCCGATTCGGGCTTCTATCTGAGCAGCGAGATCGGCATGAACATCGCCCCGTCCCTGAACATGCTCGGCACGTCCAACGACCGGGCCAGCGTCTGCGACGAGTTCATCAATCCCATGTTCGCGACGGTCACGCAAACGGCGGGGTACGAGGACTATAATTGTACGGGTCCCAACCGCGGCGCGACCGGAGACTGGCAAAACACGTTCGACAGCGCTTCGGGCATTCTGGCCGGAGTGGCGGCAGGATACAGCTTGCGGGAGACGTATCCGGACAGCTTCCTGGGTCGACTCCGTCTCGAAGTGGAGTACGTCTACCGCAATACCGGATACGATCAGACGGTCGACATCCCCAGCGCCGCGGGCGAGAGCGGAGACAAGCTTGACCAGGAAATTCGAAGGGCGACCGACCGCATAGACAGCATCAGCTCGCATAACATGTTCGGAAACCTGTATGTCGACTTCGAGACCGAAGGGCGGTTCACGCCCTATCTTGGGTTCGGCGCCGGCGTGGCGATCACCGATATGGGCTATGCGAGCGTGTGGGCGCGAAACCCCGACCCCGCCTCGATCGCGACGGGCGAGGGGCTGCCCAACGCCGACGAGATCCGCCGCAATCTGGCCGCAACGACCAGCGTCTTGCAAAGCGTACTCTCCGATACGCTCTTCGGTTATCAGGTGTTGATCGGAGTTGATTATGCGCTCTCGGAGACGCTGTCTCTGGGGGTGAAGGGCCGCTGGGTCAACTTCGATTCCTTCAGCGATACCAACGTCTGGGATCCGCTGCGCAGTCACCAGCCCAATCTGCGGCGCGACGGCAGCGAGCCCGTATCGGGTCGGATCCATATCGACGATATGGAAATGTTCGGAGTCAGCATGACCTTGAAATATCGTCTCTAGACGGATGATCCGTGAACGGAGAAGAGCGCGTCTTGACGGCAAGTCTTGAAGACCGCTTTATTCCGTAGCCGGGGCCGGCGTGATATCGGTCCGCGGCACCCGAGGGGCGGCCCATGTTGATACTTTCACGATCGAGGTGGACCATCGGCGATGACGGCGGCTCTCTCGCCGCTCGATTGCGTGCAACGCTCGACCTGGCCGATCCGGGCGGCGGCAATGTGGTGCTCTTGCCCGTCGCCGATGACGCGCCGACGGCGCCGTCCGAACAAGAGTTTCGACGGCGCCTCACGGACTTGTCCCAAGAACTGAAGATCTTTTTGGCGGCGGCGGCCGTGATTCGGGACGGCGACGAAACACGCCAAGCGGGCTTTGTCGTCGACCCCGATGGCGAGGCGCTGCTTGCGGCGGCCAAAACGCTGCCCGACTTGGGCGTCGGTTTTGCGGATGAAACCACAAGGCTTTACCAACCGCGCGAATTCGACGCGGCGGCGACGCCTGTCGGAAAAGTCGCCTTGATTTTGGGCGAAGACATATTGTCGCCGCACATGGTCCGCGCCTGCGCTTTTGCCGGTGCGGAGATCGTTCTCAATCCGACGCGGGAGCGGTCGGACGCTTACACCGAAGTGCGGCAAGCGGCGCGCGCCGCCCGGGCCTACGAAAACATCATGTATGTGGCGTCGACGTCCGCTTGCGCCTCCGGCGGTGAACTAACGACGCTCGCCGATACGACCGGATTGTTCGATTTCAACGGCAAGGCGTTCCTGAACGATGGCGGCGCGGCGGCCTTCTACGCCGACATCGACCTTGAGGAACTGAGGCGCCGCCGCCGCGAACCCTTCGCCAATTTCCTGGCCGTACATCGTTCGAGTCTGTACGCGAGAGACTACGGGCAGCCCCGCGAAAGCGCGTCTCCGGCGCCGTCAACCCGCGCGCAATGGCAGCGGGAAGGAACGCGCCGCGCCGCGTCGAAGGCGGCCGTGGAGGAGGATGCACCGTGTTACGACGCGGCGGCCATCCAAACCCTGCTTCGCAATGTGCCCGATGTCGAACACAAGGACGAGGTCGTTCAGGCCAACCTTGCCGACTCTTTGGCCATCGCGGACAAATGGGCGATGCAGCCCAACGTGAGACTCGTGGTTTTTCCGGAGTTTTGGATGCAGGGCGTGCACTTTCAGCGTTCGCTGGAAGACTGGACCAAAGTCGCCGTCACCATGCCCGGCCGCGAAATCGATCAGTTGGGCGAATTTGCCCAGGCGCGCAAGTGTTACGTGGCCGGCGCCGCCTTCGAATTCGATCCCGATTGGCCGGACCGTTGGTTCAATACCGCGTTCATCATCAATGATTCCGGGGATCTCATTCATCGCTACCGCAAGATTCAATGCGCCGACACGAGCGGCTTGATGAACAATTCGACCCCGGGCAATCTTTTGAGCGCTTATCTCGATAGGTATGGATACGAGTTTTTGTTTCCCGTTGCCGATACGCCGCTCGGCAAACTCGCGACGATCATTTGTTTCGATATGAATTTTCCCGAAACGACGCGGGCCATGGTCAGGCGCGGCGCGGAAGTGATCATTCATCCTACCGCGGAGCCCCATAACACGCGCCGCCGCGGATGGGACAAGGCGCGCCGCGCGCGCGCCTTTGAAAACACGGCCTATGTTATTTCGGCGGCGATCGGCGGCGAGTACAGACGCCACAACGACGTCAAGCCCGAATTCTTCCACCGCGGCTATTCAAAGATCGTCAAGTTCGACGGCACGATCGATGCCGTCGTCGACGGACCCGGCGAAGTTCCTTTGGTGTCGCGCATCGATCTGGGCGCGTTGCGCCGCGCGCGCGCCAATCCTCTGATCAATCTGGAATTGTGGGACGAGCCAGGCGTCTATGGACACGCTTACGCCTCTCATGAGGGCTTTCCCGAGGATGTATGGCTCGAAAAGCCGATGCAATCGGCGCGCGAAGGTTTTGAGCAGACGAAGCGGGTGATCGCCCGCTATACGGAGACGAGGGTGTTCGAACCCGCATGACATGATGGAAAATTCATGCCTGCGTCGGGGAGGCCGTCACCGCCGCGAGGACATATCCAAGTCCTTGACGTTCACTCGGCCGGAACGGCCCGGGGCACGGGCGCGGGGTTTGGCGCGCTTTCGTCCTGTTCGCGCTTTTGCGCCTCCCATAGTTCCGCATAGAGGCCCTTTCGGTTGAGCAGATTCTGATGGGTTCCGCTTTCGACAACACGGCCTTGGTCCAGCACCAGGATCTTGTCGCAATCGGTTACGGTCGACAGACGGTGGGCGATGATGATCGTGGTGCGCCCCTTGGACGCTTCGCGCATGGCGGAGAGAATTTCTTTTTCCGTCACCATATCGAGGGAACTGGTGGCTTCGTCGAAGACGAGGACTTTCGGTTCCTTCAAAATGGCCCGCGCGATGCCGACGCGCTGTTTTTCGCCGCCGGATAGTTTCAGCCCCCGCTCGCCGACTTGCGTGTTCAGCCCGTCGGGCAGTTTTTGAATGAACGACGAGAGCTGCGCTTTGCGGATGGCGTTCTGAACGTCGCGCTCGGCGGCGTCGAGCCGTCCGTACGCGACGTTGTAGCGGATATCGTCATTGAAAAGCACCGTGTCCTGAGGAACGATCCCGATCGCACGCCGCAGCGAGCTTTGCGTGACGTCGCGGATGTCGTCGCCGTCGATCCTGATCGAACCGCCCGTCACATCGAAAAACCGGAACAGCAATCGCACGACGGTCGACTTGCCGACGCCCGTCGGCCCCACGATCGCGACGCGCTCTCCGGGCGAGGCCGTAAACGACAATCCGTTCAAGATCGAACGGTCGCTTTTGTACGCGAATTCGACATCTTGAAACGTAATTTCGCCGTCGACTTGTTTCGGGGCCGTGGCGTCCGCGGCGTCTGAAATTTCGGGCTCTTTGTCCAGCAACCCGAAGACGAGCTCCAGATCCACGATCGCCTGTTTGACCTCGCGGTAGAGCATGCCGAGAAAATTGAGCGGAATGAAAAGCTGCGTAAGCCACATATAGACCGCGACAAGGTCGCCCACCGTCATGGCGCCCGAGCGAATGTCATAGGCCGTCATGAGCAGGATCACGGCGGTCGCTATGGCGATGATCGCGCCCTGGCCCGTATTGAGAAGCGCCAGCGACGATTTGGAGCGCACGGCCGCGTTTTCGTAGTCGCCCCATGACTTGTCGAGGCGGCGGTATTCGTTGGCTTCATTGCCGAAATATTTGACCGTCTCGTAATTGATCAGCGCGTCGACGAGTTTGCTGTGGGCGTCGCCGTCGGAGGCGTTCATTTCGCGCCGGAACTTGACGCGCCAATCGGTCACCGTGAACGTGTAATATACGTACGAGAACGTGGCCGCAAAGGTGACGAAGGCGTACGTCCAGCCATAGAGGTACCACAGGATGGCGCAAACGAAGACGAACTGCAGCATGGCGGGAATCGTGCGCAGGGCCACCATGGTGAGCAGCATGTCGATGGCGCGCGCGCCGCGCTCGATAATGCGGCTCAAGGCGCCGGTCTGACGATCCAGGTGAAAGCGCAAGGATTGCGCCTGGAGGTGATCGACGATTTTGAGTTGCAGCTTGCGCACGGCGCGCTCGACCGGCCGCGCGATGGCGGCGTCTTGAAATTGGGTAAAGGCCACTTGAAGAATGGTGACGAGACCCAAGCCGACGATGAGGGCGATGGGCACGGCGATCATCCCGTCGACGGGGCTGTTCAACTGGTCGACGGCGCCGCGATAAAAATAAGGCACCGCCACGGTCGCGATTTTGGCGCAGATCACGAAGGCGACCGCCACGATCACCATGCCGCGCAACGCCGCGTCGTCCCTGGGCCACAGGTAAGGCAAGAGGCGGGCGACAACGCGTACGTCGCCCGTTGTCTCCGATACCTCGATCATGCGGCTGTGGTGAGGGACCATGGAATCCGTTTCCCCTCCGGAATGTCCGGTTCGACAAAGACCGCGCCGCCGCGCTCAACGGGAACGGCAGCGAATGGCGGGGTTACGCAGTCCGAAAAGCCGGCTCAACTTTCGCCGGCATGTTCGGCCACGACAGCCTCGAACCAATCGGCATATCTGGGGCTTTGCGACAGTCCCTTTTCATTGAACGCGTAGTCCAGACCTTCGAGATCGGCTTCCAACTTGTCCTGGATACCGCGCGAGGTCATCAAAAAGCCGACGACGAGCACGCGTTTGTCGTCGGCAAGCGCCGAGCGGACCCAGGAACGAAGAATCGCGACATTGGTTGACCGAATGGGATCAATCGCGTCGTCTTGCAAGTTGATGGCGAAAACATTGTCGTAGTTGCCGTTTTCACGCATGTATTTGGCGTGGGCCGTAAGATTCATCAGCGAGAATTCGTTTTCGCTCACCTCTTCAGGACCGTGGCCGACGATAATGACCACTTCTTTCTTCGGTTTTTCGCTGATCTCCTCTACGTAATCGAGCAGGATTTGCGATATGACCGGGTGGTTGCCGGGGGGAGGCGCAAGTATGATCTTTGCATCCGTCCTGATTTTCGGAACGCTTGCGTAGGCGGATTCATCTGCGTCACCCAAAATGTAGTTCCATTGACGCCACAGGGATGTATACACGGTTGATGTGGTGGGAATGGCGATGATCTTCTTCGCGCCGGCCGCGACCAGATCATCTACGGCGGCTTGAATGTGAGTCGAGGACATCATGGCCATGCCGAAGCCGATGGACGCCGGATAGCTTTCCGCAACCGGACTCACGGCTTGAGCGAGAACGGTGTCACCGTAATTGTCGATCCTCGGCGCGCCGTGCGACAAGACGAGAACGCCGATGTCCCCGGTAAGGCTCTTGTCGCTGACATAGAAATCGCGGTTTTCCCCCATCATCATCATGGTCGCCATGATTTGATCGTCGGTAGCGTTCTTGTAACCGGGAACCTTTGCGCGCAATTCTTCCATCATGCCCGGGTCCATGTTCATGGAGTGTTGGGAATGATCCATGCCTTGATGTTGAGAGTGGTCCATGCCCTGATGTTGAGAATGGTCCGCCTGCGTCCACGCCTGAGAACTTAGACCCGCAAGCGTCAACAAAGCGGTGAAAGACACCGCCGAAAGAGTGGGGACGCGTGTTTTCGTCATAAATCGAGTCATCTGCATTGCTCCTTGAGGCTCGTTACCGTCCATACGGGGAAGCCTTCTCTCGAATCCCATCCATGATTCCGTCGCTCCGGCATCTTGACGGAAATATAGGACATTTTGCAAAATCGTACAATGATGTTTGAATTTTAAACCTCCCGCCCGGAGCAGACCAGGCCCTTACAAATACATAAAAAGCGATTAGGATCAGGTATTCACAGAGGTTGATGGAGGAGACCCCCCGCCATGGAAAGCACGATTGTCACCCTGATCGCCAATGCACTTCATGTCATTTCTTCTGCGGTTTGGGTCGGCGGCCTGTTTTTTATCTTGCTGACATTGCGCAGCGCGGCGGCGCCCTTGTCCCGAGAGGCGGCAACCCCGCTTTGGCAGCGGGTGATCGGCCGATTTACCAATTGGGTTTGGCTGTGCGTTTTGCTCAGTTGGTTGACCGGCCTCTGGATGCTGTTCTTCTTTTACGATGGCTTCGGCGCCCTCCACGTCGATACCATGTTCCTTACCGCTCTCATCATGACGGTCGTGTTTCATATTGACGTCATCGGGCCGCAGCGCAAACTGAAGAGGGTCGCCGACAATGCGGGTGATGAAGAGTTCGCCGCCGCGTTGTCGAGGTCGATGCTCTACAAGTGGATTGGCTTGGTATTTGGCATTTTGACCATTGCCGTCGCTTACCTCGGCGTCATGTAAAAGGGCCGTGCGCTGACCCTTCACGGGGCTCTTTACTCAACTTGCCAAGTCCTCCCTTGGCGCATGACGGCTTTCAAGTCCGGCGCTCTCTTTTTCTCCTGAGCGGCCTTGATCTGGGCGTGCATGTCTTGGTCGAAGGTTGATGTTTCCGTAGCGTAAAGAACGCCCAACACCATGGGGAATTCCGGCGGCTGCACCTGGACGAGCAGGTGGGCGAGGGTGGCGTTGGTCTCGTCGTGCACAAGAATGTCGCCGGCCCCGATGCCGTTTTCTCCCATGGTCACGACTTCGAGTTCAAGACTGTCGGGCTTGAGCCTCAACCCCTTGTTCTTCTCTTTGCCGAAAATGAGCGGCTCGCCGTGCACCGCATGAATTTGCGTGTCGGCCGCCGTCGCCTTGGCGGTGAATTCGCCGAACACCTGGTCGTTATAGACGATGCAGTTTTGGAAGATCTCGACGAACGCCGCGCCCTTGTACGCATGCACCCGTTTGAAGACATGCGGCATGTGCTTTTGATCGGTGTCGATGGTGCGCGCCACAAACCGGGCGCCCGCCCCCAGCGCAAATCGACAAGGCGATAACGGCCGGTCGATCGAACCCGTCGGCGTCGACGGAGAGCGGGTGCCGGTGTGGGACGTCGGGGAGTATTGGCCTTTGGTGAGGCCGTAGATCTCGTTGTTGAAGAGCAGGATCTTGAGATCGACGTTGCGTCTCAGCGCATGAAGCAGGTGATTGCCGCCGATGGACAGGCCGTCGCCATCGCCGGTGACGACCCATACGTCGAGATCCGGGTTCGCGAGCTTGATGCCCGTTGCCACGGCAGGGGCGCGTCCGTGGATCGTGTGGAATCCGTACGTCGCCATGTGATAGGGAAAGCGGGATGAGCACCCGATCCCCGAGACGAATACCGTGTTCTCCGGCCGCACGCCCAATTCCGGCAACGTGCGCTGCATACATTTGAGTATGGCATAGTCGCCGCAACCGGGGCACCAACGCACTTCTTGATCGGTGGCGAAATCCTTTGCGGTCAATTTGGTCCGGTCAACGGCAACGGTCATGGATCTACCTGCTCACTTGGAAGCGCTCGTCGGCGCGAATGGCGTCAAGAATCTCTGAAATTTTGAACGGCTGTCCGGACACTTTGTTGAGTTGTTTGAGGTCCAGCGCATAACTGTCGCGCAATAGTGTCGCGAGCTGGCCCATGTTCAGTTCGGGAACCAGAAGGCGGTCAAAACCGGTGAGGAGATCGCCCAGATTCTCCGGGAACGGCTTGAGGTAACGGATATGCACATGGCTCACATCGAGACCGTCGCGTCGTGCGCGGCGCACGGCTTGCGCGATCGGCCCGTAAGTGGAGCCCCAGCCGACCACGGCGAGCGCGCCGCCGTCCGCACCCGTATCGGTCTCTTGCGAAGGTATGTCCTTGGCGATGCCCGCGACTTTGGCAGAACGCAGGGACGTCATTTCCTGGTGATTGTCCGCGTCATAGGAAATGTGTCCGGTCGCAGACGATTTTTCGATGCCGCCGATGCGATGTTCCAATCCCGGCGTGCCCGGCTTGGCCCACGCGCGCGCCAAAGTTTCAGGATCCCGCGTGAACGGATTGAACGGCTTGCCGCCCGCGGGCGGTTTGTCGAGTTGGGCGGCCGGGAACGGTTCCAGCTTGGTGACGTCGGGCAGGATGAACGGTTCCGCCGCGTTGGCGATGTAACCGTCCGTCAGCACGATCACCGGCACCATGTATTTTGTCGCAATGCGTACCGCTTCTACCGCCACGTCGAAGCAATCCCCCGGCGAGCGTGTTGCCAGGACCGGCAGAGGCGCATCCGCATTTCGTCCGTAGACGGCTTGATAAAGATCGGATTGCTCGGTTTTTGTGGGCATGCCGGTCGACGGCCCCGCGCGCTGAGAATTCACGATCACCAGGGGTAATTCCGTCGATATGGCAAGACCCAGGGCTTCTTGCTTGAGCGCAATGCCCGGTCCCGAACTGGACGTCACGCCAATGGACCCCGCATAAGACGCGCCAATGGCCGCGCAAACCGCCGCGATCTCGTCTTCCGCCTGAAATGTAATGGTGCCGAACTCTTTCATTTCCGAGAGCGTATGCAAGAGCGGCGAGGCGGGTGTAATGGGATAGGAACAAAATACCAGCCGCAGCTTGGCAAGGTCGGCGCCCGCTACCAGACCCCACGACAGAGTCTGGCTTCCCGTCGCCGTTCTGTAAAGGCCCGGCTTGACGGTTGCGGGGTCGACTCTATACCGGCGAGCGGCACCCAGCTCCGCCGTCTCGCCAAAAGCATGACCCGCGTTGAGCGCGGCAATATTCGCGTCGCGAATTGTTGTCTTGGTTGCGAACTTTTGTTCCAGCCAGTCGGTTATGGGTTTGCGCTTGCGCCCGAACATCCACAACATCAGTCCCAGCGCCCACATGTTCTTGCAGCGCAGAGAATCCTTGTTGCCGAGGCCAAAGCTTTTGACCGCTTCGACGGTGCGCTTTTGAATGTCGATTTCGAGGAGTTGATATTTGGTCAGTGTGTCGTCATCGAGAGGATTAGTTTCAAGACCCGCTTTTTTGAAATTTCGATCGATGAACGAGCCTGAGTCGGCGACGACGAGACCGCCCTCTTTCAAGAGCGGCAAGTTGACTTTGAGAGCGGCCGGATTGAGCGCTACCAGCACGTCCGGCTCGTCGCCGGCGGTCATTATTTCGCCGGAGCCGAAGTTGATCTGATAGGCGGAGACGCCGAAAGTCGTGCCGGCGGGCGCGCGAATCTCTGCCGGGAAATCGGGGAAGGTTGCCAAGTCGCTGCCGGTGAGCGCGGTGGACACGGTGAACTGGGAGCCCGTCAACTGAATGCCGTCTCCGGAATCCCCCGCAAATCGGACGACTACGGAATCGAGTTTTTCGAATTCGCTCTTATCTGGAACCTTGTCTAGCAACACTCGGACCCGTGTTTGATCATTCCCTTTTCCGGGAAGGGAGACATTCAACCCTGCCGGTGCTTGTTTCCGGCTCGATATTTAACCCTGGCGGAGCCTCTGTCTTTACGGCGATACCATAGAACATGATTGGAAACGCAACCTCAATTTATGATATCTAAGCCAAGCCTCAGAAAATCTGTGAAGATGGATCTATGGACGTAAAAGCTCCGAGCCGGAAAATCGTTGGTCGCCGCAATCGTTTGAAGTCCCGCCTCATCGTCACCGCCGCAAAAAAATTCGCCGCCAAGGGAGTCGAAAATGTCAGCGTCGAGGAAATTATCGACGAAGCGGAGACCGCGCGCAGCACCTTTTACAGCTTTTACTCCAATAAGGAAGAGCTTTTGAAAGATGTGGTGCGTCCGGTCTTCGAGCACGGCATAGAGGAGTTCTCGAAATTGGAGACGGCCGACCCGGTCAAGCTCGTGCTTGGCATTGCCCGTGTCTATCTAACCCTGTGGGAACGTGACAGTCATGCGCTGAGCCTAGCTTTTCGCCTCGCGCACAAGCATTTCACATTGATTGAAGATCTGCATCATCAATATATGGGCACGGTACAGACACTCCTCGCGGCGGTCGAAGACTCCGGAGTTCTGCGCAACGGCAATGCTCATTACACGTCACGTTTGATCGCACGCTCGGCGATACCGATTCTCGAAGTCTACGGCAGCGACAAGAATTACCGCGACTTGTTCCTGCAAAGCATGCGGGGGCTGCTGCTGAAATCCGACGCCGACGGTCCCTCGCGAGATATGGGGGGATAATAGTCGCCGGGAAAGCCTTCACACGGCTTGCGGGCCGAACGGCGAATATCAGCGAACTTCACCGGCACTTGCCCTGGCCCCGGTTTCCGGCCGGCCGCGCTCGACCGGGACCAAACTGTCGATCTCGAATTCGGGAAGCTCGACGGCTTTCATGATCGGTTTTCTCGGGCTTTGACGTGTAACGAACGAGATTCCTTGTCAGTTCAACCAGCGGCTCACGCTGTCCAGCAGGGCCTTCATGTCCCGGCGCGTTTGCGGGAGGTCTTCCCGCGGCAGGTCCAGATGGTTGAGCGGCAGTTCCTGCCGGAATTGCTCGAAGACCGGCCTGACCACTTCCATCGGGTAGCGCGGAAGTCGTCGGCCTTCCCTGTGTTCCGCGATGGGAATCTCCGCTTCGATAATGCTTTCGTCCTCGGAGGGGTCCTCCGCCAGCACTTGGCCGCGCGGACCCACAATCAAAGACTTGCCGCCGAACCCTCTGGGAAAGTCGGGGTCACTCGGAAACGTAATGTTCGACATGGCCGAGTAGACGTTGTTGTAGTAGGCAATGGACTGCACATCGTGCTTTGAGAAGCCGGTGGCGGTGCGCAACATGATTTCCACACCGCGCATGGCAAAAGCCGCAAACACGAACGGGTCGATCTGCACCGTGCTGACGGCGATGTTGCCGAATTCCGTTTGCAAGACGGGAAATTCCGCTTCTATGCCGTACTTTGCACGGAACTTGTCGCGCACGTTCTCGATGGTCGTCGTCGGAATTTCGCCGTCATCGCCGAGGCGGGATGCGTTGCGGGATTTCCAGTACACATGCTTGATTTCGCCGTCACGTCCGATAACAGGATTCAGACTGAGGATATGACCGGGCCACTCCGGGTCCGTGGCATAGCTGCCGAAGACGATATAGGTGTCGCATTCTTTGGCCATTTCGCCGATGGCGTCCGTTTCCGGCCCGGGAATCCGGATGGTGAGTTTCAGCTTCTCCTCCCGCGCTTCGGAGGAATATCCGGTGAGGGGAAACTCGTTGAAGAGAATGAAGTCCGGCTTCCTGCCTTCCGTGCAGGCCTTGTCGACCCAGTACCCCATACGCCTCACGTTCTCCTCCAGACCCTCTTTTACGGTGGGCGCGTTCTGGAGCAGCATGGGTTCGTTCTGAACCACTTTGACGACAATCACGTCTTTCTCGAGCGGTACCGTCGGATAGGTGCCGTCGGGCCTCACCAGTTGCGGTACTTCAGTCATGGCGGCCGCTGTCGGTTCGGCAGTCGGCTCAGAGGTTGCTGCCGTTTGTTCGTCACTGCAGGCACTGACAAGGGAGGCTGCGAAAGCCCCAGCGGTCATCCACAAAGCGAGTCTGTTCATATCCATGTCTCCTCTCGGCAAGGGGCGAATGTGCGGGTCTCTGTTTTCAATGCAAACGTCGCCTTTATCGATTCGTATTGGTCTTGAGGTTCCGTTCGGCCGACGCGGGCGGTACGAAGCGCATGCGTTCAATGATATCTTGAACGTCGTCCGGGCGCGGAAAGGCTTCAGGCATGGCTTCTCCCGCTTCACGCTTGCGGCCAATGGCGCGGAACCAGTCTTCCAGGCCCGGCGGCAGAAAAACCCAAAAAAGTTTAAGATCCGTCTCTCCCGTATTCTCGATGATGTGGCGCGCATAACGACCAAACATGATCGTGGTGCCGGGTGAAAGACGATAAGTTTCGCCTTCGATGACGGCCTTTCCCTTGCCCTCGTAAATGAAGATCAGTTCGTGATTTTGTTTGTGCCCGTGTTCGCGCACATAGCAGCCGCGGGGCAGAATCTGAATGCCGGTTGTGAATGTATCGTAGGGCATTGTCCGCGGGTCAAGCTTGACGGTAACGTAGCCTCGGGACGGCAAAGGCTGCCAGTAGGATTCGCCCGCTTCCGGATCTACGACCGCCCACCAGGGGTCGTTTACGTCTTTTGGCATTGCCCGCTCCTTGTTTTGCTTCATGCCGTCACCAAAAATTCGAGGACCGCTTCGTTATAAGCATCCGCCTCGATTTGTGGACAAAAATGACCGCCGCCGTCCAACAAGTGAAGCTTTGCCTTTGGTATCAGACGGGCCAGTTCCCGGGATAAACCGTAAGGCGTCACTTGATCATCCTTGGCGCAAATCACCATGGTGTCCGCCTTGATTTCAACGAACCGGCCTCGAAGATCGTGAGCCAAAATGGCATCGATACGTCCGAGTTCGATCTCTGCGCCGGCAAAAGCCTCCAGACGCTCTTTTATCAAGCGGTCGATAAGATCCGGATTGGCCTGAAGATACGGGGCGGGCAGAACGCGAAGCAAGCCGTCTCGTAGATACGCTTCAGCGCCGCATTGGCCCAGAATCCGTTTTCTTATTCCAAACAGTTCCCGGAAGTATGTGTCAGGACCGGCCCAAGTGGCGCTCAAGACGATTTTATCCACGCGCCGCGGAGAGTTGACCGCTAGAAATTGGGCAATGGCGCCGCCCGTAGAATGACCGACGAGATGGGCGCTCTCCAGTTCCAGATAATCCATGAGCGCCAGAACGTCGCTCGCCATTTGCTGGATCGAACGGTCGATGTGCGAACGTTCGCTTCTGCCCGTGCCTCGGTGATCGTGGGTGACGACACGGAAGTATTTTGCAAGAGTATCCACTTGGCGGTCCCAGAATGAGGCGACGCCGCCCAGGCCCGAAATGAGCAAGACGGCTTTGCCGGACCCGGCCGTTTCGCTGTAAAGTCCCAGTTCTTCAATAAAACTGCCGCCCATATCCCATTCTCTGTCTTTCACACACGCCACCGGCATTAAATATCAATTCGGTTTGTTAGATGTGTTTTATCATCACTCAATTATATCCTTGCACTTTTGGTTGCGAGCGTTTAACTCGAATAATCTAGCCAGGGATATAGCGTATTTTCGGCACATCCGGTTGGACGGGATGTACGACATCGAGGGGAACAAGATGCATAAGAAGTTCAGAACGGCCGCGTTGGCGTCAGCGGCGACCGTATTCGTATTTGGATTAGCCGCCGAGATCGGGTCTCAAGCATTCGCTCAGGTCGGCAACATTGTCGTCACGGCGCGGAAAAGGGAAGAAACCACATTCGACATTCCCTTGTCCGTTTCGGCGTATTCGCAAACCGCCGTCGATGCGTTAGGCGTCAACACGGTCGGCGACTTGTCCGCATTTGTCCCGGGCTTCGCATTTCAAGATATCGGCCAGGGCGGTTTCGGCGGGCGCCAAAACGGCAATATCCGCTTCAGAGGCGTGGCGGTGCAGAATGAAAACCCGGCGTCGCGGGCGGGCGCCGTTTTTTGGGACGGCACCTATATCTCGTCGGGCGCAGGTATTTTGCCGTTGATCGACCTTGAACGCGTCGAGGTCATTCGCGGACCGCAAAATGCATTCTATGGACGAAACACGTTCGCGGGCGCGGTGAATTTCATTCCGCGAACGGCGGGCGACGAATTCAGTGCAAGCGCAAGCGTAAAGATGTCTCCATCGCAAGACACCGGCACGACCGTCAGAGCGGCGATTGGCGGTCCGGTCACCAATGGAATTGGAATCCGGCTCGCCGGTATTTATGAAAAAGTCGGCGCGGATTATGAGTATACGAATGGAGATCCTCTCGGCGAGGAAGAGACCCATGCCATAACCGGAGCCGTCACATGGGACGTTGCGGAGTCGTTTCGATTGAAAGCCACCGGCTTTTACGTCGGCTCAGAGGACACGCGAACGTTGTCTTCACAGAATTTCACCACGCAGGCCGGCGCCTGCAACCTGATGTATGCCGGCGATTTGAGAGACGTAGCAACCGGCGAGATCAGCGGGTCCTTTACCACCGATCTTTCGATGAGCATGCTTGGCACGTTCTGCGGCAACCCTCCGGATTGGGACGATGTGCCGTTTAATGTCTCGCCGGTCGGAGAGCTTGATCCGGCTACGGCACCCATAGGCCTCTTTTTAGGCTTCCTTCCGACAAACAGCATTGCGTATGTGCAATCCACACCCGCGGAGTTGGCAAAACTTGGTGTGCCGGACGCTCCCGACCGCTTAGGCGTCAACTATGAGTTGTGGCGCGCTCACGTTTCGGGTGAATGGGATCTTCCCGCAGACCATCTCCTGAGCTTTGGCGTGGCACGCGGGGAGTCTTCAAGCCGTGATATCCGGGATAACAATTTCGGCGAATTGGACACGCTGAACCTCATTGGAAACATATCTTGGGTGCAAGACAATTATGCCGAAGTCCGGGTGAGTTCAGGCGATGAGCAAAGAATTCGTTATCAGTTCGGCGTCAGCTACTACGATACCAAAGTGCGGACCGGCGCCGCCAATTTTCTTTCCGAGGCCTTTGGCCGGCCTTTCAACCTCTTGTTGATCAACGGCGAGAACGTTGGCGTCTTTGGCTCGATCGATTGGGATATTCTGGACAATCTGACGCTTTCCGCTGAAGGGCGCTGGAACGAAGATACCCAAACGATCGTATATGACGGCTTCGCCGGCATGATGGATCCCACCGCTGTCGTCGGTGAAGAGCAATCGTTTAGCAAATTCATGCCGCGTGTCCTCATGTCCTACCGCCCCGTTGAAAATATCAATCTCTATGCGAGTTGGGCGACGAGTTACCTGCAGGGTAACGATACGAACGCTGCGGATTATGCCGAAGACGTGCCGGGTGCAGGTCTTAATCCTGAAACGGTCGGCTTCTTTACGCCGATGCAAAAACTGATGTCCGTGGAGGTGGGGCTCAAACATCAGATTGAGGATTGGCTCTCCTATTCTATCGCGGGCTATTATATGGATTGGGAAAACCAGGTGATCTTCGAGCTTTCGCCCGCGCCTATTTTCACGGCGATCTATCAACCGGGGGACTCGCGCTATTACGGCATCGAGTTGGAAGCCAGCGCTGATGTCGTCGAATGGCTCAATTTGACGAGTAACGTGTCATATACCGACGCAAAGTTTACGGACTTTGCGGGAACGGGTTCGGTGGCTTCCGCAGTGCTCCGTCCCGGTATTATGGCCGGCACGCAAATTTCATCGATCGGCCTTCGTCCGCGTTACATTCCGCAATGGACGGCGTCAGTGTCGGCGACGGTTCAAGTCGACGAAATGGTCAACTTGCCCGTTCCGGCTTATGTGAGAATGGATGCCGTCTATACCGGTCAATTCTTCATCGACAACTTTGAGTACAATTCAGTCGAGGGTTATTGGAAAGCAAACATCCGAGCCGGCGTCGAAGTGAACGATAACGTGTCGGTGGAACTTTTCGCTACGAATCTAACCGACAATCTGAGTTGGCAACCTGCCGGCGGCACGACGACGGCGGCCGGAGGCCGAAAAGCATTTGGTTTGATTCCGCCGCGCAGGGAATTCGGGTTCCAAATCAACTTGAATATGTAGCGTCATTGGACGGTTTCGCTTGAAGCTTGCCGATCACGGAACGCCCATTGGGTAAAGAGCGGGGGCTTTGAGGGATCCACGGCCATCGAAAAGGCTTGGGCGGCCGAGGCCGGTGCTTCAGTTGAGAGGTCTCATGCCCTGTCGGTCGAGTCTTGGTTGACTGTCGGCAACGCGTGAGCTCGCAATCGGACAATTCGATTCCCATGGCTCTCGGTAGACAGTTCTGACAGCGCAACGTGGCAAGCCTGGAGTGACGAAATGGGACTATATCGTCGTCGGGGCCGGTTCTGCCGGCTCCGTCCTTGCGAATCGGCTGTCAGCCGCACCGGGCAGGAGGGTTCTGCTTGTCGAAGCCGGCGGCGTTGATCTTTCTCCTTATATTCATATTCCCGCGGCCATCATCCGCGCCATCGGTAACAGGAAGTTGGATTGGTGTTACCTGGCCGAGCCGGATGCCAGCCGCAATGGCAAAGTCGATTTGTGGCCCGCAGGAAGAACATTAGGCGGGAGCAGTTCCATCAATGGCATGCTCTATGTGCGCGGTCGGGCTCGCGACTATGACCGCTGGTCGGAAATGGGCTGCAACGGATGGGATTATGCCAGTGTTCTGCCTTTTTTTCGCAAGTCGGAGTCTTGCGCATTCGGCGATGAGAATTTTCGTGGGCGCTCAGGCCCCTTGAAAGTGTCCCGGCTGCGGAGCATCCATTCTCTTGCTCATACTTTTGTCGCCGCCGCTCTCGACCGGGATTTCGTGTTCAACGAGGATTATAACGGCGCGAGCCAGGAAGGCGTCGCCTATTCTCAAGTTACTCAAACGCGCGGCCAACGCGTTAGCGCCTCACGCGCCTATCTGTGGCCTGCCTTGAGTCGAAGAAATCTCAAGATCGAAACGCGCGCGCATTGTGAACGTCTTCTGATTGAAAACGGACGATGCATTGGCGTCCGGTACAGAAAGAACGGTGCAAACCATTACGCTCTTGCCGACCGTGAAGTCATAGTAAGCGCCGGCGCCATTGCCTCGCCGAAGCTGCTCATGTTGTCCGGCATCGGACCTGCGCAGCATCTCAAAGAAATGAATATCGAGCCGTTGATCGAATGCGACGGCGTCGGCGCAAACCTGAAAGAGCATCCCGAGGGTATGGTCGGCATCGACGTCAACGTGCCGACTTACAACACCGAGATCAATAGCTGGAAGATCTTCTATCACGTTATCAATTGGCTGTTCTTTGGCAGAGGTCCGGCGACGAGCCCTTATCCCCACTGCGTCGCCTTTCTAAAATCCCATCGAAAAGCGGACGGCCCCGACATTCAGTTGCAACTCGGACCTTACGCCTTCAGCTTTTCGGAAGACGGCGTTATTCCGTACGACAGACCTGCTATTTCCGCTGCCGTTAATATCGCATACCCGGAAACGACGGGCCGTATCGAATTACGCTCGCCGAAAACGGACGATCCTCCACGCATATTCCATGAACTGCTGGCGTCGGAAAACGATCTTCGAAAGTTGACAATCGGTTGCAAGATTGTGCGTGAGATATTTTCTGCGCCTGCCTTCGATTCCTTTCGGATGCGCGAACGGCTGCCCGGCGAGCACGTCGAAAGCGATAAGGATTGGGCTGACTATTTGCGGAAGACGGCTTTCCTCGGCTATCACCCGGTCGGTACCTGCAAGATGGGGGTCGATGACATGTCCGTTGTTTCTCCGGAACTGAAAGTGAACGGCGTGGACGGATTGCGCGTGGCCGACGCCTCGGTCATGCCGACGCCCATCAGCGGAAATACGAACGCTGCCGTCATCATGATCGGGGAACGGGCCGCCGATTTGATTTTACAAGAGTAGAATTTGTGTCCCTTGAGCAAGAGCGACCAGATAGAAACCGAGATCTTTGCATTTCGCAGTAACGCGTATGCATGGTGGGTGGTTTTCATTCTCTGCCTTGCCAATATCGTTTCGTTCATCGACCGCCAGATCATCAATCTCCTGGTCGAGCCTATCCGCGCAGACCTCGGGATCTCCGACACCCAAATCAGCTTGTTGCAGGGATTCGCATTCGCGCTCTTTTATAGCGTCATGGCGGTTCCGATTGGGAGATTGGCGGATGCGAAAAACCGAACCGCATTAATCGCCGTCGGCATGGTGCTTTGGTCTGCGGCGACGTTTGCGTGCGGTTTGGCGCGGAATTTTTGGCAGTTGTTTTTCAGCCGAATGTTTGTGGGCGTGGGCGAAGCGACGTTGACGCCCTCGGGTTTTTCTCTCTTGGGCGATTATTTCCCGCGCCGCACGCTGACAACGGCGATCAGCGTGTTCACGGCCTCAAGCTTTCTGGGCTCCGGTATCGCGCTTCTGATCGGTGGATACGTCATAAGCCGGGTCAATGCAATCGGTACCCTGACGATACCGGTCATCGGCGAGATCTTCCCCTGGCAGTTCGCATTCATCATCGTGTCCTTGCCCGGCCTTCTGTTGGCGCTCGTCGTTGTGAATGTGCGCGAACCGCCGCGTTTGTCGCCCATCCCGTCCGGTATGGAAGCGGCCGGCCATGGGGAAATCATGTCTCTCGGAGAGGTGGCGGCCTACATTCAAGCGAATCTCGAATCAATCGGTCCCATACTTTTGGGTTTTGCCGTATTGGCGATGGTCCAATTCGGTTTGGGCGCCTGGGTGCCTACATTCTTTATCCGTACGTACGGTTGGACGGCATCCGAAATCGGCTATGCATACGGGCTCTATTTCGTGATTTTTGGCGGATTGGGTGTGGTTGCCGGAGGATGGGTATCGGACCGGCTGCGCGCCCGCGGCCGTCTGGACGCGAATGTGCTTGTCGGATTTCTGGCCGCAATTGTCGGATTGCCGTTCGTTATTGCCTTTCCTCTTGCCGGCGATGCAAATCTGTCTCTCTTTCTGTTGGCGCCGGTGAGTTTTTTCGGGAGTTTGCCTTTTGGCGCGGGGCCGGCCGCATTGCCCATGATCGTGCCCAACCGCATGCGCGCTCAGATCACGGCACTCTATATTCTGATCGCGAATCTCGTCGGCTTGGGACTCGGCCCCTGGTGTATTGCGGTATTTTCGGATTTCGTGCTCGGCGATCCGATGCAGATCCGTTTCTCTATCGCGGTCGTTGGTGGCATACTTTCGGTTGTGGGAGCCGTCGTGCTGTGGTTCGGCTTGGCGCCGGTCCGCAACAAGATGGCGGCGATGGAAATCACGACGTCCGCTCAACCGGGCACACCGGATAAATAAGGGAAGATCGAAACGACGGCCCCGGACTCTTATGGAGTGATCTCATGGCGTTCAATCGAAGCCCGCTCGAACCTGTTACGGCGGACGACATCAAAATCTATGAGCGAGACGGCGTAGTCTGTCTGCGCCGCGTACTCGATCGGGACTGGATCGAAAGCCTGCTGCCGGTTGCCCGCCGGATCGTGGTGGACAAGGAAGACGTCGGATTGTTGCCGGCTTTGCCCGGGCGCTATATGGCGCGAAGGCTTCCCGAATTTCGTCGCCTGGTCTTCGAGTCGGCGTTGGGTGAGGCAAGCGGACGCGTCCTGCAATCGAAAGAAATCCGTTTCTTTTTCGACGAGTTCTTTGCAAAAGAACCTGATTCCGACGCCAAGACCATTTGGCACACGGACCGCATGGGCTGGCCGGTCAGGGGTAAAATGGTGCCGTCTCTTTGGTTGCCGTTGACGCCCATCAGCCCGGGCAATTCGCTTGAATGTATCGCCGGTTCCCACACTCAAGACAAACGCTATTGGCTGTTTTCTCCCAACGCCCGCAAAATGATCAAACCGGATGATCGGCCTGCTCATCCCGATTGTGAACCGTTGCGCGATGATCCAGGCGTCAGCTTCTTGTCTTGGGATATGGAGCCCGGCGACCTTCTCATTATTCATCCGTGGACGTTGCATTATTCCGGAGGCAATGCCTCCGATGATTGGCGCATCGCCGTTTCCATTCGTGTCTTTGGCGATGACATAACTTGGGCGCCGCGGCCCGATTGCGTCAATCTTGCGGGCGTAAGCTTCGATGAGATGGTCGAAGGAGACCGCCCTGCGGGTCCGTTTTTTCCGCTTCTCTGGTCCGCAGACGGAAGGCGCGACGGCGACGAAAACTACCCCCGCGGCTTTGCGACAACGTGGCAGCGCGGCCGGAGAGACGATATCAATGAGTACAAGCTTTTTGAAAAGCAGCTTCGGAAACGATCGGGAAGCCGGGCTTAGAAGCCTGGGCCCGCAAAATTCCTGCACGTAATGCCATGAAAACCCGCGACGTCATCGTCCCTGAGCTCAGGCGGCTTGCCGGTGATGACAATGTCATCACGGAGTTGGAAGATCGAACTTATTATTCGCAAGATTTGTATCGCCAAGGCCAAGTCCCGATTGCAGTGGTCCGTCCCGGGTCATGCGAAATGCTTGCTCGGATTGTCAGTTGCGCTACCAGGTCCGGCCTGGCCGTGTTCGCGCGCGGCGGGGGCATGTCCTATACGGATGCATTCCTGCCCACGACCGCTCAGTCGATCGTCGTTGATATGACTGGGATGAATCGCATTCTTGAGGTCAATGAAAGGGATTTCTATGCGACGGTCGAATCCGGCTGCACATGGGCTGAACTCGATAAGGCTCTTGAAGCTCATGGTTTGAGGGCAATTTTTTGGGGCCCCTTTTCCGGACACACGGCTACCATCGGCGGCTCCATGTCTCAGGGCAGCGTCAATTTCGGCTCGGCCAAACATGGGGTCTCGGGGGCGGCCGCTCTGGCTTTCGAGATCGTCCTTGCCGACGGTACGATCCTGCAGACCGGGTCTGCGGGCCAGCCCTGCCACAACTCCTTTTTCCGCCATTACGGCCCCGACCTGACCGGGTTGTTCGCCGCCGATGCGGGCGCGCTCGGGATCAAGACAAAGATCACTTTGGCTCTGGAGAAGCGCCCGACATTCGTCGACGGCATCTCCTTTGCCTTCGGAGATTTCGAGTCCGTCTGTCAATCCGTCTCCGCGGTCACGGGTGACGGCCTCGCAAGCGAAGTCTTCGGGATGGATGCGGATGTCATGCGTCAATTCATGGGCGAGTCGAATGTCGGCCAAGACCTTGCGGCCCTTTGGAATATCATGCGCGCCTCACGCAATGTCTTCATCGGCGTCGCGCAGGCCGCCCGCATCGCAGTCAGCGGAAAGGCATTCTTGGAGCGCGCAAAATTTACGGCGCATTTTGTTGCCGAGGGGCGTAGTGGAACCGAACTCAAAGAGACGCTTGCGCAAATTCGAAGCGCAGTTGGCGCGAATGGCTTGGAAATCCCCAACACGGTGCCTACCGTGGTTCGCGCCAATCCGTTTCCGCCCTTGCCCGTATTGCACGCCGACGGCCGCCGCCTTCTGCCGCTCCATGGAATCTTGCCGTATTCGAAAGCCGCCGGGTTCCATTCGAACTGCAGCCGTCTGATCGAGTCCTACAAGAGGCGTCTCGACGAGCATGGTGTGACGGTTGCCGTCAGCTTCACCGGTGTCGGTAGGAACGGGTTTCTCTATGAGCCCGTTTTCTATTGGGAGGATGACCTTGAGCTTTTTCACGAAAGAAAAACATCACCGGAGATGCGGGCCAACATGAAGTCATTTCCTGATAATCCCGAAGCGCGGACTCTCGTTGGTGAAATAAAGGACGCCATCGTCGCGTTGATGTTTGATCACGGCGCCGTCCATCTGCAAATCGGCAAGGTGTATCCTTACCTGAAAGAAAGGGATCAAGGGGCAACGGCTCTTTTGCGTGCGCTCAAGAGCGCCGTGGATCCTTATAATCTCGTCAATCCGGGAGCTCTGGGTCTGAGCTAGTTCGTCGCTTCGACGGGATACGAGGAGAGCGATCAATCGGGCCGGTGGGCGGCGTCGAGCGGGACCGTGGCCGGATTGTACAGGAAGATTTTGCCGTAAACTTTCTGCGCCGACGGGCGGTCGAAATTGTTCGGGTCGGCAGCCATGAGCCTATCCGCCTGGATCTGTGATTCCACCAGGACCCAGTTGCCCCGTTCGGCCCGGGCCTGGTCGTATAATGAGAGTGCCTCGTCTATATCGGTCGTCTTTTGAAAGCATCGCGCAAGCACGACGCCGTCTTCAAGGGCCATTGCGGCACCTTGGCCGAGGAACGGCGTGATCGTGTGAGCGGCATCCCCTAACAGGGCAACACGGCCGTTGACCCAGGATGCCAGGGGTGAGCGGTGGACCAGCGCCCATTTGAAGCCCGCCCCGGCAGGTGTAGCTCTGATGATGCTTTTGACTTCGTCATGCCAAGTATCGAAATGCCGCAAAACCTCGGACGTTTCCGATGGAATATTCCAGCCTTCGATTTTCCATTCCGATGTCTTGACGATGCCGACAAAGTTGAGGAGCTGACCGTGGCGCACCGTATAACGCATAAAGATCTGGCCGGGGCCGATACTCAGCGAAGCGCCGGGGGGCACCACCGACGGGTCGAGAGTTTCGACCGGAACGAGCCCGCGATACGCGACGTAGCCGGCGAAGGTCGGCGGCTCCTCTGAAAATCCGCGCCCTCGGACGATCGACTTCGCGCCGTCACATCCTATGAGGACATCGGCGTCTATGTGTTCGCCGTTGCTGAAGACCGCCGTGACTGCGGACTCATTGTGCTTCAAGTCAACGATTTCATGGTCAACCTTGAGACAGTCGGGATCGTTTGCCGACACGGCGTCCGCGAGGATCTTGTGCATGTCGGCTCGGTGAATCTGGAAATTGTGATTTCCGAAACGAGCCATTTGTTCTTCCGGCGTGCCGGCGCTCGTATGTATGAGCACGTCGTTGGTCGCATAGTGCCGCACGGTGCTGTCGGCCAGCAGGCTTCCCAGTTCACGCACGCGGTCGCCTACGCCCAGATGGTCGAGGCCGTGCATCGCATTCGGGCTGATCGACAAGCCGGCGCCGACTTCGCCGAGTTGCGGCGCTTTTTCATAAACGGTGACCTTGATGCCGACCTGTTGCAGCGCGAGGGCGGCCGTCAGACCCCCCATGCCGGCTCCTACAATCGCCACCGATCCGTCTTCCATGTTTGCCGTCCGGGAAGATTCGATCTCGTTTAACGTCGTGTGGCGTAAATGACTTGCAGGAATTGACCGTAAGGTCCGTCAGGTTTTTCACCCGGTCTCACGTCAAAGCCTTTATCCCGCAATAGGGCCGGCATGTCCGTCTTCACGAAAGCGGGCGAGTAGGGCTCGCAATTGTCGCGTGAGTCATAGTCGATGAGAAAACGATATCCGGGTGTCGCTTTCGAAGACGCGGCCGGAAAGTCGTAGATGGAAAAGGTTCCACCGGGCCGCAATATACGATGCATTTCGGTGAGAACTCCGTCCATGACTTCAAGCGGGACCTCGTGAAACAGGATGTAGGAGAGCACGGCGTCGAAATGGCCGTCGGGAAACTTCGTGTCTTCGGCCAGCGCCTGTATGAAGTTGACGTCAACGTTTAGATCGACGGCGCGTTTGTGGGCATAGCGCAGGAGCGGCAATCCGACGTCCAAGCCCCACACTTCCGCATCGGGATAACGGCTTTTGAGCACCGTCGTGCATTGACCGATGGAACAACCGATATCCAGAACGCGCTCGACCTTGCCGTCTTCCGGCGCCGTCATTTTTTGAGCGATATCGATATGCAGCTCGTCCTGGTCGTTGCCGCCGAGATAAAAGACTTTTGTTCCATAGTGAAAAACGATGCCGCCAAGCGGATCATCCGTATAACCGCCGGGTTGCAAATGAATTTCATGGCGCGCGTAATCGGGCACTTTGAACCCGGAGTCGTAGATCAGCTTGCCCGGCCCCTTCGATTCGCTCGCCTTGAGATTCTCAAGATGAGCTTGCTCGTTCTTGGAAAACGAATCTCTCACGCAGCGCCACATCATCTCCTGATGCGACCGCATAAAACGTTGCCAAGTGCGGGCTACGGGCAGTTCATTGAAAAGTTGTCGTATCCGCTCGAGAGGAAGGTTCTCGATGTCTTCTTCCGCAACTTCCGAAGCGACTTTTTGATTGCCGGTGGCTTGGACAAGCGGCGACATCGCCGCAATCGAATTCACCCTGAAGGTCTCGACAAAATCCAAGTAACTTTCGTCCGCCAGAGATGTCGTTCTGGGCAGCACACCAATATGTCCTCGATCCATCTCGGTCTCTCCTGTTCCGCGTTTGCCTACTGCGGTCGTCGATTGAAACTTTGAAACACGCGGTTGACGAATGCCTGACGTTCTTGCCGCCGCACATCGTTGTCTTCAATGGACGGTTGGTAGCTTTCAATCAATCGGGTTACATCGGTTCCCTGTTGCTGAAGTACTTTTTCCAGGACGAAAAGCCGGTCTCTGTAAGTCCAAACCGACGCTGAAAGTTCCAGTAGAGCGTCCATGATATTGTCGATTACGACATCGTCAAAATAAGTCCGGCCGGGACCGTTGATTTCTCCGCCGATGGGTTTTTCGTCAATTTCGCTTTCCGTCATGATTGACTACCTTCCACTTGAGAATGGCATTTATATTATTGTCATGCCAAGCGTATGCAATCGCAATGACGCCGTGGCATCGCAGATTTTGTTGTTCAACGGACGATCGTTCAAGAAAGAATATTGCGGGATATGAGGGAGAATACGATGACGGAAGACTTCGAAATCATGAACAAGATGGATCGCAGGACATTGGCCAGCCTGTTGGCCGGCATGTTCGCGGCAGGGACGGCCCTCACAACGAAGGCGCGGGCGAGTAATCACACGTCGGAGGGAAGGGGGAGGACGGAATATCCACCGTCCGACCCGGCCCTTTTTGCGGAAATCGATGCCGTTCTTCAGCGCACGGAGGCCATATGGCTTGCGCAAGAATGGTGGCGCTTGCCGGAAGAGATTTGGGACCGCGAAGACCCAACCCCCATCTATGTGGCCGAAGAGTTGTATGACGTGATGGTCGGATGGGAAACGCTCGATCGTTATATCTTCCCGCCCAAGAAAGGTCTCGACGCTTTTCGCTGGGGCTATTCAAATCTTTTTGTCAAGGAATTGGCGCCGGGTGTAGCGCTCGCGCTTTACGACCATTGGTTTGAAATCAAGATCAATGCGCCGGGCCCGGTCGGGGTGCCGCGCCATGGCTTTGACCGCGTACTGTCCATTTATAATAAACGCGCCGACGGTTGGCGGCAGTCGCTTTATGCGCAATGTCCGCTGGGGCCTGACACTTACGTGCGCGCAATGGCCGAGAAGCTGGTCAAGCCCGACTTTGACGCGTTCCTTGAAGACATAAAGTCGAAAGACATTCGCGACCCGAGACTTCAAGACTAGACGGAGGGCGAAGGTTTCTCAGGAAACCGTCATGTCCTCCGCTACGGCGTCGCCCGCTTCCATGTCTGCGACTTCCTGTTGATCGCGGCGATACCATTTCCGGAACAGGGGCAACAGCAACATGACGGGCAAACCGAAAACGGCGGCAATCGTTGCCATTGAATAGTCGATCATGGATTCGTCGGCGAATACCGTGTCCGTCAAGAAAGCGACGCCGGTCGGGCCTAACAACAAGCCGGTCAGGCTGATCACCATGTAATAGACGGCACTCGCTTGGCCGCGAATTTCACCGGGCGTTATGTTGAGCAGCGCGGTCGGTGATGCCGTCGTCACGGTCGCTATACCGATCAAGTTGATGCAGTAGAGAACAAGGGCGCTTTCGACGTTCGGCATGATCGGAAATAGAATGCCGAACGGAATCATGAGCCAGGCCCCCAGGATCATCACCACCAGAGGAGCGTCTTTTCGACCTTTGGCATAGAGTCGATCCGTATACCAACCGGCGCAGAAAACCGTGGCGGGGCCGAAGGCGAGAAGTATCACGCCGTTATAGAGGGAAAACGTCACGTTGTCCCAGCCCCAGGCGCGGGAAAACAGCGGCGCCGACCAGGTGTGGCTGTAGGCGATGGTGGTCATGACGGATGCGATGGCCAGGACGGCGAAAAAAGCGCCTCGTCGCCTGATGACATACTTCGCCGTGTAGAGAAGCGAAGCATGCCCCTCTTTGATCGAGCGCTCCTTGCGCGTCGGCTCGCGGAGGAAAAACATCAAGACCGCCACGATGAGTCCCGGTAAGCCGACGGCAATGAATGTGAACTGCCAGGGTTTGACGACGCCGATCAGCGGCAAGTCGATTTGCGAAACCGAATTCGACCAGGCAATAACCTGGCCGCCCACGAGATAGGCGATGCCGGAGCCTAGAGATAAGGCCGTCAGATAGACGGCAATGGCGCGTGCCCGCTTTGCCTTGGGAAAGCTGTCTGAAATGATCGAAAGCGCGCAGGGGCTGAGAGTGGCTTCCCCGACGCCGATGCTCAGCCGTGCGACGAACAATTGAGTGAAATTTCGCGCCAAGCCGGAAAGGGCCGTCGCCAATGACCAGATAGTGATGCCCGCCGCGACGATCCATGTGCGCCGCTTGCGGTCGGCGAGTATGCCCAAGGGGATGCCCATGCTGACATAGAAAATCGCGAAGGCCAGGCCCAACAGCAGACCGATTTGCGTGTCCGACAGCCCCAAATCCGCTTTGATAGGCTCGATAAGCAATCCCAGAATGTATCGGTCAATAAAGGAAAAGACGTAAGCCAGGGTCAGCAGGATGACCGTGTACCAAGCATAGCCGGAACTTGGGTAGCTTTTGTTTTCGGCCGTTGTTTGGCTCATTGGCGTTCCGGCAAGTTGGGATCGGTTGATGGGGACTTTACGGAATTTGGGACCAGGACTCTAACGCTTTATTTGCCATTGGGCGACAATCGACGGGATCTGAGCGAGTCTTCAAATGTGATAGTCTTGGGCATCAGAGGCATGTTTGCTTGCATCGAAGCAAATGGACATTCGAGGGGCGAGGCGAAATGATGCGTGACATGGCAACACGGTTTTTCGGTATTGGCATTTTGACGGCTCAACCATCGGACGCACGCGGACGGGGCCTGTTTCAAGATTCGGGTCGGCGCATATGACGGCAAGTTCCGACCACCGGGCGGGAGGGAAACCGTTCGCGGTCATTTTCGGCGCGAGCAGTATGGTAGGTCGGTATCTTGTGTCATACTTGGCGGCCCGGGGGTTTGAGGGATTGTGTCTCTCCCGCCGCACGGGGCCGATTCCGTACGAAACGCCGCCGGGTTTTTCCTGGGGCCCGGTACCGGGGGAAGAATGTTTGAAGGTTCCCGCCTCTGCGGTCTTGTTCTCCCTCGCACCCATCGCCGCTTTACCGGCGTTTTTTCCCCGCATAGCCGGTGGGGACCGGTTGATCGCTCTGAGTTCCTCCAGCGGGTTCTTCAAGTCGGCAAGCTCCGACCCCGATGAGCGCGCCGCGGCCCAAGCGCTGAAACAGTCCGAGAACGAAGTCGAATTGCTCTGTCGGAGCCGGGGGATTGCCTGGACGATCTTCCGGCCAACCCTGATCTACGACCCCGGACGCGACCGCAACATCAGCGCAATCGCATCTTTCGTGCGGCGTTTCAGGGTCTTCCCGATCGTCCGGCCCGGCACCGGACGCCGCCAGCCGATCCACGCCGATGACGTGGCGCAGACCATGGTCGCCGCTCTGAGCGCTCCCGGCGCACGGGAAACGTTCTTTGATCTGCCCGGCAGCGAGACCTTGACCTACCGTGATATGGTGCGCCGGATCTTCAAGACCCTGGGGCGGCGCCCCGTTCTTATCTATCTGCCGCTTGGTCCGGCGCGGGCGGCGTTTCATGCATGGCGGATCGTGACGCGCTCGAGTCACAGTGCGGCAAGCCTGGAGCGGATGAACATGGACCTGACTCTCGATCCGACCCCGGTGCAGAAGGTTCTGGGAGTGACGCCTCGTCCGTTTCGTCCCGAATTTCCCGATAGTTCCCCGCCCACGCGGGGATGAGCCCGGTTTTGGCGGCGCCGACACGCGGCGTGGCGGCCTGGAGAAGGTCTTGCGCTCATGTTGGCGTCGCACTAGGCTTCGGATGTCTTGATCGCTTAAGCGACAGCATTCGGCAACGTTGGGAGGTGAATCCGATGTTCGTTCCCTTCAGGCTCGTCTCCGTGCTCTGCCTGCTCGACGCGCTCGTTCTGCTGTTCTTTCACGTCTATTTCCCGTTCAATCCCGACGGCGTCCAGCCGCTATGGGACTATGTCATAGACCCGATTACGCTGATCCTTCTCGCTCTGGTGCTCGCCCTCAATATCCGCGCCTCGATTCAGGCCCACAGCGCACGGTCGGAGATGCGCCCGCTCCCCATCGATTTCTTCATCATGTTCACCGGTTACGCGGGGATCGTCTACCTTCACAACTACGTTCTCAAGTTTTCGGATCACTTCGATACCAGACTCATCATCTGGGATCTCTTCTCCCCTGCGGTGATCGTTATCCTGATCGTCTCGGCCATTATCTTCCGGCGTCAAGCCGACAACTCGTAACGCGGCGTAAACTCGCGCCCGGCGCGAGCGGCCCGGGCGATGGAAGCGTCCGCGCATGGGGCTGATTGTCGACGACCGCGGAGACGGCTTACCGTTGGCGCGTTCGCTTCATGTTCCCGACAGGGACATGACGGCGCCCGCCAACGCTGCGCTCATGAGATTGGAGAGGGCGCCGGCCAGGATCGCTTTGAGGCCCAGTTGGGCGATTTCGGATTTGCGTTCGGGGACCAGGCCGCCCAGCCCGCCGAAGATGATGGCAAGAGCGTTGAGATTGGCGAAACCGCAAAGCGCAAAGGTAACGACGGCTTGAGTGTGCTCGCTCAACGTCTCTCTGATTTCGATGAATTGCACAAATGCGATGAACTCGTTCAGAATCGTTTTCTGGCCGATCAGGTTGCCCGCCGCAATCGCGTCTTCCCAGGGAATGCCGAGAAGCACCATCAACGGCGAGAACAGAAAACCCAGCAACGTCTCGATCGTCAGCTCCGGAAAGCCGACAAAACCGCCCAAAAATGAAACCGCGCCGTTGAGCAGGGAGATGAGCGAAATAAAAGCGATCAGCATGGCGCCCACATGGGCTGCGACTTTAAGACCTTGCGCCGCCCCGTCCGCCGCCGCTTCAATGACGTTGACGCGCCTTTTGACGCCATCGAACGAATTTATGTCGAGCGCGACTTTTTCTTCGTCTTCTTCCTTGTCGGTTTCCGGCACCAGGATCTTTGCCATGAGAAGACCGCCGGCCGGCGCCATGAAAGCGGCTGCGATCAGATAGTCGAGGCGAACGCCGAGGCTCGCATAGCCTAAGAGAATCGCGCCGGTGA
This sequence comes from Alphaproteobacteria bacterium, assembly GCA_965214255.1. Taxonomy (GTDB): domain Bacteria; phylum Pseudomonadota; class Alphaproteobacteria; order SMXP01; family SMXP01; genus CBDFKK01. The sequence goes on along the minus strand of OZ243948.1, from coordinate 1,219,732 downwards.
CCGAGGAAAGACCCGTCGCCATGACGGCAAAGAGCCGCGCACGGCTAAGCCGTTTGAGGTAGGGGCGGACCGCTAACGGGGCTTCGATGGGCCCGACGAAGATGTTTGCCGCCGCGCACATGGATTCGACGCGGCTCGTGCCGATGACTTTTTGCAAAAAACCGCCGAGAATCAGGACGACATATTGCATGATGCGCAGGTGATAGAGCGCCGCCATCAGCGACGAAACGAAAATGATGATCGGCAGCACCGTGATCGCGAAAATCGGGCCGCCCGGCTTGTCACCCGCGAGGTCTCCGAAAACAAAGCGGATGCCGGTAAAGGCGTGATCGATAACGGTTTGAACGCCCCGGGATATGGTTGGAAGCAGCGTTTGACCGAACGGTACGTAGAGGACGAAAACGGCGATTCCCGCTTGCACGCCGAAGGCGGCCAATACGATGCGCGGCCGGATGGCGGTCCTTTTTTCGGAGAACAGGAAAGCGATAAGGAAGATGGTCGGTATGCCGAGATATCCGGTAATGGTTTCGAAAGCCAAAATGTGTTCCTCTCGTTCCCCGGTCCGGGGTGAATATCGATCTCAGCCGGACGTCAAATCCTCCCGCGCAGGCTGTCCAGAATCGTTTCGTACCGAATGAGAGGAATGGACCGTTCCGACGCTTGTACGAATTCGCGATCGATCAAATTGGTTTCCAGATCCGGCATGTGCAGGGCGCCCCAGGGAATGATGATCGTGTCATAGACCTTCAAATTATTGTCGATTTCCGCCAGGAGGCCGGCATTGCGTTTGTAAATGATGTCGTCATAGACCGTGTTTATTTCGTCTTCGGAGAATTCGGACAGTTTTGTGAGGCGCTCAAGAACTTCCCTCCCTGATCGGCTGCCGTAAAGGGCGGCCGTTTCATTCAGGAACTCGATGGTCGTATTCGAGAAGTCGGCCAAATCGGCGTCCGCATATACGACGTCCGGCCTTAATTTTGCGATCCGAATATCTTTCGGCGCGTCAACCGCGCCGCCGCCTCTCGCGGCGTCCTCTTCGTCGTTCAGGGCGTCGAAATCCATTTCGAGATCATCCGTCCCAAGCGTCGGTACCAGGACCGGTTGTTGTTCAAGGCCCAACACGCGCGCCAATCGTTGATAGGACAAGTTGTTTGAAAGACGGTTGTCCCTGTCGGAGACGCCTTCCGCCAGAACGAGCGCGTCGGCCGGAAACTCTCCGAACAGCGAGTCGTAGAATCCGCTTTCGCCGAAATGCATCATGCCGATGAGCACGACGCGCCTGTTTCCCTTTTGATAGATGCGTTCGGTGAGCCTGATTTCCGAGTCGGTAAAGTCCACAAAGCCTTTCGTTTGGGATTCGAGATAGAGCGCGGTTCCCGCAACCGCCAAACCGGCAACGGTGATCGGAAATAAGGCGAGCAGAATCACCAGGGCAAGGGCCGTCCGCAATCCGAGATGGCCAAGCCTCGGCAGGCGGTCGGCCGCAAGAAGCGCTTTTCCGGTTCTCACCCGGTTCACCAGAAATGCCGCAACGGCAAGAAAGAGTTGGGCGGCCGCAATCGCGAGGGCCGGGTTTCCGTCATCGCCGAAATCGGCAGGGGGTGCGCCGAAGCCGGCCCATATCACGAACGCAAGCAGCGGCAAAAACACGAGCTTGGGCAAGTGGGGCACGAACAGGATGATGACCAGCATGGGAAACGAGGCTGAAAGAACAAGCACCGCAAGCGCAAAACGCGCCCTCGATAAAGCCTCGCTTCCGCCCGCCGCCGGGAAAAGTTCATCCGCGACGGAAAGGGCGGCATCCGCGGCGAAGCCGAGCAGGTAGAGGTTGGCTATGACGGCCATAAACGCCAGGAAGGCGCTTCGCCGTCCGCCTGCGGGCGCGTCAATCATTCGTCATCTTCCCCTGCCTTCAACCCTTATCATAGCCGATCCGCAAAGAAACCGGTATTCTTGACAAGACCGAAGGACAACAGCCCCCGCGTTTTGTCCTTTGGCGGCTTGGCGGCCTGAAGTACACTGGAGTGCCGCTCGACGCACGGTGACGAGTAAGGGAGGGCGTGATGGACCGCCGTACATTTCTTTCGGGCACGGCCGCCGCAGCGGGCTCGCCTGCCATGCTCGCCGGTTTGTCGGCGTTTGGCCCGGCCGCGGCCGCGACCGACCAACAGACGTTCGATCTCTTGAAGCAGGCTCCCCTGATGAACCTGCCGCGTGCTTGGGATGTCCTGGCCCGGCAAAAGCTCGACGGTCTCATCGTCACGCGCGATCACCACGTTTACCACTTGTGCAATTTCTTTCCTTCCGGCGGGCGCATGGGCATGCCCAATACGTGCTTCGGATTGCTTTCGGCCGATCCGACCCGCAAGCCGGGCTTGGTCATTCAGCAATTTTTGCATTTCTACGTTTATTCAAACTGGGGTATTGAAGCGCCCTATGATATTTATCCGTATGGGAACATTGATGACATCGACGTCTATATGGATGCGGACGATCGTTTTGTCAGCGAGCCGCAAGCCGTTCCGGCAGGCATGTTCCGTGTTGCGGATGAATCGCTCGTTACCGACCGCCAACGCAACCGCGCATCCCTTCGCGATGCGGCAGCTAACGCTCACGGTGTTGCGGCCGGGCCGGAGTGGGGGCTGCTCAAAGCCGTCCGCGATTTCGGATTGACGCGCGGCCGCATCGCCGTTGACGATCCGTGGATTTCCCAAACCCTTGAAGCGGCGGGCGTCAATGCGACGTTCGTGCCTGCGGAAAATGTGTTGCGCCGCATTCGCCTCGGCCGTTCGCCTACGGAAGTCGCCATGATGCGCCGAGTGGCCGTTCAGAACGCGGAGGCGGCGCTCGCGGCCGCGCGCCGCGTACACGCCGGCATGACGTTCCGGGAACTGCGCGCCGCGTTTTACGCCGAGGCGGCCGCGCGGGGACATGTCGGTGTCTTCATGGTGATCGACAGCGTTTCGGCCGAGCCGTTCAACGCTGCGTTTGAAGAGGGCACGGGCTTTTCCATCGACTGCGTCAGTCAAACGATGCACTACCACGGAGATTTCGCCCGAACCATTTTTGTCGGCGAACCGCCTGCGCTGCTTCGCCGCGCCACGGAAGCCAGCGCGCTTGGCTGGGATGCGGTGCGCGAAAAACTGAAGCCCGGATTGCGCTATGAGGACATCCGGCAAATCGGGCGCGATGCTCTGCACAAGGGCGGCTACGGCGACTTTCATGTCTCCTTCACGCCCCACTCCGTGGGCCTTTTTCACACCGATGAACCGGTGCGCGAGGGCGTTCCGTTTCTCATGAAGGACAATCTGGAGCTTGTCGAGAACATGGTATTGTCGGTCGATTGCCCCGTCTTGATGGACGGTCTCGGCGGCACGGTTCATCTTGAGGACTTGGTTCTCATCACGAAAGACGGCGCCGAGCTTCTCAATCCGTCTACGGATCGTGTTATCGTGGTCTGACGTCTGCCCGCCGGTCCTCACGTCCCGGCTTTATTTAACGGAGATCGACATAATGACGGCGCATCCATGGCTGAGGGAAACCCCGTGGCCGACCAAACAGCTTCCCCGCGACGAATTGACGGCGCGCATCGAGCATTTGCTGGCGATTCAGTGGATGGGCGTGTTGTGCACCGTTGGAAAGAACGGCCCGATCGGCAGTCCCGTCGAGTATTATGCGGAAAGCACGGTTGTCTATATTTATCCGCAGCCCGGCAGTCCGAAGGTGAAGGCCATGGAACGCGAGCCGCGGATCTGCTTTGCCGTGCACGTGGAGAATACCGGCTGGGCAAGCGTGCGCGGGGCCCAACTCTTCGGAAAAGCGGCCTATGTGGAGCCCGGCACTTCCGCATTCGATCATGCCATGGAGATCTACCGCTGGCAGGCGTCTTCGGCGCAGATCGGGCGCCCCCTGGACGAGCCGCCGCAACATAAGCTGCTGAGGTTCGACCCGGACAAAATTGTCTATACGGAGCAATGGCTCAGGAAAGACGGTTTCGGTCCCCGGCAGATCTGGTACAAAGACGCCGGCCGCACCGCGCGCGCCATCAAGTATGGATATGAATAGGGCTTTCTGCTTTGAAGGCGAGTACCGAAAGGATCCTTACGACCCATGCGGGCAGCCTTCCGCGGTATGGGAAACTTGCCGATCTGCTGACGATTTCGCTCGACGAGAATACCCCAACCGATCCCGCCGTTCTCGATGCGCTCACGGGTGAAGCGGTAAGCGATACTTGCCGCCGCCAGGATGACGCCGGCGTTGACGTGATGAGCGACGGCGAGCAGAGCAAAGCGGGTTTCTCGATTTACGTTCGCGAACGGCTTACCGGTTTCGAGCCGAGATCGGATCGGATCGTCAAGCGCCAATCGCCGAAAGACATGGTCGAGTTTCCGGACTTTCTAAAGTCGCGCGTCGAGACGGGCGCGATCAAGATGCCGCAATTTGCTCCCTGTGTGGGCCCGATCACCTATGTGGGCCTTGCGGCCCTCGAAGCCGACATCGCGAACTTCCGACACGCCCTTGAGGCGACCGGCGCCGTCGAAGGGTTTTTGCCCGCCGTCTCGCCCGGCGCGGTCGCGGGTTATCACTACAACGAGTTTTATCCCTCTCATGAAGACTATCTCTACGCCGTTGCCGATGCGATGAAGACGGAATATGACGCGGTCGTCGAGGCCGGCTTCGTGCTCCAACTCGATTGCCCCGACATTACTTACGACGGTTGGGCGTATCTTACGGACTTTCCCGGCGGCGCTCATCGCGCGTTGCACATCGAGGCGCTCAATCACGCCGTTCGCGACATTCCGGCGGACCGCCTGCGGTTGCATCTCTGTTTCGGCAATTACGACGGGCCGCACAATCACGACGTACCGATCGAGCGCCTCATGCCGCACTTGTTCGCCGCCAAGCCTCAGGGTCTCGCGTTCGAAGCGGCGAACCCCCGTCATGCCCATGAATGGCAGGTCTGGCAAAAGGCCGACATACCCGACGATAAGATCCTCATTCCGGGCGTCGTCGAGTCGACCAACAATTTCATCGAGCATCCGGAACTCATCGCGCAACGTCTTCTGAACTTCGCAGGAGCCGTGGGCCGCGAGCGGGTCATCGCGGGAACCGATTGCGGATTTGCGACTTTTGTCGGCGGCAGCGGCACCCATCCGACGATCGCATGGGCGAAGCTCGCCGCGCTCGCTGAAGGCGCGGCGCTTGCGACCCGGCGGCTTTGGTCTTGAGGAACGGGCGGCCGGGTTTGCCGTCTATAGATCCCGGGCGATCCTCAACCCGAAAATGTGGGAGACGCGGTCCACCGGATCACGCCCGCGGAACTCCGGCCGCTGCCAACTGATGTGGGTGCTCCAGGCGCCGCCTCGAACGCCGCGCCGGTCGCAGCCTTCGGTCACCTGCGCGCTTCCGTCGGAAGGCTGGGCCGGGTAGGGCATGGCATAACAGTCTTCGACCCATTCCCAGACGTTCCCCGTCATGTCGTAAAGCCCGAACGGATTGGGGGCCAATGCGCCCACGGGCGCCACTTCCACGAAGCCGTCGTCGCACGCCACATGGCCCGCCGGCCGCTTCACGGCCGACATGGCGCCTGATTCGTCATAGATGTTGGCGACCCGGCAGCCGTCCGTTTCGTCGTCGCCCCATGTATAGAGCGTCTTGTCACGGCCGGCCCGGGCCGCGTACTCCCATTCCGCTTCGGTGAGGAGGCGATAAGGCTTTCCCGTCCGTTGCGCGAGCCACGCCGCATAGGCTTTGGCGTCGTTCCAATCGACGCACGCCGCCGGTTCGTTGTCCCGCGGCGCGCGGCCGTATCCGGGATCGGTCCAGGACGCGCCCGGTTCAACGGCCCACGTCTCGCCGTTCCATATGTAACAGTCGACGCCGGAGACATGGCCCGTGTCTTCGACGAAGCGTCGATACTGCGCATTCGTGATTTCGAATTGTCCGATGGCGAAGGAATAACCGATGGTGACCGTACGCTCCGGCCCTTCGTAGCGGTTTTCCATCGTGCCGCCGTCCCATCCCATGACGAAGTCCCCGGGGCCGACCACGATCATGGCCGGACACTCGTCGCAGTCTTGAAATGTCGCTCCGGGGTCCCTGTCCGGATTTGACATGTCCGCACATCCGGCAAGGAGCGGCAGCAGACCCAGGACGGCGAGCAGGATCGTTTGTTCGGATGTTTGACGGAACTGTCGGCGCATGAAATTTTTCTCCTTTGGCATTATATCGAAACGTTGTAGCCGTGATTGACTACGGGCAGGCGGCGGATGCGTTCTCCGGTTGCCGCGAAAATGGCGTTGGCGAGCGCGGGCATCGTTCCCGGCGTTCCGGCTTCGCCCACGCCGCCCGGCGGCCGGTCGCTCGGCATCAGATGAACCTCGATGTCCGGCATCCCGTCGAACGACATCAGCGGATGGTCGTGGAAGTTGCTTTCGATGACTTCGCCCTCTTCGATCGTGACTTGCCCGGTCAGCGCGGCGTTCATGCCGTAAACGATTCCGCTTTCGATTTGCGCCGCGATGGCGGCGGGATCGATTTGCAAACCGCAATCGAAGGCGCATACGACGCGGTCGACGCTCAAATCCTTGCCGTTTACGGTTACTTCCACGACCTGGACGCAAACGGCTTCCGCGGCATATGTCATGGCAATGCCGCGGCCGCGGCCTTCGCTCAACGGTTCCGACCAGTTGGCCTTTTCAGCCGCAAGATCGAGCACGTCGCGGTGGCGTTTCGCCTTGCCGAGAAGCCCGCGCCGATATCGATACGGGTCTTGACCGGCCAAATGCGCGACTTCGTCGATCGCCGATTCGGCAAAAAATGCGTTTTGCGACAACGTAACGCTGCGCCAGTAGCCGATCGGCACCGGCGTTTCCGTTTCGACATGGTCGATCCACTGATGGTCCATGTCGTACACGTTGTAAATGAGTAGTGAGGCGACGGTCGGGTCGGGCATGCCGGGAATGAACGGCCGGTCGTAGAAGCGCCAGACCGATTGCCCGGCGATGCGGCTGTGCATGGCGTCGATTTTGCCGCTTCGCGAAATGCCGGCGCGCGTGCGCACCGTATAGGCCGGTCGGAAGTAGGAGCGTTTGATGTCCTCTTCCCGCGTCCAGATCAGTTTGACCGGCCTGCCCTTCACGGCCATCGCGATTTGAACCGACTGGCCCAGAAAGTCGAGCACCCATTTGCGCCCGAAGCCGCCGCCCAGAAAGGTCCGGTTGAGGCGTATGTTCTGTTTGGAAAAACCCGTCAACTGCTCGGTCAGTTCGACGGCTTTGTCCGGCTGTTGGTGGGGCGCCCAGATTTCACAACGATCATCGGTAACCAGGGCAGTGCTGCACACGGGCTCCATACAGGCATGCGCCAGATAGGGCGCTTCATATGTCACGTCCATTCGGATATCGGCGGACGCCAGGGCGGCGTTGACGGCCGCCGGGTCCGGATAGTCCCTGACCGGCGGCATCTGCGAGAAATCCATATTGGGCATGACAACCGCCTTGTCGTCTTGAGAAAGCGCCTCGATCAACTCGCCGGCGATCGACTCGCTCGACATCGCGCCATGCCCTCGGTCGTCCCATTCGAGAAACAATTCGTCCGCCGCCGTTTTTGCCTGCCAGAACGTGTCGGCGACGACCGCGACCCCGTGGTCGACGTCTACGACCGAATGCACCCCCGGCAGTTCGCTCACGTCGGCGCCGTTGTGTCCGGTGAGTTTCGCGCCGAACACCGGAACATGTTTTACGGTGGCGACGAGCATGTCGGGCAGTTGCACGTCGATGCCGTAAACGGCCGAGCCGTCGACCTTGGGCGGCGTGTCTTTCCGCGGCGTCGACCGGCCGATCAATCGGAATTCGTCGGGTGATTTGAGCGGCGGCGTTTCCGGAGGGGCGAGTTCTGCGGCCGCCGAGACGACGTCGCCGAAACCGACGCTTTGGCCGGAGTCCGGATGGGAGATGTTGCCGTTGTAAGCTGTGCATTCATCGGGCGGCACGTTCCACTTGGCCGCCGCGGCCCTGATCAACATGTTCCGCGCGCTCGCCCCCGTCTCGCGCAATAGTTGATAATAGCCGAGCACCGCTTCGCTGTTGGCCGTTCGCTGGCGTCCCGGCCGCGGGTTGGCGAACGCATCGTCCGCGTGGGACAGCCGCACGCTGACGCGCGTCCAGTCGGCTTCCAATTCATCCGCGATGATCTTCGTCAGCGCCGTGTAGTTTCCCTGCCCCATTTCCGCGGTTGGGGTGTAGATGACGACATCGCCAGCCTCGTTGATCAAGACATAGGTGTTGAGTTTGACGGGATCGGCGCCGGCGGGCGGTTTCGCCGGTGTGCAGCCCGCCGGCAGACCGAGAATCAACCCGCCCGTCACGCCAAGTGCGGCTTTGACGACGGTCCGGCGGCTGACATTGTCGACGGGAGTCCTGGTGATCGTTTGCGGCATCGGCGGTCCTTCCCAAAGCGGGCTTGTCGGCAGTGAATCCGGTTTATGATGGCGTCTTTGATGCGAACATGCGAAGAATCCGGCCTCGGTTATTGTGAAGACAACGAGTGGCGCGGTTGCTATGGTGCGCATCTTAGCAGAGGGAGCGGAAACTTGAAAAAATCGTTGTGGCGGCGTGCGCGGATCGATCCGGTAAGCTGGAAAAAGAGAAGTTCGTGTCTTTTGGTCGTTGCGGGGCTGCTGAGTCTCGCGGCGGCGCAGCCCGCGGTCGGATTGGCGCAGCAGGCGCCTCAAAGAGCGCCGGGGGACGTTTTCAAGGATTGCGACGATTGTCCCGAAATGGTCGTCGTGCCCCCCGGAGAATTCCTCATGGGTTGGGACGGCGGTGAGGACGCGCGTTACGAAGGGCCGGTTCACGAGGTCGAAATCCGACGCGCGTTCGCCGTCGGGCGCTTCGAACTGACATATGCTCAATACGCCGCCTTTATCGAGGCGACGAATCATCGCTCGGGCCGGAATTGTCGAACCTGGGGGGGAGATTCGGTGGAAGACCGGCCGGGCAAGGATTGGCGTGACCCCGCTTACGGGCGTCCGATGCGTCCCGACGAACCGGTGAGTTGCGTCAACTGGAACGACGCAAAAGCCTATGCCGCCTGGCTTGCCGAAGAGACGGGCGAGCCTTATCGGCTGCTCACGGAAGCGGAGTGGGAGTACGCGGCCCGGGCCGGACGGCCTCATACGCTCTATAGCTGGGGCGATACGCCGGACGGGGCTTGCCGGTACGCGAATCTTTACGATCTCTCGGGGGCGACGTCATCGATCTCGCGCCCCTACGAGCCGGCAAACTGCGACGACGGCGCCGTCGACCTCGCCGTGGTCGGCAGCCGGGACCCCAATCCGTTCGGCCTCTATGATATGATCGGCAATGTCTGGGAGTGGATCGAAGACTGCTATGTCATGACCTTCTTGGAAGATCAAACCGACGACGCGGCCCAAACCACCTATGGCTGCGACCGGCGCGGCGTGCGCGGGGGCAGTTGGAGTTCGATTGAAACGCGTCAACGGCCGACGTTTCGAGGCCGCGACCCGGTTGGACTCACCACGCAGATTTTCGGCTTTCGCGTCGCCCGCGACCTGCCTTAGGTATCATGGCGGAAGATTCGTTTCCCAGTTGTCTGTCGTATCGGTTTGCTATTTTCCGGTCCCCGCTTCAATTATCCCGCGTTGCGTTCTCACATGTTGCCGAAGAGCGGTCGTCGGCCGCCCTTGGAGGTTGAGCGGCGGATCGAGCTTTTCGAGCACCGCTTTTTCAAGGGCTTTGAGTGAAGCGCGGTCATCCCACGGTACGATCGCGACGCGAAGATGCTCCTTGATCCACGCGGAGACTCTTTTTTTGTCTTCCGGAGCAAGTTTGTCGGGTCCCTGCAATCGCAGATTCAATGGTTCGAGGAGAATCGCCGAAATCGTCTTTCGGAACGTGGATGACCCGAGAGCCCCGGTGATGTGATTGCCTTTCACCCGACTCTTCAAGGTCGCCGCCGACGTCTTCGCACCGGTCTGACCGACATAGACGGGCCGCGGCGCCTCTTTGCCTCCAACCTCGCGGAGAAGTTCCCAGGCGGACCGGTCGGCCCACCAAGCGTAAAGTCCCGGCCTGTCGGCGGCGGCCCGATCCGTTGGAAAGGCGCGCGGGTCTTCCGCGCGGTCGGAATCGGTCAACAGGGCGACGACCCGTTCGACGTCGGATTCATCTATCGATTTTTCGTCTCCGTCTGCGGCCATTGGCGCAGCGGCCAATCCACCGAAGACCGCGGCAACGAAGATCACGACAACAATGACCGCCTCCTTCGCCCCGCATGGTATTGTCTCAAGGGATCCATGCCTGTGACAGCGTGACGCAAGTGCTACCCAACTCGTTATTTTGTAGACTTGGCTGTCTGTTTTAGCAAGTCCGTGGAGAACGGATCGACGATTTGATAGGATCGAATATCCCCGGCGTTTCGGGATCTTTCTCGACCCGTTCGCAGGAGACTCTCAGGACGATGAACGGCCGTCGGAAATCCGGCCGTCGCGTGCCGCACTAGGGACCGACAAGAATGTTATTTGCAATTGTTCTGGTATTGCTGGTGATCGCAACGATCCTGTTCCACATCTTCAGCCCGTGGTGGTTTACCCCTCTGGCGTCCAACTGGAGCAATCTCGACGAAGCTCTCATCATTACGTTCTGGATCACGGGCGTTGCCTTTGTCGTGTTGAACCTGTTCATGGCCTTCGCGGTCTGGAAGTACAGGTACGACAAAGACCGGAGATCTGAATACGAGCCCGAAAACACCAGGTTGGAGCTTGGCCTCACCGTTTTCACGACCGTCGGCGTGGTCGGCATGTTGGCGCCGGGTCTGCTGGCCTGGTTCGATTACATCACCGTGCCGGACGACGCCGCCGTCGTCGAGGTCATCGGCCAGCAGTGGGATTGGTCATATCGGTTTCCCGGACCCGACGGCGTTTTAGGCACCACGGACGCCCGCTTTTTCAACGTGGACAATACGTTCGGACTCAATCCTGACGATCCTTACGGCAAGGACGACATCGTCGTTCAGGAAAATGAACTGCATCTGCCCGTAGACCAGCCTTACAAGGTTTTGCTGCGCTCCAAGGACGTTTTGCACAATTTCTATGTGCCGCAGTTTCGCGCTAAAATGGATATGGTCCCGGGATTGGTCAGCTATCTCTGGTTTACGCCGACCAAGGTGGGCACCTATGAAATCATTTGCGCCGAATATTGCGGCACGAGCCACTCGCAGATGAGAGGAATCGTCGTGATCGACGAGCGGACGGAGTTTCAAGCCTGGCTTGACGACCAGATCACCGGGGCCGACCTGTTGGCGGGCATCGACGGCGGAGGCGCCGCGGCGGACTTAAAAGTGGCCGAGTTGTCGCAGTAGAGTGGGATCAACCCAAACGCGCTGAGGGATTGTAATGGCATATACGACGCTTGCCGACGACACCCAGGAACTTCACCACCCGAAAACGATCATCGGGAAATACATCTGGAGTCAGGACCATAAGGTTATCGCGATCCAGTATTCGATAACCGCCATCGCGGTGGGCCTCGTCGCGCTCGTTTTGTCGGCGGTAATGCGCATTCAATTGGGCTTTCCCGAGCTCGCCATCGTCACGCGCGAGGAATATTATCAGGCCGTCACCATGCACGGCATGATCATGGTGATTTATCTCCTCACGGCCTTGTTTCTGGGCGGCTTCGGCAACTACCTGATTCCGCTGATGATCGGCGCCCGGGACATGGTGTTTCCGTTCGTCAACATGCTGAGTTATTGGGTCTACCTGCTTTCCGTCATTGTCCTCATGGCGAGCTTTTTCGTGCCCGGCGGTCCGACCGGGGCCGGATGGACGCTGTATCCGCCCCAGGCCATTCTCGATACCACGCCGGGCGCCGGCTGGGGCATCATATTGATGCTCGTATCCCTGGGGATCTTTATCGTCGCCTTCACCATGGGCGGTCTCAACTACGTGACGACCGCGTTTCAGGCGCGCACGAAAGGCATGACGCTGATGCGCATGCCGCTTTCCGTCTGGGGCATCGTGATCGCGACGATCCTGGGTTTGTTCGCCTTTCCCGCCCTTCTGGTCAGCGCCATTATGTTGACTTTGGACGCGCTTCTGGGCACCAGCTTCTTCATGCCTGCGATCGTCGGTCAGGACGGCAACATGATCGAAGGCTATAACGGCGGCAGTCCGATCCTGTTTCAGCATCTCTTCTGGTTCTTCGGCCACCCCGAGGTTTACATCGTGGCGCTGCCCGCGTTCGGCCTCGTTTCCGACGTTATCAGCACCCACGCGCGCAAGAACATTTTCGGTTATCGCATGATGGTCTGGGCCATTGTGGCGATCGGGGCCTTGAGTTTCATCGTCTGGGCGCACCACATGTATGTCAGCGGCATGAATCCGGTCTTCGGCTATTTCTTTGCCACGACGACGCTGATTATCGCGGTGCCGACGGCGCTTAAAGTCTATAACTGGGTGTTGACCCTGTGGCGCGGCAACATTCAACTGACCGTGCCGATGCTGTTTGCCATCGGCTTCGTCTTTACGTTCATCCATGGCGGCATTACCGGACTGTTTCTCGGCAACGTGAGTGTGGACGTCCCGTTGTCCGACACCTATTTCGTGATCGGCCATTTCCACATGGTCATGGGCGTCTCGCCGATCCTGGTCGTGTTTGCCGCGATCTATCACTGGTATCCGAAAATCACGGGCCGCATGTTCAATGAAGCGCTCGGCAAGTGGCACTTTTGGCTGACGTTCCTCGGCACGTACGCGATTTACCTGCCCATGCACTATCTGGGCTTCCTCGGCGTGCCCCGCCGCTATTACTCGTATGAAAATACGGCCTTCATGCCCGATTCCGCGGACGTGCTGAACACCCAGATCTCGGTCGCCGCGTTGATTGTCGCCGTGACCCAGATTCTCTTTTTCATCAATGTCATCGCCAGTCTGTTCAAGAAAAAGGATGCGGGCGGCAATCCGTGGGGGGCATGCACATTGGAATGGCAGACGCCCGACACGCCGCCCATTCACGGAAACTGGCGCGATTCGCTGCCGCAAGTGCATCGCTGGGCGTATGACTACAGCGTGCCCGACGCGCCCGAGGATTTCATTCCGCAAACCGTACCCCATGACCCCGGCAGCGCCCACCAGGGCCGCTGGGATACGAAGCACGAGTAACGAAAACCGAGGGATCCGTGAGTTTTTTTCGCAAACTGATGTCCAAGCCCTGGCTCACGGAGCAGGGCCGTCTCGACAACCTCGAAAACCCGGCGCTGGCGTCGCCGCCGCCCGTCAAGATATTCGTTTGGCTGTTCATCGGGGTCGTCTCCATCTTGTTCGCCCTGTTGTTCGCCGCATACCACATGCGGATGGAATATGCCGACTGGGTATCTCTCGCCGAGCCGCGCCTGCTGTGGCTCAACTCCGCTTTGCTCGTCATGGCGAGCGTCGGACTTCAATGGGCCTGGAATGCGGCGAAGCGAGGAGATGACAGCGCGCTGAAGAGCGGCCTGATTTTCGGCGGCGTGTTCACGTTCGCTTTCGTGATCGGTCAGCTTGCGGCTTGGCAGCAAATGGGCGATCTCGGCTATTTCGCGGCGAACAACCCGGCAAACGCCTTCTTCTATTTGATTACCGGCCTGCATGCGCTGCATATTTTGGGCGGGCTCGTCGCCTGGGCCGTCATTGCCGGCAAGGTTTGGAACGGTATCGAGATCGAAGACGTTGAACTGAGCGTCGAGCTTTGTGCCGAGTATTGGCACTTCCTGCTCCTGGTCTGGGTGGTGATGTTCGGTCTTTTGTTGACGACTTGAGACGAGGGGCTTTGAATTTATGGTGTGCGGGCGGAAATCGGTTCCATGGCTGAACAAAAATTAGCGGTCGCGGGAGCGCCGACTCTCGAGCCGGGCCTCGACGGCCTGATCGGAGATTGGTCGACCGACCAGGAGGTGTTCAAAAGGGTCCACTGGGGCAAGGCCATGATGTGGATCTTCCTCTTGAGCGACACCTTCATATTCAGTTGCTTTCTTCTTTCCTACATGACCGTGCGCATGGGCACGACGGCCGATTGGCCTCCCGTCAGCGACATTTTCGCGTTGGCCATATTCGGTGAACCGATTCCGCTCATCCTCATCGCGATCATGACGTTCGTCCTCATCACCTCGAGCGGCACCATGGCGCTCGCCGTCAACTACGGCTATCGCCGCGACCGCGTCAGGACCTTCGCTCTGATGATGGCCACGGCGTTTTTCGGCGCGGTCTTCGTGGGCATGCAGGCGTTCGAGTGGACGAAATTGATCGTGGAGGAAGGCGTGCGCCCGTGGGCGAACCCGTTCGGCGCGCCGCAATTCGGCGCCTGTTTCTTCATGATCACCGGCTTTCACGGCCTTCACGTGTCCGCCGGCGTGATTTATTTGACGGTCATTGCGATCAAGGTGCTGAAAGGCGATTACGAACAACGCGGCAATTACGAAGTCGTGGAAATCACCGGCCTGTACTGGCACTTTGTCGATCTTGTTTGGGTATTCATTTTCGCGTTCTTCTATCTGTGGTGAGGCGACCATGACGACCGGCGAAGCGACCGTAGGCCAACAGCATCCGCTCAGCGTGTACTTCAAGATTTGGGGATGGCTCTTCGTCCTCAGCACCTTGTCCTACATGGTCGATTATTTTCAAATTCAGAGCTACTTGCGCTGGTCGCTCATCATCATCTTCATGTTCCTGAAGGCGGGCCTGATCGTGGCGGTATTCATGCACATGATGTGGGAGCGGTTGGCGCTCATATACGCCATTCTCGTGCCGCCCGTGGCGATCGCGGTTTTCGTAGGCATCATGGCGTTCGAGGCCGACTACACGTTCTGGACTCGCATCTTGAGCTTCGGCTTTACCGTGCCGCCTCTCACCGAACTGCCGCACCATTAGGCCGTCGCCGTTTTTTTCAACGTCGAGGCGGTGCCCCGGCGGCGCGGTCCAGACTCACGGTCAGCCGCGTCCCGGTCGCTTCGGCATAGCGGCGCAGGGTGGAAAAGGACGGCGACACCCGCCCGCCTTCCAACCGCGCGACGGCGGACTGAGTCGTCCCCAGGCGCCGGGCAAGCTCCGCCTGCGTCAGCTTCGCTGCCGTGCGGGCGCGGACCAGAGCCTCGACAAGCCCATAGTCTTGGTCGACCCGCTCGTACTCCTTCCGGAATTTCGAGTCTTCCATGAAGCGCTTTTTCAAGTTCCTCAATTTGGTCATTGCGTCACCCGCCTCATTCGTTCCTTGGCCACCGCGAGCGCACGCCGCGGCGTCTTCGCGAACACGTACAGGACCACCAATTGAACCGCAACCGCGTATTTTTCACGGTTGCGTTTTTGGGAAGGCTTCTCTATTTTCCCGCTTGCAACATCATTCAGGTTCCCCGTTGAGTCGGGTCGCCTGCTGAATGCAAGAGCCTGTTACCCGGCTCGGGGTCGCTCCCCGCGCTTAGGCGAATAGGCGGGGCTCTCACTTACCTGTGTGATGTTGCAAAGGCCCGGCACCTTCGCCGGAATTAACAACGCAACATCACACAGGTAAAACACTATGACATATATTCTTGGCGTTTTTCGACGGTTCTCGCTTATCGTTTCCTTGGCGGTCCTTGCCTCATGCGGCGGCGGCGACGGCCCCTCCGTTTCCGGTATGCAGCCCGCGCCCGCCCCGTCCGACCCCCAACCCGCTGCGGACCCGGATCCTCAGCCGATGGACCCTGATCCACAACCTGCTGCCGACCCGGATCCTCAGCCGATGGATCCGGATCCCCAGCCGGTGGCTCAGCCGGTAGACCCTGATCCCTGGTTCGTGGACTACGGCCAGGTGCAGTCGCTCACCGGCGCCGCAGCCCCCGATTTTACCGTCCAGGAAGGTCGCGACGCCTTGGACCGTCTGGTCCAATCCGCCGACTCGTTACTGATTAGCGACGGTCTTGCCCGTGATCCAGATGGTGAATTTTTTCGTAGCGATACGGTTTGCTCTTCTGATGCTTCCTGCACCACCACCGATCCCGACGGCTTTTCGTCGACAAACTCCTTGTCAGATCTCCTGTATAACGATCTGGATGTGGAAAGTCTTCGGGCCGTCGCAACCTATCGCGGGGTTTCCCTCGGCAAAGTTCGCACTTCCGACACGTACTCGTTCTCTGGCGAAGAAATCCCGGTAGATATCTTTAACTATGGCGGCTGGCTCGAGCACAGCTTTTTCGTCGTGCAATTCGAGGAGGTCACCGAGAGAGGCGACTATCAAGGTACTAAGTTGGCCGGCGGTGTCTCTATCGGCGATGCGACGGACACGAATCCCGACGCCGGCAGCGGCACCTGGAGCGGGGTCATGGTCGGCATCGATGGCAGCGGGACGGCGACGCAGGACCATGTGATCCAGGGAGACGCCGATATAACTATCGCCGATTTCTCGAACCCGCAGGTGGATGTCGCCTTCACCAACGTTTACGACCTCGATGCCGGCACGCAGCGCAACGACATGACCTGGAGCGGCATTGACTTGGCGAGCGGTGAGTTCGAGACGGGGCAGGACGGGAACTCGATCGAGGGCCGGTTCTACGGTCCGAACCACGAGGAAGTGGGCGGCGTCTTCGAGCGCAACCGGATCATCGGCGCGTTCGGTGCGTCGCGTCAGTAGCGCTCCGGTCCTGACATTCGGCAGAGTCTTGGGGACGGCGGCGGTCATCGCCGCCGTCCTTTTCTGCTCGCCCGTGCGCGCCGCAAGCGAAGCGGAGCGGGCCGACCTCAGCCGCGGGGTCGTCGAAGCTGTCAGGGTCGCGGAGCGCTGGATCGAGACGGGCTCGCCTGAAAAAGCGCTCGCTTTGTTGCGGGATGCCGTGCGCGCGGCGCGCGCCGCCGGCATCGACACCGTTGCCGTTCGCTTCACGGCGGCGCAGGCGCTGTTGAAGATGCGCCGTTACGGTGCCGCCGCCGCGCTCCTCGCGCGGCTTGCCGAGGAGCGCCCGGAAGTGGACCGGTTCCAACTCGATTACGCGGCGACGCTGTTCGCCCTGGGACGCGACGACGAGGCCGAAGCGGTGTTCCGGGACGTCAGGCGCCGGGAGCGCCTTCCGCCGCCGGTGCGGCGCAACGTGGAAGACTTTCTCGAACGCATCCGGGCGCGGCAGCGCTGGCGGCTCGACCTGGACGTGGGTTTCTGGCACGACGGCAATGTCAACAACGCGCCGGAGCGCGAGACCGTGGAGGTGCCTCTGTTCGGCGGGTTACCGATCACGCTGAGCGAGCGGCCGGTGAGCGCGTGGGTGGTGCGGACGGGCGCGCGGCTGCGCTGGCGCGAGGCGGTCGCCAAGAGCGGCCGCATCCATCTCGAGAGCCGGGCGTCGCTCGCGCGTAACACGGCCGTGGGCGCCGGTGCTCACAACCGCACCTGGGCCAGTCTGTCGACGGGTCCGCGCGCGGGTTACGCGCTGGAGATCGCGGGCCGCCGCCGCCCCGGTCTGATCCGCGCGGATGTGGGGGCCGAGCGGCGCTGGCGCGGCGGCGGGGGCTACGCCGCGAGCATTTGGACCGGGTTGGGAGTGGATCAGGCGATCACCGGCGACTGGCGCGTGGGCAGTTCCGCCCAATTCTGGATCACCCGCTACGACGGGGAAAACGCGGACGTGCATCCGCAAGGACGGTCCTTCGGCCTGCATGTCGCCCGCCGCCTCGGCCCCGGCTGGTTGACGGCGGGAGGGACGCTCTCCCGCGAGACGCCGCAGCGGCGGAGCCTGCGTTGGAGGTCGCGCGCCGCCTCGCTCGCCTATACGGCGGACTTCGGGCGTGACTGGAACCTGTCCGTCCGGGCCGACTTGAGTCGAACGGCGTTCGACGGCGAACAGCCGCTGTTTCTGACGCGGCGGAGGGACCGGACGCACGGCCTAGCCTTGACGGTCTCTCACCGGGCGTTGATGTGGCAGGGCTACCTGCCCGAAATCACGCTGAACTGGTCGCGAACGGTATCGACCATATCGCTGTATGACCGGGAACTTCGGATCGCGCGAGTCGGCGTGCGGCGTCTGTTCTGACGGCAAGCCCCGAGGCGGCCGTCGCTCATGGCCGGGGTCCTCCGTCGCTTTCCGGTCCGATGACAATGGCGCCCTCCCAGAGGCGGCCCTCGCCGGGGATGTATTGGCCGGTGCGGATCTCGGCGATCGGATAGTCCGGCAGTTCGCGCACCGCCGTGCAACGCTCTGCGAACTTGTTGCCTGTTCCTATCCGGAAGTTCAGATTGTCGAAACCGTCTTGCCGCCGCCCGGCGGGAAGATCACGCTCGTCAACCGGAACCACGTGCAGGAAGAACAACGCGTCGTGGTCTAGACGGCACGGCTGCTTGAAGTAGATCACGCGGTTCTCCAGCAGATAGACATCGAAATCCGAGCGGATGGCAGCTCTCACCGAGTGGATGGCGGCTGTCCTCACCCGCTCGACCGCTTCCAGCCGGGACGGATTGTCGACGACCGACTTGGTCCGCTTCAGAGGCATTGTGGCGGTGGCCCGGCACAGCCCCGTCTCGTTGATCGTCCAGCGCTGGAGTGCCGGTTCGTCCGCCTCTTCGTTCCACCACGGCCATACCAGCAGCTCGTCCGGCGCGCAATTCCTGGCGAACGCCTGCACTCGGAGCCGTTTGGGATAAGGATCCACCATGAACCCCATATCCCCCGACCGGTAGTCGAAATCCGGAGCCGCCTTCTCCCAGGACAGGCTGGCGTATTGCATGTCTCGCTTGTGAAGGTTTTGTCCGGCAAAACGCTCGAGAACCCACGCCTCGTCCGGGGAGTCGAAAGGCATCCAGAGATTCGGACCGACCTGCACGGCGTATCGCGCCCGCATGAGCGCCTTCGTTGGATTGTCCGCCGCGGCATGTACGGAGAAGTTGACGCCCCGCTCTTTGAGGTATCCCGGCGGCGGTCGCCGGTCATGGGCCATCACGCGTTCGTGATTGGGCCTGGCGACTGGGTTGCGGGCTATGGTGGCATCGGTCAAGCCGAATCTGTCGATGACTTTCAGATCCGGAAGGTAGTAAAACCGAATACCAATCCCTGAGAAGTGAATCCCTGTCGAGTCCATCAACGCGTCCGCAGGAATCAAGCCCCGCTCCATATGCTCGTAACCCTTGTACGCTCGAATTCGGGATGCGGCGCCCGAGCCCAGTCGAAAAAAGGGTACGGCAACGGCTTGACGGATGGATTGGCGTCGCAGGTTGTTGGAGACGGCGACGAACGTCGGCATTCCCGGAGCGGCCAGCAGCCACCCGGCGTTTTCATCATCCAATTCTATATGCAGCCTGATAATGTGCTCGCGTGTCGCAGCGCCCTCGAACATCAGCGCGCCCTGGAGCGCGCCGGCATAGAACAACACCGGCGCGAACACCACCGCCGCCCAGGCCCGTGCGCCCATCTCCCCAAGCCCGGGAAGCCAGCGAACCGCGGCCAGGCGCGAGCCGAGATGCACGATCCCCGCCGCCGCGGGCAGCGCCAGAAGCGGCCAGTAGAAGTCCAGCGGACGGTATTCGAAATGGTCGCCGCCGACCCGCATCACGTAGGCCATGTGAACGCCGATCAGAACAAGCGGCAGCGCGAACGCCCCGTCCCGGCACGCCCGCCAGCGCTCGCGCGCGGCAACGGCGGCCAGGGGCAACAGAAGATACAAACCCGTCTCCAGAGCCGCCGCCCACAGGTAGCGAAAGCCCGACTCGTACCAGGGACGCACGTGCTTGGCGTAGTACGCGTTGGGCAGCCACTCGCCGTAATAACCGTAGCGGAACAGGTAGTGAGCGGCCACCAGCGCGACGAAGGGCGCCGCCAGCCATGCCAGCCGCCGCCAGTCCGGCCGCAGACGCCCGGCGTCCGCCATCGACTGGGCGGCGAACCAGCCGATGCACAAGACCCCGATCAACAACCCTTCGGGCCGGGTCCAGGCCGCCAGCGCCAGACTCAGCGCCGCCGCCGCCAAGCCCCAATGCCCGGAGCGCCACAGGCTCAGGCAGACCACCGCCGCAACGGTGAACAGGGTGAACTGCCGCGTTTCCAGGCCGCCGCCCGAGGTCCATACCGCGAAGGTGGCGCTGGAGCACAACAGGCCGGAGGCCATCCAGGCGACCAGCCGCCGATGGCGCAGCAGCGGCAGGCGGGCGAGCCACACGCCCAGCATGGCGATAACGCCGACGGTGCAGACCACGGACAACCACGGCGCCGCCTGCTCCGGGGGAACCCCCAGCACCCCCCAGATCGCGGCCAGTTCCAGCACCCACAGGAAGTTGGTGTAGCCCTCGACATATTCGCCCGGATTGAAGACCAGCCCGTGTCCTTCCAGCAGGTTGCGGACGTAGCGGAAGCTGATGAAAGCGTCGTCGCAGAGGAACCAGGAGACGGCCGAGAACCAGCCCAGCAGCGCCAGCCACGGCAAAAACAACAGAACACCCCCCCCCAGCGACGCTCCACTTGCCCCTCGCTGCGCGCCCGTCGTTCATGGCCGGGGTCCTCCGTCGCTTCCCGGTCCGACGACAATGGCGCCCTCCCAGAGGCGCCCCTCGCCGGGGATGTATTGGCCGGTGCGGATCTCGGCGAGCGGGTAGTCCGGCAGTTCGCGCACCGCCGTGCAACGCTCTGCGAACTTTATACGGAAGTCCAGATTGTCGAAACCGTCTTGCCGGCGCCCGGCGGGAAGATCACGCTCGTCAACCGGAACCACATGCAGGAAGAACACCGCGTCGTGGTCCAGACGGCACGGCTGCTTGAAGTAGAGCAGGCGGTTCCCCAGCAGATAGACATCGAACACCGAGCGGATGGCAGCTCTCACCGAGTGGATGGCGGCTGTCCTCACCCGCTCGACCGCTTCCAGCCGGGACGGGTCGTCGACGACCGACTTGGTCCGCTTCAGAGGCATTGTGGCGGTGGCCCGGCACAGCCCGGTCTCGTTGATCGTCCAGCGCTGGAGTGCCGGTTCGTCCGCCTCTTCGTTCCACCAGGGCCATACCAGCAGCTCGTCCGGCGCGCAATTCCTGGCGAACGCCTGCACTCGGTGCCATCTGGGAGAAGGATCCACTATGAACCCCATATCCCCCGACCGGTAGTCGAAATCCGGAGCCGCCTTCTCCCAGGACAGGCTGGCGTAGTACACGTCTCGCACATGCAGGTTTCGTCCGGCAAAACGGTCGAGTACCCACGCCTCGTCCGGGGAGTCGAAAGGCATCCAGAGATCCGGGCCGACCCGCACGGCGTATCGCGCCAGAATGAGCGCCTTGGTTGGATTGTCCGCCGCGAGACGCACGGAGAAGTTGACGCCCCGCTCTTTGAGGTATCCCGGCGGCGGTCGCCGGTCATGGGCCATCACGCGTTCATGATTGGGCTTGGTGACCGGGTTACGGGCCACGGTGGCGTCGGTCAGGCCGTACTTGTCGATGACTTTCAGGTCCGGGAGATAATAGAATCGGACTCCGAGTTCACCCGCGCTCATCAGCGCATCATCGGGAATGAGTCCCCGCTCCATGTGCTCGTAGGCCTTGTAACTTCGAAGCTGTCTTGCGACGAACGCGCGGTGGCTTCCAAAGGGTGTAGCGACGAACTGTTGGGCAGCCGCCCGGCGGCGCAGGTCGTTGGAGACGGCGACCAGCATCGGCATTCCCGGAGCAGCCAACAGCCACCCGGCGTTGTCGTTGTCGAGTTCTACAAAATGCCATTCATCCTCTTGCTCTTGAGGAATCCACTCAAACAAGTCCCGTATCGCCGCGCCTTCGAACAGCAGCGCGCCCTGGAGCGCGCCGGCATAGAACAGCACCGGCGCGAACACGACCGCCGCCCAGCCCCGTGCGCCCATCTCCCCAAGTCCGGGAAGCCAGCGAACCGCGGCCAGACGCGAGCCGAGATGCACGATCCCCGCCGCCGCGGGCAGCGCCAGCAGCGGCCAGTAGAAGTCCAGCGGCCGGTATTCGAAATGGTCCCCGCCGACCCGCATCACGTAGGCCATGTGAACGCCGATCAGAACAAGCGGCAGCGCGAACGCCCCGTCCCGGCACGCCCGCCAGCGCTCGCGCGCGGCAACGGCGGCCAGGGGCAGCAGAAGATACAGCCCCGTCTCAATCGCCGCCGCCCACAGGTAGCGAAAGCCCGACTCGTACCAGGGCCGCACGTGCTTGGCGTAGTACGCGTTGGGCAGCCACTCGCCGTAATAGCCGTAGCGGAACAGATAGTGGGCGGCCACCAGTACGACGAAAGGCGCCGCCAGCCATGCCAGCCGCCGCCAGTCCGGCCGCAGACGTCCGGCGTCCGCCATCGACTGGGCGGCGAACCAGCCGATGCACAAGACCCCGATCAACAACCCTTCGGGCCGGGTCCAGGCCGCCAGCGCCAGACTCAGCGACGCCGCCGCCAAGCCCCAACGCCGGTCGCGCCACAGGTTCAGGCAGACCACCGCCGCAACGGTGAACAGGGTGAACTGCCGCGTCTCCAAACCGCCGCCCGAGGTCCACACCGCAAAGGTGGCGCTGGAGCACAACAGGCCAAAGGCCATCCAGGCGACCAGCCGCCGGTGGCGCAGCAGCGTCAGGCGGGCGAGCCATACGCCCAGCATGGCGATAACGCCGACGGTGCAGACCACGGACAACCACGGCGCCGCCTTCTCCGGGGGAACCCCCAGCACCCCCCAGATCGCGGCCAGTTCCAGCACCCACAGGAAGTTGGTGTATCCCTCGACATATTCGCCCGGATTGAAGACCAGCCCGTGCCCTTCCAGCAGATTGCGGACGTAGCGGAAGCTGATGAAAGCGTCGTCGCAGAGGAACCAGGCGACGGCGGAGAACCAGTCCAGCAGCGCCAGCCACGGCAGAAGCGACAGCGCAACCCCCGCGTTCCGGACCAAGCCCCTTCCAGCAAGACCCGTCACAGCGCGAGTCTGCGCGAGAGTGACGATGCGAAACCGCCCCCCCCCATCCACGCGGGTTATTTCCGTGTCAACGGTCATTGTTCGTCCTTGTCGGGTGACTGGCTCATGCGATGTATACGAGCGGCCGCCGCGTACATCAAGAGTTCCGATTTCGTCCAAAACATGCCATCGGCGACGACCGCGGGGAACTCCGACTCGTAATCGACGTGAGGCGTCATTTTTTCCCAGAACCGGGCCTCGTCAGATGGTGTTGTGATGAAAGTTAACGGGGACAACAGTGATATCGATCAAAATTTAATCCGGCCCTGTCGTCGCCACAGGTTGGGGGGCGGGTCGACCTGACCACAGGTGAGGGATGTTTCGGTGACAATCGGGGCCCTGCTACCTTGAAGACGACACCGTCATCCAGTTCCGCCACCAGTTCCATACCCGGCAATAACCGCAGGTCGTCCTCACCATAGTCAAAGAGATGCCGCTTCCATCCGTCGAACCAGACCACGTATGCCCCGTCCGGCATGCGTTTCATTTCCTGCTCCAGCGATTCAAGACGATTACATAGACCACGATGGTGAAGCGTTGGCTCTTTTCCAACAATGTGAAGCGCCAAAGGCTGCGGAGCGTTGTTGTATACTCTCGATACTCGCGACGCTGCAAGATTTTCCCGGGCATATCGCAGCGTCTCGGAACCGGTCCAGCGTGGCCCATTGAAAAAGCGTGCCAGCTCGCCGTGGCTTTTCTTGACAATGGTGGAGACGTTCAGGACTGCCTGACCCGCCACCCCCAGGGAAAGAACGATCATCACGATGTTGGCCAGCACACTCCCCTTCTTTCCCGGCGCCATCGTTCGAAGGATCGGCAGGCTCCCGACGCTTCCCAGCCACCTCTTCTCTCGTTCATGGTCCAGAACACGGTCCAACGCCCATACCCCGGCTATCAGCAGAGGGATATACAGTGGTACCAGCAATCTATCGCTTATACCTGCCTGTGGATTACCTCTCTCCAGATAGATACCGACCAGAAGCGATATGGCCGCGATGAACAGGACGAGGTACATCAGCGCAAAGACACCGAACAGCCAGAAAGGACGCCAGTCGGCAACCTTCAGGCGCCGCCGCTCTACTGCAACGAACATGCAGACCAACGGCGCCAGCCAGGCGGCCGCATGGGTCTGCGTCCAACTCCACAGGATGTCGAATACATCCCGCAGCATCGTCGACACGGGATAGTC
Organism: Alphaproteobacteria bacterium; assembly: GCA_965214255.1. Classification (GTDB taxonomy): domain Bacteria; phylum Pseudomonadota; class Alphaproteobacteria; order SMXP01; family SMXP01; genus CBDFKK01. Next base: position 1,195,598 of record OZ243948.1, on the reverse strand, counting down.
ACGGGGCGGCGGATGCTGGATGAAGTCTCCGGTAGTCAAGAAATTGTGCAAAACAAGCCACAGGCCCATCGGCGCCGCCGCGATCAGCGAGTAGGCGGTGATGCGTCCAGCCCGCTGGGCCGGGGAGCGCCCGGGCTGGAAGAGCAGAATCAGCCCCACGAAAGCCGGAACGACAACCCCGATGTACCGGGTCTGCCAAGCCAAGGCGCTGAACACCGCCGCCCAGATCAGCGCCCGGAGACTGCCTTTGGCCAGATACCTGTCGGTCTGGATCAGGGCGAGGGTCGTCAGCAGGATGAACAGGGGCTCGGAATGCGCCCATGACGACCAGTACGACAGCGGAACGGCCAAGGCTGTCGCCAGACAGCCCCATGCCGCCAGGAAGCGAGACGCCAGGCGTTGCCGCAAATATTGCCCCACGGCGAAAACGGTCAGTCCGAAGATAACGACGTTGAGGGGGCCGGCAACGTCGAATGGATCGAATATTCCCAAGCCGGCTGCCGCCAGCAGCAGGGGGTAGAGAGGAGGCCAGAAAGGATAAGGGGAGCCGCCGATTCCCAGCAGTCCTTCCCCCGCAAGAAGGCTCCGGGCGGTGTATATGTATTCCGCCGAATCCGTGCTTGTCATCACTCCGAAGGTGACGTGCCCCAGCACGAAGGCGGCGCCGAGCCCGGCGATTGCGATCGTCAGCAAGGTGAACCGGTCGGGCCGCAAGCGCGCCGGCCATGCCGGCCATGAGCTTGTCTTGAGCGACATCACGCTGCGCGCCCTTCGTTCATGGCCGGGATCCTCCGTCACTTCCCGGTCCGGCGACAATGGCGCCCTCCCAGAGGCGGCCCTCGCCGGGAATGTATTGGCCGGTGCGGACCTCGGCGATGGGATAGTCCGGCAGTTCGCGCACCGCCGTGCAACGCTCTGCGAACTTCATCCGGAAGTCCAGATTGTCGAAACCGTATTGTCGGCGCTCACCGGAAAGATCGCGCCCGTCAACCGGAACCACGTGCAGGAAGAACAACGCGTCGTGGTCCAGACGGCACGGCTGCCTGAAGTAGATCAGGCGCTTCCCCAGCAGATAGACATCGAACCCCGAGCGGATGGCGGGGATGGCGGCCGTCCTCGCCCGCTCGACCTTTTCCAGCCGGGACGGATCGTCGACGACCGACCGGGCCCACTTCAGAGGCATTTTGGCGGTGGCCCGGCACAGCCCCGTCTCGTTGATCGTCCAGCGCTGGAGCGCCGGTTCGTCCGCCTCTTCGTTCCACCAGGGCCGTACCAGCAGCTCGTCCGGCGTGCAATTCCTGGCGAACACCTGCACTCGGGGCCCTTTGGGATCAGGATCCACCATGAACCCCATATCCCCCGACCGGTAGTCGAAATCCGGAGCCGCCTTCTCCCAGGACAGGCTGGCGTAGTACATGTCTCGCACATGCAGGTTTCGTCCGGCGAAACGGTCGAGCACCCACGCCTCGTCCGGGGAGTCGAAAGGCATCCAGAGATCCGGGCCGACCCGCACGGCGTATCGCCCCCGCATGAACGCCCTGGTTGGATTGTCCGCCGCGGGATGTACGATGATGTTGACGCCCCGCTCTTCGAGGTATCCCGGCGGCGGCCGCCGGTCATGGGCGATTTTGCGTTCATGATTGGCGCGGGTCACCGGGTTGCGGGCCACGGCGGCGTCGGTCAGGCCTTGCTCGTCGATGACTTTCAGATCCGGGAGATAATAGAATCGGATTCCGAGTCCACCCGCGCTCGTCAGCGCATCCTCGGGAATGAGTCCCCGCTCCATCTTCTCGTAGGGCTTCCACCCTCGCAATTTGTCGTTGGCGAACTCGCGGTGGCTTGAAAAGGATGCAGCGACGGACTGCCGGGCGGTCAAGCGCCGCAGGTCGTTGGAGACGGCGACCAGCATCGGCATCCCGGGCGCACGGAGCAGCCACCCGGCGTTGTCGTTGTCGAGTTCTAAATGCGGTTCATGCAGTGGTCGAGAAGCCCACTCAAGCAAGTCCCGTATCGCGGCGCCCTCGAACAGCAGCGCGCCCTGGATCGCGCCGGCATAGAACAACACCGGCGCGAACACGACCGCCGCCCAGGCCCGTGCGCCAAGTCCGGGAAGACGGGGAAGCCAGCGAGCCGCGGCCAGACGCGAGCCGAGATGCGCGATCCCCGCCGCCGCGGGCAGCGCCAGCAGCGGCCAGTAGAAGTCCAGCGGCCGGTATTCGAAATGGTCCCCGCCGACCCGCATCACGTAAGCCATGTGAACGCCGATCAGAACAAGCGGCAGCGCGAACGCCCCGTCCCGGCACGCCCGCCAGCGCTCGCGCGCGGCAACGGTGGCCAGGGGCAACAGAAGATACAGCCCCGTCTCCAGAGCCGCCGCCCACAGGTAGCGAAAGCCCGACTCGTACCAGGGCCGCACGTGCTTGGCGTAGTACGCGTTGGGCAGCCATTCGCCGTAGTAACCGTAGCGGAACAGATAGTGAGCGGCCACCAGCGCGACGAAAGGCGCCGCCAGCCATGCCAGCCTCCGCCAGTCCGGCCGCAGACGCCCGGCGTCCGCCATCGACTGGGCGGCGAACCAGCCGATGCACAAGACCCCGATCAACAACCCTTCGGGCCGGGTCCAGGCCGCCAGCGCCAGACTCAGCGACGCCGCCGCCAAGCCCCAACGCCGGTCGCGCCACAGGCTCAGGCAGACCACCGCCGCAACGGTGAACAGGGTGAACTGCCGCGTCTCCAAACCGCCGCCCGAGGTCCATACCGCGAAGGTGGCGCTGGAGCACAACAGGCCGAAGGCCATCCAGGCGACCAGCCGCCGGTGGCGCAGCAGCGGCAGGCGGGCGAGCCACACGCTCAGCATGGCGATAACGCCGACGGTGCAGACCACGGACAACCACGGCGCCGCCTTCTCCGGGGGAACCCCCAGCACCCCCCAGATTGCGGCCAGTTCCAGCACCCACAGGAAGTTGGTGTAGCCCTCGACATATTCGCCCGGATTGAAGACCAGTCCGTGCCCTTCCAGCAGGTTGCGGACGTAGCGGAAGCTGATGAAGGCGTCGTCGCAGAGGAACCAGGCGACGGCGGAGAGCCAGCCCAGCAGCGCCAGCCACGGCAGGAACGACAGCGCGACTCCCGCGTTCCGGACCAGGCCCCTTTCGGCAAGACCCGTCACAGCGCAAGCCTGCGCGAGAGTGACGATGCGAAACCGCCGCCCCCGTCCGCGCGAGGAGTTTCCGTGTCAACGGTCATTGTTCGTCCTTGTCGGGTGACTGGCTCATGCGATGTATAAGAGCACCCGCCGCGTACATCAAGAGTTCCGATCTCGTCCAAGTCTGTTCCGACGGAGGGCAAGATGTTCTTCTTCATCGAGGAGCAAACGCCAGCCTTACATGATCCAGCATGATGTGGCCCCAGCTTCCGGTTTCATCGTCGAACAGTTCCAGTTGCAGGCTCCGGCGGGCGACCTCGTCCAGGGGATAGACGAATGGTTTGAACCGCTCGGTGTTTTCGCCGCGCCAGACCATGACTTCGGCGCCGTCGGCCAACAGGCGCACACCGACGCCATCACCTCTCCCCCCTGCAATCATGAAGATAAGGTATTGACCGGACTCGGCAGTGAACTTCGGCGAAACGGCGCGGCCGGTAGCCTTGTCTCCTTTATCGGGGTGGTAACTCGTCAGAAATCCTCCGACATTGCCGGCAATCCGTCCCTGGCCTTTGTAGCGCTCATGCGGACCATGGTTCGTGACCGCCTCGCCTGCCGTAAGCCAACCGTCGAATCCGTCCTCGAAGCGCGCCAGCGACGGCGCGACATACAGGTTTCGTCCGGCAAAACGGTCAAGCACCCACGCCTCGTCCGGGGAGTCGAAAGGCATCCAGAGGTCCGGGCCGACCTGCACGGCATAGCGCGCCAGCATGAGCGCTTCCGACACTGTGCGGCTTGCGGGATGTACGGTGATGTTGACGCCCCGCTCTTCGAGGTATCCCGGCGGCGGGTACCGATCATGGGCCATCACGCGTTCGTGATTGGGCCTGGCGACCGGGTTGCGGGCCACGGTGGCGTCGGTCAGGCCGAATCTGTCGATGACTTTCAAATCCGGGAGATAATAGAATCGGATTCCAAGTTCACCCATGGACATCAGCGCATCGTCGGGAATGAGTCCCCGCTCCATATTCTCGTAGGGCTTCCATATTCGCAATTTTCCGTTGGCGAATGCGCGGTGTTCCGGGAAAGGTGAAGCGACCGACTGCCGGGCGGTCAAGCGCCGCAGGTCGTTGGAGACGGCGACGAGCATCGGCATCCCGGGCGCACGGAGCAGCCACCCGGCATTTTCGTCATCCAGTTCTATGTGCATTCTCTGGATGTATTTGGGTATCGCGGCGCCCTTGAACAGCAGCGTACCCTGGATCGCGCCGGCATAGAACAACACCGGCGCGAATACGACCGCCGCCCAGGCCCGTGCGCCCATCTTTCCAAGCCCGGGAAGCCAGCGAACCGCGGCCAGACGCGAGCCGAGATGGACGATCCCCGCCGCCGCGGGCAGCGCCAGCAGCGGCCAGTAGAAGTCCAGCGGCCGGTATTCGAAATGGTCCCCGCCGACCCGCATCACGTAGGCCATGTGAACGCCGATCAGAACAAGCGGCAGCGCGAACGCCCCGTCCCGGCACGCCCGCCAGCGCTCGCGCGCGGCAACGGCGGCCAGGGGCAGCAGAAGATACAGCCCCGTCTCCAGAGCCGCTGCCCACAGGTAGCGAAAGCCCGACTCGTACCAGGGCCGCACGTGCTTGGCGTAGTACGCGTTGGGCAGCCATTCGCCGTAGTAACCGTAGCGGAACAGGTAGTGCGCGGCCACCAGCGCGACGAAAGGCGCCGCCAGCCATGCCAGCCGCCGCCAGTCCGGCCGCAGACGCCCGGCGTCCGCCATCGACTGGGCGGCGAACCAGCCGATGCACAAGACCCCGATCAACAACCCTTCGGGCCGGGTCCAGGCCGCCAGCGCCAGACTCAGCGACGCTGCCGCCAAGCCCCAACGCCGGTCGCGCCACAGGTTCAGGCAGACCACCGCCGCAACGGTGAACAGGGTGAACTGCCGCGTCTCCAAACCCCCGCCCGAGGTCCATACCGCGAAGGTGGCGCTGGAGCACAACAGGCCGAAGGCCATCCAGGCAACCAGCCGCCGATGGCGCAGCAGCGGCAGGCGGGCGAGCCACACGCTCAGCATGGCGATAACGCCGACGGTGCAGACCACGGACAACCACGGCGCCGCCTGCTCCGGGGGAACCCCCAGCACCCCCCAGATCGCGGCCAGTTCCAGCACCCACAGGAAGTTGGTGTAGCCCTCGACGTACTCGCCCGGATTGAAGACCAGCCCGTGCCCTTCCAGCAGATTGCGGACGTAGCGGAAGCTGATGAAGGCGTCGTCGCAGAGGAACCAGGCGACGGCCGAGAACCAGCCCAGCAGCGCCAGCCACGGCAAAAACAACAGAACACCCCCCCCCGCGACGCTCCACTTGCCCCTCGCTGCGCGCCCGTCGCTCATGGCCGGGGTCCTCCGTCGCTTCCGGGGAGGGGGTTGCCGCGGTGGGCACGGCCTGCCGGCGCCGTTGTGATCCGAACGGGACGACCGGCGTCGTTAGGTAATTCAAAGACGCTGGACAAAATCCTCCGATCATCGTTCTCGTCCATGGTTTCCCACGGACGCCAAAGGCGAGACCGTTCCCCTTCCCCGGTCGACCAGGAAAACACCAACGTCTCGTCACGCGTTGCCGCCGCCTCATAATCCTTGAAGAACGCCTGCGCCATATTGCCGTCGACGACGACCGCGACGGACTCCGACTCGTAATCGAAGTGGGGCGTCATTTTCTCCCAGAAATAAGAGTCGAACTCGCCCAATGATACCTCCGGCGGCCGAGGCCAGAGTTTAAATGCCATGGCGCGATTGGAATCTGAAAATGGAGGGCCTTCGAATAGTATTGTGTCGGGGCGATGGTTGGGGTTGAAAGCGCTGGCGAAATGGGTAATCCCGAACCGCTGGCGAAACGCAACTTCGGTTCCTTCCCTTCGGGCCCGCATGTAGTCGTAGGAATTCACCACACCGTCCAGATTCACCACCGGGAAGCGAGAGAAGTATCCGATGACGCCGGAGTCGAATGACCCGATCACGCTGCCCTCGGGCAGTAAGCGGTTCATCACCTGCGTGCCCAGGTAGCTGGTGATCTCCCACTCGCGCAAAGAGAACTCGCTTTTCCGGTCGACGGTCCGGAACGGTCCGGCAAAGTCCGCCTGGATGAGCAACGCGACCGCGCCTGCGGTGACGATACTCACGCGCGGGACAGAGGCCGTCCGGCCGAGCCTGGGTTCGACGAAGCGGCGAACCAGGTGCAATGCGACGTAACATGCGACCGGCACGATCAGCGCTTCCATCAGATAGGCCGGAACGAAGTAGCGCGTGTATCCTCCCCAGTATGGGTGCACCATGAGCACCGTCTGCGCAAACTTCGCCAGGTGGCCCGCCGCCAAGCCGAACACACCCGCCAGAAAGATCAGGAGCAGTCTGTCGTCCCTCCCGCGGACGCGGCGGGTGGACCACAGAACCAGCAGAACGCAAACGCAGAGTCCCAGGGCCGCCGCCAACTCGGTATCGAAGGCGTGAATCTGCAGGACCGCCTGGAAGTTTTCCGCGAGATTGTACCCGCCGTCCCGCTCCCAGCGGTCCTGCGACCACACCTGCCTGATCGCCCCGCTTACCGGGACGGCGCCGCCGAAGACAAGCCGGTTGTAGACGAAGTAGGCGAGGATGCCCGCACAGGCGCCGAGCAGCGGAATACACGCCCGCAGAGCGGATGGCGCGCGGGGCGAACGGTCTCTCGGACCCGACCACTCGACAAGACACAGCATCGCCGTTGTCGCCACCGAAACGGCGGCGAACTCCAGTCGGACCCATGGCAGGGCGAAGGCCGCGGCGGCCAGCAGCCAGGTCCCCCGCGCCGGGCTCCGCGCAAAGAGAGTCAATGTCAGGAACAACAGGCCCAGCATGAACAACGCCGCGGCGCTTTCCATTCCTCCAAAGAAGACTCCATTTCCGAGACGGTAGAGAAACGGCGGCAAGGCGAACAGCAGAATCCAGGGCAGCCGCGCTATGCGGGCGGCCAGAACGATGCAAGCCGCGCCGCCGGCGACAAGCATGATCTCGAAGGCTTTGATGGCGAACAGCGCGGTCTCGGCGTCGAATATCCAATAGAACGGGGTGATAAGCAGCATCCAGATGGGGTGATACCCGTTGGTCCGGGTAATGCCGCCGTCGAAGGTCGAGAATTTCCCTTCGGCCAGATTCCTGGCTATCTGAAAGTAGTAGAAGGAGTCGTCACCGTTTACGTCGCGGAGCAGGGTGACCAGGTCGTAGTGGGCGAGCATATACCAGGCGAACGCGCCCCCATACATGAGGATGGCGCCGATGAACACGGCGACCGGCGCGTTGCGCAACGGGGTGGACAAAGTCTCCCCTTCGGCGGCCTCCGCCGACCGTATGCCCCCCCATCTACGCGGGTTGTTTCCGTGGCAACGATCATTGTTCGTCCTTCCCGGGTGACTGGCTCATGCGATGTATACGAGCGACCGCCGCGTACATCAAGAGTTCCGATTTCGTCCAAAACATGCCGTCGAATTCCATCAGCGGATCATCGGCGGCGTTGCTGCGGACCCGCTCGATACTGAACCCCGACCGCGTACAAACACCCAGGTCGTCCAGCTCCGTGACCATCTCTTCCAGCGTTGTATCGGGAAACGCGCCCACAAAGTCTTCGTGGTACAAAGCCCCAACGTTCTCCGGCAGATCGGAATACGAAAGGCCCATACAGACTTGCGGGGAGCGAGCCGGACGCCGAGCGATGAAAAAAGCGCCGCCTCCGATCAGGGCCGCGCCGCCCAAACCTCCATAGTAAAGCAGGCGCCGTCTATTCATGTCATGCCCCCTTCGCCAAGTAGTCCGCCAGCCTCAGCGATAACGCCACAATCGTGAAGGTCGGATTGGCCGCTGCAGTAGACGGAAACAGTGAGGAACCTGCGACATACAAGTTCTTCACTCCATGCACTCGACCCTGCGCGTCGGTGACGGACAGCGTCGGATCGCTTCCCATGCGAGTGGTTCCCATCATGTGACCCCCTCCGACATCGCTTCCCGTCCTTTGCGGAGGCCCCATCCTGCCAAGGCCGGAGCGTATCAGTTGAGCATTGAGATGCTTGTAAGCGGCCAGTGTTTCTTGAGGATCGAATTTCAATGCCACATGGGCGATCGGCTGTCCCATATGATCTCTCCGGGACTTTGAAAGAGTGACCCTGTTCCCGGTATCGGGACTCATTTCTGTACGAACCTCCGTATTCGTCGCCATGACCCATCTGCTTTTCCCGAGAAGGTTCTTCGATAGAATCGATGGCGGTCGCCACGGTCGACTCACCTCGAACGTCGCCGATATCAGTCGATGCGTATTCGAAAACTCGGAGGACAGCGCGATGGCGTGAACTACCGGAGACTTGGGCGAAGTCTGTACCATCAGGTTCCGGAACTTCTCCCAATCCAGAATCAAGGACGCATATCCGGGAATGTGAGGGTGTTCGCAAAAATACCGGCCTATGGGAAGTTCCCGGTTGTCGGGAAGAGAAAGTTGCAACAGACGAGCATTTTGTATGCCGCCGGCCGCGAGCACGATCTTGCGTCCCGACACCTCCGCCGGAGATTGCCTGTCGCCTGACGAGTCCCGGATGAAGATACGCGAGGCGGCGCCGTTCCGGATGCCCACATTCGTTACCGTATGATTGAATAGCACGCTAACGGTCCCGCTTTGTGCCAGCCAATCTCCGAACGAGATGCGACGCGACCCGTATGGGATTATATAGTACGGCTTGCAAACGATATTCGGATTATCGGGAAAGGTCTTTTCGGGAAGGGTATGAGATTCCTCCGGCAAGCCCAATATCTTCGCGGCTTCCGGATACCATTTGTAGAGGTCGTCGTACGCGAACGGCCATTCATGGTTCAAGAACGGACGTTTCTCCAATACCGCGCACCAGCCACTCCAAACCGTGGACGTGCCGCCGAACATCCGCTGGTTGTGTCTAAGATAATTCCTGGTCGGAATGTCGCCGTCGGCGTCCAGGACGTTGAGCTTTTGGGCATCGCTTTCGAAATCCGATCGATCTCCGCTTTCCACTATGAGCGTTTTGCCGGTCGCGAGTTCATTGTATTTGCGGGCCAAGGCCAAGCCTGCGGGACCTGAGCCTACGATAATCAAGTCGTACGTGTTTCCGCTCACGGCGCCCGCGTCGACTTCCATGTCTGCCTCTTTCTTACGGCAAGCCCCGAGGCGCTCCGGCAGTCGGGACTGAGGCGTTTTGCGGGGCGTCGGCCTCGGTCATATCGGTCGCCTCGGGGATATCGGCGGGCGCCGGCAGGGGGACCGGATCGTCACTCAATGTTCTGAGATAGGCCACCAGATTGGCCCGGGGTTGGTCCTTGCGGATCCCGGCAAACGACATGTTCGTACCCGGAATGTATTTTCTCGGGTTCACCAGATAGTCGTACATCGATTCGAGCGTCCATTCGCCGCCGAACTCCAACATGGCGGCGGTATAGTCGAAGCCTGCAACCTTCGCCCGCCCGGCGCCGATGATGCCCCACAAAGCGGGACCCTGGTCGTTCGAACCGTCTTTTTCAAGATTGTGGCAGGTCAGACATTTCCGGGCCTGCTTCTCGCCGTCCGTCAAGTCTGCGCTCGCCAACAGATTCGAGAGAGGAATCTCGACATCGGCGGCGGGGCCCTGCCGCCTTGAGGCCGTCGAGGCGCCGATGATTTCATCGGGCATGTTTCTCATGAAAGCCGCAAGTTTCTCGCGCTCGCGCGCGCCGGCGGGCGCGACCGGCCATTCCCGCTGCCAGCTTGCCAGGTCGACGTCCGCGTAAGCCGGCACGCCTTCGATCTGGTAGACGGGCGTCGGCATGTGCTCGACCGGATAGAAGGCAAATCCGAACGCACGGGCGACCAGAAGCAGAAACAGGGCGCCGATGATCGCCGCCGGGATTTTCGCCCATTCAAATCGGTACATGAGAGCCTCTCGCAGGGGTTGATTGCAGCCAAGTCCAATTTATCACCTGTACTTTGCGGCGGTTTGGACAAAATGACGCAACCGGGAAGCGGTCGACCGGGGTCGTCGGCCCGCCGCTTTACCGGCGGCGCTTCTAATCGGGCTGCGGCACAATCCGCAGATACGGCTTCGGAGCCTTCCAACCGTCCGGAAACTTTTCTCTGGCCTGTTCGTCCGGGACGGCCGGCACGATGATGACATCGTCGCCCCGGTTCCAGTTTACCGGCGTTGCGACCTGATGCCTGGCCGTCAGTTGGATGGAATCCAGGACGCGAAGCACTTCATCGAAATTGCGCCCCGTGCTCATGGGGTAAGTCAGATTGAGTTTGAGCTTTTTGTCCGGACCGACGACGAACACGGTGCGCACGGTGGCGTTGTCGGCCGCCGTGCGGCCCTTCGAGTCCCCCGACGCTTCCGGGTGAATCATGTCGTAGAGTTTGGCCACCTTGAGATCACTGTCTCCGATCAACGGATAGTTCACCGCATGGCCCTGCGTTTCCTCGATATCGTTGACCCATGATTCGTGGTCGCTGACGGGGTCGACGCTGAGGCCGATGATTTTGCAGTTGCGTTTGTCGAATTCGGGTTTGAGCTTCGCCATATAGCCGAGTTCGGTCGTGCAAACGGGCGTGAAATCTTTGGGATGCGAGAACAGGATGGCCCATCCGTCGCCGATCCAATCGTGAAAATCGATCGTGCCTTCCGTGGTTTCAGCCGTAAAATTCGGGACTTCGTCTCCAATGCGCAAGGGCATCGTTCACCTCCGATCATATCCGTTCCGTTGCCATTTTGATCCACTTTGGCCGGAAAGTGAACCTTATCACAAGACCGCGAGGAGAATTATCCGGGGCCCGGCGCGGCGAGCACGGTTCTGAACCCGATGTGATCGGTTCCCAATCCCGTGTCCTGGGCATGCCGCGCGGCCGGCCTGTAGCGCATGCAGTAGTTGGGCGCGCATAGAAATGACCCGCCTTTGACGACGCGGACGGGCACGCCGGGGTTGGCGGGGTCGTAGGACCGCGCCCGCGGCGGCCCCTTCGGATTTTGCCGCGCGGCCGGGTCGTGGGCCGGCGCATACCAGTCTGCGGTCCATTCCCAGACATTTCCGATCATGTCGTAAAGGCCGAGGCCGTTAGGGGGATAGCACTGGACCGGAGAAAGGCCGGCGCGGCCGTCGGTTCCCGCATCGTGCAGAGGAAACAGGCCTTGCCAGGTATTCGCCATATGCACGCCGTCAGGGGCCAAATCGTCTCCCCACGGGTAATCTCCGCCGCCGCCGCCGCGCGCCGCGAACTCCCATTGAGCTTCCGTCGGCAGTTGACGTCCGGCCCACTCCGCGTAAGCCAGCGCGTCGTCGAAGGTCACGTGAACGACCGGATAATCCTCGAGACCGTCCAGCGAACTTTCGGGGCCGGACGGATGGCGCCAATCGGCGCCCGGTACGTAAGTCCACCATTGGAGAATGTCGCCGGATGTCAGCCGTTCCGGTGTTCGAAACACCGCGGAACCCGGTTCCGGCAGGGACGGCGGCGCGTCGGGCCGGTCCGGTTCGTTCGGATGCCGCTCCGCCGTCGTGACATAACCCGTGGCATCGACGAATTCGGCGAATTGGGCATTGGTCACTTCGTGGCGGTCGATCCAGAATCCGTCGACATGAACCCGGCGCACGGGCCCTTCATCGGCATATCTGTCATCCGACCCCATGGCGAAGGCGCCGCCGGCGATCCAGACCATGCCGGCCGTCGGCGCATCGGCTGCGGACGCGTCGTCCGGTTTCACGCAAACGTCCGCCGCCGCGGCTATTGTTGCCGCACGCTCTCCGTCGTCGCGCTCGGGCCGGAACAATAGGATCAGAAGCACCGCCACGGCGCCGAGACATCCGATTGCAATCTTGAGCGGCATTGCGACTGATCCCCTCGAACGGGTCCGTTGCCGGACCCCGCAACTATACAGGGCCGCATCCGTGCCGTTAAGAGAGCGTCAAACGACAATCGCCGCCGCGCCGATTGTCTTGCCGCCGGTTGCCGAGGCCGGTTTGACTGCGCCGTCCCGGGCCGTGGCACCCGATCGTACTTTCTTCCGGCTTCCATCTGTGATAATTTGTCACAAGTCTTTTGCCGGGGGCCTTGATTATTATTTTCGACAAGGTGCCCGCGGTCCGCAAGGGCCGCTCTCTCACGGCATCGCAAGCCGCTTTGACGAGAGGGTGTGAATAAGGGGGAATGATTATGAAATTCGGAACGAAACTCGTTGCCGCGTCGGGCCTCGCCGTTCTCATGGCCTTGCCGGCCGTCGAGATCTCGCCGGCCTTTGCCCAAGTGGAAACCATCGTCGTGACCGCGAGAAAGAGGGAAGAGAATATCCAGGATGTTCCGGTCTCCGTGTCCGCCTATTCGGGGGACGCTTTGCTGCGGCAGAACATCAACAATGTGAATGACCTTTCGCAATATGTCCCCGGCTTCCAGTTCCTGAATTCCAGCCAGCGGGATTTCGAGCGTCCGGTGATTCGCGGACAGGCGAATATCCTCGGTGAGTCCGGCGTGTCGTTCTTCATCAACGGCGTCTTCTTCGACGGCTCGCTGTCGGCCATCGATCTGTCGGAGGTGGAGCGGATCGAGATTGTTCGCGGTCCCCAAAGCGCTCTTTACGGACGGAACACCTATGCGGGCGCGATCAACGTCATTACGAAAAAGCCCGGTGACGAGTTTCAGGGCAGCGTCAAGCTTGAAGCTGCGATGCACTCTCAGTACGAAGCTACATTTGGCGTGAGCGGTCCGCTCGTTCAGGATGTCTTGAGCGGCGGCATTTACGCACGTTATTACGAATATGGCGGTGAACACGTCAATCAGTATGACGGCCGTGAAATGGGCGATGAACAGTCGTATTCGATCGCGGGCAGATTCGCTCTCACACCCGCCGACGATATCGAGGTCCTTGGGCGGTTCGTATATGCCGAGGACGATGACGGAGCGTCACCCAACTTTCTCCAGCCCACATCGTTCAACAATGTCTTCAACGGCGGCTATTTTGCAGGCGAGGTGGGTCCCCGCTCCGTCAACATGAACGACGTCGATCAGCTCGGCGTCAGTGACGAGGGCGATATTGGCTTCGAACAGGAGCGGATTGATGCAAGCCTCACCGTCGACTGGGATCTGACGGATGCCGTGAAGGTTGTTTCGACCACGGGTTATCAGGACATCGAGCGGGACTTCAAGCTGGATGTCGATTATTTGCCCACGTCTTTTCAAAATACGGTGGGCGCCATATTTCCCATTGGTCTCAGGGTTGTGCCTGGTGTCGGATTGTTGACCGGTCTCGGCGTTCTGCAGTTTCACTTGACGCTCGATCGTCTTACGGAGATCGAACAGTTTTCTCAGGAGCTGCGCTTCGAGTACGACGACGGCGGGCCATTGCGGGCGATGCTCGGCGGGTATTATTACGATAAGGAGGAGGTGCAGAACAACCGCATCGATCCGACCGCATTCACGGATACCCAACAGGCCTTGGCCGCCGCTCAGCTTGCAGCCAAGGATGTCACCGACCCCGCTCTAAATACCTTTGCCTGCACGCCGCCGCGCTGCATTGAAATTTTCCGGGTTGGCATCATCGGCGACAATCAGGACGTCAATACCGAAGATATACGTAACTGGTCCATCTTCGGCCGTCTCGAGTACGACATCACTAGCTCGTTGACCGGCACCTTCGAAGGCCGCTATCAGGAAGAGCGCGTTCAAGGCACGCAGTTTGACTTCAGCGCCGATTCAACGACGATGACGGAAGGGACGTTCACGGCCTTCCTGCCGCGCATGTCTCTCATATGGGACGTCACGGACATGGTGGGCGGTGACGGCTCGAGCAATGTCTATTTTACGGCTTCGAGGGGCACGAAACCGGGCGGTCTCAACGTCAGCGCGACGGCGCGGCTTGCGGGCCAGGCCGAGTTCGAGGAAGAGAAGCTGTGGTCTTATGAAATCGGCACCAAGAACACGTTTGCCGACGGTCAGATTCTTCTCAATCTGGCGGGCTTTTTCAACACCTTGGAGGGATATCAACTCACTCAAAACATCGAAGCCGTCGATCCGGAGACGGGGGAACGGGATTTGGATTCCGCTACCGTGAATGCCGGCGATGCACACATTTTTGGTGTCGAGGTCGAAAGCGTGATCAGCCCGCGCGCGATCGAAGGTCTGACGTTGACGGCCAACTACTCCTTTATCGATTCCGAGTTTCAGAACGGCGCCGACGACAATGTAGGTCTTCTGAATGACATCGGTGACGACGGTATCGTCAATGGGTCAGCCGGCGGTTTTCAGGGAAACGGAACATCGCCGGTTGCCGGGTCGATCGCGGGCAACACCATTCCGCGGTCGTCCAAGCATCAGTTCTTTGCCGGTTTTGACTACTCTCGTCCGTTGCAGGAAGTAATGGGACAGGATATGGAATGGTTCACCGGCATGAATGTTGCCTACAACAGCTCGCGCTTTTCGCAGGTCGTGAACTTGGCTGAATTCGGTGAAGCCGTGCTTCTCAATGCCAATCTCGGCATTCGCACGGAGAATTGGGCGGTCACGATTTGGGGCAAGAATCTGCTTGACGAAGACAGCCCTCAGGAGGTCGTGCGTTATCGCGATTTCGACGTACGCAACCCGAACCCGGGCGGAAGCAGCTTGTCCCGCGCCTTTTTTGGGCAGTTGCGCAGAGGGCGCCAGGTCGGCGCGAGCGTGACGGCCAGTTTCTAGTCCGATCACCTCTCCAGGGATGTAAGGCCCAGCCAAAACATGGCTGGGCCTTTTATTATCTGTCGCGGCGGCCCGCTTTCGGGCGGGTCCATCGCGGGCCCGCCCTTTTATCGTTGTTATGCCAAGTCCCATCGGGCAAACTCGCTTATCGAGCGTCCTTTAGCACAAAGCCGTCATGAGCTTTGACAGCCCTCCCGCCAATGTGACCTTCGCCCGCACGGGCAAGCGCCTTTATTCATTTCGCCTGGTGCGTACGATTCACAAATGGGCGGGAATTTCAGCCCTGGCCTGGCTGTCGGTTTTGGGCGTCACCGGTATCGTCCTCGATCATCACGAATGGCGCTGGGTCAATCAACTGACGGTGCCGGAAGAGATAACGTCGTCGCGAATTAACCGCCTCGTCCGGGGCACGATCATGCGTCACATGGAGGTTGACCCGGACGACCCGCGGCAGTGGATCGGCGCGTCGGAACGGGGGCTGTGGCGGACGCGCGATTTCGGGGCGACCTGGGCGGATATTCCTTTTGAAGGTCTCGGCGCGCCGCCGCAAGTCACGGGCATTTTGCCCGATGACAGGCAGGGATGGGGACGACTGTGGCTCGCCACCGACGAGGGCATTTGGTCGCTCGCGCCTGACGAAGGAACCGCGCGCCCCTTTGCGCTCCGCGACGTCTATGTGAGCTGGCTCAATCCCGGACCATCGGCGGACGAACTTTTGGGCGTGGATCACAAGTCCCGTGTCTTCCGAGTCGGCACCGACGATCCCGACCGCGTCAATTGGTACGACTTCGAGGGTGCTCATATTGCCGAACTGAAAAGGAATGTCTCGTTGTTTCGTTTTATTTTCGACATTCATATCGGCAAAGGGTTGTTGCCGCAGCCTTACGGCATGCTGGTCAACGATTACGGCGGCATCGCCATCGCCGTCCTGTCGCTTACGGGCATTTTGTTTTGGGGTCTGCCGCGCCTGTGGCGCGGCCGCAAACCGAAACGATCTCTAAAATCGCGTCAGCGGCTTTTGCGCTGGTTGTTCCGCGCCCACGGACCGGTGATCGGCCTGTTGGCGGCGGTCCCCATTCTCTATTTCAGCGTGACCGGCCTCTTTCTCAATCATGTCACCGGATTCAACGAATGGGGCAAAGACGTGCCTTTGGCGCGGGCGGCCTTGCCCCCCGCCTACCAATTCGTCAATCTTGAAGACGAAATTGAATCCGCGGTGGGTTATCCGGGCGCGCCCCGCCGCCTGACCGTTTCCACGCGGCTGGGCGTCCTCAATACGGAAGACGCCGGGCGGACCTGGACTTACGAATCCGCGCTCGAAAACGCCGTGGAACGAGTCGGCGGTGAACCGGGTGTGGTCAAGCTCAGGCGCCGCGGCGATCACGTTTTCGCCTTGGCCACGACCAACGCGGTCCGACGGGACGGCGGCGCCTGGCAGACAATCGCGGGGCCTCGTTTTGCGCTCACCGACGTCGCCCGCGCGGGCGGTGAGTGGTACGCCAAGGCCAGCCGCGGACTTTACAAGGGGGCGACGCCCCTCGATCTTCGGTTGACGGAGTTTCAGGTTCCGCCGCTCAAGGGCACATCCGCGTACCTGTTTGTGGCGGACATACATGTGGGTGTGATCTTTCACGAACAATGGAAGTGGATCAACGATTTCGTATCGGTCCTGGCCATCGTGCTTGTCGTCAGCGGCGTTCTCACCTGGTGGCGCCGCAAGTGGATGTAGCCGGTTTCAGGACGCTGTTTCGAAGTCGAGGCGTGAAGCGCGGACCACCAGATAGCCGTAATCGGTGTCGATGTTGACGCGTACGGGTACGAGATAACGGCCGCTCTCGATGTTGGCGACGAAAATCTTGATTTCCGGATGAGGCTTGTCGCGGACGGAGCGGGGCTTGAAACCGGCGACCTCTTGATACTGTATGGTGCATTGATAGCCGGGTCCTCGATAGGTATCGACGATCTTCGGCGTTATCTCGATTTCTTTTTTGAACTTGATTTTTATGTCGTAGCGGCGCTCGCCGTCGTAGATCGGTACGGCCCGGCCGCACGGCGCGTTGGATGTTGCCGACGACCCCACGATAAAGTGCATGATCGAACTCATGGGGTCGACGGCGCCGCGTTTTTGCGCCTCGGTGACCTCATATTTTTCTTCGTAAGGCGGGCTTGCATCGACGATGGGGGTATCCGTCTCGTCAAACGTGATCTTGACTTGGCGCTGCTCCGTGATGGACCGGTAGTTCGTCGAATATTGTTCGGGCTTGACCTGACGCCCCTTGAACAAACCGTGAGACGCGTTTTGAAACTGCGCCCGGAACATTTTGGCCGCCAGGCCGTCGGTGATGAGATGGGATGTCATGGCGTATCGCTCGCCGTTCCAGGTTGCCGAAACGGCCACGCCCCCTATGGCGAGGCCGCCTACATGGGCCTCATATTCGATCTTCAGGTCGTGGCGCGGCGACGTTATGGGGGGAGGTTGGGTGAGCGCGACGGTCGTCACACCGAGGATTTCGGCCGGACTCGATTGGGCGACCGCCAGACACGCGAGCGCGATGACGGCCGAAGACGGCATTGTACGCCCGCTCATGCCGCCCTTCGCTTTCGACATGTTGCCGCGCGGAACGGCGTTCGAGGGTCAAAGCGACGCATAGGCTTTTTCATCTTCTTCGATACGTACGAGGCCCTGTTGTCCGTCAACCGTCACGAACGTGTGATCGTCGAGTCGGCACGCGCCGGAGACCGACACCACTGCCGGAATGTTGTATTCGCGGGCCACGATCGAACTGTGCGACAGCATGCCGCCCGCTTCGGCGACAATGGCGCCCGCTTTTGCAAAAAGCGGCGTCCATCCGACGTCCGAATAGGGAACGACCAGTACATCACCGTCTCTGATCTTGTCAAAATCGCTAAAACCCCTGACCACTTTGACGGGACCGCTGTAAACGCCGCCCGAAGTGGGCAGACCTTCCAGGACGTCGCCCAGGCCCTCTTTGAGAACGGGTTCCCTGTCGCCGTAAATGACATTGGGCAGGAACGAATCTATGTCACGAAATTTCGACATTTCCCGCCGGCGGGACTGAACCAGGAATGTCAAATCGCGCTCTCCCGGATCGGTCAGAATATCCCGAATTTCTTTCCACGTGAGGAAAAAGACGTCGTCTGCGGACGTGATGACCCGATTTGCGCACAGCCGGCGGCCGATTTCCAAAAAATAATCCCTGAAAAGGCCGTAACCGAACGTGTAAAGGGAACTCACCTTGTCGCGGTAAAGCTTGTAGTCGATTGATTTTCTCAACAGCCAGGTGATGATGACCCGTTTCGGCGCCCTTATGTTCAGGTCGGCGAGGCGCGTGCGCTTTGTGTCCTCGCCGGCCGTGTTGTAGCTTCTAATCATGTCCACAATGAGGTCGGGGGTTTCGCGCCATGGCGGGGTCGAAAAATCGTTTCCGTTCTCGCTGAAATGACCGAAATCCCGCATAAAACCGTCCAATTGGTCTTTGAAACCGCGGCACCCTTCGTCCGTGGACGAGACGAGGTCTGTCAGAAGCGAAGACCCTTCTGCATACCGAAGTCTTTGCGGCAACGATTTCAAACTTTGATTCAATTCCGCCAGCCGCGGCGCGGGATCGTCCGCACCCCCCGCGGTGGCTCGTACATAGTCGTCCAGGTCTTCAAGCGGTACATCGAGCGGAGCCAATTGTCGACGTAATCCGGCATGATAGGCCCACGACAACAGCGGCGCGACGATATTGAAGTAGGCCGTGTGTTGAGTGATGTCGTACAGACGCTCGACCATCGTGACCACCTCCCGGTCGGTCTTGTCCGAGATGTCGGTCGCTCCGAACTCGTCAAACGCCGCACGGGTCCGGTCCAGAAACTCGGTCAATGGGCGCTGGAACCTCAATTTGTGGACGGCGCAGCGAATCATTTTTGGTAACAGGGGCAGCGTTTTGACCGTCGGACGAAAGGTCGGCTTTTTAGGGCCTTCGGGTCCCAATCCGCTCAGCAGTTCAATGGCGTCCGGCGGGAAGCCCAATCGTTCGAAAATCCGCCCGAGCGCGCCCATGTTGAAATAGGCCCGATAGAAGAACGGCTTGGCGAGAGATTCGGGATCGATGTCATTGGGGCCTGTGACTTCGGTCAGCAGGCGCACCCAGGCGGAATTGACCAGCGGCACGTTGATCGACCAGATCAGCGGTTTAATGGCGCCGGGCAGGAACTCTTTCGACAAGCGGTTCGAATAGACATTGATGTTTTCCAAACCCGTTATTTCGCGAACCTGCAGGCAGTACACCTTTTTCTCATCGAATACCCATTCGATATCGACGGGACCGCCCATCGATTTACTCAGACGCTCCGTCGTCTTCGCCACCTGCTCGGCCGTCTCATCGCTCAGGATCGGGCGCTCCGGTCTTTCAATCCAGCTTCCCCATTTGTGAATCCAACGGACCGGCGTCACGCCTTTTCGGGCCAATTCATCGCCCGATCCGCAGACCGCTTCGATGACCGTTTCATGAAGACCGTTGAGCGGGTTGTGGCTGAACGCGACTCCGGACACCGCGGCGGAAACCATTTCCTGAACGATGACCGCCATTTCAATGTCATCGACGCTGACGGCGGTTTTTGAGCCGTAAGCCTGCACACGTTCGGAATGGACCGAATCCCATACGTTTTTGACCGCTTCGATAATGTGATCGAGACCTTTGACATCGAGGTACGTCTCGAATTGGCCCGCAAACGAGTGTCGCGTTTGATCTTCGACATTGGCGGACGAACGGACGGCATACATCCGGTCTTCGGAAATCCGATCACACAGAACCGACCTCAAAAGGCGCAGCGCCTCTTGGGGGGAATTTTGATACAGAGCGTGAAGCTCGGCGCAACACACGAGAGTGCGGGGGACGGGTTCGCCCTTATCCGCAAGGTACTTAAGGTTTCGGGCTTTGTTCCCGATCGAAGACGCCTCCCCCGCGTTTTCCAGATCGATCACCAAGGGCTCCCGGCCGTCGTTGTTCACAAAGCCGTGAACCCGGAAGTCGTCGTTCTCTTCGGTCGTGCGGATTGCGAGGATGATGACCGTTATCGTTCCGTAAGCCGCGTATATCCAGTCTTGCGTGCCGAGGTAAAACAGCGGCGGGATGAAGACGAGCCAGAGGCGCTTGGCGTGAATCCACCAACGCGTGCCCAGGAAGCAGGCCAGGGCGGCGAGCCCGAGCGCGATGGGAATCCAAAGGGCGATGAAGGCTTGCCCCCATATGAAGAGTGTCGAGCCTTTGCCGCCTTTGCCTTTCAGGAATATTGAGAAATTGGTCCCGAGAAACGCCGCGTACAGGGCCCAAATTTTGTGATGGAGAGTGCCGTCTCCGATCCACGACGCCAGCCCGACGGCGGCGGCCGCTTTTACGATCTCGCCTGATACCGTGAGCGCCACGATGGCTGCGCCGCCGTAAACAAAGGCGTTGATCACACCGACATTGCCGGACCCGACTTGCGTTAGATCGAGGCCCTTTCGGCGTCTTACAAGCAGATACGCGATCGGAACCGATCCGACAAGATAGCTTGATACGCCGAGAAGGGCGTAGATCGTGGCGTCAACGAACATACCTACAGTCTCTCACAAACTCATTACCGTCCGTTGCAGAAACCAGAACAATCCAACGGCGCCAATGAGCAATGAAGCGGGTATGGTAATACGCTGTCGATACCAGGGCGACCGGCGGAAGAACCACACTGCGCCCAGAGCCAGAAATATTACCGCGATTTGTCCCAACTCGACACCGAGGTTGAAAGCAAGGAGGGCGAGCCATTTGTCTCCGTCCGGCAATCCGATTTCTTCCAAAACGTCGGCAAAACCCAATCCGTGTATGAGACCGAACGTAAACACGACGACGGGACGCCAGGGTTTCAATTCCCTGCTCAAGACGTTTTCGAGTGCGATGATCGTAATCGACAGAGCGATAACAGGTTCCACTATTTCCGGGGGGACCGAAACGATGCCCTGAATGGCTAGAGCAAGAGTGATCGAATGCGCAACGGTGAAAGCGGTAACTTGCCAAAGCAACGGCCGCCATCCGGGGTTGAGGAGGAAAAGTCCCAACACGAAAAGAATATGGTCCAGACCTTTCGGCACGATGTGCGTAAAGCCAAGCCAGGTGAAGACGGTGAAAACCTCTACGGATGTGGGCAAAAGGGCGAGTATTTGGGTGCCGAGGATTTCGTCCAGAGGATGGGCCGCCGCCGCTTTCGCGAAGCCCGCCCCCAGCGCGCCGGTCCAGCAGACCAGGGTCGGCTTGAGATCGGGTACGCCTCTGGCTTTGGCCTCAAAAAAGTCGGCCGGAGAAAAATTCATGAGTGCTCCGACGATTTCGGTCCGTGTGCAAACGGCCTCTAAATCGGTAGGCTCCAATATCGGCGTTTGTTCTACGGAAAAGTCTGCCCGATAGATCAAGAGCCGACAAGGTGTGGCAGCGGCCGGTCCGGGCGCGTGAACGGGCGGGGTGTTTTGATGTCATGCCCTTGCTTGGCCGGATTTGCGAGATCCAAGGTCCACCGCGGTCGTATAATCCATTATAATTACTTCCCGGTCCCGCGGGTGAAAGGGGCAAGGCGATGAAACTCCGGCGAAAGATTTTCATAAGTTTGGCAGTTCTTTTCGCAACCGTCCTTGCAGGCGGTTTTTTAGCTTATCGGCTCAACAACGTCCCGTTGGACCAACAACAGCCCGATTACTTCACCTACTATAAAACGCAGGACCGCAAGCCCTTCGGCAAAGTGGGCATTTATGCCGCCCAGATGATCATGCCCGAGCGCTTTGACGAAGACTTTTATTACAACGTCTATTTCAAGCCGCTACGCATCATCCCGTGGCCCATTCGCGAACTGCTGAAGCGTGACGAAGGCATGCCTCTGTATGACGCCGTTCGCTACTTCGAGATGGAAGAGTTCGAGCCGACCCGTCTTATTGACTACAAGGGCCGCGACACGGACATCGACGGAATCTCCTATGTCGAGAAATACAAGGCCGGCAAGATTCAATTCGTGCCGGGGGAGGGGACGACACCCGGTTACTTTATTTATCCCGACCGTAAGGCGGGCATACCGACCCGGGCCGCCGAACTCATGGCCAAAGCGCGCGCGCATTATTATGACGGCGGTCTGGCCGGCGCGCTCGTTCCCCACAGAGCGGGCCTGCTCGATATCGTTTCCGAGGCCATGGACCTTGTCGAGGCCAAATACGGTCCCGTCGAATGGCGTTTGGTCAATTCCGAAAAATATGATGAAGCCCGCGCGGCCATGCGCGAACTTTTGGACTCGGGCGTTGATACGGTCGTCCTGGCGCCGCCGCGCCTTATCTATTCCCACTACGAGGAATTTACGTCTTCCATCACGAACGGCGTTGGTTATATCGAAGAATGGGAACGTGAAACCGGAAAAGATATTAAAGTGATCATCGCGCCCCAAATGGGCGACTATGACATCACTCGCCAGGCGCATCTCAATATGTTGCGGGAGCGGCTGGTCGAACTTTCTCAAGATAAATCGGTCAAGATCGTTTTGTCATTTCATGGCATGCCATGGAATATAGTGCCGGGCGAGGCGTGGCTCGAGTTGGCGCCGCCGTATCGCGACGGCATGGTCGGCGATGTGAAAGATCTTATGGCGTCGGAATTTGATTTTGCCCGCTGGGATGTGGTCTTAACTCAAGAGCATTTTTCTGAAATGACGGACCTGTTCGTTTCGACGAATGAGGCGTTGTGGAGTGCGGTGCGCGAGGGTTACGACTACGTTATCAACGTTCCATTCGAGTTTCTGACCGAGAATACGGACACATTGTTCATCCATGCGCGAGTCAACTTTTTGGGTTTCGATGAATATGACGTGTACGAGACCATCGACTATTCCGACTGGACGAAGCCGTTTGTGAGAGTTTATGAGCAGGACGGGGCGACGGTGATCTACAACGGCGTGCCCGTCGGCGCTTACAAGACGCCTATCGTTCGAGGTTATTTTAGTGCCGTCGATTCGATTCTTTCCGCGGGATTGAGCCCGGTTGACGGGCGCAGGAAGGCTCCGCAGGCGCAAGAGGCGGCGCGCGCGATGTCGCCGGAGGTTTCAACCCCTTCGCGCCAGGGTCGCTTGCCCGAGTTCGGAGACGGGGTCTCCGCGCCCTAGGGCGGTGCGCGGCTTGTGGCCGGGCGCGGCTCCCTATATGTAATAGCGGCGGAAAGTCAGCAAGGGAGAGCGAATGAACCATGTCGGTCCAAGAGAGCATTGACGTCAGTTCGGCGGTCGCCGATTTCCTTGAACGGCCGCACAGGCAATACATCAACGGACAGTGGCGGGATTCGTCGGCGGAGCGGCGCATCGAAGTCGAAAACCCGTCGACGGAGGCAGTCATTGCCGCTGTGCAGGCGGGCTCGAAAGCCGACATCGACAGCGCCGTGGAAGCGGCGCGCAATGCGCTTGAAGGGGCGTGGTCGAACGTCGGCCCGCAGGAGCGCAGCAGCCTGCTCAACCGCTATGCCGATATTCTCGACGAGAATGCGGAAGATCTCGCTCAAATCGAGACTCTCGAAAACGGAATGCCTTATCAGATCGCTCTTTGGGCGCTGAAAGGCATGGTCGTGCCGTTCTTCCGCTACTACGCGGGTTGGCCCACCAAGATCGAAGGCAGCACGATTCCGGCGACGCCGACGCACAAAGGCGAAGACGACTTCGTGGTCATGACGCTGAGAGAACCCATAGGCGTCGCCGGCGCCATCATTCCCTGGAATGCGCCTGCCGCCATGATCACTCTCAAACTGGCTCCGGCAATCGCGGCGGGCTGCACCGTCGTCGTCAAGCCGGCCGAACTGACCCCCCTCGTCGCGGAGCGGTTTGTTGAGCTTGCGGAGCAGGCGGGTTTTCCGCCGGGCGTCATCAATATGGTCCAGGGCTATGGCGAAGATGTCGGACACGCGCTCGCCACCCACGAAGGGGTCGACAAGGTCGCGTTCACGGGCTCCACGGAGGTCGGCAAGTCCATTGTCCGTGCGGCGTCCGGCAATCTGAAAAAGGTGACGCTCGAACTCGGCGGCAAATCTCCTTTTATCGTCTTTCCCGATGCCGATCTGGACGAGGCGGTTCCCGCCGCCGCGTCCGCCTGTTTCTTTTTGACCGGACAAAATTGCATGGCCGCCACGCGGCTTTTCGTACATGAAAAAATTCACGACCGGTTTGTCGAGGGTCTCGGCAAGGCCGCGCAGTCCTTCAAAGTGGGTGACGGTTTCAAGCCGGATAGTGTGATCGGCCCTCTGATTACCGACCGGCAGCGCCAAAGGGTGTTGGGCTATATCGAGTCCGGCCGAAAGGCCGGCGGCGAGATCATTTGCGGCGGCAACGCGGTCGGAGAGCGAGGCCATTTCATCGAACCGACCGTGGTCGCCAACACCTCTCCCGACATGAAAATCGTGCGCGAGGAGGTTTTCGGCCCGGTCATTGCCGTCCAGAAATTCGACGACGACCTCGAAGCGCTGACCGCCTGCGTCAACGATACGGATTATGGTTTGTCCGGCAGCGTGTGGACCCGCGACGTATCGACGGCGTTGCGCATGGCGAAAAGGGTCGATTCGGGGCAGGTCGGCGTCAATGTCCATGCGGCGGTAAGCCCGGAAACGCCGTTCGGCGGCAACAAGCAATCGGGCTGGGGCCGCGAATTCGGTAAGGAGGGCCTCGACCCCTACCTCAAGACCAAGGCGATCAGCATAAGGATTTGATTTTGCCCGGCGCATCCCGCGGTGGTGTTGTATCTCTCACCCGACCGTCATGATTGTTGTGCCCGCTTGATCGTCCGGAATCGGCTTTCGAAAAACATGAGATGCGCCACATGAAACGATGTTTTTTGATCTTGAGTTTTGCCGCGTCCCTCGCAAGCCTGCCCGCTGCGGCGCAGGAACTGGTTCTCGTTGCGGGCGCGACGGGTCGTACCGGACGGTTGATCGTCGATGCACTGCTGGACAAGGGCTATGCCGTGCGCGCCGTGTCGCGCAGCGCCGACCGCGCGGCGGGCTTGGGCGACGGCGTGGACGGCATTGCCGCCGATGTCACCAAACCGGAAACGCTTGGGCCTGCAGTGCAGGGGGCGGACATCGCCATCTCCGCGGTCGGCGGCCGGTGGCCGATCGGCGAAAACGGATTTCGAGCGGTCGATTGGGAAGGCAACCGCGCGCTCATCGACGCGGCAAAGGATGCGGGCGTCGAGCAGTTTTTGCTGATTACGGCGGGGTCGGCGGGCCGCAGCGGATTTATGTATACGCTGCCCTTGGCGCCTTACCCCTGGAAAGGGAAGGCGGAAGCCCATTTGCGTGCCAGCGGTCTCACCTACACCATTCTGGGGCCGGGGGGTTTGACCGACGACCCCGGTGGACAAGCGGGCGTGCGTCTGGCGCCGCGGGAGACTTATGAAAGCGGCATGGTGACGCGGGCCGATGTGGCCGCCGTCACGGTTGCCGCCGTCGGCAACGAAAATGCCTTCAACAAGACCATTACCATTGTCAACGATGATACATTGTCACCCGGCGAGTGGAAGGCGGCGTTTGCCGCCTTGCCCGCCGATGAGTGAATCGGACCGCGCGCCCGCGTCCGAAGGTGAGCCATGGAGAATATTCTCAAACGAACCACTTTGATCGTGCGGGACGCGGAGTCATCGGCGCTGTGGTACGAAACCGTGTTCGGCATGACGCGCTGGCTGGATCAGCCTTTCACGCTGTCGGGCCAATTTTTGGCGGCCGGCGAAAAGGGCGACAAGACGCGCCTCATCATCATGCGGTGCAAGGATCCGTTGGTCGGAATGATCGGTCTGTTGAGTTGGGACGATCCGCCGCGTTTCAAATCGGAACCCGTTTCCACGGAGGTCAGACCCGGCGTTCCCGTCTTCGTCATTGCATCGGACGACGCGCGCGGCGTGTGTCAACGGGCGAAACAGAGCGGCGCCCGGATTTTTTCCGACCCCAAAGAGCGAACGGTGACCGGCGCCAAGGGGGAAACGAAGCATATGGTGAGTTGTTCTCTGTTCGATCTCGACGGCTATTTTTATGAAGTCAACCAGACCACGGTCATCGAGCCCGCGTCCGCCGGTTAGGCATGCCCTTCGGCCCAACCCATGCCGGCCCATTGGCCGGTTGTCCGGGTGTTGCCGGTGGCCGTGACAACCCCCGGCGCGGTTTGGCGGATCGTCATGGAGAGCGACCCGGCCTCGGTCTGTGCATCCTAAGGAGAGTTTCGACAATATGCGTCTCGCTCATCTCAGCGACACACACATCCTGCCCGACGGCGGCTTGGTCTATGGATCGATCGATTCCGCCGCGCGGTTGGTTCTGGCGGTCGAGGCTCTGAACCGACTCGCCCCGGACCTCGACGCGGTGGTCATCACCGGCGACCTCGCCGATCAACCGAGCGCCGCCGCCTATTCAACTCTCGGTTCGATTCTTCAGGCACTCGACTTGCCTTACTACCTGATCCCCGGCAATCACGACGACCGCGACATGTTGCGCGCCGAGTTCGGCTCGTCGCCCGCTTTGCCCATTGCCGACGGGTTCGCGAATTGGGTGGTGGATGATTTTCCCGTTCGATTGATCGGTTTGGACAGCACGATTGCCGGCAGTGATCTTCCGGAGTTTTGCGCAAAACGGGCCCAGTGGCTCGATGCGCAATTGGCGGCATCGCCCGACAAACCGACTTTGTTGGCCATTCACCATCCGCCGATTTCCGTGGGCTTGAGCATGGTGGACAATGTGGTTGCGAGCGGCTGGTCGTCCGCCTTTTCCGAAGTCGTTGAGCGCCACCCCCAGGTTCGACTGATCTGCTGCGGCCATGCCCATACGTTTCTGAACGGACAACTCCATCGCGCCCGGGTGAGCATGGCCCCGAGCACGGCGTTTCAGTTGCGCCACCGGCTGGGCGTGGATGAGGCGCCGGTGCGGGTCGACAAGCCGGGCGGGATCGTCATTCATTATTGGATGGAAGACGGGTTTGTAACGGTCCCGTTTGACTTGGATGCCCGGGACTCCGCCTCGTCGATCGAGACCTTGTCGGGCATGAGCTGGACGGAACTCAAACGGGCCATGAGCCGGCGGCCGATATAACCGGCTCCCGACCGGGTTGCCCGTAAGACGATGGATTCCGACAGGCCGCTCGAAAACATTTCACGAAGATTTGCTCCCGGTGCGCGCAGATCATAATCTGGCCACGCTTATGGCGAAGACTCGGCCTTACTTGAAGTGAGCTTGACAGGCTCTTCGACAATCGAGGCGGCGATCATCAAACGCGAAGGAAAGGGATGCGAAGTCGTTACGGTCTGCTGTTGTCGGCGCTGATCGTCGGTGGATGTTCCATCGAACGCACCGCCGTCGATGTCTTGAGCGTCGCCTTGACGAGCGGCGGCGGCGTCTACACGACCGACGATGATCCGGAACTCATTCGCGAAGCGCTGCCCTTTGGTTTGAAAACCTATGAGGGTCTGCTCGATGTATCGCCGGAAAACAAGAGATTGCTTTTATCGGCGGCTCAAGGTTTTGCGGCATACGCCTATCTGCTGCAACAGGACGCCGACCGGGTCGACGCTGCCGATCTCGCCCAGGCGCGGCGGATACGCGCACGCTCGACCAATCTCTATTTGCGCGCGCGGGACTATGCTCTCCGCGGCTTGACGGTTGAGCATGAAAATTTCGATCAGCGAATCTATAGCGAGACGCAGGCCGTTTTAGGCGAAACCGAAGCGGCGGACGCGCCCTTTCTTTATTGGGCCGGCGTGGCGTGGGCCGGCGCACTCGGTACGGACAAAAGCAATGCGGAGTTGATCGCGGCCTTGCCGCTCGCCGGTGCCCTCGTGACGCGCGTTCTCGATCTCGACGAGACATATGATTCCGGCGCCGCCTATGAGTTTTTGATTACCTATGAAGGGTCGCGCCCGGGCGGCAGCGCCGCGGACGCTCGTGTATATTATGAAAAGGCGCTCGCCCTTTCCGGCGGCACGCGCGCCGGCGTTTATGTGGCGCTCGCGGAAGCCGTGACAGTTGCCGAGCAGAACGTTGCCGAGTTTCGACGATTGATCCGCCTGGCGCTTGCGGTCGATCTCGATGCGGCGCCGCCGGAAGCGCGGCTGGTCAACGTGATCGCCCAGCGCCGGGCCCGGTGGCTTGAAAGCCGGGTTTCGGATCTGTTTTTTGAGGCCGAATAAGGGAGAAATAAAGGTGAGAATGACCTCCGTTCTGATAACCGCGGCGCTTCTGTTCGGCGTCAGCCAAACCGTTGCCGCGCAGACGGTCAAATTCGGGACGTTGGCGCCGGAAGGATCGCCCTGGTACGAAATTATTCGCGATATGGGCGAAGCATGGCGCACGTTGTCGAACGGTTCGGTGAATCTTCGCATCTATGCCGGCGGCGTGGCGGGCGATGATCCCGACATGGTCCGCAAGATGAGGATTGGACAGTTGCATGCCGCCGCCCTCACGGGCGAGGGGCTCGCCCGCATCTCGCCGGAAGTCATGTCCCTGCAACTGCCGATGATGGTGAGTTCATACGACGAACTCGACTACGTCAGGGACGGCATGGCCGGCGATCTCAATCCGTTCCTGGAGAAAAAGGGATTCAAGGTTCTGACGTGGGCCGACGCGGGATGGGTCCGCTTCTTCAGTCAGCGGCCTGTCGTCCATCCGGATGATTTGAAGCCCATGAGACTCTTCAGTTGGTCCGGAGACACCACCTATGTCGAAGCGTGGAAAAATGCCGGCTATCGGCCGGTGCCTTTGGCGGTGACGGAGATCCTCACCGGTCTTCAATCCGGTCTGATCAACGCTTTTCCCACTACGCCGCTCGCGGCCTTGTCATTTCAGTGGTACGGCGAGGCCAAGAACATGACCGACCTGAAATGGGCGCCTTTGATCGGCGCGTTGGTGATTTCCGATAGAATGTGGAGGAAAATTCCGGCTGACTTGAAGCCCGCGCTGCTCGAATCCGCCAAAGCCGCCGGCGCGCGGGTGGGTGAAGTGGTTCCCCGGCTCGAAACCGACGCCGTTGAAGCGATGAAAAAGTTCGGCTTGGTGGTTCATGCCGTGCCTGAAGACGTGCGCGCGGTCTGGGAAGAGCGCGCCCGCGGCGCCTACGGCATTTTTACCGACAAGGATGTGCCGCGGGAGTTGGTGGACAAGGTTGAAGCGCTGCGGGACGAATACCGCGCACGGCGCGGCAACGGGGTGCGGAGCGCACGTTGAAGCAAATGATGCGGGTCTTGGGGAAGACCGAGAACGGCTTGAGCGCCGCCGCTCTCCTGTTGATGGCCCTGCTGCCGGTCACGGAACTCTGTCTGCGGACGTTGTTCAACACGGGCATCCCCGGGACGTCCGGCTACGTCCAGCACTTGACGCTGTGGGTCGCGTTCTTGGGCGCCATGATCGCGTCCCGGCAAAACCGTCATATCAATCTGTCCACGGGCTTGATGATTGTGCCGAAGCGTCTGGAAGCGCAGGCCAAAGCCGTGGCGGGATTGTTTTCGACGGCGGTCACGACGGCCTTGTGTTGGGCCTCTATTCGATTCATCGAAACCGAAACGGAATCCTCCGTCATGCTCGGCGGTTGGCTGCCTATATGGGCCACGGAACTCGTTTTGCCGCTTTCGTTTGCGGTCATGGGTGCGCGGTTTATTCTTCAGGCCGGCGGCCCGGCGGCCCGCGCCGTTGCCGCGCTGGGCGTACCTCTTGCCGGTGTCCTGGGCTTTTGGCTGAGCCCGCTGCCCGGTGAACTGGTCTGGCCGGCCTTGATCGGCCTGATCGCCGCTTCATTGTTGGGCGCCCCCATTTTCGTGGCGCTCGGCGGCGCGGCGCTTGTTTTGTTTTTTGCGGACGACGTGCCCGTCGCGGCGATTCCCGTCGAGACCTACCGCATTGTCGTATCTCCGTCGATTCCGGCCATCCCTCTTTTCACGCTCACGGGCTATTTGCTCGCCGAGGGGCGCTCGAGCGAGCGGCTTGTGCGCCTTTTTGGCGCCTTGTTCGGATGGATGCCCGGCGGTCTCGTGATCGCGACGACTCTCGTTTGTGCGTTCTTCTCGACATTTACCGGGGCCTCGGGCGTGACCATTTTGGCGCTCGGGGCGCTGCTTCTGCCGGTGCTTGTGAAGAACGGCTTTACCGAACGGTTTTCCATGGGTTTGCTCACGTCCACGGGTTCCATCGGCTTGCTGTTTCCGCCAAGTCTGGCCGTTATTCTCTATGCGGTGATTGCCAAGGTGCCGATCGACGACCTTTTCATCGCCGGCATCGTGCCCGGTATTTTGATGGTTTCGGCGGTCGGTCTTTATGGGCTCATTGTCGGTTTGCGCACCGACAGGCCGCGCGCGGCGTTCCGGCTCGACGAAGCGGTGCGCGCGGTATGGCACGCGAAATGGGAACTGTTGCTGCCGGTGGTCGCGCTTGCCGCCATATTCGGAGGTTTCACGACTCTGATCGAAGCGGCGGCGATCACCGTGGTCTACGCGCTCTTCATGCAGGTCATCATCCATCGAGATCTGCATGTCACGCGCGAGTTGCCCGGCGTCGTGCTTCAAAGCGTGACGCTGATCGGCGGCGTGTTCGTCATTTTGGGAGTTGCCATGGGGCTCACCAACTACCTGGTGGACGCCATGGTGCCGTCGCAGGCTGCGGAATGGGTGAAGGCCAATGTCGAGTCCAGGCTTGTCTTCCTCTTGGCCTTGAACGTCTTTTTACTCATCGTCGGCAGCTTGATGGACATTTATTCCGCCATCATCGTTGTGGTGCCTCTGATCCTGCCCATTAGTCAAGCGTTCGGCATCAATCCCCTGCACCTGGGCATGATCTTTCTGGTCAATTTGGAACTCGGCTATCTCACGCCGCCTGTGGGCATGAATCTGTTCTTGTCCGCATTTCGGTTCGACCGGCCGCTCGTCCAGATCTATCTTGCGGCGTTGCCCTTCTTATTCGTGCTTCTGATTGTGGTGCTTTTGATCACCTATGTTCCGGCCTTGATCATCGGCGTGCAATGAGGCGGGCCGGTTGAATTGCGGCCCTGTGGTCTTATGATGCCGGTCTCCGGTCTTTCACGGCCGAGGCGAAGGGAGTGAACGGACATGTCCTCGAAGACGGATTTGACTACGGACCGGCGCGGCGTTCTGAAGGATGCGGCCTTGTTTGCCGGCGTCGCGGGATTGGCCTTGGCGCGCCCGCCGTCCGCGCGTGCTCAATCAACCGGCGCGACCGCCTTGGCAAGGGAAATCGAGGAGGTTCTCGAGCAAACGGAGGCCATATGGAACAGCCAGGAGTTTCATCGCCTGGCGGAGGTGTGGGACACGGACGATCCCGAACCCTGGTATGTGCCGGAAGAGATTCCCGAGCCCTTTTTCTCATGGCCCCAGATCGAGAAGTATTGGAACCCGGGGCGCAAAGTTTTGGAGGCTTTTCGCTGGAAATTTTCCGACCTCCGGGTGAAGGCGCTGACCGACGATCTCACCCTGGCGCTTTTCAATCACGAGTATGAAATTCAAATCGTCGGCGGCCGCCAGCCGCCCACCGCCGGTTTCGACCGCGTTCTGGCCCTCTTTCGTAAAAAACCGGAGGGCTGGCGCCACATTCTCTATGCCCAATGTCCGTTGGGGCCGGATACTTATGTCCGCGCCTTGCGCCAAAAAATCGTCTCGCCCGATTTCGCCGATTTTCGTGACGGTTTGAACGACAACGACTAGCCCGCCGTCGTCGGCCGCGGCGTTTTCGCCGGTTTGTGAACACGGGTTTCAAGGGAGCGTTGAGAGATCTCATGAATGTCAAAAGAGGGTATGCGGACGGCCCGTTCGGGCAGATTCATTATCAAACGGCGGGCGAAGGCATTCCCCTCGTCCTCTGGCACCAGTCCGTCACGTCGTCCGTGCAGTTTCAGAAGGCTTACCGCCTTTTGGCCGAGCGCGGCATCAATGCCATCGGCATGGATATGCCGGGCTACGGCATGTCCGACCGGCCGGATCATCCGCCGACCGTTGCCGAATACGCGTCCGTCATTCCGCCGCTGCTCGACCATTTCAACTTGTCGTCCTCGAACCTCTTGGGTCATCACACGGGCTCGATGGTCGTGACCGAAGCCGCCCTTGCCTATCCCGGCAATGTGGACAAGGTCATTCACAACGGCCCCGTTCCGTTTACCAGGGAAGAGTCGCGGCAGTTTGTCGACAACAATCTGGCGCGCGAAAAAGCGTGGAAGATAAAACGGGACGGTAGTCATCTTCAGGACTTGTGGAACAGCCGCGCGGACGCAACGCCCGGCTGGACCGATCTTGAAGCCATGAACCGTCAAGTCGTTCACGCGCTTCTGCAGGCCGAGCATTATTGGTATGCCCACGGCGCCGTATTCGCTTACGATCAAATCGCGGCGTTCGAAAGGATCACCCACTCCAGTCTGATCCTCACGAATACGGGGGACGGCATTTATTTCCTCGCTCAGCGCGCCAGGGAGCTGCGCCCCGACTTTGCCTATGTGGAGCTTGAAGGCGGCACCCATGACTATGTCGACGAGCACCCCGAATCATGGTCGGATGCGGTTGCCGAATTCCTGAAACGCTGAAGCGCGTCATCGGTACCGGCCGTGGCGGTCGGACGCGTTCGGAAAGCCGGACCCGGCTCACGGACGGAATCGGACGGTTATCGCCGCGCGTTTTTTACGAACGTCGGAGATTTTGCTGAAGAGAGGGAAAACTTCCATGAGCGACAAGTCAGCTATCGAGAGCTATTCCGCGATCGCGATGCAACTGAGGTGTCGGGGAATCAACGAGCACAAGGACGTGGCCCCGGCGCGCGCCGCCATCATGGCCAATGTGGAAAAAGCCTGTAAACAGGTCGCGGGCAGCGTGAAATTCAATTCGTTTTTTACCGGCGCCGAAACCAAACTCGTCGTTCTGCCCGAGTTCGTTTTGACCGGATTTCCCATGGGCGATACGGTGGATGAGTGGCGCGAAAAGGCGGCTCTTGATCCGCGCGGCCCCGAATTCGAGCTTCTGAGCAGGACGGCGCAGGAGGCCGGGATCCATCTTGCGGGCAATGCGTATGAAAAAGATCCCAACTTTCCCGAACTCTATTTTCAAACCTGTTTCGTGATCGCGCCGAACGGCGACGTTGTTTTGCGCTACCGCCGCATGACATCGGCGTTCGAGCCGTCTCCCCACGATGTATGGGACAAATATCTCGATCTTTACGGCATTGACGGCGTGTTTCCCGTGGCCAAAACCGAAATCGGCAATCTTGCCTGTATTGCGTCGGAAGAAATCCTGTGGCCGGAACTCGCGCGTTGTCATGTATATCGGGGCGCGGAAATCATCATTCACCCCACCAGCGAACCCGGCAGCACGACCGTGCCCGGACGCGACTTGGCGAAGCGCACCCGCGCTTTCGAAAACATGGCCTACGTCATTTCCGCCAACACCGCCAACATCGAAGGTATCATCGTTCCCGAATATACCTGTTGCGGCATGTCGAAAATCATTGATTACCAGGGCAACGTGTTGTGCGAGGCCGGGCAGGCCGGTGAGAGCATATGGGCCAATGCCGTCATTGAATTGGCCGCGCTTCGGCGGCATCGCCGCCGGGCCGGCATGGCCAACATCTTGTCGAGGCAGATGGTCGACGTTTATGCTGCCGGTCTGACGGGTGTCGACTTTCACCCCGCCAACAGTTTTCTCGACCATGGCGCGGTCAAGGTGCCGGAGGGTCATGACTATTATCACAAGCGGCAGCAGCAGGTGATCGAGCGGTTGGATAAGGCCGGCCTTCTTTAAACCGCCCGCCGCTTTCTGTAGTCTTGCAAGCATGTCTGTCTGACGTGAGTTGGAGAGGTTCCGAAATGTCTCAACTGTCTCGCCGGCACGTCCTGGGCGGTATGGGCGCCGCCGCTCTCGCCGATTTGGGGTCGCTGCGATACGCCAAGGCGCAGACGGCGGATGCCGAAGCGGAAACTTACAAGTCGTCCGAAGACCTGATGCGTCGGAAGTGGACCTGGGACAAGGTGGCCCACTCGACCCATGGCACCAATTGCACCGGCAATTGCGCCTTCAACGTCTATGTCAAAAACGGAATCGTCTGGCGCGAGGAGCAGCAAGCCCAATACGGCGCCAGCGGTTCGGACGTGCCGGACTATGGACCCCGCGGCTGCCAAAAAGGTTTGCGCCACGCGAAATACATGTATGGACCTCAACGTATTCTTTATCCCATGAAGCGCGTCGGCGCGCGCGGCGAAGGCAAGTGGGAACGCATAACCTGGAAACAGGCGGCGACGGAAATCGCCGACAAATTCATCGACCATGCGGTTGAGACCGGCGTCGATTCCATTTCTTGCGGGCTCGGCACGCAAATGGTGGTCAAGCGCTCCGGTTTTGCCTCCGTGGCGCGCCTGGGCGCTATTACCGGCATCGCCGTGCCCGAATCTTTTGCCGGCGTCGGCGACGATCCGATCGGCGTGCAAGCGACCTTCGGCGTCAACGTCGTCGGCGATTCCATGGCCGCCGTTTACAAATCGCGCGCCTGTCTCGTCTGGATGGTCAACCCGGCCGTGACGCGCATTCCCGACGCGCATTTCTTTTGGGAAGCGCGCTATAACGGCACCATGGTGACGGCGATCTCGCCGGAGTTCACGCCGACCGCCATGCACGCCAATCGGTGGCTCAATCCGAAACCCGGCACGGATGCGGCCCTTGCCATGTCCATGGTCGAGACGATTTTGACCGACTCCCTGTACGATGCCGATTACGTCCGTGAACAGACGGATCTGCCCTATCTCGTCCGCACCGACACCGGCAAGTTCCTGCGCGGCAGCGATATGGCGGATGCGCCGGACGTGGAAGCTCCCGACAATCTCTTTTATGTCTGGGATGAGACAAGCGGCTCGCCGCGGCCCGCGCCTGCGACGGGCACCGAACTCGTCCTCTTCGAAGCGCCCGGCATGCCGCCCCCGCCCGAAGGCGCGTTGGAACTCGGTAATCTGAAACCCGCCCTCGAAGGCGCGTGGCAGGTTGACACCGGGGACGGGCCGGTGGAAGTCACTACCGTCTTCGAAAGACTAAAAACTCATTGCCGCGACTACACGCCCGAGAAGACCCGGGCGATCACCGGCGTTGCCCCCGACAATGTGCGCACGGTCGCGCGCGAATGGGCGACCGCCAAACCCGCCATGATTTTTTCCGGTTACTCGTCGTGCAAGTGGCTTCACGGCGACCTGTTTCAGCGGGCGGCGATCCTGATGCTGGCTCTCACCGGCAACACGGGCCCCGAAGGCGGCGGATTTCAGATCACCAATCTTGCCAAGGAAGACGGCATTTTGGCCTACGCGGCGTCGGATGTGGGCCCGGTCATCCGCGTCGTTTCGGGCGCCATGTGGGATTACGAACACGGACGCATGAAAGAACTCAATGCGGAGCATTTCAGCCGGGAGCTTGCCGACGAAATCGACGGACACTACGAGGAGTCGATCGGGTCCGGCTGGATGCCGCGTCATGCCCGCGTGCCTTGGAAGATGGCGCTTTTTACCGGCGAAAACGCCGCCAACTGGCGTGCCTCGGGCAAGAAATGGCGCGCCGATGCTTTCGACAAGATCGAGACCATCGTTTCCGTCGCGACGGACATGGGGATCACCTCGCACTTGTCGGATTACGTGCTGCCCGTTGCGCATCATTACGAGCGCCAGGATATCGTGCTCGAGCCGCGCACGCCCTATATGCAAACCTTGGACGCGGCCGTGCCGCCGTTAGGCGAGTGCGTTGACGATTGGACCGTATGGGAACGCATTACAAAAGCGATCAGCGAACGGGCGGCGGCGCGCAATGTTCAACCCATCGAGGATGTGTTCTTCGGGCAAACGGTCTTGCGGGATCTGAAGCGCGCTCATGAGCTGTACACGTTGAACGGCGCGCTCAAGACCACCACGGATCTGTTGCAATTCATCATCGACAATTCGACGGGCCTGCCGAAAATTCCGTTCGAAGAACTGGCGGAGAAGGGGATCGTCCGGCTCGATGATTCCGACGGCGTCATCTATGGCGAGAACTCGTGCTATAACGCCGAGCTTTGGAGCCATTATAACAGGAAGACGCCGTACAAGACTCTGACGAGGCGTCAACAATTTTATATCGACCACGATTGGTTCCTGAAGTTCGGGGAAGAGTTGCCGACGCACCGGGACCCGTTGGCTCTTGACGGCTATCCTTTGCGCATGATCATGGGGCATGCCCGGCACGGAATTCACAGTATGTGGCGCGACGACCCGCTTATGCTCAGCTTGCAGCGCGGCGAGCCCGACGTTTACGTGAGTCCGGTTGACGCCGCCGAGCGCGGCGTTTCGGACGGCGACCTCATCAAGG
Organism: Alphaproteobacteria bacterium; assembly: GCA_965214255.1. GTDB lineage: Bacteria > Pseudomonadota > Alphaproteobacteria > SMXP01 > SMXP01 > CBDFKK01. The sequence goes on along the minus strand of OZ243948.1, from coordinate 1,159,342 downwards.
TCTTCAATTCACTGGGCGATTTCGTGGCTCAAGCCCACGTCAGCGCGGGCATGCAGCCCGGCATGATTTTCATGTATCACGGCTGGGATCCGATGATGTTCCGGGGGCGGAAGAGCTTCAACCAGGTAACGGCCACCGCGGGCCTCATCAAGCCCACGAACATGGTCGGCAATTACGGCCATTTGCGCTTCAACCCGATCGCCTGGGTGCCCAACGAAACCCAGAAGGACTTCACCTGCAACTTCGAAAAATACCAGGAGCCGGTATTGGATGAGGCGATATAGTCCTCGGCGGAGGAGGAAAGTCATGACCACCATCTGTTTGCGGCGCGCCGTCGGCGTTCCGGCTGTTGCCGCGTTCCTGTCATTCGTCATGCCCCTTTGGGCCGGGACCAATGACGGGGTCGAAGGTTTGAACGAAGAACAGCGGGCGTTCGCCGCTCGTTATCTCGTTTTTTTGGACGATATGGACGAAAAGTTCTTCGGACGGGCGGACCGACTGAACGGCGGCAACCAGTCGGACGAAAAGGAAACGATGGAGTTCGGATACGCCGACTACTACGTCCGCGTCGCTCGGGGAAACGTGATCGAAAAAATCGGCCGCATGACCAGCCGGGTCTACGAACCCACGTCGGACATTCAGCGCCCCACTTCTTTCGGCCGCTATTACGGCATCGACGTGCACGCCAAGTCTCCGCTCATGGGGCAAGTACACGCCGCGGTCGTATTGCAATACTACCCCGACGGGGTCAGCACGCTGGGCGGCACGCTCAATCTTTTGAAGGGCGGCGCGCGGCCGGACGACCTCGACTATGTGAAACGGGCCCTCGACGCGGTGTTCGAAAAGCACGGCCGTGATCCGACGCCGTTCCGCGAGCGCGTTTGCAATATGGGGCAGGAAGCGGCCAAGCCGGGGTTCCATCGCAAGCTCGCGTGCGTCGGTGCGAGTTTCTTCGGTTTTCCCATGATGGAAGTCACGGAAGAGAACTTCCTGTTCATGACGGAAATCTACGAGACCTTTATCGCCTCCTATCTCGACACTCTGGAACGGCGCAAAGACGATCCTTATACGGATGAAGATATTGCCCTTCAGGACGCCATGCGCCGCAACTGGTTCGAAGATCAGGCTTTCGGCGACCCCTATTCGTCGGGCGGCGTCACGCCTTACGAGGTCTGGGGCCGTGCTTACCTGCCGCCGGTCGTCAAGTTCTGAACTTCGCTGCGTCGCGTGACGAGGACGCCCCCGCGCCCCGCTAAGGAGTGAGCGCCATGTACATCAACTTCTGGTATCCCATCGCCGCGAGCGAAGAGGTCAAATCCGACGAACCCTGCCGCGTCGAGATTCTGGGCGTCAAAGTAGCGGCCTTTCGGGATATGTCGGGAACCGCGCATGTCTTGAGCGATACCTGCGTTCACCGCGGCGGCTCGCTGGGCAAGGGCCGGGTCAAGGACGGCTCGGTGGTTTGCCCCTATCACGGCTGGCGTTATGGGGGCGACGGTCTGTGCACGACCGTGCCTTCGCTCGGTTACGGCGCCAAGCCGCCGGCGCGCGCGAAAGTGGATTCCTATCCGGTGCAGGAAAAATACGGGATCGTTTTTGCGTTTCTGGGCGACCTTCCCGACGAAGAGCGCCCTCCTCTTTACCCCGTTCCGGAATTCGGCCGAAGCGGCTGGCGCAGCAACCGGCTCGTGGTGAGAGAAAACGACATCTATTACGAACGCAGCATGGAGAATGCGCTCGACCCGTCGCACAACGAGTTCGTCCATCCGACCCACGGCTATTCGGGTGAAAAGGGCGACTACCGCGTGAAGGACTTCGAAGTGGAAGAACGCCCCTTCGGGTGCGGCTTTACGCTTGAGATGGAGTCATCGGGATATAAGGACGGGACGATGAACAGGATCCGCCAATCGTCCGGCACCACGGTCGCATCGACGTTCGTGCACGGCCCCAACAGCCTCACCACTCATATCCATCTCACCGAGACCAATTGGTTTCATCAATACGCTTTCAGCGCGCCGATCGATGGAAACAGGACGCGCAGTTTCTTTATCAATATGCGCAATTGCCTTCTGGACCCGGAATATGACGAGCGCATTCACGCCCGCAATATGGTCATCAGCGATCAGGACCGTGTCGTGCTGGGCGAAGTGGAGCCGGTGCGCACGCCGGCGACCAATAGCCGGGAAGTGATGATGCCCGCCGACCGCGCGATCCTGCGCTATCGCGAGATACTCAAAGAGTGGAGAAACAAAGGCTGGCGTATCGATGTGCAGACGTTGCGCGCCAAGCGGGGCGATGCGGCTTTTGCCGTTCCGTGCCCGCGCCGCCGCACCACGGGCAATTGGGTGCTCGATCCCGTTCCTCTCATGCCGGCCGCGGAAGAAACGAGAGCGGCGGCGGAATGACGCGCCGGGTGAGGGTCCCCGCACGTTCCACGGCGCCTCGGGGCTTGACGTAAGAAAGAGGCAGACATGGAAATCGACGCGGGCGCTTTGAGCGGAAACACGTACGACTTGATTATCGTAGGCTCAGGTCCCGCAGGCTTGGCCTTGGCCCGCAAGTACGATGAACTCGCGACCGGCAAAACGCTCATAGTGGAAAGCGGAGATCGATCGGATTTCGAAAGCGAAGCCCAAAAGCTCAACGTCCTGGACGCCGACGGCGATATTCCGACCAGGTCTTATCTTAGACACAACCAGCGGATGTTCGGCGGCACGTCCACGGTTTGGAGTGGCTGGTGCGCGGTATTGGAGAAACGTCCGTTCTTGAACCATGAATGGCCGTTCGCGTACGACGACCTCTATAAATGGTATCCGGAAGCCGCGAAGATATTGGGCTTGCCGGAGGAATCTCATACCCTTCCCGAAAAGGCCTTTCCCGATAATCCGAATATCGTTTGCAAGCCGTACTATATAATCCCATACGGGTCGCGTCGCATCTCGTTCGGAGATTGGCTGGCACGAAGCGGGACCGTTAGCGTGCTATTCAATCATACGGTAACGAATGTGGGCATCCGGAACGGCGCCGCCTCGCGTATCTTCATCCGGGACTCGTCAGGCGACAGGCAATCTCCAGCGGAGGTGTCGGGACGCAAGATCGTGCTCGCGGCCGGCGGCATACAAAATGCTCGTCTGTTGCAACTTTCTCTTCCCGACAACCGGGAACTTCCCATAGGCCGGTATTTTTGCGAACACCCTCACATTCCCGGATATGCGTCCTTGATTCTGGATTGGGAGAAGTTCCGGAACCTGATGGTGCAGACTTCGCCCAAGTCTCCGATAGTTCACGCCATCGCGCTGTCCTCCGAGTTTTCGAATACGCATCGACTGATATCGGCGACGTTCGAGGTGAGTCGACCGTGGCGACCGCCACGGATTCTATCGAAGAACCTTCTCGGGAAAAGCAGACGGGTCATGGCGACGAATACGGAGGTTCGTACAGAAATGAGTCCCGATGCCGGGAACAGGGTCACTCTTTCAAAGTCCCGGAGAGATCATATGGGACAGCCGATCGCCCATGTGGCATTGAAATTCGATCCTCAAGAAACACTGGCCGCTTACAAGCATCTCAATGCTCAACTGATACGCTCCGGCCTTGGCAGGATGGGGCCTCCGCAAAGGACGGGAAGCGATGTCGGAGGGGGTCACATGATGGGAACCACTCGCATGGGAAGCGATCCGACGCTGTCCGTCACCGACGCGCAGGGTCGAGTGCATGGAGTGAAGAACTTGTATGTCGCAGGTTCCTCACTGTTTCCGTCTACTGCAGCGGCCAATCCGACCTTCACGATTGTGGCGTTATCGCTGAGGCTGGCGGACTACTTGGCGAAGGGGACATGACATGAATAGACGGCGCCTGCTTTACTATGGAGGTTTGGGCGGCGCGGCCCTGATCGGAGGCGGCGCTTTTTTCATCGCTCGGCGGGCGCTCGTATACGTCGCATGAGCCAGTCACCCGACAAGGACGAACAATGACCGTTGCCACGGAAACCGCCCGCGCGAACGGCGGGGGGGGGGCGCACGACCGGCGGAGGCCGAGGGGGAGACCTTGTCCACCCCGTTGCGTAACGCGCCGGTCGCCGTGTTCATCGGCGCCGTCCTCATGTATGGAGGCGCGTTCGCCTGCTACATGCTCGCCCACTACGACCTGCCCAACCTGCTCCGCGACGTAAACGGTGACGACTCCTTCTACTACTTTCAGATCGCCAAAAATCTGGCCGAAGGGAAATTCTCGACCTTCGACGGCGGCATTACCCGGACCAACGGGTATCACCCCATCTGGATGCTGCTCATCACCCCGTTCTACTGGATATTCGACGCCGAGACCGCGTTGTTCGCCATCAAGGCGTTCGAGATCATGCTTGTCGCCGGCGGCGCAGCTTGCATCGTTCTGGCCGCCCGCATAGCGCGGTTGCCCTGGATTCTGCTGTTCGCCGTGCTGCCGTTTCTCTACCGTCATGAAACCTTCCTTACAGGGATGGAAAGCGCCGCGGCGTTGTTCATGCTGGGCCTGTTGTTCCTGACATTGACTCTCTTTGCGCGGAGCCCGGCGCGGGGGACCTGGCTGCTGGCCGCCGCGGCCTTCGCCCTGCCATGGGTCCGCCTGGAGTTCGTCGCCGTTTCGGTGGCGACAACGGCGATGCTGTGTCTTGTCGAGTGGTCGGATCCGAGCAACCGTTCGCCCCGCGCGCCATCCGCTCTGCGGGCGTATATTCCGCTGTTCGGCGCCTGTGCGGGCATCCTCGCCTACTTCGCCTACAACCAGCTTGTCTTCGGCGGCGCCGTGCCGGTGAGCGGGGCGATCAGGCAAGTGTGGTCGCAGGTCCGTTGGGAACACGACGGCGGGTACAGTCTCGCGCAAAACTTCCAGGCGGTCCTGCAGATTCATGCCTTCGATACCGAGTTGGCGGCGGCCCTGGGACTCTGCGTTTGCGTTCTGCTGGTTCTGTGGTCCACCCGCCGCGTCCGCGGGAGGGACGACAGGTTGCTCCTGATCTTTCTGGCGGGTGCGTTCGGCTTGGCGGCGGGTCACCTGGCGAAGTTTGCGCAGACGGTGCTCATGGTGCACCCGATCTGGGGAGGATACCCACGCTACTTCGTTCCGGCCTATCTGATGGAGGCGCTGATCGTGCCGGTCGCATGTTACGTCGCGTTGCACCTGGTTCGTCGCTTCGTCGAACCCAGGCTCGGCCGTGCGGCCGCTGTCCCGCGCGTGAGCATCGTCACCGCAGGCGCGGTCGCGTTGCTCATCCAGGCGGACTTTGCCGGCCCGTTCCGGACCGTCGACCGGAACAGCGAGTTCTCCGAGCGCGAGTGGGAGATCACCAGCTACCTGGGCACGCGGGTGATGAACCGCTTACTGCCCGAGGGCAGCGTGATCGGGTCATTTGACTCCGGCGTCATCGGATACTTCTCCCGCTTCCCGGTGGTGAATCTGGACGGTGTGGTGAATTCCTACGACTACATGCGGGCCCTAAGGGTCGGCCGCCCCCGGGTTCAAGGAACCGAGGTCGCGTTGCGACGGCAGTTCGGGATTACCCATATCGCCAATGTCTTCGGACCCGACCGACACACCAACGAAATAATACTGTTCGAAGGCCCTCCATTTTCATATCTCAGTGCCTTCGGCCGAGACGACCCGAGATTTAAACTCTGGCTTGCCCGGCCGCCGGAGGCATCATCGGGCGAGTTCGACAACGACGCCTGGTTCTGGGAGAAAATGACGCCCCACTTCGATTACGAGTCGGAGTCCGTCGCGGTCGTCGTCGACGGCAATATGGCGCAGGCGTTCTTCAAGGATTATGCGGCGGCGGCAACGCGTGACGAGACGTTGGTGTTTTCCTGGTCGACCGGGGAAGGGGAACGGTCTCGCCTTTGGCGTCCGTGGGAAACCATGGACGAGAACGACGACCGGAGGATCTTGACCAGCGTCTTTGAATTACCTAACGATGCCGGTCGTCCCGTCCGGATCACAACGGCGCCGGCAGGCCGTGCCCACCGCGGCAACCCTCCCCGATGAAGGAGAGCCTCTTGCCTTCCGTCGGAACAGAGGCCGATGATCCGTTGATGGAATTCAACGGCATGTTTTAGACGAAATCGGAACTCTTGATGTACGCGGCGGCCGCTCGTATACGTCGCATGAGCCAGTCACCCGATAAGGACGAACAATGATCGTTGCCACGGAAACAACCCGCGTAGATGGGGGGGGGGTGCACGACCGGCGGAGGCCGCCGAGGGGGAGACTTTGTCCACCCCGTTGCGTAACGCGCCGGTCGCCGTGTTCATCGGCGCCATCCTCATGTATGGGGGCGCATTCGCCTGGTATCTGCTCGCCCACTACGACTTGGCCAACCTGCTCCGCGACGTAAACGATGACGACTCCTTCTACTACTTTCAGATCGCCAGGAATCTGGCGGAAGGGAAATTCTCGACCTTCGACGGCGGCATTACCCTGACCAACGGGTATCATCCCATCTGGATGCTGCTCATAACGCCGTTCTACTGGATATTCGACGCCGAGACCGCGCTGTTCGCCATCAAGGCGTTCGAGATCATGCTTGTCGCCGGCGGCGCGGCGCTCATCGTTCTGGCCGCCCGTATAGCGCGGCTGCCCTGGATTCTGCTGTTCGCCTTGCTGCCGTTTCTCTACCGTCTCGGAAATGGAGTCTTCTTTGGAGGAATGGAAAGCGCCGCGGCGCTGTTCATGCTGGGTCTGTTGTTCCTGACATTGACTCTCTTTGCGCGGAACCCGGCGCGATGGACTTGGACGCTGGCCGCCGTGGTCTTCGCTCTGCCATGGGTCCGACTGGAGTTCGCCGCCGTTTCGGTGGCGACAACGGCGATGCTGTGTCTTGTCGAGTGGTCGGATCCGAGAGACCGTCCGCCCCGCGCGCCATCCGCTCTGCGGGCGTGTATTCCGCTGTTCGGCGCCTGTGCGGGCATCCTCGCCTACTTCGCCTACAACCGGCTTGTCTTCGGCGGCGCCGTCCCGGTGAGCGGGGCGATCAGGCAAATGTGGTCGCAGGACCGTTGGGAGCGGGACGGCGGGTACAATCTCGCGGAAAACTTCCAGGCGGTCCTGCAAATTCCTGCCTTCGATACCGAGCTGGCGGCGGCCCTGGGACTCTGCGTTTGCGTTCTGCTGGTTCTGTGGTCCACCCGCCGCGTCCGCGGGAGAGACGACAGACTGCTCCTGATCTTTCTGGCGGGTGCGTTCGGCTTGGCGGCGGGCCACTTGGCGAAGTTTGCGCAGACGGTGCTCATGGTGCACCCGATCTGGGGAGGATACTCACGCTACTTCGTTCCGGCCTATCTGATGGAGGCGTTGACCGTGCCGGTCGCATGTTACGTCGCGTTGCACCTGGTTCGTCGCTTCGTCGAACCCAGGCGCGGCCGTGCGGCCGCTGTCCCGCGCGTGAGCATCGTCACCGCAGGCGCGGTCGCGTTGCTCATCCAGGCGGACTTTGCCGGCCCGTTCCGGACCGTCGACCGGAACAGCGAGTTCTCCAAGCGCGAGTGGGAGATCACCAGCTACCTGGGCACGCGGGTGATGAACCGCGTACTGCCCGAGGGCAGCGTGATCGGGTCATTTGACTCCGGCGTCATCGGATACTTCTCCCGCTTCCCGGTGGTGAATCTGGACGGTGTGGTGAATTCCTACGACTACATGCGGGCCCTAAGGGTCGGCCGCCCCCGGGTTCAAGGAACCGAGGTCGCGTTGCGACGGCAGTTCGGGATTACCCATTTCGCCAATGTCTTCGGACCCGACCGACCCACCAATAAAATAATACTGTTCGAAGGCCCTCCATTTTCATATCTCAGTGCCCTCCTCGGCCAGCACGACCGGCGATTTAAACTCTGGCTTGCCCGGCCGCCGGAGGTATCATCGGGCGAGTTCGACAACGACGCCTGGTTCTGGGAGAAAATGACGCCTCACTTCGATTACGAGTCGGAGTCCGTCGCGGTCGTCGTCGACGGCAACATGGCGCAGGCGTTCTTCAAGGATTATGCGGCGGCGGCAACGCGTGACGAGACGTTGGTGTTTTCCTGGTCGACCGGGGAAGGGGAACGGTCTCGCCTTTGGCGTCCGTGGGAAACCATAGACGAGAACGACGACCGGAGGATTTTATCCAGCGTCCTTGAATTACCTAACGATGCCGGTCGTCCCGTCCGGATCACAACAACGCCGGCAGGCCGTGCCCACCGCGGCAACCCTCCCCGATGAAGGAGAGCCTCTTGCCTTCCGTCGGAACAGAGGCCGATGATCCGTTGCCGGAATTCGATGGCATGTTTTGGACGAATCGGAACTCTTGATGTACGCGACGGGCGCTCTTATACATCGCATGAGCCAGTCACCCGAGAAGGACGAACAATGATCGTTGCCACGGAAACAACCCGCGTAGATGGGGGGGGGCGGTTTCGCATCGTCACTCTCGCGCAGGCTTGAGTTGTGACGGGTCTTGCCGAAAGGGGCCTGATCCGGAACGCGGGGGTTGCGCTGTCGCTTCTGCCGTGGCTGGCGCTGCTGGGCTGGTTCTCCGCCGTCGCCTGGTTCCTCTGCGACGACGCCTTCATCAGCTTCCGCTACGTCCGCAACCTGCTGGAAGGGCACGGGCTGGTCTTCAATCCGGGCGAATATGTCGAGGGCTACACCAACTTCCTGTGGGTGCTGGAACTGGCCGCGATCTGGGGGGTGCTCGGGGTTCCCCCGGAGCAGGCGGCGCCGTGGTTGTCCGTGGTCTGCACCGTCGGCGTTATCGCCATGCTGGGCGTGTGGCTCGCCCGCCTGCCGCTGCTGCGCCATCGGCGGCTGGTCGCCTGGATGGCCTTCGGCCTGTTGTGCTCCAGCGCCACCTTCGCGGTATGGACCTCGGGCGGCGGCCTGGAAACGCGGCAGTTCACCCTGTTCACCGTTGCGGCGGTGGTCTGCCTGAGCCTGTGGCGCGACCGGCGTTGGGGCTTGGCGGTGGCGGCGCTGAGTCTGGCGCTGGCGGCCTGGACCCGGCCCGAAGGGTTGTTGATCGGGGTCTTGTGCATCGGCTGGTTCGCCGCCCAGTCGATGGCGGACGCCGGGCGTCTGCGGCCGGACTGGCGGCGGCTGGCATGGCTGGCGGCGCCCTTCGTCGCGCTGGTGGCCGCTCACTACCTGTTCCGCTACGGTTATTACGGCGAGTGGCTGCCCAACGCGTACTACGCCAAGCACGTGCGGCCCTGGTACGAGTCGGGCTTTCGCTACCTGTGGGCGGCGGCTCTGGAGACGGGGCTGTATCTTCTGCTGCCCCTGGCCGCCGTTGCCGCGCGCGAGCGCTGGCGGGCGTGCCGGGACGGGGCGTTCGCGCTGCCGCTTGTTCTGATCGGCGTTCACATGGCTTACGTGATGCGGGTCGGCGGGGACCATTTCGAGTACCGGCCGCTGGACTTCTACTGGCCGCTGCTGGCGCTGCCCGCGGCGGCGGGGATCGTGCACCTCGGCTCGCGTCTGGCCGCGGTTCGCTGGCTTCCCGGGCTTGGAAAGATGGGCGCACGGGCCTGGGCGGCGGTCGTATTCGCGCCGGTGTTGTTCTATGCCGGCGCGCTCCAGAGCGCGCTGCTGTTTGAGGGCGCCGCGACACGGGACTTGCTTGAGTGGGTTTCTCGACCGCATCAACGGCATTTAGAACTCGACAGCGACAACGCCGGGTGGCTGCTGGCCGCTCCGGGAATGCCGATGCTCGTCGCCGTCTCCAACGACCTGCGGCGTTTGACCGCCCGGCAGTCCGTCGCTGCATCCTTTTCAAGACACCGCGCGTTCGCCGCAGGACAGCTTCTAAGTTACAAGGCCTACGAGCACATGGAGCGGGGACTCATTCCCGAGGATGCGCTGATGAGCGCGGGTGCAATCGGAATCCGATTCTATTATCTCCCGGACCTGAAAGTCATCGACGAGCAAGGACTGACCGACGCCACCATAGCCCGCAACCCGGTCGCCAGGCCCAATCGCCAACGCAAAATCGCCCATGACCGGCGACCGCCGCCGGGATACCTCGAAGAGCGGGGCGTTAACATCAACGTACATCCCGCGGCGGACAATCCAACGAAAGCGCTCATGATGGCGCGATACGCCGTGCGGGTCGGCCCGGATCTCTGGATGCCTTTCGACTCCCCGGACGAGGCGTGGGTTCTAGAGCGTTTCGCCGGGCGAAACCTGCATGTGCGAGACATGCAATACGCCGACCTGTCCTGGGAGAAGGCGGCGCCAGATTTCGACTACCGGTCGGTGGATATGGGGTTCATGGTGGATCCTGCTCCCAAATGGCCCCGAGTGCGGGCGTTCGCCGGGAATTGCGCGCCGGACGAGCTGCTGGTATGGCCCTGGTGGAACGAAGAGGCGGACGAACCGGCACTCCAGCGCTGGACGATCAACGAGACCGGGCTGTGCCGGGCCACCGCCACAATGCCCCTGAAGTGGACCAAGTCGGTCGTCGACGACCCGTCCCGGCTGGAAGAGGTCGAGCGGGTGAGGACAGCCGCCATCCGCTCGGTGTTCGATGTCTATCTGCTGGGGAACCGCCTGCTCTACTTCAAGCGGCCGTGCCGTCTGGACCACGACGCGGTGTTCTTCCTGCACGTGGTTCCGGTTGACGAGCGTGATCTTCCCGCCGGGCGCCGGCAAGACGGTTTCGACAATCTGGACTTCCGTATAAAGTTCGCAGAGCGTTGCACGGCGGTGCGCGAACTGCCGGACTACCCGCTCGCCGAGATCCGCACCGGCCAATACATCCCCGGCGAGGGCCGCCTCTGGGAGGGCGCCATTGTCGTCGGACCGGGAAGCGACGGAGGACCCCGGCCATGAACGACGGGCGCCTCGGGGCTTGCCGTCAGAACAGAGTCCGATGATCCGTTGGTGGAATTCGACGGCATGTTTTGGACGAATCGGGACTCTTGATGTACGCGGCGGCCGCTCTTATACATCGCATGAGCCAGCCACCCGAGAAGGACGAACAATGATCGTTGCCACGGAAACAACCCGCGTAGATGGGGGGGGGCATACGGCCAGCGGACGCCGCCGAAGGGGAGACCCTGTCCACCCCGTTGCGCAACGCGCCGGTCGAGGGGGCTGCGATACGCGAACGCATCCGCGAATCGCTCGTATCGGTCGTCAACGCTCGCATTTTTCTGCCGCTGCTCGGCGGGCTTATTTTCTACCTTGCCTTTCATTGGGCCTATTCGGACATACCGAACTCTTACTATCAGGTCCGTGACGATGGCGTGATCACGATGAGCCACGCCAGGAATCTGGTGGAATACGGTTTCATCGGGGTCAACCCTTCCGGGGGACGTGTCGAAGGCTATTCGGCCCCTGTCCAACTCTTCCTCTTCGCTGCGGTCTACGCCGTGACCGGAACGGATTACGCCGTTTATGCGGCGGTTCAGACCGCTGTCGCGACGTTTCTGCTGGGCGCTCTGTTCGCGCTCTTCTTCAAGGAGCGGACAATTCCGGCCTTGGTCCTGACCGCGCTGGCCGCGCTGTTTCTCACTTTCCTCAGACCGTTTCTCCAATGGCACGGTTCGGGAATGGAGAATGCCATCACGCACGTTCTCTTTCTGGCAACCGTCCTGATATTGGTTTCTCAGGTCAGGATGGAGCGGGTTGTCTACCTGTGGTCGATCCCGGTTTTTCTGGCGACGGTTTCAAGGGTTGAAAGCATATTCCACATCGCCCCGCTGCTGGTCATTTTCGGCGCGTTCTGGTGGTTCGTGTTCCGGGACTGGCGCGGGATGCGTTTTTCATCGATCGTGCTGGTATCGTGGGGTCTGTTTCAGCTATGGCGGTATTTTTATTTTGGCGATCTGCTGCCCAACACCGCATATGCCCAGTCCATCTCCGTTCCGGACAATCTGCGCTCCTGGCCGCTTCCCAACGGCGACATTCTCTCTTATCACGGGGGTTTCGTTCTCTTGCTGGCTTTGCCCGTCATCTTCGTGTTGTCTCGCTGCCGGCAGACCGTCCTGTTGCTGCTGCTTGTCGGCAGCCTGATCCTGACCGCCGTGTTCAGCGAGTGGGTTTTCGGTCCGGCCCGGATGGACCGAGCCCGTCTCACGACGCATGTGGCTGTTTTCGCGGCGCTGGGTACCGCCGCGATGTTCTACCACCTTACAAGCCTCGGAAGCATACGGCGCACGCTGTTAACTGCACCGGCGCTGGGGGCCATCGCGGTCGCGGTGTTCAGCATGAACGTCGTCGCTCCTTACAAGGCAGGTTGGGGGACGTGGTTATTTGACGGCACCAGGTCCGAATTCGCACGTGTCGCCGAGAGGGAGGCACTGCCGCGCCCAACGGTTTCCAATCCCGACCTTGGCGCGATGAGTTGGCATAAAAAGTTCAACATTGTGGATTTCGGTCTCCTCGGCTCGCCCATCATGGCGAAGATATCGGGACCCTCTTTGGCGGATTACTTCTTCGACTACGCGGCTCCGGATATGATCGAAAGCCATGCCTTTTGGTCTTGTCGGTATGACGGTGACATTTTTTCCGACCCGCGCTTCGTTCAACGCTACAGGCCGATCAAGGCTTGGGTGTCGCCCTGGACCAGGGAGCGGTGCAAGGAAAACCCGGAAGCCCTGACGGGCTTCTGGATTCGCACCGACATCTTGAAGTCCGCCGACTCCGCCGAGAGGCGGCTTGTCGACCGGCTGGCGACGAACCCATCGACCGACGTGCTTCGCGAGGAATTGGAGCGCTGCCAGACGCAGTCAGCGGAAGCCTACGATTGCACCTATGTCGCCAGAACCGCCTACCGGTTCCTGCCGGAATTTCGGGAGCGGGGCCAAGCCGAGGCGCTCAACGATATTTTCTCCGCCAGCCGCACCGCCGCGTTCGACCTCTATCTCATAAACGGCTACCGTGACGGCCAAGCGCACCGGAACGCGATGGAATTCATATCGAACGAGCACATGAACCAAGCCGAGGTTAGCCGCTCAATCATCGGACCGGAAAGCGGCTGAGGGTCGCGGCCATGAACGACGGACGCCTCGGGGCTTGCCGTCGGAACAGACGCCGCACGCCGACTCGCGCGCTCCTGCAACAGGCCGGGCGCCTCATGCTCGCCGCTCTCGAAGCCGAGGGCGTGAATACCGTCCGTATACGGAAAGAAAAGACGGATCGGGAAGGCGAAGGCGCGGCGTTGTTTGTCGGGCGGAAACAGTCGCAGCCGTCCGGCGTTGGGGGTCGAAGACGCGGACGCGCCTATCTTCCAACGTATAGATAAGGGCGGCACAGCGCGCGGCGGCCGCCGGACTGGAAGGCCGGATAAGCAGCCACAGCTTGCGCGTCGGCACTACGCAATCGCTAGCGGCGAAGGGCGCGGGATTAGTCGAAATGCAGAACGCCGGACGTTGGAAGTCGCCAGCCATGCCAGCCTGCTATGCACGCGAAGAATTGGCCGCGCCGTTGAAAGCGTGCAAGTGGCCGTTGGCGCTTCACGCCTTCCAGGTCTTCCATATCCGGGCGGGTATTTGTCGCAGCCCTAGTCGCAAATCCGGACGGCGCGCGTCATCGCGAAAACGGCGCAATTCCGCCCTGTTCAGGGGCAAACCGACCTTGCGACAGGGTTGCGCATTGTCGCAGTCAATAGTCGCAAATCCGGACGGCGCGCGTTATCGCGAAAACGGCGCGATTCCGCCCTGTTCAAGGGCAAACCGACCTTGCGACAGAGTTGCGCGTTGTCGCAGTCAATAGTCGCAAATCCGAACGGCGCGAATCATCGCGAAAACGGTGCAATTCCGCCCTGTTCAGGGGTAAACCGACCTTGCGACAGGGTTGCGCATTGTCGCAGTCAATAGTCGCAAATCCGGACGCCGCGCGACATCGCGAAAACGGCACGATTCCGCCCTGTTCAGGGGCAAACCGACCTTGCGACAGGGTAGCGCGTTGTCGCAGGTCATTTTCCGGTCCGGACCGGCCCATAGAGCGCCGCGGGTGCGCGTGTCGAAGCGTAGGGTCCACCAATAAGAGCGCAAGCCGAGACGCTTACAGGCGGCGCGATTTGGCAGGGTCTTGGCGACGTTTCAGGTGTGGGTCCGGTGCCGATCGGCAAGCGCGGGCCGCCTCAAGACATGTCGCGGCGCGTCGGCCCCGCGGCTAACTTACATATCCTTCCGACAACTCGACGGAAACGTCCCACAGCCGCGCCGCCATGTCCTCGTTCAACATGTGCGGGGTTTCGGGCTCGCGCGGATTGCAGTCGGCGAAGTAGACGCCGCTCACGCCTTCCAGAGCGGGCGCGGTCGCGACGTAGCATTGCGTCGCCGCCCCTTGAGGAGTCGATTTGAAGTCGTCGATGAACCAGCCGCCGAAGACCGAGACGAATCGCACGGCAATCCCGGGCATCATGTGGCGCGCCAGATTTGTCGCGATGACGCCGGGATGGATGGAATTGGCCGTCGCGGTCGAACCTTGCAGCCGACGGCCCAATTCCTGCGCGAACAGTTGATTGGCGAGCTTCGAATGACCGTAGGCCGTCCACGGCTCATAGCCCGCTTCCCAGGACAGATCATCGAACTGTATGCCGTCCTCGGGGGCGGACTTGTAACCTTCGCTCGAAACGATGACGAAACGGCCCTGCGGCGCGGCCTTTACGCTGTCGAGCAGTAGATTGGAGAAAACGAAATGTCCCAAGTGATTGACCGCGAATTGTCTTTCGATCCCGCGCACGAGTTCGCGTTCCGGCAAGGCCATGATGCCCGCATTGCAAATCAGGACGTCGACGGGCGCGCCCAGCGCTTCGATGTCTCGTGCGCACGCGGCGATGGAGTCGAAATCCGTCAACTCCAGAACGACGGGCGTCACGTTCCCTTCGACGCTCGCGGCCGCCGTTTCCGCTTTCTCGGCCGTGCGTCCGGTGCCGATGACGTGCGCGCCGCGCATGGCCAGCACCCGCATGGTTTCGTAGCCGAGGCCGGAGTTCGCGCCGGTGATGACGACCGTCTTGCCCGTGAGGTCCAATCCGGCGGTCACTTCTTCGGACGTCGAGTCCCGGGTAAAGTCGCTTAAGGGCGGTTCTTTGCCGATATGGCCGTAATCGGCGGCAAAGGCGCGACGGGGCAGGGTGAGGCCCGACGTCATCAACAGGCCGGAGCTTGCGGCAACGAAGGCGCGTCGATTGATCATGTCATACTCCCGCGGTTTGGAGTGGAGTTCAAGTTGAGGTGTTTCTAACACGAAACCGCAACCGCAGGCCACTTGCCACGGCGCCGCCGCCTTTGCATACTCGGACTCTCGGGATCATCGCGGAGGCAATGCCATGGGCACGATCGGCTTTATCACAATCGGCTATCTCGTGAACGGCGTCATGTCGCTGGTCGTTCTCTATTACGCCGTCAAACTGTGGCGGCTGCATCCCGTCGCGCTGTCGGTTTTGATCCTCATCCCGCTCATATTCTTGTGGCTGGATAATTTCGCCATCGCTCTCGGTCAATTCATCGGCGAAGGCCCGTTCCTGACGAGCATTACCTACATTCGCTTTTACTGGCACTGGCAGATGCTGCCCCTGCTGATGATCGTCGCGGGCATTTTGCTGCGCAACGCCGATTTCGCCTTCGCGCAAAAGAAATTCGTCATGGGGCTTTTTTGCGTCGTGGCGGTCGGGTTCATGGTCCTCGATGTGCCCTATATTTTCCAGGTCGAATTTTATCCCGCCTGCTACGGCGAGACGGTCCGGCTTACGATCAACGTGCCCGCGAATCAGATATGCGACCCGGCGAATCCGCCGCCGGAGGGCATAAGCGTCGCCCCGATACCGGCTTTGGGCGTGAACCTCGCGCTCACGGCCGTGGGATTCGCCCTTTGGGCGCGCCACGCATTTCCCTGGCTCGCGCTCACCGGCCTGTTCATGTTCGCGGCGGGCGGACTGCAACAGGTGCCCGATTTCTATTACGGACCGCTGCTCGGCAATTTCGGCGAACCGATCTTCAATGCGGGTCTTCTGGCGGCCGCCTATCGGTTCGCGCAGAGGCCGCAAGGGGACGCCGGATCTCAAGCCGCTGAGGCGCCGGTTTCCTCATAGCCCGCCGCGAGGCGGCGCAGGCGGGGTCGGACTGGGGCCGCCATGGACGGACGGGGCGAAACGCCCCCCGAGTCTAACGGTTCCCGTCCGCGGGCTGCGGCGACGATTGCCGTCCGCCCGGCAGGCCGTAGTCGCGCCACAAAGAGATTTTGCCGTCCTCGATGACCAGCATGGCCGCCACTTCGAAATGCCAGTCGGGATGGCCGTCCGCGCCGTAATAGTCTTCGATTCTTTCATGGATGACGAGCGGGCCGACCGCATTCAGACGTCTGATTTTGAACTCGATTTTTTCCCACCTGTTCATGAATGAGGCGAGACGGCTGCGGATCGCCGGAATACCGCGCTCGACGGGGCCGCCGTCGTAAATCATGTAAACCACATCTTCGGCAAGCAGCGAGCAGATGCCCTCGACGTCCCTTTCATTCCATGCGTGAATGAACCGGCGCGTGACGGCCTTGTTTTCCCGTTCCACGGCGGCGGTCGGTCGAGCGTCGGTCATGAGACTGCGGCCCCTGCCGCTGAAGATGCGGTTGCGGGCGGGACCTTTAGGCCGGCTTGTCGGCGACGCGGCCGTCCTTGCGCAATGTCTCCGGGTCCCGCGCGCGCAGCTTGAAGCCCGTCCGTTCGATCATGTCCTCGACGCCGCAGCGCGCGAAGCCGAGCGCGTAAGGCTCGCCGTTGTCGATGGCGTCCATTTGGCCCATGAAGCCGGTATAGCTCGGGTCCCGGTCCGTCGCGGTCGCGAAATCCCAGAGCACGAACGTGCCGCCTTTCCTCAGCACGCGAAAGGTTTGCCGCAGCGTTTCGCGGATCACTTCGACGGGAATCTCGTGAAACAGGATGTGAGCGGTGACGAGGTCGAAATGCTCGTCGGGAAAGGTGAGCGATTCGCTCGCCATCTGTGCGAAATTGACGTCCGCGCCGTGCTGAATCGCGCGCCAATGGGCGTAGCGGACCATGGGAGCGCCGATGTCGATGCCCCAGACCTCGGCTTCCGGAAAACGGCGCTTGAGCGCGCAGCTCAGTTGACCGACCGAACAGCCGAGGTCGAGCACCCGCTTGACGTTGCCGTCCGCGGGCGCGCCGGTCTTTTCGGCGAGATTGATATGCAGGTCGTCCTGGTCCGCGGCGCCGTCGAAAAACACGCGCGTGCCCTGATCGTAGAGGAGTCCGGCGATGTCCGACCCGGTGTAGCCGCCCGGCATGATGTGGATATCGACTTTGGCGTAGTCCGGATAGACGAAATCGGGGTCCCATGAGACCGATCCCGGACCGCTCTTGTCCGCCTTGTCCAAGGCTTGCGCGTAGGCTTCGCGATAGGGTTCGAACGACTCGAGGAAACGGAACGATTTGATTTCCTGGAGCGTTCGTTTGGCGCGCAGGAAAACCGACATTTCGGGCATGTCGGTCAGCACGTCTCTGAGAGCCTCGATGCTGTTGGGTTTGCGTCCCGTCTCCCGTTCCGCACGGGTCAGATGGTCCCGCCCCGCTTTGAGCAGCCGGCCGAACGGTTTGTGCATCAAAAAGTGACGGGCGTCCGATACGAAGTCGAAATAGGCTTCGTCGGCGCGCGTGGGCAAGGCCGGCCGCGGGCCGCTCATGCCGCGCGTGAATGGGGCTTGGGACTGGGGCACGGGTATTCCTCCCTTTCCGTTTGACGGATCCGGAGCGCCGCGGGGCGGCGCCGTCTCCCAGATTAGACCGATTTCGACGCTATTGCCAGCGATGCGGTTGGAGTCCGCCCCATCGCCGCCGCGTTTTTTACCGTGTCTGCATCCGTTCCGCTTCGACGGCCACCCGGTTGTAGGCGTCGCGCCCCCACATCAGGATGATCGTGCCCGCAATGCCCATAACCGCCGAGACGATGGACATGGAGTAGGGGAGCGCCGCGTCGTCGGCAAAGACGAAGTCGGTGATCAAGGCGGGCGCCGTCGCGCCGACGGTCGGGCCTCCCAGTCCGATCACGAAGTAATAGACCGCCGTCAATTGCCCGCGCATCTGGTTGGGAACGAGCACCGTCATGGCGGCGGCGCCCCCGGTGGTCGCGACCCCCGCCCCCAGGGTTGCCGGAAACAGCAGCAGCAGCGCGGCGGTGCCGTCGGGCGCCAGCGGCGCGATGACGGCCAGAGGAAAGTTGGCGCCCGCCAAGCCGATCAGGATCGTAAGCAGATGGGCGTCCTTGCGCCCTTTCCTGTAGAGGTAGTCCGCGATCCATCCCCCAATGATCACGCCGAGAGGGCCCGCGATCAAAATCACCAGACCGTAGTAAAGCCCGGCATCGGGAATCGACCATCCGAATTTGCGCACGAACATGACGGGCGTCCAGACCAGGAAGACGTATCCGAGGATGACGACGGCCGCCATGCTGAAGAACAGCGTGGCGAATGCCTGCCAGCGGTCTTTCATGTATGCGACGACTTGCGGGATCGGTATGACGTCGTTCCCCTGCGCCCCGCCGATCTTCTCCTGGCGCGAGGGCTCGGTTACGGTCATCAGCAGGCCGGCGACGACGAGTCCGGGCAGGCCGACCAGGATGAACACCATTTGCCACGGCGCGAGTGCGCCGATCAGCGGCAATGCGAAGGTGTCCGCCTCGAACACGTAGCGCACCAACTGTCCGCCCAGGATGTAGGCCAGGCCGCCGCCCAGTCCGATGCCGGTGCTGTATATGCTCACGGCGCGGGCGCGGGACTCGCGCGGGAAATGATCGGAGATGAGCGACAAGGCGCAAGGGCTCAAAACCGACTGTCCGACACCCTTGCCGACGCGCGCCAGAAACAGGACCGTGAAATTGCGCGCCAGTCCGCACGCCGCCGTGGCGAGGCACCAGACCGCCATGCCCGCCGCGAGGATCGTGCGCCGGCTTTTACGGTCGGCCAGCCGCCCCAGAGGAATGCCGAGGACGGAATAGAAGAGAGCGAAGGCGAAACCGGACAGCAGGCTGATTTGCGTGTCATTCAGGTCCAGGTCGGCCTTGATCGGCTCAATCAACAGCGACAGGATCTGCCGGTCGAGAAAGGCGAACAGGTTGGCGAGCGTGAGAAGGCCCACCACGTACCAGGCGACGGACGCGGGCGGATAGCCCGGGCCGCCGCCAACGCGCGTTTCTTGTGATGAGGTCAAGCGCCGATCCTCGCGAAAGACGGAAAAGACGAGAGACTATACATGGAAATGGTATAGTGCGGTCCGCGAAATTTCGATCCGACCGGTCAAGAGGGTCTTTACGATCCGCCGATGTCCGCCGGGCGTCCATCAGGAGATCATGACCATGCACGCCGCTTCCCCCTGGCTTCACCCTCCGCGTTCCGAAGAAAAGCTGCCGCGCGACCGGTTGGAGCTTCGCATTCGTGAATTCGTGAACTCGGTCAACACCTGCGTGCTGGCCACGATCAGCAAGGCGGGCACGCCGATCGCCAGCCCCATCGAATATTACGCCGACGGTCTCGACCTCTACATGCTGCCGGACGCGGGCTCGCCGAAGCTCCTGGCGATGCAGCGCGACCCCAACGTGTCTCTGGCGGTGCACAAGAATCACAACGGATGGGCGAGCGCCCGCGGCGTTCAGTACTTCGGCAAGGCCGCGGTTCTGGAGCCCGGCACGCCCGGCTGGGAGCACGGTATGACCATTTTCCGCTGGCGCATTTGGGCCGAGGAACTGGGTTGGGACTTGTCGACGCCGCCGGAGCAGGCTTTGGTCAAGGTTTCGCCGGAGCGGATCCTCTATGTCGATACCTGGCTGTGGGCGATGGGCTACGACGCCCGTCAAAAATGGTTCCGCGAGGGATAGGCCCCGCCGCCCGCAGCGCCGCCCGGCGGCCCGTCCGCTCATGACCGCGTCCGTTCGGCCCCGGTTCGCCGCCGCCGTTTCCGACGTCCCTCGATGTCGGCCGTCAGCGGCGCGCGCATGGTTTCATAGAGCTTGAACAGATGCCGGACGCGCTCGCGTTCGGAGGCGAAGCCGCCGCGCCGGTAGAGCCGGTCCACGGCGCTATCGAGGCGGGCATGGGCGCGGCGCAAGTCCGGCGGCGTCAGGTCCGGGTCGTAGAGATCGGCCAGCGCGGCCCCGGCGTGGGCGGCGCGGGCGTCGAGCACGGCTTGGGCGAGCGGCTCCAGCCTCAAAAGGTCTGCCCTTCCGTCCGCAAAGCCCGGCGGTGTGGGGAAGGTGTTGTAGACGACGCCGACGGAGTACATGTAACGGCTCTCCAGCCGTCCCGTAACCGCCCGCATCCATGCCATGTGCATGGCGGAGGTCAGCAGGGCAAAGTCGGCTAAAGTAGCGTTGGGCAGAAGTCGAAGTTTTTCACTTGGGATTACCGGTGGTTCAAGATAACCAATCGGCACATATTCACGTCGTTCGGAACTGGTCTGCGGGACAATTAGGAACGGGTATTCCGGTACAACCGTTACACCATAAGCGCTCGGATAGTCGGCAAGCCGTTTGGTGGTCTGCCTCTTGCTTTTCGCCCGGAACTCGCGAACTGCCTTCAGCCGTTCGACAACCATAGGTAAGCTGCGTAGTTTTTGGGGAGGGATTTCCGCTGTGTGGAGAATCCATCGTAAATCACCGCGAATGAACTCGCGTGCACCCGGAAACGGTCGGAAATACGGTCCGGCACCCGGTTCATGTTCGAGAAAGGCTGCCTTCTCCTCACTTGAAAAGGTCAGATTTCCGTCTTCAAGCGGCTGAGTACCTGTAATCAACCGCCCCATCCCATTGATCGGTCGGCTTTCCTCGCGCACCGTGAGGTGCGGGTCGCTTAGACCCTCGGCGTCGAACAGATAGGGCGACAATGCCGCGTGGCGGCTCTCCTCCGGCGGGCCCTTGATGTCGGGATAATTGAACAGACGCTTCTGCGCTTGTGTACGCCCCCCCCCAACCGAGCCCGACGATCACCACATGCACGTGGGCCTTGCCGCGCGCGTCCGAGCCCCAGGCGAAAGTGCGGTGCGCGAAAGCGATTTCCAGCCCGCAGCGCTCGAACAGAAGCGGCCAAAGCTGCGCCACCTGTTCGCCCTGGCTGATCGAGTTGGTGGCGACGAAGCCGATGCGCGTATCGCCGCCCTTCACATACTCCCCCGCCTTGATGAACCACGCGGCGACGTAATCCAGCGTCCCGCCGCTCTTGCCCAGCGCCGCGATGCGGCGCACCTGCGCGCGCTGCTCCGGCGTCTGGTACTTCGCCCCCGCAAACGGCGGATTGCCGAACAGGTATGAGCAGGTCTGCGGCGGCAGCACCGCCCGCCAGTCGATCTCCAGCGCGTCGCCGTGGACGATGCGCGGCGATTTCTCAAGGGGGATGCGCGCATAAGTCCGGCCGAACTCCAGGCTCAGACGGTTGTTCATGATGTGGTCCATCATCCACAGCGCGGTCTCCGCGATGCGCGCCGGAAACTCGCCGAGTTCGATCCCGTAGAACCGGTCGACGTCGATCACCGACAGGGTCTCAGCCAGAGCGTCGGTTTGCCGTCCGTCCGGCGCCCTCGGGTGGATTTCCTTCAGCACCTCGATTTCCATAAGCCTCAGTTCGCGGTAGGCGATGATAAGAAAGTTGCCGCAGCCGCAGGCGGGGTCGAAAAAACGCATGGCGCCCAGCTTCTCCTGAAACGCCAGCAGGTCGGGGCGACGGCGGCTGTCGCGGCGCGCCTTCAGCCGCGCGAACTCGGCGCGCAGATCGTCCAGAAACAGCGGCTCGATCACTTTCAAGATGTTCGTCTCGGTGGTGTAGTGCGCGCCTTGGGCGCGGCGCTCCGCCGGGTCCATGACCGACTGGAACAACGCGCCGAAGACCGCGGGCGAGATGTTCGACCAGTCGAAGCGGCAGGCGTCGAGCAGCTTGGCGCGCATGTCCGCATCGAAGGAGGGGATGCGCAGGGGCCCGTCGAACAGGTCGCCGTTGATATGGGGGAAGCGGGCCAGGTCCTCGTCCAGCGTGGCGGTCCGCTCGCTCTGCGGCGTGTCCAGCACCTGGAACAGTTGCGCCAGCCAGGGCCCGAGGCCGGCGCCGTCCTCGGCGGTGCGTGTCTCGATGAAATCGAGGAAGATGTCGCGCGGCTCGAAGATGCCGGTATCGTCCGCGAACAGGCAGAAGACGATGCGCACGAGGAACCGCTCCAGGTCGTGCCCGCGGTAGCCGGCCGCGTCGAGGGCGTCGTGGAGCCGTCCGACCAGTTCTGCGGCCTCGATATTGGCCGGGTCCTGATCTCGGAAGGCGCGGCGCTCGACGCCGAGGATGAAGCCGAACGCCTCGACATGGGCGGGCAGGTCGGCGAGGGCGAAGGCCGTGGTGCTGCGCTCTTCCAGATCGTGAAGCTCGAAGGTGCGGAAATCGCTCACCAGAATGTAGCGGGGGCGCTCGCGCTCGGGCAGGGCGTCGAAATAGGCCCCCGCCTGGTCCAGGGCCGCGGCGAGCCCGCGCCCTGCGCTCTTCTGCTCGACCATCAGCACGCCGGGCCAGAACAGGTCGATGAAGCCGCGCCTCTCGTCCAGCTTGGCCACATGCGCCTCGTAGCGCGCCACCGTGCGTCGGCGCACGCCGAACACTTCGAAGAAGTCGTTGTAGAAACTCTGGGTCTCGCCTCTCTCGTAAGACGCCTCACCCCACTCCCGGGCAAAGGCGGCCGCCCGCGCGCGAACCTCGTTCCACGACAGGCGCATCGACTACGCGCTCTCCCGGTCGAGCGGTATCTGCCGTGGATGCGCCGCTCCCGCGCCGGTCTTCACATTCATGGCCTTTTCTCCGTTATCTGCGCCGGCGCACGTCTTCCATCATCTCTTCGGTCGATTTGCAAGGGCGTCCCGCCGCGGCCTCGAAATCGGAGTCCACGTCCAGCGCCCCCCGGCGCATGGCTTGAAAGCACCCGGTCAACATGCGGGCGACATCCTCGCCGCGCGCCGAAATGCGCGGGTCCTTCATGAAGCGTGCGACATTGTCCTCGTCGCTCATCTCCTCATAGGCGACGTTCAGTCCGAAGACATGGTTGGCGAGGGCCACGAGTTCGTCTTGAGACCGGCTGTCTCCGACCAGGTTGTAAATCCGTCCGTTCAGGCGGTCGCGGATGGCGAGTTCGGCGGTGGCGGCGGCCAACTCGTCGATGGTGATATAGCCGCAGCGGCCCGCGCCGCCGTTGTTTCTGTAGGTGCCCGTCTCGTTCGCGGCGATGATGTGGTTCAGGTCGAGTTCCAGATACAGTCCGTTGCGCGCGACGATCCACTGCAGTCCGCAATCGCGCACGTCCCGTTCCGTCTGCCGGTTGATCTGCTGCGTCGGCCAGTACCATGTGTCTTTTTCCGCGCCGCTGCCGACGACGCTGGTATAGACGATCTTCGCGGCGCCGGCTTGGCTCGCCGCGTCGATGACGTTGCGGTGCAGCAGCACGCGGTCCGTTCCGGCGACCACCGGCGCCGAAATCATCACGACCGTATCGACTTCTCGCAATGCGTCCGTCATCTCGTCCGGCGCGTTGTAATCGCCCCGGCGCGTTTCGACGTGCGGCGCGTCGATTTTTTCAGGCGAGCGGGCGACGGCGATGACGCCCTCGGCTCCGAGTTTGCCGCTCAAGGCTTCGAGCAGGGCGTGTCCAAGGCGGCCCGAGGCGGCGGTGACGGCGACTTTCATCATGATTGGCGATCCTGCGACTGACGGCTGTCATGGAAGGTGAAAGGTTTGCGCGGCCCAACATAGGCCATTGCCGGTGCGGATGGGAGTCCCGCATCAAGCGGAAAACCGGGAGGCGGACCCGGAGGGACTTCGGCCGGATCTTTGTTTTTCGTTGGTGTCTTCGTCGGAAGGGCGTTACATTCGGATTCGTCGGCAGCGCCGCCGATATCGCGGGCGTCGGTTGCCGTGACGATGAACGAATCGCGCGCGGGCGATGCGGCGCAAGTGAGGTGACGTCTGTCCGAACGAAACTCTGAAAATTTACGCTACGGCGCGCTTGCGTTGCAGTTGAAATGCGTCGGCGTGCACAGGTGCAAGGATACGGACTCCGCGCGCGCGCAGATCCTGCGCAATGTGCGCAGAGCGGCGGATTACGCCGCGGCGAGCGCGAAATTCATGAAGTTTTTCAACGGCATCGAATGCCGCCTCGTGCTTTTGCCCGAATTCGTACTGACCGGCTTTCCCATGGGAGAGTCGATTCCGGCGTGGCGCGAACGCGCCTGTCTGGATCCCGGCGGCCCGGAATATGACGTGCTGAGCGAAACGGCTCAGGAATGCGGCATTTACATCGGCGGCAACGCCTATGAATGCGATCCGAACTTTCCGGACCTCTATTTTCAAACCTGTTTCGTGATCGCGCCCAACGGCGATATCGTTCTCCGTTACCGTCGATTGACGTCGTCCTTCGAGCCGTCGCCCTATGACGTGTGGGACAAATATCTGGATATCTACGGTCTGGAGGGCGTCTTCCCGGTGGCGAGGACCGACATAGGCAATCTCGCCATGGTGGCGTCGGAAGAAATCCTGTGGCCCGAACTGACCCGCTGCCATGTGATGCGGGGGGCGGAAGTGCTTCTGCATCCGACTTCGGAAACGGGCACGCCGCGGGACGTGGGCCGCGACCTGTGCAAGCGCACCCGCGCTATCGAGAACATGATTTATGTCGTCTCGGCCAATACCGCGAGCCTCGAAGACATTCCGCTGCCGGCCCATAGCTGCAGCGGCATGTCCAAAGTGATCGATTTTCACGGCAATGTTCTGGCCGAAGCGGCCATGGGCGGAGAGAGCCACGCGGCGCGGGCCGCCATCGATTTGGGAGAGTTGAGAGAGGTGCGCCGCTATGCGTGCATGACCAACTTCCTGTCGCGCCAGCCCTTTGCCGCCTATGCGAACAGCTATGCCGGGACGACGTTTCAGGCGCCGAACGACCTTCTCGAAAACGGCGAGGCCAAGGCCCCGCCGGGGCGCGAGTTCTTCGAGCAGCGGCAAACCCGCACCATCGAGCGCCTTGCCGATTTGGGACTCATATAGCGGAGCCTGGAGGGTGACGGGCCGCCCATATAACATGTCCGGCGCGGGACTCGGGGCCGCCGCGCTTTGTGGGAGATTTGTCGGATGAATACTTTTGCCGTTTCTCGCCGCGGCTTCGTGGTCGGCGCGGCCGCCGTCGCCGCCAACGCGTTGACGCTCCGATACGGCTCGGTTGCCGCCCGGGCGCAGGAGGCCGCCGCACCGTCCTACAACGGCTTCGAAGACGTGATGCGTCAAAAATGGACATGGGACAAGGTCGTCCACAGTTCGCACGGGACCAATTGCACGGGCAGTTGCGCTTTCAACGTATTCGTCAAGAACGGGATCGCCTGGCGCGAGGAGCAGCAGGCCGAATACGGCGCGTCCGGAGACACCCCCGATTACGGCCCGCGCGGCTGTCAGAAAGGCTTGCGCCACGCCAAATACATGTACGGCCCGCAACGGGTTCTTTATCCGATGAAGCGCGTGGGCGCGCGCGGAGACGGCAAATGGGAGCGCGTCACCTGGGACCAGGCGCTCGATGAAATCGCCGACAAGTTCATCGATGTGGCGGTCGAGGACGGACCGGAAGCGATATCCTACGATCTGGGCACCCAGATGGTGGTCAAGCGCTCGTGCATTGCGGGCACTCTGCGCTTTTCCACGATCACGGGCGTCGCCGTGCCGGAAAGTTTCGCGGGCGTCGGCGACCAGCCTCTCGGCATTTACATGACTTTCGGCCTGAACACCTGGGGCGACACCATGGCGGCGGTTTACAAATCGCGCGCCTGTCTCATCTGGATGGTCAACCCGGCGGTGACGCGCATACCGGATGCGCATTTTTTCTGGGAGGCCCGCTACAACGGCACCAAGGTGACGGCCATTTCGCCGGAGTTCACCGCCTCCGCCATGCACGCCAACCGCTGGCTCAACCCCAGGCCTGGGACCGACGCGGCGCTTGCCATGGCGATGGTGCAAACGGTCCTGGAAGACAAGAGCTACGATGCCGACTACATCCGTGAACAGACGGATTTGCCTTTCCTGGTGCGCACCGACAATCAGCGGTTCCTGCGCGCCTCCGATATGGAACCGGACGGGAGCGAGACCGTCTTTTACATGTGGGACGAGGCGACGGGTATGGCCGTCAAGGCGCCGGCCACCGGCGGCGACGGCACCAGCCTCGCGCTCGGCGACATCGCTCCCTCGCTCGAAGGACGGTGGACCGTGGAAACGGTCGACGGCGCCGTCGAGGTGACCACGGTTTTCGAACAGGTCAAAGCGAAGGCGGCGGCGTACACGCCTGAGGCCGCCGCCGAGATCACCGGCGTCAATCCCGAAGCCGTGCGCACCGTGGCCCGCGAGTTCGCGGCGGCCAAGCCCGCCATGATCTTCTCGGGCTACGCGTCGTCGAAATGGCTTCACGGCGATCTTTTGCAGCGCGCGATGCTGCTGCTCTTGTCCCTGACCGGCAATATCGGCCCGGAAGGCGGCGGCTTTCAGGTCACCAACCTGGCCAGGAAAGACGGTATTTTGGCCTATGTCGCCAAAGACATCCCGCCCGCCATGCGTCTGGTATCGGGCGAAATGTTCGACTACGAACAGTGCGACATGAACCAGGTCAACGCTCAAATTTACGGCCAAGACTTCGCCGATGAACTGGCTCGACATTATCGGGAAGCCCACGAGCGCGGCTGGATCCCCGACCATGCGCCGGTGCCCTGGCGTATGGGATTCTTCGCGGGCTGCAATCCCGCCAATTGGCGCGCCTCGGGCGATCGATGGCGCTCGGAAGGCTTCGACAAGCTTGAAACCATCGTTGCCATGACGCCCGACATGAGCGTCACCGCGCATTACGCGGACTATATTTTGCCGATTGCCAGTCACTATGAACGGCAGGACATGTTGCAGGAGCCGCGCACGCCCTATCTTCAAGTGATCGACGCGGCCGTCGAACCGCTGGGCGAATCGCTCGATGACTGGACGATCCTGAAACGCTTGTGCGAGACCATCGGCCGCCGCGCCGCGGAGCGGGGCATCGCGCCCATTGAAGACAACTTCATGGGCAATCCCATGCAGCGCGACTACAGCAAGGCCGGCCAGCATTTCACCTTGAACGGCACGATCAATTCGACCAGGGACATGGTGCAGTTCCTGATCGACGCGACCCCAGGCATTCCCAAAATGCCGTTCGAAGAACTGTCAAGGCGGGGCATCGTTCGCGTCAACGATTCCGATACGACGGTCTTCGGCGAAGGCTCGCCTTACAACTTCGAATTGTCGGCGAGCGTCTACGGCAAAGTGCCCTATCAAACCTTGACGTCCCGTCAGCAGTATTATTTCGATCATGAATGGTTTTTGAAGTTCGGGGAGGCGCTGCCGGACTACCGTGCGCCGCTGAAGATCGAGGGGTATCCGCTGCAACTGATGATGGGTCACGCGCGCCACGGGATTCACAGCATGTGGCGCGACGATCCTTTGCTTGTTAGTCTTCAAAGGGGAGAGCCGGACATTTTCATCAGTCCCGACGATGCGTTTGTCCGCGGCGTGAGGGACGGGGATGAGGTTCGTGTCTTCAACCCTCTTGGGGAATTCATCGTGCAGGCTCATATTTCGTCGGCCATCCAGCCGGGGATGATGTTCATGTATCACGGCTGGGACCCCATGATGTTCAAGGGTCAAAAGAATTTCAGTTCGGTGATCGCGACGGGCGGTCTCATCAAACCGACGAATATCGTTGGAGATTACGGTCATCTTTATTACCGTCCGTTGTTCTTCACGCCCAACCAGACGTTCAAGGATTTCACGTGTGATTTTGAGTTGTATGTTGGAGGTTCCGGGGACCGGTCTATTTGAGGTTTGTGTGCGGTTTATGTGAATGATTTGTGATTAGAGGGAGGACGGGCGATGGCGCGACAGATTGCCATGGTGATCGATCTGAACAAATGCATTGGGTGTCAGGCGTGCACGGCGGCGTGCAAGTCTTTGTGGACGGACGAGGCGGGTCAGGAATATCAGTTGTGGAACAATGTCGAGACGAAGCCCGGGCGCGGGTATCCGAAGAACTGGGAGCGTCAGGGGGGCGGCTGGAGGGGAGGTCGTGTGCGTTACGGCCGCACGCCTCGCAAGGAGGATCACGGGGAGGAGCGTCCTCTCAACCACACGTCCGTTTATTTTGAGGGGACGTCGGACCGTCTTCAGTTGAGCGAGCCTTTGGAATACGGCGCCAACTGGGACGAGGACACGAGTTCGGGCGTTTACCCGAACAACTATCATTTTTATCTGCCTCGTCTTTGCAATCACTGCACCAAGCCGTCGTGTCTTGAGGCGTGTCCTGTTCAGGCGATTTACAAGCGTGAGGAGGACGGCATTGTTCTTGTTGACCAGGACAAGTGCCGCGGCAATCGTCAGTGCAACCGTGCGTGTCCTTACGGCAAGGTTTATTTCAACTATGTGACGCGGACGTCTCAGAAATGCATTTTCTGTTTTCCGCGTTTGGAGCAGGGTGTGGCGCCTGCGTGCGCGCGTCAGTGTCCTGGCCGTTTGAGGTTTGTGGGTTATTTGGACGATGCAGGGGGTCCGATTGACAAGTTGGTGAACGAATGGGGTGTTGCTCTGCCTTTGCACCCTGAATACGGGACCGAGCCCAATGTTTTTTATGTTCCGCCGATTTTGCCGGATTCGTTTGATGAGGCCGGTAATTTCAGCGATGCGCCTCGTGTTCCCGTTGAATATTTGCGGGAGCTTTTTGGCGAGGGGGCGGACGCGGCGTTGCGTACCATCCGTACGGAGATGGAGAAGCGCCAAAACGGCCAACCCTCCGAACTCATGGATCTGCTCATCGCCAAAGATTGGAAATCCCTCTTCGCCATCCCCAACGTCGAGGGAAACCCGTACCAAAATATTTGAAGCGCTCTAAGGCAGAGGGCCGTGATGCTCGACGCCGAGGAGGTGTTTGCCGTAGGGCTGTGCGTTCAAGTCCCACACCGTCACGATATGGACCGAGGCCGCGTGAATATCGGCATAGGCCAGATGCACGAGATTGTCTTGTTTGAGTCCGCCCGCCCCCATGGCTTCCGTGAGCCGCGCGCACGCCCGCTTGCACAAGGTCGCCGCGTAAGCCGCGTTGCGCGTGAAGCGCGCGATATCCGCCGGAGTCGGTTCGGCGTTTTGTAACGCGGCTTTGCGCATGCGGCGGACGTCCGTTTCGAACAGAAGCCGGGCGCAGTCGATCTCGGCCGAAGCCTCGGCGGTGCGCACCTGCAGCGTGGCGTTTTCGGCGATGCGGTTTTGCTTCCTCGGGTCGTTCCGCACCCCCATTCTTTCGCAAAACGCGCCGAGCGCGCCTTCCGCCATGCCGACGGCGGGCGCGGCGATGCTGTAATTGAACGGACCGAAAAGAGGCAGGCGGTAAGCGGCGCCGTGAACCTTGGAGCCGGGCGTCTCGATCTTGTCGATCTCGGAAAACGAGAGGGCCCGATGGGCGGGCACGAAAACGTTCTCGAGTTCGATATCGTTCGTGCCGGTGCCGCTTAGACCCGGTGAGTGCCATACGTCGAGAATCTCGTAGTCCGATTTGGGCACGAGCAGAAAGGTGCGGTCGGGCGGCCCGTGCTCTTGTTCCAAAGGGGGCGTTCCCATGATGACCCAATCGGCAATGTCGATGCCGCTGGCGAATGCGACTTTGCCCGTGACCTTCCAGCCGCCGTCCACTTGTGTGACGGTCCCTTGTACGAAGCGGAACGCCGACGCTACGACCTTGTCCGGATCATCGCCCCAAACGTCTTCCTGGGCTTCGAGGTCGAATTTGGCCGTCATCCAGTGGTGAACGCCCATGACGGACGCGACCCAGCCGGTCGAGCCGCAGAACTTTGCGAGTTCCGCGGCGACCTTCATGGTGGCGCCGAAGGGCAGTTCAAAACCCCCGAAACGCGCCGGCTGGCAGGCTTTGAAAAACCGGTTCTCTTTGAGGGCCGACACGATGTTGTCGGGCAGACGCCGCAATGCGCGCGTCTCGAGTCTTTGTGCGGCAAGGGCCGGGCCGAGCGCGCGGGCCCGTTCGATCAACTCCGTTTCACCCCATCGGGATCGTTCCGGGTCGGCGTTGATGCTCATCGCTTCAATCGTCGCCGCCGTCGTACATGGGCCGCGGAAAGAGACCTTCTTTTGTCAGGCGGTCCATTGTCTCGACGTAGAGATTTCTAAGCTGCGAATCGTCTTCCATGGCGGTTGGGAACTGGTTGGGCGGCGTGACGGTCTTTCGATACCCGGTGTAGACTTCGGTGCGCAACTGCGGAATGTAATTCAGCGTATGGCGCGAATGGCGATGAGCGCGCAATTGCTCGATGTCGATGAGACCGCGGCATTTCATGCTTTCGCCCGCATGAAGCTGCTTCTGGTAGATGTTGCCCATATAGTCGATCATGACGGTGCCGCCCGCGTTGGTCGACTCGAGATAGCCGCGCGGGGTCACCCAGCCGCCGCAATTGGTCGAGATCAGGTAGCAATTGTTTTCAAGCGCGCGCGCCTGCTTGCACGCGACCCAGCCCGGAAAGTCATCGGAGTCGTTCGTCGGATTGATCAGCACTTCGGCGCCTTTGAGGGCATACATGCGGGCAACTTCCGGTTTGACCACTTCCATGCAGGGGAACATGGCGATGCGGCCGAGCTCCGTATCGGCCACGGGAAAGATGGCGTCCCAGCCGTATTCCTCGACATATTCGTCCAGAAAGTCGTGCGGCGAAGACGACACGGAACTGTGTACGCGACGGTATTTGAGAACGAGTTCGCCTTTGGGGTCGATAAGGAACGAGCAGTTGAAAAAGCGCCCCGGCCATCTGGGGTCGCGCTCATAACAGTTCGCCGCCACATGCACCTTGGCGTCCCGAGCGAACTCGAACAGAGGTTCCAGTTCCGAACCCGGCACCTCGACGCAGCCGATGTCGTAGAACTCCGATGACCGCCGATTGCGCCAGCCCACGGGGGCCAGGGTCAAGAACATCTCCGGCAGACAGACAAGCTTGATGTTGCCCAGATGATTGCCCACGCCCCGCCACATGAGCGTGACCGCCGCATCCATGTTGGCCTTGATGATTTCGAGTCCTTCGTCTCGCGTTTTCACGTCCTCGCGGATGGGATGAACGATGGTCTGGCACGCAAGCGCGTAATAGCGAGGGGTCATATCCGTCTCCTGATCCGGAGCTTGTATCTCATAACATATGCGCGCCCCGTGGACGCGGTCCGCTCAGACGAAGCTGTCCTTGTCGAGAATGCCCGACCCGGGCGGCGCGAAGCTGCCGTTCTCTTGCAGCCGTCTGATCACTTTCCGGCCCTCCACGACATTGGCCATGTCGGTGGGCGGCGGCTCATGGGCCCACATGTGCAGGGGCCACATTTCCTTGCGCGCGTACTGGCGTGCATGAACTTTGGTCTGCAACTGCGCCACAAAATTCATCTGCATTTGGGAGCGTTTGTTGCGCAGGCGCTCGATCTCGATATCCGCCTGTAAAATCGCTTCGCCGGTGGTTTGGGCAATGTTCACGACGCGTCCGGTGAAATCGATGATTTGAGAGCGTCCGCGCATCCGTTCGCTCGGATAATCGCTGTCCAGGAAACTGCCCTGGTTGGCGGAAATGACGTAAGCCAGGTTTTCGTAAGCCCGGGCGCGTTTGCCGATCTCCCAACCCCCTTCGTCTTCGAGCAGGAAGGGCGCGCGGCCTTCGGACGTGGGATGGAGGATGAGTTCGGCGCCGTTGAGCGCTAGACAGCGCGCCATTTCCGGAAAGTTGATGTCATAGCAGACGAGGCATCCCATGCGGCCGATGGGCGTATCGACCACGGGGAACAACTGGTCTTCGCCATAGCGGTCCACATATTCTTCCAATACGTCGCCGGGCTTCGTCTTGCCCGTAGGGTCGTAGTGCTTGTGATATTTCAGCACGACTTCACCCTCGGGGCTGCAAACAAACGCCGTGTTCCAGTACCGGTCCGGCCAATCGTCCATGATTTCCCACATCATGCCGGCGATGTAGGCATCGACGGTCTTGGCAAGCGTGCAGATTCGTTCAATTTCGGGCCCTGGTATCCGTACACAGATTTTCTTTCGCGCGTGGACGTCTCGTCCGACGCCCCCGGCGCCCGTCATGAAAAATTCGGGGAGCACGTAAAGCTTTGAGGGATTCCATTGTGCGACCCGCTCGATAATGTCGATCACCCGATCGAGATTCTTTCGGATGTTTTCCGAATTCAATTCGCCGGAACGATCGGGAAAAGCAGGCCGGATATTACATTGAACCGCGGCGGCGGTATAAATCGGCACCATGATAACGCTCCGGTAACGGCGCGGCAGACTGCGCCCGACGATGTGCACGGATGATACCGTGATGTTCCGCGCGTCGAAATCATACCCGACGCGCGGTCGAGACCCCAAAATCGATCAAAAGGGGCTCACACCGGGTGGCGGACGTGTGCCCTCCGGCGCTTGGCTAAAAGTTCACGTCACCAACGGCGAAGTTCTTGACGCTGGGTAAGAATGTCTCGCGAATGATTTTTACGTGTGTGTCGTGCCGTTCGTAGGCGTCGCGCGCATCCTGGTCGTCGAAATCGCCGATCAGGATCCACTCGTAAGGCGCCATGTCGCCTGCGGGTACGAGATTCTTCTCAAGGATCATTGAATTTACGGTGGGCAGTTCCTTGAGCTTGCGCAACGCCGCGATGACGTCATCGCGTTTGGCATCATCGAGATCATCGTTGAGATTGAAAAAAACTGTATGCCGATGCATGGGCGGTCTCTTTCCGTTTCGTCGTCTCTCGGAGGCGTTCAACTATAGAAAGCGCAAGCCCCGGCCGTCAAATGGAGCGATTCCGAAAAGTCGCGACTTGGCGGCCAAGTTTTGCAAATATCGAAGGATCGGTGAAATGGTATTCGGTCTTGTGACCGAAGTCTTTTTCAAAAACTCCGGGACGATTGGTGACGTGTCATGAAAAACAGCTTTGTCGGACTTTTGACTTTTGTTTTCGTTGCGGCTTTTGGGTGGCCCCATGGAGCGCAGGCCCAACAGGATTGGGATTGGACCCAAGACAGGTTGAAGACTCATTTGCGCGGCGTCGCCATCGTGCTTATCCGTTCCCATGATCCCGAGACGCTGGCCGACTATTATCGCGCACTCGGGTTTCGGGATTGGGCAAGTTCGGAGCGCATTATCGGATTGCACGCGGGCGGCGGCGAGGTCTTGGAGATCGGATATTTGGACAAGGGCGCGCCGCCCAATCCGCCGCGCACGTCAAGAATGCAATCGCGGACCGTTGCCGTCTTCGGCACACATCAACTCGACGATGTCCTCAAAAACGCCGAAGCCAATGGCGCTACTTTCATCGAGGGCTGGCCGGAGGAGGGAGAAGCGGAACTTTATTATATTGGCGATCCGGAAGGAAACGTCATGGGCTTTATGGCGCGGGGGCCGATGTTCGGCGACGACATGGCGCGCGGCGGCTCCGATTAGGGCTTTGCGGGCGGAATTGAAAGTCCCAAAAGGCGGGTTCCTCCCGATGAAGCGTCGGTTCGTTCCGGTCAGACTTCAGTGTAGTACCAGACTTGTTTCGGCGTATCGTCACCGCAACTGCCGACGACATCGCGCGGCCTTTCGGACCGGGCCAGACGAATCACGTGGGTTTTCCCGGAACCGGCGTCCTTGAACGCCGCGGTGAACGCGCCGCCGCTTGGCGCGCCGGTCCGGCGTATCGCATCTATTGACGTGCGGCCCGTGCGGCTGCGCACGAAGTACTCCGCAATTTGTTCATGAGGCTCGAAACAGGTTCGGCCCCGCAAGTTTTCGAGGACGAGTTCGCCCGCATTCGTGGCGTCAACAAGGGCGCCGACATCGTGTCGCGACACGCGGCCGTAACTTGCTCCGCTGGGCAGTGTCAGCACATTGCCGGCAAAGCGGTGACCGCCCAAATGAGTGGTTTTCCACGCTGCCGCCCCCACTTTCCGCGCCAGTGTCAGATAGAGCGGGGTGCCGTGAACGGCGCAACACCGGTCACGCCGCCCGTTGGTGCAGATAAAATAGGCGGGGTCGGTTTGCGGCTCGCCCGTTCCGTCCCCCGTCACGACCTTCGCAAGATCAAGCGTTTCGAGTTCGTCATAGTGATTCAGGGATCGTCTGAAGAGTTTCGGCAGCGCGTGGTCGTTTACACCGACAAAGAATGTGAGCCTGTCTGCGCGGAATTTTCGGTCCTGACTGATGAACTGCAGACGCGCCGTCTTGCCGTGGTCGCGCTTGAGCATGTCGATACTCCGCGCCAGCCACTCTTTGACGCCGCCGGGCAAATTGTTGTCTTCGGTAGCTTTGGCCCGCCACGTCCGGTTGTATTCCAGCATCAGCCATACATCGACCTTGTCCGCCGTACCGTAAAGCGGCTCGTTCTGCCTTGCCGATGCTTGCGAACAGGTCAGCATGTTGAAAAGAGTGCCTTTCGATCATGTGGCGTCTTGTTGACGGAATGCGCTTCAGGCGCGTGAACATAACGCGGTTGACCGTGCGGCGCCATCCACCCGATTGCGTTCGGCAGATCGTGTTTACTCGGAGCCGTCCCCTGCGCGAAACGTTTACCCATGCGTTGCATTGCGCTGTGCAGTCTGGCAGTCTGGCGCCGAAACGGGTTGCAGGTGAAGGATGCGACGAGTGGGTATTGCCGTTTCCAGGCGCCGCCTGGTCACGGGTCTTGCGGTCACCGCCGGTGCCGCGGCGCTGGCCGGCGGGGGTTTCCCGGGCGCTTTCGCCGCCCGCCGAATCGGATGGCCCGTTTGGGAAAAGAGGCTCTCCCTTCAATCCATTCATACAGGCGAAAAGGTGACGGCGACTTTTTGGTCCGGGGGAAAGTTTCTGCCCGAGGGTTTGGCCGAAATCGACCGCGTGCTGAGGGACTGGCGGACCGACGAAAAACACGCCATTGACCTCGTTCTGCTCGAAGACCTGTTCGCCCTCGCGCAAATCCTGGACAATCCGGGTACGTTCAACGTGATTTCCGGCTATCGCTCGCCAAGGACCAACGCCATGTTGGCCTCGCGCAGTACCGGCGTCGCGAGGCAGAGCTATCACATGAAAGGCCGCGCCATCGATATCGGCTTGCCTCGGTTGGCTGCGGGCAGGCTCTATGAGGCGGCCAAGTCCATGAACCGCGGCGGCGTCGGCCTGTACGAATCGAGCGGCTTTGTCCACATGGACACGGGGCCCGTGCGCCACTGGTAGATTTTTCCGCCGCTCTTCTTTTAAGCGACGCGCTTTGACCTGTCCTCTGGCTCTCCTTAGGATGAGACCGTCGGTGATATTCGTCCATATGTGGTCGAGACTGCCATGTTCATCAACTTCTGGTACGTCGCTGCACAAAGCAACAACGTTGCGGAAGAACCCGTTCATACGCGCATGTTGGGTCACGATTTCGTTCTGTTCAGAGACCCCGCAGAGAAGGTCCATTGTCTGAGTAACGTATGTGTTCATCGCGGCGGTTCGTTGGCCCACGGCAAGGTCAAGGGTGCTTTCTTGGAGTGCCCCTATCACGGTTGGCAATTCGATGGCGCGGGCCGGTGCCGGCGCATTCCGTCCATGGGAACGGACGCCAAGATTCCGGCGCGCGCCAAAGCGGATTCTTATCCGACGGAAGAGCGGTACGGCTTGGTATTCGTCTTTCTGGGTGATGCGGAGCAAGCCGGACGCATCCCGATCCTGGACATCCCGGAGTGGACGGATGACGAGTGGCGCTGGACATTCGTGACTTGTGATTGGGATTTCAACTATCAACGCGCAACGGAAAATCTGCTCGATCCCGCTCATACGGAATTCGTCCACCCCATGTTCGGCTTCCAGGGAGACATGGACGACTATCGTCTGCCGGATCTCAAGATGCTGGACGGCGAATGGGGTACGGGGCACGAAACGGTTGTGCCGTCATCGGTAAAAGAAGGCTCGCTCAAGGAAGACATGGAGCGCGTCAAGTCCGAGACTTTCACCCGGTCCGGTCATCATGGACCCTGCCAAGCCTGGATCCATATCCATTTTACCGACACGGCCTGGACCCACCAGTACGCCTTCGTGACGCCGCTCGATGAACGCCGTTCGCGGCGTTATTTCTTTTCCGGACGCAGGAATTTCGCGCCCGGTGAGGCAAACGACGAACGGGTTCGCAAGATCACATGGGAGACCATGGAGCAGGACCGTGTGGTCGTCGAGAAATTGCGGCCGATCATCGCGCCGACCGTCAACGCCAAAGAAGTCCTGGTGCCGTCCGATACGGTTATCGTACGGTTTCGCGAGAAACTGAAGGAGTGGGAAGCCCGCGGCTGGCGGATTGACAGCGCCGCCGTCGATCGGGCGGCGAGGGGCAAGGCGTTCGCTATTCCCAGCCCTGGTCGAAATACGTCGAAGGGGTGGACGCTTGAGACCGTCCCGCTTGTGAGACCATAGCGGGTCTTCATTCACAAAGCCTCGATCGCGGCGCGAGATCGAACGCCCCGTCGCGACACTTGTTGAATGGCAATTCGACACAAAGAGCTTTATCGTCGTCGGAGTTTATTGCGTTCCGCCCCGGGTCGTGACCGGGCGCGGCGCTTGGCTGGAGGTCGCTTATGGAATTTCAATCCGTGCACAATGCGTTTTGCACCCGCCGCGGCTTGCTCCGGTTGGCAGGCGGCGCTGGTTTCGTCGGGGTGTCCGGACTGGCCTCGCCTGTGATATCGGCCGCGATGACCGCCCCGCCGAACAGCGGGTCCGTCGATTACACCGATCCCAAAGATAATTTGTACGCATTCGGCAAGATGTGGGGAACCTACGGAGACAAGCCCGTCTATACGTCATGGCACGGCATTCTTTTTGGCTCGGTCGGCATAAAGCGGTTGCGGCCCCTGTTCGGTTATGCCGGCTTTGGCAACGCCCAATGCAAAATTATGCCGAACGGGCATTTGCGTCTGCGTGCGAAAGAGGGCAACTTCTATACGGATCTCGCCACCGGCGAGGTGCTGGAAACGTGGTTCAATCCCTACACGGAAGAAAATGTCGAGGTCTTCATTTTCATGAATGACCGTGTGCGGGGCGAGTTGACTCTCGACATGCCCAGGATTTTTCACGGCACGGAAGACGACGAGCCCACTTTGATGAACGAGGCTACCGCTCAAATCCGGCCTGACGGATCGGCGCCGTTCATCATGCCGTTCGAGGAATGGGGATCGAAAATCTTTCTCGCTTGGGATTACCGCCACGAATACACCAACCCCGTGACGCCCGAAGGCTGGCCCAAAGCGTCGACCGGCCGTATAGTCAATCCGTCCGAGCATTTCGCATTTTACATTCCGAAAGAAGAACTCGAAGATCGTGACCGGCCGACCGCACGTTTTCACGGCGGTTTTACCCGTATTTCCCCGTTTTGGCCGTGGATGCGTATGGGCGGCAGCGGTATGGAAGACGGCAAAATGATGGGGCGCAGTTTTTCCTTCAAAGAGGATATTGACGGTTTGGGGAATATTCCGCGCAAAGTTCTCGACTATGTGGAGAAGAACTATCCCGACTATCTTGAGCCATGCGACGATTGGGACGACGGTGCACCGAAAGAAACCTGGGCCGCGTTTGCCGAACAAGTGCCGCCGGAAAACCCTGACTATCGGTCCGCCGAGTGAGAGATTGTCCTCCTTGCGACCCGCTGATGGATTTGCCTTCGGTTCCGTGTCGCCGTTCAGTGGTTTTGGAATTCGCGTTATGAGAACACTAATGGGGAGTAGGGCGCTATGAGACGGCTGTCGACTGTTTGTAAATTGGCTATCGTCCTGATCGGTTCGCTCGGTATGGGTTCACCCGCCCGGGTGGGCCTTGAAGATGTCTACAAGAGCGGATGGGGGCCTTATGAGGTTGAACGGGTTAATCCGTTGATCCTGCCTTATCCCGAACAGAACAAGGATTTGCGTGTCCGCGTGAGTTATCCCGCCGCCGAGGGCCGCTACCCGGTCATCGTGTTTTCCCACGGCGCCTTTTGTTCCAAGGATGACTATTCGCTGATTGCCGATCATTGGGCGTCTCACGGCTACGTCGTCTTCCAGCCGACGCATCTCGATTCCAAAACCTTGGGCAGGCCGGACTTCAGCAAAATGACGGCGATTTTTTTGAGCCGTCTCGACGATTTGAGTTTCATTGCCGACTCGTTGGAGAAGGTCGAGGAAATAGTGCCCGATCTGGCAGGCCGTCTCGATAAAGACCGGATGGCTATCGCCGGTCATTCCATGGGCGCCATGACGGCGGCTACCGTTGCCGGCCTCAAACGCACGGACAATGACGGTACGGTGCTTGCGAGCGCCGACGACAGGTTCGACGTGACCGTACTTTTGAGCGGCCCCGGACCCATACCGGGCATGCCCGAAGATGCCTTCGCTGATCTCACGCAGCCGATCTACGTAGCAAGCGGCCCCAATGACCAAGTCAACATGGCGGGCCCCAACGCAACATGGGAATGGCGTATCACGGCGTTTACCGATACGCCGCCCGGCGATAAATACGCCCTCATCATGCAGGACATGACGCATCCCCTGGGCGGGCTCATATGCGGCGCGGTCGAACCGGGTCAACGATTGGAGCCGGAAGCGCTCATCCTGGTCAACGGCACGTCGACCGCGTTTCTGGACGCCTATCTCAAACAGGATGCGTCGGCGCGCGCCTTTCTTGCCGACGATAATGTGAAAGAAGCATCGGGAGGCATGGCGGAGTTGAGATCACGCTAGCGCCGCTTCACGCTGCGATTGAAGAGGACATCGCATCATGCATATGTATTCCGCCGCTACCATGGCCATTAGCCGTCGGGTCGCCCTGGGCGGGGTAGGCGCCATGGGGCTTATGGGATTGGGCGCCGCGCCGAGCGCGCGCATGGACGCCCCGATGAATTTCGACGACCCGCGCGACAATCTCGAAGCCTTCGGCAAATTGTGGTTCACGCTGGGCGACGAGCCGGTGTTCAGCGGCTATGAAGGCGTTCAATTCGCCATTGTCGGCAAGAAACGCGCGAAGCCTCTCTTCGGTTATACCGGCTTCGGAAAT
The DNA here is from genome assembly GCA_965214255.1 of Alphaproteobacteria bacterium. Lineage (GTDB taxonomy): Bacteria > Pseudomonadota > Alphaproteobacteria > SMXP01 > SMXP01 > CBDFKK01. Next base: position 1,120,283 of record OZ243948.1, on the reverse strand, counting down.
ATGCAGGCCAGGATTCTCGACAACGGCCATTTGCGCGTTCGCGGCAAGGAGACGAGCTTCTACACGGATCTTGCTACGGGCGAGATTCTCGAAAGCTGGTTTAATCCGTTTACGGAAGAAAATGTCAAACCTTTGAATATGTTGAACGATCGCTTGCGCGGCGAGCTTGGTCTTACCATGCCGAAATTCGCCATGAGCCTGAATGAAGACGAGGCCACCACGATGAGTGAGGCGGTGATCTCCGAGGGTGAGGAAGACCCTCCCTTCGTTTTGCCGTGGCGGCGTGTCGGTCATCAATATCTCATGAGTTGGGAATACGGCCACGAATATACCAACCCGGTGACGCCTGAAGGTTGGCCAAAGGCGTCGACAGGCAAAATGATCAATCCGTCGGAGCATTTTGTCGTCTATACGCCGACCGCCGAGATGGACGACCGGAGCCGTCCTTGGGTTACCATGCTGGGCGGATTCTTCCGTCAGGGCCCGTGGTGGCCGTGGATGATGATGGGCGGCAGCGTCGACGGCGTATTGATCGGCCGCATGCACAGTTATCGTATTACCGGGACTGTCGACGACATACCCGACAAGGTTCTCGCTTATACGGAAAAGGTCCGTCCCGATTTGCTTGAACCCGCCGACGATTGGGATGACGGAAGCCCGCGCGAGACGTGGCATGCCTATGCCGATCGAATTCCACCCGAAAATCCGCTCTATAACGAACGGGACAAATGAGCGCTCGCCCGGAAGCTTCACGGACGGTCATGAATCCGGAGTCGGATTTCGGCTTGAGCCTGTCCGGCCGTGAGCGGATAATCATGTTTGCCGTGAGACGATCAGGGAACGCCGTCATATGAAGCCGATTGATCCGCAAGGGAAGAGATTCTTCAACATCTGGCTGACACCGGAGGTCTCTTATCTTCATCTCTCGACCTTTTTTTATGCGTCCCTTGTCACCATGGGATTGCTTACGTTTGTCAACATCGGGCAGGCGCTGATCCTCGGCGGGATCGAGGGCGGTGCGGATCTGGGGAAACGGGGCGGGCTGCTCACGGTGACGGGCGAACTCACCATCATGTCCACCGTGTTTCTCTACGGAATCTTGTGTGACCGGGTTGGCCGACCCCCCGTATATGCGCTCGGCCTCGCTTTGATGGGAATCAGCTATATCCTTATGCCGTTTGCGACCAGCGTCACGGATCTCGTGATTTACAGAGTGATCTACGCTGCGGGTGTAGCGGCCGCGACGGGCATGCTCGGCACGGTCACGAATGACTACCCGCAGGAAATATCGCGCGGCAAAATGGTTGCCCTGTCGGGCATCATAATCGCCATCGGCGCCATTGCTTTCAACCTCATGTTCCGGGGTCTGCTTGGATCGTATGAAGCCCAAGGTCTTGACGACTTTACGGCCAGCCGCAACGTGCACTGGATCGCCGCGGCGCTGTGCATCGGCTCGGCCGTATTGATCGGTATCGGATTAAAGCCGGGGACGCCTCATGTCGAGCGGCCGTCTCCCGGTGAACTGTTCAAGAGCGGCTTCTCCGAAGCTCTGAAATTGCGGACGGGGTTGGCGTATGCCAGCGCGTTCGTTGCACGCAGCGACTTGGTCATCGTCGGTACATTTACGGCGTTGTGGGGCGCACAAGCCGCATTGGACCGGGGTATGAGTCCGGGCGAAGGCGTCGCGCGCGGGCTCACCGTGTTTATCGTTGCGCAAGTGGCCGGTCTCTTGTGGGCGCCGGTGATGGGTTGGGCCATAGACCGCTTTAATCGTGTCAGTGTCCAGGCTTTCGGCAGTCTGATGAGCGGCGTCGCTTTCATCAGCATGCTGTTGGTTGAGGATCTGTTCGACAACACCTATTTGCCGCTGTTTGCTTTGCTGGGTATCGGTCAAATCAGCATCTTTTACGCCTCTCAGGCGCTCATCGGTCAGGAGGCGCCCTCTGCCAAACGCGGCGCCGTGATCGGTGCATTCGGAACATGCGGTGCCGTCGGTATTCTGTTTTTCAGCGGCATCGGCGGCTATGCCTTTGATGCGTGGCAGCCGGCAGGCGCTTTTTTCTTTGTCGGCCTCGGAGCGTTCGTCATCTTTGTCCTGAGCCTGATTGTTCGACTGAAAGCACCGGGTTACACCCCGGGCGCGCCGATGAAAAATGCCGGAGTCGTGATCACCGGGAGTACACGCGGCATCGGCTATGGCATGGCGCGCGAGTTTCTAAAACGCGGCAATAGCGTCATGATCACCGGCCGCACGCAAGAGGCCGTTGATCGGGTCGTCAAAAGCCTGATGCCCGATGCCGCGGACGGCGCAAAAGTTGTCGGCATGGCCTGCGATGTGAGAGAGATGCGCCAAGTCCGAGATCTGTGGTCCAAGGCTAAGGAGTCTCTCGGCGACATCGACATTTGGATCAATAATGCCGGGCTCAACAACAGTCGCATGCCGATCGCCAAGCTTCCTTTTCGGGAAATGGAAAGTGTTCCCCACACAAATCTTTTGGGCATGTTTTACGGTTGCAAGACGGCCCTTGAAGGTATGCGAGAACAGGGCAGGGGCGCCATTTACAATTTTGAGGGCTTCGGCAGCAACGGAATGCAGTCGCCCGGTTCAAGCGTTTACGGTTCGACCAAGTTTGCCTTGCGTTATTTTACCAAAGCGTTGGTCAAGGAGACCAGGGACGAATCGGTCCTTGTCGGTACGATCAGTCCGGGGATCGTGATCACCGAGATGATCACGCGCGACAAAGACGTCCTGCCGCCTCGGGCCTGGGAGCCCATTAAACGAATTTACAACATTCTTGCCGACCGCGTGGAGACGGTAACGCCGTTCCTGGTCGACGGTGTGCTGCGCAATCGCAAACACGGCGGTAAAGTGTCCTGGCTTACCCGTCGAAAAAGTTCCTGGCGCTTTATAAAAGCGCGTCTCGGTCTGGGTGAAAGCCGCGACCTGTTCGCCGAACTCGAGTCTCAGTCTGCCGAACAGGGGCTGTGAGGCGATTGGTTGGAGTGGAACGGGGCGGTGATGAGTCTTTACGGCATGATCGAGATGGAGCGACTCGAAGTCCGGTATTGTCCGTAACCGACTATGAACCGGAGATTTCCCCCACAGGCTCGTTTTATGATCTATACTTTTTCAGCAACCGGCCGTCAGGTATCGTATCGGTGTCCGGGCCGGATAAAAGCTCGCGTGATCGGAGCGAGCGCCTTTGGTGATTTGATAGGGGGTGGCCAGTGTCATATCGTACTCAATTTGTGAGCGGCGTTGCCGCGCTCGCCTTTCTCGTTCCGACTCTAACCGTATCGTTGCCAAGTGACGGATGGGCCCAAGTCGGCGAAATCATCGTCACAACCCGTAAAAGGGAAGAAAATCTTCAAGACGTACCGATTTCGGTGAACGTGTTTGAGTTGGCGGCTCTCAATCGACAAGGCGTGGAAGGTCTCGAGGATGCGCTTTCGGTCTCGTCAAGCTTTATCTACACCGAAGGGTTCGCTCAAAAGGATGTTATTGTCAGCGTGCGCGGCTTCAGCCCCTCGCGCGGGCGCTCAAATGTCGCCTTTTTGGTCGACGGCATCGATGTCACGTCGGAGGCGTTCAACAGTTCGGGCGCGTCGATCCTGGTATCCCAACGTTTGTTGTCCGATGTGCAAAGAGTTGAGCTTGTCAAAGGCCCGCAGAGTGCTCTCTACGGTCGCGCGGCTTTCGCGGGCGCCGTGCAATACGTTACGCGCGAGGCGAGCGACGAATTCGAAGCCGATCTTCGGTTCGAGGCCGCTCAGCATCATGAATTCGAAGTCGGCGGTTCGGTAAGCGGTCCGGTTATCGATGACGTGTTGGGATTGCGTGCAAGCGCCTACTACTGGGATGAGCGCGGACAATACTTAAATGAAGTGACCGACAACTTCATCGGCGGCGGCATGGGCTACGGCGGCGCGCTCACCGCCAATTTGAATGTCGGCGAAAGCTTCCGGCTCAAGGCCCGGATCGAATATTCCGATGACGAATATGAGCCGCGTCCAACGGTGGAGATTTCCAATGATTTGACGCTGACCGCGCCTGCCGGCGCGGTTGCGGCCGGCGTGTTGACGGCCGGGGATACGCAGGACTTCTTGTCGACTTTTGGCAAAGCCGAAGGGATCACAGGGGTTCGTTTGAGCGACAATCATCAGGATCCCGGCAACGATTATCCGGGAAATGAGATCGAGATATTCAGGGCGTCACTCATTGCCGATTGGGATGTTCCCGGTGGAACGCTTACTTCATATTCCGCTTTTCTCAATGCGGACTCGGTGGAGTTCTTTGATCAAGACAGTTTTGCCGTTCCCGGCCCGGGTGGCCGGGATATCGCGCGCGGCGGTGACTTCACCTACAACATCGAAAACGTCAAAATCTACAGCCAGGAACTGAGATACGCTTCCCGGTGGGAGGACCTTCCCTTTTTCGAAGACCGTCTTCAGATGACATTTGGCGGCAACTATTGGCGTCAAGACAAAGATATCGACATCAGGGGTCAATTCGTGAACTGCTATGATTTTGGCGTGCCGATCCCGGATTTCCTGTCGTCGAGCGTGAAGGGCGCCTTCAGGCATCCCAATTGTCAGGATCTTGATGCCGATGACGACCCGGCAGCGGGCCCCATTGATACCTACCAGGAGGTATTCCTTTTCAACGAGGAACTCGGGCTGCCCCTTGGTCTTCCGACCAGTGAAGTAACGTCTCGTCACATGTCGCTTTATGCTTTGCTTGAACTTCAGCTTACGGAGCAATTCAAGCTGACCGGCGAGGCCAGATATTCCAACGAGCGGTTCTTTATCAACCGGATCGAATCCAACGCGTGTTCCTTTATCCATTTCACCGGTGTGCCGCATCCCATCTTTGGCGAGGCGACACCGCCGACATGCATCACGCCCCCATTGGTTTCCGGAACGGAATTCTCGGATTTCTTCGCACCCAAGGGCGTAGTCGAGTGGACGCCGGACGACAATGTCCTCCTCTATTTCTCCTACGCCCAAGGCGTTAAGCCCGCAGGAATCGATCAATTGCCGCCCAGCGGCGGGAGTTTTGTCATTGACGACATGAGGTTCGGATCGGAACGGCTGAAGGCGTTCGAATTGGGCGTCAAGAGCGATTGGGAGGGCCGTTTCGGATCTCTAACGCTCAACGCCGCCGGGTTCTTCCAGGATTTTACCGATAAACAGGTGAACGTGCAGCGGGCCGACCCTAACGGAAACCTGACACGGTTGACGGTCAATGCGGCTTCTGCCGAAGTCTGGGGCGGTGAAATCGATTTCAACTGGGCGGCTCCGGTCGACGGTCTGACTTTGGGCGGGAGCTATACCTATCTGCATACGGCCAAATACAAAGATTTCACGGATATCACGGAGTCAATCTATTCGATTACGGGCGCCGGGAATTGTACGCCTGAAATAGTACAGGGCATTTTCGGTCCGGAGCGCCAATGCAAAATCAGCTATACGGGCAACCGTCTGGAACAGGCGCCGAAACACGCCTTCGCACTGCAGGCAAACCTGACCCGTCCGGCGACGCCTTTGAACGATTGGCTGGGAGTGCAGGTCGACTGGTTCATCGAAGGCGACGCTCAATATCAGGGAAAGCGGTATTCGGGCGCCGGCAATCTCACGTCGTTCAAGGCTTATCATCAGCTTGATTTGCGCGCCGGTCTTCAGGGCGAGCAGTGGGAATTTCTGGTCTTTGTTGACAACGTGACGAAGAACAGCGCGTTTCGCAGCGGTGTCGGCGGAGCCCCCGACTTTACCAGAACGGCTCTCATTGCTCCTTTCGGCGGCTATTGTGATACAGGATGTTTCGGTCCGGCGCTTACCGGTCTGCTCTTCCACTCGTTCGCGATCCTGCCGCCGAAGCGGACGGTAGGTGTTCGGGGGAAGATGAATTTCTAATCCTTGCGATTTCGGGCGGGATTTGATCGCGGCGTTGGTGCGGGTTACGTCTCCAGCCCCAGGCGTTGATGCCAGCCGGCGATGGATTCGCCTGGATACTGATCCGCGAACTTGTCTTGGGGGTCGGCGTGGGGTTCGACCCAAGAGGCCTTGGACGCCAGCAGGAGATGCGTCCGCTCGGGCGGGACCGGCAGGTCCGTATCGATAGCCGACGCGTGGGGGTGAACCAACTCCGGCCAACTCGGCGCCCATACCCAAAGCGCGCTGCCGCAATGTTTGCAAAACGTGCGCCTTGCCTCGCTTTGCTTTGGCTTGCCTGTCTCTCGGTCTTTCACCATGGCCCGGTAGGTCGAAATGTTCTCCTCGCCCTCGATGTCCATGGTTGTGTAATCGCCGCTCAAATTGATCCCGAATCCGCCGCTTCCGCCCGTCTTGCGGCATATGCTGCAATAACAAAGATTGAACGGGTAGGGATGCCTGGATTGAACTTTGAATGTGACGGCGCTGCAATGGCAGGATCCTTCAAGCAACATGGACTATTCTCCCGGCGATATTTGGGGACCTGTATGGGTTCTGACGCACGCTCGGCTCCGTGAACATTGTAATGCCTCGATCGGAAGAGTCTAAGCTCAAGCCGTGTTGCAGTTGGGCGTCTGATATTTTGTCTTTGGAAGGGTCTGCCCTGATGCCGTAGCATGATGTCGAACATGGGTCGAACCGTGCCAAGATATGGTCAAGAGAGGGTATCGTATGGAACTCAACAATCTAGGCAATTCGGGTCTCAAAGTCTCGGCCGTGGGCCTCGGCTGTATGAACATGGGTATGATGAACGATGAAGCCCAGAGCCGCGCGGTCGTGGAAAAAGCGCTCGACCTGGGCGTCACGCTGTTTGATACCGCCGACATTTACGGTCATCGCGGCCGGTCGGAAGAATGGCTCGGCAAGGCGCTCGGCAAGCGCCGCCCGGATGTCGTCATAGCGACCAAGTTCTCGAGCCCCATGGGCGATGGCGACTATTGGAAAGGCGGCTCGCGCCGCTACATCATGAGAGCCGTCGACGCAAGCCTGGCTCGTCTGAACACGGATTATATCGATCTCTATCAAATGCATTTTCCGGATGCGTCAACGCCTATCGAGGAGACGCTGCGCGCTCTCGACGATCTCATCGGCGCGGGTAAAGTGCGCTATATCGGTTGCTCCAATTTTGCCGGCTGGCAAATTGTCGAAGCTCAGTGGACGTCGCGCGATCTGGGTGTCAGCGCCTTCGTGTCGGCACAGAACCGCTACAGCTTGATGACGCGCGATATCGATAAAGACGTCGTGCCCGCCGCCCAGGCTTATGGCCTGGGGATCCTTCCATACTTTCCGTTGGAAAGCGGCCTGCTGACCGGCAAGGTCCAGCGCGGCAAGGAGCCGCCGGAAGGCTCGCGGCTTTCCAAATGGCGAGGCTCGTTCGTTTCCGACGACAAATTCGACAAGATCGACAAATTGAACGAACTCGGCAAGGAACACGGCCACAGCTTGCTGGACTATGCCATCGGTTGGCTGGTGAGTCGGCCTTATGTATCGAGCGTCATCGCGGGGGTGACCACACCCGGGCAGCTCGAAGCCAACGTGGCTGCAGGCGAGACAAAGTTCAATGACGACGAACTCGAAGCTATCGAAGAAATCACGGGTGCGCCGACGCTTGGTTTTGGTCCACGCTGAGAACCGAAGCCGTTTTTGAACGGGCGCATTCAGAAGAACAGGAAGCCGCCCTTGAGGTCGTCCCGACAGCGGCGGAGTTGACGCGCGTAGGTCGCTTCCTGTTTTTGCACGCGGCTGGCTGCCGTTCGTGCCGTCCGATTATTGCGGTAGGCGCCTCGGCGGTAGCCGCCTTGGCCGACATGGTAGGCTAGGTACTGCCGATAAGCGTCGCTTTTGGAGATTCCAAGCTCGCGGGCGCTCTTGTCCACGTACCAACCGACAAAGTCGGCGGCATCGGCAAAGTGATTGCGGTCAGCGCCTTTCTTGCCGGTGCTGCGTTTATAGGTTGCCCATGTGCCGTCGAGCGCTTGGGCATAGCCTTCGGCGCTGCTTGGCCGTCCGAGGGGAATGATCCCGAGGAAGCGTTTGCGCCGCGGCTTGGCGTCATCGTCGAAGCCGCTTTCCACTTTGATAATCGCCATCTGCAGGGACACCGGCACGCCCCAGCGTTTTTCGGACTTGTTTGCCGCTTTGTACCATCTGCCCCGCTCTTCGAAAATCTCGCAAACGTTTTCAGGATTGTCGGGGACCGTGCTGCATGCCGTTATGCCTGCGAATACCAGAGTAATGATTGCCACCCTCAGCTTTACACCGAGCCGCCTCATGACATATTTCCTTCTCTACCGAATCAGTAAGTATACCGGAACGGCGCCGTTCTACGAACCAGGAAGCCACAGAACTCCGTAATGTGTACTATTGAGAAGCCCCTGAAGGTAGACGGGCTTGCCTGTTTACCCGACAGGGCCGTCAATCCGTCCGCAGGGACAAAGGAAAGGTCAGATCATCCATGCCGCAATTAGAAAAAGTGACCCGCCGCGATTTATCGAAACTGGGCTTGACGGGTGCCGCCGTCTTGGCGCCGGACATGGCTGCGGGGCTCACCCGACCGGTCGATGCGGACCTCGCGGTCGATCCCAACGGTGGTTACATTGCGGTGCCGCTTGCCAAAGATACGGTGCGCCTCGGGATAGTGCAGACGCGGATTAGCCTCGTCGAAATCGACAGTATCGAAAAGAGCCGCAAGGCCAATTTGGCGCACATGCTCGACTGGGTCGACCGGGCCCAGGCAAATGGGAAACACGATCTTCTTCTCTTTCACGAGTTACCTCTCACCGGGTTGAGCTTCGAATGGGGGCGCGATGATGTACAGCGCGCCGCGATCGAGATACCGGGTGAGGAGACGGAAGAGATTTCGAAAAAAGCCCGTGAACATGACTGTTACATCGTATTTGGCAGCTACGCCAGGGACGCCGATTGGCCGGGGCATAATCTGTCTCTGACGACAATCATCGGGCCGGACGGGGCGATCGTCGATAAGCAATGGAAGGTACGCAACATCAAAGGTGTGCTGGACGGCGGGAAAATCGAACTCATGACATCGACCATATACAATGTACTCGATCAATACGTCGAAATGTACGGCGCCGACGCGGTGATCCCCGTAGCGCGCACACCCATCGGCAACATTTCCACGTCGTCCGCCCAACGAGAACCGGAATTCGTCCGCGGTTTTGCCGTGAAAGGCTGCGAGATTCTACTGCGCACGGCGACAGGCCGTTATCACTATGCTGACGTTCAGGCGGGCAGCCTCTACAACGAAATTTATTCCGCCATGGTCATCAATTCATATTTGCCGGAGAACATCGAGGCCCTGAAACGGCGCTTCGGCACGTCCGACATGACGGGCCCCCTTGCCGACAGTTCCATGGTATTCAGCGCCGTCTTCGGTCCCGACGGGACGCTTCTCAAACAAGCGCCGACTTTGGAAGAAACGATCGTTTCCGTCGATATCCCGATCTCGGACTTCAGGGCCAAGCATACTCAGCCGCTTATTCATGCGGCCATCACCGACCCGGTCATGTCGGCTTACCGGCCCAAGTATGAACCGGGTCTTTTTTCGTCGTATTTGCCTGTCGACTCAGAAGATGCAGCCGCATATTTGAATAGAGAAAGAAACTGGAGTTGAGACAGGGGTCCGCCGACAATATCTTTGAAACGAATTCGAATTGTGAAAACCTGGTTCCTCGGTGCGGCGGCTTTGTCGGTCATGCTGAGTCTGTGCACTTACGCTCAAGATGCAAAGTCGGAATTCTACGACTGTGAGGTCTGTCCCGTCATGGCCGTAGTCGATGCGGGTAGGTTTCTCATGGGTTCCCCGGACGATGAACCGGGCCGCGAGGATGACGAGGGGCCGGTTCGCGAAGTCATGATCGAAAAAGCGTTTGCTCTTGGCAAAACCGAAATAAAGCGCGCGCAGTTTGCCGTGTTTGTCGCTGAGACGGGCCATCACATCGATGAGGGTTGTTGGTACATCGACCCGGAATCGCTTACATGGCAGAGTGATCCTGAGCGTTCCTGGATCGATCCCGGGTTTCCGCAGACGGACGATCATCCCGTGACTTGCGTCAATTGGCAGGATGCTGAGGCCTATGCCGTGTGGCTGTCGGAAAAGACCCGCAAGACGTATCGCCTGCCGAGCGAAGCGGAGTGGGAATATGCGGCGCGCGCCGGGACCGTATCCAGATTCTTTTGGGGAGGGGAGGAAGACGAAGGATGCGCGTATGCCAACGCGGTTGATCTTGCCGCCGTCGGCGTTTACCGATCTTGGAAATTCGTAAACTGTAACGACGGCTTTCTTTTTACCAATCCCGTGGGCCATTACGCACCGAACCCCTGGGGCTTTTTCGATATGGCCGGCAACTTGTGGGAATGGACGCAAGACTGTTGGAACCCGTCACATGAAGGAGCGTCCGGCGATGGCTCGACGCGCCTCGACGGTGAATGTCATCGCCGCGTCATACGAGGGGCGGCTTGGGACGACGAACCGGAAGATTTACGCTCTGCCAATCGTCTATCCGTGTTTGCCGACCGCCGCTACAACACGGTCGGCATTCGCGTGGTCCGTGAAGATTAACGGCCGGAGGCGGTGTTTTTATGGTGTTGTCCGGGGAACCTTGCGCACAGTGAAGCACTATTGGGGCTCCCCCTGCTTGGCGCGTGCGTTTTCAAATCCGTCCGCCACGTGCAATTTCAATATTTTAGGCTTTTTACGATTTTTGACGGCTTGATGGCCAAGCCCAAATCGTGCGCGTCGTTACCTGCTTGTTGTCAGAAGCGCCGACCCATGCAAATATTGCCTCTTCGCAACTCTGACACTGGCCGTGCGCCGGTCATGATTCGGCGGACATCTACACGTATCTGTCACGTGCCGTGCACTGCATTTTGGTGCTGTTATTGACGAGTAACGGAACTCGAAAAGCCCAACAGATTTTCAAAGGTAGGTAACATGTTTGCAAAAGATAAAGGAAATGGGACCGTTGCGCAGATGGGGTCAGCAACAGCAGCCAGCCGAGCCAAGCCTTCCGACAAATCGGGCCGAAATGTCCCTTCCATCTTTAACGAAAGCGTTATGATCGAAGGTACGCTCCGTTCCGAAGGAGATATCCAATTCGAGGGCACCATCAACGGCAATGTCCATAGCGGCACGCTCACGATCGGTAAAAAGGCCACCATCAAAGGGGAAATTGTGGCCGATGAGGTGACGGCCTATGGCTGCATCCTCGGCACGGTTCGCGCCGGTCGAGTGCATCTCATGTCATCGTCTCATGTCGAAGGGGATATCTTTCACAAGGCTTTGACGGTTGAAACCGGCGCTTTCTTCGAGGGTAATTGCAAACGCATACAGGATCCGAAATCCGATGGTGCGGCGCCGACCGCGACCCGGAGCACCGTGTTGCCGTCGGCCAAGACGGTGGACAGAGTTGACACGCCCACGCCGAAGGTCGCCAAGCCGGCGTGATGGACTTGACCGGCATCTTAATCGCCGCCGAACGTAAATCCCCGCCGCCGGGCAAGGCTTCAAACATTCCTCGAACGTTGAATGCCGGTCGGTTCCCGGGTGCTGTTTTGCACCTTCACTTGCCGGAGTCATGTACGAGCGCACAGCCAGCGCATCTTACGCGGCGGCTTCCGTTAGCGCCTCGTCCAAGTCACGGATAATATCGTCAACGGTTTCAAGGCCGATAGACACCCGTATGACATCGTCTCCCGCGCCGGCGGCGGTGCGCTGCTCGTCAGTGAGTTGTCGGTGAGTTGTCGATGCCGGATGCAGGATGAGCGAGCGGGCATCGCCGATATTTGCCAAATGGCTCAAAAGCTCACAGGATTCAACGACGCGAATGCCCTGTTCATATCCGCCCTTGACCCCGAACGTGAACACGGAACCCGCTTTACCGGACAGATATTTATCGGCAAGTTCGCCATAAGGATTTCCCGACAGGCCCGCAAAGGAAACCCAGGTCACCTGGTCATGGCCATCGAGAAACAAGGCGACCTTTCGTGCGTTTTCGCAGTGGCGTTCAACGCGCAGCGAGAGAGTTTCGAGGCCCAGGAGAGTAAGGAAAGCGTTCATCGGTGCCATGGTGGCGCCCAGGTCCCGCAGCCCGACGGCGTGGGCATGAGTGGTAAAGGCCAAGTCACCGAAGGTTTCAAAGAAACGTATGCCATGATAGGCGGGGTCGGGCTGGGTCAGCCCGGCGAATTTGTCGTTTTGCGCCCAATCGAAGGTGCCGCTGTCGGTGACACAGCCGCCGATGGTCGTGCCGTTTCCGGATAGAAATTTTGTCAGCGAATGCACGACGAGGTCGGCGCCCCACTCGAAAGGGCGGCACAGAACCGGCGTCGCCAACGTGTTATCGACCATGAAGACAAGGCCCGCGTCATGGGCGATGTTGGCGAGTGCGGCCAGGTCGCTCACGACGCCGCCCGGATTGGCGAGACTCTCCACAAAAAGAGCCTTGCATTTTGGTGTGACCGCGGCGCCTACCGCATCGAGATCGTCGGTATCGACAAAATGAACGCGCCAGCCGAATTTTTGAAAGGTTTTGCCGAATTGCGTGATAGAGCCGCCATAGAGTTTGTTCGATGCGATGAATTCATCGCCGGGTTCCATGAAGGGAAAAAAGGCGAGAATTTGTGCGGCGTGGCCCGACGCGGTGCACGCCGCGCCGCGCCCTCCTTCGAGATTCGCCATGCGTTCTTCCAGGACCGACACCGTCGGATTGGTCATCCGCGAGTAAATGAAGCCATAGGTTTGCAAATTGAACAGAGAGGCCGCGTGGTCAACGTCTTCAAAGACGTAAGACGTATTCTGAAATATGGGCGTTTGTCTTGCACCCGTGATGGGTTCGGGTTGGGCGCCCGCATGGATCATCCGCGTCTCGAAACCGTAATTCTTTGGGCTTTCGGATTTGCTCATGCCCGCACCCTCATTTTTTGCTTGAGATGATGCCGGTGTTGAAACCGCCCCATCTCAATTCATTGTGCAATCGGCCGTATTCGATTTTTGTGCAATGATTCATGATCACTTCGAGCCCCGCCGCTTCCGCTTTGGCGGCCGCGTCATCATGCTGCACGCCAATCTGCATCCAGATGACGCGGATTTCTTTTTTGCGGGTTAGCGCGAGCGCCTCATCGACGATGGACGGGACTGCATCGGACGGCCGAAAGATTTGAACCAAGTCGAAATCGTGGGGAATATCACTCAAGGATGCATAGACTGGCATACCTAAAATCTCTTTCCCGGCGGCGCGCGGATTTACGGGCGTAATGCGGTATCCCTTGCTTTGCATATACTTCATGACATAGAAACTCGGACGCTTCCAATTGGAACTGCCGCCGACAACCGCAAGACTTTTCGCGTCATTCAGGATGCGCCTTATTTTTTGGCGCATAGTCTCTTTTGATGTGTTCACGGCCGTCGCTCCGGGTAAAGGCCGAGCAATCCTTCGTGTGAGGCTTTCGCTATGCCGCGCTCCGTAATGAGACCCGTAACGAGGCGCGCCGGTGTCACGTCGAAAGCATAGTTGGCGGCGTCGCTCCCGGGCGCGATGATCGATACCGTTTCCAGTGCGCCTCTCTTCGTCCGTCCACGAACTTTCGTGAGTTCCGATGAGTCGCGCTGTTCGATCGGGATATCCGAAATCCCGTCGGTAAGGGTCCAGTCGATTGTGGGGCCCGGCAGCGCCACATAAAACGGCACATTGTTGTCATGGGCGGCCAGCGCCTTGAGATAGGTACCGATCTTGTTGGCCACGTCGCCGCTGGCGACGGTGCGGTCAGTGCCGGTAATGCACAGGTCGACTTGACCGTGCTGCATGAGATGACCGCCCACATTGTCGGCGATCACCGTATGAGGCACGCCGTGTTGGCCGAGTTCCCAGGCGGTCAGGAATGACCCTTGATTGCGCGGCCGCGTCTCGTCCACCCAGACATGAATGTCGAGCCCCTTGTCATGCGCCATATAGATGGGTGCGGTCGCCGTCCCCCAATCTACGGTGGCAAGCCAACCCGCATTGCAGTGGGTCAGTACGTTGATCGGGGCGTTTTTCTTTTTGGCGGCCAAGTCTTCGAGCACGCGAAGCCCATGCATGCCGATCCGTCGGCAAATTTCGACATCTTCATCGGCGATTTGGCCTGCGCGTTCATAGGCTGCCTTGCGACGCTCATTGGCATCGAGGGGACCAAGCCTTGCGCGCATGTCGTCAAGCGCCCAATGCAGGTTGGAAGCGGTCGGCCGCGTCGCCAGTAAAGTGTCGTAAGCCGATTGCAATGACGCGTCGCTCGGATCCGCCGCCATGGCAAGCGCCATGCCGTAGGCCGCGGTTACCCCGGTTAACGGCGCACCTCGTACCTGCATGGATGAAATGGCGTGCGCCGCATGGGCCGCCGTTTTCAGCCGTACGATTTCATACTCGAACGGCAGCCGTGTTTGATCGATGATCTCGACCGTCCGGTCGTCGTCCGTCAGCCAAATCGTCCGCCTCAGTGTGCCGTTGACCCTCATTTTTTGATCTTTTTTGCAACTTCATTCCTCGGCAAGGCTGCCGGGAATTCAGCTTTCACTCGTTCCGAAGCCTCGCTTCGGACAAGGTACCGCGAAACTTTGACGAAATTAACCTCTTCCCCGCCAGGGTGGAAGGTGGTCCCGCTTTCCAATTGATTGGTGCGACGGAGCAAATCGTTGATCCTTTGTTGCCGGTTGGCATGAAGGGTTTACAACAAAAGCGCGCCGGTCACACCTGCGATGATCGCCACGGCCCAGGCGGCGAGAATGATGCGGTTGGAACGGAGACCGGTACTGTCGCGCCCGCTGTTCAAGCGGCCGGTTACTCATGTTCGGCCCGGCAATGTAGCCGGGGGCTGCGCCGCCTTGAGCTTGTCCTCCGTGAGATCGTAAAACCACAGCGCTGCAGCGGCCGAAAGAGAAAAGAGCGAGGGAAACACGGCGACGCCCAGAACGATTGCCATGATTGCGCTTTCCGGTTGTTCGACGGTTTCGCCCGCTTTGCTTGAAATGAATCCCATCAAACCCAGGAAATTGCCGAACAGGAACGGGCCGATAGCACTCGCCAGCTTTTCCATGGTGCTGTAGATGCCTGCGTAAACGCCCTCTCGATTAATTCCCGTGCGTCGCCGGTCGTAATCCATCGTGTCGGGCAGAATGGCGAAGCCCATCATCAAGATACCGCAGGTGAATGCGCCCAATACGACGACCCTGACATTGAGGATGAATGTAGGCTCGGCCGCGGTTGCGAGCAGAAAGGACAGGGTGGTTAGCGCATGTCCGGCGGAAGCGACCATGAAGATGTTGCGCTTGCCGTAGACTCTGGCGGTCAGGCGCCAGAGGGGAATGGAGGCTAACTGCCCGATTGTAATGTACAGGCTGAATGCCAACAGCAGTTCGTCCGGGCGCATGAGCACATAAGTGCCGAAATAGAGGAGCGATGCCGTGATGCTCCCCTGGGCCATCAGCCCGCCTGATTTCGCGAGCAAATAGATGAAGAACGGCCGGTTGTCGAGAATGAGTTTGATCTGGTCTTTCACCGAAAATTTGCTGGTGTCGCTCGCTTCACGGGAAGGGACGGAAGCCGTGGACAGAAACGTCGCCAGCATGGCCATACCGATCAGGCCTCCCATGATCCAGCCGAGGAGCGAGAATGCGTGAAGCTGGTTGTCGGGAAACCGCGCGAGCAGTTGCGAGCCGCCGCCCACGGTGATCAGACCCGCCATTGAGATAAAGAACACGCGGTATGACATGAGCACCGTGCGTTCATGGTATTCCGGCGTAATTTCCGCGGGCATGGCTAGGTAAGGCACGTTGAACAGCGTGTATCCGGTCGCAAACACCAACAGGATGATCGTCACGTATATGACGACGCCGGCATCTCCAAGCTGAGGCGCGTTGAAAAGAGCGGCGACCGCGATAAACGAGGCGACGGCTCCAAAGAACAAGTAAGGCCGACGACGACCGTAACGCGACTTCGTCCGATCACTGATATAACCCATGAACGGGTCGGTGGCGAAATCGTAGGCGCGTGCAAACAAAATGATCCAACTGGCGATGATGACGTTAATGCCGAGCATGTCCGTCATGTAAAAGAGAACCAGGAACGTCATGATGGCCGTCATGCTCGACGTGCCGTGGGTGCCGACGGCCCAGCCGAGCTTCTGGCCGATGGTCAGCGTCGGTTTCGTGGACGCTAGGTTTTCCGTTTCAGAAACGTTGATTTTCGCCATCCGGTCCGCACTCAAAGAAAACCCCCTCCCGAAACATCGGGAGAGGGCCGTATTCAGGTCGTGGGATTATAAAAATTACAGGTTCATGCCGAGCCGCACACCGAACTGCGTCGGCCGCGTGTGGAACGTACCAATCGCGGTACCGAAGGAGAACAAGTCGAAGTTCTCCTGGGCGGAGCGAACGGTATCGTCGTCGGTGAGGTTTTCACCGTAAATGATTACGCTCCAGTTGTCGGACTGCAAGCCGATCCGCGCATCCACGTTGACGTAGGATTCCAGCGTCCACCGGTTCCAATGGGTCAGGAAGCGCTCGCCGGTCCACTGAATGTCGAGAGCGGCCAGCAGGTCGATTGCACCCATGAGAGGCCGTGTAAAGTTTACGCTGCCCACCACGCCGTGCTTCGGCTGGCGCTCGAATTGGTTGCCGTTGAGGCTGACTTTACAGAAGTTTGTATTACCCGTTCCGCCGGGCAAATCCGAGACGAACGGCGTGCAGTTGCCGCCCCGTGCGATATCGTTCGCGCTCTGCGTCGCCTCAATGATGAACCCCGTATACTCGGTGTTGAGATACGTATAGGACGCGTTGAAAACGACACTGCCGCCCAGAACTGCCTGGTTCGGGGCATACGCACCGTCGAACTCGATAAAGTAAACGCGGCCTTCACCGTCGTTGCGCACGACGGTTTGCAGTGAGGCAGCACCCGGTAAAACCGCCTGCTGGGTATTCACCTTGTCCGTATACTTCTGGTAACCCGCGGACAGGTTGGCGATGATTTGGCCGTCGAACCATGACGATTTCAGGCCGCCTTCATAAACCCGCAAATTCTCGGGCAGGAAGACCAACTGTTCAAGGCTGAGTTCGCGGTCGAAGTTCAAGCTCGATACACCGCCGGGCTTCACGCCTTGGGCCACCGAGACGTAGGACAGGAGATCGTCGCACCCGCAGCCGCTGAACCAATCGGTAGCGTCGTACTCCACATATGTGCGCCAGGAGAACCAGGATTCATCCGCCGTCGTGCCGGCGGTGAAGACGGTCCCGAAGGCTTTGGCGTTCGGACCGCTTGCCAAATAGAAAGGGGGGCCGCCGTTTGTATCGTGGCCTATCGGCGGAGTGCCCGGCGCTCCGAATGAGCCGAACGGAATAAGGGTGGCTTGTACCGGGTCCAGTTCGCTGAACAGAACGTCATAATCCTCCCAGTTGTAGCGTCCCTCAAAGCCGAGAGTCAGATTGTCTATGGCGTCCCACTCGAAGGTGCCGTAAAGGGAGTAATGGTCGGTTTTCCGCATCGCCGGCTTGGGCGCGAGCGAGCCTGCCACGAGTTCGTTCTCGCCTGTGCGCCCGATAGCTCTGAACCCCGGATGGCCGGCGGCGATCAATCTCGTGTTTGCGAATTCCGATCCAATGCCTCCCAACAAGCCGGCTACATTGATGAATATCGCTGCCGTATTTTGGTCCGTTTGGTCGTGATCCTCCGTCCAGAACAGACCGCCGACGGCCCATCGGAGCATATTTTCTTCGTCGAAGTTCTCGAAACGAAGTTCCTGGCTGAAGATATCGGTCTCGATATTCTGTCTGAGTGTCGAGGCGCCGCTGAAGGGCGCTCCGGGCGCCAACGGTTCGATGAGGTCCGTGGCGTCAATCAATCCGGCGGAAAGGGAAAACGGAACGCCGCTGCCGCTGCCGCCGGGAATGCACCCTGTGCCGCACGGCACGCCGGGCAGACCGATGCGGTCGGTATCCACCTCCTGGATGCTCTCTCCGTGGGTGTATGCGGTCCAGGATTTGATGTCGAACAAGTCGCCGTCCCATGTCGCTCTCACATTCGCCATGACCGTGTCAAGGGTCGAGCCCCTGAAGTCCTGATAGCCGGGCCGTAACGGGTCCGGGCTCAACGTGATCGGAGCGGGATGCACCAGTGTGCCGATCGGAGGCGCAGAAGCCGACGTGCTCGTCGTTACGCCAGCCTCATTCGCAATGACGGGTACGGGAATGCGTACGGCCGATCCGTTGGCGAACGAATAGGTCGACACTGCGCGGGATTCGTACTCGTCTTCCGCGTATGCTACCCGTGCGATGAATTCGAGCGTCTCAGTGGGCGTGAAGACGGCGCTCATGTTCGCGCCCCAGCCTTCCCAGCCGTTGATTTTCTCGCCAGTGACCGTGTTGCGGAAATTGCCGCCGTCGTCTCTGCCCCATGCGCCGTAAACGCGAACGTTCAGCAGATCCTGAAGAACGGGCCCTTCAACGCCGCCTTTGACGATGAGCCTGTTGTGATTACCGAAATCGCCGCTTAGATCGGCGCTGAACTCGTCGCCGGGCTGCCGTGTCACATAGTTGATGGCGCCATTGAAAGCCGTGCGCCCATAAAGCGCGCTTTGCGGGCCTTTGACCACCTCGACCCGCTCAATGTCGGCAAGGCGGAGGTTCATCAACATGCTGCCGCCGGCAGTTTGCAGTGATTCGCTTGAGACGTCCGTGCCGTCAACCAGGATGCCTGTCGGCGGCCGCCCGCGCGTTGACGGGATGCCCCGAATGGTTGGGCGCGTGTCCTGCGGTGCAAAGCCGAGATCGAACGTCAGACCGGACGTCAGCTTGGCGATGTCGCGGACATTGGTGATGCCCTTTTGCTCAATGTCGATTTCTCCAAATGCGGTCACCGACAGCGGAATATCCTGTAAGGTTTCTTCCCGTCTCCGGCTGGTCACCGTAATGACCTCGACTTGGCCCCAGCCTTTGCTTGCCGGGATGATCGTTGCCGGAAGGGCAAGAATCGTAGCGGCCAAAAGGCCGCCGAGCAGCTTCTTCATATTCATGGATTTACCCCCGCTGAAAGTCGCCACGAAACCATAGCAGCGTTTCAGGTGAAAATCCAATAGGTGGACGGTTGCAATTTTACGATTTCGTCACGGGGAACGGCTCCTATTGCATGAATGCAACCGGGCCTCGATGGGTTAGTCTGAGCCGACTTGCCCGGCCCGGTGAAGTGGGGAGGATGTGATGTTTCAAGTCCGCCGAATTCGGCACCGCATTGGGAAAAGGCGAAATTCCGAAATGCCAGCTCACCTGTCGTTTTGCCATGCTTTTGCTCTCTGTCGTCGCCGGAGAGAAGACCGGTCAGGGCGTTTGACTTGGCGCTTTCCCTTGGCACTTGTCGTCGTCGCGATGCTCTCTGACGCGGCCTGTCCGGCATTTGCCGACGACCATCACTGGTCCTCTTACGGCGGTGCACCCGGGGGCGGCCAATATTCGCCGTTAAGTCAAATCGATCGGAACAATGTCTCGACGCTTGAAATGGCATGGGTTCATCACAGCGGCGACGTCGCGGAGCCCGATTCGCCCACGGGGCCCACGAGCCTCGAAGTCACGCCAATTTTTGCGAATGATCTTCTTTATGTGTGCACGCCTCTCAACCGGGTTTTGGCTCTTAACCCGGAAACCGGCGAGGAGATTTGGGCTTTCGATCCCTATGCCGAGCTTTTGGACGAGGATCCGGTCTCGCTTCACTGCCGCGGCGTGGCTTATTGGGAAGCGTCCGCGCCGGCTCTCGATGCGGTGTGCACCAAGCGCATCTACAAGACCGATTATTCCGGTCGCATATTTGCGCTCGACGGTGATACGGGTGACATATGTGCGGACTTTGGCGGCCGAGGGTATATCCGCCTCAATGATTATGATTATCGGGGTGCCGGGCGTGTCGGCCTTACGTCTCCGCCGGTCATTTACAAGAACAGTCTGATTGTCGGCGCCGGTGTCATAGACAACCTGCAAGCGGAAACGCCTGACGGGATCGTGCGCGCCTTCGACGCGCGCTCCGGCGAAGAGCTTTGGAACTTCAATCCCATTCCGGAAGAACTCAGCGACAAAACCGGCGCGGCCAATGTTTGGACTCCGTTCTCCGTCGATGCGGAAGCGAGTCTGGTATTTTTGCCCACTTCGAGTCCGAGCGTCGATCCCTATGGCGGCCATCGGACCGCACCGATCCCCTACGCCAACGCTCTCGTAGTGCTCAATGCGGAGACGGGCGAAGTTGTCTGGCACTACCAGATCGTTCACCACGATCTGTTCGATTATGATCTGCCGGCTCAGCCGATTCTTGTCGATGTACCCAAAGACGGAGCCCTTGTGCCGGCGGTGATCCAGATCACCAAAATGGGTTATGCGTTCGTCTTTCAACGTTACACCGGAGAGCCGCTGTTTCCGCTCTCCGAGGTGAGCGTTCCTCAAACGGATGTGCCGGGCGAAGTCTCTTCGGCTACCCAGCCAGTCCCCGCTTTGCCCGAACCGTTCGCGCGACAGAATCTTGCCCCCGCCGATGTGTGGGGATTGACCGTGTTCGATCGGGCCTGGTGCCGCAATAAAATGGCGGGCTTGCGTTACGACGGCATGTATACGCCGCCGAGTCTGACCGGGTCTTTGATTTTTCCCTCGGCGCTCGGCGGCGGCAATTGGGGCGGCGCCGCGTTCGATCCTGAGCGTCATTTGCTCATAGTCAAGGCGCAAAATATCGCGACGATCATGAAATTGGTTCCGGCGGAGGATGATCGGGAAGGCAGGTCGGCGCCGACTGACTTTCTCAATCAACCCATGTACGGAACACCTTATCGGCTCGAAGGTGAGTTTTTTGTCTCGCCGTTGGGCGTGCCTTGCATTTCTCCTCCTTGGGGTGAGTTGACCGCGCTTGATCTCAAAACCGGCAAGATCCGTTGGCGGGTGCCCTTGGGCAGCGTTTCGATCGGTCCGTTTTCGACGCCGACCACTTGGGGGTCGCCCAATGTCGGCGGTCCGATGTCCACCGGCGGCGGCGTGACCTTCATTGCGGCGACCTTCGATTCCAGGTTTCGCGCTTTCGACAGTGAGACGGGCGAGGAACTGTGGGCGGCGCAGCTTCCGGCTCCCGGCATGGCGGTGCCGATGACATTTGAGGCGGGCCCGCTGGGGCGGCAATATGTGGTGATTGCCGCTGGGGGCAACGCGATTGCCGGAACCAAGCTCGGCGATGCGTTGATCGCCTATGCGTTACCGCCGGATTTGGCGGACGAATGAAAGTTGGTTCAGGAATTGATCGTCGAACTTGTCCGCGACGCTTTCTGCGGCCGCCCCGCGTGCTTGCAATTTGGCGGATCTTTCAGGATTTGGTATCGGTGCTTGTTGGAATGCGTCCGAGATTCGGCTCCGGCGCAGGCCATGAAGGTGAACGGTCGTTCGGATGAAAGGATGAGACCATGGTCTTGGGGCGTATGTGGCCAAGCATTTTCGTATTGCTTACCGTGTCTTCGGTTCAGGCCGATACTCTGAGGATCGGCACCTACGTGCCCGAGCAATCCGTCGGCGTGCAGTTGGTTCTCAAACCATGGATCGAAGCCGTCAAATCCGACTTGGGCGACGGCATGACAATTCGCGAATTTTGGGGTGGCTCATTGGGGCGCGACCCCGTAGCGCAACTCGATCTCGTCAAGAACGGCGTTCTCGACACGGCTTGGGTGTTGCCGGGCTACACGCCGGGCGTCTTTCCGCAGATCCAAATTACCGAACTGCCTTTTCTGGCGGAGAACGCGACCGAAGCTTCCGTAGGGGCGTGGCGTCTTCAGGCGGCCGGCCTGATCGACGGTGATGTCGCCGTCCACGTCATCGGCATATGGACCACCGATGTTGCCGCCCTTCAAATGAGCTTGCCGATCACTTCACTTGACGGCTTGCGCGACCTGCGCATCCGCACGGCAGGCGCCGTGCAGGCGCGTTTCGTTCAAGCTCTGGGCGGCATTCCCCAAACCCTGACCGCGATCGAAACCAACGAAGCGATTCAGCGCGGCACGATCGACGGTATGATTCAAGCCTGGACCGGTATGCGCACGTTTCGAACCGAGGAACTGACGAGAGCCGCTTATGAAGCGCCGGTCGGGCTCATTCCGTTCATGTTGCTGGTCAACAAAAGGAAATGGGAAGGACTCGGTCCTGAAACACGCGACGTCATGATGCGTCATGGAGGAGAGGCTTTGGCACGGCGCGCCGGTCGCGCCTATGACAGAATGGCGGACGGCATAAGATCGGAAATCGAGAGTGCCGGAAGGCACACCTTGTTTGTGCCAAGCGCGGCCGAGAATTCCAACAGCTTTGAGCGCGTCAGGCGGGTCCACGACGACTGGATCGCGGATACTCCGAAAGGGCGGGAGGCCTATGACTTGTTTGTTGCAACGCTGCAGGAATTGCGCGCCGAACTCTGACCGCCGTCCGTGGGCGCTCGTAGCTGCGCCTCCTGCCCGCCGCGGGCATGTTCGCTACGTCGTCGCTTGGGCCGGTCGTCTCGTTCGGGTTGATCAAGGCGCGATATGAACGTGCTTTTGAAGCAGCGTCAGGCGTTGGATCGACTGACCCGCGCGGTTGCCGTTCTCGGCTTCACGGGCCTCGTGATCATCGGACTGATGACCATGGTCGACGCGGTGTCACGACATTTTTTGTTACCGCGGATTCCCGGGTTCGGCGATTTCGGCGAAGTGTTTTATGCTCTTGTGATAGCGAGTTGTTTCCCGGCCGGGCTTCTTCACAACCAAAATGTCGCGGTAACATTCCTGGGTGATGGGCTTGGCGGGCGGGTCAAGGCTTTGCTCAATTTCCTGGCTGCACTCGTCACCCTGGTCGTGTTCGCGCTCATCGGCTATCAGATCGTTTTGATGACGCTGGACTATCAGCAGAGCGGCCGTGTCACGTCCACAATTCTCATGCCCGTCGCGCCGTGGTGGTGGATCACTACGGCAATCCTGCTCACCTGTTTGCCGGTTCAGGCATGGATGGCCGCTGCCCGATTTTACGAGTTGATGACTCTGACCATTGTTGTCGACGAGCAGCCATTGGCCGATACCGATGAGTTGATCGACAAAGACGTCGGTGCACCGCCCCGCGACGGTCCGGCCTGATGGATCCAATTCTTTTAGGACTCGTTGGCTTTGGCGCCATGTTCTTGCTCATCGCGCTACAAGTGCCCATTGGCGTGTCCATGGCGGTTGCCGGCGTCATCGGGGTGGGCGCTCTCATCGGCTTCGGCCCGGCCGCAACCTTGTTCGCGACGGAAGTTTCGTCCGCCATCTCGAATGAGAATCTGGCCGTCATCGCGATTTTCCTGCTGATGGGCAGTTTCGCGAACGTCGCGGGCTTGTCGGCGGATGTGTTTCGCTTGGCTTACGGTCTTATCGGTCATCGTCCGGGGGGCTTGTCGACGGCGACCATACTTGGCTGTGCCGGCTTCGGGGCTGTTTGCGGCTCGTCCATCGCCACCACGGCGACCATGGCCCGGGTCGCTCTGCCGGAAATGCGTGCGCGGGGATATTCGCCTCAACTCGCGAGCGGGTCGATCGCGTCGGGCGGCACGCTGGGCATTCTCATTCCTCCGTCGGTGATCATGGTGCTTTACGCCGTGCTCACCGAGCAATTCATTGTCGCGCTTTTCGCCGCGGCTCTGTTGCCGGGCGTGATTGCCGTCGTTCTCTATGTTGCCGCTGTCGAACTCTTCGTAAGGCTCAGGCCTGAAGCGGGACCGCCGGGTCCACGGCTCGATTGGCGCGAACGTATTGCCTACCTCATCGCTTCGTGGCGGGTCATCGTGTTGGCGGTTGCCGTATCCGGCGGAATCTATACGGGCTTGTTCACGGTAAGCGAAGCGGCCTCGGTGGGCGCCAGCATCGCGCTCGTCATGGCGCTCGTCTCGGGTCGGATGACGCGCTCTCTTTTCGTCGAGTCCCTGATGGAGGCTGCAGGCAACACCTGCCTCATATTCGTAATCCTCATCGGCGCCTCGATCTTCTCGTATTTCATATCGTTGAGCGGCGGGCCCGGCGCCGTTGTCGACGTGATCCGAAATAGCGCCTTACCGCCTTTGGCTGTCATATTTTTGCTGATGCTAGTCTATATCGTTCTCGGCAGTGTCTTCGACACGGTGGCGGCCATGGTCATAACTTTGCCTTTCGTCTTTCCTCTCGTGCTGGATTTGGGATACGACCCGGTTTGGTGGGGCGTCATGATGGTCATGGTCATGGAAGTGGGCATGATCACGCCGCCCATCGGGTTGAACGTGTTCGTCATACGTGGGGCGGCGGACAACATATCGCTGAAGCAGATTTATGCCGGCATCGTGCCTTTTCTCATTGCCGACCTGACGCGATTGACGCTTTTGGCGGTTTTTCCGTCTCTGGCTTTGGCGCTGCCGCGCCTGTTGGGCATCGTTTAGGTCTGCACACGGAGCCCGCGGGGCGGCTGCGCGGAACGTCGCACACCGCGCAAACGGTTTTCCGCCTGCCTGTGCATAAGGTGATAAAGCCGCGATGCTTCATAGACCATCGTGTCCTCGGTGGAGGGCCCGGAGGGTGCGCCCCGGGTAATGCGCAACCGATGGACCGACGCTTTCACCGATCGCACCAAGACCTTGGCGGGCAAGCCCCCGCCGCGCACCTTGCCCGACACACAGCCGGGGCAACCCTAAAGCTTCATAGGCCCTGAACCAGGACAAGGGATTGCTCCATCTCCGCGGCAGTGTGTACAATGTTCGTCTGGAAGACTTCGTTTTGATAGGTTCTTTGCGTAGAGATGTCAGTTCTTTACCTGCATGTGGGTCACAGCAAGACCGGCACATCCTGGATACAGGCGGCGTTACGCGAGAACGCGGTTGCGCTCGAAACAGTCGGCCTAGCCTATCCGATACTCGACGGCATCGGGAACGAACAGGGGGCTGAGATCGGCCAGGGCAATGGTCTGGCACTGGCAACCAGCCCGGTCGAGGAACTGGAAGAGCGCCTGCGCATGATCAACCGCGCCGCCTGTCGGGCGGGGGCGGTGCTGTCTTCCGAAGAGTTCTTTCCCCGGCTCACCTTGTATGACGATCCCACCGTACTGCCACGGGCGGCACTGGCTGCGGGGTTCGACCGGGTTGAGATTTTGCTCTTCATCCGCAACCCTGTAGGCCACGCGGCTTCGCTGTGGCAGCAATACTTGAAAAGGGGAGGCGGCAGTGCCCCGATCGAGGCCTTCTTCGAAAGATACAGTGTGCCCGAGCGTGTCGCGCTGTTCCTTGAGAGGTTCATGTCGCTGAATGACGTTGGGCTGACCTGCCTGAATTATGATCGGCACCGTCGTGCCATGCTCGTACCGCTCTGTGCTTGGTTGAGGCAGCCGACTATGACGCTGACTCCTCCCCAAGCGCCAACGATCAATCGTGGCATGACCTGTGCGGAATTGGCTTTGCAGGCAGCGCTGAACAGGCGAATCGGCAAGATCGGCCGGATTCTCTCGGATGCGCTCTGTACCGGGCTGCCGGAACTGCCGCCGGACCAAATCTACCCTGATCCGGCCTGCCAGAGCGCCATGTGCGACCGTTTGGCCCCGACGCTTGCGCGGGTGAACGCGCGCCTTCCCGAGGTCGAGTGGTATCGGCCCGACATCATTTCAGCATTGGAGAGCGATAGTGACGCGACCCTGAGCTTTTGTCCCGAACAGATCGAATTGATCGGCACCGCTCTGGGAAGCGAGATCCGTCGATTGCGTCGAGCGCTCATAACACACAGGCAGGGAGTTGACGTGTTCAAGTAAGGCAGCGACTGGCTATGAGGAGCATCCGTGTCCGGAGTTGCACGGTTCATTGCTTCAGTTCGCCCGAAACTCAAGGCCTCTTACTCACTGTGCAGGGCGATGAACAAGCCGGGCTTACTCACGTATGTGGCGGAAGCGCAACAACGATGGCTTTTCGGATCAGCGACTTGATGAAATCGTCTACAAATCCGGCGGAGAACATGCCCGGATTGACCGCTTTCAACGCGTTGACGGTGACGTCTTCACTCTCCACCAGTGATTGAATCAGAGCCAGGCATCTCGGATCCAGCGTATAGGCCCAGCCATTCGCCGTGAGCAGGATAGAGTCTTCGTTGCACTGCAAAGCCGCTTGGTGAAAGCCCCGCAAGACGATCCGATAACGGTCCCACTCCGGGCTCTTCCACGGTTCGACCCACGGACCGAAGCTAGCAGCAGGGCGCTCCGTCCATCGGTTGCGATAATCGTCCTTCAATTCGCGTGCCGTCCTGTCGGCGAGCACGGATTTGACCAGGCTCTTGAGGTCCTGAAAGTATTCGGCCAATTGGCCTTCTGTGGCCATCAACGGCACGTCCTTTCGGAATAGCTCAAACTGCGACAGCTTGCTTCCCAGCCAGACAAGCACATCTTGCCCTGTCAGGGTACGCACGTGGCACGTCAAGTGGATACTGCCCGGGCCCTCCTCCTTGGCTGGCGCCTGGGCATCGTGCCACCAACCCCTGGGAATGTAGAACACGTCGCCGGCGGTCAGGTTACCCTTCCAAACCGGTGTCCCTGGAGCCGAGTCGTTCAGCGACGTATCGACCTTGGTCGGAAACTTGCGGGTAGGGCCGTAAAGTTGCCACAGCTTTTCGCCACGAACTTGGATTATGAATACATCGTGGTCGTCCCAATGCGTCCCGAAGCCTCGTGTCGAATGCCACGAAGCGTAGAGATTGATATACGAATACGAATGCAGTGCAATTTCGAAAGCGTGGGCCAGATCGGCGACGGAGCGCAGGGACTTGTGGACCATATTGACGACCAACGTCGCACCCTGACGCAGAAACGCTATCAGCTTGCGGTCGTCGACCACTGCAGTATCCCGTTCGCGTTGGCGGTGGCCGCTGCCATATGGGGTCATGGCATAAAGCTCTCTTGGGAGTTGTGCGCCTTCCATGAATAGTCCAACATCCGCAGCGTCCAGGCGGCCGGTGCTGATTAGCACGTCGAGATCTCTCCATTCCACGAGTTGTTTGAATCGTTCAGAAAGGCCGCGAAACAGGACGGCGTGCGGATCCGGATATTGACGGGAATAGAATTCCGCTGCAGATAAGGGCGAGATCAGGTCATCGAATCGAATTTTACCGCCGGTCGAAGGGGACGTCGGCAGGGTGCGTGCATTGAGTTCCTCGACGATTTCCGGGGGGCAACCTTCGAGATTGGGCCGGGCAGAGTCATCCGCGCCGGGATCATTCGGGACAGCAAAGGGCAGCGCAGCCTTCGCGCTGATAAGGCGGGCTATGGCCTCGTTGTAGCGCGCCTCCCATCTGACCCCGGCTCGGTTTGCGGCGCCTGTATGACGAACGGCGCTCAGGAACATGTCAGAGGCTTTCATCCCGGCGCCCCTGTTCGTTTTCGATGCCGTCGAGTATCGGATAGGCTGGGCCGACTGTTTCGAGCGCAGCCGCGTTCTCGCGTAACGCCGCCTGTATCCAGGACGTGCCGGTCTTGCTGTGACCCACATGCAGGTAAAGAACTGACATCTCTACGCAAAGAACCTATCAAACGAAATCTTCCAGACGAATATTGTACACACTGCCGCGGAGATGGAGCAATCCCTTGTCCTGGTTCAGGGCCTATGAAGCGTTAGGGGTGCCTCGGCTGTGTGTCGGGCAAGGTACGCGGCGGGGGCTTGCCCGCCAAGGTCTTGGTGCGGTGGGTAGAAAGCGTCGGTCCATCGGTTGCGCATTACCCGGGGCGCGCCCTCCGGGCCCTCCACCGAAGACACGGTAGTCTGCGAAGCATAGCGGCTTTTTGTAGTTTTATTCGTAGTAACGGACAATCGGTCTCGTAGTCTGGCCGACATCCGGAAACTACATGATTTAGTCGGGCGGCCTTGTTGTTTATCGCTTGCCATCAGGTTGCCGAGGCTGCAGTTTATGATGCGTTGATCCGTTAAGTTCTACTTTCAGGTCATCACCGCCATGTGGCGGGATGCCGTTCACTCTCAAGAGAGGAGACGATTCGATGGACAAGGAAACAACCCGGAAAGTCGAGAAGACGAACGAAAAACCTCAAAAGGTTGATAACGAGGAACCCCAAGAGCTTGATAAAGACGAACTGTCGAAGGTTGTCGGTGGGCACGGTGGTCATAGTCACGGCACGGCCCCCAACGGCATGGATTGGGCGCCTGGACATAGCGGTCACGGGGGTCCCGGTCAGGGAGAATAGTCGAGACGTTTCCGACCGGGCCATGGCTTGCGGAGGCATGCGTTAATCCGTTCACATTCGACTGAGGAACCGGAGGCTGGCTAGGTGAGTGTAGAGAACCTTAAGGAGTATGCGCGCCGTTGCGCGTCCGAGCCGGAGTTGCGGGCCAAGGCGAAAGAGATCGGGTTGTCGGATATGGGTGAGCATATGCGGCATGCCGAGAGCTTGGGCCTGGACTGGACCAGGGGTGATCTTGCGGACTTCCGGAAGGAAGTGATCGATGCCGAGGGAGACCTTGAAGACCTCAGCGAAGAGGACTTGGAACAGGTCGCGGGCGGCGCAGTTACGGCCACTGTAGCTCTGGCGGTCGCCGTGGTCGGCATCAGCGCGGGCGCCACCGCCGCAGCCGGAGGGGCGGTGGCCGCAGGAGATGGCAACTGGTAGATTTCTTTGTCGAGTGAGGTATCGGCTCACATTCGACTGAAGGACTGGAGGCGAGCGAGATGAGTGTAGAGAACCTTAAGGAATATGTGCGCCGCTGCGCGGCCGAGCCGGAGTTGCGGGCCAAGGCGAAGGAAATCGGGATGTCGGATATGGATGAGCATATGCGGTATGCCGAGAGCTTGGGCTTGGCCTGGACCAAGGGTGATCTGGCAGCCTTCCGGAAGGAAGCGATCGAGGCCGAGGGAGACCTTGAGTACCTCAGCGAAGAGGACTTGGAAAAGGTCGCGGCCGGCGCAGTTACGGCCACTGTAGTTCTGGCGGCTATTGCCGTCGGCGCTGCAGCCTCTACCGCAGGCGCAGTCGGAGTGGCCACAGCAGTAGGAGAAGATAGCAACTGGTAGATTTTATTGGTTGAGGTATCGGCCGATCACATTCGACTGAGGGACGGGAGGTTGGCGAGATGAGTGTAGAGAACCTTAAGGAATATGCGCGCCGTTGCGCGGCCGAGCCGGAGTTGCGGGCCAAGGCGAAGGAGATCGGGATGTCGGATATGGATGAGCATATGCGGCATGCCGAGAGCCTGGGCCTGGGCTGGACCTTGGACGACATGGTAGCCTTCCGGAAGGAAATGATCGATGACCAGGGAGACCTTGAGGACCTCAGCGAAGAGGACTTGGAACAGGTCGCGGGCGGCGTAGTTACGGCCACTGCAGTGGCGGTTGCCGGTTCTGTCGCCGTAATCGGAGGGGTGGCCGCGGCAGGAGACGGCGGCTGGTAGATTTTTATTGGTTGAGGTATCGGCCGAGATATTGTTTGACGGGAGTTATAACCATGGAATCCAATCAGACTATTGTTGCAACCGATCGTCCGGCGTCAGTTGTTGCGGACGCCAAGTCGGAAGGGGCGGACGCCGTATCTTCTGAGAAGATGATGCCGACGGCGGCCTCGGCCACTGTTTCGGAGATGCGCTCGCGCTTTCGCTATGGCGACAGCTTTGCGGGGTTGAGCGCGGACGAGATACGTATTCTTGCCGAGGTCAAGCGTTTTTTTGAGTGCTACCAGGGCGACCGCGATTTCCGCAATGCGATTGATTCGGGTGGTCAATTCACCGACGAGCAGCGTCAGATGCTGAAGGACATCGGGGTGAGTGTCGAGCCTGAAGCGATGGAGTTGCTTTGGAAGCAGACGGATTTTCTTGACCGTCTTCCCGAGCTTGTGGCGTGCCATCCCAGATTTGAAGATGCGCCGTCCGAGATTCACGAGATTCTGGCGCCCTATCCCGAGTTGCGGCTTTGGTATATGTGGCGTCACCGCATTGAGAGATCGGGCATGATCCAGAAGCTTTTGGTGAGTGCCCGGCCGACGAGCAGTCCCGGATACACGGCTTGGCGTGGTCGTCGGGTTTCAGCGGTTCGCAACGAGTTGGGCACTTTTGGCTGGGCTCTGGATCATCCGTGTCACGCTGTTGAGATGGCGGTTGGTTGCTCGGTTGGCTGCGGTTTTTGCGCCTTTGATGCGCACAAGCTGCAAACGGTTTTTGACCTCACGCGGTCTGAGAACCGTGAGTTGGTGCGCGGTGTTGCCACGGGGATGATGAGTGTTCTGGGCTGGCCTGCGGCGCAGGGTATGCTGTACTGGAGCACGGAGCCGAACGACAACCCGCATTATGTGAAGCTGTTGGAGTTTTGGCAGCAACTGACGGGGGCGACTTTGTGCACCGCGACTGCGCGTGCGGGTGAGGACTGGGTTCGCGATTTGATCACGTACTACAGCAAAGGCCCGGTACAATGGCCTCGCATTAGTGTTCTGTCTCGCAACATCATGCGCAAGCTTCACAAGGCTTTCACGCCTTTGGAGATGCGCGATACCACGTTGCTGATGCAGCAGAAGGATGCGGAGGTTTTCCGTACCAAGGTACCTGGCGGTCGTGAGAGGATGCTTCAGCAACTGGTTGATGCCGACGATCTGCGCGATGTTGATTACGAGAATCTGCCTGAAGGTTTTGAGCCTCCGCAGGGTTCGATTGCCTGCATATCGGGTTTTTTGGTGAACATGGTGAACCGCACGGTGAAGCTGATCAGCCCCTGCTATACGACGATGGAGTACCGCTACGGCTACCGTGTTTTCGACGAGACGACCTTTGAAGACGGTCCGGATGGCTTTGAAGTGGCACTCAAGCGGATAGTTGGTCGGAGCATGGTGATTCATCCCTATTCGGAGATGCCGATGCGTTGGCGCGACGATCTGAAAGTTGTGATGCACCCGGACGGTTTCACCCTTTTGTCTCCGACTACGCGTCGCGACTTCCGCAAGGGTGAGTTGCATCGTCATACGGCCGAGTTGATCGACCGCGGGGACCTGACCTATGAGCAGGTATTCGACGCTCTTTCGGACAATCCTCTGGTTGGTCCGATGGCGGCGATGTCGATGCTTGAATCTCTTTTCAAGAAGGGTCATCTGTGCGAACTGTCGATCACGCGCGACTATCGCGCGCGCCAGGAAGCCAAGACGCCGTCGCTGCGCGAGCCGTCTGCGCCGGTCATGACAGCCGCATGAGGCACGGGTAAGAAACCGCGGTTAATCGGGCCCCAGTCGCCGTCCTCCAAATCCGTCCCAAAAGCGGAAATAGTCGATAGCGGGGCGGAGAAGACGGGCAAGTATGCTTTAGCCTCCATTACCTTGTCCTCCATGAAGGTCAGCTTCAGATGATGCAGGGTTTGTGGTCGGCACCGGGAATCCGAGGGTGTCGGCTAAGGTGCCGCACGCCGACCTGTCGGTACCGCTGATGCGATGGAAAGTCTTCTAACTTTGCGAGCTTGCCCGGTCTCCCCCGGCCGGCCGATTTAGCCAAGCCGGCTCTATCCGATATGGCCGAGGCCTTGGACCCGGTCTCATTGGACCGCCGAAACGGGGGCGCAGTCCGCGCACGGGGGCGGCGCGACTGTGTCTTCGAGATCCGTATTTGCAGTTCTATTGGTAGTAACGGACAATCGCTCCCGTAGTTTGGACGACATCCGCAAACTATATGATTTAGTGGGGGCTTGTTGTTTATCGCTTCCCTCGGTGGTCGTCCAATTTTGGAAAACCTCGATGCTCGACTCGCTGCTTAAGCACACCCAAAACCTTGAGCGTTACACCGAACTCCGCTCGCACGTTAACCTGCACACTAGACTGGTGATGCGAAAAGGCGTCCTTGTTGAGAACATGCAACTTGAGAAGCGCGGCGTCTCCGCCCGCCACCAGCGCGGCGGTGCATTCGGGTTCGCGTCCCGTGTAGGCGAAAACGAAGCGGCCATCGAAGCCGTCCTCGCCGAAGCGACGGACAACGCCGAGCTTGCCCGACAGGGCGGAGAGGAAGCAGGCGAAATGCTTGAGTCCGGAATCGGATGCGGAGAGTTCGACTATCGTACCCGGCGAACCAAGGCGACTGCAGCCGACCGTATGGCGGTCATTGCCGAGATCGACAACTATGTCAACCGTACCTACCCGGGCCTCCTTAATACTGATATCGTCCTCTCGAACTTTGCCGTAGAGAAGACGCTTGTTACCTCCGAGGGCGCTGCTACCCGTTCCTATGTGCCGCGCTCGAATGTGACCTTGAGATTAGCGGTGCAGGCCAATGACGGCGTCGTCGATCTTCATCATATCTACGGAGGGTTCGGCGACTTCGAGGACCGTTTCGAGAGCGTGGACTGGATATTCGAAGAAACTGACCAGCTCTACGAAGACCTGCGTGCGAAGGCCGAGGGAGCTTATTGTGAGGCCGGTACCCACGACGTGATCCTCGCCCCGGACCTCGCCGGAATCCTTGCCCATGAAGCAATCGGACACCCTTGTGAGGCCGATTTCGTGCTGAGCGGCTCGGTCGCAGGTGATAATCTCGGACGTCAAGTGGCATCCGAGAAATTTACCCTCATCGACTACGCGGGCCGCGGGCCGGACGGCAACGCGAGCCTCGCCATACACGTGGACGACGAGGGAACGCCGTGCCGCGACGTGGTCATCATCGAAAACGGCGTCATCAAGGGTTTTCTGCACAACAAGGAGACGGCGCGCGCATTCGGAGTGGAGCCTACTGGCAATGCCCGCGCCAACACCTTCAGCGATGAACCGCTCGTCCGGATGCGTAACACCGCGATCAAACGCGGTACCGACCGTCTGGAGGACATGATCGGGGCCGTCGACCGCGGCTATTACCTCAAACGCGCAACCAACGGCCAAGCCGACGCTACCAGCGAATTCATGTTCGGTGTGACCCAGGGCTACGAGATTCGCAATGGGATCCTCGGGCGCGCCATTCGCGATACCACCATCTCCGGTATCGCTTTCGACGTGCTCAAGACCATTACCCATGTCAGCGATGACATGGTTTGGTCACCCGGCGGGATGTGCGTCAAGAAGCAGTCCATTCCGGTCGGTATGGGCGGGCCGGCCGTCAAGTGCCGGATCAATCTGGGAGGGAGGTAGCCGGTGGCGACTCTCGCCGATGCGGATGGCCTCGACTTCGCCAACGTGCTCGTCGAACGCGCCCGACGTGCCGGCGCTGATGCCGCACAGGCCGGGCACTTGTCCATGGAGAGGTTTGAACTCGACGCCGATACCTTTGACGTCAATCTTGTCGCCACCAACCATGACGATACCTCCGCTCTCACCGTCTTTCGGGATGGCAGGCGCGGTTCGGCCATGCTCACCGGCCGCGAAGACGCAGCCGTCGATGCGGCGATCTGCAGCGCCCTCGACTCCGCAGCCGCAACGCGGCAGGATCCCGCCTATGGGGTTGCTGAGGTCGCATCGGAACCGCCGTCTCGTCATGGGCCGGACCGCCCGGACCGAGATACTATGCTCTGCGCGCTAAGGCACTTCCTCAGCGAAGTACGCGAGCGTTTCCCACTGCTTCGGATTCGTCACGCGGACTACAGTTTCGAAGATCGCCGCCGTTCGTTTGCCAACTCCGCCGGGGTGAACCGGCAGGAACGCCGCGCGCTCCATCGCTTTTGGGCCATGTTCGGAGCCAAGGACGGAAGCCGCGCGACCTCGTTCAACGCTACGGGCAGCAGCGCATACGAGCCTTTCGACCGGCTGATCGAAGTAGGCGGTGTCGAGTGTCTCATCGTCGATACCATGCGGTCCTTCGATCCCAGGCCCGTGCCCCGCAAGTTTATTGGCGACGTTATCGTCACCCCGCATTGCGCCGCTTACATTGGAGCTGTACTCGTCGGCGCCTTCAACGGATACGCGCTGATGGGAGAACTCACGCCCTATGCGAATCGTGAGAGAGAGCGGGTCGCGAGCGCGGATTTCAGTCTGCTCAACCGGCCCGCCGACCCTCGAATACCGGAAGGCGCGGATTTTGACGACTGTGGAGTCTCGACCCGCAACGTAGACGTGATTCGCAACGGTGTGCTCGAAACCTTCCTGATCGACCTGTTCTGTTCTCGAAAGCTTAATCGACCCCAGAACGCAGGCTGCTCCAATCTTGTTATCCGGCCCGGCGAGCGCAGCGTCGAATCCCTCATTCGCGAGACCGAACGTGGCATCGTGCTCGCCCGCTTCTCCGGCGCGGCGCCCAATTTCAAGCTCGACTTCAGCGGGGTCGCGAAAAACTCGTTCTACGTGGAAGATGGCGAGATCCGATATCCGCTCATCGAGACCATGGTGAGAGGCAATTTTCAAGATCTATTGATGAACATTCGCGGCGTGTCGAAGGACTGCATCGATTTTGGCGGCGGTACATTTCCCTACCTGGCCGCATCGGGGGTCACCATATCGAAGCCCTGACTAGTCGAAGGGGTATCGCTCGATTGGAAACTCCGGATACGCTGCAAACCGGTGACCGTCGAAGAAAAGTCATATGCTGCAGTCGCGAGGAGAATCGCCATCGCTACCGAGACAGAGACCCGGCAACCATCCGCCGCCTACAACAACAGAAAGCCGACTGAGAGTCAGTCTCTTTCTGGTTACCGGCCGCCGTCTCCTGCGGCGGCCGTTTCGGCTGCCATGTCCATATTCAGCTCGAACTCTTCCAACCGCCCGCGCCGGTCATGGAACGGCATCCATTCCGGTTTGCCCGTGACGTTGGCCGTCAATTCGTGCCGGATCGGCTTATAAAGGCCCATGAGTTTCAGCACGCGGTCGAACGCCCGCAAGTCGCCTTCAAGGGCGGCCTGCATATAGCGGACCATAAGCGCGCTTATGCGCTCTCTCTGTAGTTGGCGATAGTTGTTTGTGTGCGGACAATTCGCGGCCAACGTCTCAAGGCGTGCCGTAATGTCGCGATAGACTGTGCTTCGATCCACCTTAAGGGCCTTGGCAATCTGCCACACGCGCCAGCCTTTCAACACGTGTTCCATGACCGCATCGCGGCGGACCTCTCGAAGTTGCTTGGCGGAAACACTTTGGGCCGTCCCTGGTAAGCGCGTCAAGGCGGCAATGTCGCGAGCGTTGTCGCAGCCTATAGTCGCAAATCGAGGGCCGCCGCGGTCACGGCGAAGACGGCCCACAGCGCGCCACTGGCAAGCACTTCGAGGGCGGCGGGCATTGACCCCATACCAGCGCAAGCCGAGACGCTTACAGGTGGAAAGGAGACGATTTGATGGACAAGGAAACATCCGGAAAGTCGAGAAGACAAACGAAAAACCTCAAAAGGTCGATAACGAAGAACTGTCGAAGGTTGTCGGTGGTGCACGGTGGTCATAGTCACGGCACGGCCCCCAACGGCTTGGATTGGGCGCCTGGACATAGCGGTCACGGGGGTTCCGGTCAGGGAGAATAGTCGAGACGGTTCCGGTCAGCTATAGCGGGCGGAAAGCCGTTCGCGTGGTGCTCTTCGTTCCGTTTAGCGCCTTTCGGATTTCTGCGGCCAGCGTCGGGGCGTTGGACCTGCCGGGTCTTGGTCGGTCACAACTGTGTCTCCAGACTCATATTTGTAGTTCTATTCGTAGTAACGGACAATCGCTCTCGTAGTTTGGCCGACATCAGAAAACTACATGATTTAGTTTTCAAGCCTTGTTTTTTATCGCTTGTCACGGAGGTTGCCGAGGCTGCAGTTTATGATACGTTGATCCGTTTACATTCGACTGAAAGGCCGGAGGCGAGCGAGATGAGTGTGGAGAACCTTAAGGAATATGCGCGCCGCTGCACGGCCGAGCCGGAGTTGCGCGCCAAGGCGAAGGAGATCGGGTTGTCGGATATGGAAGGACATATACGGCATGCCGAGAGCCTGGGTCTGGACTGGACCTTGGACGACATGGCGGCCTTCCGGAAGGAAGTGATCGATGCCGAGGGAGACCTTGAGGACCTCAGCGAAGAGGACTTGGGACGGATCGCGGGCGGCGTAGTTACGACAACAGCCGCAGCTGTGGCGGTCGGCTTCGTGGCCGCCACCGCCGCCGTCGGGACCGCAGGGACAGCCGCCGCAGGAGCAGCGTACGCAGGAGATGGCGGCTGGTAAGATACACACGGGTGGCATGACAATTCCGTTGGTTCGTTCTCGGAATGGAGGCCTCGGTCTTGGTGAGAGTTGCA
Source organism: Alphaproteobacteria bacterium (assembly GCA_965214255.1). GTDB lineage: Bacteria > Pseudomonadota > Alphaproteobacteria > SMXP01 > SMXP01 > CBDFKK01. Next base: position 1,084,096 of record OZ243948.1, on the reverse strand, counting down.
GCCGCTCATCCCCACGGTGTATCGCCGTCCTTAACGGAAGGCCGTTCGGAGTTAATCATGGTAGACTATACGGAAGTCGGGCTCTGGTGACCGGTGAACGAATTTCTGCTGTCTCTGGTTCTATCGCTGGGCTTGCCGCTTCTGCTGTCGGGCAGGCTGGCCTTCGCTTGGCCGGGTAGCTGGTTGAATTGGCTGCTTTCCGCTCTCTTGTGCGCGGCCGTTTCGGTCTACATGTATCTGGCCGGCTGGATTTGGTCATGGATTGGTTTTGGGTGGCGGATTCTGCCGCTGATGACGCTGGTTGCCGCGATGCTTTGGTCAGTCCGGCGCCTTCGGACCTGTCCCTTTCTGCCTTCGGCAAGGCATCTGCCGCTGGCGGGCACGGTCTTTCACTGCTTGACGGTTGCCCTGATTGTGGGGATGCTGGCTAATCTTCAAATGGCCAGATTGACACCGGTTGGTGCAGTCGATCTGTCGTTGCCGCTGGCAGGTGGGCGCTTCGCGGTTCTGCAGGGCGGTGGGGCTGCGGCTCTGAACTATCACCGTGCCTTTCCGGCGCAGGCCTATGCCACCGACATTGTCGCGCTGAATCAACGGGGACGACGCGCACGGGGTTTGCGGCCGGGGGCGCTTGACGCCTACGAGATCTATGATCGAGACGTCATCGCCCCCTGTGACGGTATTGTGTTGGAGATGTTGGACGGGGCGCCTGACGCGCTGATTGGTCAGGGCGACCTGCTGAGACCCGCGGGCAACCACGTGCTGCTGTTCTGCGTCGTCGACCGTGTCGAGATCACCTTGCTTCTGGCCCATCTCCGACCCGGCAGCGTGGTGGTGGCCTACGGAGACCAGGTTCGGCGCGGTACACTGCTGGGCCGAGTAGGCAATTCCGGCAATTCGACCGAGCCGCACCTCCATATCCACGCGGTGCGCGGCCGTGAGACCGATATGATGGCAATGATCGGAACCTCCGAAGCCGTGCCGCTGACGTTCAACGGACGGTTTCTGACCCGCAACACCATCATTTATATTCCCGAGACCTACGATGAATGGAACACGACAGACAAAGGTTAAACTCGTCCGTCAACCGGAACGCCGCCCTCCACGACCTCCGCGAGGAGAGATCAGGGATATGAAACGCGCGCTACCAAGCACCGTGCGCCCCTTGCGGCACAACGGCCTCGCACCCGTCCCGCGACGTTTCCGCGTGTACCGCACCGCGACAAGTCAACAAACGGCGGACTTTGCAATCCTCTTCATTGCTCACAATAATAAATCATTGGTGGCGCCGGGAATCTTACCCGGATCGGCGCCCGATTCGCATACTGATTGACGTGCTATTGATGAACCTTTTCCATCATTTGTCCGACCTGGACCCTTTCATCAACCCACAGAATGAACGGTCGTTGCCGCCGCAACCATTCTGTGCTCGCCTGTCGGACGTGCTGGCACTGGTGGAGCCGCGGCTCGGCTCGGCCTTGGTCGACGCGACTGGCCGCGCCGTACTGCACTCTGTTGCAGATTGCATCCCGGCTCGAATCTCCCCCTTCTGGGGGCTTGAGATACGGCTCGGCGACCCTTCCCCGCGAGCCGATCTTCTGTGGGAGGTAGCTCAGGGGAGTGGCGGCATCTCGACGCTGGCGGGCCGCAAATCTCAAGAGCCGGGGGCGAACATCGTCAGCGCTCTGCGAGCCCGGTCGCCCTTCTGGCAGGAACTCGGACGCTTTGCGGAAGAGTGGCTGGACAGCCCGGATTGGCTCCGACGGCTAGGCAACATCTGGCTGGAGGCAGACACGGCGTCAGTGGCGGCTGCAACGGGCGCAGAGATTGACGTGTGCTTGGACCGGCCGAGCCTGTTCTGGGGTCCGAATGGCCTTGTGACAGGCTCCGACCGCGATTTGGTGAGGTATCTGGGGACGCTGGGCCGCCGCTTCTACGGACTGAAGCTGGATCAGGCGCGGGTCGACTCAATCGCCAACGCCATCCCCGATGAAGGGAAAGTATTCCAGATGGGGGTTATGGGTGGGCGGACAACGCCAGCCGCACGACTGTGCGTAAAAGATCTGGACGCAGAGGTAATGGAGCGCTGGCTTGGCGAAATCGGCTGGCCGGGAGACCGGAAAAGCCTGCGCAACACTCTGGCCCGACTGGCAGTCCTGTCCGGCGAAATCGCGCTGAACGTGGATATCCTGCCGGATCAGGTAAGCGCGAAACTCGGGCTCGAGCTCTACAGCGCCGAGCGAATGCTGTCCATGGACACTTGGCAACCGCTCCATGACGACCTGCTCGCGCGCAGGCTTGCACGGGCGGACAAGCTCGCAGCGTTAGAAGACTTTCCATCGCATCAGCGGTACCGACAGGTTGGCGTGTGGCGCCTTACCCCGCCCCTCGGATTCCCGGTGCTGGCCACAAACCTGCATCATCTGAAGCTGATCTTCATGGGGGATAAGGTGATCGAGGCTAAAGCATACCTGTCCGTCTTCCGCCCCGCTATCGACTATTCTCCGACTCTGGGAAACGATTTGGAGGGCGGCGGCGGCTGGCTGTAACCACGACTCCTTACCCGTGCCTCATGCGGCTGTCATGACCGGCGCAACTGTGTCTCCGAGGTCCACATTTGTAGTTCTATTCGTAGTGACGGACGATCGCTCTCGTAGTCTTGCCGACATCCGGAAACTACATGATTTAGTTGGGCGGCCTTGTTGTTTATCCCTTGCCACGGAGGTTGCCGAGGCTGCAGTTTGTGATGTGTTGATCCGTTTACATTCGACTGAAGGACTGGAGGCGAGCGAGATGAGTGTGGAGAACCTTAAGGAATATGCGCGCCGCTGCACGGCCGAGCCGGAGTTGCGCGCCAAGGCGAAAGAGATCGGGATGTCGGATATGGATGAGCATATGCGGCATGCCGAGAGCCTGGGCCTAGCCTGGACCAAGGGCGATCTGGCGGCCTTCCGGAAGGAAGTGATCGATGCCGAGGGAGACCTTCAGGACCTCAGCCAAGAGGACTTGGAACAGATTGCGGCCGGCGTAATTACGGCCAGTGCAGTTATAGCGGTTGCTGCCATCGTCGGCGTAGGCGCAGCCGTAGGCGCAGCCGGACTGGCGGCGGGCGCAGGAGGCGACGGCTGGTAGATCGCTAAGCGCGATTTCGCCGGACGGGACTTCTGCCGGGCCAGGCTGTTGCGCAGGCTTGCCCGGTCTCCCCGGTCGGCCGATATTGAAACCGCCGAAACGAGGGCGCAGTCCGCACACGGGGGCGGCGCACATGTGGCTCCGGGATCCATATGTGCAGTTCTATTCGTAGTAACGGACAATCGCTCTCGTAGTCTGGCCGACATCCGGAAACTACATGATTTAGTTTTCAAGTCTTGTTGTTTATCGCTTGCCACGGAGGTTGCCGAGGCTGCAGTTTATGATGTGTTGATCCGTTTACATTCGACTGAAGGACCGGAGGCGAGCGAGATGAGTGTGGAGAACCTTAAGGAATATGCGCGCCGCTGCACGGCCGAGCCGGAGTTGCGCGCCAAGGCGAAAGAGATCGGGATGTCGGATATGGATGAGCATATGCGGCATGCCGAGAGCCTGGGCCTAGCCTGGACCAGGGGCGACTTGGCGGCCTTCCGGAAGGAAGTGATCGATGACCAGGGAGACCTTGAGGACCTCAGCCAAGAGGACTTGGAACAGGTTGCGGCCGGCGTAGTTACGGCCACTGCAGCAGTTATGATTGCTGCCATCGTCGGCGTAACCGCCGTCGCAGGCGCAGCCGGATTGGCGACGTCCGCAGGAGACAGCACCTGGTAAGAACACTCGTCGAGTCAGGTGTCAACCCGTTCGACGGGAGTTGTGTCCATGGAAGCCACATCCGGTGTACGGCGAATTGATCATGCGGTAGTTCCGAAGCTTCCGACATCTCGCAAAGGTCATTGAGCACAGCCGGGTTGATCGATCGCGGAGCCCCGACCTATCAGCAGGTATTCGACGGATCGGGCCGATGGCGGCGATGTCCATCGCGTGAATCGCTCTTCAAGAAGGGGCGTCTGTGCGAACTTCCGATGTCTCCGAGGCCCATATTTGCAGTTCCATTCGTAGTAACGGACGATCGCTCTTGTAGTTTGGCCGACATCCGGAAACTACATGATTTAGTTTTCAAGTCTTGTTGTTTATCCCTTGCCACGGAGGTTGCCGAGGCTGCAGTTTATGATGCTTTAATTCGTTTACATTCGACTGAAGGACTGGAGGCGAGCGAAATGAGTGTGGAGAACCTTAAGGAATATGTGCGCCGCTGCGCGGCCGAGCCGGAGTTGCGGGCCAAGGCGAAAGAGATCGGGATGTCGGATATTGATGAGCATATGCAGCATGCCGAGAGCCTGGGCCTGGACTGGACCAAGGGCGATCTAGCGGACTTCCGGAAGGAAGCGATCGATTCCGAGGGAGAGCTTGAGGATCTCAGCCAAGAGGACTTGGAACAGGTTGCGGCCGGCGTAATTACGGCCACTGCAGCTCTGGGGGTTGCTGTCGTCGCAGCCACCGCCGCAGGCGCGGTCGGAGTGGCGACGTCCGCAGGAGACGGCGCCTGGTAGATCGCTCGTCGAGTCAGGCGTCAACCTGTTCGACGGGAGTTGTGTCCATGGAAGCCACATCCGGTGTACGGCGAATTGGTCATGCGGTAGCTCCGAAGCTTCCGACATCTCGCAAAGGTCATTGAGCACAGCCGGGTTGATCGACCGCGGGAACCCGCGACCCCTATGAGCAGGTATTCGACGGATCGGGCCGACGGCGGCGATGTCCATGCTTGAATCGCTCTTCAAGAAGGGGCGTCTGTGCGAACTTCCGATGTCTCCGAGGCCCATATTTGCAGTTCCATTCGTAGTAACGGACGATCGCTCTTGTAGTTTGACCGACATCCGGAAACTACATGATTTAGTTTTCAAGTCTTGTTGTTTATCGCTTGCCACGGAGGTTGCCGAGGCCGCAGTTTATGATGAGTTGATCCGTTTACATTCGACTGAAGGACTGGAGGCGAGCGAGATGAGTGTAGAGAACCTTAAGGAATATGTGCGCCGCTGCGCGGACGAGCCGGAGTTGCGCGCCAAGGCGAAAGAGATCGGGATATCGGATATGGATGAGCATATGCGGCATGCCGAGAGCCTGGGCCTGGACTGGACCAAGGGCGATCTGGTGGACTTCCGGAAGGAAGTGATCGATGCCGAGGGAGACCTTGAGGACCTCAGCCAAGAGGACTTGGAACAGGTTGCGGCCGGCGTAATTACGGCCACTGCAGTTGTAGCGGTTGCTGCCATCGCCGGCGTAGGCGCAGCCGGAGTGGCGGCCGGAGTGGCGGCGGGCGCAGGAGGCGACGGCTGGTAGATCGCTAAGCGCGATTTCGCCGGACGGGACTTCTGCCGGGCCAATCTGTTGCGCAGGCTTGCCCGGTCTCCCCGGTCGGCCGATATTGAAACCGCCGAAACGAGGGCGCAGTCCGCACACGGGGGCGGCGCGACTGTGGCTCCGGGGCTCATATTTGTAGTTCTATTCGTAGTAACGGACAATCGCTCTCGTAGTCTTGCCGACATCCGGAAACTACATGATTTAGTTGGGCGGCCTTGTTGTTTATCCCTTGCCACGGAGGTTGCCGAGGCTGCAGTTTGTGATGTGTTGATCCGTTTACATTCGACTGAAGGACCGGAGGTTAGCGAGATGAGTATAGAGAACCTTAAGGAATATGCGCGCCGCTGCGCGGCCGAGCCGGAGTTGCGGGCCAAGGCGAAAGAGATCGGGATGTCGGATATTGATGAGCATATGCGGCATGCCGAGAGCCTGGGCCTGGACTGGACCAGCGACGACATGATCGCGTTCAGAAGAGAGACGATCGACGCGGAAGGCGATCTTGAAGACCTCAATGAGGAAGAGTTGGAACAGGTCGCGGGCGGCGCAGTTACGGCCACTGCAGCTGTGGCGGCTTCGGTTGCAACAGTTGCCCTCGCCGGCGCAGGCGCCGTCGCAGGTGCAACCGGCAGCGCGTCGGCCGCAGGAGATGGCGGCTGGTAAGATCGCTCGTCGAGTCAGGTGTCAACCTGTTCGACGGGAGTTGTGTCCATGGAAGCCACATCTGGTGTACGGCGAATTGATCATGCGGTAGTTCCGAAGCTTCCGACATCTCGCAAAGGTCATAGAGCACAGCCGGGTTGATCGACCGCGGAGCCCAGACCTATCAGCAGGTATTCGACGGATCGGGCAGATGACAGCGATGTCCATGTTTTAATTGCTCTTCAAGAAGGGGCGTCTGTGCGAACTTCCGATCACGCGCGACTGTCGCGCCCGGCAGAAAGCCAAGTCCCCGTCGTTGCGTGGCCCGGTAATGTCGGTGGCTTCGGCAACGACCCTTCTCATCGGTCAAACCGCTTGCCCTGCGCTGACACTTCTCGCGAGTGGCGTCGGTCCACATCTTGTAGTTCCTTTTTGTGAAGCACAAGAGACCGATTTCACTCGATCCTTTTCTTTCCGGCCAAGTCTTACCAGCCGCCATCTTCTCCTACTGCTGAGGCCACTCCGATTGCGCCTACGGTGGAGGCTGCAACGCCGACGGCAATAGCCGCCACAATTGCAGTGGCCGTAACTGCGCCGGCCGCAACCTTTTCCAAGTCCTCTTCGCTGAGATCCTCAAGGCCTCCCTCGGCATCGATCGCTTCCTTCCGGAAGTCAGCCAGATCGCCCCTGGTCCAGTCCAAGCCCAGGCTCTCGGCATACCGCATATGCTCATCCATATCCGACATCCCGATCTCTTTCGCCTTGGCCCGCAACTCCGGCTCGGCCGCGCAGCGGCGCGCATATTCCTTAAGATTCTCTACACTCATCTCGCTAACCTCCGGTCCTTCAGTCGAATGTAAACGGATCAACACATCATAAACTGCAGCCTCGGCAACCTCCGTGGCAAGCGATAAACAACAAGACTTGAAAACTAAATCATGTAGTTTCCGGATGTCGGCCAGACTACGAGAGCGATTGTCCGTTACTACGAATAGAACTGCAAATATGGGCCCCGGAGACACAGGTGCGCCGCCCGCGTTTCGGCGGTCCAATCGTCTGCCCGTAGCGCCCGACATCCAACGCGGTAACGTGAGTTCAACTGTTCACCGCCTGTTCATGCTATCCCCGTCTCGACAGCAAACTTAACTAAATTGAGTTACCGGTCATGAATTTGATAGAATAGTCGGAAATAAGTTGGAAAGTTGACAACAGTTGACTATGAGTATGGGCGGAAATCGAGATCTCATCAGGTGACCAAAGCGCAGACCAAGAAATTTGGGAAGAAGGCACTCGACCGGCTGTCGATGTCAGAACAGCTTGACCGGACACTGTCGGTGACCCCGGCGAGAGGATGGATTGCGCTTCTTGCGATTGTTGTCGCCGCGACGGCAGTCGGAGTATGGTCCGTCATCGGCGAGGTCGCGACATACGTCGAGGCGAACGGATTTCTTTTGAACAGGGGCGGCAAGGTGGTGGATGCGGTCGCGACCGGTCAAGGCCGTCTGGAAACGATCGTCGCCGCCGTCGGCGACGAAGTCGAGGAGAATGCCGTCGTCGCCATGATCGTCAACGAAGAGCTCGCAGCACGTCACGCCAGCGCCCTCGCGCTTGTCGAGGAGCGGACGCAAGCCCTTGACGAACTCAAGGCGGCAATTGTGGAAGAGTCCGGGGTCGTGCGTGCAAACCACGACCGGCGGCGCAAACAACTTGACGAGCTTGAAGCCACCGGGCGCGAAATGCTGGAACTTGCCCGCGCCAGTTTCGGCAACAGCAAACAGCTCTTCGACGATGGTCTCGTCACCCGAGTTCAGTTGGACCGCACCCAGCAGGAATTCAACGAGGCGCGCCGGGTCCTGCTCGATCTCAGTCGGGAGAAAGGTGCTCTCGAGGAGCGGGCCGTCATGTTTGAGAATGAGAATGCGACTCGCATCCGCGAAATGGAGAGCCAAGTCGATGCCGCCGAGTATCAGGCGAGGGAGCTTGCAATCCTCGTCTCGGCGGAAAGGGTCGTGGCGCCTGTCTCCGGCCAGGTGACCGAGATCAAGGTATCGCCCGGCGCGATATTAAGTCCAGGCACGGCCGTGGCCAGCATCCGTACCGGAACCATGGAGCTTGAAGTGCTGCTCTATGTCCCCCCCGACAAAGGCAAGCAGGTTGAGGCGGGAATGGAGGCGCTGGTGTCGCCAGTTACGGTGAGGCGGGAGGAGTACGGTGCGATAAAGGGGACGGTCGAGTCCCTCTCGCCTTTTCCGGCGAGTCTCGAAGGTATGGTTGCGGTGCTTCAGAACCGTAGCTTGGCTCTTAGCTTCTCGGAGGACGGACCGCCCTATGCCGGACGGATCGCTCTCCTCTCCGACCCGACGACTGCGAGCGGCTTTGCCTGGACTTCACCCAAGGCGGTGAACCAGAGGCCGACCGTGGGCACGCTCGCGTCGGTCGAGATCAAGACCAAGAGCCAGCCTCCAATCACGCTAGCCATTCCATTGCTGAAGCAATTTCTGGGGCTTTGATGATTCTGGATCTGGGCAGCGACGGCGTATCGCGGGGGGCGCAGTCTGAAGCGAGAAATTTGACGGGCAACTTGCATCCCCGGCGCGGGGGCCGCCGGGCGGTGCCCACGGTGCTGCAAATGGAGAAGACCGAATGCGGCGCTGCCTGCCTGGCCATGATCCTTGCCCATTATGGCAGATGGATACCGCTTGAGGAGTTGAGGGTGCGTTGCGGCGTATCACGCGACGGCACCAAGGCAATCAACATCGTCACGGTGGCTGAGGAACTCGGAATGATCGCCCGGGGTGCCCAGGCCCGCGTTAAGCGACTGTTCGAACTTCGCTTTCCAATGATTGTGTACTGGAACTTCAACCATTTCGTTGTACTTGAGGGGTTCCGTGGAAACCATGTTTACATCAACGACCCGGCCGAAGGACCGCGTAGGCTAACCCGGAAAGAATTTGACGAGAACTTCTCCGATGTTTGCCTTCTCTTCCAACCCGGCCCGGAGTTTGTCAAGGCCGGCAGGCCGACGAGTACCCTGCAAGGTCTTTTTTCCCGACTGGGTCACGCACGCACCCCGCTTTTCTTCGTCATCCTGGCGACGCTGGTGATGATCGTTCCCGGTATCGCCATGCCGACCCTCCTCAAGACCTTCATCGACGAAGTCCTGATCCCGCGTAGCGAAACGCTGATGATTCCGCTTCTCATCGGTCTCGGTCTCGTTGCGTGCCTGCAAGGGGGGCTCACTTGGCTCCAGCAGACGTGTCTTGCGCGCATGGAAACCAAACTTTCGGTCGTCGCTACCGTGCGCTTCTTCATGCATCTTTACACACTGCCGATGACTTTCTTTCACCAGCGTTATGCCGGCGACATCGCCGCCCGGGTGATGTCGAACGACAGAGTTGCTCAGATGATCTCGGGCGAGATGGCGACCGGCGCGGTAAACGCGCTCACTATGGTGGCCTATGCCGGGGTCATGTTCTCCTACGATCCGATCCTATCGCTTGCGGTATTCGGGATGGTTTCGATCAATGTGGCGGCGTTGCGGATAGTCCAGCGGGCGCGCGAGGACCACAGCCGCCGCCTGCTCAAGGAGCAGGCCAAAGTCGCTAGTACCTCGGTCAACGGTCTGAGCATGATCGAGACCTTGAAGTCCGACGGCTCGGAGAGCGAGTTCTTCTCCCGATGGTCAGGGCAGCATGTGAATGCGGTTACGGCTCAGCAGTCGCTAGGTATGCTCACCAGCGTATTGAACGTCGTACCGCCTTTGCTCTCGTCATTGATGACAGTTACCATCCTGGGCTTCGGAGGTTATCGGGTGCTGGAGGGCGTGCTGACTATCGGCGGGCTGGTCGCCTTCCAGTCTCTGTCACGCAGCTTCTCGAAGCCGATCGAGCAACTCGTCCAGTTCAGCGCCAACCTCCAGACCATCAAGGGCGACATCGGACGCCTTGACGACGTGCTTAAACACGAGCAGGACAAGTATTCCTACGAATTGGAAGGCCCGCCGGAGGCGGCGAAAGAGTCCCCGGTGCCGGTTGTGGGTCGGAGTCTTCGCTTCGAGAACGTGACCTTCGGCTACAGTACCAAGGAGCCGACTCTGATCGAAAACTTCAGCCTGGAGTTGCCCCCCGGGCGGAGGGTGGCGCTCGTCGGCGGCTCCGGCAGCGGCAAGACGACCATCGGTAAGTTGGCCTGCCGTCTGCTGACTCCGTGGTCCGGGTCGGTGCGGCTCGGCAACGTGGACATCGCGGACGTATCATCCAGCCTGCTGAAGTCCGGAATTTCTTATGTCAACCAGGAGATCGTGCTCTTCGACGGAACCGTGAGAGACAACGTTACGCTATGGAATCCGACGATCGACGAGCAGGAAGTCACACAGGCGTTGCGTGATGCGATGATTCTCGAAGAAGTGATGTCCCGGCCCGGCGGGTACGACGCGCCAGTGGGCGAGAACGGGTGTAACTTCAGTGGCGGACAGCGCCAGCTTCTGGAACTGGCCCGCTCGATCGTCACCGACCCGGATGTCCTGGTGCTCGACGAAGCGACGGCGGCACTCGATCCGATCACCGAGGTCCAGGTCGACGATAATTTGCGCCAGCGAGGCTTCGGTTGCTTGATCATCGCGCACCGTCTGAGCACGATCCGCGATGCGGACGAAATCGTTGTCCTCGAACGCGGTCGGATCGTCGAGCGGGGTACCCACGAGCAGTTGATGGCGCTCGACGGCGTCTATTTCAAGCTGATCAGGTCGGAGTAGAGCCGTGTCCTGGCAAGACCTGATCAGCGAAATCCCGGTATCGCGTACCGAGTTGGGCGGGCACGACGCTTTTCTTCTGCGTGATCGAGATGCGTTCTACATCGTCGAAAGCGGTCATGTGGACCTGTTCGCCGTATTGGTGGAACAAGAACGCAACGAAATTCAGACCAGCAAGCCCTTTGTCAACCGCATCCCGGTTGGGAAGGCGTTCTTCGGCGGGCAGGTGCTACGGAGAACCCGAGGCGATGAGGGCGGCGTTTTCATCCTCCAGGCCGTGCCTTCGCAAAATGCCGTGCTGCTCCAGGGCCAACGTCAGCACCTCGCCTCGCCCGACAAACTCAGCCTCGATTTCGTGACGCTGATCGATGACTGGGTGGCGAGCACCTCCGAGTTCGTGGTCCGGCGAGAGCCGCCGCCGCCGCGGAAAGCGCTTCTCTTGGAGGCCGACCCGGACGTGCGCTACGAGGCGGATTCCGTTGTAAGCGCGCATCATCTCGAAGTCTTGTGGGTATCGGCGAACCGACCGGTGCAATTCATGGGGCACCCGGAATTTACGGTGGCAGAAGGGGTGATGCTGCCGCTGTCCGAGCATCTCTGGCTCACCCTCTCCGAAGAGACGCTCGTCTCGGCGGTCCATACTCCAGGCGCCGTCATCACCGATAAACTTACGGCGGCGCTGGACCAACACAACCTTCAGATTCTGCGATGCGCTGAGCGCGTTTGGATGGAGTTCAATCAGAGGGAGAAGATCTCCATCTCTGAGCACCGGCTTCACAAGAGCCATCTCAAGGATGCAATGATCCGGGATTTGAGCGGCATTCTGGGCGATGTGCGCTCAAACGGGCAGGCCGTGTCCGGACATCGGAGCCCATTGCAGGAGGCCGTCGCCATCGTTGCCGAATCGGTAGGCACGCAACTGATGGATTCGCCCGTCAATCTCGACGACGACAACCTGCTCGACGCAGTGAGTCCGGTGGCCGAACCCTCGGGAATCCGCACGCGGCGGGTCCGATTGTCCCCCGGATGGGAGCGTCGAGACGGGCCGTCCTTCGTGGGGCTCATCTCCGATGATTCCCATGAAACGCCGCGGCCGGTGGCGGTCGTCAACCGCAGGGGTAACAGCTATGAGATGATCGATCCCGTCCTCGGCGAGGCGGTTGCGGTGAACCGACAGCGGGCCGCGATGCTCGGCGGGGAGGGTATGATGCTCTATCCGCCGCTTGCTCCCGGCGTCGATAGCGGCTTGGGTGCAATTCTTCAGGTGTTGCGCACCCGGGGCCGAGATATCCTGAGTGTAGGTCTCGTGGCCGGACTGGCCGCCCTCATCGCCCTGCTGACCCCGATCCTGACCGGAAAGCTTCTAGCCGAAATCATCCCCAGAGTGGACATCCCGATGTGGACCGCCGCGCTGACGGCCCTTATGCTCGGTGCCTTCGCGACCGCCGCCATCTCGGTCGTCGGCGCGCTTAGCATGTTGCGAATCGAGGCCCGGATCGATGAGACACTCCAGGCCGCGGTTTGGAACCGACTGTTGTCGTTGCCGCTGCCCTTCTTCAGACGCTATCTTGCCGGCGATCTGGCGGATCGGGCGAACAGTGTGAGCGCCATTCGTCAACTGCTGACCGGCGCGGCCGGCAACAGTTTGGTGAGCGGTGTGTTCTCGCTGTTCAGCTTCGCTCTGTTGTTCTATTACAGTTGGGAACTCGCGCTGTGGGCAGGAGTCGCGGTGGTGGGACTGGCTGCCGGGAGTTGGTTGTTCTCCACACGCCAGATCCGTCATCAACGGGCCGTGTTCATGGCTCAAGGTGCGATCGACGGGCTGATCTTCCAGATGATCATCGGGCTGGCCAAGATTCGGCAGGCCAACGCCGAACTCGACGCACTCAGATGCTGGGCCGAGAAGTACATTGAGCAGCGGCGCGAGCATCTGTCCGCGCGCAAATGGGCGGCCGGTCAATTTACCTTCAACGCGCTCTTCGCGCCGCTTACCCAACTCGCGTTGTTGGCGCTGATCTGGTACTCGCTGATCGCGGCCCAAACCGCCGCGATCGAAGGAGAAACAGCGAGCACGTTCACATTGGCGGATTTCCTTTCGTTCAATGCCGCATTCGGACAATTCATGACGGGCATGACCGGACTGACCGCGACCTTGGCGACAGTGGTGGCCGTGCTGCCTCTGTTCGAGCGCGTCCAGCCGATCATCGAGTCGCAGCCCGAAAGTGTCGGCGGTACGGCGCTGCCGGACATCTCGGGGCGGATTGAGTGCGAGCACGTCACGTTCCGCTATCCGTCCGCCTCACGCGACACACTCCAAGACATATCCTTTCATATCCGTCCGGGAGAGTATGTGGCCTTTATTGGCCCGAGCGGAGCCGGCAAGTCGACGCTGTATCGACTGCTGCTCGGCTTTGAGCGACCGACCTCCGGCGCAGTGTTAGTTGACGGACACGATCTGCTGACGCTGGATCTCGGTGCCATGCGCCGTCACATGGGTGTGGTGCTGCAGAACGGGCAACTCGTCCCGGATAGCATCATGAGGATCATCGCGGGTGAAGTGCCGATGACCCAAAGGGAAGTCTGGGAAGCGGCGCGTGCGGTTGGGCTCGACGAGGACATCGAAGCCCTGCCGATGGGGTTGAATACGGTGCTCTCGGAAGGCGGAGTAGGCCTGTCCGGCGGCCAGAAGCAACGTCTGCTTGTCGCCCGCGCCCTGGCGCGCAAGCCACGCGTGCTGCTGTTGGACGAGGCGACGAGTATGCTCGACAACCGCACTCAGGACACGATCCGGACCACGCTGCGAGGCCTGAGTGTCACCCGGATACTGATCGCCCATCGCCTTAGCACGGTGGTCGATGTCGACCGAATTTATGTGATGCAGGATGGCAAGATCGTTGAGACCGGACGATATCAGGCTTTGATGGAGCGGGACGGCGTGCTGGCGGGGATGGCTCGGCGGCAGATCATCTGATTCAGGGTTGTCGGCGACGGCCGGTTCGATCAGTGCCGCGCCGCGCCGTACCGTTTGCCGTCACAAGACCATTCCCGCTTGCGCAGGAACCGATAGATACTGTCCGGAGCGGCGCCCGTCAGAACAACAACTTTCTGAAAGCCAGACTTGGAGCGATGATTCGTGCGCAATACAGGCGCGTCTCCGGCTTGCCGAGATCAAAATCGTACACCGGACCCTTGCCTTTGCGGATCAGTTCATCCACCAGCCGTGGCACCGCGGCCTCGGGCGCTGCCGGCAGGTCGAGGCGCGGCCATTCCTCGACCTGTTTCCAGCTGATGTCAGGGGTGAGGCTCTCCAGCACGCGATAAGCTCGGCTGTCCTTGGGAGCCCCCACCCTCAGCCGAATGTCGTCGCGGGCGCCGTGAATCTTAGCCAGCCGCGATTGCGCTGCCTCGGTCAGAGCGCGCGTGAGGGCCACTTCCGGATTGTCATGAGCGCCCCATCCCGTATTGACGAGGGATCGCGTCGACACCGTCCGCTCGTTCAAAAAGACCGCCCAAATTGCCGACACGGCTACCGGCGCCGGTAATTTCATCAGCACGACTCGCGTTCCCTTCTCGGCGCAGCGGTCGAGGATCAGTCGAGCAACCGGAAATGTCACGCTGTCGGGGTCGATCACCTGTCCGCGTTCGCGCAGCTTGAGCCGCCCCTGCTCACCTAGCGCGCACATCGCATCGCGTTCGATCAACTCGTAAAGAGCATGCAACTGAGCTTCGGCCTGCGTGTTACCCGAAGCCAGCCCGTTGGAACTGGTCTCGAACAGCGAGGGACGACGAAAGAAATAGACCACGCTCGACGGAACCCAAACCTGGCCGCCCGTGTCCAGGTCCGTGCCGGAGGTCCATTCACCGATAAAATCGGGCGAGAAGTAGTGCCCAAGGGCACAGGGGAGATCTTCCGGCAAAACGACCCGCGCATCAGGCTTGATCTTGGCAAGCTGCGCCATACTGCCGTGCCAAAGCCGCTCCGGGCGAGGGTTCTCCGCCAAGTGCAATTCGCAGGCCTCCATCAACGCTGAGACCTGAGCCGACGCATCCGAGACCCCTTTGCCATTGCTGATTTGCAAGACCTGCCCCCCGGGTCGCACCGACACCCAGACCGGAATGCCGAAAGTGTCGAGATGTGTGACCGAGGCCGACCGCGTGATCCCGCAATCGGGCAGGGCGGGCGTTATGGTCGCCAGCGTTTCCTCCGGAGTGCACGCCCGCAGTAGCGGCAGCCGCGCCGCTTCCCGTGCCAGCGCATCGGTGAAGGCAGCATCGCTCATGGTTCCGTCGTATGGACGCCTCCCGGTTGCAAGGACAGGCCCGATGCTCCGGAGCCGGCAGGTTGCAGTCTCGTATCCAGTCCGTTTGTGAGAATCTCTTGGCCGCCGATCCCGGGGAATCGGTCGGCACATCATCTCTCCTGCAGGCCTTTCGCCCCGAGCGCCGTTCGGGCTTGGCGGACCGAGGCCCCGGTCTGACCTGTTTGCCGCTACCCGTTATCTTACCTCGCGCAACCTTTCAGCGGCCACCTCCTGGACTGATTCGTAACAACCCCGCCGTCGACCCGTGTCCCGGTTTAGGACCTATGACACGGCAGGGTTGCCTCGGCTGTGTGTTGAGGCAAGGTACGCAGTGGGTCTTTGTGCGTCAAGGGCCCGGCTTTCCCACTCGGCGCCTGTATGCGTTCAGCCCTCCCGTCTTCCGACGTCAGGAGGAGGAGTCCGTTTCCCGTCCCGTCCGATCCGCCTGCCCCCAGCGCGCCAGATGACCATTTGCTGCCAGAGTTCCGATCAGTGCAACATCCGAATGATAGTCCGTAGCGCCGAAGAACCCAGGTCCCATATGGACCAGCCACGTGGCCATATGGCCTGTGCTGGCGCGGCGTTCGGCAGGCGCTTCCACCCCGTGGCGGCGCATCCAGTCGACCAGCACCAGGGGAATCAGCGACGGTTGGTCCCCATGCAGCGGATGAGAGATCCCAAGCCTCTGTGCGGTTTGCCTGGTCAGCCAAGTTTCAACCGCGAGGCCCGCCATCCATTCCGGCAATTCGTTGTGCCGCAGCGCCGACGCGGCACACCATCGAGACAGAGAGACGCCTTGATCCCGGGCCAGTCCGGACGCATGCGCCACGGCGAAAGAGCGTCGTTCGTCGGCGTCCGGCCCCTTTCCGGAGATACGGACCCAGTCGCACAGGAACCAGCGGCGGCGGCTTTCGCGTTGGGCCTGGAGCAGATCTTCAGGCCGCCGCACTATCTCGTTCAGCACGTCGGTCACCAGGAGCGACGGACCGGCCAATGGGTACATCCGGCGCTGTAGCAAAGCTTCCGGCTCGACCGGCGGCGGCAGCGGGTCGGGCCAGCAGGCCTCTGGCGCGGGCGGCGGAAGCTGGCCTGCCAGAACCCCCAGCGCCAGCCGTGCATCTTCCGCCTTGAGACTCTGCGCCGGGTCCGACAGCCGACCGCGCACCGCCTCGACATCCCCGCCCTGTTCCTGCACCAGCGCCAGAAGCGCGCTCTGTGTGCGTGCCTCATGCCCCATGCACTTGAACGAGTAGAGAATTCCGGACACTTGAGACGGTGCCAACACCCCTTGCGCCTCAAGCCCGGCCAGGACATGGCGCACGTCGACCAGCGGCAGGCTCAGCGGCTGGTAGCCCATCTCCGCAACGCCATGCATCAAGGCAACTTCGTCATCGCCCTCGATCCGGCCGGTCCGATACCATTCGAAGACCGTGCCCAGCCCGACCATGCCGTAAGCCTCGAGTTCCAGCGCCCGCAATGCGCCCATGGAGGACGCGCCCAGCACCTGCCAGCCGGCCTGCAGCACGTGCAATATCTCGCGCTGCCACACCGGCGTGGTGTCATGGAACACGCCGTCGATGATCAGCACCTGCCCCGGTGACTCGCAGGTCAGAGCGTAGAGATCGCCAAAGCGGATCGGTGGATGGAATTCCGCTGCCGGGCAGAGGCTTCGCGCCTCTTCCAGCCCCAGCGACGGGCCCAGAAACACCAATTTGCGGCCGGTCCGCTCCATATTCACCGGACGCAGCGCTCCAGTGCGCGGGCATGGGTCGCTCCGCAGATCTCAGCCGCCGTCTCCGCCAGCCACCCTTCCGGCAGTCCCTCAAGCGGGCTGGGACCGGGGATGCTGGCGTGGCTATGGCTTCTGCTGGTCAAGGACTCTACGGGCTGATCAACGAAAGCCGCGAGACGGTCGCGCATCGGGCCAAGATCCTGCGTGCGCAGGACAAGGGTTCGTTCGGGTGGCAGAGTATCAAGCATCTTCCCGGTGGCCTGTGCCCAATGGGTCAGAAACCGCCGTGCCACGTCCGGCAAAAACGCTTGACGCGCTTCCGATGTCGCGATCTCGTCCCAGTCGAACCGGCCGAGAAGCATTTCGCCATAATCCTGCTGCCAGGCAGGCGGGGCCTTGCCGCGCATACGAAGGCGATCATGCAAGCGCAGCAATTCTCTCATGTAGCTCTCAAACCAAGTGTCGGGCTCGCGCACCGGCAGGACGAAGCGGATATCATCGCTTAGGCCGGCGAGCACATCACCGGCCAAGTGAAGAAAGCTGGCCGCATCCATTTCCAGCGTGCTTTCGCGGTCGCGCCGGGCCATGTAAGCGCACAGTGCGTCATGGCTCAGACGGCTCTTGTGGAAGTCGACAAGCGTCCGGATCGTCTCGATTTCGGCATATTCATTGGCGGCACGGAAATTACTGAACAGGGTGAACAGGGAGACGACACCTGATCGCGGCAGACCCATGCAGACCAGATGGAACCGTCGCGCCGGTATCGATGCGACCCAAGGAGCCAAGGGCGGATCTTCCGTTAATCTCTCAAGATGCCGCCTCAGCCGTCTCGGCGCCGTTGAATCTTCCTTGGCGCGCTCGGCCACATCCGTACAGAAGAGACGTCCCGAGACCGGGCGCAGCGTGCGGGCGGCGAGGCACAGATCCAGGAGCGCGGCATGCCAAAGGTTGGTTTCGCGCCGACCCGCGGCGAGATACGGGATGACATGGGTAAGGAAGTCGTCCGTCCGGCCTTCAGCCCAGAAACGCTTGATCCTCACCCAGTCGGTGATCTCATCGTGAACGTCGGAATCGAGGCGTTCCAGCATGGGCAGACGATCCAGCGCCGCGGCGCTGTGCTCGCGATCCAGCCCGCTCAGAATGGTTCCCACCTCGCTGGCGATGCGACGGGTCATGGCAGCGGCCAGGTCCGCCGGGATCCGCGACGCCGCGTCCCTGGACCAGCCGGCGCCCAAGGGCAGGTCGCCGCCGTATCCATTGACATAGGTCAGGATGGCATTGGCGCCGTCGAGGGCGGCCTCGCGTGCGCCTGCGGCCACCTGCACGCGTAGCCAGAGATGGACTGTGTTAATTCGTCCGATATGCATCAGGTCATAGCCGTGCACTTGTTCCAGCCGAATATCGCTGTCCATCGCATGGCGTAGACGCGTCTCGGCGGCGGCGGGGTCGCCGCGGCGGATGTCATAATAGGCCCAGGCTTGGTCGAGCCATGATCGCGCCAAGTCGTCCAGTTCGGGGTCGTCCGCGAATTCCGGAAGCCGGGCCGCGCAGTCCTCAAACGCTCTCCCGGCCGCGTCCTGGTCGCCGTCGTTCAGCAGGCGCACGGCAGCACGCACGGCATCGCGCATCGAGATATAGCGAGCCAAGCGGTCGGGAGAGAGCTTCTCGGCAATCCGTGCCTGCATGCGCTCCATGAACAACTGCCCTGTAGCGCCGGGTCCCTTGCGGGAAGGCAGAGCCCAGCCGGCCCGGGCGGCGACCATCGCAGCCGCAAGCCGCTTGTTAACGGTGACAGTCATCGATGAATGCGTCCTGGCGAGATCGGGTGGCCTGCCATATTGTCGTTCCGCCTGGGAAAACCGCCTGCCGCACTGTGCCGGTCCGCCCGCTGTGACGACGGTGGAGCTTTCCGATAAGCTCCGCTGACCCTGACAGGATTTGTCATTCAGGACATGTCCATTGGCACGGCAGGACATTGGTAATACAATTATGCTTTCTTGTCCAGATCCCGTCATGGTGATGAATGCTGACTGATTACGGCAAGCTTCACGTCTCCAGCGCCAACTACACCTTATTGTCGCCGGACAGCGTCGAGGCGGCGGTGCGTCAATGGCGCGCTGCTCTGGCGCAGGGAGCGCCCCTGCGGGTGCGGGGCAGCGGGCATGGGTTGTCCGGCGCCACCCTGCCGCGGGCGGGCGAGACGCTGGTCTGCACCCGCGGGCTTGACCACTATCGTGTCGAGGCGCCCTCCTTGCTCACCGTGGGCAGTGGCGCGGTCCTTTGGGACATCCGCGATTTCGTCGCCGACCGCGGCATGAGGTTGCCCATCTACAACGGCGGCTGGGCAGGGCCCACCGTGGGCGGCTTCGTGAATGCGGGTGGGCTGGGCCTGCGCGTACCGCCGGGTGAGCGCAGGAAACTCGACGCGCAAGACGGCCTCGCGGCGGGAGCGCTCGATGCCATCTCGCTGTCCGAGAAATTTGGCGGGCTCTGGGCACAGGTAGCGCAGCTCAAGATCATCGATGGACGCGGCAAAGTGCACGACATCCTCTCGAAAGACGAAGATTTTCGCTGGATGTTCGCTTCTATGGGGCAATTTGGTTTGATTCTCGAGGTGACGCTGCGCCTGCACCCGCAATCGGGCGTGCCCGGCCGTCTGCCGGTGGGCAACTCCGGTCGAATCCCGGTGCTGAACCCGCTCAATCCGAACGAAACCGATGCGCTGCCGCCGGCGGAAGGAATCGACTGGGTATACTGGTTCACCGCTCTGGTGCCTGTGGACGAAGAAGACGTTGCCTGGAGGATTATCGGGAATTGGAGCCATGCACATCGTGACGTGCTCCGCCCCACGGGCGGTTGGGTCGGCCCGGTTCAGGACGGCGCGGCGATCGGCTTTCGCTATCTTGTCCGGCGCAAGGCGCCCACCCCCCCGATGCTGTATCCGCGTGACGAGGATTTCGTCACGGTAGGAGTAATGGCCATTTGCGGCGGGGTTGGAACCGACTCGGCCGAGGCCGCTCTGACGCAGGCCGAACGGGCTTTCGTTGCACAAATCATCGATCAGGGCTGGGCGCTCTATTGCCAAGCTGAGAACTTGACACGGTCGCTCGATTTCAGAAGCTACTGGGGTCCGGCCCGCTGGGCCCGATTTTGCGAACTGAAGACCCGCTTCGACCCCGAAGACCGCGTCAATGCGGGCGAGGTGCGTCCGGGCGCCTGTCGGCCGCCCATAACCGCCGGGCGAATGCGGAGATTCACTGCGAAGATCCGGCAATCCCTGGGAATGTCGTGACACGCTTCGGAACCGCCTTCATAAAACCTGTAGGTGTGGGACGCGGAGGCAGAACATGAGAGGAGGCAGCGGCATGAGAGATGTCGATGTTTTAGTGATCGGCGGCGGGCCAACGGGCGCGACCGTGGCAACGCTCTGTGCTCAAGACGGCCTGGATGTGGCGTTGTATGAGCGTGAACGCGGCCCGCGATATCGCATCGGAGAGTCGTTGCTGCCGGCAACGCCGCGTCAACTCGCGCCCCTGCTCGGCGTTGCGGACGAGATCGCGGAGGCGAACTTCATCGTAAAGTCCGGCGCCACTTTCTGCTGGGGCGACCGACCCGACACACCCTGGACGCTGTTCTTCGGTGGACCCGACAGCGGCCCGGACGCCCCCACCGCGCTGAACGTAGACCGGCAGCGCTTCGATACAATCTTTCTGGACAATGCTGCGGCCCAAGGGGTTGCGGTTCATAATCGGCAAGCGGTCCTGTCGGTGGGAGAAGGAGATTCGGTCCATGGGCGTGTGGTCGAGATCGACGATCTCGACAGCGGCGTCCGCCATCGGGTGCGGGCACGGTATGTCGCCAACGCAAGCGGACAGATGCGATTGAAGTTGCCGGAAATTCGTATGCGGACCCACTCGTGCTTCTTCCGCAAAGTGGCGGTATGGGGCTACTGGGACGGTGCCGGACGGCTGGAATCCCCGCTGGAGGGCCATGTATTCTTCGAGACGCTCGAAACTGCGCACGGCCATGCCTGGGTCTGGTTCATCCCACTCTCAGACACCCTCACCAGCGTCGGCGTGGTTGCCCCGCGGGGTTGTGCGAGCACGCTGGGCAAGAACCCGCGGCAGGTGCTGACCTCCTGGCTGGCACAATGCCCGCGCACCGCGGCGCTGCTCGCCGATGCCCGCCCCGCCGCCGAGCGGCCCTATCACGAGGTGCGCCTGTGCGCCGATTACTCGTATGCCAGCGATGCGTTCTGGGCGCCCGGACTGGTGCAAGTGGGAGATGCGGCCTGCTTCGTTGACGTACTGCTGTCGTCGGGGGTGCATCTGGCCACCTATGGCGCGCTGCTGGCCGCCCGCTCGATCAAGGCGGTTCTGCGCGGCCGTCTGCCCGAGACGCTGGCGATGAACGAATACGAAAGCCGCGTGAGACAGGAGTTTGCAGTCTTCTATGCAGGGCTCAGCGGTCTCTACGATATGACCCGCTCGCGCGACCACTATATTGAACCGTTGCGCAAGCTTCTGCGCAACAGCAACGGCGTGCTGATGGAATGGGATCAGCACGGCGGCACACCGGGCGGCCTGAACCACCAATACGCCGCGTCGTCGCGGCGCAAGCCCGAGTCCGAAGCGGCGTACAACCTGCGGGTGATGCGCGCCTGTAATCGGCAGCAGCTCGCCTACGACGGTCCGCCGCGCATAGTCCCGGTGGCCGAACTGCCCACGATTTGCAACACCCTGACCGTTTCTCCGGATGGACGCAATTGGCGGCTGCCGGGCAATCCTGCGTCCGGGCGTCCGCAGGACGTCGCTGCACCGGTTTGTTGAGCAGATCGTATGAAGCTGAATCCACTCGGGCCGACCGGCAAAACCGCGTCTCCGAGGTCCGTATTTGTAGTTCTGTTCGTAGTAACGGATAATCGGTCTCGTAGTTTGGCCGACATCCGGAAACTACATGATTTAGTTGTCAAGTCTTGTTATTTATCCCTTGCCACGGAGGTTGCCGAGGCTGCAGTTTGTCATGCGTTGATACGTTTACGTTCGACTGAAGGACTGGAGGCGAGCGAGATGAGTGTAGAGAATCTTAAGGAATATGCGCGCCGCTGCGCGGCCGAGCCGGAGTTGCTCGCCAAGGCGAAAGAGATCGGGATGTCGGATATGGAAGAACATATGCGGCATGCCGAGAGCCTGGGCCTGGACTGGAACTTGGACGACATGACCGCGTTCAGGAAAGAAATGATCGACGCGGAAGGCGATCTTGAGGATCTCAGTGAGGAAGAGTTGGAACAGGTTGCGGGCGGCATTGTCACCGCCATCGCCAGCGTCGTCGCCACCGGCGTGGCTGTCGGGGTCTCTGCCGGGGCCGCTGCCGGGGCCGTTGGCGGCGCAGCGGCGGCCGGGTCCGCGGCATCGGCGGGAGACGGCGGCTGGTAGAGCGCTCATTTTTCAGGTCATCGCCGCCATGCGGCGGGATGCCGTTCACTCTCGAAAAAGGAGACGATTCGATGGACAAGGAAACAACCCGGAAAGTCGAGAAGACGAACGAAAAACCTCAAAAGGTTGATAACGAGGAACCCCAAGAGCTTGATAAAGACGAACTGTCGAAGGTTGTCGGTGGGAACGGTGGTTATAAACTCTTCGACTATAACGGCACGGCCCCCAACGGCTTGGATTGGGCGCCTGGACATAGCGGTCACGGGGGTCCCGGTCAGGGAGAATAGTCGAGACGTTTCCAACCGGGCCATGGCTTGCGGAGGTATGAGTTAATCTGTTTATATTCGACTGAGGGACTGGAGGTTAGCGAGATGAGTGTAGAGAATCTTAAGGAATATGCGCGCCGCTGCGCGGCCGAGCCGGAGTTGCGGACCAAGGCGAAGGAGATCGGGATGTCGGATGCAGCGGAGCATATGCGGCATGCCGAGAGCCTGGGCTTGGACTGGACTTTGGAAGACATGGTAGCCTTCCGGAAGGAAGTGATCGATGCCGAGGGAGACCTTGAGGACCTCAGCGAACAGGACTTGGAACAGGTCGCGGGCGGCGCAGTTACGGCCACCGGAATTACTGTAGCTGTGGCGGTTGGCGCCGTCGCCGTTGGAGCCGGCACTGCCGCCGTAGTCGGAGCCGGTTCCGCCGCCGCAGTCGGAGGGGCGGCCGCCGCAGGAGACGGCGGCTGGTAGAGCGCTTGTCGAGTGAGGTGTCGGCCGATCACATTCGACTGAGGGACCGGAGGTTGGCGAGGTGAGTGTAGAGAACCTTAAGGAATATGCGCGCCGCTGCGCGTCCGAGCCGGAGCTGCGGGCCAAGGCGAAGGAGATCGGGTTGTCGGATATGGATGAGCATATGCGGCATGCCGAGAGCCTGGGCTTGGCCTGGAGCAGCGACGACATGGTAGCCTTCCGGAAGGAAGTGATCGATGACCAGGGAGACCTTGAGGACCTCAGCGAAGAGGACTTGGAAAAGGTCGCGGGCGGCGTAGTTACGGCCACTGCAGCTCTGGCGGTTGGCGCCCTCGCCGTTGGAGCCGGTTCTGCCGCCGTAATCGGAGGGGTGGCCGCCGCAGGAGACGGCGGCTGGTAGATTTTATTGGTTGAGGTATCGGCCGAGTTATTTTTTGACGGGAGTTATATCCATGGAATCCAATCAGACTATTGTTGCAACCGATCGTCCGGCGTCAGTTGTTGCGGACGCCAAGTCGGAAGGGGCGGACGCCGTATCTTCTGAGAAGATGATGCCGACGGCGGCCTCGGCCACTGTTTCGGAGATGCGCTCGCGCTTTCGCTATGGCGACAGCTTTGCGGGGCTGAGCGCGGACGAGATACGTATTCTTGCCGAGGTCAAGCGTTTCTTTGAGTGCTACCAGGGCGACCGCGATTTCCGCAATGCGATTGATTCGGGCGGTCAATTCACCGACGAGCAGCGTCAGATGCTGAAGGACATCGGGGTGAGTGTCGAGCCTGAAGCGATGGAGTTGCTGTGGAAGCAGACGGATTTCCTTGACCGTCTTCCCGAGCTTGTGGCGTGCCATCCCAGATTTGAAGATGCGCCGTCCGAGATTCACGAGATTCTGGCGCCCTATCCCGAGTTGCGGCTTTGGTATATGTGGCGTCACCGTGTCGAAAGATCGGGCATGATCCAGAAGCTTTTGGTGAGTGCCAGGCCGACGAGCAGTCCCGGATACACGGCTTGGCGTGGTCGTCGGGTTTCGGCGGTTCGCAACGAGTTGGGCACTTTTGGCTGGGCTCTGGATCATCCGTGTCACGCTGTTGAGATGGCGGTTGGTTGTTCGGTTGGGTGCGGTTTTTGCGCTTTTGATGCGCACAAGCTGCAAACGGTTTTTGACCTCACGCGGTCTGAGAACCGTGAGTTGGTGCGCGGTGTTGCCACGGGTATGATGAGTGTTCTGGGCTGGCCTGCGGCGCAGGGGATGCTGTACTGGAGCACGGAGCCGAACGACAACCCGCATTATGTGAAGCTGTTGGAGTTTTGGCAGCAACTGACGGGGGCGACTTTGTGCACCGCGACTGCGCGTGCGGGTGAGGACTGGGTTCGCGATTTGATCACGTACTACAGCAAAGGCCCGGTACAATGGCCTCGCATTAGTGTTCTGTCTCGCAACATCATGCGCAAGCTTCACAAGGCTTTCACGCCTTTGGAGATGCGCGATACCACGTTGCTGATGCAGCAGAAGGATGCGGAGGTTTTCCGTACCAAGGTACCTGGCGGTCGTGAGAGGATGCTTCAGCAACTGGTTGATGCTGACGATCTGCGCGATGTTGATTACGAGAATCTGCCTGAAGGTTTTGAGCCTCCGCAGGGTTCGATTGCCTGCATATCGGGTTTTTTGGTGAACATGGTGAACCGCACGGTGAAGCTGATCAGCCCCTGCTATACGACGATGGAGTACCGCTACGGCTACCGTGTTTTTGACGAGACGACCTTTGAAGACGGTCCGGATGGCTTTGAAGTTGCTCTCAAGCGGATAGTTGGTCGGAGCATGGTGATTCATCCCTATTCGGAGATGCCGATGCGTTGGCGCGACGATCTGAAAGTTGTGACGCATCCGGACGGTTTCACCCTTCTGTCTCCGACCACGCGTCGCGACTTCCGCAAGGGTGAGTTGCATCGTCATACGGCCGAGTTGATCGACCGCGGGGACCTGACCTATGAGCAGGTATTCGACGCTCTTTCGGACAATCCTCTGGTTGGTCCGATGGCGGCGATGTCGATGCTTGAATCTCTTTTCAAGAAGGGTCATCTGTGCGAACTGTCGATCACGCGCGACTATCGCGCGCGTCAGGAAGCCGAGACGCCGTCGCTGCGCGAGCCGGCTGCGCCGGTCATGACAGCCGCATGAGGCACGGGTAAGAAGCCGAGGATACAGCCCGCACGACCTTTCAACCGCTGATGCGATGGAAAGTCTTCTAACTTTGCGAGCTTGCCCGATCTCCCCCGGTCGGTCGATTTAGCCAAGCCGACTCTATCCGAGATGGCCGAGGCTTTGGACCGCCGAAACGGGGTCCCAGTCCGCGCGGGCGGGCGGCGCGACTGTGTTTCCGGGGCGCATATTTGCAGTTCTATTCGTAGTAACGGACGATCGGTCTCGTAGTTTGGCCGACACCCGGAAACTACATGATTTAGTTTTCAAGTCTTGTTGTTTATCGCTTGCCACGGAGGTTGCCGAGGCTGCAGTTTGTGATGCGTTGATCCGTTAAGTTCTACTTTCAGGTCATCGCCGCCATGTGGCGGGATGCCGTTCACTCTCGAAAAAGGAGACGATTCGATGGACAAGGAAACAACCCGGAAAGTCGAGAAGACGGACGAAAAACCTCAAAAGGTTGATAACGAGGAACCCCAAGAGCTTGATAAAGACGAACTGTCGAAGGTTGTCGGTGGGCACGGTGGTCATAGTCACGGCACGGCCCCCAACGGCTTGGATTGGGCGCCTGGACATAGCGGTCACGGGGGGCCTGGCCAGGGAGAATAGTCGAGACGTTTCCGACCGGGCCATGACGTGCGGAGGCATGCGTTAATCCGTTCACAAGTGAGGTATCGGCCGAGTTATTGTTCGACAATCCGTTCACATTCGACTGAAGGACCGGAGGTTAGCGAGATGAGTGTGGAGAACCTTAAGGAATATGCGCGCCGCTGCGCGACCGAGCCGGAGCTGCGCGCCAAGGCGAAGGAGATCGGTATGTCGGATGCGGAGGAGCATATGCGGCATGCCGAGAGCCTGGGCCTGGACTGGACCTTGGACGACATGGCCGCGTTCAGGAGAGAAACGATCGACTCGGAAGGCGATCTGGAAGACCTCAGTGAGGAAGAGTTGGAACAGATTGCGGGCGGCGTTATCACCGTTGCCATCGCGGTTGGTGTCGGGGTCTCTGCCGGGGTCACTGCCGGAGTCGTCGCCGGGGCCGCCGGCGGCGCAGTGGCGGGCGGCACCGCGTCGGCAACAGGAGACGGCGGCTGGTAGATCGCTCATTGACATTGAGTGAGGTGTCGGCCCGAGACCTTGGACCCGATCTCATTGAGCCGCCGAAACGAGGTCAGTCCGCGCAAGCGGGCGGCGCGACTGTGTCTCCGGGGCCCATATGTGAAGTTCCATTCGTAGTAACGGACAATCGCTCTCGTAGTTTGACCGACATCCGGAAACTACATGATTTAGTTGTCAAGTCTTGTTGTTTATCCCTTGCCACGGAGGTTGCCGAGGCTGCAGTTTATGATGCTTTAATTCGTTTACATTCGACTGAAGGACCGGAGGTTAGCGAGATGAGTGTAGAGAATCTTAAGGAATATGCGAGCCGCTGCGCGGCCGAGCCGGAGTTGCGGGCCAAGGCGAAGGAGATCGGGTTGTCGGATATGGATGAGCATATGCGGCATGCCAAGAGCCTGGGCCTGGACTGGAACAGCGACGACATGGTGGCCTTCCGGAAGGAAGTGATCGATGACCAGGGAGGCCTTGAGGACCTCAGCGAAGAGGAATTGGAAAAGGTCGCGGGCGGCGTAGTTTCGATCACAATAGCAACGGCCGTCGGAATTGGCGTCGGAGCCGCAGCGGCAGTTGGTGTCGTCGGGGGCGCCGGCGCAGCCGCAGCGGCAGGTGGAGCCGCAGCGGCAGGAGACGGCGCCTGGTAACGCAACCTGCCGTGCGCCGTTTGCCGGGAATTGCGCCGTAAAGTCACATATGACTGCCCTGAGGGAGGCAGTCTTTATGCGGCTCATGCGGCCAACGGGTGACGATACTCGCGCTATAACTTGCAGTTCTCCTGCGGCGGCGCCCTGAGCCGCTCAGGCTCGGGCCCAGCGCGACTGTGTCTCAAAGGCTCATATTTGCAGTTCCATTCGTAGTAACGGACAATCGCTCTCGTAGTTTGGCCGACATCCGGAAACTACATGATTTAGTTGTCGAGTCTTGTTGTTTATTCCTTGCCAGGAGGTTGCCGAGGCTGCAGTTTATGATGCGTTGATCTGTTTACATTCGACTGAAGGACCGGAGGTTAGCGAGATGAGTTTAGAGAACCTTAAGGAATATGCGCGCCGTTGCGCGACCGAGCCGGAGTTGCGCGCCAAGGCGAAGGAGATCGGGTTGTTGGATATGGATGAGCATATACGGCATGCCGAGAGCCTGGGCCTGGACTGGAGCAGCGACGACATGATCGCGTTCAGGAGAGAGACGATTGACGCGGATGGCGATCTCGAGGATCTCAGCGAGGAAGAGTTGGAACAGGTTGCGGGCGGCGTTGTCTCCCTCGCCGTCGCCGTAGGCCTTGGGGCGGTAGCCGTTGGGTTTGCAGCCGGGGCCGCAGCCGGGGCCGCAGCCGGGGCCGCCGGCGGCGCGGCGGCGGCCGGCAGCGCGTCGGCCGGAGGAGACGGCGGCTGGTAGATCGCTCATTGAGTGAGGTATCGGCCGAGGAATCGTTCGACGTAAGTTGTTCCACGTACACCGTTCGCTCGGCGCTGTAAAGTTCGAGCCTCGGTTTCCCGCCTCTGCCTGATCCGGCAGGATATCCGCGTTAAGCGCGATTTCGCCGTACGGGACTGCCGGTCGGGCCAGGGTGTCGTTCAGGCTTGCCCGCTCTCCCCCGGCCAGACGATTTCGCCGAGTCGGCTCTATCCGAGATTGCCGAGGCCTTGGACCCGGTCTCCGCTGGACCGCCGCAACTTGCAGTTCTCCTGATGCGTCGCCCTGAGCCGCGAACGCCCGCGCCCGAGTCCGGCGCGACTGTGTCTCCGGGACCCATATTTGCAGTTCCATTCGTAGTAACGGACAATCGCTCTCGTAGTTTGGCCGACATCCGGAAACTACATGATTTAGTTGGGCGGCCTTGTTGTTTATCCCTTGCCACGGAGGTTGCCGAGGCTGCAGTTTATGATGCTTTAATTCGTTTACATTCGACTGAAGGACCGGAGGTTAGCGAGATGAGTGTTGAGAATCTTAAGGAATATGCGAGCCGCTGCGCGGCCGAGCCGGAGTTGCGGGCCAAGGCGAAGGAGATCGGGTTGTCGGATATGGATGAGCATATGCGGCATGCCAAGAGCTTGGGCCTGGACTGGACCAGGAGCGATCTGGCAGCCTTTCAGAAGGAAGTGATCGATTCCGAGGGAGGCCTTGAGGACCTCAGCGAAGAGGACTTGGAACAGGTTGCGGGCGGCGTAGTTTCGGCCACGGTAGGAATGGCCGTCGCAGCCGGCGTCGGAGCCGCAGCGGCGGGCGCCGCCACGGTCGCCGCCGTCGGATCCGCAGCGGCGGGTGGAGCCGCAGCAGCAGGAGACGGCGGCTGGTAGATCCCTTGCCACTTAGGTTGCCGAGCTTGCAGTTTGTTAGGCGTTGATCCGTTTACATTCGACTGAAGGACCGGAGGTTAGCGAGATGAGTGTGGAGAACCTTAAGGAATATGCGCGCCGCTGCACGGCCGAGCCGGAGTTGCGCGCCAAGGCGAAAGAGATCGGGTTGTCGGATATGGATGAGCATATGCGGCATGCCGAGAGCCTGGGCCTGGATTGGACCTTGGACGACATGATAGCCTTCCGGAAGGAAGTGATCGAGGCTGAGGGAGAGCTTGAGGACCTCAGCCAAGAGGATTTGGAACAGGTTGCGGCCGGCGTAATTACGGCCACTGCAATTGCGGCGGGCGCCGCCGTCGCCGTAGGGCTTGGGGCGGTAGGCGTTGGGATCGCCGTGGCCGCACACGATGGCAGCTGGTAGATCGCTCATTGAGTGAGGTATCGGCCTGGGAATCGTTCGACGGGAGTTGTTCCACGGACAGCGTTCGCTCAGCGCCGTAAAGTTCAAGCCTCGGTTTCGCGCCTGCCTGCTCCGGCAGGATATCCACGTTAAGCGCGATTTCGCCGAGCCGGCTCCATCCGAGAGAGCCGAGACCTTGGACCCGATCTTATTGAACCGCCGAAACGAGGTCAGTCCGCGCACGCGGGCGACGCGACTGTGTCTCCGGGGCCCATATGTGCAGTTCCATTCGTAGTAACGGACAATCGCTCTCGTAGTTTGGCCGACATCCGGAAACTACATGATTTAGTTTTCAACTCTTGTTGTTTATCGCTTGCCACGGAGGTTGCCGAGGCTGCAGTTTATGATGCTTTAATTCGTTTACATTCGACTGAAGGACCGGAGGTTAGCGAGATGAGTGTTGAGAATCTTAAGGAATATGCGCGCCGCTGCGCGGCCGAGCCGGATTTGCGCGCCAAGGCGAAGGAGATCGGGTTGTCGGATATGGATGAGCATATGCGGTATGCCGATAGCTTGGGCCTGGACTGGACCATGGGCGATCTGGCGGACTTCCGGAAGGAAGTGATCGATTCCGAGGGAGGCCTTGAGGACCTCAGCGAACAGGACTTGGAACAGATCGCGGGCGGCGCAGTGTCGGTCACTGCAGTTATGGTGGGCACTGCCGTCGCCGCTGGAGCCGGTACCGCCGTCGCGATTGGAGCCGGCACTGCGGCCGCGGTCGGAGGAGCCGCAGCAGCAGGAGACGGTGGCTGGTAAGATACGCACGGGTGGCGTGACAATTACGTTCGTCGGTTCTCAGGAATGGGGTGTGCGCTTTTTGTGAGAGTCGCCGCTGACTATTCTCACGGTGTATCGGCGTCCTTCACGGAAGACTCTCAAGGAGGCTTTTGCAAATCATAGTAGACTACAGGGAAGTCGGGCTCCGGTGACCGAATTTCTGCTGTTGCTGTCGGGCAGGCTGGCGTTCGCCCGTCCGTTGAATCCGAACGGCTGTTAAAGCCGCGCTCTTCCGGACCCGGCGCGGCTGATCGTCGGAACGGTTTGTCAACTCGGGTCCAGGAGTGCAGCGCGGCTTGATCTTGACAGGTGAATCGAAAATCCTATCGTGACCGGGCATTCCCACAATCGGGCCTAGAGTGGGGACAGGATCGAGGGCAGTGAGCGGATATCGCTGAAGATGATCTCAACGGACTGCGAAACCTGGCTGTCACGTGTTGCGGATGGATGCCGGGGATGACCGCTAAAGACTCGACTACAGGGCGCCCGCTCTGGGCCAACCGCCAAAAAGTCACTATTCCCGACCCGGTGACAGGGTATCTCCGCCGTGTCCAACTCATAGCAAGGGTTATGCCGACCCGTCAGCGCGTAACGGTGCTCAAGGCGTCCTGTGGATTCGGCAAGACGCTCTTGCTTGCCGAATGCTGCCGCAGCCTCAGAGAGGACGGTGTTAAGACCGCCTGGATTTCGCTGGATGAGCACGACGAGCCCGCGGTTCTCGACACCTACATCGTCCTCGCGTGCCAAATTGCCGGACTGGATATCCCGGATCTGTCGGTGCCGGGCGATGATGCCAGCGACGTGTCTTGGCGCGGGCTTGCGCTTGTGACGCGCGCTATAGAAGCGCATGCCGGTCCCTTCGTGCTTGCGCTCGATGAGGTCGACCGGTTGAGGAACCCGGAATCGGTGGCGATGCTCGAGTCTCTGTTGCATCACGGGCCATCCAACTTGCACTTGGCGATGACTTGCCGCGAGTTTCCCGTCGGCCTGAATGTCGGCGGAGTCCTTCTGGACGGCCATGCCACAGTGGTGACGGAGGAAGAACTGCGGTTTTCGGTGGCGGAAGTCGCGACGTTCTTAAATATTGGCCTGACCAACAGGGAACTGAACGCAATCGTGGCCGATACGGGCGGATGGCCGTTTGCCGTTCAAATTCGTCGTTACAAGAGGGGTAAATCGGAATCTGAAGACGTTCGCACGGTGCGGGACTTTGTTGAGAACTGGTTGGATTCGCGATTGTTCGAGGGGCTCGGTGCGGACGAAAAGGATTTTCTGCTCGATATCGGGCAGTTTGAGTGGATGAATGGGGAACTTCTCGACGAGGTATTTCAGCGTACCGACTCCATGCGTCGGATCGAGGCGATCCCTGCTCTGACCGGGCTGCTGAATCCGGTCCCCAGGACGGCGCCGGATGCTTGTCGCTTGAATCCGTTGATTCGGGACTACTGTATCAGGCGTCGATACAGTGAGAGCCGGCAGCGATACAGAGCCATCCATCGCCGTATTACAGAGGTTTTGATGAGGAGGCCCGGTGAAACGGTGACCGCCATGTGCCACGCCATTGAAGCGGGGGAAAGGACCCTGGTGGGCGATATTTTGGAGCACGCCGGCGGTGTCCGCATGTTGATGCAGCAGGGCCTCGAAAAATTCGTGGCCGCCGCTCAGTTGCTCAACGAGGACATCATCTCGGAACGCCCCCGGCTGGAACTCGTCCGATGTCTGGCTTTGACTCTTTCGGGGCATATGGCGGAGGCCCGGAAGAGATACGCCGCCGTGGGCGCGACGCTTCCGGACCGCGCCGGCGATCGGGACGAAGACGATTTCGAACTCTCGGTGGACGATTACATCGTTGGCGGCGACATCGCTCTGCACGGAGCCGCCCCGATCGGCTCCGAGTGGGTTCAGGCCAAGCTCCCCGATTTCTCGCGCTGCGTGGAGTCGCCCCGTCTTGACCCGCTGACGTGCGGACATCTGCAATACCGACTGGGGATCGGGCATCATCTGGCGGGGCAATTCGACGAGTCGCTCGATTGCCTCGCACTGGCTCAGCAGAACCTCGTCAACGACCGTTACATGAACCTTTTTGTCGATCTGGAGATGGGCCAGATTGCCATGGCGCAAGGCCGGACGCCGGACGCCGAAAAACATTACGGACAAGTACGGAACGCAATCAAGACGAGCGATGTCTTCGATTCGCTGCCGACGGTCGCTCTCAAGATCCTGATGCGGGAACTTGCCCTGGAATGCAACCGGCTTGGGCCCGTTTCAGTACCGCTCCGAGCCCCAAAAAAGCTGATCGCCACTCCGACGTCCTTCTCGGTCTATGTCGCGGCAAGCGGTGTGGTCGTCGACCTGAAGCTGTGGAACGAGGGCATGGACAGCGCACTGGCGGCGGTGGACCAAATGCTGGATTTCGTGCGCGGCGCCGAATTGCCGTCACTCATACGGTATCTGTCGGCGCAGCGTGTATCCTTGCTCGCGACCGCCGGGCGGCTTGAGGACGCCGAACGGGACTGGCGGCTGTACGACCTGCCGGAAGCTCCGAAAGACTGTCTGGACCTGAACGGGCAGAGCTGGCGGGAAATGGAGGCGTTGTCGTGCGCCCGCCTGCGCTTGCTGACCGCCCGCGGGCGTTTCGACGAGGGGCGCCGCTTTGCAAAAGACCTGTGTGCCGCGGCGTCGGCGCTAGGTCTGAGGCGCACGCTCATGCGTGCGCTGCCGCTGTCGATGGCACTGGAACATCGGGCGGGGGCGGCGAAGGCGGCGTCAAGGCAACTGGAGACATTTCTGCGTCTGCTGGATGAAACTCCGTATTCATGGCCGCTTGTTCGTGAGCGTGAAGTGGGCAAGGAGGTCATGGAATCTTACGTCGATTCGGTCCCCTCCTCTTCGAGACGGGATACGGTCCTGTCGCTTCTTGCCTCCATGAACGCGTCCGATGAGCCCCGCGTTCCGGTGCTGAGCGAGCGCGAGCAGCAGGTGCTCGAGCGTCTCGAAGGCCAGCAGGACAAGCACATCGCGGCGGACCTCGGGCTGACCGTGCACGGTGTGCAGTATCATATGAGAAAACTGTTCGCCAAGTTGGGCGTGCGCCGCCGCGCCGATGCCGTTCGCCGCGCCAGGGAATTGGGCCTGATACTCGAAGACTTCTAAGCCGCCGCGGATCACGAAGCCGCCCCCGGCAACGTGTAAGATCGTCGAAGACCCCCGAAGCTTAGCCGCCCGATTGGGACTTTGGTATATAATCCTCTAAAGTTGCACCCATGGCAGATATTGCTGACAGCACAGCCCTGCATGACTGGCTGAACGGACAGCCTGTGGAGTTTGCGTGTGTGCTACCCGGACTTCGCATTGTCCGATGCCGTTTTGCTCACCTGCTGCGGCTTACTCAGGTCTTGCGTGTAGTCGCAGTTCGGCCAGTTTGAGCAACCGAGGAACCGGCCGAACTTGCCCATCCTGGTGTCCAGCCAGCCGTCGCAGCGAGGACAACTCTCGATCGTCCCGCCGCAGTCGCGGCATCGGTAAGCGCTGCCGGATTTGACCGGCAGACCGATCCGGCAGCTTGGGCACGCGCGCGTCATGTGCTCGCACAAGGGGAAGTTCGAGCAGCCGTAGAAGATATTTCCGTTGCGGGCGTTTTCCCGGCGCTTCAATCGTCCCTTGGCGCATTGCGGGCAGTCTACGTCGCGCTCCGGCGGACGCCCGAACACGGCGACATCGTATCCGTCGTCGATGAGCTCGCTGACGAACGCTGACGGCGGGCCGCCTTCGGCAAGCAGGAAGACCTGCCGTCTTGCCCTCGTGATGGCGACATAGAGAAGGCGCCGCTCCTCGGCATTTGGATGGGCTTCGGGCGTTGCCAGAACGAGATCAAGCAAGGGATCGTCGACGATTTCGGTGGGAAATCCGTGTTTGCCGGAACACATACCGAGGACCACGGCGTAGTCAGCCTCGAGTCCCTTGGAGCGGTGCACGGTCATCCAGGAGAAGCGAAGGCCCGGATACTGCTTCGCCAGCGCGCCCATGTTGGGAGGTCGCAGGCGCCGGTAGCGGCCAAGCAGTAGCACCTCGGGCGTCCCGTCGTGCCGCTGGGCATCCTCGGCGATCCGGTCGAGCGCTTCTTTCAACAGCGAAAGGCCTTTCTGGCCGGGAAGACCGACATGTACTGCCGGCCGGTTCGCTTTGCGCGTTGCGCGGACCGTCTTGCGGATCTGCGCGGGGTTGCGGAGCACGAAATCGGTAGCGACCTCGGCGATGCGGTCGGAGCAACGGAACGTAGTTCCCAGGTCGATGCGCTCGAACGTGCCGAAATGGACTCCGAACTCCCGCATGACGGCGATGTCCGAGCCGCCGAACCGGTAGATCGCCTGCCAGTCGTCGCCGACCGCGAACAACTGCGCGCCCGGAGAGCCGTCGAGCAACGCTTTCAGAAACCTTGCCCGGGACAGCGAGATGTCCTGGAATTCGTCGACCAGGATGTATCTGAACGGGCTGCGGTAACGTCCTTCCTCCACGAGATCGGTCGCCCGGTTGATCATGTCGTGGAAGTCGATCTCCCCCGAGCGGGCAAGCGATTCCTGATAGCGCTCGAAGATCGGCTGAAACACCGCAAGAAACGCTTGCGCCCGCTCCCTGTCCGGGTGAGCGTCGGCGCGTTCAGCGATGTCGGCAAAAGACAGCCGACTGCCCTTGAAGTGCTGCAGGAAGGTCGCTACAAGCTGCGTGAACGGATCGATCCGCCCCTGTTGTTTGAGAGCGGCGAATACATCCTCGCGCGGGGTCGGCGACAGAGTCACGCCGTGGGCCGCAAGCTTCTCCGTCAGGTTGCGGATCAGTCTGCCGTCGGCCTGTTCGTGGCTGAAGGTTTCGATCAGGACGGTGCCGTGCTTTGCATGGACGCCGCGCTTCCACTCCATGTCTTGACGATATTCCTTCCGGTCGACAAATGCCGCCGTGTTCCCCGCGGCGTCGATACCGAAGTGCTCGATGTAGATGCCGTGTTCGGGAAGACGGAAGTCGGGCTTGTACTGGCGCTTTTCCGGGGTTGCCAGATCGTGCTCATAGGGGGGTTCGTACTCGTAGGCGAT
Source organism: Alphaproteobacteria bacterium (assembly GCA_965214255.1). Classification (GTDB taxonomy): domain Bacteria; phylum Pseudomonadota; class Alphaproteobacteria; order SMXP01; family SMXP01; genus CBDFKK01. The sequence goes on along the minus strand of OZ243948.1, from coordinate 1,049,176 downwards.
GTCGTTGAGGTAGAGGAGGTTCGCGATCTCGCATTCTTCGAAGCTGCGGACGGTTTCGCCCTTTAGCGAGCGGATGTCGAACTTGCGGATGTAGTCGTAGTACTCGCCCCAGTTTTTGAACTCGTGCACACCCCTGTACGGCGCGAACCTCTCCCGGAACCATTCATGCAGCGTGGCGGAGAATTCTCGGTCGGAGAGCAGATCGGTGACGATTCCCTCAAGCAGGTCGAGCAGCGACCGGTCGTTCTCCGCCGTTGCGGCGAGCGCCGGGCGCTTCCCTTCGGTTTTGCCGATGATCGCCATGCCGAGACTGTGGAAGGTGCGCACCGTCACGTCGCCCGCGATTGCGGCGCCGAGGCGCTTGTCCATCCGCTCTTCCATCTCCTTGCGGGCGTCTCGCGCGAAGGCGAGAAGCAGCAGTTCGGACGGCTTGCGACGCATTCTGTGGACGAGCCACCCCGCCTTCGCCACGATGACGGAGGTCTTGCCGCTGCCGGCTGCGGCGACCACGAGATTGCGCCGCTCGTCGATGACGACTGCCTTGCGCTGCTCTTCGGTGAGCGCCTGGGCCTCGATCCGATCGAACAGAACGCGCGAGCGGACCAGTTCCTTCGCGACGAACGCCTCGTTGGCCTTCGACTGGGCATTTTTCGGCGCTTCCAGAAACTTGAGGGTATCCAGTAGCATCCGAATCTCCGGGACATCCGAGAGCCCCTTCGGCCAGCGCATCACGAACTCGCCAGCCACCGTTTGTGCATCTACCTCAAGGTCGTGGAGCGCCTCGGCGGTGAGGTATTTCGGTGGATCGGCAAACTCGGCCAAGCGGTCGCGGATGGAGCGGAGAGTGACTATCTGTGCGGCAAGCGCTCGGCGCCACCAATTACGTCTTGCCGTTTCAAGCGTGTCGGCTAGAGCGCTCGCGGCCATTCGGGACAGCCCCGAAACTTGTGAATCGCCCGCGGCATAGCGGATCCGTATGCCGGACCAGAGACGGCCGTCTACTGCATGGACCGTTTCTACATCGCCCAAGGATATGTTGGCGGATCGAGAGCCGAAGATCAGCCGGACATTGTCGGCATTCACCGATGCCGCTCTTGCGTCGCGCGGATGCAGAACTGCAAACAGAAGCGAGGCCAGTCCGGTTCGTCTCGCCCTGAAGACCGCCTTCGTCGCCAAACCTCGACGATGCCCGGCGTTCGGTGATGGCTCGGTACTATGATCAATTCTCGATGGGACCATAGCTCAATTAGTTACCGGGTTCCATGTAGCCCGCAGGACCAGATAGACAGAGGCTGTCGGATCGGAATCGGCGGTGAGGGAATTTTCCGTTCCCGGTGTCTCGCCCTACGCGTCTCATGAGTTCAACTATATCCCCGGTCAAGCAATCGGCGTCAAGGGCCGAGATCGTTGGCCGTGATGAGCGGACGACCGGGTAGAGCAATGCGGTCGAGAGGGGCAATGTTGCCCTTCACAACAGTTATCGTCATTGCCCTTTTCGAGACCTGCTCGGCGTTCACTGCACATTACGGCCTGTGCGCTCGCTGTCGGGGATTCACGCCGTCGTCCCGACCCAAGCCCGCCACCCGCCGTATTACGCCCTTCGCCGGTTCAAGCGGCCCAGCCTGATGTTGGTTCTCGTAGACCCGGAGGTCGAATGGTGGAACCGCCTCCGCACGATTATTATTTTTCGCGATCCTTCCAATCCTGCTTATCTTGCTTTACCATATTGATTCGCCGTAGATCACCATCTAGGCCTAGAGCGGCATTTTCAAAACAGGAGGGTTACCGATTCATGACCGTTGATAGAAGCGAGTGTCCCGAATTTTTTGAGTTGACCACTCCGCTGTTGGGCTACCGGATCGCGGACCGCCGTTCCGTCGTATGCAGACCGCCCGAATCGCCTTCCAAGGTGAAAGGCCGATGACTGATATCAACTTCTGCTGATCAAGCAGACATTATTTTTGAGGAGATAAAAATGGTTTCGAAAGATCAAGACTGGGTATTTCAATTAAAATTTGGTGCAGACACGGTCCAACACATTTTCGAAAATAATGAGACTGATTTCGTTCGCGATAAGCCCTATCGACGCAATGAAATTATTAACATTGTATGGGAACTGTGTAAGGAAGAAGGCGTTCTTGGTGATGGTGATAAGGAGAAGGATAAGGAATCAGTAACAGCGGCAGTGAAGAAGCAACTTCCCAAAGAAGAAGGAAGTACCAAATACGGCTTCCGCAAATTAAAGAAGGGGGTTTATTTGCGTGTCGGGACCGGCGAGCAGACAGAATCCGACACGGACCTCGCGAACTTAGGGGCCGAGGATGGTCAGGATGACACCGGCGACACCATCTTGGAGCCTGGTGAAGAACTCGGTAAGGGGCCTTGCGAGGTTTACGCGTGGTGTTTGCCTTTGCCGCAGGACAAAAAAACCGGCGATCGTTGGCCCATCAAAACCAGCGACCGTTGGCCCATCAAAATCGGATGGGCGGGCCCGGGCGGATTCAATCGAAGATGGAAGAAAGATTTTGCTTCATACCTGCCTGTGCTTCCCAAGTATTTGATCCGAATTAGATGCGAAACGGAGGAACAAGCGAAGTCATGGGAGCAACTAATACATCTCGTTTTGAAAAATCGCGGTCATCAAGTCGAAAATATTCCCGGCACTGAATGGTTCAAAACCAACCCGGATGAAATTAAGGATATAATAAATTTCTCCGATCCGAACTTTGTCGCATCGGGCTGACGGCATGGGACTCGACAGCTATCAACGTGCGGCCCAGTCCGCGGACAACACTTCCGCTTGTTCCAGCACCGTCCGCGTCGCTTGTTCCTGTTTGTCGGGCGGATAGTTGTGCTTCTTCAGGATTCGCTTGACCAGGACGCGCAGCTTCGCCCGCACGTTCTCGCGCAGCGTCCAGTCGATGGTGACGTTATTGCGTACGGTCTCGACCAGTTCGCAGGCGATGCCGCGCAGAGTCTCGTCGCCGAGCACTTTGACCGCGCTGTCGTTGGTCTCTAGCGCGTCATAGAAGGCAAGTTCGTCCTCCGACAGCCCCAACTCTTCGCCGCGGGCGCTGGCCTCGCGCAACTCTCGGGCGAGTTGGATCAATTCCTCGATTACCTGCGCGGCCTCGACGGCGCGGTTCTGATAGCGGCGCAGGGTCTCTTCCAGCATCTCGGCAAAGGAGCGCGCCTGGACGACGTTCTTGCGCCGCCGCGCGGCAAGTTCGCCCTTCAACAGCTTCCGCAACAGTTCGACGGCGAGATTGCGCCGCTTCATGCCGCGCACCTCGGCGAGGAACTCGTCCGACAGGATCGAGATCTCGGGTTTGTCCAGGCCCGCGGCGGCGAAGATGTCGATCACGCCTTCCGACGCCACCGCGCGCGAGATGATCTGGCGGACGGCATGGTCCAGTTCCTCTTCCGGCCGCGCCTCCGCCTCCGCGCGCTTGGCCAGCACCGACCGCACGGCCTGGAAGAACTCAACGTCGTCGCGAATGCGAATCGCCTCCTCATGCGGCACGGCCAGCGCGAACGCCTGCGAAAGCGCGCGCACCGCCTTCATGAAGCGGTCTTTTCCGTTCTCCTGGGCGAGGATGTGCTCCTGCGCCGCCGGCAGCAGGCTCAGCCGGTCCGCCGCTTCGCCGCTCACCCATGCGGAGCGGTCGAATCCGTGGAACAGGCCGCAGCATATTTCGTACTTTTCCAGCATCACCGCCACCGCTTCCGTCTGATCGAGCGCGGTCCGCCCGGCGCCGCCGCTCTCGGTGTAGGTGGCGAGCGCCTTCTTGAACTCATGGGCGAGTCCGAGATAGTCGACCACGAGTCCGCCCGGCTTGTCCTTGAAGACGCGGTTGACCCGGGCGATGGCCTGCATCAGCCCGTGGCCGCGCATCGGCTTGTCGACATACATGGTGTGCAGGCTCGGCGCGTCGAAGCCGGTCAGCCACATGTCGCGCACGAGCGCGATCCGGAGCGGGTCGCCGGCGTCGCGGAACCGCTTGGCCAGCGCCTCGCGGCCCGGCTTGTTGCGGATGTGTTCTTGCCAGTCGGGCGGGTCGGAGGCCGCCCCCGTCATCACGACCTTGATCTGCCCCTTGTCGTCATCCGCGTGCCCCCAATGGGGCCGCAGACGGATCAGCGCGCGGTAGAGGTCGATGCAGATGCGCCGGCTCATGCACACGACCATCGCCTTGCCGTCCATGGCCTCGATGCGCTGCTCGAAATGCGCGACGATGTCTTGCGCTATGAGCGCCACGCGCTTCTCCGCGCCGACGATGGCTTCGAGCTGCGCCCATTTGGTCTTGAGCTTCTCCTTGCGGGCGATCTCCTCGCCTTCCGTCGCTTCCTCGAAGCCGGGATCGATCAGAGGCCGCTCGCTCTTGTCCAGCGACAGCTTCGCGAGCCGGCTTTCGTAATAGATCGGCACCGTCGCCTTGTCCTCGACCGCGCGCCGGATGTCGTAGATGCTGATGTAGTCGCCGAACACGGCGCGCGTGTTGGCGTCCTGAAGTTCGACCGGCGTGCCGGTGAAGCCGATGAACGAAGCGTTGGGCAGGGCGTCGCGCATGTGGCGGGCGAAGCCGTCGATGAAGTCGTACTGGCTGCGATGCGCTTCGTCGGCGATGACCACGATGTTACGCCGTTCCGACAGCAGCGGATGCCGGTCGCCCTTCTCTTCGGGGAAGAACTTCTGAATGGTGGTGAAGACCACGCCGCCCGATTCCACCGCGAGCCTGGCGCGCAGGTCGGCCCGGCTCGCCGCCTGCGCCGGAGGCTGGCGCAGCAGGTCCCGGCAGCGCGCGAAGGTGGCGAAAAGCTGATCGTCGAGGTCGTTGCGGTCGGTCAGCACGACCACGGTCGGGTTCTCCATCGCCGGCTCGCGGACGATGCGCCCGGCGTAGAAGGCCATGGTCAGGCTCTTGCCCGAGCCCTGGGTGTGCCAGACGACGCCGATGCGCCGGTCGCCCGTCTTGCCGCCCGGCTTGCGGCCGGACTCGTAGTGGCCTTCGTCGTCGTCGAGTTCCTGCCGCATCCGCGCCGCGCGCAGGGTCTCGGCGACCGCCGTCTCCACCGCATGAAACTGATGATAGCCCGCCATTTTCTTGCTCGGCGCGCCGCCGCCGTCATCCTCGAACACGATGAAATCGCGGACCAGCGCGAGGAACCGCGCCGGTGCGCAGACGCCTTCGAGCATCACCTGCAATTGAGGCATGTGCGGGTCGGCCAGGGTTTCGCCCGAGATCGTGCGCCACGGCTTGAACCACTCGTGTCCGGCGGTCAGCGTGCCGATGCGCGCCTCTACGCCGTCCGAGACCATGAGCGCCGCGTTCATGGCGAACAGAGACGGCAGTTCGGCTTTGTAGGTCTGAAATTGACGCCATGCGCTCCAGACGGTCGCGTCTTCGTCCGCCGGGTTCTTGAGTTCGATCACTCCGAGCGGCAGTCCGTTGACGAACAGCGCCATGTCGGGCCGACGCGTGTGTTTGTTCTCGGTGACCGTGAACTGGTTGACCGCGAGCCAGTCGTTGCGGCCCGCGTCGTCGAAGTCGACGATCCGGGCCTGCGCGCCGCGGACCGCGCCGCTCTCGTCGCGGTATTCGACCGTCACGCCGTCCACGAGCATGCGGTGGAAGGCGCGGTTGCTGGTTTCCAGGTTCGCCCCTTCCGGGCTCGTCAGTCTGCGGAAGGCGTCGTCGAGCGCTTGCGCGGGCAGGGCGGGGTTGAGCCGCGCCAGCGCGTCGCGGAGGCGGCGGTCCAACACCACCTTTTCGTAATCGCTTCGCTCCTCGCCCGGCGTGTCGGGCTCGATGTCGGGGCCGTGGGCGACGGACCAGCCGAGTCCGGCCAGCCAGTCCAGGGCGGCTTCCTCGACATCCCTTTCCGCTAACCCTGCCATCAAGCAGCGTCTCTGCCGGGTCCCAGGACGAACCTCGCCTGTTCGCGGCGGAGCATCTCGTAGGGATTTATGCTTCGGACGCAGGCGATAAGGTACGAGCACTTTGGGCCCGAGAAGTCACGCTCCAGCCAGTGGCAAGTCACAAGTTGTGCCGTCCCCGTTTCAAAAGACCATAGGATGGATAGTGACTGGCTACTGACGCGGCTCATTCAACCCTTCCCGTCCAATCAAACTGCGCTCCCAACGTTCGAAGCATGACGAACGCGTTTTGCCTAGGGACTTTGAACTCGTCGCAGACATCAGGCAGTTTCACGTCCTTTCTGGACGCCGGGGCAGGCTGCTCGTTCGTCACAACGGTCGCACCGCGCACCTGTGCGCAGGCTACGAGCCAGCCATCTGCACCTGTCGCGAATTTCGCCTTTGCATGCTCGAAGTAGTTTGGATGGCGTTGAACCCACATCATGATTTCCGTATAGACGCGCGCCAGCTCATCGGTGTCCACTGGCAGGAAGAATTCTTCCGGAACATCGTTCTTCACCCACTGAACCAGGTTCTCATCACTGCGACCGGCGAGCAGTTCGTTTCGCACTCTGTCAACGCTGAAAACCCGACCCTCTCCGTGATAATGAAGCAGGCTTTTCCAAAATCCGGGGCATAAATCGAACGCGTAATACAGATTCTTTGCGGTGATGAAAACATCGGAGTCCACAAGGTATGTTGTCTGATCCGGCATCAGGAAAGCGGGATGCCCAGTTTATCGGCGTACTCTTGGAACGTTCCGCCCCGGAGGCCGGTCAGTTCATAGGCTTCCCTGAAACCGATTTCGCCCTCCATCGCTGCTCCTATCACATGGGTCGCGAAAAGCTTGCCGACACGCACATTTTGGTTGTTGTAAAAATCGCCTCCGGACGGTGTCGCCCCGCCCCGGTATTTCCGGTTGGTGTAGTGATCGTAGAATTCGAAGAAGGCGCTGCGCTCAATGAGCTTGAGGTCCATAGTTCGACGGGCGGCGACCACCGGGCTCACCTTGAACGACCTCCCAAGGGCCTCGAAGCGATTCTGTTCCCGCTTGACCTGTATCCAGCGCTCCTGTAGTTCGCGCGATGGCACGAGGAATTCGGCCGCTGCCCGGTTGCACCAGTCTTCCACGTCCGTGCCGCTGGGAATCATTTTCTCGAAACCGGAAAGCCCCTCTTCGCCGAGCCAGATGTGCGCCAACTCGTGAGCCAGCGTGAACATTTGGGCGGATTTCGCATCCGCGCCGTTCACGAAAATCAAGGGCGCGTAATGATCCGTGAGCGCGAACCCGCGAAACTCCGCCACGCTCAACCGACGATGCGTATTGTTGCCGACGATGCCGTTGATCACAGCCATCACGCCGAGCCGCTCGATCATGCGGCGCAACTCATTCACGGCATCCTGCCAACTGCGCACTCCCGCCGCCCAACCCTTGTCCAGGCCGAGGGTACGCCGCATCTCGCGACCCACGGCACCGGGGTCGTCGGCAAGACGAGCGCTTGCCGCGAAGGGCAACGGGTCCGCCTCGTTCTCTACGAGGTGCTCATGCAGCCACGCCTGCCGCCGCTGCATAGCGTAGAGCGTGTCGATCAGATCCGGGCTCGCTTTGATTTTTGCTGTGTCCGCAACGGTGCGAAAGTCGGCAATCGGGAGGCGTTCGTCAGGAGGATCGCGGAGAAAAAGGTAGCCGAACGGTACATGGACGGCGCGGGCGAACTTTTCCAACTGCTTCAGGGTGGGGCGGGTTTGACCGTTCTCCCATTCGGGCAGTTTTTTGAACTTCGCCGCCAGATCTTCCTGCGCGATGTCGGCGCGCTCGCGCGCCCAACGCAGAAGTTCGGGATTTACGGAGACGCGGGTCATGCCGCGTCCTCCGCGAGCCGACCGTCGTTACCGGGAGTTGCCGAGGGGGAGGCGAGGGTGGTCATGGTCCGTTCCAGGGGTTGATAACATCGACGTTCAAATCGCCGAAGTCCCTCACGTTGCGCGTCGCTATCGTCAAGTTCGTGTCCGGAAGATAACCGCTCATTCGTCCGCGGCGGTTGTGAACGGAATCTCCCGTCCTCTGTCCTTGCGGTTCGGAATTTCGACCGTGGTCCCGCGCGGGGTGTTTTCGATCAGCCACGGGCCGAGGAATTTGCGACGAGTCGACCGGTCCCGCCATACCTTCTCGGCGAGGCGCAGGATCCCCGACAGGAGCGCCTTGGCCTCGGCGACGGTCCAAACACGACGGGATTTGGAGGGAGTGGCGGTCATGGTTCGTCTCGAAAGATATGGCCGACTATAGCCCTATAATCCACTATAAACATGTTGATGCAAGACATTCGGATCTGATATCCCCCTGAAATGGCCTCAAAATCCGATAAAACGAATTCTGTCGGCGCCGACATGAAGACACAGATCCAGCGCCAACTTGACATAATCGATAGCCTGCTGGCGAAATGGCGGCCCAACGCCATGAAAACTCTGCCCTCTCTGGACCGCGTGATCAGGCTTCTTGACCAGCGACTTAAATTGTTGGGATTGTCCGCACGGTTAAAGCCGCAAGCGGCCGCCGAGGCCAAAGCCCCGCTGCCGGCTATTACGGACGACATGAGCGACAAGGAAGCGGCAATCGCCTGGGAGCAAATCAGGGATCAAGACGGACAGGGCAGCGCTTACCGCTACTTCGGCAAAATGGATGAAAAGGCGGCGGCAGCAGCGGCCGAAGATTTCCAATCTCTGCGGGAACAATTTTACGCGTTAGTTGAGGCAGAGGATTCTAAGTCCCCCCACAATGAAAGCGCTGAGAAAGAGGCAGATTCTACTTGAAGCCATACGCGCCCCGGGGGAAGTTGAAGCCTGATCTGAAACTCCGCAACGCCCCGCGCACCTCACCGTCGCGGCTTTCGTAAACGACGACCTCTGCGCCACTTTTGCCAGATTTTCTCGATCGGCTCTTGTTTCAAGGCTTCCCGGATTTTATCGATTGCCTTCGGGGAATACCGTTTGTGTACCATTTTCCCAATCTTGAACTCTTTATAGCAGTCCGGTTGAGAGGGAAGGTCCAAATAATCAATGACGGAGAGGCACTTGGGCAGCGTTAGGCCGACCTTCTCGGCCAATCGTTTTGCTCCGAGACTGTAGGTATCGAGATCGTTCACTGTGCGTACTCCGACGAATGCGCCGAATTCCTCGCCCTCTTTTAGAATTTTGGCGGGCACCCCTTCATTCTTAGTGAAGCGAAGGCTGAGGGTCGGACCGTCGCCCTCCACCGAGATGTTGATAGATGCCACACCGGGAAAAACCGAAGACCATGGCTCGCCGTCGGCAAGACGCTTGCTGAGCTTCTCCAGTTCGCGGTCGCTTGGCTGTTCGTAGTCGCCATTTATCGCGCTCTCTAGTACCGCGAGGCTTCGCAACTTCGTGATCGCATCCATCTTTTTTCGAGTGCGGGGTGCTAGGAGCCCCTTTATTTCCTCAATCTCTTTGTCGAATAGGGTCGCCAAGTTCTTCGGCGCTGTTGTTGATATCGGAAGGACGCGCTCGGGCAGTTCAAGCACGAGCTTCTTGTCGAATACGTCGTCGTGAATATCGCGAAAGAGCGTCACGCCTGCTTGTGCGTACAAGTACAACTGATGCTCTGACATATCGACGAGGTAGTGCTGGGCTGCATCTCGCTGTCTGTTGATCATTCGCAGTGTGCGCGCCTGCTCTTCGGATAGGAATTTCAGATCTCCATCGGTGAGAGCTTTTCGAACGCAAGCGTCGAATCCTATGGTTTGCTTCTCGCCCGGCTTCCGAATCTTGCCTTGCCTGTGCCGGATCGCTGCTTTGAGAAGCATTTCGAAGGAGTGGTCAAGCAGAATTAGGACTGCTTCTATCCTGCCTCTATCCCAAGGTCGGTTGAAGTGGTCAATAGATAGCACCAGTGCGTTGACCGCCTTTTCGCGAAGGCGGCGGACTTCCCTTTTCACGTCACGGCCTCCACTGCTTTTTTGGCCTCTGCGACACGGATTTCACCTGAGATGAGTTTGGGGAGGAGGGTATCGCGGGTTTGGGCGAGGGTGCGGGATTCTGCAACATTCCTTCTGATGTATTCGTCGAAAGGTCCGACTTTGCAATCAAAGCGCGAGACAATCTCGGGTGGCGGCTCCACAACGCTTAGAGTTTCGAACTGCCTTTTGTTGATAGCACCAAAGACTGTCCCGGTATGTTCGTATTGCCTGAGTGTCTGCTGAATTGCCCATGCGGAATAGTAGGTGAAAGCTCGCGATCCCGACATATGCCGAAGCGCTGCAACGCCTCGGCCAATGCAGCATTTTTCCCATGCCATGTTGATGTCACCGACCGGGGCGCGAACGCTAACGAGCGTGTCGTCTCGCTCCGCTATTCTGGTCGGAGCCGTGCAATATTTTCGATTCTCCGGATACCGAAAACCGAAATCTGTCCGACCTTGAAAAAAGGGTAATCCTTTCCGATCGTCGTTGTAGGTGCTTCCGGGAGGCGATTGCCCCATTGTCAGGCGAAAAGAACTGCTGAGCTTGCCAACCCGCCACCCCACTGGCTTTCCCTCGTCGTCGAGGGTGTCGGGGAAGAGGTTTGCGATTTTGGGGTCCATGCGGTTGAGGTAGTCGCGGGCGCGCTCAACGCTCCACTTACTCCCATCACTCCCCCCTTGAGGGGGAGTCGCAGAAGCCGAGCCGTCAGGCGAAGGCTGATGCGGTGGGGGGACGACAGTCAACGCGGCGTGGATACGCTCCAACACGCCGAAACAGTTTCCGAAGACATCGTTGTTCCAGACCCTCAAGACCTTGTAGCCCCTGTCCTGCAGATATCGATCCCGCTTTGTGTCATGGGATGAGCGCTGCGCGTGATGGCCGCCGTCGAGTTCGATCAGCAGCTTTTCGGACAGGCAGGCGAAGTCGGCGATATAGGGGCCGATGGGCTGTTGGCGGCGGAACTTGTAGCCGTCGAGTTGCCTGTTGCGGAGGAAGTGCCAGAGCAGTCCTTCCGCGTCCGTCCGGTTTTGGCGCAGGGCTTTTGCGCGTTGCAGAGTGCGGGGGCTGTAGAGGCGGCTCAGTCCCCCCACCGGCGCGGCGGCGGGCGAACGCCCTTGCCTTGCCGACTCCCCCTCAAGGGGGGAGTGATGGGAGGGGGCGCGGTGGTTCAAGGCGGCCTTGGCATGGACCGGGTCGAAGTCGACGAACCATGACTTGAACAAAGACCGGGCCATCTCCTCCAGCGTCTCGTTCATGCGACGGTTCACCTCGATCTTGTCGTCCAGCGTGCCGAGAACATTAGCAATGGCGCGTTGTTCGGAAAGTGGTGGCAAATCCACATTCAATTGTTCGATGTCGGCCGGTTTGATTGACGGATACGCCGACGTGCTATGCTCCGCGATGGTATGCAGACGATCGACAATGTGGTCCTGTGTCAAAAACCAGTAAAGAAAGTCAGTGTGCCCGAAGCCTTTCCTTCCCCTAATGACAGCAAAGCCCGTCGAAGCCAGAAAATTCTCTGGGATATATTTCAACAGGCCGAAATGCTTCTGATTTGGGCGAACTATCGAGTATAAGATGTCGCCCGGTTGGACTTTCCGGCGTGCCCGGCTAGGTATCTTGTCTTTCCCCGCGATTAGACGTTGGATTTCGGCAATCCGGTTCTCCGTGATGTTGCCAGTGTCGAGATAGTTGATGAAAGGCCAAGACTCGCTCGGCGTATATGTGGAAACGTTTATCTCAATGCAATCGCCAAGCCTAACCGTCTTCCACTCACCCGTCATACCGAACTCCCGGGCGGCTGAACCGCGCGGCGTAAGTAAGCGTAATGTTCCCGTTGCCGCTCATGCATGAGACTCAAACGAGTTTGATGATCATAATCACTGAAAAATGATTGACAAACGGATTTGTCGATCATTCGTGAGACTCAAACGCCGCGCGGCCCTCGGCGATGGCCAGGACCGACGGGAATTTCAGAATCGCCGCTTGGCGGCCGCGTCCCTCCCGGATCGTTTGCAAGGTGCCGCCCTCGCGCAAGGCTTTGAGAATCCGGCGCGCCGTCGGCTTCGGGATTCCGGCATGGGCCACGAAGCCGGTGCTGCTGAAGATCGGATATTCGAAGATCCAGTCCAGGGCATCGATGGCATAGCGGGAGCGGGTCTGATCCGCCACGACGGTCTTCATGTCTTCGTAAAGCTCAAGGATGCCTTCAGCCTTGGCGATATTGTCCTCGGCTTGGTCCTGCACCGCCTGCAGGAAGAACCGGCACCAGCCTGTCCAGTCGTCATCGCGCGAGACGGCGAGCAGCCCGTCATAGTAGGCGTCCCGGTGCGCTTCGAAATAGGCGCTGATATAGAACATGGGCTGGCGGATGAGCCCGCGCTGCCACAGGAACAGGGGCACCATCATGCGCCCCAGGCGGCCGTTGCCGTCCAGAAACGGGTGCAGCGCCTCGAACTCGGCGTGCAGAACGGCGAGTTGCACCAGCCGGTCGGACGCATCGCGGTGTATGTACCTCTCCCAGGCGCTCATGGCTTCGGGGAGTTTGTCGGCGCCGATGGGCACGAACCTGGCGTCTTCAATGCCGCATCCCGGCGGTCCGATCCAGTTCGCGGCGCGGCGGTACTCTCCGGGAGATTTGCCTTCGCCGCGCACGCCGGAGAGCAGGACCCGGTGCGCTTCGCGGATGATGCGCAAGCAGAGCGGCAGTTCGCTCAGCGCTTCCGCCGCCGACCGCATGGCTTTGCGATAGTTGAGCACTTCGTCGATATCGGCCCGGAGCGCCGGCGATTCCGGTTCCCGTCCGGCCTCGAATTCGAACAGCCCGCCTACGGTGGCCTGCGTGCCCTCGATGCGCGACGAAAGCACCGCTTCCCGAGAGGACAGAGGGGCAAGCAAAACGTCCGGGTTGGGAACGGCGGAGAGCACGCCGTCATAGCGCGCCACCGCCGCCGTGGCCGGGCCGATCAGCGGGACCAGTTCCGACCAGTCGAGGCGGTCTTCAGGGGGGAATCGGCCTTCGTGGTAGTGAACCGCCGCCGCGCCGATGTTCCGGTTCATCTTCGCGCGTCCTCTCCGATCATTCGACAAAACATCCCGTTGCCGCTCATCCATGAGACTCAAATGGATTTGACAGTCATAATCATGGAAAAATGATCTTCAAATGAGTTTGTTGCTCATGCGTGAGACTCAAACGAGTTTGATGATCATAATCACCGAAAAATGATTGTCAAATGGATTTGTTGCTCATGGGTGAGACTCAAACGAGTTCGACGATCATAATTGTCGAAAAATGATTTTCAAATGGGTTTGTTGCTCATGGGTGAGACTCAAATGCCGCGCGGCCCTCGGCGACGGCCGCCGCCGTCACGCGTCCCCCGCCGCGCCGAACCCCAGCGCTTCGAGGTTCGACTCGATCGCCGCGTCCAGCTTGCGGGCTTCGGCCCGGCTTTCGCGAAGCTGCCCGGCGAGGCGCCTCATCCTGTCCTCGAAGGGCACATCGTCATCTTCGACCGCCGCCGCGCCGACATAGCGGCCCGGGGTGAGCACGTGGCCGTGCCCGGTCACTTCCTCGCGCGCCGCGCTCTTGCAAAAGCCCGGAACGTCGTCATAGTCCCCCGCGCCGTCCTCGCCGCGCCAGGCGTGGTAGACGCCGGCGATACGGGCGATGTCCTCGTCCGTCAGTTCGCGGTGGGTGCGGTCGATCATGCGGCCCAGCTTGCGCGCGTCGATGAACAGGATTTCACCGCTGCGGTCGCGGAACCGGTCGCCGCGGCGGTCACGCGACAGGAACCACAGACAGGCGGGGATCTGTGTCGAGTAGAAAAGCTGACCCGGCAGCGCGACCATGCAGTCCACCAAGTCCGCTTCGATCAGGTTCTTGCGGATTTCTCCTTCGCCCGATTGGGCGGACGACATCGAGCCGTTGGCGAGCACGAAGCCGGCCGCCCCCCCCCACCGGCGCCAGGTGATGGACGATGTGCTGCACCCAGGCGAAATTGGCGTTGCCCCGGGGCGGGGCGCCGTAGCGCCAGCGCTTGTCCTCGGCGAGTCGTTCGCCGCCCCAGTCCGAGACGTTGAACGGCGGATTGGCGAGGATGAAATCGGCCTTCAAGTCGGGATGGCGGTCATCGTGGAAGCTGTCGCCGTGGGCGATCCGGCCCTCGATGCCGCGGATGGCGAGATTCATCTTCGCCAGACGCCAAGTCGTGTAATTCGATTCCTGACCCAAGATCGAGATGTCGTCGCGCGCCTTGCCGCCGTTGCCGTTGCCGCTGGCATGGGCGCGGATGAATTCGACGGACTGCACGAACATGCCGGACGAGCCGCAGCAGGGATCGTAAACCCGGCCCCGGTACGGCTCCAGCATTTCGACCAGCAGCTTGACCACGCAGCGCGGGGTGTAGAACTCGCCGCCCTTCTTGCCTTCGGCGCTGGCGAACTGCGACAGAAAATATTCGTATACGCGGCCCAGCACGTCCTTGGAGCGGGCGTCCTCGTCGCCCACGCGCACATTGGCGACCATGTCGATGAGTTGGCCGAGACGCTGCTTGTCCAGGGCCTGGCGGGCGTAGTCCCTGGGCAGCACGCCCTTGAGCGACGGGTTGTCGCGCTCGATGCACGCCATCGCCTCGTCGACGCGTTGGCCGATGTCGGGCTGCCGCGCCAGCGCTTCGAGGCGGCTCCAGCGCGCCTCGGGCGGCACCCAGAAGACGTTATCGGCGCGGTACTCGTCCCGGTCCTCGGGGTCCGCGCCTTGCGGCCGCTCGGCTTCGAGACGGGCGCGCCTCTCCTCGAAAGCGTCGGAGATGTATTTCAGGAAGATGAGGCCGAGGACCACGTGCTTGTATTCCGCCGCGTCCATTGATCCGCGCAGCGTGTCGGCCATGCGCCACAGTTCGGCCTCGTAGCCGGTCGTCGCGCCGCCGTCACGGGGCGGTTTCTCATCGTCTCGCCGCTTTTTCGACCGTCCGCGCGCCATGCCTCTCCGCTTCCGCAGCACAAGCCGCGGAGCATATATCACATGCGGCCTCAGTCCAAACGGTTTGCCGATCGAGGCCGCCGACGAGATCAGCGGCGCTTGCGGCGCGCCGCGGCGTGAGACCATGCGCGCCGGGCGATGAACAGGAGAGCGGCCGCGGCAAGCGCGTCATGGACGAGCGGCGGTATCAGGTAAGGCCCCGATACCGTCCGTATAAAGATGAGTTGCAGGAGAGAGGCCGCGATGACGACGTCGTAGGCGGCGGCGATATATTTGCCCAGCGTCGATGCGCCCGGACGACGCGCCGGCGGGCCCATTGGCCGCGTATCGACGGCGTATTGCAGGACGAGCAGAATGTAGACCGCCATGAGCCGCCACGGCGCGATGCCCAGCGCGCTCAGGGCGAGAAGGGCGCACAGGCGGTTGACGATATCGGTGACGGGGTCGAGGAGGGCGCCCAGCGGCGTGACGCTGTTCAGCCGTCGCGCCAGATATCCGTCGACCATGTCGGCCAGCGCGGTGAGCGCATAGCCCACGGCGCCCAAATATATGAGGAAGAAATCCGGCGCGGCGGCGCCGAGGTAAAAACTGAAAACGAAGACGGGCCCGAAGACCAGGCGCGCCAGCGTGACCGCCAGCGGCACGCGCGAGACGGTCGCCGGAACGTCTCTTCGGCGGGCGCGGCGCACGGCCTTATCCGTCGATTTTGTCCTGCCAGCCGTTGATCAGAGGATGGCGGAACGTTTCGTCGGAAAGCGGCGCTTCGGCGGGGTCGATCTCGAGTTCGCGCAGCAGCGCCCAGGCGAGGCAGAGATTGGACGACAGCAAGGGCACGCCCGCTTGTTTTTGCAGGCCGCGGATGACCGGCAGGCTCGGCATCCCGGTCCCGGTCATGAGGATGGCGTCGCACTTCGACGCGTCGACGGCGCGGACGGCCTCGCAAGCGGGCCGCGACTCCAGATCGTAGATGTGAACCGTGTCCATGGACCCGATGTCGACGACGCGCGTTTCGGAAATCACATAGCCCGCCGCCGTCCAATAGGCGTGACTGGCCTCCACCAGCCAGTCCGGATAGGGCGCCACGACGGCGATCCTTGCCGCGTCCAGTTTTTCCAGCGCCGCGCGGACGGCGGCCGTCGCCGTGACGATCCTGAAGCCGCGGTCGCGTTCGAGCGCGGCGGTCCGCCGCTCTTCATCCTCGCGGCCCGCCAGATAACACGATCCGGTGCAGGCGAAGCCGAAAACGTCGAGGGCGAGGCTGGCGTAGTTTTTCAGATAATCCGGCAGGCGCTCGAAATATTCCCGCGTCCGGACGCGGGCGTCGGGGGAGGGGCTCGTCAGCCGCGTCGTGTAGACGGCGACGCCGTCGGGCAGAAGACGGGCCATTTCCGGCTCGACGGTCGGATTGGCCTGGGGCGTGCCCACCCCGACGCGCCCCTCCGCGCCGTAGCTACGCGCCGCCATGGGCCGGCGATCCGATGCGGTCAAGATTCACTCTCGAACTCCCCTGTCATGTCCGCGCCCGCCCGGCGCGTCTTTCGCATTTTCCACACTCCGCGCAACTTATCCCATCGAGCGCCGGCGAGGGAAGCGTTGCTTGACCGGCGGCCTTGCCCCTTATCCGTTGAGAAAAGTGCGGGGCCGGTGCGGTCGAGAGATTCCAAGCCGGGGGATTACGTTTCAGTAGTTCAACACCGCTAGCGGTTCACGGAAGGTGTAGCCCTCGCGATAACAAAACGCGCTCATCCAACCGAGGTTGAGACCGATGAGACGGGAATCCGTATCGCCGACGCCGAAGGCCGTCGAGGTCGACTCTCCCGGTTTACGGATGGAAAAATACATGAAATCCGGGCGGTTTTCATAGAAGTCGTATTCCTTGGTGCGCATTAAAAGTTGATAGTCCCGTCCGTCAGAGGGATTGGTCACCGTGAGCGTTCCGCCTTGACTGTGCAGCGGCAGGCCCTCCCGGACATGATCGACGCCGCTTTGGAAGCCGGTATCTTGTGCGCCCTGAAACGTGACCGTGCATGAAAAAGTCCGTGCGCGCCGCATTTCGAAGGGCTCATCGAGCGGACGGCCGATGAAAATACTGTCGTCTTTCACGCGCAGGGTCGAGTCGACGCGCCAATACTTGTTTTCGGACAAGGTCAGGTCGTGGACGGAATAGCGGCGGTCCTCCCCTTCGCCGAAGACGCATGCCTTGGGTTTCATGGACCCTTCGAACTGATCCGCATGGCGCCGCCAAAACACATCGCAGTTTTCGATAAATGACACATCCGAGTCACCGAGAGCGGAGAGCAGATCGGGGTTGGCGGCGGCGCCAAGGACCGCTTTCGGGTCGTTGAAAAAACCGAGGCGCATACGTATGGCATTTTCCTCGGGGTCGGATTCGAAGATAACCAAACGCTGACGCCAGACATCCTCCGGGTCGTTGTTCTTGTACTCCTCCACATAAAATACATGCTCGCCGAAGGAGGGGAGGTCTACGCGTTCATGAATCGCATGTATGCGCAGGTGCGGCTCGCCTTCGGCCCCGGACCGCTTGTGGAACCAGACCTGTTCCTCGTTGTCGAAGATGCCTTCGAACCAGTCGGTGAGGATCAGAATATCGCGGGCAAAGCGGTCTTCCTCCCGGGCCGAGGCCCCGAGGGGACTTAACAAAACGGCCAGCGCGAATACGAACCTCATGATTACCCCACCAGATCCAGAACATCGACGGCGGCCCGTTCGCCGGACTCGAAGGCTCCCTCCATGCCGCGTTCCATCAGCGCCGTGTGTTCGCCGCAGAAATGCACATTGCCGTGGCGGGCGCGCATGTTGGCCGCGTATTTCGCGATCTGTCCGGGACGCCAGAACACCCAGTCCCCGGCGCCATGAACGTCACGATGGCAGGACTGCACCATGATCGGCTCCAGCGCGCCTTTGGTGGACGGCCGGATGCGGGCCAGTTCGCGCAGCGTGTACGCGGCCACCTGCTCATCGGTCATGTAGTCATACTTGTAAGCCTCGTTGCCGTTGATGAAGGAAATGGCGGAGGTCTCTTCGCCTTTTTCACCGCGGGCCAACACGGCAAAGCGTTCCATGGGTCCGTCCGTCCAGATGCTCGACGGCAGGCCGTCTTTTTCCCAGAACCGTTCTTTGATGAGAAAATGCACCTGGATGGAGATACCGTAATCGATTTCCTTGACGGCGCTTTCCATGATCGGCGGCAGACGCGGCGTGAACTTCATATGGCGCAGCACCGGATAAGGCGCGGAACAGACCACTTGCCCGGCCCGGTACTCGCTGCCGTCGATACAGGATACCGTTACCATCGTCCCGTCGTCCTCAAGGGAATAAACGGTTTTGTCGAGCAGCACCCCGTTCTCCAAACTTTCCGCCATGGCGAAGGGCAGGAGCGAGTTGCCGCCTTTTACCTGCAAGGACGCCGGGCGGTCGCTGTTGGCGAGCGTGGCGCTCCGATTGAACTCCCCGACCGCATAGCGTCTGAGTTCGTGCAGCGCCGAGGTGTTGTCCACATGGTCCGTGTGAATGACCACATTCATGAGATTGATAATGTCGTCGTTGAAGCCGAGGGTTTCTCTCAAATATCGGGAATGGGGAATATCGTACTTCCGGAATTCCGGCAGGATCCAGTCGTCCAGCGCCCGGCCCGACAAGGGATTGTCGCGGTGGGACAGCACGAACAGCAGCCGGTCCGGCATGAGTTGGCGGTCGTCCCCCTCCAGAGGGTTGAGCCGATGGCCCGGCCACTCTTGCGGCAGGATGTTTTGTTCCTTGATGCGGTAAAGCCAGCCGCGGGCGGCGCCGAGTTCGACGGGCGGAATCAACTCCAGGTCCAACCGCTCGGCGGCGTCGATCATGCGGGCATAGTTGCCGCCGATGAGTTCGCCGGCTGCTTCGGGACGGCCGGGAACGTCCATCAAGGTATAGACCCGCCCGCCGACCCGATGGCGCCCTTCCAATACCTGAACCGTCATGCCTTCTTCTTCCAGAATCATGGCCGCGTGCAGTCCGGACAGGCCGGCGCCGATAACGATGGCATCGAATTTGGCGGCGGCGCGCAAGGGGTCCGGTAAAGCGGCGGCGAAAACGCCGCCGGCGGCAGTGCTTAAAAGCGCGCGGCGGTCAAGCATGGATTGTCTCCTTGGTTCAAGATCGTCGCCGGGCGGTGTGGGTCAAGCCGCTTCGGCATCTGCAACTCGATGTCACTCTTCCCCCGTGGAGGTTGTGCCGCCGGTCCTTTCGTAATCGGCATTTCTCCTTCTCTCAGGGCATGGATACGTCCGGCAGCGGCCATCCACCGGGGTTGGCCGGTCGCCGGTCGCCCATAATCTTGACGAACCCCATGAGGTTGTCCGACGGGTCCATGGGATCAAACCCGATTGGCGCAGCGGCGGGCGTTTCAGCTTTCCGACTTGCCGTACCGGCGGCAATACCGAACAGGGCCAAAGACTCGCGACGGTTGAGCATGGGTATCCCCAGCCCTTGCAATTAACCCGGTGCGGCCGGATATGTGGCCGCACGGTTCCGGAAATCAGCGCTCAGAAATCCACGACGGCTTCAACGCCGACTTCCCGGCCCCGCGGCAGGCCATGAGAAAGGCATCGCTGCGAGGCCCCAAGGGTAGCGCGGGAGAACAAACAACTTGAAGATCCCGAAATACCGGCACCGTCAGGCGTGCGTTCATTGAACAGATCGCGGGCGAACACGGAAAACTGCCAATTGTCGTTGGCGAGTGTTGTCTTGGCGTTGACTCTCACGACTCCCGGAAAGAACGCCAGATTGGCCCGATCGACGAAAACCCTGGATTTGTAATTCAAATCGCTCCGCAGCGTTATCTCATAGTTTCCCCCGCGGATGGGGAAAGTGTAATCGATGGAAGCCGTTCCCGTCCATTTGGACGTGTTTACCGTGGTCAGGCCTTTGATGGTCTGCCCCGGCTGGAACAATTGGAAGTCATTGAGGGGGAGGCTGTCGCTTGTGAACTTGTGATCGTTGAGACCGAAGGACCCGGCCAAGCTCAACCCTTCGGCGACGATCACGTTGCTTTGGAACTCGAATCCGTAAATGCGGCTGGAGCCAAAGTTGCCCACTCCCGTTTGGGTGGTCGTGCCGCCCGTGGCCGGATCAGGTACGGGGAAGAAGGCCTGCTGGTTTTCCACATCCATGTAGTAGGCGGCCATGTTGAAGATGACCCGGCCGTCCATCAGCGTGCTCTTGAATCCTACCTCGAAATTGTCCAGGCGTTCGGGCAGGGCCGGGGGCAGAAACTGGGACGAGGCGCCCGTGTTGAAGCGCGCCGATTTCCAACCTCGGGACCACAAGGCATAGAGGAGATTATCGTCATTGGGCTTGTATTCTACCGTGATACGGGGGCTGGCCAGAGTGCGTTTGTCGTTGACGGCATTGCCTTCATTGTTGGTCTGACCACAGAAGTCGCATTCAAGCCACTTGACCTGATCCCGAGCCACCCGCGTTTCGGCGCTCAAAGTCATTTGATCGGTCACGTCCCAGGAGAGACCGCCGAACGCCGCCAAGTTGCGGGACTCTTCAAAACCGCGGGCCTGACCCTCGGGATTGGTTGGCGTGGCATAGAGGACTTGCCGAAAATTGCGGCTCGTCTCCTGGAAGTAATACACTCCGAAAGTATAGCGCAGCCGCTTGTCATCCGGCGAAACCAAGCGGATTTGATGACTGGTGTTTTCAAACTCTTCCTGGAATCCTATGTTGAAGAGTCTGGCAAAAAGACTGTCGAGGGGCCCGCCCGTGCCGTTGATGACGTTGGATTTGAAATTGGCGGCGGAGCCGAAGAAAGGATCGTTGATCCCCGACCGGAAAAAGAAATCCGAGTTGGCCCATGTCTTGTCAAAGAAGTAGCCGCCCCGGTAGCTCAACTCGTGGCCGTCGAGAATATCCGTCTCGACAATGAGCGAGGCAAAATAGCGGTCTCGATCCCGCCCCCCTTCTTCGGGACGGTCGTCGATCAGAAACTCGCCGCCGCCGGCCCGGCCGCGGTGCGGATCAGGCACCTCGCCGTCGATCCACAAGCTGCCATTGGGCAGGGTCAGTGTAGTGGCGCCGTCGGCAATCCACTCCGCCGGCTCCGAAATGTAAAAAAGCGGTAACCCGTCTCGATCCCGGTCATGGGCGAAACGGAGCTTGACGGATGTATCGTCCGACGGTTTGGCGTATATCGTCAGGCCCAAGGCCGCGGTTTCTTCCACGCCTATCTGGCCGTTGTCGGCGGGGTTTTTGCCGATCTCACCTCGGCGTAATGACGTGCCGTTGATGGACACCCATAATTTGTCTTCAACGACCGGGACGTTCACCCGCGCCGAGACGAGATGGTTGTTGTTGCCGTCGTTGCTCGACCATTGGCCCCGCACTTGGCCGCTGATCTCGTTCTCTGACGGTGTGCGCGTGATATAGTCAACCGCGCCGGCATATGTCGCCTTTCCGAAAGTCGCGGACTGGGGGCCTTTGATCACCTCGATCCGTTCAAGGTTGGAGAGATCCACGCTTGTCAACTGGCCCGACTGGAATATGCCGTCAACAAAAATCGAAAGTCCCTGATAGCGCTCATCGGACGTGTTGGGAGCAAGGCCGCGCACCACAAGGGCGGTGGGGTCGGCCCGGCCGGTGCCGCTGTAGTAGGTGAACGACGGAGTGAGCTGCGCCAAGTCGCGGACGTCCAGGATGTTCTTCTTTACCAAATCTTCGGTGGAAAACGCCGTGATATTGAGCGGTACGTCCTGCAGGTTCTGTTCGCGCTGCTTGGAGGTGACGATAATCTCTTCAACGGTCAGTTGTTGAGCGACGGCACTGAAAGAAATGTTACCGACGACCGCTGCCATGACGCCGCCGACCGTGAGTAAAAACCTGCCGTTTTTCATCATAAGACTCCACTCGTCATTCCTCTTAACCCCCGATAATAGCGTAATTTCCGTCGTCGGTCTACTCGGCGGCGTCGCGGTCGGTCCGGTATTCCTCGGGCACGGCGATGCGGGCCGTGACGTCATCGACGATTTTGTCGAACCGGTCCCAGGGCGCGTAGCGCGCGCTGTGACCGCGAACGATGAACGAGGGGCCCGCGTAGAAATTCTCATATTGGGTGTGGCGGTTGCCGAATTCGGAGCCGAACATGTCCCAGGCGAGCTTGTAGAGCTTGACCCGCTCGACGGCGGTCTCGTGATCGGTTTGCCAGTAGTCCAGAAAGCGGTCGCGGGTTTCGGGATTGCCGAGCACCGAAATGTCGGCGGGCATTTGAAACACGCTGCCGCCGGAGAGTTCGCGCAGCATGCCGATGATGATCGGATAGTGCTCCTGACACCAGTTGAGCGCGGCCGCCATGTAGCGGCGGTTGTAGTTGACATAGCCGCCGTCGAGCTTTTCGTGGTCCTGAATCTGGCCGTAGATCATGCCGCCGAGGGCCGCTTCCATCGCGGCGAGGCGGCCGAGCGTTTCGGCGACGGCCGGGATTTTGTCGACGCCCGCCGAGAGGGCCACCTTGTGAATGAGACCGGCCAGGAATTGAATCTTGGCGTGGCTGCGCACGTTGGACTGGTGATTGCCGAAGGTGTGGGAGGCCGTGATCAGATAGATCTCGCGGGAATGGTCCGGCTGGTCATGGACGAAAACGCGCTCCCACGGCACGTGCACGTCTTCGAAAATCAGCATGACGTCGCTTTCGTCGTAGCGCGCGGCGAGGGGCTGATCGAAGGCGTTCTGGGCGTGGAGTTCCATGGGCTTGCGCGCCCACAGGGCAAGCCCCGGCGCGTTCATGGGAACCGCGCAGGTGATCGCCTCCTTCTTCCGGTCTTCGGCCAGCGGGGTCAGGTTGCCGATCCACACCTCGTCGCAAAAGACGCCCGCGGTGGCCAGCATTTTCATGCCGTTCAAGGTGACGCCCCTGTCGTCCTCGCGGGTCACGCGCATGACGGCCTGGCGGCCTTTCGTTTCACCGAACGTCTTTTGACTCTTGGATTGACTTGCCGGGTGCACCGCATAGGTCGCATACAGATCGTTGTCGCGAAGATGTTTGTAATAGTCGACGATGTTGGGCGAGAAGTTCTGCCCGAACCGGTCGAGCACGTCCGGGTGCATCGCCAGCGCCGTGACGAAACTCGAGACGTGATCCGGACTGCGGCCCATGAGGCCCAGCGTCCGCTCGGCGATGGCGCGGTGGCACAGGGAACGCTTCAGCAAATCGTCCGCGGTGCGCGGCATCAGGTAATAGAGCGCGTGGCGTTCGCCGTCGTCTTCATAGGTCATCGCGTCGCGGTTCGCGGGGTCGGCTTTGAAGTCGAACAGCGCGGCGAAGGTCCGCGCCGCGCCGCGAAACGCCTTGTGGGTCGTGACATCGTCGATTTTTTCGCCGCCCACATAGACCGAGCGTCCGTCTTTCAAAGACTCGATGAATTCCGCGCCCGAGCGTAACATGTTGAAATCCTTAATGACATCGCGGACCGCAAGGCGCCCGCGACCGGCATTATATCCGATAGGGGCGATGGCGCGAGTCTTCGGGCGCGGCGGCCGGGTCTCGCGGGGTCTCGCGGTTCGGGCCGGTTCAGAACTTCAATTCGTATTTCAACCCGAAGGAGAGCGAGACGAACCGGCTCGAGCCCAAGCCGTCGACGGCCGCGGACAGTTCGAGAGACCCCCGGTCGTCGATCTGCCGGCGATGACCCAACTCGAGCAAGGCCGAGACCCGCTCCCGGGTCTCATCCGTCCGCCCCAGATTGTGCGAATCCAGGTTCACGCGCACCCGGGCATGGGTGACGGCGTTCTCAAGGCTCCAGGTCAGCTTCGGCCCCAGACCCAGACGCGCCAGCCACAACCGCTCGGACGGCGCCACACCGCCCATGTCGTCCGTGAACCCGTCAAGAGTCTCCTCCGCGTAGAGCAGACCAAGCTGCGGCTCGACGCGCAGCACAGCGCCGCCCCAGCCGAAATCCCCCGTCAGGTCGCCGCGCACGAGCAACCGCTCGGAATCGTAGGACGCCGTCACCGGCATACGCTCTCTCCCGACCACGGACAGGTCGCCGTCACCGTGACCCCAGCCCAGGGCCGCATCGAGGGTCAGCGTGTCGTTCAAGCGGCGCGCGCCGTAGAACCCGAGTTGCATATGGTCCGCCTCAAGCCGGACGCCGTCCGCGGTGACGCGGCCGGGCTCGTATCCGATCAGGGCCCCATAGGTCGTGCGGCCGTCCGCGCTGAGATAGTCCGCCCCCGCGTAGACATCCCACACCGTACCGTCCGCAACGCCGCTCAAGTGCGAATAGCGAACGCTGCCCCAGGCGTTCCAGCGCAACGGCAGATCCACCGCGATGTCGCCGTTGGCGGCAATCTCGTCGTCATCGCCGTTGATATCCAGCTTCGAGGCCCTGCGGCCTCCCTCGAGACGTTCCAGCGCCATCGCCGAGGTCAAGCGCGAGAAGCGCTGCACATGACGGCGCAGCAGCGAGCCCGCCGCCATACGCCGGCCCTGCGTGAGCACGCTCTCGCCTCCTCCGTCCTCGACCGTCACCGTCGCGGACCCCGGCTCGCCCACCCGGTAGGAGCCGCCGCCCTGTGAGATCGCAGCCGTGACCAGCCCGTCCGGCTCGGAAACCCCGTCATCGGCGGTGGCCACGCGCAGGAGCGCCGTCGACGCCCCCGCCTCGAAGGTCACGCGCCGCTGCCCTTCGAGCGAAGCCGCAACCATGTCGCCGCCCCGTTCCGAAACCTCCAACTCGGCCGTCAACGCCGCCGACAGGTCTCCCGACCGTCTCAATTCGAACTGCGCGGCCTGTCCTTCCGCAATCCGCTCCGATACCGCCCTGACCGTCACTACGGCATCTTCGTCATCTACGGCATCTTCGTCATTGTCCCGCACCGTCACTTCCGCCCGCGCCGGCGCGCCTCTCTCGTAGCCGTCGCCGTCGGCCAATGTCAGCACCACGGCGGCATCCTCCTCGTCGGCGCCGTCGTCATCGGTCGACAGGGTTACCCGCACCGTGGCTTCGCCGGCCCCGAAGGCGGCCCCGGTCGGCGGAGCGGCGGTCAACACATCGTCGCCGCCGGTCACCTCGAAGGCCACGTCGAGGCCGCTCGACAGGTCTCCCGTCCGGGTCAGGACGAAGACCGCGTCGCCGCCTTCGGTCACCGCTTCGGTCTCCGGCGCCGCCGTCACCACCGGCGTTCCGTCATTGTCCCGCACCGTCACTTCCGCCCGCGCCGGCGCGCCTCTCTCGTAGCCGTCGCCGTCGGCCAGCGTCAGCACTACGGCGGCATCCTCCTCCTCGGCGTCGTCGTCATCGGTCGACAGAGTTATCCTTACCGCGGCCTCGCCGGCCCCGAACGCGGCCCCGGTCGGCGGGGCGGCGGTCAGCACGCCGCCGCCGTCCGTCACCTCGAAGGTCACATCGAGGCCGCTCGACAGGTCTTGCGTCCGCGTGAGGATGAAGACCGCGTCGCCGCCTTCCGTCACCGTTTCGGTCTCCGGCGCTACCGTCACCACCGGCGTTCCGTCATTGTCCCGCACCGAGACCGTGGCCGCGGACGGCTCTCCCGGCGCATAGGCGGCGCCGTCGGCCAACGTCAGCGCCACGGCGGCATCCTCCTCGTCGTCGGCGTCGTCATCGGTCGACAGGATTACCCGCACCGTGGCCTCGCCGGCCCCGAAGGCGGCCCCGGTCGGCGGGGCGGCGGTCAACACCGCGTCGCCGCCGGTCACTTCGAAGGTCACATCGAGGCCGCTCGACAGGTCTCCCGTCCGCGTCAGGACGAAGACCGCGTCGTCTCCTTCGGTCACCGCTTCGCTCTCCGCCGCCGCCGTCACCACCACCGGCGTCTCGTCATTGTCCCGCACCCTCATCGCCGCCTGGGCCGGCACGCCCAGGGCGTAGTCGTTGCCTTCCCCGAGCCACAGCAGCAGGGCGGCGTCGGGCTCGTCCGTCTCGTCGTCGGTTGTCGGGAGCGTCAAGTTTATTCGATTTGCGCCGCGTCTGAACGTGGCCGAGACCGGCGGGTCGTCGGCCAGCACGCCGGCGCCGCCGGTCACCTCGAAGGCCACATCCAGCGCGTAAGACGTTACCCCGGCCCGCGCCAGGGTGAAGACCGCGTCCTCACCCTCCTCGACCGCATTGACACTCGGCGCGACGGTCACGGACGGCAGGTCGTCGTTCTCGATGAGTCCCGTCGCCGAGCCGTCGACGATTTCGGCGTTGGACGACGGGTTTGTCAGCCTCACGCCGAAACTCTCGAGCGGCTCTTCCAGATCGTCGACCCTCACCAGCACCGAGATCGTTTTCTCGAACTCTCCGGGGGCGAAGGTCAGGGTCCCGCCACCTTGCCTGTAATCCACTGTGAGTTCCGCCGTCCCGTCCGTCGTCGCCCAGTCCACCGTCACCGGCTCCGCCGCCTCCGTCGGCATCGTCACCGTAAAGTCGAATGACGTCCAATAGATCCCGTCCACTCTCGTGCGACGGCTCGGATCGTCCTCTTGAAACCTGGCGTCGGCGATCGACAGTTGCAGAGACTGCTCGTTATCGCGGACGGTCAGCGCGACGTCGCCCGGCCCAGCGATCCCCAGCGCGTTGGCCGCGCTGCCCGATACCGTCAGCGTCTTGTTTCCCTCGAGGTCGTCATTGTCCACGGCGTCGATCGTGACCGTGCCCGTGCTCCGCGTCGCGCCGGCGGCAATCGTCAGCACCCGGTTCGAACTCAGCGTGTAGTCGCCCGCGTCCGCCTGGCCTTGCGGCGTGACCGATATCGTCACGGTCGTCTCGCTGGCCGAGAAGCGGTCCAGTTCGGCGGTCACCCGGCTGGTTCCGCCCTGCTCGGAGATCGAGGGCGGCGACAGGGACAGCGTCACCCGCGGCCTCGAGTCGTTGTCACGAATGGTTGCGGTTTGCTCTCTTCCTTGAGCCGCGGGCGGGAGCATCGCGCCCGAGGCCGAGCCGTTTACCAGACGCACATTGAAATCCTCGTTCGGCTCGTCCCCGTTGTCGTTCAGCGTCCGCACCGAGATCGTTTTCAGACTGTCCCCGGGGCTGAACGTCACGGTTCCCGACGCCGCCGTGTAGTCCTCTCCGGCCGTCGCCGTCCCGTCTACCGTCTCCCAGTCCACCGTCACATTCCCCGGCCCCGGCGCCGCCGGGTTCAGATCAACTGTGAAGTTCGCCGTGTTCCCTTCGGTCACGAAAAAGTCGTTGCCCATCCCCAGTTCCGGAAGCTGCTGCGCGGCGGCGGGCCGCGGCAGCAGCAGGAGCAGCAGCGGCAGAAGGAGAAGCGCGGGCCGTCTCAAGCCGTGACGGCGGCGCAGGGGCGCCGCGTTCAGGCCGCGCGCGGCGTCCGCATGACCGGAACGTTCAAGAGACGGCGCGCCGGTGGGGGGGGGGTGTTGCTGTTTGTCGTTCCATTCACCGGCGACTGTTCCTGCTCGATGCCAAGCTTTCAAGAGGGGTGGAAAAGATCATCTCACAGACGCCCCCTCCCTGCAATCGGGACATTGTACCCTCGCTACGGCGAAAAGGGCAAGGCGATATCGCGATGACGACGTCAGTCCGAGAGACCGAGGTCTGGCCGGGCGCGCCCGCACGGTATATATCATGCGGCCATATATCATGAGCCCATATACATGCGCTTAGGGGGGAGGCAGGTACGTATGAGCGCGGCGTCCGATCCGAAACGGGGCGAGTTCGTGGCGTTGGCGGCCTTGT
The DNA here is from genome assembly GCA_965214255.1 of Alphaproteobacteria bacterium. Classification (GTDB taxonomy): domain Bacteria; phylum Pseudomonadota; class Alphaproteobacteria; order SMXP01; family SMXP01; genus CBDFKK01. The sequence continues at coordinate 1,021,594 of OZ243948.1, read as the reverse complement.
TGATTTCGCTGGTCGCGCTGGCGATCGACGCCATGCTGCCGGCGCTTGCCGATATCGGCGCGGACCTCGGCGTCGAGCGCGGCAATGAGCATCAGCTCGTCATCTCCGCCCTGTTTTTGGGGCTGGCGGTCGGCCAGCTCATCTACGGACCCGTGTCCGACAGTATCGGGCGCAAACCCGCGATCCATATCGGTCTCGCCCTGTTTCTCGCGGGCTGCGTCATGTCCATCGCGTCTTCGACATACGCCGCGATGCTCGCGGGCCGCGTCCTGCAAGGTCTCGGCGTGGCGGGTCCGCGTATCGTGACCGTGGCGCTGGTGCGCGACCGGTACGAGGGCCGCGCCATGGCGCGGATCATGTCGCTGATCATGATGACCTTCATTATCGTGCCGGCCGTGGCGCCCGCGATCGGCCAGGGGATTCTCATGGCCGCGCACTGGCGGATGATCTTCGTGTTTTTTCTGGCGCTCGGGGTTATCGCGATGGTGTGGTTCGGCCTCAGACAGGAGGAAACGCTGAGGCCAGAGGCGCGGCGGCCGTTGTCGCTGCGGCACTTGGCATCCGGCATGCGCGAGACCCTGTCGAACCGCCATGCGTTCGGGTACGCCGTCGCGGGCGGGCTCGTCTTCGGCCCGTTCATCGGCTATCTCACCTCGGCGCAGCAGATCCTGCAGAAGCAGTTCGGATTGGGGGAGCTCTTTCCTCTGTACTTCGCCGTCCTCGCTCTCGCCGTCGGCGCGGCGTCCTATTTCAACGCCAGACTGGTGATGCGCCTCGGTATGCGGCATCTGTCGCGGCGCGCGGCCCAAACGCTCGCGGTCTTTTCCGCCGCCTATTTCGGCGTCGCTTTCGTTTTCGCCGGGGCGCCGCCGCTGTGGACGATGATGGCGTGGGGCTGCGTCGCGTTTTTCTGCATCGGAATCCTGTTCGCCAACTTCAACGCCATGGCGATGGAGCCTCTGGGCCACATCGCGGGCGTCGGGGCCGCCGTGATCGGCTCCGTGATGATGTTCATTTCCCTGATCTTCGGCACGTCGATCGGTCAGTCGTATGACGGCACGGTGCTGCCGCTCGTGGGCGGCTTCGCGGCGCTGAGCGCCGCCGCGCTCGGCGTCATGAGGTGGACCGAAGGCGGCGGGCGGACGGCTTGAGGACCGCCGCTTCCCGCCGCCGCGCCCGAACGCCGCGGACGGGAGGTCAACTCCCCCAGGTCATGCCGGGGCCGAGGGCCGAACCGTCGTCGGGGGGCACCAGAAGGCCCTCGTCGATCTTGTCGCGGATGCCCTTTTGCAGCACCTCCGCGAGTTGTTTTTTGGACTCCATGGGGCCGTCGGCGAACCGGTTGGGCGGATAGAACGAACTTCGCTCGTAAAGGGGGCGGTACGCTTCGACGCGCAGGCGCGCCAGGCGGTTGACGCCGAACGGCCCCGACGGGGAGACCCGCGCGCGGCGCAGGGCGTTCATGTCCAGGACCGCGGCGGCGACGGCGGTCTCGCCCGCGCCTTCGGACTGGACCATGACCTTGCCTTGGAAGTCGATGATTTTGGAGTTGCCCACATGCGTGCCCGCGGGCAGGGGGCCGCCTTCGATTCCGCCGGCGTTGCAGGAGACGAAATAGACCATGTTTTCCGCGGCGCGCACCCGTTTGGCGCTCTCCCACGCCATCGCTTCGGATTTGCCGTGGTCCGATGTGGGATGAAGGATGACTTCGGCGCCGCGCATGGCGAGGCAGCGCGACGTTTCCGGCCAGAGAATCTCGCCGCACGGCATCATGGCGATGTTGCCGATCCCGGTTTTGGCGACCGGCCACAGACCTTCGAGCCCGTGTTTGTCCAGATAGGCGTCGAGCAGATCGTGAGGCGAATTGGCTTGCGCGGTGGAGACGCGGCGGTATTTCAAAATCACGTCGCCGCTCGGGTCGATCAGGAACGAACAGTTGAAATAGCGCCCAGGCCACTCATCGGGCGACTCGTATCCGTTGGCGCCGATATAGACGCCGAGCCGGTCGGCGATCCGTTGCAGGCGCTCGATTTCGGGAGAGCCCGGGATCCGGAAGCACGCCTTGCGTATCCATTCGTCCGCGGACTCGCGCAAGGGAAAGCCCTGCAAGTTGAATTCGGGAAAGAGATAGAGCTGTTGGATGCCGCCGCTCGTCCCGGCGGCCATGTCGAGCAGGGTCTCCCAGCGGTCGATGCTGCGGTTGACGATCGCCATGGCCTGTTCGCGGTCGCGGGCGGCGTTGACCACATGGTTGATCGTTTGCATGCAGGTAGCTTTCCATAGTGCTGCCATCGGTCATCTCCTCGTCGTTTGAAACGCCCGTCCGGCGTCGTCGGTCAGTTTTTGCGCGACAGATCGTGCAGCGGCACGAAATCGAAATAGCCCGTATAGCCGCCGCCTTCGACGACCGACGCCGCGACGCCATCGGTCGCCAGCGTCGGCCACAGGAAGAGTCCGGGCGGGTCTTCATGTTCGAGGCGGACCGCCTTTTGCACCAGCGCCACGGCGTCCTCGAAGGTCGAGGCCGCGCGCGCCTTGGCGAACATGTCCATGGTCCGCGGCGCGCAGAAAAACGGTTTGTGGTCTCCCGTCAGGCCGAGGCAGGCGCGGATCCGATAGTCGCCCAAGCCGTCGATGCCGCGCGACGCCATGGAAAACAGTTCCGCGCCTTTGAAATCTCCGTTGAAAAGCATCAGGGTCATGGATCCGGGCTGTCCCTGCTGCAGGGTGACGCGGACGCCCACTTTCGCCAGATCGTTCGCGATTTGCTGATAGATGACCGGATCGTCGGGGCTCGTGGGGGAAAGCCGCATCGTGAGATCGAGGCCGTCCGCGAAGCCCGCGTCGGCGAGCAGCGCCCGCGCCCGTTCGGGGTCGTAACGGTAGGGCTCCAGGTCCGGCGCGTGGCCCGGGGCGCCCGGCTGCAGCAATTGGCCCGTCGGCGTCACCTCGTCCTCGAAAATGATCCGCGCGATGACCTGCTTGTCGACCGCATGGTTCAAAGCCCGGCGCACGCGGACGTCGGCGATGGGCGATTGGTCGAAATGCTCTTTGGCGAAGCCGACATACTGCACTTGCGCGGAGGGCCGGTTGATGAGGCGGCCGCCGAAGGACTCGATGGACGGCCGGTCGCTGAGGCCGATCTGAAGCGCGATATCGGCGGCCCCCGAAGACATCGCCTGGACCCGCGCCAACTGGTCGGGGATCAGCGTGAAGGTGAGGCCCGACGCTTGGGGCGCGTTCCAGGCCAAGGGATTGGGTTCCATGACGAAGACGTTGTTCGACGCCTTGCGTACGACGAACGGCCCGGACCCCGCGACCGTCTCGGCGATTGTCGCGCGCGTCGACGCCTGCCACGATTTGGGCTCGGGAATTTTCCAAAGCGCCAGCCGCAACGGAAACAGCGCGTCGGGGCCTTTGAGTCGAATCTCGACCGCGTGGGGCCCGCGCGCGCTGACGGTTTCGATATTGGCCAGGTTGCTGCCGATCGTTTCGGTCAGTCCTTCCGGCGAGGTCATGTGCGAATGCGATACGATGAGGGCTTCGCTCGTCAGCGGCTCGCCGTTGGAAAAGACGACGCCCTCGCGCAATGTCACGGTCCATGTTTTCGAATCGGCCGTCGACCACGAGGTCGCAAGCCAGGGCCGGATGACGCCCTCGCGGTCGACTACCGCGAGGGGGTCGAAAACCGCGAGCGTCGGCATGATGGTCGGCAGGCGGAACGCCTGATAGGGATTGCCCGTGCCCAGGGACGGAAAGAGCGGCGTCACGATGCGGATGGGCGCACCCTTGCCGCGCTCCTGCGCGGCGCCCGCGTGGGCAAGGCCGAGCGTGAGCGCCAGCGCGAAAAGCGCGGCCAATCGACGAAGGCGCGAAGAGTCGAGTTTGTGCGGCATCACCCAACGATCCGTTGTCCGCGCCGGTCCCGCGCCGTCGGCGACCTCCGGGTCGGCCGCGCGCGTTCCGGCGTTTGCGGCGCTATTGTATCGGGCCTGCAGCAAGAACGCCATGATTGCCGCCCGCGGCGTTTCCATCCCGGGCCCGATGCGGTTATATAAGACCTCATGCGCACCCTGATGACGCCTACATTGATGACGGCTGCCATGATCGGAAAGCCGATCCAACTCTCCGATCTGGGCGCCATGCAACTTTTAAATCGCGATGTCACCGTCATGATGACGTTGTCGCCCGAGGGCAAGCCGTATCCGGACGAGACGGTCCGCGGCCTCGTCGACGCCGCCGTCGCCCATTGGGCGGACCACGGCTTCGGCATCTGGATGTTCTGCCACAACACGAACGGCAATTTTTTGGGTTATGCGGGCTTGCGCAAAACCCATGTCGAGGGCGGCGACGAGACCGAACTGTTCTACGCGCTGCGCTCGCCCTATTGGGGCGCCGGTTTGGCCGCCCAAATGGTGAAAGCGGTCATGGATGCGGCGTTCGATCAAATCGAACTGGACAGCGTGGTCGCCCGCACGCAAACCGGCAATCAGAGATCGGTTCGCGTTCTGGAGCGGGCTGGGTTTCGTCATGAAAAAGACATCGAGCATGCGGGGCTTCCCCACATGCTCTACCGACGCACGGCATGACCGCCGCGCCGCCGCCTCTCGATGCCGCCCGCCTGGGCCCGCCGCCGGGGGCGCGGGTCGTCGTTGCCGGCGGCTCCGGCGAGATCGGCCGCGCGCTGGTCGACGCCTGTCTGGCGCAAGACCTGGGGGTTGCCGTCCTGGACCTCGAAGCGTCGCTTGAAGTCCATCCGCCGCCCGCGGAGGCGCTGGCCTTGGCGGTCGATGCGACGTCGATGGGCGATGTGGACCGCGCGTTCGGCAAGGTGAACGAGGCGTGGGGCGCCGTCGACGGCTTCGTCAATCTGGTGGGCTTTACCCGCGAGCGCACGCCTGTCGAGAAGACCGACCCGGACGCGTGGTCGGACATCGTCGACGGCAATTTGAACGGCGCGTTTCGTCTGAGCCGCGCGGTCATCCCCTTGATGCGGAACGGAAACGGCCCGTCGATCGTTCACGTCGCGTCGAGCCTGGGCGTCAGAGCCAATTGGGGCTACGGCGCTTATGCCGCGGCCAAGGCGGGCGTGTTGTCGCTCACGCGCATGATCGCGTTTGAATGCGCGCCGGACATCCGCGCCAATGCGATAGCGCCGACCGTCGTCGATACGGCGTTTTTGCGCGGCGGCACCGGACGCGCGAGGTTCGAGACCGTCTCGTCTCTGGTCGATCTGGAGAATTACGCCAAGGGCGTGCCCCTGGGCCGGGTCGCCTGCGTCGACGACATCGTCGGGCCGGTTCTTTTTCTGTTGGGAGCGGCGTCCCGTTACATGACCGGCCAGGCGCTTCACGTCAACGGCGGCATGTGGACGCCGTGAACGGCCGGTCAACGGCCGATGAGCCAAAAGACCGCGCTGAGGACGATACTGATCAGAATCGACGTGGCGAGCGGAAAGTAGAAGGTGAACGACTCGCGCTCGATGACGATGTCGCCGGGCAGGCGCCCGAGCCCCAGCTTTTGGATGAACGGCCAGACCAGTCCCGCCATTAGGAGCACAAGTCCGAGGATGATCAAAAAACGGCTCATGTGAAGATCATTCGTTCAGGTCGCCCGCCGCGCCCGGCTGTGATCGACGGTGTAGCCCGCCGTGGTCAGGACCATGCCGAGACCGACGACGGTCACGATCGTCAGAAACAGGGGATCGGTCGTGATAATATATAAATAAGTCACGCCGGACAAAATCAAGGCGCGGACATACAGGGTCGTCGGATAGAGCGCTTCCAGCCTCGACCGGACGATCTGAACGACGAACAGCCCGAGGGCGATCATCAACAGACCGGCGAAGCGGGGAAACACGTTTCCGTAGTCGCCGTTCGACAAGAGCAGACCGAGCGTCGGCGCGGGCGCAAACAGGGCCCCGCCGCCGATGGCGATCAAATAGGCCGCGACATAGACGAGACTCCAACGCGCCATGGTCAAGGGCCTGTCCCGGGTGATGTCGCCGTGGGTCAAATTCCTCCCCCGTTGATTTTGGCGCCGCCGCTTCGAGCCGTGTATGCTACCGGCGCGCGCCCTTTCGGGCAACGCGCTTTGAGCGTGATGCGTCTTCGGGGCGCATGACGAGCGGGCGGCAAAGCCGTGCCAGAATATACGGGGTGATCTTGTGATCAAAGCGAAACGTGAACCGCCGAAATCGTTCGTGCCCGGTTTGATCCCGACGCTCAACGGGCGCGGCTTCATGACCGAAACGCTGGATCCGTTTTCGCAAGAGTTTGCCGCCTGTGCGGGCGCCGTCGACGGCGAAGCGCTGGATCTCGGCTGCGCCTACGGGGTGGCGACGTTCGCTGCGCTGGAGGCCGGCGCGCGCGTTTGCGCCTGTGACATGGAGCAGGGTCATCTCGATATTCTCATGGACCGCGCGACCGACGAGCAGAAGGCGCGTCTTCGATGCCGCGTCGGCGTGCTTCCCCACATGGATTTCGACGACGGCGTCTTCGACGCGATTTTATGCAGCCGCGTCATCCATTTTCTCGAAGGTCCGGAGGCGATGCTCGCCGTCGCCAAGATGTTCCGTTGGCTTGTCTCCGGCGGCAAGCTCTTTCTCGTTACCGACACGCCGTATACCAGCATCTGGGCGCCGGGCGCCGCCGACTATGAGCGCAAGAAGCGACGGGGCGACCCCTGGCCGGGCTTCATCGCGGACTATACGAAATTCCTGCCGCCCGGGTCGGACCTCAAAATGGATCCGCAGTTCATAAATCCCATGGATCCCGATATTTTGACGCGCGTTTGCGAGGAGACGGGATTTGCCGTCGAGCGGGCGGCCTTTGTCGCCGGCGTCAACAAGCGCGGGCGTTCGGGCGACGAGGCGCGAGATCATGCGGCCGTCATCGCCGTCAAGCCGGGGGCTTGAGAGGTGTCCGCTCCCCTTCATATTTCGATGTTTCGGTCGGGCGGTCGGGGCGCGTATTTTCAAGAGCGAACCATAAGTCAAGGAGGCAAAATGAAATTTCTGATTAGCGTTTTCGTGCTGGGCGCGCTTGTTGAAGGCGGTCTTGCCGCGGCCGAGTCCTCGATTCGGTTCAAGGAAGTGGGCGAGCGGGCGGGCATAGCCGACCCGGGGACCAATGCGGCCGGCGTCGCGTTCGGCGACTATGACAATGACGGCGACATCGACATTTATGTCAATGTCGAGGCTTCCGCGCCCGGCGTCCGGAACCGGCTTTGGGAAAATGACGGGCGGGGGAATTTCGACGACGTCGCGCAAGCCCGCGGCGTTGTCTATGAGGGGGCCTTGGGCCGCGGCGTCTCCTGGGGGGACTTCGACAACGACGGCGATTTGGATCTCCTGGTGGCGACCATGCCGCCGAGCGGAATGCCTCAGGCCCACAAGCCCTCCACTCTGTTCAAAAACCTGTTGATCGAAACCGGACGCGCCGATTTCGAAAATATCGGCCGGGCCGCGGGTCTCATGCGCGCCGGCAACGAGGAGGATGCCGAACTCGGAGGGCTCGGCAATACGTCGGGCGGCATGGTCTGGGTCGATTACGACCGGGACGGTCTGCTCGACATCCTGTGGCGAAGCGCCGAATATGAAATCGATCACGAACTTTTCAGAAACAACGGAGACGGCTCGTTTTCACAGGCGACCGGGGCGGCCGGCATCAGCCTGAAGGGCAAACTTCTGGAGATCAACTCGCAGGGAAACGGGGGTTGGTTCGATTTCGATCAGGACGGTCATATCGACCACCTGTCAACGACGGAAGGGGACTCCAACGTGCTGTTTCACAACAGGGGGGACGGCACCTTTGTCGATGTCACCCGAAACCGGCGGCCGCCTTCTGGTCTTGCCTTTCTGAATCCGGGCAACGCCAACGGCGTTTGTTTGGGCGATATCGACAATGACGGCGATATCGACGCCTATTTTCCCCTGTCCGACCAAGCCAATCGCCTGGTGCGCAACGACCTGAAGGAGACGGGCGCGGCCGGCTTCACCGACGTGACTCTGGCCTCGGGCGCCGGACACAAGGGCGGCGCGCGCGGATGCACCATGGCCGATTTCGATAATGACGGCTTTATCGATATCTACGTCAATAACGGGGGACTCTCCGACACGCTCATCAACGACGTCATAACGGGCCTTCCGCCGTTTACGCAATTCTACATAGCCTGGGAACCCGCCGAGAACGTGCTGTTTCGGAACAACGGCGACGGTACGTTCACGGACGTTACGAAAAGATCGCGTTCCAGGAGTTTCGGTATCGGCAGCGGCGTGGCTTCGGCTGACGTCAACGATGACGGGTTCCCGGATATTTTTGTCAACAACCGCACCTATTACAGCGGCGGCAAACGGGCCAATATCGAACAAAGGAATTTCCTGTTTCTGAATCGAGGCAATGACAACAATTGGATCAAAGTCAAACTTGTCGGTACACGGAGCAATCGGACGGCCTACAATGCGCGCGTCAAGGCGGTCGCGGGCGATCTGGAGCAGACGCGGGAAATCTACAGCGGCACCGGCTACAATTCGCTCGACGAGCAAACGATCACGTTCGGTCTGGGCGACCGGGGGCAGGTCGAACTGCTCGAAGTCACGTGGCCGAGCGGCGCCGTGCAAACGCTCGAAAATCTCGCTTCCGGACGGACGGTCACGATCATCGAGCCGTTGTGAACGGACCTGTGCGCTCGACCCCGGCCGGCAGTCGAAAGGGCGGCCGTGTTGCGGACTTTACCGCGGTGCCGACTTGCGCTTGAAGCCCGGTTCGTTCCATGTCCGGGCGAAGACATTGCCAATCGGAGCAGCGAGACGTGACGTCAGCGACCGAACGACCCGAATCCCGGACGGGCACCGCTACGCCGCTTGCCAAATTCGTCTTGTTGGCCGGGCTCATCACCTTCGGGGTCGGACACACGTTGATGTTCGTCATCTTCGGGCCCGTCGCCATCGAATTGGGGCTGTCGGAGTTTCAGGTCGGAGTGGTATTGAGCACGTCGGGTTTCGCCATCGCGGTGACGGCCCCGTGGTGGGGTCGCCGATCCGATGTCTGGGGCCGCAGAAACGTCTTTGTCTGGGGTTTGCTGGGCTATGCCGCCGGCACGCTCGTTTTCGGACTGTGTCTCCATGCGGGTCTTTCCGGATGGATGGGCGCCGCCGTGATTTTTCCCATGTTGATGGCCGCCCGCGCGGTATTCGGACTGGTTTCATCGGGGATTCAACCCGCAGCGACGGCCTACATCGCGGATAGCACGGACTCGAGTTCGCGCAGCCAGGGCATGGCGCTGATCGGGATGGCGTCCGGACTGGGAACGGTCCTGGGGCCGGCCATGGGCGGTCTTCTGGCCGGCTTCGGGCTCATCGTGCCCATCTATACCGCCGCCGTCTTCGCTTTTGCCGCCGCGCTGTCGGCCCTTGCGTATTTGACCGAGCCGCCGCGCCATGTCGATACGCGATCATCGGTCAAGCTGAAGCTAACGGACAAGCGTGTCCTGCCGTACCTGATCCTCACCTTCGTTACATTTCTCATTTTCATCTCGCTCCAGGTCATCACGGCCTTCTATCTCGAAGCCGCGTTCGGCTACAGCGGAGAGGCGCTGGCAAGGGTGGCGAGCGCCGCCATACTCGGCATGGCCCTGGTGATCGTTTTTTGTCAGGCGGTTTTGCTGCAGACTTTGAAGATAGCGCCGAAGATATTGATAAGAAGCGGTCTGCCGTTCTTCGTTTTGGGGTTGCTGGCCATCGGGCTGGCGGGTGAGATTGCCGTCGTGCTTGTCGGCTACGCGCTCTTGGGCTTGTCTTTCGCGCTTTCGAGCCCCGGCATCAACGCTGCCGCGACTCTGAGCGTCGGGGAGGACGAATACGGCGCCGTTGCCGGTCTGCTTGCCGCGGCGCCGACGGCCGGGATCATCTTCGGCCCGTTGATCGGCGCGGCGCTTTACGGCATCGCGCCGAATATGCCCATGCTGCTCGGCGCTGCCGTGATGGGCGTGTTGTCCGTTTACGCCTTCATGATCGACGTTCCCGATTCCACGGAGCATCGGGAGGACGGGCAAAGGTAAGACCGAATTTCATTCGGCGGCCTGCCCGTATTGCTGCAACACCTGATCCGCAAGTCTGCCCGTGAGCTCGCTCAAGTGATCGAAGACATGGGTGAACGTGCCCGCGCCCAATGTGATCGAGCGCAGCTCGACGATCATGTCGGACATTTCCGATTGGGGAATGTGCGCTTCGACCGTGTCCCAGCCGGTCCAGCCTTCACGGGTGTCGAAGCCCAGGATTTGTCCGCGCCGTCCGCTGATCAAGCCATTGATTTGACCGGTATATTCCGACGGAACGCTGACATTGACATGCATGATCGGCTCAAGCAGAACCGGACGGCAGTCAGGCAGCCCCTCCGACATCGCCAACCGACCGGCGGTCTTGAAGGCCATGTCGGAACTGTCGACCGCATGATAGGATCCGTCGACCAGAGTGACGGCGACATCGACAACGGGAAAACCGAGAGGCCCGCGATTGAGATATTCCTTGACGCCGGACTCGACGCTTGGAATGTACTGGCGCGGTATGGCGCCGCCCGTGATTTTGTTGGTGAAGGAAAATCCGGAACCCGCCGGTTGAGGCTGAATTTCCACGACCACGTCGCCGAACTGTCCGTGTCCGCCGGATTGCTTTTTGTAACGACTGTGTTGTTTTTTCGGTTTCCTGATCGTTTCCTTGTAGGGGACTTTCGGCCGACTGGTCGTCACGTTGACGCCGTACTTGGACTTGAGCCGTTCACCGGCGATCTGAAACTGAACCTCGCCTTGACCCCGCAAGATGATTTGATGGGTATCCTTCGTCTGTTCGAACGACAGGGACGGGTCCTCGTCCACGATCTTGCCGAGAGAGGTCACGAGCTTGACTTCGTCGTTCCGGTTCTCGGGGGTCAGCGCGATACTGTAGACCGGCGTGAGCACGGGGATATCGGGTAATTCTTCTCCGCCGCCCTTGCCGAGCGAGAGGGTGTCGCCCGTATTCGCCTTTTCCATGCGCCCGAGGCCCACGACCTGCCCCGCCTCGGCCGACGAAAGCTTGTCCATCTTTTCGCCGAAGAACGACACCAGACTCGACGGCCTTTCACCGTTGAGCGTGTCTCCCTCCCTGATCCGCCCCCTCACGATGCGAGCCAGTGAAATGCGCCCCGTGTGCGGGACATGATGTGTTTTCAAAATCTGCGCCAATGTCCCGCCGTCGGGGGAGACGCCGAGACGCTCTCGCAGTTTTTCCAGGGCCGGTACTTCATGGCGAAACGCCTTGAGCAGTCGAAGCACGCCGTTTTCATGGGAGGCCGATCCGATGAGCACCGGCAAGATCAATCCGTCCGTTACGTCTCGGGAGAGGTCTTTGTAAATCTCTTCCTTTGACGGGTCCTCATCTTCGAGCAGTTGTTCCATGAGGTGTTCGTCGAAGTCCGCCAATGTCTCGAGCATCGAATAGCGCGCCTCCGCGACATCGTCTTCCAGATCGCTCGGCAAATTGACGATCTTGGAGGGTTCGTGCCTGGCATAGACGTAGGCGCGTTCGCTTGCGAGATCGACATAGCCCGTGATTCCGTCGTCTTTCACGACGGGTATGTGGCGCAACACGACCGGCGTCGCGGCGGCGCTTCCCAAAGCGGTCGCCAGATCGTGTACGGAACCGAACGCCTTGTCGACTTTGTTGACAAAGACGTATCGGGGAATTTTCAGATCTTCGAGGTGTTTGAGGAGCGGGGCCGTCCCCATGATCTTGCCCGGGTCGCTTTCCGTAACGACGACCGCCGCATCCGCCAGTTGTACGGCGCCGTAGGTTTCCTGGGCCAGTTCCAAAGACCCCGGACAATCCAGGAAGGTGTAGGAATCGCCCATGAAGTCCGTAGAGGCGACATTGATTTCGGTACCCATCTCTCTGGATTTTGCCTCCGGAGACGCGTCGCCGATCAGGCGGGATGCGTGGCCGCGCCGCTCCAGCGCCCCGGTTTGACACAGAATGCTTTCCAATAGACTCGTTTTGCCGCTCGATTGCGGCCCCACAAGCGCTATAACGCGCGGGCTATCGGTTGACCCGGCCATGACACCTCCTTGTTATGCGGGCTCGGCCGGTGCCGAGCGATGTCCTGTTCCGACATGAGGGGCAATTTTAGCAATCAAAATCGGGGTTGGCGAATCGGGTTCGAAACGGCGGGAGGGGTCTCATCGTCCCGGATCGGGTTCAAAGATTTTTCGCGGCAAGGCGGAGGACGACTAGCCGGCGTCGTCCAGTTGGCGTCTCACATCGTGAAGTCTTTGCGCGACCGTATATGCGCCCAACGCCGCGAGCACGTAGATGATGCCGACGAGCCAGTCGAAACAGAGACCCAGACCGACGAGCACTATTCTTTCCGCCCGGGTGATGAGGCCCGACCGGCAGTCCGCGTTCAGAGATTTGGCGCGCGCGCGGGCATAGCTGGTGAGGAGAGCGGCGAGCAATGCGAGAGACGCGACGCCCGCATGGAGGGGCTCGCCGAGAGATGCGAAGTGATAGATGAGGGCGCAAAAGACGACGCCGTCGGAGATGCGGTCTGTCGTGGAATCCAGAAATGCGCCCAAGGGGGACGTCTTGTTTTGCCCCCGCGCCATGGCGCCGTCCAAAAGGTCCAGGAATCCCGCAAACAGCCAAACGATGCCGGCCGCGGCCAGCGCATCGGTTACGATCAGGGCCGCCGCGAAGATGTTGAGCAGAACGCCGGCCCAGGTGATCTGGTTGGGGGAAAGGCCCCAGCGCGCCAGCGTTCGTCCGAGGGGCAAGAGCGCGGACGAAGCCCGGCCGTGCAGTTTGTCTCTCAAATCTCGAACGTCTGCGGTCATGGTCCGAACGGCTTGTGCGATGTTACGGTTTTCCTGCATTTTTCGCCCGGCGAGTCGTCGGATTGGCCCGATAATTCGTAACGATCACTGAAACACATTAACATGAAACGCGGTTTTCTTTCCCTTATCGCCTTCACGCCCTTTTCCGCACTGTCCGCGACTGAACGGCAGGGATCATGCGCCGATGATACCCGTTTCGGTTGCGGGCTTGACGAATACCGACGCCAACTTTAACTATAGCGTTGATAAATCGGGATGGATATGCGCCGGGCGTAATTGACGAAATCCGGTGCTTTCCCTGCGCCTTGATCGAATTGAAGCGGCGCTTTTTCCGCGACGGTCCGGGGCGTGTGCTTTCGATATGGAATTCGCCGGAAGGAAGGGAATTCGCCGGAAGGTAAGGCGCGGCGCCCGTCGATTGACGAAAGGCGGCCCGTCGCGTAGGAAAGACTTGGCGTCGAGGGAATACAGGGGCATGGAGAAGATCAGGGTTGCGATCGTGGGCGTGGGCAACTGTGCCAGTTCGCTGTTGCAAGGTATCGAGTTTTACAGAGCCGACCAAGACCGTCCGCTTGAAGGTCTCATGCACCCGATGATCGGCAAATGGGGCCCCGGAGATTTGCAAATCGTGGCGGCTTTTGACGTCGATGAGCGCAAGGTCGGCGTGCCCGTGGAGCGGGCGATATTTGCAAAACCGAACTGCACGATGGTCTTCCAAAATGACATGCCGCCCTCCGGCGTGACGGTTCAAATGGCTCCCGTTCTCGACGGTGTGGCCTCACACATGGTTGACTATCCGGACGACGCGGCGTTTCGTCCCGCTGATGAGCAGGCCGTGGACGTTGTACAGGTGCTTCGAGAGAGCGGCGCGGAAGTTCTGGTTTGCTATCTGCCTGTCGGTTCGGAAAAGGCCGTGAGATTTTATGCCGACATGTGCCTTGAAGCAGGCGTCGCCTTCGTCAACTGCGTGCCGGTCTTCATCGCTTCCGATCCGGTCTGGGCCGGTAAATTTCGAGATGCGAGGCTGCCCGTCATCGGGGACGACATCAAGAGCCAGGTCGGCGCGACCATCGTTCATCGCATGTTGACCCGCCTGTTCGGCGATCGGGGCTATCAACTGTCCCGGACTTACCAACTCAATACGGGCGGCAACACGGACTTTTTGAACATGCTCTCTCAAGGGCGTCTCGAGTCGAAAAAGAAATCGAAAACGGAATCCGTTCAGTCGCAGTTGGACGTGCGGCTCGACGCGAAAGACATTCATATCGGCCCCTCCGACTATGTCCCCTGGCAAGGGGACAACAAGGTCTGTTTCATTCGCATGGAGGGCCAGGGGTTCGGCGGCGCGCCGATCGAACTCGAGATGCGTTTGTCGGTTCAGGACTCGCCAAACAGCGCAGGCGTCGTCATCGACGCCATTCGGTGCGCCAAGGCCGCGCTTGATCAGTCCTTGTCCGGCCCCATCGAAGCGATTTCCGCGTACTACATGAAGTCGCCTCCGACCCAAATGCGTGATACGCGCGCGCGCGAGTTGAGCGCGGACTTCATCAAGCGGGCCGCGGCGTTTTATCAAAACGCGGCAGCCAGCAAAGGCATCGCGGCCGAATAACGGCGGGCGGGATTAGACGCCGCTCAAGGGCCGCGCCGCCTCCCTCGCGGCCGCCCGCAGTCGCCGTTCGTCGGAGTCAACCGGAATATCGGCGGCGCGGCTCATCCGTGACCGGCTCCGATGCCTCGTTTCTGAAAGTATTTCTGATGATAGTCTTCGGCATCATAGAACCTCTCGGCCGCCGTGATCCTGGTGACGATGGGGGAATGGTGTCGGCCGCTTTTCTGTTCCGCCGTTCTTGAAGCTTCGGCAGCGGATTTTTGTTCGGGAGAGTGGAAAAAGATTTCCGATCGGTATTGATCGCCGATGTCGGGTCCCTGTCGGTTGAGTTGAGTCGGGTCGTGGGCCCGCCAAAATACGTTGAGCAGTTCCCCATACGGGATGCGGGCGGGGTCGAACTCGATGAATACGGCTTCCGCGTGGCCCGTCCGCCGACTGCAAACGTCCTCATATGTCGGATTCGTCGTGGCCCCGCCGGTATAGCCGACCGTGGTGGCTGTGACGCCTTCGAGACGGCGGAACGTTTCTTCCACGCCCCAAAAGCAGCCGGCTGCGAACGTCGCTTTTTCCGTCATTTTCCAACTCCTTTCCGAGATTTCACGGTCGCGCGAAACATGATGGGAGCAACTCTAAAGCAATCGGGGTCATAACTGAACGGCTTGGCGCATATTCGCGTCGCCGCCCGGTGTTTGCAGCCGCGCGTGATGCCTTTTACGCTGCGGTGTCGCCCGCAGAGGCGATCGACAACGTCATGGGGCAGGGTCCGGTGTTGGACAAACGTGTACGGAGCGGCTCAAAAGGGAGCGGGGCGCCGAAGGTCGCCGTGGTCGGCGCGGGCGTTATCGGGCTGTCGATCGCATGGCGTTTGACGCAGGCCGGTTGTTCCGTGAATTTGTACGATCGATCCGCCGCCGGCAGAGGCGCAAGTTGGGCCGCGGCCGGCATGTTGGAGGTCGCCGCCGAGGACTCGCTGCGGCATGAAGCTCTTGTCGAACTCGGGCGATCGAGTCGACTTCTGTGGCCGGAGTTTGCCGCCGAGCTTGAGCGTGCGGCGTCACGAGAGATCGGCTTTCGCGCCGAGGGTGCTTTGTTGGTTGCCCGCTCGGCGGCAGAGGTCGATCATCTGAGATCGGTTTACGAGCGTCAGCGCATCTTCGGTCTCGAGGTCTCCTGGTTGTCCCGCAAGGAAACACTCAAGCTCGAGCCGAATTTGGCGGCCGATGTCGAAGCCGGTCTCCATTGTCCGTCGGATGCCCAGGTCGACAGCCGGCGGCTCGTGGACGCGCTGAAACTTGCCGCCTCCCGCTCCGGCGTGATGTTTCATGAGCATGAAGCGGTGCGGGCGGTTTCATGCGCGGGGTCCGCGGTGCGGGCGATTCAAGTCGGCGGACGCGCGCGGCCCGCCGACATCGTGATTATTGCCGCGGGTCACGGCTCTTCGGACATCGTGATCGAGGGCGCGCCGCCGGTGCGCGTTACGCCCGTCAAGGGACAAATGCTCGCGCTCCGCATGGACCGCGACAAGCCGCTGCTCAATCACGCGATAAGGTCGGGGCGGTCTTATCTGGCGCCCCGTCGAGACGGGCGTCTGCTCATCGGCGCGTCCGTTGAAGAGGGCAAGGACGATACGGCGACTACCGCTGAAGAGATTGACGCGTTGCTGTCATTCGGCCGGTCGCTGGCGCCCGGGACCGCTCATCTCGAGGAAGTTGACAGGTGGGCGGGCGTTCGACCCGGAACCGTCGACGGGTTGCCGATTATCGGGCCGTGTTCGATCGAGGGTCTTTTGATGGCGACGGCGCACTATCGGAACGGCATTCTGTGGGCGCCGATTACGAGCGAACTCGTGACCAACCTCGTCATGGGACGGGAGGCCGCGCCTCTGCTGCGAAACTTTGCGCCCGACCGGTTTGAGCGGCTTTCCGAAACGTCGGGATGAGTCGGAGGAAGATCGTCCAAATCGAGTCTGAAATTTGCGTAAAGTCGGCCGGCTCCGTACTAGTGCATTCCGATCATTTATGGTGTAAAAGCGGGACGCTTGGATAAATCAAATAAGCCAGAGGATCGACATTGGAAGTTTCTGTTCGGGACAATAACGTGGATCAGGCGCTCAAAGCGCTGAAGAAAAAGATGCAGCGGGAAGGCACGTTTCGCGAAATGAAGCGCCGCCGGCATTATGAGAAACCATCGGAAAAGCGGCAGCGTAAAAAGGCCGAGGCGATCCGCCGGGTTCGCAAGCTGGCCCGCAAACAGGCGCAGCGTGAGGCTGAGGGAAAGGCATGAGAACCGTCAGCAGCCTAATCGAAATCTCCTCATCCGACGCCGTTATCGAGCGGGGCGTTGCCGCGCGCACCGTCGTTTCCACGACTCCCGCGAGTTGAGCGCGGCGTTCGGCATCCCTTTCAACGTTTGGAATTGTCGAGCAGCCGATAGGCGAACGGCATGACCGTTACCAGAATGATGATGCGGAAAATATGCATCGTCGACACGTAAGCGGTGCTCACCCCGAGCGCGAGCGCTACCAGACCCATTTCGACGACTCCTCCGGGTGCCAGAGCGAGCACCAGTGACTTGATGTCTCGTCCCAAGAGCGGTCCGGCCATGGATGCGCCGGCAAGTGCGATCACGAGGAACAAAAAGGCGGCGCCGATTGCGAGAAAAAGCGTGTTGCGGACTTGGCGGAATTCGAGGCCGCTGAAGCGGCATCCCACCGAGGTGCCGAGGACGACTTGCGCCAAAGCGATAAGAGCGGAAGGCGGGGTCTCGTTGCTCACTCCGCCGAGATGGGCAAAGACGCTCAGGATCAAAGGTCCGACAAAGGCCGGGGCCGGGAGGCGCAGGCGTTTTGCCGATAAAACTCCCAATATGGCGCACAAGAGCAGGATTCCCGCTTCGCCGACGGGGATGAAAAACGGGTTGCTTTCATCGTTGGGAAGGGATGCCGCCTCCAACCCGAAGAAAAACCGATAAAAGAGCGGTACGACGGTCACGACGAATGCGACGCGCGTCGCATGGACGAGGGTGATAATTCGCAGGTCTCCGCCGAAGGACTCGCCCAAAATGGCCATTTCGCTGAGGCCGCCCGGCGCGCTGGAAAAGTAGGCTGTGGTCTTGTCGAGTCCACCAACCAGCCGAAAGTATGCCGTGCCGACACACGACATGACGGCCATGACGATGACCAGCAAAATAATTGTAGGCCACCATTGAACGGCGGCGGCGATGACATCCGGCGTGAAGGTGGCGCCGATCATCACACCCAACACGGCGGCCATGATCGTGCGCAGGGACTCGGGTACGCCGAGCGGCAGTCCCAGGAAGACTCCGACGACGGTTGCCGCGAGAGCACCCAAAAGCCAAGCCAAAGGTACGCCCGCGAATGCGAAGCAAAATCCGCCGGCAAGCCCAAGTGCAAGTGTCGAGACAACGCGCGCCAACGGCAACCGCGGCGCGTCCTTCTCATCCTTGTTTTTGCCTGACAAAAGGGGACCCGTGCTCGACGCCATGTCGATGTCAAAAGGCGAACTGCTCGGCCAGTATGCGCTCTTCCAGACTATGCCCCTCGTCGAAAAGGATGGAGATGAATATGGACGGATCTTCTTCTACATGAACTTCGACGATGTCGCGAAACTCCTTATTATCGGCCACGGCGCTGACCTTACGCCGCGCACCTTCGAGAACTTCGATCTTGATCCGGGCATCTTTGGGCAGCAATGCGCCGCGCCAACGGCGAGGCCGGAACGCGCTTATCGGGGTTACGGCCAGAAGATTGGCGGTGATGGGGATGATTGGACCATGCGCCGAAAGATTATAGGCGGTGCTGCCGGCGGCCGTTGCCACGATGATTCCGTCGCAGATCAGTTCCGTGAGCCGGATTTTTCCGTCTACCGCGAGTTGAAGCTTGGCCGTCTGACGCGTCTCTCTGAGGAGAGACACTTCATTGATGGCCAAGGCTTCGACATCTTCGCCTTTGGCTGTGCGCGCCTTCATATTGAGGGGATGTATTTTGGCGAGTTCCGCTTTTTGCAGCCGGTCGATCAGCCCGTTTTCCGCGTAAGCGTTCATGAGAAAACCCACGGACCCGAAATTCATCCCGTAGATGGGAAGCGAACGCGACAAGTGGTCATGCAGCGTTTGCAACATGAAGCCGTCGCCACCGAGGGCGACAATGACGTCCGCGTCGTCGGGCGCGAAGCGGCCGTAACGTTTTTCCAATTCGAGTTTGGCTTTTTGAGCCTCCGGGCTGTCGCTCGTGAGACAGCAAATCTTTTCATAGTTCATGAGACAGGTGACAATCCAGGTTTGGCAGCGGCCCGACTCAACCGCCCGTCACGGACATGTGGCGCGAAACCGAAGGCTTGTCGCGGCGCCGGTCGATAACGAAATCGTGGCCTTTGGGTTTGCGCGATATGGCTTCGTCAAGTGCGCGATTAAGAAGCAGGCCACCATCATCTTCTCTCAATGGTGTACGGAGGTCGGCGGCGTCTTCTTGACCGAGGCACATGTATAAAGTCCCGGTGCACGTTACGCGAACGCGATTGCACGACTCGCAAAAATTATGCGTCAGAGGCGTGATCATGCCCAGCCTGCCGCCCGTATCCTTGATATACATGTATCGGGCAGGCCCGCCCGTTTGATAGTCGATGTCCGTCAGCGTCCAGAAACTTCGAAGTTCCGCGCGAACCATTGAAAGCGGCAGGTAATGATCGGTCCGATCTTCGTCAATGGCGCCCATCGGCATGGCTTCGATCAAGGTGATGTCCATGCCGTTGCCGTGAGCCCATCTGATGAGTTCGGGAATCTCCCGATCATTGATGTTTCTGAGCGCCACGGTGTTGATTTTGACTTTCAGACCGGCCGACCGTGCGCTGTCTATCCCCGCCAGGACGTTATCGAGGCGGCCCCACCTCGTGATCCGGTGAAATTTGTTCTTGTCGAGCGTATCCAAAGAAACATTGACGCGCCGGACCCCGCAATCGTAAAGCTCATGGGCATACCGCTTGAGCTGACTGCCGTTCGTGGTGAGTGTGACTTCGTCGAGCGAACCATTGCCCACATGCCGCCCCAGGCTTCGGAACAGTTTCATGATATCCCGGCGAACGAGCGGCTCGCCCCCCGTGATTCGAATTTTGCGAACCCCTCGCTCGCAAAACACCGTACACAACCGAGCCAATTCTTCGAGACTGAGGATGTCCTTCTTGGGCAGGAAGTTCATGTTCTCCGACATGCAATAGAAACATCGAAAATCGCATCGGTCCGTAACGGAGACGCGAATGTAGGAAACTCTCCGCCCGAACGGGTCCACCAGGGGGCCTGAGGGAACGGTTCCCGCGTCTGGCATAATCGGCCGAGACGGCTCACGGCTGAGGAGGGTCAGATGTTTGTCCATATCCGGACAATATCAGGATCAAGGGTGATTTTGCCAAGAAAAGATCTGTGGACCAAAGCCGCGGGCTGTCAGGAGCCGCCCGCGGCGTTTCATCGAAGATCGGGCCGGGTTCGGGGAAGAGCGATGCTTGTATGGGATGCTTCGGCTTGACGGCCTGAAGACATCCGGCCGTATTGCGTAAATGTCCCGGTCATGTTGAGCTTTGTGAAATGTAACGAGTCTGGTAAGCGACGCTATGATTTCCCCCGCCGCCAGAATCATGTACCGGGTCTTCGCATCAATTTTCTTGATGAGTTGCTCGGATGAAGAGAGCCGCCTGGCGGGCGAGTTGTGTCCCCTGGACCGTCCAATCGCCTTCGCCGGCCTGGACTGGGACAGCAACGCCTTCCATACGGAAGTGGCAAGCTTCATTCTCCGGGAAGGTTATGGTTGTGTGACGGAAATCATTCCCGGCACCACCATACCCTTGATTACCGGTCTGCGCCGCGGTGACGTCGATATCATGATGGAAGTCTGGCGCGACAATATTACCGAAAGCTGGGAAGACGGCGTCGCGGCGGGAGACGTCGCCGCCGCGGGCGTTAATTTTCCGGACGCGGTGCAGGGTTTCTTCGTTCCCCGTTATATGATCGAAGGTGATGCAGAGCGCAATATCAAGGCCGTTGCACCCGATTTGAAATCCGTATTCGATCTGCCCGGATACAAGGCGCTGATGCCGGACCCGGAGGAGCCGGAGAAAGGAAGATTTTATAACTGCATACCGGGTTGGAGTTGTGAGCAGATCAACACGAAGAAACTCCGAAGTTACGGACTTCTCGCTCACTTTACGAACTTCAGACCGGGCACCGGTGCTGCTTTGGCAAGCGCCATCGCGTCAAGTTATGAACGGGGCAAGCCCTTCGTCGCGTACTATTGGGGTCCGACATGGATACTCGGCAAATATGACCTTGTCATGCTCGAAGAGCCTCCGTACACGGAAGAAGCCTGGCATGCCATGTCGGAACTGGATGATTATTCGAATCCGGTGGCCTATCCTCTCGTGTCCGTGGTCGTGGGCGTGAACACGGAATTCGGACGAGAAGCACCGGAACTCATGGGATTTTTAAACAGGTATGAAACTTCGAATCAGCTTGTAAGCGAGTCCCTGGCCCTCATGCAGGGAGAGAATGCGGCGACAAGCGCCGAAGCGGCAATGAGATTTCTCGACAATAGGCCGGAAGTGTGGCGGTCGTGGTTGCCCGAAGCCGTCGCCGACAGAGTGGCTCTCGCGCTTGAACGAGGCCATTGAATGCGCCCGCCCGCGCGATATCTTCAAGTCGAGACCCATCATCCATGGCCGCCCGACGTGCGGGTTGTTACATTGAACCGGGATTTTTGCGCCCGCCGCCAAGCCGGTTGGAAGGAGACGGTCGCGCGGACAACGATCGTGAGATAGTATATCGGGTATGCGAAATTGGAGGCGTTGGACAAAAACGCTCGCGGTCCCAGGAGGGCATTCATGTCGGTGGCGCAAGAGGAGACCTGTTCGGTCCGCGAGCTTGTCTCGGATGAGGAGTGGAGTGCCCGCGTCGATTTGGCGGCACTGTACAGGCAAATCGCCAGGCTGGGATGGGATGATCTCATCTTCACGCATATTTCTTTGCGTGTGCCGGGACCTGAGCGTCATTTTCTGATCAATCCGTTCGGCTTGTTTTTCAACGAAGTTACGGCGTCAAATTTGGTTAAAATCGACTTGCAAGGTCAAAAAATGTTGGAGAGTCCGTATCCCGTCAATCCGGCCGGTTTCATCCTTCATTCACCTTTTCAAAAGAACCGCGACGATGCGAATTGCGTGATCCATTTGCATACGGAATACGGGAATGCGGTTGCTGCACAAAAGAACGGTCTTTTGCCTCTCTCACAACATGCGCTGACGGTTTTGGGCGATGTCGCCTATCATGACTATGAAGGTATCGCGCTCGAAAATGACGAATGTGAGCGCTTGCTTGCGGATGTCGGAGACAAGAACATATTGATACTCAGGAATCACGGAACGCTGACGATGGGGTCCAACCCGGCGGCGGCCTATCTTCGGATGTATTATTTGGAAAGAGCCTGCAAAGTACAAATTCTGTCTCAAGCGGGCGGTGAATTGCTGATACCCGAGCGCGGAGTGCAGATCAAAGTCCAGCAACAGGCGGAGGCGACATTCACCGATTCGGCAGGTGATCGGATTTGGCCTTCCATTTTAAAGGAGTTGGACGCCCTGGACCCTTCGTATCGCGATTGACGAGTGGTCAGGCTTTTCGGCAATGATCTCCATTTTTGGAACATGAATCAGCACTCAGTCTGAGGAGATGTGAATTGAAGCGAATCAAATTTGGCGAAGCTCCGAGGCGCATCGAGGATGATCGCCTCATCATCGGAAACGGTACTTATACGGATGATATTTGCATGTCGAACCAGGCATATGCCTGCATGGTGCGTTCATCACTGGCCCATGCGGAAATTGTTGGAATCGATACGTCGGACGCCATGAACAGCCAAGGCGTGCTGGGGGTTTATACCGGCGCCGATATGCGCGAAGCGGGGATGGGAACGGTGCCTTGCGTCATGCCGATTGCGAACAAGGATGGATCGAAGGGTTTCAATCCCGACCGTCCGGTGATTGCGGTTGATCGTATCCGCCATGTCGGCGATACCATAGCCATGGTCGTCGCGGAGTCGGCGTCGGCGGCGAGGGATGCCGCCGACCTCGTCTCCGTCGATTACAAGGATTTGACCGCTGTCGTCGATCTCGAGAAGGCGGCTGAAACGAAAAACGATCTTGTTTGGAATGAACCGGGCTCCAATGTGGCGGTTGATTGGGAGCTTGGGGACGAAGCGGCGACCGAAGCGGAATTCGCCAAAGCCGCGCATATAGTCCGCCTCAAGATCATCAACAACAGGATTATCGTTTGCCAAATGGAGCCGAGGGCTGCAGTTGCCTCATTTGATCCGGCCCAGGAGCAATATACGTTGTACGTCGGCAGTCAAGGTGTACACATGTTGCGTGATTTTATTGCAAGCTTTTCACTGAACATACCGAAAGAGAAGCTGCGTTTGGTGACCCTCGAAGTTGGCGGTTCCTTCGGGATGAAACAAGTCAACTTCCCCGAATACTCTTCTATTTTGTGGGCGTCGCGAGTGCTCAATCGGCCGATCAAGTGGACGGGGGACAGGACCGATTCGTTCATAACCGACACGCAAGGCCGCGACCATGTCAGCGAGTGCGCGCTGGCACTCGATGAAGAGGGCAAGTTTCTGGCTGTTCGGACGGATACGCTCGCCGGGTTGGGAGGTTATCTATCCCAATATGGGCCGGTCGTGCCCACCATTGCGGCGGGCGGGATGCAGACGGGCGTTTACGATATTCCGGCGTTTTACACATCGGTAAAAGGCGTCTTTACAAATACCGTGCCGACGGATGCCTATCGGGGCGCAGGCCGCCCTGAGGTGTCTTATGTCATGGAACGGTTGGTTGAGCAGGCCGCATGGGAGCTTGATATCGACCCGTTCGAATTGCGTCGACGAAATTTCATTTCCCCCCATGAAATGCCTCACACTACGGTCGGCGGTCTGCACTATGACAGTGGACGTTTCGAAGACACGATGAAGCTCGCGCGCGAGGCTGCCGATTGGGATGGTTTTGCGGCGCGTGCGGTCGAGGCCAAAGCGCGAAACAGGCTGTTGGGCCGCGGTATTTCATATTATGTGGAGAGAACGGGGTTCGGGCCCGAATTGGCGCAGATCAAAGTGCGTGCGGCCGGAGACGTTGGATTTGCCGTCGGCACGCAGTCCAACGGTCAGGGTCATGAAACGGCGTTTACCCAACTCATTTCCGAATGGCTCGGTGTTTCGTTCGATGTGATTCATATGGAACCGGGGGATACGGATATCCTCGAGTCCGGAGGCGGAACGGGGGGCTCGAAGTCCGTCATCATGGGCGGCATCGCCCTGGACGATGCGAAAGGCAAAATTATCGAAGATGGCAAAGCGATTGCGGCAAAGGAATTCGACGTATCGCCCGATGACATCAGTTTTGAAGACGGCGCTTTTCGTGTGGATGGATCCAACCGGTATCTGGATCTATTTGAGGCCGCCCGCATCGAGCAACAGCAAAAGGAAGGGTCGGAGGGCCTTGTCGCGGTCTCATCAGTCCAACATGATGTGCCGACATTTCCCAATGGCTGTCATATTTGCGAGGTCGAAATTGATCGGGAAACCGGGGGCTATCTTATTTCCCGCTACACGGTCGTCGATGACTTCGGCCGCATCCTCAACCCCCTCATGGTGGAAGGCCAAGTCGTTGGCGGCCTTGTCCAAGGTCTGGGGCAGGCTATGGGCGAACACGTTGTTTATGACGACAGCGGGCAGTTGCTGACAGGATCGTTTACCGATTATTGGATTCCCCGTGCGGCGGATTTGCCCGATTTTGCCGTAAGCACCAATGAAGTACCGTGCACTACAAACATCCTGGGTATCAAAGGGTGCGGTGAAGCGGGAACGGTCGGCGCGCCCGCGGCATTTGTGAACGCGGTCTTGGATGCTTTGCGCCCAATGGGGGTAGGCTCTATCGACATGCCCGTCACATCTCAAAAGATCTGGCAGGCGTTGCATTGCAATTAGACCTTGTCTGATTGCCGACGAAGGTTTCCGATTGAGGAGCCGCGTCGGTCAGAAATCCCTGTTTTTTGATGAATTAAACCGTCCGGTCACGCTCCGCGTATAAGTTGGCCTTTGATTAAGCGTCACTTAATTTGCATGGGGGAAGACCTTTGGACGTAGTGCACGAAGATCTTTGAAGGATTTCATGGGCGCTTTAAGTACAAAGTTCCTGTTTATTGCCGTTTTGGCCGTCGCGGCTGGAAGCGGTGTTGGATTCTATCTGTCCAATCAAGATTTTCCACGGTTCCAAAACACTCCGGGCCGAGCCTCCCAAAACGCCGGAGACTCAAGTCAACCGTCCGGTGCGGACGTATTAGGGAGTCGCGCTCGAGGAGCACCGGCGCAAGCCGCCGTTCAATCCGGGCGACCGTCTCGGTCTTCTGGTTCCTCTGGTCGAGCGCAACGTCCCAACGGTCCGCCGGGCGGATCGCCTTTTAGTCGTCCAACGCCGGTAGTGGCCAAGCCGGTGATTCTCGACGAATTTGTCGATTCAATCGAAGCGGTCGGGACGGCGAAATCCAACGAATCCGTCATTGTAACTGCCAAGGTCACCGAAACGGTCAGTCTCGTCAATTTCTATGACGGTCAATCGGTTGAGGCGGGCGAAATTCTGGTTGAGCTTGCTGATGAAGAAGCCAGCGCCGATTTTGAAGAGGCCAGGGTTTCGCAGCGTGAGGCGCAAAAGAACTTCGACCGTATTTCCGGTTTGGTGAGCCGGGGCAACGCGACTCGGTCAAGTTTGGATGCGGCTGTCGCCACCCTGGATCGGGCAAAAGCGAATGCCGAGGCGCTCGAAGCTCGTCTTTCGGATCGTCTCATCAGGGCTCCCTTCGCCGGCGTCTTGGGTCTGAGGGCAGTCAGTCCGGGTATGCTTGTCCGTCCGGGCGATACGATTGCAACACTCGATGACATCAACATTATAAAACTCGATTTCTCGATTCCGGAAACGTATTTGGCTGCGCTTGGCCTTGGGCTCGAGGTGACGGCAGCCAGCGCCGCGTATCCAAATCAAAAATTTACCGGGACGATTACGGCAATCGATACCCGTGTTAATCCCGACACGCGTGCGGTCAAAGTACGTGCTGAGATTCCCAACCAGGCGTTGCTGCTGAAGCCGGGCATGTTGCTGACGACAACCGTCATCAAGGACCGGCGCATGTCCAAAACCATTCCGGAGGAGGCCATAGTTCCCATCAAGGATCAATTGTTTGTATATGTGGTCGCAGAGAACGGACGCGGGGCAACAGTCGCGCGTCGTGAAATCGAAATCGGTTCTCGGCGGCCGGGCTTTGTCGAGGTCGTGCGGGGGCTGGAGGTCGGGGAACAAGTTGTCACGGAGGGCACTCATCGGGTAACACCGGGGCGGCCCGTGAGTGTGGTGAGTGGAGACACGGCGAAGGACGGTGCCTAGCCATTGATTTATGATCCAAAAGTCCCTAAAGGCGATGTGAGAGGATAGTCATGATTCTATCTGACGTCTCCGTTAAGCGTCCGGTCTTTGCAGCGGTCATGAGCATCTTGCTGGTGACCTTCGGTATCATTTCCTTCACGCGGCTGCCGCTGCGGGAACTGCCCAATACCGAAGTGCCTATCATCTCCGTCAGTACGTCTTACATCGGCGCGTCGCCTTCCGTGGTCGAAAACCGGATTACGAAAATCATTGAAGAACAGGTCGCGGGCATAGAGGGAATCGATCACATCTCGTCCTCGTCACGGAATGAAGCCTCGACCGTCACCATATTTTTCAAGCTGAATAGAGACATCGATGCGGCGGCGAGCGATGTGCGCGATGCGGTCGCCCGGGTTGCGTCACGGCTTCCGCAAGAGGCCGAGGCGCCACGTGTGTCCAGAATGGATGCGGATGCATTTGCGATCATGTGGTACAGCCTCTCATCCGACCGCATGAGCGCTATGGAGATTGCGGACTACGCCAAGCGCTATGTCATCGACCGCTTTGCTGTCCTTGATGGAGTTGCTCAAGTTCAGTGGAGTAAGGAGTCAATCGCATCCATGCGCATCTGGCTCGATCGGGTGGCTTTGGCGGCGCGCGGACTGACGGTCAATGATGTCGAGCGCGCCCTTCGCGCGGAAAATGTGGAACTGCCTGCGGGCGCGATCGAATCCGATCAGCGCGACTTTTCAGTCCGCATTACGCGCGCCTATTCGACGGAAGAGGACTTTCGCAGTCTTGTCGTGGGCGAGGGGCCGGACGGTCATCTCATACGGTTGAGTGAGATTGCGGAAGTCAAGGTCGCACCCGAGAGTGAGAAGCTGCTGTTCCGAGGCAATCGTCTGCCTCAGATCGGTATTGGAATTGTCAAACAATCGAACGCCAATGCGCTGGATGTCTCTCGTGCCGTCAATGCCGAGGTCGAAAAGATACGTTCATCTTTGCCGGAAGGAATGATCATTGCGACAAGCTTCGACTCGACGGTATTTGTCGACAAGGCCGTCGACGAAGTATTCCGGACTTTAGGCATCGCGACTCTTTTGGTTGTTTTGGTCATTTGGGGATTTCTCGGCTCGTTTCGTGCAGCACTCATTCCCGCCGTTGTCGTTCCCATATGTTTGACTGCAACGTTCGGCGTTTTAGGCATTTTGGATTTGTCGATTAACCTGATGACACTCCTGGGATTGGTGCTGTGTATCGGCCTTGTGGTCGATGACTCGATCGTCGTGTTGGAGAATATTCAGCGCCGGATCGATGACGGCGAGCCGCCTCTTTTAGCCTCATACAGGGGCGCGCGGCAGGTTGCCTTTGCCGTTATTGCGACGACGCTTGTGATCGTGGCCGTGTTCACCCCATTGGTATTCGTGGAAGGGTTCGTCAGCCGCATTTTCGGTGAACTGGGTGTTACCGTGACAGCGGCCGTATGCATTTCCAGTCTCGTGGCCTTGTCTCTTTCACCGATGCTGTGTTCCAAACTGTTAAAGTCGAAGAATGCGCGAAGTAGGAGCAAAAGGACTGTCTCGGGAGGTTTGAATCGGGTTCGGAATTTCTATTTACGCATTCTGCACAAGATATTGCCTCACCCGATCTTGAGCGCCGTGGCGCTTGTGGGTGTTTTTATCGGAATCGTTTTTTTGTGGGGTATGCTCCCTCAAAAGCTCGCGCCGGACGAAGACCGTAAGATCATCAATGTCAATATCTCGGGCCCTGAAGGCGCCAGCTTCGACTACATGGTCAAACAAGCCATGCAGTTGGAAGATATCTTGATGGGCTACGTCGAACGCGGTGAAGCGGAAAGAGTTACCGTGCGGGTGCCGGGCGGATGGGGTAGCGCCCGCTCCATAAATTCCGGCATGGGCATGGTCGTTCTCAAAGATTGGGATGAGCGGGAGCGGTCGGGCCTTGAGTTGGCGCGTGAGGTCGGTGCGCGCGTTGCCCAAATCCCCGGTGTACGGGGTTTTGCGGGAATGAACCAGGGTATGACCGGAAGTTGGGGTAAGCCGGTGCAGTTGGTCATCAGCGGTCCGGGTTATGATCAAGTCGAGGAATGGGCCAACCTGATTGTTGAGCGTGTGCGGTCCAATCCCGGGTTAATTCGTCTGGATACGGATTACAAGCCCAACAAGCCGCAGTTCAGAATTGTCCCCAACCGAACCCGCGCGGCGGATCTTGGCGTTTCCATTCAAACGATTGGGCAAACACTTGAGACATGCATGGGTTCACGACGGGTGACCCGTTATCTCGACCGCGGCGAAGAGTACGATGTCTGGTTGCAATGCCGTGAGGAAAACCGGCGGCAGCCGACAGACTTGTCGAGTTTGTTTGTGCGGTCCGACCGGACAGGAAAGCTTATACCGCTGTCCAATCTGGTAGAGATTGAAGAACAGGCGGCATCGCCCCAAAGAAAACGCTGGAACCGATTGCAATCCATTATCGTGTCTGCGTCCTTGGCACCCGGTTACAGCATGGGCGAGGCCCTTGAGTTCATGGAGACGATCGTTGAGGAGGAATTGGGGTCTCAGCCGCGAATTGACTACAACGGCGAATCACGACGGTTCAAGGAGCAGGGTAATGCTCTTCTTTTCGCATTTGGCATGGCCTTGCTGGTCGTGTTTCTGGTTTTGGCCGCCCAATTCGAAAGTTTCATTCACCCTTTCGTCATCATGTTGACCGTTCCGGTGGCTATTGTAGGGGGATTGGTCGGTCTCTGGTTTATTGACGGTTCGGTCAATATCTATAGCCAGATCGGGTTGATTATTCTTGTCGGCATAGCGGCCAAGAACGGCATTTTGATTGTTGAATTTACCAATCAACTGCGCGATCAAGGCAGAGAATTCGAACAGGCTTTGATGAAAGCCGCTGAAATCCGTTTCCGTCCGATAGTCATGACGGGCCTTTCGACAGCGGCAGGATCAGTGCCGCTGGTTTTGGCGGCAGGGCCTGGCGCCAACAGCAGATTGACAATCGGTATCGTTATCTTTCTAGGTGTTTTGTTCTCAACGCTGATGACTTTGATCATCGTTCCGGTCTTTTATCGTTTGCTGGCGAGGCACACCGGGTCGCCCGGCCGGATTGCACGCATGCTGGCGGAATATGAGCGCGATGAAGACTGGGCGCCCGCAACTGCCAAGACTGCGCCGGCAGAATAATGCCGGACCTCTTCGGTCTAGCTTGAAGGGGCTAGCGGCAGTTCCGTCCGATAGCTGACGCGTTTCAATGCAAAGCTTGACCTGATGTTAGAGACGCCCGCTACGCGGGTTAGCCGTTCTTTGAGGAAAGTCTCATATGCCGATAAATCGGACACGACGACGCGCAAATGGTAGTCGGCATCTCCGGTCATCAAGTAGCATTCCATAACCTCGGGCCATTCTCGAACAGCCGATTCAAATCTCTCCAGATATTCGTCGACTTGTCGTTCCAAGCTCACTCGCACGAAAACATTGACGGTCAACCCTACGCTGTTGGGCTCCACGAGCGTGGCGTATCGACTGATGACATTTCGCTCCTCAAGACGACGAACGCGTCGCAAGCATGGACTGGGGGACAAGCCCACCGCGTCAGCAAGGTCGACATTGCTAATCCGAGCATTGGATTGGAGTCTTCTCAAGATTTTTATATCTATCTCATCAAATTTCATTATTGGTATATTTCTCTAAATTATTGTCTTTTTCACTGATTTTATTGCGCTAAATATCGTATCAGAAGTTCCGATAGAAATATCAAAAATCCCATCTTCTGCTAGGTTGGATGAGAGGGTAATCCGATCTTGCAATGATCATTTTTCAGGTTGGACCATGCGACTGATCAGGGGTGACACCAAAACCGCGACGATGGGTACCTTATCGCTACAGGATGTCCAGAACTTGAAGCAGTTGGAACTCAGTGTGCGCTGGCTATCCACATGGATCATTCACAACGCCAATAACATCCGACCGAAACGTGACGGCCTCAAGGTTGGGGGACATCAGGCTTCTTGTGCGTCGGTGACGACAATTATGTCGGCACTTTACTTTAATGTGCTTCGCCCGAATGATCGGGTTGCCGTCAAGCCTCATGCGAGTCCCGTCTTTCATGCAATCCAATATTTGTTGGGTCGTCAATCGCAAGAACAGCTCGAACGGTTTAGAGCAATGGGCGGTGCGCAATCCTACCCCTCGCGTACCAAAGACGAGGATGACGTGGATTTTTCGACGGGCTCCGTCGGATTAGGCGTTGCGGTAACGGCCTTTGCCTCCCTGGTGCAAGACCTGTTGTTGTGTCGCGAGACCCTTGGTGATGACCAGGTTGGCCGGATGGTGGCGTTGCTGGGGGATGCGGAGCTTGATGAAGGTAACGTCTATGAGGCTTTGATTGAAACCTACAAGCACGACGTCAGGAACACGTGGTGGATCGTCGATTACAACAGGCAGAGTCTGGATGCGATCACAAGCGATCGCATGTTCTCGAGATTTGACGATATTTTCGCGACTTCCGGATGGGACGTCGTAACACTGAAATATGGAAAGAAACAGCGGGAAGCCTTTCAAAGAAAAGGCGGCGACGCATTGCGTGAGTGGATCGACAATTGCCCAAATGCGCTTTATGCCGCGCTTACGTTCAAAGGCGGCGAGGCGTGGCGTGGACAACTTCTAAAAGATATCGGTGACATGCCCGGCGTAAAAGAGTTGCTTTGCGAGTTCGACAATGACTCCTTGTCGGCTCTGATGACTCAACTCGGCGGTCATTGCATGGAGACTTTACTTGAAGCGTTTCATGGCATTGATCATGACAGACCCACATTGTTCATCGCTTATACAGTCAAGGGGTACGCATTGCCGTTCCAGGGGCATAAAGACAATCACGCTGGCATCATGAATGCGGTTCAAATGAAGTCGTTTCAAAAATCCTTGAACATCGCTGCCGGAGAGGAATGGCTGCCTTTGGCAGGTTTTTCCGAAGATCGAAAACGTCGACTGCAACATTTCTTGAAGACGGTTCCATTCGCGCAGGAAAGCAATCGTCGACGACTGGGAGACAGAGTGGACGTTCCGCTCCGCGGTGAATTTCCTTGTCTCCAAGCCGAAACGGACTCGACGCAAGCGGCCTTTGGGAAAATAATGAACGATCTTGCTCGGTCCCGCCATCCAATTGCTGACCGCATCATTACAACGTCCCCCGACGTGACCGTCTCCACGAATCTCGGCGGCTGGGTCAATCAACGCGGAATTTTCAGCCGTTCGAATCGCGAAGACATATTCCGTGAGGAAAATATTGCTTCTGCACAAAAGTGGGTCATGTCGAAAAAGGGACAACATGTCGAACTCGGCATCGCCGAAAACAATCTTTTTTTACTTCTTGCCGCTTTGGGGTTGTCCCACGATTTGTTTGGCGAGCGTTTGTTGCCGGTCGGCACCCTTTACGACCCGTTTATTGCACGGGGTCTGGATGCGCTCAATTATGCGGCTTACCAAGACGCCCGTTTTATGCTCGTCGCCACACCATCCGGTCTCACCCTTGGTCCCGAAGGCGGTGCGCATCAGTCCATTGCCACACCGCTCATCGGCGCTGGACAACCGGGTCTCACCTATTTCGAGCCGGCGTTTGTCGATGAATTGTCCGAGATCATGCGATGGGGCTTCTGCCATATGCAGGACGAGCAAGGAGGTTCCATCTATCTGAGACTGTCCACGCGCAATTTGATCCAGCCTGACCGAGACATTTCGGATGCTTGGGTCGAACACCTCTTGGCGGGGGCCTATTGGCAGATTGCACCGGCCCAAGGCTCTGAAATTGCCCTTGTCTATGCCGGCGCGGTTGCGCCTGAAGTCATCGAGGCTCATGCGCAAGTCGTGGAAGATGTTCCGGGCGCGGGTCTGTTGGCGGTGCCGTCGCCTGACAGATTGCATCGTGATTGGACCCGCAGCCGACGTACTTGTTGGACCGGAGAGGGTGAGGCTTCATCACATGTCGCCCGTCTGTTGTCGGAGCTTGCCCCCGACGCGGGTTTGGTAACCGTTATCGATGGAGCACCGGGGACGTTGTCCTGGTTGGGCAGTGTTCTTGGGCATCGTGTCGTGCCTCTCGGTGTTGAGAGGTTTGGTCAATCCGGCGATATCATCGATCTTTATGACGCCTATCGATTAGGGACGGAGGCAATTCTCGATGCCTGCGCATCCATATACTTGCCGCGCTGAATCGAACTGGGTCTGACGGGACGTCCAGGATTCACTTTCTCCTCGACGGCGCGTGGCGCCGATAGTTTCACGCCTGCCGGATAAATGCGGTTTATCGCGGAGTTTCAAGTTCCTTCCAAAAGCAATGGTCCGTATAATGCGCGCAACAGGCTAGCGGGAATGACCCTTGCAATGGCATACGGAACTCCCTAACCTCTTGAATGAATGGAAAATTATTTTTTCAGGGATGGGTGCAATGAATTTCGGGAGCATTGCAGCAAGCGCCGTTTTGTCTCTTTTTTGCTTTTTGACGTTGACGGGTCCGGCTTACGCCTACCTGGATCCGGGTACCGGTAGTATCCTGATTCAGGGTCTTATTGGTGCAGTGGCCGCCGGACTCGCTTTCTTCAAGTTCTATTGGCACAGATTGAAATCCGTGTTGCGACCCAAGACCCAAACCGAGTCGTTGGAGTCGACAACGTCTGATTCCGAGAGTGCTTCCTGACGGTATAGACCAACCTGTGTGTCGGCTTGCGTGCTGAAGTGGCAAAGCGGTCTGCGCGGCCGTGCTTAGCTTTCCACTATCGTTTTCGTCATACAGTTAGAAAATTTTGTTCGATCCGACGCCTCAGTTCGTTGTAGTGCATCGATGACTCTGAAACTCGATTCTGGTTCGTATAGAGATCCTGCCGGGCATGTCCTACAAGTTGACGGCAGAATTCTGCGCACCGTTAACGAGCGGGCGTCGGCCGACTTCTTGTACATCAAAGATCTGGATCTGGTTCGCCGCTGGATCCAGTCCAAAATGATTGTTGACTTCAAAGAACTTCCTCGACTTGAAGCCGATTTCATTGACTCCAATGTTTGTCACATTCTCGAGCATCCGAAGCTTCCATTTATCTCATATCCTTATGAGTGGACTTTTTCGGCTTTGAAGGCCGCTGCGTGCTTGCACTTGGAACTTCAATTGGCGGGTCTCGACGAAAATATCACGCTTTCCGATTCGAGCGCTTACAACATTCAGTTTGTCGGAGCGCGGCCTGTATTTATCGACATACTTTCATTTCGCAAGTACAGGGAAGGAGAACTGTGGGAAGGGCATCAGCAGTTTTGCGATCAGTTTCTCAATCCTCTGTTGTTGCGCTCTTTTCTGGGTATCCCTCACAATTCATGGTTTCGCGGCAACCTAGAGGGCATTTCGACATTGGATCTCAGCCGTCTTCTGCCTTGGAAACGGAAGTTGTCTTGGAATGTCTTGAGTCACGTCATTTTGCCGACGCGATTACAAAGGTCTTCTGTCGGCAAATTCGATACGGAGAAACTTGCTGCTGCCAAGAGGCGAACACTATCGCGTTCTGCCTATCGTGGATTGCTGTTGCAGCTACGGGATTGGATAGCGAAACTCAAACCTCGTGCAGGCGTCCCGACGACGTGGGGTCAATACGCTGAGGGCACGACATATGAGGCTGAGGAAGAAGTCGTTAAGCGGTCCTTCATTCAATCGTTTGTTGATCGAGTCAAACCTGAAATGGTTTTAGATATCGGCTGCAATACGGGTACTTATGCGGAAGCCGCCCTGGAAGCCGGCGCGGAGTTTGTCATCGGGGTTGATTTTGATCAGGATGCGCTTGAGGCGGCTTTTGCGCGTAGTCGCGAAAAAGAATTGAACTTTTTGCCCCTGTTCTTGGATCTCGCGAATCCCAGTCCCGGGCAAGGTTGGCGCCAGCAAGAACGTATGGGTTTTCAAGAGCGCGCCTCAGCGGATGCGCTTATCGCATTGGCCTTTGTTCATCACTTGGCGATTGCCCGCAACATACCCACTGATCAAATTGTTGGTTGGGTGGTCGGCCTTGCACCAACCGGTGTGATCGAATTTGTTCAAAAGTCGGATCCAACGGTGCGTCATATGCTGGCGCTTCGCGAAGATATTTTCAATGACTATACTGAAGAGGCGTTCCGTTCAGCACTTGCCGCTCACGCGCGTATCGTTGATTGTCTAACGGTCTCTTCCAGCGGACGCCGACTCTATCACTATGATCGCCGATAGACGTTCATGACAACATTTTACTTTGATAGTGAATCCAATGATGACCCGAGTGTCGGCCCCTATGAGACTGTCGCGAAATTTGGGCGGTTTTGCGTGATTGGTGTGAGTTGAGCTGACGACCGGATCCTTGAAGCGTGCTTGGCTGCCATTGTGACGTTTCTCTTCAGCTTGGCGAATATTCCCTTGAAGTGTCGGATCTCGGGGTACGTTCTTGAACAATGCTGCGCTAAAAAGTGATGGTGCCGTTAAGGGATTGGCAAATGGGTTTATCCTGCTGAGATAGACTCGAAAGTGGGCTCAGAGAAAAGTATTAGGTGAATGCGTGTTGCTTATTCCATTACCGACCTTCGAGCCGGTCTGATTCTGCTGATTGCGTCTTGCAGCCCGGCTCAGGACGAAGTGCAAGTCGCGGGTATTCTTGAGCGGGACCGCATTGAGCTTGTCGCGGAGTCTAATGAGCCAATCGTGAGGATTTTTGTGGCCGAAGGTCAACAGGTCTCTAGGGGCCATCCTCTAGTACAGCTGGAAGATAAATTCCTTCGCGCTCAACGGGATCAGGCCAAGGCTGTTAGAGACGGAGCGTCTGCACGGCTGGACGAATTGGTGCGCGGCCCGCGTGCAGAGCGCATAGATGTGGCCCAAGCTCGTCTCAGAGGAGCGGAGGATACCTTTTCCGAAGCTGCGCGCGAATTCGAGCGCGCCCAACGGTTGCTCAAAAGCGGCACAATTTCACAATCTGCCTATGACGTCACGCTTACGAAATTCACCGATGCTCGTGCACGTCGGGATGAAACCAAAGCACAATTGGACGAGTTGTTGGAAGGCACGACACCAGAAGAATTGGCCCAGTCACGTGCCGTGCTCGCAGAGGCCGAAGCGGCCCTCATCGCCGCTCAGACGCGTGTCGATCGATTGACGGTCAGAGCGCCACGCGGCGGTGTGATTGATGCGTTGCCGTTTGAGGTGGGTGAGAGGCCGTCGCAGGGTGCAGTCATCGCCGTAATGTTGGCAGATGGTGCGCCCTATGTTCGATGTTACGTGCCTGCCGAGATCAAACCCTATGTAGGTCCAGGCACTGAAGTCGAAATTTATGTGGATGGATTTGACAGCGCGTTCACGGCGAGTGTTCGATTTGTTTCCAGCGAGGCCGCATTCACACCTTTCTTTGCGCTCACCGAACACGATCGAAGTCGCCTTTCGTATTTTGCTGAAATCGACATCAAAGATGAAGGAGTCGATGATATTCCTTCGGGTTTACCCGTCGAAGTAAATTTCACTATTACTCATATTAGCAATCCGCCGACTTTGTAGTTTCGACCGTTATCACTCATGTCGGAAGACATCGCCATTGCAACAACCGATCTCACTCGCCGTTTCGGCCGGATCACGGCTGTCGATCGTCTGAGTTTAACCATTCCCCGCGGCTGCATTTATGGATTTTTGGGCCCTAACGGTTCGGGAAAGACAACGACCATCCGTATGTTGTGCGGCTTGCTTAGCCCAAGTTCCGGAACAGCCAGTGTTCTTGGTCTCTCAATGCCGAACGAAGCGGAACGCTTGCGCCTGAAAGCTGGCTACATGACACAAAAATTTTCTTTGTATGACGATTTGAGCGTCTTGGAGAACTTCGAATTCGTTGGACAAATTTACGGATTAGGCATGGATGCACTGGGTAAACGCATTGCTGAACTCACGCATGAATACCATCTAGCTGATTTTATCAATCAACGTGCAGGAAACATGAGTGGCGGCCAGCGGCAGCGTCTCGCATTGGCTGCAGCGACCCTTCACCAACCCGAACTGCTGTTTCTCGATGAGCCGACAAGTGCTGTTGATCCTCAAAGCCGCCGCGACTTTTGGGATTCTCTTTTTGACATCTCCGACCGAGGTGCGACAATCTTGGTCTCCACCCACTTCATGGATGAGGCCGAGAGATGTCATTATTTGGGCATCTTGGATCAAGGTGTATTGGTTGCGGAAGGAACTCCGAGACAATTGATAGATGACCTTGGTGCCCACGTCTTTGAGATCAGTTCAGACGAGCCGGCTCGGGCTAAGGGGCTATTGGAGAACGTTGATGGTATCATGAGCACGGCTCAACTGGGCGTTCAGCTTCGCGTGCTGATAGAGCGGAAGGTTTCCTCGCCAGTAAATCTTGTTGAGAAATCACTTTCGTCTAACAATATTTCTGCGCGGATCTTGAGATCCCGGCCAAACCTTGAAGACGTGTTTGTAGTCGCAACGCGGGCGCATTGCGGTATACTCCTATGAGTCGGTTTGGTCGGATATTGGCAATAACACTCAAAGAAGTACGCCAACTGCGCCGGGACAAACTGACATTCGCCATGATCTTCGGCTTGCCCGTTGGCATGGTGCTGCTATTTGGATACGCCATCAATCAAGACGTGCGTCATCTTTCAGCAGGGGTAGTTGACCACGCAAACACCTCTTTGTCCCGTTCGCTGATCCAGGCCACTGAAGCCTCGCAGGTTGTCACTATCGAATATTGGGTTGAAACGCCCGCTGAGATCGAAGCCCTTCTTCGGAAGGGGCGAATTTCGGTGGGCATCTATGTGCCCCAAGACTTTGACCGCCGCGTTGCTTTGGGGCATCGAGCGAGCGCACAACTCCTGGTGGACGCGGGTGACCCGATTGTCCTGAATGCCGTTCGGGGTCTGACTGAGTTGCCGGTGCGTGTACGCCAGATTCCCTCCTCTGCTTTTGATCGCCCACCGAGTACGTATGAATTACAAGCGTTCTTTAATCCTGAGAGGCGTACCGAGGTGCAGATCGTTCCTGGAATCACTGGGGTTATTCTGACGATGACGATGGTTTTGTTTGCCGCCGTCGCAATCGTTCGCGAGCGCGAGCGAGGGAATCTGGAGTACTTGATCACTACACCTGTGAAACCTTACGAACTCATGGTCGGCAAGATCATCCCCTATGTTGTGATTGGTCTGTTCCAGGTGGCCCTCGTGCTGGGCATCGGCTCGCTGGTTTTTCGCGTTCCGGTCGAGGGCAGTCTATTTGACCTTTATGTCGGCGCGCTCTTTTTCATTGCTGCGTCGCTGGCAATCGGTCTCGTCAACTCGACGATTGCCCGGAGCCAATTCCAGACCTTTCAACTGACGATCATCATTATGCTGCCGTCAATTCTCTTATCGGGATTTTTGTTCCCCTATGAAGGCATGCCGAGGTTGGTCCAAGTCTTGGCCGAGGTCATTCCACTCACGCATTACGTGAGAATAGCGCGCGCTATTCAGTTGCGCGGTGCTTCCATAACGGATGTCACCGGAGAAATTGTTGCGCTTGGCACCATCTTTGCGATCGCATTTTTGTTTGCCATCTTCAGATTTAAAAAACGATTGGATTGATGGTATCCCGAACGAGTAAGACATGAGCCTGACGGCTCGGGTGAGCCGTCGTCGAATTTTTGCGACTCGGCATAAAAAGCTTCCGTTCCGTATACAGAATGAGTGCTATATTGATTTCATTGGAAAATTCAGGAATGGTATGTACACAAACAAAGACATGCTAAGCTAGTTTGTGAAGAGTAGCCGCTTGAATTGTTCCTGCTACGGAAAACCTGTGCCGAAATCACCCCCCCCCGTCTATGACCGCTTCCCAGACCCGCCCCTCGCCGGGGACGTACTGTCCCGTGCGGATGCGGTCGATGTCGTAGCCGGGCAGCGTGACCATCGCCAGACACGTTTCCTCCATGACCGCGCCGTAGTCTCCAAAACCAAAGTCCAAATTGTCGAAGCCGTACCGAACTCTTTCGGAGGGAAGATCGGTCATGTCCGACGGGACGAGATGCAGAAAGAATCTCGCTTCCATGTCCTGTTCGACGCACGGCCTCTTGACGTAGGTGAGCGCGGTCCCGTCGAGATAGATGTCAAAAGCGGAGCGGACAAAAGGCTCCCCGGCGACGCCGGAGACGATGGACTCATATGCTGACAGATACGGATTTGAACGGGGCAGATAGTCCCTGTTCACCTTGAAGACGGCGCCGTCGGACAGGTTCGCCACCGGCTCCAGGCCCGGTATGATGCGCATATGGGGGGTGCCGTAGTCGTAATCACTGTTCCATTTGTTGAACCAGACAATCCAGGCGCCGTCCGGCGCAGTGTCAAGCCATGCCTCCAGCAACGCCGTGCCAGGGGGCCCGAACGCGAACGGCATTCCGGTCGCCGGCTCAAGCCACGTCTCCAGCGGCGCCGTGGCAGAGCGGACTTCCTTGGCAACATGGTATCCGCCGGGGCGGTTGCGGGGCATATAGCCATAGATTGCGGTTCCCTCATTATGAAAATAAATCAGAGATACTCTGTTGCCGTATACCCGGCCGGAGAGGGGGTTTTCTCGAATGTAGCGCATTGTCTCGGAAGAACCGGCCCAGGGTTGTCTCCCATACCCGTCGGTCGCATCGGGCGCGTTTACCCGGCTTATCTCATAGGCATGGGGCACCACTTGCCCGGCAGGCCAGAGAGACAGCACCGCCATTACCACAATGGCCGACAGACTGCCGCTCCATCGGCCAACTATCGGTACGCTGCCGCCGCTGTCCAAGAGCCGTCTCTCCCGCTCGTGGAGAAGAAACCGGTCCAGCGCAAATGCCGCCGCTGTCAGAAGCGGTATATAAAGCGGGGCCACGTACTTCGGATAAATACCGTGATGTGTATACCCCTGCACTGACGCCCAGACGAGCAGAGAAAGATAGACCAACGCAAAGCCTCCGAAGATAATTGCGGGCCGCCAGGAAAACCGGCGCTGGTCGTTTCTTCGATCTCGAATCGAACCCCGGACGGCCAGTATCACGGCCGCGGCAAGCGCCGCCAGCGCGAACGCGACGGCGCCCGCAGGAAGAAACTCAAGAGACGGCAACCGGAACAGGGACAGATCGAAGTCTACCCAAGTCCGCAGGCTGCTGACGGTGTCGTTCAGAGCCTGCGACAGCGGGTAGTCGACCGGCGAATAATTTACGGTGAGTCTCCCGGTGAAGAGATATGTCCGCAGCATCCACAGCCCCATGGGCGCGGCGGCGATCACCGAGAAGACGGCGATATGGCGCGCCCGCGGCAAGAGGGGCGCGCCCGGCCGGAACAGGAGCAGCAGCCCGATGAGCATCGGCACCGCTACGCCGATGTACCGGGTCTGCCACGCCAAGGCGGTGAACAGCGCCGCAAAGACCAGCGACGAGCTTCGCCCCTCGGCCAGGAACCTGTCGGTCCGAATGAGCGCCAGGGTCGTCAGCAGCATAAAGGCCGGATCGGACATCGCCCATGACGCCACGTTCACCAGCGGGAGAGACAGGGCAAGCGCGAAACAGGCCCACACCGCCGGGAAGCGGGAATGCAGACGCTGCCGCAGCCAGTGCCCCAGGACGAAAATAGTCACCCCGAAGATCGCCGCGTTGAGAGGCCCCGCCACGTCGAGGGGGTCGAAGACGCCCAGGCTCGCCGCGGCCAGCACCAGCGAGTAGAAAGGCGGGACGGAGAAATAAGGTGTCCCGCCTATCGTACAATAACATCCTTCAGCCAGCAGTTTTTGGGCGCCGGCTATATACCTAACGGAATCCCCTTGCAGCATCACGCCCCAGACGGCTTCGCGTGCCAGCACCAAGGCAACGCCCAGCGCGGACAGCGCGATCAGAAACAGCGTGAAGTTGTCGGGATGAAAGCGCGACGGTATCCAGGCCGCAAACCGCGTTGTGGAAGACCCGTTCATAAACCGTGCGTCTCCGTTCAAATCATATGCCCCGGCGGCGGAGCCCCGCGCATCGATTCCGGACGGTTGCATATCGTAATCGGAGAGAAAGTCAAATTGTCCGCGAAAGCATGATTCGAAGCTTACGTTTGCGTTCCCCCGACCGTGAATCCGTCAATCGAAAGCGTGGGTTGA
Source organism: Alphaproteobacteria bacterium (assembly GCA_965214255.1). Lineage (GTDB taxonomy): Bacteria > Pseudomonadota > Alphaproteobacteria > SMXP01 > SMXP01 > CBDFKK01. The sequence goes on along the minus strand of OZ243948.1, from coordinate 981,502 downwards.
CCGACACCTAAGGGCGCCCCTTGATAGGCCGGTATGATGACCGAGAGACGGGGCTGTGTCATGGATTTCGGTTCAGGCCCCCGTCTATGACCGCTTCCCAGATCCGCCCCTCGCCGGGGACGTACTGTCCCGTGCGGATGCGGTCGATGTCGTAGCCGGGCAGCGTGACCATCGCCAGACACGTCTCCTCCATGACCACGCCGTAGTCCGCAAAACCAAAGTCCAAATTGTCGAAGCCGTACCGAACTCTTTCGGAAGGAAGGTCGGTCATGTCCGACGGGACGAGATGCAGAAAGAAATTCGCTTCCATGTCCTGTTCGACGCACGGCCTCTTGACGTAAGTGAGCGTGGTCCCGTCGAGATAGACGTCAAATTGTGGTCAGCGGAGCGATACTGCGGCTCCCCGGCGTCGCCGGAGACGATGGACTCGTATGCTGACAGATACGGATTCGAACGGGGCAGATAGTCCCTGTTCACCTTGAAGACGGCGCCGTCGGACAGGTCCGCCACCGGCTCCAGTCCCGGTGTGACGCGCATATGGGGGATGCCGTAGTCGTAATGGTTACTCGACTTTTTGAACCAGACGACCCAGGCGCCGTCCGTCGCAGTGTCGAGCCACGCCTCCAACGGCGCAGCGCCAGGGAGGTTTGTCTTGGCAATAAAGTATCCGCCGCGACGGTTGCGGGGCATAAAGCGGTAGATTGCGGTTCCCTCATTATAAAAATAAATCTGAGGTAAAATGTTGCTGTATACCCGGCCGGAGAGGGGGTTTTCCCGAATGTAGCGCAGTGTCTCGGAACCGGCCCAGGGTTGTCTCCCAAAGCTGCCGGCCGCATCGGGGGCGTTTGCCCGGCTTATCTCATAGGCATGGGGCACCACTTGCCCGGCAGGCCAGAGAGACAGCACCGCCATTACCATAATGGCTAGCAGACTGCCACCCCCCCCCACTCCGCTCCATCGGCCAACTATCGGTACGCTGCCCAAGAACCGTCTCTCCCGCTCGTGGAGAAGAAACCGGTCCAGCACGAACGCCGCCGCCGTCAGAAGCGGTATATAAAGCGGGGCCACGTACTTCGGATAAATACCGTGATGTGTATACCCCTGCACCGATGTCCAGATGAGCAGAGAAAGATAGACCAGCGCAAAACCTCCGAAGACGACCGCGGGCCGCCAAGAGAACCGGGTCTGCCCGTTTCTTCGATCTCCAATCGAACCGCGGGCGGCCAGTATCACGGCCGCGGCAAGCGCCGCCAGCGCCAACGCAACGGCGCCCGCAGGAAGAAACTCGAGAGACGGCAACCGGAACAAGGACAGGTCGAAGTCTACCCAAGTCCGCAGGCTGCTAACGGTGTCGCTCAGAGCTTGCGACAGCGGGTAGTCGACCGGCGAATAATTTACGGTGAATCTCCCGGTAAGAGAATACGTCCGCAGCATCCACAGCCCCATGGGCGCGGCGGCGATCGCCGAGAAGACGGCGATATGGCGCGCACGCAGCAAGAGGGGCGCGCCCGGCCGGAACAGGAGCAGCAGCCCGATGAGCATCGGCGCCGCCACGCCGATATACCGGGTCTGCCACGCCAGAGCGGTGAACAGCGCCGCAAAGACCAGCGACGAGGTGCGCCCCTCGCCCAGGAACCTGTCGGTCTGAATGAGCGCCAGGGTCGTCAGCAGCATGAAGGCCGGATCGGACATCGCCCATGACGCCCGTTCCACCAACGGGAGAGACAGGGCAAGCGCGAAACAGGCCCACACCGCCGGGAAGCGGGAATGCAGACGCTGCCGCAGCCAGTGCCCCAGGATGAAAATAGTCAACCCGAAGGTCGCCGCGTTGAGAGGCCCCGCCACATTGAGAGGATCGAAGACGCCCAGGCTCGCCGCGGCCAGCATCAGCGGGTAGAAAGGCGGGAAGGAGAAATAAGGTTTCCCGTTTGCCGCACAATGACATCCTTCGGCCAGCAGGTTTCGGGCGCCGGCTATATACCTGAAGGAATCCGAGTCCAGTATCACGCCCCAGACGACTTCGCGCGCCAACACCAAGGCAACGCCCAGCGCGGACAGCGCGATCAGAAACAGCGTGAAGTTGTCGGGGTGAAAGCGCGACGGTATCCAGGCTGCAAACCGCGTTGTGGAAGACCCGTTCATAAACCGTACTTCTCCTTACGGTCAATCGACTGACAAGTTAAGTTGACATCATGTTTGGGTCCATGGCTGTGACACGGCTGTGCATAGATGTGGTTGACATCTATGGCGCCGATATCGTTAAAGCGGTGACCGGTTGGTGCCGCTGCACGGACTCGAACCGCGGACCTGAGGTTTACAAAACCCCTGCTCTGCCAACTGAGCTACAGCGGCGCCCGGGAGCGGATCAGTAACTTATCGATAGCGTTCACGCAAGGTGTCGGTTGTTGGAAGTGGTTAATAGTGCAACCTTGGAATTTATCGGCTTTTGATCAGTGAGCGTTCTCCTTTCGAAGAGAAAACGAGGCATATGAGTAGAATTTTGATTACCAGCGCCCTGCCATACATCAACGGCGTCAAACATTTGGGTAACCTTGTGGGATCCCAGTTGCCGGCGGACGTCTATGCGCGGTTTGAACGCGCGCGCGGTCACGATGTCTTGTTCATTTGTGCTACGGACGAGCACGGCACGCCCGCCGAACTCGCGGCTCATGAAGCCGGTCAAGATGTGGCCGACTATTGTCGAGAACAACACGCCATTCAGAAAGATGTGAGTGATCGCTTCAGTCTATCGTGGGACTTTTTCGGCCGCTCCTCAAGTGCACAAAACAGAGAGCTAACCAGGTATTTTGCCGATCGGTTGGACGAAAACGGATTGATAGAAGAACGCACAACGGAGCAGGTTTACTCCATCGACGATGGCCGGTTTTTGCCTGATCGCTATATTGTTGGGACTTGTCCCAACTGCGGTTATGACAAGGCGCGCGGTGATCAGTGCGAAAGCTGTACGAGTGTCCTCGATCCCGCCGATCTAATTGAACCACAATCCGTTCTCTCCGGATCGACGAATTTGGAGGTGCGTGAGAGCAAGCACCTTTATCTCAAGCAGTCACAGATGGTCGATCGCTTGCGGATGTGGATCAATTCCAAAAGCGACTGGCCGAATTTGGTGACGTCCATCGCCAACAAATGGCTTGACGAAGGGCTGAATGATCGAGCTATCACCCGAGACCTCAAGTGGGGCGTACCAGTTGCTCATGGGCAAAAGTGGCCTGACTATGAAAACAAGGTCTTTTACGTTTGGTTTGACGCGCCCATTGAATATATAGGTGCAACACGTGAATGGGCGGATGCCGGCGAGGATCGGGACTGGAAATCATGGTGGTACGGCGAGGCGGCCGACGTTGTTCGCTATGTTCAATTCATGGGCAAAGATAACGTGCCGTTTCATACGGTCGGATTTCCAGTGACTTTGTTCGGTTCAGGCGATCCCTGGAAACTTGTTGATACCATCAAAGGGTTCAACTGGATGAACTATTATGGCGGCAAGTTTTCCACGAGCCAAAAGCGGGGCATCTTTATGGACCAAGCGCTCGATCTTCTCCCTGCGGATTATTGGCGCTATTACCTCGTCTCCAATGCACCGGAAGGCAGTGACAGCTCCTTTACCTGGGAGCACTTTGCCATGACCGTAAATAAGGATCTGGCCGACGTTCTCGGCAACTTCGTTAACCGGATCCTGAAGTTCACAAAATCACGGTTTGGCGAGACGATTCCGGGAGGGGGAAATCCGGGCCCGGAGGAGAAAGAACTCGTTTCCGATTTGGCCGCACGCGTCAGCGCCTATACGGGTTACCTGGAAGCTCTTGAGTTTCGAAAAGCGATGGCCGAGCTTCGAGCCATTTGGGTGCGTGGTAACGAATATCTAACGGTTACGGCACCGTGGGTAACGATCAAAAAGGATCGCCAAGTTGCCGCTCTCGGTATGCGCACTGCAATAAACCTTATTCCGTTGTTCGCGAGGCTTTCTTACCCGATTATTCCCAACATCGCGAGCGCATTGTTCAATACTCTGGGACTCGCGGCGGATAAACCGTCTTGGCCAAATCCGACGGACGAAGACTTGCTCGGCACCCTTGAACCCGGTCACACTTTCACCGTGCCGGATCTACTTGTCAAAAAAATCGAGGAGGATCAGGTTTCCGAGTGGGCCAGCCGATTCGGAGGTGCGCAGAATGCGGGTTGAGTCTTACCGGGTCAACTCGTACAGCGCGATGGCTGCGGCGTTGGAGACATTGAGGCTCGATTGCTTAGCCGATGTGGTAAGTTTGGCTAGACCATCACATTTTTCTCGAGTCAGGCGCCGTAATCCGGCTCCCTCGGCGCCTAGAACTAGTGCTTTAGACCCCTCGGCTTTGACTTCAGCGAGAGGCTCAAGCGCGTCTTCGGCCAAGCCGATACGGAAAAAGTCCAATTTGCCAAGTGAATCCAGACTGCGCGCCACATTGGTGACCCGAATCAGTGGTACGTGCTCAAGGGCGCCGGCCGCAGCCTTGGCAAGGACCCCCGTAATAGACGGGCTGTGCCGCCGCTGTATGACGAGCGCGGTCACATTGAAGGCAGCGCAGGATCTAAGAATCGCTCCGACATTCTGGGGGTCGCTCACTTGGTCGAGGACAACAATTAAATGCTGGCTTGATTCGCGGCACACATCCTCAAGTGTAAATTCAGGCAGGGGCTTGACTAACAAGGCTGCGCCTTGGTGTATCGCTCCTGTCGGCAAAACTCTCTCAATTTGAGTGGGGCTGCTTGTTTCGCATTGTACGGTTTCGCTCGCGGGTAGGTTTTTGCGAGCGTTTCGGGTTGCAAGCAAACGCAGACATATGCGCCTCGGATTTTCAATGGCAGCACGGACGGCATGAATACCAAATAACCAAAGCGATGAGGACAAGCGTGCATCTGCACGCGTATGTGAGATGCCTTCTGCCCGTTTTTCTCGCGTAAATCTCTGGTTTTTTAATTTTTGTTGCTTGCTCTTTGACATACTGATGCTTATATTCGCGGCCACGTTTTCACACAATGTGCCTTCGATGCGCTAGGTGATGGTGCCGCGAAGGGGTTTGGCGCTTGGGCAACATTCGTTATTCATAGAGCAAGAGTTTCGTGTTGATAGCTGGCAGAGTTATCGCGTAAATGGGTCTGCTTGCTAGTAGGTAGCCAGTTTCGTGGCTCGGCCTGATCTAATATGGAGGGGTGCCTGAGCGGTTAAAAGGGACGGGCTGTAAACCCGTTGGCTATGCCTACGTTGGTTCGAATCCAACCCCCTCCACCAATCGAATCTAGGTTGAGGATGGGTTTTAGCAATGGGGAGGGATTTGGCTCGTAAAAGGCGCAACTGAGAAGGCGGGTGTAGCTCAACGGTAGAGCAGCAGCCTTCCAAGCTGACGACGAGGGTTCGACTCCCTTCACCCGCTCCGCTCCATGAGAGTCAAAGTCTCGCCTTAAGGGCAATGATTATTTAGGGATTTTTGAGATGGCGAAAGCGAAGTTTGAGCGTACGAAGCCTCATTGCAACATAGGTACGATTGGTCACGTTGATCATGGGAAGACGACGTTGACGGCGGCGATTACGAAGATTCTGTCTGAATCTGGTGGTGCGGAATTCACGGCCTATGATGAGATTGACAAGGCTCCGGAGGAGAAGGAGCGTGGCATTACGATTGCCACGGCTCATGTTGAATATGAGACGGGGGAGCGTCATTACGCGCATGTAGATTGCCCGGGTCATGCGGACTATGTGAAGAACATGATCACGGGTGCTGCCCAAATGGATGGTGCGATTTTGGTTGTTTCGGCGGCTGATGGTCCTATGCCCCAGACGCGGGAGCACATATTGCTTGCCCGCCAAGTTGGTGTACCGGCGATTGTTGTCTATATGAATAAAGTTGACCAAGTGGACGATGAGGAGCTTTTGGAGCTTGTCGAGCTTGAGATACGGGAGCTTTTATCGTCTTACGAGTTTCCTGGGGATGACATTCCGATTGTCAAGGGTTCGGCTTTGGCGGCCTTGGAGGGCAAGGACGATGCGACAGGCAAGGACTCGGTTTTGGAGTTGATGGAGCAGGTGGATGCCTATGTTCCCCAGCCTGAGCGTCCCAAGGACCAACCTTTTCTGATGCCGGTTGAGGACGTTTTTTCGATTTCGGGCCGTGGCACGGTTGTGACGGGTCGGATTGAGCGTGGCATTGTGAAGGTGGGCGATGAGGTTGAGATTGTGGGGATCAGGGAGACCTCTAAGACGACATGCACGGGTGTTGAGATGTTCCGCAAGCTTTTGGACCAAGGTGAGGCGGGCGACAATGTGGGCTGTCTTCTGCGAGGCGTGGGCCGTGACGAGGTGGAACGTGGCCAAGTATTGGCGGCTTCGGGGTCTGTGACGCCTCACAGGAAGTTCAAGGCGGAGGCTTATGTTCTGACGAAAGAGGAAGGTGGCCGTCACACGCCGTTTTTTACGAACTATCGTCCACAGTTTTATTTTCGGACGACGGATGTGACGGGGGAGGTGAGTTTGCCTGAGGGTACGGAGATGGTGATGCCCGGAGACAATGTAGAGATGGAGGTTGAGTTGATCACGCCGATCGCCATGGAAGAGAAGCTTCGCTTCGCCATCCGCGAAGGCGGCCGCACCGTCGGAGCCGGCGTCGTCGCATCAATCAACGATTAGGGGCAGCCCCTAAGGAGTGTAGCTCAGTTGGCAGAGCACCGGTCTCCAAAACCGGGTGTCGGGGGTTCGAATCCCTCCACTCCTGCCAAGTGCGGTTGCGGATAAGGATTTTTTGGAAAATAGGTGAATGATGGCGAAAACAAGTCCGCTAGAGTTCTTTCAGCAGGTCAAACAAGAAGCGTCCAAAGTGACCTGGACGCCACGCAATGAACTTTTAGTGACCACCGTTATGGTCTTCATCTTTGTTTCCCTGGCAGCCGTGTTCTTTCTTCTGGTGGATCAGATATTGGGCCTCATCGTGAGACAAATACTTGGATTGGGCGGCTAAATTCACTCAAGCGAATGAATTCAATGGCAACACATTGGTATATCGTCCACACCTATTCTAACTTTGAGAAAAAGGTGGCTGAGACCATAAAGGAGCAAGCCAAGGCTCAAGGGTTGGAAGATATCTTTGAGGAAGTCCTTGTGCCTATAGAAGAAGTTGTCGAGGTGCGTCGTGGCCAAAAAGTCAATGCCGAACGGAAATTCTTTCCGGGCTATGTCTTGGTAAAAATGGATATGTCCGACGAGGCTTATCATCTTGTTAAGAACACGCCCAAAGTGACTGGCTTCTTGGGCTCGCAAAAAAAGCCCGCTCCAGTAAGCCAGAATGAAGTCGATCGCATACTTCATCAGGTGCAAGAGGGGATTGAACGACCCAAGCCATCAATCACATTTGAGGTCGGAGAGAGTGTGCGCGTCTGTGATGGTCCGTTTGCCTCGTTTAGCGGTCTTGTCGAAGACGTAGATGAAGAACGGACGCGGCTTAAAGTAGCTGTTTCGATCTTCGGTAGAGCCACCCCGGTTGAACTTGAATATGCGCAGGTCGAAAAGGCTTAAGATAATAGAGTTGAGCATAACGATTGCGTCTGATGTTGAGAGCTAGTTGATATGGCAAAGAAAATAGAGGGAACGATAAAACTTCAGGTGCCGGCGGGGGCTGCCACCCCGTCACCGCCGATCGGTCCAGCGCTGGGTCAAGCGAGCGTCAATATTATGGAGTTCTGTAAAGCATTTAATGCGCGTACGGAGGGTATGGAAAAAAACATGCCCATTCCAACGATCATTACTGTTTATCAAGATAAATCATTTACGTTTGAAACCAAGAGCCCGCCAGCATCGTTCTACTTGAAGAAGGCCTCGAGACTAACAAAGGGCGGTTCCGAGCCTGGACGAATTGTTGTCGGCTCTGTGACCTCGCCGCAAATTCGGGAAATTGCCAAAACTAAAATGGCGGACCTCAACACCCGGGATATCGATCAAGCGTGCAAAATCATAGCAGGTTCGGCCCGCTCAATGGGATTGGAGGTAAGGGACTGATATAATGTCAAGCAAGCCATCAAAGCGCATGGTGAAAGCTAAGGACGGCATCGCCCGCAATAAGCTTTATCCGATCGATGAAGCCGTTAAGCTGATAAAAGATAGAGCAGCCGCTAAGTTTGACGAAACCGTCGAAGTTTCCATCAATCTTGGTGTCGACCCGCGGCATTCTGATCAAATGGTGCGCGGCGTATGCTCGCTGCCCAATGGCTCAGGCCGTGCCGCACGTGTTGCCGTCTTTGCGAAGGACGCCAAGGCACAAGAAGCCAAAGATGCCGGCGCCGATATCGTCGGTGCGGATGACTTGGCCGAAAAAGTACAACGCGGCGAACTCCACTTCGACAAATGTATTGCCACGCCTGACATGATGCCAATAGTCGGCAAGTTAGGAAAAGTGCTTGGCCCGCGGGGTCTCATGCCCAACCCTAAAGTCGGCACCGTGACCAACGATCTCGCGGACGCCATTAAAAATACCAAGGGCGGCGCTGTTGAATTCAGAGTTGAAAAGGCGGGCATCATTCACGGCGGCGTAGGCAAGGCTAGCTTCGAAAGCAGTAAACTTGTGGAAAATGTTAAGGCGTTCGCCGATGCGGTCGTGAAGGCAAAACCGAGCGGAGCAAAAGGTGCTTATATCAAAAAAGTAGCTATTAGCTCGACGATGGGGCCGGGCGTAAAGATCGAACCCTCAAGTTTATTCGGATCATGAAGGAAGAGTGCGAATAAGCAAGGAATTCCCGGCGTCAGTTGAAGCGATGTCTGGAGAGGGAAGGCGGAACATTTTCGAAATTGGGGTTGCAGCCCCCTGCCCAAGACTGGGGGTGTCGACGTACAAATACGCAAGATTTAATTGAGCTTGTACAGATGGAGATGAGATCTATCCATATGGTACGGAACTGGTCAGCCAGACCGTGGTACAGAATGTGATTGTTGGTGAGCTATCTGGGGGCAATAGGGTTTTGTTTATGGTCATGGCCGATAAGTCATCCGTAAACGTCTTGATATCAACGGTGAGATTGGTTCGCTAGATATGGAGTTACGCACGTGGATAAGGCTGAAAAGGTAAAGGTAGTTGAATATCTCAGTGAAGTTTTCGGGAGCGCTAAGATTGTTGTGGTCACTCGTTATTCAGGACTAACGGTTTCGGATATGACAACTTTACGCCATCGCATGGCCGAGTCGGGCGCAAACTTCAGGGTAATTAAGAACCGCTTGGCTAAAATTGCCATCAAAGGGACGCCGTGCGAGAGACTGAAACATCTCTTAAACGGCCCAACAGCGATTGCTTTTTCGGAAGATCCCCTTGCGGCCCCAAAAGTTACCTCGATATTTTCGAAAGCGAACGAAAAATTGGTGATCGTCGGTGGAATCATGGGCGAGACTGTACTTGATGTGCAGGATGTAAAGGCTCTGGCAGAATTGCCATCGCTTGATGAATTGCGCGGACAGTTGGTCAGCTTGATTTCTGCCCCGGCCGTGCGAATCGCGGGTGTGCTTCAAGCACCTGCTGGCCAGCTTGCACGCATAACGGATGCCTACGCTGCTTTGGGTGAAGCCGCCTAGCTTCTGCGTTGCGAACGGATTGAACTGAACTTTTGAATAGGATTTAGAAAAATGGCAAATCTTCAAAAAATTGTTGAAGACCTTTCTTCGCTAACAGTCTTAGAAGCCGCTGAACTTTCGAAACTCCTGGAAGAGAAGTGGGGTGTGTCGGCCTCTGCACCCGTGGCGGTTGCGCCGGCGGCACCTCCAACGGCTGAAACAGAACCTGAAAAGGACAGTTTTACCGTCGTCCTTGCAACGGTCGGCGATAAGAGGATCAACGTTATTAAAGAAGTGCGTGCAATTACCGGGCTGGGTCTTAAGGAAGCCAAGGCGCTTGTCGAAGGCGCGCCTGCCGACGTTAAAGCCGACGTTACTAAAGACGAGGCGAATGAACTGAAAGAAAAACTTGAATCGGTGGGTGCCACAATAGAACTCAAATAGACCATGTGTGAGTTGATGGGCGGCTGCACTGTCCATCCAAGCTCGGGACGATAGGCTGATTAATTCGTCGCGTAATAAGGAAACACAATGACGCAAGCGTTAGCGCAGAACCGTCAAAGACGTATTCGAAGATCTTTCGGTAAGATCAAAGACGCGGCAAGTATGCCGAACCTGATCGAAGTGCAAAAGAATTCTTACAATCAATTTTTGCAAAAGGACACGGACGCACAAACTCGAGAGATTGTGGGTCTCGAAGCCGTGTTTAAGTCAGTATTTCCAATTAGTGATTTCACCGAAACAGCGAGGCTTGAATATGTGAGGTATGAATTTGAGCCGCCGAAATATGATGTAGAAGAGTGCCAACAGCGAGATATGACCTATTCGGTACCCCTCAAAGTAACATTGCGTTTGATCGTTTTTGAGGTTGACGAAGAAACAGGTGCTAAGTCCGTCAAGGATATCAAAGAGCAAGATGTCTATATGGGGGATATGCCTTTGATGACTGATAACGGCACATTCGTTATCAACGGCACCGAGCGCGTCATCGTTTCCCAAATGCACCGCAGCCCGGGTGTCTTCTTTGACCACGATAAAGGCAAGACCCATTCAAGCGGCAAGCTACTGTTTGCGGCGCGTGTCATTCCCTATCGGGGATCATGGCTCGACTTCGAATTCGATGCCAAAGACATCGTGAATGTCAGGATCGACCGTCGTCGAAAATTGCCCGTTACAACTATTTTGTTTGCACTAGGCCTCGATAGCGAGGAAATCCTCGCCACGTTTTACGATCAGGTAATCTACAAGCGGATTAAAAATAAGTGGACAACACCGTTTCGTCCAGAGAGCTTGAGAGGTGTTAAGCCAGCATTTGATATCGTCAATGCCAAAGACGGTAAAGTTGCCATAGAAGCCGGTAAAAAAGTAACACCGCGCACTGCAAAAAAGCTTGCCTCCGAAGGTTTGAAAGTACTGCTGATCACCAACGAGGAGTTGGCTGGGCGCTATGCGGCGTGCGATATCGTCAATATGAAAACGGGTGAGATCTACGCTGAAGCTGGCGATGAGCTATCTGCGGAGAAGGTGGATGAGTTAATTGATGCTGGGGTGAAAGAAGTCCCAACTCTTGACATCGATCACATTAATGTCGGTGCGTATATCCGCAATACCATGGCGGTCGACAAAAATGAAAATCGTGTTAGCGCTCTTGAGGATATCTACCGAGTAATGCGCCCTGGTGAGCCGCCGACCTTGGACACGGCCGAAGCGCTCTTTCAAAGTATGTTCTTCAATCCGGAACGCTATGACTTGAGCGCGGTAGGCCGGGCCAAGATGAATTTGCGCTTAGGATTGGAAGCTGACGACACGGTGCGTATCCTGCGTAAAGAGGACATTCTGTCCGTAGTCAAGACGTTGGTTGACTTGCGTGATGGTAGGGGTGATATCGATGATATCGACCATCTCGGAAATCGCCGTGTGCGGTCTGTAGGCGAACTGATGGAAAACCAGTATCGCGTTGGCCTGTTGCGGATGGAACGCGCGATAAAGGAACGCATGAGTTCGGTCGATATCGATACGGTCATGCCTCACGACCTGATCAATGCAAAGCCGGCGGCGGCGGCTGTCCGTGAATTTTTTGGCTCATCCCAGCTTAGTCAATTCATGGACCAAACCAATCCTCTTTCCGAAATTACTCACAAGCGACGTCTGTCGGCGTTAGGGCCTGGGGGCCTGATGAGAGAGCGTGCTGGCTTTGAGGTGCGGGATGTACACCCGACCCACTACGGGCGTATTTGTCCGATTGAGACGCCAGAAGGTCCCAACATCGGCCTCATTAATAGCTTGGCCACTCATGCACGCGTTAACAAATACGGCTTCATAGAAAGCCCGTACCGACGTGTGAAAAATGGCAAAGTCACGAGTGAAGTCGTTTACCTTTCCGCTATGGAAGAAGCTAAATACACGATCGCCCAGGCCAATGTGCCAATCAAAAGAGATGGCTCTTTTGAAGAAGATCTCATTTCGTGCCGTGTTGCTGGTGAATTTCAGATGGCGACTTCCGACGCGGTTGAGTTCATCGACGTATCTCCGAAGCAACTCGTGTCCGTAGCAGCTGCCCTCATTCCGTTCTTGGAGAACGATGACGCCAACCGTGCCCTTATGGGCTCAAACATGCAGCGTCAAGCTGTACCCTTGGTCAGGACCGAGGCTCCATTGGTTGGCACAGGCATGGAATTGGTGGTGGCTCGTGATTCCGGTGCTGCTGTCGTCGCCCGCCGAACCGGTATCGTCGATCAGGTAGACGCCACGCGTATCGTTATCCGCGCCACTGAAGAGACGGACCCAACAAAATCTGGCGTTGATATTTACAATCTGTTGAAGTTTCAGCGGTCAAATCAGAACACCTGCATCAACCAACGGCCACTTGTAAAAATAGGTGAGGAGATTAAAGCTGGTGACATAATTGCTGATGGTCCGTCCACGGACTTGGGCGAGCTTGCGCTTGGGCGAAATGTGCTGGTCGCGTTTATGCCTTGGAATGGGTACAACTTTGAAGACTCCATTCTCATTTCAGAACGGATTGTGCACGATGATGTCTTCACCTCAATCCACATCGAAGAGTTTGAAGTTATGGCCCGTGATACGAAATTGGGCCCCGAGGAAATCACACGAGATATTCCAAACGTCGGCGAGGAAGCTCTTCGTAGTCTGGACGAGGCTGGCATAGTCTATATCGGCGCTGAAGTGAATCCGGGTGATATTCTGGTCGGCAAAATTACCCCTAAAGGTGAATCGCCGATGACACCGGAAGAAAAGCTCTTGCGAGCGATTTTCGGCGAAAAGGCATCTGATGTGCGCGATACGTCACTGAAGCTGCCACCGGGTGTGGCGGGTAAGGTCGTTGAAGTTCGCGTATTTAATCGGCATGGAATCGACAAAGACGAGCGGGCCATGGCAATCGAGCGTGAGGAAATCGAGCACCTTGCCAAGGACCGCGACGATGAGCTTGTCATTCTCGACCGGAACATCCTCGGGCGGCTTCGAGAGATCTTGCTAAACAAAATAGCGGTCAGCACTCCTAAGGGCATCGAGTTTGAAACTAAAATCACGCAGACTGTTTTGGATGAATTAAGCAGAGGTCAATGGTGGCAAATCGTGCTCAAGAACGAAAAGGCCATGGCCGAAGTCGGGGCTCTGAAGAAACAATATGACGATGGTAAAGACCGCCTTCAGAGGCGCTTTGAAGACAAGGTTGACAAATTGCAGCGCGGCGATGAGTTGCCTCCAGGCGTCATGAAGATGGCTAAAGTCTTTGTTGCCGTAAAGCGCAAATTACAAACTGGCGACAAAGTAGCAGGTCGGCACGGCAATAAGGGCGTGATCTCCAAAATTGTACCTATTGAAGACATGCCGTATCTTGAAGACGGAACGCCAGTTGATGTTGTACTCAATCCTTTGGGCGTACCGAGCCGCATGAACGTGGGTCAGATTCTCGAAACTCATTTGGGTTGGGCCTGTGCCGGCTTGGGCCGCAAGATTTCGGTTGCCATTGAGACCTATAAAAGGACGCAAAAGAACGCAGAACTCAAAGGCCTAATGAAACAGCTTTATCCCGGTAAGAAAAATGTAACGGACGCTGATAACGAGTATCTGGTAGAGTTGGCATCGAACATCAAAACGGGGCTGCCGGTTTCAACGCCTGTTTTCGACGGCGCGCACGAGCGCGATATCGTCGAGCTTCTTGATCAAGCGGGGTTAGAATCGAGTGGCCAGGTTGCCCTTTTCGACGGTCAAACCGGTGAGTCTTTCGCGCGCGATGTCACGGTCGGCTACATCTATATGCTCAAGCTGCATCATTTGGTCGACGACAAAATCCACGCTCGCTCGATTGGTCCGTATTCATTGGTGACCCAGCAGCCCCTTGGCGGCAAGGCCCAATTTGGCGGCCAGAGGTTTGGTGAGATGGAAGTGTGGGCTCTCGAAGCATACGGAGCCGCTTACACACTTCAAGAAATGTTGACAGTCAAGTCCGATGACGTAGCAGGACGGACAAAGGTCTATGAAGCGATCGTTCGTGGCGATGACACGTTTGAGGCGGGTATTCCGGAATCGTTCAACGTTCTCGTCAAAGAAATGCGTTCGCTGGGTCTCAATGTCGAATTGCTCAACACCTAAAGGTTGAGCGGAGTTATTGACAAGTCTTAAATCCAATACTGCGACGATAGATGCTCTTTACTTAGTGATGGGCATTTGGCCAAGGAGTTTTTTATGAATCAAGAGGTAATGAACCTTTTCAGTCCTGTGCGCACGAGTCCCTCCTTTGATCAAATGAGGATTTCGCTCGCTAGTCCCGATCATATCGGGTCATGGTCGTTCGGGGAAATCAAAAAGCCTGAGACTATCAACTACCGTACATTCAAGCCTGAGCGGGACGGTCTCTTCTGCGCGCGCATTTTCGGTCCCATTAAGGACTACGAATGCCTGTGCGGCAAATATAAGCGTATGAAGTACAAGGGCATAACCTGCGAAAAATGCGGCGTTGAGGTCACCTTGTCAAAGGTGCGGAGGGAGAGGATGGGTCATATCGAACTCGCTTCTCCTGTCGCCCATATATGGTTCTTGAAATCTCTGCCGAGCCGAATTGGTCTTCTGCTGGACATGGCTTTGAAAGAACTTGAGCGCGTTCTCTACTTCGAATCATTTATTGTCATAGAGCCTGGTCTGACATCGCTGAAAGAGCTTCAGCTTCTGACAGAGGAGGAATATGCGCAGGCTCAGGACGAGTTTGGGGAAGACAGCTTCACGGCGGGCATTGGTGCCGAAGCCATTCGCGAGCTTTTGATCGCCCTCGATCTCGAACGGGAAGCTGAACGGCTTCGAATCGAGATTGCGGAATCCAAATCCGAATTGAAGCCTAGGAAGCTCGCAAAACGTTTGAAGCTCATTGAGGCTTTTATTAAGTCGGGCAACAAACCCGAATGGATGATTTTGACAGTCGTGCCGGTCATTCCACCAGAACTGCGCCCTTTAGTGCCGCTTGATGGTGGACGCTTTGCGACTTCCGACCTTAATGATCTCTACCGTCGTGTCATCAACCGTAACAATCGATTGAAGCGGCTCATGGAGCTTCGTGCGCCTGATATTATTATCCGTAACGAAAAGCGCATGCTCCAGGAGGCGGTTGACGCATTGTTTGACAATGGCCGTCGCGGTCGTGTGATCACTGGCGCCAACAAGCGCCCGCTCAAGTCTTTGGCTGATATGCTCAAGGGCAAGCAAGGGCGTTTTCGACAAAACCTGTTGGGCAAGCGGGTCGACTATTCGGGCCGCTCCGTCATTGTGGTCGGTCCCGAATTGCGTCTTCATCAATGCGGATTGCCCAAGAAAATGGCGCTAGAGCTGTTCAAGCCCTTTATTTACTCTAAATTGGATGCCAAGGGGCTTGCTACGACCGTCAAACAGGCCAAAAAACTTGTTGAGAAAGAGCGTCCTGAGGTATGGGATATCCTTGACGAAGTCATCCGCGAGCATCCTGTTTTGCTCAACCGGGCACCCACCCTTCACCGCCTGGGAATTCAGGCATTTGAGCCTGTCTTGATCGAAGGCAAAGCTATACAGTTGCATCCCCTGGTGTGTGCGGCGTTCAACGCCGACTTTGACGGCGACCAAATGGCTGTCCACGTTCCCCTCAGCCTTGAAGCGCAGCTGGAAGCGCGCGTTCTGATGATGTCGACCAATAACATCCTTAGTCCCGCAAATGGTAAGCCGATTATTGTACCGAGCCAGGATATCGTGCTGGGTCTATATTATATGTCCCAGGAAAAAACCAATGAGCCAGGAGAAGGTATGACACTCTATGGCATTGCCGAGGTTGAGCATGCCTTGCAACAAGGTGTCATCACGCTTCACAGCAAGATCAAGGCACGTTGGGAATCGATTGATGCGGACAACAAGCCCCATAGCGAAGTCGTCGAGACGACCCCGGGCCGCTATATTTTAGGTCAGCAGCTACCCCGTCATCCCAATGTGCACTTTGACTTGGTCAACAGGTTGCTGACCAAGAAAGAAATCAGTCATGCCATCGACGTGGTGTATCGCCACTGCGGCCAGAAGGAGACTGTCCTTTTTTGTGATCACATTATGGAGCTGGGCTTTAAAGAGGCGGCAAGAGCCGGCATTTCGTTCGGGAAAGACGACATGGTCATTCCGAATACCAAACACGAATTGGTCGATGAGACCTTGGAGCTTGTGAAGGAATATCAGCAGCAGTATATCGACGGTCTGATAACCCAAGGTGAAAAGTATAATAAAGTCGTCGACGCATGGGCTAAGTGTACCGATCGAGTAGCTGGCGAAATGATGCAGGAGATTTCGTCGATCAAGATTGATGAGATTACGAAGCGTGAAGAGGAAGTGAACTCCATTTACATGATGGCTCACTCGGGCGCGCGCGGCTCGGCTGCGCAAATGAAACAATTAGCCGGTATGCGCGGGCTTATGGCAAAGCCATCCGGGGAAATCATTGAGACACCGATCATTTCGAATTTTAAAGAAGGCCTCAACGTTCTGGAGTACTTCAATTCAACCCACGGCGCGCGCAAGGGTCTTGCTGATACCGCACTCAAGACGGCGAACTCGGGCTATTTGACCCGTCGTCTAGTCGACGTTGCGCAGGATTGCATTATCAATGATATCGATTGCGGCACGCAAAACGGTTTCACATTGAAAGCAGTCATTGATGCAGGTGAGATCATTGAGTCTCTTGGTGAGCGCTTGCTCGGTCGAACGACTGTTGAAGAAGTTTTGGACCCGAGGTCCGGTGAAGTTTTGATCCCGGACGATACGCAAATTGATGAGGAGGCGGTGGAGAGGGTCGAAAACGCTGGCGTCACATCGGTCAAAGTGCGGTCCGTGCTCACCTGTGAAACCAAAGTTGGTGTATGTGCGGCATGCTACGGCCGTGATCTCGCACGCGGCACACCAGTCAATCTAGGCGAGGCGGTCGGCGTTATTGCGGCCCAGTCAATCGGCGAACCAGGCACACAATTGACAATGCGCACATTCCACATTGGTGGTACAGCGCAAGTAGCTGAACAGTCCTTTGTTGAAGCCAGTCACGATGGCAAGGTTGAACTCGTGAACCGCGAAGTTGTTACCGATTCTGAAGGTGCGCTCATTGTTATGGGCCGTAACACCCAACTCGTGCTCTCCGACACGATGGGTAGAGAATTGGCAGCATTCAAAGTGACATACGGCACACGGCTTCTTGTTGATAGAGGCTCCGTGGTTAAACGCGGTCAGCGCCTCTGTGAGTGGGATCCCTATACCACGCCGATCATTTCGGAGCTCGAAGGTTTTGCTAAGTACGAGGATATTATAGATGGTGTGTCTGCTAAGGATGTTGCCGACGAGGCCACTGGTATTTCCAACAAGGTGGTCGTCGACTGGCGGGCAAGCCCTCGTGGTGTGAATCTGAAGCCTGCCATCGTGCTAGTGGATGATAATGGTCAGATAGTAAAGCAGGCAAGCGGTCTAGACGCGCGTTATCTCATGTCGGTTGACGCTATTTTATCTGTCGATGACGGCGCTCATGTCAAAGCGGGTGACGTATTGGCACGTATCAATCAGGAGGGCGCGCGTACTAAAGACATTACTGGCGGTTTGCCTCGGGTGGCCGAACTCTTTGAAGCCCGGCGTCCGAAAGATCATGCCATCATTGCGGAAATCGATGGAAACGTGGAATTTGGCCGGGATTATAAGAATAAGCGTCGCATCATCATTCAGCCGAGCGATGAAGAAACCAATCAAGTTGAGTATCTGATCCCCAAGGGTAAACACATCTCTGTTCAAGAGGGTGATTACATTGAGAAAGGAGAATTCCTGCTCGATGGTAACCCCGCACCCCACGATATTCTGCGCATTAAGGGTGTTGAAGAGTTGGCCAATTACCTAGTCCAGGAGATTCAAGAAGTCTACCGTCTGCAAGGTGTGAAAATCAATGACAAGCACATTGAGGTCATTGTGCGCCAAATGTTGCAAAAGGTTGAGATAGAGGCACCCAAAGATACTGGTTATCTGCTGGGAGAGCAGGTGGATGCAGTCGAGTTCGACAAGGTTAACGAACGGGTGAAAGAGGAGGGGGGCGCCGAAGGCGTTGCCAAACGAGTCTTGCTCGGGATTACCAAGGCTTCTCTCCAAACTAGATCATTCATTTCGGCGGCTTCTTTCCAAGAAACGACTCGTGTGCTGACGGAAGCAGCCGTCAATGGTAAGAGTGATCCGCTGGTGGGTCTTAAGGAAAACGTTATCGTTGGTCGCCTAATCCCGGCAGGAACTGGCGGCCAACTCAATCGTTTCAAGAATGTGGCGGCCAAGCAAGATCAGGAGGCTTTGGCGGATCGGGCACAAGTGGATGAGCGAGCAACTCTTGAGGCTGCGGCCACTGTACTGTCTGAACGGCCTTTAAGTAGGACGGAAGAAAGTGCGGGCGAGGCAGCCCAATAACACACCGGTAGTCTTCGCCACTTAGGGTGATGAAACCTACTTGACGATGATAGGTGGTCCCATTATGTTCGCGCCACTTTTAGGCAGGCTGTAAGTCGTTTCGACTTAGACGGTGCCTCGTTGAATGGAATTTAGGTTTTTCGGTCGACCCCCCCCCCCCCCCGCTCAAGATGGTGAGGTGTTGGCTAATCTTGTGTGCGTTAAGCTAAGATTCAAAGGTGAGTATCAAGCGGTTGGTATCCGTTCTTGGTTTTGAAAAATGCCGCCCTGAAATTTGCGGATCTAATGTGGTGATTAAAAGAAATGCCGACAATCAATCAACTGATACGTAAGCCCCGATCAAAGCAGATCAAAAGAAATAAGGTGCCCGCTCTCGCCGGATGCCCTCAAAAAAGGGGTGTATGTACGCGTGTTTTCACAACGACGCCTAAAAAGCCGAACTCGGCGCTTCGGAAGGTGGCGCGTGTTCGGCTTACAAATGGGTTTGAGGTCACCAGTTATATTCCGGGTGAAGGCCACAATCTTCAGGAACATTCTGTGGTCTTGATCCGCGGCGGCCGAGTCAAAGATTTGCCAGGCGTTCGCTATCATATATTGAGAGGCGTTCTCGATGCACAAGGTGTTACGGACCGTCGGCAGCGCCGCTCGAAATACGGAGCAAAGCGTCCAAAATAGGAATTTCCCTCATGTCCCGACGCCATAGAGCGGAGAAACGCCACATTATACCGGATGCCAAATATGGCGACACGGTGGTTACGAAATTTATGAATTCTTTAATGAAGGACGGCAAAAAGTCGGCGGCGGAACGGATCGTTTATGGGGCTTTTGATCAGATGGAAAAAAAAGTGGGTCGAGAATCCGTCAAACTGTTCCATGAAGCGCTCGACAATGTGAAGCCGGAAATCGAAGTGCGGTCAAGGCGTGTTGGTGGCGCGACCTATCAAGTCCCTGTTGAAGTGCGGGCTGACCGCAAGCAGGCGCTGGCAATTCGATGGATCATCAGTGCCGCGCGTACGCGGAATGAAACGACGATGATTGATCGGCTTGCTGGCGAACTAATGGATGCCGCAGCCAATCGCGGTATAGCGGTAAAGAAACGAGAAGACACCCATAAGATGGCCGAAGCTAATCGCGCTTTTAGCCACTATCGATGGTAGTAAGTCATTCGGTCAGAAACGATCCGGGAGCGGGAACGTCAATTCACGACTGCATTAAATGGATATGACGGCGGCATTTAGATCATGGCACGGACCACTCCTCTCCAAGATTATCGTAATATTGGCATCATGGCCCACATTGATGCAGGCAAAACAACAACGACTGAGCGCGTGCTTTATTATACAGGCCGAAGCCACAAAATCGGTGAAGTCCACGATGGCGCTGCTGTTATGGACTGGATGGAACAGGAACAGGAACGTGGGATTACCATAACATCGGCGGCTACGACGTGTTTTTGGAACGATAAACGTATAAATATCATCGATACGCCGGGACACGTGGATTTCACAATAGAAGTAGAGAGGTCATTGCGGGTTTTAGACGGAGCAGTGGCCGTTTTTGATTCTGTGGCTGGCGTCGAGCCTCAGAGTGAAACCGTTTGGCGGCAAGCCGATAAGTACGGCGTGCCGCGCATGTGTTTTATCAACAAGATGGATCGCGTAGGCGCGGACTATTTCCGCTGTATCGATATGATTGTAAATCGACTGGGTACCCGTCCGTTGGTGATGCAACTACCCGTCGGTGCGGAATCCGACTTCAAAGGTGTCATTGATCTGATGAAGATGCAAGCGGTCATCTGGAAAGAGGAAGCGCTTGGTGCTGAATTTGAGTATATGGATATCCCCTCTGATCTTCAGAATGAGGCCGCTAAGTATCGAGAAAAGCTGATCGAAACAGCCATCGAATTAGATGAAGTTGCACTAGAATCATATCTCGAAGGGGAGGAGCCGTCAGAGGAAACGCTGAAAGCCTGTATTCGGAAAGGCACTGTCGGTCTCTCATTTGTTCCGGTTCTCTGCGGCAGCGCATTCAAGAACAAAGGTGTGCAACCTCTGCTTGATGCGGTGGTCGACTTCATGCCTTCGCCGCTCGACATTCCAGCTATGAAGGGAATCGATCCGAAGTCGGAAGAGGAACTGTCTCGGGCCGCTTCCGACGACGAGCCGACGGCCGCGCTCGCCTTCAAGGTTATGACCGACCCCCATGTTGGCTCTTTGACTTTCGCGCGAATCTATTCCGGCGTTGTGAAATCAGGTGGATCGTTGCTTAATTCTGTGAAGCAGAAAAAAGAACGTATCGGTCGCATGCTTCAGATGCATGCTAATTCTCGCCAAGATATCAAAGAAGCCTATGCAGGAGACATTGTTGCGATCGCTAGTCTGAAAGATACCACAACTGGCGATACGCTTTGTTCCATGTCCGATCAAATTGTTTTGGAACAGATCGATTTTCCTGATCCGGTCATCGAAGTGGCGGTTGAACCCAAGACCAAAGCTGACCAAGAAAAGATGGGTGTGGCTCTTTTTAGGTTGGCGCAAGAGGATCCATCTTTCCGCGTCACTACGGATAACGAGTCCGGGCAAACCGTGATCAAGGGTATGGGTGAGCTTCATCTGGACGTCATCGTCGATCGTATGAAGCGCGAGTTTAAGGTTGAGGCAAGTGTTGGCGCGCCTCAGGTGGCCTATCGCGAAACCATCACCAAACCTTACGAAATTGACTACACTCATAAGAAGCAGACGGGCGGGGCTGGCCAATTCGCACGCGTCAAGATTTTGTTTGAGCCTACCGAAAAGAGTTCGAGCTTTGAGTTTGAAAGCAAGATTGTCAGCGGGGCCGTGCCTAAAGAATATGTGCCAGGCGTCAAGAAGGGCCTTGAAGAAGCGAGCCAGAGCGGCATTCTGACGGGTTTTCCCGTAATTGGTTTCAGAGCCGCACTCATTGACGGCCAACACCATGATGTCGACTCGAACGTCATGACGTTCGAAATTGCTGCCAAAGCTGCGTTTCGCGAAGCTATGCGGCAAGCAGGTCCTAAACTCTTGGAGCCTGTGATGCGAGTCGAAGTTGTGACGCCGGAAGGTTATATGGGCGACGTGATAGGTGATCTCAATAGTCGGCGCGGGCAGGTTGGCAACACCGGGCAGAGTGGCAATGCAACCGTGATCAGTGCCATGGTGCCGCTCGCCAACATGTTTGGCTATGTCAACAATTTACGCTCGATGACCCAGGGGCGTGCACAATACAGTATGTTCTTTCATCATTATGAGCATGTTCCCCAAGCGGTCTCTGACGAGGTTTGCGCTAAATTAGCATGACGAAAAGGCAATGATTATTTAGGGATTTTTGAGATGGCGAAAGCGAAGTTTGAGCGTACGAAGCCTCATTGCAACATAGGTACGATTGGTCACGTTGATCATGGGAAGACGACGTTGACGGCGGCGATTACGAAGATTTTGTCTGAATCTGGTGGTGCGGAATTCACGGCCTATGATGAGATTGACAAGGCTCCGGAGGAGAAGGAGCGTGGCATTACGATTGCCACGGCTCATGTTGAATATGAGACGGGGGAGCGTCATTACGCGCATGTAGATTGCCCGGGTCATGCGGACTATGTGAAGAACATGATCACGGGTGCTGCCCAAATGGATGGTGCGATTTTGGTTGTTTCGGCGGCTGATGGTCCTATGCCCCAGACGCGGGAGCACATATTGCTTGCCCGCCAAGTTGGTGTACCGGCGATTGTTGTCTATATGAATAAAGTTGACCAAGTGGACGATGAGGAGCTTTTGGAGCTTGTCGAGCTTGAGATACGGGAGCTTTTATCGTCTTACGAGTTTCCTGGGGATGACATTCCGATTGTCAAGGGTTCGGCTTTGGCGGCCTTGGAGGGCAAGGACGATGCGACAGGCAAGGACTCGGTTTTGGAGTTGATGGAGCAGGTGGATGCCTATGTTCCCCAGCCTGAGCGTCCCAAGGACCAACCTTTTCTGATGCCGGTTGAGGACGTTTTTTCGATTTCGGGCCGTGGCACGGTTGTGACGGGTCGGATTGAGCGTGGCATTGTGAAGGTGGGCGATGAGGTTGAGATTGTGGGGATCAGGGAGACCTCTAAGACGACATGCACGGGTGTTGAGATGTTCCGCAAGCTTTTGGACCAAGGTGAGGCGGGCGACAATGTGGGCTGTCTTCTGCGAGGCGTGGGCCGTGACGAGGTGGAACGTGGCCAAGTATTGGCGGCTTCGGGGTCTGTGACGCCTCACAGGAAGTTCAAGGCGGAGGCTTATGTTCTGACGAAAGAGGAAGGTGGCCGTCACACGCCGTTTTTTACGAACTATCGTCCACAGTTTTATTTTCGGACGACGGATGTGACGGGGGAGGTGAGTTTGCCTGAGGGTACGGAGATGGTGATGCCCGGAGACAATGTAGAGATGGAGGTTGAGTTGATCACGCCGATCGCCATGGAAGAGAAGCTTCGCTTCGCCATCCGCGAAGGCGGCCGCACCGTCGGAGCCGGCGTCGTCGCGTCAATCAACGATTAGGAGGTTTAATCAAAGGGGCTTTATCGGGGTCCCTTT
This sequence comes from Alphaproteobacteria bacterium, assembly GCA_965214255.1. Taxonomy (GTDB): domain Bacteria; phylum Pseudomonadota; class Alphaproteobacteria; order SMXP01; family SMXP01; genus CBDFKK01. Next base: position 958,396 of record OZ243948.1, on the reverse strand, counting down.
TTGATTTCAAGGAAATCTTTGGGACCCATGCAAAGTCAAAATATTCGCATACGATTGAAGGCGTTCGATCATCGCGTGCTTGATACGTCGACGCTTGAAATTGTAAATACGGCCAAACGTACGGGTGCCCAGGTGCGCGGACCTATACCGCTTCCGACGCGCATCGAAAAGTTCACTGTTCTTCGTTCTCCCCACATTGATAAAAAGAGTCGGGAACAATTTGAGATACGAACGCACAAACGTCTTTTGGACATTGTTGATCCGACCCCGCAAACTGTCGATGCCCTCATGAAGCTCGATTTGGCGGCCGGAGTTGATGTGGAAATCAAGCTGTAAGGAAATTTGTCATGCGCACTGGTGTCATCGTTCAGAAGAAAGGAATGACCCAGATGTTTGGAGAGGACGGTGCACAAATCCCCGTGACTGTGCTCAAACTTGAATCCTGCCAAGTTGTTGCCCAACGCACGAAAGAAAAGGACGGCTACACGGCTTTACAATTAGGCGCAAGTGCCACTCGCGTCAAAAACGTGACCAAACCCATGCGGGGTCATTTCTCCAAGGCCAAAGTCAAGCCAAAGGGCAAGCTCGCGGAGTTCCGTGTCTCGGAAGACAATCTGATCGACGTTGGTGCTGAGTTGGATGCTGATCATTTCTTGCCCGGACAGAAAGTTAATGTGTGTGGCACGAGTATCGGCAAGGGCTTTGCCGGAGCCATGAAACGCCATAATTTCAGAGGCTTGCGCGCGACTCACGGCGTTTCGGTTTCTCACCGTGCCCACGGGTCTACCGGCAACAGCCAAGATCCCGGTCGCGTCTTCAAAGGGAAGAAGATGGCGGGCCATATGGGCACCGCGCGTGTGACGGCGGAAAATTTAGAGATTGTCAAAATCGATGTAGAGCGCGGTCTCATTTTGGTCAAAGGCGCGGTTCCCGGTTCGAAAGGTAGTTGGGTCTATGTAACTGATGCAGTGAAGCATCCGTTGCCAAAGGGTGCGCCTGTTCCTGGCAGTTTTCGCTTGGCGGGGACCGGCCAAAGTGCAGTTGGGTCAGAAGAGACCGGGGCTGCTGAAAAAGCTGTGCCTGAAGAGACCCTCAAAGCTGAAGATGAACAAACGGAGGTTCGAGCGGATATATCAATGGACGATGCAACGGGTGGGAGCAAAAACTCGTGAAGCTTGATGTAACAACGCTAGAAGCAAAAAAGGCAGGTAGCATAGACTTGGCCGACGGCGTATTCGGGCTCCAGCCGCGTGTGGATATCTTGCATCGCATGGTGATTTGGCAGTTGGCGAAGCGTCGCCGTGGCACGCACCGTTCGCAAACTCGCGCTGAAGTCCGGGGCATGACAAAAAAGTTCGTTCGTCAAAAAGGCACTGGAGGCGCACGCCATGGTAACCGAAAAGTACCCCAGTTCCGTGGCGGTGCGAAAGCTTTTGGTCCCAGGCCGCGAACACACGATCTGGGCTTGCCTAAAAAGGTACGCGCACTGGCGTTGAAACACGCACTGTCCGCCAAGGCGGCGTCGAGTGAATTGTTCATTCTTGATCGGGCTAAACTCAAAGAAGCGCGGACCTCTCAACTGGCAAAGGCAATGAAAAAACTCGGCTGGAGCCGTGCACTGATCATTGACGGGCTGGAGATGGACGAGAACTTTTCGAAAGCGGCACAAAACCTTCAAAACGTTCATGTTCTACCGAGCCAAGGAGCGAACGTATTAGACATATTACGATGCGATCAGTTGGTCCTTACCAAGGCAGCAGTTGAACAATTCGAGGCGCGCCTGAGATGAAAGAAACGAGACATTGCGACGTGATTCTGGGTCCAATTATTACGGAAAAATCCACAATGGCCTCGGAATACAATCAAGTTGTGTTCGCAGTGCCGATGCTTGCAACCAAGCCTGGTATAAAGCGCGCCGTAGAGGAGTTGTTCAGCGTCAAGGTCAAAACCGTGAATACACTCAGGACTATCGGAAAGACCAAGCGCTTTCGTGGCATCAAGGGACGTCAACGACAAAAGAAAAAAGCCGTCATCACCCTTGAAGATGGCTATTCAATCGATGTGACGACAGGTCTTTAGAGACGAAGGCTAGGCTATAAAGATGGCAATGAAGAGTTACAGACCCACATCACCATCCCGCCGTGGATTGGTCCTTGTCGACCGCTCTGCCCTGTGGCCGGGCCGCCCTGTTAAGTCGCTCACTGAAGGGCTGACAGAAAAGGGCGGTCGTAATAATACCGGACGAATCATGGCGCGGCGCAGGGGCGGCGGTGCGAGGCGCCGCTATCGCCGTGTTGACTTCAAGCGGCGCAAATTTGATGCGCCTGCGACGGTCGAGCGTTTTGAATACGACCCAAACCGGTCAGCGTTTCTTGCCTTGATCAAATACGGCGACGGCGAGCAGGCATATATTTTGGCGCCGCAACGTCTTGCAGTCGGTGATACGGTGGTTTCGGGCCAACATGCCGACATTAAGCCCGGTAACGCCATGCCTATGTTTAACATTCCGATAGGCACTATTATTCATAATATTGAAATGAAACCGGGTAAGGGCGGTCAAATTGCACGCGCAGCGGGCAACTACGCACAACTTGTAGGGCGTGACGCCGGATATGCGCTTATTCGATTGTCATCCGGCGAACAACGCATGGTGCGTGCTGAGTGTATGGCGACCGTCGGCTCGGTTTCAAATCCGGATCATGGAAACGTAAAACTCGGCAAGGCGGGTCGGAACCGCTTGCGGGGACGCCGACCGTGCGTACGTGGGGTGGCGATGAACCCGGTAGATCACCCCCATGGAGGCGGTGAAGGCCGCAGTTCCGGCGGGCGCCATCCGGTCACCCCTTGGGGGAAGCCGACCAAAGGCAAGCGCACTCGAAGTAACAAATCAACGTCGAAGTTCATCATTCGAGGTCGGCATTTACGCAAGAAGAAGAGAGGTTAGTGAGAAACGTGGCGCGTTCGGTTTGGAAAGGGCCTTTCGTTGACGGCTATCTGTTGAAAAAAGCGGAACAGGCACGCGCAGCGGGTCGCAAAGACGTTATTAAGATTTGGTCCCGCCGCTCAACAATTCTGCCGCAGTTCGTTGGTCTCACGTTCGGCGTCTACAACGGCCGGAAATTTATTCCCGTGCTGGTAACAGAAGACATGGTGGGCCATAAATTCGGTGAATTTTCTCCGACACGGACCTTCTACGGGCATCAGGCTGACAAACGGACAAAGAGGATTTAAAGATGGGCAAGAGTTCAAGCCCGCGCCGGTTGGCCGACAACGAAGCGCAGGCCGTAGGGCGGCTTATCCGCGTGAGTCCCAGCAAGCTGGGCCTTGTCGCGCAGTCGATCCGGGGTATGAAGGCGGGAGCAGCGGTTGCGGAACTCACGTTTTCGCGCAAGCGCATCGCTAAAGAGGTCAAAAAGATTTTGCAGTCAGCCATCGCCAACGCGGAAAACAACCACAATCTCGATATTGACGAATTGGTTGTGGTTGAGGCTCATGTCGGCAAAAACGTTGTGATGAAGCGATTCCGACCTAGAGCTCGCGGTCGCATCGGTCGCATTAAAAAATCGTTCAGCCAACTGACTATTGTCGTCCGTCAACAAGGGGAGGCCGCATAATGGGGCAGAAAGTTAATCCCATTGGCATGCGTCTTGGCGTTAACAGAACATGGGATTCGCGATGGTATGCGGCCCGCGACAAATACGGAAAGCTTCTGCATGAGGATATTCAGATCCGCGGCGAGCTTGATCGGAAGCTCAAGCAGGCTGGCGTCTCCAGGATCGTGATCGAACGTCCCCACAAAAAGTGCCGGGTGACGATTCATACGGCGCGGCCAGGCGTCGTGATCGGCAAAAAAGGCGTGGATATTGAGAAACTGCGCCATGACTTGGCTAAATGTACTGAAAGCGAATTGCATTTGAATATTGTCGAAGTTCGCAAACCTGAAATCGATGCCAAGCTTGTGGCCGAAAATATTGCGCAGCAATTGGAGCGTCGCGTCGCTTTCCGTCGCGCTATGAAGCGCGCCATGCAGTCGGCCATTCGATTAGGCGCGCTCGGTGTGCGCATCAATGTGAGTGGTCGCCTTGGGGGTGCTGAAATTGCGCGCATGGAATGGTATCGGGAGGGCCGAGTTCCATTGCACACGCTGCGCGCCGACATCGACTATGGTACGGCCAAGGCGGTCACTGCCTACGGCATTTGTGGAGTCAAAGTCTGGATCTTCAAAGGTGAGATCATGGAGCACGATCCCATGGCCCAAGACAGGCGAGCGGCTCAGATGCAAGAAGCCGGCGGGCCTGTCAGGCCCCAGCGGCCGCGTTGATTCAGGCGCGCGAAAAGAAAAGCGTATTCGAAAAGGCGAGTGTGGATGCTACAGCCAAAGAAAACGAAATTTCGAAAAGCTCAAAAGGGCCGCATTCACGGTAATGCCACTCGTGGTTCGTCATTGAACAATGGTGACTACGGGTTAAAAGCTGAGCAGGCGGCACGCGTTACGGCAAGGCAAATCGAAGCGGCGCGACGAGCCATTACACGACACATGAAGCGTGCAGGTCGTGTGTGGATTCGTGTCTATCCGGACGTGCCTGTGAGTCAAAAGCCGACGGAAGTCCGTATGGGTAAAGGGAAAGGCGCGCCCGAATATTGGATGTGCCGTGTCAAACCCGGCCGCATCATGTTTGAAGTTGGGGGTGTATCGGAAACGATCGCGCACCGTGCACTTGCATTGGGTGCCGCCAAACTGCCGCTCAAATGTCGCACGGTAGCCCGTATTGGTATTGAAGCCTAGTGCGCCAAGGGGAACGAACCGGATGAAAGCAGGTGACGTACGAGATCTCAGTCCCGATCAAATGCGTGATACGCTGGTTGAACTGAAGAAAGAGCAATTCAACCTGCGTTTTCAGAAGGCGACGGGCCAATTGGAGAATACGGCGCGCGTCCGCCAAGTGCGCCGCCAAATTGCGCGCATAAGAACAATCCTCAATATTTCTGAAACGTCAGCCAACGCGACAGGTGAGAAATCAGGTTAGGGAGACGTCAAGGTGCCAAGACGCGTTATGCAGGGCGAGGTCGTGAGTGACAAGGTCAATAAAACGATCGTTGTTCGGATCGACCGAAGCTATGCGCACCCTTTACTCAAGAAAACCATTCAGCAGTCTAGGCGCTATAGCGCTCATGATCCTGAAAACAAGTACAAGATCGGTGACGTGGTGAGAATTGAAGAATGCCGACCTGTCTCAAAAAGGAAGAGATGGCAGGTTGTAGATGAATGAGTTGTTGACTTAAGCATGTCGCGCGCTTGGAGCGTGAGCGGAGCAAGCCGTTATGATTCAAATGCAAACGAATTTGGACGTGGCCGACAACTCAGGCGCGAAACGTGTGCAGTGCATTAAAGTTTTGGGAGGCGCCAACCGCAAATATGCTTCTGTCGGCGATATCGTTGTAGTCAGTGTCAAAGAGGCAATTCCACGGGGCCGTGTCAAAAAAGGTGACGTCATGAAGGCGGTTGTGGTCCGCACGGCAAAGGATATTCAGCGGACGGACGGAAGTTGTATTCGGTTTGACCGGAATGCAGCCGTATTGGTGAATAATCAGATGGAGCCCGTTGGAACGCGTATTTTCGGACCTGTGACTCGTGAATTGAGGGCTAAAAAACATATGAAAATCATATCATTAGCTCCAGAGGTCCTGTGATGGCCGGAAAACTAAAAATGAAGAAGGGTGATCGTGTCATCGTCATTGCGGGTAAGGACAAGGGCAAACAAGGTGAGATCCTTAAGGTTATTCCGAAGGAGGACCGCGTCCTCGTCCAAGGCGTCAACGTCGTGAAACGTCATCAACGTCAAACTCAAAAGCAACAAGGCGGCATTGTCACAAAAGAGGTTTCCATTGCCGTTTCTAATATCGCTCATGTGGATCCTCAGGAAGACAAGCCCACACGTGTGTCAATCAAGGTTCTTGAGGATGGACGAAAAGTGCGTGTTGCAAAACGTTCGGGGGAAGTGATCGATGTCTGAAGCTTATATGCCCCGCAGCAAGCGATGTTATCTTGAGACCATTCGCCCGGCATTGAAGCAAAAGTTTAACTATCGGAATCCGATGAGCATTCCGAAGTTGGAAAAAGTGGTCATCAACATGGGCGTTGGCGAGGTGACAAAGGACTCCAAAGTCATTCAGTCGGCCGTTAATGCGATGACGTTGATTGTGGGTCAAAGACCTGTTGTCGTTAAAGCGCGCAAGTCGGTAGCTTCCTTTAAATTGCGCGAGGGTATGCCGATTGGCGTCAAGGTCACTCTACGCAAAGAACGCATGTACGAATTTGTCGACCGGTTGATCAATGTAGCCTTGCCTCGCGTGCGCGATTTTCGCGGCCTCAGCGTCAAGAGTTTCGATGGAAACGGCAATTTTGCAATGGGGTTGAAGGAACACATCGTATTTCCGGAAATCCCGTACGATAATATCGATTATACGTGGGGCATGGACATCATCGTGTGTACGACGGCGAAAACCGATGATGAAGCCCGTAGTCTGCTTTCGGAATTCGACTTTCCGTTTGCGGCTTAGAATTCGGTTGTTTGAAGATGTTATCAAGGAGGACTGAATGGCGAAAAAAAGCTCCATAGAACGCAACAAAATGGTCGCTCTCTTGTCCAGGAAATACGGCTCGAAGCGCGCGAGGCTCAAAGCCGTTGCATCCGACAAATCTTTGTCGAACGAAGAGCGGTTTGCCGCCCGTCTCAAGCTTGCGGAATTGCCCCGCAATTCGTCACCGAACCGGATTCGGAACCGATGTGAGGTTACAGGTCGTCCCCGCGGCTATTATCGAAAGCTTAGGATGTCGCGTATTGCACTGAGAGAACTTGTAAGCAAGGGTCAAATTACTGGAATGGTGAAATCAAGTTGGTAGGAGAAATCTTTATGCCGGTGAATGATCCATTGGGTGATATGTTGACGCGCATTCGTAATGCGCAGATGCGCAAGAAATCCAAGGTGTCGACGCCTGCCTCCAGATTGAGGGGTTGGGTTCTGGATGTATTGCGTGAAGAGGGTTTTATCCGCGGCTATGCCGAGATTAAACGCATAGGCAATCGACCCGAGTTTGAGATTGATCTCAAATATTCCGAGGGTGAGCCCGTGATCTCCGATATTCGCCGTATTTCAACGCCTGGTCGGCGCGTCTATTCGAGCGTCTCGGAATTGCCGCGCGTGCAAAACAGTCTTGGTATTTCAATTTTGTCGACGCCTAAGGGGGTCATGTCCGATATATCCGCCCGGGCCGAGAACGTTGGCGGCGAAATTTTGTGCCAAGTTTATTAAAACAGTTGGCATTAACGCCGTTTCTGAATAAACACTGATCAGGTTGTATCATGTCACGAATTGGTAAAAGACCTGTGCTTGTGCCGAGCGGCGTAACTGCGTCGATCGAGGGTGCGACTGTGACGGTCAAGGGGCCGAAAGGTGAGTTGACGGCGACTTTGCTCGACGACGTTATTGCAAAACTCAATGATGATAAAATCAATATCGAGCCTAGAGAAGAGTCGAAACGCGCCCAATCCATGTGGGGCTTGCAGCGCAGCATGATTAACAATTTGGTGCTGGGTGTTACGGAAGGATTTTCAAAGAAACTGGAACTGCGAGGAACGGGTTATCGTGCTCAACTTCAGGGCAGGAATTTGAAACTGCAGGTGGGTCTCAGTCATGAAGTGATCTATACGCCGCCCGACGGTGTCGAGTTGTCGTGCCCTTCGCAAACGGAGATCACGGTGTCTGGCATCGACAAGCAAAAGGTTGGCCAAACCGCGGCGTTCATTCGCTCGTTCCGGCCGCCTGAGCCTTACAAGGGCAAAGGGATTCGTTACAAAAATGAATATGTACTGATCAAAGAGGGAAAGAAGAAGTAGGGGATATGGCTGCTTGGGAGTCCGTTTCTCACCGTAGAAAAAAGCGCGTGCGTAAGCGCTTGAAGAGTGTTGCGGACGGTCGTCTGCGACTCAGCGTCTTTCGTTCGAGCAAAAATATCTACGCCCAAATCATTGACGATTTGAAGGGCGAGACGTTGGTTGCCGCATCGACATTGGATGAAGACTTCAAAAAGAGTTGGCCCAGAGGCAGCAATCGGGAAGCGGCGGCCGCTGTCGGCAAGGCTGTCGGAGAGCGGGCCGTAAAGGCCGGTATCAAGGATGTCGTATTTGACCGTGGCGGTTATATCTATCACGGTCGCGTCAAATCCTTGGCCGAGGCGGCTCGGAAGGCGGGTCTCAACTTTTAGGGATGAATTGAAGTGGCACGGGCGGAACAACGTGATGAACGGGAAGGTGAATTTATTGATCGTCTCGTCCATATCAACCGGGTGGCCAAGGTTGTCAAAGGCGGCCGACGTTTCGGATTTGCGGCCCTGGTCGTAGTTGGCGATCAAAAAGGCCGTGTCGGTGTCGGCCATGGCAAGGCGCGTGAGGTGCCGGAGGCCATCAGGAAGGCGACGGAGTCGGCCAAGCGCAACTTGGTGCGCGTGCCCTTGCGCGAGGGCAGAACGCTGCATCACGACATCGAAGCACGTCACGGCGCCGGCCGGGTCATCTTGCGTTCGGCGCCTGCGGGTACGGGTATCATTGCAGGCGGTCCAATGAGAGCCGTGTTCGAAGCACTGGGTGTGCAAGACGTTGTCGCCAAGTCGATTGGCTCGTCCAATCCGTACAATATGGTGCGCGCAACGTTGGCCGGGCTTCAAGACATGGTCAGTCCACGTGCAGTTGCTGCCAAGCGGGGCAAAAAGATCAGTGAAATCATGTCGCACCGCTCCGGAACCGATGCGGTTGCTGAATAGCGACGAAAGAGAGCGAGCATAAGACAGAGTCGAAAAAATGTCTGGGAAGGTTAAAAAAACATTAAAAATCAGGCAGATAGCAAGCCCTATCCGGCGCCGCTCGGATCAACGCGCGACGCTCGTCGGACTCGGTTTGAATAAAATGCATCGCGTCCGGGAAGTCGAGGATACTCCGTCTGTCCACGGAATGATTCGAAAAGTCCGCCACTTGGTCGAAGTAGTTGAGAAACGGAAATAACCTGATCGTGAATGAGGCATAAGCCGCCATGAAACTTAATCAGCTTAAAGATATTCCGGGCGGGCGTAAAATTCGCAAACGCGTGGGCCGCGGCTTGGGCAGCGGACTCGGTGAAACGGGGGGGCGCGGCATCAAGGGACAGAAGTCCAGGTCAGGTGTTGTCATCAACGGTTTCGAGGGCGGTCAAATGCCCATTCATATGCGGCTGCCTAAACGCGGATTTAAGCCTGTTCACCCCAAATCTTTCAACCTCGTCAATTTAGGTCAGATTCAGTCTGCAGTCGACGGAGGCAGGCTCGATGCCGAATCCGTTATCACGTCGGACATACTCGTTGAAGCAGGCGTCGTGCGTCGGAAAAAAGACGGCGTGCGCGTTCTGGGCAACGGAAGGATCGAAGCAAAAGTGACCCTGCATGTCCAAGGCGCCAGCGAATCGGCGGTAGCTGCGGTTGAAAAGGCGGGCGGTAGAATCGTCTTGCCGAAGGGCAAAGCCGGCAAACCGAAGCCGGATCAAGACAAAGGCAAATAATGCAAAACCCGCCGACGGGCAGGGGCGACTGAAGAAACGATGACGTCAGCCGCAGAGCAACTTGTAGCGAATCTGAACTTCTCGGCGTTTTCCAAAGCGACTGAGCTTAAACAGCGTATCTGGTTCACTCTCGGCGCCCTTGTGATCTATCGCCTGGGAACCTACATCCCGCTGCCTGGCATCGACCCGGTTCGATTTGCTGAAGCTTTTAACACTGCTCAGCAGGGCATTTTGGGCATGTTCAACATGTTCTCTGGTGGCGCGGTCGAACGCATGGCGATTTTTGCGCTCAATATCATGCCCTATATTTCCGCCTCAATTATCATTCAATTGATGACGGCGGTTTCGCCACACTTGGCGCAGCTAAAAAAGGAAGGCGAACAGGGCCGCAAGCAGATCAATCAATATACGCGCTATGGAACGGTTGCGCTGGCCGCGCTCCAAGCCTACGGCATTTCCATCGGCCTTCAAAACGGCAATTTGGTGACGTCTGCCGGCTGGTATTTCAATGCCACCACCGTTATCACTTTGACCTGCGGCACAGTATTCCTGATGTGGCTGGGTGAGCAGATCACCGCGCGCGGCGTGGGTAACGGGATATCACTCATCATCTTTGCCGGGATCGTCGCTGAACTGCCGCGCGCTCTCGTGGGCACGTTTGAGCTTGGGCGTACCGGCGGGATCCCGACATGGGTTATCACTCTATTGCCCATAGGGGTTGTCGCGGTTATCACCGCTATCGTATTTATGGAGCGCTCGCAGCGACGGCTTTTGGTGCAATATCCCAAACGCCAAATGGGTAACAAGATGACCGGCGGCGAAAAATCCCATTTGCCGCTCAAGCTGAATTCCGCAGGCGTGATCCCGCCGATTTTCGCTTCGTCGCTGCTTCTTCTGCCGGCGACTTTAGGTGGCTTTGCGGGGCAGAACACGCCTGACTGGGTCTCGTTCATCACTGCGCCTTTGGGTCCGGGCCAGCCGCTCTATATGGCCTTGTATGCGGCGTTCATTATCTTTTTCTGTTTCTTCTACACGTCCATTGTCTTCAACCCGGAAGATACGGCTGACAATTTGAAAAAGTACGGCGGATTCATTCCCGGAATCCGACCGGGAAAACGTACGGCCGAGTACATCGATTATGTGCTCACCCGTCTGACAGTGGTGGGTGCGGTCTATCTCACGATCGTCTGTCTCATTCCCGAATATTTGAGAGGCGCGGCCAACATCCCATTTTACTTTGGAGGGACGTCGCTCCTCATTGTGGTCACCGTGACCATGGATACCGTAGCCCAAGTCCAGAGCCATTTGCTGGCGCATCAATATGAGGGTCTGATCAAAAAGGCCAAGCTTAGGGGAAGCAGGCGATGAATCTCATTCTCTTCGGTCCCCCGGGCGCAGGTAAAGGCACTCAAGCCGACATCATTTTGGGGGCTCGGAGCTGGCCCAAACTGTCGACCGGGGACATGTTGCGCGCCGGAGCGGCGGCTCAAACGGAGGTCGGTAGAAGACTCCGAAAAATCATAGAGGACGGCGAATTGGTGCCCGACGATGTGGTCGTGGGTATTGTTTCCGACCGGATTGATGCCCCAGACTGTAGAGCAGGGTTCGTTTTTGACGGTTTCCCGCGAACCGTACCCCAGGCCGAGGCGCTCGACCGGATGTTGGAGAAAAAGGGTCTGACCGTCGATGGGGTGATAGAAATCAGGGTCGAGGATCATGCCTTGATCTTTCGCATCGAAAAACGCGCCGCCGAATCCGATGATGTGCGAGCGGACGATAATTTGGAGACACTCAAGAATCGGCTGGCAATCTACCGTGAGCAGACGGCGCCGCTGCTGCCGTATTACGAGAAACAGGGCAAGTTGTTTTCGGTGAATGGGATGCTTGACGTTGAAGGCGTTGCGGCCCAGATCAGCGATATTTTAGACGGTCTGGAAGGGGCGCAAAAGACGGCGTAACCGGTTGACTGGCGGTGGCCAAACCATATAATCCGCGCCTTCTTGAGAAAATGAGGTCCAACGCGGTTCTTTATCGTAAAGAGTCGTTCATTTTCCGACGAAGCGATGAGCGTTACTCACAGGAGCAGGAATAGTGGCTCGGATTGCAGGCGTAAACATTCCACCCTCGAAGCGCGTTACTATTGGCCTTACTTACATACATGGGATCGGACACACGAAGGCACGAGAGATTTGTCAGAAGAACAATATCGAGCCGGCCAAAAGGGTGAATGAACTGACCGACGCCGAAGTCATGCAGATCCGTGAGACTATCGACCGCGATTATTTCGTTGAGGGAGATCTCAGGCGTCAAGTGGCCATGAACATCAAGCGCCTGATGGATTTGGGCCCTTATCGTGGACTGCGCCATCGGCGCGGGTTGCCGGTGCGAGGCCAGCGCACGCACACAAATGCGCGGACGCGGAAGGGGCCTGCCAAACCGATTGCGGGAAAGAAAAAATAGCGGATTTCTTTATCCGTGAATACATCCGGGTGAGATCCGACCGCCCTTTTGGGTCAATATAAACGGAATCGATAAAACAATGGCGAAAGAAGCAAGGCGGGTTCGACGCCGCGAAAAGAAAAACATTTCATCCGGCGTCGCTCACGTGAACGCCACGTTCAATAATACGATGATTACCATTGCCGATGCTCAAGGCAATGCTATTGCGTGGTGTTCGGCGGGGTCGATGGGATTTAAAGGCTCGCGAAAATCCACCCCCTTTGCGGCGCAGATGGCGGCGGAAGAAGCGGGGCGAAAAGCGCAGGAACATGGAGTGAAAACGTTGGAAGTCCAAGTATGCGGACCGGGTTCGGGCCGGGAGTCGGCTTTGCGGGCATTGCAGGCGGTTGGGTTCACGATTACGACCATCCGTGATGTAACACCCATTCCACATAACGGCTGTCGTCCTCCCAAGCGCCGGAGGGTCTAGGGCGCCGACAGCGTTGATTGATGTTCGGGGAACTTTCGCCTGAGCGGCGTTATCGAAGGCGAGAATCACGGCTTCCGTCTTGGGAAGTCATAATGAAACTGACCTTATGAGGTTGTCACGTGATCCAAAAAAACTGGCAAGAACTAATCAGACCCTCGAAGCTCGAAATCGAAGCGGGTTACGACGTGGAGAGAAAAGCCAAAGTCTTGGCGCAACCTTTGGAACGCGGGTTTGGATTGACTTTGGGAAACGCGCTGCGGCGTGTCCTCCTGTCGTCGCTTCAGGGGGCAGCCATTACGGCTGTTCAGATCGACGGCGTTTTGCATGAATTTTCGTCCATATCCGGCGTGCGCGAAGATGTGACGGATATCATCCTCAACATCAAACAGATCGCTCTGCGTATGCACTCGGAAGGGCCCAAGCGTATGACCTTGAATGCTTCCGGCCCCGGCGAAGTCAAGGCAGGCGATATTGAGGCGGTCGCGGATATCGAAGTGCTTAATCCCCAACACGTTCTGTGCACACTGGATGAAAATGTCGATATCCGAATGGAGTTTACCGTCAATACGGGGAAAGGTTACGTCCCGGCCGACCGCAACCGGCCCGACGATGCCCCGATCGGTCTGATTCCGATCGACTCGCTCTACAGTCCCGTGAAGCGGATTTCTTACAGGGTGGAGAACACCCGCGAGGGTCAGATTCTCGACTACGACAAGCTGATAATGGAAGTTGAAACCAATGGCGCCGTGTCACCCGAGAACGCGGTTGCGTATGCTGCGCGCATTCTTCAGGATCAACTCCAGACGTTCATCAATTTTGAAGAGCCTGTCGTCCAGGTTGACGGCGAAATGAGATCGGAACTTGAGTTCAATCCGGCGCTCCTCAAGAAGGTTGACGAACTGGAACTCTCCGTACGCTCGGCCAATTGTTTGAAAAACGACAACATCGTTTATATCGGTGATCTCATACAGAAGACTGAAGCGCAAATGCTGCGCACACCGAACTTCGGCCGTAAATCACTCAACGAAATCAAAGAAGTGCTGGCGCAAATGGGTCTTCACCTGGGCATGGATGCGCCCAACTTCCCACCCGATAATATCGAAGATCTCGCGAAAAAGTTTGAGGATCAGTTTTAGCGTTGCCGACGGCGATCATTATCCCGATCAAGGAGGGCGAATATGCGCCACGGCGGCGCTCATAGAAAGCTTAATCGAACGGCCAGCCATCGTAAGGCGTTACTCGTTAATATGTCGGCGGCCCTGATCAAGCACGAGCAAATCACGACGACTTTGTCCAAGGCAAAGGACCTCCGGCCGTATGTTGAAAAGCTTGTGACGCTGGGCAAGCGCGGCAACTTGCATGCGCGGCGCTTGGCGATTTCCCGAATCGGCGACAAAGCGATGGTAAGAAAATTGTTCGACACGCTGGCTGACCGCTATGCCGACCGCAACGGCGGTTACACGAGGATCGTGAAATCCGGGTTTCGCTACGGCGATTCCGCACCGATGGCCGTCATCGAATTGGTCGATCGTGACGAAGAATCCAAGGGTCGGGATTCCGGCCCCACCCAAGAGCGTGTCGAAGGGGAAGATACGGAAGAATAGCCGGCTGTGAAGTTTTTCAGGCCATGCGCTAAAGTAGGGCAGCTCTCCGGGCTGCCCTTTGTTTGTATGGAGTTCAACGATGATGCTACGTATCGTTCCCATTGTGGGATCATGTGCCGTTGCCTGGACTGCGCTTTTCGGGCTCGTCGTTGCCGACAATGCGACAGCGCAACGGCGCGCCGTTCCCGATTCTCAAGTTCAACTGTCGTTTGCGGACGTCATAAAACAGGTGGCGCCCGCAGTTGTGAATGTCTACGCCGAACGCGTTCTGCAAACCCGGTCGCCGTTTTCCAATGATCCGTTTTTCGAGTTTTTCTTTGGCCGCGACTTTCGGGGGCTTCCCCGGCGGCGCGTGCAAAATTCATTGGGCTCCGGCGTCATTGTGGGCGGCGAGGGCATCATCGTGACGAACAATCACGTCGTCGAGGGCGGTGATCAATATACTATCGTGCTGAATGACCGCCGGGAATTCGATGCGGACGTCATTCTCGCAGATGAGCGCACCGACCTTGCCGTCCTGCGCATTGAACCTCCACAAGGGGAAACCTTGCCCAGTCTGAGCTTCGCTGATTCCGACCGGGCGGAGGTCGGCGATCTCGTACTCGCCATCGGGAATCCGTTCGGTGTAGGTCAGACCGTCACCAGCGGCATCATTTCCGCAGTAGCGCGTACGCAAGTAGGCATTAGTGATTATCAATTTTTCATTCAGACCGACGCCGCAATTAATCCGGGCAATTCGGGCGGCGCGTTGGTGACGTCTACGGGCGATCTTATAGGTGTGAACACGGCCATCTTCACGCGCAGCGGCGGCTCCATCGGCATCGGGTTTGCGATTCCCTCGAATATGGTGCGCGTGGTCGTCGACTCCGTCACAAGCGGGCGCAACCTGGTTCGTCCCTGGTTCGGTGTGAAGGCGCAGGCGGTGACATCCGACCTTGCGCTGTCATTGGGTCTGGACCGTCCTCTCGGCATCCTGATCAACGGCATTTATGCGCAAGGCCCGGCCGCCGCCGCGGGGCTGAAGATAGGCGATGTCATTACAGCGGTTGACGGCTTCGAGATTTTCGATTTGCAAGGACTTAACTATCGTTTGGCGATGCGCGGCATCGGTGAGACCGTAGAAATTTCCTACCTCGGGAAAGGTATGGTGCGCACTGCGAATGTCGGGCTCGAACCGCCGCCGGAAGTTCCGCCGCGCAACCTGACGGAGCTTGAAGGAGACCATCCGTTGGCGGGATTGACCGTAGGCAACTTGTCGCCGGCCTATGCGGAAGAATTGGGCCGCGACTGGTCGGAACGCGGGGTGGTTGTTATCCGAGTGGCGTCACGCTCGCCGGCGCGCCGAGTGGGCTTTCGTCCCGGCGATATCGTCAAATCTGTAAACGGCCAAGCGATTAGGACCGTGAACGGATTGAAAGACACGGTTGCTGACGAGCGCCGCCGTTGGGATCTTTCGATCCTGCGCGGCGATCGAACTTTGAGCATGTCGGTCCGCGGATAAGCTGAATGGCGAATTTGTTTGATGCCGCCGGTTTGCAAGAGGGTGTGCCGCGCCCCTTGGCCGACCGGTTGCGGCCCCAATCCTTGGGCGAGGTGGTCGGGCAAGACCATCTTCTGCGTGCCGGCGGTCCCATCGGGCGCATGGTGGCCGCCAAGCATTTTGCATCGGTCATTTTGTGGGGGCCACCGGGCACCGGCAAAACCACTATCGCTCGCCTTATGGCGGTCGAAAGCGGGCTTGAATTTGCACAGGTTTCGGCGGTTTTCTCGGGCGTTGCGGACTTGCGCAAAGTCTTCGATACGGCCAGAAAGCGACGTGCGTCGGGTCACGGCACGCTGCTGTTTGTCGACGAGATTCATCGTTTTAACCGGGCCCAGCAGGACAGTTTCCTGCCCATTGTCGAAGACGGTACCGTCATTCTCGTCGGTGCGACGACTGAAAACCCGTCGTTCGAATTGAACGCCGCCTTGCTGTCGCGTTCGCACGTGCTGGTGCTCAATCGCCTGGACGATGCATGTTTGGAGATCTTGCTGGAGCGCGCTGAACAGGTCGAAGGCCGGTCCCTTCCCCTTGACGGTGACGCACGGGCGTCGTTGCGCGCCATGGCCGACGGCGACGGACGTTACGTTCTAAATCTGGCCGAAGAGTTGTTTGCTCAAGAGTTCGGTCAGGAATTGGACATAAACGCTCTTGTTGAAGTTTTACAAAGACGCGCTCCGGTTTACGACAAGAGCGGGGAAGAGCACTACAACCTCATCAGTGCACTGCATAAATCGATTCGCGGCTCGGATGTGGACGCCGCCCTGTACTGGCTGGCGCGGATGTTGGCGGGCGGAGAGGATCCCATATATATCGCGCGGCGTCTGGTCCGCGCGGCGGTTGAAGATATAGGTCTTGCCGATCCGCAGGCGGTGGTGCAAGCCTTGTCCGCCAAAGACGTGTACGACTTCTTGGGCAGTCCCGAAGGGGAACTCGCGCTCGTTCAAGCGGTGATCTATTTGACGTCGGCGCCGAAATCCAATGCGGTTACCCGGGCATCGGCGAAAAGCGCGGCGGCCGCCAAAGAGTACGGCTCGTTGACCCCTCCCAAACATATCCTTAATGCGCCCACCAAACTCATGAAGGATCTGGGCTATGGTAAGGGCTATATCTACGACCACAGTACGAAGGAAGGAGTCTCGGGGCAAAATTACTTCCCGGCGAACATGCCGCGTCAGACGTTTTACGAACCCGGCGATTCGGGCTTCGAGGTGACCGTGCAAAAGCGTTTGGATCACTGGCACAAGCTTCGCGAACAACTGAACGCGCCTGTACGACCCGGTAAAAAATCGAAACCCTGAAACCGGGCTCATGTCCTGGTTAATCTCTCGCGAAACGGTTCTCATGGATACCGCTCAAAAAACCGTCATCGAAGAAAATGAAGCGGGCCTCCGTCTCGACCGGTGGTTCAAAAAGCGTTTTCCTCACCTGCCCCATGCGCGCATTGCCAAGTTGATCCGAACGGGGCAGGTGCGCGTGGACGGCGCACGTGTAAAAGGAGCCGCGCGTTTGGAGACGGGACAGACCGTCAGAATTCCGCCGCACATGAAACGTGAGGTGTCTGCGGCCAAGCGCCCGCCGCGCGTCTCGTCCCATGATGCGCGGTTTATTCGTAATCTCGTTCTCGTTCGAGACCGCCACGTCATCGTCATCAACAAACCCGCCGGTCTTGCCGTTCAGGGCGGGACCAAAACTCGTCGCCACATAGATGCCATGTTGGCGGCGCTCAAATTCGAGTCATCGGAGCGCCCTCGGCTGGTCCACCGTCTGGACCGCGACACGAGCGGAGTTTTGGTGCTCGCACGCAGCGCAAAAGCGGCGGCGCATTTGGCCCGGTCTTTCAAATCCGGAGATACGGAAAAAATCTACTGGGCTTTTTGCCGAGGCGTACCGCACCCGGCCAGAGGTGTGATCGACCTTCCTCTTGCCAAGGGTCTTGAGACGGGGACGGCGCGGGAAAAGATGATACCTCAAGCGGACTCGGCGCCTGGCCGCGCGGCCGTCACCTATTATAGTGTTGTCGCTCGCGTCGCCCGTAAAGCTGCGTGGTTGGCGCTCATGCCGCTTACCGGGCGCACCCATCAATTGCGCGCTCATTGCGCCGCCATCGGCTGCCCCATCATCGGCGACCGCAAGTACGGCCCGCGCGAGACCGATGCGGGGCTCGGAGAAATCGGCAAGGGCCTGCACCTTCACGCCCGCTCTTTGGATATCGCCCACCCCGCACGAGGTCGCTTGCGCGTACAGGCGCCGTTGCCCGATCATATGATGCGGACATGGGACTATTTCGAGTTTGACGAGCGCGACGCTGGCGATCCCTTTCAAGAGTTCCCGGCGGATGTCTCGAGAGGCGCAAGCTGAAACGGCCCTTCGAAGAGGACGGTGACGTGATCCGGTCACGGAAGCATGGACGAGATGACGGCCCGGTTGAAAAAGCGGTCTTACAAAAAGGCGAGCGTTGTTGAACAAGATGCGGCATTTGTCTACCTTGACGACGCAGCGCTGCATACGCCCCACGGCAACATCGTGTCACACCCGAGCCGCGCTTTGTGCGAGCGGCTCGCTCGTGAATGGAATGCGCAAACGAAGTACGTCGATCCGAGCCTCATGCCGCTGACGCGGATCGTGAATTCCGCCTTGGATCAAGTTCGCGACAATCGCGGTCGTATCGTCGATGAAGTGGTTGCGTTTGCCAACGCGGACTTGATTTTTCATGAAGCGGAAGGACCTGAAGCCTTGGTGGCGCAGCAACGGTCGGCATGGCAGCCGCTGCGCGATTGGGCCGCCCGCGAGCTGGACGCGCACCTCCTGGTCGCTTCGGGAATCATGGCCGTTGCCCAACCGCAATCGTCCATCCGCGCCGTGCGTCGCGCCGTCGAACGCCATGACGATGTCGGTCTTGCCGCCCTCCATATCTCTACCGGAATGTGCGGTTCGGTGGTCATTGGCTTGGCTCTTTCCGGCGGCCGTGTTTCCGGCGAGGAGGCGTGGGCCCTGTCGCGCATCGACGAGGCTTGGCAAATCGAGAACTGGGGCGAAGACACGGATGCCGAAACGGCTGCGAAGATCGCCGAGGCGGACGTTCTCGCCTGCGCGGCCGTCTTTCGGTTGTCGAGACTCGATTGACGGCTTTCTCGCGCTTCCATGCCGGGCTCGTTCCTCCGCGTCTGCCGGTGCCGTTATCCGCCATTGGCAAGAACGGTGAATCTGCGCTATGTCATCTGACGGTTCGCGGTGCGTCTTGAATGTGGCGAACAAGGTGCAGTTTTCCCATAAAGTCGGGGTGTGGATTGATGAAGGACGTGCTTCACAAGCTGGAATTGAAACGCCAACGGGCGCGCCTGGGCGGCGGCCAAAAACGCATCGACAACCAGCATGCCCGCGGCAAGCTGACGGCGCGTGAGCGGATCGACCTTCTGCTCGATGAAAGGTCGTTCGAAGAGTTCGACATGTTTGTCGAACATCGCATAACGGACTTCGGTATGGCGGATCAGAAGATCCCCGGCGACGGCGTCGTCACCGGCTGGGGCACCGTCAACGGGCGGCTGGCCTATGTTTTCGCCAAGGACTTTACGGTCTTCGGCGGTTCGCTGTCGCAGGCCCATGCGGAGAAGATTTGCAAGATTCAGGATATGGCGCTCAAGGTCGGCGCCCCGATCATCGGCCTTTACGATGCCGGCGGTGCGCGCATTCAAGAGGGCGTCGCCGCGCTGGGCGGTTATGCGGAGGTGTTTTGGCGCAACGTCCAGGCCTCGGGCGTTATCCCGCAGATCTCCGTCATCATGGGGCCGTGCGCGGGCGGCGACGTCTATTCGCCGGCAATGACCGATTTCATTTTTATGGTGCGCGACACGTCTTACATGTTTGTCACCGGTCCCGATGTGGTCAAAACGGTGACTCAAGAGGAAGTGACGGCGGAAGAACTGGGCGGCGCCAAAGTCCACACGACCAAGTCCGCGATCGCGGACGGTTCATACGAAAACGACATCGAGGCGCTGAAACAAATCCGTAGACTGATTGATTTTCTCCCTTTGAACAACCGCGAGGGCGTTCCCCGCCGCGAGAGCTTCGACGACATCGAGCGGAAGGAAATGTCGCTTGACACGCTCGTGCCCGCCAACCCGAACAAGCCCTACGACATGTACGAACTGGTGCGCAAAGTCGTCGATGAAAAGGACTTTTTCGAAATCCAGGGGGACTTCGGCAAAAACATCATCACGGGATTTGGCCGGATCGACGGCCGCACCGTAGGTATCGTCGCCAATCAGCCTATGGTCCTCGCAGGCGTGCTTGATTCGGACGCGAGCCGCAAGGCTGCGCGCTTCGTGCGCTTTTGCGACTGTTTCAACATTCCCATCGTGACGTTTGTTGACGTGCCGGGTTTTCTGCCGGGCATCGACCAGGAATATGGCGGCCTCATCAAACACGGCGCCAAACTGTTGTTTGCCTATTCCGAGGCCACGGTGCCTCTGGTCACCGTCATTACGCGGAAAGCCTACGGCGGCGCTTATGACGTTATGGCGTCCAAACACATAAGGGCGGACGTCAACTATGCCTGGCCCACGGCCGAGATAGCGGTCATGGGGGCCAAAGGAGCCGTAGAAATCATATTTCGGGGCGATATCGGAGACGAGGACAAGATCGCGGCGCGGACCAAGGAATATGAAGACCGCTTCGCCAACCCCTTCATCGCGGCTCAACGGGGCTATATCGACGAAGTGATCATGCCTCACTCGACGCGGCGGCGGCTTGCCCATGCGCTCAATATGCTCAAGACCAAGACGGTCGAGCCGCCTCGGCGCAAACACGGCAACATTCCGCTTTAGCTTTGAAATCCGATTTCGCGGGTGTCGATTTGATGTTTTCCAAAATCCTCATAGCCAATCGCGGTGAAATCGCCTGCCGGATCATCAAGACGGCCCGGCGCATGAAGATCGACACGGTGGCCGTTTACTCGGAGGCGGACGCCGACGCGCTTCATGTGGATATGGCCGACGAGGCGGTCTTAATCGGACCCGCGCCCGCTTCTCAGTCTTATCTTGTCATTGACAATATTATCGATGCCGTCAAGCGAACGGGTGCGGAGGCGGTTCATCCGGGTTTCGGTTTTGTTGCGGAAAATCCCGAGTTTGTCGACGCGCTTGCCGAAGAAAACATCGCTTTCATAGGACCCAACAAGGGCGCCGTTCAAGCCATGGGCGACAAGATCGCGTCCAAGAAACTCGCGGACGATGCCGGCGTCAATACCATTCCCGGATATCCCGGCGTTATTCAGGATACGGATGAAGCCCGCAAAATCGCCGCCGACATCGGCTATCCGGTCATGGTCAAGGCGTCGGCCGGAGGCGGCGGCAAGGGCATGCGGATCGCCAAAACGGAAGCGGATCTCGCCGCCGGTTTCGAGTCCGCGATGAACGAGGCGCGCTCCGCCTTCGGGGACGACCGCGTGTTCATCGAGAAATATGTGGTCGAACCGCGCCACATCGAAATCCAGGTGTTGGGGGACAAGCACGGCAATATCGTTCACCTGTGTGAGCGCGAGTGTTCCATCCAGCGGCGCAATCAAAAGGTCATCGAGGAAGCGCCAAGCCCGTTCGTCGACGACGAACTGCGCCGTGCGATGGGCGAACAGGCCGTCTCCCTCGCCGCCGCGGTCGACTACGACTCCGCCGGCACGGTCGAGTTCATCGTCGACGAGCAGGGGCATTTTTTCTTTCTGGAAATGAACACGAGATTGCAAGTGGAGCATCCCGTCACGGAACTCGTCACCGGCATCGACCTCGTGGAACAGATGATTCGGATCGCCGCAGGGGAGGAACTGAAGCTTGAGCAATCGGACGTGAAAATCGGCGGGTGGGCGCTTGAGGCGCGCATTTACGCGGAAGATCCTTACCGCGATTTCCTGCCTTCCGTCGGCCGTCTTGTCTACTACCGGCCCCCGCAGGCCGTCTCCCGGGACCGCGGCGCTATCCGCAATGACACGGGCGTCAGGGAAGGCGACGAGATTTCAATATATTACGATCCCATGATCGCGAAATTATGCGCCCATGCGCCGACGCGGGACAAGGCGGTCGCGCTCATGGCGGATGCGCTTGACGAGTTTCATCTCGAAGGTATCGACCACAACATCGCATTTCTGTCCGCCGTGATGTCCGACGATCGATTTCAAAGCGGGGCCCTTTCGACCAATTATATCGATGAACGGTTTCCCGACGGCTTTCACGGCGCTCCTTTGACCACGGACCTGCGCGACAGACTGATCGCGCTCGCTGCCTTCGTTCACGGCGTCGAGGCAGGTCGGGCGCAATCCGTTGCCGGCCGCTTGAACGCGAAACCGGACTCGGTCGACGGCGAGTGGAGCGTAACGTTGGGACGGACGGAATGTGCTGCGAATCTGAGAATGACCGCGGCCGGCGCCCGGGTGGTTGTCCACGGTCAGGGAAACGGCGGCCGGGTCGAGGAGTTCGACGTGGCGTGTTCATGGCGGCCCGGAGACCGCGTCGCTTATGCCCAAGTGAACGGCGCGCCGATGATCGTGCAACTCGAGTCGACGCTCTCGGGCTGGGACATGGTGTGTAGAGGCGCCCGCGTGCGCACCGTCGTGCAGTCGCGGCGTACGGCGGAGCTCGCTGCCGTCATGCCCGAGAAGGAAGTTCCCGATACGTCGAAATATCTCTTGTGCCCGATGCCGGGGCTTGTCGTCTCGATCAGCGTCGCTCAAGGTCAGGAGGTCAAGGTCGGCGAGCCACTGGCCGTCGTCGAGGCCATGAAAATGGAAAACGTGCTCACCGCCGAGCGCGACGGCGTCGTGTCCAAGATCAACGTAACTCCCGGCGCCAGTCTTGCCGTCGACGACGTCATCCTGGAGTTCGATTAGGCTCGGTCGACCGGACGGCTGGCCCATGCCTTTCGACCTTGGTTCGGACCTGATTCACGACTAATGTGCGCCGGTCATGACATTGTGGATGTTGATTTCGATTCTTGCGGCGGTCTGGACGGCGGTCATTGTCCGCGTCCTTGTCCGCTCAACGGGCCGCGCCCGGACGGCGGCGGCCTACGACGCGGCCGTATACAAAGACCAGCTCGACGAACTCGACCGCGACATCGAGCGCGGTATCATGAGCGTCGACGAAGCCGCCGGAGCACGCGTCGAAATCTCGCGCAAGCTCATTGCCGCATCGCAAACGTCTCGATCCCACAACGCCGAACCCCGGGGGCCGCTCAATCGGAACTCCCGGATCCCGGCCTCGCTCGTCGCGCTGCTTATGCCTCTCGCGGCGTTTTTTCTCTATAATTTGAGCGGGTCTCCGAGCATACCGGACCGACCGTTCGCCGCCCGCCAAGCGGCTTGGGACACCCTGGAAACCGGACGGTTTCGACAGAGCGCCGAATTGCGCGCGGCGGTCCGTTCTCTTGAGGCCCAACTCGAGGTCGATCCGGATAATCTAGACGTCTGGCGCCGACTCGCCCAAAGCCGGTTGGCCCTGGGCGACTTTGAGCAGGCGGCTGCGGCTTTCGACCAAGCCATGAAGCTGAGTTCGCGCAGTGTCGACCTGCTGACGGGAAAGGGGATCGTTTTGGTCTTTCGCGATGGCGGCCGGATCGATGACGAGGCCCGGTCGATTTTCGAAGAGGTGCTGGCAAAATTTCCCGACGATCCGACGGGGCTCTACTTTTCGGGTTTGGCCCATGCGCAGCGTCAGGAGTTCGCCGCGGCCGCCGATCTCTGGCGCAGGGCGCTGACCAACGCCTCTTCCGATTGGCCTTTGTCTGAGCGTCTGAGACAACAATTGACCTTGCTGGAAGACTCGATCGCTCCGACACAAGACGACATCGAGGCCGCCGCCGCGATGGACGAGGCGTCTCGTCGACAGATGATCGACGGTATGGTCGAGGGGCTTGCCGCGCGGTTGGCCGAAGATCCCGACGATCTGGAAGGCTGGCTGCGGCTCGCGAGATCTTACGTCGTGTTGGACAGAAAAGACGACGCGGTACGGTCTTTGGCAAAGGCGAAAGCGGTGTTTGCCGATGACGACCGGGCGGTCGGCCGCATTGACGCGGCCCGCCAAGACCTCGGTCTCTCGGACTGACGTCGTCGTCGGGGCATCGCCTTGGCTGGCGGCCTTGCCCCGGTCGCCGCAGCGAGGGTACAATGTCTTGATTGCAGGGAGGGGGCGTTTATAAGATGATCTTTTAAACCCCTCTTGAAAGCTTGGAATTGAGCAGGAACAGTTGCCGGTGAATGGAACAACAAACAGAATTACCCCCCCCCACTGGCGCATCGCCCCTTGAACGTTCCGGTCATGCGGACGCCGCGCGCGGCCTGAACGCGGCGCGTCCGCGCCGCCGTGACGGATCGAGACGGCCCGCGCTTCTCCTTCTGCCGCTGCTCCTCCTGTTGCTGCTGCTGCCGCGGCTCGCCGCCGCGCAGCAGATTTTGGTCCTGACGACATCGGAAGAATCGCAGGTGGACGAAGGGAACACGGCGGATGTCGAAGTGATGCTGACCCCGGCAGCGCCGGGGCCGGGGAATGTGACGGTGGACTGGGCGATTGACGGCGTGACGGCGACGGCTGGAGAGGACTACACAGACGCGTCGGGAACCGTGACGTTCGGCCCCGGGGACAGTCTGAAAACGATACAGGTGCAGACGCTGGACGACAACGAGGACGAGCCGAGCGAGCAGTTCACGGTGTATCTGGTAGAGGGCTCGGCCTCGGGCGCGATTCTATCGCCCGAGGGCGATTCGTCGCACACTGTAGAAATTACGGACAACGACTCGAGTCCGCGAGTGACGCTGTCCCTGTCGCCGCCCTCGATCTCCGAGCAGGGCGGAACGAGCCGGGTGACCGCCGAACTGGACCGCCCCTCGACCGGCGAGACGACCGTGACGATATCGGTCACGCCGCAAGGTCAAGCGGCCGCGAGCGACTACACGCTGAGCGCGGACCGGGTGCTGACGATTCCCGCCCGCGCGACGCAGAGCACGGGCACGGTCACGATTGACGCCGTGGACAATGACGAACTTGAGGGAAACAAGACGCTGACGGTATCGGGCAGTGCGGCCAACGCGCTGGGGATCGAAGATCCGCGCGGCGTCACGCTGACCATCCAGGAGGACGAGCAGCTTCCGCAACTGTCGATCGCCGACGCGATGGTGCAAGAGGGGAATTCGGGCAGTTCCACGACAATGGACTTCACGGTGACGCTGGAGCCGGAGGCGGCGCAGACGGTGACAGTGGACTGGGCGACGCAAGGAGGGACGGCAGAAGCCGCGTCCGATTTCACGGACGCCCGCGGAACTCTGACCTTCGACCCTGGAGAGATGGAGAAAACGGTATCGGTGAGGGTGAGGGGCGACGATCTGGAAGAGCCGGTCGAGGCTTTCAGCGTGACGCTGACAAACCCGTCGCCCAACGCCGAACTCAACGACGACACAGCGGTGGGAACCATCGAGAACGACGACCTGCCGTCCGTGACCGCCGCGCCGGCCGACAATGCGGTCGAGGAGGGTGAGGATGCGGTCTTCATCCTGACGCGGGCCGGGGTAACGTCTTACGAGTTGGATGTGACCTTCGAGGTGACCGGCGGCGACGCGGTGCTGACCGCCGCCCCGCCGGTCGAAGCCGTGTTCGGGGTCGGCGAGGCCACGGTGCGGGTAACCCTGTCGACCTCCGACGACGACGCCGACGAGGAGGATGCCGCCGTGACGCTGACGCTGGCCGACGGCGCCCCCTATGCGCCGGGAGAGCCGTCCGCGGCCACGGTCACGGTGCAGGACAATGACGGGCCGCCGGTGGTGACGGCAGCGCCGGAGACCGAAGCGGTGACGGAAGGCGGCGACGCGGTCTTCGTCCTGACCCGGAGGGGAGACCTGTCGAGCGGCCTCGATGTGACCTTCGAGGTGACCGGCGGCGGCGCGGTGCTGACCGCCGCCCCGCCGACCGGGGCCGTCTTCGGGGCCGGCGAGGCCACGGTGCGGGTAACCCTGTCGACCGATGACGACGGCGCCGACGAGGAGGATGCCGCCGTAGTGCTGACGCTGGCCGACGGCGACGGCTACGAGAGAGGCGCGCCGGCGCGGGCGGAAGTGACGGTGCGGGACAATGACGGGACCGTTACGAGCGTGACGCCCACGGTATCGGTCGCCGCTGCGGGAGCGGTGACCGAAGGAAACGACGCGGTCTTCGTTCTGACCCGGAGGGGAGACCTGTCGAGCGGCCTCGATGTGACCTTCGAGGTGACCGGCGGCGATGCGGTGCTGACCGCCGCCGCGCCGACCGGGGCCGCCTTCGGGGCCGGCGAGGCCACGGTGCGGGTAATCCTGCCGACCGATGACGACGACGCCGACGAGGAGGATGCCGCCGTGGTGCTGACGCTGGCCGACGGCGACGGCTATGCGCCGGGAGAGCCGTCCGCAGCCACGGTCACGGTGCAGGACAATGACGAAGATGCCACAGTGACGGTCAGGGCGGTGTCCGAGCGGATTGCGGAAGGACAGGCCGCGCAGTTCGAATTGAGACGGTCGGGAGACCTGTCGGCGGCGTTGACGGCCGAGTTGGAGGTTTCGGAACAGGGCGGAGACATGGTTGCGGCTTCGCTCGAAGGGCTGCGGCGCGTGACCTTCGAGGCGGGGGCGTCGACGGCGCTCCTGCGCGTGGCCACTGCCGACGACGGGGTTGCCGAGCCGGACGGCCTGGTCACGGCTGCGATCTCACAGGGCGGCGGCTCCTACCGGGTAGGCGAGCCGGGGTCCGCGACGGTGACGGTCGAGGATGGAGGAGGCGAGAGCGTGCTCACGCAGGGCCGGCGTATGGCGGCGGGCTCGCTGCTGCGCCGTCATGTGCAGCGCTTCTCGCGGCTGACCTCGACGATGGCGCTGGAACGTCTCGAGGGAGGCCGCAGGGCCTCGAAGCTGGATATCAACGGCGATGACGACGAGATTACCGCCAACGGCGACGTCGCGGTGGATCTGCCGTCGCGCTGGAACGCCTGGGGCAGCGTTCGCTATTCGCACCTGATCGGCTCTGCGGACGGTACGGTGTGGGATGTCTACGCGGGGGCGGATTATCTCAGCGCGGACGGCCGCACGACCTATGGGGCCCTGATCGGATACGAGCCCGGCCGCGTCACCGCGGACGGCGTCCGGCTCGAGGCGGATCATATGCAGCTCGGGTTCTACGGCGCGCGCCGCTTGAACGACACGCTGACCCTCGATGGGGCCCTGGGCTGGGGTCACGGGGACGGCGACCTGTCCGTGGTCGGGAGAGAGCGCATGCCGGTGACGGCGTCCTACGATTCCGAGCGGTTGCTCGTGCGCGGCGACCTGACGGGGGATTTCGGCTGGGGCGGCGCTGTGCTGCGCGTCGAGCCGCAGCTTGGTCTGCTCTACGCGGAGGAGACTCTTGACGGGTTCACGGACGACATGGGCGGTGTGGCGCCGTCCGAGCGTTTGTGGCTGGCGCGTCTGGGTCTGGGTCCGAAGCTGACCTGGAGCCTTGAGAATGCCGTCACCCATGCCCGGGTGCGCGTGAACCTGGATTCGCACAATCTGGGGCGGACGGATGAGACCCGGGAGCGGGTCTCGGCCTTGCTCGAGTTGGGTCATCGCCGCCAGATCGACGACCGGGGGTCTCTCGAACTGTCTGCGGCCGTCGACGGCTTGGGCTCGAGCCGGTTCGTCTCGCTCTCCTTCGGGTTGAAGTACGAATTGAAGTTCTGAACCGGCCCGAACCGCAAGACCCCGCGCACCCGACCGCCGCGCCCGAAGACTCGCGCCGTCGCCCGTATCGGATATAATGCCGGCGGTGTGCTTTTGGCCCGAGGCAATCGGTCACGATTTGAGCGGCGCACAAAGCGCGTTATTCTGTTTCAAACCCTGATTGTGGTCTGCCGGAAAGAGGGTTGCCATGACGCGACGAGGTCGACGCACGACGCTGCTCGCAGCCGCGGTGTCCGTACTGGCCGTAGCGGCGGCGCTGGTTCTGATCGCTCTTCAAGACACGATCGTCTTTTTCTACAGCCCTTCTCAACTGTCCGAACGGGAGTTCAAAGCCGATCGCACGATTCGACTTGGAGGCCTTGTGGAAGAGGGCAGCGTGCGCAGGGTAGGCAATGCAAGCGTGGAATTCGTGGTGACGGATTTGGCGGCCGCGGTTCCGGTTCGCTTTCAGGGCATTTTGCCGGACCTTTTTAGAGAAGGTCAGGGGATCGTCGTCAGCGGCGCGCTCGACAAGGACGGCGTTCTGATCGCCGAGCAGGTGTTGGCCAAGCATGACGAAACCTACATGCCCGCGGAGGTTGCCGAAGCGCTCAAGGAAGCGGGCATATGGCGCGGCGGTGAAGGCGCTTTATGATCGTTGAACTGGGACATTTTTCGCTGGCGCTCGCTTGCGCCGCCGCGCTGGTGCAGTTCTTTTTTCCACTGGTCGGCGCTCGGCGCAACGATGCGGCCTGGATGAATGCGGCGGTCCCCGCGGCCAGCGCCCAATTCATTCTTGTCGCCGTGGCCTTCTATGCTTTGACGCACGCGTTCGTCACCTCCGACTTTTCCGTCCTCACGGTCGCTCAAAACTCGCACTCGGCGAAACCCTTGCTCTACAAGGTTAGCGGCGTATGGGGCAATCACGAAGGCTCGATGGTCCTCTGGGTACTGATTTTGTCGATATACGGCGCGCTGGTGGCGTGGTTCGGAGACAATTTGGCGCCCGCGTTGAAGGCGCGCGTCCTGTCCGTTCAGGGTTTGTTGGGCGCGCTGTTCCTGCTGTTCATCCTTTTGACGTCGAATCCGTTTGTCCGGTTGGACCCCGCGCCGGTTGACGGCAGCGACCTCAATCCCTTGCTTCAAGATCCGGGTCTTGCGTTTCATCCGCCGTTTCTCTACCTGGGGTATGTCGGGTTTTCGGTCGCTTTTTCGTTTGCCGTCGCCGCTTTGTTGGGAGGCAAGGTCGATGCCGCGTGGGCCCGCTGGGTAAGGCCCTGGACGTTGGGCGCCTGGGCGGCCCTCACCGTAGGCATCGCGCTCGGCTCTTACTGGGCCTATTACGAACTGGGCTGGGGCGGCTGGTGGTTTTGGGACCCTGTTGAAAACGCCTCGCTGATGCCGTGGCTTGCCGGGACGGCGCTGCTTCATTCGACGGTGGTCACGGAGAAACGAGGCGCGCTCAAAAGCTGGACCATCCTGCTCGCCATTTTGGCCTTTTCGTTGAGTCTGCTGGGCACGTTTTTGGTCCGCTCCGGGGTGCTGACCTCGGTCCACGCTTTTGCCAACGATCCGGCCCGCGGTGTTTTCGTCTTGGGCCTTTTGATCATGGTCGTCGGCGGTTCTCTGGTCTTGTTCGCGCTCAGGGCGCCCGCCCTTAAAGCCGACAGTTTCTTCGCCCCGATCAGCCGGGAGGGAAGCCTTGTCCTCAACAACCTGTTCCTGACGGTGGCCGCGGCGACCGTATTCATCGGTACGCTTTATCCGTTGATTCTGGAAACCGTCGGCGGCGCCAAAATTTCGGTCGGACCCCCTTACTTCAATCTCACCTTCGTACCGTTGATGGCCGTGCTGACTCTATTGGTGCCGTTCGGTCCCCTCTTGGCGTGGAAGCGGGGCGATATCCGCGCGGCGTTGCAGATCCTGTGGGCGGCAGGGGTTGTGGCCCTCGTCGTCGCGATCGCGGTCTTGGCGTTTACGGGCGAGGGGCCGTACCTTGCGCTATTGGGTTTCGGCATCGCCGCTTGGCTCGTCGTCGGCGCGCTGGCGGAGCTCGCTTACCGCATCAAACTCTTTTCCGAGCCTTTGGTCGGTTCCGTCATGCGTCTCATCCGTCTGCCGCGGTCGGCGTGCGGGACGGCGCTGGCCCACGCCGGCCTGGGCATTCTGGTGGCCGGTGTTACGGGCATCAGCGTGTGGAAGGAAGAACACATTCAAGCGATGAAACCTGGCGACAGCGTCATCGTCGCGGGGTACGAATTCGTCCTCAGGAGCGTCGAGCAGGGCGCCGGCCCCAACTATTCATTGACCAGAGGTCTCATCGACGTCTCGCGCAACGAGCGGCGGGTCTTTACCCTGCGCCCGGAAAAACGCGTATACCCCGTGGCCGGCACGACGACCAGCGAAGCGGCTATTCATACCACGCCGGTTGCCGACATCTACGCCGTTTTGGGTGAACCCCAGGGCGAAAACGGGGCCGACGGCTGGGCCGTACGCCTTTATTACAATCCTCTGGTCGTCTATATCTGGGTCGGCGCCGTCATCATGGCGTTCGGCGGCGTCGTGTCGCTCACCGATCGGAGATTGCGGGTGGGTCTGCCGGCGCGCCGTCGTGCACGTCGACAGGCGGCGTCGATACCCGCAGAGTAATGGGATGAACAGGTTTTTCATCGGTTTACTGATCTTTGCGAGTGCGTCGTTTCCGGCATTCGGCGTAGAGCCCGACGAGGTGCTGGAGGATCCCGGTCTCGAGGCCCGCGCCCGCGTGATAAGTCAACAATTGCGGTGCCTCGTTTGTCAAAACGAAACCATCGATGAATCGAACGCGCCGTTGGCGAGGGATCTGCGTATCATCGTGCGCGAGCGGTTGGACCGAGGCGATACGGACGAAGCGGTGATCCGATTTATCGTGGCGCGGTACGGCGATTATGTGCTGCTGCGCCCGCCGGTCCGTCCGGCGACCTGGCTCTTGTGGTTCGGCCCCGCCATACTTTTCGCTCTGGGCTTTGTCGCCGTGGTCGGCTTTTACCGCCGCGCGGCCAGGCGCACGCCGGCAGCGTCCGGGCCGTTGAGCGATGACGAACGACGACGCCTCGAAGGCGCACTGGGGAGCGACACGTGATCACGCGCCGCTTTATTCTTCTCGCCGTTCTTTTCGGCGTGACGCTCTATGCGTTGCTGACCTGGAATCCCGGCGGTTCCGTCATCGAAATCACTCTGGAACCTGCGGGTGAGGTCGTGATCGACGGCAACAGACTCGCCGCCGCGGAGTTGGAACCCGTGCTGCGCAGGTCTCTCGAAGCCGATCCGGGTGTCACGGTTCTGATACGGGCTCCGAAAAAGGCGCCGGCCGGCCGCGTGATGAGCGTCATGGATGCGGCCAGGAACGTCGGCGCGGTCAATATCGAGATCGACGCCGTCCGTTGAGGCGTATGCGGCTTTCATTTTCTACAAGCTGCGCGCCGCTTCGAGACCTTCGGAAACCGCCGCCCAAATGGACCGCGGCGTGAGGCAGTCGCCGATGGCGGTCACACCGTCGGGAACGGGTCTCGCCGCCGGACCCGTAGACAGCACGATTGCATCGAACGGTCCGAGACTCTCGCCGTCGCTCGTGGCCGCCATGGTTCCTTCGACGTTGGTGACATATGTTGCGGGGATCACCTTGACGCCCAGGTCTTTAAGGCGGCGGCTGACGGCCCTTATCTCGCCCGTGCGCTCAAGCGCGGGCAGGCCCAGCGCGAATTGCGTGGTCGTGACGGTCACCGCCTTCACTGCCGATTGATCGGCCAGGCTCTCGACCAGAGAAACGGCCGGCCACCCGCTTTCTTCGTCAATGACGAGCACGTGCCCTTTGACGCCACGGTCGCCCGCCAGAATATCGCGTCCGTGGGGACAGTCCTCCGTACCCGGAATACCATCGGTCAGGTTTGGCCGGTTGCGCCATAAAGCCGTGAGGCCGCCCCGTGCGCCCGCCGCCCAAAGCACCGCGTCCGCGTCAAGGGAACGGGGGTCGCGCACGTGTCTGTTGAGACGGATGTCGACACCGAGGGTTTCAAGTTCCGATTGCCACCACATCAACGGCTCTTTCATTTCGTCCCTGTGCGGCGCCTCGGCCGCCAGCCGCATGGCGCCCCCCAGGACACCGCGGGATTCATAAAGCGCCACCGCGTGTCCGCGCGCGGCGGCCACCCGGGCCGCTTCCAATCCCGCCGGTCCGCCGCCGACAATCGCCACGCGCTTTTTTCTTCGGGCTTGTCCGCCCGTCGGCGCTTCGAACTCACGCCCGGCGCGCGGGTTGAGCACGCACGTGCCCGGCTGGCCCTGGCCCGCGTGACCCAGACAACCTTGATTGCACGACATGCAGGGCCGAATGCGGTGCGCCTCGCCGCGCTTCACTTTTTCGGTCCATTCCGGTTCTGCGATATGGGCGCGCGCCATGGCCACCGCATCGGCCTGGCCGCTCGACAGGATCGATTCGGCTTCCTGAGGGGTTCTTATGCGTCCCGCAACGATCACCGGAACCTTGAGCGTTCTTTTGAACGCGGCGGACAGATGCGCGATTTGCGCCCGCGGGTAGGTCATGGGTGAGAGCATTTCCTCGAAGCACCAATGGGAACCGTTCATAATGCTCACCCAGTCCATCAGTTCTTTCTCGTCGAGGTGCCGCATGGCAGGGAGCGAGTCGGCAAGGGTATAGCCGTCGGGGTCCGCGGGGATGAGGTGTTCGGCGCATGTGCGGACACCCACCGCCATGCCGGGCCTTACGGCCTTTCGCACGGAGTCCAGAACTTGGACCGCAAATCGACAACGATTTTCCAACGACCCGCCGTATTCATCCGTACGCCAATTGAGTTGAGGTGAAAGGAACGATCCCAAAAGATAGTCCGATGAGGTTTGAACCTCCACCGCATCGAGGCCCGCGTCGCTGCATCGCTTGGCGGCGGCCGCATACGACGCGGTCAATTCGTCGATATCCGCCCGTGTCATCATTCGCGGAATCTCTCCGCTCTCGGGCGATGGAATCGTGGAAGGACCCATCGCAACGACCCGCACGAGATGCGTCAAATTGTGACCGCCGTGCCAAAGGATGATGGAGAGTTTCGACCCGGCTTTGTGCACCGCGTCCGCGGCGCTCTTCAGCCCTTCGACCACCTCGTCCCGCCACAACCAGGTGCTGGGCCATGCCTGCTTGGAACTGGCGTGGACGGGAGCCGATGCCATGCTGACGAGACCGGCCCCGCCCTTGGCCCGTTCTTCCAAATAGCTCCGATAGCGCGGGCCGACGGTGCCGTCCGCCTCGTCGAGCAACATGCTGTGTCCGGGAATGACAACCCGATTGTCGAGTGTCAGCGGCCCGAGTTCGAGGGGCGAAAGAAGCGTAGGGTAATCATTGTTCGGAAGTGTCGTCATGACCGTTTGCCAACGCGATATTTTGCAGTCAAAACCGGTTTTGGAACAAATCCGACCAAGGATCAATAGTTGGGCTCGCGCCGGTTGGTATTCCTGTCGACATATTTTTGATAATCCGCAGGCAGGATCGGATCATAGTCCGGATACCAGTTCGGCCCGTCGGAGTCGACCCATTCGGTCGCAAACGGGCCGCCCTTGCAGCGGACCAGATGAACGGCGCCGCCCCACGTGCCGAAAGGCCCGTGTTGAATACCCGGCGGCCGCCAGAAATAGGCTCCGTCGCGAAACACGCCCATCGGAAAACAGAGATCCCCTGAAATTGCGAACTCCTCTTCGACGACGGGATGGATTTCGCACAGATTGGTTTGCCAATGGGGCATCATGCCGATAATCCAGGTCCGCTCGCCGGTATAGGGATCCTCGAACAGCGTCTTGTGAAACGTGCCGGAGGCATCCCAGCCGGGCGTTTTCATTTTCGTCGCAACGGCCGTCATGGTTTCGTGCGTGCGCGTGTTGATGTGTTCGACAAGACGTGCGCGGTCGAAGGTGTTGCTCGGCGTATCCGAGGCCACGGCTTGGGGTTCGGACGAAAAAAACGTCAATACCACCGCGCCCTTTGACGAGAATTGAGAGGTTCGCAAATAACCTTTCGGAAGGTGGGCATAGTCCTGCTTGCGGTACGTGATGCCGTTGATGTCGATTTCGCCTTCGAGAACGAGCAGTTCTTCGTCGGCCGTAAGGTATTCCGACTCGCCCCGGCGCCATGCCCGCGGATAGCGGATCATGGTGCTGGCGTCTCCTCCTTCGTCGTCGATACTGAGGATTCGCACGTCTACGTCGGGCCGGGCGCCGCCGTAGAGCCCTTTGGCGAAGGGCAGAACCTGAGATTGAATGAACTCGATATGAGGGCGCATAAGGGTTGTCTCCTTGGCAGACCTTCAGTTTAGCGCAAGACCGTTCGGATGTTCCCGTAAATCGTCGGCGAATTTGTCTCTCCGAGGCCGAAATTCGGACGTATCCGCTTGCCTAAGTTCCGCTTAAGCCGACTTCGAGACTCTCGATTTCGAGGACAGAACAGATGAAACATAACAGGCGCCATGACGCGTATCTTATCGGTTTTTCGGTCGCGTCTTGCGGTATTATCGTTTTTGTTGCCTGTTTGAACAGGCTGGACGGGCATGGCTCGGCGGTCGATCAAGAAGAGGAATAGCGGGA
Organism: Alphaproteobacteria bacterium; assembly: GCA_965214255.1. Taxonomy (GTDB): domain Bacteria; phylum Pseudomonadota; class Alphaproteobacteria; order SMXP01; family SMXP01; genus CBDFKK01. The sequence goes on along the minus strand of OZ243948.1, from coordinate 924,410 downwards.
AGAATGAGCACGACTCATGCGCGGTTCAGCGTCGGCGAAGTGATCCGCCATAAACTGTTTAACTATCGAGGCGTCATTTTTGACGTCGATGCCGCCTTTGCGGGAACCGAAGAATGGTATGAAACCATGGCCCGCAGCAGGCCGCCCAAAGATCAGCCCTGGTATCACGTTCTGGTGCATGACGCCGTCCATTCGACTTATGTCGCGGAGCGCAATCTCGAACCGGACCCGAGCGGGGAGCCCGTCAATCACCCGGCCATCGGACATTTCTTTTCCGAAATGCGTGAGGGTGTCTACGTCACGGACCTGTCCGTCAATTGAACGCGCCGCTCTTCCGGTTCCATGAAGCGCGCCGCTAGCCTCTCCAAACCCGTACTGAAAGCCAGTTACGCCAGCCGCGCCCAAAGATCATACTCGATGACGGGCTTGTTTTGATGACGCAGGAACGTGTCAGCCTGTCTCTTTCCTTCAAGCGCGGACCCCGCGCCGCGGATGGTTTTCAGCCGCCATGGGGTGTCTCTGAATGAGGCTTTGGCGAGTTGCAAGGGGTTGGCTTGCCGGTCGGTTATACCGCCAAAACGCACGACTAATGTCGCGTCCGGCGTGCAGACCTCCGCAGCGTTGTTCCATACTTTACGAAGATCCGCAGTGAAATCATCGGGGCTTGAGTGTACGACCTGCCCCTCGTTCGTATAATCAACGCGGTCCATTCCACCGATGAACCAATTACGCAACCACTGATCCGGAATATACGTCCGCATACCGTAATATGGCGGCGACGTAATCACCCATGAAAACCCCGTGTCATCCGCTTTTGGGGCCAGTGAACCAAGTTCGCGGCTATCGCGAAGTCGAACCTCGCCTTCACCGTCCGGGAGCGAACCGTAGTAGCGGTTTGCTCTGCGCCTGATGATATCGAGGGCATCAACACGCAGAGGCTGCAAGTTATGTCTCTGCCAGTACCGCGCCGCATACGCAGGCTTCGGAGCATAGGTTCTGGGACTCTGATTCGAGAAGTAGCTCTGAAATGTTTTCTGCCTCGGGCCATGCAGCGCGCCAAGGATGATTCCCCGAAGGGCGTTCCGTTCCGGAATGAAATAATCTTCGTGCAAGGCAGTTCTAAACTGGCAGAGTTCAAACAAAACTTCAGGGTGATATGCCCATTCCCAAAATTCCCCCGAAGGGATTTCTCTAGGTTCGGTGTCCCTCAAGATACCGCGCGCTTCGGCCAGAATCTCCGAGGCTTTCACCTGGACGAGCTTTGCGGCGGTAATCGCCCTCGCGACAGGGCTCGAATCCACACCCAGCGAACGCAATCCAGTCAGGCGAGCGGCAAAGTTTGTTGTGCCGCGTCCACAAAACGGATCAAGCACGGATTGATACCGCTGCGCGGGTCCGGCCCGTCGATGTTTTTGTAGAATCTCAAGAGGGAATTTGAGCGGGAACATGGTGAAATAGGGGCAGATCCCGTTCAACGTGGTATCGGTCATCCCGGCTCACGCCTTCTTTCGGATATATGTTTTGTTGGATGGGTTCTTGAACGTCTCCCATGAATGATTCTGTTCGCCAAAGATTTCATCCATCGCTTTTTTGACCAGATGATACGATAACTGGTCTCTGTCATCGAGATGCTCGGGAAGCTGTTTATCCCGGAAGAATGCTTTCACCTCGCCCCAGGCGGCACCGTCACTCGACTCGAGTTTCTTCATCAATCGGGAATCAGAGCGGAGTGCGTTTATGGCGCGGGATTCGATGTCAGCCATGATGTCGACTTTTTCTGACTCCTCTCCCGGTTCGGCCTGGGCAGGGGGTGTGGTGATATCAGTAGCGCCTGTGAGACCCGTTTGGACATCTCTTCCAAATGTTTCACGTAGGATCTTGGCATGAGAGTTGCCCGCCGGTTGGCTGTAGTCAGGGTCACGCATTGAGAAGAGACGTTCGAATGAAAGGGCGCGAATGCTCACCGGGTAGGGCTTGCCGCCTACTGAACTCCAGAAAACGCCTTGTCCCGGAATCGGTTCATTCAATAGGGAACTGAGCAGGTCGTCGCTGAAATGCCCGTTTGAGCGTTTGAGCGACGTCAAGTCCGCTGCAGAGAGCAGGTGGAAGATGAACCAATTGTCACCCTGGCTCAGGATTTCGACCGGGATGCTCCCGGGCTGTTGCGTAATAAGTAGCGCTCCGAGGTCGTACTTTCGACCTTCCTTGACCCACGCAATATAAGGTTCGGCAGCCGTGGCCTTTTCATTGAGGACTGACTGTGCTTCCTCGACCACCGCTATCGTCGGAATAGTCTTTGGTTCGGCTGACGTAAACTCCTGTTGGTTCCGATCGAAGATTCGGCGAAGAATCAGTCCGGATAGGACTAACGATTGTCCACCGCGCATCTGAGAAACGTCGATGACACACAGCTTGCCTTCCGAAAGAGCGCGGAGGAGCATGTCCATCAGTTGGCTGCTCTTGTCGTGCAGCATACGGACGATGGCGGTCATGTTACCGCGGGCGGCAAGCGCTTCCGCCTCCTGGCGTTGTTGATCGAGGTTCAAGATTCGGCATACGTCTTCAAGCGGCGTGGCGTTCCCGTTGGCGTCGATCTGATCGACCAGCTCCCTCCAGCGGTCCGGCGAGAGTCCTCTTAGTTTCCTGACGTTTTGCTGCTCTTGGCGCTCCGGACTGAGTGCAATCGCGATAACATCGCCGGGGCTAAGGCGGCGAATATCAAGGCGAATCCCGCCGGCTACGAAAGATTGGTAGAACGGGCTTGGATTGCGGCGCTCGGTGAAAACAACCAGCTTGTCCTCAAGCTTCGGGACGTCGCACAGTCCGGGGCGCCCCTTATCATCAGGCCAGAAATATTCGCCATCGGGATCGAAGATCACGGTGCCGACCGGGACTGACCGGCCACCACGCTTTTCCACATGCGGCGTCGTCTCGTACAGCTTGCTGAATAGAAGTTTGTTCAGGTTGGATTTACCGAAGCCGGCGCGGGCGAACACAAAGCTCCGCCGCGAGACCAGAGATTCCACGGGAAACTTCACGAGAATCTCCGGTTCAACGAGTTGCATCCATTCCTGGGCTTCAAAATCAGAATTGCCCGAGGCGTAGATGTACTCCCCAAACGCAAGGTGCCCGATCGGCGCTCCGTCAATGTTGTGTCCGGCAATCTCATTCAGCACGGAACTTGACGGGAAAGCGACTTGGCTTCCAACGTGAGGTAGGCGCCGGTGTGACGGTACGAAAGTGAGGCCCGCACTGTTGTTGCGTAGTACACCAAGCACGCGGATGTTCACGCGATATTTAAGATACTGCTCTCTGAGGTCCTCGGGGATAGGGCGATCCTCACGGACGGCACGAATGTTGAATTCTTCGCCGGATCCGAAAGAGAGTTTGCCTTCGGACGAGAATGACGCGATACGACCGAGTACCGCCTCATCGGGTGTCTCGAGTTGCACGAGGAGAAACTGTCCGTGCATGGGGATGTTCTGAAACTCGTTTTGATACGGCAGCACAAGATCGGCATGGAATTCCATCCCGCCCAGTTGGAAGCCGCGAAATATCCCGACCACCTTGTCTCGGGGAAACAACTGGATTTCCGAGGTCATGACGGGCCTCATCCGTAACGTCGTTGGGCAGGATCGCTATCCTGAAGCTGGAACACGTCTAATGTTGGCGCCTCGCTCTTGAGGCTCGCTCGGATGCCTTCGTAGATGAAGTCCTGCAGGATATCGAAGTCGAAATCTACAAGCGCTGCGTTCTCGTGAGCCTTCTGGAGGCAGCGCGGATAGTGGGGAACCGGGAACCCATTGATGGTATCCGCAAGCAATGAACCAAGTATTTTCTGAGCATCTCTCATCTGCGGCACGAATATGTCAACGGGCCAAATAGGATCGTGTCTGTGTGCGCCGAATTTCACGAGGAACATCTTGCCGCCGACGAACTTGTTAATCTCTCCGCCCTCATCGGCGCGGTCATCACCGCGAGCGAATTCCGACCAGACGTATGCTTGTTCCTCAACTTCGCGCGGCACTTCGACGTAGACGGGGTAATCGGTTTGCAGAACTTCCTCTAACGTCATCGCGAGCCGGTATCGGGAAAGAACCTTGCTATGCTTCGCGATGCCCGCCAGATAGACATGACGCCGACTTTTTTGCCATTGCTCATCTATTCGAATGCGCATGCCTTGAAGAAGCCGCTGGAAGAGATCCTTCGCAAATACCTTGCTGCGTAGCAAGCCGTCGCAGACGATGAGCGTATCCGTCCCAAAGTCTTTCTTCAGGATGGAGAACAGGGTGGCCCATTCGACGAGTTCACGATAAACCTGAACCCAACTTGGGGAGACGGGCTTTCCGCTGTCGGTGGGACGGATCATGTGAGAGAGCGCCGGAAGAGTCGTTACATCGAGATATTGCATCATCTCGCCAAGTGCGGTTTTCGGTGATCCGTTGCTAGAGAACTGACGGTTATTCAGCTTTTCGACTGGCGTGGTCGGGGAGACCGCCTCAAGGCAGTACTCGTTGTTGCTGCTGTCGACGATTCTGACGAGTTGAATCAAGAAAGGATCGAACTGGAGCTGATTGTTGCCACCATCCGTCCCGACGATGGAAATCGATGTCGTCGCACGAGGCCGTATCTGTCGCGTCGATTCACGCAGAGGGCGAATCTCTTCGCGGAGCTTGTCAAGGATCCCCTGATCGGTGTCGATGCAGTCTGCTATGGCCCCTTTGAGTTGGGCTTGGGTTGCGGGATCAATCATGGGCGGACCCTCCGACTCGCGAGCTATCGGGAACCGTCATGCGACAGCCTCCAGGTGTGAGCGCATGACATTTGCAACGCGCATTTACCTTGCATAATCCCACAATTCGTCCGCGGTGACTTGCCGACGACTCCAAGCGTCCTTAATTACCTTAAGTGTCATATCGAGACCTATATTGTTGCGGTGTTTGAAGCAGTCGGCAATCATTTTCGCGACCGTATTCAAGCCGTAGCCGACAGGATAGCCCCGATTCGCCGTGCCGTATCGGCGAAGTCCTGGACGTCCTCGGGCGTCAGGGTACGGTCGAGGACATCGCGTTCGCGGTAGGAGAGCCATTTCTTGAGCACCTGATAGCCGCCGAGCCTGTAGGTCCAGACATTGGCGGGGACGTTGCGCCAGAAGGCGCGGTTGTTCAGGTAGATGTCGAAGGTGGTTTCGCCGAGTGAAGACAGGGCGTCTCCCAGGGCGTCGCGTTCCTCTGCTGTGAAGGCGCGCTCGACGGCGCGGCCCCGGGCCGGCATGACCGCGCCGCCCTGGCCGACATGCCCCCAGCCGGCGGTGACTGCGAAGTCGGCGCCCGCCATGTTGCGCCCGTCCACGGTGGCGGGCACGGCGACGGCGGCGGCCTCGGGGCGCAGCGCCCCTGTCGTGACCCCCGGGACGGGCGTATCGGCATCGAGCAGCGTTGCAAGCCCGCGGCCTCTTGCCGCCGACCGGGCGAGCGCGTCCGCCGCGCCTGTCGCCTCGCCGTCCGGCCAGCCGGGGAGGGGGATGCGCGGCCACTCCATGCGCAGCGCCCCGGCGTTGGCCTCGCGGTAGGCGTTATCGTGCAGGGTGGCGAGGACATGGTGGAACAGGTCTTCGACGCTTGCGCCGAGACGGTCCAGATAGCGTTGCGCCGCCGCCGACAGGTTGGGGCGGCGCGCCCCATCGCTCCCAAGACTGTTGTCACTGAGCCAAGCAGGAAAGTAGCTGGAAAACCCGTTGCCGAGGTTGTCCGCAAGATGCCTGACGACGGTTCCTCGCGAAAAGTCCTCCCTGGCCTCGCGCTCGCGTGCTTCGAGCCAAATATTCCCCTCGAACACGTGGGGCCGGTAGTCGGCGCGCGGACGGTCAAGCAAACCATGCCCCGGCTCCCAGTAGAGCCAACGGTTGTCGAGCGGGCGGTAAGCGAAGCGGACGAACCCGGCCTTATTCGGCCCGCCGCGTGCGAGCAGCGCGTCGCGCACCGCGCGGGCGTCAAAATGCCGTGCGGTCTTCATGACGCTGGGATAACGCCGCGCGATGTCCTCATGGCTCAGACTGGCGTCGAAGTAGTCGGCAATGCGGGCTTTGAGCCGGTCGAGATCGACATCGACCAGGAACCCGTCGCGGCTGGTCTTGACCCCCGGAAACGATACCGGGAACAGATCGGGGAGCGCCGGCCGGTCGAACCAGTCGCCGCTCACCGCCGTGGGCTTGAACGGCAGACCCAGCGGCAGCACCGGTGCGATCTCGTCATAGAGCGCGGCGGGGTCCGCCTCCGCCGTGGCCAGAAGATCGTCGCGCTTGGCCTGCCCCCACAGATGACGGAAGGCGACCGTCCCGGCGGGCGCATGATCGGCCTTGCGCACCAGAGTGGCGACGGCGGCGCCGACTTTGATGCCCACCGACGAGCCCGTAGTAAAGATGCTGGCGTCCGGCTTACCCTCCGGCGTCTTGCCCCCGCCTCGAATGTCTCCGTTCAGACAGTCGATCCGCACCGCGTCGAACGCTTCCATGTAACGCTCGCGCATGCCCGTGAACGACAGACCGTCAAGCCACGAATAGTTGGAGATGAAGCAGACCACGCCTCTTTCCGTGGTCTCGGCGATGCGCCGCTCCGCCATGCGGAAGAAGCGCACATAGAGATCGTTCAGCCCCTGGCCTTCCGGACGGCGCACGCGCCTGGTCGTGCGGTAGGCTTGCGACAACGCCCGCTCCTCGTCCACCGCCATGCCGGCGAAGCCGTTGTAAGGCGGATTGCCGAGAATGACCAGGATCGGCGTCTCCCGCTTGACCCGCTCCGCCCTGTCGCGCTCCTCCTCCAGTTCGGGGAAGGGCAGCGGCTTGGCCGCGCGCGGCTCCCAGCCGGTGAGCGCGTTGGTGAGGAACACTTGAGCGCGCTCGCCCCCGTCCTCCGCCAGCGGCGCGTCGAGCGCCTGCATGGTCAAGCCCACTTGCAGATGGGCGACGACGAAGGGCGCGGGCATGATCTCGAAGCCGAATACCCGCTCCAAAGCCGCTTGCTTCACTCTGGCCCCCGCCAGCGCGCCCAGCCCCCGCCCTTCCAGGTTGGCGGCGATGCGGTGCAAGACCTCCCCCAGATAGGCGCCGGTGCCGCAGCAGGGGTCGAGCACATAGACGTTGTCGGCCGCCAACCCGTCCCTAATGCCGAGATCGTCCTTCAGCGCCCGGTCGACGCGGGCGACCATGTATTGCACCACCTCTTTGGGGGTGTACCAGACGCCGAGTTGCTTGCGCAGCGCCGGGTCGAAGGCTTCGAGGAACGGCTCGTAGAAGTAGGGCACCGCCTCGCCCTCGTTGAAACGGGCGAAGAAGACGGAACGGTCCACCCGGCCCAGCGCGGCGGCCGTCCAGTCGAGCACTTCGACCAGGCCCAACGGCTGCAGGCGGCCGGGGTCGGAAAGCTGCTGGAACAGCGCCGCCAGGACAGGCGCGCGCAGATGCCAGACCGCTTCGCGCCAGTTGAACGGCCCCACCGGCGGCGGCTTTTGCCGTGCCCACAGCACCCAGGCGGAGAACACGCCGTAGAACAGCGTCTGCACCAGGGTGGAGCGGAAGAAGCGCGCGCCCCTCTCGCCCTCGAAGCGCACGCCCAGCGCCTCTTCAAGCGCCGAGCGCACCGCCTCAAGCTGGGGTGTACGCCCCCCCCCACCTTTCGATTCGAGCCAGCCCGTCGCGGGCATAAGACGCCAGCAGCCAAGCCAAGTCCTTGGGTTCGGCCAGCGAAGCGCGGTGCGACAGCGCCCGGGCCAGATACTCGCCCAGCCCCGCGCCCGCATCGCGGGCGAAGGCGCGCGGCTTGTCCAACTTGTTCCGGAACTCGTCCGCGCTGTCCGCCAGTCTGAACGTTTCGAGCTTTGCCGGACGCCCCGCCGCGTCCTCGCCCACCAGCACGAAGTCGCGCGTGTTGGTCACCAGCACCAGACGGTAACGGCCCCAATAGCGGCTGACCTGACCGCCCGCCGCGGTCAACCACGCGTCGTCATCGGCCGCCTTCACCTCGACCACGCCGCGCTCCGGGATCTGCCCCTGGCGCGGCTGTCCCTTCTGCACCTGCTTCGCCGTATAGAGGCCGAAGTCGGGGTGGCCCGCGCCCCGGTCGGCAAGCTCGCCGACGCAGAACACCTTCGGCGCCAGCGCCGCGCCCACGGCGTCCAGCAGGTTGCCGAGGGGCCCGTAACTCGACCGCTCCCCCGTGGCGCCGCCCGAGGCGCGCACCCGCCCCAGGTCCGAGAAATACGCCTCCACCGCCGCCGTCAGTCTCGCGTCCGTCATAAAACCCCTTGTCGCCGAACACACCGCAATATGCAAGGGCCCCGGAACGACGAACCGCCCCGGTCGTTGCGGGCGCCCTCCGCGCGTCTGTTCACCTTGCCACTCTGAAGACGATACCGTCCGCCAGTTCCGCTACCGGTTCCAGGCCCGGAATCAATTCCAGGTCGGATCCGCCATAGACATATTCATGCCGGTTCCACGTTGGTCTGTAGAACCAGATTATGTATGCGCCGTCCGGGATCAATAGCCGCTCCAGCCCGGCCCGGGAGACTTTCGGCATATAATGGTAGGATGAATACTTATAGTTTCTACCGAGGTAAAGCGACAAAGGATATGGCGTGTTGCTCAATATTTCTCCCGCAACGGGGTTTTCCCGGAGGTATCGCATCGTCTCGGAACCGGACCATCTCGGCCCGCTTAACGCCAAGTGAATCTCGCCGCGGTTTGCTTTGATAATGCCGGAGACGTTCGGAAATATCTGACTCGCCGCTCCCAGAGAAAGAACGATCATGACGATGGCGGCTAGCAAGCTTCCCTTCTTTCCCGGCATCATCGTTCGAACGACCGGCAGGCCGCCGACGCTTCCCAACATCTTCCTCTCTCGTTCATGGTCGAGAACACGGTCCAGCACGAACACCACGGCTATCAGGAGTGGAATATACACCGGAACCATAAATCTCTCCCCTATACGATGAGGATAGGCACCGGTCAGAAGCGAAAGGGTTGCGATGAGCAGGACGATGTACGTCAGTGCAAAACCCGTGAACAGCCGGAAAGGCCGCCAGTCGGCAACGGTCAAACGCCTCCATTGCACGACAACGAAAATGCAGGCGAGCGTCGCCAGGACCACCGCAGCACTATTGATTTGCGCCCAACTCCACAGGATGTCGAAAACATCCCGCAGCATCATCAGAGGATCACCGCCGGGCGGGCGGTACTTCTTGATCACTCCGACGGTCAAGAGATTGCGCAAAAACCACAGGACCGTCGGCACCGCCACGATCAGAGAGTAAGCGGTGACGCGCCCCGCTCTCCGGGCCATGGGCCCCCGCTGGAAGAGGAGCAGCAGCCCTATAAAAACCGGCACGACAACCCCGATGTACCGGGACTGCAAGGCCAAGGCGCTGAACACCGCCGCCCAGACCAGCGTCCGGGTCTTGCCCTCGGTCAGGAACCTGTCGGTCTGGATCAGAGCGAGGGTCGTCAGCAGGATCAACAGGGTCTCGGTGAGCGCCCATGACGAAATTGTCACCAGCGGGATCGCCAGGGCCGTTGCCAGACAGCTCCATGCCGCCAGGAATCGAGACGCCAGGCGTTGCCGCAGGTACCGCCCCACGATGAAAATAGTCAGTCCGAAAATGACGGCGTTGAGAGGGCCGGCGACGGCGATGGGATCGAATATCCCCAAACTGGCCGCGGCCAGAAGCAGGGGGTAGAGAGGAGGCCATGCACTATAAGGGTTGCCGTCCCATCTGAGAAGTCCTTCCCCGGCCAGCAGACTCCGGGCGGCGCTGATGTAAGACGCCGAATCCGGGGTGAATACCGCTCCGAAGGTGAACTCGCGTCCCAGCACGAGTCCCGCGCCGAGTGCGGCGATGGCGACCGTCAAAAGGGTGAAGCGGTCCGTCGCCGCCGTCAATCTCGTGTCCGTCATAAACGCTTTTATTGTCGAACACACCGCAATATGCAAGCGCCGCCATTGCCGCAACTTGCGCCTCACGCGACCCATTGTGCCGCCGCATGGCGCCGCTGCGAGATTGGAGAGACGCCCGTACCCTGATACGGTGAGTCATGGTCGGAACTCGGGAGGGCGTCCATGAAACCCGTCGTTGCCCGCTTCTTTTCGTCCGTCTGCGCACTCGCCGTCGCATGTGCGTTTGCGGCCGCGCCTGACGCATCCGCCGCGTCAAGGCCGAGGTCGTCCGGCCTGTCGCCCGACATGGCGCAGCGGATTGACGATCTCACGGCGAACCATGTTGCCGAAAAGCGTCTGGCGGGCGCGGTGACGCTGGTGGCGCGGCGCGGCGCCGTCGTCTATTTCGAGGCGGCGGGCCGGCGCGATGTGGAACGCGGCCTGCCCATGGAACGCGACTCGATTTTCCGTCTTCATTCCATGACCAAACCGTTGACCACCGTGGCCGCTCTGATCCTCATGGAGGAAGGCGCCCTCGATCTCGACGACCCCGTTTCGAAATTCATTCCCGAGTTCGAACGGCTCGATGTCCATGTCCGCGGCGCGGGCGACGATATCGTCACGGAGCCGTCATCGAGCGCCATGACCGTGCATCATCTTTTGACCCATCAATCCGGTCTCACCTATGCCTTCATGGGCCCCCATCCCGTTCACGAGATCTACAAACGGATCGGATGGCATGACCTGGGCCTTTCCAAACCGGATTATACGCTGGCCGAGAAAGTGGCCCTGTTGGGCGGCGTTCCTCTCGTCCAGCATCCGGGTACGAACTGGCGTTATTCGATTTCGACGGACGTACTGGCGCGCGTCGTGGAAATCGCGTCCGGTGACAGCTTTCGCGATTTCGTCAAGGAGCGCATCACGACGCCGCTCGGCATGAGCGATACGGATTTTTATGTACCCGAGGACAAGGCGCACCGTCTGGCCGCCGTCTACGGACCGGCCGACGGCGGCGGTCTCGTACTTCTGGATGATCCCGAAACCAGCGCCTACACGAAAGAGCCGGTCTGGGTCGCCGGCGGCAGCGGCCTCGCGGGGACGGCAATGGACTACTACCGCTTCGCTCAAATGGTGCTCGACGGAGGGACTCTGGACGGCGAACGCCTGCTTTCGCCCGAGACCGTCGCCTTGATGCTCCGGGATCAACTCGAGGATGACCGGGGCATGTTGTCCGCGTCGCCCGGGCGCAGCTTCGGCTATGGCGGGCATGTCGTGCTCGAAGCGGCGGGGGATGAAATCCCCGGCGCGGAAAGCGAATGGGGCTGGTCCGGGTCCTCCGCTACCTTTTTCGTCGTCAATCCCCTGCAAGAATTGGTCATCGTGATCTTGACACAGATGCGGCCCTTCAACGTCAACCCGATCGACGATGAGATCAGACGAATCGTTTACGGGTCGATCGTCGATTGAGGGGGGAGTTTGCCGCTCTGCCGCTCTGCCGGATGTTTATGTCCGGCATGTGTTGTTGTTTAATGAGTTGGATGAGTCGAGAAAGGAACCGCGCGTGAGCTATCAACGAATTGAAGTCCACCCCCTCGCCGGATCTTTGGGCGCCGAAATCCGCAACGTGGACCTGTCGCAAGAGCTTGATGGACGGACATTTGCTGAGGTCAAGCGGGCCCTGTTGGACAATCTCGTCATCTTCTTTCGCGATCAGGACATTACGCCCAACAAACAAACAGCCTTCGGCCGAAAGTTCGGAAAACTCCACGTTCACCCCTACATTCCAAGTCTTGAAGGATATAAGGAAATCATCACCCTCGACGCCGAGTCGGGCGAAAAGGACACGCTGCGCCTGTCGAATCAATGGCACATCGATTTGTCCTATACTCATGATCCGCCGTTGGCGGCGATCCTGCGCGCGGTGCATGTGCCGCGCCGCGGCGGCGACACCATGTGGGTCAATCTTTACAAGGCCTATGACACTCTGTCCGATGACATGAAACGGTTCCTGGAAGGCAGGACCGCCGTTCATGACGTGTGCAAAACGTACCGCGCGCAAGATTTGCAAAGAGACGGCGGCGCCAAACAGTATGAGCATACCTTTCAAACGACGCCGCCGGTAGCGCAGCCGATCGTGAAAACCCATCCGGAAACCGGCAGGAAACTCCTTTACATCAGTGAACTCACGACGACCCGTATCGAGGGGCTTCATCCCAACGAAAGCAGGCATATTTTGAATATGCTGTTCGAGCACATAGATTGGAAAGAATTGCAGTGCCGCTTTTATTGGGAAAAGAATTCCATTGCGATGTGGGACAATCGCTGCACGGCCCACTACGCCGTGCGCGACTACGATGAGCCGCGCAACATGCACCGGGTCACCGTATTGGGCGAGGTCTTCGCCTGACGCCAGGTTGTCCCGGCCCGTCGCGGAGTCGTGATTGAGAAATGTCGAAGTCGATGCCGAGCTTTCATGGATCGAATGAGTCTCCGCGGTCGATCTTGAGGCGGACGGTTGCGACGCCTCCGGTATTCGATTCCGCGCGTGCGGAACGCGCCTGGACCGGCTTGGTCGCGTATTCACAAGCCGACGGAGGCGGCGCCCGCTCGAGATATCGGGCCTTCATCGACCATCCGCGCAGTAAAGAAATTCTATCGGCCATTTTTGGCAATTCCGGTCATTTGACGCGCGTCGCCGACCGCATTCACATGGATCTGCCCGGCCTGTTTTTTGACGAACCGGAACGTCTTTTTGATCGGGCTCTGGAAGATCTGGGGCGCGTCGGTGTCAGCGGCGTGAGCTTCGATGACCTCATGTCCTTTGTACGCCGCACCAAAGAGCGGGCCGCGTTTCTGATCGCGGCGGCGGATATCACGGGCGTTTGGGATCTCTTTCGAGTCACCGACGCCCTCACGCGACTGGCCGACGCGGCTCTGACCGCGGCGCTCAGATGGCTGCTGGCCGACGCCGCGGACGCCGGTAAGTTCACGCCTGCCAAGTCGGACCGGCCCGAAGAGGCCAGCGGCTATGCGATTATCGCCATGGGCAAGCACGGCGCCCGCGAACTCAACTATTCGAGCGATATCGACATGATGGTGTTCTTCGACGAAACGACGTTGCCGACAGCGCCGGGCGTCGAACCGCGCGAGTTTTGTGTCCGGCTTACCAAAAAATTGGTCAGGATCCTTCAGGAGAGCACGGCCGACGGCTACGCCTTTCGCGTCGATTTGAGATTGCGCCCCGATGCCGGCGCAACGCCCGTCGCGATCCCGATGGATGTCGCCGAACGATATTACGAAAGCGTGGGTCAAAACTGGGAGCGTGCGGCCATGATCAAGGCCCGTCCCGCCGCAGGCGATATCGAGGCGGGCACGCGCTTCTTGACGAGACTCCGGCCTTTCGTGTGGCGCAAGTATTTGGATCATGCAGCCATCGAGGATATTCATTCCATCAAACGCCAAATTCATCGCCGGGGCGGACACCGCGCGATCGGGGTGCCGGGTCACAACATCAAGCTCGGTCTGGGCGGCATTCGGGAAATTGAATTTTTTGTCCAGACCCAACAGCTCATCTTGGGAGGGCGGCATGAAATCCTGCGCAATCGGATGACATGTGCGGCCCTCGAAGATTTGGCGCGCGCCGGCTTCATAAGCCGAACCGCGGCAAGTGAATTGGTCGCCTCATATGTTTACCTGCGCACCGTTGAGCATCGGCTTCAAATGCGCGAGGACGCGCAAACCCATACCATACCGGCGCGCCCTGACGAGTTGGACAACGTTGCGAGGTTTTCCGGCTACGGCGACACGGAAGAATTCAAGGCCGATCTTCTCGCTCACCTGACCCGCATCAACGCGCACTATAATGCGCTTTTCGAGAAAGAAGACCCTCTGTCGTCGACGGAGGGAGTGCTCGTCTTCACCGGCGTCGAGGACGACCCGGAAACCGTCGAGACCCTCTCCAGAATGGGATTCGAGCGGGCCCATCAAGTCGCCGCCACCATTCGCAAGTGGCATTTCGGCCGCATTCGTGCGACGCGCAGTAAACGAGCGCGCGAGCTTTTGACGAAACTGGTGCCGGTTATTTTGGAATCGGTCGCTAAAACGTCCGACCCGGACGTGACCTTCGCGCGTTTTCAAGATTTTCTCGCCGGCATGTCTTCGGGCGTTCAACTGTTCGCGTTGTTCTTCAACCGTCAAGACCTTCTTGAACTGGTGATGGAAGCTCTCGGCACCGCGCCGCGTTTGGGGCCTTACCTGGCCAAGAATTCAGGCGTTCTTGATGCGCTTCTCGATACCGACTTTCTGACAACGCTTCCCGACCGAGACGACATGTCCGTCAATTTGGAAAGCGCGCTCAAGTCTTCGACGAGTTTCGAAGAGATCCTGGACGCGTCCAGGCGATGGGGAAAGGATCAGGTGTTTCGTGTCGGACTGCAGGTGCTGCGCGGAACGCTCCATGCCGATTCAGCCGGCAAAGCCTTTGCCGACCTTGCCGACACACTCATCGAGGCGCTGCTGCCCGCAGCGCTCGATGACGTGGCCAAGTCGCACGGTGCGATTGAAGATCCGAATTTTGCGGTGGTGGCCATGGGCAAGTTGGGCGGCCGGGAATTGTCGGCCACATCCGATGTCGATCTGATCTTCGTGTATGACCATGATGGTGAAGAGATGACGTCCGGCGGCGCGCGGCCCGTCGCCGTTTCACGTTATTTCGCACGTGTGGCGCAACGATTCATTGCGGCGCTTTCCGCCCCGACGGCCGAAGGCGCCCTTTACGAAGTCGACATGCAATTGCGGCCGTCAGGAAGTTCGGGCCCCATTGCCGCGAGTTTCGATGCGTTCTCCCGCTATTATGACAATGACGCCTGGAATTGGGAGCGGCTGGCATTGACCCGTGCGCGCGTTGTGGCGGGGCCGCCTCGATTCAGCGACAAGGTCCGAGGCAAAATTCGCCGCGTTCTGTCCGAGTCTCGGAACCCGAGCCGGCTTGCCAAGGATGTCCTGGACATGCGCCATAGATTGACGCGCGAAAAAGGCACCGGATCCTGTTGGAACTTGAAGCAGGTTCGCGGGGGGCTCATCGACCTGGAGTTCACGTGCCAATATTTGCAGTTGATATTCGCGTCTGCACATCCACAAATTTTGAACCAAAATACATGTGCGGTTTACCGCAATATAAAACAGGCGGAACTCATCCCGCGCCAAAGGGCGGAAGATCTTCTGAAAGCGGGCATGCTCATGCATAGTCTCACTCAAGTGCTTCGTATTGCGGTGGACGGCCGGTTCAGACCGGACGAGGCGGGCGACGGTTTGAAAGCGCTTTTGGTCAGAGTCGGCGGCGCGCGAGACTTTTCCGATCTCGAAGCGCGTCTGGTTGATGCGCAGCGCGGCGCCTATTCCGCGTTCCAGGAGATCGTCGAGGCTGCCGCCTAGAGAGTCCGCTTTGGTATCTATCGAGCAACGCGCAGTGACCGGAGCGCGGAGTGTGACGAGGGCGCCCGCCCCGGATTGTCGAGCGCGTCAAGCGTGGATTTCCTGCCGATCGTTCAATGGCCTTGACGAGGTATCGGCGCGGGGCAAAGTTACGGTTACCGTCGTTCCCTTGCCGAGTTCGCTTTCGATGCGAAGCTCTCCGCCTTGCAATGCGACAAGTGATTTGGAAAGGGCAAGACCGAGCCCCGTTCCCTTGTGCGTCTTGTTTTGCCGATTTTCAATTTGTTCGAACGGTTTGCCGATGCGGCTCAAGTCTTGCTCCGAGATGCCGGTTCCGGTGTCTTCCACGACGAGGGTGACGTATGTCTCCCGTGTTTCATTACGAACGGTCACCGTGCCGCCGAGCGGCGTGAATTTCACCGCATTTGTCAGCAGGTTGAGGAGAATCTGTTTGGTCGCCCGCTTGTCGATGAGCACCGGGGGGCTTTCGCGAACGTCATTCCGGAGATGAAGACTCGCGTCAAAAACCCCGGGTTGGATGATGCGAATGCAATCCCGAACGATATCATCCAGCATATATGAGGCCGGCTCGAGCCCGGTCTTGCCGGACTCGATTTTCGACATGTCGAGGATGTCGTCGATGAGGTCGATTAAATGCTGACCGCTGTCCAGAATATCTTTTGCGTAACCGACATAACGCTCGTCACCCAACGGGCCGAACATGCCCTTTTCCATGATCTGGGCAAAACCCATGATCGCGTTGAGCGGTGTGCGCAGTTCGTGACTCATATTCGCCAAAAATTCCGTCTTCAAGCGGCTCGCTTCTTCCGCGCGTTCCTTTTCGGCCGCGTATTCGAAGGCCAGTTTGGCGCGTTCATCCGTTTCCTCTTGCAGTTTCCGCTGCGAGGATTCCAATCGTTCAACGTCTTTTTCGAGTTGCTCCTTGCCCTTCAGCAGCTCGAGTTCTTTATCCTTGAACGGCGTTACGTCCGTACCGACATCGACCCGGCCGCCGTCCGGCGTGGTTCGGCTGCTGACGTGGACCCAACGGTTTCCCATGTGCCGCAATTCGCCCTTTGTCGAAGCCGAAAGATCGATGGCCCGGGAAGGGACCGCCGCCGCGCGCGCAACTTGTTCAAGATGGAGTCCGGGCTTTAGAACAGCGGCGTCGATTTGATAGAATTCGGCAAACTTCCGATTGTGCAGCACGAGGCGCCCGTCCGAATCCCATAGAACGAAGGACCCCGGCAGGCCGTCGATGACATTCTGCAGCCGGGCTTCCGCCGCGCTCTCGGCGCGAGATCGTGCGCTCTTGATATTCGAGACAGGCATTACAGGACTCCGCTACCTTTGCACCGGATTTCCATTTCCGCCTTCCTCAAAGCCCGAACGGACGGCGGCGCAACGGGCGAAAGCCAGCACCGTTTGGCGCAATCGATTGGGATCGTGCAGAACTTGATAAACGACACGGCAGGCCATCAAGTGATTCGTCTGTGCAACAAGGTTAGGCAACGCTTTGCATGAATGTCACGCGCTTTTGTGAGATGGGCGGCGCGTTGAGGCCGTCGATCTTTCGTTCACAGACTTGCTCCGTATCAAGGTCCGCCTCTACACTGGCCGCGCCTCGTCGTTCGCTTCCGCCGAAACGTCGAAAAAATTCACTTGAGAGACTCGAGAGACAGGATAAAAGTTGGTCACATGGCACGGAACGAGAGTCACCGTTTTTGCGTGGCCCCCATGATGGGCAGGACGGATCGGTATGATCGCTACTTTTTGCGGCTTATCTCGCGCCGTGCGCTGCTTTATACCGAAATGATTACAAGCCGGGCGATGCTGCACGGAGACTGCCATCGCCTGTTGACCTTCGACAAGGCCGAGCATCCCGTTGCGTTGCAGGTTGGCGGCGGTGAGCCGGACAGTTTGGCCCGGTGTGCGCAGATAGCCGAGAGCTTCGGCTACGATGAGATCAATCTGAATGCGGGCTGCCCTTCCAACCGCGTCGTTTCCGGTCGGTTTGGCGCCTGCCTGATGACGGAGCCGCCGCTTGTCGCCGACTGTGTTGCCGCCATGCGCGAGAACGCCGACATACCCGTAACGGTCAAATGCCGGATCGGCGTCGACGATCAAGTCCCTAAACGGTCTCTGTTCGACTTTGTCGGGACCGTCGCCGCTGCGGGATGCACAAGGTTCATCGTTCATGCGCGTAAAGCTCTGCTCAAAGGTCTCAGCCCGAAGGAGAACCGCACCGTCCCGCCGCTCGATTACGGTTTGGTCTATCGACTCAAGCGGGAACGGCCTGATCTTACGATCGTGATCAACGGCGGCATCGAAACATTGGACGCCTGCGACCGGCACCTTGAGCACGTCGATGGGGTGATGCTGGGGCGGGCGGTCTACCAACGGCCCTATCTGTTGGCGGATGTCGATCGTCGATACTTTTCAAGCAGTCGCGCGCCGCTGTCGCGCCGCGCGGTCGTTGAAAGCTATTTGCCTTATGTAAAGCGCCAATGCGAGGCCGGTATTTCTTTGCACGCCATGGCGCGCCACACGCTCGGACTGTTTCACGGCGTTCCCGGGGCTCGCGCTTGGCGCGCCCGCCTCGGCGCCTGTTCCAACAAGGCTGAAGCGGGCCCCCAAGTCATTCGAGACGCGCTGCAACTGCTGGAGCGCGCCGACATGTCCGCGATGTCGTAATTTCACGCGCGGGAGTGAGATCAAGCGGCGTTGCTAGGGTAGTTTTTGATCATACTCGCCGACTTCGGGAATAGCGGACAAACGCCGGTCGATGTCCGCGAACATGGCGCGCATGTTGGCTTCCGAAGTAGGGCTTTCAACGACGACGACGAGCCCCGGTTTGTTGGACGAAGCGCGCACCAAGCCCCAGGTGCCGTCTTTAACCGATATCCGGATGCCGTTCACGGTCATCACATCGGTGATTGACTGACCGATGAGGGTTTCGCCGTTTGCCGCCAGCTTCGTGTAAACCGAAGTTATCCGGTCGACAACATCGTACTTTTTGTCGTCGGGACAAAACGGCGACATGGTAGGAGACATCCACGTTTTGGGAAGCGTCTCATGCAGTTCGGCCATGCTCATGCCCATGTTGCGATCCAGCATGTCCAGAATCGCGATAGCCGATACGAGGCCGTCGTCATAGCCGCGCCCAATAGGCGGATTGAAGAAATAGTGACCGCTCTTTTCAAATCCGACGAGCGCATTGATGTCATTGGCCCGGCGTTTGATATGAGAGTGGCCGGTTTTCCAATATTCCGTCTTGACTCCGTGCTCGATCAGAACCGGGTCGGTGACAAACAGGGCCGTCGACTTCACGTCAGTGACAAGTCGTGAGTTGGGATACCGGGCCGATAAATCGCGGGCGAGGAGAACGCCCACTTTGTCGGCGAATATTTCCTTGCCCGTATTGTCGACGATACCGCATCTGTCGCCGTCTCCGTCAAACGCCAATCCGATATCCGCTTTATTTGCGAGGACCGTATCACCCAATGTGTGAAGCATGTTCATATCTTCCGGATTGGGATTGTATCGGGGAAAACTGTGGTCAAGTTCACAATCAAGGGGGATGACGTCGACTCCCAGTTTCTCCAGGACGTTGGGCGCAAAGGCGCCAGCGGTTCCGTTACCGCAGGCAACCACGGCACGGATCTCGTTCTTGAGAGGCGGCCGATTCGTCAAGTCCGTGATGTAGCATTCAGGCATATCGTGAACGAACGTGTAGCTGCTTCCGCTTGCCGGTCGTCCCTTGCCGTTGAGTACAATGTCTTTGAGACGCGTGATCTCGTCGGGGCCGAAAGTGAGCGGGCGCTGCATGCCCATTTTGACGCCCGTCCAGCCGTTTTCGTTATGGCTGGCCGTGACCATGGCGACGCAGGGGACATCGAGTTCGAATTGGGCGAAATAGGAGACGGGCGAGAGAGCCAGGCCGATGTCTTTTATTTCGCACCCGGCGGCCATGAGACCGACTGACAAGGCTTGTTTGATTGACGCGCTGTACGACCGGTAGTCATGCCCTACGACCACCGAAGGACGTACACCGCACTCACGGATGAGCGTGCCAAGTCCAAGGCCCAAGGCTTGCGCGCCCAGTAAATTGAACTCCTCCGGATAAAGCCACCTTGCGTCGTATTCTCGAAATCCGGTCGACTTGATCAGAGGGTTTGTCTCGAAGTCCTTGGAGTTCGGTTTCAGGTCCGCCTTTGGTTTCGGCAACATGGTTCGACTTGATTCCGATTCCTGCTTGAGGCTGAAGTCAGGCATCGTTTAACACGGTGATATAACCGGGTCCAACATATGAATCGGAAACCCGGCTCTGTCATCGACGTATGATGAGCTCGTTCCGGTTGACTTCGTAGCTTGAGAGCCGCCGGAGAAAGGACATTCCCAGCAGGGACATGTCGAGACCGTCGGGCAGCACGATCGCGCCTACGTTTGTGACCAACACATCGCCGACCGAGATTTCCGAAAGCGTGACCCGCGCGCCGAAATTTCGACCGTTTGCCGTGCTCAAGGGCATGTTGAATGTCAGGTCATCGACGTCGATTCCGAGCCGCGCGGCGTCTGACAGGGTCAACACCACAAGAGATGCACCCGTGTCGACGAGAAGCTTGACAGGCACCCGGTTCACGTCCGCCATGACGACGAAATGACCGTCGATATTCGATCGAATGCGTACTTCACCCGATTCGGATGTCATCGGTCTTGTGGGTGTTAATTCGAACCCCACTCTTGAGGCCACCTGACCGAGTTCGGCTCGATAAACGTAAACCACCAGGAGGCCCACGAAAATTCCGGCCCAGATGATTGCATGGTTGAGAGCCATCGCAGGCTGCCGCCGCCAACCCAATACGACGCTGCCGCCGACAAGGGCAAGCAACCCGATGCCGTAAACCAGCCTGATTTGGCTGTCTCGTGTGGCGAGTGCGCCCGGAAAGGCGGCATCCAAAAAGACGAATCCGACAACGGCGATGAGTATCAGGGGAACGAACCACGTCCAAAATCGGGGTTGCATGTGTGCTTGCTCCGTAGTGTGACATGTCGATAATTGGACGTTGTCGTCTTGCCGGAGGGTGAGTCCGAGGCCGTGATACTAAGTCCGGTCTATTGCGGGGTCAAAGTACCGGGTTGCCTCGAACTCTCTCTTGCGATCTTGAGTTTGGGGTCGAGCGCGACGGCGCGCTCAAGATCTTTAACGGCTTGGGTCCCGTTGCCCAGCCGCTCGTGGACGTTTGCTCGATAAACATAGGCCAAAGCAAATTCCGGTTCGAATTTCAAAGCGCGGTTGTAGTCTTGCAGCGCGCGATAGAATTGGCCCAGAGCGGCGTACGACGCGCCGCGCATGGTGAAGGCTCGGAAATGTCGGGCGTTAAGCTGGAGGACCCGATCGAAGTCGTCGATAGCTCCCGCATAATTTTCAAGATTGAAGAGCGTCAGTCCCCGATTGTAAGAGACGATTTGGCGGTTCTGATACGACAATGTTCGGGACTGAAATGCGCTGTTGAAAAGTTCCAATGCGATCTCGTACTTTCCCGTCTTGTAGGCTGCAAGCCCGCGCCAAATCTCGTTGAGCGGCTCTGCCGACGCGGGGAGCGCCATAAGGAACAGAAGCCAGTGAGCGATCAACAATTTTCGAAGATCTGCGGAACTCATTTCGGGCTGTCAGTCGTTCAAAAATACTCAAGGCTCAAAGCATAGCATGAAACGGCGGTGATCTGTCGGAGAGTGCTTTCATCCGGAAGCGGGACCGATGAAAGACGACTTTCAAGCTGTCGGCAGGGGGACGTCTCCGACTTCGGTTGAGCGGGCCGCATCATCCGAAATACGATTTGTCGCAGTGACTCACGACGAAATCTTCAAGGCCGAGACCGCGGCGTCTCGCGTGATGAGTCCCAACACGGTGTCGTCCTCGACTACCGCCAGCGGCTTTTCGGTTTGCAGAGCTATCGCAATTACGTCATCCAAAAGCGTGTCGGGTTTGACTTTTGCGCAATCGTCGCTGTTTGTTCCAGAGTTGGCAGGATGCATGATTCGCTCGGCCGTCAGCACGCGGCCCCGATTCACGTTCTTCACGAACGCACGCACGTAATCGGTGGCAGGGGCGAGGACGATGTCTTGACCAAGACCGGCTTGGACGACTTCGCCGTCATTCAAGATTGCCACCTTGTCCCCTAGACGCAGTGCTTCGTCGAGATCGTGCGTGATAAAGACAATCGTTTTTTGCAACCGACTTTGAAGTTCAAGCAGAAGGTTTTGCATTTCGGTGCGGATCAGAGGATCGAGGGCGCCAAAAGGCTCGTCCATCAAAAGAATGCCGGGGTCGGTGGCAAGGGCGCGGGCGAGACCGACACGCTGTTTCATCCCGCCGGAAAGCTCTTGTGTTTTTGAGGTCTCATAGCCCTTGAGGCCCACAGTCTCCATCCATTCATGGGCCCGCTCCCTTTGCAAGGATTTCGTGAGGCCCTGAACGTCCAGACCGTAGGCGACATTTTCGACGGCCGTTTTGTGGGGGAAGAGTCCGAAGTTTTGAAACACCATGGACGCTTTGTGACGCCGGAACTCTCGCAGTTCCCTTGGGGGTATTTTGAGAATGTCGACGCCGTCTACGGCGATCGTTCCTCGGTCGGGTTCGATCAAGCGATTGATGAGCCGCACAAGAGTCGATTTTCCGCACCCGGACAAGCCCATGACCGCAAAACAGGTGCCATGGTCTATTTCGATGGAAACGTTTTTCAGTCCGAGTGTGTGCCGTGTATGTTTCAGAATGTCACTTTTGCTTGCATTCGCTTCAAGCAGCTTGAAGGCGTGGGCCGTCTCGTGCCGCCGGGCCCCCGTCGGTCGAAAGATCTTGGTCACGCGGTCAAAGCGGATACAGCTCATGGAGTTGCCGCGTCCCTCCGTCTCGAAAGGTCGGATCGTCTGAAGGTTTGAGTCAATCGATCAAGCGTAATGGCAAGCGCGACTATGGCGATACCGGCGACAAGCCCGCGCCCTACATCCAGCCGTTGAATGCCCAAAAGGACTTCCTCGCCCAAGCCTCTTGCGCCTACCATCGCCGCTATGACGACCATGGACAAGGCAAGCATGGTTGTTTGATTGATACCTTGCATGATGTTCGGCATCGCAAGAGGCAATTGCACGCCGAAGAGGCGCTGCCGCCAGTTCGCTCCAAACGAATTCGAGGCTTCAAGCACTTCCTTTTCGACAAGGCGCAGACCCAGATCGGTCAGACGGATCACCGGAGGTGATGCGTAAATTACCGTTGCGACGATCGCCGGAATTTTTCCCAAGCCAAAAAACAGCACGGCGGGAATGAGGTGGACGAATACCGGCAGTGTCTGCATGACGTCGAGAACGGGTAGAAGGAAGGATCTCGCGCGTTCGGATACCGAGAGGAGAATGCCTAGCGGAATGCCGACGGCGAGCGACAGGACAATGGCGACGATCATGATGGCCAAAGTCTGCATGGCTTGGTCCCACATACCCAATATTCCGATCAGAAACATGGACGCCATAACGCCAAGCGTCGGGGCAAGGCGGCGATTGCCGGCAAAAGCGGCAATTCCAAGCATGGGGATGAAAACGAACCACGGCGTGCTGCGCAGCAGCCGATCAAGGCCGATCAAAGGCGCAAGCAAAGCGTTCGCCAAGGATTCAAGAAGGTCGCCGTACGTCTGCAACAAGTACGCGACGGCGTCGTTGACCCAGACATCTATGGGGAGCGTGAAAACTTCGGGAAACATGATCTTGTGCCTTCCATGGTTGCGCATCCATTGAAACACCCGCCCGGAAAATAGACAAATCCATTGTCTCGTCCGCTCGAACCGCTCGCACGCAGCAGCACTCTTGTCTTAGAATGTCAGTTCCTTTTCGATTGAGGCGGCTGAGGAATCGGTTCCCTGTCGCTTCGACCTGCCTTGTCATCCTCAGCCTCCCGAAGGGATTTCAAGGCCGGTTCGCTCAAGGAGGCCGTCACGTCTTGCCATGCCAAGTAGAGCCGACGAATCGCTTGACGCGCTTTTGACCGAAATTCGGAACTGCCGTATTTGCGCAAGCACGCTCGCTCACGAGCCGCGGCCCGTGGTGAGCATCTCCAGGACCGCGCGCGTGTGCGTCGTCGGTCAGGCCCCGGGCACGCGCGTTCACAACACCGGCGTCCCGTTCAACGACCCGAGCGGCGACCGGCTGCGTATCTGGATGGGTATCGCTCGCGAGACATTCTATGATGTCGAGCAAATTGCGATTGTGCCGATGGGGTTCTGTTTTCCGGGCTTGGATGCGAAAGGAGGGGATTTGCCGCCACGCAAAGAATGCGCGCGACAATGGCGCCGCCGTGTTTTTGCGCAGCTTGAGAACGTGGACTTTACTCTTCTGTTGGGACGCCATGCACAAAAGTGGCATCTCAAAGACAGGGCAAAGCGAACGCTTACGGAAACGGTCGCGGCGTGGCGCGATTATCTACCCCGGTTTCTGCCCTTACCCCATCCATCTTGGAGGAATAATGCGTGGTTCAAGAGGAATCCATGGTTCGAAGAAGACGTGCTTCCCGCCCTCCGTCAACACGTCAATACACTGATCGAGCATCGCGTGTGCAAAGAGACATGATCAAATGGCTGTTTCTTTTCGTTGTGTTCTTGGGGCTTTCAGCATGCGCGACACCTCAAACCCAGGAACGCGGGAAGATGTCCGCCGAACCTCAACTCGAAACGGACGCGTTTATGACGTCCGACGGAATGCGGCTCGGTTTGCAGGTTTGGACGGCCGACGAGCCGGTTGCCGTTGTCGTCGGCTTTCATGGCATGAACGACTATTCCAAAACGTTTTCAATGCCCGGTCCGTGGCTTGCTGAAAGGGGGATCATGACGTATGCCATCGATCAGCGCGGGTTTGGCCGATCGCCCCATCGGGGCGTTTGGCCGGGCACCGACCTGCTATTGAGCGATGCAGAATCGTTTATCAAAATCGTACGTGCGGCGCATCCCGGTCTGCCTCTCTATGTCATGGGGGTCAGCATGGGCGCGTCGGTCGCACTGGCAACTCTTGCGGAAGAAGATGCGCCATCCATAGACGGTCTTGTCCTCGCGTCCCCGGCGGTTTGGGGCTGGTCGAGCCTCAACCCTTTTTATCGCGTGTTGCTTTGGACCGCGGCCCACACGTTTCCGGGCGGTACTTTGACGGGCCAGAGTCTTGATATCGTTCCGTCAGACAATGTCGAAATGTTGCGCGACAATTTTCACGACGAACTTTTCATCAAGAAAACGCGTACCGATTCAATTTATGGCCTCGTGGCGTTGATGGAAAAGGGCTTTATGTCTGCGGATCGAATTACGGTGCCGACCCTTCTTCTTTATGGAGAAAAGGACCAGATCATTCCGCGTAAACCCGTTGAAAACGTGATGCGGCGTCTCAAGGATGAGACGCGCGTCGTGCTCTACGAAAACGGTTATCACATGTTGTTGCGTGATTTGCAGGCTGAAACCGTATGGACGGATATCCACTCATGGTTTTTGGATATGCGGGCCGACCTGCCTTCGGGCGAAGAGTTGATCTTCGGTTCAGCTCAAGCACGTCGCTTGAATCGAAATTGACGGATGTCCGGTTACATTTCGCCGATCAAGTGGGAGACGAAAGGTGTTGCGAGTACGTCGAACGGCGCAAAAGTCCGGCGTTCCCGCAAGAATACAGGCCCACATCAGCTTCCCTTTCATCTGTTCCATGGACAAGGGGCGGTGATCCCGACTGAACCCGTGCATCTACCACCGCTTTTTCTTGACACCCGGTCGTAGTGGGGAGACTGTGACGGTTCCCAGGGGCGCCCCGATAAAGGGCTGAGATTCTGCCAGCACGGCGTGGCCGTTACAACGCAGGCACCCGTTGAACCTGATCCGGATTATGCCGGCGGAGGGAGGGACCGATGCGAGCCGAAATTTCAATCTGCGGTTTCAGTCCAGTCGCAAGCTGCGTGCCCGGGGTGGCAATGCGTGCAGGAGATGAATGATGTCAAAAACAGTTGCCGTTTCCGTTCCGACAGCCGATGAAACGGTCACCATCGGCCCGCTTCCTGCATCGCGCAAGATCTATGTGAGTGGCGACCGGCACGACGGTATTCGCGTCGCCATGCGCGAGATCGATTTATCGGAAAGCGCCAACGAGCCGCCTGTACGTGTTTACGATACGTCCGGTCCCTATACCGATTCCAGCACCGAAATTGACATTGGCCGGGGGCTGCCCGCGTTACGCCGTTCTTGGATCTTGCAGCGCGCAGATGTGGAGCCTTACGAAGGCCGCCAAATCAAGCCCGAGGACGATGGACTCAAATCCGGTTCACCTCACCCTTTCCCTCAGTTTGATTTGGGCGCGCGCCGGCCGTTGCGTGCCAAACCCGGCAAGTGCGTCACCCAGCTTGAATATGCCCGTGCCGGGATCGTGACGCCGGAGATGGAATACATCGCCATTCGCGAAAACCTTGGCCGCGCGCGCCGCCCCAATGGGGGCAGTGGCGCGAATGGCGCGCGGCCCGGCGAGTCGGCCGGCGGCGCCATTCCCGATTATGTGACGCCGGAATTCGTTCGTAGCGAGGTTGCTCGTGGACGCGCCATCATTCCGGCAAACATTAATCACCCCGAGTCTGAGCCGATGATCATCGGCCGCAATTTCCTGGTCAAGATCAACGCCAATATCGGCAACTCGATTATCACGTCGTCCGTGGCCGAGGAAGTCGATAAACTGGTGTGGGCGATCCGCTGGGGTGCCGACACGGCGATGGACCTGTCGACGGGGCGCAATATTCATACGACGCGGGAATGGATTATCCGCAACGCGCCGGTGCCGATCGGCACCGTACCCATTTATCAAGCCTTGGAAAAAGTCGGGGGCATTGCCGAAGAACTCACCTGGGATATCTATCGCGACACGTTAATCGAACAGTGCGAACAGGGCGTCGATTATTTTACGGTTCATGCGGGCGTGCGTCTTCCGCACGTGCCGCTGACGGCCGATCGGGTCACCGGAATCGTGTCGCGCGGCGGCTCCATCATGGCCAAATGGTGTTTGGCCCATCACAAAGAAAATTTCCTGTACACCAATTTCGAAGAGATTTGCGAAATCATGGCGTCCTATGACGTGAGCTTTTCGCTGGGCGACGGTTTGCGGCCAGGCTCCATTGCCGACGCCAATGATGCCGCTCAATTCGCAGAACTGGAAACCCTTGGCGACCTTCGCCGCATTGCCGATCGCTACAATGTCCAGGTCATGATCGAAGGACCGGGTCACGTGCCCATGAACAAGATCAAGGAGAACATGGATAGGCAACTTGAGGCATGTGATGAAGCACCGTTCTATACGCTCGGTCCTCTAACGACGGACATTGCGCCGGGCTACGATCACATAACGAGCGCCATCGGTGCGGCCATGATCGGCTGGTTCGGCACGGCGATGCTTTGTTACGTCACGCCCAAAGAACATTTGGGTCTGCCTGATCGCGATGACGTCAAAGCGGGTGTCATTGCCTACAAGATCGCCGCGCAGGCTGCCGATCTCGCCAAGGGCCACCCATTGGCGCAAGCGCGCGACAATGCCTTGTCACGGGCACGCTTCGATTTCCGCTGGCGAGATCAGTTTAACTTGTCGCTCGATCCGGAAACGGCAGAGATTTTTCATGATCAAACGCTTCCTGCCGAAGGTGCCAAAGTGGCCCACTTTTGCTCCATGTGTGGGCCGAAGTTTTGCTCCATGAAGATCAGTCAGGAAGTGCGCGATCACGCACGTGCACAAAACAGGGTGACCGAGCTGTCGTCCGACGCGATCGAAGCGGGAATGGCGCAAAAGTCGAGAGAGTTCAGAGAGAAGGGCAGTGAGATCTATTACAAGGTTGACTAGGGCGTGTTAACATTGACGGGCTTGTGACCATTGTATCGTTTGGGGATCGAAATCACCGAAACTCGGTATGAACGCTTGGCGTCTCATCCACCGATGCGGCGTGGCCACGCCAGCATGTCGAACTTGCAAGCGCCCAACGCCATCCTGCATATGGCCGAGCAGGGGTGGGAGCGGCAAGGCTGGCCCCATGAAGTCGTTGGCCCAGGCTCTCGCCACAATCCGATGTCTCGGGTGTGCCAGAGATTTTTCCGAATTCTATGTTCTCGCTCATCCTAATCCTGATATCGAGCTTGGCGGTTTTGCTGTTGAGCGCGGATTTGGTAGTCAGGAACTCAATGGCCCTCGCGCTGAGATTGCGTGTATCTCCATTGATCATTGGATTGACCATCGTAGCGTTTGGAACGTCCGCGCCTGAACTCGTCGTAAGCGCACAAGCCGCCTATAACGGCTTTCCCGGCATAGCCATCGGTAATGTTGTCGGCAGTAATATTGCCAATGTTCTCCTGGTCCTCGGTTTGCCGACGATTTTTTACCCGATTGCCGCTGATCAACCAACCATCAGGCGAAATACTTTTTTTATGATTGCAATAACGGCCCTGTTTGTCTGGCTGTGTTTTCGTGGTCCCTTGGTTTTTTGGCAAGGAGTGATGTTGCTTGGTATGGCACTTGCCTTTGTTGGCTATGCCGCTCTGTTCACGTCCAATGGCCGCAAGGCGCATCCCTTGATCGACGAATTTGCCGGCTTGAATTCCGAGGGCGGAATATCAAAGACGCCCGCAATGATCGGTCTTGTCCTGTCACTAGGTCTCATTGGACTACCCGCTTCCAGCTATTTTCTGATTGACAGCGCTCAAGAAGTGGCCCGTCTCGTAGGAGTACCCGATGCAATAATTGCTTTGAGTCTGATTGCATTCGGAACTTCACTGCCTGAACTGGCTACGGCTCTTGCCGCTGCTGTTCATCGTCACCCGGCTGTTGTTCTGGGAAATGTTATCGGCAGCAATTTTTTTAATATCGCGGCTGTAATGGGCGTTTCGGCGATGATAGCCGATATTCCAATACCTGCCGTGTTCCTCGAAGTGGATCTGTGGATCATGTCGGCAGTATCCTTGGCGGTTCTGCCTTTTGCTCTTACAAGAGGCCAAGTTGGACGATTATGGGGTGTAGTGTTCTTCGTGAGCTACGTGGTCTTTATCATGGCAAACTTTACGATTACACGGGTATCTTAGAAATCCGGATTCGAAGCAATTCTGCCTTGACCATGCCGGGGTAAGGAAAACGAAGCGGAGCGATACAAAACTGAATTTTGTTATTGTCCGAAAGGAGTTGCCTCAAAGCCGCAAGCAAATCTGACTCCATGACCGGTGCGGAATTGATAAAGTCTTACCTTGACCGTCTGCCGTCTACACCTGGCGTATACCGTATGCTCGACGGCAAGGGCGAGGCGCTCTATGTAGGCAAAGCGCGGAACTTGAAAAAACGTGTTGCTACATATGCGAAGCCGGTCGGTCAAACCAATCGAATTGCCAGGATGGTTGCATCAACGACTGAGCTTGAGGTCGTTACCACCAATACCGAGACCGAAGCATTATTGCTTGAAGCCAACCTCATCAAAAAGCTGAAGCCCCGCTACAATATACTGATGAGGGATGACAAATCCTTCCCCTACATTTTGGTTACGAACGATCACGATTTTCCGCAGGTCATAAAACATAGAGGTGCGCGAAATCGTAAAGGACAATATTTCGGGCCTTTTGCTTCTACGGGTGCGGTCAATAGAACTCTTAATACGCTGCAACGGGCATTCCTGTTGCGCTCTTGTTCCGACAGCGTCTTCGATAGTCGGACGAGACCCTGCCTGCTTTATCAAATCAAACGCTGCAGTGCCCCATGTGTGGACTTGATTGGCCGTAACGCCTACAGCGACCTTGTTGCGGAAACGACAAATTTTTTGAAGGGTAAAAGTCGTCAAACGCAAAAGCTGCTGTCGCATGCGATGGAGGAAGCGAGTCAATCTTTGGACTTCGAACAAGCCGCCTTATATCGAGACCGAATCAAGGCGCTGACGGCAATACAAGCCCGCCAGGATATCAACCCCGGAAATGTCAAGGATGCGGATGTATTCTCTGCAGTACGGGACGGCGGACAGGTTTGCGTTCAAGTGTTTTTCTTTCGGGCCGGTCAAAATTGGGGCAATCGCGCCTATTTTCCTCGTCATGACAAGACATCGAATACGGCAGAAGTGCTCAGTTCATTTCTTGCACAATTCTACGAAAGTCGGGCGGCCCCAGCGTTGGTTTTGGTAAATGAAGCCGTCCCGTCTCAAGAGCTTCTTCAGGAAGCTTTGGCTTTGAAATCGGAGCGTAAAGTCCTGGTTCAATGTCCGAAACGGGGTGAAAGACGGCAACTCGTTGAACATGCGTTGAAAAATGCTCGGGACGCCATCGGTCGACGGTTGGCGGAATCCGAGTCACAGCGCCGTCTTTTGGAGGGGGTCGCCGAGGCTTTCGACTTGGACCGGGTCCCCCAACGCATTGAAGTTTACGACAATAGCCATATCCAAGGTAAAAAGCCTGTCGGTGCGATGATCGTGAGCGGGCCCGGCGGGCTGGCCAAAGGCGAATACCGGAAATTCAATATTAAAGGCAAAGATATCGCCGCTGGCGATGACTACGGCATGATACGTGAAGTATTCACGCGCAGATTCTCTCGTTTGCTCAAGGAAAGCGCCGAGTTGGAGGGACACGAAAGCGATACCGGTACCGCCGGAAAAAGCGCGCAATGGCCAGATCTTGTAATGATCGACGGGGGGCAGGGGCAGCTTTCGGCCGCCAAAAGCGTATTGGCGGATCTGGGAATTGAAGACGTTAACCTTGTGGCCATTGCAAAGGGTCCACGGCGCAATATTGGTCGGGAGAGATTTTTTGTGCCAGGACGAGTTCCCTTCACACTGGAACCTCAAAGTGCTGTACTTTATTATCTGCAGCGCCTCAGAGATGAAGCGCACCGATTTGCGCTAGGCAGTCATCGCATCCGTCGTAAAAAGGACATCGGAGCTTCGTCTTTGGACGATATCCCAGGGGTCGGCGCTAAGAGGAAGCGTACGCTCTTGCATCATTTCGGATCAGCCAAAGCCGTTCGCCAAGCAGGTCTGACGGATTTGGAGGCGGTTGAAGGAGTGAACCGAGCTCTGGCGAAGCGAATTTACGACTTCTTTCAAAATGGCCATTAGAGAGACTCAATCCCGTCAACCCGCAGGCGTAGCCAGTCTACCCAACCTGTTGACATATGGCCGGATTTTTCTCGTGGCCGTCATGGTCGGCGCATTTTTTTGGAAAGGAGATGCCGCGCGTTGGTCAGCTCTCATTATTTTTGCGGTTGCGGGTGCTACGGATTTTTTTGATGGATATGTGGCCAGAGCTTGGGCTCAACAATCTCGTCTGGGTCAAATGCTAGATCCCATTGCGGACAAACTTCTTGTTGCGGTTGCGCTGGTCTTGTTAGTGGCGTGGGAAACGATTTCGGGCTTAACCCTTATTCCGGCCATCATCATTTTATGTCGTGAAATTCTTGTTTGTGGACTTCGTGAATTTTTGGCAACGGCCAAAGTAAGTGTACCTGTCAACGCGATGGCAAAATGGAAGACAGCGATACAAATGTTTGCTATCGGTTTTTTGCTGGCAGGACCTGCAGGCGACAAGGTCTTTGCTTTAAACACGACGGTCGGTATGGTTGGTTTGTGGTCGGCGGCCCTCCTGACCTTGTATACTGGCTACGATTATTTTCGAGCCGGCTTGCGTCATGCCGTTGATTTTACAAAGTAATGGATAGGACTTGGACAAAGACAATGAAGCTGATGTATTTTGCGTGGCTGCGTCAAGAGTTGGGAGTCAGCGAAGAAACGGTCACCCCTCCTGATACCGTTACGACTGTCGAGAACCTTCTCGAATGGCTGGCCGTGCGTAACCCGGACTTTGAAGCTCTGGTGAAAAAACGGCCCATCATTCGCGTGGCGGTGAACCAAGAATATGCCGATCTCGATCATGCGGTTACAGCGGCTGATGAAGTCGCTCTATTTCCACCCGTAACAGGGGGTTGATGACGTGATTCGCGTGCAACGGGAAGATTTCGATGTTGGGTCTGAGTACAAACGCCTCACGGATGCTCTTCCCGTTGCGGCGGCAGTCATCGCGTTTGTCGGCCGAGTCCGTGACATGACGGATAAAACCAAAGCACAGTTGCCGAAGCAGCGAATAAACTCCATGACGCTTGAGCATTACCCGGGTATGAGCGAGAAAGAACTGGCGACAATTGAAGCTCATGCGCATGATAGATGGCCGCTCATGGCAACCGTCATCGTCCATCGTTTCGGTCGATTGGAACCGGGTGATCAGATAGTTCTCGTATTGGTGGCCTCACAACACCGCAAGGATGCCTTTCAAGCCGCCGAATTTCTAATCGATTGGCTTAAAACCAAAGCACCATTTTGGAAGCTGGAAGAGACACCCGAGGGAGAAAATTGGGTTGACGCGAAGCGGGATGACGACGAGGCAGCAAAGCGTTGGACGTAGCTAGGTTTCCCCGGCAGAGTTCTTTTACGCCGGGCTATCGGCGGAAGCTGTTTCAACTTCGTCCGTTAACCCGCTGCGATTTACCAAATTTTCGTAGTCCTCCATCAATGTTCTTGTAACTGATCCCGGAACGAATTTGTGCGGTCCAATTTCTGACACGGGCGTCACTTCCGCTGCGGTACCTGTTATGAAACATTCATCAAAGTCATCTAGTTCTTCGGGCAGAATTGCTCGCTCAATGACTTTAATACCTCTCATGTGAGCCAACTCAATTACGGTTTGTCTCGTGATTCCGTCCAAAAAGCAGTCCGCGGTCGGTGTATGAAGAATGCCGTCTGTGGCAAAGAACACGTTTGCACCGGTAGCCTCTGCAACGCGCCCGCGATAGTCGTACATGAGTGCATCGGCATATCCTTTTGCTTCGGCTTCATGCTTGGATAACGTGCAAATCATGTAAAGCCCGGCCGCTTTTGCACGACAAGGAGATGTTTCGGGAGATGGTCTGCGCCAGGATGAAACATCCAGGCGTATCCCTCTGAGCCGCTCTTCCGGGTCGAAATACGATGGCCATTCCCATACGGCGATGGCCACGTGAATGCTGGTCTGTTGAGCTGCAACACCCATCATTTCACTGCCGCGCCAGGCTACTGGCCTTACATAGGCATCTTCCAAACCCGATTTTGCGAGAATGTCGAGGCAGGCTTGGTTTATTTCCGCCGCCGTATACGGAAGACCAAAGCCAAGAAGCTGTGCTGAATCAAGAAGCCGTCGGGTGTGCTCTGCGAGTTTGAAAATTTTCCCCCCATAGGCTCTTTCACCCTCAAATACGCAACTGGCATAGTGCAGCCCGTGCGACAGGACGTGGAGTTTGGCATTTCGCCATGGAACAAACCCTCCATCCAACCAAATCACGCCATCTCGGTTGTCATAGTTCAAAAGAGACATGTTTTTCACTCGGAATATCTAAATTCCGCAGAGGTTCACAAGTGAGCACTTTCATTGCTAATTGGACTTGAGATTTGTAACGTTATGACTAAAATAAGTCAATATGTCTGACATAAAACTCAAAGAAACCAAGACTGGCGCTAATCCTCTATACCTGCGCGAAAGTGAGTTGCGGGCCGGCATAGAGCTGTTGTTTTTTGCTTACCGGGATTTCACAAGTGACCCTGATGAAATTCTAAGAGAATACAATTTTGGCCGGGCTCATCACCGTGTCGTTCATTTTGTCAATCGGAATCCCGGGATTTCAGTCGCGGACCTTCTAAAAATATTGCGCATAACGAAACAAAGCCTGGGCCGGGTCTTAAAGCAACTGGTAAAAGATGGTTTTATTGAACAACGCAAGGGGTCGAAAGATCGAAGACAACGCCTATTATACCTTACCGAGGATGGCGTTGATTTGGAACGCCGGTTGTCTGCACCGCAAAAACTTCGCGTCGCGAGGGCTTATCGTGAAGCCGGGCCGGAAGCGGTAGTCGGCTACAGAAAGGTGCTGGCTGCATTAATCAATGACACGGAGCGCGACAAAATCATCCAATCAATCGAGCGCAATTAGCACTTGATCATCTCCGCCGTCGTGCTGCCATAACGGCCTAGCCTCATCGAATTCTTTTCGTCAAATTGTGTTTAGAGCCGTCTGCTTCATCGCGGGAAATTCCATTCCGAACTTCACCTTTAAGTCAGGCTGGAGCAGAATCGCTGAATACGTTCGCCGGCTTCACGGAGCATCTCGGTCGACGTCGCATAGGAAATGCGGAAAAAAGGTGAAAGCCCAAAAGCCTCGCCGTGCACCACGGCGACGGCCTCCGCCTTCAGGAGTTCAGCGGCAAAATTTCCATCTGTTTCGATTGTTTTGCCGCCGGGGGATGTCTTGCCGATAGTACCCGCACAACTGGGATAGACGTAAAATGCTCCTTCCGGCGTTGGACATTGAACGCCTTTCGCCTGATTCAGCATCGAAACGATCAAATCACGTCTCTCTTTAAATACGCTTGTCCGTTGGTCTATGAAATCTTGCGGCCCATTCAATGCTTCCACCGCGGCCCACTGACTGATCGAACAGGGGTTTGAAGTCGATTGTGACTGGAGCTTACCCATGGCTTTGACGAGTTCGGTTGATCCCGCAGCATAACCAATGCGCCACCCCGTCATTGCGTAGGCTTTCGAGACGCCGTTCATGGTCAATGTCCGGTCATAAATTCCGGGTTCTATCTGGGCTGGCGTCGTAAACTCAAAGTCGTCATAGACCAAATGTTCGTACATATCATCGCTCAGTATCCATACATGCGAATACCGCATCAACACATCAGTGAGCGCCAGAAGCTGATCACGGCTGTAAGCAGCACCCGAAGGATTGGAAGGCGAGTTGAAGATTAACCATTTGGTCTTCGGTGTAATAGCTTGTTCCAGGTCTTCCGGCTCTAGACGAAACCCTTGCTCAAGCGTTGTGTTTACGAAGACGGGCTTGCCGCCTGCTAGTAAGACAATGTCTGGATAGGAAACCCAGTAAGGTCTTGGAATGATAACCTCGTCTCCCGGATTCAGTGTTGCCATCATCGCATTGTAGATAATGGCTTTACCGCCGGGAGCGACGCTAACTTGCGATGGGGTGTAATTCAGGTCGTTCTCGCGTTGAAATTTTGCACAAATAGCCTCTTTTATATCCGGCATACCGTCGACGTTGGTGTATTTCGTTTCTCCGCGCCGGATAGCCTCGATCGCTGCCTTTTTGATGTTGTCGGGCGTATCAAAATCCGACTCGCCCGCACCGAGTCCTATGACATCGATTCCACTGATTTTGAGTTCGCGCGCTTTTTGTGTGATTGCCATAGTCGGTGACGGCTTAATACGCGAAAGTGACTGAGCGAGAATCGATCGCTGTGCCATCGTTATCCTTCCTCATCCGGCAAAACGCATGAAAATCTAATTCTGCTGGTTACGTAGTGCAAGCTCTCAATTCAAGTGATCGGATGCAATGCGGATTGCCTATTCTCTTGAAGAGTCGGCCAATGATGAGGCTGATCTTCCATGGTATCCGAGGCGTCAAACACTGCCTTATGGAAGAGAATCAATTGGCTTGCGGCCCGTCACATGAAAGCTCATTAACCCTCTCGCGGTTCGTGTCGTAATGAATGTCGGTATCGTCAAGAATCAAGACAATTCCGGCTGAGAAATCAACCAGAATTCCCAACTCATATCGTTATACATCCCAATTCACCTAAACTGACATCACGACCTTATGTTGCTGCAGTGCTGGTAATTCTCGCGGGCTAGAGTCATATATAGGCCCATGGCAAATCCATCGAAAAACTTTCGCTCAGGATTGGAAGAAGCGCCCGGTGCCAGCTTCATTGTCGACTCGTTGGCGACATTTGTGCCTCATCGCCCCCCAAGGCCGAAAAAAAGCGAAGGTGGGATTGCCCTGAGTCTGATCTCGTCCTTTCAACCTGCAGGCGACCAACCACAGGTCATAGACGAACTGGTTGCGGGTTTAGAGCGAGGAGAGGAAGATCAAGTCTTATTGGGAGTTACAGGGTCGGGAAAGACCTTTACGATGGCCAAAGTAATAGAGGCGCAACAACGCCCCGCCTTGATCCTGGCTCCAAACAAAACTTTGGCCGCTCAGCTGTATGGCGAGATGAAGGAGTTTTTTCCGAAGAATTCCGTAGAATATTTCGTCTCTTATTACGACTATTATCAACCCGAAGCATATATTCCGCGTACGGATATATACATTGAAAAAGAATCTTCAATCAATGAACAAATAGATCGTATGAGACATGCAGCTACGCGAGCTATTCTGGAGCGGGATGATGTCATCATAGTCGCTAGCGTCTCGTGCATATACGGTATTGGCTCGGTCGAATCCTACACTGGTACGACAATTACCCTTAACCTGCGCCATAGACTGGAACGCGATCAGTTGCTGGCGGATTTGGTTGCGCTTCAGTACCGCCGAAACGATCACGCTTTTCAACGAGGCACGTTTCGCGTTCGCGGCGATGTCGTTGAGATCTTCCCTGCCCATTATGAAGATCGAGCGTGGCGGGCATCATTTTTTGGAGACGAAATAGAATCCATTTCTGAATTCGATTCGCTTACTGGTAAAAAAACGGATGAACTTGACCAAATAAAAATCTATGCAAATAGTCACTATGTCACACCGCGGCCCACGCTTCAGCAAGCGGTGCAGGATATAAAAAAGGAACTTTCCAGCGTGCTGGATCAGCTCAACAAAACTGGCAAGTTCTTGGAAGCACAGCGACTCGAACAGAGAACCATTTTTGATCTTGAAATGATCGAGGCGACAGGCTCCTGCGCTGGGATCGAAAACTATTCCCGCTATCTGACCGGTCGAAAGTCCGGTGAGCCTCCTCCAACGCTCTTTGAGTATTTGCCCGACAATGCAATTGTTTTTGTCGATGAGAGTCACGTCACGATTCCGCAATTGGGAGGTATGTTTCGTGGCGACTTTCGGCGCAAATCCACCCTCACCGAATTTGGTTTTCGATTACCCTCATGCATGGATAATCGGCCGCTCAAATTTGAAGAATGGGATGTCATGAGGCCTCAGACCATTTGTGTGTCCGCGACACCTGGTTCATGGGAGTTGGAAAGAACGGGCGGCGTTTTTGTGGAGCAAATCATCCGTCCTACCGGACTCATGGATCCCGAATTGATTGTTCGTCCCGCTAGCACGCAAGTTGATGATTTGGTTGCAGAGGCAAAGATAACCGCTGCCCGAGGGCAGCGGGTTCTCGTCACAACTCTGACAAAGCGTATGGCCGAAGATTTGACCGAGTATATGCATGAACAAGGTATTCGCGTGCGGTATCTTCACTCCGACATCGATACTCTTGAGCGTATCGATATAATTCGAGACTTGAGGCTTGGTGCTTTCGACGTGCTTGTCGGCATTAATCTTCTGCGGGAAGGCCTCGATATTCCCGAATGTGCCCTGGTCGCAATTCTGGATGCGGACAAAGAGGGCTTTCTGAGGTCCGATACTTCGCTCATACAGACAATCGGGAGAGCCGCCCGAAATGTCGATGGCAGAGTCATACTCTATGCAGATGAACGAACCGGTTCCATGGACCGCGCAATTGCGGAGACGGAGCGCCGCCGTATCAGGCAAAAGACATACAATAAAGAAAAGGGGATCACGCCTGAATCGATTAAAAAGAAGGTCGGCGACATTCTGCACTCGGTCTATGATGGTGATCATGTCACTGTCGATACAGGGTTTGAGGACGCAGGCGACGAGTTCATCGGCCATAATCTGCAGACCTACATGAAGGAACTTAAGGTGAGAATGCGCGAAGCCGCTGGAAATTTGGAATTTGAGGAGGCCGCACGGATCAGGGACGAAATCAAGCGACTTGAAGAGGTGGATTTGATCTTGGCGGACGACCCGTTTGCAAGACAGTCTGCCATGGAAGCTGCTATTGCACCTTCAAGCGCAAATAAGAAAACGCGAGTCCGAAGCAACCGCCCCCGCACATCACGGCGCCAGTCCGGTTCGCGTTCTTCGAAGCGAAAGGCGGGGCAGACATCCGTGAGTCGTCGATAGATGGAGGTGTCCGAGACACGATTCGGCGGTAAACTGATTACTCTTGCTTTACATCTAAATTATTGTCTCCCAGCATCTGAAGCATTGGGGCCATCACTGATTGATTTTTAAGAGGAGAGAGTGTGGCGACACATGTATGCCGAACTCACGGCGGTGCTGTCTGCAGTGCCGCGAAAAATTACATCGCTGCCACATAAGCCCTCTTCCTCGCAGACCTAATCTGTTGCTCAATCCCAACGAGTCTCAACTCTGGCGTTGATTCGAAAAGGCCGCTTAAATTGAAGAGAAAGGCTTCGTGTGCGCCCCAATTTGTGGTGTTCGGTTGCTTTTCGGTGCCAATTGTCCCGAAAATCGCGGAAAAAAGTCCGAAAATTATGGATTCCTGCCAATTTTCTTTGACCGTACCGCACTGCAGGGTCCATACTTCGCACCCAGTTGCAAAAATTCTTGCGTTTTTCACGTTCAGAATTGAGAGGCTCACATGAACAGGAACGACTTGATAGCAAAAGTAGCCGACGCGGCTAGTTTATCGAAGGCAGATGCGGCAAAGGCTGTTCACTGCGTGTTTGATGCAATTACAGGTTCTCTAGTTGGAGGGAACGAGGTTCGGCTGGTAGGATTTGGAACGTTCAGTGTGTCCGAGCGCGCCGCGAGTACTGGCCGCAATCCGCGTACTGGCGCGTCAATCCAGATTCCGGCGTCTATACAGCCCAAGTTCAAAGCCGGTAAAGGTCTGAAGGACGCAGTTAACAAGAGATAGTTATTACCAAGTCTTGAGTAGAGCGGCCGCTCGTGAAAGGAGCGGCCGCTTGCATTAGGGACTCGTATCTCACGCCCTTGGCTTTAACCGTGGGCGGTTAGCTCAGTTGGAAGAGCACCTCGTTTACACCGAGGAGGTCGTTGGTTCGAGACCAGCACCGCCCACCACTTTGATCTCCGTAAAGTCCTCTCATTTTAGAATTATTTTCTTTGTTCTTATCTTGCCCAAGAGGTTGGAGGCCACGGCCGGAATCGAACCGGCGTACACGGATTTGCAGTCCGCTGCGTTACCCCTCCGCCACGTGGCCTTTTGCTTACGAAAGCCTTGAGTCTTAGCAATCAAGTCTACGCCTATAACATTCGAAAGTCCGGCAAACAATCGCGTTTGTTCTTCAGATTCGGTTAAGTTCACCTTACTCAACTTGAATTGATTTGTTATTGCTTCCTCCAGTTGGAACAAGAAGGTAAAGAAAAGCGGCAGTTTCTTCTCTCGAAAGGATTGTCTTTATGGATTACGAGGCGGCGCGTCTGACTATGGTGAATACCCAGGTGCGGCCTAATGACGTGAACGACTGGCGGATTAGAGATGCCATGGCGCAGGTACCGCGTGAGTGCTTTGTGCCTGAGGACAAGCGCGCCGTCGCCTATGCCGACTACAATATAGAGGTGGCCAGCGGCCGGGTTCTCATGGAACCAAGGTGTTTCGCCAAGTTGTTGCAGGCAGCCGAAATTGATGAAAGCGACTTGATTCTGGATGTTGCATGTGGCCTGGGTTATTCAACCGCCGTTTTGGCGTCCTTGGGTTCGGCAGTCGTCGCGCTTGAGTCAGACGAGGCACTTGCGAAAATGGCGACTTCTGTATTGACGGATTTGGGCGTAGATAACGCCGCTGTGGTCGAGGGACCCTTGAGAGAGGGATATCCCCGGCAAGGACCCTTCGATGTCGTTTTTATTAGTGGCGGCGTGGAGGTCGTTCCCGAAAGCTTGCTGAATCAGCTAAGAAGGGGAGGCCGCTTGGCTGCTGTCGTGGATGTAGACGGCGGGCACGCCCGGATTTTCAGCAAGAATTTGAAAAATGGTCGCCCTGTGATCTCAAGCCGGATCGTCTTTGATGCCTTCGTGCCGGTCCTGCCTGGATTTGAAAGACAAGAGGAATTTGTATTTTGACGTGTCAAGCGGATATCGTTGAGTAGATGTTGAGGAATTCGGGTGGCCAACCTCGTTATTGGAGACTTGGTAAGGAGATGTGGTCGTATTTACCGAACTCTCGTGATGAGACCAGCGACTCCAGATTCTTGCCAAAGTCGGCGCGATATCAACAAGTCAGGAGTAAGTGGGAATGAGTAAAAGCGTCACAATTTGGGTCGGAGCGGTCCTCCTTCTCAGCGGGCTGTTGGTTAGTGTCCCCGTGGTCGAGGCCGAGACCTTGGAAGAGGCCTTGGCGGCGGCATACAACACAAACCCTGTTTTG
This sequence comes from Alphaproteobacteria bacterium, assembly GCA_965214255.1. Classification (GTDB taxonomy): domain Bacteria; phylum Pseudomonadota; class Alphaproteobacteria; order SMXP01; family SMXP01; genus CBDFKK01. The sequence goes on along the minus strand of OZ243948.1, from coordinate 884,789 downwards.
TTAGCCGAACGCGCCCGCCAGCGCGCGACGGACGAAGGCGTGCCTCAGGCCAAATCTGCTTGGGTACCGACAGTGACGCTGAACGCTCAATATCGAATTAACGAAACGCGTCGTGAGATCGCTCAATTCTTTGGACAAGTCGGAGTTTCTTTCTCTAATACACAATTGACCAAAGACTATTCGGCATCGCTGACGGCCAATCAGACTTTGTTTCGGGGATTTCAAAATTTCAATGCGCTAAAGGCGGCCAAAGCGCGGCGTCGAGAAGGTGTCAGCGTGTTAACGGCAACGGAACAAAATGTTTTGTTGGGCGCTATTACGGTGTTCATGGATGTTATTCGTGATACTGCGACGGTAGAACTCAACAAAAATAATGTGCAGGTCTTGAGGCGCCAACTGGAGGCGGCGGAAGACCGCTTCCGCGTCGGCGAAATAACGCGCACGGACGTGGCCCAATCAGAGGCGCGCCTGAGCCTGTCTCAATCGGGTCTGACGGATGCCGAGGCTCAGCTTGCCGAAAGCCGTGCCCGCTATGAAGCGATCATCGGCAACCCTCCAGGCTCTCTGGATCCGGATCCGTCCATGCCTGATCTGCCCGATTCCCTGGATGAGGCCATCGCGTTGGCGCTCAAATCCAACCCAGATTTAATTGCGGTCATAGAAGCGGAAAAAGCGGCGCGTTATGATGTGGCTCAAGCCAAAGGCGGGCTTTTACCAACCATAGGACTGCAGGCTCAAGGCAACATAAACGAGACGTTAAACCGAATGGATGAACAGGGTTCTTCGAGGGCATTCCTGTCAACTTTCTCGATGCCGATCTATCAAGGTGGCAGACAGTTTTCCATCATACGTCAAGTCAAACATCTGGCTAGTCAAGCGCGCATCAGAATGGCCGAGATTCGCCGCCGAATTATCCAGGACACGACCACCGCGTGGGAAGATCTGTTGGCTGCTCGCGCGCGAATCGTCTCTGACGAACAACAGGTGAGGGCGAACGAGATCGCGTTTGAGGGTGTTCAGCAGGAGGCTCGAGTGGGCTCTCGGACCACGCTCGACGTGCTTGATGCCGAGCAGGAGTTGCTCAATGCTCGCGTATCGCTTGTGCGATCCGAGCGTAATGAATATGTTGCGGCCTACTCCTTGTTATCGACCATGGGACTGCTCACGGCCGGCTCCCTTGCTCTGCCGGTAGAAATTTACGATCCGGAAAGGAATTACCGAAAAGTCCGCTGGAAATTCATCGGCTATGGCATAACCACAGACTGAATCGGCCTGTCGGTCCAGGGCGGGGGAACCTATATCCTTCTCAAGAACTTCAATCTTGCCGGTCTCGACGTGAGCGACTTCCTGTTCTGATATGCTTGGCGCATGATCAAGGTGGACCAACAAGCACTAAACATCGCATCAAGCCGGAGGCTGCGACTGCGCTGAAGCGGGTACTGTCGTCGTGCCGTCCGGGGTGCTGGACGCGGTGCGCGGTCGGCTTGGCATTGATTAGGCCGTCGGCGCGGGTGCGATGTCCCATCAAGAAGGTACGAAGAAGTGGAGGGGTCCTTGGAGGTGAGGATCCCAGCTCCCTCAATTCGCCCCGTCCGCTTCAGTAAATCCGGTAAATGGTTCTACTTTGAGACTTCAATACTTAGTTAAGGATATTGGAGTCTTATGGAGTCCAGTGGCAGGTCGAAATCCATTATTGGGTATATCGAGCCGTGCGCGAAATCGTTCCGCAAGTTTCGCTGAGAGAGCCTACGGATTTGAATAATGGAATTCCGAGAAACGGGTAGTCTGGGCGAGGAGCAAGAGAAGGGGTCCAAAGACTCAAAAGAAATGACGAGAACAGTTCTCATCGTTGAGGATAATGAGCTTAACATGAAACTCTTTAACGATCTCTTGGAAGCGGACGGCTATGCGACTTTGCAGACCGGGGATGGTATGGGGGCTCTTCAGCTTGCCCGCAATCACAGGCCCGATCTCATTTTAATGGATATTCAGTTACCTGAAGTTTCGGGCTTGGATATAGTCAAGCGGCTGAAGGAAGACGAATCACTGTCGGAAATTCCGGTGGTAGCAGTCACTGCCTTTGCGATGAAAGGCGATGAAGAGAGGATACGTGAAGGAGGTTGCGAAGCTTATATCGCGAAGCCTATCACCGTCTCATCATTTCTTGACACCGTAAAAGGTCTTCTCGACAGTTGAAAATTTATGTTCTCGTGAGTTCTGGTCGTCAGTGACACGCTGACGGCTTCGATGTTTGTGAACGGTTCAAAGTGACGCCCAAGACAAGTCACACTCCCTATAGTCAGGGTTGTAGTCTGTAATCAACGAGCGAACCACGTGCACGGATTTGACACGGAAGCAATGATGTCTTGACTAAAACGGATGGCGGCTCTCGTGGTTGATGACGCCCCTACCGGTTTTTGACTGGCAGACAATCTTTACAAGTGACTGAGTATCTGATCCAATCGGTTGGTTGCGGAGTTTAGCCTGACGGTATGTATTTTTGTTAAGTGCATGAACTATGTTCCCTTGCGGTTCACTCGGGTCCGCCGCATCTCCTGAGTGCGCGAGGGTGGTGGTCGGCGAGAGTGTTGTTGGAGAGGCCTCCTCTGGCAGCGCGTAATTATCTGGCCGACCACTCTTTCTTCGGTTAAAAGACTTGCTCCTTGGGTCGGGCCTTTTCTCATGAGCGAGACTTCGGCAGAGTTCGATAGACGCGCTATTGATCCGGGCGTATCTGTCAGGCACGTGACACAATTTTTCTCGCCCAAATCTGATGTTTGATAATCGCCAAACGGAATGACTGGCGGCTGCCGTCAGTTTAGCAGCGTGCACGTATCGTCTGTATTGATGGGTGTCAGTATGGTCAGGCGGACCTGAGGATTTCTTCTTGTGCAATCGAAATGTAAGAGTGCAGGGCACCTTGACGCGACGGATTATTTGATTTTGCTTTCCTTGAATTTGACGTGCCGGCGTGCAATCGGATCGTATTTTCTGACCATCATTTTCTCCGTCATGGAGCGGGAATTCTTCTTAGTGACATAAAAATAGCCCGTGCCGGCAGTGCTGTTGAGTCTGATTTTGATGGTGGTTGGTTTAGCCATGGTAATTTTCTTAAATTGTACAATCCTGTCTACAACCGGCGCGGGGAATCTAGCGGGCGTGACCCCTATGTCAAGTCACTAGTGGTTGCAGCCACCGCCTGCAAATTATGATCGCGTTTATCGTGTGGGAGGGTGCGGACGTGCTGTCCTGGTCAAATCAACGGTTCATCCCCCGATGCATGAGCCCATGAAAACCATTGGTTGTCAGACGAAGATTGCCGTTTGAACAAGCTACTTTTCACCTACCACTGCTGGCCACGTTGAAATTTTGGTTTGGTAGTTGTTCAACTTTGGCGGATCAATGAAGTCGACATGATCGATGCGAATATCGTTTGCGCCAAATCCGGCCTTTTCCGCTTCGGCGAGAACGTCCATTGTTCGATAGGTGCCGCCAAACGCCTCATTATTGTTGTAAACCTCCCACGAGGCGAGAAAACTTTCAACGGGTGATAGGGTATCCAGTCGAGGTAGGTCTAAGTGTAACATCACCCCGCCTGGCTTGAGAATACGGCGGCTTTCCGCGAAGATTCTTGAAACTGCGGACGCAGACGTTTCGTGCATCATAATGTGAGATACGACAAGGTCGAAACTGGACTCTTCAAAAGTTGTTTCCTCGGCATTTTGTTGACTGAAATGTACGGGGATTCCAATTGCCTCCGCTCGAGCATGTGCGTAGCGCAATAGGGCTTCACCGACATCAAGACCGTGGACTTCCGCCTCGGGATACGCTTCTGCCCAGGCGGTAGTAGTGTTGCCCGCAGCGCAGCCCATATCGAGAATCCGGGTTGGATTCTTGTTGGGATAGGTCTTCTTTAAGTGCTCAATGAGAGATTTGCTCAGATAATCGAGCTTTGGACCCATGTAGCCCATGGAATAAAGATACGTGGAACGCTCATACAGCAGTCCAGCGGATATGTCGCCTTTGCAAATGTTCGCTGTGTAACCGCCTGGCTGGAGGTGAATGTCATAAACCGTTAGATAAGCTGGCGGTTGAAAATCCTCATCCAGTGTCAGCGTACCGCCGCTTGTGCCCGATAATTCTTGGGCTCGCTTGATCAAATCGGGAAGAGCGCGGTCGATGGAATCAGTGATTCCGTCAAACATCATTTCTTGGCAATTGCGCTGCAGCGCGCTGTAAAACTGATAGGTTGGATTTCGCCTGAAGGCTTCGGCAATTTCATCGTGGGACTGGGGTGTGTAACCATTCTTTTTAGCAAAGGTGGGAGCTGCCACGACGGCATAGGCTGGTTTGTTGCCGGGTGCAACCTGGGTGGCGATGAATTTACGAAAATCACACGAGAAATTCTGGCGTGCCTCTTCGTCATGTAGAGGCTCAACCAACATTTCATGGGTGTCTTGAGATTTCATGTTCATTGCTGTCGCTAACCCTCGGTTTTTGTATTGAAGCTCCCGCTTTTCATAATTGCGCGGTCTTTATATCTTGATGAATAACAAGAGTAGCCAATACTCTTCAACCCGTTCTTCTTTTTCAAACTTGTTGGCGGACAGCAATGACTGGCGAAGCTATCACGATACGGCAAAGCTTAAAGAAGTGGTGGACACTGAGCAAGATCGTTGCGAACAGGCTGACAGTCATGATACGGCAGAGCTTAAAGAGGTGGTGGACACTGAATGAGCAGGCAGAGTTGTCCAGCGCCGACAACCCGTTGACATCTCTTGCCGATAGCCAGCGTCGCGAAACGGCCCCGCTCCTTACACTAGCCTTTGGGTGGGGATTTTTAGTCACGGGGTTGTTGGTCGGTGGCGGTCTAGGACAAAGCGTTCCGTTCTGGCCCGATTTAATCGTCGCCTCCTTTATTGGAAATACCATCAACTTTGTTATCGGCGCGTTGGTTGGCTACATCGGCTATAAAACAGCGTGTAACAGCGGTCTACTTTATCGATTCGCCTACGGAAGGGTTGGTGCTTATTTACCCGTGCTTTTTATCGCTGCACTGACGATCGGTTGGCAGGGGATTGTCGTAGGTGCGTTCGGTTTTGCCTGGGCCCAGTCTTATGACAGCGCAACGTTTTTCGCCGTCGCTATTTTTGCAGGTGCGCTCTATACGATCACGACATATTTTGGCGTCAAGGGACTTGAAGTCGTGAGTGTGCCCGCCGTTGCCATTCTCGTACTCGTCGGTCTTTATGCGGGTTATTTGACTATTTCAAAAGCGGGTGGTTGGGATGCGTTCCTTGTCTTGTCGAATGAAAAGGCGGGCCAAAATCCCATTACAATGATAGAAGCCATCAACCTCGTTGTGGGATCGTGGATTGTCGGAGCTATTGTCATGGCCGAGTACACCCGCTTTGCAAAGAGGGCATGGGTCGCGGTCGCTATTCCGTTCATTGTTTTGATTGTTTCGCAGTGGTTCCTGCAGATTGTAGGCTCAATGGGAGGTATCGTGGCAGGAGCCCACGACTTCACTACCTATATGCTGCAACAGGGCTTCATCATAGGCGGAATTGGACTCATCGGCATGAGCTTGGCTCTTTGGACCACAGGTGACGCCAACTTGTATCTTCCCGTGATACAAACATCGAGCGTTTTCAAGAAACCCCGCCGCGCAATGACTCTGATTTGCGGTGTTCTTGGAACTATTTTGGGGCTTGGCATGTATGCCCGTTTCTTGGATTGGGTCGACTTACTTGCCAGTATAACGCCGCCGCTGATCGGTCCCGTGATTGTGGAATACTATCTGGTGAGCCGTATGCGCCTTACACAGTCGCGGTTGGAACACCTGCCGGTTTGGAACCCGGCAGCATTTATCGCCTACTTATCGGGTGCCGTAAGTACCCAGTTCGCGCCGGATTGGATTATGGCCTCGCTCCTGGGACTCATGGTTTCCATGGTGGCTTATCTCATTGCATATTATGCTGGTTTGGCCATGGGCTTTGAACGTTCCTATGCATCAACTTTGACTTCCGGCGATGCGACGCCTCCTTTGGATTAAACTAGGCGCACGATGTGAGTCTCTACTTTCGTCTCTCTCGGGCAGTCCTTCACCGTGCCCCGGGCGTATCCATCATTGAGGTGCATTCAGCCGGGCAACGATGCTAGAGTATTCCACCCAACCAATAACGAGTGCTCAAGGGAGACTGAAACATGAGCAAATCCGCTCAAGGCAATTACAAGGGCGTATGGGATAACAGATTGGGGTTTGGTCAGAAGCCCGCGGTTATTGTTATTGATTTTCTCAAAGGTTACACGACGGAAGGTGCTCCTCTTTACGCGCCTGGTGTCTTGAAAGCTGTGGCCCAGACGCCGGAACTTCTCGATGTGGCCCGTTCGAAAAACATTCCGATCATCCATACGCAAGTTCGTTATACACCGCCGGACTATGCCGATGGCGGCGTGTGGACGACCAAGGCGCCCGTTCTCAAGGATCTGGTGGAGGGTAATCCGAGCGCCGAATTTTGCGACGAGGTTATCCCGAAAAGCGGCGAAGTGATTATTACGAAACAGTATGCCAGCGCGTTCTTTGGCACGTCTCTCATTGCCACGTTGAATGCCATGAATATCGATACGCTCATTATCACCGGCTGCACGACATCTGGCTGCATCCGCGCAACAGCCGTGGATGCGCTTCAACATGGGTTGCGCACAATGGTTGTCCGGGAATGTGTCGGTGACCGCCATGACGACCCCCACGAAGCCAACCTATTTGATATTGATGCCAAATATGGCGATGTTGTATCGAAAGAGGAAACAATCGAGTATTTAAAAAGGCAATAGACCACTGCTGTTTTTGCAGTTCTCAACAAGTCCAATTTTCAAGAAAGATTTTAGTTAAGGAGAACATAGTTATGGTCGAACTCACCCAGAGTCCCCACTACGATTATGTACCTATTATCGACCGGGACCCCATGAAACTCCCTGGCGGAGCTAGGGTGGCAGTCACGCCTTACGTCAATATCGAGCACTTTCCGCATGATATTCCGGGTACGGCAATCGTTCCCGGAACTGCACAATTTAACCCCGACCCCTTGAATTACGGCTGGCGTGACTATGGCAATCGAGTTGGCCTTTGGCGAATGATGGACTTGATGGACAATCTCGGTATGCGCGGTACGGTTTGTTTGAATTCCGAGATTATCCGCGAATATCCTCGTATTATTGAAGAGGGCGAAAAACGTAATTGGGCTTGGATCGGACATGGTATCAACAATGCGCCGGCCAATTTCTTGAGCAATATTGAAATAGACAAGGAAAAAGAGATTGTCGGCGGCGTACTCGATGCCATGGAAAAAGCGTTAGGCCGCAAAACCAAGGGGTGGCTAAGCCCGTTTCTCACTCATACCAACAATACGCCTGATGTACTTGCCGAGTTCGGCGTTCAATACCTTTGTGATTATACGGCGGACGATCACCCGTTCCCCTTCAAGACCAAATCAGGAAGCTTGATCGCTGTGCCATATACTGTCGATCTCAACGACATTCCGGCATTCATGAATGTTGGCGTCAGTTCCGAAGCCTTTGGGGATATGATCATTGATCAGTTTGATATTCTATACGAAGAAGGTGCAACAAACGCTCGGATCATGCCGATCTGTTTACACACATTCTTCGTTGGCCAACCCAATAAATTCAAGCACTTGAAAAGAGCATTTGAACATATTGCGAGGCATGATGGTGTCTGGTTGACCACAGGCGATGAAGTCAACGATTGGTACCGTGAGCAATATATGTAGTGCTATTCATATGGTTAATTGTTACATGCGGCCTCGTTTCGAGGCCGCCTTTGTTTCTATGCTTCTTTTGGTGTCAGGTTGACGGCACCAGAATCAGCGGGGGTGAATTAGTCAAAAAGACTGGAGACGGATTCCGAATGGCTTATGCGCCTGATCGCTTCGCCAATTAAGGGAGCAATTGTTACTTGGCGAATATTCGGTGTCTCTTTGACAGCGGGAGTTGCTTCAATCGAATCGGTGATGATCAATTCTTTCAGAGCTGAATTTGAAATGCGTTGGACGGCGCCATTCGAAAGAACACCGTGTGTCACATAAGCACATACTTCTTGAGCGCCTTTTTTCTTGAGAGCTTCGGCTGCATTACACAGCGTGCCCGCCGAGTCGACGATATCATCGAATAAAACGCAACTGCGGCCTTGTACGTCTCCAATAATATTCATGACCTCCGATTCGCCTGCACGTTCACGCCTCTTGTCAACAATGGCCAAATCGACTTCAAGTCTCTTCGCCAGTAGGCGCGCGCGCGTTACGCCGCCTACATCCGGCGACACGATCGTAATTTCTCCATCGTCTCTAAATTTTTCGCGAATGTCCCGCTCAATGACCGGTGTTGCGTAAAGATTGTCGGTCGGCATGTCAAAAAAACCTTGGATTTGGCCTGCGTGTAAATCCAGTGTAATGACACGGCTTGTGCCGGCCTTCGTGATCAAGTTCGCGACCAATTTAGCCGAAATGGGAGTCCGTGCCGCCGTTTTCCGATCCTGTCGAGCATATCCGAAATAAGGAACCACTGCGGTAATGCTGTTGGCTGACCCTCTATAAAGGGCATCGATGCAGATAAGTAGTTCCATCAAATTGTCATTTGCCGGATATGATGTGGACTGGATTATATAGCAATCCTCGCCACGGACATTTTCGTGGATCTCAACGAATATTTCTTTGTCGGAGAAGCGGCGAACTGAGGCGTTCGTCAAAGGCAGCTGAAGATATTTGGCGATAGCTTCCGCTAAAGGCATGTTACTGTTTCCGGCTAGAAATTTCATAACCGAATCTCCTTGTCGCACCGCAGGCGGTGCGTATCCGGGACATTTAACGAATACTTTTTAACAGACGTCCTCTACAATGCCCATTTAGTTGATGATCGGCCCCGAGTCGTCCGGCGGTTTCTATCAAGGGGGCTTTCATGTGTAAACGGTCGAAAGGTAGGTAATCAGGACCGCGTCTAAGGCGCTGAGTTGAATTTGGGTTCCGCTAATGTTCAGTTGTTAACGGATCCATTTGCAAGAGTACCGACATGAGACCATCAGCGGCGGCAGCGGCTACTTCAAATGCGACTTCTCCCCATTCGCCGTCTAGGCTGCCTTCAGGGATTACATTTTCCTGTTTCACACTCCCCAAGATTTCTTCGCTCGGAAGCATTAAGTCCCAAATAAACGTGATGAATTCAGCCGACTCATCGAGCTTTCTTAATTCGACCCGCCCGGCAATGACAAAACTGAAGTCGCTTGGTAAGGGGTCCACGACAAGTGGTAGTGGAATTTCTTCAGCTCCTAAAAGTTCATTCATTGCATTCGTCAAAGATTGAGATCCATCACCAGGTGCGCCTACGACGTTTCGAATATAGAGATGGTAAGGATTATTAAAATCTAACTCGACTTCAAAACCTTCGGTAACGCGAGGCTCTTCAATTTCGTGTCCAAAAAGCGCTTTCTCGAGAAATGCTCCCGTTTGATCGACGATTTTAGTAAAATCCGAGTTTGCAAAACGCAGCCACGGGTCATCGGCAGTGGGTTCAAAAGCCTCTGTCTCCGTGGCCATTCGATCTATTAATATGCCGTCAGCTCCAGCAAGCTCCCAATTGATCCGGATCAACACATCGCCGCTTTCGTTGTGATGAGTGGACGCTGTACCCTGAAGGAGGTTGGCCCTTCGACTTGCGCCGCGCGTGACCGCGGCAATATCACGACGTTGTGCTTCGGCTGCTACCTGCTGTGCTAGTTGAAAATTGACCGGAGGTGGAGCGTTCACGACCGGGGTAATCATAACATTCGGACTGGCAAGAATCTTTTCGATGATAGGGTTGTTGGACTCTCCCCGTTCAAAGGGCTGTGGCAAACTTCTACAAGACGCAAGACAAAAGGTTACACAGCAGATCAGAAGCAGAAACGGGTTATAACTCTGCCGTACAGTTCTCATTGATCATAATAGCTGAGATATTTCGACCGTGCTCTCTTTTATCGAGAAGTGTTGCTCTACGATGAGAATAGCATTGCTGCTCGCTTTCATAAGAACAAACGTTAATTGTCTCAACGTCAGCGACATTCAAATCTTGCAGTTTTGCGACGATAAATCCTTTCAGGTCGAACTGCCAGAAGACACCTGAAAGACCCTCCATGCCGGGTGTAAAGTATTTCTCATTTAAAGCGTTGGCTTCAATAAAAATTCGCCTAAATCCAGTCTCTACTTGGTAATTTTTTTGAGAAATGCAAGGGCCGATGGCTGCTATCAAAGATGAGTGTTGCCTGCCTAAGGCATGAATTGCTTCTACAGTGTTTTCAATTATGCCGGCGAGGGCGCTTTTCCATCCCGCATGTGCAGCGCCGATAATTCCGTTTTGGCGATCTAGTATGAGCACTGGTGCACAGTCGGCTGATAGGATTCCAAGGGCTAAGCCGGTCTGTCGAGTTACCATGCCGTCAGCCTTCGGTGCACTCGAAGCGTGCCATACCTTCTCCACAGTCACAACTCGAGCCGAATGAATTTGGCGTAAGGTCAAAAGAGAGTTACTTGAGATCGAAAGTGCCTGTGCAACAATGACTCTGTTCTCTTGATTGAAGGATTCAAAGCTTTTGTTTGCATCATTTGAACCAAGATCGCTGCGATATGGTCCCCGTGATTTACTGTCGTGCCTCATAAAGAAGCCGTGAGATATATTTTTGAAATTCTGCAACTGTTGGGACTCGAATTTCGGCAAGGATTGTATTTTGGGGTTGTTCATCTTGAACTAAGCTTTACCTGACTCGTTTCACAATCCTACAAGACAACCAAGCTGCATTTAGACCTTACTTTTCAAAAAACCCGCTATAGGACGATCCCCCTTTCCGGAAATCGCCATCACTTTGAAAAGAGAGCCCATCTGGTTGCCTGCAATCAAACGTTCAAGCCCTGCCTGAACGGAGTTTGTTTGCTGTGGTTTGGTATTATCCATAAGTTTTTGGGCGCGATTTTCGATGCCCATTTGCTTCAGAAATAGAGATTGCGGGATTGGCCCGTAAACCTTGGCCCCTCCCTCTTTAGCCGCGTCGGCAAGAACTTCAAAGTCGACATGGGCAGTGATATCGATCTTTCCCGGTTGAGATAGAACGTCAGCGTAGCCGTGGTTTTGTACCGCCTGAAGTGTGTCTCCGAAGCCTGTAGACGTGTGACCGTAGTCGACAAACAGACCGCACCCGGATTGAACTGAAATCATTTTGGCCAGTTTATGCATCAAGTTGTATCGCTCCGGCGATACTTCGATAATGTCGCCTGTCGAGGCGGACTTCTCGAATTTGTCCAGCATCCGCATACCCTGCGCTGGGACGCGCAGGAACACAAAGTCTAGGTCGCCATTCTGATCCGTGTGTACGCCGCGTTCGCGCCAACCTCCGTCGGTCCGGCACATCTGTCTTACGGGAAGGCAATCAAAAAATTCGTTGGCAACGAGAATTAATGGATGTTCCGGCAGTTTGGAAAGATTGTCGTGCCATGTGATGTTGGCAACACCTCGCAAAGTTTTTGACTGTTTGCGGCGGAGAAATGGGCTTGCATCTATCAAATGGATGTCGGCTGCTTCGATGAATGCCGGACGCAATTTGGCCACGCGCAAAAGGTCGGACATAAGAGTTCCATGTCCTGGCCCGAGTTCAACAAGGCAAAATCTACCTGGCTCACCGAGCGATTCCCAACTTTTCAGACACCAAATTCCGACCAGTTCGCCAAATAGTTGGCTGATTTCCGGCGCTGTAGTGAAGTCGCCTTTCACACCCAGCGGTTCTTGAGTTTGGTAGTAGCCGAATACCGGGTGGTTGAGTGCTAGACTCATATATTCGGCCACACTGATCGGTCCATGCCGCTTGATGTGTGAGATCATAAAATTTGTGGTTTGTGCATCGCTCTCGGCTTGGCGTTCGATATTGTGAAGTGTCCAATTGGTCACTTTTCGAAATCCTGCGTTTTCGAATGAAGCTTAGATTGATCCAAAGCGTAATTTTTGCGACCACCAGATCAACATGATGCCGGCTAAAAACATTGGTGCGGACAACACCATCCCCATCGTAATGAAATCGCCAGCCAAATAGCCGATATGCGAATCAGGCTCTCGAAAGAATTCGACGACTATCCTCGCTAAACCGTAACCTGCGACGAATAACCCGATCGCGGTTCCCGGACTTGAGAAGATACCGAATCGGTGGCTTGCGAGGCGCAACACCATGAATAATAAAATGCCCTCCAGGATAGCTTCATAAAGCTGGCTTGGATGTCTGGGATCCGGGCCACCGTTGGGGAAAATAAAAGCCCAAGGAACTGTTGTGACTTTTCCCCAAAGTTCACTGTTTATAAAATTGGCTATTCGACCAAAGAACAATCCAATGGGAGCCGCACACGCGACCAAATCGCCAACTCGGATTATGTTCAAGCCCCTTCTGAGGCAGAATATGGAGCCGGCAATGATGACTCCCAAGAATCCGCCATGAAACGACATGCCTCCTTGCCATACAGCAAAAATACCCAATGGATTTTCGAGTATGATGCTGGGTTGATAGAAAATCACATAGCCAAGCCTTCCGCCAACAATGACGGCGATTGTTACCCAGACCAACAAATCGTCGATATCCGTGGTCGTTGCCGGGGGGCTGGGCAAGGGCTGTTTTTTTGCGGAAGTGGGCGGAGGCCAAAGCGATGTGGATTTGAGCAGTTGGACGATGTACCGCCATCCCAGAACCAATCCGGCGATGTAGGCGACCGCATACCATCTGATCGCGATTGGACCAATATCGACGGACCCGATTGTGAATGGACCAAACTTGATGATCGATGGGTCGATTGCCGGAAAAGAAATGGCTAAAAATGGCATCGGGCCGCCAACGTGACTTCTTCTCGTTTAGTTTACATACACACTTTGTGCGGCAAAAACCGCCTGAGCATCAATCTATCACTTGAAGATCATGCTATGCTTGAGAGGTTTGGTCCACAACCGATTAAATAACATACGGTTTTATGAAGGTGATCCTCTTAAGATGCAACGACAGAGCCGAGTATTAGACGATCTTGCCAGGATTCTAACCAATGCCGCGGGCGCTGCGCAGGGAATCAAGCAAGAAATAGAGACTCTTGTTCGACAGCAAGGCGAAAGAATAATTGATGACTTTGACCTTGTAACGCGCGATGAGTTCGAAGTGTTGCGTTCCGTAGCTGTTAAACTCTCTTCGGAAAACGAGGAATTACGCAAACGAGTCGAATCTTTGGAAAGGAAGTTGGCTAAGAAGTCGGTGAAGAAACGTGTGGTGAAATAACTGGCGGAAAGGCGCAGGTGCAAGAAATATAGATGGCAGATGCACTCGACGGAAAAAATGCCGTACTTGTAGGCGCCGGCAAAATGGGGCGGGCACTGCTTTCAGGTTGGCTCATGAAATCAACCATAGACCAGGACCGGATTTCCGTATTGGAGCCGCATCCCTCGATAGAGTTAGCGGAATTACAATCCAATTATGATTTTGAACTGAATCCAACGATCGCCCAGTTGGAAAAGCGAAACATTGCGGCTGTCGTTCTTGCAATCAAGCCTCAAGACATGACCGAAGTATTGGCACCTTTGAAAGGTCTTTCGAAACCTTCTGTACTGTTCATTTCGATTGCCGCAGGCAAAACAGTAGCCAGCTTATTAAATGACTTAGGTGGTGATGTTAGCGTCGTCAGGGCTATGCCTAACCTGCCTGCCTCGATTGGCAAAGGTGTCACGGCACTGTATGCCCCGCCAGGCATATCTCAGCTTGACATAGACTTGAGTACACGACTTCTTGAAGCTGTCGGAGAGGTCGTGTTTCTGGAAGATGAAAGTCAAGTGGATATTGTGACTGCAGTATCGGGGAGCGGTCCTGCCTATGTCTTTTACTTAATCGAATGTTTGAAAAAAGCTGGTGTACAGGCGGGCCTACCCGAAGCATTGGCCGAACAGTTGGCTTGTGCCACGGTTAGTGGCTCAGGAGACCTTGCGGTTTTGTCAAAAGAGGATGCTTCAACATTGCGCGAAAATGTTACGAGCAAAGGTGGGACAACAGCAGCAGCATTGGAAATACTCATGGGAAAAGCTGGTCTCGAACCGTTACTGGTCCAAGCTGTCGGTGCAGCTGTTGAAAGGTCTAGAGAACTCGCTTCGTGAGCATATTTTGGGCAATACGCAGGCATTTGGCCGTATCAAGCACGCTTTATGTGACGGAAGCGTTGATTTTGATATGCCCCGGACCATCGTCAATATGCACAGATTGTCGACGTTCCCATAGCTGTATTTCAGATTTTAAGAGATGCCTGAACTGGCGACATGGAACAGGATTCAGTGAAGTGTTCTTGAAATTATTCTAAACTAGGGAACGTACAATCGTGAGACCGATAAGGGGTGTTTCACTGGAAGTTGAGCTATAGAGCGATGGAGGATCACTTCATGGAAATCGACATTGGCATTCCGGAAACTGAACGCAGGAAAATTGCCGAGGGTTTGTCTCACCTTTTAGCGGACACATACACGCTTTATCTGAAAACCCACAATTATCACTGGAACGTGACAGGACCGTTGTTTAACACTCTGCATCTCATGTTCGAGGAACAGTACAATGAGCTTGCCTTGGCCGTTGACCAGATTGCAGAGCGCATTCGTGCCTTGGGAGTTACGGCACCGGGCAGCTACAAAGCTTATGCCGTACTCACGAGCATCGAAGAAGAAGAGGGCGTTCCTATGGCTGAGGACATGGTCGCCAATCTGGTAAAAGGGCATGAGGCGGTCGTCAAAACGGCGCGGAGGGTATTCCCGACGGTAGAAGAAGCTCACGATGAGCCGACCGCAGATCTTTTAACTCAGCGCATGCAAGTCAGTGAAAAAGTGGCTTGGATGTTACGTAGCCTTATCATTTAGCAGCTGTTCCGACCGCATCAGGAATGCTTATATATTGATCATAGGGCGATACAATCCCGCGACCCTGTGAGATTGAGAATAGCCTTTCGATGGCCGTCTTGAAAGGAATGCGAATGCTGATAAAGAGGCGAAGAGCCTGGGAATTACCGGAAAGCGATGCCACACCCGAAAAATATTTTTTAAATCGGCGAGACATGGTCAAGCAGGCCGGATCTATTGCGGCGATTAGTGCGGTACCGATTTTGACGTCGTGCGATGATGATGCGTCAAATGCCATGACATCCAAAGAGTCGACGGACTCGCAAGGGCCGATAGATCCGACATCGGATCTTTATCCCCTGAGCCGTAACGAGTCCTTCCAGTTGGATCGGCCGGTAACCGAGGAAGCCCTGGCGTCCAAATACAACAACTTTTACGAATTTGGCTCACACAAGAGTATCTACAAGGCCGCTCAAAATCTTCGTTTACGTCCTTGGGATTTGACCATTGATGGTCTTGTGGAAAAGGAAAAAACGATTGGAGTGGACGACCTCATTCGTCAAATGCCCTTGGAAGAGCGTCTCTACCGGCATCGATGCGTAGAGGCATGGTCCATGGCTGTGCCTTGGTCAGGATTTCCTCTGCGAGCGCTAGTAGATTTCTCCAAGCCCCTTTCTGGCGCCAAGTATATTCGCATGGAGACGTTTTTCGATCCTGACATGGCTTCAGGACAAAGGGCCATTTGGTATCCTTGGCCATATGTCGAAGGTTTAACCATCCAGGAAGCCGTAAATGATTTGGCTTTTATGGCAACAGGCGTATATGGCAAACCTTTGGCCAAGCAATTTGGATCACCGTTGCGACTCGCAATTCCATGGAAATACGGATTCAAATCCATCAAGTCGATTGTAAAAATCAGCTTTGTCGCCCAACGCCCGATCAGTTTCTGGGAAGACACGAGCCCCAGGGAATACGGCTTTTGGGCCAACGTTAATCCGAAAGTGGACCATCCGCGTTGGTCCCAGGCCACCGAAGAGGTATTAGGCACAGGCGAACGTGTGCCCACACTGCTTTTCAACGGTTACGGCGAACAGGTGGCGTCTCTTTATGAGGGGCTGGAAAGCGAGCGGCTTTACATGTAATTCCGAGATGACCGCACTCTTCTTGAGGCCAGGGCCTCACTATTCGGTTGCCGAGTCCCGAATAACTTGATCATAGGCTTCTTTTGAAGCATTTCGTTTGACGTTTTCGGCTTCTTCCAACATCAAGTAAAAAATACGATCAAAAAACTCCTGACGCATTTTTTCTCTCTTTTCATCTCGCTCGGGAGATGCTTCGAATTCATCAATCTCTTTTTGGGATATGAGACCCCTGCCTTCGGCAACAGCCTCAAGGGTGTCGAGCCGCTCCCGCATGACCCACATTTCGTTGGCCATGGAAAGGATCATGGACAGCAATTTGTCATTGATCGGGTCTTGAAAAAACTGGGGTCTGTAACCACGAGAAGATTTTCTGACACGTGCATCGCCTTTGTTGTTCATTGTGGGCATTTCTACTTTTGGCCGACAAGCAAATGGAATCCAAGGACGACGGTTGACCTCTCGGGCGGCTTGTTATTTTGTCTCGCAGGTGGCGGGGGGCCCATTGGCTCCATGTGCAAGTGCACTTTGTTTCGATCAAAGCCTACCTCAATAGCCAAGGCTTCGAGATCAAGTTCGCGCATGGTGCTCCAGAATGGCTCGTTGTTGTTGTAGACTTCGTTGTCAAAGATCAGCTGACGGTAAAGATCCATGCCGGCATATTGGCCGGCGTCTGCATGAATCATTAATCCTCCATGCTTGAGTAGCCGATACGATTCCTTCAGCGAATTAGGCAGGGCCTTGCGCGACATCTCATGAAACATGATATGGGAAACGACCAGATCAAATGACTCGTCTTCGAAATTTGTGTGCTCGGCATTTTGAAGGCTGAAATGTACCGTCTTACCCAATGATTCTGCCCGGGCGTGACCGTACCGAAGTAATGCGGGCCCTGCATCGATGGCTTGGATTTCCGCGTCGGGATAAGCGTCGCAATAGGGCAATGTGCAATTACCGATTGCACATCCCATGTCCAGGATGCGCAACGGCTCCAATTTAGGGTGCTCCCGTTTAATATATCCGATAACAACCCGTCCAAGGCCTTCCCCTAGTCGGCCTCCGCGTCCACTGCCGTAGATATAAGATCCCTTTTCGTAAATGGCGCCTGCCGCCACGTCTCTGTCCTTGAGAGTCTCGCAATAGCCGCCGGGCATGCAGTGTATGTCCACCGCAGAAACGTAACGTGGCGGTACGAACTCAGGGTCAATCGTTAGACTGCCTTTCGTTGGTCCGTTTGGCGTTGCCCTGTCGATCAGATCGTCGAGTTGACGATCTACGGCATATGTAATTGATGCCCACATCAGTTCCTGTGCGACTCGTTGTGATGCTACATACATTTGGTAGAACGGTTCCTTTTGCATGTATTCGCGAAGTTCACGACGGTCGGAAAAAGAACGACCATTGGCTTTTTCGAAATGGGGCTTAACGCGGTTTTCGTATATTGCCCTGGTACCCGCCGAGAGTTTTAACATTCTCTCGCGCATGGTACGTTGAAACGATTGTCTGGCCTTGTCGTCGTGCGACCAGTGAGGCGTCACTTCGTGTCGAATTTGCTTTGGTGGTAGGAGCATCTTCTCTCGTTCCTCAGGTGCCTGGGGAAGCCCGGAACCGATGGGCCCAGGAGAGGGTAGAGTGTTACTTGCGCTTCATTCCGTCAAGATATGCTCCGTCGATAGTTGGTCGTATCGTGACATGGATGCGTCGCCGTTTGATAAATTTTCGTTTTACGGGTCATACGGTTAGAAGGGTGTGGGATGGTTGGACGGCGGATTTCGGATAAGAATATTTTGAACTTTGTGACCGATAGAATCAGGGGTGTCACTCGGCGGTGAAATTCATTCCGTCAGTCGCAAGAGGGAATGTGAGCGATTTGTCAACAAGAAGTTCGTTTTATTCAGCGGCGATGCCGACCGACCCCTGTTCCGACAAAAATTTTTCCGCTTCCAGTGCGGCCATGCAGCCTAAACCCGCCGCCGTTACAGCCTGCCGATAGATCTCATCCGTGACGTCTCCGGCCGCGAATACTCCGGGAATGGAAGTTGCTGTTGCATCCGGCAATGTGTCTATGTATCCCCGGTCGTTCATCTTAAGTTGTCCGCAAAAGAGTTTTGTTGCGGGCGCGTGTCCGATGGCAATGAAAACGCCTTCGGCGGCAACATCGCGACTTTCGCCTGATTTCACGTGTTTCAGGCGAACATGCGTTACGCCAAGTGGGTCGGATGTCCCCAATATTTCTTCCAATACGCTGTCCCAGAAAATTTCAATTTTGTCATTTTCAAAAAGGCGTTTTTGCAAAATCTTCTCCGCACGCAACTCATTGCGCCGATGCACCAGGGTGACCTTGTTCGCAAATTTCGTAAGGAATAACGCTTCTTCAACCGCCGTATTGCCGCCGCCTATCACAACCACACTCTTATCGCGGTAGAAAAAACCGTCACATGTCGCACAAGCCGAAACGCCGAAACCTTTGAATTTTTCTTCCGATTCCAGTCCCAGCCATTTGGCTTGCGCTCCCGTCGCGATGATGAGTGCATCCGTCGTATACAGATCGCCCGAATCGCCTTCCAAGGTGAAGGGCCGCCGGCTGACATCAACGTTGACGATGGTGTCGTTGATCATCTTGGTGCCGACATGCTCTGCCTGCGCCTGCATTTGTTCCATGAGCCATGGGCCCTGAATAATATCCGCGAAACCCGGGTAGTTCTCCACATCGGTTGTAATCGTCATTTGGCCGCCGGGCTGAATTCCCTGGACCAGCACGGGGTTGAGCATTGCACGTGCGGCATAAATGGCTGCCGTATATCCGGCGGGCCCGGACCCCAAAATCAGTATTTTTGAATGATGTGTTGCCGGCATCGTTTATCCTGCAAAGTTCGTTCCGCCCTTATTTAGTGACCTTGACCGTAGTGCGCCAGAACGAACGCGTCTGGCATGCCAATGAAAGAGATGAGGGCCTGAGAGATAACATTTTACTCGGAAAGACCTTCGTAATCCCGGCGCGCACGTAATTTGAGATCTTCCCTCGAAGATGGTCACGGACGCTAGCGCTTGGTTCCGGTTTCTTCCCCTGGCGGTTTGCCGCCGGCCCCAGCCCTTGAACGCCTTTTGCTTTCCATCGGGGCCGTCCCGGGTTCGCAATCCGATATCAAAAGATACCGTATTCAGTATACTAAAGAAACTACTACCCAAAAAAAGAGGGACCAGATACGTATTTCAGAGAAATAACCCTGGTGCTATCTATATGTCGGGACTGGCGAGCAGACAGAATCCGACACGGGTCTCGCGAGTTTAGGGGCCGAGGATGGTTGGGACGACATGGACTCTGATAGAGACCTCGGTGAGGAGCCTTGCGAGGTTTATGCGTGGTGTTTGCCGCAGGACGAAAACACCGGCGATCGTTGGGCCATCAAAATCGGATGGGCAGGCTCGGACGGATTCAATCGAAGATGGAAGAAAGATTTCGCTTCATACTTGCCTGTGCTTCCCAGATATTTGATCCGTATTCGATGCGAAACGGAGGATCAAGCGCAGGATTCGGAGCGACTGATACATAAAGTTTTGAAAAATAACGGTCATCAAATCAGAGGTATTCCCGATGCTGAATGGTTCAAAACCAACCCGGATGAAATTGAGCATATGGTAAATTACCTTGGCATAGTGAAGGACTGACTTTCACCGAAATCGATTGCGGGCAAAATCCATGCAAAGCTTGAAGCTCGATGATAAAGACTTGAAGATCTTGAAAGAACTCCAGGCCGATGGACGAATTACAAATATAGAACTTTCCAAACGTGTCGGTATATCCGCACCGCCTTGTCTTCGACGGGTCCGCGCCCTTGAAAGAGCGGGATTGATTAAGGGCTACCATGCGGTTGTTGACGGCAATGCCCTCGGCTTCGAAGTGACGGTATTCGCCATGGTTGGCCTGCGTAGTCAAGCCGAGGCAGACCTGAGAAAATTTGAGGCGCTTGTAACGAGTTGGCCCGAGGTGCGTGAATGCTACATGCTCAACGGGGAAATCGATTTTGTTTTGAAGATTGCGGCACGTGATTTATCGACGTTCCAATCTTTCCTTACCGAAAAGCTCACATCCGCACCCAACGTCGATAGTGTGAAGACTTCGTTGACCATACGGACGTCCAAGCTCGTGCCGGGGTTTCCCATTTAAGAATGGACGGCGCGCACTCATGAGATCTCAGCCGTTGCGGAACGGCTACGGATGAAATCGCCGATGTTCAGTCCCACATTTTGATTGGGACAATTGTGGCGGCTTGAACTCTTCAAATGAATTAGATGAATTCCACTTTCAGGACTTCATAAAAACGCTCACCACTGGGCGTTGCCACTTCTACGGCGTCACCTATCGATTTGCCGATGAGCGCTCGTGCGATTGGGGATGAGACGGAGACTCTCCCATCCCTGACTTCAGCTTCAAAAGCACCAACGATTTGGTAACGACATTGCTCGTTCGTGTCTTCATCTATCAGCGTTACTGTCGCACCGAATTTGATTGTTTCTCCAGATAGCTTGACTACATCAATTACTTGAGCGCGACTAAGCATGTCCTCAAGTTCAATCATGCGACTCTCGATAAAGCTCTGGTGTTCTTTGGCTGCGTGATATTCGGCATTTTCGGACAAGTCACCATGCTCACGAGCAGCGGCAAGTGCTTTGATGTTTGCCGGCCGCTCTACCGTTTTAAGGTGCTTGATTTCTGCATCGAGTTTGGCGTAGCCGGCCGCAGTCAAGGGAATTTTTTGCATAGTGGACCGTGTAACGAAGTAAACTGTAGATTTGGTTTTTCTGCTTTCATGAATTGTCAGCATGCATGAGCGAGCATTCGCATCCCATTTTTGCGTTTGAGCCGTTAATTGTAGGTTTGGAGAGGGGCGACTTCAAGACTTCCACCAAGTCTGATTTCAATCGCTTTGACCGCGGCTCGTGCCCCTGAAATAGTAGTGTAGTAGGGGATATTGAGCATTAACGCTGATCTCCTGAGTGTAAACGAATCAGCCCGGGACTGCATTCCGGCTGTTGTGTTGAAGACCAGTTGGATCTCGCCATTTTTCATGGCGTCAACTATATGCGGGTGCCCTTCGAGAACTTTATTGATCCGCTTCGCCTTGATTCCATGCTCGTTCAAGAATTTTGCGGTGCCGCCTGTTGCCAATATCTTGAAGCCGAACTCCACTAGACGCCGGGCTGCTGGAATCGTCAGTGGCTTGTCTTGGTCCTTGACGGAAATAAGGGCCGTCCCATTTATCGGGATGGCCGTGCCGCACGCAATCTGACTCTTTGCAAAGGCTTTTTCAAATGACCTGTCCAAACCCATCACTTCGCCGGTAGAACGCATCTCCGGTCCGAGCATGGTATCAACTCCGGGAAAACGTGCGAACGGGAAGACGGCTTCTTTGACAGCGACGTAATCGAGGTTTGCCTTTTCGAGTTTGAAGTCTGCCAAGCTGTCTCCCGTCATAACGCGTGTTGCGATTTTGGCAATAGGCAAGCCGACCGT
Source organism: Alphaproteobacteria bacterium (assembly GCA_965214255.1). Taxonomy (GTDB): domain Bacteria; phylum Pseudomonadota; class Alphaproteobacteria; order SMXP01; family SMXP01; genus CBDFKK01. Next base: position 863,198 of record OZ243948.1, on the reverse strand, counting down.
CTTTGCGACGAATGGTACGGTTCGGCTTGCTCGAGGGTTAACTTCCAGCACAAATATTTTTGAATCTTGGATGGCGTACTGAACGTTCATAAGGCCTACTACACCAAGAGCTTTGGCCAAGGCTCGTGTCTGACTCTCCAATTGATCAACAATACGGTCCGATAAGCTATAAGGCGGGATCGAGCAGGCGCTGTCACCGGAGTGGATGCCAGCCTCTTCAATGTGCTCCATAACACCTGCGATGAAAATATCGGATTGATCTGCAATTGCATCTACATCGACTTCAATGGCGCCTTCCAGGTATGCATCTATGAGAACAGGGCTGTCTCCTGAGACGATAACGGCTTCGTTGATATAGCGGCGAAGCTGTCTCTCATCATGCACGATCTCCATCGCCCGCCCGCCCAGGACATAAGACGGGCGGATGACGATGGGATAGCCGACCTGTGTTGCTGCGTTTATGGCTTCTTGCTCGGATGCGGCGATGGCGTTTCTGGGCTGTTGCAAATTTTCGCTCTTGATCAGCTCTTTGAATCTTTTGCGGTCTTCAGCTAAATCTATCGCATCGGACGATGTGCCGAGGATGTTCACATTTTCTTCTTCAAGTCCGCGTGCAAGTTTTAGGGGCGTTTGCCCTCCTAATTGCACGATCACGCCAAGCAAATTGCCGTTTGACCGCTCGACGCGAACAAGTTCCAAAACGTCTTCGATTGTTAGAGGCTCGAAATATAGGCGGTCAGACGTATCATAATCGGTGGAGACGGTCTCCGGATTGCAGTTCACCATGATGCTTTCAAAACCGGCTTCCGCCATTGCGAAAGCGGCATGGCAGCAGCAATAGTCAAATTCGATGCCCTGACCAATCCGGTTCGGGCCACTACCCAATATGATCACTTTTTTTCGATTTGACGGTTGGGCTTCGCAAGCTGCCCCTCCTTGGGACGAGTCCACTTCGTATGTCGAGTACATGTAAGGCGTTCGTGCCTCAAATTCTGCGGCGCACGTGTCGACGCGCTTGAACGCGGGATGGATGCCGAGTTGCCGCCGTTTCTCTGTTACCTCACGCTCGGACAATGAGCCGAGTTCACCGAGCCTTGCATCTGAAAAGCCTTTTGCCTTCAGGAGGCGAAATTCGTATGCGTCGTCGGGAAGTCCTTGATTTTTGACGCGTTGCTCGGTTGCTACAATGTCTTCGATTTGACGCAAGAACCAGCGTTCATATCGGCACAGTTCGTGAATGCGCTCAATGTCGAACCCCATGCGCATGGCTTGCGCAATGACAAGAATGCGATCAGGTGATGGACGGGCGAGGGCAGCCCCTATGTCATGTTCGTCGTCACCTTCACCTGAAACTGGAATCGTGATTTCGTTGAGGCCGGTGAGTCCCGTTTCCATACTTCTCAAGGCTTTTTGCAACGATTCCGAGAATGTACGGCCGATCGCCATGGCTTCCCCAACCGATTTCATGGATGTCGTAAGAAACGGCTGGGTGTCCGGAAACTTTTCGAATGCGAATCGGGGGATCTTTGTTACGACATAATCGATAGTAGGCTCGAACGAAGCAGGTGTGTCGCCAGTAATTTCATTGTTGAGTTCGTCAAGCGTATATCCGACCGCTAATCGTGCGGCTACCTTGGCAATCGGAAACCCCGTCGCCTTTGATGCAAGTGCAGACGAGCGAGAGACCCTCGGATTCATTTCTATGATGACCAGTCTGCCGTCATCGGGATTGACGGCGAACTGAACATTCGATCCGCCGGTTTCGACTCCAATCTCGCGTAACACGGCAATCGAGGCATTGCGCATGATTTGATATTCTTTGTCGGTGAGTGTGAGGGCCGGCGCCACCGTAATGGAGTCGCCCGTGTGGATGCCCATGGGATCGACGTTTTCGATTGAACAAATAATGATGGCATTGTCCGCTTTGTCGCGAACAACTTCCATCTCATACTCTTTCCAGCCCAACACGGATTCTTCTATCAAGACTTCGGTGGCAGGCGACATGTCGAGTCCGCGCTCAACGGCTTCGAAAAACTCTTGTTTGGTGTGGGCGATGCCGCCGCCTGTTCCACCCAATGTGAATGACGGTCTGATAATCGCCGGGAGGCCAACATGATCCAGAGCTTCTTCGGCTCCGTCCAACGAATTGGCGATTTTTGATCGCGGCGATTCCAATCCGATGTGCGTCATGGCCTCACGAAACAGTTCACGATCTTCGGCCGTTGCGATCGCCTTTGCTTTTGCCCCAATCATCTCGACGCCATATTTGTCGAGTGTGCCTTTTTCATGCAGTGCGATCGCCGTATTGAGTGCCGTTTGCCCGCCCATCGTCGGCAGAAGGGCATCCGGGCGCTCCTTTTCGATGATTTTACTGACGAATTCTTCAGTTATTGGTTCGACGTAAGTCGCATCCGCGATTTCCGGATCCGTCATGATCGTCGCCGGGTTGGAATTGACCAGGATGATTCGATAGCCCTCGGCTTTGAGAACTTTGCAGGCCTGGGTGCCTGAGTAATCGAACTCGCAAGCCTGGCCAATTACGATTGGACCGGCACCAATGATGAGTATGCTTTTTATGTCGGTCCGTTTTGGCAACTTTATCTCAATGACCGTCCATGAGTTTGGCAAATCGTTCGAACAAATAAAAACTGTCTTGGGGGCCGGGCGAGGCTTCCGGGTGATACTGCACCGAGAAAACGGGTTTATCCTCAACTGCAATGCCGCAATTGGTGCCGTCAAACAGAGAAATATGGGTCTCATTTACGCCTTCGGGAAGCGTTTCCCGATCGACCGTGAATCCATGATTCATTGAAACGATTTCAACTTTGTTTGTCGTCAGATCCTTTACAGGGTGATTTGCACCGTGATGTCCTTGATGCATTTTCAATGTATTGGCGCCTAACGCCCGCGCCAGCATTTGGTGACCGAGGCAAATCCCGAAGATCGGGATCCTTTCGTTCACGAGTTCTTTAATGGTTGGTACGGCATAAATGCCTGTCGCCGCCGGATCTCCCGGTCCGTTTGACAAAAACACACCGTCAGGCTTGTAAGCAAGTATGTCCTTTGCTGTTGTTGTGGCTGGCACCACGGTGACCTGACAATCAAGACTCGCCAAGCATCGCAATATGTTTTTCTTGACCCCGTAATCGATGGCCACCACATGGTATCGAGGTGTACCGATCCGGCCATAGCCTTCGTTCCAAACCCAGGGGGTCTCTTGTGAGGAATATGTCTGACGACAGGTTATTTCTTTGGCCAAGTCCATGCCTTCCAAACCGGGCCATGCTTCGGCTTCAGCCTGCGCGCCTGCAACGTCAATATCTCCCGATCTTTGGTGAATGATGACGCCATTCGGCATGCCGTTGACGCGAATGAGTTTGGTCAAGGCTCGGGTGTCGATGCCGGTCAGCCCGATAATATGGCGTCGTTTCAACCAGTTGTTCAGATGGTCCAGGGCTCGATAGTTGGCGGGATCGGTGATTGAGGCGCGTAAGATGCAACCTCGAACACAGTAGTCGTCGGTTGGGCTTGGGATCTCGACATCTTCGTCATTGGCTCCCACATTTCCGATGTGCGGAAACGTGAAGTTGATAATCTGGCCGGCATAAGAAGGGTCGGTGAGGATTTCTTGATATCCTGTCATGGCTGTGTTGAAACAAACTTCTCCGACAGCCGAACCCGTGGCTCCAACACCCTGACCGAAAAAGACGGTCCCGCCGCTCAGCACAAGAGCTCCGGTGGCCGGTGGCATTGTCATCATTAGATCATTTTGTGAGTTTGCCCCGCTGGCATCGCCTGCGGTGCCGTGCATAAAGTTGCGGGAACATAAGCAAAAGGCCTGTTGGCGTCAAGTGAGCCCTTTTCTGGTTTCACCTTAAAGATCAAGTAGTTAGCTGAAACGAACTTGATTGCGTGAGATCCGACATTTGGACTATCTTATCGGTTGCTCGCGCGAAGGAGGTATCTTGCCATCATGCGTGAAGAACTCGCTGCTGCGCTCAAAAAAGCGGTCAAGGCAAAAGATGATATCCGGGTCTCAACCCTGAGGTTAATTCTTGCGGCAATCAAAGACCGCGACATTGCGGCTCGTTCGGAGGGTCGCCGCGACGGTGTCACCGACCGAGAAATCCTCCAAATCTTGAGCAAGATGATCAAGCAGCGGCATGAGTCATCGCAGGTTTATGAGGGAGCCGGCCGATTGGACTTGTCCCAACGAGAGCGTCAAGAGATTGAAGTCATCCGAGAATTTCTGCCGCGACAACTGGATATCGAGGAAATTCGTTCGGCGTGTTGTGATGTAATCGGCGAAATTGGCGCATCCGGTCTAAAGGATATGGGTAAGTGTATGGGAACTCTCAAGGAGCGTTATCCCGGCCGGATGGATTTTGGTAAGGCCAGTAACTTTGTAAAAGAGCTGTTGAGCGAGGGAAAAAACTGATTGAATTTTCAAAGGCTTTTCTTGACGACCTGGAATCGCGGTTTCGTCCATCGGATGTCATCGGCCGGACCGTGAAATTGAAACGCCGCGGGCGGGAATTTATAGGTCTGAGTCCATTTACCAATGAAAAGACGCCTTCTTTTACCGTCAATGACGAAAAAGGGTTCTTTCATTGTTTTTCGAGCGGTGAACATGGAGGCATCATTGCGTTTCTCATGAAAACGCAACGACTGTCTTTTTATGAGGCCGTCAAACAACTTGCGGAAGAAGCCAACCTTCCGCTTCCCCGTCAGAGTGAACGTGAGTTGCGGGAAAGCCGTCAGCGGTCGACCCTTTATGAAGTCATGGATTTGGCGGCCAAGTTTTATCAGATGGAACTCCGCCGCGGACCCGGGTTGAAGGCACGCTCCTACTTGGAAGGGCGCGGCCTCAGCAGCCAAACTATTGACAGATTTGGATTGGGCTTTGCTCCCGCACATGGTCGTGCGTTACGCGACTATTTGGTACAAAAATCGGTCGATATGGACTCCATGGTCAAAGCGGGATTGACAATCGAGCCTGACGATGGACGGCCAAGCTATGACCGCTTCCGAGATCGAATCATGTTTCCCGTTTTGGATGATCGGGGTCGGACAATCGCATTCGGTGGTAGAGCGCTTGCCCCGGATCAACCGGCCAAATATCTCAATTCGCCGGAAACGCCGCTCTTTCATAAGGGATCGGTCCTTTACAATCTAAAGGCCGCCCGTGAGGCTTATCATCGACCTGCGGGTTCTGACAACGGTGAGTTGGTCGTCGTGGAAGGTTATATGGATGTCATAGCCCTGACAGGCGCGGGTATCAAGAGCGCCGTCGCCCCGCTGGGGACCGCAATGACGGCCACGCAATTGGGTCTTTTGTGGCGGGTTTCAACGGAACCCATTCTCTGTTTTGATGGTGATGCCGCCGGTCTGGCCGCTTCTTACCGGGTCGTGGATAGGACATTACCGCTTCTTGTGCCCGGTTGCTCGTTGCGCTTTGCGCTGCTGCCCAAAGGGCGCGACCCGGACGATATCGTCCGGCAGGACGGCCCAGCTTCGTTGAAAAGAATTCTTGCCGATTCATTGCCTCTGTCGGATATGCTCTGGCAGCGCGAGCTCGGGGTCGGTGCTGTGGATACGCCGGAGCGGCGGGCGGGCCTTGAAAAAAGATTGCGGGAGGTTCTGGCTTCGATTAAAGAGCCGCGCGTTCAGGCTTATTATAAGTCGGATTTCCGACAAAGATTGAGAGAGTTGTTTCCCGGCTCCGGTCGACGGGTAACCGGTTCGAACAGATCGTCAAATGACGACCGAATTAGTCCGGAATTGCGTAAAAGCTCCCTGGCCCAGAGCGGCTCAACGGATTTACGAGGGAGAGAAGGCCTCATGGTTCTGACGATTGTGAATCACCCGGAGTTGTTAGAGCATCATCATGAGGGTTTCGCCGCCATTGGTCTCCGCGACCTGAAGCTTGACAGGTTGCGTAATGAAATCATAAGGATAGCGGCATTGAAGGGGACCCTTGACAGAATTGAACTGCACAACCATCTGTCTCAGACGGATCTTGGAGGGGCTTTGAGACAGCTACAGAGTGACAGTTTGTTAAGACAACATTCATTTGCCGGTCCGGACGCTGATGTGGGAGAAGCTGAGCGGGGATGGAATCACTTGCTGTGGTTGCATCGACGCACACATGCATTGCAGGCCGAATTGGCTGAGGCCGAGTCTGCTTTGGCTAGAGAAACGACCGAAGAAAATTTGGCCCGTCTTGTGACGGTAAAATCCGAACTGTTTGCCATGGAAAGCAAAACATTCGATTTTGATGATTTCAGTGAACAAGCGGATTCGACAATGATAGGAGCCACTGACGACTAGACCGTGCGCGGGTCTGGTCGACTTTGGACTTGATTCCATGGGCTTTTTCATGCCGCCGCGCCCATTTGGGCACCGGTTTAGGAAGAGTGCGTGAACAGTGGGCCTGATAGAGTGAGGGTGGCGAAATGGCAGCGATGATGGAAAATGCGGCTAAGACCAAGTCATCGGCTGATCAGAAAATCGCGCCAAGCGACTCCGAAACCGAGGCCACGGAAACGCCGGACCGCCCCATACTCGACATGACGGATACGTCCGTCAAAAAAATGATTAAAAAAGCCCGTGAGCGCGGCTACGTAACCTATGATGAACTCAACGATGTGCTCCCCTCCGATGAAGTGAGTTCCGAACAAATAGAAGACACCATGTCCATGCTGTCCGAGATGGGCATCACCGTAGTAGAAAGCGAAGAATCTGAGGAAATCGCATCAGATAATAAGGCCGTTTCAGTAAAGGAAGATGCTCCCGCTCCCGTAACAACGGAGACGAGTGTCACTGCGGTAGATCGCACGGACGATCCCGTGCGTATGTATCTGCGCGAAATGGGCAGCGTTGAGCTTTTATCTCGTGAAGGTGAGATCGCGATTGCAAAGCGGATCGAGGCTGGGCGCGATACCATGATCAAGGGGCTTCATGAAAGCGCCCTGACATTTGAGGCCATTCTTGTTTGGCGCGACGAGTTGAACGAAGGCCGCATTTTACTTCGTGACGTTATCGATCTTGATGCCACCTTTGGCGGCGGCCCCGAAAGTCAGCCCGACAATTCCGGTCTCACGCCTGAAGAGCGCGATCGAAAGGTCCAGGAACAGAAAGCCGCAAAGGCAAATGGCGCCGCTCCCGAGGGGTCTGACGGCCGTGACTCGGATGACAACTATGACGAAGTCGAAAGCAGTATGTCGCTGGCCGCTATGGAGGCTGAACTCAGACCCCAAATAATGGGGGCATTCGACGCAATCGCCAGAGATTACAAAAAATTTCGACGACTTCAGGATATTCAAATCGACCGCACTCTGGCGAGCGGTGCACTGAGTGCAAGTCAGGAGCGCCGATACAAGAAACTCAAGGCTTCTATTGTTGAGCGTGTCAAAAGTCTGAGGCTCAACAACGCCCGTATAGAACAACTTGTCGAGCAGCTATACGGCATCAATAAACGGCTTATGCGCTTGGAACGCAAGCTTGTCCGATTGGCCGAGTCGCACGGCATCAAACGTGAAGACTATGTGAAGCAATATTTGAGCCATGAGCTTGATCCCCATTGGATTCGCCGTGTGGGCCGACTTACAGGCACGGGCTGGAAATCGTTTTCCAAGACGGAACGCGAGACCATCAAGAACGTTCGAGGTGATATTGCGCGGATCAGTTCTGATACCGGATTGTTGATCAGTGATTACCGTCGCATTGTTCGAGCGGTACAAAAGGGCGAACGTGAAGCGCGGCTGGCCAAGAAGGAAATGGTCGAAGCGAACTTGCGCTTGGTTATTTCCATTGCGAAAAAATACACAAATCGTGGATTGCAGTTCCTGGACCTCATCCAGGAAGGCAATATCGGCTTGATGAAGGCGGTTGACAAGTTCGAGTATCGGCGCGGATACAAATTTTCGACGTACGCAACTTGGTGGATCAGGCAGGCCATTACACGCTCCATTGCGGATCAAGCCCGTACGATTCGAATTCCGGTGCACATGATCGAAACCATCAACAAATTGGTGCGAACGTCGCGACAGATGCTTCATGAAATCGGCCGTGAACCGACACCTGAAGAGCTTGCGGAAAAACTTGCGATGCCGCTGGAGAAAGTGCGCAAGGTTCTGAAAATTGCCAAAGAACCCATCTCGTTGGAGACGCCGGTCGGCGATGAGGAAGACAGCTATCTCGGTGATTTTATTGAAGACAAAAATGCGGTTCTGCCGATTGATGCCGCCATTCAGTCCAACTTGCGGGAGACCACGACGTGGGTTTTGGCGAGTTTGACCCCGCGGGAAGAGAGGGTTCTTCGCATGCGATTTGGCATCGGGATGAACACCGATCACACCTTGGAAGAGGTGGGCCAACAATTTTCGGTCACGCGGGAGCGTATTCGCCAGATTGAGGCAAAGGCTCTCCGGAAGCTGAAGCACCCGAGCCGCTCGCGGAAACTGCGCAGCTTTTTGGATAATTGAGCCTTGAGCTTTGTTTCCATATGGGGTGCTTGTCGAATGACAGCGCTTGTCTTTATGCGGCGAACCACCTCTGGTTCACAACCGATTTCCGGAGCATCAGCTTCGGCTTTCGCGTCTCTCGGTGCCGTCGCGCCTCCAGGGCCGTGAAACCAGTTCCGCCCAGGTTCCCATGTCGTGGCTCAGGTATCAGACCTTCCTTTACCGGGGGACCTGGGGTGCAAGGCTTGAGCGATGGGAGCGGCTGCTATAGGAAGGGACTTCGGGCCCGTAGCTCAGGTGGTTAGAGCCGGCCGCTCATAACGGTCTGGTCGTTGGTTCGAGTCCAACCGGGCCCACCATTCCTTTATGATTTCAGACCCTTGGATAGCCCTGCTCAATTCCCTAAGTGAAAAGTTGTTCGTTGGTTGTATCGCTGCCGTTATTCGACATATGACCTGATGATTTAGGTCAAACTTACGTCATGATTTTGCGCAACTGTGAAAGGTTAGGCCTGCGGATTGACGCCGAAGGCGTTAAACGTAAAACTCATGCTTGCCGTGGAAATGACCGGGATCGGGAAAACGTCATGTCACGAGAAGTCGTCCATGAGATGCTCGCAACCGCGCACGCTGACGACCGCGCGCGTCAACGCTGGATTTTAACGCTCAAAGGTCATATCGGGCGCAACATTCGGCCGGTCAATTGGCTGCTCTACGAGAAAAAGATTCTTCCCAAAATCAAGACTGAACTTGGCCGGGAGCCGATAAATACGGATGAGATCCGTGCGGAAATGAACGAAGAGTCGATCTATTTGATGTGGGGGTCCTTGTTGCGTGCGTCACAGGACCAGATGTGGTCCTGCATGGAGCATATGATTGATGATGATGAGCAGCGTCTGCGCGCCGCTTATCTCAAGCTGTCTCAAGCGAATGACAGGAAGGGCTCGCTTGATGCCGATACCGACTTTCAAGTTCCGACTGACGTGACTGTCGCCAACGTACACGGCCAACCCGGCGGCTATGGCCTCGATCGCGATTCCGATGACATCAAGTCCGGCGCGCTGTATGAGTTGGGCGGCAACCTGTATTCCCAAGGTCAAGGGATCAGCATGAAGGAGAGCAAGGGTTATCGCGTCATCGAGTTCATTCGAAAAAGTTATCCGGACTTCCGCCCGCGGCGTATTTTGGAATTGGGGTGTTCCGCAGGCGGCCAGACAATCGTCTATTCAATTGAGTTTCCGGACGCTGAAATACATGCGTTGGACGCGGGCCCCGGGCATGTTCGGTATGCCCATGCGCGTGCCGAATCTCTGGGCTTGAGGATTCATTTTCATCTGTTGGATGCTGCGGACACTTGTTTCCCGGACGGGTACTTTGACTTGATTGTATCTCATAACTTGTTTCACGAAGTCTCCGCCGGGGCGGCGCCGAACATATTGAAGGAAGCCTACAGGCTGTTGGCGCCTTCTGGTCTTATGGTCAATCAGGATTTGCCGATACGCGCAAACGATTTGAATCTGTTTGATCGCTTCATGATCGAATATGAAAAAAATTATAACGATGAGCCGTATTTCATTGATTATATGGATACGGATTTTTTGAATGCCTTGGAACGGGCCGGCTTTGACAAAGGCCGAACTTTTGAGACGAACCTCGAACTGAAGCGAAGCCAGGGGAGTGGAGGGCCGGGAAGTTGGTATATATTCGGAGCCGGAAAGAACTCGGCTTGAAAAGCGTTCACGACTGACCTCTCGACTTTGTACAAGGCAATTGGGGCGCTTTCCGCCGGTGAAGTGCTCCCAAAAGCCGAATCGTCCAACAAATCCGTCTTTAACCCCTTCTTGCTCGACATAAGGCTATGGGTTAGGAAACCGGCCTGAATTCACTAGTGTGTCAGGGTCATGAACAGGGGCGCCAAGACTTTCCGGCCGAAACCGCACTTGCCTAAAGGTCTGAGGGACGAAAGCGGCGCCCGGATCTTTGGCCAATTGCGCATGATGGAAACCATCCGGACGGTATATGAGCGTTACGGTTTTGAACCTCTGGACACGCCGGCATTCGAATATGCCGATGCCATAGGCAAGTTTTTGCCGGATGATGACAGGCCCAATGAAGGCGTCTTCAGTTTTCAGGATGACAACGGGCAGTGGCTGTCACTGCGCTACGACTTGACTGCGCCGCTCGCTCGATATGTCGCCGCCAACTACGACAATTTGCCGAAGCCGTTTCGCCGCTATCAATGGGGACACGTTTGGCGCAACGAAAAACCCGGCCCGGGACGCTATCGCCAATTTCTTCAGGTTGATGCTGATACGGTCGGTGCGTCCGGCATGGCGGCGGATGCCGAACTCATCGCCATGATGGCGGAATGCATGAACGAGCTTGGTATTCCGCGGAACAATTATGTTATTCGCGTCAACAACCGAAAGGTCCTTGACGGAGTTCTCGAGACAATTGGTATTTCTGCAGGTGACTCGAAATACGACGCACAACATCGGACGATTTTACGCGCTATTGACAAGCTGGATCGTCTTGAACTTGACGACGTTGAACAACTCCTTGGCGAGGGGCGCAGGGACAAGTCGGGAGACTTTACAAAGGGTGCAGGGCTCAAGCCCCGGCAAATTCAGAGCGTCATGACCCTTGTCTCCACCATAAGCGGCGACAATAGCAGAAAAAACGTGTGTAATCGTTTGAGAGAAACGGTGGGTGACAGCGAGGTAGGGAACGCAGGCGTCGACCAATTGGAGGAAATCGACCGTTTACTTGTTGCCGAGGATCTTTTGGTTGACCGTGTGATATTTGATCCCAGCGTTGTGAGAGGTCTCGGCTATTACACGGGGCCCGTTTTTGAAATCGCATTGACGTTTGAAGTCAACGATCGAAACGGAGGTAAAGTTCGCTTTGGATCAGTGGGTAGCGGAGGCCGTTACGACGATCTCGTCAAGATGTTCAAAGGCGTCGAGATCCCCGCCACCGGCTGCAGCTTCGGTGTCAGCCGACTCTACGCGGCCTTGCAGCAGCTCGGCAAGGTTTCCGACCAAAGCGCTTTCGGTCCGGTCATTGTACTCATGCTCGACCGCGAACGGTTGACGGACTATCAGTCAATGGTCCGTGAACTACGCCAAGCGGGTGTGCGTGCGGAGATGTATCTCGGAACAAGCGGAATGCGGGCACAACTGAAATACGCTGACAAAAGACATGCGCCTGTTGCCGTTATCGAAGGTGAAGACGAGCGCGCGCAAGGCCGAATCACGCTCAAGGATCTGGTATTGGGAGCGGAGAAGTCGTCGGAAATTGAAGACAATGTGGAATGGCGTAAAAGTGAAGCAGTACAAATTTCCGTCCGACGCGACGAGCTTGTCGATAGTGTGAAAGGCATTCTTTCTCGCTACGCCGGTCCGGGGATTTAGCGGAGAGGAGAGAGAATTGATGCCGCTTGAAACCGCTCCTCAATATGATTCACGTCAGCTTGATGCTCTCGACCGACAGGCCGCGATCATAAAGTCGGTCTTTCACGGCCACGGATATGAGTCCGTAGAGCCGTCGATTTTGCAACCGGCCGAGATTTTCCTAAATCGATCCGGAGAAGACATTCGACGGCGCATGTATGTGTTTACGGATCCTGGTGACCGCGAGCTTTGCTTGCGTCCGGATCTGACGATTCCAACCTGCCGTATGTATTTGTCTAGAAACCCCGAGGCGAAGTCCGCGGCCCGGTTTTGTTACAACGGAACCGCATTTCGATATCAGAAGAAGGGTAGCACCAAGCCTGCGGAATTTTTGCAGGCCGGTGTCGAGTCAATTGGAGACCGTGATCGGGAGCAGGCCGATGCCGATGTCCTGAACGTGGCCGTCACATCGTGTAAAAAGGTCGGATTAAGCGACTACGAGTTGCGCATCGGCGATGTGGGTCTGTTCTTTGCACTAATTAATCAACTCGATATCCCGGAGCTTTGGCGAACGCGTCTTAAACGATATATGTGGCAGCCGGAAGAGTTTCAGTCTCTATTGCTGCGTCTATCGCACAACAACAATGTTGATAACGGCGGGCCGGGGAGCGGGCTTCTCAACGCTCTGAGCAGACTGGATGAAAATCAAGCCCGCGCGACTCTGTCAGACGTTCTTGACTTGGCTCAGATCGACCCTGTGGGCGATCGTACCATGGATGAAATCGCGGAGCGGCTTCTCAACCAGGCTGCCGAATCCAGGTCCAACGCCTTGCCGCAAGAGATCGTCAAACTCGTCAATGACTATCTCAAGATCTCTGATTGTCCTGGTTCAGCCGTGACGAGGATTCTGGAACTCACAAAGAGGCACCGGATCAATATTTCATCGGCGCTCAAGGCTTTCGAGAAACGCCTAGAACGTATTGCCGCTCATGGCATTGAATCGAACACCATGCTTTTTGACGCCGATTTTGGGCGCAACATGGAGTATTACACCGGTTTTGTTTTTGAGTTGACGGTTCCGGCTCTCGGTGAAAATGCTCAGATCGCGGGCGGGGGGCGTTACGACACACTTCTAAGGAATCTTGGCGCGCCCCGCGATGTGCCCGCCGTCGGTTGCATGATTCGAACTGAAAGACTTCTCGCAGCGGCAGCTTAGGGCAGGTAACGATGACCGACAATCTGATCATTGCTATGCCGTCCAAGGGGCGCATTATGGATGCGAGCTATGTCTTCTTTCAAAACGCCGGCTTGGAGATTCGACGGCCAACTCATGCGCGAGAGTATGTCGGCACCATCAAAGGTGTGGCCAACGTCGATGTCTGGTTCATGTCACCCGCCGAAATAGCGGCGAGTTTGGACTCGGGCGCTGTGCACTTAGGCGTTACCGGCAAAGATCTGTTGCAGGAGACGGCCGTCGATATGGAGTCTGCAATCGCGCTCATCAAGCCACTGGGTTTTGGTCGTGCCGATGTCGTCGTGGCTGTACCAAGTTCTTGGATCGACGTCAGTACAATGACGGACCTTGAAGACGTCTGCATGGACTTCCGCGGTCGCCATCATCGACCATTGCGGGTGGCGACCAAATATCTTTCCTTGACCCGGCAGTTTTTCGCGCGCCACGGATTGAGCGATTATCGCATTGTCGAAAGTTCCAGCGCGACGGAGGGTGCCCCGGCATCGGGCGTTGCTGAAATCGTCGTAGACATTAAAAGTACAGGCGCGACGCTCGCGGCAAATAATCTCAAGGTGCTGACGGACGGAAAGATTCTAAAGTCCGAGGCATATTTGGCAGCATCGGTCAAAGCGTCTTGGTCGAAGAGAGCGAGAGACGCGCTTGCGCATATCTTGGATATGGTCGCGGCAAAGGACAGTGCATCGTCGACTTTTATTGTTCGGTTTCGGAATTCTAAGCAGGTCGGAGAGGCAATCAAGGACATTGCAAGGGCCTATAATTGCCTGATTTTGAGAATTCCTCCACCTGACGGTGAGCTTCAATGTCCGGAAGAGCATCTTTACGATGTAGTTCAGAGACTGCGCGAAGAAGAAACTACCGGAATCATCGTGCGTTCGGCCGAGTATGTATTTCCGGAAACCAATCCTCTGCTGGATCGAATTCAGCACCGCCTCCGAAAGGGCTGATGATGGTCTGCTTGGAACTGAGGCGCTGGCATTTTCTAAGTTTGACATTGACATTCGGTTTCCAGGAAAAGACCCGCGCCTGAAATCGACACAATGTTTTCCTTAATTAGCGGAAAGAAAAAGGGCCGCCCGGAAGGCGGCCCTTTCATTGTTCAGTCGGGGCTGGCTTACATCATGCCGCCCATGTCGGGCATTGGCGGTGTCGCAGCGCCCTTGTCTTTTTCAGGTGCATCCGCAACCATTGCTTCGGTGGTAATGAGGAGCCCTGCAATTGATGCCGCGTCCTGAAGAGCGGTACGAACGACCTTGGTCGGGTCGATAATACCCTTGTTTACCATGTCGACGTATTTCTCGTTTTGGGCATCAAAGCCGTATGTCTTGCTGTTTTGCTCCAGCAGTTTGCCAACTATGATCGAACCCTCTTTGCCCGCGTTCTCCGAGATCTGACGGACGGGGGCTTGTATCGCACGACGCACTATGGCGACGCCGGAGTTCTGATCGGAATTGGTGCCCTCAAGCTTGTTGATGGCCTTTGTGGCGTACAGCAAAGCGACGCCGCCGCCCGGTACGATGCCTTCCTCAACGGCGGCGCGAGTCGCGTTGAGTGCATCGTCGACACGGTCCTTCCGCTCTTTCACTTCGACTTCGGTAGCACCGCCGACCTTGATTACGGCAACGCCGCCGGCCAATTTGGCCAAACGCTCTTGCAGTTTTTCTCGATCGTAATCGGATGTGGTTTCTTCGATTTGAGCACGGATTTGTCCGACTCGACCTTGGATATCACTTTTCTTGCCGGCACCGTCTACGATGGTTGTGTCATCTTTGGTGATACGAATCCTTTTGGCGGTGCCCAACATATCTAAAGTGACATTTTCGAGCTTGATGCCGAGGTCCTCCGATATCACCTGGCCGCCGGTCAATATGGCGATGTCTTCAAGCATGGCTTTGCGACGGTCGCCGAATCCCGGAGCTTTTACTGCGGCCACTTTCAAACCGCCGCGCAGCTTGTTAACAACCAATGTTGCAAGTGCTTCGCCTTCCACATCTTCTGCGATGATCAACATCGGACGTCCGGCCTGAACAACGGATTCCAATATGGGCAGCATCGCTTGAAGATTTGATAACTTCTTCTCGTGCAGAAGAATATAAGGGTCTTCAAGTTCCGCCAGCATTTTGTCGGAGTTGGTGATGAAGTAAGGCGAAAGATAACCGCGGTCGAACTGCATACCCTCGACGACATCGAGTTCGCTTGCCAGGCTCTTGGCTTCCTCGACCGTGATTACACCTTCGTTGCCGACTTTTTCCATTGCGTCCGAGATCATGTCGCCGACGCCGGTTTCACCGTTCGCCGCAATGGACCCGACTTGGGAGATTTCTCCACTTGATTTTATTCTTTTGGAGCGCTTTTCGAGATCTTTTACGATGGCTTCAACGGCAATATCGATACCCCGCTTCAGGTCCATAGGATTCATGCCGGCCGCCACCGCTTTGACGCCTTCCTGGACAATGGACTGGGCAAGCAAGGTTGCTGTTGTCGTGCCGTCACCAGCTTCATCGTTGGTTTTGCTGGCGACTTCACGCACCATTTGAGCGCCCATGTTTTGGAACTTGTCTTCAAGCTCGACTTCCTTGGCAACCGTTACACCGTCCTTGGTGGTGCGGGGTGCGCCAAAGGACTTTTCAATGACGACATTGCGGCCCTTCGGACCTAAAGTCCCTTTTACCGCATCGGCAAGAATATCGACGCCTTCGAGTAGTTTTTCCCTGGCATTGCGGCCAAATTTAACTTCTTTTGCAGACATAGTCTTGTTCTCCTAGCCTCTGACTTCCGTTTTCGGCAAAAACAGCAGGTTCAAAAAAAGACCGGCTTATTTTACTAAGCGGCCTTGCGTGATTTTTTGGTGGATTCAATGATCCCCAGGATGTCGGACTCTTTCATGATCAAGAGTTCTTCACCATCAACGGTAACCTCGGTCCCGGACCATTTCCCGAATAGAATACGGTCACCGGCTTTCACGTCCAGCGGCGTGACAGTACCGTCTTCCGCTTTGGCTCCCGAACCCGCAGAGATGACCTCGCCTTCTTGAGGTTTTTCCTTTGCCGTATCGGGGATGATGATCCCACCCGGGCTTTTTTCGTCTTCTTCAATTCGTCGCACTAGAACGCGGTCATGTAGAGGACGGAATTTCATACGCCAATCTCCTCATTCATCGTCAATTCAAATAAATAATATATTCAAGTTAGTGGGTTGGCTGCCTCTCTTCATGAGGGGCAGTTTAGCACTCGCCTTATGGGAGCGCTAACAACGGCGGATAGATAGGTAGCAAAAGATCGTTTGTCAACCATTGGTGCCCGATTGTGAGCGCTTGCGCTGTGACGTCAAATCGGGGATACCCTTAAGAGTGTCGGCCATTGTCAGCAGTGGCTTGCCGGTGACTCAATCATTTGTGGATATGTGTCTGAGAAACACTTCATATTGTGACCATGCAGTCGTCGCTGATGAAAAATTGCGAGGGGCCGTTGACACGGATTTCCGAATTCGGGAATCCCCTCCTTATGGCGCGGTTTGCATGAAAGCGGCACATTGTCTGTTGCTGGATAAAAAGACGATACTCATGCAGGATCAGATAAAGCACTTCCGGATGGAGAGAAAACGGTGTCGAGGGAGGTAAAAATGGCGTTTTTCAAACGCTCTGCCGGTTTGAACGGAATCATAATCCGAACCGCGTTAACCTTTGCGTATGCAATGTCGGTGAATTCCATCGCTTCTGCTCAACAAAGAGATCTTTTTACAAGTGACTTTGACGGCCTGAACGACGAGCAAACGGTATTTGCCGAGCGGACGCTCCGGTTTTTATCTCGCATGGAGGACATGTACTTCGGCCGGATTGATAAAATGAATGGAGGAAGCGAAATCGAGGTTCGAAGCGTCAGCAATGAGTATGCTGACTATCACGCCAAAGCCGCCCGTGGGCCTGTGATTGAAAAAGGGGGGCGAGCCTTCAACATTACCAAAAAACCCACACGCGAGTTCCAGCGTCAGGCTATATGGAGTCGTTTCTACTCTGTCGACATGCATGCAAGGAGTCCGCTTGTGGGCATGATCCATGCGGCCATCGTCGTTCAGTTTTATCCGGATGGGAAAAGTTCGATTGGCGGTTTCCTTGATGTGCTGCCGGCGGCGACCCCTGAAGAAGATCTGTTTTTTATGAAAGAGGCGATGGATGTCGTCTATGAAAAATTTGATGTTGACTCCAAACCTCATCGTGAACTCAGTTGCGCAGGCGACGATGACGCGCCGGCGGCTACCAACCGTCGCTATCGTCGGAAAGTCGCTTGTCTCGGCGGTAGTTTCTATCAGCAACCGTTGCTGACTGTAACCGAAGAGAACTTTAGCTTTGTCACGGAAGCCTATGAGGCGCTCTTGGATTCTTATCTGACGCTTGCAGAAAAGCGCGCTGATGATCCTTTCACTGAGGAAGATACCGCTACGCAAGAGGCGATGCGGCTCAATTGGTTTGAAGACCGCATGTTTTCGGATCCCTTTACGACTAAAGTGACTCCTTATGAAATCTGGTCGCTTCACAGTTTGCCCCCGGAAGTCAAATTCTAAGTGGATGCCACTTCATGTCGCTCACCGAGATGAGCCGAGACAATGTCCGGTCGATTGGAACCTGCGACTCTTTGGAAGACTGTCTAATGGCGTTGGAGGCGAAAGGACGCTTGGTTCGCATCAAAGAAATGAATCGAGACAAATACCAGGCGACGGGATTTGCCTATCGATTGGAAGATGAGTTCGGCCCGGAACGCGCGCCGGCTTTTTTAATTGAGCGCGTCAAAGTTGAAGGCGAGTGGAAGGAAGGGCAGATCATCGGCAATCCATTCGGTTCATGGTCGGCCAAGGCTATGGGATTCGGCATTGAAAGTCATAGCGATGACCAGGAGGAGTTATATCGCGCCGTTCCGGAGAGACTCGAAACCCAAATGAGTGTAAATCCCGAGTCGGTCGCCGTCGTCATGGCGGTCATGAGGGCCTCGGCGAATTTGACGATCGTCCTGAACAACCTTCAACGGGCTTTCTCGAAGCTGCGCGACCAACTGGAATTGGACTGCTGACATGGTACGGAATACGCTGAAAAAAACGCCGGGGGGGGGTGCGGGCAACCGCCGACTCAAGGAAATCGGCTCCGAATTGGGACAACCGGACCCTCTTCCACGGCGACAATCTGGCTTTCCTCCGCGCCATGAACTCGGAGTCCGTGGACCTCATCGCCACGGACCCGCCGTTCAACAAGGGTCGCGACTTCCATGCGACGCCGGACAGCCTTGCCAAGGGGGCGAAGTTCCAAGACAGGTGGTCGTGGAAGGATGACGTACAGCAAGACTGGGTTGACCAGATTACCGATGACTACCCACGCCTCATGGAGGCTATCGAGAGCGCGCGCTATGCTCACTCCGACGGCATGGGTGCTTTCATGTGCTTCATGGCCGTGCGGCTCTTGGAAATGCGCCGCGTCCTGAAGACCACCGGCTCAATCTATCTGCACTGCGACCCGACGGCCTCCCACTATCTCAAGGCCGTTATGGACGCCATTTTCGGATGGCGGATGTTCCTGAATGAGGTCTTGTGGCTTTACAAGACCGGAGGCACAAGCAAGAGATGGTTTGGACGCAAGCATGACAATATCCTGCTCTACGCCAAGACCAAAGAATATACATTCAATCCAATGAAAGAGAAATCGTATCTGTCTCACAAATATGGGTTTTCCAATATCGAAATTATGCGAGATAAACAGGGGGTCTATACGCTCGTCGGAATGCGCGATTATTGGGACATCCCCGCATTGCGCGGCAACCAACCTGAAACGGTTGGCTTCCCGACGCAGAAACCGCTTCCCTTGTATGAGCGTATGATCCTCGCCAGCAGCAAACCCGGCGACATAGTGCTTGATCCATTTGCGGGTTGTGCCACTACCTGCATCGCGGCGGAAAAGAACGGCAGAAAATGGGTCGGCATAGACATATGGGACAATGCCGAGGCGGTTGTGTTGGATCGCATGGCGAAGGAACGGCTGGCACTGTCGGAAGCCGAGCGTAGTGACCTTTTCACCCAAAAGATCCACTTCACTGCCGCACTACCAGACCGGACAGACAACTGCGAGACCGCTGCACCCTTCCTGCGCACCATTGAAAAGCGCGCATCGCCGCTGGAGCCGTGGCAGAAGCTGTCGCGGGCGGCGATCGTGCGGGAATTGACCGAAGCGCAAAGCATGACCGAGGGCCTTGTCCTGTGCGCTGGGTGCGGCCGGGAACTCGAAGGACCGTTCATGGAGCTCGACCATATTCGGCCCCGCGTCGATGGCGGCGACAACGACATTTCCAACCGCGTCTTGCTTTGCCGCCCGTGCAACGGCAGAAAGGGCGCGAAGCTGACCATGAGGGGGCTTTTCGACGCGAACAAGAAAGCCCGGTGGATGAAGGACCTGAATCTGGCGAAACACGCCCAAGAGTTGGCGCAGGAACGCTACGAGAAAGTCCGGTACCAGTGGAAATGGCCGAAGACGGATACGACTGGTAACCTGTTCGACTGGAATTCTGACCTGTCGAGTGGAACCTAGCCGACAGACTCGACAATCATCGAGACCTTAATCAATGGAATGGTGGTCGGATCCGGAACGCAACGATCTTCGGTCAGTTGGAAATAAGTGTTCGAAATCGGTTGGAGCGCGACTTGCTTATTCGGCCGCGGCTTTGTGGATTTGTTTTGCAGGCATGAGCGGAACCGGATCCAATACCCAGTTGCCCGATGTGCGGCGTTGGGGACTCGGGATCGCGAACGCCATGTCGCCTTGTTTTGCGCGCAACGTATTCTGATCAATGCGCCAACCTTTTGCTTCCCACTCTTTCAGCCACTCGCGGTAGCGCACCACCACCTTGTCCGCGGGCAACATGATCTCTTTCGTATTGGTATCCGGCGTGCGGATGGGGTCGAGCTCCGAGAGCACGTCAATATCTTGGTGTGCGATGAGCAGGTTTTGCTTCTCCACGCCTTTGTCGTATTCAGGCTCAAGCAGTGTATTTCGCATGTTTACGAAATAGATTCTGGTATTGCCGCCGTCGATGGGCGCTTCGAAGAAATACTGATGGAGCCATTTCTCCGGCGTCAGATGCACGAGAGTGATGAGAGTATTCGGGCCATATGTGCCCGACGTGGCGGTTGTTTGGCTGTCGAAATCTCTAATTTTGCTTCCTATGCCATCCTTCTTTCCGGACGACTCCATGACAAGCGTGAAACCGCATCCCAGTGGCCACTCTTCAACCTTGAAGTCCTTGACATAGTAATCGTCGCGGGTGCCGGCAAAGCCTTGCGTTGGGTGAACGAACTCATTGTGGGCGGGGTCGACGCCGTTTTCCATTGACCGCTCATAATAGTAATTGACATCAAGAACGATCAGATCGTTAGCACGCCAGCCCGCTTTGCCCCATTCGGGTATCTCGTAGGGCGATGGACGTTCGTCTTCCGGCAAGTCCCCGAGAAAGGCGAAAACAATGCCGTATTTCTCTTGAACGGGATAGGAGTCGACTTTGGCGCGCGCGGGGGGTTTGGCGTCATAGCCGATCGACGGAATCGTCGTGCACTTGCCGTCGCCTTGGTAGCGCCAGCCATGATAGGGGCAGACCACGCAACCGTCCTTGACCCATCCTTTGCTGAGAGCGCCGCCGCGATGAGCGCATGTATCGCTTAGAACATGGGCCTTGCCGTCTTCGTCTCGGAACGCGACATACTTGAGACCGAAAATCTGGGAACGATAGGGTTCATCAGATTTGATTTCGTCGCTTTTTCCGATCGGATACCAGAAATTTATGTACATGCGTCCCTCCCGCGACTTTAGTACTCACTTAGAATCACAGACAGATTGTCTCTGCCAATCGATTATACTGCCATAACAAGTGGGCGGATCATCCCCTAGTGGCATCTGGAGTTTCATTTATCGCCATGTTTAACAAAGCTTGGGACAGGAAATTTCCTTACCGGTAATTCTTCCCCGATTTTTGCAATTCGCGAATCTCTTCGATGTCCATTGGCGGTAACCGCCAGAGGTCCATCCCCGGTTCCTTTTCGATAATGTCGCGGATCGATCGCGGCAGATCTTCATAATTGTCGTATCGGTAAAGCCAACTCGACATCGTGTTGAAACCTCCGCCCATAAACGAAAAGTTCGGCCCATAGCGTCCCCAAACATATTGATAGCGCGGCTCCATATTGTTCCCTTCTTGAATAAGGAGGTCGTATTTCTCCCACCAGCTCCCAACCGGGCTTTCGACAAAAACGGGCGTGGTAACGATGGTAAGTCCTCCCATCTTTCGCACTTCGTTTCCTCTGCCTTCGGTTACGGTAAAGATCTGGTCGCCCGAGCCTTGTTCGACGTCATACATCAGGTAGTCGCCTTCCAGACGCCAAGTAAAATTCTGGTAGTTGAAGCCGATAAACCGAATGTTACCCTCTTCGTCCCGCATAAGTTCGTTTGTTTGGGGGTCACGAAAGACGATGAACTTTCGCGTATACATTTGGGCACTTGGGGTGCTTGGATCTGGTCGGTGGAGTTTGCCTGTATCGACACCCTCGACACGGGCCAAAACTTCGCCATCAGGAAAGCCGTATACGACGCCTACGCCGTACCAGTAAACCGGGTCGCCGTTACCGATGCGCACATCTACCATTCGTTCGAAGTCCTCGCGCGTGAAGCCGCTTCTCGTGACCGGCGGTGTGGGAATGGAGATGTTCGACATCACACTCCTCTCCGCTTTGGTTGCGCTCGTGGAACTTGGGTCGCTTGGGTCATTTTGCCCGTAACCCGTGGCGTTGGTTGGAGTGAATAATAAAAACGGAATTGTCGTCAAAATCGCTTTGAGTGGATTCACGCCCTTCATAACCTGTTTCTCTGTTCCAAAGACCTTGAGGCGTATTCTAGCCGAGATCCTCTGAATTGCCGCTTGCGTTCCTGTCGCTATCGCTGTGGTCAAGTGTGGAATTCCAAAGCCGAAGGGCAGGATATCTCATCCTGGCTCGCATTGGCCACATCTTGTCTACGGCAACGATGGGGCTGAATATGGGACCGCATCCGAGTCCTATCATCGGTGCGGGTCCCGTTGGCCTGATGTGCATCTATTTTCTTGCCCGTGCCGACATTCCGGCTCATTCGACCGATTGCGGGATAAAGCCCCATTGGTCTAGGCTGCTTGTTCGGCGATGGGTCTAGAATAATCCCAAGCGTTATATCCTCAGGTATTGAGTGGAATTTTGTTCATGAACGTGGTCGAATCCGATCTTAAGAACGTGCAACTGACGGCGCCGTATGATCTCCTCGCCCGCGGGACTTTTTTGGAGTCCAGCACACGTCATGCCCGTGTTACGGGCAATGTGGTCATTGGTGCGACAAAGCAGTTGCCGCAGGAAGGCGGACCGGAAAAGTATTCGGAAGTCTCTCGCGTGCTTCTGGAACAGGCGGTGCCCGATCTGTTTGAGCGGGTTGATAAAAAATGTTCGGATTGCCCAGGTGACTATGAACGTTAGGTCGGCATCGACCGTGTCCGCAAGGTGAGAGCGCCCGAAATATGAAAATCGCGATACCCGATCTCATTTCCAATTCCTATTTTCCTGCAATTGCCGCTGTTGAACTGGGGTATTTTGCTGATGAGGGTCTCAATCTTGAGCTTGAACTCATTTACCCGGTCAGCAAAGCCTATGAGGCACTGCGCCAAGGTGAACTCACGTTTGTTGCGGGTGCGGCCCATGCAGTCCCGCGAGCGTTTCCAGAATGGCGAGGCGCAAAACTTTTGGGCGCCCTTTCACAATACATGTATTGGTTTCTGGTGTTGCGATCCGATTTGGGCGTCGCCCGTGGCGACGTGAATGCAGTTAAGGGATTGTCCATTGGGGCTGCACCCGATGTGGACCTCGGAATCAGAAGACTGCTGATCGATTCGGGTCTCGACCCTGAGGCAGACGATATCCGGATCGGTCCCGTCCCCGGAGCAGGTGATACCGGTGTTTCATTTGGCGTTCAGGCCGCCAAGGCTTTGGAAGATGGCAAGCTCGATGGTTTTTGGGCTAACGGCATAGGTGCCGAAACCGCGGTCAGGAAAGGTGTCGGGACGATCGTTCTTGATGTTCGCCGGGGCGATGGGCCGCCTGCGGCCCGTTATTACACGTTTCCAGCGCTTGTCGCGACCGACGTTACGATCCAACAGAAGCCCGATTTTGCCAAAGCGGCGCTAAAAGCACTCATGAAGACTCAACGCGCGCTTATTGCGGACATGGAGTTGGCGACGCAGGTTGGCCAAAAGGTCTTTCCCGCATACGAGGCCAGTTTGATCGCTGATGTCGTGAGCCGAGACGTCGATTTCTACAGCCCGGCAATACCGCAGGACGTAGTCGAACGCCTTGTCAGGTTTGAGTGCGATATGGGTCTCATATCCGGGCCGGTTTCTTATGATCAAGTTATTGCCTCGAATATGATTGAGCATTGGACCTGAATTTGCATTGCTAATGAGTTTGTAAGGGTGGATATGGTCCCTTTGCGTTGGAACCGAGCTCTAGGAGCGCTTGAATGAACGCGCGGCCGTCACGGATTCCGGTGATTGTTTGATAGGGCGCATGCCGTCTTGAGCGTTGGTAATGTGACGGCAAAGTTCCAAAGGTGCTTCAATTGCAGGTACGTGGATTTCTCCGATGTTCGTTGTGAGAATAGTCATTCTTCCATAACCGAGAATTCGGCCGACTACACTTTGCTGAAGCTTGACCTCCTCGATCCGATTCAGGCCGATTTCTTCGGTTTTGCGCGATATCCAACCGGTTTTGAGTACAAAGCGGTGATTGGTGACGGCAATTTCCGTTGTCCATTTCCGGATCATCATGACGACGAATATCCATATGCCGATAAGTACGATACCCAATACAATTAGCCAGAGGAGAGCAACCATCGTATAGGTCCAATGAAATTTGGCATTGAAGAAAATTCTTTCGTCGCTCTTCAGAGTTTTACTAACGTAGCTCACGCCTAGTCCCCGCCGGTCATACTAAGGGTGAGGGGTGGGCTCGCTGCGGTCTGGGAAATGGCCGGTTTCCTGATAGTTGCAGGGAATCCGAATCCTATCGAAACTCCCAGAGTGCTCAAAGACAGCTTCATGGATTTTGCCGGTTGTTACGCAAATCATTTCTCACGATTGTTGGTTTCTCGACCGCGTTGAAACTTATATACCGGCTTTTGTGAGTGGACGTCGCATCGAGTGGTTCGAGGCGATTTTCACAATTGCGGCGCTGATCGAAAACGGTGTTTGAGCGATGAGGCTGATACTGCGACTAACGTAGCTGATTTGGCGCGGAGCCGACACCAAGACCTTTTCCTTCAGCGACCTGATCTTTCAAACGATCAAGAAGCGCGGCGACCCGTCCACCATTGTTGGAGATAACGGACGTAAATTGAGACCGCTGTTCGACCGCAAGCCACACGCCGAACAACTCCATATCCCTGATGACGTAATTGCCGTTTTCTTTTCTCAGTCGCCAGTTTACGGGGGCTGGCTGTCGGGCTTTACCAAGACGCAAAATACTTGTGACGATGACATCGTTGTCGCTTCGTTTTATGGACCCCGTTACTTCAAGGCGCTGTCCGTCGTAGAATCCCAGGCGAGATTCGTAAAAGTTGACAGTGTATTGCTGAAATAGATCTAGAAAGTCGTCTAGTTGCTCCGAGGAAACCGTGCGCCGATATCTTCCCAGCGTGAAATGGCCGATCGCCGGAACGTCCGTATTCTTAAGCACAAGACCTGAAAACTCTTGTTTGCGCGTGTCCAGTGGAATGGCTTCATCATCCAGGATCTCAACCGCTCTGTCCGCAAGACCCTGAATGAAGGCCTCAGCCTCTGCGTCTTGGGTGTCTTGCTGTAACCATCTTTGTGCTTGCACCGGCGCCGGAAATGATATCGCGAGCGCGCAAGCTGCAATGCACAGATGTGCAAACCAACTGTGAATCAGGGCGATAGGTTGTCTTGTAACGGGCATCAATGATTCCGATGAAGGTCTCTAAACGACACCTTAATCCATAAAAGTGTCAAAAGTTGGAATCCAACCACAACATATTCTTTAATTTCGTTACTCAAACTCGTCAAAATCAGGCAGATCTTCAAATGCGGGTTCACCGTCTCGAATCGAGAAATTTCTTGTTTGGCGATAGAGGTTTCTAACTGCTGCATAGTAGTCCAGTGACGTTTCTTCAAGTTGTTGAACGGTCTCAAGCGTTCGTTCGCGCATATCGACATTGTATAGGACGAGACGTCCGATTTGTAGGCTCTGCGCCCAGTTTGTGTTAATCCAAAACAGCGGATTCATCATGATATCCACCGCGAAGCCGAAAAGGTCACGGGGTGGATAAGGTCCCAACATCGGCACGAACAAATAAGGCCCTTCGCCCAGCCCCCACACAGCCAGTGTTTGACCGAAGTCTTCCTGATGTCGAGGTAAACCGAACTCCTGGGCGGGATCATACAGACCGCCGATACCGAGAGTTGAGTTCACAATCAACCGGCTGATGGCTAGGCCGGCTTTTCCGATGTTGCCCTGAAGAAGGTCGTTCCCCAGTGTAACGGGCTCACGAAGATTATTCACAAGATTTCGAATCGCTTCGCGAACATCGGGTTTCAATGATTTGCGATACCCGCGTGCGATCGGCTGGCCTATGTTGCGATCCAACATGATACCAAATGCAAAGAATTTTCTATTGGCTGGTTCCCAAGGATCGTTAACGCGATCAATCGCCGATTGAGGTTCGTTTGCGACTGTCCCGTTCGTAGGCGGTTGGCTGGCACATGAGGACAACAGGATCACGCCCGCCAAAGGCGAAACGGCATTGAACGTCAAAAGGCGACGTGCCGGCACGTGTGAGAGTTTCCGAAACCATGCGCCGACCGGGGACAGACTTTTCAGAACCATGTGGCCAAATTATCCAATTAAGATGTGCCCAAATTCCAATACGATCCAAGCTCAATTCCCTCGTGTGGTTTCCAGAGGGGTCCACTGTAACGGAACGAACGTTAGCTTATGATCGGAATGCGCGCAAAACACGGTCGAATTGACCATGATCGAATTGATGGCATCCGAATGCCAGCTTAGCTCATCCGAAAGGCTTTGTGTTGTGTTCTCATCAATTTTTGCAACCTTGCGTAATTTTCCAAATTAAAATAAATACATAAATATATCTTTATATTATATGGAAATTAGCAGCGGAACTGGGGACCTTGTTTCATGTTGAAGTATGTGAAGCCGCTTTTCTACAGGGGATAGACGGAATATGCCCACGACTACCGCTATCCTGGCGAGTTTGCGTGCGGCTGGCCAACCCACCCGTCTCAGGTTGTTACGCCTCCTTTCCGAAGCCGAATTGACCGTAAAGGAACTGACACAAGTTATGAGGCAGAGCCAGCCGCGCGTCAGTCGTCACCTTAAACTGCTGACTGAAGCAGGGCTTGTGGAGCGCATACAGGAAGGGACATGGGCGTTTTTCCGGCTGGCCGAAGAAGGACCCTTGTTGGGTGAGGCGATCGGTTATCGGAAAACCGGGACCGCGACTTTGGCAAAGCAAATTGTTGATCTGATTGATGAAGATGATCCCGTTGTCGGGCGGGATTTAGAACGGCTGGAATCGATCAAAAAAGCACGACGAAGGAGCGCCGCGAATTACTTCAGTAAAAACGCCGAAGAATGGGGTCGTATACGTTTGTTGCATTTGCCCGAGAAAGATGTGGAAGCGGCGATGATGGAACTGATCAAGGATAAGGATATCAACGACGCGATTGATCTTGGTACGGGCACGGGCAGGGTGCTTGAGCTTTTGAGCGAGCGAATTGGGCGAGGTATCGGCATCGACTTGAGTAGAGGTATGCTGGCCGTCGCACGAGCCAATTTGGAGAAATCTAACATCCACAACTGTCATGTGCGACAAGGCGATATTCTCTCTTTGCCTTTTCCTCATGAATGTGCGGACTTGGTTACGATTCACCAAGTGCTTCACTTCTTGCATGAGCCTGGAACTGTCGTTGCTGAAGCAGCACGATTACTTAGACCGACCGGTCGACTTCTCATGGTTGACTTTGCCCCCCACGAATTGGAGTTTTTGCGCGATGACTATGCACATCGCCGGCTGGGATTTGCCGATAGCGAAGTCCTCTCCTGGTGCCGTGCGGCCGGATTGGAGTTCGAAACCGTTCGTGGGTTGAGTCCGGCACGGAAGAACTCCAACGAACGGCTTACCGTCAAATTGTGGCTTGCGGTTCCCGAAAAAGGGGCGACAAGCGCGCGCAAGCCGGAGGCGGTCCAGTGAACGGGTCTGACTTACCGAAAAGCAAAATAGGAGTCTCTTTCGAGTTTTTTCCGCCCAAGACCGAGGCCATGGAGAAAACTCTTTGGAATTCCATCAGAACACTGGAACCCATAGGCCCGTCCTTTGTCTCCGTGACGTACGGCGCCGGAGGGTCGACGCGGGAGCGAACCCATAATACGGTTCGGCGTATTCAAGATGAAACCGGTTTAACGGCTGCAGCCCACTTGACTTGTGTTTCGGCGACCAAGGAGGAAATCGATGAAATCATCAGGTCGTATTGGAATGCGGGTATAAGGCACATCGTAGCGCTGCGCGGTGACCCGCCCGAAGGGGTCGGAACAAAATACCGGGTCTATCCCGGTGGTTATGTGAATTCCGCCGACCTGACTTCCGGGATCAAGCGTATCGCCGACTTTGAAGTTTCCGTCGGGACGTATCCGGAAAAACATCCCGAGTCCCCGTCACTGAACGCTGATATCGAATTGCTCAAGGAGAAGGTAGACGCGGGAGCGACCCGGGCGATTACTCAATTTGTTTTTGACAGCGAAATTATTGCCCGCTTTAGAGATAAGGTAAGCGAGTCTGGACTCGACGTGCCGATCGTGCCTGGTATTTTTCCGATCAACAATTTCGTGGGCGCGCGCCGCTTTGCAGAGAAAGCGGGCGCATCCGTTCCAAAGTGGTTGGATGAACTCTTTTCAAATTTGGATGACGATCCGGAGGTGAAGAAAGCGGTGGCCGTAAAAGTGGCGGCCGACCAGTGCTTCAAGCTCCGGGACTATGGCTTCAGCCAATTTCACTTCTATACCCTGAACCGTGCCGCCCTAACCAGGGAAGTCTGCCGAATACTTGGTCTGGATGTGGGCAATGGAAAAGCATATTGCGCGGATGTCGAGAGAGAAGCGGCGGCTGCCAAGGGAAATCGGACATGACTGCCCGTGAACGGCGTTCCATTATTTTGGAAGAAGAGGCTTCCAAGAGAATCCTGTTCCTGGACGGTGCAATGGGAACGATGCAGCAGTCCTACGACTTTAGTGAGGAGGATTTCCGCGGCGCGCGGTTTGCAAATCATGAAAGTGATTTGCGCGGCAACAATGACCTTCTGTCGCTTACCCAACCACAGACGATAAAGCGCATTCATAGGGCTTACTTCGAAGCGGGCGCTGATCTTGTTGAGACCAATACCTTTAACGCCAACGCCATTTCGCAATCTGACTACGGTCTGGAAAAGCTTGTGGACGAGTTGAATGAGCAGGCCGCGCGTCTGGCACGGCAAGCTGCGGATGAGATCGAGTCCGAAAACCCGCATCGAATCTGTTTTGTTGTCGGAGTATTGGGCCCTACCAACCGTACGGCTTCGATATCTCCCAACGTCAACGATCCCGGATTCCGAAATACGGATTTTGACGTATTGAGAGCGGCTTATTCGGATGCGACGCTCGCCTTGTTGAGAAGCGGCGTTGACATTCTCATGGTCGAGACGGTTTTCGATACGCTGAATGCCAAGGCGGCTCTCATGGCGATTGAAGAAAGTTTCGACGAACTGGGATTTCGCGTGCCGACCATGATCTCCGGAACAATTACCGATCGCTCCGGGCGTACATTGTCGGGTCAAACCCCGGAGGCATTTTGGTACTCGGTCAGGCATGTGAGGCCGTTTAGCGTCGGCTTCAATTGCGCACTGGGAGCGAAGGATCTGCGGCCCCATTTGGAGGAATTGGCCAGTGTTGCCGACACATATATAAGTGTGCATCCCAATGCGGGCCTGCCTAACGAATTTGGCGAGTACGACGAAAGCCCGGAACATATGGCCGAAATCCTCGAAGAATTTGCCGCCGCCGGTCTCGTCAATATCGTCGGCGGTTGTTGCGGTACCACGCCTGCGCACATTCGAGAGTTTCGCCGCCGTTTGAACGGCATGTTGCCGCGCAAAGTTCCGACGATATCGCCAAAGTTGCGCCTGTCCGGGCTTGAACCGTTTGTGGCATCATCATGATTTCAACCTTTATCAATATCGGCGAGCGCACGAACGTTACTGGGTCAGCTAAATTCAAGAAGTTGATTCTGAATGATGACTTCGCCGCCGCGCTCGAAATCGCCTTACAACAAGTCGAGAACGGCGCTCAAATCATTGACGTCAATCTGGATGAGGCGATGCTCGATTCGGAGTCTGCCATGGTTCGGTTTTTGAATTTGATTGCCGCCGAGCCTGCGATCGCGCGGGTCCCGATCATGATCGACTCGTCCAAATGGTCGGTTATCGAAGCGGGCCTCAAATGCGTGCAGGGCAAGTCCATAGTCAACTCCATTAGCCTCAAGGAAGGTGAGGGCCCCTTCCGCGAGCAGGCGACGAAGCTGAAGCGCTATGGCGCGGCGGTGGTCGTCATGGCTTTTGACGAAAGCGGTCAGGCGGAGACGGCCGAGAGCAAATTCGGAATTTGCGAGCGCTCTTATAAAATTCTTACCGAACGGGTCGGTTTGCCTCCGGAAGACATCATTTTTGATCCAAATATATTTGCCGTAGCTACCGGCATTGAAGAACACAACAACTATGGCGTTGCGTTCATCGAGGCCGTGCGGCAAATCAAGATGAATCTGCCTCATGCACATATCTCCGGCGGCGTATCAAACATTTCGTTTTCTTTCAGGGGCAACGATACCGTGCGCGAGGCTATGCACTCCGTGTTTCTTTATCACGCGATTCAAGCCGGCATGGACATGGGGATTGTCAATGCGGGACAGCTTGCCGTCTACGACGATATTCCTCTCGAATTGAAGGAGCCCGTTGAGGACGTCATACTCAACCGCCGCTCCGACGCAACGGATCGGTTGCTTGAAGTCGCCCAAAAGTTCAAGGATCGAAGCCGTAAAAAAACGAGAAAGGATCTATCCTGGCGGCAGGCCGATGTTGCAAGCCGGCTCAGTCATTCGCTTGTCCACGGCATTACGGATCACATTATTGAAGATACGGAAGAGGCGCGACAACAACTCGACCGGCCTTTGCATGTGATCGAAGGCCCCTTGATGGATGGCATGAACGTCGTCGGAGATCAATTCGGGGCAGGAAAAATGTTTCTGCCTCAAGTGGTCAAAAGCGCCCGGGTTATGAAACAGGCAGTTGCCTATCTCCAGCCTTATCTCGAATCCGAAAAAGAAGAATTGGGACTTGTCGATCAGCCTAGCACCGGCAGGATCGTCATGGCTACGGTCAAAGGTGATGTTCACGATATCGGCAAGAACATCGTCGGTGTCGTGCTTCAATGTAACAACTATGAGGTCATAGACCTTGGTGTCATGGTGCCGGCAACGCAAATTCTTGACGCGGCCAGGGAAAAACGAGTCGATATGATCGGACTGAGCGGTCTCATTACGCCGAGTTTGGATGAGATGTGTCACGTCGCGGCCGAGCTTGAACGCGAGGGGTTTGACGTCCCGTTGCTGATTGGCGGGGCGACGACAAGCAAAGTCCATACCGCCGTCAAGATCAGCCCGAAATACAAGCGGGGACAAACAATTCACGTTACCGATGCGTCCCGCGCCGTGCGCGTAGTATCCAAACTCATGTCGTCAGAAAACGCTGAGGAATTTGTCGATCAGGTGCGCAGCGAATACGAGGTCATGGCCGAGCGTCATGCAACGGTACGAAGCCCGTCCAATCGGTTGACAATTGAACAGGCCCGTCGAAATAGATTTTTGATTGATTGGAACAGCTATGTTCCACCTCTGCCGACCTTCATCGGTACAAAGGTTTTCAAGTCTTATGAATTGACCGAATTGGTCGGCTATATCGATTGGACGCCCTTTTTTAAGGCGTGGGAATTGTCCGGCGCGTTTCCAAGGCTTCTGGATGACGAGGTCGTCGGAGCCGCCGCGCGAACTCTATATGACGATGCTCAAGCCATGTTGAAGGCTGTTGTGGAGGAAAAATGGCTTACAGCGCGGGCCGTGCTTGGTTTTTGGCCTGCGGGTGCAACGGGCGATGATATCGAGCTTTATGCGGATCGAAGTCGTTCCACCGTAATTGCTCGATTGCACACCTTGCGACAACAAATGAACAAGAAGGGCGAACGGGCGAATTTTGCGCTCGCCGATTTCGTGGCGCCAAAGACGAGGGGTTCGGCCGACCATGTCGGCGCTTTTGTCGTGACCGCAGGCATTGGTGAGCAAGAGAGAACCGAGCGTTTTAAGGCGGCTCACGACGATTATTCGGCGATACTTCTCAAGGTGCTTGCCGACCGATTGGCCGAGGCATTTGCCGAACGACTTCACGAGCGCGTTCGGCGAGAATTTTGGGGCTATGCGCAAGATGAAGATTTTTCCAATGATGAGTTGATTACCGAAGCATATGGAGGCATTCGACCCGCTCCCGGTTATCCGGCATGTCCGGATCACACGGAAAAGCGAACCATTTGGAATCTGCTCGATGCTGAGAGGACGGTGGGTGTCCGTCTTACGGAAAGCTGGGCCATGTGGCCGGGCGCATCAGTCAGCGGTCTCTATTTCTCCCATCCCGACAGTCGATATTTTGGTGTGGGCAAGATCGAACGGGATCAGGTGGAGGACTATGCACGCCGGAAATCCGTATCGCTTGAGGAAGCAGAAAAATGGCTGGCTCCAAATCTGAATTACAACCCGGCAAAGAACGTCGCCTGATGTGAAGAGTCGAAGCCCGTATGTTTATAATACATCACGTTGGCTGCGGGGAGGTCGGAGTCGTTCCAGGGTTTGAAATCGAACCTCTTGTGCAATATTGGTTCGAAATCAATTTGCCGATTTGCGGGCTGGCGTAGCAGGGAAGGATCAGAGGATGACGGAACGTAGAGAAAGAGTGGCGAATGAGCGCCGTCGGTTGAAGGAAGTGCGTCAGGCTTTGTCAGCATCCATTGAGAACGGCGCGGGCGAAGACCCGGCTTTCGTTCCCTACTACATTGCCATTGCAAACTATATGGAAGCCTCAATGGGGCGCCTGCATATCCAGGATATACGCATGGGCAAAATGCTTCGCGAGAAAGTTCCGTTGGACAAACAGGCCGCGCTATCGGAGCTTGATCGTCGGCTGGAAGGAAACCAGAAACATCTCAAAACGTTTCTTGATGCTCGAGATGCTCTTCTATCGGAAGGTGTCAAAGCGATAAAGAGGTTCGAGGACGCAAGCCGCGATTACACCAACTACATCAAGTCGCAAATGGGTCATCACGGAGCCAGCACGGATTTGGCCGGGGAATATCTAACTCAAGAAGATTGGGTATTCATGGCCCATGCAAGCGATGAAGCGACGGCAAAAGAGCAGGATCTTTTTGACAAGGTCTTTGCGGTTCAGCCCGAAGGAGTCAAAGGCAAAACTGCAGTCTAGGTGTTTCTTGCGCAGAGGCAGGGGAGAGATCGGTTCTCGGCTTTCCGGCTGGCCTCGACAGGTGAATCCTCTCCCATGCGTAAAACTGACGAGGCGGTCGATATCTCTTTGCCGAGGCCCCTGCGGCTCAAGGAGTCGAAGGGTCAATGGCCAAGTGGTGCGCCCGCTTAAAACGGCGGAGCGCCGTAGCCTCCGCCTCCCGGTGTCTCTATGACAATTGTATCGCCGGTATTCGCTTGAGTTGTGTGGCAGCCGCCAAGCTCTTCAATCGTATTGTTCGTTCGTTGAATCCGGTTGCAGCCCTTGAGCCCCGGCTTGCCGCCGGCGAGACCGAACGGTTTCGTTCGTCTTCGGGTCGATAGAATGGAAACCTGAACGGGCTCTCGAAAGGTGAGCCGGCGGACGGCACCGTCGCCGCCCCTGTGCCGACCTCGCCCGCCGGATCCCTCGCGGATGCCGAAGCTCTCCAGAAGGACCGGAAAGCGCCATTCAAGAACTTCCGGATCCGTCAGCCGTGAGTTCGTCATATGAGTATGGACGGCGTCGGTTCCATCGAATGTCCCGCCCGCGCCGCTGCCCCCGCAGATGGTCTCGTAATATTGGTACGTTTCGTTTCCGAAAGTAAGATTGTTCATAGTGCCTTGGGCTGCCGACATGACGCCTAAAGCTGCAAACAGAGCGTCCGTCAAATGTTGGCTTGTCTCCACATTGCCTGCGACGACGGCGGCGGGGTAGCGGGGACTCAACATTGAGCCCTCGGGAATGATGATGTTGAGCGGTTTCAAGCAACCGTCATTGAGCGGAATATCGTCTGCGACAATACATCGGAAAACGTAGAGCACAGCCGCGCGCACCACGGCGGCCGGTGCGTTGAAATTGTCCGTGAGTTGTTCGCTTGTGCCGCTGAAATCAATGGTCGCTTTTCTGTTTTCCTTGTCGACACGAATGGCAACTTTGATTTCGGCGCCGTTGTCCAGCGAATGTGTAAATTCGGAATCCGTCAACATGCCCACCACGCGACGCACGCACTCTTCGGCATTGTTCTGAACGTGGGTCATATAGGCCTTGACCACATCCAATCCGTAATCGGCGACCATTGACCGCAGTTCTTGCGCGCCTTTTTCACATGCAGCGAGTTGCGCCTTTAGATCGGCAATATTTTGTTTGACGTTGCGCGCGGGATGGCGGGCGGTCGTCAATAGTTCGACAAGTTCCTTTTCACGGAATTCACCTTGAGCGATGAGTTTGAAATTGTCGATCAGCACACCCTCGTCTTCGACGGATCTCGATTTGGCGGGCATCGAGCCGGGCGAAATGCCGCCGATGTCGGCATGGTGGCCGCGTACCCCCGTATAGAACAAAATATCTTTACCCTCCTCGTCGAATACCGGTGCAATCACCGTAACGTCGGGCAGGTGCGTGCCGCCATTGTAGGGCGCATTGAGGACAAATACGTCGCCGCTATGTATGTTGTCCGGGTTTTGGGTGATGATCGTCTTGATGCTGACGCTCATCGAGCCTAGATGAACCGGCATGTGCGGTGCGTTGGCGACCAAGTTTCCGTACCGGTCAAAGATGGCGCAGGAAAAGTCCAACCTTTCCTTTATGTTCACAGAAGACGCCGTATTTTCCAATGTGTATCCCATCTGTTCGGCAATGCTCATGAACAGATTATTGAAGATCTCCAAGAGTACGGGATCGACGGCGGTGCCTATGGCATGTGCACGCTTCTTCGCTGCCGTCCGTGTCAGGACGATATTGTCAATCGGCGTTAGTGCGGCTTGCCAACCGCGTTCCACGACGATCGTCGTGTGAGGTTCAATGATAAGGGCAGGCCCGTTGATTCTGTCCCCGGCCATCAGGTCGTCGCGCGCGTACACGGGCGCCTCATGCCATCCGTCGTCGGCAAAGATGGATGTCAACCGACGGATCGGTATCTCCTGATCATCACACCTCCTTTCCCTTGTGATTCGAGTTGGGGCAGGCGCTGTGCGGCCGATTCCTTCCACCGATATCGCTTCGATAATCAGAGCTTTGTCATGGTCGTGAAAACCGAAACGTTGCTTGTGGGTTTTGCGAAAACGGCTTTCCACATCCGTCAGGGTGCCGTAGTCGACGGCAAGGGCCGTATCCGTGCCTTCATACCGAAGATACAGATGCGGGCGCGTATTGATTGCATCAGGCTCGATTTTTTGATTGAGCAGTTCCCTTGTTACTTCGGACCTGAGCGCGGCTATGCTGGACTCCACGTTTTGCAGTGTTTTGCCGGACAGAGTTTGTTCGATCGTCATTTGACGATGGGCTCGTATGTCCGCGAGGCCCATTCCAAAAGCCGATAGCAGACTTGCGAAGGGGTGAATGAGAATGCTTTGCATATTCAATGCATCGGCGACGAGACATGCGTGCTGGGCCGCGGCGCCTCCGAAGCAGCAAAGCACATAGTCGGACACATCATGACCTCGGCTCACCGATATCTTTTTGATCGCTTGTGCCATGTTTTCTACGGCGATTGCGATGAATCCGTGGGCAATTTCTTCCTCCGTTCTGCCAGGGTCTATTTGCCGGGCGAGCGTTTGAAATGCGGCGACGACCGATTCCTTGTCGAGGCGTTCGTTGCCTTTTGGCCCGAAAACGGCGGGAAAGAAATCGGGCCGTAGTTTCCCGGTCATGATATTGGCGTCGGTAATCGTCAGAGGACCTCCGTTTCGATATGCTTTTGGACCGGGGTCTGCCCCTGCGGAGTCGGGGCCCACGCGCATACGTGTTCCATCGAACTTGAGAATTGAGCCGCCGCCGGCCGCGACGGTGTTGATATGAATCATGGGCGCGCGCATGCGTACCCCGGCGACTTCAGTTTCGTAAACCCGTTCGAGATCTCCGTTATAGTGGGATACGTCCGTAGACGTGCCGCCCATGTCAAAACCGATGGACTTTGAAAAGCCGGCTGCGAGACTTGTTTCTACCATGCCGACAACGCCGCCTGCGGGTCCTGACAGGATTGCATCTTTTCCTTGAAAAAGAGATGCGTCCGTCAAGCCGCCGTTTGACTGCATGAACATGAGTCGAGGTGGGTCGTCCGCTTCGACCAGCGCGCTTTCCACGCGATCGATATATCGTCGGAGTATGGGCGACAAATATGCATCGACGACCGTCGTGTCACCGCGGCCGACATACTTCATGAGAGGACTTACGGCGTGACTGGCCGAGATCTGATCGAAACCGATGTCCCGTGCGATGTCGGCGACTTGTTTTTCGTGGTCGTGAAAGCGGTATCCATGCATGAAGCAAATGGCCGCTGCCGAAAAACCGTCGTTTCGCGCCTTGACCAGTTGCTCGCGCGCCCGGGCTCCGTCCAACCTTGTCAGGATTTCTCCTTGGGCGCTGACCCGTTCATCCACTTCGATGACGCGCCCGTACAGCATTTCAGACCGCTCGATTTCCAGGGCAAAGATGTCGGGTCGTTGTTGGTATCCAATTCTGAGCGCGTCTTTAAATCCCTTTGTTGTCACAAAGACGGTTTTTTCACCCTTTCGCTCCAGAAGCGCATTTGTCGCGACCGTCGTTCCCATTTTGACGGTCGCGATTTCTGAAACGGGCAGCGGCTTTTCTCCTTTGACTTTTAATAGTCGGCGAATTCCTTCAAGCGCCGCATCGTCGTAAAGGTCGGGGTTTTCCGACAGCAGTTTGTGCGTCTCGATATGTCCGCTTGGGTCTTTTGCAACCACATCGGTAAAGGTTCCGCCGCGATCGATCCAAAAGTGCCATTTTCCGTCGTGGGTCATTGCGTAATTGCTCAAAGATCCGTAGATAAGGCGCGCGGTTGCCGCTGACGGGCGGTGCCGCGATTCGGTCGAGATTGGCGGATGACCATTAACATATGTCTATTTGGGGAAAATTGGCAGGTGCGGCGGCGGGTTTGGCGCTCGGCGGGCCGTTAGGCGCTCTTCTCGGCGGTCTGGCCGGTCATTATGCCTTTGACAAGCGGGAAGACAGGGAAGATGGAACGTGGTCCCGTCCGTCCGAGCCCGCCCGCGGCCAGATCGCATTTACGATCGGCGTGATCGCACTCAGCGCAAAAATGGCCAAAGCCGACGGTGTTGTGACCCGCGATGAAATCGATGCCTTCAAGCAGATCTTTCACATTCCGTCCGGTGAATTTCAAAATGTTCGAAGGGTTTTCAATTTGGCGCGCCGAGACGTTGCCGGTTATGAGGGCTACGCCGAACAGATAGCGTTCATGTTCAGGAACAATCCGGGTGTTCTGGAGGATCTCATGGACGGTCTGTTTCACATCGCCAAAGCGGACGGCGTTATTCACCCCGGGGAAATTGAATATCTGGAAAGCGTGGCGGCAATTTTCGGCTTTTCTCACGGGGAGTTCGAGCGCATCCGTGCCAGCCATTTGGGACCTGAAGAGTCGGACCCTTATCTGATTCTGGGCGTGGATAAAGATATTTCCGACGATGATCTTAAAAAGGCCCATCGGCGTATGGTGCGCGAAAACCATCCCGATGCCCTCGTGGGGCGTGGGGTACCGGAGGAATTTGTGCAACTTGCCAATGACAAATTGGCGGCCATAAACGAGGCTTACGATCGAGTCGCCAAAGATCGGGGGATCAGTTGACGGCAAGCCGTCTTACTTAAAACATGTGCGCGCAACTCCTATATGATAAGCATAACCGGAAGGAGGCATCGCAACCATGCCGGTAAATCCATTCGAGTCGGGCCGCGGCTTTTCCTTTGAAGACGTCATTCGTCGACGTTACGCCTTGTTTCGCTCGCGTGAGCGGTACGGGCTTGCGACACTCGTGGATGTGGTGTGGTTGATCGTCGTCGTGGCCATGATCATTCTTGTTCTTTCGGTTTTTCTCGTCGGTATGATTGCGGCGTTGTTTGCCGCGCCCTTTATTGTTTTGGGAATCGCGATTGCGCGCCGAATCTCGCCGCCGCGGCGCCGCGTTCCCGAAGGCGCTGTCATCGACGCCGAATTCGAACGCAAGTAGCCGTCAACGGGTTTGATTCACCGCCTGTCGTAACGGCGGCGGTGCCGGTGCGGGCCTCCGTGACGCGGCCTTAATCGCCGTTATGTCGGACGCACTCTTGCGGGTGTCGGAAGCGGTCGCGCTTACAGTGGCCGACCTCGAAGCAGACGGGCCAAACACCGTGCGCGTGCGCAAGTCAAAGACAGATCAAGGCGGCGAAGGCGCGGCCTTGTTTGTCGGGCCGTCAACAGTCGCAGCCGTCCGGCGTTGGCTTGAAGCGGCGGGGATCGAAGACGAAGACGCGCCTATATTCCAGCGCATGGATAAGGGCGGCACAGTACGCGGCCCACTGTCCACGCAGTCGGTGCGGAAGATCATCAAGCAACGCGCGAAGGCGGCGGGCGTGGAAGGCAAGGTCCCATCGCACAGCTTGCGCGTCGGATCGGCACAATCGCTTGCCGCCGCCGGTGCCGGTCTAGTGGACATGCAACAGGCGGGCCGGCGGTCATCGCCAGCCATGCCAGGGCACTATGCCCGCGGGCGGTGCGGTTGCCCGCCTCCGTTATGGCGCTTGAGTGAGCGGGCGCGGCAGCGTGAAAGGTCCGCTGGTAGCAGCCAGTCGCTTTCATCCGTTATGACTACTAGCGCTAACTTGCAAAGCAACTAGAGAAACTAAAACGCCGCCGCTCCAACCCTGGAGCAAACATGGCTAAAAGCTAAAGTATGCAAAGCCAAAGCAACTCTAGCACAGCCGCCCGCAGTTCGTAAAGGTGTTTACAAATCAAGGCGCGACTGTTTGCCGTGAAACGTCGGAAACACTAGGGAAAATGCGGCGCGTAGCGCGGTGCGTCTCCCATCTTCGCGCTGTCAAAAGTCATGAAAACATATCCACCAGCCACCCCACAAATTGCCAAACGGCCCCCACGGCCAGGGCGGTGAAAAGTGCAAACCAAGCCCATCCAGCCGCACCTCTGAAGTCCTCGGCAGGGTAGACCAGCCAAGCAAAGAAAGTAATCCCCACAGCACCATACCCCAAAATAATCACCAATGCGTGCCAAATCAATTCCGTAAGCCACACAATCCATTCCGTCATGCTCTCTCCTTTCGTGTTCCGAATTGCGCACTCAATCTGTGCAGCCAGACACTCAAGCCGTCGGATCGCGGGCCGGTCGGCAAGGTCCGCGACGGGGGTAGGTCTGTCAATTCGCACTCCGTCGCCGGTCCGACAGAGGTCGCACCGGGATCATAGCAGCGTCGCCTTGCGCGTTGGTTGGCCGTCAACAGATCGGCAACGATAGGCGCGTACAGGGCGGCCTCCGCATTCGCGCGGGTGGGGTCCGTGCCTCAGAGAAGATACCCAGTGCTTCACCACAAATGCACCGCCTTCATTCTTGATCCACGCGCCAAGCACTGAAGTTTGTATCTGTATCCAAACAAAGTCGCCGGCAGGGTGCGGGCCACGCGGTTGAATATGGTAGTCATTTCCAGGCGCGCCGTGTTCCTCCACTTCGCGGATTATGTCGCCTTCCGAGACGTTGGCATCCAGTCGCAGCCAGTACTCCGGCGGTTGCAATTTGCCAATGGCAATGCGTTCACCGTCTTCAAGTTTCACGCCGTCAAACCGATTGCGAAGTGCAGTCTTGACCTCGGCCCACGTGTCCGCTCTCTCGATCCGCGCGAACGGGTCCAGTTTGACGCCGGTGCTATCCAGTGAATAGAAAATAGTCATGCCGTGCCCTTCGTGTTTTGAATTGCCAGGGCAATTTGCGACGCGGAATGTTCAAGCTGTCGGATCGCGGCGCGCTTGCCCTCGGTTGTTCCTTGAGTTTCAGCATTAGGGCGTTCACCGCGGCCAAGTCGGACGGCAGCCTTTCGACTGCCGCCCTATCACCGGCCACGCGCCGCGCCTATCAGTCAAGCCTTGCCGCAGTGGCAACCCAGGGCGGCCGATCCGACTTCACGTCGAGGATCTGGTCCGCACGTTCCCGCAAATCGTCCTTGATCTTATAAAGAAAGTCGCTTGCGATCACTTGAAAGCAAACCGTCTCAAGGTCCGTGTTTTGTTTCTTTGCAACGTATTCGAGCGCTTCTCGAAGTGTATCGACGAGCAAAGGGCGCGACGCGGCAAACATGCACTCAAGCTCGGTGAGCAACAAGCCAAAACCAACCGGTATAGCTTCTTGATCGGTGATTGAAGGGGTATAAGTGGGGTCCTTTCCGTTCGCTTTCGTCATATGTTTTCTTTCCTTAAGGTTAGGGTGATCGTGCGACTTTCTTTCGTCTCTTGCGCTGGGCGTCGCGCTCTAATCTCAACCCGCGCGAGAGTGCGTTACGGGCGACTTCCGAAAGCCCATATCCATATAATTATTTCCGAGGTGTGATTCAGGATGATGATTTTCTCAAAACTCTCCATCCCGAACCACATTGCCTTTACCGATTACCTTCACGATCTTGGGTTGAACCGGATCGTTGTCCGACAGCGGTCCTTTGCCTTTCTCGATCACCTTTGCCGCGACACTGGTCAACTTGCCTAATGTGTCAGAACCGGCAAGCGCCTTGCTGTCATCGTAGTAGTCAAACCAGGGCAGCCCGGCACTCGTGTAATCATCGGCGGTTGGCGGCATATGTGGCGGTTGGTGCCCTGTGATTTCCAGGTATTGCTCACTGTTGGCCAGGTGGACGAAGCACCGGAAACCATTGTCCTGGTCCCATGCATCGATGCCGTACTTGTCCTTATAGATTTTCTGCCGCATGAGACCACCTGGCGCCAAGCCCATATCACAGAGAGCATCGGGCGGGCTCATGCACGCCTCCAGCTGCGGGCTGTATCTTCGGCGAGCGTGCACGATTCGCTCGAAATGTTTGACGTACACGTCATGTTTCATCGGGTAGACGACGATCTGGAGTCCCCCATGTTCAGCCTTGCCCGTAATCTGCTCTTCGGCTGTGAAGCCTTCACCCAGCGGCATCGCGACGAACTGCCGGATATAATCTTCCGAAACGTTGAAACCATCCAGCCAGGGCTGCCTCGGTATTACCGCATAGTCCTGCGGGTCGTTCGAAAGCCCATTGCTCCAGGGTTTCCCGGATACGGCGTTGATCTTGCCGGCGGCAACCTTGACGGCGCAGGGGTAACGACCGGAAAAATTGATCCACAGCGCCTCTGACTGATACATGGGTATGAAGACTCCACCATGTGTTCGCCAAGTATCAGGCAGCTTGTTCGCGAAGTCATCCACGTGCTCCACAGGGAACCGATCCAGGCCGGGAGGGAGGGGGTATTCCCGGTTGTCATCCGGGATCCTTAAGGTGCGCTGGAAGTCGATTCTGCACACCGCATTTTTGTGGATCTCCGGAAACCGGAAGATCAGTTGGTTGTTCAGTAGTTCTATCATTGTCTTTCCTCCATGATTACCAGTCGCCGTCACGGACATCCCGGGCAATGCGCAAAATGGCGTGGTCCGGCGCGGATTTGAGCTGGCGAATCAGATCCGCGAACAGTTGCGGACGCCTACGAATGATCTCCTGCAAATCCGAAGATACCTTCCCGGCCATTGCCAGCAGCACATCTGGATCCTCACCGAGTTCCTCGGCCAATGCCCGGATTTTCGCCTCAGACGGTGGCATCACATCGCCCCGTTCTATCTTGCTGAGGTAGGCGGGCTCTACACCAATTCGCTGAGCGACCTGCCGGACCGAAAATCGCCGATCCCGTGATTTCAGGGCCTCGCGATGTTCACGGATGTACTCTCCAAATGTCATGTGTAGTATATAGTACACATTCTGTTCAAATGCAACATTCATATAAGGCGTATCAGTCCGGCAGGTTGATCCGGTCTCTCCGCGATTATTTGCGAGGACAAGGTCTTCCTTTGAGCCTCCGTTTTGACTAAAGTACTCGGGTACCGTTTCGATAATCCGGCTTGCCGGCAAGAGGAAACGGATTTATTGGATGGAGGAGCAGATATGGGCACTAAGGGAAATACGGCTTCCGCCGTGATCGCGGCGAGCGCAATGGCTGCGGTTCTTTCTTTCGGGTCATCGCCCGTTCTTGGCGGGTCCCATGAGGCCGCCGCCCAGGAAAAATGTTATGGTGTCGCCAAAGCGGGCAAAAACGATTGCGCGGCCGGGCCGGGCACTTCTTGCGCCGGCACGTCTACATCCGACGCACAAGGCAACGCCTGGATTTACCTGCCGGCGGGCACGTGCGAAAAGCTCGTCAACGGCAGTCTGGAAGAACAGGACGCATAATTCGGGTTTGATGGCCTTATGAGGAAGGCCGTCAACGGGCAATTGTTTTCCGGGAGCCCGATTCCCGCTCGCTCAGGGGTCGGGCTCAAGGCCGTTCATTACCGTGAAATCCTGGAGACCAAGCCCGATATCGGCTGGTTTGAAGTTCACCCCGAAAACTATATGGGTGCGGGCGGTCCGCCGCACAAATATCTGTCCGCCATTCGGGAGACCTATCCTTTGTCCTTCCACAGCGTCGGCATGTCGCTGGGGTCGGCTCAGCCGCCGTCGAAATCGCATCTGGCTTCCCTGCGCGAGCTCATTGAAAGGTATCATCCCGCTCTGGTGTCGGACCATGTTTCGTGGAGTTGCCTGGGCGGCGCCTATTACAACGATCTTTTGCCCGTTCCGTACACGCGGGAAAGTTTGAACAATCTGGTTGCGAACATTTCAGCGGTTCAGGATTATCTAGGGCGTCAAATTCTCGTTGAGAACCCGTCAACCTATCTGGCTTTCAAGCAGTCCGATATTCCCGAGGCGGACTTTCTCCTGGAAGTTGCCAAACGATCCGGATGCGGACTTTTACTCGATGTCAACAACGTCTATGTCAGCGCTTGCAATCAGGGGTTTGACGCCGTTGACTATTTATCAAAAATACCCGGTGAGCTCGTGGGCGAGATTCATTTGGCCGGCCACACGGTGCGGGAAATGAGCATGGGTAAGATGTTGATCGACGATCACGGCAGCCGTGTCATCGAAGACGTGTGGTCGCTGTATCGGAAAACGAAAGCGAGAATGCCGCACGTGCCGGTTTTGATCGAATGGGATACGCGTATTCCCGAACTTCGCACGCTCATCGAGGAGGCGCAAACAGCGGATCGTATCGTCTCTCAAAACAGCGTTTCGGAGATATCCCGTGCCGCTCTTGCGTGAAAGCCAGGAACAATTCGCCAGAATGATAGCGGGCGGTGACAAGGCCGCCCTATGCGCGCAGATCACTGAATCCGACATTCCGTGCGTCGATCGTCTCGCCGTTCATCTCAACAATGTTTACTATGGCTTGACGGAGGCCATGGCGGATACTTTTCCCGTTATCAAACGGCTTGTCGGCGACAAGTTTTTTCGTTTTGCTTCACGCCGGTTTATCGAAACACACCCTCCGAAAACCCCGGTTCTTGCGGCTTATGGGTCGAACTTCGGCGAATTTCTGAAGGATTTCGAGCCGGCTGCGTCCTTGCCCTATTTATGCGACATTGCAAAGCTTGAATTCGCTTGGCTCGAAGCTTATCACGAACGCGACGCCCGTCCTTTGAGCGTGAACGACCTGAAATCGATTCCTGACGAACGATACGCCGGGCTTCGGCTCCGATTGCATCCCTCGCGCAGGTTCATCCGGTCGGACTATCCGGTTGCAAGGATCTGGGAAATCAATCGACGGGATGATGTCGTCGAAGGGACTTTGGATCTCTCTTCCGGGCCGGATCATGCGGTCGTCATCCGTCCGCGAATGAAAGTCGAAATTCGAACGATGAACTCTGCGGCGTTTGAATTCCTTGGACGTCTTGACGCAGGCTTGACGTTGACCGAAGCGCTCGACGCGGCGCTTCAGGTCGACGACAAATTTGATTTGCGATCGGCGTTGCAGCAACTCATTTCAGGCGGAACATTTGTCGGTTTTTCATTCGATGAAATGGTTTGATCGGGACAAGTTTATGGAGGCCGGTATAACGGAGAGCAAGTTCGATGAATGCAAAGAAATCAGTCTACGGAAGATTGTTGAATGTCTTGGAGTTGATCCCTTATTGGTTCGTCGCGCTGATGGCGCGTTTTTATGTTTCTTATGCATTCTTTAATTCGGCGCTTACCAAAATCGTCGGTTGGAATCCGTTCGACCTGCAATCTTCGGCTATTTTCCTTTTTCGGCAAGAGTACAAGCTCCATATTCTGGGCGGCGAATATTCCATGCCATTTCCCGAGTTCATGGCGCGCTTTGCGGCGCTGGGAGAATTCTGCCTTCCGATTCTGGTCATGCTGGGCCTGTTCGCGAGGTTTGGGGCGTTTGGTCTTTTGATCATGACGGGCGTGATTCAGCTTGTCTATCCGGAGGCGTGGGCGGGATTTCATCTGCCCTGGGCGGTTGCATTGCTTTTGGTCATGGCCAAGGGGCCCGGCATTGTGTCGCTTGACCACTTGTTGGGACTCGACAGGAAGCGTTGATCACTTGTTGCTTTTGTATCCAAGCGGTATCTGCGCGGACTTGTTGGCGACGACGGCTGGCGAATGAAGAAGAAAGCATCCCCGAATTTCGATGATCGCGGCGGCAAGCCCATAGACATTTTGCTG
This sequence comes from Alphaproteobacteria bacterium, assembly GCA_965214255.1. Lineage (GTDB taxonomy): Bacteria > Pseudomonadota > Alphaproteobacteria > SMXP01 > SMXP01 > CBDFKK01. The sequence continues at coordinate 818,856 of OZ243948.1, read as the reverse complement.
TTGCATTACACCGGCCTGTCGAGCGCGAAGGCTGCGCTCGACAGGCTGTGCGACCCTGAAGCCAGGGTCAGCGCACATTATTTCATAGATGAAGCAGGCGATATCATACAATTGGTTCCCGAGAGAAAGCGGGCATGGCATGCGGGGCGGTCATACTGGGCGGGTGAAACCGACATCAATGCCAGTTCGATCGGTGTGGAGTTGGTGAACCCCGGCCACGAATTGGGTTACGTGGACTTTCCTGATACTCAGATACAGGCACTGATCCATTTGGCGAAAGACATTCTCACGCGTCTGGAAATTCCTTTTTACAAAGTCCTGGCTCATTCAGATGTAGCGCCGTCGCGCAAAATGGATCCGGGTGAGAAGTTTCCCTGGAGCGTTTTGGCCAAGGACAATATCGGTTTGTGGGATGAAGATCTGTGCAGCCTGGAGCCGGCATTCAATTCCTTCCGGCTTGATGATGACGAGCTTGCCGGATTTTCGAGATGTTTGAGAACGATCGGCTACGGGATGTGCGGGGGGCAACAGCTTGATGCGTCTGTCATTACGGCCTTTCAACGGCATTTTCATCCCAAAGCTATCGGCACGCCGGCGGAGGGGACGAGTGACGAGATCACGCTTCGGATTGCCGAAAGCCTGGAAACGGACGTGAGTTTCTGGACAAGCGTCCGCTCCTCTTGAAACTTTCTCTGAAGAGCGTCATTGTTTATCGAGTCAGATGGTCGGATGGCCGCTCCCCATTCGGTGGAGAGGAAAGTCCGGGCTCCGCGGAAACACGATGCCGGGTAACGCCCGGCGGGGGTGACCTCAGGGAAAGTGCCACAGAAAGCAAACCGCCTGACCGTCCAGGCCGCCCGTGCGGCCGGGATGATGACGGCAAGGGTGAAAGGGTGCGGTAAGAGCGCACCGCGCCTCCGGCAACGGCGGCGGCAGGGCAAACCCCATCGGGAGCAAGACCAAGTAGAGGTGGCGATAGTCTGTTTTCCGGCTTTGCCGCCCGGGTCGGTCGCGAGAGGCGGTCGGTAACGGCCGCCCCAGATGAATGGCCATCGTCGCCGTCTGAGCCGTCCGAGCTCTGGACGACGATACAGAACCCGGCTTACAGACCGTCTGACTCCCCAGACATCCGCTTTGAAGACCCTGCTGTTGAAATCCGGTTGGGATTTATTCTTCTTTTGTTCTCGTTTGAAGCCGCCGCCACCCCGGGAAATCCTAAAAATAGCGATATTCTCTTGATTTTGGCGATTTGACATTTGACTTCCCAGTTAATCCCATGCTATCCCATATTGTCCCAGGGACGGACGACCACTTCGCGACTGTGGCGTGTTGAAACCAGCGGAAGCGGCAAGGGATGTTCGTGCAGACGGGGCAGTTCTGACCTGACGTATTCGGGGGAAATCAAGTTCGGACGGCTGAGATGTTCTGGGGCACGTTTACAAACAAAGTTGACGCCAAACGCCGAGTATCCGTTCCGGCCCCTTATCGTCAGGAATTGGAGAAGGAAAAGTTCAATGGGCTTTTCTGTTTTCCGTCACTTACCGGTCCGTGCATCGAGGGGGCGGGTCAGGTCTATTTTTACAAACTGCTCGACCTCATCCGGCAAAGAGATCCTTTTGACGAACTGCGTCTCGCCTACGAAGTGTCAATCGTCGGCGACACCATACAGCTTTACTTCGACTCGGAAGGCCGGATTACGCTGACGGGAATTTTCTCGAAGCATGCCGAGATTGACGACTCTATGACGTTCGTTGGAACCGGAGACCGTATCATGATGTGGAATCCGAAAGTCTACGAACCCCATCATCTCAACCAAAGACGAATTGCCACGGAAAAGCGTGAACAACTTCACGGCTTCCGCCAAGCGGGTCAATCGATGAGGGAGTCCTTTGAAACATGACGGGTGTCGGCGGTCATATGCCCGTTATGCTCGGCGAGGTCATCGACCTTCTGTCTCCCGAAAACGGAGCTTGCTATGTTGACGGGACCTTCGGAGCGGGGGGGTATTCGCAGGCCATTCTCGAAGCGGCCGACTGCAAGGTCCACGCCTTTGATCAAGACCCGATCGCCTTAGCGGCCGGCGAGTCGCTGGCAAGGACGTTCCATCCATGCCTTGAAATTCATCTTGGGCGGTTCAGCAATTTGGAATCGGTGCTCCGTCAACAAGGTGTGGCCGCCGTTGACGGCGTCACTCTTGATATAGGTGTTTCGTCGATGCAGTTGGACGACGCCCGGCGTGGGTTTTCCTTCCTGAAGGACGGTCCGTTGGATATGCGCATGAGCGGTAGTGGCCGGACCGCTGCCGATATCGTCAACGGCTATGATGAGAAAGCGCTTGCGCGCCTGATCAGGATTTTCGGTGAGGAAAGACAAGCCAACCGCGTTGCGAGGGCCATCGTCTCGGCGCGGGCGACCCGGATCATACGCACGACGCGGCAATTGGCGTCGATCATAGAGAGTGCCGTAAGAGTAAATTCAAGAGCGAAGATTCATCCGGCTACCCGCAGTTTTCTTGCCCTTCGCATCTATCTGAACGATGAGCTTGAGGAACTCGCGAGAGGGCTGGCCGCGGCTGAAAGACTCTTGAAGCCGTCAGGACGGCTCGTCGTCGTCGCGTTTCATTCTCTTGAGGATCGAATTGTCAAGCGGTTTTTTTCCGAAAGGAGTGAAACTGTCGCAGGCGTGTCGCGCCATCGCCCTTCTGAAAAAATGCAATCTGGGTCAGCGCCGTCATTTCGCCGTTTGTTCCGGCGTGCAAGGAAGCCGGGGCAGGATGAGATTCGCGCCAACCCGCGCGCGCGTTCAGCGAGACTGAGGGCCGGCGAGCGCACGTCCGGTGCTCCATGGCCGCTGAATCTGGAAACCGTCGGCGTGCCTAGTGGGATCTGATCATGATGCGCCTTCTAAATATCGCGGCTTTGGCTATTACGATTTTGGTATCCTTCGGGCTCTACAAATTGAAATACGACACGTCCGTCGCGGAAAACACGGCTCGAAGACTCCACGATGAAATCGAAACGGAGAGTCAGTATCTCCGCATTCTTCGCGCGGAATGGAGCCACCTTGACCGGGCGGACCGCATTCAGCGCCTTTCCGAGAAATACCTGGATCTGAAACCGGTCGATCCCGAACAGATCGTCCGCATCAATGACATTCCGATGGCGCCTGTCATTGCGGGCGGCATTGAAAAGCCGTCAGTGCGCATACGTGGTCCGTTGATGGCGACATTCGGGGACTCCAAGGGTGATGGGGCCGCTGTGGCGAAGCCGGAACCTGAGACCGAGGACATGTCTGGAGGAGGCGATGACAATGGCTAGGCGGAAGCCATCGTCCTCTGGATCGGGCGTGTACGTGCCCGATGGTATGGGTGGCCGTCCCGGAATGGCAAGTATCGGGATGGCCGCCTGTATCCAGCCTGCAGATATTCGGTTGAAAGCGATATCGGACACGCGCCGACGAATGGTTTTTGTAACTTTGGCCTTTTTCGCGGCGTTTGCGATGCTGGGCGTCAGACTTGTCAGCGTAACCTTGACGGCATCGGAAGACACGATCGATAACGGCGCGACGGCACTTTCCTTCACACGCGAGCGCGGCGATCTCGTGGATCGAAACGGCGAAGTTCTGGCGACGAATCTGCTGTCATCCTCACTCTATGCCGACCTTGATGAAGTTTGGAACCCGGAAGAAACGGCGCGCGAACTCAGGCGCATCATTCCCGAATTTGATCAAGCCAGGTTGCTAAGACAGCTCAAGTCCGATCGGCGCTATGTGCAACTCATGGCATACGTAACGCCCAAACAAAAGCAGGCCATCTTTGCTCTCGGGTTGCCAGGTATCGAGTTTCCTCGCCGTGAGCGTCGCGTATATCCCAGAGGGTCGGATGCGGCTCACGTCATCGGCTATGTCGATTCCGATAACATTGGAATTTCCGGCGTCGAGCTTGGGCTTGATGAATTGATTGTGACGGCGGGGAAGACCGGCCGTGCCGTCACGCTGTCGCTCGATATGCGGATTCAGCATGTCTTGCAGGATGAACTTGCGAAGTCGATGGAAACGTTCAGTGCCGCAGGTGCGGCGGGTGTGATTGTCGATGCAACAAACGGTGAAGTTCTTGCCCTCTCATCTCTGCCGGACTTTGATCCCAACAACCCCACGGCATTCCCGGAACGACATCGTTTCAATCAAGTGACCAAGGGCGTCTATGAAATGGGTTCCGTCTTGAAGATGTTCACTTTGGCGATGGCGCTTGATTCAGGTTCCGTCACCTTAACTGACGGATACGACACATCAAAACCGCTCCACATTGCAAGTCACACCATCAAGGATTTTCACGGTGAAGAGCGTTGGCTGACGGTGCCCGAGATTCTGGTGTATTCATCCAATATCGGTTCGGCAAAAATCGCGCAAGATGTCGGAATTTCATATCATCAGGAATTCTTGCGAAAGCTTGGTCTGTTTGAAAGATCCTCCATAGAGTTGCCGGAAGTAAGCAAACCGAGTGTTCCAGGTGTCTGGCGGGAAATTCGCGCAGCGACGATTTCTTACGGATACGGCATTGCCATTTCACCGCTGCAATTGGCGGCCGCCGCTTCCGCATTGGTCAACGGCGGCGTTCTCCATGATTCCACAATCCTGCGCCGCGACAGATTGGACTCCGTTGATGCCAAGCAGGTCATATCGCCGGCAACCAGCCGTCAAATGCGCGTACTGCTGCGTATGGTCGTAACGGACGGAACAGGGAGCAAGGCCGATGTCGAGGGCTACGATGTCGGAGGGAAAACAGGTACAACGGAAAAGATCAGCGCGGGGGGCTACAGCCAAAACGCGCTTCTTACCTCCTTCATTGCCATATTTCCGGCCCAAAATCCAAAGTATGTTGCTCTGATCATGTTGGATGAGCCCCATGGTACTGACGAAACGTTCGGCTTTGCTAATGCCGGTTGGACCGCGGCTCCGGTAGCGGGTGATATCATAAGGCGAATAGCGCCGATTATGGGGATTGACCCCGTCAGTATCACCGACGATGGCTTTCAACAGGCGATGCTCAACAGCGTACTTTAAAGTCTTCAATGGGATGATGCGATTGTCCGCGCTAATTGAAGAGAATTCGGAACTTGTTGCCGGCGTTGATGTGGAAATCCGCGGTTTGACTGCGGACAGCCGTTGTGTCGCGCAGGGCGATCTTTTTGCCGCTTTGCCGGGATCTCGACACGATGGTCATGACTATATTTCACAGGCGGTTGAACTAGGAGCGTCAGCTCTTCTGGTCAAAGACGATGTCGACATCAACTCCCGCCTATCGAGAAGCATGAACCGCCAGTTGTTGCCTATCGTGCGTGACCCTAATCCAAGGCAGCGGTTTAGCTTGCTGGCTGCAAGATTCTATCGGCGACGACCAAAAGTGGTTGCAGCGGTTACCGGTACGAACGGCAAGACATCTGTCGCTGATTTTACGCGACAGATTTGGGGGCGTCTCAAATTGAGAGCTGCCAGTCTCGGAACGCTCGGTTTGACGACACCCGACCGCCGCGAGAATTCGACGCTTACGACCCCGGATCCGGTCACGATTCACAAAACGCTCGAAAGGCTCGCGACGGACGGTATCGATCATGTGGTGCTTGAAGCCTCAAGCCATGGTCTGGATCAGTATCGCCTCGACGGCATCGGACTCACTGCGGCGGCATTCACCAACCTCACGCGGGATCATCTCGATTATCACGGCGACCTTGATCGGTATTTTCAGTCCAAGCTCAGACTGTTTCGTGAAGTGCTGTCGTCAACGGGCGTTGCCGTGGTCAATGCCGACGACGAAAAGGCGTCCACCATTGAAGACATATCGCGAGACCGCGGTCAACGCGTGATTCAGGTTGGTGCCGCTGCATCCGAAGAAGAGAACAACATCAAACTGGAATCCCGGGTTCCGTTCGATCGGGGACAGCGACTGCGTGTGATCCATGATCAACGAGTTTATGACATTGAGTTGCCGCTCGTGGGCAGCTTTCAGGCTTCCAACGCTTTTATGGCCGCAGGTTTGATCATCGCCTGCGGCGGTGAGCCGGCTTCGGTCTTTGACGCCATGGAGTCGCTTGTCGGGGTTTCAGGCCGTCTTCAGAGGATAGGAGAGAGCCGGGACGGTGCTCCGATATTCATCGACTATGCGCATACGCCGGATGCGCTTAAGACCGTCCTCTCGGCCGTTCGACCTCACGCCGCCCGAAATCTCCACGTGGTTTTCGGGGCGGGTGGTGACCGCGACCGCGTCAAACGCGCGCTTATGGGTAGAATAGCGAGAGAATTCGCAGACAAGGTTACGATTACGGATGATAATCCGCGTACTGAGGATCCATCCGCTATCCGAAGAGAGATTCTTGCGGCGACTCCCGAGGCTGAAGAGATTGAAGATCGCCGCATGGCCATCGAACATGCCATTGCCGGGCTCGGAAAAGGGGATGCGCTTGTCATTGCCGGCAAAGGTCATGAAACCGGCCAAATTGTTGGAGATCGGATCTTGCCCTTCAGCGATGAAGAGGAAGTCCGGCGTGTGCTGGCAGCCTCGCGGGGGGTATGCTGATGCAACAGGTGCTTTGGCGTGCGGCGGAAGCAAGAGAAGCCACGGCGGGCACACTCTTGGGTCAAGACGTGTGGGAGGCCCATGGCGTTTCGATCGACAGCCGGACGTTGTCGGCAGGCGACTTGTTTATCGCTTTGCAAGGACCGAACCGCGATGCTCATGAATTTGTGTCTACTGCATTTGAAAATGGGGCTTCGGCCGCCGTTGTTTCCTCGATTTTATCGAGTTTCGAAATGTCGCGGTCATATCTGCAAGTTCACGATACGTTTGAAGCGTTGAACGTGCTTGCCAAAGTTGCCCGTGAGCGCAACCTCGGACGACGCATTGCTATTTCAGGAAGTGTCGGCAAAACGGGCACCAAGGAGATGCTCAAACTTGCGCTCGGCGCGCAGGCCAACGCCCACGCATCGGAGGCTTCCTATAACAATCTTTGGGGCGTACCGCTGACTTTGGCGAGAATGCCTGCAGACGCCGACTACGGCATCTTTGAAATCGGCATGAGCCGCGCGGGTGAAATCAGTCCGCTTACCCGTCTTGTTTCCCCGCATGTGGCGATCATTACGACGATCGAGCCCGCTCATCTCGAGTTTTTCTCGTCCGTTGAGAAAATCGCCGATGCCAAAGGCGAAATATTCGAAGGTCTCGTTCCTCCAGCCGTTGCGATTCTCAATGACGACTCGCCCTATTGCGAAAGATTGGCCGATCAAGCCCGCTATTGCGGCGCTGAGACATTGCTTGTGTTTGGTCGTTCGTCAAAAGCCGATGTAAGGCTTTCGGCTGCCAAACAAACTGCGTATGGCAGCCGGGTGGAGGCTGAAGTTTGCGGAGAGCGAATCACATATCGATTGTCCGTGCACGGTCATCATTGGGTTGTGAACAGTTTGGCAGTGTTGACCGCGGTTCATGCTGTTGGTGCGAATGTCCGACAGGCCGCCGCCGCGCTCGTTGACATGCGCGCGCCAAAAGGACGCGGGCAAACGCACGTGATCGACGTTCCAGGTGGCGCGATCAGCCTCATTGATGAGAGTTACAATGCGAATCCCGCATCGATGAAAGCCGCAATTATCGCGTTAGGCACGCGCACCGTCGAGCCCCATGGGCGCCGCATCGTCGTTCTCGGTGACATGCTGGAGTTGGGCGCGCACGGGCCGGAGTTCCACGCCGAATTGAATCAATATCTTGAAGACGCCAACGTGGACCTAATTTTTTTGTCGGGTCCGTTGATGGAACATCTTTGGCGTGAAATTGATCCCGCCATCCGCGGCGAATATGGCAGGACATCTTCAGACCTCATCGAGCCCATCTTGAGCAACATGCGTGCCGGAGATACTTTCATGGTCAAGGGATCGCTGAGCAGCAGGATGAGTGTCATTGTTGACGCGATCCTTGGACAGGCACGCGTTACGCGACGGGTGAACGATCATGCAAAGGTGCGGGAGCCGTCGTGATGTTGCACAGTCTGCTCGTCCCTTTGAGTGATCAATTTCCGCTGTTCAACGTCGTCCGTTATATAACGTTCAGAACCGGCGCGGCGACGTTGACCGCGGTGTTTGTGTGTTTTGTAATCGGACCGTGGATTATCCGGCGGCTGAAATCCAAACAAGGCTTGGGCCAGCCCATTCGCGAAGACGGACCCGCAACGCACATCGTTGCAAAACAGGGCACGCCTACAATGGGCGGAGTCATGATTTTACTCGGCGTGTTTGTTGCCACTTTGTTATGGGGGAATCTGTCAAATCAGTATGTGTGGGTAATTTTACTGGTCACAATGGGGTTTGGTCTTGTCGGTTTCATAGATGACTTTTTCAAAGTGGGTAAAGGGACGAGTTCAGGTCTCTCCGGTCGGTTGAGACTGTTGGTCGAATTCATACTCGCCGGGGCCGCCACTTTGTGGATTATGGATATATCCGGGGGCGAGGAGGGCCTTCTGGGGAAACAGTCAGCGCGGCTCGCTCTGCCGTTTTTAAAAGACGTTTTCATCTATCTGGGTTGGTTTTTTATCGTGTTTGCGGCTTTCATAATTGTGGGAGCCGCCAACGCCGTAAATTTGACGGATGGCCTTGATGGGCTCGCGATCGTGCCCGTGATGATAGCGGCCGCGAGCTTTGGTATAATTTGCTACATCATAGGCAACGCCGTCTTTTCCGATTATCTGCAGATCACGTTTGTTCGAGGCACGGGGGAGCTAGCCGTATTGTGCGGTGCGCTCGTCGGGGCAGGTCTGGGGTTTCTCTGGTTTAACGCGCCGCCCGCAACGGTATTCATGGGCGATACGGGCTCGCTTTCGTTGGGGGGTGCGCTGGGCGCGATCAGCGTTGCCGTGAAGCATGAGATCGTTTTGGCAATCATCGGTGGTCTCTTCGTGCTAGAGGCTGTTTCAGTCATGATGCAAGTGGTGTCTTTCAAACTGACGGGCAAGCGCGTTTTTCGAATGGCACCCATTCATCATCACTATGAAAAGCTCGGCTGGGCCGAATCGACGATAGTCATCCGCTTCTGGATTATCGCGGTCATATTGGCCCTCGTGGGTCTTTCGACACTCAAGCTAAGGTAAACATGATTCCCGTCGTGTCGTTTCAGGATAAGGACGTTGCCGTATTTGGGCTCGGCACCAGCGGCCGCTCGGCCGCACGTGCTCTCACGGCAGGCGGCGCCCGCGTTCATGCTTGGGACGACAGTGAGACCGCCCGCGTTGCAGCATTAAAAGAAGGGCTTACCCTCAGTGATCTCTATAAGACTGACTGGTCGGTTTTTTCCGCGCTCGTATTGAGTCCGGGCGTCCCGCTCACGCATCCGAAACCCCATGCGCTTGTCCACAAGGCGAGAACCGCCGCCGTTGAAATCATCAGCGACATTGAACTCTTTGCGCGGGAAATCGAGAAACTGAAAGCAGGTGGAAGCCGATTTCGGATTCTCACTGTAACGGGGACGAATGGAAAGTCCACGACCGCGGCTTTGATGGAGCACCTGCTTTCGTGCTGCGGAATTGATGCATACACCGCCGGAAATATCGGAACACCGATTCTTGATTTGCCGGTACCAAAGGACGGCACAGCATACATTATCGAAATGTCGTCATTTCAGATTGATTTGACGCCGTCTATTCGGCCTGATGTCGCCATCTTGATAAACTTTTCAGAAGATCACCTCGACCGTCATGGCGGCATGGCCGGATACGTTGCGACGAAGAGAAAAATTTTCGACAATCAGGAAGAAGGCGAGATCGCGGTTCTCGGCGTCGATGATCTGTACACGCAGCGGATTTGCACCGACATTTCTTCCCGCAACAACCAAACCGTCATTCCGATTTCCGTCGGTAAGGCATTGGGCCGCGGTATCTATGTAATAGAGGGCGTCCTTTATGACGGAGTTGTGCGTCCAAGCATGAAAGTTGTCGACTTGAAGCAGGCGGCAAGGCTGTTGGGTGAGCACAACTGTCGGAATGCGGCTGCGGCATTTGCGGCGACGCGTGATTTGGTCCGGGATCGAAAGAGGTTGGGTAGCGCCCTTCTTTCGTTCCCCGGACTTGCTCATCGATTGGAAGAAGTCGCCCGTATCGGTGGCGTGAGATTCATCAACGATTCAAAGGCAACAAATGCCGAAGCGGCGGCATGCGCGCTTTCCGCATTTGAAGGAGTTCACTGGATCCTGGGAGGTATTCCGAAAGACGGTGGCATCGAAAAGCTGCGCGATTACTTTCCGCGTGTAAAAAAGGCCTACCTCATAGGAGAAGCAACACAAGCTTTTGCCGAAACGTTTGGTAACGCTGTGTCGCATGTCAAATGCGAAACTCTGGACGTGGCCGTCAGCGAGGCATCGAAGGATGCAAGCAACGCCAGCGACGAGGTCAACACGGTATTGCTGTCTCCGGCCTGCTCTTCATTCGATCAATTTCGAAACTTTGAGGCGCGGGGCGATGCGTTTCGTGCGTTTGTGAACAGACTGCATGGTTTAAGGACTCCCGACCTGACGATCAGCAGTGAGAACGCGGCATGATCAGCCTCAACCGAACGGATAAATCAGTCTTGTCCCAGTGGTGGTGGACGGTTGATCGCTGGTCCGCGGTAGCTGTTGTCTGTCTAATCGTGATCGGCGCCGTATTGTCATTGGCGGCCAGTCCCGCAATTGCCATGAAGTATGAGTACCCGGTGTTTCATTATGTGAACCGGACGCTTCTCTATTTGGCTCCGTCTACACTCTTTCTGTTTTTCGCGTCCTTGCTCACGCCAGTGCAGGTTCGCCGATTGGCAGCGATCGTCTTTTTGGTCAGTGTCGCCTTGATGGTTTTGACTTTGTTTATTGGCCCAGAAATCAATGGTGCGCGCCGCTGGATCAGGATCGGATCTTTTTCGCTCCAGCCATCAGAGTTTGTAAAACCATCTTTCGTTGTCTTGTGCGCATGGCTTTTTGCTGAAAAGAATCGCAACTCTCGGATACCCGGGAATTTGGTTGGCATATTGTTACTCGCGCTTGTTGCTTTTCTTTTGTTCTGTCAGCCCGATTTTGGACAGATTCTGCTTCTTACCGCAGTCTGGATGACGATGTTTTCCATGGCCGGGATGCCTGCCGTTTGGATCGCTGGCTTGGGCACTGCAACCGGACTTGGGTTGGTGGCCGCTTACTCTTATCTGCCTCATGTTGCGAGCCGCGTAGATCGTTTTCTTGATCCGACACGCGGCGATACCTATCAGATCGACAAATCAATGGAGGCTTTCCGTGCAGGTGGGTTGTTCGGCCGAGGCCCCGGAGAGGGAACCATCAAGAATTTTATTCCTGATGCACACACGGACTTTATTTTTGCCGTGGCTGCGGAGGAATTCGGACTCATCGCTTGCCTCGTTATCGTCGGAATGTTCTGTTTTGTCGTAGCTCGAAGCTTTGCCCGCGCCATGTCGGTGGAAGATCATTTCATACAGTTGGCAAGCGTTGGATTGGTGACGATTTTTGGGTTGCAGGCGTTCGTCAACATGGGAGTGAGCCTCAATCTACTGCCGGCCAAGGGCATGACTCTTCCCTTCATTTCTTATGGGGGGTCGTCATCGCTCGCCATGGCTTTAGGCGTGGGCATGTTGCTCGCCCTCACGCGGCGCTGGACCATAAACTCCTTGACCGTCGAGGTGACAACACGATGATTGATGCTAATCATGTGACCCTCACCACCGTCATTACCTCGGGCGGTACGGGAGGCCATCTTTTCCCTGCCCAGGCACTTGCCGAGGAGTTGCGCCAGCGCAACCATCAGGTTGTCTTCGTCACGGATGAGCGTGGACGCCAGTGGCGTCAGCAGTTTCCCCAAATGGACTTTTATGTCACGAAGTCGGGCACAACAGAGCGTGCCGGTCTCGTCAGTCGACTGCGTGCTGTTGTCAGTCTTTTCATTGGCACCTGTCAGGCTTGGTCGCTTTTAGGGAGATACCGTCCGCAGGTCGTTGTCGGTTTTGGGGGATATCCAACGTTGCCGACCATGTTCGCCGGAATATTACGTCATCTGCTGACATGTATTCACGAACAAAACGGGGTCATGGGTCGTGCCAATCGGCTCATCGCGCCCCGGGTCAATGCAATCGCTCTGACGGTTGCGACGCCAGTTGGACTGCGTGAGATGGATCGGTCGAAAGCGGAAGTCACCGGAAATCCGGTACGTCAGGCCGTTATAGACATGAGAGATGTCGCTTATCCGTCGCTTGACGCCAACGGCAAAATTCGTCTTCTCATATTTGGAGGTAGTCAAGGCGCACAATTGTTTGATACTTTGTTACCTGAGGCGGTCAGTCTTCTTCCCCCCTTGATTCGGGTGCGCCTGGAAATCACCCAGCAGTGCAGGGCAGGGGCTGAAGATGCGGTGCAGCGCACATACGAAAGTTTGGGAATCAAAACTTTAGTCGCACCATTCTTCAAGGATTTGCCTGAAAGAATTGCGAAATCCCATTTGGTCGTTTGTCGTTCCGGCGCGTCAACCGTATCGGAGCTTTCAGTCATAGGCCGGCCAGCCATTCTCATTCCATACGCGGCCGCATTGGATGGAGACCAAGCCGCGAATGCATCTCACTTTGCTGAAGCGTCTGCGGGGTGGATTTTCAATGAGTGCGACGTCACGGCTCGGTCCTTGGCCGACAGAATTGCCGAACTGATTCGGGAGCCCGAGATTTTGGCAAGGGCGGCCGCATCAGCGCGCACCCTTGGAAGACCGGATGCAGCGCAGTCACTTGCGGACCTTGTGGATTGTCTGGCCGCAGGCTCCCACATCGGCAAAACGGTATTGGAGGTCGCCTGATGCCTACGTTGCCGTTTCGTATTGGGGTTACCCACTTTGTCGGCATCGGCGGCATCGGCATGAGCGGTATCGCCGAAGTGATGCACATTTCCGGCTACCGTGTCCAAGGCAGCGATGTGGCGGAGAACGCGAACGTTCGCAGGCTGATGGAACTGGGCATTCCCGTTTTTCTCGGCCATAAGCCGCAAAATATAGGTGACGCCGAAGTTGTTGTCGTCTCCTCGTCGATCGGTCCCGATAATCCTGAAATTCTTGAAGCGCGGGCGCGTCTGATTCCGATTTTAGGACGTGCGGAAATGTTGGCGGAGTTGATGCGGCTCAAATGGTGTCTCGCCGTTGCAGGCACTCATGGAAAAACGACAACTACGTCCATGATCTCCGCGATGCTCGATCTTGCGGGCTTGAACCCAACCGTCATCAACGGCGGTATCATCAACGCTTATGGATCGAACGCGCGCCTGGGAAAAGGCGATTGGATGGTCGTTGAAGCCGACGAGTCGGACGGCACTTTTGTCAAATTGCCTGCAACCATAGGTGTTTGCACCAACCTGGATTCTGAACATCTCGACTATTATGGGGATTTCAACAATCTTAAACGGGCGTTTCAAACCTTCATGGCACAGGTGCCGTTTTACGGCTTCGTAGTCGCATGTCTGGATGATACTGATGTTCAGGCCATAGTTGGACGGATTGCGGGCCGCAAAATCATTACCTATGGCTTCAATCCACAGGCAGATGTGCGAGCATCCATTGTCTCCGTAAATGACGGCCGGTCATACTTTGACGTCTCGATCAGCGGGCGCGCGCGAGGCAGAGAACGCATCCTCAGAAATTGCGAATTGCCGATGCTCGGAGAGCATAATGTTTGCAACGCTTTGGCGGCCGTCGCGATAGGTAATGAAATGGGAATTTCAGATGCCACGGTCAAATCGGCGCTTGCTTGGTTTACGGGCGTCAGGCGGCGGTTTACGTGCACGGGCGAATGGAATGGCGTCACCATCATTGATGACTATGGCCACCATCCGACCGAGATCAGGGCTGTTCTCAAGGCGGCGCGTGCGGCAACAAAAGGAAAAATTTTGGCCGTAGTTCAGCCTCACCGCTATACACGCGTACGCGACCTTTTCAACGAGTTCTGTACCTGTTTCAACGACGCCGATACGGTCGTTGTTTCCGAAGTTTATCCCGCCGGAGAAAAGCCGATCGAGGGCATTGATCGTGACTCCTTAGTTAATGGTCTTCGCCAACACGGTCACCGCCATGTCATTCCGCTTGGGTCCCCGGAAACACTGGCGGAGATTGTCAAGGCTTCATCACATGACGGGGACTACGTGGTCTGTTTGGGCGCAGGAACCATCACGAATTGGGCAAATGCACTTCCAAACGATTTGGCTGTGATCACGCAAAAAGAAAGCAAAGTGTCTTGATGTCTGTGCAATGGAAACAGTCGGATTTGATCGCACGTCTTCCTGCTGTTCGCGGACGTATACAGGAACGCGTTATGATGTCGAAGCTCACGTGGTTTCGCGTCGGCGGTGAGGCGGAGGTACTTTTCTTTCCTGCCGATCGTCAAGATCTTTCCGATCTTCTTGCGCAGTCCCCGCCGGACATCCCGATTACCGTGATCGGCATTGGGTCCAATCTGTTGGTACGCGACGGCGGGATAGAGGGCGTCGTCATCAGGCTTGGCGGAGGCTTCAATTCGGTTGAGATTGAGGATGGAACTCGCGTTCGTGCGGGCGCCGGCGCCTCAAACGTCTTTGTAGCCAAACGCGCATTCGAGTCTTCTTTGACTGGGCTTGAGTTTCTGCGCGGAATCCCCGGCAGCGTCGGCGGCGCTTTGCGTATGAATGCCGGAGCATATGGCAGAGAGATCAAAGATGTTCTTATAGGTGCGCGCGCGGTTGATCGTCAGGGACGAGAGCACAATTTCTCACTTGATGAGATGGGTTTGTCGTACCGGGATTCGAAAGTGCCGCCGGACTTTATCCTGACGGAGGCTCTTTTTCAGACCCGGCCGGGTGATCCGGGCAATATCAGTCGGATAATGGAAGAAGTCGCATCGGCACGCGAGTCATCTCAGCCAGTTCGCAGCCGCACAGGCGGCAGCACATTCAAGAATCCGAATTCCCGAATCGCCGGGGGAAAACGCGCGTGGCAACTTATCGACCAGGCTGGATGCCGAGGGCTGACTGTCGGAGATGCCCAGGTCTCCGAGCAACACTGCAACTTTCTCATCAATCGAGGTGAGGCCACGGCTGCCGATCTGGAGAAACTTGGCGAAAGAGTGCGTTCAGAGGTTGAAAAACATACTGGAATCAAGCTCGAATGGGAGATTCGCCGAATCGGTCGACCGATCAACGGGCGGGCGTTTCACCATGGCTGAGGCTGACATTACCAGATGTCACGTCGCTGTCATCATGGGCGGCTGGTCGGCAGAGAAGGACGTAAGTCTGGTAACAGGTCGGGAATGCGCAAAAGCCTTGATTCAGAAAGGATACCGCGTGACAGAGGTCGATGTCACACTCGATACTGCCCGGATTTTGGCGAAGTTGAAGCCGGATGTCGTATTTAACGCTTTGCATGGTCCCTGGGGAGAGGACGGAAAAATACAGGGCATGTTGGAGATATTGGGTATTCCTTACACCCACTCGGGTGTTCTCGCGTCGGCACTCGCGATGGACAAGCCCCAAGCGAAGGTGATGTTTAAATCTGCAGATTTGCCCTGTGAACTCGATCTTGTCGTGCGTCGCTATGAGGCCGCCCGGTCTCATCAGATGGACCCGCCTTACGTCATAAAACCTATCGCCGATGGATCCAGCTTGGGGGTTTTCATTGTGCCCGAAGAGGCGAAAAAACCGCCACAGGAGATCGCGGGCGATGCGTGGCCCTATGGCGAAGATGTCATGGTTGAGAAATACGTTCCCGGACGTGAATTGACGGTCGCGGTTATGGGTGATCGGGCACTTGGTGTAACAGAGATAATTTCGGCGAATGGATTCTACGACTACAAAGCGAAATATGCCTCTGACGGCTCCCGGCACGAGTTGCCTGCAGAAGTGCCCGCCGAAGTTACCGCCCGGGCCAAGGACATAGCTCTGAAAGCGCACGACATACTCGGATGCCGCGGCATGACCCGGAGCGACTTCAGATACGACGACACAAGTGAAAGCCCGGGGCGCTTGATTCTTCTTGAGGTTAATACGCAACCGGGCATGACCCCGACGTCATTGGTTCCCGAACAAGCTGCCTACGCAGGTTACTCGTTTGGCGACTTGGTTAGTTGGATTGTGGAGGATGCGTCATGCAACCGATGACAGAACGGACCGTCGTAGGTCGTCGAAGACGACTGCAACGTCTCTTCAAGTTGGCGTCGCAAAGAAAACACCTGCGTCGTGATTTGTGGAGATGGTGGCATGAAAAAAAACGATCGCTTCGATATGTACGGCAACGACTCAAGCCTTATGTGATTGTTGTTTTGGCAAGTGGGGCGCTTATTGCTCTGCCGGTATTATGGGCAAGCGGGGTTTTTGGTCAGCTTAGAGAGACCATTGCGCAATCCTCCGGCGATATGCTCGTAGCCGCGGGCTTTTCCGTGAAACACGTTAGCATTGCCGGGCGGCAATATACGTCCAGGGAAGGGCTTTACGAGGTGCTGGCCGTTGCGCAAGGTGAGTCGTTGTTCAATTACGATTTGAACCGCACCCGTCGGCGGATAGAAACGTTAGATTGGGTCAACGAGGCTCGCGTCATGCGGTTATGGCCCGATTCGCTTCGTGTTGAAATA
The DNA here is from genome assembly GCA_965214255.1 of Alphaproteobacteria bacterium. GTDB lineage: Bacteria > Pseudomonadota > Alphaproteobacteria > SMXP01 > SMXP01 > CBDFKK01. Next base: position 802,224 of record OZ243948.1, on the reverse strand, counting down.
GTAGAGCATCGCCCCGCTGCAATTTGGCAATTGAATGGTCAACTTGCGCTTATCGACAGAGACGGCCGAATCATTTCTTCGGATCATTTGTCCGACTTTGCAAACCTGCTTCATGTTGTCGGACAGGGTGCTGCCGAAGAAGCCGCCAGTCTAATTGATTTGTTAAATGGTTATCCGGCCATTCGTTCACGTGTGCGGTCCGCGATCAGGGTCTCGGGCCGACGTTGGAATTTGAGACTGGACAGCGGCATAGACATCAAACTTCCTGACAACCGGGAAGAAGAAGCGTTGCATCGACTTCTTGTTCTTGATGACCGCCATCGCCTGCTCGTTCGCGATATCGCTACAATCGATCTCAGAATCCCTGATCGCATGTTCATTGGTTTGAGATCAAACGAAATGATGCGTCTCAACGTACCGGGCATGGATACCTGAATGTTGGCGATCGACCATAAGCGGGGGTTGAAGGACCGCGTCATAACGGGCACCAAGCAAGACGTGGTGACGGCGCTGGATGTCGGTACGACGAAAGTAAGCTGTTTTATCGGGAAAGTAGATTTTACAAACCCCGGTGAACATTTACCCGTCCGCGTTGTTGGAATCGGCCATCAGCTCTCGCTGGGCATGCGCAAGGGCGCGGTCATAGATATGGATGAGACGGAAGACGCCATCCGCGCCGCCGTTGACGCTGCCGAACGAATGGCCGGAACGACCATACGCAAGGTCGTGGTCAATCTATCTGCAGGTCATCCCTCTAGTAAGACGATTAGCGTTGGCGCATCTATTGCAGGCCATCCCGTAAGGGATGATGATCTAAGACGGTTGTTGCGGTATGGACAAAAGCAATGCCAACCGGCCGAACGGGCGGTCGTCCACACCATACCGACATCGTATTCGATCGATGGAAATTCAGGAATAAAAGATCCCAGAGGAATGTTTGGCGAGCACCTTGGCATACGCCTGCACGTTGTTTCCGCCGCTGTCGCTCCGCTTCAAAACCTTACACTGTGTGTTCAGCGCTGTCATTTGGATGTGCCGCAATTCGTCGTGTCTTCTTATGCAAGCGGGTTGTCCTGTCTCATCGATGACGAGAAGGAACTAGGCGTCATCTGTGTCGACATGGGTGGAGGAACAACGTCTCTCAGCATGTTTGCGGAAGGAACATGTATATATACGGATGTTGTGAATCTCGGAGGCCATCAAGTAACCAACGATATTGCGCACGGTCTTTCTACTTCAATTGCGGGCGCGGAGCGTATCAAGACTCTTTTCGGGAGTGCGCTGGCAAGTCCGACCGACGACAATGAGATGATCGACGTCCCGTTCATCGGCGAGGAGGGTATGTCGTCTCATCGGGTGCCGCGTTCACTGCTGACGGGCATTATTCGACCTCGTCTGGAAGAGATTCTTGAACTGGTTCGTGATCGGCTGTCTGACAGTGGCCTTGACAAGACCATTGGTAAAAGAATGGTCTTGACAGGTGGAGCGAGCCAGTTGACTGGCATAAGAGAGCTTGCGGCTCGTATTTTTCAAAAGAACGTGAGGCTCGGTCGGCCGCTCAAGCTCGCGGGACTGGCGGATGTTGTAGGTGGCCCTGCCTTCTCCACCTGTGCGGGATTGCTGGCTTATGCGGCCTCGCCGCTCGCTGAAGCCTTTACAACAGAACCTGAGGTCGAGTCATTCACCCCCGTGGGTGACGGTAAAATCGCAAAAATAGGACGTTGGCTGAAAATGAATTTCTAGACGGACGACTAAAGAACTGTAGAACAATAATCGTCTGGGTTCGGTGTGGTTGACAGAATGCGGCTGTAAAAACTGGAGGCAACCATGACGATAAATCTTAACGTACCGGAACTGAGCGAACTCAAGCCCCGCATCACCGTGTTTGGTGTTGGCGGCGCTGGTGGTAACGCCGTTGCAAACATGATGAAATCCAATTTGGGCGGGGTTGAGTTCGTCGTTGCCAATACCGATGCCCAAGCGCTGGCACAGTCGCCGTGTGAGCGGCGAATTCAAATGGGTGCTTCTGTAACGCAGGGCCTGGGCGCTGGATCAAGACCGGAGATGGGACGCGCTGCCGCGGAAGAAGCGCTGACGGATATAACGGATCATCTCTCCGGGTGCCATATGGTCTTTATTACGGCCGGGATGGGCGGTGGAACCGGAACCGGTGCGGCACCGATCATCGCACGCTTTGCGAAAGATCAAGATATTCTAACCGTCGGTGTCGTGACAAAACCCTTTCAATTCGAAGGTCCCAAACGGATGCGCGTGGCGGATGCTGGAATCGAGGAATTTCAGAAGTACACGGACACGCTTTTGGTTATTCCTAATCAAAATCTTTTTCGCGTAGCCAATGATCACACGACGTTCGCGGAGGCTTTTGCGATGGCTGATGAGGTGCTCCACAGCGGCGTGAGGGGGATCACCGACTTGATGGTCATGCCGGGACTCGTCAATCTGGACTTTAACGATATCAAAGCCGTTATGGGTGAGATGGGCAAGGCAATGATGGGCACTGGAGAGGCGGAGGGTGAAAAACGCGCCCTTGACGCCGCCGAAGCAGCGATTTCGAATCCATTGCTTGATGAAGTCTCCATGAAGGGTGCTCGAGGTGTTCTTATCAACGTAACCGGTGGCCCCGATTTGGGATTATATGAGGTTGACGAGGTCGCGCATCGAATTCTTTCCGAGGTCGACTCGGAAGCGAATGTTATCTGGGGCACGACATGCGACCAGAATCTGGAAGGACGAGTGCGCGTTTCGGTAGTTGCAACTGGCATTGACGCAGATGAGAATGTCGTTTCATTTTCGCAAAAGACGGGCGCGATCCCGACGAACGGCGGCAGTTCCGTCATCGCGGGTCGTGAATCCGCGTCGACATCGAGTGTTGTCTCGATAACGGATGCCGTTAGTGGGGAGCCCGCCGGGGAGCAGCCTATGGTTGTGAATTCGGTGACGGGAATCGGACCGCGGCAGTCCGAGTCACCAGCCGTGACCCCTCAAGTCTGTCCTTCGGAACAGGCGGCACCCGTTATGCCTCGGACCGCAGGGGAGGAGAAAGTGTCAAGCGATCCGACTGCGCCGTCTGGCGCAAACCTCGAAGGACGCGCAGTTAATGACGGCGACTCCTCTTCGGAGACGGAAGCTGTTGGAATCGCCCCTTCGGCCAAACAGAAGTCCAAAAAGGGAGTGATTAATCGTATTATGGCAAGCGTCAAATCGGCGCGGCAGGTCAATCGCACGGGACAAGAGTCGCGCGCGACCCCCCCGTCTGTTACTGACGATCCAAAGGTGTACCGGTCTTCACACTCGCCCGCTTTGACAGCGAACCCCTCGTCTGTTTCTGAAGAGCCAGAAGAGGAGCGGCTTTCCCCCGTCACTGGGGATGAAGAACAACTTGAAATCCCGGCCTTTTTGAGGCGACAGGCGAACTAGACTGCATGGCGGTCTTGACCGCATTGGCAAGGCCGCCTCCTCCCGCTTCAGCGTCATCAGGTACAATGGTTCTCATCCAAGATGAAATTAGGGCGATAGAGACGGTTATGGAACGTTCTGAAGATTTCTTAACACCTCAATCTAACATATCGTAATAGAGGTATTTGATTTGATCTATTTTCCACTGACTTGTATAGAGTTAGAATATGGAAGCCGAATCCGCTTCAGCAGTCGGCGCAGCCGGGTATCATTCGAACAGGCAGTTCGTGTAAGTGATTTCTGCATCGATCATGTCTGATTTGCCGAGAGTTTGAGCTACATGTTCCCAGTTGCACTGCAAACGACGCTCAAACATCAAGTTTCATGTACCGGCGTCGGACTGCACTGTGGTGCAGAGATTCACATGTGCCTAAGGCCTGGTGCGGCCTCGACAGGCGTCGTGTTCAAACGGATTGATATACCTCGCGGTTCGCAAGTCATTAGGGCGCAGCATGACGCGGTAAGCGACACACGTTTGGGAACGACGATCACAAATTCAGCACTTGTTGAAGTTGCAACTATCGAGCATTTAATGGCGGCCCTGGCAGGTTGCGGTGTTGACAATGTACTGATCGAGTTAGACGGTCCTGAAGTTCCCATTATGGATGGAAGTGCTGCACCGTTTGTCTTTTTGGTCGAATGTGCCGGTATTCAGGAACTTGAAGCTCCCCGAAAAGCTATTCGTATTCTGAGTGAAATTTCCGTTGGCGGGGGAGGTCAGTCGGCTGTCTTGTCACCGGGAGACGGTTTCAGTGCAAATGTCGAAATCGATTTCGATAATCCTTTGATTTCGTGCCAACGCTACGCGTTTCAACTTTCTACAGCGTCTTTCAAGAGCGAACTGTGTCGCGCTCGAACATTCGGGTTTCTGGAAGATGTCGAAAATCTGAAAAAATCCGGTCGGGCCCTGGGCGGTTCACTGGGGAACGCCGTCATTGTCAACGGAGATACGATTATAAATCAAGAAGGGTTGCGATACCCTGACGAGTTTGTACGGCATAAGCTGCTCGACCTTATTGGCGATTTGAATTTGGTCGGTGCGCCGATAATCGGGCGTTTTAGTGCGGTCCGACCTAGTCACGCTCTTAATTTTCGACTTATTACGGAGATGTTCAACAATCGTCATTTGTGGGAATATACGACAATTTCTGCCGATGATGTTGATTCATCATTTCCTTCACTTGTTGACGCTGAGCATGAACTGACCGCGTGACTCGCATAGTATGCCGCTCATGGATTCGAGGCTCCGTTGTCGGTCCTTGGCAAAGATGTCGTATGGTAATTGGCCTGTGGGATATGGCGAGTAAATAAAGTGTCGATGGATAAATTCAAAATCAACGGTTCATCCGTTTTGACGCGGACGCTGGAGCAAAGCTGGTCTGGTGTGGCTGCAGCAGCCATTTGTCTAATTGCGTTGACGGCTTGCTCAGGCGATGACGAGCGGCTTGAATATGTCGAGCGCCCTGTAGAGACAATTTACAATATGGCGCTCGATAAGCTGGCCGAAAAGAATTACCGTGATGCCGCTTTGTATTTTGACGAGGTTGAGCGGCAGCATCCTTATTCAGTTTGGGCGCAGCGCTCGATGCTGATGTCCTCTTATTCCTATTACCAACACAATAAATATGACGAAGCGATTCTGGCAGCGGAGCGGTTCATAGGATTGCATCCTGGAAATCGTGATGCGCCATACGCTTACTATCTGATCGCTATTTCATACTATGAGCAAATTTCGGATGTCGGCCGAGATCAGGAGATGACCGAAAAGGCGCTGGAGTCGCTGCGAGAAGTTGTCCGTCGCTATCCCCAAAGTGAATATGCACGAGATGCACGTTTGAAAATTGACATGGCGGTTGATCATCTTGCGGGAAAAGAGATGGATATTGGCCGATATTATCTTGGGCGGGGGCAATATGTTGCTGCGATCAATCGCTTTCGGAATGTCATCGAAACCTATCAAACGACCAGCCATGTTCCGGAGGCTCTTCACCGTTTGACGGAGGCTTACCTGTCACTGGGAGTTGCGGGGGAAGCGCAATCTGCTGCGGCAGTATTGGGTTACAATTTTCCGGGGAGCGAATGGTACGAAGACAGCTATGCTCTACTGACCGGCCAAAATCTTGAACCGGCGGATGGTGAAGGATCCTGGATCGTACGGGCCCTGGGCGGTATAGGTGATGCGGTGGACTGGGTTTTCTAGGTTCGGTCCGATCTTGCAAAAAAACACAACCTTGCAGGTTGAAGCCTCCCATGCTGGTTGGTCTATCGATTCGCAATATCATTCTCATCGAAAAATTGGAATTGGAATTCGATTCAGGTCTTTGGGCTTTGACTGGTGAGACGGGAGCGGGCAAATCCATTCTTCTAGATGCACTTGGCCTTGCAACAGGTGCAAGAGCAGGGCGGAGCCTCATTCGGAGGGGGCAAAAACAGGGCTTGGTGGCTGCCGAATTTTCAATAGAGCCTTGTCATCCCGTTTTGACGGTCCTTGAGCGCTATGGTCTTGATACGGGGCCGCGGCTCATTTTGCGTCGCGTTCAGACGGCTGATGGGCGCAGTCGGGCTTTCGTCAACGATCAGCCGGTAAGCGTCTCAATCCTCAAGGAAATCGGAGATTTGCTGATCGAAGTTCACGGCCAGCAGGATGATCGTGTCCTGCTCAACACGGGCCTTCACAGAGACCTGCTTGACGCCTTTGGAGATCTGGGGTTACTGGCGAGACAAGTCGGCCTCGCTTATGGAGAGTTGGAAGCGTCACGCAAGACGCTGACAGAGGAGGAGGTGAGGATTCGCGCGATTTTGGAAGAGTCGGATACGTTGCAACATGCCGTTGAGGAGATTGATAGCTTATCGCCCGAAGTCGACGAGGAACAGAAGTTGGACGACGAGCGACGACTCATGATGAGTGCGGAAAAGATTTCTTCCGTGCTCGATGAAGCCCGCCAGACTCTTGATGATGATGGGGGCGTGACGGAACGACTGAGTTCAGTCCTGAAGCGGCTTGAGCGGATAACGGATGATGCCCAATCCTATTTGAAACCTCTGATCTCAGCGCTCGATCGAGCGTTGGTCGAGGCTCAAGATGCGGCCGATACGGTTCGCAATGCTGTGGAGACCTTCAAATTTGATCCGAACCACTTGCGTACCGTCGAAGAGCGCTTGTTTGCTTTGCGTGCTCTCTCTCGCAAACATGGTGTCGCCGTGAGCGAGTTGCGCCTCTTGCGTGATCGACTGGCCGCGAAGCTGACGGAAGCCGGTAAAGGTCGGAAGGTGCTTGAAACACTCCGTGCGAAGGCGGAAAGATGTCGAAAGTCTTTTATTGCTCTGGCGGGTGAATTGAGTGAAATGCGCCGCGCCGCTGCGGGGCGGCTGGATCATACCGTCTCTAAAGAGCTCAAGCCTCTGAAATTGGAAAACGCAACTTTTCATACGCGGGTGGACGTTTTGGACGACGGCGATGCAGGTCCCAACGGACTTGATCGCGTGCGGTTTGAGATTTCAACCAATCCCGGCGCACCTTTGGGGCCGCTTACGCAAATTGCGTCCGGCGGTGAGCTTTCGCGCTTTGTTTTGGCATTGAAGATGGCTGTTGCGCGCAAGGGCACGGCTACTACGCTTATTTTCGACGAAGTGGACCGGGGTATCGGTGGAGCGGTCGCTGATGCCGTAGGCGAGCGCCTCCAGAGACTTGCACAAGAAGGGCAGGTCTTGGTTGTTACGCACTCTCCTCAAGTGGCGGCGCGTGCGGCACATCATTTACGCGTTGACAAGAAGTCCGTGGCTGGAAACAGGACGGACACTCTTGTCAGCGTCCTTGATCGAAAGCAGCGGCAGGAAGAGATAGCGCGTATGCTGTCTGCGGCAAACATCACCGGCGAGGCGCGCGCCGCCGCGCAGAGTCTCCTCTCAGGTTGCGGTGATCAACAAAACACGAGCACAACAAGTTGGAAGCCACCAAAGACAACGACTTGAACCATTCGAGCAGAAGCGTTGAGGAATTAACAGAGGCACAAGCCAAGGCCGAACTCAAGCGTTTGGCCGAGCAGATTGCCGACTATGACCGCGCCTACTATCAAGACAACAGTCCAATTGTTTCGGACGCAGACTACGACGCGTTGCGATTGCGAAATGAAGCCATTGAGAACAGGTTCCCGGATCTTGTGCGCGCTGACAGCCCAAGCAGAAGGGTCGGTGCCGCACCTCTTGACAAATTCGAGAAGGTTGCACATGCGCATCCGATGTTGTCTCTCGCCAACGTATTTGATGAAACGGATGTCGAGGATTTTTGCGGTCGAATAAGAAGGTTTCTCAACCTCAAAGACGAGACGCTTGGCATTACCGCAGAGCCGAAGATCGACGGGCTGTCCGCCGGTCTTCGCTATGAAAAGGGCAAGTTCGTTTTAGGAGCGACCCGCGGTGATGGTCAAATCGGCGAAAACATCACTCAAAACATACTCGCGATAAAGAACGTGCCGAAGATGCTCAAAGATGAGTTTCCTCCCGCCGTGGCCGAAATTCGGGGAGAAGTCTTCATGGGTCATGATGACTTCGCGGCCCTCAATGCACGTCGGAAAAAGGAGGGCTGGCCGCCGTTCGCCAATCCGCGGAATGCCGCCGCCGGTTCCCTTCGTCAACTGGACCCGGCGATCACAGCGCGCCGACCCTTGCGATTCTTTGCTTATGCCTGGGGGGAAGAAGTCAGCCTCGCTCCCGGTAACACGCAAACGGCCGTCATCGAGTGCTTTAAGAAATGGGGCTTTCAGGTCAATATGTTGATGCGCCGCTGCACCTCGGTCAAAGAGTTGCTGGAGGCGTATCGTGATATTGAAGCGCAACGTGCGATGCTTGACTATGACATCGACGGCGTCGTTTACAAAGTCGACAAGTTGGAATGGCAGGAGCGATTGGGTTTTGTCTCCAGAGCGCCCCGCTGGGCGGCAGCCCATAAGTTTCCAGCCGAGCAAGCGACCACGAAACTCAATGACATTGAAATCCAGGTTGGAAGAACGGGTGCGTTGACGCCTGTTGCCAAGCTGAGATCCGTAACGGTGGGTGGGGTCGTCGTCTCAAATGCGACACTGCATAATGAAGATGAAATCAAGCGCAAGGACATCAGAGTAGGCGACACCGTAGTCGTTCAGCGCGCCGGCGACGTAATTCCACAAGTTGTTCATGTTGTTGCGGAAAAGCGCCCTGAAAAATCAAGGCCCTATGAATTTCCACCGACATGCCCCGTTTGCGGGTCCAACGCCGTGCGCGAGTTTAATCCCAAAACCAATAAACCCGATGTCGTGCGCCGGTGCACCGGCGGCCTCATTTGCTCTGCCCAAGCCGTCGAACGCTTGAAACATTTTGTTTCGCGCAACGCTTTCGACATTGAAGGTCTTGGCCAAAAACAAATTGAGGCTTTTTGGGACGAGGGTCTCGTTCGAACACCCGCCGACATTTTTCGCTTGCAAGAGCGTCATGAAAAGGGCGAGTTCAATTTGGTTGAGCGAGAGGGCTGGGGTCAAACGTCCGTGCAAAACCTGTTCGATGCCATCGCCGCCCGCCGCATTATTGACTTTGACCGCTTTCTCTTGGCGCTGGGCATTCGCCATATAGGGGAAACCACAGCGCGCCTGCTGGCGAAAAACTATGGGACTTTCGACAACTTTAGGGCTGCGATGTCGCAGGCAAAAAATAGAGCCGGTGACGCCTATGCCGATCTGGTTTTAATTGATGGAATTGGAGAAACGGCGAGCGAAGCCCTCGTGGAATTCTTCAATGAAGACCACAACGTCGAAGTACTGAACGCTCTTTTGGAAGTCAAAGTCGAGATCAAAGAGTTCGAGGTATCAACCGCTGATAGTCCGATTGTCGGCAAGACGGTCGTTTTTACCGGAACGCTTGAGCGAATGACCCGAAATGAAGCCAAGGCGCGGGCCGAACTTCTTGGCGCTAAGGTTTCAAGTTCGGTCTCCAAGAAAACCGACATTTTAGTGGCGGGGCCAGACGCCGGTTCCAAGCGTATCAAGGCGCGAGAATTGGGCGTTACAATTCTCGACGAGAATGAGTGGCTTGCATTGATCAGGGGATGAAGTCACAGAGGTTCGGTAGCCTTTTCAAGCCAACACGCCGTTTCATCGTCAACCATATCTCCAAGTTCGCCGCGTACGCGGCGATGATATGCATTGAGCCATGCGACCTCATCTTCCCGCAGCAGGGACAAGTCGACCAGATTGCGATCGATGGGTGCAAGCGTGATCGTCTCAAAGTCATGCATCGGCCGCTCGCCTCCCTTGATGTCGGAAGCCTCACAGACAATGACGAGACTTTCGATGCGGATGCCGTAGGCGTCAGCGCGGTAATAGCCGGGTTCGTTTGATAAAATCATGCCTGCGCGCAGGGCGACTTTGGTTGCGTACCGAGATATGCCTTGTGGGCCTTCATGGACACTCAAATATGAACCTACTCCGTGGCCCGTGCCATGATCGTAATCGAGACCCGCTGACCACAGGGCGTGCCGGGCCAGAACGTCAAGAGTGGCTCCCGTAGTGCCGGGCGGAAAACGCGCCTGAGCGATGGCAATATGGCCTTTGAGGACTCGCGTAAAATTCCGTCTCATGTCGTCGGTCGGTTCGCCGATCGCGATCGTTCGAGTGACGTCCGTCGTGCCGTCGAGATATTGCGCGCCTGAATCAACCAGGAGCAGTTCTCCCTTCTTCATTACCCGGTTTGAAGCATCCGAGACCCTGTAGTGGATAATGGCACCGTTAGGACCCGATCCCATGATCGTGCTGAAACTCAAATCCTGAAGAACGCCGGACTCCCTCCTGAAGTCTTCGAGCCTTTTGACAGCCTCGATCTCATCCAGCGTTTCTTTGGGCGCTTCTTTGGCAAGCCAAGCCAGAAATTTTGTGAGGGCAGCGCCGTCGCGCTTGTGGGCTGCACGCATGCCCTGCAATTCGACCTGATTTTTAATCGACTTTGGGAGAATGCAAGGGTCGCGTCCGTGAATCACCGAAGCGCCTGCCTGGTCCAGAAATGTCTCGATCCATACGGGAGTAGAGGACGGATCAATGTGCACTTTCTTCTTTGATTTGCCGAGTTCATTCAAGGACGCCACAAGCTCTTCGGGCTTGTGTATCGTCACCCGATCGCCGAGATGAGCGGGCAGTTCATTCGTTATCTTGGCAGCGTCGATAAACAGGTCGACCGTACTGCTCTGGTGAAGAATGACGTCGCAGATCGGCAGGGGAGAATGGGCGATGTCCCGCCCGCGTATATTCAGAAGCCAGGCAATTGACGGAGGCGACGTGATAACGGCGGCGCCGACTTCCGCCTTCCGCAGTGCTTCTCCAAGTTTGGTGCGCTTGTCCTCGCTCGACTTTCCCGCGAAGCGGGTATCGTGAGGAACCACGTTGCCCATAGGTCGTGGCGGCTGATCGGGCCAGATCGCATCGATCGGGTTGCTTTCACAGGCGACGAGATCGACGCCGACTTTGTCACACGCTTTTCTGAAGAGGCGAATTCCGTCAACGGAATGTAGTTTGGGGTCGTATCCAAGCCGCATGTCGGCCGACAGAGACTTCTCGATCCACTTTGGCGGCGGCTCCTCGGTCAAGTGACTGACGCTGAACAGATTGAGATTGACTTGGGTTTTTACCTGAATCGTATAACGGCCGTCGACGAAGATGACCGCTTTATCCGTCAGCACGATGGCGAGTCCGGCCGATCCGGAAAATCCGGTTAGCCAAGCCAGCCGCTCGGCGTATGGAGGCAGGTACTCATTCTGATGTTCGTCCGCATGCGGTACGATAAAACCGTCAAGTTTGCGCCTTTTCAGTTCCGCTCTCAGAGACGCAATACGAGATGCGGCCTGTTCCGGATTCGATGTTTCATCAAAAGTCTGAAGCATATGCTTTACGTAAATGTCCTGAGATGATTTCTCAAGCAGGTTCGACGCCTTGGCAGAAGGGCGGAGTTTGACTTCGACCTGTGCGCTGAATAGTGAATTGCGAAGGGGTAGAAGCGAAAATTTCGAAAAACCTCTGCGTATCTTGCTGTGCGCCGGTAAAAGTCAGATGAGGACTGGACCGTGTCATCAACGTTGATACCGGCGGCCTTCACGCGCAGGGACCAATAAGGTCCGCTTGTCTTGTGGACTTTAATGGCGCTTGACAAATGAAGCGATGACCTTTTTTTGGCCGGCTTTTTCAAAGTCGATTGTGAGTTTATTCCCATCGATACTTTTAATGCTGCCGTATCCGAATTTCTGGTGAAAGACGCGTTCTCCCGTCCTGAAATCCGATGCGGTCGTATGATCGGCGGCGACAAGTTCCGCCGTTTCATCGATTGTCGGCGGTGGAGGGCGTCGTCCTGATTTTTGAGCGCGACGCCAGCCCGGGCTTTGGTAGCTGCTGTTGAAGTTTGATCCGCCGCCGGTGAACAGCCTTGTCATGGTTCCCGAATTCTCAGCGAACATCGACGGGTTTGGTATGGGGCTTCCGTAAAGGCCCGTTTCGGCGACGATTTCGACTTGATCCGCGGGAAGCTCATCGATGAAACGAGAGGGTAGCGTCGATGACCATTGGTTGTAGACCCGGCGGTTGGCTGCAAATGAGATTCTGGAAACCTCTTTGGCCCGTGTTATTCCCACATAGGCCAAACGTCTTTCCTCTTCGAGGCCTTTGATGCCGTTTTCGTCCAAAGACCTCTGGTGCGGGAAGAGACCCTCCTCCCATCCCGGTAAATACACGATGGGAAATTCCAATCCTTTGGCGCTGTGCAGCGTCATGATGCTGACCTTGTCAGTGCTTTCGGCTTCCTCGTTCTCCATGACCAATGAAACATGTTCAAGAAATCCGGCGAGGTTCTCGAATTGCTCCATGGATCTGACAAGCTCCTTGAGGTTTTCCAGGCGGCCCGGCGCATCGGCCGATTTGTCATTTTGCAGCATCTCCACGTAGCCCGATTCTTCCAAAATCATTTCGGCAAGTTCTGTTTGAGCCAAATTCCCGCTTTGTTTTGTCCAGTGGTCTATCGACTGAATAAGAGAGGTGAAGGCGTGCCGTGCCCTGGGCATTTCATCGGTGTCAATCAATTGACGCGCTGCGCCGAGGAGAGAACATTCATTCGCGCGCGCGACTTTGTGAAGCGTTTGGATGGCCACTCGGCCCAGGCCGCGCTTTGGCTTGTTGACAATCCGTTCGAAGGCCAAATCGTCGTCCGGTTGAGCCACGATGCGCAAATAAGCAATGGCATCTCTGATTTCCGCGCGCTCGTAGAATCTGGGGCCGCCGACAACACGATAGGGAATCCCAAGCGTCAGAAATCGGTCCTCGAATTCCCTCATTTGAAAACTGGCGCGAACCAAGATTGCAATATCGCTCAAATTGCGTCTGTTCCGCTGATGGTCCTCGATCTCGTCGCCGATGACGCGGGCCTCTTCTTCACCGTCCCAAACACCGCGCACTCCGACTTTCTCGCCGTCCTTCGCATCCGTCCATAGTGTTTTGCCGAGGCGGCCCTTGTTTGCCGAAATCAGGCTCGATGCCGCGGCCAGAATGTGCGGAGTCGATCTGTAATTGCGCTCCAGTCTTACGACTTGGGCGCCCGGAAAATCCTTTTCAAATCTCAAAATGTTGTCGACTTCGGCTCCACGCCAACCGTAGATCGACTGGTCATCATCGCCGACACAACAGATGTTTTTGTGCTTCTGAGCCAAAAGCCGCAGCCACAGATATTGCGCCACATTCGCATCCTGATATTCGTCGACAAGAATATATTTGAAGCGGTTTTGATAGTTGCCGAGAACGTCCGGATTCTTTTTGAACAAGGTAATGCATTCCAAAAGGAGGTCACCAAAATCAGCGGCGTTCAAAACTTTCAACCGTTTCTGATAATCCCGGTAAAGCTCAGCCCCTCTTCCATTTGCAAAGGAAAGACCATCGTCTTTGGGAACTTCGTCGGGAACCAGGCCCCGGTTTTTCCAGCGGTCGATGAGGTTGGCCAGATGACGCGCGTTCCAGCGTTTTTCGTCAATATCCGCCGCCAGGATGAGTTGCTTGAGCAGTCTGATCTGGTCATCGGTATCCAGAATGGTGAAGTTGCTTTTTAATCCGGCAAGCTCCGCATGGCGTCGCAATATTTTGGCGCCGATCGAGTGAAACGTCCCCAACCATTGCATTCCTTCGACAGCACCGCCGATCAGTTGGCCGATGCGTTGGGACATTTCGCGCGCTGCTTTGTTGGTGAAGGTAACCGCCAGGATTTGACCGGGCCATGCAAGGCCGCATTGGAGGAGATAAGCCAAACGGGTTGTCAGCGCCCGTGTCTTGCCCGTTCCAGCTCCGGCCAAAACCAGCACGGGCCCCTCCGTCGTTTGAACGGCTTTGAGTTGCTCCTCATTGAGCACCGCAAGATAGGGCGGCGGCTCCCTTACGGCACGCGGATCGATAAAATTGCCGGATTGACCGGTTTGTTCAGAAACGTCGGTCAAAGAGTAAACTTTCTTCCCTGATTCTTAAGACTATATGGTAGCACGACCATGAACAGTCTTCTTGACCGGCCGTTGCTTCAAATTTGGCTTTTCAGTCAGGCCGTGAGACCGCAGCAACAACTTTTCATATTGTTCCATCGGTGCGGAATATGAGTAAAGTACTGTCAGGGACTGTGAGATTTTTGATTTGAAATGACAGGTTCCCGCCACATTTTGGCAATCTGTCAATAAAATCAGGCCGTGTTCGCTCGCGGCCCGCTTAACTTATGGCTACACATTAATGAGTTCTCGGGATCTGAATAAGGCGATCGATCGGCTTAGCGCTCGATTTGGAGACCTGATATCAACCAATGCGCAAATTCGAGCGCAGCACGGCCGTGACGAGTCCTTCCATGCGGAAAAGCCGCCCGATGCCGTGTTTTTTCCATCAACCACAAAAGAGGTCAGCGAAGCGGTTCAAATCTGTAGTCGATACGGCGTACCCATGATTCCGTTCGGTGCAGGCACGTCATTGGAAGGTCATGTCGCTGCTTTGAAAGGGGGCATTACGTTTGACTTGTCACACATGAACGCAATTCTCGCGGTCAATGACAGCGATCTGGATTGCGCTGTGGAGGCAGGCGTGACCCGCCGTCAACTCAATAGTTACTTGCGCGATACCGGTCTCTTCTTTCCCGTCGATCCGGGCGCCGAAGCCACAATCGGCGGCATGTGCGCAACAGGTGCGTCGGGCACCAATTCGGTACGATACGGAACAATCCGCGAGAACGTATTGGGTCTGACCTGCGTCATGGCCAACGGCGATATCGTGCGAACGGGGGGCCGCGCGCGAAAGTCGGCGGCGGGGTACGACCTCACAAGACTGATGCTCGGTTCCGAGGGAACTCTCGGCATTGTCACGCAGATCAACCTCAGACTTCACGGCATACCTGAAGCGGTCTCGGTTGCCACATGCTCATTTGAAAATCTCGAAGCGGCGGTGAATGTGGTCATTGCGACCATTCAAATGGGCATCCCCATGGCTCGGATCGAACTTCTCGATGAAGTTCAAATCAAGGCGTGCAATGCCTATTCAAAGCTGAACTTGCCCGAACTGCCGACGCTTTTCCTGGAATTTCACGGCAGCGAGCCAGGTGTGACCGAACAGGCCCGCCAATTCGGAGATATCGCTGACGAATATGGGGGCGGCCAATTCGACTGGGCGATCAGGGAGGAGGACCGCCGTCGGCTTTGGAAAGCGCGTCATGACGTATTGTATGCGGCGCTCAATTCAAGGCCGGGAGCCAAAGGTCTCATCACCGACGTGTGCGTTCCCATTTCACACTTGGCCGCATGTATTCTCGAAACGAAAAAAGATGTTGCTTGCCTTGAGCTTCATGCACCGCTCGTGAGCCACGCGGGAGACGGAAACTTTCATTTGATCGTTTTGCTCAATCCCGATGATCCGGCTGAATTGAAGCGTGCGGAGGAACTCAATGAAAGGTTGATTGCCCGCGCACTGAAGTTGGGCGGAACGTGCACCGGTGAACACGGGGTCGGATTGGGCAAGATCAAGCATCTCGAACGGGAACATGGTTCGGCATTGGCAATGATGCAGGCGGTGAAACGCGCTCTGGATCCCGAAAATCTTATGAATCCGGGCAAGGTCGTGCGGCTTGAAATTTGAGGCAGATCGTTGTCCGCGCCCTTCCTTTGTTGGGACTCGATTCGTACGGCCGTTCGATGATTCGGTGCGCTCCGATTGGCGTTTAGGAATAAGGCGCTTCGCAACTTCTTCTAAGTCGTGTCCAAAAACTTGAGGATCGCTTCGCGGTTTTCGTCGAGCGCCGGCGAAGAATCGCGCGTTTCCGGGTCCTCGAATTCGTCAAATTTGATGGGATTGCCGGTCATTTTGACGCCGCCGGCAACGGGGTCGTGGGCCGTCACCACCATGTTGCGGGCCTTGACCTGGGGATCATTCAACACGTGCTCAACATTGTTGATCGGTCCGCAAGGCACACCGGCGTCCTCCAATATTCCAATCCAATGAGCTGTCGTGTTCGTCTTCAGCTTTCGTTCCAAATCTCGCTTGAGCGCTTCGACGTTTTGGCTTCTGAGGTCATTGCTTGAATATTCCGCGGCGTTTGCCAATTCGGGTACACCGATCGCATGCGTCAGTTTTTGAAAAAGGGAATCGTTGCCCGCGGTCACCACGATGTGCCCGTCTTTTGTTTTGAAAGCATCGAACGGTGCGATTGACGGATGCCGCGCGCCCAAGAGGCCCGGCGCGCTTCCCGTTGCGAAATACCGCGCAATCGCATTTTCCAATAACGCGACTTGGCAGTCGAGCATCGCGACATCCACTTTGAGGCTTTTCGCTGTTTGTTGTCTGTGAAACAGCGCAGAGCAAATGCCGACCGCCGCAAATAGTCCCGCCGCCAAGTCTCCAATTGAAGTGCCGACGCGGACAGGGCCGCTGCCCGGCTGCCCGGTAAGGCTCATGATGCCGCCCATGGCCTGTACGACCAGATCATACGCGGGCTTGTCGGCGTAAGGCCCGGTATGGCCGAAGCCGCTGGTCGACGCGTAAATCAGGTCTGGAAATTCTTTTTGCAATCGTTTCCAGCCGAAACCCAGGTTTTCCATTGTGCCCGCGCGGAAGTTCTCGACAAGGACGTCAGAGCGGCCCAGCAATCGCTCGAAGATTTGTTTGTCCCGTTCGTCTTTCAAGTTCAGCGCGATGGATTCCTTGCCTCTGTTGAGGGACATGAAATATGCGGACCTGCCTTTGATGAAAGGCCCGATCCCACGGGAATCGTCTCCCGCCTCCGGAAGCTCGACTTTGATAACGCGGGCGCCCAGGTCTTTCAGAATCATGGTGCAGTAGGGCCCAGCAAGCACGCGCGTAATATCCAGCACTACAATTCCGTCAAGCGGACCTGTTGATTTGTTTTTTGGAGATGATTGAGGCGACACTTTATCCGTTTCCGGGTCATACCCCGTTGAGTTGTCTTCTTCTACACAAGAGAACAAAAGCCGGATATTTAATCTAATGTTGCAAGTGACTAAATAGCCGTATTTGTTCAAGGGTTGTGGTGAGAAAGAGAAAATGGCGAAAATCACAAACACAATTCGAAGAACCGTAGTCGCGAATCGACGATCGGTTATGGCTGGACTTGGTGCAGCTTCGTTGACGCCATTCTTCCCGCGAGGGGCTTGGGCTCAGGGTGTCGAATCTGCCGATGTCGTTATCGTTGGTGCCGGTCTGTCCGGTCTGAATGCCGCGTTGATACTCGAAGAGATTGGTATCCGCACTATTGTTTTGGAAGCCAAAGACCGACCGGGTGGCAGGCTTTACACGCTTGACGATGTGCCTGGGGCACCAGAAGGAGGTGGCAGTGGCATTGGAGGCGGATATGGCCGTCTTCTGGATGTAATGGATAGATTTGGAATTGAACGAGAGCCGGCACGTCCTCGAACGGAGCCGGTTGAGGGCCTGACGGCGCTTAACATCAAGGGACAGCCAATCCTGTTGGCGGATTGGCCGGGTCATTGGCTCAATCCTTTTCCTGAAGGACATAACCACAAACTCCCCTGGGAGTTTCAGTTTGGAATTTTCGCAGACTACAATCCTCTCTCGGATCCATCTGAATTCGCGGAACCGCAATTTGCCAAGTTTGATGTCGCTGTTTTTGATTTTCTTCGAGGGGAGGGATTCCCTGCAGATGCGATCAAGTTGGGGTCGGGTACAAACGCCAGTTATGGAAACTCGGTTCATGAATTATCCGTCCTCATGTGGTTTCACATATTGTCAAATGCGCGAAACATGATGAGTACGGCTGGTACTGGCGCACCTTATGCAGCTAAGGGTGGGAACCAGCGCATTCCGGAAGCGATTGCCAATAGCCTTAAAACAGAAATTCGATTTGGGAAGCACGTTTCAGGAATTCGGAATGAGAGTGAACGGGTATTCGTTGAAACGACTAACGGCGATAGATACAGCGCAAAGCATGCAATCGTCACTGTGCCGTTCTCTGCGCTTCGTCTGGTCAGACTGGACGTTCCACTGTCGGACTTGCATCGTTCCGCAATCGATACCCTGGGCTACACGAATGTTACACATCTTCATTTCCTGCCAAAAAGAAAATTTTGGGAAGATGACGGTTTGCCGCCCTCGATGTGGACGGATGGACCTACTTCAAGGTTTATGGCCCTTCGCAATAATAAAGACAATCCGAACGAAATTACGAGCTTCATTGCCTTTGCAAATGGTCAAGTCGCAAGTCTTCTTGATCGGCTAGGTCCCGAAGATGCGGCCAAGTATGTTTTGGACTATTTGGCCAAGATAAGGCCAAGCACGAAAGGGGTGCTTGAGTTTGTCAAGTTTTGGTCATGGCAATTGGACCCGTTTGCCGGTGGGGCTTATGCCGCATGGAAACCCGGTCAAATTAGTACTTTTGCAAACGATATGATCAAACCGGCGGGGCGCATTCATTTCGCAGGAGAACATACGGCTCAGGTTGCACGTGGAATGGAGGGCGCCATGGAGTCCGGTGAACGGGCGGCGTTCGAAATTTTCGAACGGATCTAATCGGCCTCGTCTGCCAATAAGTCTGGAATGTACCTATCCGAGCCAGGGCACGGGCGGCGCTTTCTCAGCATCGGGATCATCGATGGCTCTTTCCACAATTTTTAGATCCCGCTCGATCCAATATTGTTTGCGCGGCGAGGTGGATTGCGCGGTCAGAAATGTGTCACGCGATTCCTCAAATCGATCTAAGCGATATAAAGCCCAGGCCTTCGCCGCCAGCAAGTTTGTGTTTTCCGAGTTTGACTCCAGGCCTTCCTCAACAATTTGAAGCGCCTCTGCAACATTTCCGTTTTCAATCAAACTATACCCCAAAGCCCACCTTGGATATGCGTTCGGTGACAGTTCGAACGACATCCGTGCGTGCTTGACTGCATTCTCGTAATCTCCGAGTTCAAAATAGAACAGTGCGATGTTCGCTTCCGTATACGATTCACTGTTTCGTCCTTCGTCCGCCGATATTTGGCGATAGATATTTACTGACTTTCCGGGATTTCTCTCACGACCTGAAGCAACTTCCGCCAGCGCCATTCGATAGAATGTTGAGCGCCACGTTGTCTTGTTTTCTTGTCCGGGTTTTGCTGCCTCAATCGCCCGCTCGTATTGTCCGTTTCTGTAAAGAGCTTTTGAGTGGAGATAATATATCCAAGAGGCTTCCCATTTAGAGGGATCCGGCTCAAGTGCAAGTGCTTGTTCTGCCGCTTGAGCCGACTCTTCATACTGTTCTCCGGCCATCAACGAAGAAGACAGCTCATACCAAGCCCATCGATCTTTGGGGAATGTCTCGACAACTTCTTGCCATGCTGCAACTTCTCGGTCGCGGTCGTCGGTGATTTTGGCTTCGAGAGCCTTCAGCCAGAGACCGTCCTTTTCAGGCAACTCACCCCTAACTGTTTGAATTGAAACCAATTGTTCGGCCGCCTTGTCAAAATTGCTTGTCTTTGAATAAGCGTAAATCAACGAAAAGCGTGCTGCGGCATTCGTTCCGTCTTCTTCAACGGCTTTTTCCAGTAGTTTGATCGCCTCCGGATATTCATAGCGAGTTTTGGCGTTATACAGTATGTCGCGTCCCCGCTCGTAGGTTTGTCCGGCACTCGATGTGGCGTTGTCTTCCGAGAGGTTTGTCGCGGAATCGGTGCTGCCGGAGACGGTGGGGTCGTCACATGCGGTGAGGGTCAAGCAAATTGAAACGGCAAGAACAGCAAGTGCCGGTTGATTGTTCGATCTGTAAATCAAACGTCGCATCTTCGGTTTCTCCACTTTCCACGGCCATTACGGCTTTTTGACATCATCCGTTTTCCAGCTTTCCCCGCGCCGCGCTTAGCGAAACTATATGTACCGAGGCAGCGCAGTCATATCTGGATCAACCATAATACGAACAATTCGACTTAGCGCCTGCACTTTCTCCCGCGGAGTTTCAATTGAATTGGCCGTTTCAACGGCAATGCTGTACTCGCGATGCCGCGCGAGACCCCAGGCGGCATCTCTTTGGGCGGCGCTTTTGATAGATTGAGTTCCCCCGAACGGTGTTTCAGGAATCAGATCGACAAGATCCGATGCTCTTTGGAAGTCTCCGGCGAACGCGAGGGCGCCGGCAATCTCGTAAAGGGCCCAGTTTCGAAGACCTTCATTATTTTCAGCCTCTGCGATGGCAATGGCCTCGGTAAGTGCATGTTTCGCGCGTTCGTAATGCCCAAAGTCGGACATCGCCGTTGAAATACGACTCAATGCTCGTGCTTGTTCCTGATGGCTTGGCGCCATTCGCGCGCCTTCCAATGCGTCCTCAAAATAGGTAAGAGCTTTCGCATCCTGACCAATTGCAGCGTAAACCTCTCCGATGTGCCGTAGAGCACCGGCAACAAAGTAACCGTGGTTTTGCGCCCGGGCTATCGCTTCTGCCTCGTTCAGGAGGCGTGACGCGAGTTCACGCTCGTCATCAAAAACTGCGGCTTTTCCGACATCAGATCTTGCGGTAGATGCATAGTATCGCAGCCCCATCGTAATGGACCGTAATGTTTGTTGCGCTTCATCAAATTTACCGAGTTGAGCCTGAGCCAGCGCGATTTCTTGCAGCGTTCTGGCCTTGTATGCCGCAATTGTGTCATCAAATTCCGGAATATTCCGCGCTATATCCAGTGCGGTAACATCATCCCCCGCTTTTGCACGTGTGGCGGCGAACTTGCCGACTAGATTGAAGCGCTTGTGATCGTCATTGATCTCGCTCGCAAGGTTTTCACCGGCCCTTATGGCAATGAACCCGTGATCCAACGTGCCAATGTCAATCAGGGTATCTGCAATCATGCTCAATGCCGTCGCTCTTGTGGTGTTGCCAGGCAGGTTATCCGTCCGCCTGATTGCATCTTCCATAAGCTTGAGCGCGTCCGCTTCATCATTGACCGCGTCTAGCGCCAAGGCGACTTCTACCGCTCCCGTAATCCACTCTTCATCGGTATTGATTTGAGGGAGGGAGTTGAGGGCCAAGTTCAGAATGCAGGATCGAGTGGGAGGGCTCTGACAGGCGCCGACTTCCTGCGATTCGACCTGGGCATATACGTTGCTGACTGCGAGCAAGCAGCAGCCTATCTGGAGAGCGATCAACAAAAGGGAGGGTTTGTATTGTTCCGTTGCAGCTTTCGGCTGCCTCGACTGACCCGAAGCTCGTAATCGATTGATTGCCGTTGAAGCCCGGATGTAGAGGTTTGGGTTGGCTTTCTTGGTATGGGTTTCAGGAGTCAATTTTGGTCAACCTTGCGCCTGATTACCGGCCAATTTGCGGACGGTACCCTTTGAATTCCGAATTGGCCGGTCGGAAGTTCACCCGGAGCGGAAACCTTAACGTTTGAGATGTGCGTATCCCACGCAATATTTCCCGGAAGTTCGCTGTGCGGAACATTAGACTTTTGAAACTCCGGCAGTATTCAATGCCGCCCAAAAGAAACTTGCAAGGCAAATCACGCCTTCGGTCCGATCATGTTCTCGGGACGGACGATTTGATCGAATTCGTCTTCCGTGACGAATCCCAGATTGGCGGCTTCCTGCTTGAGGGTCGTGCCGTTTTCATGGGCGGTTTTCGCGACCTTCGCCGCCTTGTCATAGCCGATCTTCGGCGCCAGTGCGGTGACCAGCATGAGCGAGCGCTTCATGAGCTCGTCTATGCGGTCCAGATCGGGTTCGATGCCTACGATGCAATTGTCCGCAAAGCTTCGGCTCGCGTCGCTGATGAGTCGGATCGATTGCAGCAGGTTATGGATCATGACCGGCTTGAACACGTTGAGTTCCATGTGGCCCTGGCTGCCGGCCACGGTTACGGTCGTGTGGTTGCCCATGACTTGACAGCACACCATTGTCAGCGCTTCGCATTGGGTCGGATTGACTTTGCCGGGCATGATCGAAGAGCCCGGTTCGTTCTCGGGCAATACCAGTTCGCCGAGACCCGACCGGGGGCCCGAGCCCAAAAGCCGCACATCGTTGGCGATTTTGAACAGGCTGCACGCCAGCGTATTGAGCGCGCCCGACGCTTCCACGACGGCGTCATGACCGGCGAGCGCTTCAAATTTGTTGGGAGCCGTTTCGAAACTCAAACCGGTTATGGCGCTGACATGGGCCGCGAATTTTTCCGCGAATCCGGGTTTGGTATTCAAGCCGGTCCCCACGGCCGTGCCCCCTTGCGCCAGAAAGCGCAGCCGCCCGCTGCCGTCCTTCACACGCGCGATGCCGTTGTGGAGCATGGCGGCGTAACCGGAGAACTCCTGACCTAAAGTGATCGGCGTTGCGTCCTGCAAATGGGTGCGGCCGATTTTGATGATGTCCCGCCAGCCGGAAGCTTTGTCGTTCAGCGCCGCAAGCAGGTGCTCAAGCGACGGCAACAGATCATGTTCGAGTCTTTCAACCGCGCTCACGTGCATCGCCGTCGGAAACGTATCGTTGGAAGATTGGCTGCGGTTGCAATCGTCGTTGGGATGAACGGGCGTCTTCGAGCCCACCTCGCCGCCGAGCATCTCGATGGCGCGGTTGGCGATGACTTCATTGGCATTCATGTTGGATTGGGTGCCCGACCCCGTCTGCCAGACAACCAGCGGAAAGTTGTCGTCGAGTTTGCCGTCGATCACCTCCTGGGCGGCGGCGGCGATCGCTTCGCCGATTTTCGAGTCGATGCTGCCCAATTCGATATTTGTAAGCGCCGCGGCTTTTTTGACGATGCCCAAAGCCCTGATCATCGCAGGGGGCATCGTCTCGACGCCGATTTTGAAGTTTCCGAGAGAACGCTGTGTTTGAGCGCCCCAATATTTGTCCGCCGGCACCTCTACGGCGCCGAAGGAATCGGTTTCTGTTCGCGTCGTCATATCCGGCTTCTCATCCGTATACGGAAAATTGACGTTCCGGTTTCGTCATTTTTTTCGAAAGGCTTCCAAACTGATCACATCTCCCTGTTGTTCCGGCGCGGCGTTTTCGTCTGCCGACTCCAACGCCTCATCGACGCCTTGGAACGGCAGGACGAATTCGACGCTTGGATCCGTGAAATTCAGAATGGCGCTGAACGGTACGCGAAGATGTTCGCTGATATCGTTGAATGTCAAATCGACTTCGAAGGCGTCGTCGTCAACGGTCAAATTCCAGAATCTGTGTTGGAGAACGATGGTCATATCCGAAGGGAATTTCCGGCGAAGTCTGTCGGACAGTTCGACGCCCCGAGCCGTCGTCAGAAACGTAATGAAAAAGTGATGCCCTTCAGGCAGCCCGCTCTCCGCGGCTCTTTGAAGGGCTTGGCGAACGACGCCGCGAAGTGCGCGCATCACCATCGCGCTATAGTTCATGTGGTCCGCAGGCACGGCGGGTTCCTCAACGCTTGATCTCAACCGGTCACCGTAATCGCTGGGCGACTGAAGTCAACGGGTGAGCCGTCTGACGAGTCGGCCCTGCGGACCCGCCGGTCTGTCGAATCACTTGGCAGCCGAAACGAGCCAGGTGTTCGTGCCCAACACGGGGCCGAACGGCCCGTAGCGGCCCTTGAGCGCTTCGGTGACGGCGGTTTGCACTTTCTTCTCGACTTCAGTTCCGTCAGTTCGAGCTTTCAGTGATGAGTTCAGATCCATGAGAAACCGCGCGGTTTGCAACGGTCCGCCGGCGTCGGGGATGATAATGTCGATGGATTGCGGCGTTATGCGGGCGTTCGAAAAACCCGCCCTCTCGAGAACCTGTTCCAGATAATCGCGCTCCGCGAAAGCGAACGGCCCCGGCGCCTTGGGGTCTACGTCTTCGGGCGGCGGCAAGTACGCGGCGGCGGCCTTGCCCGGTACGGCGAAAAACGCGTTCTTCGTCATGTCCTGCCAACAAATGAAAACGAGGCGCCCTTTGTCCGTGAGCGCTTGGCGTATGTTTTTGAAGGCCCCGACGGGGTCCGTAAAGAACATGACCCCGAAACGCGAATAAGCGATGTCGAACGTCTTTTTCTTGAATCCATGCGACGACGCATCCGACCGTTCGAAATCGACTTTTGCGCCGCGGGTTGCGTACCGCGCCCGCCGCCGCGCGCGGTCCAGCATGGGTTTCGAGATGTCGACCCCCGTGACCGATCCCAAAGGCCCGACCCGGCGCGCGAGTTCAAGTGTCGTCGTTCCGCAACCGCAGCCGATGTCGAGAACGCGCTCGCCGGGCTTGATCGACGCCCGCGCCAACACGGCGTTGCCGAGAGGCTCGATCATGCGGTCGATCAGGTCTTGATGACGGGTCCAGGTTTCGCCTGCGTCGCCGTTCCAAAACGCGACCTGATCGACAGGCCCGTCCTCTTGTTTATGTGGAGTCATGGCGAGAGTTTAGCAGATGACGGCTCGCTGCGGCCATTTTAGGTTGCCCTTCAGGTTGGCGGGGTCCAGGACGCGGCGCGATGGGTGTTTTGTCGCAGTCAATAGTCGCAGGACCGGACGCCGCGCGTCATGGCGAAAACGGCGCGATTCCGCCATGTTCAAGGGCAAATCGACCTTGCGACACTTGCCGACCGAATCGCAGCGCCACAGCGCGCCACTGGGGGCCGCTTTCGATCCGTCCAGCGAACCTACCAGCGCATCCCGTGACGCTTGCAGGGCGCGCAATTTGACGGCATGGCGGCGACATTCATTGTCGGCGAAGTCGTGGAACGTGCCGTCTCCGCAGGCGCAAGGGCGCCGTTTGGCCTTCTTGTTCGGTATCGGACACTGCGCGGGACCGGTTACAACACCTTGCCGGGATTCATGATGTTGTCGGGGTCGAGCGCTCTTTTGACGCTGCGCATCAGTTCCATTTCGACGGGACTCTTGTACTTCAGGATCTCTTCTCTTTTCGCCACGCCGAGACCGTGCTCGGCGCTGATCGATCCGCCCAGACGGTGGGCGATGCCGTGAACCCGTTCGGCGATGTCGTCGCGCGCCGCCAGATAGGCTGCCGCGTCCATGGCGGTCGGCTGCGTGAGATTGAAATGGACATTGCCGTCTCCGATATGGCCGAAGGGCACGGGTCTGATGTCGGGAACGAGTTCCGTGACGGCGCGCGTCGCCTCGTCCATGAATCGCGGCAGCGCGGACAGCGGCACGCTGATGTCGTGCTTGAGACTCGCTCCTTCTTTCGTTTGCGCTTCGGGGAGCGATTCGCGCAAACGCCAGAAGTCTTGCCGTTGTTGTTCGTTTTCGGCCAGGACGGCGTCGGCGATGAGCGACTCGGACAAAGCCGTTTCCAATATCGTCTCGACGAGTGTGCGAAGGCGGCTTTCGGTCTGACCGGTCGACAACTCGATGAGCACGTACCAGGCCCCCGCTTCGGCGAAGGGATCCCTTGTCGACGGAATATGCGCGAGGACGAGTTCCACGCCTTGACGACAGATCAATTCGAACGCCGAGATCAGTTCGCCGGCCGACTCTCCGGCCAAAGCGAGCAGGCCCATCGCGTCTTCGAGGCGATGCAGCGCGGCAAACGCCGTCACGGTCTCGCGCGGCCGCGCGAAGAGTTTGCAGGTCGCGGCCGTGATGATCCCGAGCGTGCCTTCCGCGCCGATGAACAACTGTTTCAGATCGTAGCCGGTGTTGTCTTTTCGCAGGCTTTTAAGCCCGTTCCAGATCTCGCCTTGCGGCGTGACCACTTCCAGGCCCAGAACGAGGTCGCGTATCGTGCCGTAGCGCAGCACCGCGTTCCCGCCGGCGTTCGTCGAGAGAACGCCTCCCAACTGACACGAGCCTTCGGAAGCGAGCGAAAGGGGGAACAGGCGTCCGGCTTCGTCCGCTTCGTCTTGCAGGGCGGCGAGCACGCACCCGGCCTCCGCGGTTATCGTGCCGTCGAGAGTATCGAGTTCGCGGATACGGTCGAGCCGCGAGAGAGACAGCACGATTTCGTCGCCTGTCGGGATTTGTCCGCCCACCAGTCCCGTATTGCCGCCTTGAGGGACAAGGGCGATGCGGTGTTCGGCGCATACGCTCACGACGGCGCCGACCTGTTCCGTGCTGTCGGGCAGGAGAACCAAAGGCGTCTTGCCGAACCACCGGCGCCGCGGCTCTTCCAGGTAGGGGGCGATATCGTTCGGTTCCGCTTTCCATCCTGCGGGGCCGACGAGGTCTCGAAGCCGTTCGAGAGCGTGAGGCGAGGGGGGCGCGTGATCCGACATCATGATCGATACCTTAGCTGCTGATCCGGCTGCGGCAAGACGCGCCGCTGCCGCTGCGCTCAATCCCGCGCGGCCAGGGCGCGCCGCAGGCGGTCGTTCATGGCCTCTCCCAAACCCCTGTCCGGTATGGGCATGACCGCGATGGCGGCCGCTTCGATTTCATCCAGTTCGCGGAGAAAAGCGTAAAAGTTTGCGCCCGCTTCGATCAGGTCGGATGTCGGGCTCAGGTTCCTGACGCCGAGAGGAGCGCCGTCGGCGGGCCGTCCGAAAGCGAGAAGCGTCTCGTCGTCTTCCACGTAAGCGGCGTTGAGTCGCAGTTTGTGCCGCGGCGCGTAGTGGCTCGACAGTTGTCCGGGCGATAAAGGCCGCTCCGAGCGCGTAGCGCGGTCGACCGGGCCGGCGATCTTTTCAATGTCTTCAACGGGAATCGAGCCCGTCCGCAAAAGCTCTACGGCGTTTTCGTCCACGCGCAGCACCGTCGATTCGAGGCCGCTCTCGCAAGGCCCTCCGTCCAGGATCAAGGCGGCCGCCGCGCCGAGTTCATCGGCGACGTGCCGCGCCGTGGTGGGGCTGACGCGGCCCGAACGATTGGCGCTGGGGGCGGCCACAGGTACGCCCGCCTTTTCGATCAGGGCGCGGGCCGTCCGGTCGGACGGCTGCCTGACCGCGACGGTCTCCAGTCCCGCGCTCGCCAGAAGCGAAATCGGGCAGGACTCGCGCCGCCGCACCACCAGGGTCAAGGCCCCCGGCCAGAACGCGCGGCAAAGCCGCAGGGAGAGGTCGTCGAAGCCGCCGATTTCAAAAGCGGATTCGGGATCGCTCACATGAACGATCAACGGATTGAAACGAGGCCGCTTCTTCGCTTCGAAGATCGCCGCGACCGCGCGGTCGTTGGTTGCGTCCGCGCCCAAGCCGTAGACGGTCTCCGTAGGAAAGGCGACAAGCGCGCCCCGTTTGATCAGTTCGGCGGCGCGGGCAACGGCGTCGGGCGTCGCCGCTATGGTAGATGTCGTCGTGCTCATATATAGATTATACCGTCTCGCAGACCCCCGGACACCGGCTTCGAGGGCTCGACCGGGCGCGGCGCACTCCCTATTCGGACTTTCAAGCCGTCCCGTCAAGCGGTATCACGCCGCTCTCGAGTCCGGGACAGACTGAGGAGGTAACATGGACTATACCGCGCCGATACGCGATATGAAGTTTGTCTTGGAAGACATTGTAAAGATTGAACAACTTCAGGGTATGGGGTCTTTTGACGATGTTTCGCCCGAGTTGATAGGAGCGGTCTTGACCGAGGCGGGCCGTTTGGCCGAAGAGGTCATCGCTCCCACCAACCGCTCAGGCGATGAACACGGCTCCCGGCTGTCCGACGGCGCGGTCACGACGGCGCCGGGCTTTGCGGAAGCCTATGAAAAATTCGTCGAAGGCGGATGGGGCTCGATCCCTTGCGAACCGGCGTTCGGAGGGCAGGGGCTGCCTTATACCTTGGCCATGGTTTGCCAGGAAATGATCCATTCGGCCAATCTGGCGTTCGGGTTGTGCCCTCTGCTCACCGGCGGCGCGGTCGAGGCAGTCACGGCCCATGGATCCGAGGAGATCAAAGCGGCGTTTTTGCCCAAGCTCGTCTCCGGCGAGTGGACCGCAACCATGAACTTGACGGAGCCCAACGCCGGGTCCGATCTGGGTCCGCTGCGCGCCAGGGCCGAGCCTCGACCGGACGGCAGCTATCTGATCAAGGGCACGAAGATTTTCATTACCTGGGGCGACCACGACATGGCGGACAACATCATTCATCTGGTGTTGGCGCGTCTGCCCGATGCGCCCGCCGGCACGCGAGGGATTTCCTTGTTTCTGGTGCCCAAATTTCTTGTCAATGAGGACGGATCCCTCGGCGCGCGCAATGACGTCAAGGCTGTCGGCATCGAGGAGAAACTGGGCATTCACGGCAGTCCGACGTGCGTCATGACGTTCGGGGAGGGCGGCGGCGCGGTCGGCTATCTCATCGGCTCGGAGAACAAGGGTCTTGCCTGCATGTTCACCATGATGAATGCGGAACGGCTCAACGTCGGCCTTCAAGGCACCGGCATGATCGAGCGCGCCTATCAACAGGCGCTCGCCTACGCCCGCGAACGGCGGCAGGGCAGACCGTGGGCGCGGCGTCACGAGGCCGTGGACTCCGTGCCGATCGTCGAGCATCCGGACGTGCGCCGCATGTTGCTCACGATGAAGGCTTTCGCGGAGGCCACCCGCGCTATTTGCTACGCCAATGCCATGGCCATCGACCTCGCGCGTCATTCGCCGGACGACGCGGTCCGCAAGAGAGCCAAGTCCCGCGAGGACGTGCTGACCCCCGTATCGAAGGCGTTTTCCACGGACTTGGGAGTCGAAATGACCTCGCTCGGCGTCCAGATTCACGGAGGCATGGGCTTCATCGAGGAAACCGGCGCGGCCCAGCACTTGCGCGACGTGCGCATTACGCCGATCTACGAAGGCACCAACGGCATCCAGGCCATCGATCTCGCAACGCGGAAACTGTCCATGGACGGAGGCGGGGCCGTGCGGGCGTTTATCGGCGAGGCCGAGACGTGCGCCGAAGATCTCGCGAACCACGGCGACAACCGGTTGGGCATCATCGGCTCCCGTCTGAAAGAAGGCGTCGACGCGCTAAACCGCGCCACCGACTGGATGCTCGATCATCTCGAAGACCGGCCGGAAGAATGCCTGGCCGGCGCCTCGCCCTATCTTCGGCTGTTCGGCATGGTCGCGGGCGGTCATTATCTGGGATTGGGCGCCCTGGCGGCGCAGACCCATCTCGACCGCGATACTTCCGAGGCGTCGTTCTACCGGTCGAAAATCGCGGTTGCGAAATTCTATGCCGAAAACCTGCTTCCGACGGCGGCGGGACTCGTGGGCGCGGTGACCAGCGGGGTCGATTCGCTCTACGAGGTCGCGGCCGATCAATTGGCGGTCTGAGGCGCGTTCGCCGCCGTCGACACGGAAAAGGAGTTCGCTATGGGCGTCCATGAAACATCCTCCGATGCGGTGAAGGCTCTCAAGGGTCTTCACCTCTATCAGTTCGGCCCGTCCAATTGTTCCCAGCGGGTGCGCCTGATGCTGACGGAAAAAGGGCTGGCCTGGACGGCTCACACGTTGGACGCCTCCAGGAACGAGCACTTGCTTCCCCGCTATCGCGCCGTCAATCCGATGCGCGTCGTGCCGACGCTCGTCGACGACGGAACCGTGATCGTCGATTCCAACGACATCATTGCGTATCTGGACGAAAAGTTTTCCGAGCCGTCGTTTCAGCCCACCGATGCGGCGTCGCGCGGCGACCTCGGGCCTTTGCTCCGCGAGTCGACGGCATTTCAGACCGTGATCAAAACCCTCAGCCACGAACTGTTGTTCAGAAAGGTGCGGCGCATATCGGACGAAGACTTCGCCTATTTCCGCGAAATCGAATTGGAGCCGGAACGCATCGCCTTTTATCGCGACTACATGGAGGACGGCGCGGCCTGGGCCGCGCGCATGGACGCCGCCGAGAAGCACATGCGCCGCACGCTCGGCCGTCTCGACGCGGTATTGTCCACTCGTCCGTGGCTCAACGGCGGCGCTTACGGTTTGGCCGACATGTCATGGATCGTGCACGTCTATCGTCTGATGACGGCCAAGCTTCCCGTCGCGGACTTCGCGCATGTCGAGACCTGGGCGCGGCTCGTCATCGACCGCCCCGCCTTCGATAAAGCCGTGGCGTCGTATCGTGCGTGATGCGATACGATAAAACGAACCCGGGATGGTCTGTCATCGATGTTTCAATGTTGCCTCGGCACTGAGCCGAGGCAAGCCTTGCCGATCAAAGCGGCGCGTTCATGACCACAGCTCTCTTCAGTCATCCGGCGTGTCTTGAGCACGACATGCATCCGGGCCACCCCGAACGGCCCGACCGGCTGCGTTCGGTTCTGGCCGCGCTGGCAGAGGACGAATTCGACGCGCTTGTCAGAGTGGACGCGCCTCCCGCGTCCGTCGAGCAGTTGGCGCTGGTCCATCCGCTGGCTCACGTCGAGGCGGTGCTGAATCGCATGTCCGACGACGAGCGCCGTCAATTCGACCCCGATACCGCCGTCGCGCCGGGAACGCGGGACGCCGTATTGCGCGCGGCCGGCGCGGTTCCCGCCGCCGTCGACAAGGTCATGAGCGGCGAGGTCCGGAACGCCTTTTGCGCCGTGCGGCCGCCGGGCCACCACGCGGAACCGGAACGCGTCATGGGGTTTTGTTTTTTCAACAATGCGGCGGTCGGCGCGCTCCATGCGCGAAAGCGTCATGGACTGAGGCGCATCGCCGTCATCGACTTCGACGTGCACCACGGCAACGGCACGCAAGCGGCGTTTTGGCGCGATCCGGACCTCTTTTACGGCTCGACTCACCAGGCGCCCTTTTATCCCGGTACGGGACGGTCCGATGAACGCGGTCAAGGGAATATCGTCAATGCGCCGCTGGCGGCGAACACGTCTTCCGAGGAGTTTCGCTTGGCCGTGACCGACCGGATCCTTCCCGCGCTCGAACGCTTCAAGCCCGAACTGATGCTGCTTTCCGCCGGTTTCGACGCCCATGCCGACGATCCTCTGGCGCAGCTTTCGCTGACCGAGGATGACTTCGAATGGGTCACCGACAGGCTGTGCGCTCTTGCGCGGACGGCCTGTCAAGACCGTATAATTTCCGTCATGGAAGGCGGATATAATCTGAAGGCGCTCGCTGCGAGCGCTTCGGCTCACGTTCGCGGCCTCATGAGAGCGTGAGCGCAAGGAGAGTCTCCCGATGGAAACGGCCGCGGTGCGTGACCGGACGGAATACGGAAAGATCATCCTGGTTCGCCACGGCGAACCGAGTTTGTCGCGGGACTGCGTGTTGACGCCCGCCCAGTATGAAGACTGGTGGGCGCGTTACGATGAGAGCGGACTGGCCCGCGGCCAGAAGCCGCCGCCGGCGTTGCTCGGTGCCTTGAACGGCGCCAGCCGCGTTTTTTCGAGCAATCTGAGACGCGCCCGCGAAACCGCGGGTGTACTGGCCGACGGCCGGGACGTTCGGAGCGACGAAATTTTCGTCGAGGCGCCGTTGCCGCGGCCGCCGCTTCCGTTCCTGAAGTTCGGCCCGGACAATTGGAGCCGGATATCGAGATCGTTGTGGTTTTTCGGCTATTCGCCGGGTCTCGAAGGTCATTTCGCCGCCATATCCCGCGCCCGCGCCGCCGCCGACCGGCTCGTCGACGCCGCCGCGAACGGCGGTGACGTTCTCCTCTGCGCTCACGGCTATTTCAATTGGATGATCAATCTGGCGCTGCGCTGGAAGGGATGGCAATGTATCCATAATGACGGCAATTCATATTGGGGTCGGCGCGAGTTCGTTCGTCGTCCGGACCCGAAACCGAAGACCTGAACGGATCGTCACACAGGGGGAGCGACATGGAAAAGCCGAATCAAACCCAAATTCCGGCGGATATCGCAAAGCTGAGCTTCGAAGACGCGCTCAAACAGTTGGAGAGCATCGTCGACAAGCTGGAAAGCGGCGACGTCGATTTGGAGGAGTCGATCGAGATTTATGAGCGCGGCACGTTGTTGAAGGCCCATTGCCAAGCGAAACTCGCGGCGGCGAAAACGAAAGTCGATAAGATCGTGTTGTCCGAGGACGGGTCCGTCTCCGCGGAGCCCGTCGACGTCTCCTGAGCCGCCGCTCATTCGGCTTCTGAATGCGGACTCGTGGAAAGCGTTTCTCCGCTCGCTATCATAGGCTTTCAAAATGCTTTATAATTCGATTAAAATGGATTCACGGTGATGTTTGAAGGATGGAATCATGGCTGAAACGAAATTCGACCGCCCGACCTACACGTCGGACTTCATAAAGTCCGACACGGACAAGGCCGTCTTCCTGGGCAACGTTTTGTTCGACAATATGATGACGTCGATGATCGCCCTGGGCTCCGAGGTCTGGGCGAACCGGCGGCGGATGAAAGTCATCGAAGCGCTTCTCGAAAAGAAGGGCTCGGTCACGGCGGAGATGATCGAGACCTACATGCCGACCAAAGAAGAAGAAGCGGCCTGGCAAGCGGAGCGCGATCAATTCATCAAGGCGGCCTTCGGCGCTTTGGCCCGCGAAGGCAGCGACTTGACGCTTACGTCCGACTGGCGCGACTAGGCCGGACGACTCGGAAAGGAACCTGGACATGCTCAATCGTCGAACGTTATTCGGCGCCGGCGCCGCGGCTCTTTCCGCCGTGGCGTCCGCATTGCCGTCGCGCAAGGCCCGGGCGCGGTCCGCCTCTTTCGATGATGTGGAAGCGCGGGGCACCAAAGGCCGCTTCGAGCGGCTGCCGACGCTGCGTCTCGAAAGCCGGCAGGACTTTTTCACCGGATTTCGGCAATGGGCGAACAGCGACCTGGCGCGCGCGGCCGAACGGCGCGTGGGGGCGATTCTCGAAGAGAAGGGAATGGACCCGGAACAGGACATTTCGCTCAAAAGAATTCGAAGGCTGGTCGAGGACGATCCTATAATCGGGACGCATGCGCGCGCGTGGATCAGCGGCCAGCAACTCACCTGGAAGAGCATCCAGGATGAATGCTACGACCACGCCGACATGTATCTGGCGGAAATGGAAGCGGCGGACAAGGCGGGGCCGGGGACGGTCGAACTCAATCCGGACCTCGACATTCCGGACTACGCCAAGCACGAAATCCACATTCAGCCGGGCGGTTATGTAGGCGATCCGTTCGCGGGCCACATCTACCATCACGGCGTGAACGCCTTCTACCAGGGGCGCAACGAGCAGGACCAACTGCACGCGGGCCTCGCCGCCAACGTCGCGCTGCCGCCGGACGGCGACGTCAAGCGCATCCTCGATCTGGGCTGCGGCATCGGACGTCTGACTCAGGCCATGAAGGAGCGTTTTCCGCAGGCGGAAGTCTGGGGCATAGACGCGGGCGGGCCGATGGTGCGCTACGGTCACATGCGCTCGGTCGATTTGGGGATCGACTGCAACTTCGCGCAGCGGCTGGCGGAAGACACCAGGTTTCCCGACAACCATTTCGATCTCGTCGTCTCCTATATCGTTTTCCACGAAGTGACGGCCGCGGCGGCGGACGCGATCATCGCGGAGACCTACCGCATCTTGAGGCCCGGCGGCGTGTTCTTCCCGATCGATTTCCTGACCGGAAAGCAGGAACGGCAGCGGAACGCCTATCAAAAGTTCAGATATTGGTGGGATCACCGCTGGAACAACGAAGTCTGGCGCGTCGAATACGGCAGCCGCGATTTCGGCGACGCGATCGCGAGCGCCGGTTTCGATGTCGACGAACCCGTCGACCGCGAGGGGTTCGGATTCGGCTCCATCATCGCGACCAAGCCCGCTTAGGCGGCGGGCGCGTCGTCATCGGCGCATACGTTTCATGAGAGCCGTCCATCCCGGCGAAGTTCTGAAGGGCGAACCGGAAGAATTGGGGGTCGGGATCGCGGGGAATCCGACCGAGCGCAAGACGGAAGTTCGTCGAATTAGCCGAGGGGTTGGACTCGCGGCGGTTCGCTGCCTGCGGCGCTGGTCCGTGGTGCAACGGAGCAAGACATGGACGTAAAGGAAGCGGCCCTTATGGCCAAAGACTACCTCGCCAACGTTTTCGCCGAGGAGGAGATCACCCATATCGGCCTTGAGGAAGTCGATTTCGATCAAGAATCAAAGACGTGGAAGGTGACCGTCGGCTTCTTTAGACCCTGGGACCGGCCGGGAAACGCCTTTGAGACATCGTTAGGTGGTCTGCCGGTCCAAGGGAGGCGTTCCTTCAAGGTCGTCCGCATTAAAGACCGCGACGGCCACATTCAATCCATAACGGATCGAGTTCTTGGCGACCCGGCTTAGGCTTGTGCGCCGGACCGTTTCAGGAAAGCCTTGTCGCCGGGGCTTACCGCTCCAGTTCATCACGACCGGTTGAGCGTCAGGAATTTTGCCGATGCTTCGTCAAATGCGATGAAGGACTGAGCCGATGATTGAAGTGCTCTCTAAATCTGCCGACCTGATCGGCGTCTCCGAAATCCAAGCTCTGATCGATTCGAAAGTTCCTGAAAGTGATCAGATCGAATTCAAAAAAGACCTGTCGAACAAACGAGGCGATCCTGACAAATGGATGTCCGGAGGGAACGGCATCGGGGATCAAGCGAGAAATAAGATGCTGGAGGAAGCCGTCGCGTTCGCGAACGCATATGGCGGCGCTTTATTGTTAGGCATTGAAGAGTCCGATACAAAACCGTCAGTCGCCGACAAGATTTCACCGATCCCGCGATGTGCGGACTTGGCGGAGAACCTGAAGCTGGTGTTTCGCGATTGCGTAGAACCTCAACTTCCCAGGGTGGAAATCTTCTCCGTACCGACCGAGGGCGACGACGGCGTGGTTGTGATCCGTGTCGCACGGTCGCGGCTGGCGCCCCACAGAGTTATACCCACCCGCGTCTGCCCCGTCCGGAGACAAGACCGATGCGAGAAGATGACGATGCGCGAGATCCAGGACATGACGCTGAACGTTTCGAGGGGGCTTGAACGGTTGGATAGGCGGCTCTCCGAACGCTCGAAACGTTTTCATCGCGAGTTTGAGCGGCTTCGTGATCCTGAAAACGCGTTCGGAATTCGGGCGACGGCTATGCCCGTCGGAGAGGATATCCGCATCGACCGTGTCTTCCGTGGACACGATGTTGCCGAGGAGTTCAAGGTGCCGTGGCGCAGGGTTCTGCGCGGCAATGACGTTAGTCGAGACATTTTTGATAAAGCTGATCCTATCCCAAAATATTGGAGACCGCTGTTGCGCGCCGCACGCGCGGAGCTTGGTGAAGACCCGGATCGAACCGGTCGCTTCAATGACAGCTACATGGAAATTCACTGCGACGGGCTGGTCGAGTTGGGATTGACATCATGTGTCCCGTTGAGATTTAGATCAGATAACACGGTTTTCTCCGCCATCAGTCAAGACAACAACGGCCAATATATTCTTCAGCTTCCACACGTTTGGCCGGTTATCATATTTGCCAATCTGATCGTCCGGGCCCATCACATGCGCGACCAGGCCGGCGTTCCGTCGGCGGAGTACGTCGCCGATGTAGAAATACATGCCAAGGGACGTGCCGTGTTTGTGGCCGACAACTTTGTGTTTCCAAATCCGCCGCCGAAGTTTCAACCGGATTCGATCGGGTTTCCCCGATACCCGCTGGGCGATGCGGACGATGTTTCCTATCTCCTCAATTCGTTTAACCGAGACCTCTTGAACTCTCTTGGTCAAGACCCCGGTATCGAGGAACCCGCCATGACGATAGAGGATTGGCCCGCCAATAGTTGAGTCAAGGAGTTGGATGGATTCACCGATGGCCGCTGCACGCATTTGTTTGCTCTTCACGGCCTGTCCGAGTTGAGCGTCAGCAGTTTTTCCAGTGCGGCGTCGGTGGGGATGTCGGCGTCCCATCCGTAGGCTTCGGCGACGGCGGCATCGAGGGCGGCGTGGGCGTCGTCCAGCCATTGCGGGCGGGCGTTGTAGAGGTTGGTGAGGGTGCGCGTTTTGAGTTGTTTCGCCGCCGCCTCGTCGCGGGCGACCGGGCGTTTGGGATAGCCCGGGACCGGTTCGTCGATCCATTCCATCCATTCGGGCGGGTTGAGCCAGCGGCCGCGGCGTTCCACGAGCCGCCGCGCGGCCTCGGCGACGGCGTGGGCGCGCGGGTCGCCGGCCTGATCCGCGGCGGGGATGTCGGGCGAGAGTCCGTCGGGGAAGGGGAAGGTCTCGAACGTGGTGGTCGGCGTGTAGCGCGGGCGATCTTCCAGACTGGTGCCGAGTCTGAGCGACCATGCTTCGTGAAAGCGGCTGTGCAGGATGCCGAGCGTCGTGTCGTCGTCGCGCGCGATGGCGATCATGGCACTGTCGGGACAGATGCGCGCGTCGAGCCATACGAACAGCCGGTATTTGGAGACGCGCGGCGTCGCGATGTAGCGGGACAGGCCGTCGAGCGCTTTCCACATGGCGGGGCGGGGGTTCCAGTGCCTGAACCAAAACTCCCTGCTCGCTTTCTCCCGATTTTTCTGGCGGAAGGGCTTTACGTATTTTTCGATATGGCTGAAGGGCGCTTCATACAACGCCGCTTCCATTTCACTCATCGTATCGCCGAAATCGACGATCCACTTGTCCGCCGACCGCCGCGTCACGTCCATGCCGTTCATCCACGGTTTCAGCACGTCCGCGTTCGGTCTCCCGTTCGGATTGGCCGGCAGCCGCAGCCATTCGCGCGCCAGATCGCCGGGAATATCGAACGGTCCTCGCTTGATGTCTCCCTGAAAGGCGGTGTCCCTGTTGCGCGCTAATGTCGGCGCGCGGGTCAGGTCGAACGGTTCCGCCGTGAGGTCCGCATTGATTTGGTTTTCAGCCGCACCGTTCAAGAACACGGGATGTCCGGCTCGTTTCTGCGCGAAACTGATCAACGACACTCGAACCGCGGCGCCGTCCACGACCCAGGGCTCGTCCGACCAGGCGTCGAAAATGTTTGAATCCTCCAGGATTTTGCTCAAGACCAGCCGGTTGGTGCCGCCACGTATCGAGTTCGTCGCCACGAGACCGGCGCGGTCGAGCCGACCTTCGGCGACCAACCGGCCGGTTTTGGCAAACCAGTAACAGACCAAATCCGGGCGGCCGCGAATCAAACCATCGTATGTCTCGAACAATGCGTCGGCGTAAGCATGGCCTAGCTCTCTTCGGATCTTCCTGTTGCCCAAAAACGGCGGATTGCCGATGACGACATCGGCCTCCGGCCAGTCCGGGTCCGCCCCCCCCCAACGTCAGAATGGCGTCGCGGCATTCGATGGTCTCCAGCGGTTTCAGGATCGGATCGCGCGACTCGGTGAATCCGTTGCGGCGCATCCACTGGATGTCGCCGATCCAGACGGAGACGCGCGCCAGTTCCGCGGCGTAGGCGTTGATCTCGATGCCTTTGACGTTGGCAGGGCCGACCGCGGGAAAGGACCGTTGCAGACCCATCGCCTCCGCTTCCAGTTGCACGCGGTGCTCGATGTCCTTGAGGGCGTGCAGCGCCAGATGGAGAAAATTGCCCGAACCGCAGGCGGGGTCGAGCACCGTGAACCGCCGCAGCCGTTCGAGAAAGACGCTCAGAAGACGCTCCCCCTCCGCGCGTTGCCGCGTCTTCGCCGCCTTCGACGCCGCCGCCCGGGACTTCGCCAGACGGTCCGCGATCTCCGTCTTCGCCGTCTCCCATTCGGCGAGCCAGGGGCGGACGATCACCGGCTCGACGATCATCATGATCTTGTCGCGGTCGGTGTAGTGCGCGCCAAGCTGCGCGCGCTTGTCCGGGTCGAGGCCGCGCTCAAACAGCGTGCCCAGAATCGACGGGTCGATCTCCGACCAGTCGAGCGCCGCGGCGTCAAGCGCGGTCTCGATCCCCTCCCGGTCGAGGGGCAGGGCGGTGTCGTCGTCGAACAGTCCGCCGTTGAACCAGGCTACGGCCTCGAAGCCGACGCGGCCCCCGGCGGACATCGCGCCGAACAGGTCGCGGGCGAGGTCGGCGAACTCGTCCGGCCGCTTGCGCGCCTGTTCCAGCATCCGGGTGAACATGTTGCCGGGCAAAAGCCCCGCGTCCTCGGCGAACATGCAGAACACCAGACGATTGACGAAATGCGCCACCGCCTGGGGCTCGTGGCCGCGCGTCCGCAAGCCTTGGGCGAGGGACGCGAAGGCCGCCGCCGCGCGCTCCGTCACCGCCTGGCGCGTCTCGCCGGGGCGAAGGCGCTCCGGGTCCGACATCGCCCATTTGAGCTTGTCGCGGGCCGCGGCGTCGACGAGATCGTCGAGCGCGAACTCGTGCGTCACGCTCACGCTGTTGGTCCAATTGGTGCGGATGCGGAACCGCGCCATGTCCGAGACGATCAGCAGCGGCGGGTTCTCCAGGGCGAGCGCGTACTGACGCAACTGGTTGAACGCCGCGTCGAGGTCGGCGCGCCGCCCCTTGTATTCCCAGGCGAAGCAGCCGCGTTTCCATACGTCGGCCCAGCCGTCGCCGCCGGTGTCCTTGCGCGCGCCGCGCTCGAAGCAGTAGACCTCGCCGGACGGGTCGGCCTCCGCCGGCGTCGGCTCGCCGAGCAGACGGCACAGGTCGATGAAATGCTCCTGACTCCCCGAGCGCTCTTTCAACGCCGCGGCGCGCCACTTGGCGATGAACGTCTCCGGCGTCATGCCGTCACCGATGCGGCGCGGGCCGACGGCGCGGCGGCGTCCTCGTGAAGTGGTGCGGCGGTATGCAAGCGGCGGCGCTCCCGTTGGCGTGAGTCTCGCGGCAACATGACGCGTTCCGCCGCGCGCGGCAAGCCCATGGGCGCGAGGCGGCGCGTTTCGTTGCAAATCAAGGGTCCGTTGCCTAAACTGCTTGAATGCGCTGTATTGCACATTCTAAAGAAAGAGAGGCGTGTCATGGACAGGCGGTTGACCGCGATCATTGAGCGCGAGGGCGACGGCTACGTGGCTCTGTGCCCGGAAGTGGATGTCGCGAGCCAGGGGGATAGCGCGGCCGAAGCGCGCGCCAACCTCGAAGAAGCGCTGACCCTGTTCTTCGAGAGCGCCCCCGCCGAGGAGATCGAACGGCGTCTGCGCGGTGAAGTCCTCAGCCCCGTTGACACGGGAAACCGTAAAGGAGCCGGTCATGTGGAGTAGACTCGTCGTTCCGGCGGCAGGATTGTTGTTCTTGGCCGCGTCGGCCGTTCCCGGCGCGCCGGCCATGGCCCAGGGAGAGCGGGCCGCGCCGACGGTGCTCATCACCGGATCCAATCGAGGACTGGGCTTTCACTTCGCGCAGCAATTCGCGCAGGCGGGATGGAACGTCATCGCGACGGCGCGGCGTCCGGACAAGGCCGAGGCTCTGAAAGCGGTGCGCGAAGATCATCCCAATCTGGTCATCGAAAAGCTCGACATCACCAAAGACGAGGAGATCGAGGCGCTGGCCGAGACGTACCGCGAGCAGCCCATCGACCTTCTTTTGAACAACGCCGCGCGTCTCGGCGAACTCAGCAGGCAGTATTTCGGCTCCGTCGACTATGACCTGTTCCGCGAAATCCTGGAGGTGAACGTCATCGGAACCATGAAGGTGTCGGAGGCGTTCATCGATCACGTCGCGGCCAGCGAGGGCAAGAAAATCGTCAACATGGGCAGCGCGGCCGGCTCGATCGAACTGGGCCATCGGACCGCCAACCTCTACGCCTACCGATCGAGCAAGGCGGCCTTGCATTTCTGGACGCGCCATCTGGCGTTCGAGATGAAGGAGCGCGGCATCACCGTGGTCATCATGGATCCGGGCTTTGCCGATTCGAAGGGTCTCATGACCATGAGACTCGAAGATGCGCCCGATCAGGAAACGCGCGAAATGGCGGAACGGATTCAATCGACCGGCGCGCAGATGATGGACCCGGCGGTATCCGTCGCGGGGATGATTCAGGTCATCAAAGGCGTCACGATCGACAGGACGGGGGAATTCCTGCTCTACGACGGCTCCAACATACCGTTTTGACGCGGCGCGGCGTTCAGGAAGACGGGCGCGGCTCGACCGACCCGCCCGTTTGTCCGCGATGGCGCAGAAAATGATCGGCGAGAACGCACGCCGTCATCGCTTCGCCTATGGGTACGGCGCGAATCCCGACGCAAGGGTCGTGACGCCCCCTGGTGACGATCTCCGTTTCCTCGCCTCTTCGATCGATCGTTCGACGCGGCGTCAAAATCGAAGACGTGGGTTTCACGACGAAACGGACCACGATGTCCTGGCCTGAAGAGATGCCCCCCAAAATGCCGCCCGCGTGGTTCGATGTGAACGCCGGCTTGCCGTCCCGCATGTGCATTTCATCCGCATTGTCTTCACCGGAGAACGCGGCGGCGGCGAATCCGGCGCCGATTTCGACGCCCTTCGCGGCGTTGATGCTCATCATCGCGGCAGCCAGATCGCCGTCGAGCTTGCCGTAAAGCGGCGCGCCCCATCCGGCGGGCACGCCCATTGCCGCGATTTCGACGACGGCGCCCACTGAAGATCCCTTTTTGCGGATGTCGTCCAGATAGGCCGCCCATCGGGGCGCCGTCTTCGCGTCCGGACACCAGAACTCGTTTTGTTCGACCTCGGCCCAGTCCCACCGGTCCCGATCGATGGGCATGTCGCCGACTTGAATCAAAGCGCCGCGGACCGCGATCGACTCGCCCAGGATTTTTCGGGCGACGGCGCCGGCGGCGACGCGGCACGCGGTCTCCCGCGCCGACTGACGGCCGCCGCCTCGATAGTCGCGCACGCCGTATTTCGCGTCGTAGGTGTAGTCCGCATGACCGGGCCGGTACTTGTCCTTGATGTCGCCGTAGTCTTTGGGGCGCTGGTCGGTATTTTCGATCACGAGGCTGATGGGCGTGCCCGTGGTGACCTGGACGTTCGCGGTCTCGTCTTCGAATACGCCGGACAATATGCGCACCGTGTCGGCCTCGCGGCGCTGGGAGGTGAAGCGGCTTTGACCGGGGCGGCGGCGGTCCAGCCAGTATTGAATGTCGCTTTCGCTCAAGGCCAGTCCGGGAGGCGCGCCGTCGATCACGCAGCCGATGGCGGGCCCGTGAGACTCGCCCCAAGTGGTGACGCGGTACATGTGACCGAAAGTATTGTACGACATGGCGCAACCGGCTCTAAGATCGACTTTGGGTGTATGTACGCCGCCCGCCGTCGGTCCGTCAAATCCGATCCGAAAGGCGCGTCCGTTCCCGTCCCGCCTTTGTCACGATGCGTCAAGCCGCCTATGATGGGCCGCAGCAAAACCGGGGAAGCGTTTATGGGAAATTCCGACGCGCATATTCAGGACGAACGGGGGGACGATCTTCTGTTTTCGTCGGAGGATCCCGTCGAACTGTTTCTGGACTGGATGGCGGCGGCTCAAAAAAGCGAGCCGGCCCTCCCCGACGCCATGGCTCTCGCCACGGTAGACGAGCGCGGTCAGCCCAACGTTCGGATGGTTTTGTTGAAAGGCGTCGACCGGGAAGGGTTCGTCTTTTATACCAATACGGAGAGCCAAAAGGCCCTCGAACTTCACGCCTGCGCCAAGGCGGCGCTGTGCTTTTATTGGAAGAGCCTGCGGCGCCAGGTTCGACTTCAAGGCGCGGTCAGCGCGGTCTCCGACGAGGAAGCGGATGCCTATTTCGCGACACGGCCCAAAGACGCTCAAATCGGCGCCTGGGCTTCGAAACAATCCCGCGTGCTCGAAGACCGTTGCCAACTGGAAAACGCGGTCGCGCAATACGACGCCGAATACGCTCTCAAGCCGGTCGATCGTCCGCCTTTCTGGTCGGGCTACCGTCTCAGACCTCTGGTCATCGAATTTTGGCGGGAAAGACGGTCCAGATTGCATGACCGCCGGATATTCATGCGGGACGATCCCGGACAGACGAACTGGCGCATACAAAGTCTCTATCCCTGATCGCGGACAATGACGGAATCGACCAAAAACACGGAGGGGCCGACAGGCGGGCCGGCGGAGCGGGACCCGGCAAGGTTGATGCGCATGGCGACTTATGCCGCGGTCGGCACCGCCGCCGCGCTTGTCGTGATCAAGGGCGCGGCGTGGCTGGTCACGGGTTCGGTCTCCCTGTTGGGCTCTCTCATCGACAGTTGCCTCGACGTGTTCGCCTCGACCGTCAACCTGATCGCCGTGCGGGCCTCGCTCGCGCCGCGCGATCATGAACATCGATTCGGACACGGCAAAGCGGAAGCGCTCGCCGGTATGGGGCAATCGATCGTCGTCTTCGCGTCGGCCCTTTACCTGCTTTACCAATGCTACGATCGGTTCCTGGAGCCGCAGGTCGTAGAGCGAAGCACGGCGGGCATTGCCGCCATCGTCGTTTCGATCGGTCTTACTCTCTTGCTGGTCCGGTTTCAAAAGAGCGTCATAAGCAAATCCGGCTCGCTCGCCATTTCGGCCGATCAGCTTCATTACAAGAGCGATCTGTTGATGAACCTGGCCGTCATCGGCGCGCTGATCATGTCGAGCGTGGTGGATCTGCCCGTCATCGATCCGCTGGTGGGCGTCGGAATCGCCGTTTACATCTTGACGGCGTCATGGCGCATCATGATTCAGTCCTTCGATCAGCTCATGGACCGGGAACTGCCCAATGACGTGCGCGACCGTATACGTCAAACGGCCATGGGGCATGACGACGTGCGCAACGTGCACGATTTGCGCACGCGGTCTTCCGGAACCTCGGATTTCATTCAACTTCATCTGGAACTCGATCCGTTCATAACGCTGGTCGAGGCGCACAGAATTTCGGACGAAGTCGAAGCCGGCTTGATGGAGGTCTTTCCCCGCGCTCAGATCATCATTCATCAGGACCCGGCCGGTCATGAGGACGTCCCCGTCCTCGACAAAGAATAAGGCCGTATTTCCCTCGAACGACTCTCTTCTCGAAGGGGGTCGGATACGGCTTTATGTGCGGCCCCGGCGTCGGTTGTGAAAGTGAAACGAGCCCTTTAGAGTATTTCGGGGCCGCTTTTCGGCAGCAGAAACGAGAAGGTGAACATGAAAGGTCTGATGCAGGATTGGCCGCTTGTGGTGACGACGATTCTCGATCATGCGGCGCGGGCTCATCCGGAACGGGAAATCGTCACGCGCACGATCGAGGGGCCGATGCACAGGTATACTTATGCCGATTTGCATGGTCGATCGCGCAAGCTCGCCAAATCGTTGACGAAAAGAGGCGTCAAGATCGGTGACCGTATCGCGACGCTCGCGTGGAACACGCACCGTCACATGGAAGCCTGGTACGGCATCATGGGTGTCGGCGCCGTTTGCCATACGGTCAACCCCAGACTTTTTTCCGAGCATCTCGTCTACATCATCAATCACGCCGAGGATCGGTTTGTTTTCACCGATCTGACGTTCGTGCCTCTTCTGGAATCGATTCATGACAAATTGCCGAGCGTCGAGGGTTATGTGGTCATGACCGATGCGGAACACATGCCCGAAACGACACTCAGGAACGCAATCCCGTATGACGATCTCGTCGAGGACGAAGATGACGACTTCGAATGGGTCGAGGTTGATGAAAACACCGCGTGCGGTCTGTGTTACACGTCGGGCACGACGGGCAACCCCAAAGGCGTTCTCTATTCGCACCGCTCTAACGTGCTCCATGCCTTGGCGGTCAACGCCAGCGAAGGCTTGGCGCTCAAAGCGGTGGACGCTTTTTTGCCCATCGTTCCCATGTTTCACGCCAACGCCTGGGGGTTCACTTTTGCGGCGCCCGCCGTCGGCGCCAAGCTGGTATTGCCGGGGATGAAGCTTGACGGAGAAAGCGTATACGAGCTTTTGGAAGGAGAGCGCGTGACCGGTACGGCCGCCGTGCCGACCGTGTGGTTGATGCTGCTCAACTATCTCGAAGAGACGCAAAAGCGTCTGTCGACATTGCAAAGGATCGTCATCGGCGGGTCGGCCTGTCCGCGCATGATGATAGAAAAGTTCGAACGGGATTACGGGGTCGAGGTCTATCATGCCTGGGGCATGACGGAGATGAGTCCCGTCGGAAGCGTGTCTTCTCTCAAGAGCGTGATGGATGAATGGCCTCGTGAGGACCGGATTCGGCAAAAACTGAAACAGGGTCGTCCGCCCTATACGGTCGAGATGAAAATCGTGGACGACGACGGGAAGGGCTTGCCTCATGACGGAGAGACGTTCGGTCATCTCATGGTAAGGGGTCCGGCGGTCGCCGGCGCCTACTTCAAAGACGAAGACGGGGACGTGTTCGGTGACGACGGCTGGTTCGATACGGGCGACGTGGCCACCATCGACCGCTATGGCTTCATGCAGATTACGGACAGGTCCAAAGACGTGATCAAATCCGGAGGAGAATGGATTTCCTCCATTCAGGTGGAGAATGTTGCCGTCGGTCATCCCAAAGTCGCCGAGGCCGCGGTGATCGGGGTCGCGCATCCCAAATGGGACGAGCGGCCTCTCTTGATCGTGCTTCCGAAGCCCGGGCAAGACGTCTCGAAAGACGAGATGCTCGACTATATGAAAGGCAGGATGGCCAAATGGTGGATGCCGGACGATGTCGTATGTGTCGAAGACATACCCCATACGGCAACAGGCAAAATCCAAAAGGCGGCTTTGCGCGAACGCTTCAAAGACTATACATTACCGACGGCCTCGGCGGCCGAATGACAGGATCAAATTGACGGGAAGGCAGTGACATGACGACCGATAACGATCCCAATGTTTCTTCCGCAGGCGACGCACCGCGCGGCCGCAGTTGGTCGTCGATTTTCGCGCGAACCGCGGTTCTGTTGGCAATAGCGGGAGTCGTCATACTTCTGCTTGCGAGTTTCGGGTCCCGCTTGGGGCTTTGGCTCCCGCAATCGGGGCTGCTGGGGGCGGCTCTGGGTTTGCTTGCGGTTCTGTTGGCACTGATCGTCGCCGTTCCGACCCTGCTCGTTTCTCTTATCGGCAGACATCGAAACTCCGTGCGCTCATCGCTGACGGCGGTTGTCATCGCCGCCGTTGCGCTGGCCGTGCCCTATCTTGCCGTGGGCGGGCGCATGGGCAGTGCGCCCATCCA
This sequence comes from Alphaproteobacteria bacterium, assembly GCA_965214255.1. GTDB lineage: Bacteria > Pseudomonadota > Alphaproteobacteria > SMXP01 > SMXP01 > CBDFKK01. The sequence continues at coordinate 757,435 of OZ243948.1, read as the reverse complement.
TGACGTGACGACGGATACGGACAATCCGCCGGAGTTCGTCGATATTTTACCGCGTCGGATTGGCGCCAACAGTGTCAACTACGAGGAAAAGATCGTTCCCGGAAACGGCCCCGGGGGTGCGAACGCGGGCAAACACTATCGGGAAATCCAGGCGGAAGCCTATCCGTCGCTCAAACCGGTGATCCTCGACGCCTCGCCGGAACGGGCTTTCGAGCAGGCCCTTGCCGCGGCGCAAGCGCAGGGTTGGGAGATCGTCGCCATCGCGCCGGAAGAAGGCCGGATCGAGGCGACCGATACGACCTTCTGGTTCGGATTCAAGGACGATGTGGTGATCCGGCTGACTCCCGAAGAGGGCGGAACCAAGCTTGATATCCGCTCCTCGTCGCGCGTCGGCATGGGCGATGTCGGCACCAACGCAAAACGCATAAGCGACTATATCGATTCCTTGTAGGCCGGTTTCGGGGCCGTGAGACCGGGTTCGCTTGTCGTCGACCGTGAGGGGCGCATTTCATTCCGGCAACCTTGGCGCCGTCTAAGCCGCGCACGAGAGGGAGTCGGGCGGCAGCGATCAAATCCGGGAATTTTGCCCGCAGCCCGGAGACTTTCGAGTAAAGTCTCAAACTGTTCGATTGCCGTTTGACCTGACAAATTGGAATGCCGGCCATGACCGATTCAGACAAGCTTCACGCTCTTGAGATTTCGCCGCTGCCCCGTGATCGGCTTCCCGAGGCCGTCCGCGACTATTTCGCGAAATGCGATGAGAAGTTGGGCTTCGTGCCTAACGTGCTTTTGTGTTATGCGTTTGACGCGGGCAAGCTGCAGAACTTCATGTACATGCATGACGAACTCATGCTTGCCGACTCGAGCCTGAGCAAACTCGAGCGTGAAATGATCGCGGTTGTCGTTTCAAGCGAAAACCATTGTTACTATTGTTTGACCGCGCACGGCGCCGTCGTTCGCAAACGCTCCGGAGATCCCGAGTTGGGCGAGCAGATGGTGATGAATTACCGCACGGCCGAACTCACGCCCAAACAGCGGGCCATGCTCGATTTCGCTTACAAGCTGACGGTCGAACCCCATCGGATTGAAGAGGGGGACCGCCAGGAATTGCGCGACGCCGGCTGGACGGACCGCGACATTTGGGACATTGCGGCGGTCGCCAGTTTTTTCAACATGTCGAACCGCATGGCGTCGGCCGTCGATATGCGCCCTAATGACGAATATCATTCGATGGCGCGCTAGCCATTCCGCGTCAGGACCGCCTTTGCGGCGGTGACGGCGCCGCCTTTTTCGATGGGCGCTTGCATGGAACTCAAGGTGCTTTCGAGGGCTTTGAGACACAGCAGCACGTTGTCGGTGCGGGCGCTGTGACCCATCAGTCCGATGCGCCAGATTTTTCCGGCCAAACCGCCCAGTCCGGCGCCGATCTCGAGATCGTAATCCGCGAGAAGGGCGCGCCGCACTTCCGCTTCGTCAACGCCGTGCGGGACGGTCACGGCATTCAACTGCGGGAGGCGGTACGCCTCTTCGACGAAGAGGTCGATGCCCATGGCCGTGAGACCCGCCTTGAGGGCGTCGTGCATCCTTCGATGGCGCGCCCACGCTTGGGCAAGCCCTTCCTCGTGAAGCATGAGCAGGGCTTCGTGCAAGCCGTAGAGTGCGTTGACCGGCGCCGTGTGGTGGTATACCCGCTCGGCGTCGCCTTCCCAGTAGCCGAGTTGAAGCGGGAGATCGAGAAACCAGCTTCGCACTTTGGTTTTGCGTCGTCTTACGGTTTCCACCGCACGGCTGCCGAATGTAACGGGTGAAAGGCCCGGCGGACATGACAGGCACTTTTGCGTTCCCGTATAGGCGGCATCCGCGCCCCAGGCATCGACGTCGACCGGGACGCCGCCGACGCTGGTGACGCAGTCCATGACTGACAGGCAGTCATGCTCATGCGCGAGCCTACATAAGGATCGAGCGTCCGAGAGCACACCGGTCGATGTTTCGGCGTGAACGAAGGCGAGGATCTTGGCGTGCGGTGCAGCCTTCAGCGCATCGGCCACTTCATCGATGTCGACGGGTTTGCCCCATTCGCTTTGAACGACGGCGGCGGTCCCTCCCAGACGTTCGACACTGTCCGTCATGCGTCGGCCGAAAACGCCGTTTTCGCAAATGACCGCGGTATCGCCCGGCTCGATCAGGTTGACGAAACAGGCCTCCATGCCCGCGGATCCGGGTCCGGATATCGGGAACGTGACCGTATTTGCCGTCCGGAAAGCGCCGCGCAGCGCGTCTTTGATCTCTTCCGTCATTTCAACGAAACGCGGGTCCAGGTGGCCGATGGTGGGCCGGGACATGGCATCGGTCACACGGGGATGAACGTCCGACGGGCCCGGCCCCATAAGCGTGCGGACTGGAGGCTGAAACGACTTCATTGCGTTACGGCTCTTCGGGAAGTGAATGAGTAGAGCAGGGTCGTCCTCACCGGAGACATCCGGCTCTCAGGCAATGGTCGGAGTGAGAGGATTTGAACCTCCGGCCCCCGCCTCCCGAAGACGGTGCTCTACCAGGCTGAGCTACACTCCGACCGTGACGCGGCGGTTATAGCTCCGGCTTCGGGCTACCGCAACTGCTTGACATCTTGCAAACCGTAACAACCGGTCGCGAGGTATTGAGTTCCAAGGTTGAAGGCGTTACGTTCCTGCGCTCCTTCCCCGTGTGCGCCGTCGGTACATGCCGGTGGGGCGTAGCCAAGTGGTAAGGCAGTGGGTTTTGGTCCCATGATCGCAGGTTCGAATCCTGCCGCCCCAGCCAACCCGATGTGGAGTATCGCGTGAAATGACAGCTTGCCGAATGTCCGACTTGGTTGATATGCGCCGAACGGCGGGTGGGACTGCAATCGTCATGTAATTGTAATGGTAAAAACCTTGAATGATCGACCGTTTGGAGAATTCGCCGTGCACACCATTGGTTGCATCAATTCGATTTGGTAGGCACTATGAGGCTTGATTTATACGTCCATCTTGAGATGGAATGCCGCGCAAGGGGGTATATACTGGATTTTGAACCGGATTTGGATTTGACAATTCACAGGTCATAAGGGCGTATGTGACCGCTGCAACGATAAAATCGGAAAGAGAGTAGGGCAGCCGTTGAAGGGTCCAAGCCTCCGGGCAGACGAACTGGGAAAATCGGGAGTCTTAGCGAGGGTATCGGGACGAACAACCAACACGTCAAAATATCGTTGCCGGCATTCGGCCGGCGCGACAATTTCCTTGAGGCCGGCGGGCGCTGAGGGCGAGCATGGCTGTTCCATGTTGAACCCGATGTTGAGTGCTTTTGGGCCTTTCTCTCTAGTAAAGAGGCAAAACATGGCGACCAACATACTGAAAGCCTGTCCGGCGACATTCACTGCGCCGCTCTTGATATTCGGCACCGTGATTATGGCGGCAGTCGTGCCGGCTCTGGCGCAACTCGATCAAGCCAAGAGCAGCGCGCTTCAGAATACACGGGAAGGCGCTACCGCCCAGGCCGCGATAGACCGGCTCGATAACGAACGGGACGGTCTCGAGATAGAATATCGGGAAACTCTCGAACAGCTCGATAATTTGCGCCAGTACAACGAGCAGTTGCGCGGTCTCGTTCAAGCACAGGAAGATGAAAAGGCCTCGATCAGGGAACAGATCGAACGGATCACCGGTATCGAGCGCGATATCGTGCCGTTGATGTTCCAAATGCTCGAGACGCTTGAACAGTTCGTAGGACTGGACGTGCCGTTTTTGGTCGATGAGCGCCGCCGCCGCCTGTCCAATCTTCGTGCTCTCATGACGCGGGCGGACGCAACGAACGCGGAAAAATACCGCCGCATTCTCGAAGCCTATCAAATCGAAAACGATTACGGCCGGACCATCGAAGCTTATGAAGGCAAAACGGGAGACGGCGAAGACGCGCGAACGGTAACATTCCTCAAGGTCGGGCGCGTGGCCTTCATGTATCAGACTCTGGACGGTTCAGCGTCTTTCGTTTGGAACCAGGCCGCCAAGCAGTGGGAAGCGCTTCCCGCCAACTATAATACGCAAATTACGGTTGCCATTCGTATGGCCCGGGAGCAAATCCCGCCGGATCTCATTTTCATTCCGGTCACGGGACCGCTTACGGCACAGTAGTTGGGGGAGGCTAAAGATATGTACAAAACACTCAAATCGGTCGGCCTCGCGGTATCGCTCGCGGCGTCCGGGTTCCTGGTCGGTGAATTTCCGGGTTTGCCGATGACATCCACGGCGCAAGAGCAAAGTGAAGCGCAAAATCAGTCACCGCTTGACAGCCTCCTGGCCAGGGTTCGTGAGCGCCGCACCGGCGAAAGTGCGGAGAACAATCGACGCGTCAATGAGTTCCGCAGTCAGCGGAATCGACAACAGGAGTTGCTTGCCAACGCGCAAGCCGACATCGAGCGCGAAGAACGAATCAGTGAGCAACTCGAATCGACATTCAACGAAAATGAACTCGAGTTGGGTGAACTCGAAATCCAGTTGTCGGAACGGCTTGGCGCGTTCGGCGAACTGTTCGGGGTGGCACGTCAAGTGGCGGGAGACACGCGCGGCCAAGTGGACAACTCTTTGGTGAGTTCGCAATTCCCGGGCCGTTCCGAGATTCTGAATGAGATCGCGACGACCAAAGTTCTGCCGACCATTGGGCAGCTTCAAGACCTTTGGTTTTTCTTGCAGCAGGAAATGACGGAACAGGGCAAAGTCGTCAGTTTCAGAACAACCGTTACGGATACCGACGGGAATCCTCAGCAAGAAGCCGTGACGCGCATCGGTCCGTTCACCACCGTGGCCGCCGGCCGCTACCTGCGCTTCGATCCCGAGACTCAACAACTTGCCGATCTTCAACGTCAGCCGGCCAGCCGATTTACCAGCGTCGTTGACGATCTTGAAGCGACTTCCGAAGGCGAAATCGTGCGAGCGGCGATCGATCCGTCGAGCGGCGCCATTCTGGGCCTGTTGGTTCAGACGCCCAATTTCATCGAGCGGGTCAACCAGGGCGGCACGGTCGGATATATCGTGATCGGTTTGGCGGTCTTGGGTCTGCTGATCGGTTTCGAACGGATCTTTACACTATCGGTAACGGCAGGGTCCGTCCGCCGTCAGGCGCGCAATCCGGACCGCCCGCTCAAGCGCAATCCTCTCGGTCGTGTGTTGATGGTGTATGAAGAACACCGCAATGCCGAGGTGGAGACGCTGGAACTCAAGCTGGATGACGCCATCCTGAAGGAAATACCCAAGCTTGAACGCGGTTTGAATACGGTGAAAGTGCTGGCGGGCGTGGCGCCCTTGCTGGGACTGCTTGGTACGGTGACCGGTATGATCATCACCTTCCAGGCCATCACATTGTTCGGAACGGGCGATCCCAAGTTGATGGCGGGCGGTATTTCTCAAGCCCTGGTGACGACGGTGGAAGGACTGGTTGCGGCCATTCCGCTCCTTCTCCTTCACAGCTTTGCCAGCGGCCGCGCGCGCACCGTTCAACAGATATTGGAGGAACAGGCGGCCGGCTTGGTGGCGTCGCGTGCAGAGGAGGAACAGGCGCCCGGCTCGGCGGCGCACGCAGAGGGCGCATAATTCATGTTCGAATTCTCGGGATATCTCGACCCGCAGATCGCCTACGCCGGATTGAGGCAATTCCTTGAAATGGGGGGCAACGTGTTGGTCATCATCATGGCCGCGACATTTGTCCTCTGGGCTCTGATCGTCGAACGCTATTGGTATTTTTGGATAACCCATCGCGGCGTCGTCAAAAACGCTCTGAATCAATGGGGTGCAAGAAGCGAACGCAAATCGTGGCAAGCTTACAAGATCCGTGATCGTTTGTTATCGGATGTTCGCCTCAGCACGGAGCAGAACCTCGGCGGCATTCGCGCCATGGTGGCCGTCGCTCCTTTGCTCGGCCTTCTCGGTACCGTCACCGGTATGGTCGAGGTGTTCGATGTTATGGCGTTTACCGGGTCCAGCAACGCGCGCGCCATGGCCGCCGGTGTGTCCAAGGCGACGATTCCGACCATGGCGGGCATGGTGGCCTCGCTCTCCGGTCTCTTCTTCAGTGCGGCGTTGGAGCGGCGCTCTCGCCGTGAAACGCAAAAAATCGCCGACAGAATGATTCTCGGTTAGGACGAAATTCAAAACCCATGCGACGCAAACATTTCACGGCGAAGAAGGAAGAAGCTCAGGTCAACATCACGCCGTTGTTGGATATCGTGTTCATTCTGCTTATTTTCTTTATTGTGACGGCTACCTTTATTCGTGAGTCGGGTATTGACGTGACACGGCCGGATACGCCGGATGAGCCGGACCAGCCCGGGGAACGCGCAATCCTGGTTCAGATCAACAATAACAATGACATCTACATCCAACGCCGTATTGTTGACGTGAGAGCCGTCCGCGCCAATATCGAACGCCTGCGCGCCGAGAATCCGAAGTCGCCTGTCATCATTCAAACCCAACGGGAAGCGGAAACGGGCATCTTGGTGAATGTGTTGGACCAGGCCATTCTCGCCAATGCTCCCGTTTCCATCGCACCCCTTGAGGACCGGCCCGATCTGTAGCGCAAACGGGGATTAACGACCGAGCTTAGGATGAATCAATGAGACGACGAACCGAAACCGGCGAAGAAGAACCGGAAATCAACATTACGCCGATGCTTGATATCGTCTTTATCATGTTGATCTTCTTCATTGTGACTGCCGTCTTCGTCAAAGAAGCGGGTATTGATGTGACACGTCCGGATGCCCAATCCGCCCGGGAAGTGCCCCGCGTCTCTCTGGTCATTGCGGTATCGGACAATAACGAGATATGGATCAACAAGCGCGAAGTGCCTATTCGGGACGTGCGCGCCGTCGTGGAAAAACTACAGCGTGAGAATCCCCAGGGCGCGGTCGTGATTCAAGCAGATTCCCGTTCTCAAACGGGTATAGTTGTGGATATTATGGATCAATTGAATGCGGTCGGCGTCCCCGATGTGCGCGTAGCGACCGGAGAAGATGACTAAAGCGAGCTGGAGGATTAGGAATTGCCTTTAGTCCGAATAATCGTAGGTCTGCCGACGGCGGGCGTTATTACCGTGGCTCTGTTTCTCGCGATGCGCGCTCTGATTGCTCCGCCGGATGAAGGACCGGAAGAAGTCGAATCAGGGCCTCGGATTGACATCACACGGCCCCAGCGCGAAGAGACCGTCAATCTGCGTGATCGTAACAAGCCCGACCGGCCGCAAAAACAAAACCAGCCGCCCCCGCCGCCGCCCATGGACATCGATAACAAGCTTCGCAATATGAATTCGAACCTCATGTTGACCCTGCCGGCGTTTGACGGCGATATCAACATGAACTTCTCGGCCCCCAGCGATCGCACGGCGACACCGATTGTGCGCATACCGCCGCAATATCCTGAACGTGCAGCCCGGCGCGGCATCGAGGGCTGGGTGTTGATTGAATTCACGATTACCGCGATCGGCACCGTGGCGGATGCCGTCGTGGTCGATGCGGATCCTCAAAACGTCTTTAATCGATCGGCGCTCAGGGCCATTCAGCGATGGAAATACCGGCCCAAGATCGTTGACGGCAAACCGTCGCCGCAATACCAGATGCAGCAAAAGATTACCTATGAACTTGAAGATTGAAATCGTGTTGGATCTTGCAACCCGGGGTTGGGGGAGGAAGCTGTGACAGCCTCTGGAGGACTCTAATGGCAACTCAATCTGGTTTTATTCGTACATTGTGCGTGGCGGCAATTGCACTTGCGACGTTGGGTGTCGCCATGACCGGCGCGTTTGCCCAGGAAGATCGGGAGCCGCGCAGTACCGAACGCTCCGAAGTCGTCACCCAAAAGACCGGCGAGGCTTTGCTGAAAGCTCAAGAGGCGATGGAGCTTGAACAATGGAACGAGGCGCTGGTCACAATCAACCAAGTGCTCGACAGAGATCTCAAGCTTTTTGACAGAGCCAAGTCTTTGGAATTGCGCGGCTACGTTTATGCGGCCATGGATGATTATGCCCGGGCGGCGCAAGACTGGGAGATGTCGCTTGGCACCGGCGCGCTGCCGGAGGCGACCCTCCTCGATATGTATTACCGTTTGGCGCAGGTTTATGCCGCGCTTGAGCAGTACAGTCGGGCCTTGCTCAATCTTGAAAGGTGGTTTGCCCGGGCCGAGAATCCGAGCGTCGATGCGTTGTTCCTGGCGGCTCAACTCTATTACGTTGCGGAAAGACCGCGAGAGGCGTTGACCTATGTGGAGCGCGGCCTCGCTAAAATGACGGAGCCGCGGCAAAGCTGGTACGAAATCGCCGTTGCGATCTACTACGAAAATAATCGGTACGCCGAAGCCATCCCGCTTTTGGAACGAATGATCGAGATTTGGACCGACAAGAAAGCCTACTACACGCAATTGGCGGGCTTTTACATGGAGCAGGACCGCGAGCAGGATCATTTTGCCATCCTGGCGCTGGCTTACGACAACAATCTCCTGAGTGAAAGCGACGAAATCGTACGCTTGGCACAACTTTACCGCATGTATGACTACCCCTATCGCGCCGGAAAAATCTTGGACAGGGAGATTGCCGCGGGACGCGTCAAAAAGACCTCCAAGAACTGGGAAGAGTTGGGCAATGCATGGCTTCAAGCCCGCGAGCACAAGGAGGCGATCCGGCCGTTGATCAATGCTGCCGGACTCTCGAAAGACGGCGAGATCTATTTACGGCTGTGTCAGACCTATGTCAGCAATGAGGCGTGGAGTGAAGCGGCGCAGAATTGCAGAAACGCCGTGAACAAGGGCGGTCTCAAAAAAAGTGCTGGTCTGGCTTGGCAGCTTTTGGGCATCGCGCGGTATTACGGGAACAACCGCGATACGGCCATCGACGCCTTTGAAAGATGTCTTGATTGGAAAGCCACTTCAAAAGATTGCAGCCGCTGGATCGATCATATCAATCAAGAGATTGATTTTGAGGAGCAGGAAAAGAGGCGAGCGGAAGCAGCCCAACGCGCTTCTGAAGAACGTGCGCAAAAACAGGAAGAAAGCGTGCGGCGTGTCCTGCAACAACGCGAGGCGGCGTTTACCGGCGTCAAGCAGTAGCCTTATCGTCATGTACAGTCGGGGGAGGGATGCCGGACATCGAAGGAGTGCGGTTGTCGTGACCGCGCTTTTGAGTGTGGCCGGGTAAACCGTTGGACTTGGATAGGGAAGGGGGTCGTGCAAGCCCGGTCGTCCTTCGCTATGAACTCCGACCACTGATCATAAGAGCGAAGGCATAACTGAGCGCGGTTTCTTTGAGTTGTTCAAATCGACCCGAAGCTCCGGCGTGGCCCGCCTCCATATTCGTCTTCAAAATTAATAAATTATCGTCAATTTTCGTGGCGCGCAGCTTGGCGACCCATTTCGCGGGCTCCCAATAAGTAACCCGCGGATCGGCAAGCCCCGCCGTCACCAGCATGTGCGGATAGGTCTGTACACTGATGTTATCGTAGGGCGAATAGGACTTGATGGTGTCATACGCTTGCCTGTCCGTAATCGGATTGCCCCATTCCGGCCATTCGGGCGGCGTCAGAGGCAGCGTGTCGTCGCAGATCGTCGTCAGCACGTCGACAAAGGGAACCTCGGCGATAATACCGGCAAAAAGATCGGGCGCCATATTCGCGACGGCCCCCATCAGGAGACCGCCGGCGCTGCCCCCCTGTGCGACAATGTTGCCTTTCGACGTGTAGCCGTCCTTGATGAGTTTCTCGGCGGCCGCGATGAAATCCGTAAACGTGTTTTCCTTTTTTGCAAGCTTGCCTTCCCGGTACCAACGATAGCCCCGGTCCTTCCCGCCGCGGATATGCGCAATTGCGTAAATGAAGCCGCGGTCTACGAGCGAAAGCCGCGAGGTCGAGAACGAGGCCGGGATGGAGACTCCATAGCTGCCGTAACCGTAAAGAAGCAGCGGCGCGGTCCCATCGATCGGCGTTGCCCTGTGATAGAGCAGGGTGACCGGTATATCTTCGCCGTCTCGGGCGCCCGCCCTTATGCGCCGAGTGATATAGTCGTTTGGATCGTGTCCGCTGGGCACCGCTTGAGTCTTGCGCAGGATGCGCGCGCGGGTCTTCATATCATAGTCGAAAATCTGCTGCGGAGTTGCCGGAGACGAATAGGCAAAGCGCAAAGTCGCCGTGTCGAATTCGTATCCGGGTATGAGACTCAGGTCGTATGCTTCTTCGTCAAAGCTGATGTCATGCGTTTTGCTAATGGTGCCATCATCGTGCAAATCCGTGACGACAATCCTTGCCGAGGCATCGACCCGTTCAAGCCTGACCAAGCGATTCTTGAAGGCGATCATGGAAAGAATGAGGCGGTCCGTCCGGTGAGGGACGAGATCCCGCCAATTCTCTTGTGCCGGCGAGGATATGGGCACAGCGACGATCTTGAAGTCCTCGGCGCCGTCACAATTGGTTAGAATGATGAGCCGACCGCCGGTTTCCGTCACATGGTACTCCACACCCTTTTTCCGGGGGGCGATCAGCTTGGCGCTCGACTCAGGCGCGTTGGCACTAATCAAGTGCACTTCGCTCGTTTCGTGGTCATGGACGGAAATGAAAATGAACTTATTGCTTTCCGACTTGGACACATTCACGAAAAAGCCGGGATCTCTTTCCTCGTAGATCAGAACATCCGAACTCCGGTCGGAACCCACGGCATGTCGAAAAACCTTGTTAGGCCGATGATTATCGTCCAGTTGGGTATAGAACAGGGTCTGGCTGTCATTGGCCCATTCAATATCTCCGGTGGTGTTCTCGATCCGCTCAGACAGGTCGCCGCCGCGTTCGACATCGCGGATACCGATCGTAAAATACTCGGAACCTTTGTCGTCAACCGAATAGGCGATAAAGCGATGGTCCGGGCTGTGTAAGCAATCGCCGATCTCAAAAAAGACCTTGCCTTGCGCCTCTGCATCTCCGTCGAAGAGAATCTGTTCCGGCCGGGTTCCGTTGCGGTTGCTTCGGCAGTAAATGGGGTGCTCCCCGCCCGTGCGATATTTTGAATAGTAAGAGAATGCCCCGTCGGGCGCGGGAACGGTCGAATCGTCCTCCCTTATGCGCCCCTTCATCTCTTCAAAGAGTTCGGCTTGAAGCGTTTCCGTCGGCTTCATCGCGTGAGCGGTAAAGTCGTTTTCGGCTTCGAGGTAGGCGCGAATGTCTTCTGCCAAAACGTTCGGATCGCGCATCACCTCTTGCCACCGGTTGTCCCTCAGCCAAGAGTAGGGGTCTTGGCGCGCATCGCCGTGCTGCGTCCATGTGTGCGGTCTGTTACGGGCCCGGGGAGGCTGCATATCGCTTTAATCGGATTTGCCGCCGGACTCTGCGCCGTCCTCGTCAAGATCGAGAGCCGTGCCGTTTATGCAGTAGCGCAGACCTGTCGGGTCGGGTCCGTCATTGAATACGTGCCCCAAATGGGCTTCACATTTCGCGCAGACGACCTCTGTACGTTTCATGAACAGTTTCGTGTCGTCCCGTTCTTCGACCGCATCGTTGGAGATGGGTTGATAGAAACTGGGCCAGCCGGTGCCTGAATCGTATTTTGTTTCGGATCGAAAAAGAGGAGCGCCGCAGCAGATACATTTGTAGGTGCCCTTTTGTTTTGAATCCCAGTAGGGCCCCGTGAAGGCGCGTTCGGTTCCTCCTTCGCGGGTTATATGATATTGCTCCGGATTAAGCAGCGTGCGCCATTCCTCTTCCGATTTGTTCACCTTCGTCATTTCGTTTCCGTCTTCGACCGATATTTCATCCTCTTTAGATTGGGAGCATGTTTTCATAATGAAAATAAATATTTGTCTCCATTTTCTAAAGTGAGATCTATAACTCAGGTGCCAAATACAAGAGTCACGGTCTCGGCCACGCAAGCCGGCTTTTTTTCTCCATCGATCTCAATGGTGATACTCTGCGTCAACTGCAACGCGTCGGCGCGTTTTGATACTTTGAGCATTTTTGACCGCGCTCGAACGCGGCCTCCAACGCGCAACGAGTTGGTGAATCTCACTTTATTGCAGCCATAGTTGATACCGCGGGTGACCCCTTTTACCTCCAAGATCTGTTGCGTAAGCATTGGAATGATAGAGAGCGTCAAATAACCGTGCGCAATGGGGCCGCCTATTTCCCGGTTTGCTCGTTCTACGTCAACGTGAATCCATTGATGGTCTCCGGTCGCATTGGCAAAGTCATCGACGCGCTTCTGATCAATGACGAGCCAGTCACTGACACCGACTTCTTGGCCGGCAAGCTCGGGAAGTTCACTAAACTCGATGATCTTCATTCGGTTTGCCCACTGCGTCACTCCGGTTCGTCCGATGCGCTTCGGACCAGTTGCTCAAGCTCGTGTATAGGTCCGTCGGATACGCCAAGGGCATCTAATTGCCGTACCGTATCGAAGAGATAGGATCGGTTCGTACCCATGCGCCCCTCGGCAATTGCAATTCGCCTTGCGATCTGTGTCTTGTTTAGTTTACCTGCATATTGACGATGTGTACGATCAATAACGAAAGCTATACTCGGCAGGATGCCGCGCGGCGTATGAGTATTGGTCCAAATAGGCACATAGTGGCCGCCTATCATTTCCCGCATCCATAGCAAATCCAACTCCGCTTCAACACGTGACCCATGGACACGATGCACGAGACCGGCGCATGACCCTCCGTAATCCAAAGCCAGCATCAGGCCCGGATAATCCGGTGTGCCGCGACCGCTGATCAACCAGAGGCAAAACGAGCGGTGATAGCCGTAAATACGAGCTTTGCATGTTTCCTCGACGCGGATAATAGGATTCCACATAAGTGAGCCATAAGCAAAGACCCAGATATCATCGCCGGGTATGATGCGTTCCATGATTTTACGACGGCTTGCATCGCGTTCCTCGTGTGGAATGATCCAGCTGTCGCCTTTCAGGCGCAGTTCGTCGAGTTTCTTTTGACTGAAGTGCTTGCGTTTCAGTTTCTCCCCCGGTCTTGCGGTGATCGAGGGACGGTCGGGCGACAAAGGCGGGCCGTAAGGGTGTTTCATCACTCAAGTTCCACCGGGATATACGTCCGAGCAAATTGAACGGGGTCTAGACACGCTGGCTGTCAGGCCGTCGAATGTTCCAAAGATCGGTCAACATCAGCATGCCGACCGATATGAGAATGACTCCGGAGGCGGGCAGCAAGACAGCATCGAGTGGTCCAAGGAGCCTTGTCGCGTATCCCATGATCAGAGCACCGAGAGGCGCACCCCCTAGAAACCCCAATTGAAATACCGACATCACCCGCGCGCGATGGGATTCGGAAGCGGATTCTTGAACAATCGCTCGACTAATACTGAAGATGATAGCCGCCGATACGCCCCAGAAAAACACGAGCGCGTAAAGCAGCCAGAGCGGGGGGTAGAAATAGATGGCTATGAAGACAATTGCCGCCATGGCAAAGGAGATCAACATGGCCCGGCCCTGCTGCATGATCCGGGTGTAGCGGGAGATATATGTCGTGCTGAGGGTAATGCCGACCATAAATGTAATTAAGATGATCGAATAATCGCTTATGTCCCCTTGATATTCGTCTCTGATCAGGACTTGAAGGTGGACCGAAAAGACACCATTGAACAGGACGCCGCTTAGAAAGATGAATAGAACGACCGGAAACATCTTGCTCGATTGGCGAACTTCGAGGAGACCCTCACGTATTTCCCTGAGACTGCGCTGCCAGCGCGGTTCTGATTTTACGTCGTCGTCGGGTTCTTTGGGAACCCATGGCGGCGCCGGCCGCAAGTTCGTCGTACAAAATGCGGCCGACAGATAGCAAAAAGCGAGCGCCAGCAACATGACACCGGCCCCTGCGTCGGAAACCTGGCGGCCTAACAGGATTCCGGCCAATTGAGCCGCGAATTGAATCCCGGTGACCCTGGTGACCGCTTGCTGAATGTCTCCGTTCGGGCTGCGTTGCGCGACACGGTTCAGCAGCGAATCGCGCGCCGGCATAACGAAGGCGGAGACGCAGCCGGTGCCCATGCCGCATGCTATGAGCAGTAGAAAGGTCAGGGCGTCCGAGATGACGAGCACCGCCATGCAAAACATGGGCACTGCGGCCAGTAATTGCAGGCGTATGAGATGCATGCGCAATTCACGCCGGTCTGCCGTCATGCCGCCGAGCAGGACGAGACCAAACATGGGCAGCATGGTGAACATCTGGGCGACGCCCACCATGTCCGCGGGCTTGAGGAGCACGAAAGTGACGAGAAAGGGATAAACGACTCCTTGAATCCCCAGGGCGGCAAAATAGAAGGCGTGGCCCGCTACATACCATCGAAATTCAACCCAACTGCTCAAGATGGCATTCTTGGCTGTTCCAGCGGTCATAAAATGATTAGTAAGCGGCTCCGGCTTTTTTGTCACCCGGAGAATTGCCCGGGATGGGCTTATCTTGCTTTCGGCAATGCGCCGCTCGACGGTCCGCTCGCCGCATGGTGACGTCTCGGGAAAATCGGAGATCCGTATAATAGAGCCTTACCAATCGAACCAACGATCTCCGCGTCCCAGTATATTGCGGTCGCGATTGGTCGTGTCACCGCAAAAATTGTAGCCGTCTTTCCAGCCCGCACTATAAGCGCGGTCCGATTCGTAAAGACGTTCGTTGCGCCTGATTGTTGATTGGAAGCCACTTATCCGCCTGTTGGCGGTGTTGCATCCATCGTTGTAGCCGAGGCTGTAGTTTGGCTCACTCCGCAGTTCTGCATCGGTTCCGACACATCCGGCGATGGAAAGTGCCGCAAACAGCGCCAGGAATCGAATAATGCTGACTGAAGACGAATGCTTGTTCACGACCTTCCCCTCATCGGTTGAACCGGAGTTGCCAGCGTAGCATCTACGTCTCGTTGCAGCCACTCCTCCGGCGATGGCGTCTTGTAGAACTCATACCGAGGGGGAGGCGGCCGAGGTCTCTATCGGCGCGTCGGCCTCGATGGTGGCGCCGAAGATTTTTTCAAAGTTCTCGCGCAAGGCGCTATCGACATCGTCAAGCGATGCATCGACACCCAGCCGAGCCAGGCTTGTCACCCCGTGCCCGGCAATCCCACAGGGTACAATGCCCGAGTAGTGATCAAGCTCGGGATTGACGTTGATACTGATGCCGTGAAACGAAACCCATTTTCTCAAACGAACGCCGATGGCCGCGATCTTGTCGTCAACACCGGCCGGGCCGTTTTCACGGACCACCCAGACGCCAACACGACGGTGTCGGGCCTGTCCCGTCACGCCGAACGAGGCAAGAGTCCGGATGATCAATGTTTGCAAGTTTCGAACGAAGAGCCGCACATCGGGATTCCGCTTGGCAAGATTCAGCATGACGTAGGCGACCCGCTGGCCGGGGCCGTGATAGGTGTATTGACCGCCGCGTCCGGTGCGAAAAACCGGCAGTGAGTCGGGCAGCAGAAGATCATGGGGTTGGGCGCTCGTGCCGGCCGTATAAAGAGGTGGATGTTCAAGCAGCCAGACCAACTCCGCCGCCGTGCCCTTGATGATCGCGGCCACCCGCCGCTCCATGGCGTTGACGGCCTCGGGATAGCCGACCACGCCTCGCGATAAGGCCCAGTCGATGATTTCAGTCATGAGCGGGAGCCCCTTGTGCTGCTCAACGGTTCCGTAATTCTATAGTGTTGAACAGCCGCGAATATTTGGTCGTTACGATTTCTTTTCTCTCTCAACTGTTGCCTTATTTCCGGACGGGCCTTCAAGATAGTGCCCCTGCGGTCTGCTGCCAAGATCACCGCGTCAACAATTCCCCGCCGGGTTTTGACCCGCCAAGGCGTCCATTTTTCCAAGCCCTTAGGCACATTTTCTCGACCTCTCATGAGCGGAATTGGCACCGTATGCACTTCACAAAAGTCGATGGATTTGGTACATGGCTCACGCTTTTGCCGAAGCAATTGCGGTCGTGGCGGAACTGGTAGACGCGCAGCGTTGAGGTCGCTGTGGGGTAAAACCCGTGGAAGTTCGAGTCTTCTCGACCGCACCATTTGTCAAGGTGGACGCTATCCTCTAGACCCTTGTTTTTCATGTCCGGTCGGATTTCGGGACTCTGTGAGGCTGCCCCATGAGCGAAAACCCGAAAGCCAAGGCGTCCGCACAGCCTGCAGCCTATGCCGAGATTCCCTCGGACGCGCCGGTTCTCGACAGTGACTATGCGCTGAACTCGTTCTTCGTCCGATCAGTAGTTGATGCACTCGATGCCGGCGACGGCGATCGTGTGCGGCGCCTGACGCTGCCGTTACATGCCGCTGACCTTGCCGACTTGTTGGGACTGGTCCGGGCGCCGGAGCGCCGTGCTCTTCTCGACCTTATCGGCGCGGAACTCGACCCGGACGTTCTGTCAGAACTCGATGAAGACGTGCGCGACGCCGTCCTTAAACATCTACCGCCGCCGATGATCGCCACGGCCATGCGCGAACTGGACAGTGACGACGCCGTCCAACTCATCGAAGATCTGACGGTCGAGGAGCGGCACTCGGTGCTTGAGCATGTTCCCCGCATTGACAGGGCAGCGGTCGAGCAATCTCTGTCTTATGGAGAAGACTGCGCCGGCCGACTGATGCAGCAAGAAATGGTCACTGTGCCGCCCTATTGGTCTGTTGGGCAGGTGATCGATCATATGCGCGCCACGACCGGTCTGCCCGAACAGTTTTTCGAAATTTATGTGGTCGATGAGGGCTTCCATCCTATCGGCAGTGTACCGCTCAGCCGTCTTATGCAGTCAAAGCGCGAGGTTGCGGTCCGCGAACTCATGGATGCGGAGCAAACCTTGATCCCGGCTACGATGGATCAGGGTGAGGTGGCCTATATTTTCAATCAATATCATTTGCTTTCTGCAGCCGTGACCAATGAGGACGGGCGTTTGGTTGGAATGATCACGGTCGACGATATTGTCGATGTCATCACCGAGGAAAACACTGAAGACATTCTCTATCTCGGCGGCGTCAAGCAGGAGGGATTATCGGACGGGGTGGTCAAAACCACCCAACGTCGGTTTTCTTGGCTTTTGGTTAATTTGGTGACGGCTCTCCTTGCGTCCATTGTAATTGCCTTATTCGACGCAACTATCGAAAAGTTTGTAGCTCTTGCTATTCTGATGCCCATCGTGGCATCGATGGGCGGCAATGCGGGGACGCAAACGTTAACGGTCGCAGTGCGGGCTATCGCTACCCGCGACCTGACACCGTCCAATGCGGTACGTATCATCTTTCGCGAAGTGATGGTCGGCGGCCTGAACGGCATTTTGTTCGCGATTTTGATGGGCGCAGTGGGCTCGCTTTGGTTCCAAAGTCCCATTCTGGGCGCCGTTTTGGCCGGGGCCATGATTGCCAATCTCTTATGTGCGGGGGCGGCCGGCATTCTTGTGCCCTTGTCACTGCAACGCGCCGGCATGGACCCGGCCGTCGGCTCGACCGTTTTTGTAACCACCGTCACCGATCTTATCGGTTTCTTCGTTTTTTTAGGTCTAGGTGCCCTGGCCCTCACATGACAATCTGCATTGCCGGGTTTAAAACGAAAACCGGTTTTGAACGAAGTAACGGCAAGGCAATTGTGAGCGGAAAGAAATCGACGGATCGACAAAAACGGACTGAGGGTGCAGTGCCGTTGCACCTCATAAAGCTCTGCGTTGGTATCGAGTCGCCGAAAATGCTGAAGGAGCGGCAAGCGCGGCGTTTGGAACAGAAGCGGGCAAGCGGCCAGCCTGCCGAACTCTTGCACATCACACGTATGCTGCCCAAGCGGCGCGATGAACTGTTGAAAGGTGGGTCGCTTTACTGGGTGGTAAATCGCTTTGTTCAAATGCGCCAGCGCATTCTCGATTTAAGATCCTATTTGGACCGCAACGGCAGCAGACGATGCGCCATCGTGCTCGACCCTGAAATCGTCTTGACGCAATCTCAAGCGCGTCGTCCTTTCCAGGGTTGGCGTTATTTGAAAGATGTAGACGCTCCCGGTGATCTTGAGTCGATGGATGGTCGAAATGCCGATGATATTCCCGAAGAAATGCGAAGCAAACTGATAGAGCTGGGCTTGCTCTAGCGCCGGATACAACTTTCGTATGTTGAAAGGAACAATCACATCGATAACGAATTGCAGTCGGGAGATCAGTTTCTGTCACGAGCTTGACAACTCGGGAGCACGGGCCAGTTGTCGATAAGCCGCGTGTTGCCCAGCCGGGCGGCACTCAAAAGGCGGGCTGACCTGTCGAGCTTATGCAGCGGTTTTAAATCCTCCGCATTTCTAAGTTCAAGATAATCGACACGGTCGAACCCCGCATCAAGCAGTTGGCGCTTTCCTGAAGCGACAGCTTCGGCGATCGAATGGCCGCCTGTGATCGCGTCTGCGGTTTGTCTCAATACCTCGCTCAGCATAGCGGCGACCGTGCGGTCATCGGCAGACAAATATTGATTGCGCGACGAGATTGCCAGTCCATCGTCTTCGCGCACGACAGGTCCGGCTAAAATTTCAATAGGCAGTGACAGGTCATCGACCATGCGCTTGATGACCAGCAATTGCTGGTAATCCTTTTCCCCGAAGATCGCCATGTCGGGGGTGCAATGTGCGAAAAGCTTGGCGACGACGGTGGTGACTCCGTCGAAAAAATGTGGGCGGGCGGTCGCGCAAAGTCCTTCCGTGAGTTCCGATACCGTAACGCGGGTCGTGAAACCGTTGGGATACATTTCATGGATTGATGGAAGATAGGCGAGGTGGACTTTGACGGCTTGCAGTTTAGCCAAGTCGGCCTCTTCGTCGCGCGGGTACGAGTCGAAATCTTCGTGGGGCGCAAATTGAGTGGGGTTGACAAAAATACTGACGACCACGCGGTCCGCTTTGACCATTGCCATGTCTACAAGAGACAGGTGTCCTTTATGAAGTGCGCCCATGGTAGGAATCAGCGCCACCGACAAACCGGATTGCTTCCATCCGTGCACATGCTTTCGCAAGTCAGCGGCGGTTCGGACAGTGGAAATCTGGTTGAGGATCATCAACACAACTTGATTGTCACGTAACGTTCGACCAAATCCTAGCTTCTCCGGTTGCTCTTGCCAATGAGACTAAAATACGGACATAAAAGAATTTGCGGCGCAATGCATTGGAATTATTTGTGTACGGAAGAACAAAACAATCCAGGCCTGTCGAAATAAGTGCCAAGATTGTTGGCGGTGACACTCGACGTCATGTTGTGGCACGGGGCCTTTGCTAATGTGCCTTCCAAATCTCTCCGGATTGGAGAAAGGAGCCCTTGCGTTCTAATATCTTTGTGCGATGTCCGAAAATACCAAATACTCATCTGCCGGTTCGTCTCAGCGTCGGCCACCTGCCGAGCGCGGGGCGGCCAATCCGTCGGTTAAGGATTTTTTAAATCAGGTGTCCCGCATTTCGCCGCCGACAGGGCGTCATGGTAGGTTGATCTTCGGGCTTGATGCTACCATGAGCCGCGAACCGACCTGGGATACTGCCTGTCAGATACAGGCTGAAATGTTCAGTGAGACGTCTGCGATCGGCGGCTTGGATATTCAGTTGGCTTATTTCCGGGGCTTCAGTGAGTTTTATGCAGGCAACTGGACGTCCGAGCCGGCAGAGTTGTTGGAACAAATGACGGGCATTCGGTGCCGTGGCGGCTACACGCAAATTGAACGTTTATTGCGTCATGCAATCAGAGAAACCAAAGCCCATCGCGTCAGTGCACTCGTTTTCATCGGCGATTGCATGGAAGAGAGTATCGACGCCGTTTGCGCCGCCGGCGGAGAGTTGGGCCTCATGGGTGTTCCGGCATTCTTGTTTCACGAAGGTGAAAATAGTCAAGCGGAGCGAGCGTTTCGTGAATTGGCCCGACTGACGCGCGGTGTCTATTGCAATTTTGATTCCGCATCTGCTGCCATATTGCGAGATCTTCTGAGCGCGGCAGCGGTTTATGCGGTTGGAGGCCGCAAGGCATTGGCCGATTATGGAAGAAAGAGGGGAGGAGACATCCTTCGGATTTCCCGGCAATTGAGATGAGCAAGAATTTTTTAGCCGATAAAAGCAGGCAAGAATGACGGCTTGGTTGGTCCTCGGCGCACTTCTGTTGTTGGGTTCGTTACTCTTCGCCAAATTGTTTTTGTCTGCGGACCCCAAAGTGCTGGCGCAAATTGTGCGCTACCTTGCGGGCTCCATGTTAATCTTGTTGTCACTAATATTTTTCGCCAGAGGAGGTCTTCTCTTTGGCTTGCCCTGCTTGGTCTTGGGGCTAACGGTCATAGGCGGCAATTTTTCCTCGGGCCTTAATCCGTTTGGGTCGAGCGGTGGTTCGGGACGGGAGCGTAGAAGCACAAGGCGAACTTCGAGCATAAATACGGCCACTTTACGAATGACACTCGATCACGATACCGGTGAAATGGACGGTGAAGTGTTGGCCGGACCATTCACAAGCCAAGTGCTCAGTGCCATGAGTATAGAGGAGTTGCTTCGACTTTTCGAGATGTGCCGCCAAAGCGATCCGGATGCAACCCAGTTATTGGAGATTTATTTGCAGCGGCAAAGAAGCGATGAGTTGGGAGAGGATTGGACATTTGGTCGTGGGAGCACGGCTCGGGCTGACTACTCGCCTGGACGTATCGGTCGTGATGAAGCGTTGGCGGTTTTGGGTCTCGAGCCCGGAGCGTCCGAAGAAGAGATTTTACGCGCTCACAAAAAGCTGATGAAGAAATTCCATCCCGATCAAGGCGGATCAAACTATCTCGCGAGTAAAATCAACGAGGCTAAAGATTTACTCATTGGCGGGTGAAGAGAAGTTTCCGGTCACTCCCTTTAGGCCATTCCTGTTGGACCACGGTAAGGCAAGAGACACCGCGCTGCTGTAGTACCCCTCAGGTATTCTCTGCTTCTACTTCGTGCGATTTGTCCGGAGATGTAACTCCAGAACTTCGAAGATTGTTGACAGGAAGGACGCCAAGAATGCCTTTCTCCTCAGCGGCGATGAGGTCACCAATGGGATCTGGCGAAGCGGTCGGCACGGCGGCGATTGCCGTTTGAGCCTAGGCCATCAAGGGGTCTACTCGTGTAGTCGAACCTGATTGCGGGTTTTGCCGTCGGTGACGGAATGACTGCTTGGCGTCCGGCCATTACCGGTTCTGTTCGTATAGCCAAATTCTTGCCGGCCGCGGGTTTTGCCACCGGTGACGGAATGGCTGCTTGGCGTTCGGCCATCACCGGCCCTGCTCGTGCAGCCAAATTCTTGCCGGTCGCGGGTTTTGCCGCCGGTAATGGGATGACTGCATACCGACGCCCCAGGTTCGGGTTCCTGTCAATGCGTGCGAATTGTTCATTGAGGATCTTACGCATGTGGGCGTCGCGCGATTTGGTTGTTTTTCCGCCGAATACGATGCCGATCAAATGATATCCGTTGCGTTTGGTGGACGTGGCGAGATTGAAACCCGACGCGCGGATGTAACCGGTTTTTATTCCATCCGTGCCGAGGAAACTTTTTAGTACTCCGTTGTGTGTCTTATAGGTCTTACCGCCCCATCTGATCGATTTTGTCGCAAAATACCGATAGTATTCCGGATAATCCGAAATGAGCCGGAAACACAGCCGCGCCATAGCGCGCGCGGTCGTGTATTGTTTGCTGTTTGGCAATCCCGAGGAGTTGCGGAATTGCGTGGCATTCATGCCCAGCGCCCTCGCTTTTTTGGTCATCATTCGCGCAAATCGGAACTCGGTTTTACCAAGATGTTCGGCAACGACAACGGCGACATCGTTAGCTGAACGAACAATGAGAGCTTTGATCGCATGTTCGACGATGATGGTCGAGCCAAGTCTCAAGCCGAGCTTTGACGGTGCCTGGCCTGCGGCTCGCCTTGAAACTCGCATTCTAGTATTGAGCGTGACTTGGCCCTTATCCAGCGCCTCGAATAACATGTAAAGCGTCATGATTTTTGTTAATGATGCGGGATGACGACGAGCATCGGCGCTGCGTGAAAACAGCACTTCCCCTGTGTACCCGTTAATGACGATTGATGCGTATTTGGCTGCTTCGGCGCGGCCTGTGAACATGGCGGAAAGAAGCACCACCATGAACACGAGCGCCCACGCGCGCGATTCGAGACCGGATTTAATCGTCCAACGCCGGTTCAACACGTTTAATGTACCTCGTCGAATCTTAATTCACCCCACTGCCTATTAAACCAATCGGTTTCGACAGTATGCCCAATAACTAATTCGTCATCATATTCAAGATTCGGACCTTGAATACTTCAATTTGGTTAACAGTACAGGCTCGTTGTCAAATGCATCGCTTTTGACTGTAAAACGATAAGTGAATTGATGGCTAGTGGCATCGAGGCGGCGCCGGTGTCCGTGCCGTATGACATCTGTCGTTTTCATGGAGGATATTGCGGTGCAGTAGTGACTCGATGATCACTTCGTATAATTTAAGGCTTAGCCCGCATTGACGCTTGTTGCTAACTTGTTGACAGTGCTGCTTTTCCTCGTTGAACTTGGGTCATCCGGGCCGAATCGACGTTGTGGATTGTGCGAAAGAACCGGTCCATGGGCTGAGCAGTTCCAACCGGAATTCGGAAAGCGGCGCAACGCTGACATATACTGGTCGGAACGGTGAGTAACGGGCGATTTCAATGGGGCGCCCCCTATGTCTGAAGGCGGATTTTCGCGAAATCCGTTTAGGTTAATATACACGGCATGGGACCCATTTGAAGGACAATGAGTTTGGTCATGTCTAACATTGGCAAAAAGAGTGGCGATACGGGTCCTTCAACCGGTCTCGTTACAAAAACCAAACCAAAAACCAAGAAACCGTCGCTTTATCGCGTTCTTTTGTTGAATGATGACTACACTCCCATGGAGTTTGTCGTGTACATTCTACAAAGGTACTTCAATAAGGGGCGTGAAGACGCCACTCGAATTATGCTTCATGTACATCAGAATGGAGTTGGGGTTTGTGGCGTCTTTACCTACGAAGTCGCCGAAACCAAAGTTGCGCAGGTGATTGATGAGGCGCGGCGTCATCAACATCCGCTGCAATGTACGATGGAAAAGGAATAGGAGTCCGCTTTGCCTTCGTTCTCCCAGAGCTTGGAAGACGCGCTTCACAGAGCCATTCGTTTGGCAGGTGAGTACGATCACGAATATGCGACGCTTGAGCATTTGTTGCTGGCCTTGATTGATGACAAGGATGCAGCCGCGGTTATGCGCGCCTGCGGCGTCGACCTGGAGGTGCTTCGCGAAAACCTCGTCAATTATGTGGAAAATGAGCTCTCGAGTTTAATCGTCAATGGGAGCGAGGACGCAAAGCCCACGGCCGCTTTCCAACGCGTCATTCAACGTGCCGTCATTCACGTGCAGTCTTCAGGGCGGGAGGAAGTCACGGGGGCGAATGTGCTGGTGGCGCTGTTTGCTGAGCGGGAAAGCCACGCCGCCTATTTCCTTCAAGAGCAGGATATGACCCGTTACGATGCCGTTAACTATATCTCTCACGGCATTGCCAAGCGGCCCGGCATGTCGAAGACGCGAAGGCCGCGCAAAGCGGAGGAAGATGTTGACGGCGAGCAAGTCGTCAAAGAGGGAAGCGAAGCGCTTGACACCTATTGCGTCAATCTGAATGCCAAAGCGCAGGCCGGGAAAATCGATCCTCTTATAGGACGAGAGGCCGAAATCGAGCGCACAATTCAGATCCTTTGCCGCCGCCAAAAAAACAATCCCTTGTTCGTCGGCGATGCCGGCGTTGGCAAGACCGCCATTGCCGAGGGCCTTGCCCGCAAGATTGTTGGTGGAGAAGTTCCCGAGGTTCTCAAAGAAAGTGTGATTTACGCGCTTGACATGGGGGCGCTTTTAGCGGGCACGCGATATCGCGGTGATTTCGAAGAGCGGGTGAAGTCCGTCGTCTGCGAACTTGAAGATATGCCCAACGCGATTCTGTTCATCGACGAAATACACACGGTCATCGGTGCGGGCGCTACGAGCGGCGGCGCAATGGATGCATCCAATCTATTGAAGCCCGCGTTGCAAGGCGGAAGCCTGCGTTGCATGGGATCCACGACTTATAAAGAATACCGTCAGTATTTCGAGCGCGACCGGGCTCTCGTCAGAAGATTTCAGAAGATTGACATTGTCGAACCAAGCGTGCCTGACACGGTTAAGATCCTCAAGGGCCTGAAGCCCTATTTCGAGACATTCCACAAAGTCAAATACACGAATGAAGCGATCAAGTCAGCGGTTGAATTGTCGGCCAAATATATGAGCGACCGTAAACTGCCCGACAAGGCGATCGACGTCATTGACGAGGTCGGCGCGTCGCAAATGTTGTTGCCCGAGGCGAAGCGCCGCCGCTCCATCGGAGTCAAAGACGTGGAGGCAGTCGTTGCCAAAATGGCGCGCATTCCGCCCAAATCCGTCTCCAAATCCGACACGCAAGTTTTGCAGGACTTGAGCAAGAACCTGAAACGCGTCGTGTTCGGTCAGGATCAGGCGATCGAACAACTGGCGTCTGCCATCAAGTTGTCGCGTGCGGGTCTTCGTGAGCCGGAAAAACCGATCGGAAATTATCTTTTCTCCGGCCCCACAGGTGTCGGCAAAACGGAAGTGGCGAGGCAACTCGCGAGCATAATGGGCGTCGAACTCTTACGCTTCGATATGTCGGAATATATGGAGCGGCATACGGTCTCACGTTTAATTGGCGCGCCGCCGGGTTATGTGGGCTTCGATCAAGGAGGTCTCCTTACCGACGGGGTTGATCAAAGCCCCCACTGTGTGCTGTTGCTCGATGAGATCGAAAAAGCCCATCCGGACCTTTTCAATATTCTGTTGCAGGTGATGGATCATGGAACGCTGACCGACCATAACGGTAAGAAAATTGATTTTCGTAATGTCGTTCTGATTATGACGACCAATGCAGGCGCCGCCGACATGGCCAAGCCGCCCATCGGTTTCGGCCGAAGCGTGCGCGAGGGTGACGACGAAGATGCCATCAGGCGCATGTTTACCCCCGAGTTCCGCAATCGCCTGGATGCCGTTATTGGTTTTAATAGCCTGTCACCGCAAATTGTAGCGCGCGTAGTCGAGAAATTCGTACTTCAACTGGAAGCCCAACTTGACGACCGCAATGTCACGATCGAGTTGACCGATGAGGCGAACGAATGGCTGGCCAAGCGCGGTTATGACGAAAACTTCGGTGCGCGACCATTGGCACGGGTGATTCAAGAGTCGATCAAGGCGCCGCTCGCCGAAGAGTTGTTGTTTGGCAAGCTTAAGAAGGGCGGCACTGTTCGAGTCCTTGTACGTGACGATGAGACGCTCGCATTCGAGTTCATCGAAGCGCCGTTGCGGCCATCGAGGCCGAAACGGCCCAAAGCAGCGTCCAAACGGAACAAAGATCCGAAAGGAAAGGTCCGTACGAAAGGCAAAGACGACGATACGGATCTGTCATCGGGCTCTGGAGGATCGGTGCCGTCGGTTCCAGTGACGGTGAACTGATCGCGTCTGTCGCCATGGATGTGTTAGTCAATAGCGGCGCCGATCATCTGCGCGATATCTTTGAGTCTTGCGGTGTCAGCGCCGCTTTGTCCATGCAGCGGGAGCCTTGATGATTCGCCCTGAGGGATTACGTGAAAATGTACGTGGAACACGGTTTGCCCGGCGGCCGGTCCATTGAGTTGAGCAAGCGTAACGCCGGCGGGGTTTAGTGATTTCTTGATAGCCCGCGCCACTTTTTGCGTGGTTTTAATGAGACATGCGGCCAAGTCCGCGTCCAAATCGAATATGGATTGCGCGTCCGCTTTGGGCACAACGAGGGTATGGCCGTCAGCTTGCGGACTGATATCCATGAACGCCAGCGTATTGTCGTCTTCGTAGACTTTGATGCAAGGTGCCTCGCCGCGAATTATTTTGGCGAAGATATTGTTTTCGTCGTAGCTCATTGCAGGTGTCCGTTTGGGTGTCGGCGAAACGGAGCATGTTCGCTCAGATACATTATGTCGCTGTCGATATGACGGCGCTCTTCGTCAAGGAATCGCTCGACCGCATTTCGTAGTCCGGCATCGGCCAGATAGTGAGCGCTATAGGTTCTCGCGGGCACATAACCGCGCGCCAATTTATGCGCCCCTTGCGCGCCGGCTTCAACCCGGCCAAGCCCCCGTTCAATGGCAAAATCGATCGCTTGATAGTAACAAGCTTCGAAATGTAGGAAGCGATGATCTTCGATGCAGCCCCAATTGCGGCCGAACAAAGTATCACCGCCGATGAAATTGATGGCACCGGCAATGTAGCGGCCGCCACGTTTGCACATAACTAACAACACATGATTGGGCATGGTCTCGCCGATCAGGCTGAAAAATTTTCGCGTTAAATAGGGTCGCCCCCATTTCCGTGATCCGGTATCGATATAGAAATCGTAAAATGCGTCCCAATGGTGTTCTTGAATGTCGGAACCCGTCAACCGCTCAATCGTGATGTTGTTTTCAAGGGCGTTCTGACGCTCCTTCTTGAGATTTTTACGCTTTCTGGAAGTGAGGTCGGCGAGGAAATCATCGAAGGTGTCGTAGCCCCGATTGAGCCAGTGGAACTGTTGATCTGTGCGTTGAAGCAATCCCAAATCGCCCATATGGTCCCACTCGTCCTCAAGCATAAAAGTGAAGTGAACACCGGAAATATTGAGCTTTTTAGCAACCTGGATAGTGGCACCAACCAGGCGCGTTTGGGTTTCCCTCATGTTCGGACCCGGCCGAGCCAGAAGCCGTCGACCCGTGGCGGGCGTAAACGGTACGGAGACCTGTAATTTGGGATAGTAGTTGCCACCGGCCCGTTCGTAAGCGTTCGCCCACCCATAGTCGAACACATACTCGCCGTAGGAATGATTTTTCAAATACATGAAGATGGCGCCCTGAAGTATGCCGTCACCGTCTTCAGCAAGAATATGATGGGGTGCCCAACCGGTGTGCGCCGTCGTCGAGCCGCTTGATTCAAGGGCGTGGAGAAATGCGTGGCTGACAAACGGATTGAACGGAAATGGCTTTTGATTCCGCGCATCTGACGGGTTCGCACACGCGTCCCATTGTGCGGCATCCACCTCGGAAATTTTTGAGATAACTTTAGCGGTAATCTCTTCGCGGGACGTCATGAAGCAACCTGTAACGGGACCTTCGCCTAGGCTATCTCGAATATGGCGTCGACCTCAACTGAAACACCGAACGGCAGACTTGATGCACCCACCGCAAACCGGGTGTGCCGTCCTGCCTCACCCAGGACTTCGACTATCAGGTCCGAGGCGCCATTCATCACGATATGTTGTTGGTTAAAGTCCGGGCCGCAGCAGACGAAACCTCCAAGCTTTATGCATCTGCGTACACGGTCGAGGTCTCCGTCACAGGCTTGTTTGAGGTGAGTGAGTATATTGATGACGCAAAGCCGGGCGGCCTCCTGCGCTTGTTCGACCGAAACGGACGAGCCGACTTGACCTTCGTACTTTACGACACCCGCCGACACGGGAATTTGGCCGGAGATAAATACAAGATTACCCGTCACGACAAAAGGGACATAATTGGCCGCGGGTGCCGAGGGCGCTTCAAGGTGAATGCCGAGGTCATCAAGCTTCGTCTCGATGCGGTTGCTCATGAGCTGCTCCTGATTGGATGACGAAAGCATCCGTCTATGCGACGCGGTCGGGCGGCTCTTGGCAAGAAAAAAAGGAATCAAGATTGTCGGCCGCCTTGAAGCCCATCGCATTGCGCGTCTCGACTGTAGCGCTGCCCAAATGGGGTAGAAGAAAAACGTTGTCGAGTGTGCGATAACCGGGATGAATGTCGGGCTCGCCCGTATAGACATCCAATCCCGCCGCCGCCACGTGCCCGTCCTTGAGTGCAGCAATCAACGACTCATCGTCGACCAACTCGCCTCGCGCCGTGTTTACGACGACGGCACCATGCGGCAAGAGCGAGAGGCTTTGCGCATTGAGAATTCGCTTGGTTCCATCGTTTGCCGCCGCATTCAAAGACAAGAAGTGCGAGTTCCCAAAGAGACTTTCGATATTGTCGTGATATCTGGCGCCCGCTTCCAAGTCCGACTCGAGGCGGCGAGGGTTGTGATAGTGAATATCCATGTCGAAAGCGCGCGCCCGTTTGGCGAGGGCGCGGCCAATGCGGCCCATTCCCAATATCCCCAGTTGCGCCCCATTGAGTCCGCGTCCCATCATGGCGGTCGGTGTCCAGCCATGCCAGCGCTTCTGTTTCATGATGTTGTGTCCTTCGCCGGCCCGTCGTGCCGCGCCCAGGAGCAACAACATGGTGATTTCCGCAGTGGCGTCCGTCAGTACGCCGGGCGTATTGGTGACGACAATGCCACGCCGTCCCGCCGCTTCCATATCGATATGATCGAAGCCGACGCCGAAATTTGCGATGATTTTCAACCGTTCGGGAAAGGCCTCGATCACCGTTTTATCCAATTTGTCGGTCACGGTGGGCAACAGTGCGTCGACATTTTGAGCAAGGTCCATCAGATCCCGAGCACTATAGGGTTGGTCCGAGTCGTTGAGGATGGCGTCATAGTCCTGATTTAAACGTGCCTCCACCGCTTCCGGCAATTTACGAGTAACTAAGATTTTTTTATTTTCTCGCGGCATTTGAGGGATACAGCTGATTCAGGCTCAATTTTGCTTGGCTTTCGGAAGGCCGAAACTCGTTGTGAACGAGAGTCTTGATGAATAAGCAAAACGGCGCAAGGGGCACCGTTCGGCCAGGCTCCGTGTATCTTTTGCGCGTGGTGAGTCTTGGGATATTCCTTGTCGTATTCGGATGTATCGATGGGGCAACGGGTAAGGCGCGTCGGCAGCTAGATGTACCGCTCACCTCATCAGGCTCTCTATGAACTGTCTCTCGACCGCGCCGAAAGGGCTCCGGGATCGCGCCTGAAAAGCTTCTGCGGGCGCTGTTGCTTCAGGCGTTCTACACGATCCGTTCGGAGCGCACGAGGAGGAAGGTGAAGTAGTTTTCGCCGCCGCGCGGCACCGTGGATAATCCGGTCATGCCGGACCGATACTCACGCAAAGCGATCCTCGGTGTGTCCACTTGATTTGGGAGCGAAGATAAACCTATAAACGCCAGGGACGAAGGAGAGGTCCGAACGATGAGAAAGATCACCCTCCGCTCCGAGTGGGAAGACATTCCGGGCTTCGACCGGACCGAACGCAAGTACATCCGCCTGGACGGCGACGCTTGGCTCGCAACTCACCGGATCCGGGAGGAAGGTGAGAAACGGGGCAAGCGGAACCAACCTGGCGCCAACGAAGCGCTACCCGACGAGATGTACCGCAAGATCGAGAATTGGATCCAGAAGCGGGCGCTCGATTGCAAGGAAGCGGTCGGCAACTACATCAACGACGAACTCGCCTCTCTCCATGAGCTCGGCAGTTCGTGGGAGGGAGAGAACCCAGAGATTGCCCTCGACGCGCTGGTCACTCAGCGCTGCCAGGATCTCCGTGCCAAAGCCGACCAAAGCGTGAGCGAGCTTGACAAACAACGCGCGGAGTATGAGGAGGCCGCCCGCGACTTGAAGAGCTTCCGTGAGCGGCACCGGCTCTCCCGGGTGGCGCACTATCCGAACAGCCAGATCGCGCACTGGCTGTGGGTCCCCGTTGCCATGATCGTCGAAAGCTTCGTGGGCGCCAATCTCCTGGGAAGCGTCTCTCGTGGCGGAGTGATAGAGGGCTGGATGGTTGCGGTGGTTCTCACGTTCGTGAATGTCCTATTGGGGATCCTGGCCGGAAGAACATGGCGCTTCACGCACTACGGCTGGGGGTTCGTGAAACTGCTCGCT
Organism: Alphaproteobacteria bacterium; assembly: GCA_965214255.1. Classification (GTDB taxonomy): domain Bacteria; phylum Pseudomonadota; class Alphaproteobacteria; order SMXP01; family SMXP01; genus CBDFKK01. The sequence continues at coordinate 727,580 of OZ243948.1, read as the reverse complement.
TTCGTGCTAAGTGCGCTCTTCGCGGCAATCGCGCTGGTCTGGAACGACGCGGCGGGCCACGTGCGCGATGTCTATGTGCTCGCAGAGAACACGGGGGCGCTGGAAGCCCCGGACGAAGCGTTCGCCACCGCTTGGCGCACGATGATTGAACGTCCGCTGCCGTGGGAGAGCCTTCCGTCTGCGGGGCTCGCCCTCGTCGGCATCGCCGTATTCCTCCTGACTACGTACAAGTCGTACACCGCCGACGACGCCTTCCCTGGCTACGGCGCAAGGCACCGGAAGACCGAGGACGTGCGCGGACGCTACCAGTACGACCTGAACCATGCACTCAAGGAACTGGAGTCCATACGAAATGACGCAGACGTAGCAATCGAAGAGATCAAGAACCGCTACGAGATGGACCGGGCCGGCTGGCACAGCGCACTCGACAGATTGCGGGTGGTCGTCGAGGACTATCCGGTGAACCTTCGACAGTACGACAAGGATCTCGCCTACCTGCTCGCTGCCTATCGCTCCGCCAACCTCGCCGCGCGTACGGCAGATTCCCCGCCGTTCTTCGACATCGAACCGTCGATCGATAAGGACGTGATCGTGGCTCCGGAATTCCCCGTCCCGTCTCCCCCCGAATGGGGCGACATCCCGGCAAAGTCGAAGGAAGGGTTTGCACGAGTGGCGGAGACCTACGCTAAACTCCTAACTCACTACCAGATGCTCGACCGCGTGGTCGAAGACTACGCGGAGGACATCTCGTGAAACGAGATGCGCGCCGCAGGGCCGAAGCGAAGGGGCAAATATGGTCGATATTGCTCCCGCTCGGGGTGGTTGCGATTCTCCTGATCGGTGTCGTCGCGTTCTACCGTATTGGCACCCGTGTTCCGGAAGTCGACGACCGCCTCTGTCCCAAGGACACCGGTCCCATCGCGGCGACCGTGCTGCTCCTCGACACGAGCGACCCACTGACCCCAAAGCATCGGGCCGAACTAGAACGCCTCGCCAGACAGATTTCCTCGGAGCACGCAGGGCAAATGGGCATCGCCCCGGGAGAACTCCTCGCAATTTACGAACTGACGCAGGATCCGAGCGAACCGAGGAAACTGATCGAAGTCTGCCGCCCGATCAAGAATCCGAAGGATCGCACTTGGCGCGACGACATCCACCAAGGCCGGCGTTTCGCCGAGCGCGACTGGAGGCGTTTCGAGGACGCGCTCGCCGCCGGATTCCCGGCACGCGAAAGCGAACCGCAACCGACCTCTCCCCTGCTCGAAACGATTGCGGTCCTTGCCGCCCGCCACGTGCCAGGCAAGCGCGCGGAGAATCAATTCAAGGTCCATCTCATTGTGTTCTCAGATCTGCTTCAGCATAGTCGGCGGCTATCGCACTACGGAGACTATCCGGAGGCTAGGTATATGAGGCAGCACGCCCGCGACCTCCTCACGGATCTGACGGGAACGCAGGTGAGCCTCTTCCGGCTCGAACGTGCGAAGTACGCGAAGTGGCAGACCGAACGCCACTATTACTGGTGGGCCGAACTGATCCAGGAGCAGGGAGGCCAGATCGAGTGGCAGGATTCGATCTGAATCGGGGTAGCAGGAGGACCAACGCATTCTGGTTCTTCGTCGCCCTGTTCGGCGGCGGAGCCAGCGTGTGGTGGACCAAGACCGCGTTCGCCAACGCCTGGTTCACGGCGATGGTAGCGGGAGGCGTAGTGCTCGCGCTCGCAGTCTATTACTTGCTCAACGACGAGGACGCTCCTGATGAGAAAGGCGACAACGTCTATTACCTGGGGCTCTTGTTCACGCTCATCTCCCTCATGTTCACCCTCGTAGAGCTCTTCGGGGCCGATGCTAACGCGGTGCGCAATGACGAGAAAATCCGCACGTTGCTTGAGAACTTCGGCATAGCGCTTACCTCCACCGTGGTGGGGATCGCGGGTCGGGTCGCGGTGCAGAACTGGCAGTTGACCCGGGAGAACGAAGTGGTCCCGTCGCTCCCGCCTGTAGGCATAAGCCCTCAGGATCTCGAGAGATTCAACCGCCATCTTCTCGGCAGGATTGCCCGTGATCTCACCCAGGGCGCAAACGCGCTCGCGCGGTTTCACAGGATTGTCCGAAACCATGCGAGCGAAGCGGGGGACTACCTGCGTGAGCACAGTGAAATGCTGAAACGAGAGAACGCCGCGTTCAGGGACACCCTTCAGCGCGATGCCGAGGCGTTCAACCAGGAACTCAAGACTCAGACCGAGATGACCCTCGCCGCCGTCGGAGATTCCCTCGGCGCGGCAGCCAAGCGCGCCGAAACCCTGCTGGATCGCATTCAATCCGCCCAAGAGGGCTACCTCGCCGAAACCCGCGAAGTTACTCAATCGTTTCGTGAAGAGGTCCGATCCATAAGCGGCGAGAGCCTCGACTCGCTTCGACGAAACTTCGACGCTGCTGCAAAGCAGTCCGTCGCGTTGGCGCAGAACCTGACTATCGTTCACGATCGGATCGACGAGTCGTTCGATAGCCTTAAATCAGGTCTTAAACACGCGAGCGACGCGAGTGCGGCGTTCGGCGACAGTGCCGATCAAGCGGCGCGGTCGCACGCAGTTCTGGAATCGGAACTCGAAAAGCTCCGTACCGCCCTCGCATCGCTTCACAACGGTGCCGACGCGATGAAGGGCATCCTTGATGCAATGGGCGAACTGGACGTGCGGATGCGTTCCGGTCGGGACACGGAGCAGACGGCAGCAGCGCTTCAACAGATGGGGGAGACTCTCCAGACTGTCGCCGCCGATGGGGCAGCCGCTGCTGAACAGGCCGCTAAAGCGGCGGCGTTGTTCGACGCCGTCACCCGAAGCCTACAGGCGACCGAGGGTGAGACCCGGCGCGCGGCGGAAGCGCTCCGCAGCCTTGCCAATGAGGCTGAAACGCAGGTCGAAACGCTTCGACAGCGCCAGGATTCGAAATTATTGGGATTCTGGAAGAAGGGCGTTGCCGGGGTTGCTGCATCAGTACAGCGCCAGGGTTCGAAATTATTGGGATTCTGGAAGTGGAGAAGATGAGCGGTTACCGGCGAGGCGCAGTGCTCGGCCTTACTGTCGCTGAAACATTCATCCTCCTCACCTTCCTCCTGATCGTTGCTTTGCTGGGCCTTATCCAGCGGGACGAACCGCTCCCGGAGCCGGATAAATCAAACGCGCCGAGAATATGGGTTCGACCGGAACGAATCGAGACCCTGGTTAACGCAGCCAAGCAGGCACGTGAGGACAAGGAGCAAGCCGAGCGGCTTTTGCGGGCCGCCGAACACGACCGCGACCGGGCGCATGAGAGGGCTGAGCAAGCACGCAAAGCGCAGGAGGAAGCCGAACAGGCCCGTGCTGCTGCTGAAAGCGAACGCAATCAGGCACGTGAGCAGGCCCGAAGGGCTGTGGAGGAAGCCGAACGCGAATACGAGCAAGCCCAAAGTGATCTGGAAATATTGCGCCGAAAGGGAAAGAACCCGCCGTGCTGGTATCAGATCGTTGACGCCGGGGAGGGGAAAACACGTGAAAAACCGGACTACGCATTCAACGTAGCGATATACGAAGATAGTATTGAGCTTGCCCGGAGAAAGCCGCCGCCGGGAGGAGCAGACGATGACGGCGGCGGACCCTATGCGGACGAATGGAAGCGACTGCAGATCGACGCGCTACCCTATGGAAAACGGCTAAGTGACAAAGAGTTCACCGAGGCTGTAAGCGACCTCGTCGAAAAAGGTAGGAATCGGCAGGTTCGCACATATGAGTGCGTGTTCAGCGTAATGGTTTGGGACAAGACCCCCGATTATGCCAAGAAGAGATGGAAGGACGCACACGACCGCATCATCGAGGGGTCGTTCGGTGCGTATACGGTTCAGGACCTCGTTTGGAAGGGATTCGGAGGCATGGACCCAGCCGGAATACCGGGGGATTGAATTGCTTCCAGAGTGAACTGGTCAGGCGATGACCCCCCGCGAGCGTGGGTCGTGTGGCCTAGTCAACCAGCAAGTTGGTCGAGCGACCATCGCGCTCAGTCCCTGCGCCATCCACGGCCTCGGACACGACAAAGCAATCAGTACGGCCGCTTCAATCTTGGCGCCGTCGATCAATCACTCAGGGATTCGAGTTCGGCTTCAATCACGGCCAATACGTCCGGCCAACCTTTGGCGCGATGGTGATCAAAGTTCATTTGGTCGATGAACGGGGCTACTTTGGGATTCATGACCAAATTGATGCAAACACACTCATCCACGTGGTACTGCGCCGATGTAAGATGTCCGGGAAAGTCGTCGACGAAAAATATCTTCGCGGCGACACGCTCGAACAGGTAGCGGACCGCTTGGCCTTTATCCCCCTCGTTGGCAATGAGGGGGTAGGGCATACCGTGGTCGGAGAGGCTTGAGGCGCGAATCGGCTGTTGGGGTTCGGGTACGTTGCTCAGGACCACGATTTGCGTTCGGTCCACGATTTGGCGAAGCGCGACGGCGGCTCCCGGTACGGGCCGGAGCTTTGCGGTTTCGTTTTCGAAAAAATTGAGTAGTAATTGCGGTACTTTTTCGGCTGCGAAGGTCTCATTGGTTTGGGTGCTCTTGATGTTCCCTGTCAAATTGTATGTGACCATATCGAGCCACAAGCCGCGACGCGCGAGATAAGCCTCCAAACCGTCCAGGAATTGGAACAACACTTCATCCGCATCGCAAACTACGAGCGGTTTGCCGCGAACAAGGTCCAGTTGATCAATTTGTGTTTTTACCGATTCGGAAAGCACGGATACTATCAGTACATTACTTGAATATAATAGTTTAACACATTGATTTTATTTATATTTTCATATCTCTTTCTTGGACATGCCGCAATCGCATAGACGCAGTTTGTCAATAGAATTGTTCATATTTGTGTACTTGGCCGGATTTGACAAACTCTTAACTTGACGATGGGGAGAACCTCAAGTGAGGCTAATTGAGGTAACCTAAAGCGGGTCCCCTGGAATCGGCGCAAGCGTGCGCGGCTTTCTCAGTATTTACGGCATCGGTTTATTTTGCGACGTTTGCGCGACTGAACTTACGAAACTTGTCACAGCGTCAAGATACCGTAGATTAATCGATACCAAACATTTCGTCACAGGAATTCCGAACTTACCATGCTGGACAAAAATTTTCGACCGCAAGAGGTCGAAATGCGCCTTTATCGGGAATGGGAAATGTCCGGCGCGTTTTCGTGCGGCCGCTTGCCCGATTCGGAAACGTTTTGCATTGTCATTCCGCCTCCGAATGTCACGGGCACCCTCCACATGGGGCATGCCCTCAACAATACGCTGCAAGACATCCTGGTGCGTTTTGAGCGTATGCGCGGCAAAGACGTACTCTGGCAACCGGGTATGGACCATGCGGGCATTGCGACTCAAATGGTCGTTGAACTTCAACTCGAAAACGAAGGTAATGTCACCCGCCGCGATATGGGGCGTGAAGCCTTCGTCGAACGCGTATGGCAATGGAAGGAAGAATCGGGCGGGGCCATCATTCAACAATTGCGTCGTCTCGGCGCCTCTTGTGATTGGAGCCGCGAACGGTTCACCATGGACGATGGTCTTTCGCGCGCGGTGCTCAAGGTTTTTGTCCAGCTCTATCGGGAAGGATTGATTTACAAAGACAAAAGATTGGTCAATTGGGATCCCAAGCTCGTCACCGCCGTTTCCGATCTGGAAGTCGAGCCGTTGGAAGTGCAGGGGCATCTCTGGTATTTCAAATATCCCATCCAGGGCGAGAGCGGCCGCTTCATCACCGTTGCTACAACGCGGCCTGAGACCATGTTGGGCGACACCGGCGTCGCCGTTCACCCTCGGGATGGCCGGTACGAGGGTCTCGTCGGAGAAACGGTGTTGCTTCCCCTCGTCGGGCGAAAGATTCCCATCGTCGCCGATGAACATGTGGATCCGGAGCAAGGATCGGGCGCGGTCAAGATAACACCCGGCCATGACTTCAACGACTTTGAAGTCGGCCGGCGGCAATCTCTCGATGTCATCAACATTTTTGATGAACGTGCTTGTCTTAATGACAATGTTCCGCCGCCTTATCGCGGCCTTGATCGTCTCGAGGCCCGCGCGCGCGTTGTCGACGATTTGGAGGCGAAAGGTCTGGTCGAGCGGATCGAAGAACATGTCCACACCGTCCCGTATGGCGACCGTTCACATGTGGTGATCGAACCCCGGCTTACGGATCAGTGGTACGTCGATGCCGAGACTTTGGCCGCGCCCGCCATCGAGGCCGTTGAGCGGGGCGACATGACCTTCGTGACCGGGAATTGGGCGCGCACCTATTTTGAATGGATGCGTAACATTCAACCCTGGTGCATTTCACGTCAACTTTGGTGGGGCCACCGCATACCCGCGTGGTACGGGCCGGACGATCACGTCTTCGTGGCGGAAACGGAAGACGAAGCTCGTGCGGATGCCGAAGCGCATTATGGAAGAGCAGTCGATTTGCGCCGCGATGAAGATGTGCTGGACACGTGGTTCTCGTCGGCGCTGTGGCCGTTTTCAACTCTTGGTTGGCCGGAAGAAACGACCGAGTTGAAGCGGTTTTACAAGACGGATGTGCTTGTCACCGCCTTCGATATCATTTTCTTCTGGGTCGCACGCATGATGATGATGGGGCTCCATTTCATGAAGGAGGTTCCGTTTCGTACTGCCTGTATTCACGCGATCGTTCGCGATGAAAAGGGGCAAAAAATGTCCAAGTCCAAGGGCAACGTTATCGATCCCCTGGAACTTGTCGACGAGTACGGGGCTGACGCCTTGCGGTTTACCTTGGCCGCGATGGCGGCCCAGGGCCGCGACATCAAGCTGTCGGCATCGCGTGTTGAAGGCTACAGGAATTTCGGTACCAAGTTGTGGAACGCCGCGCGTTTTTGCGAAATGAACGGATGCTTTCGCACGGTCGACTTTAATCCGCGCTCGGCTCGGCAAACCGTTAATCGCTGGATTGCCGGTGAAGTTGAGAAAACCCGTCAAGCGGTCACTTCCGGCATTGTCGAATACCGATTTAACGAAGCGGCGGGCGCCATTTATCATTTTGTCTGGCACGTCTTCTGCGACTGGTATCTCGAATTTATCAAGCCGTTGCTGAACGGAAGCGATGAAGGCGCGAAAGCGGAAGTTCGCGCCATGTGCGCTTGGGTGTTGGATCAAAGCTTGATCCTGCTCCATCCGTTCATGCCGTTCATGACCGAAGAATTGTGGCAGAAACTGTCTGAAAAAGGTGACGACGAGACCGGCCTGCTTATTCTGACTGCGTGGCCCGATGACAATGGCGCGCTTGGAGACGAAGCCTCTCATGCGGAGATGGATTGGGTGATACGTCTGATCACCGGCGTGCGGTCAGTGCGCGCGGAAATGAACGTGCCGGCGGATGCGAAAATTCCATTGCTTTTGAAGGGAGCGTCGGAAAGGACACGTGATCGTCTGAGCGACTATCTCGATCTTGTCAGCCGACTTGCCCGTTTAGAGACCGTCGAAGAAACCGACGAAATTCCCGAAAGATCGGTCCAAATTGTACTTGACGAGGCAACGCTTGTTTTGCCGCTCGCCGAGATCATCAATGTGGATAAGGAGCGTTCGCGTCTTGAAAAGGAAATCGACAAGGTTGCTGATGAAATCAAAAAGATCAATGCCAAGCTTGACAACGACAAGTTCGTGTCGCGCGCCCCTTACCACGTTGTCGAAAAGCAGCGGGAGCGCCGCGCTGAAGCGGAAGCGGTGTCTGCGAAACTCAAGGAGGCACTGGGCCGACTTTAGACATCAAACGAGGGCCTGTCGGCAAGGATGCCGCAAGGTCGGGTGATGGTGTATTTTGAGTGTCATCACGAGTTGGCCGAACAGGTCGTCGAGCGTTCATGAATACTCAGAAATTTTAGGTGACAACCATGCCCGTCGAAATGCTCAACAATCACCGGATGTATTATGAAACTCACGGAGAGGGACATCCGGTATTGGTCATGACCGGGTGGGGGACCTTTTGCCACGGCGAAGAGAGACATTTGCCGTGGGGTCTTACCGACCGCTATCAAGGGATCATTTTTGATCACCGCGGTATCGGCGAGTCCGGCGATGATCTTTCCGTTGAACCGTCTATCCGTCTTTATGCGGATGATGCCATTGCGCTGTTGGATCACCTTGGTTTGACCAACGTTCACATGATCGGTTTGGTCGGTATGGGCGCTTGCATTTCGCAGGAGATCGCTCTCAAGCGGCCCGACTTGGTGCGTTCACTGATCAACACGGGCTGCTGGGCCAACGTCGATACGTTCTTTCGCGGTCAAATGGAATTGTTCAGAACGATTCACCGGGATCTGGGCTTTTTGGAGTTTCAGAAGGCGGTGACCCTGTTGTCGTTCGAGCCCGGCTATTTCAATAAAAACATCGAACGCTTTCTCGGACCTCAAGGGGTTTGGAGCGATCTCAACGGAAAATTCGAGGCCCACTCACGTTTCATTGACGCTTGCTTGGGCCACGATGTGCTGGACCGCCTTGGCGCCATCCGAGCGCCGACCTTGATCGTGCACGCCGGCCTCGATCAAGTTACCGGTCCGCGCCTGACCAAGCCCATTGAAGAGGGAATTCCGAACGCGAAAGGGGTCCTCTTTGAAGATTGTGCGCATGTGATTGCGGGCAAGGCGCTAAAGCAAAGATTCTCGGATCTTGTTCTATCGTTTCTCGCGCAACACTGACTTGTGCGTTGAAACAACCGCATGATTTTGGTCAGCACCAACCGTTTGCCTTAGACCTCCAACTCACCCAGAGACTTTACCAGCGCTTCGTAGTGTTTCGTGCGTTCAGCCGCCTCTTGATGCCCGGCATCCTCCAGGAGAATGCGAAACATGCGGTCGATGAATCCTTTCCGCCAAGCCTCCCGCTGGGCGGCGACCTCGTCGCTTGGTTCGTATGAATCCAGGTCTTTCAGCGAAAAGTTCTTTCGCGCGGCGCCCACGCGCTCCAACGTATCTACACGATCATGCAGCACCGACAGTTCCGTCGCGACCGCCAGAACCATATACAGGACGCGCTCCGCGTGGGAGTCGCCAAGCGCATAGGGCCTGTTGCCTTTCGGCACCCGCGGCCTCGGCTTGATGGCGCCCTTGTCTTCATCCGTATCGGTCAAGTCTTCACCCGTTGATTTTTCGCTTTTCAGATTGGCAACATGGAAGCCGTGCGGCAAATAGCGGAGTCTATAGGGTGGCCCGGACACGGACAACCTGGCTATGCTCATCCGGTCGGACTTGAAATTGCGTTCGGCGAGGGAGTTCAACTCATGCGTCAGATCATGGTTTTCGTGTGTGCGTTGATGAGTGCAAGTATGGCGCCGTTGGCGCCGGCCCTTGCGGAAAAAGTTCTGCGTATCGCCATCCAAACGCCGCCGCCCGGAGGCGGCAATCCTCATTCGACAACGACTTTCCCCTCGATCCTGACCTACGCCGCAATATTCGACACCATGACGCGTATCGATCGATACGGGGAATTGGTTCCTGTCTTGGCGACGGGTTGGGAACCGATTGACGACACGACATGGCGCTTCGACTTGAGGCCCGACGTCAAGTTCTCGAATGGGGAACTGTTTGACGCCGCCGCGGTTCTCGACGCGCTCGACTATTTGCGCACCGAAGAGGGCGCCATTTCGGGTGTCGGACAAGAGTTGAGATTTGTTGAAAGCGCCCGCGTTCTCGATGAGTTGACGATCGAAGTCAAAACGAAAGGCAGCTATCCGATTTTGCCGCGCGCATTTGCGACTTTGCGGATACCGGCCCCGGCCCGCTGGCGTGAGATCGGCGCAGCGGGATTTACCAACGATCCCGTCGGTACCGGTCCTTTCAAGGTGGACTCGTGGAACCCCGGAAGGATCGAACTTTCGGCTCATCAAGAGGGTTGGAGCCGCCCCAAGGTGGACCGGGTCGAGTTGATTGTGGCAGGCGACTCGACAACGCGATTGCAGGCGCTTTTATCGGGCGCGGTCGACATCGCCATCTCGGTCACACCCGATGACCGGGCGGTGATTGAAGCGGAAGGCGGCACCTTCTATTGGTCGCTCGCGAGCGGAGTACTGGTGATATCGTTTGTGACAACGAAAGACTCGCCGGTTAAAAACCCGCTCGTCCGCCGCGCGCTCAATCACGCTGTGGACAAGCAGACCATTGTGGACGTGCTGATGGGCGGCTTGGGCCGCGTCGCGACGCAGCCTGTAACCGAGGAAACGCTGGGCTACAATCCGGATCTCGAACCCTACGCCTATGATCCGGACAAGGCGCGCGCGCTCCTCGCGGAAGCCGGATATCCCGACGGTTTTGAAATGACGATCGAGGTCGTACCCGGCGGCGGCTCCAACGTCGATACCATTTACAATCAGGTGGCCGCGGATCTGATCGCCGCCGGCATCGATGTCAAATTGGTCAGCATCGCCGCGCCGCAACTGGTACGCCAAATCTATAACGGCGGCTGGAAGGGCGAAGCTTTTTCCATGACGATGGACACCATGCCAACGCTCGATGCGCTCAAGCCCTTTCGAATTCATTCGTGCCTTTGGGTTGAGCCGTGGCACTGCAATGAAGAAGATACGCCGCTCATTGAAGCAGCCTTGCGTGAGACCGATCTGGACCGCCGCTCCGGGATGACCCGCGAGTTGCTCAGGCGCTACCATGACGATCCACCGGCGATTTATATCGCACAGTTGGTGGGCTATGTGGGGCTTGCCAAAAACGTGCGCAACTACATCAGCGATTTTGGAATCATTCACTACCACGAACTCGAATTGGTCGACTAAGATTGCCGCATTCCATGAAAAAACCGATAAACCGCCGATGGATCTTGCGCCGCCATCCCGAGCGCGGCGACGTGATGAGCAAGGATTTTCTGTCCCTTGTGGAGGGAGAGATCCCTGACGTGGGTGACGGCGAATTCCTCGTGCGCACCATTTGCCTCGGTACCTCTCCTGCACAGTTCGGCTACATGATTGAAGGTAAAAGCTCATTCGGATCTCTCAAGATCGGCGACGTCATGCGCGGGCGCGGTGTCGGCGAGGTGGTCGAGTCGAAACACCCGGATTTCAAGCCGGGTGAAATCATTACCTCGTCACTCGGTTGGCAGGATTATTCCATACAGCCGCCGCGCGATCTTTTGGACAGCATTAAAAGCGTGCAAAAAGTCAAAGACCCGGTAGCGCCTCTGTCGACTACCTTGGGCATTCTGGGTACCGATGGATTTACCGCGTATTTTGGCCTGCTCGACGTGGGGCGGCCTCAACCGGGCGATAACGTTGTCGTGTCGGCGGCGGGCGGGGGTATCGGATCCGTGGTCGGACAAATAGCGCGGATCAAAGGTTGCCGCGTCATCGGCATCACCGGCAGCGCCCGCAAGGCGCAATGGATCACCGAAGTTCTCGGGTTTGATCACGCTATCAATTATAGAAACGAAGATTTGTCGGCGCGGCTCAGGGAGTTTTGTCCCGAAGGTGTTGACGTTTTTTTTGATAATGTCGGCGGAGATATTCTGGATACCGTGCTGTGTCATCTGGCTTTTAAAGCGCGCGTCGTCATCTGCGGTTACATCTCGATCGACTACATGCCCTTGCCGCGTAAAGGCCCCGGACACTACACCGAGTTGCTCAATCGACGTGCGCGCATGGAAGGTTTTGTCGTCTTCGATTATTTAGACCGCTGGCCTGAGGCGGAAGCGCAGATGCGGCAGTGGTACGGGGAAGGTCTGCTCAAGAATTCCGAAGATGTGAGCGAGGGCTTGGAAAACATGCCCGATGCGCTCGCCAGCCTGTTCAAGGGTGAAAACAAAGGCATTAAAAGCTTGCGCGTTTCGCCCGACCCGGATTGGTTAACGGGTATCTCTTGAGGATGTGACGGGCATGACTACCGTTCACTTTCTTTGATGGTTATCGATTCAATGCCGTCGTATACCTGTGATGCCAAGTAACCAACGGACCGCGAAACATCACGGAAGAGACCACCATGAGCACGAAGAATTTTGAGAAATCCAAATTGCCGAGCCGGCATGTCACCGAAGGGCCGGAGCGGGCGCCCCACCGTTCTTACTATTATGCCATGGGGCTCACGGAAGAAGAGATCCACCGCCCCTTTGTCGGCGTTGCGTCCTGTTGGAATGAAGCCGCGCCGTGCAACATCGCGCTGATGCGCCAAGCGCAGTCGGTCAAGGGTGGCGTCAAGGAAGCGGGCGGCACGCCGCGCGAGTTTTGCACCGTCACCGTCACCGACGGCATCGCCATGGGTCATCAAGGCATGAAGTCGTCGCTGGTTTCGCGTGAAGTCATTGCCGACTCCGTCGAGCTTACCATGCGGGGCCATTGCTATGACGCGCTCGTTGGTCTGGCCGGCTGCGACAAGTCTCTGCCCGGCATGATGATGGCCATGGTACGACTCAATGTGCCGTCGGTTTTTCTCTATGGCGGTTCAATTCTGCCGGGCAGGTTTCGCGGCAAGGACGTCACCGTGGTCGACGTTTTCGAGGCCGTGGGCGAACTTTCCGCAGGCAAATTCTCCAAGGATGATTTGCATGAGCTCGAATGTGTTGCCTGTCCCGGCGCCGGAGCGTGCGGCGGGCAGTTTACGGCCAACACCATGGCCTGCGTGTCGGAGGCGATAGGGCTTGCGTTGCCGCTGTCGTCGGGCGCGCCGGCGCCTTACGAAAGCCGTGACGAATATGCGGACGCGAGCGGGCGGGCGGTCATGAACCTCGTTGCACGGAATATTCGCCCCCGGGACATCGTGACTCGCGAAGCGCTTGAGAACGCGGCGACCGTCGTGGCGGCGACGGGCGGCTCGACCAACGCCGGACTCCATTTACCCGCCATTGCACATGAAGCGGGTGTCAAGTTCGATCTCATGGATGTAGCCGAAATCTTCAAACGCACGCCCTACCTGGCCGACCTCAAACCGGGCGGGCGCTATGTTGCCAAAGACATGTGGGACGCGGGCGGCATGCCGATCCTCATGCGCACTCTGCTTGACGGCGGCTATCTCCACGGCGGTTGCATGACCGTGTCCGGCAAAACCGTTGCCGAGAACCTGGACGGCGTAAAATTCAACGATGATCAGGACGTCATCCGCCCGATTGGCAATCCGCTTTCACCGACGGGCGGCGTTGTCGGTTTGACGGGCTCTTTGGCGCCGGACGGGGCCATCGTCAAAGTGGCCGGGCTCGGAAAGCACACGTTTACCGGCCGCGCGCGATGTTTCGATTGCGAAGAGGAGGCTTTCGCCGCGGTCGAGCGGCGCGACTACCGGGACGGCGACGTCATTGTCATCCGCTATGAGGGACCGAAAGGCGGTCCCGGCATGCGTGAAATGCTGTCCACGACTGCTGCGATCTACGGCCAGGGAATGGGCGACAAGGTGGCGCTGATCACCGACGGGCGGTTTTCCGGCGCCACCCGCGGAATGTGTATCGGCCATGTGGGCCCCGAGGCCGCCGTCGGCGGGCCTATCGCGCTTTTGCAAGACGGCGATACGATCGTGATCGATACGGAAAAGGGCACCATCGATGTCGAAGTCAGCGACGATGAACTCGAAGAGCGCAAAGCTCTATGGACGCCGCGCGCGACCGATTATCAATCGGGCACGCTGTGGAAATACGCCCAAGGCGTTGGTCCGGCCCGCGCGGGCGCTGTCACCCATCCGGGCGCGGCGGCTGAAAGCCACTGCTATGCGGATATTTGACTCGTCGAATCTTGACCGAGACTGCCGGAAAGATCCGCGATGATCCGAATATCGTTTGACCGCCTCGATTTGATCGGGGCGTCCCGTGACGGCGGCGCTTTCGCTCAGTAGTTGGGCGCGGGCGACCATGGTTTGGCCGCAAGGCTTTTGAGGTCATCCGGCAAATAGGGCTGGTAAGGCGGATTCAAACTGAATTCCAATTCCTTGTCGCCCCAGAGATTGACGTGATGGCCGTCGTGAAAGCGAATGACGGCGAGACCTCCTTTGCGCGCCCCGAAGGGGCCGTGCATGAGATTGGGAGGCCGCCAGAAATAAGCGCCGGCTTCCATGACCCCCACGTCGGAAACGATGTCTCCCGTCAACAGATACATTTCCTCCACGCACGGGTGATAGAGTTGCCGCTCTTTCCATCCTTTCGGGTGGGTATGGGCGCCCATCTGCAAAAATAACGTTGTGTCGCCGGTCTCTTCGTCGTGGCGAAGCGTCTTGTGGCTGAGATTGAGGAATTGCACGTCCGGGTCGATGTCCGCGCGCACCCACTCCATGTCGTGCAAGTCGAGGAAGGGGATGTCTTTATCTCTTGACGAACCGTTTTCATCCGTAACCGTCGGCTCGCTTCCGAAAAATCCGAGCGCCACGGCGCCTCTTTCGGACGTGAATCCCTTTCGCTTGTGGCCGGCGCGCCAATAGCCGTACGTGTCCGCTCCGTAGTCGTGACCGTTCAGACTGAAGGCGCCTTCCAGAACCAGAAACTCGAACGAGGCCGCCGACCTGTTTTCAGCGCCGAGCGACCAGCCCGCGGGAAATTTCAAGACGGTGCTGCAGGCGCCCGTGTCCGGGTCGCGGCTCAACATCTTGACGGCCAGGCCGGGAAACCCCTCCGCAAATCGACCGTCTTCCCACGGCAGTATTTGGGCCTGGATGAATTCGATATGAGGTCTGGGCATGATGGCGGCTCCCGAAACGTCGTTATCAGTTGGAAGGGCGTCGTCTGACTTGAGCTTAACCGCTGACGATGAGAGACGAAAGACCGATGCGGGCGCGGATGCGCTCAAGATTTCCTCCCCGGCGCGGGTCGGACGGAACCTGGCGTTCGATCAGTCTCACATCCGCAACCTTACATGCGGTTTTAATGTATTTCCGAATTTGCTTCGTGCTCAGAATAGACAGTGCTTCGATCCACGCCAAGCGTCTTCGCAATCTGCCACACGCGCCAGCCCTTCAGGCATGTGTTCCATGACCGCGTCGCGGCGTATCTCTCGAAGGTGCCTGGCTGATACAGTTTGGGCCATGCGCGGCATGTGTGAAGCGTCATGCGCAAGCGCGTCAAGGCGCCCATGTCCTTACGGCCATAATTGCCGCATCCGGGCGGGTATTTGTCGCAGCCCATTGTCGCAAATCCGAGACGGCGGCGACATCGCGAAAACGGCGCGATTCCGCCCTGTTCAGAGGCAAACCGACTTTGCGACAGGGTTGCGCGTTGTCGCAGTCAATAGTCGCAAATCCGGACGGCCCGCGGCATCGCGAAAACGGCGCGATTCCGCCCTGTTCAGGGGCAAATCGACCTTGCGACAGGGTTGCGCGTTGTCGCAGTCAATAGTCGCAAATCCGGACGGCCCGCGACATCGCGAAAACGGCGCGATTCCGCTCTGTTCAGAGGCAAACCGACCTTGCGACAGGGTTGCGCGTTGTCGCAGGTCATTTTCCGGACCGGAACAACGCCCGCAGCGCGTCACTGGTAAGCGCCAGGGTTGCCGATAAATGCACAACACACATGGCGGCCTTGCCATGCCCACCGGCGGCGCGCTCTGTGGCAGCGCGGCCATGTCTGCAGCCGTCCGAAGATCGAAGATCGCACGGCGCGAGTGTCAAGGGTATTGCGTTGGCCGCGGTGGAGATCGCCGCCGGCCGTCGCCGCGATCCCCGCCACCGCTGACGATGAGAGACGAAAGACCGATGCGGACGGCGGATGCGTTCAAGATCTCGTCCCCGGCGTGGACCGAACGGAACCTAGCGTTCGATCAGTCTCAACTCGGAGCCGAATCTCACACCCGCGACCTCACATGCGGTTTTGATGTATTTCCGAACTCTCTCCGTGCTCATGTGCTTTCCCAACCACCAACCGTTCTCCAATTTCTTGGAGTTATTTATCAGGTGAGGAGACTTTAGATACAGGTCGGTGCGTTTCCTAGCTACCAGATTCCGAGACGGGCTACGGGTTTTCGAGGCGAAACGCTCCATGAACGCGGGATCTTCGCGCGCGAGCCTTTCCACCAGCGCGATGAGCGTTCCGATAGCTTTTCCCGTTTCCACCCGCTCCCCTCTAAGGACAAATCCGACGAGATTGACGGAAGAATCGAAAGTCGAGTGGTCTTCTTTAAGTTGACCGCCAGATCGGGTTTTTCGATTTAGGTTTTGCCGTTTTGACTCTTGCGGTCGGCGGACCGGGGATGCACCGCCCAGTTCCCGCCTTGGCGTTGGGATAATAGGGGAGAGGCCCTTCAAAAACTCGTCCACGTCATCGGGTTCCGGCTCGGTGCCGCACGCGCTCTCCACTCTTTCAGCCAGCAGGTTGTGAAGCGTTCCTTTGGGTTCCTTCAGGAGAAGCCGCCAAGCGCCCGGAATGGCATCGCGGGCCATCTCCCTCTCCCGATTTCTGGCGTGCCGATCCTCCGCGTCGAGCTTGGCTTGTCCGGAAACGACACGGTCCTTGTGAAGATATTTCACCAGAGAATCCACGTATTCGGGAATCTTGTTCTCAAGCTTCAACTCCATCCGGTAGAACCGCCGTTCTGAGGGAACGCCCTCCGCCATGCTGAGATAGAAATCCCACCGGTTGCCGTCCGTCAGGACAAGGAACGGCACGCCTTTGTTGGAGGCGTATCGAAACAATTGCTCTTCGCCTTTCACGAGGTTCGCGGTATCGATTCGTTTGGCTTCGATGAAGACCAGCGGTTTGCCGGGGCGGCGACGGTTCAGCAAGGCGTAGTCCACCCGGCCGATCATCCGGCCGATGTCTACGGAATATTCCGGTATGAAGGATTCGGGATCGATCACGTCCCAGTCCAGCGCGAGCAGGACCGGCACGATGACATAATGCTTGACCTGCGCTTCGTTGCTCAACCGACCGGAGCGGAGGCTACCGGCCGCTTTTTTCAAGGTCTGCTCCAGATCCATGAGTTCATATACCCCGTTTGCTTCATCGGCCCGGAGCCGGTTGGACCGATCATGGTGCCGTAAACTATCGTCAATCCTCTTACCTGCCAAGACCTCCCGCTTGACCAGACCCCCGCGCGACTAACGGCGGTCGGAAAGACCCGATGAAGACGCGCCTTGCCCACTTGCGAAATGTTTTGGAGCAAAACGCAAGGGTCGTTAAGGTGCCGCCTTTGCGCCTTGCGGCTTGAAGGGAAACTGTGTGACCGACAAAACCGGGCGGCCGTCCCGCTCCGCGATGGCCCGCGAGTTCGCCGCGCTATGGAGTGCGCTCAAGATTTCCTCCCCGGCGCGGACCGGACGGAACCTGGCGCTAGATCAGTCTCTACTCGGAGACGAATCTCACACCCGCGACCTCACATGCGGTTTTAATGTGTTTCAGAATTTCCTCCTGTTTCCGGTTCTTTCCTAACCACCAACCTTTCTCCAATTTCTCGGAGGCATCTATCAGGTGAGAAGACTCTGGGGGGTACAGGTCTTTGCGGTTCCTCGCCACCAGCTTCCGAGACCGGCCACGGGTTTTCGAGGCGAAACGCTCCATGAACGCGGGATATTCGCGCGCGAGCCTTTTCACCAGCGCGATAAGCGTTCCGATAGCTGTCCACGTTATCACGCGCTCCCCTCTAAGGACAAATCCGACGAGACCGCCGAAAGAATTGAATTTCAGTTTTAGCTCTGGGATAATAGGAGAGACGCCCTTCAAAAACTCGTCCACGTCATCGAGCTTCGGCTTGGTCCCGCACTCGCTCTCCACCCTTTCAGCCAGCAGGTCGCGAAGCATCTCGTCCGGTTCCTTAAGGAGACTTTGCCAGGCGTCCGGAATGGCCCTGCGGGCTCCCTCCCGCCACCAATTGTTGGCGTGTCGACCCTTCGCGTCGAGCTTGGCTTGTCCGGAAACGACGCGGTCCTTGTGAAGATATTTCACCAGAGAATCCACGTATTCGGGAATCTTGTTCTCAAGCTTCAACTCCATCCGGTAGAACCGCCGTTCTGAGGGAACGCCCTCCGCCATGCTGAGATAGAAATCCCACCGGTCGCCGTCCGTCAGGACAAGGAGCGGCACGCCTTTGTTGGAGGCGTATCCGAACAGTTGCTCTTCGCCCGCGGCGTCCAAGGCGCCGATTTGTTTGGCTTCGATGAAGACCAGCGGTTCGCCGCGGCGGCGGTCCAGCAGGGCGTAGTCCACCCGGCCGTGGCCTGCGGAATATTCCGGTTTGAAAGACTTGTAATCGCTATCGTCCCAGTCTAGCGCACGCAGGATCGGCAGGATGACTGATTGCTTGACCTGCGCTTCGTTGTCCAACTCACCGGATCGGAGGCCAACGGCCACGTTCTCCAAGGTCTGCGCCAGATCCATGAGTTCGGATGCCTCCGTTTGCTTCATCGGCCGGTCGCCGGTTGGGCCGATCATGGCGCCGTAAACTATCGTCAATCCTCTTACCTGCCAAGACCTCCCGCTTGACCAGGCCTCCCGCGCGACGAACTGCCGTCGGAAAGACCCGATGAAGACGCGCCTTGCCCCCTTGCGAAATGTTTTGGAGCAAAACGCGAGGGTCGTTAAGGTGCCGCCTTTGCGCCTTGCGGCTTGAAGGGAAAGTGTGTGACCGACAAAACCGGGCGGCCGTCCCGCTCCGCGATGAAACGCGAGTTCGCCGCGCTATGGAGTGCGCTCAAGGGTCAGCCGCTCAAAGTGTTTTTCATAGGGCTCGCCGGTCTCACCATCATGAATCTCGATCATTCTCTGTTCGCCTATGTGCTGACGGAGATTGCGCAGGAGTTCAACTGGTCGGACGTGGAGCGCGGATGGTACATTGCGGTGACGTTTATCGTTACGGGCATCGCGATCACCCAATTCGGCGTGCTCGCCGATCGTATGGGGCGCAAGGCCGTTCTATTCTGGTCGACGTTGGTCGGGCCGTTCTTTGTGGCCGCGCTCATTTGGGTGCCGAATACGGCAAGTCTTCTGTTCTTTCGGGCCGTCGGGTTTGCCATTGGCGGCGTGCAATCGCCTATCGCGGGCACCCTTGTCCTGGAAGAGTCGGCGCCCCGTTACCGGGGATTGACTTCAGGGTTTCTGCAAGTCGGCTACCCCATTGGCTGGTTCGTCGCCTCATTGCTTGTGCCTCTTGTCTCCGAGACGTTCGGGTGGCGCTATATTTTTGCGTTGGCGCTGTTGGGCCTGCCCTATGCGTGGGTGATCGCGCGTTATTTGCGCGAACCGCCCGCATGGCGCGCGGCAAAGGCGAAGCGAGACCAGGACAATTCTCAGGTCTCGACCATCTCCCTCTTTCAGAGAACTCACGTTTACAAGACCGTTTTTCTCTTTCTCGGACAACACTTGCAGGTCTTTGCCTATGGCGCGACCCTTCTGCTCACCGCATATTTCCGTGAAGCGCGCGGCTGGAATCTGACTGAAGCCGTCCGTCTGGTCGGGCTCTCATATTTGATTGGCGCGTTCGGATATATCCTGGCGGCGGTCGTCGGCGAATATGTCATGTCGCGGCGCAATACGATTGTCGTGTGGTGTTGGTTGGGTTGTGTAGCCTTTGCGGGAATGATCTGGTGGGCTGAAGGATGGTGGCAGATCGCGGTTTGCTTCAGTCTCATGACATTTTTCTTTTACGGCTCGACGGCCGTGATTTTCACCTTTATTGCGGAAAACTTTCCCGCGGAGTTGCGTGGAACGGCGACCAGCTTTTCCGGCTCGCTCGCCGTAAATCTCGGTGTCGCCTTCGGCCCGCTGGCGCTTTCCTACATG
Organism: Alphaproteobacteria bacterium; assembly: GCA_965214255.1. GTDB lineage: Bacteria > Pseudomonadota > Alphaproteobacteria > SMXP01 > SMXP01 > CBDFKK01. Next base: position 707,880 of record OZ243948.1, on the reverse strand, counting down.
ATCGGCGGCGCGGGCTGGGATTGGGGCTTTACGATATGCGGCATGGTGCCGATGTTTTTAGCCGGTGTCGCTTTTCTGTTTTTGAAGCCCGTGCCGCGCCACGCTCTGAAATAACGGCAGCTTGCCGATTGCATTACGAAGATCTTGACAAAAAAGGCAGCATGCGAACGAGCAGATTGTCTTTCAAAAAGAACTGGTGATAAAGCGCCGCCAAAATGTGCAGCGACAGGAGTCCTCCCCCGATCCACCAGCAGAGTTCATGAATCTGTCGGTAAAGCGCGAATGTGTTGAACGGGGGAGGCAAGGATCTGACGTAAGGAACCTCCGGCATCTCCAGCCCGAAGAAATTGATGGGAACCGGAAACATCGGGTTGCCGATAAGACTCGATGCCGCCCAGCCGGAAAGGGGAAATAGCACCATTAAGACGTAAAAGAATATGTGCACTGCCTTCGCGACGGTTTTCTGAAAAGCGGCTACGGGAACGGGAGAGTCGGGCACGATAGTGGCTAAACGCCAGGAAATACGTGTCACGGCCAGAAACAATATGACGAATCCCGTGGAATGATGAACAAATTCGAGCCACAACATGAGAGTATCATCGCCGGTTATGCGCGCTTGAGGGACCTCTCTCGCCAACCAGAAGCCGAGCGGCACCTGAGCGGCGACGAGAAGCACAAGACCCCAGTGCAGCCCTTTGGAAACAGAGCCCCAACTGTTCCTGGTGTTGAGAATCATGTCATCAATCGCCTAAGGATCAGGTGATTTGTCGATTGCATGGAACGGTCCAGTCCGCATCATGCAAGTACCGGTGACGCGTGCCTCAATTGGTTTCGAAGGTCTCAAACACCTTTCGGGCGTCGCCGCCGTCACTTCCCGCTCAATGCGCGTTTGCGGTAGAGGTCTCTCATTTCTTCGAATTTGGCCAAGGTTCCCGGATAATGTTGGCCGCCGCTTTCCATGCGGTCAACGAATATTCCGAATATCCGGTCGCCGTTTTCATCATAGAAAGCGACTTGCCGACTGATGCCGCCGCCCCGTGACGCTTCTTCGACGATGTAAATGGCTTCGATATTATCCGGTTGGAAATGGCCGCTCAGACCTTCGGTGGCGTTGAGATTGTAAAAGCCCTGTCCATATGTCCCCATCGGGATTCTTGAGTGGACTTCAGCGACGGTGCCCGCGACGATCATGATGAACAACGGGTTCTCCCATTCGGTGAGCTTGGCCCAAACTTCATCGAATTTGTCGGCCGAAATGGGAATACGGTACTTTTCGACCGAGGCTTTGATCACGTCGTCGACTGAGGCGCCGGTCGCCTGGGCCAGCCATTCCGGAGATTTTCCGCCGTGTTTTTTGATGGCGTCTTCCAACGTCATCGGCTGTGCGCCAACCAGTGACGCTGACATGGTTAGCACCACCATGGCCATTATGAGCTTCAGGTAATCCGCGATTCTTGTCTCCGAAAATCGAATGTCCATTGTCCACACCACTGCGTATCAAATCACAGCTTAGCGTTAAAATGAGCGTATTTGTAACCCCTAATCAATGTCTCCCCGGGCAACCGTGATTTGTGAGGCGTGCATGGTGATTGAGGAAACGGAGGATATGGCGTTACCCAACGAGGCTGCGCTGATCACAGCGAGACCTAATCTTCAAGCTCACACCAGACGGGGACATGATCGGACGGCTTTTCGCGGCCGCGGGGCTCGGCGTCTATGTCGCAATCGATGAGACGGTCGGCCGCGTGAGGAGACAGCAGCAGATGATCGATACGAATGCCGCGGTCTTTGGGCCAGGCACCGCCTTGATAATCCCAAAACGTATAGCGGTGAGGTTCGTCGTGGAATGAGCGGAAAGCGTCCGTTAAACCGAGATTGAGGAGCGTATGGAGCCTGGCCCGCGATTCGGGCCTGAATAAAGCGTCGTTTTTCCATTTTTCGGGGTCGTGAACATCGGCGGCTGACGGAATGATATTGTAGTCACCGGCGAGCACAAAGGACTCTTCAAATGTCATCAGTTTACGCGCATGTTCAATGAGCCGGTCCATCCACCTCAACTTGTAGGTAAATCTGGGGCCGTCTACGGGGTTGCCGTTCGGGAGATAAATTGATGCCAGACGTACAGGCGCCGTATCGCCGGGGATAACCGCTTCGAGATAACGCGCCTGATCGTCCGATGTGTCGCCGGGAAGACCCGCGGCGACGTCTTCAATGGTTCGCTTGGACAAGATGGCGACGCCGTTGTAAGCCTTCTGGCCGTGAACGGCTGAGTTGTAGCCGATATCTTCAAAGATCTCTGCGGGGAAGTTTTCGTCGACCGTTTTGATCTCCTGCATGCACAAGACGTCAGGCGCCTCCTCTTTAAGCCAATCGCACACATTGTCGAGTCGCGCTTTGATGGAGTTAACGTTCCATGTCGCAATCTTCATACGTGCCTCGAACAGGGAAGGGCGGGAAACGGATCAATGGCTTCACGGATGCGGGTCGGAATTCAGATCGAGAAGGATGTTCCGCAACCGCATTGGCTGGTCGCATTGGGATTGTGGATTTGAAACGAAGCGCCGATCAAATCGTTAACATAGTCGATTTCCGACCCTTCGAGAAATCCAAGTGAAATCGAGTCGATGACCACGCGAGCGCCGTCACGCTCCAGAAGCAGGTCGTCGCGGTCTTGGGCGTTGACCAGCTCGAAACCGTATTGAAAGCCGGAGCACCCGCCGCCTGACACGGATATGCGAAGCAGCTTTGGAGTGGATTCCTGGGCGATGATTTTGCGGATTTGCGCCGCCGCCGCTGCGCTAAGCGTCACATTTGCCGGCTGATTGTCCTGTCGATATCCGTCAGTCATGAGTCTAAACTTCGCTTGAGCCTCCAAGCTTTTGCTTTTCCATATGTAATGACCACAAAAAGCTTGTCAAATGGTGTAATGCTCTCACATTGGAGCTTGCGGAACTTCATCAAAGGGCCGTCAACCGGTATTCAAAGCCAAAAAGGCAGGAAATGGGCGATTTTCAGACCTCTGAACCGCGTGCGGCCTACGCTTCGAATCCGGCGGAAAGCCGTGGCCGATATCATGCCGAGTCCGAAAGTGCGATGCGGTCGGCCTTTCAACGCGACCGCGACCGAATTATTCATTCTACCGCATTTCGCCGCCTGAAGCACAAGACCCAGGTTTTTGTTTACCATGAAGGTGATCATTACCGGACACGGCTCACTCATTCATTGGAAGTGGCGCAGATTGCGCGTTCGATAAGCCGTGTGCTCGGTCTCGATGAGGACTTGGCGGAAGCGTTGGCCCTTGCCCATGACCTCGGGCATCCGCCGTTCGGTCATGCGGGAGAAGATCAACTGGCCGAGTGTATGACGCCCTATGGCGGATTTGATCACAATATTCAGACACTCCGCGTTGTGACCGAGCTTGAACATCGCTATGCGGAATTTGACGGCCTTAATCTGACCTGGGAGAGCCTCGAAGGCATCGCCAAACACAATGGACCGCTCCCGGTGAAAGACCAAGCTAAACCTTTACCGGATAATATGAATTTTTTCCATTATTTTAATAATTTAGAGCCCCATCTTTATCCTTCGGCTGAGGCCCAGGTCGCGGCGATTTCCGATGATATCGCGTATAACAATCACGATATCGATGATGGTCTTCGCGCAGGCCTCTTCACCGTCGAGGACCTTCTCTCCTTGTCGTTTGTGGGTGACGTTTTTAAAGGCGTCATGGCGCGTTATACGGGCCTGGATTTGAACCGTTTGATTCACGAATCGGTCCGCAGACTCATCTCACGGATGGTGGAAGACGTCATTGCGGAGACTCGTCGACGCTTGACCCGGGGCCGGCCAAATTGTGCTGACGATGTGCGCGCCCTCGAAGATGCGCTGGTGGCCTTTTCAGACGATATGAAGCAGCGCGACCAAGAATTAAAATTATTTCTTGAGCAACGTATGTACGAGCATTACAAAGTGAATCGCATGCGAAGCCGCGCGAGACGCGTGCTTGCGGATTTGTTCGGCTTGTTTGTCGAGGAACCAGAAACTTTACCGCCGCCGTGGCGGGCGCAATGTGCCGCGCCGAAAAGCGCTCAAACAGCGCGGGTCGTATGCGATTTCATTGCCGGCATGACCGATCGATTCGCATTTGAGGAGCATGTTCGTCTGTTCACTCTCGATACGCGAATTTAGCCGACTTCGATATCGATGCGGCATTATCATGGCGACCCTCGGCTCTGTCTGTTGCGCAGTAAAGAGCCGTTGACGTGATGATAGAATGACTCTTGGCAATTTGATTCGCGATGCGGGTTGGAGCCGTGCGGGGCTGACATAGCTGGAGCCCCTTGATGGGGCTGATTGTCGGACGATGTTGATTGTCTGATGACTAAGAGTCCCGGGAGCAACAAAATGAGTGATTCCGATAGGGGGGAGTACGCCCCATTACCCGATGACCAGACATACGATGCGGCCGACCGTCAAGCAGCCCGGGGGCGGGGCCCGTTTCTGATCTTTGTTGCCATGATCGTACTGGTTGCATTTCTCGGGATCGTTTATGTGGCGTATCAACAGGGCGTGCGCCAGGGCCAGCAGATGAATCCGCCACTCATTCTTGCGGAACCGGGGCCCATGAGAGTGGAACCTGAAGACCCCGGAGGATTTGAGGAACCTTATCAAGATACGTTCGTCCTCAACGGCGAGGGAACGGAGGGGCTCGTTGAGACGCTGTTGCCTCCACCGGAGGAACCGGTGGAGCGTCCCGTTTCGGCTGAAGAAATCAAAGCGGCAGAAACCGTGATGCCAGAGTCTGAAATTTTGGAAATTCCTGCGGCTCCCGGCCGGGAGGAGTTGGTCGCAGATGTGGTTGAAGCGCCCGAGGAAGTTGCTACTGAACCGGACGCTACGCCGATGGAGCCGATGGAAACGCCGTCCGTAACGACACCCCTGGTCACTGCGCCGCCTGTCACCTTGCCCGAGGAGGATATCGTCATCGAACCATCGCCTCCCTCGCCCGCTTCAGCGGGAATTTTGCCGACCGCAGGAAGTTTTGTTGTGCAGGTCGCCGCTGTACCCGATTCGGAGCAGGCTCGTGCGAAACAGAATGACGTTCAGGCCGACCATGAGGCGATTTTGATTGGTCTTGCCTTCGATATCCAAGGGCCGGTGGTTGTCAATCAGCGCACGTTTTATCGAGTGAGAATTGGCCCCTTTGACACGCGTGTCCAGGCAATTGATCTCTGTGAAACCCTGAAGGCACGGGGCCAGAACTGCTTTGTGACGACACCTTGAGAGGCCGGCGAGGATCAGCAAAATTGACACATGCGGCGGTGATTTTTGGCTTTGAAGGTCCTGTACTCACTCAAAGCGAGCGTGACTTTTTCCGCGACATTCGTCCTTGGGGCTTTATCGTCTTTAGGCGGAATATTGACTCGCCGGCGCAGCTTCGGCAACTGACTGACGAACTTCGCGCTTTGGACGGGCGCGATAATCTCCCTATCCTGATCGATCAGGAAGGAGGACCGGTCGCACGTCTCGGGCCGCCTCACTGGTGCGACACGATAGCCGCCGCGCGATTTGGGGGATTGTACCAGTGCGATCGCGATGCAGCACTCAAGGCGGTGTACCTGAACAGTCAGTTGCTGGCTGCCGAACTTTTCATTGCAGGTATTAATGTCAATTGTTTACCCGTGCTTGATCTGCCCGCTCCGGGCTCGGCTCCTTTTCTGGACGAGCGGGCATATGGAACCGCTCCCCAGACCGTAACGGAGTGTGGACGTGCTGCGGCGGACGGATTGTTGGCGGGAGGTGTCTTGCCCGTCATCAAGCATATGCCCGGTCACGGCCGGGGCAATGTGGACAGCCACGACGCCCTTCCACGGATTACCTGCACTGCAGACGAACTCATCAGGCGGGACTTTGCTCCCTTCGCCGCGCTGTCGGATCTGCCGCTCGGCATGACGGCACACATTGTGGTTGAGGCGTACGACCCCGAACATGCGGCCACCGTTTCAAAAATAGTCATTCATGAAGTCATCCGAAAACATATGGCGTTTGAAGGCGCACTGATGACGGATGACCTGTCAATGAATGCTTTGGAGGGAGATTCTGCCGCGCGCACGTCCGCATCCTATCGCGCGGGGTGTGACTTGATCCTCCACTGCAACGGCCGACGATCCGAAATGGAAAAGGTGGCGGCGGCGGCGCGGACACTTGCGGGGAGGGCTCTTCAGCGGGCTGACCGCGCGCTGTCCAAATTGCGGCAACCTCGAACATTGGATTTGACGGCGGCGCGCAGCCGTTTGTCCGACCTTATGAATGTGCCGCAGGCCTCATCATTGTACGCCGGGTAGCAAGCCTATGAACGAATCGCAAGACCAGTTTCGCAAGACCCCGGATCCGGACAGTCCAATCTCACAAGGACCGTCAATAGCCGAGGTTTTGATTGTGGATGTGGACGGCTACGAGGGGCCGCTTGATGTGCTTCTGCTTCTTGCAAGGACTCAAAAAGTCGACCTCAAGAAGATTTCAATTCTGGCTTTGGTCGATCAATACATGTCGTTCGTCGCCGCTGCGCAGCGTTTGCAATTGGAGCTGGCGGCCGACTATCTGGTGATGGCCGCTTGGCTTGCTTATCTCAAGTCCCGGCTTTTATTGCCGCCTCCGGAAACAGAAACCGACGGGCCCACCGGGGAGGAACTGGCAGCGCGTCTGACCTTCCGGTTGCAGCGCTTGCAAGCCATGCGTGATGCTGCTGCGCGGCTCATGGCGCGCGACAGGCTGGGTCGCGATGTTTTCGCCAGAGGCATGCCGGAAGGCATTCGCGTTGTTCGAACTCCTTCATACAAGTCCAACATTTACGATTTGCTCAAAGCATATTCCGAACGGCGCATACACGGCATCAGCCGCGATCACTTGCGCATTAGCAAGGCACCGATTTTTAGCGTCGAAGACGCGCGAAAACGCATTGAGCGGCTATTCGGTAAAATCAAAGACTGGAGCACCTTGGACACGCTTTTGCCGGAAGACTGGCTGCAAAGCCAATACGGTCCCGCCAACAAGCAAGCGAGATGGCGGTCAGCGAAAGCCAGCACGTTTATGGCCAGTTTGGAGCTTGTGAAAGAGGGCCATATGCAAATCAAGCAATTGGTTCACTTTGGGCCTGTCTACGTACGAACACACGAAGCACAACCTTAGAGTTTGAGGGAGGGGCCATTGGATAGACGGGAAATGCAATCAAGCAGCACGATTGAGAGCCGTGACGCAGTCGCCAAGGGCGTCCCTCAAGGCGAAGCTCTGATGAAGAGTAATTCAATCGCAATAAATGACCCTGACAAAAGTCAATGTTTGAGAATGTTGGAAGCTTTGCTGTTTGCCGCCGCAGAGCCCGTCGATCTGGATACGCTTGAGCAAAGGTTGCCCGACGGTGTCAATGTGGTGGCTCTTTTGGAGATCTTGAAAAGCGAGTATGTCAATCGGGGCGTGAATCTGATCTGCATCAACCGCAAGTGGGCGTTGAGAACAGCGCCCGATTTGAATTTCCTCATGGAGCGTGAGCGCGTCGAGCCAAGGCGGTTATCCCGTGCCGCAACTGAAACACTCGCAATTATCGCATATCATCAGCCCGTAACCCGCGCTGAGATTGAAGACATTCGCGGTGTTGCGGTGAGCAAGGGAACCGTCGATCTTCTCATGGAAGTAGGCTGGGTCCGTTTGCACGGCCGGCGGCGAACACCCGGTCGGCCAGTCACCTACGGCACTACCGAAGACTTTTTGAGTCACTTTGGATTGGAGGATGTGGGCGACCTTCCGGGTATTGAGGAATTAAAGGCTGCGGGATTGTTGGACGCACGCTTGCCGCCCGGCTTTACCTTGCCGACTCCCGGGATCAGCGAAGCGGAATCGGATGAAGACGCTGTCGATATCGAGGTGGAAGACGAGAGTCCCGAGTTTCAGACTGATTTTCTGGAAGATACCCGAAGCGGTGACACCTAGAACCTTCAAGGCCGTGAGGCGATTGTTTGGTCTGCACACGCATAACAGCAGTCCAAAGGCCCTGCGTTAACCTCTTCCGACCCCGGCAGCGTGCAGCGGACCCTAGAGCATGATAAGGAATAGGGGCGCTTCCGATCTACAAGGCCCGGGTGGTGGCACGGGCAGATTGACCATCCTCCCTTCCCGCCGTGGTTCCCTGAATGATGCGATGCGCCGAGCGGTATGGGTTTAAACCCCCGGAAGTGGGCAAGATTGAAGGTGGAATTGGGCCGTTTTTCTCTTGTAAACAACGTTATGGGTTCCGATCTTGAACATGTATCAATCAATCTTTTGCGTCGGCCTGATTTGCGTGTGTTCAAGGAGTTTGACATTATCGGCGGATCGAGAGCGCATTTAGGCGGTGAGTATCCGCCGCTGGAGTGAAGACAAATGGGAATAAGTGTTTGGCAGATTTTGATCGTTGTTGTCTTGGTTGTTTTGCTGTTCGGCCGTGGCAAGATTTCCGACTTGATGGGTGACGTCGCCAAGGGCATTACGAGCTTTCGCAAAGGCCTGAAGGAGGGTGATAACGTGGACGATGGCGATGACGATACCAATACCAAAACCATCGACAACGCAACCGGTGAAACCGTAGGAACCGCTACCAAAGACAAGACGGCGGGTACTTAAGGCCGCGCACCGCCGGGAACTCGTGTCATGCCTTGGGACATCGGCAGTTGGGAACTTCTTGTCTTGGCGATTATCGCCGTCATTGTCGTCGGACCCAAAGAGTTGCCTAAAATGCTAAGGACATTCGGGCAATGGATGTCCAAGGCCCGATCGATGGCCCGTCAGTTTCAGCGCAGCTTTGATGAGTTGGCCCGGGAGACGGAACTCAATGAGTTGCGCAAAGGTGTCGACGAACTGAAAGCGGGCGGCCCGATCGGCGAGATCAAAAAGGAACTTGAGCAGAGCATCGATCCGATCAAGAGCGAATTTGGTGATCACGATCCTACGGCGACCAAGATGTCGCCTCTGAACGGCGAAACCGATAGGTCGAGTGAGTCAAAACCGTCGTCTGCCGACGAGATCACGTCGTCTGAGGGGCAACCTCCGCCGAAGCCTTTGTCAGAAACCGGCAAGACAAAAACGAAAACGTCTGCTTGAAACGTCGTGCAGAATTAGTCCATGACCCAAGAAGACATTGATGCGACAAAGGCGCCGTTGCTGGATCATTTGATGGAACTGCGCCGACGGCTCATTTACGCGAGCATCGCGATTCTAATCGCATTTGCCTTTTGTTTTTATTTTGCTGACGAGATTTATGCAATTTTGTTGCATCCATACCAATTAGCCGCGGGCGATCGGCCCGAACTCAAATTCATTTACACGGCACCGCAAGAAGCCTTTTTTACCTATGTCCGGTTGGCATTCTTCGGTGCGCTGTTTCTGGCTTTTCCGATCATCGCCGGTCAAGTCTACATGTTTGTGGCGCCGGGCCTGTATCGTAATGAACGCAACGCCTTTTGGCCGTTCCTCGTCGCTACTCCTGTTCTGTTTGTTATCGGCGCGGCGCTCCTTTATTTCTTTATTTTGCCTTTGGCGATGGCGTTTTTTCTAAGTTTTGAACAAGCGGGCGGCTCAGGACAAATTTCAATTATCAATGAGAACCGGGTCAGCGAATATCTCAATCTCATCATGGCGCTCATTCTGGGTTTCGGATTGGCGTTTCAATTACCGGTTCTAATCACACTATTGGGCCGGGCGGGTCTCATCACCGCGGAAACATTACGCAGTAAGCGGAAGTTTTTTATTGTCGGCGCGTTCGCAGCCGCCATGTTTTTGACGCCTCCCGATCCGATTTCCCAAATAGGTTTAGGGGTTCCTATCCTGATTCTGTTCGAACTCTCGATTTTCGCGGTCGCTTTTATTGAGAAGAAGCGCGCAGAAGCGGCTGCGGAAACTTGACAACGGGGTGAGCATCGGTAGTAAAGCGGCCCGACGCATCATTGTCAGTCTGTTGATAAACAGAACGGGGCTGAGCAGTTCCGATCATGATTCATCCGGAACCGGACGTTTCCCATGGACGCTCATAGCTCAAAGAAAGCGGTTGATTTATGCTGCGGTTGCGGGCAATAGCCTGTGATGTTTGATGTCAAAGCAATTCGCTCGAATCCGGAGCTCTTTGACGCGGGCTGGGTCAAACGCGGACTTGAACCCCAAGCGCAGAAGATTGTCGATCTTGATACCCGGCTGCGGGAGACGATCGCCAAACTTCAGACGGCTCAAACAAAGCGAAACGACTTTTCGAAACAAATTGGCCAGGCCAAGGCCAAAGGCGATGGATTGGGCGCGGAAAAACTCATCGGAGAGGCAGAGTCCCTGAAATCCGAAATACAGGAATGCGAGGATGAAGAACGTAGTCTGCGGACTCAATTGGACGGGCTGTTGTGCAGCCTTCCCAATATGCCGGCGGACGATGTGCCAATCGGAGGCGACGAGAAGGCGAACCAAGAAATACGCGTTTTTGGTCAAAAGCCCGTTTTCGACTTCGCGCCGAAGGAGCACACCGATCTGGGCGAGGCGCTCGGTCAACTAGATTTTGAAACAGCCGCGAAGGTTGCCGGTTCGCGCTTTGTCTATCTCTACGGTCAGCTTGCCTGTTTGGAGCGTGCGCTGGCCGCTTTCATGCTCGACATCCATACGTCGGAATTCGGCTACATGGAAGTCGTTCCGCCGGTTCTGGTGCAAGATCATGCCATGTTTGGGACGACTCAATTGCCTAAGTTCGCTGACGAACAATTTCATACCGAGGACGGTCGATGGCTTATTCCTACGGCCGAGGTTCCGCTTACGAACATCGTCAGAGAAAGTATTTTAGCCGAAGAGGATTTACCTAAACGGCTAGTTGCCTGGACGCCGTGCTTTCGATTGGAAGCGGGGGCGGCAGGTAAAGATACCCGCGGCATGATTCGCCAACACCAATTTTCAAAAGTGGAACTCGTTAGCATAACCGTGCAAGACCAATCGGAGGAAGAGCACGAGCGTCTGACCGCGTGTGCCGAAGAAATACTTAAAAGATTGGGCTTACACTATCGCGTCATGATTTTGTGCACCGGAGATTTGGGTTTCGGATCTCAAAAGACATATGACTTGGAAGTCTGGATGCCCGGGCAGAACAGCTATCGTGAAATATCGAGTTGTTCAAACTTCGGAGATTTTCAAGCCCGGCGTATGAATGCGCGTTATCGCCCCAAGGGTAAAAAGGGTACGCGCTTCGTACACACATTAAACGGGTCAGGGTTGGCAATCGGGAGAACGATGGTTGCACTTCTTGAAAACTATCAGCATACGGATGGGAGAATCTCGCTTCCCGAATGTTTGGGCCCCTATATGGGTGGTCTCACAACTATCACGGCGAAAGCCTAGTTTATCAGAGGGTCACGCGGCAACTATCGTCCGACAGATGGATCATGGTGCCGAAAACGGAGCAACATGCCGACTCTCAACTTCACCCCGTTGGGTGTTGCCGCTTACCTTTTACATTTAGATTTGTTCCATGAGGCCACCCGTCATACTCTATCGGCAGTCTTTGCCCGGTTTCTCGGAATCTGTGGTCGAGCCGATGTTCGACCGTCGTTATGCCTAGCATGAAGTAAGGGGCTCAGGTGTCGGACCAAGCCCAAAAGATCAATCTGATCATGTCGCTGCGCCGCCAAGGCATCACCGACAATCGTGTGCTTTCGGCGATTGAGCGCGTTGACCGGGAACTTTTTGTGCCTGAAGCATTTGCAAAACACGCTTACGATGACAATGCATTGCCGATCGAATGCGGTCAGACGATCAGCCAGCCCTTCGTTGTCGCTGCGATGACACAGGCCTTGGACATCAATGATCGGTGTAAAGTTCTAGAGGTGGGTACGGGGTCAGGTTATCATGCTGCCGTTTTATCGCATCTTTGCCGTCGGCTTTACACGGTTGAACGATACCGTACGCTTCTGCGCCAAGCTGAGAAACGGTTCGAGCGACTGGGACTGGTGAACATCACGACTATGGTCGCCGACGGACAAAAGGGGTGGCCCGTACAAGCGCCATTTGATCAGATCATCGTTACGGCGGCGGCAGAAACGATTCCGGATACTCTTGTGGAGCAATTGAAAATCGGTGGAAATATGGTGCTTCCTGTTGCTTCCGGCCCGAATATTCAGGAATTGGTAACCATAATTCGTCATGAAGAAGGGGTTGAAACAAAAGAGTTGATGCCCGTTCGCTTCGTGCCGCTTATGAGCGGCGTGGCGAAGGAGGTCTGACTCGGTTTGAGTGCAGGCATGATTTCACTTGGTCTTCAGCCGAACCGATCGATCTTGGCAATTATAATCATTGTGGGCATGAGTTTTCTTACCGCTTGTGCCCGCAAAGACGGCGCCGCACCGATAACGTGGGGCGGTTCATACCCCGGGCCGGTCAACAATGTCGGCCAATCACCTCTTATGCCTGCGCTGCCCTATCATACAGTGTCGCCCGGCGACACGATTTATAGCCTGTCCAGGCGCTATAACGTCGGCGTTTCTGAAATTGCTGCCGTCAATGGACTGAAGTCCCCGTTTACCATTCGAGTCGGTGAGCGCCTGATTTTGCCGTCGGCAGGGAGCAAGTGGCCGACAGGGAAAACCGCCGTTCACATCCCGGCGCCAAGGGTTAAAGTTGCACGGACAGGGATCAAGGACGGGCAAGCAAGCCCTGTGAAAAAACCGTCCCTCGAAACGGCAGAAGCAAAGGGAAGTCTTTTCACAGCGAACATTCCCGCGCGGTCCGGGCCCGGCAATGAATTTCTGTGGCCGGTCTCGGGACAAGTCATTTCGAGTTATGGACCGAAACGGAACGGATTGCACAATGACGGCATTAATATCGCCGTGTCGAAGGGCGCGCCGGTTCGCGCGGCCCAGACGGGTATCGTGACTTATGCAGGCAACGAGCTTAAAGGTTACGGCAATCTTCTGCTCATCAAGCACGCCGGCGGCTATGTAACGGCCTATGCCCACAATCATCGGCTCCTGGTTCGCAGAGGCGACAAGGTGAGCCGGGGTGACATCATTGCCGAAGCCGGTGCGACTGGCTCGGTTTCGACGCCTCAAGTCCACTTTGAAATACGCAAGGGTCGAAGTGCGATCAATCCGACCAAATATCTTTCGGGGGCGTAGCCGGTTAAACGTCTAATTTCTGACCTAAACGTCCTGCGAGGTCCTGAACGTATTGCCACGCCACGCGGCCGGACCGCGCACCTCGAGTTGTGGACCATTCGATGGCTTCTTTCTCTGCGGTTGCGGCATTGGTCTTTAAGTGAAAATGATCGACATAGCTGTGGATCATCGTCAAGTAATCGTCTTGGCTGCAATTGTGGAATCCCAACCACAAGCCGAATCGGTCGGACAGCGAGACTTTTTCGTCGACTGCTTCAGATGGATTGATTGCCGTAGATCTCTCGTTTTCCATCATATCCCGGGGCATCAAGTGCCGTCGATTTGACGTAGCGTAAAATAGAACGTTGCCGGGCCGCCCTTCGATGCCTCCTTCCAATACGGTCTTGAGCGACTTGTAGCTCGTATCGTCGGAGGAAAATGAAAGATCGTCGCAAAACACGACGCAGCGCTGGTTATGTTTGCGTAGAAAGCTCATAAGTCGCGGCAGGGATGCCACGTCTTCACGATGGATTTCGATAAGGGCAAGTTTTTCCTTGTCGTCTTCATTCAGTTTCGCATGTACCGCTTTGACAAGAGAACTCTTGCCGGCTCCCCGTGCTCCCCAGAGGAGGGCGTTGTTGGCGGGCAAGCCTCGGGCAAATCGTCTTGTATTGTCGAGTAAGATATCGCGTACTCGATCAATGCCCTTCAGAAGCTTTAGCGGAATACAGTTAACGTGTTCGACCGGTTCCAGTTGATCGGGATTCGTCTGCCAGATAAAAGCCGCCGCTTCTGTCAAATCGCCAAGAGGAGTCGTGCATCCCGCCATCCGCTCAAGTGGCGCGATTATTCGCTCGAGTAAAGCATGCAGTTCCGACTCGTTATCTTTTGTCAAAGCGGCTCCCATGTTTCGTTTAGCCATTCAACGCTAACACGATTCAGACCCCGGTCAACTCAGGGGCAAAAGCAAAAAGTGTTCTGATTGCAGGAGCTTACTTTGTTTTGCAAAGCACCGGAGCCGGCGCTATAGTCCGCGAAATTTAATCGTCCGTCTTGAGGAGAGTATCGATTTTGATATCTGCGGCATATGCGCAATCCGGCGGTTCTATCGGCCCGGGATTCGACTTCTTGATCCCGATAGTCCTGATTTTTGTCATCATGTGGTTTCTTGTCATCCGGCCTCAACAGCGACGGGTGAAGGAACACAAGCGCATGGTAGAAGCGGTGCGCCGGGGCGACATCGTCGTGACGTCGGGTGGTATTGTGGGCAAGGTAACCCGAGTCTTTGACAATGACACCGACGAAATTCTGGTCGAGGTTGCTGAAGGCGTGCGGGTGAGGGTCATTCGCGGCACGTTGTCCGATGTGCGTGCGAAGACCGAACCTGCGAATGATAAGTCGAATAAAAGCAACTGATCCTTATGTTGCACTTCGAAAGATGGAAGATTGTCAGCATCTTGATCGCCTTGGCGTTCGGACTGGTCTTTGCCTTTCCCAATTTGTTTTCGAAAGAGACTGTTGAGTCTTGGCCCGGGGTCTTGCCGAGAGATCAGATCAATCTCGGTCTGGACTTGCAGGGCGGCGTTCATCTTCTTCTTGAGGTTGGTGTCGATGTGGTCGTCAAAGAACGTCTCGATAGGCTTGTCAGCGAAGTACGGGGCGCGATGCGGGGTGTTCGAGGCGAACAGGAACGCATCGGTTACACAAATCTCGGCAACTTGGGCGATATGGTTACCGTTCGAATTACCAATCCCGATCAAATGTCGGAGGCACTGCGCCGTATTCGCGATTTAGCAGCGCCGTTAGCCTCCGCTTTGTTGGCGGGAGGTTTAAAAGACCTTGATGTAACGGAAGGCGGTAATCAACGGATTGAAGTGAGACTCACCTCTCAGGCCGTTCAGGAGACTCAAACCGCCGCCATGTCTCAGTCCATCGAGATTGTCCGTCGACGGATCGACGAGCTTGGCACACGCGAGCCCACAATTCAGCGTCAGGGCTTGGACCGCATCATCGTTCAAGTGCCGGGAGAAAGCGATCCGCAACGCATTCTTGCGTTGTTGCGCACTACAGCCAAAATGAATTTCCATATGGTCGATACCACGGTCACCGTCACCGAAGCGCGGGCAGGCCGTGTTCCGCCCGGTTCCTTGCTGCTGCCAAGCGATGATCCCACGGAACAATTTGTGTTGGTATACCGGCAACCGGCAATTACGGGAGACAGGTTGGTCAATTCCGGTGTTTCGACTGACGCTCAAACGGGTGAGCCCGTCGTTACGTTCCGCTTCGACACTGTGGGAGCGCGGCGTTTTGCGGATATCAGCCGCGACAATGTGGGCCGGCGGTTTGCCATCGTGCTTGACAATGTGGTGATTAGCGCCCCGCAAATCCGGGAGCCGATCCTCGGGGGCTCGGGTCAGATCAGCGGCAACTTCACTTTCGCAACCGCCAACGACCTGTCGATCCTGTTGCGCTCGGGTGCGTTGCCGGCACCGATCACGCCCTTGGAGCAGCGCAGCGTCGGTCCGGACCTGGGGGCGGACTCGATTTCCGCAGGCCAATTGGCCGCTGTCATCGGTTTTGTAGGCGTGATTATTTTCATGATACTGTGCTATGGCCTGTTCGGCTTGCTCGCCAATGTGGCCTTGATCTTGAACATGATTTTGATCGCGGGCGCTTTGTCGCTGTTGGGCGCGACGCTGACGCTGCCGGGCATTGCCGGCATCGTCCTGACCATAGGTATGGCAGTCGACGCCAACGTCCTTATTTTCGAACGTATACGTGAAGAAGTGCGGGCGGGTAAAAGCCCGATCAATGCCGTTGAAGCGGGCTATTCCCGTGCGCTCGGCACCATTTTGGACGCCAACATCACCACGCTCATTGCGGCCGTCATTCTCTTCTGGTTGGGATCCGGACCCGTACGGGGTTTCTCCGTGACCTTGGCAATCGGCATTATCGCTTCCGTGTTCACGGCGTTTACCGTCACGCGGCTGTTCGTGGTCACCTGGCTGCGGCGCCAGCGGCGGTCGGCCTTGCCCATTTAGGGACGACGCTCATGCCCGTTCTCAGACTTGTTCCCCATAGCACCAATATCCGCTTTATTCGGCACCGCACGATTACGTTTGCAGTGTCTGCTCTACTGGCGGTGTCGTCCGTATTTCTCTTTTTTGCATCGGGACTTAATTTTGGGATCGATTTTCGCGGCGGTACGCTCATTGAAATCGGCACGCCGGCACCCGCCGATCTGGGACAGATACGGAACGCTGTAGGCGGTTTGGCTTTGGGTGATGTCAAAGTTCAAGAATTCGGTACGCCGAATGACGTCTTGATCATCATCGAAGCGCAGCAGACAAGCAATGCTTCGGACACTGATGCGGAGAATGCACAGCAGAACGTGGTTGATATCGTAAAGACGGCCTTGAATGAAGCTCTCGGTGAGGGCGTCTCATATCGTCGAATTGAAGTTGTCGGGCCGAAGGTTAGCGGCGAACTGGTTGTAGACGGTACAATCGCCGTTCTGGTGGCGCTTGCGCTTATGTTGTTCTACATCTGGATCCGCTTCGAATGGCAGTTCAGTTTGGGCGCCGTCATTGCGTTGGTGCACGATGTAGTGCTCACGGTCGGGATGTTCTCGATCACGCAGCTCGAGTTCAACTTGTCGATTATTGCCGCGATTTTGACCATCGTCGGTTATTCGATGAATGACACGGTTGTTGTCTATGATCGGGTGCGCGAAAACCTGCGCAAATTCAAAAAGATGGAATTGGACGAACTTCTGGATTTTTCCATCAACAACACGTTATCGCGAACGGTGATGACCTCTATTACGACTTTGCTGGCACTATTCTCACTTTACTTTTTAGGCGGCGAAGTCATTCGCGGCTTCACTTTTGCCATGATATGGGGCGTGTTCGTTGGCACCTATTCATCGATCTTCATCGCTGCACCGTTACTTTTGATTACAGGCGTGAAACGCGAATGGAGCGGGCTTGGCACCAAGCCGCGTCAAGCAGCCACCTGACGCGATTGCCTGCTATCGTATTCGATTATAATCGACTGACATAATTACTTGACATTGCGGGTCTATTCTTCACCATCTGGAATGCACTCGCGCCTTTCATGGCGGAAAAGTGAATAGACTGGGGGAGGACCTTAGACATGGCTTCGATACTCTCAAACCTTACCAATACGGTCATTGCGGGGTTTGTCCTGGCTGTCTTGTCGCTTGTGATTTATGCGGTGAGCCAAGGCTTCGATGAGACGCGATTTTTGCTGTTTCTGTTTCGCTGGTTGCATGTTCTCAGTGGTGTGATGTGGATCGGTCTGTTGTGGTATTTCAATTTCGTTCAGATTCCCAACATGGGTAAAATTCCCGATGACCAAAAACCGGCGATCAGTAAAGTCATTGCGCCGGAAGCGCTGTGGTGGTTCCGTTGGGGTGCCTTGGCCACTTTGATCACGGGGTTGGTCTTGGCATGGCTGAGTGATTATCTTATCGAGTCATTGACGATTGGAATTTCGGAGGGTTTTGAAGTTCCGAAACACATTGCTATCGGTTTGGGCATGTGGCTTGCCACCATAATGTTCATCAATGTCTGGTTTATTATTTGGCCGAATCAAAAAATTGCGCTTGGTATTATCGATGCACCGGCCGATGCCAAAGCGGCGGCTGCGCGCACGGCCATGCTCTTTTCACGTACGAACACGATGCTGTCGTTCCCCATGTTTTTCGGCATGGTCGCGGCGCAGAATTTGTATTAGAGCCCAACCTGTTGCGATTGGGAAAGAGGAGTGGCTGCTCTGAGGGCGGCCTGCCAAAGTGGAAATAAATTTGAGAAAACGTCAAAAAATTTTCTTCAAGTACCGGCCCGTGTAGCTTTTCGTTATCCGCGCTATGTCTTCGGGGGTGCCGGCGGCCACGATCCGGCCGCCACGGTCACCCCCTTCGGGCCCCAAGTCTAAAATCCAATCGGCCGTCTTAATCACTTCCAGATTGTGCTCGATGACCACCACCGTATTGCCCTGTTCGACGAGGCGGTGGAGTATATTCAGGAGTTTTTTTACGTCTTCAAAATGAAGTCCGGTCGTCGGTTCATCCAAAATATACAGTGTACGCCCCGTGGCACGCTTCGACATTTCTTTGGCAAGCTTCACCCGCTGGGCTTCGCCGCCGGATAAGGTGGTTGCCTGTTGGCCGACGTGAATGTAATCGAGCCCCACTTGTTTCAATGTATTGAGCTTTTCTCGGATCGCGGGTATCGCTTTAAAGAATGAAGAGGCCTCTTCGACGGTCATGTCCAGGACATCGGCGATAGAGTTTTCACGGAACTTGATTTCGAGGGTTTCACGATTGTAGCGTTGGCCCTTGCAGACGTCGCATTGTACATAGACGTCCGGTAAAAAATGCATTTCGATTTTGATGACGCCGTCGCCCTGGCAGGCTTCGCAGCGCCCGCCTTTGACGTTGAAGGAAAAGCGTCCCGGTTTGTAGCCGCGCGCTTGGGATTCGGGCAGGCCCGCAAACCATTCGCGTATGGGCGTGAATGCGCCGGTATAGGTTGCCGGGTTGGAGCGCGGGGTACGACCGATGGGCGATTGGTCGATGTTGATTACCTTGTCCAGATGATCGAGCCCTTCGATTGATTTGTGGTCTCCGGGTTGAGCTCTGGCGCTGTTAAGGCGCCGGGCTGCAGCTTTGTACAACGTCTCGACGATAAGCGAGGACTTGCCCCCGCCCGAAACGCCTGTAACGCACGTAAATGTGCCGAGCGGGATTTCCGCCGTGATGCCTTTGAGGTTGTGTTGGGAAGCTTTAACGATACGAAGCACGCGATTGTTTTGCGCAGGGCGTCGTATTGCGGGAACCGGAATTTCTTTTCGACCCGACAGATATTGCCCGGTTAGACTTTGCTTGCTTTTCATGATGACGGGGGGTGGTCCCGCCGCGACCACGTTTCCCCCATGGACGCCTGCGCCAAGCCCCATGTCGATCACATGGTCGGCGCTCAGAATCGCTTCTTCGTCATGTTCCACTACGACAACGGAATTGCCGAGGTCGCGTAAATTTTTGAGCGTTTCCAGGAGCCGGGCGTTGTCGCGCTGATGCAAGCCGATTGACGGCTCGTCCAGAACATAGAGCACACCCGTCAGACCTGACCCTATTTGCGATGCGAGTCTGATGCGCTGTGACTCGCCACCCGAAAGTGTGCCCGAACTGCGCGATAAAGTTAGATAGTCAAGACCTACGTTGTTCAGAAACCGTAGCCGTTCCCGGATCTCCCTGAGTACGCGTCCGGCAATTTCGTTTTGTTTTTTCTTGAGCCGCGAGGGTAAGCGTTCGAACCAGACCTGCGCTTCGCGAATAGAAAATTGCGCGACTTCGCCGATATGTTTCCCGTCGATCTTGACCGCGAGTGCTTCGGGCTTGAGCCGAAAGCCGCCGCACTCGCCGCACGGCTCGACCCCTTGATAGCGTTCCATCTCTTCACGCACCCATGCGCTGTCGGACTCGCGCCACCTTCGTTCGATATTGTTGACCACGCCTTCGAAGGGTTTTCGTGTTTCGTAGCGGCGCAGTCCGTCATCATAAATGAATTTCACCGGCTCTTCGGTGCCGAACAGGACGATGTCCTGCACCTCTTCATCTAGTTCATCCCACGGTACGTTGATTGAAAACTTGTATTTGCGGGCCAGGCTTTTGAGAGTCTGAAGATAATAAGGCGACGTGGTTTTAGCCCACGGTGCTATGGCCCCGTCTGCCAGAGACTTGGACCCGTCGGGCACCACGAGGTCCGAGTCGAAGTAAAGCTGGGTGCCCAGCCCGTCGCACTCCGGGCATGCCCCGTAAGGGTTGTTGAACGAAAAAAGACGGGGTTCGATCTCCTCAATAGTAAATCCGGAGATGGGGCATGCGAATTTCTCTGAAAAAACGAATCGATCCGCTTCGTTTCTTTTCTTTGAAGCGGCCATTTCAGCCACAGCAATCCCATCGGCAAGGCCTAAGGCTATTTCAAAAGAATCGGCCAGCCGCCGTTCGATCTTGGGGCGTATGACCAAACGGTCGACTACAACATCGATATCGTGTTTGACCTTTTTATTCAGTGTAGGAACGTTCTCTAGTTCGTGAAAGGCACCATCGATTTTGACTCGCTGAAAGCCTCTTTTGAGGAGATCACCGAATTCGCGGCGATACTCGCCTTTGCGCCCGCGGACCATGGGCGCTAACAAATAAAATTGTGTGCCCTCCGGTAATGATATGAGGCGGTCGACCATTTGACTGACGGTCTGGCTTTCGATGGGAAGGCCCGTTGCGGGGGAATAGGGAACTCCAATACGTGCAAATAGAAGCCGCATATAGTCATAAATTTCCGTCACCGTGCCCACAGTTGATCGTGGATTGCGTGAAGTCGTCTTTTGTTCGATAGAGATAGCCGGACTGAGCCCGTCGATTTGATCGACGTTCGGTTTTTGCATCAGTTCCAGGAATTGCCGGGCATAAGCCGACAAGCTTTCGACATAGCGCCGTTGCCCTTCGGCGTAAACGGTATCGAAAGCGAGAGAAGATTTACCGGATCCGGACAGGCCGGTGATCACGACCAATCGATCTCGTGGAATCTCCACATCGATGTTCTTGAGATTATGCTCCCGAGCACCTTGCACGTGGATGGTTTTGGCGCTCATGCTTTTATTGTATCTCGATCGAGCATCTCTGCAGCCTTGTACTCAACTCAGCCAGCTTTCAGGCTCTTCTAAATATGAGTTTGTCATGCGGTTCAAGACTCACATTTCATGAGCCGCGTCACTTTACTTTTTCGGTCAATTTATAACCATAAGTAAGTGATCATGATGTTACGAAATGGACGATGAAGCGGATTGGCTATCAGCTTGGCGGGACTGTCTGTACAGTGCATTCTCCCTTTGTCTTTGGATAAGTCCACAAAAGTGTTGACTGCAAACGCTGATTAGGATAGAACATAACAAGAACATGATTAGAAATAAACCGGTGGATAACTTAGCCAAGTTAGTGGCCGGGGCCAGGCTTTTGGATATGATGCGTCAACACAACGATGGAATTAAATATCACGGAAGGCGGGACGATGGCGGGGAGCATCAATAAGGTCATTTTGGTTGGTAACCTGGGCGCTGATCCGGAGATCAGGCAAACCAGGGACGGACGTCCGATTTGTAATCTGCGGGTTGCCACATCGGACTCTTGGCGCGATAAGGGCACGGGCGAAAAGCGAGAAAAGACCGAGTGGCATCGGGTGGTGATTTTCAACGAAGGACTTTGCCGTATCGCCGAAAACTATCTCCGCAAAGGATCAAAGGTCTATTTGGAAGGACAGTTGCAGACCCGTAAATGGCAAGACCAGTCGGGTCAGGACCGCTACACTACGGAAGTTGTGCTGCAGGGTTTTAATTCGAATATGACCATGCTCGACTCGCGAGGTGGCGAAAGGCAAGACGGCCCGTTCGAAGAGTCTACAAGCCAGTCTTTACAAGACTTTCGCGACACCCAATTGGACGACGAAATTCCCTTCTGACTGCACGCAAGTTTTCACCGAATCAGAGGTTTCGGAAGCGCTTTGGCTTGGACCGTTGACGTTGTCCCGAAACTTGGAAAATGCTAAATTTCCCAACGAGTCGTTGCGTGTCTTTTCGTAAAAATGAATGGGTTTTAGAGGATAAACTTACGCGGCAGCGGGCTGTTTGAGATTATTGCGACAGTTTCAAGGTAGGGTGTAAGCTTTGTCAGATCCCGAAAACTCACCGTCCGACTCCAACCGTCGTGCCGACGCAAATCTCGTCGCCATCGAAGATGAGGTGAGTTCCTCTTATCTTGATTACGCGATGAGTGTCATTGTCAGCCGGGCGCTTCCGGATGTGCGCGACGGTCTCAAGCCTGTTCACCGGCGCATTCTCTATACGATGCACGAGAATGGCTACACCCACGACAAGCCCCATAGGAAATGTGCGCGCATAGTCGGAGATGTGATGGGGCGTTATCATCCCCATGGTGACCAAGCAATCTACGATGCCCTAATTCGCTTGGGTCAGGGTTTCTCGTTGCGTCTTCCACTTTTGGACGGGCAGGGCAATTTCGGCTCCATTGACGGTGACCCGGCGGCTGCCATGCGTTACACGGAGGTGCGCTTGGGCAAGCCTGCCGAGTCCCTGCTTGAGGATATCGAGAAGGACACCGTAGATTTTCAGGATAATTACGATGGAGAAAGCCAGGAGCCGACGGTTATTCCGGCGCGCTTTCCCAATTTGTTGGTCAACGGTGCAGGCGGCATTGCGGTCGGCATGGCGACAAACATTCCTCCTCATAATTTCTCGGAACTTGTCGACGGCTGCATCGCGATCATCGATGATCCAAACGTACCGTCTGATCGACTGAATGAGATTATCCAAGGCCCCGACTTTCCGACCGGCGGTTTCATTCTCGGCAAAAGCGGCGTTCGGTCGGCGTTTGAAAGCGGCCGCGGCGCCGTGATCATGCGTGGCCGCGTTCATTTTGAAGAATTGGCCAAAGACAAAAACGCGATCATCATCACGGAGATTCCCTACCAAGTGAACAAGGCGACAATGATCGAAAAGATTGCCGACCTGGTTCGCGATAAACGTATCGAGGGAATCTCCGACCTGAGAGACGAGTCCGACCGGCACGGTATGCGCGTTGTGATCGAGTTGAAGCGTGAAGCCAACCGAGACGTCATTCTCAATCAGCTTTATCGTTTCTCATCCTTGCAAACCAGTTTTGGCGTCAACATGTTGGCGTTGAACGGAGGTCGGCCCGAGTTGATGAATATGCGTGAAATGCTCGATGCCTTCATCGACTTTCGCGAAGTCGTCGTCACGCGCCGGACTGCCCTTGAACTGAGAAAGGCCCGCGCCCGGGCCCACCTGTTGGTGGGATTGGCTATCGCGGTCTCTAATCTTGACGACGTGATCTTGCTCATCAGAACGGCAAAAAATCCCGTAACCGCACGGGAGAGACTGCTTGGCCGTGATTGGCCGGCGGCAGACATTGTTCCTTTGGTCGAGTTGATCGCCGACCCCCGGCACGTGGTGAAAGATAACCGCGTGCGCTTGTCGGAGGAACAGGCCCGCGGCATTTTAGAACTGCGGCTGCAACGCTTGACGGCGCTTGGGCGCGATGAAATTGGTGACGAACTCAAAGAACTCGAAACCAGGATCGATGACTATTTGGATATTTTGCGTTCACGGACCCGAGTTATGCAGCTCATCAAATGCGAACTTGAGGCTGTCAAGGAAGAATTCGGTACGCCGCGCAGGACGGAAATCGTCGAGGCGGACGTTGACGTCGAAGACGAAGACCTGATCCAGAAAGAAGATATGGTTGTGACGGTGACGCACAGTGGCTACATCAAGCGAGTGCCGCTTAATATCTATCGGACTCAGCGGCGCGGCGGTAAAGGCCGAACCGGAATGGCAACCCGCGATGAAGATTTCGTCTCTCGCGTGTTCGTCGCCAATACCCATCAGCCTGTCTTGTTTTTCTCTTCGACCGGAATGGTTTACCGCCTAAAAGTTTGGCGCCTGCCCCAGGCGACGCCTCAGTCTCGGGGCAAGGCTATGGTCAATCTGTTACCTCTCAATGAGGGGGAACTCATAACAACGGTGATGCCGCTGCCCGAAGATGAGAGCCAATGGTCCGAACTCGACGTTATGTTTGCCACCACAAAGGGTAATGTACGCCGTAACAGGCTGTCGGACTTTATTCGCATTAATGTTAACGGCAAGATCGCCATGAAGCCGACCGAGACGGAGAAAATCGTGGGCGTTCAAATTTGCTCCGAGAGTGATAACGTCATTCTGACATCCGCAAACGGGCGGTGCATTCGCTTTGCCGTTTCCGATGTTCGCGTCTTTTCAGGCCGAACGTCGACAGGTGTGAGAGGTATCAAACTTGGCAAAGATGAAGAGTTGGGCGAAGACGAGGTGATCGCCATGACCATCGTTCGTCATGTCGACGCGACTCCGGCGGAAGCGCGTAGTTATTTGCGCCAAGCCAACGCCATACGCCGTGCAACTGCTGGAGAGGAGCGCGAGGGAGAAATTGTCGCCAACGCTGAAGAAGACAACGGTGATGCGGACAAGATCGCCTTATCAGCCGAACGCTATGCCGAACTTGGTGCTTATGAGCAATTCTTGCTGACCGTATCGGAAAACGGCTTTGGCAAGTGTACGTCGGCCTATGAATACCGAACATCGCGTCGCGGCGGTAAAGGCATTATTGCCATGACCGTGACAAAGCGTAATGGAAAACTCGTGGCGTCATTTCCCGTCGAGATTTTCGATCAAATCATGTTGGTCACCGACGCCGGTCAATTGATTCGTTGTCCCGTTGACGACATTCGTATTGCTGGCCGCAATACGCAAGGGGTGACGCTCTTCAAGCTGTCATCGGGTGAACGGGTCGTATCGGTCGAACATTTGGGCGACGCAGGACGAGATGATGACCGCTCCGAAGTCGATGACGAGTAGCGGCCGAACCACTAATGAGGAGTTCAATCAAATGGCACGGGTCGGCCTTTACCCGGGTAGTTTCGACCCGATCACCAACGGCCATATCGATATTGTCAAGCGTGCGCTCAAACTCGTCGATCACTTGATCGTCGGCGTTGCGGTTAACGAGGAAAAGTCACCCTTGTTTTCAATCGATGAGCGGGTCGATATGGTTCAGCATGAGTTGTGCCAATTGTCCGGCAAAGGTCTTGCTGATATTTCGGTTCAATCCTTTGGGGGGCTTCTGGTTCGATTTGCGGAGGAAGTCGGGGCGCAAACCATCATTCGCGGGCTCAGAGGCGTGTCTGATTTTGAGTATGAACTTCAAATGGTTTGGATGAATTCCCGTCTCAACCCCGATATAGAGACGCTTTTTCTCATGGCCGAGGGCGGCCAACAAGCAATAGCGGCAAAATTGGTCAAAGAAATCGCACGTATGGGCGGCGACGTGTCCCATTTTACGACTCCCTATGTGGTCGACAGGCTGCGTCAAAAATTTGCCGGATAAAGTGCAAGCCGCAGCGCTAATAGTAGAAGAGCTTGAGAGACGACGATGGATAAATACTTTCGTGCATTGAAAATAGTTTTGGTTTCTCTCACTTTCAGTGCGGTTCAAGCCAAAGACCTCGATCCGGAAAACGTGCTTTATATGGATCTCAAGAGCGGCCGGGTCACGATCGAGTTGTTTCCGGCGTTTGCGCCGAACCACGTAGCCCGCGTCAAGGAATTGACGCGCGCCGGTTATTACGATGGGTCGGCTTTTCACAGAGTTATTGACGGCTTTATGGCTCAAGCCGGGTCGTCGGATGGAACCGGTATGGGAGGGTCCGATTTGCCCGACCTCCAGGACGAGTTCAACATCAAACCGCATTGGCGCGGTACAGTGTCTATGGCGAATACGGGCGAGCCGAATTCCGCCAATGCTCAATTCTTCATCATGTTCAATGACAATCCGACGCTTAACGGTCGTTACACCGTGTGGGGACGTGTTACGGCCGGTATGCAGCACGTTGATCGCATTAAAAGGGGTGAAGGCGAAGAAGGCTTCGTGGGTGAGCCCGATCGGATCGTCCGTATGCAGGTAGCGGCCGACGTATACACACAGGCGACGGAACAATAATAAGCCTTAAAGAGGCAAGACCGTTCATTGATCCGACGAACGCTTTTACCTGATCATATTGATGCGTATCGATGCTTTTGATTACGACTTGCCGGAAGAGTTGATCGCCCTTCGGCCGCTACCTCGGCGAGAGGATGCGCGTCTTTTGCACGTTGCGTCGTCGCTTGCCGACAAACATGTTGCCGACTTGTCGAACGTGCTTCGCGCCGGCGATCTCATGGTCGTCAACAACACCAAGGTCATTCCTGCCGTCTTGAGAGCTACGCGCCCGCCGCGCGCGGCCGGCGGCAATATGGAACCGGTAACGATTGAATTGACGTTAGTCCGTCAACATGCGGAGTCGCTTTGGGAAGCCATGGCAAGACCGGCCAGGCGCTTACGGCAGGGTGACCTTCTGTCTGTCGGTAGCGGCGCCCATGTTGTCGTCGATGATAAAAAAGACGGCGGACATGTCATGTTGGACTTCAAGTGTTCACCGGACCGTGTTGCGACGATTTTGTCGGAGGAGGGGCAAATGCCATTGCCCCTCTATATTTCGTCGCGACGGGCCGTCGACGAGGACGACAAACGGGATTACCAAACCATATTCGCCAAGATTGAAGGGGCGGTGGCGGCGCCGACCGCAGGTTTGCATTTGACAAAGGCTCTCATGTCGGAACTCGGGAGCAAAGGTGTCGGTGTTGCGGAAGTAACCCTGCATGTGGGATTGGGAACCTTTCTACCGGTCAAAGTGGACGATACCGACGCCCACGTCATGCATAAAGAATGGGGTGAGGTATCTTCCAAGACCGCTTCGCAAATCGAGAGGGCGCGGCGAAACGGCGGACGTATTGTTGCAGTGGGCACCACGACGCTTAGGCTCCTGGAAACCGCGGCTCGACAAAGCGGTATCGTTGAACCATTTTGCGGAGAGACATCGATTTTCATCGTACCGGGCTATCGATTTAAGACGGCGGATCTTCTCCTCACTAATTTTCATCTTCCCCGCTCTACATTGTTCATGATGGTGAGTGCTTTTTCCGGATTGGAGCGGATGAGGGCGGCATACCGCCATGCGATTGCCGCAAGGTACCGGTTTTATTCCTATGGTGATGCCTGTCTCTTGGAGCGGTAAGGTGATCTCGGAAATCGTTTTGACAAGGGGTTTCGATGTGATTCGAAAGACAAGTTTGAGGATCCGAAGGAGCTTGCTTTTGCGGTGCCTGTGAGCCCTCGTTTCACATTCGATGTGAAAGTGACTGATGGTGCTGCTCGAACGGGCACAATATCCACCGGTCACGGGCCCATCCGGACGCCCGCGTTCATGCCCGTGGGCACGCAAGGGTCCGTAAAAGCCATGATGCCTGATCATGTGCGTGCCACCGGTGCCGATGTAATTTTGGGAAATACCTATCACTTGATGCTTCGCCCGGGAGCCGAGCGGCTGTCCCGCCTTGGTGGTCTGCATCGTTTCATGGGATGGCCTTATCCGATCCTCACCGATTCCGGCGGCTATCAAGTGATGTCGCTTGCCAAACTCCGGCGCGTGAGTGACGAGGGTGTCTATTTCCGTTCGCACATCGATGGCTCGCAACATGTGTTGACGCCGGAAAGATGTATCGAGATTCAAAGACTTATCGGGTCGGATATTGTCATGGTTCTTGATGAATGCACCCCGTTTCCGATCGAAAAGCGTCGAGCGGCACAATCGATGGACCTGTCAATGCGCTGGGCTAAACGCTGTGCGGGTGCCTTTGACTCGAGCGGAGACCAAGCGCTTTTCGGGATCGTTCAAGGGAGCGTTTTTGAAGATCTGC
Source organism: Alphaproteobacteria bacterium (assembly GCA_965214255.1). Lineage (GTDB taxonomy): Bacteria > Pseudomonadota > Alphaproteobacteria > SMXP01 > SMXP01 > CBDFKK01. The sequence goes on along the minus strand of OZ243948.1, from coordinate 680,290 downwards.
GTCTCCAGTCAACACAGCGGCTAACCGAGATCGGCTTTCAGGGTTTTGCGGTCGGCGGTTTGGCGGTGGGTGAGGGCCAGGAGGCGATGCTTCGGATTTTGGATGTGGCGTGTACGGCTTTGCCGATTGATAAACCACGCTATTTGATGGGGGTGGGCAAGCCTGTGGATATCGTCGCGGCCGTTGCCCACGGCGTCGACATGTTCGATTGCGTACTGCCGACGCGTTCGGGCCGCCACGGGCAGGCTTTTACCCACAATGGCGTTATCAACATAACCAATGCTCGGTATGCGGAGGATTTGCGCCCCCTCGATGAAGGGAGCGCCTGTCCGGCGTCTTCGCAATATAGCCGCGCCTATCTTCATCATCTGTTTAAAGCGGGCGAGTATTTGGGGCCGATGCTGCTGACTTGGCATAATCTTAACTACTATCAAGAGTTGATGGGAAATATCCGCGCGGCTATCGAGGCGTGCGAATTTGCCGCCTTCGCGAACGCGTTCCGTACCTCTCAATCAGCTATCTGAACCTGACACGGGTCTGAGAGCCGGAAATGGATTTCAGCCGCCGTTTTCGTGCACATGTGCTGCTTGGACCCTGTGAGGGTACTATTGACCCTGCGTATGAGGGCTCTTATGTTCCCGTCTCGCGCGGGGCCCGTAGCTCAGTCGGTAGAGCAACTGACTTTTAATCAGCAGGTCGCAGGTTCGATTCCTGCCGGGCTCACCAGATTTCAACAAATTCGTTTAGCGAGTGGGGTTTGCCGGCACAACTTGCGCAAAAGGCATACCGAGGTCGTTATGCGGTTGCTGCAATGTGCATCGTCTGAGCGCCTGTGGCTTGGCCGCACCCTTCGCGTCTATCCCCAGGAAGCGCAGATTCAGGGGGAGCGGGGGATTGCGGGACCACCCCTCCCCGGGGAGAGAATATGCGAGGGCGTATAGAAAAATACCCGTACTCCTCCGGTGGAAGTCAATGTAGCGATACGTCCATCCGGCATTAGCGCCAGATCCCGTATCCTATAGCCGACTTGGATGCGTTCGACGTATTTTACGTCCGTGCCGTCGCGGCGGACTCGAAACAGCGAGCGGCCGCTCTCCCCTGCGCCTTTAAGCGAACTGATCAGCAGATCGTCTCTCCACAGCGGGAGAGACCGCTCGTCATTTACGACGATGTTGGAGATGCCGATTGATGGCACCCAAGCGAAAACGGGCTTTATGAAGCCGTCGTGTTGACCCGCATCTTCGTGTCTAGGCACCGTAATCTTTCCCCCATATCCGACGCCATAGGTAACCGAAGGCCAACCGAAATTACCGCCCGGTTCCAGCAGGTTGAGTTCATCGCCGCCCTGCGGGCCGTGCTCGGTTTCCCACAAGTTCCCGTTCCCGTCCCGTGCCAGCCCTTGCGGATTGCGAAGGCCGAAGGCCAGAGTCTCCGCGCTGCCGGTCTCGATTTCAATGCGGACGAGTTTGCCCAAGTGCGAGTCCGAGGCTTGAGAAAACCTGCCTCTATCAAGGTCATGATCTCCTATAACGACCAACAAGTGATCGGGCCCGTCCGTCAACATCCTTCCACCTGCATGGTGTAGAGCGGGGGTGTCGGACGGCAGGCAAGGTTCCGCGTCGAATATCGTTCTCCACGCCGACGATACCGAAACGCCCGCTCCTTTTTGCATAAGCGTCGTAGATGACAACCTGAACCGGATGCACGCGCCGGTGAAATAGTGATGCGTCACAAACAGTTCATAACGCCCCGCCGAATGTCGTTTCAATAAAATGTCGGCAATTCGAAACCTCTTTACTTTGAAATTTGCTTTGTTCGGGTGCGCTTGGAATTCCTCGATATTCATTGGGACTTTGCCATCGAGACGCGCCACCTCTCCGGTCGGGCGCACCAGAGCGATCCTTCCCCGCCGCGTTACGACGAGCAAGTCGTTGCACACAGGCGCGATGGCTCCGCCGAAATCGCCCTTCCATCCGACCTCGACCGACGCCGATTGCAGACCGTACAAGTGCGTCAAGAGCTCCGCATCCGGCGCCAAAGCTTCTGCACCGGCGGCAGGGCGCCACTCCGGGCAACCGGGCGCCAATTCAAGGGATGATGTGGACGGGGACTCGATGCGACCCGCTTCCACCCGACCGGGGATCTGTTTATCGTCCGTGAAGCCGGCGGATGCCAACAGCATGAGCAAGAGAGCGATTACCGAAGGCCGGGGGGGGGTCTTTTTTCAACTCAATCTTCTCTGGCATAAGCGGGCAGGGCGGCTACTGCAACGGCTGCGAAAAACATTTCCCAGCTTCGCAACCTGGCCGCGGATCACGTTATCCCGAGGCGGACCATATAAGCAACCTTCAACTTCGTATGGAGTCCCCTAAATCTTTGGGATTATGGCCAAAGACAACGCGGTTCATGAAGGAACAGGTCTGGCAAAACGGATCCGGACATATTAAGAATTAAGCTCAAATCGCGGAACCTGTCAGGCTGGAAACTTCCATGGCGCGATCGATTGGCCTGTTATTGGCACTTGGAGTCCTATGGCTGCTCTTGTCCGGCCTTTATGACAAACCTTTGATTTTGATATTTGGCTTCTTGTCCTGCCTCTTTACCGTCTGGCTGGCCAGACGAATGGATGTCGTGGATAAGGAAGCCGTGCCGTCGCAGTTGGGGTGGCGGATTATCGGCTATTGGGCTTGGCTCACACCGGAAATACTCAAGGCCAATATTGCGGTCGCACGAACGGTCTTTTCCGACCTCGCTGACGTGAAGCCGCGGCTGATAAAAATAAAAGCGTCCAATCAAAGCGATATGGGACTTGTGATCCTGGCCAATTCCATCACGCTGACGCCGGGGACGGTGACCGTGGACCTCGTTGATGATGAGCTAACGGTTCACGCCCTGACAGAAAAGATGGCGGGTACGTTGACTATCGAAGACATGGCCCGACGGATTCGAGCCGTGGAGACCCGCTAGCCATGCTTGAATTATTATCCGTCTTGGTTGCAACGGCCGTCTTCGCCGCCATGTTGATCGTTCTGTTGCGTCTCTTCGTGGGGCCAACGCTTTATGATCGTGTCCTGGCGCTCAACTCCTTCGGCACAAAAACCGTTTTATTGTTGGGGGTCTTGAATTTCCTGGGCGGTCGCCCCGATTTCCTGGACATTGCGTTGCTTTACGCTCTGATCAATTTTGCAGGCACAATCGCCGTCCTCAAATTCTTCCGATATCGCGGGCTCAGCCTGCCATTGTCGACGGTTCGCGGCGGTGCACCAAAAGACAGGGGGCTTGAAGACTGATGGAGGTGCTACTTTCTTTTGCGAGTTGGATCTTGATGGGCATCGGCTCGTTCTTCGTGGTCGTCGGCGCCATCGGCATTTGGCGCTTTCCTGATTTCTACAGCCGGCTTCACGGGGCGGGCGTAACCGACACTCTCGGCGCGGAACTGGTCCTTCTCGGTATGGTCTTTCAGTCTTTCGTCATCCTCGAATTGGGCGCCGCCTTTCTCGTAACGGTTAAACTTCTCATCATCGGCCTGTTTCTTTTCTTTACCAGTCCGACCTCAACCCACGCCATCGCCAATGCCGCGCTGACGGCCGGGTTGAGGCCGTTGACTGACGCCGCAGCCCGCAGACGGGTGACAGATACGTCACAAGATCAAAGCCGGGAAGAGTAGGGATCATGGATCTTTTCGCCGAGTTCGAAGCGTCGACGTTTGTCAATGTGGTTTTATTGACGTTCATGTTATTTGCGGCCTTCGCCATCATTTTCATTCGGCACCTTTTTTCAGTGGTCATGGTGTCCGGTGTTTACAGCCTTTTGTCGGCAACCGTGTTCCTGAACATGGATGCGGCGGATGTAGCCTTTACCGAAGCGGCCGTCGGCGCGGGTGTTTCAACCGTTCTTTTTCTCGGAGCGCTGGTGCTGACGGCGCGCCGTGAAAAGATGATGGCGGGCCGCCGTTCCCTTTTCCCGCTTTTTGTCATGGTCATCACCGGCGCCGCGCTGATTTATGCTACGTATGATATGCCCGCATTTGGCGACCCCGACTCGCCTGCAAATTCGTATGTCGGTATCGACTATATCGAGCGCACGCCTAAAGAAATCGATATTCCAAATGTTGTAACTGCCGTGTTGGCCAGCTATCGAGGATTCGACACGTTGGGCGAAATAGTCGTCGTTTTCACGGCCGGGCTCGGCGTCATGATCCTTTTGGGCAATGGTCTTTTTGGCGGTGCAAAAACACGGGAAATAAAAAAGAGTTGGAAATGACCCATCATCTCCTTCTTCGTATCATCACCAAGATTTTTCTGCCGCCCATCCTTCTATACGCACTTTATGTTCAGTTTCACGGCGACTACAGCCCCGGCGGTGGATTTCAAGCGGGCGTTATTTTTGCCGTGGCCATGATCTTGTACGGTCTCGTTTTTGGTCTCGATACCGCCAAAAAAGTTGCACCGCCCCGAGCCATTCAGGTTCTCATGGCAATCGGTGTGATCCTTTATGCGGGTGTCGGTTTTGCTACCGTTCTACTTGGGGACAACTATCTCGCTTACGATGCACTTCACCCGGATTTGGAGCATCATACGGGCCAACACTATGGAATTCTTCTCGTAGAATTGGGCGTTGGGATCACCGTTGCGTCCGTCGTTATCAGTTTGTTTTATGCGTTTGCCGGACGAAACGTCGAAATTCGCGATGAGGATTGGTAGTGACTGCGGAATTCATACTCGGCCACTACAATTACTGGGTCGTTATTGTTTTGATGCTGGCCGGATTTTATGTCGTGGTGAGCAGCGGCAATTTGGTAAAAAAAGTCGTTGGTTTGAATATTTTTCAAACTTCGGTATTTCTTCTTTACATTTCCATGAGTGCGGTTAGGGGCGGAACAACTCCTATCATGATTGTCGGCGAAAACGTCGTCTACTCCAATCCCCTCCCACATGTTCTCATCCTGACAGCTATCGTCGTCGGTGTCGCAACGACGGCCGTCGGTCTCGCCATCATTGTTCGCGTCCGAGAGGCATACGGTACGATCGAAGAAGACGAAATTTCGGCGGCCGATCAAAACTTCGAGTTCGACCGGGACACTGATCGCTGATGCTTGAGCAATTCTTCGTTCAACTGCCAGCGCTTCAGGTGGCCGTGCCGCTTATCGCGGCCGCCGTCTGTGTGATTTTGCGTCATGATCACGTGTCATGGGGCTTTGCAACGGTCACCGCCTGGTTCTCGTTTGTCGTGGCGTGTCTATTGCTCAATCAGGTTTTGGACAGCGGACCCGTTTCCTATTCTCTCGGCAATTGGCCGCCGCCGTGGGGCATCGAATACAAGGTTGATGCAGTCAACGCCTTCGTCCTGCTGCTCGTATCCGGTATCGCAAGCATCGTTTTGTCCTATGCCCGCCGGCTTGTCATCTTCGAAATCGAAGAGCGCAATCGCTGCCTTTTTTATGCGGCTTTTCTTCTTTGCCTGTGCGGTCTTCTTGGTGTCGTGATCACGGGCGATGCGTTCAACGTGTTCGTCTTTTTGGAAATCTCGTCTCTTTCGACTTACGTCCTTGTGGCCATGGGCGCGCGTCGGGACCGCCGCGCGTTGTCAGCGGCCATCAACTATCTGATTGCGGGAACCATTGGCGCTACTTTTTTTGTCATTGGAGTGGGCCTTCTTTATATGGCGGCCGGCACACTCAATATGGACGATTTGGCCCAGCGTATAGACGGACTAGGAGATAGCCGCCTGGTGCGGGCCTCTTTCGCTTTCATCGTGGTTGGCATCGGGATCAAGCTTGCGTTGTTTCCTCTCCATCTCTGGCTTCCGAATGCGTACACCTATGCACCCTCCGTGGTGACGTCATTCCTGGCCGCCACATCGACAAAAGTCGCCGTTTATTTGATGTTCCGATTTATTTTCACGGTCTATGGCGTGCGTTTTGCATTCCAGGATTTGACGCTTGACGTGCTGCTGTTGCCGCTTGCGATCCTAGGCATGTTCGTGCCTTCCATCGTCGCGGTGTTTCAGGTCAACATCAAACGCATGTTTGCCTATTCGAGCGTTGCCCAAATCGGTTACATGCTGCTCGGTGCGAGCTTTGCTACCGTTGCGGGCGTGACCGCCGGTACGATTCACCTTGTCAATCACGCGCTTATGAAAGGCACTTTGTTTATGGCTTTGGGTGCCGTTGTCTTGCGCGTGGGATCCACCAAAATCGATGCCATGGCAGGGCTTGGCCGTCGTATGCCTTGGACGATGGCCGCGTTCATCGGTGCGGGCTTGAGCCTGATCGGGGTACCGCTCACCGTCGGTTTCATCAGCAAATGGCTTCTCATTGAAGCGGCATTGGAAGCGGGTCATGTTTGGGCCGCCGGTCTTATCGTGATCGCTTCTCTTATTACCGTCATTTATGTTTGGCGTGTGGTCGAAGTGGCCTATTTTCGAGAGACGACAAACGAAACGGTGGACGAAGCGCCGTTTTCGCTGTTGGCGCCCATCTGGATTCTGCTCATCGCCAATATCTATTTTGGCATCAACGCACAAATGACGACAAATATCGCGGAGCGGGCCGCGACGGCTCTGTTGGGAGGTGCGTCATGATTGCGCCCACCCCTGAATTGGCGGTCGTACTTGCTGTTGTCATCCCGTTGGTTGGTGCATTACTGATCGCGCTTGCCGATCGCTCACCCAACAAACGAGAGTTGGCAACTTTACTCGCGGCGGGCCTCTTGTTTGCGGATGTGCTCTATCTGTTGAACACCGTTTTGAACGGTGCCCGACCCTCTGTGCAATTTCTGGAAGTCATGCCGTCGTTAAGGCTTGTGTTCGAGGTCGAGCCGCTGGGCATGTTGTTCGCGACCGTGGCGAGCGGTTTGTGGGTTTTAAATTCCGTTTATTCCATCGGTTATATGCGCGGCACGAACGAGAAAAACCAAACGCGCTTTTATATTTGCTTTGCGGTCGCGATCGCCAGTACGATGGCCATCGCCTTCTCCGGCAACATGTTCACGCTTTTCTTTTTTTATGAGGCGCTGACACTTTCGACCTATCCCCTGGTCATACATAAGGGTACACCGGAGGCGCTAGCAGGGGGGCGCACCTATCTCGGAATACTATTGGCGACTTCCATTGTTCTGCTTTTGCTGGGCGTGGTTTGGACATGGGTGCTGGCCGGCACGCTTGATTTCGAGCCGGGGGGAATTCTTGAAGGCAAAGTTCAGGCGTCGCTGATTCCCGTTTTGCTGGCGCTTTACATGTTCGGGATCGGTAAGGCGGCACTCATGCCGTTTCATCGCTGGTTGCCCGCAGCAATGGTCGCACCCACACCCGTGAGCGCCTTGCTGCACGCGGTTGCGGTGGTCAAGGCTGGCGTTTTTTGCGTCCTCAAAGTTGCCGTCTATATCTTCGGCATCGATTTTCTGGCGGTAACGGGAGCCTCCGTGTGGTTGATGTGGGTCGCCGCCGCATCAATTTTGATTTCGTCTATCGTCGCACTGACGAAGGACAATTTAAAGGCCCGGCTTGCCTATTCCACCATAAGTCAGTTGTCCTATGTGACTCTCGGCGCAGCGCTGGCCACGTCTGCGGGCATCGTCGGCGGCGGACTTCAAATCGTCATGCATGCCTTCGGAAAGATCACGCTTTTTATGTGCGCGGGGGCGATCTATGTGGCGACGCAAAAAACCGAAATCAGCGACATGGAAGGGCTCGGCCGCATAATGCCGTTCACTTTTGGAGCTTTTTTGGTGGGCGCGCTCAGCATTATCGGTCTGCCGCCTTTGGGGGGAGCCTGGAGCAAGCTGGCGCTCATGGCCGCGGCGGCCGATACAGGTCAAATCATAATGATTGGCGTATTGATGTTGTCTTCCGTGCTGAATGTCGCCTATCTCCTGCCTCTCGTCGTGCGCGGATTTTTCGCACCCCAGCCGGCTCGGGCTCCGGGAAGTGGGGCGACATATGACGGCTTGTCCGGCATTCGAGAAGCGCCGGCTTTCTGTGTCGTACCGCCGTGCTTGACAGCTTTTGGCTGTATCCTGCTTTTTTTCTTTGCCGAACCTCTACGCCGCTTTCTTGAACAAATTTTTTAATAGGGACGGGACACATGTCGAATGATCCATCTCCTCAAACTGAACAAAAGCATGTGTGGGACAGTTCCAGGAATGTGAATATCTTGCTTGGCGTGCTCGTCGCCGCGTGTGTTGTCGTCGCTGCTGCGGATTTGTTCTACGTCAAAAAAATACACTTCGAACTGGAAAATATTTTTGCCGTCTACGGCATTTACGGTTTTGTCTGTTTTGTGTTCATCGTGTTCGCAGGGAAGCTCTTGCGCAAGGTCGTCATGAGAGATCAGGACTATTATGACTAGTAGTTTCCTGCCCCTCTGGTTTTCGCCTTCCCTCGTTTTGATCGTAGGCGGTCTTATTGTACCGCTTGTTGGCGCCACCGTACGAAAGCCCGTCATGCTTGGGCTTTGTGCGCTTGCCGCCTTTCAGCTTTGGGCCACACCATTCGGTGTTCATGGTGAGTTTGAATTCTTTGGCTTTGACCTCGATTCCGTAAGACTGGACCGATGGAGCTTTCCCTTCGCCGTAGTCTTTCTGTTTGCTACCGCGATCAACGTCATTTACGGCTGGCATGTCGACAAGCCGCTGCAGCAAGCCGCCCAACTGGTGTATCCGGGTGCGGCTCTGGGGGGCGTGCTTGCCGGTGATCTTGTTTCCCTGTTTGTCTACTGGGAGATCGCCGCGGTCTCATCGGTTTTTCTGATTTGGGCGGGAGTCACGGAGCGCGCCGTTAGGGCGGGCATGCGCTATGTGATTATACATGTGGGGTCGGGCGTGCTTTTGCTTGCCGGGCTCGTCTTGTTCGCGGCTGAGACGGGTTCCGTTGCCTTTGACAGAATGTCGCTCGATGGCTTGCCGACGATGCTGATCTTTTTAGCTTTCGGCATCAAGTGCGCGTTTCCGTTTTTGCACAACTGGGTCCAGGACTCCTATCCGGAATCGACGGTTAGCGGAACCATCGTACTTTCCGTTTTTACTACAAAGCTTGCGGTCTATTCACTTTTGCGCGGTTTTCCAGGACAAGAGCAGTTGATCTGGTTGGGCACGATCATGACTCTTTTTCCTATTTTCTTTGCCGTGATCGAAGATAATCTACGTCGTGTCTTGAGTTATAGCATCAACAACCAAGTGGGTTTTATGGTCGTCGCAATTGGCGTGGGTACACCGCTCGCGCTGAACGGCGCGGTCGGTTACGCCTTTTGCAATATTATCTTTGAAAGTCTGTTATTTATGAGTATGGGCGCGGTACTTTATCGCATGGGCACCATTCAGGCGTCCGAGCTTGGAGGTATTTACAAATCGATGCCGTGGTCTGCCGCGTTTTGCATTATCGGGGCGCTAACGATTTCCGCGTTTCCATTTTTGGCGGGTTTCGTCACCAAAGGTATGATTCTCGATAGCGTTGCGGACGCGCATCTGTTGATCATCTGGCTTGCTTTGTTGTTTGCATCAGCCGGGGTACTCGAACACGCGGGAATCAAAATTCCCTATTTCGGCTTTTTCGGCCACGACAGCGGCAAACGATGCCAAGAGGCACCGCGTCACATGTTGATTGCGATGGGTATTTCTGCAGTTCTCTGTATCGCAATTGGCGTATATCCGGCGTTACTTTACACAATCTTGCCTGAAGGTGACGTGAACTTCGTGCCCTATACTGCGGACCATGTCGTGACACAACTGCAATTGTTGCTATTTGCCATTTTAGCATTTGTGCTTCTTGTTCGACTCGGATTCTATCCGCCTGAAATTAAGTCGACCAATCTCGATACGGATTGGTTTTACCGCAAGGCTGCACCTGGACTCATCGGATGGGTTGGGCGCCGTGTCGACGGCGCACTTGCCTTCTTATTCGGCCGAGCACAGCGGCAGGTCGGTCGCGTGATCACGCGTCTGGACCGCTTCCATGGTCCTTCAGGGCAATTCGCTCGCTCGTGGCCTGCAAGTTCCATGGCGCTGTGGATCGCGATCCTCCTGGCGGTGAGTTTGATTGTGAACTACCTGAACCTCTAGAGGCCTGTTTGTTTGGAGACTGCTATACGGTTCCACTACAGGATGACCTTGGTCAAGCAATGGTTGAGCCGGATGGATTTGCCCGAATTAGTCTTCAGCGGCGGCTTCGGCGACATCGGTTGCATCCCGGTGGACTCGATTGACCATGGCGGTCAGGCCATTAGAGCGTTGCGGGCTCAAATGAGCATCGAGGCCGATCTTATGGAATAAACCTTTTGCATCAATTTCCAGAATCTCTTTTGGAGTCTTGTGATTGAACAAGCGTAACAAAATAGCAATCAGGCCATTGACGATATGAGCGTCGCTTTCACCCTGAAAAACCATTCGTGGAGGGTTGGCTGTCTCTAAATCGAACCTGAGCCAAACTTGGCTCACGCAACCCCTCACTTTCGTCGACTCGTTTTTGTCCGACTCGTTGAGAGGTACCAATTCCCTACCCAGTTCAATGATATAGCGGTAACGGTCTTCCCATTCATCAAGATAGGTGAGGTCGTGGACAAGCTGTTCAACGGACCGTGCGTTTGCCATTAACTACTCGCTTAATAGATTGTCCAAGCGTTCGCGCGGTAATCTGTAGGTCAGCAGATCATCTACGTGGACAAATCCGAACCGGTCATAAAAATTCCGTGCAGGATTGGCATGCACCACATTCAGTTCAAGATGCTGGCAGCCGGCCTCTTTGGCAATTACGGCGACTTTTGTGACGAGCTTGACGCCGATCCCCTGGTCACGCACGACTTCCGATACAAAAAGGTCGTTAATGAACATGCCCCGGCTGCTGTCCCAGGTGGAATAGGTGGGATGGAATATGGCAAGGCCAACGGCTTTGCCGTCAATCTCGGCCAATAGGCACTCAAACTGAGGATTGGGCCCAAACCCGTCCTGTTTGAGTGATTCCTCGCTGGCTGATACCTGCGAGCCTTGACGCTGATACTCGGCAAGCGCTTTTACAAGCTTGTATATAACGGGCACATCGTCCGCCGTGGCTTTTCTGAGCGTCACTTTAGGGTCGATTCGTAGCTGGCTTTCGCTCATAAGCAGTTCCTGCATAGACTTGGGCGTGTGGCAAAGGCTTGTTTGGATAACGGCTGTCTAAGCCAATCCCAGTGGTTACTCAATAGATATAGGAAGATTTTCCGGAACATGAGAGAGCTAAAAAACCACTTTTTAAGGCTTGTGATATGCGACATGGCCGTTATTCAGGGGATCGGGATGTATGGTCAATTCCTTGACCAAGTTATTATTCGTCCAGAAACTGTCTGATCAGCGCTGCCACTTCTTCAGTCGCAATATCGAGAAAACTGTGGCTGCAACGGGGGAGTTCGTGAACTCGCCCATTACGTATCAAGGATGCTGCTTGGCGCGAGTTTTCGTGTAGATCATCTTCCGGGTTCAAAAGCAAGAGGGGCTGGAAAAGGAGTGGAAGTATCTCTTGCAGCTTGTAATCGAAGGCGGCCTGCACGCCCCAAGCCGATCTCGGACCACCGCGCAAATGCTCGGCGAAATGCTCCACATAGTGTCTTCCAGGGATTGCCGCTCGTCGCTCCAGGTTCTGAGTTCGCGCCATATGGCCGTGAGGTGGCCGCCGTCTTCCGAGACCTCTTTTGGGGCATACGCTCTTTTCATAAACCCGACTTGAGTTCGGACTCATGTGGAGGCATGAGCGGCATGTGGCTCGGTTGCTCCGGCACCGTAATCCGGTAGTGCATCTGACCGTGGCTGTAGACGCCGAAGCCGCGCTTGACCTCGGCGGGACCGCATGAGGAGATACGATCAGGCATGGACGGTATTCAATATACGAAAACGGCAGGCTCCCCAAAACCGCCGTTATCTCAAATCCTGCGGGCAGGTTTGGCCAATCAGCGGGTTAATACGTCACCGTCAACGTACCACCGAACGTCCGACGCTCGCCGAAATATGAACCCAAAATATTATTGCTGAAGGGCTGAATAATTTGCAACGAATTGGAGACGTATTTGGCGTCCCCGATATTTCTCACCCAAATGGCAAGCTCAACATGGTCATGAGTGATTGCCGCTCGGGCGTTGCCGACAATTCGGTCGGGAGCTTTGGCAGCGTTAATGTTGTTTGCGAAGAACGAAGACTGATAGCCGGCGTCAGCACGAACGTAGTAACCGAATTCCGACGTCAATTGACCTTCCCACTGAGCGCCAGCGGCCACTTGAAATTTGGGCGCTCGTTCAAGGTCATTACCACCTATATCTCCAATGGCAGAGCACGCGATATCGTCACAGGGCGGGGGGAAGGCCGGCGGAAAACCGGCGACAAATAATTCGTCGATCGTCCCATCGTCATAGGTCGCATCCGTAAAGGAAAACGCCCCGTCAAAGCTGAGGCTATCGGTTGCTTGAATTGATCCTTCAATCTCAATGCCCCAAATTGTGGCATTACCGAGGTTTCTCGTAAGGGTCCCCGTAAAGGGCCCGCCCATCGGATCGAGGCTGTTGATCTGTTGATTTTTCCATGTCGTATAGAACGCGGCAATGTTGGCGACGGCCAGACCATCCAGGAACGTATTCTTGGATCCTGCTTCATAGGTCCAGTTGAATTCTGGGTCGAAGGTACCAAAGGCTGCTGTCTCCGCGTTTGAGTTGAAACCGCCCGCTTTGGCCCCTCGCGCCACTGTCAAGTAAATCAAGTTTTCCGGCGCTAAATCGTATTCAACCGTGATTCGCGGTGTGAAGAAATTGAATGTGTCGCTTCCTACGAGGTCCGGCATTTCAGGCATTCGAATGTCGTCTGTCGCAATCTCTTCCGACGTGTATCGGCCTTCGGCACTAAGTCTCGTCCGTTCATTCGGAAACGTAAAGGTGAACTCACCGAACACAGCGAAAACCTCGGTATCCGTCAATTGATCTCTGAAAACGAGATTCGTAAATCCTCCGTACGATTCGTCTCTCACATCCAATGGAGTCGCGCTTCCCGGAGGGACGTTTACGCTAACGGAAAAGTTTCGATCTTCACCGTTGAGGTAAAAACCGCCTATTGCACCCGTCAAGGCACCGTCGCCGTCATACGCGAGACGAATTTCGTGCTGTTTGTAGTCCACGCTGCCCGAGGGCGCGGCTTGGAAATTACAAAATGTGGGAAAGCGCGGCGGGCCAAGGATGGTGCCGCAATCGAGCATATCGCCTTCCGCCGTATTGGCCGTTACCGTATCAGCCTCTACATAGCCGAATGCGTAAGTAAAATTGAACGCCTCTCGGATATCCCAGCGCAACGCGGCGCTAACGATATCGCCCTCTGACTGTCGTCCGAAGCCGCGAGGGTCAATTGTAGTGGTGTCTCCCGGCACGGGGTATTCACCGCAAAAAAGGCTTGGGTTGCCGCCGACTTGAAGCGCACCGCAGTTACCGATTCCCTGGCCTGTATTGAGCCAGCGTGTCGCGCGCGCCTCCTCTTCACGGTCAAAGCCGTACCATGAAGCGTCCAATTTGAGAAAATCTGTCGGCGTGAAGAGTACGTTGACGGAATAAGTTTGAGAATAATGGCCTCCAACGCGGCCATTTGTGCCGGGGCGGATATCCGCATTAGCGTTTGGATGAATGTTTCTCCAGGAGCCGTCAAATTCCGTTTGTTCGAATGCGCCGCGAACGGACAAAAGATCTTCTACTATTGGGACGGTGACACCGATGCCCACATCGATGCGTTCGTGGTTGCCGTAAGTGAAGATACCCTCCGCTTCAAATTCGTTTCCCGCTTTTTTAGGAATGTAGTTGATGGCACCGGCGAATGCGTTTCGGCCGAACCGAGCACTCTGCGGGCCCTTCACGATTTCGATCCTTTCAAGATTATGCGTCCCGATATCGACCAACCAGGAGCGCGGCATGTAGACCCCGTCAATGAATGTTGCGACCGTTTGTTCTCTGGCAGTTGCCCGAAGCGTGGATTGCCCACGAATGGCGGGATTCGCGTTACCGCCGTCGAAGTCTTCAAAAGCGAAACCTGCGGTGAAACGCGCTACGTCCTCAAGCTCAGTGATATTTCTTCGAGCAAGATCCTGCGCCCCGAACGCTGTTAGGGCCAAGGGGACGTTTTGAATATTCTCTTCACGCTTGCGCGTTGTCACCGTAATCGTATTTACGCCTAAACCGTCTTGCTGTGAAAATACCGGGCTTGGATCAATTGTTAGGAGCACAGAAAGAGTGATCCCAACGAGCGTTTGCGTTGAGTGAATAGACTTCGCCTGTCGCTTGGTCATGAATCCCTCTTATGCCTTATGTGTATGTGTTTCACACTAACGATAAGTCGATCTTTCATCAATGAGGCAGGTTTCAACGTCGCAACAGCGAAAGGCCCCATTCAATTCCGCGCAAGATGACATAAATGATGAAGGCCGTGCCGAGCGGTACAACGACCCCGAACACAAAAAGCCAGCCATAGTCGCCAAGCTCGAATAGGGTTTGCAGCAGCGGCGAAATGAATATCGCGATAAAAAGTCCTGCAAGCAATGAAATGACAGCAGCGGCTAAGGAAAATCGGGTGCTTTGAGTCATGGGCGTTCTTCTCCTTATTTTCCGGTACAGACTCCAGACAAACTATATGTTCTTGTCCACGCTCCACCGGACCCACTTGACGAAATTTGGGTGCTGAGACAATCCTTTCGGATTGAATTTGAAGTCGAGACCTTCGAGATCATCCCTGATCTGACTTTGAATGGTGCGTGTTGCCAGGAGGTTTGTAATCACCAAGACATCCTTATCAGCGTCATTGGCTTGCTTGACCCACGAGCGAAGTGTGTCGACGTTGGCCGCCCGGACCGGCAGGGGCGCGTCGTTCTGAAGGGAGATACTTTTGACGTTGCTAAAATTCCCATTGTCATAAACAAACGTCGCAAGTCGCTCAAGCATCGCTAGAGTCGCGTTGTTGTCTTCTTCGAGGGTTGGGCCGTGCGATACGATGATCACGAGTTCGTTGGCGGGGTCTTTACTTAGTTCGTTGGCATGGTCGAGTATCATTTCGGCTACCAGGAGATTATCTGAAAGCGTTTCGGCATAAATGATTTCAGCGCCCGTTTGTATGCGGGGTGTTTCCAAATATCCCGCATTGTCGTGAATGTCGAACATGTACTCCCATTGACGCATCTGCGTATTCCAAGGCGAGCTAAGTGCCGGGACGACAATGATCTTTTTTGCACCGGCCTCGGTGAGCCGATCGACGCCTTCTTGGATGTGGTCCGACTGCATCATGCTCATGCCAAAACCAATGGCGGTTGGAAATGTATTGGCCACTGGGCCGAGGCTTTCTTTGAACACCCGATCGCCTACGTTGCCGAATCCATGAGCGAGCACAAGGACGCCGTTGTCGGCGGTAAGGGCATCCCCACTGACGTAAGCCGAATAGTTTGGACCCATCCTGATCATGCTCAAATCGATGTCTTCATTTGAGTATGTTTCGTAAAGCGGCACCTTGGCGCGGAGTGCGTCATACATGGACTGGTTCATCTCATGTCCGTTATGATCACCGTGATCCTGGCTGAATGCGCTCATATCCCACCAAAGGATCATGGCCAAGCAGGCGAGCAGTTTTGCTTTGTTAGATGCGAGGAGTTTTACAAACGGCATCCCATGTCTCCTTAGCGAAAGCCCGATTTGCCGTCAGACACGGTCTATTCGTTAAGAGGCTTCGGTGTCTGCTCGATGGCATAGCGCTCAAAACTGGACATTTGCGCCGGTTCGACCCATTCGGTCGGTGCCTCTGTGAACTTCGGATAGTTCTTTTCCGTGTACTCGACGATATGCTCGGGAATGCGATCAAGTGAGTCATAGCGTGCGATCCGCGCTTTGTAGAGAAGATGCCCCTCCCGTTGTCCCATCAACATCCACGGCAACCACGGTGCTATGCGCACCCAATTGCCGCGCGCGGGCAGCGACGTCAGTTCCGGGTTTTGCATGTCTTTGAGACTGAGCAGGAACTGAAAGAGTTCCGACGCCTGCATATATTCACCTGTTGATTCTTGCGGCCATGTTTCCGGGTCCAGGGCATTTTTGTGATAAAGATGCACATTTTGGTTGAGGTAGAGCGCGTCGCCGTCAACGTCCCAGTCTAGCTGTAACGGCCTGGGTTCGTAGGCCTCCCGGTTCATGCCTCCTTGGCTCGGCGGCCGCGGAAACGTTTCTTGGAACTTCATGTTATACGGATCGTTGGCGATAGGTATGATTTTGACCGTTTCGTCGATATACGGATTATACCATTCTTCCATGATTTCGCCGGTTTTCAGGTCCGTATAGTAGCCTACTTCGCGATTGAGTCGCTGATAGGTGCCATCTTCCTGTTCGATCATTCGACACGAAGAGAAGCCTTCGAAGCCCATAATCGTTTCAACTTTTTGATCCGGTTTAATCGCAAATAGCCAACCTTTGTAATATCCATGTTTCGTGACGGGTTTGAGATTGCCCCAAATCCGTACGGCGCCGATCATATTGCCTCGCGGTGTTGTCAGATCGAGATAAGGCCCGGTCAGAGACACGCGGTCATCGGTGGCCGCTAAAGACTTTGGGGTAAATGTCGCGCCCGTCGCGGCCATGGTTCCTATGGCCATAAAGCCCATGGCTTGCGTTATGTGACGACGTGATGGCGGATTATCGGTGTAGTTCGTCATCATTTTATGCCCTTCCTCGGATTATAATCCTGTTCCAAAAGCGTAGGCACAGGACACATGCTGCGTGCAACTCGCTTTTCTACCACTTTTCACCAAATGGCCGCAGATCGAGTTCGAAAGTCCATGCGGAGCGCTTCTGCTGCGTCAAGAAGAAGACGGAGTGGGCGATGTCATCAGGCTTCATGAAAAAGTCATCCGACTTATCCGGCATATTTTCCCGTGTTTGCTTGAGATCGATTATCCCGTCGATAATGACGTAAGAGACGTGAATCCCATCGGGCCCGAGATGGCGCGCCATGGATTGGGCAAGCGCGCGCTGCGCCGTCTTGGCACTGGTAAAGGCCGTAAAGTGGGGACCACTTTTGATCGACGCGGTTGCGCCGATAATCACAATGGCGCCTGATTGACGCTTTCGCATTAAAGGGATGATCTGTTGGCAGATCGCAAAGCAGCCAAGCGTGTTGATCCGCCATGCGCTTTCGAAGTCGGTCAAGGAAATATCGTCGATGGATCCGAAGGCGGCGCTGCCGGCATTATAAATGAGTACATCAATCGGACCCAAGTCTAATTCGATGTCATTGAATACACGCTCAGCCAAGTCAGTGTCAGTGACATAGTACGGATAAACATGAGAGCCTGTGATGGTTGAAGAGAGATGCCTCAAATAGGTTTCATTCCGTGATAAAAGGGCGATTTGATAACCTTCTTTCGCGAACTTGCGCGCAAACGCTGCCCCGTTGCCGGGACCGATACCAACCACAGCACATACGGGTTTTGCCATGGATCTCTCGTAAATATTCGCAAACGTCGGTTCAGCCGGATCATGGTCCGACTTGAAGACAATCTACAAGGCAAACCTAGGTCAAGTCATCCCAAGACGCTTTTTTACTGCTCGACGGCGGCAATCGGCCGAGATGAAGCCCGCTGTCTACAATCAGAGTCTCACCTGTTACGACGGAAGCTCCTTCAAGGAACCAGACAAGGGCCTCGGCGACTTCATCTGCAGTTGCCACTTTCTTGAGCGGCACCATTTTTGAGGCTCCTGCGAGCATATCTTGGTAGGCATCGTCGCCCATGCCTTGTTGAAGCCAGCGGGTTTGGATCATGCCCGGTACTACCGCGTTCACGCGAATTTCAGGTGCAAGCGCAAGCGCAAGCGACCTGGTCATGAGATTGAGCGCCGCCTTGCTTGCTGCATAGGGAATGGAGGATGCTATGCCGGTTACACCACCGATCGATGAATTATTGACTATAGCCCCCCGGCCTTGCTTTCTCATATGGGGCGCCACCGCCCTGATCATTTGGTATGCACCGACGACGTTGACCGCATAAATGTTCAAAAAGTCGTCCGCCGTCAGACCATCCAAATCCTCATAGGCGTTGAACTTTGTGCGTGCCGCATTATTGATGAGATAATCGATCCGGTCCCACGCTTCTATTGCCGCCGCCGCCATGGATCGGCAGGATTCGTCAATTGAAACGTCAGCCTGAAACGTGATGGTTTCTGCGCCAACATCGCGGCACGCCGCTGCCGTTTCTTCCGCTTCTTTCTGACTCTTCGTGTAGTTGATCACGACGTTGCAACCCCGCGCTGCCAACTGTCGTGCAGCCGCGGCGCCGACACCCGTTGCCGAACCTGTGATGATTGCAACTTTTCGGTCAGATCGAGCTATGAGAACTACCCCTTTGAAAAACGACTTGAAACCGGCGGACCAATCGACAAACACGACACCGCCATTTGTATTTGTAAGAATTTCCCACTGTGATGCAAGAGCCAAGCGTATCCTTCAAGCGGCTGAATCCTGCAAACTTGCTTTCTTCCCACTGCCCATTAATCTAACCCCTTCATCAACACCGTTTTTATCTATGAAATTGCGGTGGTTTAAAACTTGGGGCATTCCCCTGGTCCTATTACGCTTTTTGGGAGATCACACCGATGGCGTTTAAAGATATGCGCGAGTTCATTGCCTTGTTGGAGGACGACGGACAACTCAAGCGTCCCGGCGTTTCTATTAAGGCCGCCCGGGATGACAACGAACTTCAGGCGCTGATGCGTTATCTATGCAATCAGAATGGACCGGCTCTCGTTCTCAATGATCTTGAGGGGAGCGAAGGGCCGAATTTGCCGATGCTTTTCAATATATTCGGCACGCGCGAACGTACGGCGATGGCGATTGGTTTGCGTGACTACCGTGAAGCCAAAATAAGACATGCGTCTGTGCTTGGCGACAAAAATTTGTGGATTAAACCGCGGCTTGTTGATGCCGCCGCCGCGCCGTGTAAACAGATGAAGATCGAAGGCGATGACATCGAACTCGACAAGCAGATTCCCCATGTCTGGTTTGGCAAGGAAGGTCCGTCTTACGTAACCAACGCCATCACGATATCCAAAGATCCGGAGACCGGTGATCGCAACGTAGGCTGGTACCGTTACACCCAATTCCACAAAGCTTCGCACCCGATGGGCGAGACGTATCCCGAAGAGTTCGGTAAACGGTATCTCTCGGCGTTCTATTGGTGGAATCCGCCCATGTCGCACATAGGCATTCATGCTGCCAAGGCCGCGCGCATGGGCAAATTTTTGGAGGTCGCTATTGCGGCTATTTGCGAACCGGCTATTCATATGGCGTCGGGAACCGGTCTCAACTTTGGCGATGATGAATATGAATATGCCGGAGGCTTGCGTGGCGAGGCCCTTGACGTCGTCAAGTGCGATACGGTCGATTTGGAGGTCCCGGCAACGGCCGAATGGGTTTTTGAGGGTGAAGTCGTTTACGAAGAGTATCCGATCGGGCCTCATTCCAATCCGGTCGGTTACTACGACGTCACCCAAGTCTTTCCCGTGGTGAAAATAAATCACATTACCCATCGCTCCGAGCCGTTGTGGTACGCGACAATGGAAATGGTTCCGCCTTTCGACCACAACTATATCGCCACCTTGCCGCTTGAAGGCGAACTCTTAAGTGATTTGAACCAAAAGATCCCGGAGGTAAACGATGTAGTGGTGACGCCCAACCTCAATTACATTGTTCAGTTGTCTGTAGATGGTGCGGACAAGCCGCACCCCGAGTTCGGTAAATATGTGATTCATGCCGTATGGGGCGCGGCCGGGAGATGGGCACGCACGGCGAAGCAAGTGATCGTTGTCGGGCCGGATGTCGACCCCTACGATCTCAATTCTGTTGAATGGGCAATTATGACACGGGTCCAGCCCTATTCGGATACGTTGATCAACCGGTCGGGGCAGGCCATGGTACTTGATCCGTCAGCGCCGCGGTCACCTCAAGGGGGTGCGTCGCAATCCGAGCAGATTGGGTTTGATGCGACTATAAAGATCCCCGAACGCTTTTCGGAATATGCCGAAGTTTCCAATGCAACACCGGAAGAAGTGTCGCGCATTGCCGAAAAGATGAAAGGCGTTCTTGACTAGGACTTATACCGATGAATGCATGTGCGCCCCGAGTGGCGCTGCTGGTTACGTGCCTAGTGGATTTCTTTCGACCAACGGTCGGCTTCGCCGCGATTAAATTACTTGAAAATGCCGGATGCGACGTAACGGTGCCCGCCGCACAAACGTGCTGCGGACAGCCCGCTTACAACAATGGTGATCGCGCAAATACCCGTGCCGTTGCGCGACAAATAATCGAGTTGTTTGAAGATTTCGACTACGTCGTTGTGCCGTCCGGTTCGTGTGCAGGCATGCTCAGCTTGCATTATCCGGGACTATTGGAAGATGACACGGAGTATGCGGAGCGTGCGCGGATACTGGCGGATCGGACATTCGAACTCGTACAATTTTTACGTGAAATCATGGATGTCTCCGACATGGATTCCAGCTATGAAGGTACGGTCGCTTATCATGATTCCTGTTCGGCGCTCCGCGAACTCAAGGTACGTAAAGAGCCGCGGGATTTGTTGCGCATGGTTTCGGGATTGGAACTCAAAGAACTATCGGACCCCGACTCGTGTTGCGGTTTCGGCGGGACTTTCTGCGTCAAATACGCTGCGATTTCAAACAAGATGGTCGAGGTCAAGACCAGGGACATCGCCGAGCGTCATGTCGACACGCTTTTGTCCGCAGATCTCGGATGCCTTTTGAACATCGCCGGCAAGCTGAGAAGGGAAGGGTCTGACGTACACGTACGCCATGTGGCCGAGGTGCTGGCCGGTATGATCACAGCGCCACCCATTGGTGAGAAGTGAGTGGATTTACGTATGCAGACTTCGACAAGCGCGAAGTTTCCATCCAACGTCAAGCGCGCGCTCGCGAATGAAACGTTGCAAAGGGTGATGAGCGGAATGGCCGGCGGCTTGTTGGCGTTTCGCGAAGCGGCCGTCAAAGATCTGCCGGAGTTTGGGGCGCTTCGCGATGAAGGGAAACGCATTAAGGATCATACACTCGATCATCTCGATTTTTACCTCGAAACCTTTGAGCAAAAAGTAGAAGCAAGCGGTGGTTCGGTGCATTGGGCCCGTACGGCGGAAGATGCGCGGGCGGCAGTGCTCAAAATCTGCCGTGACGCAAAAGCGAAAAAAATCATCAAGGGCAAATCCATGATTTCCGAAGAAGTCGGCTTGAACGCCGCGCTTGAGGAGAGTGGATTGGAAGTCGTCGAAACGGATCTTGGCGAGTACATCATCCAATTGCGCAAGGAAACACCGAGCCACATTTTAGCGCCTGCTCTGCACGTCAATCCCGAGCAGGTTGCGCAGAACTTCCGAGATGAACATAAGGCTTTTGACCCGGGCCGTGCGCTTGACGAGCCGCAGTCCCTGGTTAGCGAAGCACGTTCCGTTCTGCGCGATCATTTCCTTTCGGCGGATGTGGGCATTACAGGCGCGAATTTTCTGGTCGCCGAGACCGGCACGGCAGTCATTGTCACCAATGAAGGCAACGGCGATTTCTGCATGACGCAACCGCGCGTTCACATTGTGGTGGCGAGCATCGAGAAAACGGTCCCTACGCTCAACGATACGGCAACTCTCTTGAGGCTGCTTAGCCGCTCGGCGACGGGACAGGCCCTGTCTGTTTACACAACGTTTGCAACGGGACCGAAAAGGCGAGGCGATGCAGACGGCGTTGAGGAGTTTCATGTGGTGATGTTGGACAACGGACGGAGCGAAATCCTCGGTACCGAGCGCCGGGATATGCTGCGCTGCATACGATGCGCAGCGTGCATGAATTATTGCCCGGTTTATCGTTCCATCGGCGGTCATGCCTACGGCTGGGTTTATCCGGGCCCCATGGGCGCTGTGCTCACGCCTTCTTTTATCGGTATCCGCGAAGGACGTCATTTGCCTAACGCGTCAACGTTGTGCGGGCGTTGCGAAGAGGTGTGTCCGGTACGGATTCCACTCACGCGTATGATGCGCCATTGGCGGGAACAGGAATTCGAACGACATATAAACCCGGTGCTTTCCCGCTGGGCACTCAGGCTTTGGGCCGCTTTCGCCAAACGACCGACTCTCTACAAATTGGCAAGCCGCTTTGGATCGGTCGTCCTGCGAAAACTGGGGGGCGGGACGGGCCGCCTCAAACGGTTGCCGTTTGTCGGGGGGTGGACATCGGTCCGCGATCTGCCCGCGCCCGAAAGTAAGACCTTTCGGGATCTTTGGGCTGAACGGGAGGAAAAGCGTATACCGTGACCTCTCCCCGCGAAGAAATCTTTAGTCGGCTCCGACGTTCTCTAAACGGGAGGCGGGCGGACAATCGTTCACATCAAGAATTGAGCGGTAGACTGGACGCGCCCCCGCGCAATCTCATGCCTCGATATACGAGAGTCGACGATGCGGACGCCATTGAATTGTTTACGGCAATGGCGTCTCTGTCGGCAGCCACTCTGACCCGCGTCGGCAACTGGCAGCTCGTGCCCAAGGAAATTGCCGCATATTGTCGAATTCAAAGGATTTCGCCCGAAGCCGTTGTAAGTCAAGAAGACGAATTGAAGAACTTGCCGTGGCGTGATGCTTTGTCGATGACGAGGTTTGAGCCGCCCGGGCGAAACGATGGAGTAGGCGTTTCATTGGCTTACGCCGGAATCGCAGAGACAGGAACGGTCGTCCATCTTTCGGGACCGGATCATCCTATATCGCTTAATCTTTTACCGGAAAATCATATTGCCGTTTTGCCGTCCTCGCGGGTCGTTGCCTGCTACGAAGATTTGTGGGAGAAGATGGGTGACGAGTTCGGACCCGGGCACATGCCGCGCACGGTGCTATGGGTTACCGGGCCGTCTCGTACGGCCGATGTCGGGCAGCAAATGCTGTTGGGGGCTCATGGACCTGTTCGAGAACATATTATCGTTGTCAAAGGGTCTTGAAGCCGCGAATCCGAATAATTGGCAAATGAACCGATCCGTCGGTGTTCGGTTGGACGCAGGCGGCGCTGTGCAGGGGATTCCCCGAGATGGATTTTGAACGTGCCGACGACGGCCTCGATTCAGGGGCGCGGAGTTGATGGCTACGCCCAACTGGAAAAATCGCACGCTGTTTCACGGCGACAATCTGGCTTTCCTCCGCGCCATGAACAGCGAGAGCGTAGACCTGATTGCTACCGACCCGCCATTCAACAAGGGCAAGGACTTTCACGCGACGCCGGACAGTCTTGCTGCCGGGGCGAAGTTCCAGGACCGCTGGTCCTGGGAGCGTGACGTACATCAGGAGTGGATAGATCAGATTACGGATGACTATCCGCGACTCATCGAGGCGATCGAGAGCGCCCGCTATGCCCACTCGGACGGCATGGGCGCATTCATGTGCTTCATGGCCGTTCGGTTGCTCGAAATGCAACGCGTCCTGAAGCCGACTGGAAGCATATATCTTCACTGCGATCCTACGGCCTCGCACTATCTCAAGGCCATTATGGACGCCATATTCGGGCGAAAGAATTTCAGGAACGAGATTGTCTGGTGTTACAGATCCGGTGGCTCCGGCAAGCGGCAATTTGCGAAAAAGCACGACATAATTCTGTTTTATGCCAAGGATGGAAAGCTATCTCGCTTCAATGTTCTGAAGGTAAAGTCGTATGGACAAACCGGCGGTGGTCAAGGCGGGGCCGTCAAGTACTATCGGGACAAGAACGGCACTTACTCGATAGTTTCAGCGCGCGATTGGTGGGAGATTTCCATGCTTTCCACCACACACGGTGAGCGCACAGGCTATCCGACGCAGAAGCCGCTCGCCCTCTATGAGCGCATCGTCAAAGCCTCCAGCAACAAGGGCGAGGTAGTCCTTGATCCTTTCGCAGGTTGCGCGACAACGTGCGTAGCTGCTGAGCGACTTGGCCGACAGTGGGTGGGTATCGATATTTGGGACAAGGCCCATGAGGTCGTCATCGAGCGTCTGAAGGTTGAAGGGCTGCTCAAAGACGCGTATGGGGGGGGGCGCAGGTCACCTCGCGTTCGGAGAACTTCACTACACGACAGAACCCCCTGCACGTACGGATGACAACGAACCGGCGCCGCCCTTCCTTCGCGTGAAGGTGCGCATTCAAGAGCCGCGCGGGCCGAAGATGAGCCGGGAGGCGATGTATCGCCATTTGCTGGAACAGAACGGCCCTCGCTGCATGGGTTGCGACCGCACTTTTGACGATCCGCGCTATCTTGAACTGGACCACAACACGCCGCGGTCCGACGGCGGACTGAACCATATCTCCAACCGGATCTTGCTATGCGGCCCGTGCAACCGGCTCAAGAGCAATCAGTACACGCTCTCCGGACTTCGCAGACAGAACAAAAAGCATGGATACATGGCCCATAGCGGTGAGGAGCATCCGATCATGAAGGAGATTCGGGAAAAACGCGAACGCAAACCGGGGCTGTTCGACTAGGAACCGGCATGAGCAAACCCGGATAGACACGGGATGCTCCGCGACCGGACCGGTGAGATCCGGCTGTCAGCCGATATTACTCGGACGCAGGCAGGTTTGCTCTCACAGCCGAGATCAATTCTTCGGAATCGGGCTTTACTCTGCTTTGAAAAGCGGCCTCGACTTTTCCCTTGGGTCCAACCAAGATCTTGTGAAAGTTCCAACGCGGGACAGCGGTTTCACCGAAGCTTTCGCGGGCCCACTGATAGAATGGATGAGCCTTGGCCCCTTTGACCGCATATTTGTCGGTCATCGGAAAGTTGATGCCATAGTTGATATCGCAAAACTCTTTTATCTCTTCGTTCGAGCCGGGCTCCTGGTTGCCGAAATCATTTGACGGCACGCCGAGGACGACCAAGCCTCGATCTTGATATGCTTCCCAAAGGGTTTGAAGCGCTTCGTACTGAGGCGTGTAGCCGCAATATGACGCGACGTTGACGACAAGCACTGATTTGCCCTCATAAATCGAAAAGGGCAGGGGCTCGCCGTCTATGGAGTCAAAACCGAAATCGTAGGCCGTCGTGGCCAATGCTTGGGGGGAGGCCATCATAAACGCGGATGCTATCAGTATTCTCAGGATGTTCATGGCGGGTTTCCAATTGAGTAATGATCATAAAATCCGTTTTAGATCTTTCGTCGAAAGGCGTCCAGTGCTTCCGGCGTGTCCACATCATCCAGGACTGCCGTATCGCCGCTCATTTCGACTTCGCATACAAGGTCCGGGTTTTTGGAGATCAAATGTTTGGCGCCGACATCGCCGGTGACGTGATCCAGCGTTTCGAATAGCGTCCGCCCCCAAAGAACCGGATTGCCGGGTTTACCTTTGTGGGTTGGCACGCAAATGGAGCGGCCCTCGTCCGGGTCAAAAGCGGCGATCAGCTTGTCGATATGTTTGGATGATATGCCGGGCATGTCTCCCAAACATACGAGCACGCCGTCAGCCTCGATATCGATTGCGTCGAGTCCCGCTCTGAGCGATGTGCTGAGACCCAGTTCGAATTTTGAATTCGTCACAAAGCGCACGGGCAGATTTGATAGTGCCTTCCGGAGCTTGTCGCCTTCGTGGCCGATAACGACGAGCGTTTCGTCCACTTGGCTTGCGAGTGCGGCTTCCGTCACCAGACTTACCATGGGAGCACCGTTGATGTCTGCCAAGAGCTTGTTCATGCCGCCCATCCGTCGAGATTTCCCCGCGGCAAGAACAATGGCGCTAATTCTCGGCGCAGAGGGTGGATTGTTTATGCGTTTGTGAACATGCTCGTTTCGAGGCTGTGGTCGTGATGGAATTTCTTTGAGTAATCCACCGACGCCCATGGCCGCGACCTCTTTCGGTCCTACATCAATATTGGCTACTAGTCGTCTCAATATCCAATCGAAACCGTTTTCCTTGGGCGAGCGCGCGCATCCCGGAAGGCCAACAACAGGTTTCGCATCGATTTGCCCTAAGAGAAGTAAGTTTCCCGGATCGACCGGCATACCGAAATGGCGAACCTTGCCGCCCGCTTCGATAATGCCTTGGGGAATGGCATCGCGCCGGTCGACGATTGCCGATGCCCCGAAAATCAAAACGATATCGCAACCGGTTGCGAGCGTTCTGCGTATGGCGGACGAAATCTCGTTATGCCGGTGATCACATACCGCGTCATAATGCAATCGGCACCCCAGCCTCTCAATACGTGATTGAATTACGTTTCTGGTCTTTTCCACGACAGATGATTTCGTGTCAGGGAGTCTGGTGCAAATGAGCCCTATATTCTTGGTTTCAAAGGGGGCAACGGAAATGGCCGGTCCGGCTTCCTTCGCAACGACTGTCGCCCGCGTGAACACGTTCCTGGACACGGCAAAAGGAATGACCTTGATCGTCGCCAGAATCTGACGCCGTACGACCATGCTGAAAGGCGGTAAAGTTGCCAGCGTTAGAGACTCGTCGATTGCGTTGAGTTCGTCGATTACGCTCCTCTTCACGATGACGAGTCCTTGACTGTCGGCATAGAGATTTGCGCGCCCCGTGAAGGGCTCGCTGCTTGTGACATGCGACCCGGCGACGATTTGGGCAAGATCGCGTGCCGCTTCATCTTCCGGGACGTCAGTCGGCTCAAGGCGGGCGATGGTGAGTTCTCGTATCCCCGCCTGCTTGAGTGCGGCGATGTCATCGTCCGACAGCAAACGGCCCTTTTTGAAAATCGCGGTCTGGGTGCGGACCGAATGCGCCAGCAGCGCACCCATCGTGCTCTCTACTGCCGTGGTTTCGAAGATCAAGAGCCGGATCCTTTGCGCAAAGTGTCCGTCATTTGAGCAAGGATGGCGAGGGCTATTTCCGAGTGCGTTTGCGCGCCGATTGGAAGACCGACGGGACCTTTGATGCGGTCGAGCCCGGCGTTGCCGTAGCCCATTCGTTTGAGGCGTTCGAGCCGTGCCGCATGTGTTTTTTTGCTCCCCAAGGATCCTATATAAAAGCAATCGGTTTGAAGCGCAGAATCAAGGGCGGGCTCGTCGAGCTTGGGGTCGTGGGTGAGCGTCACGACCGCCGTTCGATAATCGGGCTTTAATCCGGCCACACCATCATCGGGCCAATCTTCCAAGAGGGTGGCGTTTGGAAATCGCTCGGTTGTCGCAAATGCGGACCGGGGATCGATGATCGTGACGTCGTAGCCTGCAAGAGTTGCCATCTGAGAGAGGGTTTGGGCGATGTGAACAGCCCCCACGATGATCAGGCGCAACGGTGTGTTAAAGGTATTGAGAAAAATGCGTCTACCGTCGTTTTCATAGATGCCACTCTTGTCCTTGATCAGCATAGAGCGCGCGACATCCCGAAGTTCCGAATCGGTGACACCTTCCGACAAATCTTCAAAGGGATGAATGAGGGTCGCATCGCCGCTCTGGAGATCGGTCGCGATGACGACGGGCCGCTTTGTTTCCAGATCGCTCAGAACTTGATTTATGGTGGAAAGCTTCATGATCAAAGCTTTGATAAAGCAGCGTTTTTAGTCAATACGTTCAATAAAAACCTGTATTTTCCCGCCGCAGGCCAAACCCACCTCCCAGGCTTGGCTGTTGCTGATACCAAATTCCATGAGCTTGGGCGTGCCCGACGCAATGATGTCGTCGGCCTCGGCGATCACCGTGCCTTCGATGCAACCGCCCGAGACCGAACCTGCAAATTCGCCATTCTTGCTGATGGCCAATTGACTTCCGGCCGGACGCGGCGCCGAACCCCACGTAGAAACTACGGTTGCCAGGGCAACCTGCTTGCCTTCACGTTTCCAAGCGGCGGCTTGCTCCAAAGGATTTTCCGAAATGTGAGCTTTGGAGTTCATTTGGGGGATCGTGTCTCGTTGGCGGCGGCGACGGCGCGCTTTGCCATGACGGTAACAAGATGGGCGCGGTATTCGGCGGAAGCATGAATGTCGCTGTTGAGCCCTTCCGCGCTGACCTTGAGGTCTGCAACTGCATCGGGAGTGAAGGATTTTGCTAGCGCGGCCTCGAAGTCGCCGAGGCGGCGCACCCCCGGGGCGGCCCCTGTCATAGCGACTCGTATGCCGTTTTCCCCTTGGGCAACGAAGACGCCCACGATGGCGTAGCGCGACGCCGGATTGGGAAATTTCTTGTATGCCGACCTTTCGGGAATCTGAAATTCGATCTTTGTGATCAGTTCATTCTCGTCTAGAGCGGTCTCGAAGAGTTCACCGAAAAATTCATCGGATGCAATCGAGCGCTCCGTGGTGTGAATCGTTGCATCAAGGCCAAGACAGGCTGCGGGATAGTCGGCAGAGGGATCATTGTTTGCGACCGATCCCCCAAGGGTTCCCATGTGGCGCACGTGAGGATCGCCGATTGTGGAGGCAAGAGATGCAAGTCCCGGAATGCGAGCTTTGACGTCGCTCGCCTCGGCTACCGAAGCATGGGTTTCACCTGCCCCGATAACCACGGATTTGTCTCCCGCCTCTATACCTTTCAGTTCTTGCAAGCGGCCGATATCGATCAAGTCCGTAGGCATGGCCAAACGCTGTTTCATGGTCGGCAGCAATGTATGGCCACCCGCCAATATTTTGGGATCGTCAGCCTGTTCAAGCAGTGATTTCACCTCTTCAAGAGACTGCGGCCGGTGATAGGCAAAAGCGTACATTCGGGTCTCCCCAGCGACTATTTCAAGTTCGGTTAGCTGCGCGCCAGACGCGTTCAGGCGTGGCAGGCATTTCAATTTCATCAATACCGAGGGCGTCGGTCAGCGCGTTTATCAATGCGGGCGTTGCCGCGATCGCACCCGCCTCGCCGCATCCTTTAATGCCCAGAGGATTGGACGGGCACGCGGTGGATGTCATCGCCACTTTATATGACGGCAGGTCGCTTGCGCGGGGCATGCAGTAATCCATGTAGGAGCCCGTGAGGAGTTGCCCTGAACCGGTATCATAGACGCATCCCTCAAGTGCCGCTTGGCCCACGCCCTGTGCAATTCCGCCATGGACTTGTCCTTCGACAATCATGGGATTGATCACGGTGCCGAAATCATCGACAGCCACAAAACTTATAATGTCGAACCGGCCCGTGTCCGGATCCACTTCGACTTCGCAAATATGACAACCGGCCGGAAAAGTGAAATTTATCGGATCGTAAAACGTGCTTTCTTTAAGGCCCGGTTCAATCTGATCAGTCGGGAAATGATGCCCCAAGTAGGCTTCGAGGGCGATTTCAGCAAACTGCATCGACTTGTTGGTTTCTTTGGATGAAAATATTCCTTCATTGAATGTGACGCTGGATTCACTTACGTCTAGTAGATGTGCCGATATTTTCTTTGCCTTTCTAATGATCTTATCGCAGCTCAAGGACAAGGCGCTCATGCCCACGGGGCCTGAGCGCGAACCATATGTACCCATGCCGAATTGAACCTTGTCGGTGTCCCCATGAATGACGTCCACATTCTCCAATGGGATGCCGAGCCGGTCAGCCGTTAGTTGGGCGTAAGTTGTTTCGTGTCCCTGGCCGTGGGAATGACAGCCGGTGAAGACCTCCACCGACCCGGACGGATTGACCCGAACTTCCGCTGACTCCCAAAGACCAATGCCGGATCCAAGCGCTCCCACCGCTTGTGACGGCGCGACCCCGCAGGCTTCTATGTAAGTGGCAATTCCAATACCGCGTTTTTTGCCGCGACTCTCGGCTTTCGCCCTTCGGTCCTTAAATTCGGCGTAGCCGCTGAGCGTGAGCGCCTGCTCAAGGCTCGCGTCGTAGTCGCCGATGTCGTAACTTAGAATAACGGGAGTTTGATGGGGAAACTCGCGAATAAAGTTGCGGCGGCGAAATTCGACGGGGTCGATATCCAACTCTCGTGCTGCGCGATCCATCAGCCGTTCAAGTAGGAATGTGGCTTCGGGGCGTCCTGCACCGCGATATGCATCCGTAGGTGTGGTGTTAGTGAACACACCATCCACCTCACAGTAGATGGCGGAAATATCATAAGGGCCAGACAATACCGTGGCGTAGAGAATGGTCGGTACCACTGATCCGACGGCACCCAAGTAGGCACCGAGATTAGCCGTTGTCTTCACGCGTAATGCTAAGATTTTACCCTTTTTATCGACCGCGAGGGTGCCCCGAGAAATGTGGTCCCGGCCATGGGTGTCGGTCAGAAACGATTCGGTGCGTTCGGATGTCCATTTCACGGGCCTTCCGACTTTCTTGGCAGCCCATAAGCATACGATCTCCTCGGGATAAGTATTGATTTTTGATCCAAAACCGCCGCCTACATCGGGCGCTATGACGCGAAGTTTGTGTTCCGGAGCAAGTCCTACGAACGCCGATATGACGAGCCGTGAGAGGTGTGGATTCTGGCTCGTGACACGGAGTGTGTACTGATTTTGCGCGGTATCATAGTCGGCCACACTTGCCCGCGGCTCAATGGCATTTGGTATCAGTCGATTATTGACTACATCAATCGTGGTGACATGGGATGCCGTTTCGAAAGCGGCTTCCGTCGCTCGTTGATCTCCGATTTCCCATTTGAAACAAGTGTTGCACGGCACATCGTCGTGGATCTGCGAAGCTTGTTCATCCTGAGCGTCCGCCGTTGCGCATACGGCCGGCAACGGTTCGTAGTCAACCGTCACGTGCTCGGCGGCGTCGCGTGCTTGAGCCAAAGTTTCGGCGATGACGACGGCGACGGGGTCGCCCACATAACGCACCCGGTCAACTGCCAGCAGAGGATGTATGCCTGCTTTCATCTCGGTGCCGTCTTTGGAGTGAATCATCCAGCCGCACGTCAACGTGCCTAGTCCGTCGGCTTCGATGTCCCGCCCGGTGAAAACGCCATGGATCCCTGGTGATGCACTAGCACCGGAACCGTTTATACCTGTAATGCGTGCATGAGCATGTGGGGAACGAACGAAGACCGCATATGTTTGATTTGGTTGAATGATATCGTCGGTGTATCGGCCTTGGCCGGTTATGAAACGGTGGTCTTCTTTGCGCGGCACGGGCACTCCGACACCGGCGGGGAACAATTCAGTCACTGCTCAACCCCTCATTTCGTCGGCCGCCGCCTTGATGGCACGAACAATATTTTGGTAGCCGGTGCACCGGCACAGGTTTCCCTCCAACTGTTCGCGAATGGTGGTCTCATCAAGGCCAGGGATCCGCCGGATCATGTCCACCGCGGACATGATCATGCCAGGTGTACAGAAACCACATTGCAGTGCATGATATTCTTTGAACGCGGCTTGAACGGGATGCAGCTTGCCGTCGGTCGCAAGACCCTCAATGGTTGTAATTTCCTGTCCCTCGGCTTGCTGAGCCAATATTGTGCAGGACTTCACGGCCACGCCGTTGAGATGCACCACACATGCGCCACACTGGCTTGTATCGCATCCCACATGGGTTCCTGTCAGGCGAAGATGATCCCGAAGGTAATGAACCAACAGCGTTCGCGGCTCTACATCGGCGCTCTGCGAATGACCGTTGACGGTCATGGAAACGGCGGGCATTACCGAAGCCTCCTTTTGTTCCGTTGTTCCTTGTGATCCCGATTGTACATGACGTGGTCTTGCAAAGTTTGATCTGATTGGCCGAACTTCATTAAAACGGCATTACATCGGCAATGGCAATGAGTATCAAAGCGGCGATAATCAGACCGCCCATCCAAACCCATGGGCTCAAGCCGGTTTGTGGTGAAGATGACGAAATGGGGGTCTCACTTTTGTTGACTGACCGGTTTGACTCGCCTGCGATAGTGATATCAGAAGATACGAGTTCACTAAACGTTCGAAAGAAATCATCGGCCATTTTCTTTGCCGTCGAATTAATCAGTCGTTGGCCGATCTGTGCAAGTTTACCGCCTACCTGTGCATTGACCTCGTAGTGTAAAATTGTTGCATCGCCATCTTCGAGTAAACTCACATTGGCGCTTCCTTTGGCAAAACCTGCGGTACCGCCTTGTCCTTCGCCTGAAATTACATAGCTACTTGGCGGATTCAACTCCGAAAGCTCCACACGACCTTTGAAAGTTGCCTTTACCGGACCGATTTTTGTGAGCACCGTGGCGACATAGCGCGTCTCGCCATGCTTCTCCATTGAGCGGCAGCCCGGGATTGCCTGTCGTAATATATCGGGATCATTAAGCGCGGACCACACCATGTCACGCTTTGCAGAAATGCGATATTCCCCTGTCATTTCCATGACATATTCACCAATGCTGAAGTTGATTCAAAGAACGAAGATAACAATTGATCGAAACATTACTGTGGCCCGATGGGGGAACAAACAAGATTCTGATTTCCACCGGCTTTCTAACCGATATTTCCGCGATACGTCAAAGTTTCGTTGATTTGAAAGAGATCTAATGAACACAATTAGATGTGCGCGTTATTCATTCGCTGAGTCATCTTAAACAGACAGTCTCACTCATCGATTTTTGCAAAAGTTATTTTAAGTCTTGATTTATTTTGTTACTCTTCTTCATCATCTTTTCTGACTATTGTCTTACTAATAAATAACAGGGGTTTAATCTCAGGATGGACGAAAAGGTTCCACCTACTTCAGATGACATGAGTGAGGCTTTTGAAGTTGAAGGTACAGTGAAGTGGTTTGACGCGGTTAAAGGGTACGGCTTCGTCGTTCCTATTGATGCCTCAATCGGTGATGTTCTTCTTCATCAGAGTTGTTTAAAGCAGGCTGGGCATGACACGGCGCATGAAGGTGCGACTGTTGTGTGTGAAGTTGTTCATCGGCCAAAAGGATTGCAGGCAGTTAAACTTGTTCGCATGGACAGCAGCACGGCGATTATTTCCGAAAATGGATCGGGTGTGCGTGATCGTGTGCCCCATCATAATGTCGTCCCATCGGGCGAGTTTGAACATGTAAGTGTTAAATGGTTTAACCGCGCTAGAGGGTATGGTTTCGTCACTCAAGGTAATGGTGCGCCGGATATCTTCGTGCATATGGAAACACTTCGCGCTCACAATGTGAATGAACTGTGTCCGGGCCAACGTTTGCAGGTGCGCTATGGTGAAGGCCCGAGAGGACTCATGGTCGCGGAAATTCGCGAAGACAAAGAACACTGACCAAACTGCTTCATGTGATCGCCTCTTTTTGACATGTGAATCTGCTGAGATCTTGGCACTTCAACGTGTTTTTGATTGAGCAAAGACGGTGCCGGGGCCGTTCGCTTTGGGGGGTCCATGAGTGTCTTAATCAGAGGTTGAGACGTGAAGCGGATCTTGTCGGCAGTTATTTTACTCGCCTTTGTCTGGTGCGCCGAGCCTGATGATCGGGTGAACGTGGCACAAGCGTTTATGCCAAGTGCCGGGGCGGAGACTGTCCTGTTGCCCCGAAGTGCTCTGCGTATCATCACCAGCGAAGGTGCGTATGACTTCACCGTGGAGCTGGCGGATGATGCCGAAAGTCGAAAACGAGGTCTGATGCGTCGGCAAGACCTTGCCGTTGACGCGGGCATGCTGTTTGATTTCAAACGCGAACGGCAAATCAGCATGTGGATGAAGGATACTTATATCTCGCTCGACATGCTGTTTATCAAGGCTGACGGTCGCATCGCTAATATCGCCAGGAACACGACACCTTATTCTCTTGCTTCCATTCATTCGAGAGTGCCGGTATTGGCCGTCCTAGAGGTGAAGGGTGGTACGGCCGACCGTTTGCGAATTCTTCCCGGCGACCGAGTTGAGCATGCCCTGTTCGGTGTCAAATAAGATTACTTCATCGTTGCAAAATTTGTTTCCTGCTTCCCCGTGAGCGCAGTCAAAGTTTCTTGCTGAGATTGAACGTGCCGCCTTTGAAGTTGCAGATTTGATTTAGCGACGTGATAATCCCATGCGTCCAGTAGGTCACGGGGAGCCATGAAATGGCCAATGAGTCTTATTCCCGTAGAGCCTCAATGAGGCTCATGGCGGGCGCGTCAGTTCTGCCGTTATTCCACCGCTCGAGTCGAACGTCCGCGAAAACCGATGTCATCGTCATTGGCGCGGGCTTGTCTGGTTTAAATGCCGCACTCCTACTCGAAGACGCAGGCCTTTCTGTTCAAATTGTAGAGGCTCGAAACCGCGTCGGCGGACGTGTCTATACACTTTACGATATTCCTGGAAGTCCTGAAGCTGGAGGGGAGGTGTTTGGCCCGTTCTATGCTCGTTGTTTGGACATGATGGAGAGACTGAATATCAGTCAGCGGGCTCCAGTCCCGAGAAGCCAAGCAAGCGACGATCAACTGATGATGAATGTTCGAAATATGAATATTCTAATGACCGAATGGGAAAAGCACGATCTTAATCCTCATCCAGAACAGCTTAGAAACTATACTCCTTGGCAGCTATTCTTCGGACGATTTCCGGAAGATAATCCGCTGCAAAATCTAGACGATTGGTATGATGCCAAGTTCAGTGAGTTTGACCTTCCGTTTGCAGATTATTTGAAGAGAGCCTACCAACTCAATGATGAAGCTATCCGGCTGCAACAGGTTAATTCTGCTTATGGCAACACACTATATGATGTATCGACTCTTCACATTTTTCATTATTTTAGGTGGGCAGAACTTCAAGCAAGCGGGGATGGTCGAACACAATGCGTCGGGGGAAATCAGTTGCTGCCACAGGGCATGGCCAATTTAGTTTCGGGCGATCTACTGCTCGAAAAGCCTATACGCAAAATTGAATCACGATCCGACGGTGTACGTGTGATCACATGGGAAGGTGATCAACTCGAAGCAAAGTTCGCTATTTGCACTCTTCCATTCTCGCTTCTTCGAAACTTGGTAATTGATCCGCCATTGATGGGATTGCAAAAGCAAGCTGTTGATCTCCTGCCATACTATAAAACCTTTCAAATCCACTATGCTTTTGAGAGGAAGTTTTGGGAGGATGACGGTCTTCCACCTAGCATTTGGACAGATAGTCCAATTGGTCGAATAAACTTGCTGCATGACGAGAATGGCGATCCGGCAGTTTATCTCGTCTATGTCAATGGATTGCAGGCGGAATATCTTGATCGCTTGACGCCATCTGAAGCAGATGTCTTCGTTCAGCGGGAGTTCGCTCGAATAAGGCCGAGTTCCAAAGGTAATCTACGCGCGCTTCGCGTGCATTCAAATCAAAATGATGAGTGGATAGGGGGGTCTTATGCCTATTGGAGCCCCGGAATGCCGTTGACGTTTCCCCAGACGAT
Organism: Alphaproteobacteria bacterium; assembly: GCA_965214255.1. Classification (GTDB taxonomy): domain Bacteria; phylum Pseudomonadota; class Alphaproteobacteria; order SMXP01; family SMXP01; genus CBDFKK01. The sequence continues at coordinate 645,084 of OZ243948.1, read as the reverse complement.
GTCGGCGCCACATGGACGAATTCATTTTGCCGGAGAACATACTGCTCTTTTAAATAGAGGAATGGAGGGCGCTATGGAATCTGGCGAAAGAGCTGCTTTCGACATTCTTGACTGGGCTTAAGGGTCGAAATCAATGCAGCGCGCCTTTAAATGCTTGGTATCGAAAAGGATTAAGTGATGAATATCACTCGCAAAGTTTTTGTATTGGCGTGCGCCTGTCTTGGTTTGATGGCTGGCGGCGAGATCGTGTTGGCCGACACCACCCCATTTGTGAGAGATCTGATCGTCCTCACAGATTGGTTCAAAGGTGGGTTCGACGCTGTGCCCTTTCGATAGCGGAAGTGTTGCGGGGATGCTAATAAGGGTGTAAGCCGAGCCGCCGCGATCGGGGCGTAGCGCAGTCTGGTTAGCGCACCTGCTTTGGGAGCAGGGGGTCGGTGGTTCGAATCCACTCGCCCCGACCAGACCTCTATGGGTCCATACCGACACGAGGATTACAGATTGTTGATGGTACGGGGGTAACTTGTTCTTAGCAGCCTTGAATACTCGGACAAAGAGATCCGCCCGAACGCCTGACTGTTTGCATAAAGAGGGGAGCGCAAGGGAACATTCCATGGCTCGGCTTTTGCGACAAACGAGATGGGTTTTAATTTGTCTGACGACAAGTTTGCCCGCGCTCGCGCAACCGGCAGGCTTGCCGGATGAGATCGATTTTGAAGCCCTTAGTAAGATGCCCATCTTCGATCCGTTCGTAAACATGTACAACACCGAGTGTGCGGTCTGTCACGGCGAAGATTTGCAAGGGGCGCCCCTTGGAACGCCGCTTGTGGGTATTGAGTTGCGTCACGGGGATACGGTCAAAGAGATTGCCAAGAGCATAGCCGACGGATTTCCCAGGACCGGCATGCCCGGGTGGTCGGAAACCAAGAACCAGGACCAAATCTGGAATTTGGCACTTTATGTGGCTGAACAGCGCCAGGGTACGACTATTCTTGATAAACGCAACGACATTCCACTCGAAATCCCCGCCGGCGTGATTGAGAGCGAACGCCATGCATTCATTATCAAAACGATTGCCACCGGTTTGGATCCCATGCCTTTTTCCATAGCTCCCTTGCCAGACGGCAGCTTCCTATTATCCGAACGCATGCGGGGCATGACGATCATTTCCAAAGACGGCGCCCAATCCGAGCCCGTCAGCGGTACGCCGCCCGTCTATGACGATTCCGGTGTCATGTTCGGTCAGGTCATGGGCGTCGGTTGGATGCTGGATGTGGCCCCTCATCCGGACTACGAGAAAAATGGATGGGTCTATATTCATTACACGGATCGTTGTAGCGAGTGCAATGAGGCGAGCCGTGTGTCGCAGGGGCCCGTGTCCATGAACAAGCTCATTCGGGGTCGGATTAGGGACGGCGCCTGGGTCGACGAAGAAACGATTTGGGAGGCGGATATCGAGACTTACTCGTCGACGTCGGATTTGGCGGCCGGCGGGCGCATCGCTTTTGACGACGAAGGCTACGTCTATATCAGCCTTGGCATAAAAGGCACATACGATTTCATGGGCACGCAAGATCTGGACTTGCCCTATGGCAAGATTCTGCGTGTCCATGACGACGGTAAAATACCGGATGACAATCCGTTTGTAGATGTACCCGATGCGCTTCCCTCGATTTGGACCTACGGTCACCGCAGTCAGCAAGGACTCGAATTCAATAACCGAACGGGAGACCTTTGGAGTACCGAGATGGGGCCGCGGGGAGGTGATGAATTAAACCGCCTCGTTCCGGGCAGCAACTACGGCTGGCCCATTTTTACGAGCGGTGTCAACTACGATGGCCGCCCGGTTGATGTGGCCGATGAACTGGGCATTGAATTGGATCCGGAAGATGTCGAGTTTCCGGTCGTCGATTATGTTCCATCGCCGGCATTATCGAGTTTTATATTTTATCAGGGAATGGAATTCCCCAAATGGAACAATAACATCCTCTTGGGGACCTTGAGGGCGACCGATCTGTTTCGTATGGAGGTGATGGACAATAAAATCGTACATACGGAAATGTTACTGGAAGATCTTGCTCGTTTCCGTGACATTGAACAAGGCCCGGATGGAGCACTTTATATTTTACTCGAACACGGAACGGGAGGACAAATCATCCGTCTACTGCCTTTTTCTTGAGTGTGAACGAGAGAGATGAGTTTCCAAAACGCCTTAAGGGGTATTCTACACCTCGTTCCTTGATTACAAAAGCTCATCAAGGCTCTCAACGTTTTAAATCTTGTCCTGCGGCGGGGAAGCGATGGGGAAGTCGTAATAGGTCTCGGGGAATGGTTCTTCAATCAAATTAAAATGCCACCATTCCTTGTTGAAATTACGAAAGCCGTACTTGGCCATGATATCGACCAGAGCTTTACGATTGGCTTGTGCCTCGCCTGTGATAAAGGGATGTTCCGTGTGGCTTAATACATCGAAACAATCGTAGCCGGTTCCCATATCGATACTGTTGTCGGGAAATCTCATCGCCGCCACGGATGTACACGGACCATAGTCTTCGTCAGTATTGAACTTTGCTTGTTGGGGAACGGGAAAGGGTACGATGGTGACGTCAACTGCGCTACCGCGTGAATGAGACGACCGGGCGGCGATATAACCTTGCTGGACCAGGGTTGATTTGTCCTCCCTTGGGTAAAAGTGGCTGGCCATCGAGGTTTCCGACTCATCCTTGGTCCAATTCATAAATGAAGCGACAGCGCGGCGCGGCCGGTAGCAATCATAGACCTTCAAGGATTGCCCGAAAGCTTGGAGTTCCTCTTGAACATTCTTAAGCCCTTCTGCAGCCTCTGCGACCAGAATGCACTCGGCAGCATCATAGCCCTCGACGGGTGCTCCGGTAAAATTGTACGCTGTGGCGTATCGCATGTCTTGAACGATGTCGGGGGCGATGTCTTTCAGATATACAAAACCGCGGGGTAAGCCCCCTTCGTTTTGGTTGCAAGCCGCGGTCAATAAAAAGAGGAGAATAGAGAATTTGGAGCAAAAACGGAGGGTGAGGTTAGTCATAGAGATGATAATTTGATGGTTGGTGAGGAGTTAGGTAGCTCCTATTATTCGTTGAATGAGTACACAAGCAAAGTCAGGCGGATTATGGCTTTATGATTTCATTCAAACTAGAGCAGAACATGTTGGCACGCATATATCAACCTGCAAAGACGAGCATGCAGTCGGGTAAGGCGAACACCAAAGATTGGATTTTGGAATTTGAGCTTGACGATGCGCGGCGCATCGATCCTCTCATGGGGTGGACCAGCTTGAACGACACCAAGAGCCAAGTCCTTTTGAGGTTTTCTTCCAGACAAGAGGCAGTGGCCTACGCTATTAAACACAATATTCCCCATCAGGTGTTTGAACCGCGAGAACGGCGCAAGGTTTTCAAAGCATATGCTGACAACTTCAAATATGGCCGTATCGGCTCGTGGACCCATTAGAGTAAGATGTCACTGTTCGGTTGCTGAAGTATTGACCGAAAATAGCCGCCAATTTCCTCTATCGCCAAGCCCTCGTCTCGGTAATAAGACCCCGTAGCTCAACCGGATAGAGCATCTGCCTTCTAAGCAGAGGGTTGCAGGTTCGAGTCCTGCCGGGGTCGCCATGGGGCGATGTCATGGGAACAGTACTCTGCATTGCTTGTTTGCAAACTTCTTGTGTGGCATAGTTATTTCTTGTCGTTCCGTCCCGGACGGTGCGTGTCTTACTCTTTTTCGGACACGCAATTGAGGAAATCAAAACGTTGCGAAATGACTCAAATCTTTTCATGCTGAAGTAGATATCATGTCAGGCAATTTTCAATCGAACTCTGTACTAAAACTGCTGCCAACGGCGTTGGTTTTTCTGTGGGCGGGGTTGGTATTGGGCGGATCGCTTGTCGCCGCCCCCGCCAAGTTTGAGGCGCCGTCTCTTTCCCTGCCGACGGCACTGGAAGTCGGGCGTGCTCAATTCTTCTGGGTCGGCGTTAGCGAAGGCGTTCTATGCGTTTTGTATTTGGGCGCAGTGTATATGTTTGGCGGTCTCAAATGGCGTATCGCGATACTGCCGGTTGCCATTTTTGCTGTTCAGCGCTTGATCATTCTGCCACCGCTTGATGAGCGGACTTTGCAAGTCATTGCCGGAGAGAGCGTCGGCGACAGCTATCTTCATGTTATTTTCGGCATTCTTGAATATGCGAAGGTGCTGACACTTATCGCTGTTGGGGCAATTAGGCAAGGCGACGATGCACGTGATGTGCAAGGCTCCGTCTCACCGGACCGGTTGGAGACCTGAACAGGTCGAGAGCAGGGGGAGCAAGTCGGTTTTCACGATCTTGCCTTGAATCATCAAGCCGCTTTTTGATTTGCCTGGATTTGAGTCATCCAAGCGGGCGAGAAGTCGTACGAATGTCCTAAATCCGCCAGGGTTTCATTTCCTTCGTCAATCTGCCAACGTTTGGTTTGAGGGAGGCGGTTGGAATGTGCGTACGAACAAGTGAAAGGTAAAGGTCGGGATATGGTGCAAACGATAAACAAACGTACCACACTGATCATTTCCAACATGAAACGGTCGCGAGAATTCTATGAAGACTGCCTTGGCATGACGGTCTACTACGACGATGAAGTCATCGTGTCAGGGGATGGCTTGCCCGCAGGTGAGCCGGGTTCCAAAACCCATTTAGTCATTCTGAAGTGCCGGGACCCGGTGATCGGAATGATTGGCCTCTTGGAATTCCTGGAGCCGCGTTTAACCAAACCGGCAGTATCAAAAAGACGTTTGGGAATCGGTGATACGGTATTCGTTATGGATGTTGATGACGTTGATGCGGTCTATGAAAAGCTGGTGGCCAATGAGTTTAAGCTCTACGCTACACCTCATGAATGGGAAATTCGTGCGGCCAACGGGCAAATGAAGCGAATGAGATCTATAAGTCTGTTTGATCCCGACGGCTACTTTATCGAACTCAATATGACGTTGGTGTAGGGGCGGTGTATCTCGATATCTCGTCGGAAACGGGCTTTGTGATTTGAATTGGAATGCCTCGCCGCTCAAACAACGCTGCGCGAATTAGTTCCCAGTCCAATCGCCAAGCTTGCATTAATCCCGCCTTATCGACAATGGCTTGATCCATGTCGGTCACCGGATCGGGATCAAAGTTCCATTCTTTCTCTAATTGGTCCAACTGGTCATGGGTCGGATGCACTTCGAGGTAGAGTTCACCGTCTTGCCAGCCCATTTTTACCGGCTCGAAGACGACATGAACTTTCGTTCCCACAGGAGTGAGCTTGAATAAAGCTGAGATGGATTCCGGATACATGCGTATGCAGCCGCGGCTCACGCGCCGCCCAACACCGGGGGGTTTATTAGTGCCGTGAATCAGATAGGTCGGCCAGCCGAGATAAAGCGCGTAACGTCCCAGAGGATTTTTCGGCCCGGGAAGTACTACGGGGGGCAATGTGGGATCGTCCGCGCGCGCGGCTTGGGTTGGATACCACGTGGGTTCGAATTGTTTGCGTATAACGGTCGTTTCACCTATGGGGGTCGTGAACGTGTCACGTCCAACACCAATCGCGAAGGTCATGACATCGGCTCCGTCCGCGGGAAAATAATAAAGGCGAAGCTCGGCAAGGTTGACGATGATTCCTATCGTTTCAACTGTTGGCCGCAGATGTGATTTCGGTAAAACAATCACCGTACCTGCACCGGGCAGCCATGGATCAATCCCAGGATTGACTGCAAGGACTTCCAGCAAACCCAAATCATGCTCTCGCGAGAGTCCGATCAGCGTTTCCTTCGGCTGAATAACGTGAGTTTCCAGATTTCCGATAATCGCCGGGTGAGGCCTTGCCGTGACGGCAGGCGATGCAGTTTGATCGGCAAAGTTGAACTGCGCTTGGGCCTCGACCGACGCCATGTCCGGCTTGGCCGTCGGAGCTTGTGCGTTGGCGACCCGAGTGTTTGAGATGGACAGGGCGATTGTTATAACCGGCACGATGGCGGTTCCAACCTGATAAACGAAGCTGAATAAGCGGCCGTATTTTGATTGACGATGTGATGTCATTTTCAAAATTGTTCGAACACAAGCACTTCAACGCCGTGATACATCCACAAGGCTACCAAAACCCCGGTCGTTCAAATCACGAACTGCCGCATCCCTTTGACCTGAATTTGATTATCTCAATACGAAAGATTCGACTAGGACAAAAAGGGGTTTATATTTATCGGAATATGTCACCGTCCCGGACGTAAATGGCCATGGAGGGAGTTCAGCGTGACTCGGATAAGAGAACCTGTCGAATTTGATACGATCACCGGGTTGCAAAATCAGGGCTTCGAAGGCTTTCTGACTGTAGCGGACCTGCGTGGTGGAAACTTCGGGGACATACCCGAAGTTCCCGGCGTTTATCTTCTTGTCCGGGAATGCAGTTCTTATCCTGATTTCCTGGAGGTGGGAACGGGCGGTCATTTCAAAAACAGGGACCCGAATAAGTCCGTTGCCGAATTAAAAAAAGAATGGGTGGAAGTCGCATTGATCGTCTATATCGGACAGACAAGTCGGGGCCTGCGAGAGCGGATTGACGAATTGATCAAATTTGGCGAAGAAAAACCTATTGGTCATTGGGGTGGCAGGTTGGTATGGCAGTTGAAAGATGCCGAACGGCTTCAGGTTTGTTGGAAGAAACTGAAGGAAGCAGATCCACTAAGCGTCGAGAAGAAGTTGATCCAGGCATTCAGGGCGCAATATAAAGCTAGACCATTTGCGAACTTAAGAGATTAAAGTTTCATCAAAAATCGCAATGAACAGTTTTGTTTGAAGACCGCTTGACACTTTTATTTTCCACGCGGCTTTCGAAAATTTGCCGGAGTCGATGCGGTGGGTAGGCCGAGGGATAATTTTGATCGTCACTTGGCTATCCAAGATCCCGTCATTTTATTCATGTTACAGTTTAGGAATAGAGATTAGTATCTTATAATAAAAGAAATTTTTGATTTAATTTATTCGACAAAGAGAAGAGGGAGCTTACCTTGTAGTCAGCCCAAGTCCCCGCTTTTCATGTCTCGCGGCCCGCGGCGGCGTTTGCCGGGGTTTCATGCATCATGATTTGTCCGTGTCGTTCCGAGGCAATGACGGCAGACCGGTCTCAAGAGCAACAGACTTGATGAGCGCCCATACTTTTGTGCCGACCGAAATGTTGAGATCGCGTCGCGACTTTCGCGTGATGCGGGACCACAGGCGCGTACCGCTTTTCGTTTCCAATTGTACGTCGACATGAGCCGGACCCGTTTTGCTCACGTCAGTGACACGCCCCCTAAAAGCATTCAGTACGCTCAAACTCTCAGGCGCTTCCAACGCCAGTGCGACATCGCGGGCACGAATTCGCAGTCGCACGCGGTCCCCCGGATTGCCTTTGAGTTGTGGAACAAGGATTTTTTCACCGGGTATGGAGAGTTGACTCAACCCATCTTCATCGCAGTGCGCGTCCAGAATGGCCGTGATCACCGTTCCGAAATCGGGCGGCTCTGCTGCCGTCGCTATAAATTCGGCCTGCACGTCGGGTCGACTCAATACCTCTTCGACGGGTCCGGCGGCAACCACTCGGCCATGGTCCAACACGACGACACGGTCGGCAAGGCGGATAATTTCGGCGACGGTATGAGAAACGTAAACAATCGGCACGCCGAATTCGTCGCGCATCTTTTCTATAAACGGCATGACTTCCAAACGGCGCAAGGGATCCAGGCTCGACAATGGTTCATCCATAAGCAGAAGTTTCGGCGCCGTCAGAAGCGCACGTCCAATTGCCACTCGTTGCTTTTCTCCGCCTGAAAGATTGTGCGGCCGACGATCCAGGATGTGTGACAAATCCAATATGCGAACGACATCGTTCCAGGAAATGATGCCTATTGAGCCGGTGTCGCGCGACATGCCGTAACGTAGATTTCGTTCAACGGACATGTGAGGAAAAAGGCGCGCGTCCTGGAACACATATCCCAATCGCCGCGCCTCGGGGGCCATGTTGATGCCGGCGTTACTGTCGAACAACGTGGTGCCGTTCAGCTTGATCAATCCTTGATCCGGTGTTTCAAGTCCGGCCAGTGCATTGACGACGGTCGTTTTGCCTGCGCCGGACGGACCGAATAGCGCAGTAAGCCCGCCGCCGGTGTCAAACGCTATGTCTACGGAAAAATCGCCGAGTGATTTCGTAAACTTCACATCGAGAAATATGCCGCCTTCCGACGCCATCATGGCTTGCCGTGAAGTCTAATGCGCACACGCCGCGCCATGATTTCCGAAATCGCGAGGGCCAGGATGGCCAGCGCCGTCGAAAGTATGACCATGCGAAATGCCGCCGTCTCGCCGTCGGGTGTTTGCAATACGGAGTAAATTGCGACCGGCAATGTCCGGGTCTGTCCCGGAATGTTGGCGACAAACGTAATTGTCGCGCCGAATTCGCCCAATGCTCGCGCAAAGGCAAGCAAGAGTCCGGCAAGAATGCCGGGCGCCATCAACGGAAGGCTGATGGTCCAAAATGTTTTCAGCGGCGAAGCGCCAAGCGTGCGCGCCGCGTCTTCGAGTTTGCTGTCGATTGATTCTATGGAAAGACGCACCGAGCGAACGAAAAGGGGAAACCCCATGAGACCGGCGGCAACGGAAGCGCCTTTCCAGTTGAATGCAAATGTCAAACCGAGGATATCGTAAAGCCATGCGCCGATAAAACCGTTCCGTCCCAATAAGACAAGTAGAAAATATCCGACAACAACAGGCGGGATCACCAGCGGCAGGTGAATGAGGCCGTCGATGACAAGCTTGCCCCGGAACTCCTTGCGCGCTAACAGCCAAGCCGCGGCAATGGCCAAGGGCAGGCTGACAAAGGCTGCCCAGAAGGCGACTCGGACGGACAACACGAGTGCCTCTTGTTCGAGAGGGGAAAGTGTCAACATGGCCGAAGGTTAGTGGGATTACGGGGGAGGGTCCAGAGATGCGCTTTCAGGAAGACCAAAGCCGTGAGATGCGAAAACGGCCCGTGCTTTGGGGCTGACGAGAAAGTCCAGAAACTCGGCCGCGCCATTGTCTTCGTTCGCCGATACATGTGCGGCCCAATAGATAATCGGATCATGGCTCTCTTCCGGCATCAGCGTAACCACGCGGGTTGCAGACTCGATCAAGGCGTCCGTGATATAGACAAGTCCCGCCGCTACATCACCGCGCGCAATCCAGGCCGATACGGCACGCACATTAGGCGCGAATGCGAATGTCGGCGCGATGAACTCGTATAAGCCTAAACTACGCAATGACTGTGCTCCATACATGCCGGCCGGAACGCTTTCGGGATCGGCAATTGCAAACGGTTTGTCTTTCAAAACACCGTCAATTTCCGGATCGTCGATTGTGAGCGACCATGTAGTTGCGGCCGGTGCAATGAGCGCCAAACGATTTGTGGCAACCGCTCGCCGGGATTCGGAATCAATTGCTCCGTTTTCCGACAGGTAGACCATCCATTTTTCATTTGCCGACATAAAGATATGCGCCGGTGCTCCGTTCTCGATTTGCCGCGCGAGCGCTCCGGTGCCCGCCACGACGATATTGACATCTGAGTTCGTTCTCCGTTCGAAAAGTGGCGCAAACTCATTAAGAATGTTGGTCAGACTTGCCGCCGCGAAAACGGTAAGTTTGGAATCTTTGGCGTCTGCCTCGTGGTTTGCGGCTAATGCCAGTGCGGCGGTCAAAATCGAAACTCTGAAAGTTCTTGAAAATCTTGATTTTGGAATCACTGTCGGGCTCGCTAAGCAACCATCGCGAAAGACGCAAGCCGGATCATACATGAGTATGAGCCATGATGGAGGGAATCGGCAGTCTTGTCGTCGCGGCGTCAACAATCGGCGGCTGATGAACGGTAATCAGGCACGATCATTTGCGCTGGACGAATAACACAAAGCATAATCATCTCATTACCCATTTGGCTCCGGGACTTTTGGTTTCTGTGGTCGCTTGAGCGCGCTTTTGAAATAACGGATCCGGTTTAATCGGGGATATTCAATGTGCGTATCTCTTGAGCGTAAGGCTCAAATCCCATGCGTTGATAAAGAGTCAGGGCTTTTGGATGATCGAGTGTGCACGTTTCGACGGTGACACGTTCGGGCTCCTTGGCCCAAATCATGCGCAATATATTTTGCAAGAAGAAGGCGCCGAAGCCTTTGCCGATAAATTCCGGCACCAACCCGAAAAATGAAATGTCAATTTCCGGCCGATTGCGCGAGTCGATTTCGGCAAAACCGGCGGGTACGCCGTTCACGTGAAGTACGTAAATGTCTACCCTTTCGTGATGAATGATGGCAATCAGTTCATCGTCCGAAAGAATTTTACGTGATATCCACTTATAAGGCCCGCCTACGGTATCGTAGAGATAACGATAGAAGTGCAAGGTCGGGTTTTCGGCACGGAGAATAGCAACTCTATGGCTGGGTTGAATCAGACTTGCGACCTTGGGTTCGTTGGTCATTTCCAAGAACGTGACGGTGGTTTCTACCGGCTTCGTCATCAGGCCTTCGATACGATTCCCGTTTCTACCGGCAAGTCAGTGCGTGCACCCCACTCCGACCACGAGCCGTCATACATGGCGGCTTGACGGCAGCCCAGAAGTTCAAGGGCCAGTTGCAGAATTGACGCCGTTACGCCCGAACCGCAAGTGGTGATGATCGGTCGTGAGAGATCAACGCCTGTTTCTTCGAACTTTTGTCTCAGCTCATCGCCGCGCAACATTGTGCCGTCGGGTTTGAACAGCGACGCGTAGTGTACGTTCAGGCTGCCCGGAATATGGCCGGGCCGTACGCTTGGGCGCGGCTCTTCTTCTACACCTGCAAATCGACCGGGCCCACGGGCGTCAACCACTTGTTCATCCTGGGTGCCGAGATTTGCCGCGATGTCGTCCGCCGACCGCAGCAAGGGCGTGTTGACGCGCGCCGTGAAGTGGCCTTCTTGCAAGTGCGTGTCGCCGCTTTCGGTAGGTCTGTTCTCAGCGAGCCACTTGGGAAAGCCGCCATCCAATACGGCGACATCCTCATGGCCCATGATGCGAAACATCCACCACACTCGCGCCGCACTGAAAATGCCGCCGCTGTCATAAGTCAAGATCTTACTGCCGTTTCCCAATCCCAGCTTTCTTACTTGGGTTGAAAACTGTTCGGCACTGGGCAGCATATGGGGCAGGCTGCTCGTCGCGTCGCTTATGGCGTCGATGTCGAAATATACCGCCCCCGGAATGTGTGCCTTTTGATATTCCGCCTTGGCGTTTCTCTTGGCATCGGGAAGATACCAGGATCCGTCGACCACGCGCACGTCGGGCGACAACAGATGCTTTGCGAGCCACGCGGTGCTGACCAGTGTTTTGGGATCGCTGTCGGGCATGGGGAGTTTGACTTCTCTTTCAAAACTGTTGCCGTAGGGTCAGAGCCCTACTGAACTCTTGCGGCCTTTTCAAATGAGCGAGGCCCAGCATTTTTGCAGCTTTTCCCGATGACGAGCCAACCAGTTCAGGCATATGAAAGCCGGTGCGCTGCTGATCCGGCCGTCGTCAAGTGCCGCCATGGCATCGTCAAATGGAGGTGTCAGGACTCGTATATCCTCGTGTTCCGTTTCAAGTCCGTGAAAACCTGAGATGTTGCCTGCGTCCGTACGGGCGCAGAACATGGTTGCGTATTCGGCAAAAAGTCCCGGCGACATAAACATCCTGCCTATTTTTATGAGATCGTTGAGAGAGCAACCGGCCTCTTCCTTCGCTTCTCTAACCGCCACCTGCTCAGGCGTTTCGTTGCCGTCGATACGACCGGCAATACATTCAACCAGCCAGGGTTTGACGCCGCGCGCATAAGCCGATACGCGAAATTGCTCCACGAGCACGACGCAGTCTAATACGGGGTCGTAGGGCAGTACAATGACGGCATCGCTCGACCCGATCAGTTCCCGTTTTAGCGGCTCGCTCCAGGCTCCGTCATAGCGCTTATGGCGCATATGATACACGGTCACTTTTGAGAAGCCGTTGTATACCACTTCGTCTTGCAGCGGCTCGACATCCGTTTCGCGATACCTTGTCGGTTCGAGTTGTTTCGGATTCATGATCTTCCCAAATCAAAGCACGCACGCCGGTCGATATTTTTAATCGCGTCGCGCGCTATTGTACCTTGTTTACGAGTTATTTGCCCCAAGTGACTGAAAGGAGCCTTTCCTGTATAAGGGGATACCTGTCGTTTTTCCGTTCGTGTGGAAGGAGTGTTCCATGATCGTTGCCGTCGTGCGGTTCAAGATTCCGTTTTCCATGTCGTTGGAAGGCGCGCGGGTTCGTTTTTTGGAAAGTGCGGCGTTCTTTCAGGAAGCCGACGGCCTCAAACGCAAGTATTATCTTTTCGATGGGAAATCCGGCGGCGGCGTTTATGTGTGGGAAACCAAGGCGCATGCGGAAAAGATGTACGATGATCGGTTCCGCAAAACCATAGAAGAAAAATACGGCAATACCCCGACTGTCGACTATTTCGAAGTGCCGGTTCTGGTCGATAATACAATCGGTGAGATCATAACTTGAGAGATGTCTTAGTTTCTACTCCGCGGCCTCGGCCATCGCGACGCCCTTTGCGGGCATAAGGGGAACCGGATCAAGCGCCCATCCTTTACTTGAACGCCGTGCAGGACTTGGAATCGCATAAGCCGCCTTTTCTTTGGTGGCGTTGACCTTGTCCATGTCGATACGCCAACCCTGACCTTCCCATTTTTTGATCCAGTCACGGTATCGTGCGATCGTTTCATCGCCGGTGACGAATGTCTCTTTGGTATTTGTGCGCGGAGTAACTACGGGGCGCAGTTTCGCCAAGACGTCCCGATCCTGAAACGCAACGTATTGATTGCGCTCCATCATGCGTGTGTCGTGTTCAGGTTCGATCAAAAAGTTCCGCATATTGATCAAATAATTGTGAGTGTGACTCTCATCGACCGGCGCTTTAAAGCCATATTGATGGATGCTCATTTCCGGCGTTGGATGGATATAGGTCCAGTTGCAATTGGCGCCGTGATGGCCGGTGCCACCTTCAATCATGGCGTCTTTGTCGCGGCCGGATGCGGCGCGCATTTTGCGGTCGGGCAGGGGAGGCGCCATGCGCTTGCCCCACGCGCCGGAACCCCACTCGTATTCCATGGGTTCTCGCGTGCCGAAACCATAATCGTCTCGGGACCCTGAAAATCCATGGGTTGGGTGAACGAATTCATTATGTGCCGGGTCGAGTGCGTTCTCCACACTCCGCTTGTAATCGAAAGGAAAGGTCCAATCCTGGATCGTTGCGCGCCAACCGTCTTTGCCATATTCGGGAATATTCATCAGCGGCGGACGTTCCTCTTCCGGGAGGTCTCCCAGAAACGTAAAGATCAAACCGTACTTCTCGACGGTCGGATAGGCATCGATTTTGGCGCGCCCGGGGATTTTTACGTCCGGTCCCATGGATGGAATGCGCATGCATTGGCCTTGGCCGTTGAATTGCCAGCCATGATACGGGCACTCCACGCAGTCGCCTTTGCGTTTGCCGTGAGCAAGTGAACCGCCGCGATGAACACAGACGTTACTTAAACAATGAGGCTTACCCTTACTGTCCCGGAAAACGACAAAGTCTTGACCCAGAATCTTGACGTGAAAGGGGTCTTCCTTCACATCCTTGCTTCGACCGGTAGGATACCAAAAGTTGATGAACATGATTGTCGCTCGGAAAAAAATCCATTTAGTGGCAGGAATAAAGGCGCATCTATGTCAAGGCGCCAACATCGCCCGGATGTCTAAAACCGATAATAATGTAAGAAACTTTCGGCATCAATAGTCCAAAGAGGGTTCAACAGGCCAACGATACGGACCGTAGCGTCGGTAGATTCATGTTTGAAGGGGTCGCCAACACCGCGCGGTCCGTGCGCATCTTTTCCGGCGTGTCGGCGGTTTCTTTCGTTTATTGTAATGTTTGTTTCCGGGCGGGCCTTCAATATACTGCCGTCCAGGCTGGAAATGTGGTCGCGCTCAGTCTAGGTTAGGCCCGGACAGGTTGAGCCTACACGATGGATCATTGAGAGGACGAAGAATTATGGCAGATGCGGCAGAAATTATTGAACAATTGAAAGGCATAGACAGTTCGCTTGAGCTTTTACCCGAGGCGGCGGAAGCGTTGACGGTAGTGCCGGGCTTTGTGCTGTCGATGGCGCTAAAAAACTTGGCTGAAAAAGCAAAGGAAAAAGGTATTACGCAAATCGACGCGGCCTTTGTCAAAGAAGTGAGCCCCATGTAAGGAAGACCTCCGGCCGGCGGTCGGAGTTTTACCTCCCGAGGCTGCCTTCTATTCGGCGGCTTTGCGTAATGTGGTGCCGCCGGGAAGAAGTGGAATTGAATCCAACGCCCAACCTTTGCTTTTGCGCCGTGCCGGAGAGGGAATGGCGTAGGCCACTTTACCTTCGTTGCGCTTGACCTCTTCAACGTCAATTCGCCAGCCTTTCGCTTGCCACTCTTTGATACGCTCGCGATAGCGGGCTACCGGTTTGTCCGCGGGCACGAAGGTTTCATGGATGTTTGTGTCCGGCGTCAAAATCGGACGGAGTTCCCGGAGAACGTCGCGGTCTTGATTGACCACATACATATTACGCTCGGTAATCAGATGATCGTTTTCGGGCTCGATCATGGCATTTCGCATATTGATGAAGAAGATGCGGATGCGTTTTTCATCGATCGGTGTCTCAAAGAAGTATTGGTGAATTTTAAATTCGGGTGTCGGATAAATGTACGTCCACAGGCTTGAACAACCGTGATGTCCCGTGCCGATTTCAACTTGACCTTCAACGGTTCGGCCTGACGCTTCCCTCATTTTTTCGTCGGGGAGCGGAGGTCCGGGCATGTAATTCCAAACACCAGTCCCCCATTCGGTTTCGGTGAGTTCCAACTCCGGCACCACGAAATTGTCATTTTCATCTTTGGTAAATATGTGTGTGTCGTGAACGAACTCGTTGTGTGCGAGATCGATGCCGTTTTCGATTGAACGTTTATATTCGAATTCAAACTCGGGCTTCGTAAATGTCTTTCGCCAAGCCGGATCGTCATATTCCGGAATTTCCATGATCGGCGGACGCTCCGCTTCCGGCAAATCGCCCAGGAAGGCAAAGACAATGCCGTACTTCTCGATCGTTGGATAAGCGTCGATTTTCGCCCGGCCGGGGATTTTGGCGTCCAGCCCCATGGAGGGAATCCGTTGACATGCGCCATCACCGTTGAATTGCCAGCCGTGGTAGGGGCATTCGACACAGTCGCCTTTGATTTTTCCGTGAGCTAGTGATCCGCCGCGGTGCACGCAGACATTGCTCAGACAATGAGCATTGCCGGACGTATCGCGGAACAGAACGAAATCCTGTCCCAACATCCGGACATGAACCGGCGCGTCTTTGGTGATCTTTTCGCTTTCTTCTGCGGCATACCAAAAGTTGATGAACATTCAAAAACTCCCTATTCGGCCCCGAGCCGATTTGCTTTATAATTTAAGCCCAAGCCTAGATTGAAGAGGGCATTATAGGTTGTTGGCGCTGTAACCTTAGGAATAGCTTAAAAGACGTGTTGGTCGGATCGTATACGAGGAAAAAATAATGGGAAGCGTAAAGCTGAAGTGGTTGGGCGTTTTGTTGGTAATGGCGTTGGCGGCGGGGCAACTCGATGCAACTGCTCAAACCATATTGCGGCGGGGCACCGCGACCGAACCGCCGACACTCGATCCCAACAAGGCTATGGCCCAATCCGCGGCGCCCATGATCGACGACATGTTTATGACATTGGTGGATCGAAATGCGGATGTTGAAATGGTTCCCGGCGCCGCCGAGGGCTGGACCATAAGCGACGATCGACTCACCTACACGTTCAAACTTCGTGAAGGTCTCACTTGGTCGGATGGCGTGCCCGTCACAGCGGAAGATTTTGCCTTTTCGTTTCGGCGGTTCGTAGATCCCAAAACACGCGCGGCTTTCGCATCGTTCGTCTATCCGGTCAAAAATGCACGTGACATCAACCGCGGTAAATTGCCTCCTGAAGAGATGGGTGTGCGAGCGATTGACGACTTTACATTGGAAGTCGTTCTTGAGAGGCCGATGCCGTTCTTCCTCAATATCGCTCTCAATTCAACGGTGGCGCCTATACCGCGTCACGCACTCGAAAAGTGGGGTGATGATTGGACTAAACCCGGTCGCATGGTATCGAACGGAGCCTATATTCTCGCCGAACGGGTTCCCCAATCTCATGTCAAGCTGGTCAAAAACCCGTTGTTCTTCGAAGCCGATCAAATCCAAATCGACGAGATTTACTATTATCCGTGGAAGGACCTTTCAACGTCGCTTAAACAATTCCGCGCCGGAGAACTCGATATCGTTTTAAATTTCCCTCCCAATCAGCTTGATTGGATTAAAGAGAATATTCCGAACGCCCTACAAATCGCCCCCTCCCTTGCCGTCTATTATATTGCTGTCAATATCCGGAAGCCGCCTTTTGACGATGTGCGGGTGCGAAAAGCGCTTTCGGTCGCAATCGACCGCGAACTCATTGCCAATCAGTTGCTGCGAACCGGCGTCACACCGGCTTACACCTACGTAAATCCAAATTTTACCGGATATGAAGTGCCCCGCATGCCCTATCAGGATTTGACAATGGAAGAGCGGCAAGGGCATGCGCGTGAGTTGCTTGCGGAAGCCGGGTTCGATCAAAACAATCCGCTTGAGTTTACATATACATATGATCCGCAAGAAGAGAACCGCAAGATGGCCGTCGCTCTCCTCGGTATGTGGAAGGCGGTCGGTGTTACGGCGAAAACCGAAACCATAGAATTTCGCCAGTTGATCAATCGTTTTCGCGTAGGCGAATATGATATTATACGCACGGCCTTCTTTGCACCTTATGATGATCCCAATTCCTATTTAGAGCGATTTGAGACCGGATATTTCTCCAACTGGGCCAAATATTCCAATCCGGTTTTTGACGGTCTGCTTGCTCGATCAAGCATTCTGCTCGACGACGACGAACGCCACGCACTGCAAGCCGGAGCCGAACGGGTATTCATGGCCGATCATCCGATCATCCCGATTTATTTTCATGTGTGGCGTCGACTGGTTCAACCTCATGTCAAAGGCTGGATAAACACACCCATGTCACCGACGCCAAACCGTTATTTGCGTATTGTCAGCGACGAAGCCGACTAGTGGTGAGATGGATAGATTTATTTCAAGTGCCTTGAACAGCGCTACTTGCTTTTTGTCCCTTAACTTCAAGGTCTTTGTCATGCGCCTTTTATCGGCCTTTCCCGTCATATTCCTGATATGGAAATCGGTATCCGCCGCCGATGCGGGTACACTTCACCACGACCTCGACGTCACAATCGACCCTTACACGTCAATGCTGGAGGTAGTCGACCGTCTCACCATACCTCAAAGTTTGGCGGAAGGAGAGCTGCGTTTAGGGCTCTACGATAAACTGAAGGTCCGTTCACTGACGGACGGCATTGACCTCGAGTTGAGCGCCGAGTCGATCGAAGCGGGGGATGTGGGTATGGATCGGGAGAGTGAAATTTTCGACGCGCCGATCAGGATCAACGAATATCGAGTTGTCGGTGGCAACCGGTCTCGGGATCTGGAACTCACAATCATGATTAGCGGTAAGATCAACGTCCCTATCGAGCCCGTGGGGGGAGAGTATGCGCGTGGATTCAGCACATCCCCCGGCCTTATAGAGAAACGCGGTGTGTATCTTGCGGGCTCAACCTACTGGTTGCCTCAGATTGGCAAGAACCTGATGACCTATGACATGGAGGTAGCGCTTCCTGAAGGATGGCGTTCCGTCGCCCAAGGCAAGCGACTTGATATGACCGATGGTCCGGACGGACATGTCGATACATGGTCGGTCACGACTCCTACGGAAGAAGTTCATCTTATTGCCGCTCAGTTCACGGAATATTCGTTTGATGTTGATACGGTCAAAGCAATGGCCTTTTTGCGTAAGACGGATGACAACTTGGCCGAACGCTATCTGGAAGCGACAGCGCAATATCTCCAAATGTATCGTAGTTTGTTGGGACCCTATCCCTATTCGAAATTTGCCCTTGTCGAGAATTTCTGGGACACGGGCTATGGCATGCCTTCATTTACGCTTTTGGGCGAGCAGGTCATTCGTTTTCCATTCATTCTCCATTCGTCGTATCCACATGAGCTCCTTCATAATTGGTGGGGCAATGGAGTGTTCGTCGATTTTCCGAGCGGCAATTGGTCTGAGGGGTTAACGACCTACATGGCCGATCATTTAGTGGCGGAGCAGCGCGGTCAAGGCGCCGATTATCGGCGCTCATTACTGCAGCGCTATACCGACTACGTTAAGGCAAACAATGACTTTCCGCTTTCGGAATTTCGTTCTCGCCATGATGCGGTAACGGAGGCCGTCGGCTACGGAAAGACCGCCATGGTCTTCGACATGCTGCGCGAGAAAGTCGGCGACTCGTCTTTCGTGAACGGTCTCAAGTCGTTTTACAACCGAAACAAATTTACTCGTGCTTCTTTTGACGACCTTCGAGACGCTTTCGAAGACGAGACGGGTAACGAGTTGAATGCGTTTTTCGATCAGTGGGTGAGGGGCGCGGGTGCTCCTTCTTTGGTTTTGGACGATGTTTCGGTTGAAGAATCGAAGCGTGGTTACACGCTTTCATTTGCGCTGGAGCAAAGGCAGTCATCGCCCGCTTTCGATATGGATATTCCCGTGGCGGTATACAGCCGGGACGGCGTCATCGTCGAGCGCGTCAACATGACCGACAAATTTCAAGCCTTTGAATTTGAGCTTGAAGCAAGACCTCTGCGCGTCGAAGTCGATCCTGCATTCAATCTGTTTCGCCGACTGGACGCAAAGGAGACACCGCCTTCCTTATCGCAGGCGTTTGGTTCCGACCGGGTTCTAATCGTTCTTCCGTCGAATGCCGATAGTGTGCTGCGCAGCCGATATCGGAAACTGTCCGGTCTTTGGAAAAAGTTGGGTGCCGAAACCAGCGAAGTCGTTCTTGACAGTGAAATCGAGGCGCTGCCGACCGAGCGTTCTATTTGGTTGTTTGGTGACGACAATTCGTTTCAACCGCTCGTAGCAAAGGCCCTATCCAGGTATGACGCCGGCGTCGATGCACAGTCTGCTCGATTTGGCGGTACGGAGTTGGATAAATCCGACCACAGTATTGTCGTCGTCGTGCGCCATCCGAGTAACAACGAACAAGTTATCGTCTGGCTCACGGCAGCTCATGACGAGGTCATACCCCGGCTTGCCAATGTGTTGCCGCATTACGGCAAGTACAGTTATCTCGGATTTGTCGGCAAAGAGGCCAAAAACGTGGCAAGTGGAGAATGGCCCGTGATTGAGTCTCCGTTGATGGCTCAATTATCCGATGAACCCGTTGATTTCGTTCTTGAAGCGCGGCCGGCCCTTGCATCGCTTGATCCGGTATTTACAAGTGAGCGCATGCAGGCACACGTGGACTATCTGGCATCCGATGAACTTGAGGGCCGCGGCGTGGGTACGGCGGGTCTTGACAAGGCCGCTGATTACATTGCCGAAAAGTACGAAGAATTTGGTCTTCAGCCCGGCAGCGACGGTACCTATTTTCAAACATTCACGGTACGCGGCGAGAACGACGCAGATGTGGAAGTGAAAAATGTCATCGGTGTCTTGTCCGGCGTGAATCCGGAGTCTTCAATGCAATCCGTCGTTGTATCGGCTCATTACGATCATTTGGGATATGGCTGGCCCGATGTCCGTCAGGACTTCAAAGGCCAAATCCACAATGGCGCAGACGATAACGCCAGCGGAACGGCAATTCTTCTTGAACTTGCGCGTGTAATCGGAAAGGGGGAAGCACATCAACGATCAGTGGTTTTCGTTGCATTCACTGCAGAGGAGGCGGGGCTTTTGGGCGCCAGGCATTATGTGCGGAATACGGATGCCTATCCTGTTGATCGGGTGATCGCCAATCTCAATATGGATACGGTGGGCCGCTTGGGCGATAATGCGGTCATGATCTTCGGCGGCCTGTCGTCCGATGATTGGCCGGTCTTTTTTGCCGACGTATCCGCGGCCACAGGCATCGACGTGAAATTGGCAAAAAGCAATTTGAGCGCCAGCGACAACGCCGCCTTTGTCGAGGTCGGCGTTCCAGCCATTCAAATCTTTTCGGGTGCGGGGCGAGACTATCACCGACCTTCCGATACGCCGGATAAAATCGATGCGGACGGCATGGTCAAGGTCGCAACGCTTGTGCGTGAAGCGGTTGAGAAACTCGCTGCACGCAAAGAGCCCATGAAGTTTCGCCTTGTTGAAACGACAGAACGGCCTCAAGGCAGCCGCCAACGGCGGGTCGGCACGGGCACCATGCCGGACTTTGCATTCGCCGGACCGGGTGTTCGGGTGCAAAGTATCGCCGTAAATTCACCGGCGGAAAAAGCCGGTCTGCGACAAGGCGACATCATTGTCGGCCTTGGGAATAGTGGAGTGGCGGACTTGGTGGACTTCACCCGGGTCCTCGGTGAGTTTGAACCGGGCGACGTAGTTGAATTTCGATACATGCGGGATGGTGATGAACGTACAGGGAGCATGACGCTCACGGTGCGATAACGACAAATCGAGGTGCGGAGACGTGAAATCGCACTTGGGCGCGAATATCGGAGCGTGGATGTTGGCCGCGTTTCTCGGCGGTTGTGCCGCCCAATCCGACGAGAACGATGCGTTCTTTCAGGCGTCGGACGGCGATCAATACACTTTATCCCGATCG
This sequence comes from Alphaproteobacteria bacterium, assembly GCA_965214255.1. Taxonomy (GTDB): domain Bacteria; phylum Pseudomonadota; class Alphaproteobacteria; order SMXP01; family SMXP01; genus CBDFKK01. Next base: position 624,221 of record OZ243948.1, on the reverse strand, counting down.
CTCAAGAGCTATTACGATTTTGCTCTACTTCAGACCGACGGCGGCGTGAGTGCGCCACGCCTCGTATCGCCGGACCGGGCAGCGGACAAGCTTGCCGATTATGACGTTGTCTTTCTGGGCGAGATCCATCGTCACCCCGGTAACCATCTGGCGCAGTATGAGCTGTTTAGGCTTCTCCATGAGCGCAATGCCAATATCAGCTTGAGTCTTGAGCAATTTGAGCGGGACGTGCAATCGGTCGTTGACGATTATTTGGCGGGGCGCATTGGCGAAGAGACCCTGAAGCGAAAGGGCCGTGCTTGGGATAATTATTCCACCAGCTATCGGCCTTTGGTCGAATTTGCCAAGGCGAACGGTTTGTCGGTCATTGCATCCGAAACGCCCGTCTGGATCATACGCTGTATCGGTCAGCAGGGGCTTGGCGTTCTTGAAAAACTCGATAGCGAGCAGCGCATGTGGGCCGCCCGCTCGTTCGATTTTGGCGATGGAGCGTACAAAGACAAATATATGGCCTTTCTGGGCCGAAGCGGGAGCCACGGCGGCGATTCAGACTCGGAAAGTGGAAGCGACGAAGCAGCTCAAAACAGCTATGCGGCTCAAGTGGTCCGCGACGAGACTATGGCGGAATCGATCGTCCGACATATCAAGGCCAATCCCGGGCGACAGGTCGTTCATTTGAACGGCTCGTTTCACAGTGAATCTTTCCTTGGAACCGCAGAGCGTGTGAGGGCGGTCTTGCCCGATCTGAAAATCGCCGTCGTTTCACCCGTCGCAATCGAAAGGAACGCCATATCCCGCGATGACCTCGCCAAAGGCACTTTTCTTTTAGCCATTCGACCGCTGCCGGACGAATATGTTACGGAAGACGAAATGATCGAGCAGATCCGTGCAGTTATGACTCAGCGTGCGGAAAACCGTTGCGAGCTTTGAGCGTCGGGCTTTTTGCTTTGGTCTGATGCGAGATACCATGATCCTTGCGGATTCCTGACGGAAATTCGAGATTTGCAAAAGGAAACGGGCGCTCAGCATCTCTAAGCCGCCTTCTGGAGCTTGAGGAAACCTGGGATATAAAAGCCTTGATCAACCGCGATTCAGTTTCTTTAGGATCGGACGATTCCGCGTAATGAATGAATATCTCATTGAGAATGGTCAGGGTTTTAATCCAGTGGCCTCCACGGTGAGGACTGGGCTTACCCAAAACGTGCTTATAATATTGCTTCGTTCTTGTTTCGAGAGAGCGGCGAGATGTCTGACCGATGTAAAGTATGCTCTCATCCGGCAGCCAGAATTCGCCAAGACGCTTTGCAAGCGTGTCCGAAGAGGGCTTGCAGCCATTGAGTTTCAACTCTGGAACTCGGGAAATCCATCGGTTTAACGCCTCGTGATCGATAGGTACCGTTTCCAGAACACGCCCATCCCGATTACAGTCTCGCGACAGGGAAACAATGTAGACGCCAAGCTTGCGACTTGGAACGGATTCAGACCAGCGAACCACACCGTTCGGCCGGAGGGAAACCTCTTCAAGGAGACCTGAAACGGTCGACGGCATAGTCAACCTCGCATGGGAAAGCCGGTCCCGCTACATCGTCACGGGCTCAACCAAGGTGATCGTCGGCGCGGGATGCAAATATTGGCGGCGGTCTTCGCCGGGTTCGGGAATCTCGATCCAACGTAGCTCGCCTTCTTCGCACTTTTGAACGACTTTGAAGTAAAGAACACGCCCCGGCTCATTCGGCATCTTCGCAAGAAAATTGAACCGTTCCAGATAGAGATCGTCAAGCTTGCCGCCGCTCCAGGTCATTTCATCGACGATTTCTGTTATGACGACCTCGGGCGTCCGAATGGGTTCGTCCAGCTTCTTCATCCGTGTTGAGAGCGTCCAGCCGGTCTTGACTTCAGGCCGGGCGTTAAAGACGCCCTCCGGCGCTTTGATACTGACCTCGGTCGTAGGGGACCCGTAGCAGCCGTGGGGGATTGCGATTTCCACCATGTGCCATGCTCCTGCCGGCACTTGCTTCTCGATCATGAAAGCATGGCCCCAAGCCGATACCGACGCCATCACCGTCATGCCGCCCAATACGCACGTCCCCAAAAGTCTACGTACATTCATGTCATTTCTCCTGACGTTGTTCCTTGGCGGATGCTGTCCTATAAGAGCATTGTAACTCAAACGCGGTGAATTCCTAACGCGAAACGGGACGGTGTTTCAAAGCGGCGCAACAGGTCGCGGATTGTTTTTATATTCATGGTCAAAATTCTTTTCGTTTGTTTGGGCAATATTTGCCGGTCTCCGGCGGCTGAAGGGGTGTTTCGCCATATCGCCTGTAATGCCGGACTGGATGAAAAAATCACCGTCGATTCGGCGGGGACGGGCAACTGGCATATCGGACAGCAGCCGGACAGCCGCGTCAGGGCGGTCGCGCACCGCAGGGGGATCGATTTGAGTTCCTTGAGAGCCCGACAAGTCGGTCCGCCCGACTTTGAAAGGTTCGACTATATAGTGGCGATGGATCGCGGTAATGTGCGCGATCTCATGGATTGTGCGCCCGGGGGGCACGCCCGGAAAATAGTTCTTCTGCTTGATTTTCTTCCCGAATTCGAGGACAAGGATGTGCCTGATCCTTACCAGGGCAGCGCCCGGGACTTTGAAATCATGTTCCAATTGGTCGAGCGGGGAGTGCGTGCTTTGATGGAGCACATTGAAGACCAACACTTTTCCACGGATTCATAAAATCAGACCTTTTCGTTTTGCTTGAAAGGACTAGCAGTGAACACGCCGCACATCGCACAGAAAAGTCCGATCGATATCGACGTTACCGAAGGCAAGACATATTATTGGTGCGCATGCGGTCTTTCAAAAAATCAGCCCTTTTGTGATGGCAGTCACAAGACGACGAATTTTGCGCCTGTCGAATACCGCGCCGATAAAACGGCAAAGGTCTGGTTTTGCGGCTGTAAATATTCGAACAAAAAGCCGATGTGCGACGGTACGCACAACAAAGTCTAACGTCTCATCCATTTATTGAAGCGGCGGCGTTATGTTCGATTAGGCTGGGCGCCGGAGATCTCGAATCCAGCCGTATTGGGTGTTGCTGGGGACGGCTCCTTTCTGCCGGTAGTCTTCTCTGTATTTGGTTAGGGAGTCGTCGGGTATGGCATTCCGCGCGGCATCTGCATCGATGCCGTAAATCTGTGCAGCGTTGAGTCCGAAGATCTTTTTGCGGTCTTCGTCGGTGATGGCCGCGTAGCCGAACGTCTCTTGTAGCTTTTCGGGGATTTGGAAGCGACGAAAGGCCTCGATCTGCCATTGGGGCGAACCCCACCAAATGCAATCCGTTCCCCATACGATGCGGTCCGGACCAAATGCCTTCATGAGTTGTCCCATGAGATGACCGCATACGAGAGGATGCGTGACGGCGGTATGGCCAAAAACGCTGCCCAATTCCATATAGACGTTGTCCATGCCGCGCTCGACACCAAGTTTGTCGTTGACGATGTCGGTAGTCCATTCGAGATAGCCGTCCTCGCCAATGCCCGCTTCGCCCGCAGGCAATTCATGACTTAAATGTCTGTATCCGGAGTGATAGATGATAAACGTAATGTCCGGCCAATCGAGGGCGGCCTTTTTTATATCTTCCGGGCTGCAATGTTCGGCGCTGGTTCCCGGCAACGGCAAGCCTTTATGGACGGAAACATTTGTTATGCCCAGTTCAAGGCATTTTTCGAAAAACGGATAGGCGACTTGTTCATCATCGAAACGCCACGGGTTTACCGGTGTGCCCGTATAGCATTTCCAGCCGTCGACTTTGAGTTCTTCCGCCTCCCGGATGATCTCCTCCATACCGCCGGGCACGGCGGGGGCTGCGAGGCCGTGGCTCAACATACGCTGTGAACCGGCAATTTCGTTCACGGTCTCTCTTGTATCGACCATGAGTTCTGCAGGCAGGATGCTGTTCGCGTTATCGGGGATCGGCGCCCCGGTGATGATCCCCATCACCGTTTCGCTGTCGAAGAATACTTCCTTGATGAAGTTTGCGAGATGCAATTCATCTCCGGCCGGACTCTCATCTTTGAGCGCGGGGTTGAGATCAAGTTCGGCCGCGATGCGGCGAAAAGCGATGGGGCCGGTGATGGAGTCCTTCACGTGATGCAATTGTACATCGAAAATGAACTCATCCTTCGGCCAGATTTCTTGATAGGCCGCCTGTTCCGCCGCCTCGACCTCGTTCACGGTAAAGAATTTGCCGAAGATCTCGTTCATTGCCATGAAGGCGACGGCCAGTCCGCTGCTGCTTGCCAAAAAATCTCGCCGTGATTGCCCCAACCTGTTTGCGTAACGGTCCGCAAGCTCAATAATCCGCCGCTCCACCTTTTTCTGGTCGGCTGATTGAGGCATAGGGATGAATTCTTCGTTGGAGACGACCTGGGTTGGAATGGGCGTGAACCGCTTAAGGCGGCGGTCTTCATCACTTTTGCGTATCCACATGATGTGTTTTCCCTTTACTCACGAAAGATCCGGCTTGCGTATCAGTTTAGTCGTGGACTAAAGTTAACCGCAAGGCGGGACACGTTGGAAACAGAGGGTTCGGTAGTTTAATTACCCGCATATCAGTTTCACCGATTTTGTTCATTGCATAAATCCGGTTCGGTGAACCCCTTTGGCCGTTGCGTCAAGAATTCTAGTCGGTTCGGTTGCTTTTGTTGGACGGAACAAGGAGGAGTCAGGATATGAAATCGGTTTTTGCTATCTTTGCCGTTTTGGGCATTGCGGCCCTTTCTCAGGGGGCTTTTGCCGGTGGCCATCTGGCGTCTGAAAGTGCGGGCTCTTGCAATTACATCATGAAGAACATGTTTGCCGGCCCCTTCAAGGTTTGCCAAACCAATCAAGACGTGGCGGCTTGCGCGACAATTGGCCAAACGGATGAAAACAGCGATGCCAGCCACATGGCCGGTGACTGTAGCGGGGAGGGGACGATCGGGTCCTGCGTCATGGCGGATGCCAGCGTCGTTTATTATGAAGGCGATCCCGTAGGTCTCGAAATCGGTTGCGGCTTCCAAGGCGGTACCTGGGAGGCGGCAGAATAACAAAAGTCTCGTGTGGGCCTCTACTCTTCGGGGCGTTTTACGCCCGTTTGCTTATCTCCATTCACGATGGCGGAAACATGCGATGGGCGCACCTTTGGGATACGGTCAACTCGACACTTCGTACCCCCGGGGCGGGGTCATCGCTTCTGATCATCGAAGTAGCGTCGGTACGGCCGGTTTATAAATCCGTGACCGGCCAAACCCTGATTGACAAGGAGCGCGTGGGACCTCTATATCAACGCTTCCCACTGGGGCCGCTGCGCCCATTTTCGGGGGTGTAGCTCAGTCTGGTTAGAGCGCTGGCCTGTCACGCCAGAGGTCGCGAGTTCGAGTCTCGTCACTCCCGCCATTCGACGACACCGAGAGAATGTGGTCCGTCAAAAATCGTCGTCGTTGACCGAGCGGCCGTTCGATGGTCGTCTTGGGTGCAGGAAATGTGCATGTCGCGGCGCCGTGATGGGTGGCGGCAGGTGAGAGCGATGAATCCAAGAGTTTTCATAGATGGCGAGTCGGGTACGGCGGGCTTGCAGATTCGTGCACGGCTTAAAAAACACCCGGATTTGGAGTTGGTGTCTCTACCTGATATGGAGCGCAAGGATCGGGCAAAGCGCTCGGAGATACTCAACGAAGTTGACCTTGTCATATTGTGTCTGCCGGATGATGCCTCCCGAGAGGCCGTCCGATTGATAAAAAATACCGACGTGCGAGTTATTGATGTGAGCACAGCGCATCGTGTCGATCCAGACTGGCTCTTCGGCTTTCCGGAAATGAGTCCTGAACAGTCAGGTAAAATAGCGGCGGCTAACAGAGTGAGTAACCCGGGATGTTATTCGACCGGGGCCATCGCGCTCTTACGACCCCTTGTCGCAAAGGGCATCGTGCCTGCGGATCACGGCATCCACATACATGCGGTATCGGGTTATTCGGGCGGGGGTCGGCAACTGATTGAAAGTTTTGAAAAGCCGGATGCCGACGATCCGGTCTCAAGCACGTACTACCTTTACGGCCTGTCACTGCGGCACAAGCATTTGCCCGAAATTCAAAACCACAGTTGTTTGGAGACGCCGCCTTTATTCGTGCCGAGCGTGGGGCGTTACCGGCAGGGCATGATCGTGCAAGTGCCGTTGCACATGAGGGAACTTCCGGGCGCGGCAACCGTTGAAGACATCCACGCAATCTTGGACGAGTGGTATGGGAACCAACCCTATGTTGAGGTTCAGCCGTTGGCCGCCCATGAAATAAGCGAGAGACTTGATCCGGAAGACCTGAACGGCACCAACATGATGAGGCTTCACGTCTTCGGCGAATCTCAAGCAGGTCTCGTTTTGCTCGCTGCTCAACTCGACAACCTCGGCAAAGGGGCGGCGAGCCAAGCCGTTCAAAATCTCAATCTCATGTTGGGACTGGACCGGGACGCGGGGTTGAGAGAGCGTTTTTTGGCCTGAGCCCAGAGACAAATCGGTCGCCGGGCGCCATCGTGACATACCGGGACCGGACTTTCATATGGTTGGAAAACGGGGAAACGGAATGATCGGTATAACGAAAGCCGTCATCAGCTCCACGGCATTCGCGATTGCCGTCGCTGTTACCGGTTCGAACATAGGTGAGGCCGTAGAATTGGAGCCGGCCGATCCGGCCAGCGTCGGTCTGTTGCCTCAGGCAATTGACAATCTTGCCGCCGAGATGCACGCACTCGTTGATAATGGCAAACGTGCGGGCGTCGTCTCGGCAGTCGCACGTCGAGGCAAGCTCGTTCATTTTCAGGCGCACGGGCTGCGGAATGTGGAAAAAGGCTTACCTATGGAGAAGGACACGATTTTTCGCCTTTTTTCGATGACGCGGGCCATCAGTGCGGTAGGCGTGCTGACACTCTATGAGGAAGGCAAATACCAATTCGACGAACCGGTTTCAAAATATATTCCCGAATTTGCGAAGACGCAGGTGCTCGTTCAACGTGACAAAACAAGAGTCGTTGCCCAGGAAACACCGCTCAACATCTATCACCTGTTCACCTATACCGCCGGCTTCGGCTATCCGTTCAGCTATCCGGAAGAGTTAGGTATGACCTTCGATATCGTATTGGGAGTCGACGATACTTTGGAAACCGGAATCCGTAACCTCGCAAGTTACCCCTTGTTGGATCAACCGGGCTCTCATTGGTATTACGGATTCTCGAGCGACGTGTTGGGCCGTGTAGCCGAAGTCGTCTCGGCTCAGCCTTACGATGAGTTTCTCAAGGAGCGCGTGTTTGATCCCCTGGGTATGACTGACACCGGCTTTTTTGTCGGGGATGATGAATGGCATCGCCTGGCGGAAGCCTATCGCCCGGATGATCATGGGTCGCTTAGAAACAGCACGTCCACTTTGCCCGAGATCAATTCATACAAGGAAGGCAAGAGCATGTTTTCCGGCGGCGGCGGTCTCGTCGGTACGGTTATGGATTATCTCCGTTTCGGCCAAATGCTCTTGAACGGAGGGGTGCTTGACGGCGTGCGCGTGCTCAGGCCCGAAACCGTCGAGTTGATGTGCCGGAATCATCTAACGGATGCTCAAGGCCCTATCAATTGGTCCGATGCCTCCTGGGAGGACGTCAACGGCTATGGTTGGGGTTTGAGCATCGGTGTGAGAATGGATGAAGGACCTCACGCCATATCCGGAGGTAAAGGCGAAGTCCAATGGGATGGACTGGCAAACACGACATTCTTTATCGATCCCGAGAATGAAGTTGTTGCCGTTGCCATGGCTCAATATGTCGGTCCCGGCCAGAACGACCTTGAACTCGTTCTACGCCGCAATCTGTACGGTGCGTTTACGGAGTGATTGGTCGTATGAGGTATGCGTATTTCGGCACGCTGCTCTTTGACTTACTTTGGCAAGACGCCGTTGCAAGAGCAGTGACTTTCGAGTTTACGGTACTTCGATATTCTGCAGCAGATTGTAAGCGAACCAGCCGTCACCGACTTCGAATGTTTCCGGTTTGGCGCGCACGCCGTCGCGCATGATACCGATGGCGTCGGAGTAAGGTTCGATGGTCACGATTTTGTCGTGACGTACGCGGAAACGCTTCGCATCACCCGCGAAATAGATGTGTCGGGTCGTGACGCCCAGCAAACCGGTGTCGACGTGTACCGTCTCCTCGATCTGTACGGGCCGCCCCTTGAAAGCGCCGGTGCGGAAGTAGAGGCCCTTGGCGACACGGACGCTGACCCCGGCGTGGCCGCCCCGGAACTCGCGCCGGGTTTTGATGGTGCTGTATCTTACGTTCTTGAACAGCCATATCAGTGTCTCGGACTTCTGTAACCTGAACGGCATGTTGCCGCTCACGCTCGCACGGTCCGGTACAACGCCATTCATGAGGTCTCGTAATACGGCCGCCTTGACCATGCGCGTCCAGGCTCCCCGACGGTCGAGATCCTTTTGCCCGATGTTGAAATGCCCGGCGACATCGTTTACGGCACGCTCCTCCTCCTCGGTCAGCAGCCCGTCCTCAAGGACACGCCCCACCTCCGTTTCCATACTTGCAACGAGCAAGCTGCGCAGTTCGCCGGCATTGATGTTCGCTTCCCGTGCGGCGCTCTCGATGTCGCCCTGGACTGCGGCCAGGGTGCGTGCCGAACCGGTTTCAGCGTGCACGGCCTCGTGCACGAACTCTCCGACGCGCGTTTCGGCTACCCTCCGCCGGGCGCGCTCTACCTTTTTCCAGAGTCCCCAACGGTCCACGTCTGCGCGGTGCTTGTCAAAACGTGAAAGAATTATTTCCAGGCGCTCTTCTTCGGCGCGGTCCACACCGTTGGACTGCAAACCTGCTTTGACGCACCCGGACCACGCCCGTCTTAGGGCCCGGTGGAACCGTTTTCCTTTAACTCGATGCTGCCGGGCCAGGGTTTTGATCTCGGACGCCGCTTCCTCCGCGGTGAGTTCCGTGTTCGCCATCGCCGTGATGATCCGGTTCACACCCTCCTTATGCGACTGGTAGCATTCCCGGTGCCTGAAGCGCAGAAAACCCGCAGGTTCATCACAGTAAATACATCGTGCCATGTGGCGTTCTCCTATAACATGCTTACCCACAAAGGAGGGCAGCCTGTCAAGCCTCGTTTCCAAACAGTTGATGAAGCGATATTTTACGGCATGGACGGCGCGGATTGAGGACAACTCATTCAACGCTTGAGAAAATCCAGAGCCAATGAAGTCAGCGCATCCAAGGTCGTCGGACGCTCCTTCGTCCGGATATTGGGCGCAAGCGCGGCGGCATCTTTGGCCCAGGCGTAAAGCGGGTCGCGACCCACGGTGAACAAAAGACACGGAACTCCAAGCAGCGCCAATCGCTCGGCCACCGGATAGGAAAATACCGCATGACAGGCTTGGCTATAGATGTTGTGTTGCTTGAATATGTCGAATAGACGGGCTTGGCGTATTTCGGGATCTTCCGTCTGATCGCGCCAGCGAATGGCGGTTCGCGAGGGGTCGTACCACGGCCACGACATCTCGGCATTGCGCAACATGTGCCAGCAGCAGTTCAGATGACTGCCGTCCCATTCCGGTTCAAGCGAAGGACAGTAGCGCGAGATGAGTTCGGCGCTTTGCCTTTCGCTCAGCAGAAAACCGCCGTCCAGAATGACTTTGCCGACTTTTTCGGGTGCGCTGACCGCCAACTCGATAGCGAACGCCACGCCCGTACCCGGCGCATAGAGATCGATATTGTCGATATCAAGTGCGTCAAGGGCTTGGCTGATAGCACTCGCATAGTTGGCGACAGTCGGTTTATCGTGCGGAAGGGGATCCGACTCGCCCGTTCCCGGCAGGTCGAGGCAGAGCGTATAACGTTCCCGGCCAAAGGCGTGCACAAGCGGCATCATATGGCTGTGGGCGCCCGGAACATCATGGAGTACCAACAACGGCCTCTCATCCGATGGTCCTTCTTTTCGCACCGCCATCTGCCCATGTGTGAAGTCCAGGTAAGACCGCTTTAAACCCCGGGCGAATATACTCTCCGAGGTGCGCTGTCTTTCGCCGCTCCACGCTGCTTCATCGCGATGACTTTCAAAAATCTCTTTGATGCGAGTCTTCCACACGAGATCATCGGCGGGCAGGCGTTCTACTGAACAACAATCAGGGAGTTTCGGCAGGTTGTCCAGTTGAGAGAACAAAACGTCGTCGATGCGGCAGATGATATTTGTTGATACATGGAGCTTTTTCATCAGAGGCGCTGGGCGATGTCGAAATGCGGCACTGTACGCGATGTGATAGCCGGGTCCGGCATAGAACAAATCCATCAAGTGAGCTTGCAGGGCGTTGGCGTCATGAAAATCCAGATCAAGGCGCGTCTTTGTGGTTCGGATATGCCAGGGGAAGTGGCGAAACTGATCGATCTCTTTGGTCCAGCATTGCGCCAGGAACGCGCCGTCATCTTCGACTTTGTACGTTCTGAAGTAACCCTTCATGAATTCGGCGTCGTTTTGCGAAATGACCGACACGCCATCGAGAATAATACCTGTGACGAGATTCGAATGGCGCATGGCGAGTTCGATGGCGATTTTGGAACTCGTATGTGTTCCGTAGACTGAGCACCGGGCGATGCCCAGGCTTTTCATGGTTTTGGCGACGCTGTCGGCAATGTCGGCGATGACTAAAGGATCCTTGGGCAGAGGATCGGACAATCCGAAACCAGGCGAGTCGAGAGCGAATACGGTGAACCGGTCTCTCAACCACTCGATCAGCGGTATGAGCAAAATCGATGTTCGCGGTGAATCATGCATCAGGACAAGCGGCGGTCCGGAGCCTGCCGTTCTATAATGCACGTGGCGGTCTTCTACGCGTACATAGCGCTTTTTGATGAAACGTTCGTTCGTCATGAGGCCCTTGTCTCTGGATCCGTATTGTCAAGACCTATCGAGATAGCTGAAGATTGGATTCGCTCATCCTAAGGCAATGGTTGGATAAGGGGGTTAAATGCTCTTTTGCCGTCTCCTGTCTATTGACACTTGGGCCGCTTCTCCCGAAAGTTTTCTACAAGCTGACCAAAAGATACGTAACATGAAAAAAGTTGCAATAATGTTTCTGTTGATCGTTTCGACGTCTGTTTCCGCCAACGACTGCAACAATTCGGACTGTATCAACATCGGCTCCTATAACATTAAATTGTTCGGCTCCAGGTCAGGGCCCGCCAACAGCACCATGGAAATAGAGCACATCGCAGACCGGATCGAGCAAGAGGCCGACCTCGACATCGTTGTCCTCCAGGAAATCAACGTCAATTCGAAAAAATGGTGGTCCAGGGGGTTATTGTCCGAGTTGGAAAAGCGCGGATATGCACTGAGCGGGGCCGGCAAATTTGGAGGCATGCGCAATCAGCATTTGGTCCTTTTACACCGTCGCTCCGTCCTTCACGTTGATGAAGCGTATGATTTGAACACGGAGACGGAATACGCAAGTGAAGATTGCGTATACGGCGGCGTCCGCCCGCCGACGGTAGCCCGGTATGAGGTCAAGGATTCAGGTCAGACGTTTCAAGTGGTCGGCGTTCATATGAAATCGCAACTTTCTGTGTCGGGGAATGATGAATGTGACGACGAAATCCGTGAATATCAGGCGTCTGTCATCGCTGAGTTTGTCGACAAAACCTCTGGAGACGGTGATGAACTGGTCGTTGCTGGAGACTACAACGCGGAATTTGAAGCGGATGAACTCAAAGCTCTTCGCATTGCTGGTTTGGAAACGATGATCAAAACGAAGTGCGACACCGAGACGGAAAACAAAAATGGCTGCAGCTATCTCGGGAGATATTACGAGTGTGGAGACCCCGATAATATGGGGGAGATCTGGCCCGCGAGCCTGATCGACCACATCGCGGTTTCCAGGAATTCGAAGGTCGCCGTATGGGGAAGCGGGCAGATCAGTCAGACAGACGATCTATGCACATACCTGGACACGCAATCTGATCATGCGCTCGTTTGGGCTTCTTTTCGCAAAGAGTAATCCGTTGCCGTGCTCCTTCGAAGCCGCAGTTTGGGATTTGGGGCCGCGGGCGGCAACATCCGTCGTGAGGTCTTAAGAACCCGCCAATGCCTCTTCAACCGCGAGCTTGATCCACTCGATATATTTCGGATGTTCGGTCATGCCCTTGTCCGCAAAGACATAAGAGAAGCCGCGCAAGTCTGTGCGGATATGGGCTTGCAATCCGTGGGACGATGAAACGAGCGGCACAATTACGGGTGTTTGGCCTTTGCGGTTGACCGTTCGCACCCAGCGGCGCAATTGGCGCACATTGGTCTCACGGATCGCCGGGATCGCATCGTCCATCAGGTTGATCACTTTGACTTCGGCAAATTCATTCTTTGCCGTCAGACGGTCTGCATGGGCCTGGACGATTTGCAAATCCAATTCATTATCGTCGAGTTCCTCCGGGCCGTGACCGACGATGATTACCACTTCATTCGCCGGATTTTCGCTGACTTCCTTGACATGATCGTAAAGTACGTCCGTGATCAATGGGTGTTCGGCGTAGTGTTCGGTTATGATCACTTCAACATCAGACTCGATAATGGCGGGGACGCTCAAATAGGACGACTCTTCGCGCATGTTGAAGATGTATTCCCATTGACGGGTCAGACTGTTGTATTCAGTCGGTCCCGCAACGGGAACGGCCACTACCTTGCGCACACCGCGCTCTTTCAAGTCCCGGACGGCGGCATTCAAATGCGCGGATGTCATCATGGCCATGCCGTAACCGATCGCCGTTGGGTAGATCTCCGCCAAAGGCTCAACGGACGACTTCAGCATCTTGTCACTGTTTTCGCCTACGCCATGAGCCAGGATCAAAATGCCCACATCGCCCTGCATGCCGAGGTCACTGACATACCAGACGTAGTTTGGTCCCATGCTTGACATGTTGAGTTCGACTTCCGGTTTGCTCAAGACTCTGTAGAGTGAAATTTTTTCGCGTAAAGCGGCCAGCGTCGCTTCATCCAGCCGATGACGAACTTGATAGCTTTCAAGGCGTTTGCCATCCGCGTCCATTTTTGGCACGGCGCCGTGGTCATGATGGGAGTGGTCCTGTGCAAAACCGGTAGAAACCGCAAAGACCACTGCAAAAACCGCGGCGGCGCTTTGCAAAACGATCGAGGGTGTCATGACGCGGTCCTTTGTTTCAAATCGGTCTGGGGTGTGCCGGGTGTCCGGGCGGACAATTTGCCGTCGCTGATGTAGACAATACGATCGGTGCTATCGAGCACGCTTGTGTCGTGAGTGACCATAGCCGTTGCAATGCCATGGTCGTGGCAGGCTTTCACCAGAAGTTCCACGGTCTTTTGCCCCCGACTATTGTCGAGCATGGAAGTAGGCTCGTCGACCAGAAGCACTTTGGGGCGGGTCATCAGAGCGCGTGCGATGCCTACCCGCTGGCGTTCACCGCCGGACAAATGCTCAGGCCGGCGAGCCTTGCAATGGTCAACGCCCATTTCATTAAGAAGTTCATGCGCACGACTCCGGTCTTCGCCGTTTGGGCGCCGTCCGTCCAGATACACCGTCAACATCAGTTGATTAACGGCGGTGAGTGACGGCACCAGATTCGATTGTTGAAAGACAAAACCGATATCTTTACGGCGTATTTCGGAAAGCGCGGCGCGCGACAGCTTTGAGATGTCGGTTCCATCGATCAGAATTTTGCCGCTTGTCGGTGTGCGAAGGCCGCCGCATACGGCGAGCAAACTGGATTTACCCGCGCCCGAAGGCCCCACTATAGCGACCATTTCGCCGGTTCGGACGGTGAGGTCGACATTGTCCAGTACGGTCAATTGACGGCCCCCGTCACCGAGGACCAACGTTACGCTTTCGGCGGCGAGGCTCATGGGGCGCGTCCCATGGCAATGATCGGATCGATTGAAGTAATGACGCGCACCGATAATATGGCGCCCGCCAGACTTGCGCCGACGAACAAACCGAGCGACGTGACATATGTAAGGAGAGGCATAGTGTAGGGAATGCCCGCGTTGGCCAGGGCCGAGCCGAGCCAGAGCGCGACACCGGAGCCGATGAGAGCTGCCAACAACACGACAACAAGAACCTGGGCTAGCATTTCTTTGAGTATGTAGCGATTGGAACCGCCCAACGCTTTGATCAAGCCGATTTCGTTCGTCCGCTGGATCGTCCAATTGCTGAAAAACGTACCGATGACCAGGACAGCGATAAGATAAAGACAGACTTGGATTAACTGTGTCGATTCTTTTTCTTCTTCATAGCCGGTCTGCGCCGTATACGACTGTTCTTTGGTAACCGTAACCGTGCCGAGGTCGATATCCGCGGCTTCCACATCCACGCTTTCATCCAGTTGAAGTGTGATGGCGGTAGCAAAGTCAAAGACGACATCGGGCAGCACCTCGCCGGGGGCCGGTCCGCCCGGCGGGCCGTAGGACGCTTCCTGCCATTTTCTGAGCGGCGTGAAAACAAGCGGCGTGTGGCCCATGGTATGACGCGGGCCGATGCCGACGACCTCCAACTCCGTGAGCGCCCGATCGAGTGTGAAAACGTCGCCGACGGCAAATCCTTCCTCAGCCAGCGTCTGTGAGACGATCACGCCGTTCTCAAGTTGGCCAAGTTGTTCGCCGTCGATGACTTGAGGTTCGAGATAACTGCCGGGTTCAATGCCCCACAGAAGCACCTCATTCGTTTTATCGTCCGCCGAACGCGCGGTATAGAAGGAATAGCCAATAGGCGCCATACCTCGGACTCCCTTATGCTCAGCCCACCCCTCCCACATCGTGCGTTCAACCATACTGGTGCGATATTTGGGTTCATTCTCATATTCAAAAGCGATGTGGGTGACAGGCAAACGCATCACGGCGGAGATGTTGCCGAGAATCAGACCTTCCGACAACCCCGCCAGCAACGTGCTCAGGAAGGCCACAAGAGCGACGACCAAGCCAACTAATGTGAACCGGCCTTTGGCGTAGATGAGATCGTTCAGTGCCAGAAACATCTATATTTTCTATTCACATATGGCCGTTTATGAAGGGGAACCGGAATATGAGCGGTCTTTCTACATCATAATTCGTGTGAGTGATACGCGGTTTGGGCGTTTTGGATATTGCACGGGGCAATTCGCCAAGGGAACGCGCCGGTAGCCGAAGCTCCTCTAAGGCTCGACTGCACTCGGAGGATAAAGTATGAAACATTTGTAATCTTTGTGAATCACATGACACGACTCGCGAGAATGCTGAGACCGTTTCGACTTGCCTTGACCTTGCTGTTCGTCATCCAGATTGAGAGGGCTCATGCGCAAGAAGAGGAAGACTTGTTGCTGCTCACCAGTCAGTTCGGCGAATTGTGCACCATGTGTGAAGCGTATTTGCGATGTGAACCTATTCACCCGTCGGCGCGCGTGAGACCGGGAGAGGGAGCGTTCACACTCTATTATTTCAAGACGAAAGATTTTTGGGGGCAGATCGCGACGATTTGGGATTGGTTTGTGCATGTCATTGATCCCGTCCAATCTCAGACCCGGCCCATGATCGTATATGAAGCGGCGACTGATGACTCGGACGGCGACCGACGTACTCAGCTTTTGACAACGGCTTTTCTGAGTCTCGAAGAGGCGAAAATCGGAGTTTACGACGCTTGGATCGACCGCACTGACGGCGCGTGGTACGCCATGGACGGTACGTTGATCGGACAGTGCACACGCGTTCCCATCACCGACGCGATAGACTTGGTTCGCGGGTTGGGACCATGGGAGGATATCTCATCGGACACTGCGGAAATGTTTTGATGGGCCAAGTAGCGAGAAAAGTATGAGCGCGCTGGACCCGGCGGTATCGACAACGGAATTTAGCTGGGGTGCCTCCAGCCTCAGGAAACGTCCTTTGCGCTATGCGGGCATAACGCTTCACATCATATTGCGTTATCTCTTTGGCGTATTTTGGCTCATGGCGGCCTTCAATAAATTCATAAAGAACTGGTTGTTCTCCGATGTACTTGAGCAAATCTTTTTTCAACGTCTCACCGAACTCAATCCCGAGTCTTTTGCGGCTCTTTATCTGAACGCCTTTGCTTTGCCCCTTTATCTGCCAGTCGCCTGGGTCGTGGTCTGGGGCGAGTTGGCCGTCGCAGTCGGTTTATTGCTGGGGCTTGCCGTGCGCGCGTCCGCCGCCTTGTCGTTTTTTATCCTGTTCAACCTCGCGGTTGGCGGCTACTACGATGCCTCGCTCATCCCGTTCTTCTTGCTGTCGTTTCTGTTCATGGCCTATCCGTCCGGCCGCTGGCTCGGACTCGATCGTCGGCTGCATCGCAAATACCCTGAATCGATTTGGCATTAGAACTGTGCCGCAAGCAATTTCGGCCTGCAACTTTTGGCAAAACCCGTACCTGCACCGCCATCGCCGGGTTTCTCCGTTTCGGCCGTTTCTCGGAAAAGCGGTCTAAATCCTAATATTTGCTTGGCAACGCCTTTCCGACGTACTCTCCCGCGCCGTCTTCGGAACCGGCGGATCTCACCGCGCGGAGGCTTCATACGTGAATCAGTGGATCCTGTTCGTCATCATTGCCTTGTTGAATATGGCAAGCCCGTTTGCCATGCATATCTTTCCTCCGGCTGCCCCTTTCGTGCGGCGGGATTTGGGCTTGTCAGTCGTCGAGGCACAATGGTCGGTGACGGCGTTCATTGCCGTCTTGGCCGTTTCCATGATCGTGTTCGGGCCGCTTGCGGACCGCTACGACCGTAAACGCCTTGTCTTGGGAGGAAGTGCCGTCTTTAGTGCCGGCTGCATTCTGGCCGCCGTCGCTCCGAATGTATTTCTGCTCATCATCGGCAGATCGTTACAGGCGATCGGCTCTGCGTCCGCATCCGTAGTGGCGCGAGCCGTCGCAGCAAGTGTGTTTGATCGTAATAACCTTACGCGCGTCTTTGGCTATTTGAATATGATCATTGTGGTTGCGCCCATGTTTGCACCGCTGATTGCCGGATTCATGATCGATGATTTTGGTTGGCGCAGCTTGATGTGGCTGCTCCTGGCCGTTGGTATCGTGATGATCGTGTCGGCGCAATTTGTATTGAAAGGCGCGACGCGCTCGGGAGGAAATGAGTCCACTGCGTCTCTGGGATTGTTATTGTCCGGGTTTGGAATGCTGCTGCGGCGGCCGGTGGTCATCCACTATTTGTTGATTTTATCCGTTGCGCAGGCAGGTGTCTTCGCGTTTCTTTCGGCTGCCCCGTACATTATGGTTGAAACCCTTGAGCGGCCGGCGAGTGAGTACGGACTTTACTTCATATTGATTACGGTTGGCTATCTCTTGGGCACTTTTTCGGCGGCGCGATTGGGCTCACGTTTGGGCGTGGACCGGATTATCAAATATGCGGTCGCTTGTTATGCCGTGGGTGCAGGCGTGTTCTTTGCCGTCATATTGATGGGTTGGTGGCATCCCATGGCGATGTTCAGCGTGGCGGCGATCATCACATGGGGCAATGGCGCCATACAGCCCAGCACGATGGCGGGCACAATGAGCCATGCCGTGTCGCACGAAGGCTCGGCGGCAAGTCTGACGGGTTTCGGTCTCGTCATGTCCGGTGCCGTAGGTCTCCAAATCATGGGATATCTTCAGGACGACACGCCGGTTCCCATGAGTTACGTCTTTGTCGCATGTGCGGTTATCTGCGTTTTATTGGTCATAAGCCTGTTCCGTCTGAGAACGGTCGAAGAGGCTGAAGCTGGGCCATAGCGGCTCAACTCCTCGCAAAACTGAATATGCAAAAAGGGGTCATCGCAGCAGGCAACAAAGAGACGGCCATGGCGGGCGCCGAGATTTTACGACAGGGCGGAACCGCTTTTGACGCCTTGATCGCCGCGCTTTTCACGTCATTCGTTTCCGAACCGGTCTTGTCGTCACCGGCGGGCGGCGGTTTTTTATTGGCGGAACGCCCTGGCGTTGCGCCGATCATTTTCGACTTTTTCGTACAAACGCCCTTGCGCAAAAAGCTCTTGAACGCTCTTGACTTTCATGGTGTTGACGCCACGTTCAGCGCCGCGACCCAGGAGTTTCACATCGGTCTGGGCTCGGTCGCCACGCCCGGCATGATCGCCGGCTTGTTTGATGTCCATGATGCTCTGGCGACCATGCCGATGAATGAACTGGCGGCGCAGGCTGTCTCGTTGGCTGCAAACGGTCACGCCATAGACCCGTTGCAATCGGACATTTTGGAAGTGGTCAAACCCATCGTGCTGGCAACGGAAGCCGCGCGTGAGATTTATGAAAGTCCGACCAAACCGAACAGCCCTCTGCAAAACCATGAAACTCATCGGCCGTCGGCGCTGGCCGATACGATGGATGCTCTCGCCAGAGAAGGGCCGCGGCTCTTTTACGAGGGAGAAATCGCCCGTGCGATCACGGATATGATGAGCGACGGCGGATCGATCACGGGCGGCGACCTGAAAGCCTATCGTGTCGCGTATCGCAGAGCGCTGTTCAGACCCCTTGGTCGCACCGGACTGTTCATAAATCCGCCCCCCTCATCGGGCGGCACATTGATCGCCCTGTCTCTGTCTCTGCTTGATCATCTACGCGACGAAGCGGATCAACCGGGTACGCCCGACTGGCTTTTCCTGCTGGCCCGCGTGATGGAGACCGTAAACGAGGCGCGGCGCACATCCGGCCTTGCGGCAACACCGAACGAAGACATCGCAAAGATGCTGTTCGGCGATACCATGTTTGCCGAGCTTGTGGAGTCGGTGAGGGGGCGGGCGCACCAAGCCGGCGGCACGACGCATATCAGCGCGGCGGATGCGCAAGGAAATCTCTGTGCAGCCACTGTATCGAACGGAGAAGGCTGCGGTCATGTCGTGCCCGGAACGGGGATCATGCTCAACAATATGTTGGGTGAAGAGGACTTGAATCCCAACGGCTTTTTTGAATGGGATTGCAACACGCGCATCTCGTCGATGATGGCGCCCACACTCGTCAAATGGCCCGACGGGAGCAACGCGGTTTTGGGGAGCGGCGGGTCCAACCGTATTCGCTCCGCCATGATTCAGGTTATCAGCAATCGTGTATTTTTTGATTTTGAACCGGAAGCGGCCGTAGATGCGTCACGCATTCATTTCGAGCAGGGCCAATTGGACATGGAGTATGGGTTGAGCGAAGCCGCGCTTGCCGGTCTCAAGGAACGGTACGCGGAGCATAAGGTTTGGCCGGGAGCCGATTTCTTTTTCGGCGGCGTTCATATGGCGGAGTGGGGCCCCAAAGGCCCGCGCGGCGCAGCCGATGCGCGCCGCGGCGGCGTAGTGGTCGTCGTGTGAGACTTTTCTCCGAGCAATCATCATGCCCGAAATCAATCCCCCTTTAAAATCCAATCCGTCCGGCCGTTGTTCAAATCCGGTTGCAAATCAACGGTGAGAGGATTATACCCATCCGATCAGCATTCGAAGACCAGGCGTATCATGCTTACGTCACTCCGACCGAGCGACCATACTCCCGCGATTTGACTGAGCTGAAGACCATCCACTCGGTTCGTTTGGATGGAACGTTATCGTTATATGAAGAGGACTAGGTTAATGACTGAAGGAACCGTGAAGTGGTTCAACGCCGTCAAAGGGTACGGCTTTATCCAGCCCGATGACGGATCTAAAGATGCTTTCGTGCATATTTCGAGTGTTGAACGGGCTGGGCTGTCTACACTCCAGGAAGGACAGCGTGTGTCATATGAATTGGTGCCCGGCAGGAACGGCAAAAGCTCAGCCGAGAATCTGAAGCTGGTCGAATAGGCGTACCGTCAAACAAAAGTTCAAGGGCCCGTTTTCATGCGGGTCCTTTTGTTTGCGCAGCCTTCAGTTGCGTTTCGGCATGATCTCGCGCATGGGCGGTGCGTCCATGCCGTGATCGGCGATAGCGACGATTTCACCGATATGCTCGTCGGCTTCGAGTTCGTCCAAAATGAAGGTCGCAAGATCGGCCCGCGAAACGGCCACTCCCGGGGGCAGGGTGCCGTCATTTGTCTTGAGATATTTGTTCCGGGGCGGACGGTCGTGCAGCATGGGCGCGCGCACGACGGTGGCGTTGATGCCGCCGTTCAAAACCATTCGTTCCATCTCGCGCATGTCTCCGTAATATTTGCGCCTGAAAAACAGATAGATTTTGCGCCGAAGCCCGGGCCGCTTGACGCCTAACGCCGCACCAAACGAGGAAATCGCGATGAGCCGTTTGATGCCGTTCGTTTTCATGCCGGCCAAAACACTGGTGTGGCCGGTCGTATTGATGTCGATGCGTTTGTCTCTGAGGTCGGTTTTACCGATGCTCGTAACCACGGCGTCGGCGCCGGCCAGAGCGGACGTGATCGACTCTTGATCGAAAGCATCGGCCTTTCTGATTTCAAGGCGGGCGTTTTTGCGGTCGATTTTGTGAGGACTTCTAGCAACGGCGATGACGTTATGACCTCGTTCAAGGGTGCGTTCGATAAGGTAAGCTCCGGTTTGTCCGGAGGCACCGACGATGGCGATCTTCATGGCTCGGCTTCCCGTATTTGACGAAAATTCGCGCCGATTCAGCGCGTGTTCATGACGTCCGTAATATATCATGCGGATATAAAGACGGCATCGAAATGGACTTGTCATCCCTCGTATGACGCATCAATGAACGCTGATTTTGAAACTCGATTCCAAATGGTGGAGATATGCAAGACTGCGAGGAGATTTTTTTAAAATCGTCACAGGCATACCGGGACCGCGATGTCGAAAAGGCTCTGACTTTCGTTGCGGACGATTATACTTACTATCGGATCACCGAAAATGGCCCGGAGATCTTGGCGAGAGGCAAAGAAGAAGTCCGGCGCAATTTGAGCGCCGTATTCAGCAATCCGTCCTACAAAAGGGGCAAGGCCGTTTTCACCAAGTCATTCGGACACATTGTGATCGCTCTCGAAAACGATACGTTCGAGAAAGACGGCCGGGAGATGACGTTGTCGAACTTGGGTATTTACGAATATAAGGATGGAAAGCTGTTTCGCGCCTGGTCCTTTCCCGTTGATGAACAGGATGCGGAATCGTGACCGTGGACGCGGGCGAAGCGCTTGCCAAACGTTAAAGGTTGACACCGCCGCTATCCGTTAGCCTGTGCGCTGATGACTTTTGGCGGCTTGCGGCGGCTTTATGACATGATGGAAAGAGCGGACAGGGCGGCGCCGGTCTCGTTTTGGTCATCGAAGGGAGCATACATATGTCTGTCGCGATTGAGAGAAAGCCCAATATTCAAACGATCGGTCCGTTTGATTCGTTGCGCGATTATGTCGGAGCACTGGAGGCCCGCGGGCTTCTGGTGCGCGTCAAGGAAATCGATCAGGACCAGTATCATGCGACTGGCCTCATGTACCGCCTGTTCGACAAGTTCGGTGCCGACAACACTCCGGCGGTGATTTTCGAGCGCATCAAGACGGGCGGCGAATGGCGCAACGGTCCGGTCATCGCCAACCTGTTTCCCACGTGGGCAAACGAGGCCCTGCCGTTCGGCGTTGAAGAATTTTCCGATGACAAGGAGAAAATGCGTCAGCTTGTCATGGATAAGGTAAAGACGCGCCTGGACGATAACGGCAATTGGAAACGGGTCGAGCCGGTAACGGTCCAAAGCGAAGCGGCTCCTTGCAAGGATGTTCTCATCGACGAGTCCGACATCGATATTCTGAAATATCCATGGTTCAAAAATAATCCCGCCGATGCAGGCCGCTATGTCAACGTGACGTCCGTTATCCTGGAGGATCCCGAACTCGGTCGAAATGTGGGCACTTATCGCTGTCAAGTGAAGGAACGCAACAAGATCGGTCTCAATCCGGAACCGGGTCAACACGGATGGCGCATTTTGACGGCGAAGAAGCGCCGCGGTGAAAAGACGGCCGATGTGGCTATCTGTCTCGGGGTCGACCCGCTTTTGTGGTGCACGAGTTGCACCAAGCTCGCAGGGCCGGGCGAAGACGAAGTCGCGCTCGCCGGAGGTCTGCGGGGCAAGCCAGTTGAAATGGTGAAATGCGAGACGAACGACTTATTGGTCCCGGCCCATGCGGAAATGATCATTGAAGGTAAAGTTCCGCTTGATGAGACGGAAGCGGAAGGGCCTTACGGTGAAATGTACGGCTACATGGGGCCGCGCAAGGAGAACAATTTTTTCGTCAACATAAAATGCATCACTCATCGTCGCGACCCGTGGTTCCAAAACTCCTTCACGGGGCTCACCGACGACTTGCCGCGAACGCCCTTGATGGCGGCAAGTTATGCGCGCTTCAAGCGGCTCATACCGGGTCTTGTGGCAATCGGTGCTTTGCGGGGCGCCAGCGGAGTAACCGTATTGAGCATCGATAAAAGGTTTGCGGGAGAAGGCATCATGGCCGGGCAATACGTGGCGGCCAATTCGTCGACGAAGATCGTCATCGTGGTCGACCGGGACGTCAACGTGGTGGACGAACACGCAGTTTTCGCCGCGTTGGGTTCCCGATGGCAGCCTACGGCGAGCGCCATCACCAATCAAACGCGTATTACTCTCCCGGATCCGAGTCTTGCCAAGCGCGGACTGACCAGCAAGATCGTGATAGACGCGACGCGCCAATTTCCGGAAGAGGGAGGGCCGCCGCTTTGGGCGCCGGTGTCCCGTGATCTGCTTGTCGAAGGGGCCCCCGGTCTTTTTGAGCGGATCGATGCCAAATTCGATGAGTTCATCCCTGACTGGCCCAGGTGACGGCGGGTTTCCGGCGCATGCCCGCTACGATCATATTCCCGCGCGCCGGGGCGGCGATCAGCGTTCCCGTATCCGCCGCCGTCCGTGTCAAGTCCGCTCCCGGCCGCTCTCGGCCGGCGCCGTCTCTCTCAAATCGATCTCTTGCCGGTTTCGGTTTGCTCTTTCGTCCTTGCCGTCTTTCACGGTTGTCGCGCCTTGCGGCCGTCCGTCGTCCGCCTTGTGCAACTCCGGCACATGCACGAAAAACACATATATTGACATAATCGAGAGAAGCACGACGCTTGTCCAAATGGGCACGGTCGGCGCCAGGGAATAAAGCGACGTGCCGACAAGCGGGCCGACGATGACGCCCAAGGTCGTCGCCGATGCCACGAAGCCCGCGGCGGCGCCCTGTTCGCGGGATTTCACGCTCAAACTCACACCGCCGCTGAACCCCGGTCCGGCCATGCTGAAGCTGAAGCCGAACATGGCGTACGCGATAAAGACGGCCGGTACGCTGGAAGCGAAGCCCAATATCATCAACCCTGCTACGAATAACGGCAGGCAGAGGCGCATCAAGACGACTTGGGGAATTTTGATGACCTGCAGCACGGCGGTTTGCATCGCCACGGCAATCACCGCCTGACACAGGCTTGCAATGCTGAGCAGATAGACGATCTCTCTCGTGTCGGTAATGCCGATATGGTCTGCCATATAGAACGCGGTAATGAATTGCAGTGAGGTGAAGGCGAGGAAAAACGTCAACCACATCGCCATGAACGGCAGAATACGCGTGTCGTTCCACTTGAGCTTGACATCGCTGCCCTTGTCGTGTCGTTCCGGTTCGCGCAAATGAAGAAAGGTGACAATCGCGACCACGCCTGCAATGGCTGACGCGAAATACATCGGAAATAGAATGGCGATGAAAGCGAGGCCGCCGCCAAGGGCCGGACCGACAATGAGACCCAGGCTGTTGGCGCCGCCGACCAACGCCATGCCTTTCGCACGGTTTTTTCGATCCGTGATGTCGGCAATATAAGCGGACGAAGCAGAGTAGATGGCGGGCGTGGTGACGGCAAATACGCCGCGGGACAACAGCAGCAAAAGGAAGACGCCCCATACGGGGGCGATCCCCCATACGCCTGCTTGCATCGCAAGGGCCATCAACAAATAGCCGAGCGCGCAGCCGGCGATCCCGAAGATGAAAACCGGCCGTCGCCCCCATGTATCGCTCTTGCGCCCCCAATAAGGCGCGGTAAAGACCATTGCGAAATTGGCGATGGTAAAAGCCAGGCCGTATTGGATTTCGCTCATCCCGATCTCGCGGGCGAGCGGAGCGATGATGATGAACATGAGCGACTGGCCCATGCCCAGGATAACCATGCCCGTGAAGAGCAGACTCTTGTCGACCCCGCGCGCAGGCGCAACGATATCTTCCTCAGGGATTGAATAGTCGGCCATCAAGGCTGCCTTTTAATGATGATTCGGGTTGTCGAGCCTCTACGGACTGTCTTTAGCACTTTATACGGTAGACCGTCATATATCGGACCATCGGGGTGCGGAGTCCATCGGCATTTTTCGCATGCGGTCTTTTCGATTCATGAAACTCCAAGAAGAATGTCCGAAAGCTCGCCGGGCGCCGTGACCATGGCGTCGTGCCCGGTCGCGATTTCTATATACGACCATTCGGCTGGGTTGGCGCGTATGCGTTTTTCCATGGCATCGTCGCCGGGTCGAAACGGTGGGTCGGTGCAACGGATAAAGGTCTTGGGCAGACCCTCGCCGCCGCCGTTTGGCAGACTGATCGGTTCAAGGAACGTTTCAGTCAAATGCTCGGTTACGCGGCGGTTGACCCAATCGATTTTTTCCTTGTCGGACTTCGGAATCCCGAACATGGCGGCGGGCGCATTGGGCATGAGATAGCCGTCTATGGCCATCGCGCGGAAGCCGTCCGCGCGTTCCGCTTCGATGACGGACTCTCCGTCATAAGGCATCATGCCGTCCAACAGGACGAGGTGTCTGATCTTCTTTTTGATGCGGTCGGCAACCCCCGTCACGACTCGTGCGCCGTAACTGTGGCCGACAAGAATAACGTCTTCGAGCTCTTCGAATTCGATGACGTTCACGATATCGGTAATGTGCGTCTCGGTTCTGATTTCGGGACTTCGCAAATGTACCCGTTCGCCAAGCCCGGTAAGCGTCGGCGTAAAAACTTCGTGTCCGGCATCGCGAAGCAGCGCGCGGACGTCGCGCCAACACCATCCGCCATGGCCCGCGCCATGGACGAGCACATAGGTCTTTCTGTCTTGAGGACCCGCCGCGGCGGCAACCGATTCCGCGCTCAAGGTCAGCGCGGCGGTTGATCCCAAGACCAGAACATCACGGCGATTGGACATGTGTGAATCCTTTCTAGGCGGCTGTCGATTTGATGAATGCAAGGGTTTTTTCAGCCAGGACTTCCGGCTGATCTTCGACGATAAAAAATCCGGCGTTGGGGATCAGCGCGTGAGGTTGACCTCGCGCGCCGGGAATATGTTCGATAAAGTCCTTCGGTTTCGGCCCGCGTTCGGCGAATGACTCGCTGAACAAGGTCAGAACGGGCTTCTTCCATGTCTTGAGCACTTTCCACGCGGCCTTGTTCGGAGTGGACGCCTCATGGAACGGCGTCGCGGGGATGAGGCGAGGCAGTTGCCGGGGCCCCGTCTTGAAGCTCTCATCCGGATACGGCGCATCGCAGGCGTCTACCGTCGAGCCGGGCACGTCTTTTGCCGTCATGCCTTCGATCATTTTCCCGATGGGAAACTTTTTCTGTCTGCGGAGATAAAGCCGCCAGCCGAACGTCCAGATTGCGGCCTTGAGCTTGTCGCCTCGCGGGAGAGCGGTATTGCTGAGCACCAAGCGGGCGAACATGTCCGGATGATCGACTGCTGTGCGAAGCCCGAACATGCCGCCCCAATCGAAAAAGAAGCCCGTCGCGTTTTCAAGACCCATCTCCTGGCAGAAGCGGGCGGTCCACTCTACATGGCTTTGGTATGTGTAATCGGCATCGGCGGGCAGCTTGTCCGATCGACCGAAACCGATGAAGTCGGGCGCCAGAATCCGATAACCGGCGGCCGTGAAAATCGGGATCATTTTGCGATAGGCGTAAGACCATGAGGCTTGACCATGCAGGCACAGAATGACCGGCGCTCCCTTGTCGCCTTCGTCGAGATAATGCATGCGCACGGTTTCTTTTCCACGGGGTATCCGTACATAGCGCGGCTCGAACGGAAAGTCCGCCAAGTTGCGAAAGCGCTCTTCAGGTGTCCGTAACAGATCCATCCGGCCGCCTTTCGATCACGGTGTGCGGATAGGGAACGTAAAGCGTGTTTCCGTCCCGGCGCGCGAATGCTCCGGCCGGTTCATTGTGAAGTCGTCTGCTTCATGCCGCCTGCGCCGCGTCGAGGTCGCAGATGACCTTGGCCGCTTCGGACTCGACGGCGGTTCCTTTGAAAAAATTGGGATTCATGCTCGCCAGAAGCTTGACGGGATTGGTAAAAACGAAGTCGCGAAAGTCATCGCCAGTCATCATCTCGTCCTCGACGAGTTCGTAAGCCTCGCTCAGAATGAGACTCATGTCGGGTACGTCCCAATGACCGAAGTCCGATGAGAACACCGCGTTGAGCTTTGCGCCGAAGGGAAGGGCCCGTTCGTTGAAACCGGTATAATTCATTCTATCGTCGGCTTCGCATCCGTAGAAGAAATTGGGCACGAGCCGATCATGTAAATCTTGAAGGGTTCCGATGCCCGCCGCCGCAAAATCGTCGATATTGTCCGGTCTTTCACGGTTTCTGACAAGGTCGCCTCCGGCTTTATAGCCGGTGAGAACGTCCCCGCCATAGCGTTCGAGCAATTTATTGAACTTGTCCCGGTCGAGACGCTCCGGATTGAATTGCTGGACCGCGTCTTTGTTTCGTTTTTCCCACCTCTCGACAAGGTCGCAAACCAGACAGGCCCCCCAAGCCACGCCGCATTCCAAAAACGCGAAGTTCAGTGTGGGAAACCGGTGCGTGACGCCGCCGAAGAACAACGACTTGGCGAAAGCATGGGCCGCATCGGCAAAATGGCCCGTCTGGTTGTACATGTAATTGCTGATCGAACGGCGCATGCCGATGCCTTGCGCCACGGCGTGAGCCGTCACCGGCACCTTCAAATCGACGCACTTTTGCCAGACGGGGTCGTAATCATGGATGCTGTCGAGCGCCAGCGTGTCGACCCAAAAGGCATAGCGCCCCAGGTCCGGATCGAGTTCGGCGACAGGGTCGAGCGGGCGGCGCACCAGATTGGCGAACATGGGCACTTTGAGCCCCAATTCGTTCAAGGTGAAGTCGAGTTCCGCAATGGCTTCGTCCGGCGTATGACAGGGAATGACCGCCGCCGGGGTCAGGCGGTCTTCGGTTCCGGCGAAAATGTCCGCGGTCATTTGATTGTGCGCGCGGCACGCGGCCTTGCGGATGTCTTCCTGAGGCAGATCCGGCAAAAGGAATCCCACGGTGGGATAGACCACGGAGTAGTCGATGCCCATTTCCGGCAAGCGCTCGTGCATGAGCCGAGGCATCATGGCGGTTGCCCGATCAACGGTGTTTTCCGAAGGGCCTCCCCAAAACGCGGGGCGCATGACGCCATACCGCCGCCGTTCGTCTCGATCGATTTTGTGCCAGTTGCGGTTTTGTTTGGTAAAGGTCGCCCACATGCGGTCGACCATGTCTTGGCCGCCGACCTGTTTGAGATAGTCGAAAAAAACGGGGAAGAACTCGACCATATGACCGTCGACGTCGATGACCGGATGATCGAGTTTTTTACGCAAGGCGCGTGAAGGCGATTCAGTCTGTCCCGCCATGGGTTTTATTGCCTTTCGGGTTCACGGGCGAATGAGGCGGGCATTATAATCCGATTGCCCCGTGACTCGCTATGTTTATTGCGGTTGCAACGGACGACCTGTCGGCGGGCATCCGATTGCCGTCTTTCACCGGTCCTAAGCAGGGAAGGGTCCGACTGGCGCATGTCTACCAGGGGGAGAGTTCACCGTTGTGGCGAAACATGAGCCCTGTCTTGTCGAGAGTGAAATCCTCTATGACGGCGATCATGCCCGATACGCTCTCTTCCGGCGGCATTTTTGGCGCCTGCACGGCGGCGGCCTGATCCGTGTCCACTAGGCCCGGGTCCAGAATGCCTACCGCAATGCCGCGTCCTTCGAGCGCCCTTGCGGCCACGCGCATAGCCATATTGACGCCCGCTTTACTGATCCGGTAGGGCGCGGCAACAGGCGGAAACCGCTCGGCGGCCGTCAGCGTTGCCATGCCGCTTGTCAACGTCATGATCTTCTTCTTTTCGCTTGCCGCGACATGATCGGCGAAGGCTTCCGCCATTTTCAAAGGTCCTGCCGTATTCGTGGCTATAATTTGATCGAATATCTCGTAGTCGATATCGCCAAAGGTTTGCGGTCCTCGTCCCGGATTTATCCCCGCGTTGTTGAGCAGCACGTCGATGGACGTTCCTCCGTATTTGGCCGCCAAAGCGTCTATTTGATCGTGATCGGTAACATCCAGCCGTTCAATCGTGATATTGGGGTAATGCCCGGCGAGGGTCTTCAAGTCCGCCGCCTGATCGGGGCGGCGGCATGTAGCGATCACCGTCCATCCCTTGTCTGCATACTGGCGGACAAACTCAAAACCGATCCCCCGGTTCGAGCCTGTTATCAAGACCGTTGGCATGATGTCCTCAAGCCCCGGCGGGTTTTGTCGCCGCTGCTGACGGAATTATGATGCTCAATTCGGGCGATTTGAACCCGTTACAGCGCACGACGTTGGAACAGGTATTTTACAGAGTGAGGTAGAATCGCTTTCGCAGTTCACCGTGTATGGTGAGCCATAGAGAAATAAACAGTCAGGGGAAAGTTTGAATTGAAGCCCGCCGACTTTGGTTTTTATTCGGCCTTCCTTTCAGGAAGAAGAGGCAAGCCTAACTGTCGTTTTCCTTCAATTTCGGAATATGTGGCCTCAATTCCCAAGAACCGTTCAGGGGTGGTCGGATGCGTTGATGAATGGGTAATAGCTGAACCCTCATCCATGGCCATCCGGCGCCAAAAATGGGCCACGCCGGAACTGTCATAGCCCGCCCGCTCCATGAGATAAAGTCCCATATAGTCTGCTTCCTGTTCGAATTCAACGGAATAGGCACGAGATCCTATTCTCGCACCTAGATCGGTAAACACTCCCTCCGTATTGACTCCAGCTCCCGCCACGGCCACATCCAATATCAAGCCGCCAAGACCGCCGATCACGGTATTTATACGTGTTGCATCAATATGCCCGGCAAGATTGTGAGCCATTTCGTGCCCCACGATGAGCGCCAATTCCCGGTCATTCTCAACGAATTGCATCATTCCGCGGGTTAAGAAAATATTTTTGCCATCCGCAAAGGCATTCACCACACCCGAGTCCTCAAACACCACGCCATATCCGCAAACACGCTTTCCTTGAATTTCGAATATCTTTTCTTGTCCGTCACGTTCGATCACCAGACTCAGGGGAGTTCCCTTTTTCATGATTTTGTCGAGTTGTTTGTTGACTTTTCTTGTAGCCCCTCGGCCGGTTTTCGCACCTTCGCCGTTGATGGATATTATGATGTCGCCGACAAGTAGTCCGGCCGTATGTGCCGGAGAGCCGTCTATGACGTTAGTGATACGCACCCGCTTATCAAGACCATAGAGTCTAGACCAGGAAGGCCTCATCTCCTTTTCGTCAATGTCTCTGATGTTGAAGGCTTCTATGCCAATGACCTGACGAGTATTATCTCCACACAGGTCCACGTTATCCCTTAGCAGTTTGTGCGCCACATTATGTAGACGACTGTTCATGTTCTGCCGCCGTTCAACCAATGAATCAAGCTGCCTTTCTCTTTCTTGAGCAACGAGAGCGGGATCAATCCCCGGAGCGCTGTATTGAGGTGTCGCGCAAGCGCACAAACACAGAATAAAGATAGCAGCGACGGTTGTTTTCACGGCAGTGCATCCTTTCGACTGATGTAACTTGATGGGAAAGTCAACAAATTAGGAAGCGTCACAATATGAGCACCTCCGAAGGCTGTCCAGAGGTTTCTGCGATTTGTTCACAACACCCCGTGATACAAGCACTAAGTCGCGCCGCGCCTACCCGAACGGGCTAAATGTTATCGGAAGACGTCACGGTTCTGAACCTGCAAGCCTATAGGTTGTCCGATCTCTCGATAAGATTATGCCCTCCGGACCGCGCGATTGTGATATGTTCATCCGAGCCATCCGGTATTATCATGGTGGAATCCGCATCATGGAGGGGGTGAGGTGCCGGTCGACAGGGCAGGCCGGCCAATTGGAGTGAGAGGATCATCGATGAAGAAAGAAGCGAAAATCAGACCGTTTTGGTACACCGATGTATGGGTGTTCCCCAAGCTGATCACGATCATTACGACTTATGACAAGCAGGGTCGGCTCAATGCCGCTCCCTATTCGCATATCATGCAATATGACGTCATGAAGACTAATCCGCGGATGATCGTAGGGTTCAGGCAGGAATCCCACACTTTCCAAAACATCTGCGATACGGGCGAGTTCGTCATCAATTGTCCAAGCGCGGACTATCTGGACGACATGATGGAAACGGCGCGGTTTTATCCGGAAGGCGCAAACGAGCTTGAGAACACGAGATTCACGACCATTCCTTCAAAGAAGGTCAAACCGCCGACAATCGCCGAATGTCCGCAGGTGATGGAATGTACGGTTGACGAAATCGTCAAGCTCAAAAAAAGCAGCGGCATCGTCATCGGCAATATTGAAGCTCTCGTCTTTGACGAAGAACTCATCGACATGGGGCGCGAAGAACGATTGCGGGCCATGAATCTGCCGATCGGTCTCGGCGATGCCGACCGTAAATATTACTATCATACGACTTATGGAAACATCACCATGCACGAGCTCGAAGAGCCGCCCGGCGGCCAGATTGGCGGTGAAGTCGTCATGACGATGAAGTGGGACAAGGATGTCGTGCAAACGCTGATGAATATTCCTGCGGGCGTACGCGGCACCGTGGTGAAGAACGTCGAGGAGTTCGCGCACGACCACGGCGAGACCAAAATCACCCAAGAGGTCATGACGGGGGCGGCCAGGGAATCGGGCATGGATGAAGATTTCTTGAACCGCTTTGGCGGCGGAAAGAAGGAAAGCCTGGTCAAAGCGGGGTAGGGCGCCGGTGTTTTCTATCTCATGCGGCGAGAAAAATCCGTTATTCGACAGATATCCATGACGTGATATTCAGATATTCCGTCAAAACGGATTCGGATATCGTCGTGATCGTATCGGACGCGGTTCCGCGCGTGCGCCGCGTTCAATCCTCGCCGTCCCAATAACCCAGCGGATTGCGCGCATAAATGCCGCCGACCTTTCCGGGGCCTTTCGGGCCGAACGGGAATTTTTCTTCCAGGACGCCCAACTTGTCCGAATCCGGGTAATGCACCACGTCGGGCGTATTCATCGTCGAGATACACAGATAAACAAGGTCTTCCGAGCCTTCGTTGACGAGCACGTGCGGGGTTCCCGAGCCTCGGGGTATCATGACGAATTCGCCTCCTCCCAATTGAATATCCTCATCGCCTACGGTGAGCACGCCGCGTCCCTCCAAGACGAACAGGGCTTCGTCGTTGGCCAGGTGCGCATGGCTGGGGAACGCGCGCTTGCCGGGAGATACTTTATAAAGCGCACATCCTATACCGGTGTCGTTGTCCATCCCGGTGAGCGATTTGCGGCCATGGTGAAACCTGTCGCCATGGGACATCTCGCGCCATTCCTGATCTTTGGTGCTGATTTTTTCAATCATGTTCACCGTCCTCCGTTTGAGCGGCGCGCCCTTGAGGCCGCTGCCCTCAAGGGGCCGCCGGCTTTGTTTCGGTATATCCGTTGCCCTTGATCGGCACGGGCGGTTTCGACCTGTCGACCGCAGGTTGTTCCACGTGTCGACAATTACCCTCAAGATAGGCGCCTGCATCGACCGCCAGAATGCTGTAAGAGATATCGCCTTCAACGCGGGCGCCGTGCATGAGCCGGACCTTGCCGCTGCGAATATTGCCTGAAACGCGTCCGTAAATGACGAGATCATCGGCGTTGACGTCACCGTTGATATGAGCCTTTTTTCCGATCGTAAGGGACAGGCTGTTTACGTTGCCGTCGATACGGCCGTCGAGTTGAATGTCCCCTTTCGAGTTCAATTGACCTTCGATCCGGATGTCAGTGCCGAGGATCGAGGGAGGTTGCCGGGCATCCTTATTGGATTGAGGCGGCTTTTGAGCGTTTGCGGCCTTGACCGCGGATGAATCTTTGCGATTGGAAAACATGGCGACTTATCCCGAAGAGGCTGACGGTCCGCGATGCGGGTTCGGAGCCAAACCGCCCCCCAAGCGTTCGTTTGGCCATTTTCAAAGACCGAAGTTTAGACATTTCCGCGGCGGTTGACCAGTCGCAAGACCGGAAACCGCGGCAAACCGCTAAGCGGCCTCGCAATTCACCACGGATATTCCTGGCCGTCATGCGCCATGAACTTGCCGGACATGTCGAGATCATGCCTGTCGATCATGTCCATCACCATTTTGGCGCTTTGTTCCGGCGTGAGGAGCGTAAAACGCGCGTCGGCCCCTTCGAGCGCAAGCGCCATCATGTCCGTGTCAACGGCGCCCGGCGAGATGAGAGCAACGATGACGCCGCGGCGCTTCAAGTCCTTGGCAAGCGAACTCATGGCCATGTTCAAAGCCGATTTACTCATATTATAGAAGACGATAGAGCCGCCTCTTGACATGGCGATAGAGCCTTGGCCGCTGGTAATGGCGACGATCTTTTTCCGTTCGCTCCTCTCGACATTGTCGATAAAGGCTTGCGACACTTTCAAGGGGCCGGCGACGTTGACATCCATGATTTGTCGAAACGTGTCGAAATCGTAGCTGCCGAAATCCTGCCCGTCGGGCGCGCCCAGGATTGCGGCGTTGTTGAGAAGCACGTCGATGGGTTGGCCTTCGAGTTTGGCGGCCAGATCGGCGATCTGTTTGTCATCGGTGACGTCCAGCCGCTCGATCGACAGATTCGGATACTCATCCCGCAGGGCCTTCAGATCGTCCGCAGTTTCGGGCCGTCGGCAGGTGGCGATCACCGTCCAGCCGCGCTCGGCGTAAATGCGCGCTAGCCGCAAACCGATGCCGCGATTGGATCCGGTGACAAGAACGGTCCCCTGCGCCTCCTGGGCGGTCACGCCCGTCCCGGAAAGGATATGCGCGGCGCCGACGGCGGCCGCCCCCGTCATAATGCGCCGGCGCGTGACTCTTGCCGCGGCGTCTTTCTTTCGATCGTCAGACATGGTTTTTGCTTTTTTGGCGGTGATGCCTCTCAAATGCCACGATGACTCTGGGTTCAATTTCGTCGAGCGGTTGTTAAGCGTCATTTAAGTCTGCCTTTTTACGTTAGATGCGTGCCTCCTCCACAGGCACAACCCCTGATTGGGCCTCGGTCTCCGCCAGCCCCCCATCGAGACCGAGGCCATTTTTTACACGGTTCAAATTCGGCTTCTGAATCGCCTTTCATCGTCCGTCTTGTCTAAACGGCCTGACTGCGCGCCGGCGTCACTTGGTAGCGGGACAGAGGATCCCGCTTCGTGAACGCCGCCGTCAGAAAGCGGCCGAGCAATTGGGTCCTGGTCATCCAGGCGATGTGATTGCCGTGCTTTGCGTCATGCCGAAGGATTTGGTCCACGATCCAGGGCGTCGTCGTCTCGACGTGATCGCTCATGATGTTGACGGGACGCAAGGTTTTTCTGAGTTCCTCGGCAGACATGGTGCGCGCCGCCTCGCGTATCTGGTCGAGCATGCCCTCGGTGATATTCATGCCGGGACTGATGGTGCTGACGCGCACGTCCGTCCCTTTGGCTTCGCTGACGAGACTCTTCGCGAAATAATGCATGGCGCGCTTGGTGGTTCCGTAGCCGATCATGCCGGGGATGACCGCGCCGTCGTGACCGGCGCCCATGGTCATATAGATATGCCCGCCGCCGTCCTGTTCTTTCATCCCGTTCATGGCGATTTGAGCGGCCTTCATCCCGCCCACGACATTCGAGTCGATCATCGTCCTGATCTCGTCGGGCTTCAGCTTGAGGAGCGTGACGCCGCTTCGTGCGTAGCCGGCATTGTTGATCCAGATGTCGACACGGCCGAAGCGTTCGACGGCGCGGTCCCACAAGGCCCTTAGGCCGGCTTCGTCGGCGACGTCGCAGGTCTGTCCGAAGACGGCGGCGCCGTTTCGCGCATGACTTTCCAGTTCCGTCAACGCCCGGTCGACCGACTCTTGCGACCGGCCGCAAATCGCGACCTTGTGGCCCCGTTCGAGAAACGCGCGGGCGTACCCTTTGCCGATGCCTTTGCTGCTTCCGGTGATGACGACGCTTTTCATGATTCGCTTATCGTCCTTGGCGCTCACCGCGCGGCGATGAAGTCCATGACCTTGGTGGCCAAATAGCGCCCTAAACGCGGGTCGTCATTCAGCGGAGTCCACATGGTCCACGTGCCCCGGTATTGATCTTGAACGGGGCCGGTGTCGTCGGGCGGACCCAGCGCCGGGTCATAGCCCAGATGTCCGTACGCCGAAACGTCGTAGGCAAGCGACGGGTCAAGATCGCCCATGGCCTGGTCGATGGGCGTCTGGCGCAGAGGCGGGTAGGGCTGATCGGTGTTTTTGCAGCCGCCCATTTCAAAGCAGCAGGGCTCGCTCGCCCCGTCTTCTTCCGCGTCGACGGCTTTGCATTGGGTTTTGACCCACGGCCCCCAATAATCCGCGAACGGGTGACCGACGCCGGGATAGGTTTCGAAATCGAGTTCGTCGATGTGCATCCAGGTTCTATAGCCGATTTCCTTGGCCATTTGATTGGGAACCTCGACCAGATCCAGAACCGAACTCGTGACGACTTGCGGGAAAATCACCACGATGTGCTTGATGCCGCGGTTTTTGAGATGGTCGAGCCCATCCCAATAGCGGAAGCCGTCGATGCCCGTGGGCATTTCTTTTTCGGTTTCGTAGAGATAGACGCGGCCCAGACTTTCGGCCCGCATCGCGCGCGAACGCTCCTCGTTGTCGGTCACGCGTCCGCCCAGCTTGATGTTCGGGTTCGGCACCTTGATCCCCATCCACGCGCTGATGATGTTCTCGCGGTCCATGCCGGGGTAGCGCTTCAGCAGTTCATTGCGGACGTTGTCGTTCAGGATCAGCGTGTCGTTCACTTTGGGATCGAACGTTTCGTTGTGGTTGCTGATGGTGTGGTTGATCATGAGCACACCGGTTTCGGCGGGGGATACGGCATCAGAGAAATTGCTCTCCACGCCGTCGACCATGAGAGCGGCCAACGCCGGATCGTCGGAGACCGGATTGGGGCGGCCCTTGAGCGGCACGCGCATGTCGGCGTTCGGCGCGCCGAGCGACCGCGTCCAGCCTTCGGGGTCTTTGGGGTGCGATTCCTCCATCAGGCCCGTCGGATCGTTGACCCAATACACCCGCACATCGGCGTCGTTGGCCCGATTGTAGTCCGCAACCGCCATCTTGGTTTTTTGAACCACTTCATAGGTCTTGACGAAGCGGACGCCGGACGTGGTCGAGTCGATGACGATAATTTCCTCGGCGCCTTGTTCGAGCAGGCGTTCGGCGGGGCCGTCCACGTTGTAGCGCTCCGGGTCGCAGCCCGGCCATTTGAAGTCAGGCCCGATGCCGCCGTCGGCTTCGCTGCCGCAATAGGTGAGGGCGCTGCCGCCGGGGACTTGAGCGTTGTACATGGAGCGGGGATACGGGTAGTGCATCGTGTCGCCGTGCCCCGCGATCCAACTTGCCCAGTCGGTGACGAATTCGATGCCCTGTTCCGCGCCCAGACGCGCGAGTTCCTCGGTCAAATCTTCGAACTGCGCCTTGGTATAGGTGCGCGCCGGGTCGACGCCGCCGATCCGCTTGTTCTCGAAGGCATATTTGAGCGATTGGCTTTTCACGTTCGCGTAGCGTTGTTCGTCACCGAAATTGGCGACGGTGGGCCAGGCCCGCGGATTCCAAATGACGCGCTTGTAAATCGAATTGTTGTGGTCGTAGGAGAAAATCTGTATCGAGCTTTCCCAAAGCTGCATCACGCCCGTCGTGGCCGAGCCTCCATGCACCGCGTAAATAACGCCGATTTTCTTGGCCTGTGCGGGCGCAAGCGCGCCGACGCCGGGCAGCAAAGCGGCGACGGTCAGACACGTCAATACACGTTTGAGCATTTTGTCCTCACTTGAATTGGCTGTTGCCGGGGACTGTCGCGGAAGGTCTCCGATTCACGTTCCGTGAACGCTCCGCTTATCTTAGCACCGTCTTTCCATAGCGCCACCCGTGCTGTGGACTTTCCATGCCAAACTACTCGATAATCGACGGTGCGGCCAGCAAGATGCGCGCCGTCAACCGACATCGAACGTTCGAGAGGAGACGGACAATGACCGGCTTTATCGTCGATCCCATGGGAAACTGGATGAGCCGCCGCCAGGCGTTGGGGCGCGTCGCCTTTGCCGGGGCCGCCGGTCTCTCGCTGCCGGTTTCCGCTGCGCCCGCGCGCGCCGCGTCCCATTCGGCCGTCGACCTCGACACGGCGGAAGGTTTCATCGAGGCGCTGATCAAACTTCAGGCCGACACGGGCGGCGCCGAAACCTTCGGCGGCTTCCCCGGTCAGGTGTGGGCCTGGATACCGGGGGAGGGCAACTATCACGTTTTCAACTCCTACGGCATCGGCGCGAGCCGCGTGGAATGGCGCGCCGACGAAAAAGCATGGCGCTATTACCACCGGGAGGCCCTCCTTTATCTGGACCCCGAAACCAACGACGTGCTCGAAAGCTGGTACAATCCCTTCACGGAGCGCCGGGTCGAAGTCCTGCCGATATTGAACGACCACGTGAACCGCTATTACGAACTGGAAAACAGCTTCTTGCCGTTTCCCTGGCCGTATGAAATCCATGGCGACGATCTGGTGACGCAAATCAGCGTCTTCCGTATCGAACAAAACGTCATGTCGCGGGACGAATATCCGCTTCACGCTCAGGACGAGACCTATCAGACGTGCGAGCTCTGGGGCTTCATCGGCCGCCTCGGCGAGGTGATGAATCCCGACACGACATCCGCCGGCTGCGTCACGTCATGGTGTCGGATCGGACCGTGGCTGCCGTTCATGGAAATGGGCAACCGGCCGGGGCAGATGGTCTATCACAGTCATTCGTACAAGTTCCCCGACGGGCCGTCCGAACTGCCCAAGCATATTTACGACTGGTTCGAGACCAACGCGCCCAAATACTTCCGCTCGCCCAGCGTGTGGACCGATCCCGCCCAACGCGCGCAAAGCGACAATTCATGGGGCTATTCCAAGGCATTCATCGACGACAAACGCAAGAAGGGTCTGAAAGAGGGCCGGACGCCTTTTCAGTGGACCGGGGACCGTAATTGATCGAGACCTTGCGGCCCGCCGCGCGCGGGTCGTCTATTCATCTTCTCCGTCCCCGGGCTTGCTCCCGCGCAGCCGCTTGACAGCGCCTCGGCGCGCCTTGTCGTCGAGACGCTTCCGGTCGGCGGCGGCTCCGGGCCGCGTGCGCCGGCGTCGGGCCGGGGGCTCGGCGGCGCGTTTGAGAAGATCGACCAGACGGTCCAGCGCGTCGGCGCGGTTTTGCCCCTGGGTGCGAAAACGCGCCGCGGTGATCACGATGACGCCGTCTTTGGTAAGCCGCCGCCCCGCGAGACGTTCGGCGCGGGCGCGCACGTCGTCGGGCAGCGACGATGACCGGCGTATGTCGAAGCGCAGTTGCACGGCGCTCGACACCTTGTTGACGTTCTGCCCGCCCGGTCCGGCGGCGCGCATGAACGACTCCTCGATTTCACCGGGGTCGAGGCTGATCTCGTCGGTAATTTCAATCATGGTTTCAGGGCGCGTCGGAAACGGATTGGGCTCGCGGCCCCTCGCGCTTCGCATTAAGCTGTTGTCCTTGACTTAACCAAACCGCGCATCCATTGCAAAGGCGTGTTCATGCTCAGAAAGCGAACGTTCAAAATCGACAATATCTATGTGCCGGTGAAACGGCGCAAATCGTTGAAACCGGAGACCGTGGAAGAGATCGCCGCCGACATGCTCGAAGTCGGTCAAACGACGCCGATCATGGTGCGCCCCGACGGCGACCGTTTCGTCCTGGTCGAGGGGCTTCACCGTCTGGAAGCCTGCAAGGCGCTGGGCGAGGACACCATTGTCGGCGTCGTGGTCCAGGCGCGCCATTGACGCGCGCGCGTTTTCGGCACTTACGGCGTGGCGGGGAGTCGCCGTTCAATCTTTCGTTCTCAAAACGGCGCCGCTGCGCTAGTATCCGCGAATCGTATCAACAACGGAAAGGAGGTGGTCCAATGTCCAGTGGGAATTCCAAGCTGTCGGAGCAGCAAAGGTGCGCGCGAGATGTTGGAGCAGCCTTTGACATCTCTCTGAGCGAACCTGTTTAGATCAAGCTGCTGTGACAGCTAATCTCACGGAGGGCCGCGCGAGCGGCCCTCTTTCATTTCGGAGGGGGTGTGCGACGGTCTTTCAGAACCGGGCCGTGGCGGTCACGCCCAAAATCCGGCCGTCGCCCGGCACGACGTCCGTAAGACGGGCGAAGGAGTGAAACCGCGGCTGCGTCGTGGTGTTCGCCACCCAGTCTTCATCGAAAAGGTTTTCCGCCCACAGCGCGATTTCGTACTGCTCGTTTTCCACCGCGAGACGGGCGTTCACCATCCAGAAGCCGGGGGCCCATTGCAGGTTCTGGGAAGAGGAGAACAGCCTGCTGCGATAGAACACGTCTCCACGCAGATAGATCGACCAGCCGCCGGCGAGAGGGAAGGTGACGGTGGAGTTTCCGGCGAAGGTGTGCTTGGACGAGCGCGGAATCCGATTGCCGGAGATGTCCGGCACCGTCGCGCCGACCCCCGGCAATTCGGTCAAGGTGCAGATGGAGGCGTCGACGCCGCAAATGAAGCGGTTGCCGAGGTCGATGGAGCCGTCGTCGAAGGTGGCGTCGGCCAGCGAATATCCCACACCGAAATCGAAGTTTTCGCTGAGCGCCGCGCTCGCGGCGACCTCGAAGCCCTTGGACTGCGCGTTGCCGGTGTTGCGGGTGACCGAGAAAATGGTCGTCGCCAGTTGGGACGCCGACTGGGACTGAATTTGGAGGTTGCTCCAATCCACCAGAAACGCCGACGCGTTCACGGTCAAACGTCCGTCTAACCATGAGGTCTTGGCGCCGACTTCATAGGTCCAGTTGGTCTCCGGCTCGAAGGTGGCTTCCTCCGGCACGTCCGCGGGAAAATTGGCGTTGAAACCGCCGGAGCGGGCGCCTCTGGCCACGGACGCGTACACCATGGCGTCGTCGGTCAGCATGTAATCGACGGAAAACTGGGGGGTCCAGAACTTGAACCGGTCGCTGCCGAAACCCGTTCCCGGACGGGTGAAGCTCAACAGCGAGTCGACCGACTTGTATTCGTCGGTGAAGCGGACTCCGGCCGAGAACCGGATCGCCTCGGTGACGTCGAAGTCGACCTGGGCGAAAGCGGCGTTGGTCTCGGTAACATTGAAATTGACCGTGGACAGGATTCCCTGATTCCTCGGGTCCGGCGTGCCGAACAGCGAAGCAACGATGCCGGTGAACCTCTCGCCCGGGTTCAATACGGAACTGTCGACCGCGCCGGTCGTCATGACCTCCTGCTTGGTATGAATATAATACCCGCCGGCGATGACCTGGAACCGCTCGCCCTCATAACTGACGCGCAACTCCTGCGCGATATCCTTGTTGCCGCCGTCGCCCTGGCCGATCCACGCATTCGACAGCACCGTGCGCGACATCCCCGTCATGTCGTTCAAAGTGGTGAACGGTACGCCGCCGCTGGTGAAATCGAAGTCCTGAAACTGCTGATTTTCGGTATCGGAATATGCGGTAATGCTGGTGACGGTGATCTCGTCCGTGAGGTCGTATTCCAGCTTCAGACTGGCGATCAGCGTGTTGCCGTTGTTGCCTTCGCCCTCGGGCGACAGGTCGACCGGATTGCGGCTCGAAAGCTCACCGCAAAAGTGAGTGGATCCCCCGAAGCCGTTGTTCCCGCACTGATTTTCGAGAATATAGCGCGCGTCCGGATCGTATTTGAAATCGTTGTAGTAAAGGGACAAAGTGGCTTCCAGATCCTCGGTCGGATAAGCGAGAAGGGTGCCCGAGGCGGCGATGTTGCGGCGGCCCTGAACCCGGTTGTCCGGGTCCGCGGCGTTTTCGAAGGTGCCGTCGTGGTTCCTGACGCCGACGGCGAACCGTGCGAACAGTTTATCCTCGAAGAGGGGGCCGCTGACGGTCTGTTTCGCCTGGATATATTCATTGGACCCGCCGCCGACCTGCAACTGGGCCTCGAACTCGTCTCCGGGCTTTTTGGTGACATAGTTGATGGCGCCGGCGAAGGCGTTCTGGCCGTACAAGGCGCTTTGCGGCCCTTTGACGACTTCTATGCGCTCCAGGTCGAGCATTTCGAGGTCCAGCGTGTTCCTGTTGGACAGGAAAACGCCGTCGAGAAATACGGGCACGTTGTTTTCGCCCAGCGCTACCGGCGTCAGTCCGCGCACCACGGGCAGAGCCAGACGGCCTTCACCGAATTGAACGAAGGTGAGGCCGGGGGTGGCATGGGCGACGTCCGACAGGGAAGTAATGGCCGCGCGTTCGAGCGTTTCGGCGCTGAACGCGGTGATGGCCAAGGGCACCGTTTGCAGGTTTTCCTCCCTCTTCCGCGAGGTGACGACGAGCTCCTCTACGCCGACCTGCTGGGCCAGAGCGGGCCCCCGCACGACGAACGGCGCGGCAGCGACCGACAACGCGATACAACCGGCGGCGCAGAGCCTGCCCGCGGTTTTCTCCCCGATGGCCATGATTTTGGTTCTCCCGTTCTTTCCATGAGCGGTCACATGCTGACACAAGGCTCCGTCCCGGACAAGACATTCAGGGGGTCCGTTCGACCCTTCAACGTGGATTTCGGCATCGCCAAAGTGTTACCCTGACGAACGGGATGACAAATCCCGTCCGTTCACGTTCCTCGGATAAGGAGTTCAGCCATGGCGCCGGCAGACGAAGCGGCAAAGCGGGAAATTGCGGAGATCATCCGCTCGGTCTATTCGGCCGCGCTCGAATCTCACGATGCGGAAGGCACCGACCGGCCCTTCCACGACAACGCCACGCTTTGGGACGCGTTCGAGCCGGCGCTTTACGCGGGCAAAGAGAGGCGCATGGAGTTCCACAGACTCGACCAGGAGCAACTGAAAGGGCGCGGCCCGTTGACCATGAACCTGGACGAGCCGCTGGTGGACGTCTGGGACGATACCGCCGTCGCCCTCTATCACCTCGAATACGCGTTCGCGCCGCCCAACGCCCATGCGGGGCGGATTCGCATCACCGACGTTTTTCGGCGCATCGGCGGGCGCTGGACGATCATGCACCATCACGAGGGCAAAGTGCCCGACGGCTTTCCGCCGGTCAGGTAGGGGAAGGGGCGGGAGCCCGCGTCTCGCGGACCCGGCGGAAGATCTCGCGCGCCAAGTGCTCATGGGCGGCCGAACGGAACTCGGCGTCGGTCATCACCTTCGAGAATATCTCTTTGTTGTCTTCCATGCGCGCGATGAACAGGTCGTCGAGCATGCGGTCCAGGTAAGAGGCGAAGTCGCCGAAATTGTTGGCGCGGGCCGCCTCCGCGACGCGCTCGTCGTTCTCGGCGGAGGCCCGTATCTGTTCGAAGAACAACCGGTCCGCATCGGTGAAGTCAGTGCCGAAGCGTTCGTTGAGTCGGTCGATCAGGTCGGACAGCGGCACTTCCTCGTCTTTGGGCCCCGCCGTACCGAGGTCGACCGGCCCCTTGAGCGGCTCGGCCTCGTCGTCCGAAAGGTCGATGGAGCCTTCGGTGATCTGCTGAAGCCGGAAGAACCGCAGCGCCACCTCGTCGTCGAGATCGAAAGCCTTGCCGCCGCCCGGCGGCGGGAGCTTCGACAGAAGGGCCCGCACGAAGGCGTAGAACCGTTCGAGATCGCTGTCCTGATAGGGAATGATCTGAGACAGGAAGGCGTAGAGGTTCCGATAGGCTTTCAAGCGGCCGCGAAACTCCTCCCGTTCGTCTTCCTCACGGTCTTGGAAGCGCTGAACGACGGCGTCGAGGACGGCGTTCATCGCGCGGTGATCGCTCGCCGAGTGGCGGCGCTTGGCGCGGTACCAGACTTCGGCGAACTCGGTAACGTCGTCCGGCGTGAAAATTGCCGGTTCCAGCAGTCGGTGCTGAAGTTCGGACAGGCGGCGCGGGTCGGCGTTCGCCCCCACCGGCGTCGTCTCGTAATAGGGTTTGAACGCCTTGTAGATGTCGTCTTCCTCGTTGGCGAAATCGAGGACGAAGGTGCGAGATTTGCCGGGCAAGACGCGGTTGAGCCGGGACAGCGTCTGGACCGCCTGCACGCCGGCCAGGCGCTTGACCACGTACATCGTCTGCAGCAAGGGCTGATCGAAGCCGGTCTGGTATTTCTCGGCGACCAGAAGCACCCGGTAATCGCCGCTCTCGAAAGCCTCCGGCAGTCCCGATTCCCGAAGCCCCTCGTTCATCTTGACTTCGGTATAGGACGAGCCGGGGTCGTCCGGTTCCTCGACCGCGCCCGAGAACGCCACCAGCGAACGGATGCCGGTATAACCCCGCTCGTGGATGTAGCGGTCGAAGGCGAGTTTGTATTTCACCGCGGCGAGGCGGGAGTCCGTGACGACCATCGCCTTGGCGCGCCCGCCGAGTTCGTTCATCACGTAAAGCCGGAAATGCTCGACGATCACGGACACCACCTGCTCGATATTGACGGGATGAAGCTCCAGATAATGCGTGAGGGCCTTCGCGGCCTTCCTGCGCGGCACGTCGGGGTCGTCCTCGATCTGCTTGATCAGTCCGAAGAAGCGCTTGTAGGTGGTGTAGTTCAGAAGCACGTCCATGATGAAGCCTTCCTCGACGGCCTGCCGCATGGAGTAGTCGTGGAAGGGCGGCTTGCCGGAGGGGCCCGGCTCGTCGAACAGGGCCATGGTCTTGAACTTCGGCGTGGCCGTGAAGGCGAAGAAGCTGAGGTTCGGCTGCCGCGCCCGTTTCAGCGCGTCGCGCAGCACCGCCGCCTTGGCCTCGTCGGACAGGTCGTCGTCCTCTTCGTCGGAGAGTTGGGCGGCGACGGCGGCTTCGATCCCCTCGCTGTTCAGCATGCCCTTGAGCGCCGCCGCGGTCTCGCCGCTCTGGGACGAGTGGGCCTCGTCGACGATGACGGCGAAGCGTTTTCCCTCGGTGTCGATTGTCACGGCGGCGCCCTTTTTCTCAAGGGTCGAGAGCGCCTGCGAGATGAAGGGAAACTTCTGGATGGTGGTGATGACGATGGGCGTGCCCTGGGACAGCGCCGCGGCGAGCTGCTTCGTGTCCTCGTCGATCTTCTCGACCACGCCGGTCTTGTGCTCGAACTGGTAGATCGTGTTCTGCAACTGCCGGTCGAGCACGCGCCGGTCGGTGACGACAACGACCGAGTGAAACACCTTCTCGTCGCCCTCGTCGTGCAGGCCGGCCAGACGGTGGGCGAGCCAGGCGATCGAGTTCGATTTGCCGGAACCGGCGGAGTGCTGGATCAGGTAGTTCCGTCCCGCGCCGTTGGCTTTGGTGTGGGCGACGAGCTTGCGGACTGCGTCGAGTTGGTGATAGCGCGGGAAGATCATCGTCTCCTTGCTTGCGGCGCGCGCGCCGTTGCCGGTCTCGACCCGCTTTTCCTTCTTTTCGAGGTGCATGAAGCGCTGCAGTATTTCGATGAGGCTGTCCGCCTGCAGAACCTCGTCCCAAAGGTAATGGGTCTTCCAATTGCCCTCGACCGGCGGATTGCCGCTCCCATGGTCGTTGCCGCGGTTGAAGGGCAGGAAGTCGGTCTCCCGTCCTCTCAACCGGGTCGTCATCCACACCTCGTCCGGGTCCACCGCGAAGTGAACCAGGGCGCGCTTCTTGAACGCGAACAACAGGTCGCGCCCGTCGCGGTCGTCCTGGTACTGGCGTATCGCGTCGGCGGCGCGCTGCCCGGTCAGCGGATTTTTGAGTTCGGCGGTGACGACCGGGATGCCGTTGACGGCAAGGGTCACGTCGATGACGCAGCGGCGGGGCTTGCCCTCCGCCGTCTTCATGACCGAAGCGAAGGCCACTTGCCGCGTGATCGTCAGCCGGTTGGCGGCGTAATTCTCGGCGGCTTGCGGATTCATGCTCGTGTTGGGACGGAAATACGCCATGCGGAGCGTCTTGCCGTAACACTTGAAACCGTGGCGCAGGACGTGCAGCGCGCCCTTGATCTCGAGTTCCTTGGAC
Organism: Alphaproteobacteria bacterium; assembly: GCA_965214255.1. Taxonomy (GTDB): domain Bacteria; phylum Pseudomonadota; class Alphaproteobacteria; order SMXP01; family SMXP01; genus CBDFKK01. The sequence goes on along the minus strand of OZ243948.1, from coordinate 579,973 downwards.
AGGTCGTCCAAAACCGCGGCGGCGGTCTTCGCCCCCAGCAGCGCCTCAAGCGCGTGCCATTTGGCCGGTTGGCTGTCTTCGAGGAAGCCGCAAACGTCGTCGGGAAAGAGGGCGAGGGACTCGTCGAAGGCGTCCGGATTGCGCTTTTCGTAACCGCCGGAGCCGGTCAGTTCGGCTTCGATCGCCGCTTCGAAATCGCGTTCGGTATGGCCGGGCATGGGGTCAATCTCCCTGCGGGGAAAGGTTGCCGAGGTCGGCGGTCTGCGCCGCCGCGAGTTGGCCGGTGACGGCGGCCGTGATCAGCGCCGAGCGGTATTCCGAGAGATATTCGATCGAGCGGAGCACCTGCTTTGCGGTCTCGTCGATCCGTGCGGTTTTTTCGTCGAGAAAGTCGGCGATGCGCCGTTGCGTATCGAGCGGGGGCACCGGACAAACTACGCTGCCAATCATATCCAGGTTCAAACCGTCGCGCCCATCTTGGCTCGAAAGATTGCGAAGCGTGAGGTACTGACTGCTCAGCCACCAATAGAGGTATTTGCCGTCGATCTTCTCGGGGACTATCGCGGCGAGCGATTGATTGCCCGTTGTCCGAATCCCAAGAAAACCAACAGTTGCTTTGGTCTTCCCTTGCCCGGCTAGTGCCATCACCAGTGCGCCTTTAGGAATCCATTTCGCGCTGGATTCCTTCAAGGCCAGTTCGGTTATGTGATCGGAAGGCTCGGTAATGGTGCCTTGGTTCACCGCCCCTGATTTGAGCCAAGGTATGGTGCCGCCGTCCCAGTATTCGGGGTTCTTCGTGTTTGGGGTTCCGCCGGCATAGCGTCTGGATAGCCAGCGAAGACGAATGCGCTTCCAATGCGCGGGGATGTCGCCAAGCCAGTCGATGCCGGAGGGTTTCATCGGCGCGTCGGGGTCGAGGCCCCTGGTGACGGCGCGGGTGATGAGGGCTTGGCGTTTCTCGGCGAGCCGGTCGAGAAGGTCGCGTTTCTTCTCGATCAGTCCGTCGATCCGCGAGGTTTTTTCGTCGAGAAAGTCGGCGATGCGCCGCTGCATATCGAGCGGGGGCCATTTCCACGGCAGCTTTTGGATGTCGGCAGGGTTCACTCGTTGGTGCGAGCGGGTGGCAGATTGAACAATGGCGGACAACCGGTCCGTGACCTTCTCGCTGCACCAAAGATAGTAAGCATAGCGACGGTCCATCTGGTCGGAAATGATCGCGACGAACTCGCCCGAAGCAAGAGTCGGATACTCCGGGTGGGGTTCGGCGATGCAGATAGTCTTCTTTCTTGGATTGAGTTTCGAGACCAGAAGGGTGGGTGCCGTTACAAGTAATTTCGTACTGCCGATGTCGCTTGCGGGTTCGATGAACGGTCCGCCGGTCTTTTGAACCTGCGGGATCGAGTAGTGCGCGACTAGATCGTCGCCAAAAATCTCGGGATCGACTGTCACTCGGTAAGGGTTGCACAGAAAGTCGGCCCGCCTCTCGGTCCAGTCGGGCTGTAGATCGCTCAACCAGCGCTGCTCGAACTCGGCTGTCACGCCCTCAGCCCTTTCAACAGCCCGGCGATCTCGTCTTCGAGCTTGGCGATGTCCGTCTCGATCTCGTCGATAGGGCGCGGCGGCTCGTAGACATGGAAATGCCGGTTGATGGGGATTTCGTAACCGACTTTGGTCTTGGCGTAGTCCACCCAGGCGTCGGGAATATGGGGCAGCACCTCGCGCGCCATGTAGGCGTCGATATGGTCCCGGAACGCTTCGACGAGCAGGTCGTTGGGCTGGTCTGGCCCGAAGTCCATGGGCAGGGGCAGTTCCGTTCCCGGCGGCAAGGGAATGTTTTCGCTGTCGCGGAGGTCGCCGTCGGGTTCCGGCCGTCCTTCGCCGTCGCGGCAGATCTCCGCGTCCGGGTCGCGCTGCCCAAGCGCCGCGAAGACCGCTTTCCTGATCGGGGCGGGAAGCTTGAGGCCGGCGCGCTCGGCGGCCGTCGTCAGATCGGCGTCGAAGGCCGTCCGGTCCATATATCGTCCGTTTTCGGCGAGCGTCGAGAGCAGGGCGCGGACGGCGTCCTGCAGCTTTCGCCCCGCAGCGATTTCGCGCGCGGCGGCGGACTCGTCCTTGCGTTTCTTCGACGCCGCCAGGTTGGCGAAGGCCGTCAGCTCATCGAGCCCGGCGATGCGCTCAGGCGACGCCTCGAAGTTCATGCGCAAGGGGCGTTCGACGGTTATTTTGAGAAACCCGAACTCGCGGTTCTCGAAGACGCGGGAAACGACTCGGGTCTCGGTTTCGCCGTCGACCTGGACTTCGGCGGTCTCGCCGTCTTCGAAGTTGGCGTAGACGCGGGTCAGGCGGCGGATCTGGTCTTCGGCGATCTCGTTGCGCTTGTTGTTGAGGCTCTTCTTCATCTTGCGGAAGAAGCGCGCGCCGTCGACAAGCTGCACCTTGCCGCGCCGCTCCGGCGCCTTGCGGTTGGTCACCAGCCAGACATAGGTGAAGATGCCGGTGTTGTAGAAAAGCTGGTCAGGCAGCGCGACGACGGCGTCGAGCCAGTCGTTCTCTACGATCCAGCGGCGGATGTCGGACGGCCCCGATCCGGCGTCGCCGGAAAACAAAGGCGAGCCGTTGAAGACGATAGCGATCTTCGATCCGGGCTGCTCTCTACGCCCCCCCCCCGCACCTGTACGGGTGCATCTTGGAGATCATGTGCTGGAGGAAAAGCAGCGAGCCGTCGTCGACGGCGGGCAGCCCGGCGCCGAAGCGGCCCGAGAGCCCCAAGGTCTCGTGCTCGCGTCGGACCGTGTCTTTCTGCGCCTTCCATTCGACGCCGAAGGGCGGATTGGCCATCATATAATGGAAGCCCTCAAAGTCGTCTCCGGTCTTGCCGTCGCCCAGAGTGTCGCCGAGAACGATGTTGCCGGTGTCCTGGTCCTTGATGAGCATGTCCGCGCAGCAGATCGCCCACGCCTCGTCGTTGTACTCCTGGCCGTAGAGCGCGAGGTTCGCATGTTTGTTCTGGTCGCGGATCAGTTTTTCGGACTCCGAGAGCATGCCGCCGGTCCCGCACGCGGGATCGTAGATTTTGCGGAAAATGCCGGGCTTGTAGACGTCCGGTTCGCCGGTGTAGATGAGGTTGGCCATGAGGCGGATGACCTCGCGCGGGGTGAAGTGGTCTCCCGCTTCCTCGTTGGCCTGTTCGTTGAAACGCATCACCAGATGCTCGAACAGGTAGCCCATCTGAAGGTTGTCGATCCGGTCGGGGTGAAGGTCGACGCCGGCCATGGCCTTGACCACGGTGAAGAGACGGTTGTGCGCGTCGAGTTTCTCGATCTGATCGGTGAACTTGAAGCGCTCGAAGATGGAATGGGCGGTCGGCGAGAAGCCGTTGATGTAGGCCGCGAGGTTGGGCGCGATGTTCTCGGCGTCGCCGAGCAGGCGGGCGAAGGTGTAGGGGCTGATATTGTAGAGCGGATGCTTGCGCTTCGGGTCGGCGGCTTGGCCGAGCAGTTTGTCCATCGCGGCTTCGGGCACGCACTGCGCTTCGAGTTCGTCGCGGCGCTTCAGCACCGCGTCTTTGGTCGACTCCAGGACGCAGTCGAGCCGGCGGAGCACGACCATCGGAAGCATCACCAGGCGGTACTGGGGAGGCCGGTACGGCCCGCGCAGCAGGTTCGCGATGTCCCAGATCCCGGCTTTCAGTTTTTCGTGCGTTTGAACGTTCACGGCCGGTCGTCTCTTCTCCAGTCTTGCGTCCCATCATGGCCGCGCGGCAGGTCGGCGGCTTTCAGTGCTTGGCATACCAACGAGGATATCCGCGCACAAGCCTTGAATGTGATGACGCGCTAATGCGTGGCCGGTCCGGAAAATAACCTGCGACAACGCGCGACCCTGTCGCAAAGTCGGTTTGCCCTCAAACAGGGCGGAATCGCGCGCGTTTAGCCATGCCGCGCGCGGTCCGGTCTTGCGACTATTGACTGCGACAATGCGCAACCCTGTCGCAAGGTCGGATTGCCCTTGAACAGGGCGGAATCGCGCCGTTTTCGCGATGACTCGCGCCGTCCGGATTTGCGACTATGGGCTGCGACAACACGCAACCCTGTCGCAAGGTCGGTTTGCCCCTGAACATGGCGGACTCGAGCCGTTTTCGCGATGTCGCGCGCTGTCCGGATTTGCGACTATGGGCTGCGACAACGCGCAACCCTGTCGCAAAGTCGAATTGCCCTCGAACATGGCGGAATCGCGCCGTTTTCGCGATGTCGCGCGCCGTCCGGATTTGCGACTATAGGCTGCGACAACGCGCAACCCTGTCGCAAAGTCGGTTTGCCCCTGAACATGGCGGAATCGCGCGCGTTTAGCCATGACGAGCGCCGTTCAGATTTGCGACCAGGGCTGCGACAAAACACCCCCGCAATAACCGCGACACTTCCCCCTTGACGCGCGGACGCATGACGCTCAACACTGTCGCGCATGACCCAAACCGTATCGGCCCGCCAAGTTCGAGAGATACGCCGCGACGCGATCATGGAACACGTGCTGAAGGGCTGGCGCGTGTGGCAGATCGCCGAGGCGCTCAAGGTGGATCGAAGCACCGTCTACCGCGACATAGAAGCGCGGCTTGAGACGCTGGCGGCGAATTGTCCGTACACGAATAATTATCGCCAACTGCTCGGCGGCCTGTATGAAGAGGTTTGAACACGCGAGAGGCGCCGCCATGGACCAGACCGCCCGGATGCGGGAAATCATCGACAAGGCGGACCGGTACACGCCGCTCACCGAAGTGGCGCTGGACCCGGACATATCGGACAATTCCGCGTTCCTGAGGATGGTGAAGATCTCGGCGCGCAACTGGAAGTCCGAGCATCTGGCCAAAATGACGGCGCTTCACTTCGACCTCAAAGTCCCGCCGCTCGACGCGCTCAACATGATTTTCTATCCGCCGGAAACCGTCGCCGCGCCGATTTTTCTTCTGTTCTATCTGATGATACCGCGCCGGGTCATCTGTCATTTGAACGTGTGCACGCCGTTCCGGGACGACGCCTATCGGGCGCGATGGGTCGCGCCGCTCGAACCCATACTTGAGGGTTACGAGCCGTTCGCGGTGCAGACGAAATATCCCGACTGGATGGAAGAGTACCGGCACGAGGCGACGGTGTTCGGCGTCAATCCGCGCGCCCGTCTGGACGATTTGACCCGCTGCGGACTGGACTATCTCGACGCCTATTTCTCCCGGCTCGTTCGATGCGCGCCGGAGTCGGACCCCGAGAGGCTGGCGGCGCTCTCGGCGTTTCACGCCCACTTTCGCGACAACATCCGGACCAAGGACACCGCCCGAAAGATGACCGCGAAATTTATCGGCAAAGACAAGTCGAAACGCATATTCTATGAAGTCGCGACATGACGTCCGCTCCGGAGACCGAAGCAGAGGTGACCATGACGAACGACCCGATGAAAGATTTCTACACGCCCAAGGACGTCGCGGCGCATTTCGGGGTGACGCCCAAAACAGCGCGGCGGGCGATGCGTAAGGAGGGGATCCGCTGCGGAAGCGGATCCCGCCACATTTTCACAAAGGCTCGATATGAGGAAGTGATCCGGCAGATTTCAAAACATTTTCACCAAGGATCAATACAAGCAGGCGGCCCGGAAGCCGAAGGCCCATTGACCGCGCCTCAAGCGGCCTTGGAAGCGGAACCGGTGCCGGAGTCAGAGGAGGCGGCCATGACCAACGAAGAGACTCGATCCAATCTCAAGGACAGCATCAAGAAGCGCAGCACGTGGCTGCGCGGACTTTACATGCTGCTGTTCATGATCGTTTGGGGGCTCGCGGAGTTGCTGGTCTTCACCGTTATCGTCTTTCAATTCATTTCGATGGCGCTGTCGGGAAAGACGAACGGACGCCTGCTCACATTCGGGCGGAACCTGAGCGCCTTCGTTTATGAAATTCTTATGTATCTGACCTACAACAGGGAGGACAAACCCTTCCCGTTCAGCGATTGGCCGTCGCTTAAGGACCCGACGGACGCGGCGGACGGCGACGGTCAGACGACGCGTACTGGATGACCGTTTGGATTCCGTTAATCAGTTTCCGTTAACCGTTTGCGAAGCCTTCATGAAAGCATCATGACACTCATGCCGTCTTTTGAAATGCCCCGGTTCTTGTTCAAGAAGTTTTTCGACGCGTCCTGCGAGTTCGGGCGGGGCGTTCGAAGGGCGGCTTCGCGCGTCTCTCCCGCCGCGCTCGTTTTCCCCTTGTGCGTGCATCTGGTTGCCGCTTCGTGCGCGCCTTATACGGCGCCGACGCGGACCACGGCGGTCGGCTCCTACAAAGTCGGCGCGCCCTATGTCATCCGAGGGGTGCGTTACGTGCCCCGTCAAGATACGTCATACGACAAGATCGGAATCGCCTCCTGGTACGGCAAAAGGTTCCACGGGCGGCGGACGGCGAACGGCGAAATCTACGACATGAACGCCCTGACCGCGGCCCATCCGACGCTGCCAATGCCGACCAGGGTCCGCGTCACCAATCTCGAAAACGGCAGACAACTCGTCCTTCGGGTGAACGACCGCGGGCCGTTCGCCAACGGCCGGATCATCGACGTGTCGAGACGGGCCGCGCGGCTTTTGGGGTTCGAGCGGAAGGGGATCGCCAGGGTCCGCGTGGAATATGTGTCGCGCGCGCCGGTCGAAACGTTCGTGGCGCAGAAGCCGGTAACGCCCGTAAAAGCCCGCACGGCCGCGGCCGCCGCTCCTCAAGGCAAGGTCAAGGTGGCCGCCTTGACGCCGCCGCGCGCGGCCGCGTCCCTGGTCGTGCCGGTCATGAAGCCGGCCGCCAAAGCCGCGACCGGGACCGCGACAACGGATATTTTTATACAGGCCGGCGCGTTTCGGGATCCGGCGAAGGCCGCCCGCATGCGGACAACGCTGTCGTCTTTGGGCCCCGTCAAGGTTCAGGCCGATACGATCGGAGGCAAGCGGTACTACCTTGTCCGTCTGGGCCCCATGAACAGCGTCAAGGACGCCGGTGTGAAATTGGCTCGATTGATCGTCATGGGTCACACCCAGGCGCGTATCATGATCGAATAAGCGCCTTGTCCGGCGCGGTGGTCTCAATCTGCATGAGGTGACAAGAATGCGACGTTCCGTCGAACTGATTACGGCGTTATGTTTTTTGATCGTCGGCTCCGCCGCCCGGTCCGCGGTCATGGATACCCGGGCCGACCATGCGGTGCTCATGGATGTCGAAACGGGCATCGTTTTCTTCGAGAAACAGGCCGATAAGCCCATGACGCCCGCGTCGATGTCGAAGCTCATGACGCTGGCCGTGCTGTTCGACCGCCTCGATTCGGGCAGCCTCAGCCTCGACGACACGTTTTTCGTCAGCGAAAAAGCCTGGCTCATGGGCGGCAGTAAAATGTTCGTCGAGGTCGATACGGAAATCCGGGTCGAGGATTTGATCCGCGGCATCGTCGTGCATTCCGGCAACGACGCCTGCATCGTGGTCGCCGAAGGGATCAGCGGAACGGAAGAGGCGTTCGCCCGGGAAATGACCCGCTTCGGAGAGGACATCGGGCTGCAAAACTCGACGTTCGCGAATTCGACGGGTTGGCCGGACCCCGAGCACAAGATGAGCGCGCGGGACCTGGCCATCCTGTCGCGCTATCTGATTCAAACCCACCCTGAGTATTACGCCTATTTCGCGGAAAAGGACTTCACCTGGAGCGAGATCACTCAACTCAACCGCAACCCGCTTCTCTATACGGGGTTGGGCGTCGACGGTCTGAAAACCGGGTACACGGACGAATCGGGGTTCGGACTGACCGCGTCGGCGGTCCAAGACGGACGGCGGCTCATCCTGGTGGTGAACGGTCTCGGTTCGGAAAACGAACGGGCAAACGAAGCGCGGCGGCTGTTTCGCGCCGGCTTCCGCGATTTCAAAATCTATCCCCTGTTCGAAGACGGCGCCGTCGTCGGCGCGGCGGACGTTTGGCAAGGCGCGCGCGGCACGGTCGGACTTCAGATTCGAGAGCCCTTGACCGTGATTTTACGACCTCGAGAGCGGCGGAACATGAGAGTCACGATCGAATATGAAGGCCCCGTTCCGGCGCCGATCCGGCGCGGTCAGGAACTGGCCGAACTGCGGGTCTCGGTTCCCGACTCGGACGACGTTACGCGGACGCTGTACGCAGCCGAAGACGTCGACTCCATGGGCGTGTTCGGAAAATTGCTGTCCGCGGTCATTTATCTCACGCGCGGCCGGTTGTCGTCCGGCGGTTCCGTTGATTCTCCCTGACGTTCCCGGCTACAAAGACGCATGGCGTCCGATCCGAGTCCGGGAACTGTCGGTAAATTCATAACCTTCGAAGGCGGGGAGGGGAGCGGAAAGAGTACGCAAATAAAAATCCTGAGCGCGCGGCTTCGAGAGCGCGGTATCGACGTGGTCGAGACCAGGGAGCCGGGCGGCACCCCGGAAGCGGAGTCGATCCGCGAGCTGCTGGTGACGGGGCCGGCGGACAGGTGGACGCCGCTCAGCGAAGCTCTGCTCAATTATGCGGCCCGCCACACCCATCTCGAAACCCTCATCCGACCGGCCTTGAAGCAGGGCAAATGGGTCGTCAGCGACCGCTTCGCGGATTCGACGCTAGCGTATCAAGGGAGCGCCGCGGGCGCGGGGCCGGACATCGTGAAAGCCATTGACATTCTTCACGATCTGGTCGTCGGAAACACCTCTCCCGACTTGACCTTCATTCTCGATCTGACCGTCGAGGACGGTCTCAAGCGCGCCGAAAGCCGGGGAACGGGTGAAAACCGTTACGAAAATATGGGCGCCGCGTTCCACGAGCGTATTCGACGGTCCTTTTCCGCGATCGCGAAGCGCGCCCCTGGGCGATGCGCGGTCATCGACGGCGGCCCGCCGGCGGACAAGGTAAGCTCCCGGATCTGGGACATCGCGCGGTCGAGGTGGCCCGGCGAGCTTGGCGAGGCGAGGCCATGACTTCGGCGGAGGTCATCGAGAGCGACCGCCTGGGCGATTTTCCTCATCCCCGCCAGACCTACCGGCTTGTCGGTCATGAAAGGGCGGAAGCCGCGTTCGTCGCGGCTTGGCGGTCCGGCCGCCTGCCTCACGCCTGGCTGATCACCGGCCCTTACGGCATCGGCAAGGCGACATTCGCCTATCGCGTAGCGCGGGCGCTGCTTCACCACGGCGGCGAAGCGCCGAAACAGGGCGCGCCGCTCGTTGTCGACCCGGAGGCGTCGGCGGCGCGCCGGATCAAACGGCAAAGCCATTCCAACCTTTTGGTCTTGAAACGGCCCTACGACCGGACGCGAAAGAAACCGAAGACCGTGCTCACCGTCGACGAAGTTCGACGCATCGCGCCGTTCTTCGGCATGGCGGCGGGGGAAGACGGATGGCGCATCTGCATCGTCGATACCGCCGACGACATGAACGCGGCCGCCGCCAACGCATTTCTGAAGACATTGGAGGAACCTCCTGAAAAATCACTGCTTTTAGTGTTGGCGAACGCGCCGGGCACGGTTCTGCCGACGATCCGCTCGCGCTGCCGCAAGCTGGCCCTTTCCCCGTTGGAGGACGAGAGCATCAAAACGCTCCTTGCGGCCCATGTGCCGGAACTCGGCCCCGCGGATCTTGAAAAACTGGCGGAATTGTCCCAGGGAAGCGTCGGTTACGCGCTCACTCTCGCGCGGAGCGGCGGTCTCGAAGCCCGTGACGATATTTTGAACGTGCTGGAAACGCTGCCCGACCTGGACGACCGCGCGCTGATCGCACTCGGCAATTCCATGGTGCGGCGCGGCATGGAACAGGTCTACAATTTTGCGATGGAGTTCCTCGCGGACCACGTCAAACGCCATATCCGTGACGCCGCCCGTGAGACGGCGGCCCAACGGGAAACCGGCGGTCTGGACCGCCATATCACGCCGGACTCGTTTGACCGCTGGGTCGGCGTCTGGGAAAATCTGCTGCGGCTGCGGAAGACGGCCGACGCGCTCAATCTTGATCGAAAACAAACGCTTATGCAGGCTTTCTTCCATATCAGGGACGCTTGTTCCAAGGAGCGTCCGTAGAGTCGGAACGATCTGATCCATGCTGGTCGACAGTCATTGCCATTTGGACTTTCCGGATTTCTCCGAAGACCTCGACGATGTGGTCGCGCGGGCGCGGGCGGCGGGCGTCGAAACGATGCTCACGATCTGCACCGGCGTTACCAACTTCGATGGGGTGCGGGCCGTCGCGGAGCGTTACGACGACATCTATTGTTCGGTGGGGATTCATCCTCACAACGCGGCCTCGGAGCCGGACATCCAAAGCCGCCACCTCGTGAAAATGGCGGACCATCCGAAAGTGGTCGGGATCGGCGAGACGGGCCTCGATTATCATTACGACAAGAGCCCCCGCGAGCGTCAGCGGGCGAACTTTCGTACGCATATCCGGGCGGCAAGAGAGACCGGGCTGCCGCTGATCGTGCACAGCCGGAACGCGGAGCGCGATACGGCGGAGATATTGACCGAAGAGATGGGGAAGGGGGCCTACACCGGCGTGATGCACTGCTTCAGTTCCGGGGAGGAACTGGCGCACGCGGCGATGGGTCTCGGCCTCTATATCTCGCTGTCGGGCATCGTGACGTTCAAGAACGCTAGGGACTTGCGCGACATCGTGCCGCGCATTCCCGACGCGCGCCTGCTCGTCGAAACCGACGCGCCTTATCTGGCGCCGGCGCCGAAGCGGGGCCGCCGCAACGAACCCTCGTTCGTCGTCCATACGGCGCGGGCGGTGGCGGAAATCAGGCGGACGGGTCTGGACGAGCTCGCCGCAACGACCAGCGCCAATTTCTACCGCCTGTTTTCGAAGGTCGAACCGCTGCGGAAAGACCCCGCCTCATGAAGGCGACGATTCTGGGGTGCGGTTCGTCCGGCGGCGTGCCGCGGATCGGCAATATCTGGGGCGCGGCGGACCCGGACGAGCCCAAAAACCGGCGGCGGCGCTGCTCGATTCTTGTGGAAAAAGAGAGGCAAGCCGGTTCGACGAACGTCCTGGTCGATACGTCGCCCGACTTGCGGGCGCAACTCCTTGACGCGGACTGCGGCGAACTTCACGGCGTGCTCTACACCCATGAACATGCGGACCAGCTCCACGGCATCGACGACCTGCGCATGGTCGCCATCAACATGCGGAAACGAGTGGACGTTTACGCCGACGCGGCGACGGCAAAGGTCATGCGCGAGCGGTTTGCCTATTGTTTCGAGCAACCGGCGGGCAGCCCGTACAGGGCCATCCTGGACCTGCATGACATGACGCCGCCGGGGGAGACTCTCGTCATCCACGGGCCGGGCGGGCCGGTCAGGGCGGTGCCGTTCCTGCAGGACCACGGCCATATCCACTCGCTGGGCTACCGCTTCGGGCCGCTCGCCTATACCGCCGACGCGGTGGGTCTGCCCGAGGAGAGCTTTGCGGTTCTGGACGGCGTCAAATGCTGGATCGTCGACGCGCTGGAATATCGGCCTCATCCGACTCATGCGCACCTGGATTTGACGCTCCAGTGGATCGAGAGGGTCAAGCCCGAGCGGAGCATATTGACCAATCTTCATACCCCGATGGACTACCGAACTCTCAAACGGAACCTGCCGCCGGGCGTCGAACCGGCCTATGACGGGATGGTGATCGAATTTTAGACCTTTTCCGGGCTTTTCGGGCTTTCCCAATGCCTTCATTACTTTCCATAATATATATTATGCGACAAATGGCACAACGCAGACGGGGGTTGCGGCAAGCGGATTCGGCGTTCCCTTCCCCGGATTCGACGGCTCGTCATCCGGGTTTACGGCATGGACTTGGCTGAAAATATCGATAAATTCCAACCTCTTGCGGTGCGGAACCTCGGACGGACGGGTAACATGAGATGAAAGACGACAAACGGAACCTGCGTTCCATCGACACATTGCGCGGCATCATGGCTCGTCTGAGAGATCCGGAAGACGGTTGTCCATGGGACAGCGCGCAGACGTTCGAGACGATCTCCCCTTATACGCTTGAAGAGGCTTACGAGGTGGCGGACGCGGTCGCCCGCGGCGATACGGAGGACTTGCGCGACGAGTTGGGCGACCTTCTGCTGCAAGTGGTGTTCCACGCGGAAATAGCCAAGGAATCCGGGCGTTTCACGTTCGATGACGTGGTCGAAGCGATTTGCGCCAAGATGATGCGCCGCCATCCCCACATCTTCGCCGGCGCCAAGGGCGATACGGCGCGCGCCGTCAAAAGCCGCTGGGAGGCCGTCAAGGAGGAAGAAAGACGGGAAAAGAACGGCGGCGAGGCCGGCGTTCTCGACGACGTACCGCTCTCCCTGCCCGCGCTCAGCCGCGCCGTGAAACTGCAAAAACGGGCGGCCCGCGTCGGTTTCGACTGGCCCGAAACCGCTTCGGTGCTGGAGAAAATCGGAGAGGAAACCGTTGAATTGTCGGAAGAAATCGCCGCCGGCCGCGATGTGGAGCGGATTTCCGAGGAGTTCGGCGATCTGCTTTTCGTTTACGCCAACCTGGCCCGGCACCTGGATGTGGACCCTGAAGCGGCCTTGCGGTCCGCCAACGATAAATTCGTCCGTCGTTTCAAGCATATAGAGACATGTCTTGACGCTCGGGGTAAAAGACCCAAGGAGGCGACGCTCGAAGAAATGGACGCCCTCTGGAACGAGGCCAAGGGGCAAGAAAAGGATTGAGGGATCCGACCGGGTCCGACGACGCGCCGCGCCGTCAATTCGCGGCAACGGGCCATGTCTTGAATTGCTTGGAGAAGCGGCCGATGTCGGGCGGGGTCATGCGTAACGTCAAATTGAGCCGACCGTTGTCTTGGGTCTTCCGCGCCAGCACTTCGCCGTGCCGGTAGAGCCAGGCAAGGGAGGCGCCGTCCTCCGGAGACAACTCGAATTCGACCACCTGCCGCAGCCTGTTGAAAACGCCCGTCAAACAGGAAACGAACGCGTCGATCCCCTCGCCGGTCCGGGCCGAGACCAACAGCGCGCGCGCGCCCGGATCATGACCGTTGCGCCCGGCGCGCTTCAGACCGTTGACACGGCGCAAGCGCGACGCTTCGTCCAGCAGGTCCGCCTTGTTCAGCACTTCGACGACGGGCCGCGGGTCGTGTTCGTCGACGCCCAGTTCCTTCAGGACGTCTTGGACGTCCCGGCGCTGGGCGTCGCTGTCCGGGTCCGACGTGTCGCGCACATGGACGATGACATCGGCCTCGGACACTTCCTCCAAGGTCGCGCGAAAGGCGGCGACCAACTGCGTCGGGAGGTCGGAAATAAAGCCCACCGTATCGGACAGAATGATTTTCATGCCCCCCGGCAATTCGACCAGCCTCATGGTGGGATCCAGAGTGGCGAACAGTAAATCGTCAGTGAAAACATGGGCTTGCGTGACTTTGTTGAACAAGGTCGATTTTCCCGCATTGGTATAGCCCACAAGCGCGACGACCGGATAAGGCACCCGTTTTCGCGCCCGCCGCTGAAGCGCCCGCGTTTTTTTGACGGATTCCAGTTGACGTTTGAGGTTGGTGATTTTTTCGGCCAAAACACGCCGGTCGGCTTCGATCTGGGTCTCACCAGGACCGCCGAGAAAGCCGACGCCGCCCCGTTGCCGCTCCAAGTGGGTCCACGACCGGACCAGACGGGTCCGCTGATAGGTAAGATGGGCCAGGTCCGCCTGCAGACGCCCTTCCCGCGTCTGCGCCCGGTCGCCGAAGATCTCCAGAATAAGCCCGGTGCGGTCCAGGACCTTGGCGTTCCAGGCGCGCTCCAAATTGCGCTGTTGAATGGGGGTCAACGGCCCGTCGACAATCACCAGTTCGGCGTCCAGCACGGCGGCGGACGACTTCAACTCCGCCACTTTGCCGCGCCCGAACAAGGTCGCCGGACGCGGCGACGCGACGCGCACCAGACCGGCGCTGACGACGTCCAGGTCGATGGCGGCGGCCAGCTTGCAGGCTTCCTCGAGAGTGCGTTCGGGCGGACGATGTCCGGTCCGCCCGTTATTATTGCGTGCAACCCTCTCCGGTTCCGGAAATACCGGGTGCAGGACAATCGCCTTGACGCGGCCGCCGCCGGACGTCGTACCTTCCATCACATTCGAACCCGAAAACTCAAAACCGGATCAGCTTTCCTGCGCGTCCGTTTCTTCTCCTTCCGGCTCGAACAACCGGACCGGTTGGGACGGCATGACCGTGGAAATGGCGTGCTTGTAGACCAACTGTGATTGACCCTCTCGGCGCAGCAACACGCAAAAGTTGTCAAACCACGTGATTGCGCCTTGAAGTTTTACGCCGTTGACCAGGAATATGGTTACCGGAATCTTTCCCTTTCGCACCGCATTGAGGAAAGTGTCCTGAAGACTTTGTTTTTTTTCGTTTGACACGCCCTTATCCCGTTTTTCGTTATGTGGCTGCTTGAGACCCTGCCGCTCGCTTGAGCCTCGCGTGCGGTAAACAGCTTATCATCCCATATTTGTCCATTAGATGACATGGAAGGCGCGCCCTTCAAGGGCCGGGAGACGATTTTTCTCGTGAATCCGTTTATTCCGGCGCTTTGTGGACGGTTTCGGCGGCCGTTCGGCGGGCCTCCTGGAAATACCAGGCCCTCAAAGACAAAGCCAGCCGGCCCGGATGTCCGTTTCCGATCGGGCGATCGTCGAGTTTGACCACCGGCGTCACGAACGCCGTCGCCGATGTGATGAAGGCTTCGTCGGCCCGTTCGGCCTCATCGACGCTGAAAGCCCGCTCGATGACCTTCAGACCGTGCCTGGCGGCAAAACCCATCACCGCCGCGCGCGTTATGCCGCTTAGAATGCGACGGTCGAGGCCGCGGGTGATCAGGTCGCCGCGGCCGTTCACGATCCAGGCATTGGTCGAACTTCCCTCGGTCACCCTTCCCCGGTCATCGACGAACCAGGCTTCATAAGCCCCCGCCCCGCGGGCCTGCTGCTTCGCCAAAACGTTGGGCAGCAAGGCAATCGACTTGATGTCGCAGCGCGTCCATCTGTTGTCCGGCACGGTGACCACCGCGACGCCGGCGCGCGCGCGCGCCTCGATCTCGTCGATGTCGTGAGATTTTGCGGTTACGACGAGGCTTGACGGAACGTCGGCCGGGGGAAAGGCGTGGTCCCGGCGCGCGACGCCTCTTGTGATTTGAAAATACAGTATTCCGTGCTCCAACCGGTTGCGCGCGACGACTTCGCGCAGAATCAGCCGCAGCGCTTTTCGCGTCACCGGCGGGGCGATGTTCAGTTCGGACAGGGAGCGCGCCAGGCGGTCGAGATGGCTCGATTCGTCGAGCAGCATGCCTTCAAACACGGCGCAAACTTCGTAAACCCCGTCGGCGAACTGGTAGCCGCGGTCTTCAACGTGGACCGCGGCCTCCCCTTGGGGAACATATCGGCCGTTCACATACGCGATACGAGACATGGACGAGATCTTTCATCGTGCGGAGAGGCCACTTTCAGTTTCGCCAATAGGCGCTGTCAAGAAGAGGCAGCAAAATGAGAATTTCAACGCGGCCGACGATCATCGCGACGGAAAGGGCGAGTTTTACCGCCCCCGGCATGTCCCCGTAAGATGCCGCCCCCTCGGTCGCGAAACCGAGCAGCGGGCCCATGTTGCTGAGCGCCGCGGCGGCCGCCGAGACGGACGTCAAATAGTCGAGGTCGTGCCAGGATAAGAAAAGCGCGGTCAGCGCCAGCACGAAAGTGAGGGAGATGAAATAGATCCAAATCCCTTTGAACTGATCTTCGGTCACGGGACTTTCGCCGTAATGCACGCGGGCGACATTGTGGGGATGGGCCAGTTGCGTGAGTTCGGTCATGCTGTGACGGACGAGCAATACGGCGCGGACGATCTTGAAGCCGCCGGCGGTCGATAATGCCGAGCCGCCCAGCAAAGCGACGGTCAAAAGCAACAGGGGGGGAATATCGTCGAGAAAAGTCCCGTCACCGATCGAGAAACCCGATGTCGACATGAACGAGACGGTGTAAAAGAAGGCGGCAAAGACGTCGGGCGCCGCGCCGCCGCGCCAGTCAAGGGCGGCGAACAGGGCAAAGACCAGAAACCCCAGTCCCAAGACATAGCGGACCTCCGGTTCCCGGCGGTATTGCCTGAAGCTCCCCCTGCCCAGTTCCGCATGGAGGGCGAAGTTCAGCGCGCCGACGATCATGAACAGGGCGACGATCAGGGAGGCCCAATTTCCGAACATGCCGACCGTTCCATCGCGGGTGACGTACCCGCCGGTGGCAATGGTCGACAACGACAGGCAAAAAGCGTCGAAAAGAGGCACCGTCGCCGCGAGGGCCATGAAACAAAGAAGAGTCAGAACGGCATATGTCATGAGCAGCGCGCGCGCGACGGGCACGAGGCGATGCAAGAGGGTGCCCGTGTCGGCGGCCGCGACGACGGGCCGGAACACGGGCAGCCCTCCGAAACCGACCGTCGACAGGACCGCCACGGCCATGAGAATGGACATGAACCCCCCTAACCACTGCAGGAGCGCGCGCCACAGCAACATCGACTTCGAAAGCGTTTCGACCGACTGAATGAGCGTCGCGCCGGTCGTCGTCAGCCCTGAAACGGCTTCGAAATACGCATCGGACGACGTGCCAAGGGTGTCTCCCAACCGGTACGGCAAGGCGCCGAAAGCGGGCAACAGAAACCAAACGAGCAAGACGACGAAAACCGCCTCGCGCAGGCCCGCGTTTCGTGACGAACTGTGCAAGCCGAAAATGAGCGCGCCCGCGAAAAACCCGGTGATACACAGCGAAGCGACAAAGGCCGATATTTGAGCCGTTTCGCCGTTCGAGAGCGCGACCAGCGTCGGGATCGACATCAGCAACGCCACGGCGCCGAGCACGTTCCCGAATATGTAGAGTGCGTTTGTGTGGGGCATGAAATATGGCGAGAGTGAGAGGGACGACCCGGCGCAAGCGGCCTAAAAGTAATCGAGACTGACTCGGAACAGTTGTTCGACTTTGCGGACCATGTCGCGCAGCACGAAAATAACGACGCGGTCGCCGATTTCGATTTTGGTGTCGCCGCCGGGGCGGATGAATTTTCCTTTGCGCACGACCGCGCCTACGATCATGCCTTCGTCAGGGAGATGAGACTCGCGCAACGGTTTGCCGACAAGAGGCGACGTGGCCAGAGCTTCCGCCTCGATGACTTCAGCGGCCCCTTGTCGAATGGAATGGAGGCCCTTGATGCGTCCGCGGCGCACATGCTGCAA
Organism: Alphaproteobacteria bacterium; assembly: GCA_965214255.1. Classification (GTDB taxonomy): domain Bacteria; phylum Pseudomonadota; class Alphaproteobacteria; order SMXP01; family SMXP01; genus CBDFKK01. The sequence continues at coordinate 562,709 of OZ243948.1, read as the reverse complement.
GATCGTGGAAACCGTGGTCGCGCGCGGATCGATGAAAGTATCGATTCCCAGAGGCTCCAGCAGAGGGCCGTATTTTTGACTGTTGATGAGGCACATGCCGCGCAGCGCCCCTGCCCGCTTGGCCAGCACGGACGCCAGGACATTCGTCTCGTCGTCGTCCGTCAGCGCGACCACCGCTTCGGTGTCCTTGATCCCCGCTTCCTGCAGCAGATCCTGATCCAGACCGTCGCCGTGAAACACCACCGTGCGCTTCAATTCATCGGCCGCTATCTCGGCGCGCAGCTTATCGCGCTCTATCATCCTGACCTTGACGTCCGACTCCTTTTCCAGTTGTTGAGCGACGTGAAGACCGATATTGCCGCCGCCTATCAGAATGATGCGGTGGGCTTCGCGTTCTTCCCGTCCGAAAATGTCGAGCGTGCGGCGAACGTGTTTCGCATGGGCGATGAAATAAACGTCGTCTCCGTAGAGCATCTGGTCCGAGCGCTTGGGGACGAACACGTCGTTGCCTCTGGCGATACCCACCACGAAGGCGTTCAGATCCGGAAACAGTTCCGTCAATTGGCTAAGCGGCGTGTTGACGATGGGGCAGTCTTTCGCGAGGTGAACGCCGACGAGTTTGACGGCTTCGTCCGCGAAGCTCACCGTTTCGAACGCCCCCGGATTCGACAAGGTCTGAAGGACTTTCGTACCGACTCCGACTTCAGGTGAAATGATCACGTCGATGGGCATGTGGTTGCGGCTGAACAGACCCTGCCAAACCGGGTCCAGATAACTTCGCGTGCGCACCCGCGCGATTTTCAACGGAACGCTGAACACGGAGTGCGCGATTTGAGCCGCCACCATGTTGACTTCGTCGGAAAAAGTGACGGCGATGAGCATGTCCGCATCGCCGGCGCCCGCCCGGTCGAGCAAATCGGGATGCGAGGCGTGGCCGACGATCGACTTGACGTCAAGCGCCTGCTCGATATGGGCGATCAGTTCCGTAGACTGATCGATGACGGTGACCGAGTTTTGTTCTTGAGACAGTTGCTGGGCAATGCTGAAACCGACCTGGCCCGCGCCGCATATGATGACTTTCATGAGTTTTACTCTAAGGGGAGAACGGTCATGGTCGGAAAGCTCTACCGGGAATCGAACGAGCACACAATATGGGGCACGATACGTATGTACTGTCAGGCCGTGGTCAAGGGGCGGTTACATGCCCGGCTTGAGGGTGTCCCGCCCCTCGCCTGCCTGATCGGCCTGTCCGGATTGCTTCCCGGCGGGGGCTCGATCGAACGGGTCGGGATTTTCCGTCCGGGCCCCTCTTCCGTTTTCGCCGACGTCTTCCACGGTCCGGCGGGATGTTTCGGAAAGCGCGTCGACGGTTTTCATCGATTTCGGCATGTGCCTCGGCCCTTCCGGTGAACGGGTGCGGGCGCTCACGCCGAGCGACTTCAATTTGCGGTGAAGAGCGGACCGTTCCATACCGATGAATCCGGCCGTGCGCGAAATGTTGCCGCTGAAACGATTGATTTGCGCGGTGAGATATTCGCGCTCGAATATTTCTCTCGCCGCGCGCAGCGGCATGGAAATGATGCGCTCACCGGAGTTCACGTAGGAAATGAACGACACCGAGGCGCCGATATCGGGGGGCAGCATGTCGGCCGTAATCGTTTCCCTTTCACCGTCGTTCGAAAGAATGAGCAGCCGTTCGACGTTGTTTCGAAGTTCGCGAACGTTTCCCGGCCAGTCATACGCCTGTAAAGCCGCAACGGCGTCGTCGCCGACCTGGCGAACGGGCAAGCCCGCCGCCCTTGCCAAGTTTTGCATGAAATACCCGACGAGCTCCGGTATGTCTTCCCGACGCTCGGCGAGCGGCGGCGTGCGGATGGGCACGACGTTGAGACGGTGATAAAGATCCTCCCGCAGGCGGCCGGCCTTGATTTCGTCGTTCAAATTCCTGGCGGACGAAGAGACGATGCGCACGTCCGCCTGGACCGTGGACCCGCCCCCGACCCGTTCAAACCGCTGTTCAACGAGGACTCTGAGGATCTTGCTTTGGGTCTCCAAAGGCATTTCGGAGATTTCATCCAGATATAACGTGCCGCCGTGGGCCTGTTCGAAAAGCCCCGTTTTTCTCTGGCCGTCGGATCCCGATTCGATGCCGAAAAGCTCGACTTCCATCCGCTCCGGCGCCATGGCGGCAGCGTTGACGGCGACGAAACGATTGTCGGCGCGGCCGGACCGCTCGTGCAGGAGCTTGGCGACGATTTCCTTTCCCGACCCCGCCGGCCCGGTAATCAAAACCCGGCTGCCGGTGGGCGCCACGCGTTCGATGACTTGGCGCAACCGGGAGACCGCGGGCGAAGACCCCACAAGCTCGGTTTTGCCGCCGTAGCGCCGCTTCAGGTCCGCGATTTCGTGCTTGAGACGGAAAGCTTCGAGCGCGCGCTCTACCGTCAAGATCAGGTGATCGGCCTTGAAGGGCTTTTCGATGAAATCGTAAGCGCCTTTTTTGATCGCCGACACGGCGGTCTCGATGTTGCCGTGTCCGCTGATGATAACGGTGGGCAGGCCGGGATGCTCGCGGTTGATCTTGTCCAGCATCTCAAGACCGTCCATGGGGCTTCCCTGCAACCAGATGTCCAAAATCAACAATGACGGGCGGCGGCGATCGATCGCCTGCAAGGCGCTCGTGCTGTCCCCGGCGACGCGGGTCTGATAATTCTCGTCCTGCAATATCCCCGCAATCAGTTCCCGGATGTCTTCTTCGTCGTCAACGATGAGAATATCGTGGCCCGTCCGCAATCCGTTCCGTTTCCTCATTTTCACTGCACCCTGCTGGATCGATCGTCCGTCTCTTCTTCGGCCGGCGCCGGTCGGTCGAGAGACTCGAGTCTCGGCAATATGAGGGCGACACTCGCCCCGCCCGTCTCGCGCGAATCGTTCAGAGACAATTCACCGCCGTGGTCTTCCATGATCTTTTTGACGATCGCGAGGCCGAGCCCCGTGCCCTTCGAGCGTTTCGTTACATAGGGCTCGGCAAGACGGTGGCGGTCGTTTTCCGGCAGTCCGCATCCGTTGTCGTCGACGGCGATGGAAATGCGCTCCGCCTCGACGCCGAGCGTGACCTTTATCCTGCCGACGAACGCATCCCGCTCCGGTTCTCCTTCGAGCGTCTCCGCTTTTGCGGTTATCGCTTCGGCGGCATTTTTCAAAAGATTGGTCAGGGCCTGCTCGATAAGCCGTCCGTCGCATCTGTTGACGACCGGCTTGTCGGGAAGCGCGATTTCATAGTCGATTTCAGGGTTGGCGATACGCTGCGAAAACACGGACCGTTTGACCAGATCGATCAACTCCCGGTCCCGCATGACGGGGGCCGGCATCCGGGCGAAGGAGGAGAATTCGTCGACCATCCTCCCGATGTCCTTGACCTGTCTGACGATGGTGCCGGTGCATTGTTCGAATACGTCCGGATCGCTGACGATTTCACGCCCGTACTTCCGCCGCAGGCGTTCCGCCGATAATTGAATAGGCGTCAGGGGATTCCTGATCTCATGCGCGATGCGCCGGGCCACGTCCGCCCAGGCCGCCGTTCGCTGCGCCGAAACGAGTTTGCTGATGTCATCGAAGGTGACGACCAGCCCATGATCCTCTCCGTTTCCGCGAGTCTCCGTCATCTGGACGTTGAAATGACGAGTTTGACCGTTCACGCGGTGGTCGATGTGGGCCTGCAAAAAACCGTTTCCCTTGGGCTGTCGGTCCTGTCCGATGAGCTCGGCCGCGGCGGGAAGAAGTTCGACGATATCCTTGCCGATGAGTGAATCGCGGGGAACGGAGAGCAGCGTCGCCGCGGATTGATTGGCCATCGACACCTTGCCGTTCGCGTCGATCCCCAGAACGCCGGCGCTGACGCCGGTAAGAACGGCTTCCGTAAACCGCCGGCGGTCGTCCAACCGTTCGTTGGTTTCCACGAGTTCCGCGCGCTGGCTTTGGAGTTGTCCGGTCATCCGGTTGAAAGTGCGGCTCAGTTCGTTGATTTCATCGTTGGAGTCGTTGAGAGGAACCCTTGCGGTAAGATCGCCGTCGCTGACCTTTTCTGCCGTCGTCATGAGACGCCCGATCGGAGACACCAGATTGTTCGCGACTCTCAGGCCCAGCCAGATGGCGCCGAGGAGGATAATCAGCGCGATCATCACGAACGTCAGTACAAAGACAAGCTCGATCAACGAACGGTTGTCCTCCATCGCTTCATAGCCCGACAGAAAATCCTTCATTTCACCGAAATGCTGGTAGACGCTCGGGTCCAGTATGCGGCCGACCACCAGATAGCCGTTATCGTAATCGGGCAAGCCGACCACGCCGCGCAACTGGTTGTTGGCCGCCTCGGAAAAGACGGCCGGCTGATCGCCCGCCACGTCCATGACTTCCGGCCGCGGGACCGTGAAATCGGGAACATCTTCCGTCTCCGCACGGGCCAGCAGCGTACCGTCGTCGGAAATCAGGTGGGCGGACGAGAGCCGCCGCGCGCGAATCTGGAAGGCGAGGAATTGCTCGAAACGGAGGGGGCTTTCCCTGAACAGGAGGGAATTGTTGTTCACGTCGTTGGCCATGAAAACCAGATCCTGACCCAGAACGCGCGTCTGATCGTCGACGTAAAGACGCGTCATCGCCGCCGAGTTTTGAACGGCCGTCTCGACGGGTCCGCCGAGGAGCGAGTTGAGGCTCGTCGTCAACGTCACGGCGGAAAAACTCGCTATCACGATGGCCGGCGCGAGGGTCATGACGCTCAACAACGCGACCATGCGAACATGCAGCGTGGACGCGGGGCCGCTCTCCTTCCGGGACGCGAACAGACGTATCAACCGCCAGGCGATGACCGGCGCGATGGAAAATATGATCGCCAGATCGACGGCGATGAGGACCAGCAGGTCGGTGCGCGTGATATCGAACGGCTCGGACCGGCTGAGCGCAAAATAAGTGAACGCCAGCGTCGAGACGCCGACCCCTGCGATGGCGAGCGAGATCCAGGCAACGCGGCTGAGCGGGGTGACCGGCCCCAGCGCGTGACGCACGAAATGACCGAAACGGCGGAACGGGGAGCGGCGCGGCCGGCTCCGCCCTCTCGCGCGTTGAAAGGCGCCGGGCGCTGAGGATTCGAATTCGTTGAGCGTCGTGGTCATGGCGACCGTTGTCATGCGGCGCTTTCGCAAAGACCGACCGCCGTTACCGCGTCCGGTCCGAACGAACTCGTGCCCGCTTCGAAGGACTCCCGGCCCGCGAGACTGCGCGAACCTCGGATATAGAGTGCGCGGAATGCGGCGCCAAATCAACACTAATGTTGCACTTTTACATCACTTGAGCCTGTGTGCAACTTCGACCGCCGTCGATCGGGGGTGCCGTCACATACGCTATAGATCAATGACGCCGGAACAGGCGCCCCATGACTGGAATTTTTATTTTTATACTTCAAACGGATATAAGCATATTTTCAAGAAGAAATATTCGATGACTTTTGACGGATTTTTTTGGCTGTGACCCGGTTTGACGCCCCGCCCCGCCCCGTCGCGGCCCTTGTGGTCGCCGCCGGCGAGGGCGTTCGAGCGGGACGCGGTGCGCCCAAACAATACCGGGTCCTGGGCGATCAAGCCGTGATCCGGCACACCGTGGAGCGGTTTTTCGAGTGCCCCGGGATTACCGGTCTGCGGGTCGTTTTCAACGACGAACACCGGTCTCTCTATGACCGCGCGCTCGGCGAACTGTTGTCGGACCCGCGGTTGCTGCCGCCCGTATCAGGCGGCGCTTCGCGGCAGGACTCCGTGCGTCTGGGGCTGGAAAGCCTGCGCGAGACCGATCCGGAGATCGTTCTCATCCACGACGCAGTGCGCCCTTTCGTGACGCCCCGTCTCGTCGCCGACGTCATCGACGCGGCCTCGAAACCCGACGCGGCGGGCGCTATTCCGGCTCTGCCCGTCGTCGACACGCTCAAGAGGGGGAACGACGGGCGGATCGACGAGACGGTCGACCGTACGGACCTGTGGCGCGCGCAAACGCCGCAAGCCTTCCGCTACCGCGAGATATTGGCGGCGCACCTCGCCGCAAAGGGGCAAACCCTGACCGACGACGCGGCGGTCGCCGAACTTGCGGGACTCGCCGTCGCGATCGTGGCGGGCGACCCGGACAACATCAAGTTCACAACCCGGGAAGATTTCGACGCCGCCGGTGCGGCGGCGTCACGCAGCGAGATTCGCGTCGGCACCGGCTTCGACGTGCACCGGTTCGGCCCGGGCGACCATGTCGTCTTGTGCGGCGTGACCGTCCCTCATGATCGAGGACTCGTCGGACATTCCGACGCGGACGCCGGCCTCCATGCGTTGACCGACGCTCTGTTGGGGGCGATGGGCCTCGGTGACATCGGCGACCATTTTCCGCCCACAGATGAACGGTGGCGCGATTCGCCGTCCGACCTGTTCTTGAAACATGCGCGTGATCTTGCGGCCCGCGCCGGCGGCACGATACTCAATCTCGATCTCACGCTCATTTGCGAACGGCCCGTGATCAAACCTTACCGGGACGCCATGCGCGCGCGCGTTGCGGATATTCTCGAACTCGATCCCTCGCGCGTGAGCGTCAAAGCCACGACTACGGAGAAGCTGGGATTCGCCGGCCGCGGAGAAGGCATTGCGGCCCAAGCTGTCGCGAGCATTCGCGTCAAGACCGGGAGCGCCTGAGCGATGGCGTTCATCTCCCCCCTGCCCCCGCGGCTTGCTTTTCATAACCCGGCCGTTGTCATCGGCACCTGGTTTTGGGTCGGGCGGTTGCGCCCTGCGCCCGGGACCTGGGGCTCGTTGGCGGCGCTTCCTTTTGCCTGGGTGCTGCTCGGTTACGGCGGGCGGGCGGCGTTGTTGGCCGCCGCGGTGACCGCATTCGTCTTAGGCGTTTGGGCCGCGAAGATTTTCACGGCCCACGAAAGCGGCGGCGATCCTCCGTCGGTCGTCATCGACGAAGTGGTCGGCCAGTGGATCGCTCTCATCGCCGCGCCCTTGACCGTGACCGGTTTCGCCGCCGCGTTTCTCGTGTTTCGGATCTGTGACATCTTGAAGCCGTGGCCGGCAAACTGGGCCGATCGGACATTGAAAAACGGCCTGGGGATCATGCTCGATGACGTGGTGGCCGGCCTCTACGCCCTGGTCGCGGTCTTTCTCGTCGATCGTTGGCTTGGGATCTGAACAATGTTTCCCAAGACCTTATTGCAAAAGGCAAAATCGCTTCTGGACGACATGCGCCGGGCGGGGCTCAAAATCGCCGTCGCGGAATCCTGCACCGGCGGTCTCGTCACCGCATGCCTGACCGAAATCGCCGGGTCGTCCGACGTTGTCGACCGCGGGTTCATAACCTATTCGAACGAGGCCAAACGGGAACTTTTAGGCGTACCCGAACCGCTGCTGACGGAATACGGCGCGGTCAGCGAACCCGTGGCGCGGGCCATGGCGGACGGCGCGCTCGGGAACTCCCGCGCGGATATCGCCGTCTCCGTGACCGGTATCGCCGGACCGGACGGCGGGGCGGAGACGAAGCCCGTGGGTCTGGTCCATTTCGCAAGCGCCCGGCGCATGCAAGACGTGTTTCACGAGCGGCATTTCTTCGGCGACATCGGGCGTGACCGGATACGGGTAAAAAGCGTCGAAGTCGGTTTGGACCTGTTGCGCAGACGACTGTAGACGATAGAGGTTTCTCGTCGGGCATCGGGCGGGAGTATCTGGTTACGTCTTCTGTTCCTTCTTGATCCGAGAGATCATCATTCTGGCTTCCTCCGCGCTGTCGATCATCCCTGATGCCTCCACCTCTTTCAAATATGCTTCCCATTCCTTCAGGTCTGGCTCGTAAGGGTTCGGATGGTCGATTGGCATGTAGACTGGCGTCCCATTCGAAGCCCTCTTTTTGTATTCTTTTGATGGCATTTTCTAAGTATCTCCCTGTTTTTCTTGCGGCCTCTTCATATAGGAACGGGGGCGTCTTCGAGGGCTCAAGCCGCGCCGTAAACGGCGTTGGCGCGGTCGACAAAAGCGTTGACCATGCGCCGCGCCGCTTCGTGAAAAACGGCGCTTGTCAGCATTTGCAGCACGACGCTTCGGAATTCGAAATCGATGAAAAAGTCGATGACGCACGTGCCGTCTTCGTTTTGTTCGAAAATCCAGCGGTTGGTGAGATGGCGAAACGGCCCGTCGAGATAGTCGATGTCGATGCGCCGTTGGGCGCGGTCCGTATTCGCCCGGCTGGTAAAGGTTTCGCGGAAGGGTTTGAACGCCACGCTGAGGTCCGCCGTCATGGTTTCCCTGTGGCCGGTCGTTGTCTTCGATTTTATGTTCACGCCTGCGCACCACGGTAGAAACTCCGGATACCGATCGACGGAAGCCACCAAATCAAGCATTTGATCGGCCGTGTGGCTCACCCGTTTGCGTTCCTTGTAGCTGGGCATGAGGTCTATCCGCCCGCGAGTTCAAGTTGTTTCCGCCGCGCCGCGCGCAGCTTGGCGAAGTCATCGCCCGCCAAATAGGACGAGCGCGTCAACGGCGTCGCCGATACCATCAAAAAGCCCTTGGCGTAGGCCGTCTTTTCATAAGTCTTGAACTCGTCCGGCGTGACGAAACGGTCGATAGGCGCATGTTTGGGTGTCGGTTGGAGATATTGGCCAACGGTCAGGAAATCGATGTCCGCGGCGCGCAGGTCGTCCATGACTTGAAAGAGTTCGTCGCGGCTTTCTCCCAAACCCACCATAAGGCCCGACTTGGTGAACTGTTCCGGGTCGCGTTCTTTGACTCGTTCGAGAAGCCGCAACGAATTGTAATAGCGCGCGCCGGGGCGGATGGAGCGATAAAGCCGCGGTACGGTTTCCAAATTGTGATTGAACACGTCGGGTTTGGCGTCGATGACCACTTCAGCCGCGCCCTCTCGACGTAAAAAGTCGGGCGTCAGGACTTCGATCGTGGTTTCAGGGGCGCGCGCGCGAACGGCTTTGATGACCTTTGCGAAATGTGCGGCGCCGCCGTCGCTCAGGTCGTCGCGGTCGACGCTGGTAATGACGACATGTTCAAGCGACAACATCGCCACGGCGTTAGCCACATTGGCGGGCTCCCGGCTGTCGAGCGCATCGGGCAGACCGGTTTTGACATAACAAAAGGCGCAGGCCCGCGTGCAGGTGTCGCCCATGATCATCATGGTGGCGTGCTTCCTGGACCAGCACGTCCCGATATTGGGGCACGCCGCCTCCTCGCATACGGTGACGAGATCGTTATCGCGCACGATCCGCCTGGTCTCGTTGTAGGCCGGTGAGCCCGGCGCTTTGACGCGCAGCCAGTCGGGTTTTTTCAGGATCCGCCGGTCCGGATTCTTTTGTTTTTCGGGATGACGCAAAGCGGCCGCGGATACGTCGCCCGCGCGTTTGCCTCTCACCCTGTCCAGTACCGTCGCCATGGCGATCTTTCAAAACCTGCTTCGACTCATATGTGAAGTACGCGGCCGTAAGCGTCAAGAACGGCTTCGTGCATGGCTTCGCTAATCGTGGGATGGGGGAAGACGGTTGCCATCAGTTCCGCTTCCGTCGTCTCCATCGTTTTGGCAATGGTGTAGCCCTGGATAAGCTCGGTCACTTCGGCGCCGATCATGTGCGCGCCGAGAAGTTCGCCGCTCTTGGCGTCGAACACGGTTTTGACGAGGCCTTCGGGCTCGCCGAGCGCGATGGCCTTGCCGTTGCCGATAAAGGGGAAACGACCCACCCTTACGTCACGGCCGGTCTCTTTGGCGGCCGCTTCCGTCAGACCCACACTCGCCACTTGCGGCCGGCAATAAGTGCAGCCGGGGACATTCTTCATGTTCACCGGATGCACACCGTCAAGGCCGGCAATTTTTTCGACACAGACCACGCCTTCGTGCATCGCTTTATGAGCCAACCACGGCGGGCCGACCAAGTCGCCGATAGCATAAACGCCGCGCACGTCCGTTTCGCCCCATTCGTTTGTCACGACGTGGGTCTTGTCGACTTTAACGCCCGCTTCTTCAAGACCCAGGGTTTCCGTATTGCCGACGATGCCGACCGCCAGAATCACGCGCTCCGCATTGATCGTTTCGGTTTTGCCCGCACCATTCCTGACGGTTGCGGTGACCGTGTTCTTGTTGAATCGAAGTTTCTCGACCTTGGCCTTCGTTTCGAGGGTCATGCCCTGCTTTTTGAACGCCTTTTCCGCGAAGGCGGATATTTCCTCGTCTTCGAGCGGTAAAATACGGTCGAGCATTTCGATGACGGTGGTTTTGGCGCCGAGCGTGTGGAAGAAGCTTGCGAACTCCATGCCGATCGCGCCGGACCCGATCACCAGGAGCGACTTCGGTATGGCTGAAGGGACGAGCGCCTCTTTGTAGGTCCAAACGAATTTGCCGTCGGGTTCGATGTTCGGCAACGTGCGGGCGCGGGCGCCCGTCGCCAAAATGATATTCCTGGTACGGATTTTTCGGGTTTTACCGTCTTTGATGACGTTCACTTTTTCCGAACCTGCGAGACTGCCCTCACCGTCGAACAAAGCGATCTTGTTTTTCTTGAACAAAAACTTGACGCCGTTCGACAATTGATCGGCAACATCGCGCGACCGTTTCACGACTTTTTCGATGTCGTAGCCGATGTTGCTTGCTGACAAGCCGAATTCGTCGAGATGTTTGAGCGTGTCGAAGATCTCGGACGCACGAAGAAGTGCTTTTGTCGGAATGCAACCCCAATTGAGGCAGACACCGCCCAGACGCTCGCGCTCGACTACCGCTACTTTCATGCCGAGCTGCGCCGCACGGATTGCGGCTACATAACCACCCGGCCCGGAGCCGATAATGACCAGATCGAATTTTGTCTCCGTCATTGTGTGTTTTCAGCCGATCAAACGATGGGTTCGCAAAAAATGTTCGGTACTTGCGCGGGCCGTCACGCCCGCCGTGCATCAAAGCAGCATGGTGACGGGATCTTCGATATAGCCTTTGAAGACCCGGAGCCATTGAGCGCCGAGGGCGCCGTCGACCACGCGGTGGTCGCACGACATCGTGCACGACATGACGGTTGCGACGCTCAGCGCATCGTTCTTGACAATCGGACGCTTTTTGCCCTGTCCCACAGCGAGGATCGCTCCGTGGGGCGGATTGATCACGGCGCTGAATTCATCTACGCCGAACATGCCCAAATTGGAAATGGAAAACGTCCCGCCTTGATATTCTTCCGGCAGGAGCCTTTTATTCCGCGCTCGTGCAATCTTGTCTTTCATGTCTGCGGAAATCTCTTGCAGACCTTTGGTTTCGGCCTTCCAAACAATCGGCGTCATCAGACCATCGTCGAGCGCTACAGCTAAGGCGATGTCGGCGTGGTGATGCAAGAGAATTTTGTCGCCGGCAAAGCTGGCGTTGACCCCGGGTATTTTTTTGAGGGCCAAGGCCGAAGCGCGAACTATGAAATCATTGATTCCGATCTTGAATGCGCCCTCGCCTGCGGGCGAGCGGCTATTGAGTTCTTCTTGCAAGGCCAGCAGCTTGTCGATTTCACAATCGATCGTGAGCCGGAAGTGCGGGACCGTCTGTTTGGATTCGGTCATCCGGCGAGCTACGACTTTACGCATGGCGCTCATCGGTACTTCATCGTAACTGCCTTGGGGAACACCCGACTCTTGAGGAGAGGACGGCATTGTCTGGAACGGAACGACCTGAGCAGTCGCCGCGGCCGCTCCGGGGAAGCCCACGGCGCCCCCGCTTGCCGCCTCGATATCGCGTTTGACGATTCGGCCGTGCGGACCGGACCCTTTGATCGCGGCCAAGTCCAGTCCGGCTTGCGCCGCAAGTCGTTTTGCAAGCGGGCTCACCTTTATGCGGTCTGCGGAAGCGACGCTGTCGGATACGGTCGGCTGAGGAGCAACCTTCGGGGCCTTCGGGGCCGCCGCTGCCGGGGCGTCTTTCAGTGCGTCCTCGTTCTCGCCCTCCTCCAAAATCAACGCGATGGTTTTGTTGACTTCGACTCCTTCCGTCCCTTCGGAAACCAGAAATTTGCCGATCTTTCCTTCGTCGCTGCATTCCAACTCCATGGTGGCCTTGTCCGTTTCGATCTCGGCGATGAGATCACCCGATGAAACATGGTCGCCTTCTTTGACCAGCCATTTGACGAGAGTGCCCTCTTCCATGGTGGGCGAGAGAGCGGGCATCAGAATGGGTATCGGCATGGTGTTTTAATCCGCGTTGCAAACAGATTTGACGGCGGCGATCACTTTTTCCGCGTCAGGCAAGCTGAGCGCTTCCAAATTTGCCGCATAAGGCATGGGCACATCTTCTTGGGAAACGCGCATGACGGGGGCGTCCAAATCGTCGAAAGCCTCGAGCGTGACGCGCGCGGCCACTTCGGCGCCTACACCGCTTTGCCGCCAGCCTTCTTCGACCGTCACGAGGCGATTTGTCTTGCGCACGGACGAGACAACGGTTTCGCTGTCAAGCGGTCGAAGCGTGCGCAAATCGATTACTTCAGCATCAATCCCCTCGCCTTCCAGACGTTCCGCTGCCTCAAGAGCCCATTCAACCGCACGACTGTGAGCGGAAATGGTCACATCCGTCCCGGTACGGACGATGTCGGCTTTGCCGATAGGCACAAGATAATCATCGAGAACGGGGACTTCGAACTTGTGGCCGTAAAGGATTTCATTTTCAAGGAAAATCACGGGGTTTGGATCGCGAATCGCGGATTTCAAAAGCCCCTTGGCATCCGACGCGCTATAAGGGGCAACCACTTTCAAGCCCGGCACGCTTGAGTACCATGAGGAGTAATCCTGACTGTGCTGGGCGGCAACACGCGAGGCGGCGCCGTTCGGACCCCGAAACACGACGGGAACTTTCATTTGTCCGCCGGACATGTAATGCGTCTTGGCCGCCGAGTTGATCAATTGATCCATTGCCTGCATGGCGAAGTTGAAGGTCATGAATTCGACAATGGGTTTGAGACCGCTGAAGGCCGCGCCGATGCCAAGTCCCGTGAACCCGTGTTCGGTGATCGGCATGTCGATAACGCGACGCGCGCCGAATTCGTCGAGAAGACCCTGACTCACCTTGTACGCCCCTTGATATTCAGCGACCTCTTCGCCCATGAGAAAAACATTCTCATCACGGCGCATTTCTTCGGCCATGGCATCGCGCAGCGCTTCGCGCACGGTCATGACCTGCATTTCAGGCATGTCCCGTTGCGATGAAACAGCCGCCGCCGTCGCCTGGACCGTCGCAGACCTGCGGCGAGGCGCTGCTGCCGGAGAGGCGGTTTCGGCAGGCATATCCAGGCTCGATCTCAACGTGACGTCAGCGCCGTTGACGGCGGACTCACCTTCGCCTTCCTCCAAAATGATGGCGATGGGAATATTGACCTGAACATCTTCGCTGCCTTCCGGCACTAAAATCCTGCCGATCACACCTTCATCGACGGCTTCCATTTCCATTGTTGCCTTATCCGTCTCGATTTCCGCAATAACGTCACCGGCCGATACGCGGTCGCCTTCTTTGACAAACCATTTGGCGAGCGTGCCCTCTTCCATAGTGGGCGACAGTGCAGGCATGAGAATGTCAATCGACATGAGGGTTCCAGCGGTATGCCCTAAGAAACCAATACATCCGTATACAACTCACCAGGATCCGGCTCCGGGCTGGTTTGGGCAAACTCGGCGGCTTCGGCAATGACACCCTTGATCTTTCGATCGATGTCTTTGATTTCATCTTCACTTGCCATGCCGTCGGCGAGCAGTTTTTCCTTGTACGTATTGATCGGGTCTTGCTGAGACCGCACATCTTCCACCTCTTCCCGCGACCTGTATTTTGCCGGATCGGACATGGAATGACCACGATAGCGGTAGGTTTTCATTTCGAGGATGGTAGGACCTTTGCCGTCGCGGCAACCTTGAACGGCTTTGGCGCCGGCTTCGCGGACCGCCAAAACATCCATCCCGTCAACTTCTTCTCCCGGTATTCTGAAGCTCGCGCCGCGTCGGTATAAATGGGTCTCCGAAGACGAGCGTTTGACGCTTGTGCCCATGGCATATTGGTTGTTCTCGATGATGTAGACCACGGGCAGACACCATAGCTCGGCCATATTGAAGCTTTCGTAAACTTGTCCCTGGTTGGCCGCGCCGTCACCGAAGTAGCAAAGTGCAACACGATCATTGCCGCGATAGCGATTTGAAAAGGCGAGCCCTGTTCCAATCGGCACCTGTGCGCCGACGATGCCATGCCCGCCATAGAAATTTTTTTCTTTGCTGAACATATGCATGGAACCGCCCTTACCTTTGGAATAGCCGCTAATGCGGCCCGTCAACTCGGCCATCACGCCTTTCGGTTCCATTCCGCACGCCAGCATATGACCGTGGTCGCGATAAGAGGTGACAACCTGGTCGCCCTCTTCTATCACCGATTGCATACCGACCACGACGGCTTCCTGACCGATATACAAATGACAAAAACCGCCGATGAGCCCCATGCCGTACATCTGCCCCGCCCGCTCTTCAAAGCGACGGATCAAAATCATGTCTTTGTAAAGTTGCAGGAGTCCGTCTTTGGCAAGACCGTCGAGTCTCTTTTTGGCGGTGCGCTTCGACCTCTTACGCGGCCTTGATTTCGTCGCCGCGACGGCACCTTTTGAACTGTTACCTGTACGTGCTCCCATGTGGAATGTCCTTTGCGAACAGGCCCATTTTATACGCTAAATGGTGAATAGATTCACCGAAATGTTGAGAGGTTGGTAACCATTTCGGTTTCGGAAACTTGACGATCGTCCAAGGAGGCCAAACGATTAAATCTTGCGCTATTCACGCGGCAACCGATCAAAAATTACCAAATCCTCGGACCTTGCAAATCCCAATTGGGCGCGGGCACGCTCTTCAAGCAAGTCGATATCGAGACTTTCCGGTCTCAACAATCTGATACGGCGTTCAATCATTGCACTCTCTTCCCGCATTGCGGAAAGGTCCAATTCCAGACCTGCGATCTCCTTGTCGAGTTGTATCATGGTCATCAGGCCGTGATTCCCGTAAAGCCCGTGATAACCCAGATACAGCACAAACCCCGCTGACACCAAGGGCAAGATGCTTAACGCCATATTCCGTCTCAAGTGTTGGATAAAAAGCATGAACGTCTCAAAGCCAAAACAATAGAGAGAGGCCAAGCGGCCGCAAATGTGGAAAGAATTCCACACCTTGAGCCGTTAATAAAAGGTTACAACTCGGCGGCGAACAGGCTCTAACTCATTTTTCAAGATCGTAAGACGGAACTGCCGGCATATTTCGCCGTTGAGCCCAAAGACTCCTCGATGCGGATCAACTGGTTGTATTTGGCCAACCGGTCCGAACGGGTCAACGAACCGGTTTTGATTTGACCGCAGTTGGTGGCAACCGCGATGTCGGAAATGGTCGTATCCTCCGTCTCACCGGAGCGATGAGACATCACACACGTCATGCCTGCGCGATGCGCACGTTCAACAGTTCCCAAAGCCTCCGTCAATGTTCCGATTTGGTTAACTTTGACAAGAATGGAGTTTGCAACACCCTTTTCAATACCTTGAGTCAAACGCTTCTCGTTGGTGACGAACAAATCGTCGCCGACCAGTTGAATTTTGTCGCCAAGCGACCGGGTTAACGCAATCCAGCCGTCCCAATCGTCTTCCGCCATGCCGTCCTCGATCGAGATGATAGGATAGCGCTCGACCAGATCGGACCAATAGGCAACGAGCTCATCGGAACCCAGGGTTTTGCCTTCTCCTTCAAGATGATAGAGGCCGTCTTTAAAGAATTCCGTTGAGGCGGGATCAAGTGCGAGGTAAACGTCATCGCCCGGCTTGTACCCCGCCGCTTCGATCGCTTTTGTTACAAATCCCAGCGTCTCATCCACCGATGGCAGATGCGGCGCAAATCCGCCCTCATCGCCCACATTTGTGTTATGGCCCGCATCGCTCAACGCCCGTTTCAAGTTGTGAAAGATTTCCGAGCCCAAGCGGACGCTGTCAGCCAAAGTGTCGGCCGACACCGGCATGATCATGAATTCCTGAATGTCGATTGGATTGTCCGCATGCACGCCGCCGTTAACGATGTTCATCATCGGGACAGGCAGGACGTGTGCGTCGGCACCGCCGATATAACGATAAAGCGGCTCGTCAGCGGCGTCAGCGGCCGCTTTCGCGACGGCCAGAGACACGCCCAATATGGCATTGGCGCCAAGCCTGCTCTTGTTTTCCGTTCCGTCAAGGTCGATCAAAGTCCGATCGATATGGCGTTGCTCTTCGGCGTCGAAACCTGAAATCGTTTCGAAGATTTCTCCGTTGACCGCTTGAACGGCTTTGCGTACGCCCTTTCCGCCATAACGGTCACCTCCGTCGCGCCGTTCCGAGGCTTCATGGGCGCCCGTCGAGGCGCCTGACGGCACCGCCGCTCGTCCGAATGCGCCGTCCTCCAAAATGACGTCGACCTCGACCGTCGGATTACCGCGGCTGTCGAGGATCTCGCGGCCAACGATGTCAATGATTGCCGTCATGACGTTTTGTGTGCCTGCTCACTGCGCTATTTGCCTTAACTCTTTCTAAAATGGAAACTAACGCAATTGAAGAGGACGGCAAATGTGACAGGGCGTCGGTGAGTATACGATCCGGATTTTAGTCTTCCCGAGGCGGTAGAACCTGCCGTCCTCGGTACATGCCGGTCTTGGGCTCGATGTGGTGCGGCCTGTGGAGTTCCCCGGACTCCGGATCCTCTATATAGCTTGCCCGTTTCAAGCGCAAATGAGCACGCCTCATGTTGCGCTTCGACCGTGTGACTTTGCTTCTTGGGACCGCCATAACTTTTCCTCAGTGCCGGAACTCGGTTTTTGGCCCCGGATGTATGGTCTCCACGCCGACGGAGGTCATACAGGAATTGTGATCTGCACTCAAGTGAACTTAATGGTTAGCCGGTCTTCACCACGCGGTCCAAAGCCGCAAGAGACTCCAAAAGGGGTTCCATGTCGTTCAGTCGCAGCATATTGGGGCCGTCGGACGGAGCGTTGTCCGGATCTTGATGGGTCTCGATGAAGACCGCCGCAACGCCTACGGCAACGGCCGCGCGAGCCAGAACCGGAATAAACTCGCGTTGACCTCCACTCGCACCACCCAGCCCTCCCGGCTGCTGAACCGAATGAGAGGCATCGAAGACAACCGGCACTCCGATATTGGCCAAGATGGGCAGCGAACGCATGTCAGATACGAGCGTATTGTAGCCAAAACTTGCGCCGCGCTCGGTAACCATAACGTTTGGATTACCGGTACCGACGACTTTGTCGACCACGTTTTTCATATCCCAAGGCGCAAGGAACTGACCCTTCTTGATATTTACAACCAATCCGGTAGCCGAGGCTGCCAACACCAGATCCGTTTGGCGGCAAAGAAACGCCGGAATTTGAATGACATCCACAACTTCAGAAATCACCGCACACTGCTCTTCGCTGTGCACATCGGTCAGGATTGGCACGCCGAGGTCTTTTTTAAGGGAGTCAAAGATGGGGAGCGCCGACTCGAGGCCGATGCCCCGCTTGCCGGTCGCGCTGGTACGGTTGGCCTTGTCAAACGAGGTCTTGTAGATGAAACCGATGCCCAGCTTTGCGGTTATTTCCTGAAGAGCGCCCGCCATGTCGAACGCATGATCGCGGCTTTCCATGGCGCACGGACCGGCGATCAGGGTCAAAGGGAGATGATTGGCGAGTTTTACCGCGCCCAATTGAATTTCCGGATTAGGCTCCATCAAGGCTTCTTCTCACCGCGTAGATTTCTGACCAACGCCGCACAGTCATGCCAATGTTTTTCATCCCAATGAGCGTTGGCGCCGGAGGTGGACGGCAGCACGAACGGAATCGTTACCCCGATTCGCTTCTTTTGACGCCCGTAGTCGACTTTTTTGGTACCGAAATACTTCGATGCCGCTTTCTTGCCGTTAAACGCCAGAACGCGAGGTTGCATCTTTTCGATCTTCTTGCGAAGTCCGTCAACGTCCCAGCCCTCTTCGGCAAGTTCGGCATCGGTTCCGCTGTTATACTTGTTAAGATCGGTGAGACCGATGTCGAAGCTTGTCAACTTCTCGTATTCCTGGGGAGCCAGTTTCCGAGGCGTCAACTCGATATCCGCCAGAATCCCCCAGAAGCGGTTGTTGGGACGGGCGTAATACGCGCCGATCTTGGCGGAGCGACTCCCGGCGGCTGTGCCGCAGATAACCAAATCGAGACCGGGCTTTAAGAGATCGGGGAGAGCTTCGCGACGTTCATTCATTTTTTTTCCAGGCAGCTCTTAGATGCTACCGATAGCGAAAAAGCTACTGAAGTTATAATTTAAATTCATTTAAAATCAGAAGGATATTTGTCATATTTAACTTTCTTCATCAAAAAACGAGTGGTCAATAAACCAGTCGTTTAACCGCGCCCCGCAACACACTCAAACAAGGCGCGACTGGGTGACCGCCGCCTCAATAAAGGAGGCAAATAATGGATGGGGCTCAAACGGTTTCGACTTAAGCTCGGGGTGGAACTGCACACCTATAAACCAGGGGTGATCGACGATTTCAACGATTTCAGGCAACACGCCGTCGGGCGATATCCCGGAAAATTGGACGCCATGCCGTTGAAGGTCGTTTCGGTAGTTCATATTGACTTCATAGCGATGGCGATGTCGTTCGCTGATTTCATGTACACCATAAATTTGAGCAGCGCGGCTTCCGGAAGTTAATACCGCGTCATAGGCGCCGAGCCTCATTGTTCCACCGAGATTATCTCCCGATTGACGCCTCTCGCGGCCCTTGTCGGTCATCCATTCCGTCATTAGGCCCACGACAGGCTCCGGCGTTTGGCCAAATTCCGTCGAACTGGCTTCCGGTTTTCCGAGCAGGTTGCGCACTGCTTCAACCACGGCCATCTGCATCCCGAAACAGATTCCAAAATACGGCAGCTTCCAGCAGCGGGCAAAATTGGCGGCGGCGATTTTTCCTTCCGCGCCTCGTTCTCCAAAGCCGCCAGGCACAAGAATGCCGTGAACGCTTTCAAGACACCGGACAGCACCCTCTTGCTCGAATGTCGCTGCTTCAATCCACTGGGTTTTGACGCGGACATTGTTCGCGATACCGCCGTGAACGAGTGCTTCTTCCAAAGATTTGTAAGCATCCTTGAGACCGGTGTATTTGCCTACAACAGCGATTGTGACCTCACCTTCCGGATAGTTAATACGCTGGCCCGATGGCTTCCCACCGCTGGAGATCCGGCTTTGATGCGTCACTGATTCCGAATGCATCGAGGACGGCTTGATCAAATCCTTCCGCATGATAGTGGAGCGGCACCTCGTAGATGCTGCTTACGTTGAGCGCCTGGATCACACTGTCCGGCCGAACATTGCAAAATAACGCGATTTTTTGCCGCTCCGATTCAGGGATCGGACGATCGGACCGGCATAGAATCAAGTCCGGCTGTATACCTATAGAACGCAACTCCTTGACCGAATGTTGGGTCGGCTTAGTTTTCAATTCGCCTGCGCCGCCGATAAACGGCAAGAGAGTCAAATGAATGTAAACCGCATCGTCTCTCGGCAACTCGTTACCCAATTGGCGAATGGCTTCGAAAAAGGGCAACCCCTCAATGTCGCCAACCGTGCCCCCGATTTCGCAGAGAACGAAATCGACGTCATCGGTACCCGAAACCACAAATTTCTTGATTTCATCGGTGACGTGGGGGATCACTTGAACGGTGGCGCCCAGATAGTCGCCGCGACGCTCTTTGGTCAAAATATCCTTGTAAATGCGTCCAGTCGTAACGTTATCCGATTGATGCGCGGGCACGCCCGTGAATCGCTCATAATGCCCCAAGTCAAGGTCGGTTTCGGCACCGTCATCGGTGACATAGACCTCGCCATGCTGAAAGGGACTCATGGTGCCCGGATCAACATTGAGATACGGATCCAGCTTACGCAAACGTACGCTGCTCCCCCGAGCTTGAAGCAATGCGCCTAACGATGCGGAGGCAATGCCTTTTCCGAGTGAGGAAACCACGCCGCCGGTTATGAATATGAACCGCGCCATGGAAGATAAACTTAGATCAATTTTACGGCGACAAAAAGCCCCGCATTTATTTTTCTTGAAGTAAGTTCGGATGAGGTTTTTGAGGAATAAGACCGCTGACCTTGGATCTTAATCTTCCCGGGGCACATCCGGCCCTTCCGGTGCGACCAAAGACGGTGCACCGCCCGAGGATCCTAGATCGTCAATCACCGATCGGTCTCCACCGCCGGTTCCAGCGGTAACTGTCAACAGAACGCTTGTGATGAAAAAACAGACGGCCAGGACTGCCGTAGTGCGGGTCAAAACATTTGCCGCCCCCCGCCCGGACATGAATCCGCCCATACTACCGCCGCCGCCGATACCCAATGCGCCGCCTTCGGATCTCTGCAGCAAGACACTGCCCACGAGCGCGAGCGCGATTAACAAGTGAACGACGAGTAGAAAGGCTATCATGCCAACCCCATAGGAGCCCAACGGGTTATTTTATTCCAGAGACAGGTTCCATACTAACGGTTAAGAAAGCTTTCTCTTAACTTTTAACAAACTTCATGAAGTCCGCGCTTTACGATCGCGGACACGATTCGAGATTCAAATTTAGTCTCGAATGAGGCCGAGCAACAATGCCGCTTGCCGTTGCAGGCTTGCTAAACACCGCCACGTCATAGGCCCGCGCAACACATACCAGAAAATGACCCGTTGCAACCAAGTTTTACGGATTTGATTGAAATTGACTTCAATCCCCCCGGCCAGCTTGAATGATTTGCCAAAACTCATTCGCCCTCAGACTGGCTCCTCCGACAAGCGTACCGTCAACATCGGCGATAGACATAATTTCTGCCGCATTCCGAGGCTTGACCGACCCGCCATATAAAATCCGTGTGTGGTTGCCGTCATCATCGAACCTATCAACCAACTTTTGTCGAATGAACTGATGAACATCGTCTATGTCCTTGAGCATTGGCGTGCGACCTGTTCCAATCGCCCAGACCGGTTCATAAGCGATAACCGTGTTCTTTGAATCGACAAAATCCGGTAAAGAGCGCGCAAGCTGCCGCTCGATGACTCCCAGCGTCTTGCCCTCACCGCGCTCGGTTTCCGTCTCCCCCACACATATTATGACACGCATTTTTTCAATCAGTGCAGCGTGAGCCTTTGCCTTGACGTCGTCATCCGTCTCTCCGTGACTCGTTCGGCGCTCCGAATGGCCCACAATAATCCATTTTGCGCCTGCATCCTTGAGCATAGGAGCGCTCAGATCGCCCGTGTGGGCCCCACCCGGTTTCGCGTGACAGTCCTGAGCACCAAGGCTTAGAGGAGTTCCCTTGACAAGTGGCCTGAACAGGGGAAGCAGCGTTGCAGGAGGACAAATGACAACATCCGCTTGTACGCCCTTTGCTCGCATGAGACGGGTTGTCAACGCTGTTATCTCTTTCTCAGAGCGTGCAAGACCGTTCATTTTCCAATTGCCGACAATGACCGGTCTTCGTTTGACGGGAATCGATATTGGCATCGGCAAGTTCTCCAAAACGGCTTGGGCTGGCCATAACAAATTGAGCGGACCTTGACCAGGGCGCGCCACCCTTGCCCGGCCCCGGCCGCACCACTATGATCCGCCGCCAAGCGGGCCATGTACCGCTAACGCTGAAGGGTCTGATCACATGCTCGGCAGATTGAAGGAAATAGCCAAATCTTGGGTTGCAGGGATTTTTATCGGATTGCTTGTTTTGAGCTTTGCCGTCTGGGGTATCGGCGACATCTTCTTGGGCACCACCAACACCGACGTTGCCAAAGTAGGCAGCATCCCCATCTCGTCTTTCGACTTTGAACGACAGTTCCGCTCTCGAGTGCAACAGTTGTCTACACAGACCGACGGCGTGTTCGACACTCTTCAGGCCCGGCGTTTGGGGCTCGATCAGCAGGTCCTAACTACGATGATTCAAACCACGGCTTTTGATGTGGCAAGCAGCCGCCTGGGACTCACTATTTCCGACGAGGCCCTGCTGGAATCGATCCGAAACAATGAAGTTTTTCACGGCACCTTTGGTGGATTCTCGGCTGAAACATATCGAGAATTACTTCTTCAAAATGGCTTCACGCCCCAGACGTACGAAACTTCACTTCGCAGGGACTTGGCACGTGATCAGTTCTTGGACGTGATATCCTTCGGTGCTGTCGCATCTCGACGTCTGGCGGAAGCGATTTTCACCTATCGCAGTGAGCGACGCGTGATTGACTATCTTGTAATCCCACCCGAGGCTGCCGGCCAATTAACAGAACCGGCGCGGAGCGATCTTGAACAGTATTATAGAAACAATTCTACTCGTTTCACGGCCCCTGAATATCGCAGCTTTACATACATACTTGTTGAGGCAAGTGATTTCCTCGATCAAGTGGAAGTATCAGAAGAAAATATCAGGGCCCAATATGATTTTGACAATTCACGCTTTAAGTTACCTGAGCGGCGTACTGTCCAAGTCGTTTATTTTGATAGCAAAGAAGCCGTCGACCAGGCGCAAAAAGACATGTCAGACGGCCTTTCCTTTGATGAACTCATTGAGAGTCGCAACCTGAGCTTTAACGAAGTTACGCGAGAAAATGTATCCCGGTCTGAAATGCTCGACGAGCCCGTGGCACAGACGGCCTTTCAATTACCGCTTGGTCAAACAAGTGGTGCGATCGAAGGCGTTATCAGTTGGGCCTTGGTAAGAGTTACGAATATATTTCCCGGTCGGGAGCAACCCTACGAAGAAGCCCGCGAAATTATCCGCGATGAACTGGCAGGAGAGCTTGCCACTACAGCCCTGTTCGAATCCTCAGCCGAGATCGAGGATGCACTTGCAGGAGGCGCTACACTCGAAGAAATTGCAAGTACACTGGGTATCCGGGCCGTTCCGGTGAGACTGGTGAGTCGCGTTGGACTTGATGTCGGCGGTAAACGCTCTGCCCAGTTAGTCGAAGATGATGTTAAAACCGAGACGGTTTTGGCAGAGGCCTTTCGCAGCCAAGTTGGATTTGAAGGCGAACTGCGGCCTACTGAACAAGATGGATATTTTGTTTTACGCGTCGATGATGTGAAGCCACCTGCTCTCAAGCCGTTTGATGAAGTAACAACAGATGTGAGAGAAGACTATTTTAAAATAAAGCGGCGTGAAAAACTTGAGCAATTTGCAAAGTCGATTGCGGAACGGGCGAAAGGTGGACCCACTTTCGAATCACTGGCAAACGAAATTGGAAGAGCGGTCTTGTCGACATCACCCGGCATAGGACGGCAGGACAATGACGAATCTTTATCTACACAACTTATTTCGGATGCCTTTGCCGCTGAGGTCGGAGCTTATGTCTATGGGCCGGCTAGTTTTGGCGAAAGCTGGGTTGTTGCAACACCGCGGGAAGCAATCAAGCAAAGTCTTTCGGGAAACGCAGCAGAGATTGAATCGCTTATGGAACAGTTGGGCCAAGCCATTGTTCAAGATCTGGGTGATCAGTTTTACGAGGCCCTTAAAGACGAGCTCGGCGTGGAAGTCTATCAGGATGTGATTGATATGACGTTGGGCGTGGTCGCCGAATGAGACAAAGCCGGTAATGATTGTTCGTCCCCACTTTGAGACGTTTGCAGAGCAATTTGAAAGCAGCAAAGCTCAAGTGGTATGGACCAAAGCGATTGCAGATTTGGAAACACCCGTGTCAGCAATGCTCAAGCTGACTCGGTGTGAACATAATTGTTTTTTGCTTGAATCTGTCGAAGGCGGATCCGTGCGCGGCCGATATTCCATGATCGGCTTAAGGCCCGACCTGATTTGGCGTGCGCATGGACCCTCGGCCGAGATAAACAGAACAGCTTTAGTCGACGAAACCGCGTTTACGGTCTGCGAAGAAGACACGCTCACCTCATTACGTGCGCTTCTCGACGAGTCACGCATCGATTTTGATCATGAATTGCCTCCAATGGCCTCTGGCGTATTTGGTTATTTATCCTATGACATGGTCCGCCTTATGGAAGACTTGCCGGATGTCAATCCAGATCCTTTGGGACTCCCGGACGGCATACTCATCCGGCCCACCATTATGGCTATCTTTGACTCCGTAAAAGATGAGTTGATCGTCGTAACGCCGGTTTGGCCTGAACCAAATATCACGGCAGATGAGGCATATCATGATGCGCGAGAGCGGATTGCTCGGGTACTGGAAATATTGGAAAAGAAGGTTCTGGCCCGGCCGATTGTTGAGAAACAATACGAACTGCCAACACCTGTCTCAAATACCTCACCATTCGAGTACCACGAGATGGTCAGAAAAGCCAAAAATTACATTGCTGCGGGTGACATATTCCAGGTCGTACCCAGTCAGAGATTCAGCGTCCCGTTTGAGTTACCGCCTTTCGCGCTTTACAGATCTCTCCGCAGACTCAATCCCTCGCCCTTTCTTTACTATTTAAACTTTGGTGATTTTGCGGTTGTCGGATCAAGCCCGGAAATTCTTGTTCGTGTTCGTGATCGACGAGTGATTATCCGGCCCATTGCCGGAACGCGTCCGAGGGGAAGCACACCCGACAGAGACCGGATGCTCGCCAAGGAGCTTTTGGCTGACCCAAAAGAACGTGCTGAGCATCTGATGCTTCTGGATCTCGGCAGAAATGATGTCGGGCGTGTTTCTCGTATAGGCACCGTAGAAGTTACAGAGAAATTCGCACTTGAGCACTACAGTCACGTCATGCACATCGTTTCAAACGTGGAAGGTGAGCTTGAGGAGAATTGCGATGTCGTCTCGGCATTGATCGCCGGATTTCCGGCAGGCACCGTGTCCGGTGCACCAAAGGTGCGGGCCATGCAAATTATCGACGAACTCGAAAAAGAAAAGCGCGGCATATATGCCGGTTGCGTTGGTTACTTTTCGGCTAACGGCAATATGGATACGTGCATTGCGCTGCGCACGGCGATTGTCAAGGACGGAACAATGTATGTTCAAGCGGGCGGCGGCGTTGTTGCCGATAGCGATCCGAAATCTGAATATCAAGAGTCCGTCAACAAAGCCAAGGCGCTCCTTTACGCAGCAGCGGAAGCGTCTAGTTTTGCAACAAAAATCAAACCGTCAAACGACTGACCGGTCTGTGGCGACCGGTTTTGACATTGAACCTGCCCTCACAGTCAATTGTGATTTGTCTTACTTGTAAGGCGAAATTTATCGTGTTCGCTCGGATTCGTTATTATAAATTGACTAGGGATGAGTAACTTGATTGCTCAAGTTCACTCTGCCTTGAGTTACAAGCATCGCCATGATTTTATTGATCGATAATTACGACAGTTTTACATACAATTTGGTCCATTTCATGGGCGAGCTGGGTGCTGAGTGTACGGTCTATCGAAACGACAAGATTACAGTCGCGGACGCGCTCTCGCTAAAGTTCCGGGCCATTGTTATCTCACCCGGACCTTGCACGCCGAACGAAGCAGGCATCTCTCTTGATCTGGTGAGAAAAGCAAGCTCCGGAACACCCATTCTCGGCGTTTGCCTAGGCCATGAAACCATCGGTCAAGCTTTTGGCGGGAAAGTTGTGTGCGCAGATAAACTCATGCACGGAAAATTGAGTCCGATCATTCACGACGGATCCGGTATCCTTAGCGGCATTCCGGACCGCTTCGAGGCCACAAGATATCATTCGCTCGTTCTTGAGCCGAAAAGCCTGCCCGCTTGTTTCGACATCAGCGCACGCACCGAAGATGGAACCATCATGGCCATCAAGCATGAGAGACGTGAAATCCATGGTGTACAGTTTCACCCTGAGAGTATCTCAACTCAGTATGGCCATCGTATTTTGAAGAATTTTTTAGTACGAGCCAAAGTGATCCCAAATTAACTCATGACTGATTTCAAAGATCTGATCGCGCTTGCCGCTGAAGGTCATGACCTTTCTGATGAGCAAACGGCACAGGCATTTGAACTCATGATGTCGGGCAAAGTGACGCCGGGACAGATGGGCGGATTCCTGATGGCGCTGAGAGTTAAAGGTGAAACGGTTGACGAAATCAGTGGCGGTGTAAGGGTTATGAGAGACAAGGCCGTGGCTGTATCGGCTCCAGAAGGCGCCATTGATACTTGTGGAACCGGAGGCGATGCGGCGGGGACGCTGAACATCTCAACCGCAACCGCATTTGTCATCGCCGGATGCGGTGTTCCGGTTGCAAAACACGGCAACAAGGCTCAATC
This sequence comes from Alphaproteobacteria bacterium, assembly GCA_965214255.1. Lineage (GTDB taxonomy): Bacteria > Pseudomonadota > Alphaproteobacteria > SMXP01 > SMXP01 > CBDFKK01. Next base: position 536,421 of record OZ243948.1, on the reverse strand, counting down.
ATCCAAATCCGGATCAGCAGACGTATTGGCGAAATTGGGAGTCAAACTCGACGTTTGTGCCGAACGCATCTCTCAGTGTATTACCGAAGCCGGATTGGGCTTCATGATGGCGCCGTTCCATCACACGGCAATGAGACATGTGAGCTCCGTTCGTGCCGAACTGGGTACCCGCACCATATTCAATTTGATCGGACCGCTTGCAAACCCCGCCGGCACATGCCGACAACTCGTCGGTGTCTTCGCCAAACAGTGGCTGAAGCCAATGGCGGAAGTTTTGCAAAAACTCGGCTCCGAGCGTGTCTGGGTCGTTCACGGCTCCGACGGATTGGACGAACTTACCACAACAGGGATATCTTATGTCGCGTCTTTATCGGAAGGTAAAATCGAGTTGTTTGAGGTCAGTCCGGAAGACGCGGGTTTATCTCGTGCGACTCTCAATGATCTAAAGGGAGGAGACGCGGACTACAACGCACACAAAATTGACGAACTTTTAGACGGCAAACAAAGCCCGTATCGCGATATCGTACTTCTCAATAGTGCGGCAGCGCTGATTGTCGCCGATAAAGTGAAATCGCTTGAAGAAGGTGTGGAAGTGGCAGCGGCGGCAATTGATGGTGGCCACGCACGTAGCGTGTTGAACAACTTGGTCGAACTTACAAATAATTAACCATATGCCAACTGTTCTGGACGATATTACCGCCTACAAGCTCAAGGAAATCGCAGCCAAAAAGTCAGTCCATCCAATCGGCGATATGGAAGCGCTGGCCCGCGAGGCACCTCCTCCGTGTGGCTTTTTTGATGCCCTGAAATCGGCAAAAAACGAGCGTGGTTTTGGTCTCATTTGTGAAATCAAAAGGGCAAGCCCGTCCAAAGGTCTTATCCGGCCCGACTTTGACCCGCAAGCACTTGCTATAGGATATCAGACTGGCGGCGCCACATGTATCTCCGTCCTGACCGATACCCCAAGCTTTCGGGGAGAAGCCGCTCATTTGACAGCAGTCCGGCGAGTTGTGTCGCTTCCCATACTCAGAAAAGACTTCATGTTTGATCCCTACCAAGTTGTGGAATCAAGAAATTTAGGAGCCGACTGCATATTGGTTATCCTGGCTGCGGTCACGGATTCTCAGGCCTCGGAGCTCGACAGTTGCGCCCGAGAGTGGCAGATGGATGTGCTTTTGGAAATCCATGATGAGACGGAGTTGGAACGCGCGCTCCGTTTGCCGAGCCCGTTGATTGGTATAAATAATCGTAATCTCAGGACGTTTGAGACTAAACTCGATGTATCGAAACAACTTGCACCGCTAATTCCTGGTGATCGGTTCACGATTTCCGAAAGTGGGATCAGCAACGCTAAAGAGGCTGAGATACTTCTTTCGTTCGGGGTCGGTGCGTTTCTGATCGGTGAGAAACTGATGCGGGAAACCGACGTCGAGGCTGCGACCCGTGAGCTATTGAAAGCGTTCACAACAGTAAATGAAAGCTGATTGATCATGTCGGAATGGAGTCACATCGATCTTTCGGGACGAGCGAGTATGGTCGACGTGACAGACAAGAATGAAACTGTGCGGGTCGCCGTCGCCGAAGGCTCGGTCCACATGAAGCCAGATACTCTTGGGCTTGTTGTCAAGGATGGGCTTAAAAAGGGCGATATTCTCGGCGTAGCAAAACTGGCCGGAATCATGGCGGCAAAGAAAACGTCGCAATTGATCCCTTTATGTCACCCGCTTCCCATATCTGGAATCAATGTCGACTTGGTTCCCGATCAGCACTCAAATAGCGTCAATATCAAGGCGGTCGTGAAAGTAACAGGCAAAACGGGTGTTGAAATGGAGGCGCTAACGGCCGTTTCAGTCGCTGCTCTTACAGTATATGACATGGCAAAGGCTGTGGACCGGGACATGGAGATCAAAAATATTAGATTGGTTTATAAGAGCGGTGGTAAATCGGGCGTTTTTTCAGCCGACACTTAGCATGAAGATACGATGATCTCCGTCGATGACGCACTTGACCGTATACTGACGACCATAACGGCTCTGCCTCCGGAAACGGTTAGCCTGACACAAGGTGCGGGACGGGTGTTAGCCGCCGATGTCGTAGCGCAACGTAATCAACCCCCTTTCGATGCGTCCGCAATGGACGGCTATGCCGTTCGCGCAAAAGACGCCAGCAAGGTTCCGGCCATTCTCAAGCAGGTAGGGGAATCCGCTGCCGGTTCAAATTTCGATGGCAAGGTAGACAAAGGACAGACCGTCAGAATTTTCACAGGTGCGGCTGTTCCGGAGGGGGCGGATGCCATCGTTATTCAGGAGGACGTTGAAGTTCTTGAGGGGCGTTATGTTCGAATCGATAAAGCCGCTGAACTGGGCCGTCACATCCGTTCCAAAGGAACTGATTTTCTAAAAGGTCACATTGGTTTGAAGAGAGGTCAGATGCTCACCGCACGTGACATAGGCTTGGCGGCAGCCATGAATGTACCCTGGTTGGAGGTCACACGTAAGCCGCGGATTTCAGTTCTGGCTACAGGCGATGAATTGACTTTTCCCGGCGACCCGTCTTCCGAAGACCAGATCATATCGTCAAGTCCCTATGCACTTGGCGCTTTTATAAGCCAATGGGGCGGCGAAAGCATTCAATTAGGTATTGCCAAAGACAACGAACAAAGCCTCAAGCAGGCCTTGGAAAACGGACGCGGAACCGACTTGTTTGTAACGATCGGCGGAGCGTCCGTGGGAAATCACGATCTAGTTCGTGATGTTTTAGGTAACAAAGGAATGAGCCTTGAATTCTGGAAGGTGGCTATGCGTCCAGGCAAACCGATGCTGTTTGGTGAGATAGGTGGCGTTCCCCTACTGGGCTTGCCGGGAAATCCCGTATCCTGTCTCGTCTGTGCACTGCTTTTTTTGAAGCCCATACTCGGAGCGCTGTTAGGACGAAATAAATCAATGCTAATTCCACCAATCGAAACGGCGCGACTTGGCAAAAATGTGGGCGCTAATGGCAAGCGGCAGGATTATATGCGCGCTACTCTGGAACATGGCGAAAGTGGTGAACTCATTGCGACGCCGTTTAAACTTCAGGACAGTTCTGTCATGTCTTTACTTGCAGCGGCCGGATGTTTGATCGTTCGACCGCCCCACGCACCAGCTGCCAAACAGGGTCAATCGGTCAATATACTTCGTCTATAGACTGTTGTGAAAACGAATCATTTCGTAGTGAATTACAAATAAATAGAGTAAACTTGGCCTTGACGGAAACTGAGAACCAAACTAGAACAGTTCATGAATGTTGTCATTTTGTTCTAGCCATGAGTGGGGAGAGGCGTGGAATGTTAACTCGCAAACAACATGAGTTATTGACGTTCATTCATGAACGCATTCGTGAATCCGGTGTGGCGCCATCTTTCGATGAAATGAAGGATGCTCTTGAACTCAAGTCGAAGTCGGGGATTCACAGGCTTGTTACCGCTCTTGAAGAACGCGGATTTATCAAACGCCTAGCCCATCGGGCCCGGGCGCTTGAGATTTTGCGGATGCCTGACAATACTACCGCGGGCCGCGGCTCAATCATGCATGCTCGTCCGAGAGGTTTTTCACCTAGCGTCATCGAAGGTTCGCTCAATCGTCAGATCGAAGTTCCTGAGACTAATACAACGGACGAACAAGCTGTCGATGTGCCCGTACTTGGCCGGATTGCCGCAGGCACACCCATCGAAGCGCTTCAGAATGACACGCAGAATGTGAGTGTACCTATTGAAATGATGGCTACAGGTGATCATTTCGCTCTGGAGGTCCAGGGTGATTCAATGATTCAGGCCGGAATTTTAGATGGCGACATAGTTGTCATTCAGAGAAGAAACACAGCAAACAACGGCGATATTGTCGTTGCCCTCGTTGATAACAACGAAGCGACATTGAAGCGGCTACGTAAACGTGGCGAGACGATTGCGTTGGAAGCTGCAAATCCGACTTACGAAACACGCATCTTTGGCCCCGACCGCATACAGGTTCAAGGACGATTGGTGGGCTTGCTGCGCCGTTATTAGCGTGACTTCACGAAATTGAGTTGTAGTCTTCGCAAGACAATTTATTCATTCGTTGGTTAGGGATTTTCACGTTTCCGGTAGGCAGAGTTCCCAGACCAAGGTCTCCGACCTCGTCTCATTGCCGCACTTTCAACCCGAAATCCCTCCTTTTCAAACCAGACTGCGTGAGAGCCCTCTCTCCACAAATCAAACCGGTCGACAACGATAACATGTCGCCGGCAAACATGTTCGAGCGATCGAGGAAGGGGTACCTTTGCAATAATCAAGTCGGAATGTTCACAATCGTCATAAAAAGCTCTTGGATCAGTAACGAAAGCAACAAGGGGCAGTTCCGGATCCGTCGTGACGCACCCCAATTCATCGCATTTGTACAACCGGGACCTTGCATGAGCGTGATCCTCAACATTTGGCCGTCCTTCACTTTCAAGCCATTTCGATAAGGCAAAACGCGCTTCATGATCTGACAATGCCAACAGCGTTCCATCTGATGAGCGCACGGCGATATTGGCACCCTGCCGATCTATGAGAACGTCTGGACGTTTGTGCGAAACAGCCACGCCCACACCGATGACAATGAGAGCTAAGCCGGCATATCTCCATGACTGCCGCCACAGAGTCAGCCAAAGAACGCCACATACGATCCACAAAAGAGCAGCTTGTGGCCATGAGGGCGTGGCTACTTCAGCAACCGACCATGACGAAACGACAGCTGCAATCCATACAACGCTCTCGATACCCCATGACATTGGCGTCAAGGCGAGTTGCTCGAGACCTATGGGCATGAGTAACAGCGCCAACAAACCCATCGGCATGATCAAAAATCCGACGAGAGGTATTGCCGCGAGATTCGCAACGATTCCAAATGACGTAAACCGATTGAAGTGAAAAGCCGCGATCGGACCAATCATAAGTTCAGCAATCGCCGTCGTCGCAATAAGACCCAATAGGTACCCGATGAACAAACGAAGGAGCGAAGGGTCGTCGTGCCACATCCAGTTTGTTCGAGACGAGCTATTAGGCCGATCTCGTTGCCACTCATAAGCGCTCACAAGACCTACGACTGCCGCAAACGACATCTGAAAACTCACGTGCAAAAGGCTTTCGGGTGTAACCAACAAAATGATCGTGGCGGCGACAGCAACATTACGCATTGAAATTGCCGGCCGATCCAACATAACGGCGATAAGCATGATCAAGATCATGATAAAGGCTCTCTGCGTCGAAATTGATGAGCCCGATATCAACAGATAGGCGAAGGCCCCAACCAAGCCAGCCGCAGCAGCCCACTTCTTGATTGAAAATTTAAGAGCGACCGGTTCGATCAACGCCAACAAAGCCCTGAACGAGATAAATACCAGACCTCCGACCAGCGCCATATGAAGGCCCGAGATCGCCAACAAATGGGCTAAACCTGAAGCCCGTAACGACTCGACTATATCGTCAGGTATCGCGTCACGATCTCCCGTTAGCAAAGCGGCTGCAACAGTACCCTCAGCTCCGGGGAGTTGCGATCGAATATGTTCGGCGAGGGCTTGGCGGAAGCCTCGCAAAGCCAGTTGTACAGTATGACGCCAACCCAAAGAGTCCGTAGCGATTTCGATGTTAGGTTGACTAAGGGAATACCCGACCGCGCCAATTCGATTGAACCAAGCTTGTCTCGCAAAATCAAATTCGCCTGGCGCAACAGGACCAGGAGGTGGCATGAGCATGACGCGCGAGCGATAATTCATGCCCGGTGCCACACCATCAAGTAAGTGGCGAACTGTAACCCGCACAAGTGCCGGAAGCTCTTCGACTTGACTATTTCCAATTGCTTGCGGCGCTATGATCAGTTGCCAGCTTCCCTGCGGCTGTCGGGCGGCTTTTTCGATAAGACCTTCAAGTTCAAGGGGACCGATCTCACGCTCAATGACCGGAGCCTTCACGATCCGGGTGCGAATTTGACCGGCAAACATGCCGAGCACCACTGCAAGGATCAAAACACCAAAGATGACGCCAACAAAACCAATTTCAGGTCGGCGCGGTTCCCACTTCGACCGCTGAGCAAGTACTAAACCCAGGGCACTCGATACAATTGACAGAGCGACAACACCGTGGAGAAATTCAGGCTCCCAGGGGAGTGCAAAGTAGCATGCGATGCCGATACCCAACGCGACAGGGAACCAAAGAATCCAGCGATCTTGATCGCCCCAAAAGCAAGACCGAACAAAAACGCCAATGCACTTCGCACATCGCACTCCGATGACGAGAGCATGAACTCCGATCAAGCGAGCCTGCGTCCAGATCGACCGAAAACTCTCGTCGTGAAATGTCGCCACCTTCCCAGATCCAAACTTGAAGCCCTCGTCTTAGCGTTCTGCAATTCTATATGTTAAAAAGATCGCCATATTTTGGGTTTGCCCTAACAGTTTGCCATCATCATACTCTCAGCACCGTTCATGTCGCCAGCACTAGCGCCCATTACGCGTTTTGCCCCCTCGCCGACCGGAATGCTACATATTGGATCGGCGCGCACAGCTCTTTTCAACTGGCTCTATGCCCGACATTTCGAGGGGCAATTTTTTCTTCGCATTGAGGATACGGATCGCGAGCGATCAACAGACGAAGCGAAGGCGGCGATTTTGGACGGCTTGAATTGGCTGGAACTGAATTGGGATGGCGATGTAATCCATCAGTCTCGACGATTAGACCGTCATATCCAGATCGCACAACAACTTCTTGAACAAGGAAAAGCATATCCCTGTTATTGCACGCCTGAGGAACTTGAAGAGATGAGGGTAAAGGCGCGCGCGGCAGGTCGACCCATTACCTATGATGGTACGTGGCGTGATCGTGATCCTGCAGATGCACCTCCCGATGTCAAACCAACGATTCGCTTTCGGGCAAACCACGAAGGCACAACTATCATTCATGATGAGATTCAAGGCAGAATCAAAGTCGATAACCGTCAAATGGATGATTTGATCATCATGCGCAGTAATGGGTCGCCAACCTATATGCTGTCAGTCATTGTTGACGATCATGATATGGGCATCACTCATGTCATCCGAGGTGTTGATCACCTGACTAATACAATACGACAAAAACAGATCTATGATGCACTTCACTGGACCACGCCAACGTTTGCTCATATTCCACTCATACATGGCCCCGACAACTCCAAGTTGTCCAAGCGTCACGGGGCGCTCGCGATTGAGGCTTATCGCGATATGGGATACCTGCCGGAAGCGATTAGAAATTATCTTTTACGTCTGGGCTGGTCACATGGTGATGATGAGATCATCGACACGGCCCAAGCCATTGGATGGTTCGATCTAGACGGTATCGGAAAATCTCCGGCAAAATTCGACATTGACAAATTAAATTATCTGAACGGCCACTATTTGCGTAAAACGCCGAACGAGAATTTGGCGACACACATCGCAAGAGTCCTGACGGAGCAAAGTCATGAAATTGATAAAACCGTTTGGGATCATTTGGTCAGGTTAATGCCAAAGCTGAAAGAGCGTGCTAAAACGCTGAAGGATATCATCAGGGACAGCGAATTCCTAATTCGTAAAAGGCCCCTCAAATTAACAGAAAGCGCTAAAAAGCTTCTCGATAACGAAACAAAAATTTTGCTTACAGACCTCCAGCGAGAATTAGCGGTAATGAATATTTGGTCGGTCGAGGCATTGGAAACCCGGATTCGCGCATTTGCCGACGAACGAGAACTCAAATTTGGCAAGGTGGCGCAGCCCCTTCGTGCTGTGCTGACTGGCGGTCAACGGTCTCCCGGCATATTTGAGGTTTTGACAGCACTCGGTAGGGATGAATCCCTGAGGCGGATTGGCGATCAAACCTCGACAGAGACGTGAGCAGTTTGATCATCAACCTTTTCCGGTCTGCCATTCTAAATAACTATGATGGAGTTAAAGACACATGGCAGTTAAAGCTAAAACGTTTGACGGCAACGCAAAACTGACTTTGGATGATAGGGAGATCAAACTTCCCGTTCTCCAAGGAAACCTCGGGCCGGACGTCGTTGACGTGCGTAAATTGTACTCTGAAACAGGCGCTTTCACCTATGACCCTGGCTTCACTTCAACGGCAAGCTGCGAATCCACAATTACGTTTATCGACGGCGAAGCCGGCGTGTTGCTTTATCGAGGATATCCTATTGATGAACTGGCCGAACAGGGAAGCTTTCTAGAGACGTGCTATTTGCTCCTTTACGGACAGTTGCCCAACGCACAACAAATGGAAGAATTTGAAAAGGCCATCACGCATCACACGATGGTCCACGAACAATTGACGAATTTCTTTAAAGGTTTTCGACGTGACGCGCATCCGATGGCCATTATGGTTGGCGTAGTTGGGGCCTTATCAGCCTTCTATCACGACTCAACGGATATTTCAGACTCGCGCCAGCGCATGATTGCATGCAGACGAATGATTGCCAAGATGCCAACAATCGCCGCGATGGCATTCAAATATTCAATTGGCCAACCCTTTATTTATCCGAGAAACAACCTGGACTATGCAGAGAACTTCTTGAACATGTGCTTCGGTGTACCCGCGGAAAATTATAGAACTAGCCGCATTCTAGCCCGTGCAATGGACCGCATATTCATTTTGCATGCCGATCATGAACAAAACGCTTCGACGTCAACAGTCCGTTTGGCCGGTTCATCGGGCGCCAATCCGTTTGCTTGCATTGCTGCCGGCATTGCCTGCTTATGGGGACCTGCTCATGGTGGTGCCAACGAGGCCGCACTGAATATGCTCAAAGAAATCGGCAGTATTGATCGAATTCCCGAATTCGTGAACCGTGCCAAGGATAAAGACGATCCCTTCCGACTCATGGGATTCGGCCACCGGGTCTATAAAAACTATGACCCGAGAGCACGGGTAATGCAGCAAACATGTCACGAAGTCCTCGAAGAATTGGGCATAAAGGATGACCCACTTTTGGAAGTCGCCATGGAATTGGAAAAAATTGCGCTCAAAGACGAGTATTTCATCGAGAAAAAGCTCTATCCCAATATCGACTTCTACTCCGGGATTACTCTGAAGGCATTGGGTTTTCCCACAACTATGTTTACCGTTGTTTTTGCACTGTCACGAACCGTCGGTTGGATAGCGCAATGGGAGGAAATGATCGAGGATCCCAATCAGCGAATCGGACGCCCGAGACAAATATACACCGGGGAGAAGCAGCGGGCGTACGTGCCTCTATCCAAAAGGTGAGCCTTGAATCAATTGAGGCAGAAGGAAGCCCCCTTTTGCTCAACTAGCTTGCACAATAGAGACACCGGCGATTTCCAATACGGCTCTCGCGGCTCTTACGCTTGGCTTTTCACCCTCCACCGTTAGTTCATTAATGACGGAGTCAAATGCAGCGAGTTGCTCGTTACGGACCGTATCATCCTCTATCAACTTGACTAAGGCACTGGCCATGAGTTCAGGTTTACACTTTTCTTGCAAAAACTCGGGAATGATTTCTTGCCCCAGAATAAGGTTTGCCATTGTAATGTGACGAACCATGATTAGACGGCGGAAGATCATCGCTCCCAGCCGGTCTATCTTGTATCCAACGACCATGGGTACTTGAGCAATTGCAAGCTCTAGAGTAACCGTGCCTGAAGCGGCCAGGGCTATATTTGATGCATCGAACGCTGCATATTTGTCTTCTTCAGTTACCACGACTATTGCTTGGACCGGCCAAGTCTTTAGGACTTCAACAATTCTGTCATGAACAGAAGGTAAGGTCGGAACGACGACTGCAAATTGGGGGACCGTTTGCGCCAGCAGTTCGACCGTTTTCATAAAAAGCGGTAACAAAAGTCTGATTTCACTCCTGCGGCTACCGGGTAATACGGCAAGCAGAAGTTCATCATGTGGAATGTTGTGGGCTTTACGGAAGTTGACGCCACTGCCTGGCTGGGGACGGCGTTCAGTGACGGGATGACCGACATATGTAGCGAGTAAAGAAGTATTTTGGTAGCAGGCAGGCTCGAACGGCAACAAAGTCAAAATATGATCGTAGACTTGCGCAATTTTGAAAACACGGTTCGGGCGGCTTCCCCAGATTTGCGGCGACACGAATTTAACAATGGGACGCAAAAAACCCCTGCTTTTGAGCCTTTGCGCTATCCTCTGATTCAACTCGTTGCTGTCAATCAAGACGATGGCGTCAGGTGTAGCCGCGAGAGCATAGTCGGTAATTTCTCGAATTCTTTTGAGCAGGGTTGGAGCGCGCTGGACGATTTGTGTGATTCCAACAAGTGCAAATTGATCGAAATTGAAGAGGCTCTTGAGACCCTGTTTCGACATGGCAGGACCGCCAACACCTGAAAATTCCAGATTGCCGCTGTGCAACAAACGAAGCGCAGACATCAATTGCGCTCCAAGTGCGTCACTTGAAGGTTCCCCTGCCACCAGCATGATGTGGACTTTGCTTTTACGGTCGAGGTTTGACGAGTCCGAAGATCTTGGTGGAATGTTCACCTGTCAATTCTATCGTGCGGCAATCCGAAAACAAATATACCATGGTCATCGGCAGCCTTTGCAACGGAGTCCTTGTCAATCACGAAAACCTCTCCCGCGGCAACTGCGATGCCGGCCAACCCGGCAGCAGCCGTTTTATTTATGGTCGTCACACCGATCACGGGAAGGTCGGCCCGCCGTTCCTGATACGGTTTCGGCATTTTGACCAATACGCCACACGGCGTTCGGTCTTTGTCCTCGGATGTGTTTTGAAATGTGGCGCATCGGTCAAGCATGGCGTCCGTACCTTCCACTGCTTCAACGGCCAACACCTGCCTTTGTTTAACGACGACCCCCTGGCCGATATCCAGATGTCCCATTTCCCGGACAACTTCAATGGCAACTTCGATATCTCCATGATCATCAACGCCGGGGGAAATATGACCTAAAACACCTGCCTGCAGTGTAAGGCCATCCAAAACATCCTCTATTTCAAGGACTCTAAATCCTTCATTTTCAATGGCCTCAATCACCAGCCTCATTATCCGGTCATCTCCACGCCGAGGCGCCGTAACGATTCTTGAGATCAACTGTTCACCCAATCGGTCGACGTGCAAATTCTGAAGATCAGGCCGGATGACGCGACCGGCCATAACAACCGCGCCACAGTTCTTAGTTTTCAGCAGATCTATGGCTTCACCTACTGCTCCGAGCGGTGTCAAGGCATGCTCAAACGGCACCATATCCACCTCTGCCGCAAAGCCCTCAATTCCCAAAAGGAAGTACGGTTTCCGAGCTGAACGATAGGCTTCCGCTATCAGCAAAGGCAACTTGCCCTCGCCTGCAATTATGCCGAGCTTTGGACTACTCGAGTCATCGGATACGGTTACGGTCACTTCCTTTAACTGCCTATTCTTTGTTGCGGCAAAATAATGGATCTGTCGGAAGCTCCTCGGATAAAGTTGACGATCTCCATGACTTCGAAATTGGTCAAGAATTTCTGCTCTACATCTTGAAGACGTTCTTGGAAAGTGCCTTCTTGAGCAAAAAGCAAGCGATATGCGTTTCGCAATTCGTGGATTTTCTCCCGTGACAGTCCTCGCCGCTTCATCCCAACGATGTTCAAACCCGCAAGCCAAGACGTTCTTTGAATCAATCCGTAGGGAATCACGTCTGCCGTGATCCCCGACATTCCACTCACAAAAGCGTAATTACCAATTCGAATATATTGTTGCACAGCGGATAGACCTCCCATCATAACGTACTTGCCAACGGTAACGTGTCCTCCCAAAGTTACGTTGTTGGCAAATATGACTTCGTCTCCGACAATGCAGTCGTGCGCCACATGGCTACCAATCATAAAATACCCGTTGTTGCCGACGATAGTTTCATTGCGCCCTAAAGCGGTCCCCGGATTCATCGTGACATGCTCGCGGATAACATTGTTCGCGCCAATTCGCAGGCGTGTTTCCTCTCCTTTGTATTTTAAATGCTGAGGGGGATGACCAAGAGATGCAAATGGATAGACGACACAATCCTTTCCCATCCATGTATGCCCCGTTACGACAACATGGGACACTAGACGCACCCCTGCTTCTAACTTCACGTGCGGACCAACCACGCAATAGGGGCCAATAACCACCCCCTCTCCCAATTCTGCGCCGTCCTCTATGATGGATGTTGGATGTATATCTGCCATGCACGTACCTTAGAAAACGTTGCTTTTGAAAATACGGCTTGTTGATTGATATGTTTTTACATATGTCGCCAAGCGATGAGACCCGTCATTTCTTTTCGCTGTAAGGTCTTTTGACGAGTCGCCTAATCGCTGACACTTCACGGCGCCATTCGGCAATTGGCCTTGCCGGAAAACCTCCATAAGTGGTGCCTGAAGGAATATCGTTTGTCACGCCGGACTTGGCTGCCACCCGCACTCCTTTACCGATCGACACGTGGTCAGCTACACCAACTTTTCCACCCAGCACGACAAAATCTCCTACCGTGACGCTTCCCGACAAGCCGACCTGCGACACAAGAATGCAGTTTCTTCCTATTTTGCAGTTGTGACCAATCTGGACCAAATTATCTATTTTTGTACCGATTCCAATCACAGTATCGTCTGCTGCTCCCCTATCAATTGTCGTATTCGCACCGATTTCGACATTATCCTGAATAATCACTCGACCCAGTTGAGGAATCTTCAAATGCTCGCTTGTGCTTGACGTATAGCCAAAACCATCCTGGCCGACTTGTGCACCATTATGAATTCTCACATTGTCGCCTATCAAACAGTAGGTAATCGAAACGTTGGACCCGACGAAGACGTTCGTACCCATCCGCACACCAGAGCCGATCACTGAATTGGAATTGACAAAACAACCGTCCCCCAACCGGGCATCGTCCTGAATTGTGGCTCCAGTACAGATTGTACAGTTTGAGCCGAGCCGAGCTGTCGAGGACACATTGGCATGGGGACTCACGGCTGGAGGGAGGAGTGGAAGGGTTTCGTGAATCTCATGTGCAACACGCGCGTAAGCGGCTTGTGGGTCGGGCGTGATCATGACGCACATGGAACTTGGTGCATGGTCGGCCAACGGCTCGGATAAGAAGCAGGCTCCGGCCCTTGAAGACAAAAGATTTTCCAGGTCTTTTTCGTCAATCAGGAAACTGATCTCATCGCAGGTTGCCAAATGGAGCGGTGCAACACCGACAATCACCTTTTCAGGGTCCGCATTTGCGGCAAGACAAGCGCCTGTCAACCGGCCAATGGCCTTCAACGTAAGAGGATTTGTTTGGTTGTAAAACCGTTGATCCAACATGCCGCCGCCAGACTTCTCCTATCGAACTCGGACTTGTCAAGGTAGTTCGGATGGACAAAGCGGCCCTTCGAAGCCACGGAGAGATTCGTGAATTCTTATTCTACCGTCTCGGTGAATTCGCCGTTTGCAGACACTTCAAGTTTGACGCGTTCAAGTTTGACGGTCTGAAGTTTTTCGTTGAGGCGTCTAAGTGCCACGGGCGTCACATCAATATCGGGAATGGCAAACATGATATTTGATCGATCGATCAGAATCGTACCGGACCTTTCCGTAATGATGTCACCGAGAATTGGTTCAAGCACTTTACCAATCTCGTTTTGCGCACGCGCAATTGAAGCTTGAAACTCTCGGTTTTTCACTTGTCTGGTGATCTCAAAATCGCGCTGTTTGATTTGTAGTTTTTGGGCCCGTTCCTGAAGCACTTCCGGCGCCAGTAATGATTGTTGGGAAATAAGTTGTTCTTCTTCTTTCTTCAGCGCGTCGAATTCTTCCTGAAGCTCTTTGGCAATTAATTCCTGCAATTCTTTGGCCTGCTCGGTTATATTCTTGCCCGCATCCGATTCACCAAGTAACTGCGCTCGGTCCAGTACCAAAATTATGGGTATGGTTACTTGGGCGTCAGCTTTCGGCATCAAAAAGCCGATGCCCGCACCGACCACGATAAGGGAAAAAAGGCCCGTCAGGGCCGCGGTAATGCACACTGTGCCGTTATGTCGAATACTCGTCATTTTTATTAAAACCTCGTGCCGACACCAAATCGGAAACTCTCTGTTTTATCGTAGCTTTCCTTGAGAAAAGCATGACCGAAGTCGAAGCGCACCGGTCCAAATGGGGAATCCCAAAAGATGCTTACACCGCCCGATCCTCTAAGTGAAAGATCATCCACAATGCCGGGACCCAAATCACTTTTATTCAGTTTACCCAAAGTTCCAAAGTCGGCAAACAGCGCCGCATTCATACCAAATTCCTCGGGCAGTCCCAACGGAAAACTCAACTCAACCGTTCCTATTCCATACAAATTGCCGCCAAGCGCATCATCTGTCGTCAAATCGCGAGGGCCTATACCGGATATCTCAAAGCCCCTGAAACTACCTCCCCCCTTGTAAAAGCGGTCATTCAGCCGAACATCCTCACCCCCCCATCCTTTGATATAGCCGCCTGTCACCGTGAGACTTGCGACGATGCCTGCAAACAAGGGGTAATAAACGCCGCCGCCGGCTTCGCTGCGGATATAGCGAACGCTCCCCCCTACACCGGCAAAGTCTTGTGATATCGTCGCTTCCCACCCGCGCGTGGGCTCAATAGGATCATCACGTCTGTCTATGCTCCATGTGTAGCCCACGACCGATGTGGTCCCTTTACCGCGTTGATCGCATACACGAATGGAGATAATCCCCGACGTACAGAGAAAGTCGGAGACTTCAATATCGTCCTGTCGAAAAGTATAGCGGATGCCCACGCTTGAATATTCCGTCAACGGAAAACCTGTGCGGAGACCGATACCACGACTTTCCGTTTTAAACCCGGATTCATCTTCAAAGTCCGTTCTCACCTGAAAGATGTCAAAGCCTGCGGCCAGTTGACGATCCAAAAAATAGGGTTCTGTAAAACGGAGATCAATCTGCTGCCGCCGACCGCTAATGGTAAATCGAAGACGCAAGAACTGCCCTCGTCCCAAGAGGTTTCGCTCGGCAATGCTGAAATCGGCAATGAAATTGTCAGTGGATGAAAAACCCGCCCCGATCGACAATTCACCTGTGGATTGCTCCGCCACCTGTACGTTGATGACCGTCTTGTCGGCGGCCGTACCAGGTTCTTCCGTTACTTCAACCTCTCTAAAATAGTTCAAGCCCCGGATTCGGATGCGCGACCGCTCGATCAAGATCTTGTTATATGCATCACCCTCAACGAGGCGGAATTCACGGCGAATGACTTCATCCAGCGTGCGAACGTTTCCGTTGATATTGATGCGCTCGATATACACTCGCGGACCTTCGACAATCTGGAACAGAATATCGATAACGAGGTTTTCCCGATCCCGTCTAAGACGGGGCCTGACGTCGACAAATGCATAACCCGTTGCCCCGGCCGCAAAGGTGAGAGCTTCAACGATGTCATCTATTTCATCAGCATTGTAGGTGTCGCCTTCTTCGAACGAAACCAAATTCAGCAGCTGATTTTCATTGAGCTCTTCCAGTTCCGTTTCGATTGTCACCGCACCAAATTTGTAGCGCTCACCTTCATCGAGGGTAATCGTAATGATGAAATCCTCACGGTCTCTCGTGAGTTCGGCGACCGCCGAAATGATCCTGAAATCGGCATAACCCTCGGATAAATAGAACTGGCGGAGTTGCTCCCGGTCAAAAGCAAGTCGATCCGGATCATAATTGTCATTTGTTTCAAGAATATTCCACCATTTGGACTCCGCAGTAACGATGATATCTTTCAGATCACCGTCATCAAATCGCTCATTGCCGATGAAATTGACTTTTCGGACACCTGTCACCGGTCCTTCGCCGATCTCAAACACGAGATCGACACGGTTTTGAGGTAATTGAATGACTTTGGGATTGACGGTTGCCGCAAATCGCCCTTTTCGGCGATACATTTCGATGATCTTTTGAACATCGGCTTGAACCTTGGCCCTAGTGTAGACAATTCGCGGCTGTAGCTGAATTTCTTCAGCTAGATCTTCATCATCAAGAGCATTATTATTTTCGAATACAACGCGATTGATTATGGGATTCTCGACAACCGCAACTACAAGATCACTTGCTCGGCGGAAGATGGCAACATCGGCAAACAGACCGGTTGCAAACAAGGTCTTCAATGACAAGTCGATAGTTACCGGATCAAAGTCGTCGCCGGGTTCAATGACCAAATAGGAAATGACGGTGGCAGATTCGATCCGCTGATTTCCCTCAACCAGAATCCGAGCGACTTTACCACTTTCTGAAATATCGGTTTGAGCCCACGAAATGGGGGACGAGCAAAACGTCGCCAGCAAGCCGGCAACGATTATGTGAAGCACGGATCTGCTAACGCTTTTCATGGATAAGTGGGTCCACCCTCCCGAGGGATTTCTACTTGGGGCCTAAAGAAACAACCCAGTAAAACCGTCAAAAATAGGAAGATGAACAAGATCATTCCAAGTTGCAAAAATCATTAAGCAAAGAACGAGGGCCAGCCCCACCCGGAAACCAAACTCTTGAGCACGTTTGCTGAGAGGTTCCCCGGCAATGCCCTCATATCCGTAATAGAGAAGATGCCCCCCATCCAACATCGGAATCGGGAACAAGTTGATGAGACCGATGCTGACCGACAAAACGGCGCAGAGATTTATAAGAGGCACAATACCTAATGTCGCGACCTGGCCGGACACCTGCGCTATACGCAACGGCCCTCCGAGCTGATCCGCATCCTCTTTGCCTGTAATGATTCGCATCAGATAAACAAATGTACGATCTATGACGAACCAGGTTTCCTGAACACCCATCCAAAGCGCCACAACGGGATTGTGCCGGATGGGCACCGTCTCGGACGTTATCTGACGATTTATTCCCAACAAGCCCACGCGATGGACGTTGCCGAAGCGGTCTTCAATTTCCGCCCGCTTCGGAGTAACCGTAAATTCCAACAGGTCTTCCCCCCGTTGAACGGCGATTCTGATGGGTGTATCCGCACTCAGACTTACGATGCGCTGAAGATCCGAAAACGAATCGATCGTGGTGCCGTCAATTTCCATTATGACGTCCCCAACTTGCAACCCTGCTTCTTCCGCCGCGCTGCCGGGCTGGATCCCGTCGACCCGCGCATTCAGAACGCGGTCACCGATAACGGAAAAAAGAAAGGCAAAAATGACAATCGCCAATATAAAGTTGGCGATCGGTCCGGCCGCGACGATTAGAACTCTTTGGTACAGAGGTTTGAAGTGAAAGCAAGCCGCTCTCTCATTCTCGGTCATGACTATTTCCCGTTGCGCCAAAAACTCCCGATCGGGAGTGCTGGCGGCGTTTTCGTCACCGAAAAATTTGACGTAACCGCCAAGAGGAAGCCAACTGATACGCCAACGCGTTCCGGAACGGTCCTGCCATCCCAGGATTTCCCGACCGAACCCGATAGAAAATACATCAACACGAGTTTTGAAATATCTCGCTACGCCGAAATGCCCCAACTCGTGAAAAAACACCACAACCGTCAAAACAAACAGAAACGGTAAGAGATAAGAGAGGAAGGAACCGGCGTAACCCAATATATCCGTCAGAAAATCCATGATTTATTCATAATCTCCGAGTCGTGTCGGCAATGTCATCGACATGGCGTTTCGCTTCAGTTCGTGCACGTGCGTCCAAATTGGTCACATCTTCAAAGTCATTGAGATGCGCCTCTTCCACTCTTGGAGAAAGTTCTTCCAAAGTTTTCTCGACAATTGCGGCAATGTCCAAGAAACCTACTTGTCGATCAAGAAAGCCTCGAACAGCCACTTCGTTTGCGGCGTTGAGAATAGTAGGCGCACCCCCACCGCTTTGCAAGCTCTGACGAGCGAGCGACAAGGCCGGAAAGCGATGATAATCAGGCGATTCAAAGCTCAAGGTCTCAACGGTTCCAAGGTCCAACCGATCAGATGGGGTCGGGATCCGATCAGGCCATGCCAAAGCGCTCGCTATCGGAATACGCATGTCCGGTGTTCCCAGTTGGGCCAATACCGACCCGTCAATATATCTCACCAAACTGTGCACAATGGATTGAGGATGAAACAATATCTCAATCCGTTCCGGATCGACCGGAAACAGATACGAAGCCTCGATCAACTCCAAACCCTTGTTCATCATTGTTGCCGAGTCGACCGAAATTTTAGCACCCATTGACCAGTTTGGATGCGCCATCGCTTGTTCCGGAGTCGCCGCCGCCATCTCTTCGAGAGACGAGGTTCTAAAGGGCCCGCCGGACGCCGTTAAAATGAGACCCTCCACTGTTTCAGGACGGTCATAATCGAAAACCTGAAATATTGCGTTATGTTCCGAATCAACCGGGAGCAGCGTTGCTCCGGTTTCTTCTACCGTCCGCATGAAAAGCGATCCCGCGCAGACGAGACACTCTTTATTCGCCAGAGCCACCGAAGCTCCGCGTTCTACGGCCCTGAGCGCAGAAGGTAAACCCGCCGCGCCGACTATCGCAGCCATAACCCATTCGGCTGGCCGGTCCGCAGCCTCGACAAGCGCCGCTCCCCCCGCCGCCGCTTCAACGCCCGTCCCGTCCAATCCTTCCTTCAATTTGCCAAACAGGCTCGGATCTCCAATGACCGCAGATTTTGGACGAATAGTGCAAGCTTGCCGAACCAGGAGATCGACATTTTTTTGCGCGGTAAGGGCTTGAACGGGAAATGCCTCACTGCCGATGGCTTGCCTCGCTCTCATCACCAAATCAAGCGTATTGCGGCCCACGGAACCGGTTGAACCCAAGACCGTTATCGTTCGGCTTGCGACAACCTTGCCCAGCCATTGGTCGATGGGCGAAGCGGTTGAAGACCGTGTGTCCATGATTACCCGCCTGAAGAAACGCTGCGATTCGGTGTTTATAGACTGCTCAGTAGCATTATCAGGCTTACGGCCAGGACTGCAAACATGAGCCCGTCCAGACGATCCAGGACCCCCCCATGGCCCGGTATGAATCCGCTGGTATCTTTCGCACGAAAATGACGCTTAACCGCGGACTCGGCAAAATCTCCCAACTGCCCAAAAAGACCCAAAAAGGCTCCGAGGGCAGCGTAAAGAAAAAGAGGGGCGACACCCCAAAGAAACGCGGCGCCGCCGGCAAAAACGGATGCCGAGAAAACAGCACCGGCCAGCCCCGCCCAAGTCTTCGATGGCGACAGCCGAGGGAACAGCTTGGGTCCGCCGACCGTTCGCCCGGTCAGATAGGCGCCCGTATCCGTTGCCCAAATGACAAACAAGAGAGAAATTGCGATTTGAAGTCCATAATCCGGGAGGCTGCGGATCCAGACAAACCCCAAGCAGGGCAATGTCGTGTACATGGTTCCGAGAAGCGGCCAAAAAACACTGCCGGACGTCGCTAAAGAGAGGAGCGAAACACAGACGGCTCCAATGATCGTGACCGCAACGGCTTGTATCGTCAGATCAATTTGCAACAGGGCAATCGCAAACACACTTACCAGCGCATGAGTGCTGAAATAGATCGTTACCGAACTGCCGTAGATCAATCTGTTCCATTCGAACGCCATAAGCACGGCAATTACGGCAACCAGCGAACTCAGCAGCCATCCCCCTTGCCACGTCACCAAAACGGCGGTCGGGATCAAGACAAACGCCGATAGCCACCGCAGCCCCAAGGATGCGAGCGTATACGGTTCAACTGGAGATCTTGAGGTGGACATATCCTGCCGGCTTGAATTGATCGTCGCGCTGCTCTTTTAGAATTCCCGACTTGAGATTAGAGCCTAATCGACCGCTTCCTTTGGCCGGGCCCCGAAACGTCGCTCGCGTCGGTGATACTCCTCGATCGCAAGTTCCAGATCACTCCTGTTAAAATCCGGCCAAAGCGTATCGATAAAAACCAATTCCGAATAAACGGATTGCCATGTCAAGAAATTGCTTAGACGCTTCTCACCGCTCGTCCGGATAATGATATCGGGGTCCGGCAGCCCATGTGTGTACAAGTATTTCTCGAAAGTTCGAGCATCAATCTCATCAAGCGACAAACGCCCCGCCTGAACGTCATGAGCTATCTTTTTGGCAGCGACGGCGATTTCGTCACGAGCACCATAATTGAATGCGAAAACAAGGGTAAACCGATCATTTTTTACTGAGCGGGCCTCGGCGTCCTCAATCAATTCTACCAGATCATCCGCCAAGTTGTCGCGCGCGCCGATGACGCGAATACGGACGCCATTGTCGACCAGTTCTAAAAGATCTTTGCGTATATAAGACCTCAGCAGACCCATGAGGTCATTGATCTCTGTTTCCGGCCGATTCCAGTTCTCGGATGAAAAACTGTAGAGGGTCAGACACTCCAAGCCGATGTCTTCGATTGATCGAACAAGCCGCCGAACGGCCTGTACGCCTTGACGATGCCCGGTTTTTCGCGGCACGCCATGAGCCTTGGCCCATCGGCCGTTGCCATCCATGATGATGGCAATATGCCGAGGCTTCGAAAACTTCTCCATTTTGGTTGATCTTGCCGCTTCAACTGCCTTGATCTCAAAGGTGCCCCGGTTTTCCGTTCCGGAAGCCGCTGCCTACACCTGCATGATCTCGGCTTCTTTCTTAACAAATATCTCGTCTATGTCTTTTATGTGGTCATCGGTAATGGTTTGGATTTCTTCGGACCAGAGCTTGTGCTCATCCTCGCTCATGTGACTATCTTTCTCGAGACGTTTGAGTTTCTCCATTCCGTCTCTGCGTACATTTCGCACGGCTATCCGGGCCTGCTCCGTATATTTGGCCGCTACTTTGGAAAGCTCCCGTCGCCGCTCTTCGTTTAGTTCCGGGATGGGAATGCGAATCAATTGCCCATCGACTATGGGATTGATGCCCAATCCGGCATTTTGGATCGCTTTGACCACCGCGCCGACAAGGCCTTTATCCCAAACCTGGACTGTCAAGAGCCTCGATTCCGGGACACCGATCGTCCCCACCTGATTGAGGGGCATCCGACCGCCATAAGCGTCAACGGTGACCGGCTCCAACAAACTGACGGAGGCCCGGCCGGTTCGCAGTCCCGCCAATTCGGACTTCAGCGCCTTTATGGCCCCGTCCATGCGCCGCGTGATGTCATCGATATCCGGTTCATCTGCTTCGGACATAACCTAACTCCGAATAAAAACAAAACGGTACAAGCCAATCCACGCCAAGGCTATCCTCTAATGACAGTAGATCTTCCCTCGCCTTTGAGGACGCGAACAAACCCGCCTTTTTCCTTGATATCGAACACGACAATCGGCACGTTGTTCTCCCTTGCGATGCTTATGGCCGAGGCGTCCATCACTTTAAGATCCCGTGACAAAACGTCCAAATATGACAACTCGTCATAACGTACTGCCGACTTGTCCAGCTTGGGGTCCGCCGAATAAACACCGTCGACCCGGGTGCCTTTGATTAACGCATCGCAGCTCATTTCAGCCGCGCGAAGGGCGGCGGCCGTATCCGTAGTAAAAAAGGGATTGCCCGTCCCCGCCGCGAAAATAACGAGGCGGCCCTTCTCCATATGCCGCACGGCGCGGCGGCGAATAAACGGCTCGCAAACGCTGGACATGGGAATCGCGGACTGGATGCGGGTCTGAATACCAAGACCTTCGAGCGCATTTTGCATGGCCAGAGCGTTCATGACCGTGGCCAGCATCCCCATATAATCGGCGCTCGCTCGATCCATGCCTTTGGCGGCTCCCGACAGGCCCCGGAATATGTTGCCGCCGCCGATCACCATACATACCTGGACACCTTCATTGACGGCGTCGCGCATCTCACCGGCAACACGAGTCACCGTACCCAGATCGATCCCGAAGGAGTCTTCGCCCACAAGGGCTTCACCGGATATCTTCAAAAGAACTCTGGCATATTCCGGATTTTCAGAGCGAACAAGATCATCCGCCGTTTTCTTGAGCGATTTCATTTATTAAATTCAAATATTTAAATGGATATATTGAAATAAAACATTAAAACTCCGGTAGCGGACCATGATATTGCTCACGTCCCGGCAATGGCGGCGACTTCGTCGGCAAAATCGCGGGGATCGGATCCACTCTTCTCGATACCCTCGCCCAGTTGAAAACGAATAAAACTGTCGATTGCGACGGACGCACCGAGGTTTTGCGAAGCCGTCTCCAGAACGTCGCCGATACTGGTTTCGCCGTCGATCACAAAAGTCTGCGCAAGCAGGACCCGCTCTTTGAAGAACTTCCCAAGGCGTCCTTTGACTATATTCTCGACGATATTTTCAGGTTTTCCCAATGCCCGGGCCTGTTCGGTGAAAACCGCCCTTTCCCTGGCAATGACATCGCGGTCCAAATCATCTTCTCTCAGAGACAAAGGATCCGCGGAGGCCACGTGCATGGCCAATTGCCTTCCCAGTTCATACAGACCCGAAGGATCTGCGCGTGAATTGAGCGCCACCAGCACGGCGATTTTTCCCATATCGGCGGCGATCTTATTATGGACATAAGGAACGATCGTACCTTCCGCAATCTCGGTCAGAGCGCAACGACGCACCGAGATATTTTCGCCTACGGTGGCCACCATGCTCTTTACATGTTCCGAAACCGGCACGTCCGTACCCGGAAACCGCATTCTCAAAAGTTTGTCCAGGTCGCCTCCGGCTTGTAAAGCAAGTTGAGCCACAGTGCCGGCAAACTCCTGAAAAGTCTTATTCCGCGCGACGAAATCCGTCTCGGAGTTTATCTCCACGACCGCCCCCCGACGCGGCGGTTGAGCGTTTTCCAGCGCCACGACCACCAAGCCCTCCGCGGCAACCCGGCCTGCCTTTTTCGCCGCCTCGGCCAAACCTTTCGTCCTCAACCAGTCGACGGCGGCCGCCATGTCACTATTGGTTGCCGTGAGCGCGGTTTTGCAATCCATGATACCGGCGCCGGTCTTTTCCCTCAGCGCCCTCACCGATGAAGCGGAAATATTCGACATCTCTTGCCTGCCCTGTCCATAGATTGGTGCCGCACTACTTTTCACGGCGGACGAAAACTTCTTTCAAGCCGACGCTTCCTTCGCTTCCTTGTCCGCGGACGAGTCGCCTGCGTCTTCGATGGACTCCGGCATGTCTGACGCCGGGGTCGATTGACCGGTCTGATCCGCAGTGTTTTCCAAAGCCGGATCGCCTACCGCCTCCGTCGTTTGAGGATCGGGCAATCCTTCCTCGGACGGTTCTTGCGCCGCGCCGATATCCACGCCTGAAGTCACCTGACTCTCGGAAATTCCGTCAAGCACCGCGCGGGCGACGAGATCACAATAGAGCGTAATTGCGCGCGTGGCATCGTCATTGCCGGGAATGGGATAGGTAATGCCTTCAGGGTCCGAGTTCGTATCGACGATAGCCACAACCGGTATGTTGAGCTTGATGCCCTCTTTGATGGCGATCGTTTCTTTATTGGTATCGATGACGAAAATGATGTCAGGTATGCCGCCCATGTCCTTGATTCCACCGAGAGCGCGGTCGAGCTTGTCTTTCTCTCTCGTCAGTTTGAGCAGTTCTTTTTTAGTCAGCCCCGTGTCGTCCTCAGCCAAGTATCCTTCCAGATGCCGAAGCCGCTCGATCGAATGTGAAATGGTCTTCCAATTCGTCAGCGTCCCGCCGAGCCACCGGTGATTTATGTAATATTGAGCGCAACGCTTCGCGGCCTCGGATAAATTGTCCGTAGCTTGACGCTTCGTGCCGACAAAAAGAACGCGGCCGCCGCCCGCCACGACGTCGCGCATCGCAACAAGGGCCTGATGCAACAGCGGCACCGTTTTCGACAGATCGATAATGTGGATATTGTTGCGAGTTCCGAAAATGTAGGGTTCCATTTTCGGATTCCACCGGTGCGTCTGGTGGCCAAAGTGAACGCCGGCTTCCAGAAGCTGGCGCATGGAATATTCAGGCAGCGACATTCTCTTTCCTTCTCCGGTTCGACCTCCACAAGGCTGGTCTCGACATGGCGAAACACCGGAACGACCTGCAACCCTTTTGAGCCGCATCCCTGGCAATATGGGCCAAGGGGCCGAAGCCTCGTGTGTGGGATACGCAGCTTATAGGCGATAAGGCATGGCTTGTCCAAGACTTATTGAAGACGTAGCGCGCGATATCGGGAACACCGCGTTGGCTAAAGTTCCTGGACGTCGATCACGCCTCCCAGCGCCATCAGCGCGCCTTTGAGCCCGGGCGCCATCGGGATTTGGCCCGGCAATCTGATCTCGACTTCGTGCTTTTCGGATTCCACCAACAGAACGAGGTTGATACGGCCGGAGGTGGATAAATCCCGGTCACTTTTCTTGTCCGTGATTGATTGCAGCGTCTTTCTGATCGATTCCACGCTTTCCGGCTTATTGATGAATACGCGAAATCCGTCAAACGCCTTGGCAAGAACCTCATCGAGAGACCTGACCGCTTTTGCCGTCAGCCTGAGGTCGTCCCCCTCCCGTTCCACCGCTGTCGTTACGACAACGGACCTGCCGGGATTGAGCAGTTCCGAGGCCCGTAAAAGAGTGTCCGAAAAGAAGGTGACTTCAAAGCTTCCCGTGGGATCGGAAAGCAGAATATGGGCAAATTGGCGATCGCTTCGCTGAGACCGGCGATTCCGCCGTTTGAGAATCGTACCCGCCAGATTGACTATGCCGGATTGTCGTTCCGTCCGGTCCTGAAGTTCCGAAAAGAGGACAACGTTTCGGTCGCGCAAAATGTCGCGATGATCGTCAAGCGGATGCCCCGACAGATAGAAGCCAACCGCTTGCATTTCCTGATCCAGGCTCTCATGAGGAGTCCATTCCTCAGCAGGCGGAAGATCAAGTTTCGTGAGTGCGGTCACGTCCCCGCCGAACAGGTTGGATTGCGAACTCGCCCGTTCTTCCGCCGCATGCACGGCCTGGCTTAAAAGCACCTCGCATCCGGCCAAGATTTGCGCGCGATTGGTGAACAGACAGTCGAACGCTCCCGCCCTTGCCAGATTCTCGATCGCGCGTTTGTTGAGAAACCTCGGATCAATCCGCCTTGCGAAATCGCCAAGATCCTTGAACGGACCGCCTTCTTCCCGCGCTTCGACCAATTTGCGCATGGCCTGCTCGCCGACATTTTTAATGGCTGAGAGCGCATAAACGATCTGTCCCTCGATAACGGTGAAATCCACGTCCGACCGATTGATATCCGGCGGTAGAATCCGGATCTTCTGCTTCTCGGCGTCTTGTCTGAAGGTGCTCAGTTTGTCCGTATTGCCCTTATCCAAAGTCATCGAGGCGGCAAAAAATTCAATCGGATAATTGGCCTTGATATAGGCCGTCTGATACGCCACCAACGCGTAGCCCGCCGAGTGACTCTTGTTGAAACCGTAACCTGCAAATTTGGCCACCAATTCGAAAATAT
The DNA here is from genome assembly GCA_965214255.1 of Alphaproteobacteria bacterium. Taxonomy (GTDB): domain Bacteria; phylum Pseudomonadota; class Alphaproteobacteria; order SMXP01; family SMXP01; genus CBDFKK01. The sequence goes on along the minus strand of OZ243948.1, from coordinate 511,014 downwards.
AATCGGCGCGGCGGCGATCGACGCCTCTTGCAACCGCCCCATCGATAAAACGGCTTTTCTGTTTTGCCATCTCATCTTTCTTTTTCTTTCCCATGGCGCGACGAAGCAAATCGGCCTCTCCCAGGGAATAGCCGGAAAGAACCTGAGCAATTTGCATGACCTGCTCTTGGTAAATGATGACGCCATACGTGTCGGCAACAATGGGCTCGACGGACTCGTGAAGAAACTCCGGTTTTTCCCGCCCGTGTTTGCAGGCCAAATATTTCGGAATGTTTTCCATGGGTCCCGGGCGAAACAGGGCGACCAGGGCAACCAGATCCTCGAAATTACCGGGCTCGGCCTGCCGGAGAAGCTCCCGCATGCCGCTGCCTTCGAACTGAAACACCCCGATGGCGTCTCCCCGCGCCAGCATGGCATAGGTTTTTTCGTCATCGAGAGGCAAACGGTTCAGATCGATCTCCACGCCCCGCGCCGCGAGCAGCCGCTTCGCCCGCTCCAAAACCGTAAGCGTCTTCAATCCCAGGAAATCGAATTTCACGAGCCCCGCACGCTCGACCCATTCGAGATTGAATTGGGTCACCGGCATATCGGACCGGGGATCAAAATAGATGGGGACCAGCTCATCGAGCGGACGATCGCCGATGACGACGCCGGCGGCATGCGTCGACGCATGCCGGTAAAGTCCTTCCAACTTCAAGGCGATCTCGGTCAACCGTGCGACCGTTTCGTCGGTTCGTATCTGGTGTTGAAGATCGGGTTCGCCGTCGATCGCTCGACCGAGCGACACCGGATTGGCGGGATTGTTCGGAATGAGTTTGGAAATGCGGTCGACCTGCCCGTACGATACCTCCAGGACGCGGCCGACGTCTCGCACAACCGCTCGCGCTTGAAGCTTTCCGAACGTGATGATCTGCGCCACATGGTCGCTGCCGTATTTTTCCTGTACATAGCGGATCACTTCGTCGCGGCGTTCCTGACAAAAGTCGATATCGAAATCGGGCATCGACACCCGGTCGGGATTGAGAAATCTTTCGAAAAGAAGACCGAATCGCAGCGGGTCCAGGTCCGTAATGGTCAAAGCCCACGCCACAACGGAGCCGGCGCCGGATCCGCGGCCGGGACCGACCGGTATACCCTGCTGTTTGGCCCATTTGATGAAATCGGCGACGATCAAAAAATAGCTGGTAAAATCCATTCGGGTTATGACATCAAGTTCGAAATTCAAACGCTGCCAATAAGTGTCCTCCGAGTCGGCCAATTCGAATTCCGAAAGCCGTGCGCGCAGACCGGCCTCGGCCTGCTCGCGGAGGTCTTCCGACTCCGTTTTTTCCGTCCGGGACCGGTATTTGGGCAGTATGGGCTCGCGCGGCTCCGGAATGTATGAGCAGCGTTGTGAAATCTCGATCGTATGGTCGATCGCTTCGGGCAGATCCTCGAAGAGATCGACCATGTCCTGCGGGGACTTGATATAGTGTTCGGGAGTCAGACGGCGGCGATGCTGTTGGGTCACGTATGCCCCTTGAGAAATACACAAAAGAACATCGTGCGCTTCGGCCAAGTCTCCGGTCAGGAAGTAGGGTTCGTTCGTAGCGACAAGAGGAAGGTCGAAATCATAGGCCAATTCGACCAGGTCGTTATTGACCGCTTCAAAGCGTTCGTCCCCATGCCGTTGCAACTCGACATAAAGGTTGTCCGGGTAGATGTTCCCGAGCCTATCCAACAGATGTTTGGACCGCCCGTGCGCGCCGTCCAGCAAGGCCTGATCGATGGGCCCTTCCCGTCCTCCCGTAAGCGCGATCAGACCGGCGGCGCGAGACTCCAACTCCTTGAGCGTGACGTGAGGTCCGCGCGCCCCGCGCGCCCGCTCGAACGCTTTGCTCGAAAGCCGCAGAAGATTCAAATAACCGGTTTCGTTTTTGACAAGGAGCGCAATCGAGGGATATGCCGGCCGATCGCCCCCCTCCTGTTCCGAAGAGCCGGCGCCACCGGAAGACTCATTTCCCAGACCAAGCGCCAAACTGCAGCCGACGATGGGTTGAATGCCTTCGGCCGCGAGTGTCGTAGAAAACTCCAAGGCTCCGAAAAGATTGTTCTTATCCGTTATCGCGAGCGCCGGCATTCCGAATTCCCGACAGAAATCCGGCAGCCGTGCGATGTGTATCGCGCCCTCGGACAGCGAGTAAGCGGTATGAAGGCGCAGATGTACGAATGAACTGTGATTGGATGCGAGTTGCGCCATTGTTTTCCTTGTCCGGCATATGGGCGCCTTGCAGCGTTGTCAAACCAAACTTCGAATCCCCCCGTCGAATGACCGGCTTACATCCCGTGTCCGGAGTCCTTTACCTCATTCGCAACGGAGATTACAGTTGGCGCGCATGATACGAATCTTCTCTTCAACGGTCGGCGCATCGCCGCATCTCGAAGCTTTGGCATAAGGGAGTGGTCGCCGATGCCCGTTCCTGACTTTCAGTCATTGATGCTTCCCGTCCTCAAGGCGTTCGCCTCCCGCGCCGATACGCCGGTGTCGGAAATTCGCGACCGGGTCGCCGCCGCCGAGGGGCTTTCCGCCGACGATGTTCGGGAACTGCTCCCGAGCGGCCGCCAGACGATATTCGTGAACCGCGTGAGTTGGGCCGTAAAGTACATGCACAGTGCCGGTCTTCTGGAACGCGTTGGCCGCGGCGTATATAGATTGACGCAGGAAGGCGCAGACTTGTTGTCCCGCGACCCTTCGCGCATCGACATAAAACTGCTGAGAGAGTACCCGGATTACGCCGGGTGGTCGCGCAGGGCGAACGCTCCGTCTTCCGACAAGGGTGAGACGGAAACTCGGAGCGATGACATTTCTGAAACGCCGGAGGAAGCGCTGGAACGCGCCGCCCTGCGATTGCGCGGCGAACTGGAAGCCGACGTGCTGGACCGGGTTCGCAGCGCCGAACCCGCGTTTCTTGAACGCGCGGTTCGCGATTTGTTGATCAAAATGGGCTACGGTAGAGGCGTTGCCGAGAGAGGCCAAGTGACCGGGGGTTCAGGCGACGGCGGGATCGACGGCATAATAAATGAGGACGCGCTTGGCTTGGATAAGATCTACATACAGGCGAAAAGGTACGCTGAAGGCAACACCGTCGGTGAGAGCGCCCTGCGCGACTTCGCGGGCGCGCTCGACGCTGCGGGCATGACCAAGGGCGTATTCGTCACCACCGCCAGATTCACGCCTGCGGCCGAGAAATATTTGGCGCGGAGCCCGAAGCGGATCGTGCTCATCGACGGCGAGAAACTGGCGCAACTCATGGTTCAGCATGGAGTCGGCGTGCGGACGCGCGTCACTCACGAGATCAAGCAGATCGACGAGGACTATTTCGATCAGGAAGCACTGTAGGCCGTGCGCCTGTCATGGAACGAGGTACGCGCGCGGGCGGCCGCTTTTGCCCGGGAGTGGGGCGAGGCGTCTTACGAGAGAGGCGAGACCCAGAGTTTCTACAACGACTTCTTCGAAGTGTTCGGCGTCCGCCGCCGCACGGTGGCGCGCTACGAGGCGCACGTGGCCAAGCTGGACGAGAGGCGCGGCTTCATCGACCTGTTCTGGCCCGGCGTGCTGATGGTCGAGCAGAAAAGCGCGGGGCGCGGTCTCGCCGGGGCTCTGGACCAGGCGGGGGCGTATTTCGACGCCCTGCCCGAGCGCGAGAGACCCCGCTACATTCTGGTGAGCGATTTTCAGACCTTCGAGCTTCACGATCTGGACCAGCGCCGAACCACGGCCTTCGCCCTCGCCGACCTGCCCGCCCATGTCGAGGCGTTCGGCTTCATCCTCGGCGTCGAGCGCCGCGCCTTCCGAGACCAGGACCCGGCCAATATCGAGGCCGCAGAACTGGTCGGACGGCTCCACGACGCCCTCGACGCGGCCGGCTACCGCGGGCACGACCTGGAGCGGTTCCTCGTGCGCATCGTCTTCTGCCTGTTCGCGGACGATACCGGCATCTTCGAGCCGCGCGACATCTTCCTCGATTTCATCGAGACCCGCACCGCCGAGGACGGCGCCGGCCTCGGGCCCTGGCTGGCGCAACTGTTCCAGGTGCTGGACACGCCGGAGAGCGAGCGGGTCGCCACGCTGGACGAGGATCTGGCCCGCTTCCCCCATATCAACGGCGACCTGTTCGACGGGCCCCTGCGCATCCCCTCCTTCGACTCAGACATGCGCGCCAAGCTGCTCGACGCCTGCCGCTTCGACTGGTCGAACATCTCGCCCGCGGTCTTCGGCGCGCTGTTCCAGTCGGTCATGGACCCGGCGGAGCGCCGCGCCCAAGGCGCGCACTACACCACCGAGACGAACATCTTGAAAGTGATCGAGCCGCTGTTTCTGGACGATCTGCGCGCCGAGTTCGCGCGGCTGCAAGCGCGCCGCGACAGCCGCCGGCGCCCCGACCTGCTGGCGTTTCAGGAGAAGCTGGGCGCCATGCGTTTTTTCGACCCCGCCTGCGGCTGCGGCAACTTCCTCATCATCGCCTACCGCGAACTGAGGCTTCTGGAAATCGAGGTGCTGAAGGAAATCCACCCGAGGGCGCCGGACGGACGGCAGACCGACGCTCTGGCTGAGACCCTGTCGGTGATCGACGTCGACCGGTTCTACGGGATCGAACTCGGCGAGTTCCCGGCGCGCATCGCGGAGACCGCGCTGTGGATGATGGACCACATCATGAACAACCGGCTGAGCCTGGAGTTCGGCCGGACTTATGCGCGCATCCCCCTTGAGAAATCGCCGCGCATCGTCCACGGCGACGCGCTGGAGATCGACTGGCGGGCGGTGCTGCCGCCGCAGACCTGCTCATACCTGTTCGGCAACCCGCCGTTTGCGGGGGCGAAGTTTCAGACGCCGGAGCAGCGCGCGCAGGTACGCCGCATCGCGGCGCTGGGCAAGAGCGGGGGGACGCTGGATTACGTCGCCGCGTGGTTCATCAAGGCGGGGGAGTATGTGAGAGGCGGCGGTACCCGTATCGGCTTCGTCGCCACCAACTCGATCAGCCAGGGCGAACAGGTGGCGCAGCTTTGGCCGCTGCTGTTCGAGCGCTGCGGGCTGGAAATCGCCTTCGCGCACCGCACCTTCGTCTGGGGCTCGGACGCACGCGGCAAGGCCCACGTGCATGTGGTGATCGTCGGGCTCGGTTGGGGGGGGGCGTACACGAGCGCAGAAGCGTCTGTTCAATTATCCCGACATCAAGGGCGCGCCGGAGGAAAGCCGCCACGCGGCGTTGTCGCCCTATCTGTTCGATGCCGGAGATCTGAGCGACCCGCACCTCACGGTGCGCGAGGAAAGCCGCCCGATCAACGGCATGGGGCGGCTGATCATCGGCTCCAAGCCCATCGACGGCGGGCATTACATCTTCGACGAGGCGGAACGCGCCGCGTTCCTGGACGCGGAACCGAGGGCCGCGCCGTATCTGCACCCGTTCGTCGGCGCGCGTGAATATCTGCAAGGCGGCGAGCGCTGGATCCTGGCCTTGCACGACGCGCCGCCTGATGTGCTGGCAGAGTTGCCGCGGGTGCGCGAACGGATCGCCGCCGTCCGCGCCTACCGCGAGGCCAGCAAGAGCGGACCCACGGTCAAGCTCGCGGCAACGCCGACGCTCTACCACGTCAACGTCATCCCCAACGCGCCTTTCCTGGTCATGCCCGAAACGAGTTCGGAGCGGCGCGAATACGCGCCCATCGGCTGGCTTGAACCGCCGGTCATTCCCAGCAATGCCATGAAGATTCTGGAAAACGCCGCGCTCACCGACTTTGCCCTGCTCACCTCCGCCATGCACATGGCCTGGCTGCGCCAGATCGGCGGACGACTGAAAAGCGACTACCGCTACTCCATCGGCCTCGTCTACAATACCTTCCCGCTGCCGCCGGGCTTTGCGGACGGAAGCGCCGACCTTTTGAGGCTGGAACCGCTCGCCCAAGCCGTGCTCGACGCCCGCGCCGCCCACGCCGGGGCCGCGCTGGCCAATCTCTACGACCCGGACCTGACGCCGCCGGACTTGCGCCGCGCCCATGCCCGCCTCGATAGCGCCGTGGACCGTCTCTACCGACGTAGCGGCTTCGCCTCCGAACGCGAGCGCGTCCGGCATCTGTTCAAGCTCTATGAAACCATGCGCGCGCCGCTGACGGCCGACATCAAGGGACGTCGGAAACGGCGGCGATGAACCGGGACCGAAAAGACGCGGTCATGAACGGACGGGCCGCCGCCCGCATGGGCGCCCGCCCCGCGCTCTCCCACGCGGCGGACTCCTGACAAAACCCTTGCCTTCAGGGCTGCACTTCAGTTCTGAATAAACATCAAGTAAAGCTTCTAAGCCTCTACGATTTCACCGTTTTCAAGATGGACAAGGCGGTCGAAACGATCGGCGAGATTGATATTGTGGGTGGCGACGACCGCCGCCAGTCCTTGATCGTGGGCAAGGTGAAGCAGGCTGTCGAAAACGGAGTCCGCGGTGGTCGGATCGAGGTTCCCCGTAGGTTCGTCGGCCAAAAGAATGCCGGGCCCGTTTGCCAAAGCGCGCGCGATGGCGACGCGTTGCTGCTCGCCCCCTGAAAGCTCCATGGGTCGATGGGCCAGGCGCCCCGAAAGGCCCAGGTCCGACAACAAACGCTCGGCTTCCCTTTGCGAGCGGCGGCGGTCGTGTCCGCCGATGAGTCGGGGCAGGGTGACATTTTCCAAGGCGGAGAATTCGGGCAGCAAGTGATGGAACTGATAGACGAAGCCCAGATCTTCCCGGCGGATCCTCGTGCGCTGGCCGTCGCTCAGCGACGCGCAATCCTTGCCGCGCAACAGTACCCGGCCGCCGTCAGGGCGTTCAAGCAACCCCGCGATATGCAGCAAAGTGGACTTTCCGGACCCCGAGGGCCCCAGCAAACCCACCGCCTCGCCTTTCAAAACCGCAAGGTTGGCGCCCCTCAACACCTCGAGCCGTGTCCGGCCTTGCGGGTACGATCGCACGACGTTGCGCAATTCCAATACGGGCGTTTCCCCCCTCGCCATCCGCTTACACTCTATTCATATCTAAGCGCTTCGACCGGATCCAGGCGCGCCGCGCGCCAAGACGGATAAAGCGTCGCCATAAAAGACAAACCGAGCGCCATAAAGACGATGGCCGCCACCTCGCTCGCCACTATCTCGGCAGGCATGGTCGCCAAAAAATAGATTTCCGGTGAAAAAAGCTCCGTTCCCGTCAACGACGACAGCCATTGGCGCAATGTCTCGATATTGGCGCAGAACACGACCCCGATCGTCAAACCGGCAAACGTTCCCACGACGCCTATGGCGGACCCCGCAATGAAGAAGACCCTCATGACGGCGCCCCTGGTCGCCCCCATGCTCCTCAAAACGGCGATATCCTGTCCCTTGTCTTTCACGAGCATGATCAGACCGGAAATAATGTTCAGCGAGGCCACCAAAATGATCAACGTCAAGATCAGAAACATGACGTTCTTTTCCACTTCGAGGGCGCTCACGAAAGTGGAATTCGTTTGTTTCCAATCGAATATTCGGGCCGGTTGGTCCAGTTCCGCTTGCATGAGGGCGCGCAGGGAGTCCACGTTGTCCGGATCATCGACCATGATTTCCAATGCCGTCGCGGCATTTTCCACGTTGAAATAAAGCTGCGCTTCGTCGAAGGGCATGAACACGAAACTTGCATCATATTCAGACATGCCGATTTCAAAGACCGCGACGACCGGATAGGACTTGATCCGAGGCGTCATCCCGAACGGCGTGACCGCCCCGCGCGGCGATATGAGAGTGATTTGCCCGTCCACACCGACTCCCATGCTTTGCGCCAGACGACTTCCGACCGCGATCCCGCCCGCTCCGTCGAAACCGTCCAGCGTGCCCGATAAAATTTTGTCGGAAACGACCTTGAACGCTTTCAGGTCCGCCTCTCTCACCCCGCGCACGAGAGCGCCGGAAGAGAGATCGTTCGCCGAGGCCATGACCTGACCCTGAACGATAGGCGCGACGCGCTCGACGCCCTCCAAGGACTCGACAAGATCCGCAGTCCGATCGAAGTCATACAGGCGGCCGTCCGTGGCGCCGTAGATCATGATGTGACCGTTGACCCCCAACACCCGGTCCATCAACTCGATGCGAAAGCCGTTCATGACGGCCATAACGACAATCAGCGTCGCCACGCCGAGCGCGATGCCCACCAAAGAGAACCCGGACGCAACGGAAATGAAACTCTCGCGCCTGCGGGCCCGCAAATAGCGTCCCGCCAACATCCACTCAAACCGTGCGAACGGAAAGGTCAAGACGCCGGCCCTTCGGATACGAGCTTGGTCACGGCGGCCTCGGAGGACAGTTCATGGCGTTGACCGGTCTTGCGGTTCTTGACCTCTACAACGCCGTTTTTAAGCCCCTTCGGGCCGACAATGATCTGCCAGGGCAGACCGATCAAATCCATATTGCTGAATTTCGACCCTACCCGTGCGTCGGTGTCGTCATAGAGCACGTCAAGATTCGCATTGGACAATCGCGTATACATGTCTTCACACGCCCGGTCCGTTGCGCCCTCCCCCGCTTTCAAATTGATGAGTCCGACGTGAAACGGCGCGACGGAAACAGGCCAAATTATGCCGGCATTATCGTGACTCGCTTCGATGATCGCGCCTGCGAGACGCGAGACGCCGATGCCATAGGAGCCCATTTCGACGGCGGTCCGTTCTCCGTCCGGACCCGCGACCACGGCGCCCATGGGCTCCGAATACTTCTTTCCGAAATAAAAGATGTGTCCGACCTCGATGCCGCGCGCGCTCAGCCGCTTATCCTCGGGAACCTCGGCTTCGAATTTCCCGGCGTCGTGTTTTTCGTCCGTCGCCGCATAAAGACGCGTCCGCTCCTCGATCAGAGACGATAAATCGGTCCGGTAGTCGATGTTTTCGCCCGGAGCCTCGATCTCCATGAGATCCTTGTGACAGAAAAATTCGCTCTCGCCCGTTTCCGCAAGAATCACGAATTCGTGACTCATGTCGCCGCCTATGGGACCCGGATCCGCCGTCATCGGCACGGCCTTCAAACCCATACGTTCGAATGTTCGCAAATACGCGATGAACATCTGGTTGTAGGAATGTCTCGCCGCTTCGAAACTCAGATCGAATGAATAGGAATCTTTCATCAGAAATTCGCGGCCGCGCATGACGCCGAATCGGGGCCTGATCTCGTCACGGAATTTCCATTGAATATGGTAGAGGTTTATCGGCAGATCCCTGTAGGAGCGAATTGTCGAACGGAAAATATCCGTAATCAGTTCCTCGTTCGTCGGACCGTACAAAAGCTCTCGATCATGCCGGTCATTGATACGCAGCATTTCCTGTCCGTAGTCGTCATAACGGCCGCTCTCCTTCCACAGGTCCGCCGACTGTATGGTGGGCATGAGCAACTCTACGGCGCCCGCACGGTTTTGTTCCTCTCTGACGATATCTTCGATCTTTTGCAAAACGCGCAGGCCCAGCGGCAGCCAGGAATAGATACCGGCGGAAGACTGACGAATCATGGCCGCACGCAGCATCAGGCGATGAGAAACGATCTGAGCTTCCGCGGGCGTTTCCCTAAGAGTCGGCAAGAAGAACCGCGACAGTCTCATTTTCCTGGTTCCTATCCGTAAACAAAACTACGCCGGTGAGCGGGCGATACCGCATCCGGATGAAGGTCATCGAGACGAAAGCGACGAACATATCGGCGGATTTACATCCCAAAGCAAAACCGCCGGCGCTTCAGGGCCGCGCCGGTCCGACCTCCTCAAGTTCGATCAACGTGCCGCAAAGATCTTTCGGATGCAAAAAGATGACGGGTTTGCCGTGGGCGCCGGTTCTCGGTTTGCCGTCGCCGATGATCCTTACACCTTTCTTTTCCAACGACCTGCAGGCCCCGTCGATGTCTTCGACTTCGAGACAAATATGGTGAATACCGCCGACCGTATTCTTACGAAGAAAATTGGCGATGGGCGAGTCGTCTCCCAGCGGTTCGATGAGTTCCAGTTTGGCGTTCGGCAATTCGACAAAAACCGTCGTGACGCCGTGCTCGGGCTGGGGCACGGCTTGGGACACCTGCGCGCCGAGGACATCGCGGTATATCCGGGCGGCGGCCTGTACGTCAGGCACTGCAATCGCCACATGGTTCAACTTGCCGATCATGAGTTCTCCGAATCAAATCGTGAAATGAATTGGACCTTTCAACATTTTCCGGGATTTTTCATTCAAACGATTCAGACCCTGATGACGGAAACGTCGATCACGGGTTTTTTCCCCAGGCGACGGGTCAAGAATCGTCGTGTTGCACGCCGAATGGTCTGCTCGATGGCCATGTTCTGGTTTAGCTTTCTCTTGGGAATCCTGCCAAAACTATCGAGCACGGTTTGTCCGATATCGTCACATAGATCTTCTCCGCTGCCCTTTTGGGCGCCGGACAGTCCTTGCAGTCTGATCTCGGGAGCCGCGATCACTCCGTTCTCGCGATCGATTGCCAAGGCTATGCCCACATAACCCGAATAGGACATCTTGCGTCTTTCCTTCACATGACTTTTATCCCGGTTCACGATGACGTGGCCGTCCAAATAGAGCCGCCCGTTGGCGACCTGCCTCAAGACACGGCTTTCCCCCGGCGCGATGCGGATCATGGTTCCGTTTTTCGGTACGATCGCCTTGGGGACCTGAAGCTGTCGCGCCAATTCCGCGTGCTCGAAGAGATGCCGTGCTTCGCCGTGGACGGGTATCGCCAACTTCGGACGCACCCATTGATACATCATCGCCAGTTCGTCGCGGCAGGGATGACCGGACACGTGAACAAAGTGATCCCGTTCCGTAACGATCCGAACCCCCTTCTCCGCCAGTTTATTCTGCATCTCGGAAATCGAGACCTCGTTTCCCGGAATGACTCGCGACGAAAATATGACCGCATCGCCCTTTTCCAATACGATATGCGAGTGTTCTCCGTCCACAATGCGTCGTAGAGCCGCGCGCGGTTCTCCCTGGCTTCCCGTACACAGGTACAATACCTTGTCGGGAGGAAGGCGTCCGGCGTCCTCTTCCGTGACCGGAGACGGAAAACCCCGAAGCATGGCGGCGGAACGCGCGGCCTCGACCATGCGATGGATGGAACGCCCCACGACGCACAAATGACGACCATGCGCCTTGGCAACATGTGCGACGGTGTCGAGGCGGGCTATGTTCGAGGCAAAACACGTGACCACAACACGCCGTTCGAGACCGCCCACCAGTTCCAAAAGACTTCGGCGCACGTCCGCTTCCGACCCTGCCGTGCCGGGGACGAATACATTGGTCGAATCGCACACCATGGCCGCGACGCCGCTTTGGCCGAGATCACGCAAACAGTCCTCGTCAACGACGTCACCGACCAACGGACCCGGATCGATTTTCCAATCGCCCGTGTGCAATACACAACCCAAAGGCGTGCGAATAGCGAGCGCATTGGGTTCCGGTATCGAATGAGTGAGCGTTATCAGTTCAATGTCGAACGGTCCGAGTCGGCGCCTCCCGCCCAACGGCACGACGATAATTTCCGCGTCATCGACCAGGCCGGCCTCCTCGAGTTTGTAGCGCACAAGAGAAGCCGTGAAAGGCGTCGCATATATGGGACACCCCAGCATCGGCCAAAGGTGCGCCACGGCTCCAATGTGATCCTCGTGGCCGTGAGTCAAGACTAAACCGAGAAGTTGATCCTTGAACGGAAGAATGTATTGAGGGTCCGCCATGATAAGCTCGATGCCCGGTGTTTTTTCATTGCCGAACATGACCCCCAAATCGACCATAAGCCACTTGTAGCGACCTTTCGGACCATAACCGTAAAGATTGAGGTTCATGCCGATTTCCCCCGCGCCGCCCAACGGCAGAAAGACGAGTTCTTCACCCTTTTTGGGAAATGGGGATTTAGGCATGATCAGGCTGACGGGCGATTCATGTATCGGCGGTTTTGTGTCGCTTGTAGATCTCCAATAGTCCGAAGATCGTCAAATCCGTTTCAATGTGATCGATGACCGGGGAGGCGTTCCTGAACAGTCCGGCGACGCCGCCTGTCGCTATGACCGTGCATGGTTTGTCGATTTCCGACTTGATGCGCGCCACGAGGCCCTCGATCAAACTCACGTAACCCCAATATAGTCCGGACTTCATGGCCTCCACGGTATCTTTACCGACAACGGCCTGCGGCGGCTCGATGGAGATCATCGGCAACTGAGCGGCCGCCATGTAGAGCGCCTGAGCGGACAAATTGATGCCCGGCGCGATGACGCCTCCCTCATAAGCGCCGTCTTCGGCAACGACGTCCAATGTGGTCGCCGTCCCGAAATCGATAACGATCAAGGCCCCGTCATATTTGACATGAGCGCCTATGGCATTGACCAGGCGGTCCGCTCCGACGGCGGCCGGATCATCCACGCGAATCTCAAGATTGAGGGAGAGTTCAGGCGACCCGACGACCAGGGGCGCGCAGCGGACCCATTTTTGGCAAAATTCCGACACATGCTTCAGCGCTTGGGGAACCACGCTGGCAACCACAACGACGTCAATCGACTTGTGGTCGATTCCGCCAAGAAACACGAGTTGATTGAGTGCGGCGATGTATTCATCGGCGGTGCGCCTGTCGTCCGTTGCGAGCCGCCATTTGCCTCGAAGCCGGTCGCCGTCGAAAACGGCGAAGAGCGTATCGGTATTGCCCGCATCGATAACCAGCAACATGTCCGGTTCACCCCTCTCATTCATTTCCAAAGAAGACGTCGCCGGCCGCGATTTCGGTCTTTTCACCGTCGGAATCGATAAGCACAAGTTCGCCTGTCTCGCTGATCGTATCAAATATACCGGTCAGCGTCCTGCCGGGTAACCGCACCTCTATCTCCCGGCCCAAACCTTGGGCCGCCGAAAGCCAGGCGTACCGGATGGGTTCAAATCCGCGCGTCATCCATATGCCCAACCAATCATCGAAATGACGCATCAACTCTTCCATGGCGCGGCGCGGCGACGGCGGGTCGCAAACGGAGGCGAGCGCGGTCGCGGGAAAATCGGTCCCGCTCGGGCAGGACATCAAATTAACGCCGACGCCCACGGCAACGAGGGACGGTCGATCGGAGCCTCCCGTGACCGATTCGAGAAGAATACCCGAAACCTTTTTTCCTTCGAGGAGGACGTCATTGGGCCACTTCATTTTAACGGTGGAGGCGCTTGAATGAGTTTCGATAAGCCGTCGGACGGCAAGCGCTGAGAGGAACGAGAGCTGGGCTGCGACGGCCGGCGGGCGGTCGACAGGCAGCGCAAGCGTGCAAAAGAGATTTTCCGTCTGCGATACCCAAACGCGCCCTCGCCGACCCCGGCCGGCCGTCTGACGCTCCGCCCAAATCCAGGTAGGCCGGGTCAAGCCTCCCCGCGCGAGCCGCAGGGCTTCTTCATTCGTGCTGTCGATCTCCTCGAAGCACCGAAGGTCATAGCCGTCCGGAACAGCCAAATTGGAGGCCGCGCCTGAATCTTTATGTAAAGAGGAAAGAGGCAACGGCGTTTGTAATGTCAAGCAGCCAAAAAGCAAAGAAAGCATAGAATACGGTAAAGACCGTGGAAACGACGACGACGGTATTCAACCCGCCTGATACGGGCCGAACGAAAGGAACGGCCGGTTCGTCAAAGTACATGATTTTGACAATCCGTACATAGTAATAGGCCGCGACGACACTCGCCAAAACACCAATGATGGCAAGGGCGTAAAGACCTGAATTCACGGCAGCTACGAGCACGTAGAACTTTGCGAAAAAACCCGCCAACGGGGGAATGCCGGCGAGAGAAAACATCAACACGAGAAGCGCCAGGGCCATCGCGGGTTGATTATGGCGCAGGCCCGCCAACGCCCCGATATCTTCGACCATGCCCTCTTTGCGCCTCATCGCCAAAATACAGGCAAATACGCCGAGCGTCATGGGAAGATAGATCGTAAGATAAATGAGGACGCCGCGGACGCCTTCTTCCGAGCCGGCCGCCAGCCCCACAAGGGCGTATCCCATATGGCCGATCGACGAATAGGCCATGAGCCGTTTGATGTTGCGCTGTCCGATCGCGGCAAATGCGCCGACAAGCATACTCAACGCGGAAATTACGATAATGATTTCCTGCCATTGAGGCGACGCGGCGGCTTCATCGCTCGCGAACGGCCACACAAGAACACGAACGAAAAGAGCGAGCGCCGCCGCCTTTGGCGCTGCCGAAAGCAATGCCACAACAGGCGTCGGCGCCCCTTCGTAAACGTCGGGCGTCCACATGTGAAACGGCACGGCCGAGACCTTGAATGCCAAGCCCGCGCATAAAAACACCAAACCGAAGCTGACGCCAACGTCAAGTTCCCCGGCGTCCAGCACGGTTCTTAGAGTCTCGAAGTCAACGGTGCCGGTAAATCCGTAAATCAGCGAACAACCGTAAAGAAGCAGACCGGAAGACAGCGCGCCCAAGACAAAATATTTGAGCCCCGCCTCCGTTGATCTCAAGCTGTCGCGATTGAACGAGGCCAGGACATAGAGCGCCAGACTCTGCAATTCAATCCCCATATAAAGCGCGATAAGGTCGTTGGCCGAGACCATCATGCTCATGCCCAAGGTCGCCAATAGAACGAGAACGGGATATTCGAACCGCTCGATCTTTTCGTCTCGCAAGAAATCCTGAGACATGACAAGGGAAGTTGCGGACGCGATATAGATGAGAATCTTTACAAAGCGGCCGTACGGATCAAAAACGAAACTGCCGCCGAAACCCAAAGTGCGAACGGGCTCGGGAAAAATGACAAAAACGGCGGCGATTGCGAGAACGATAATCGAGGCCCACAATATCCATCTCGTCCGTCCGTCGTCCCCGAAAACGCCGATCAGTAAAAGCGCTATCGCCCCGACCGCCAAGATGCACTCGGGGGCGGCGAGCGCCAAACTCGTCCAAAACACGTCCTGAGTCGATACGGCAACGTTCTGCATGCTGTCCCACGGTTATCCTAGTTCGAGGTGACTTCGACGGTTTGGTGCGCCTCCAAGGCCTGCACATAATCAAAGACCAGATTTTCGACCGACGCGTTTGTTACGTCAAAGACGGACACGGGATAAAATCCGAGAAAAAGCATGGCAATGACCAACGGCGCCAAGACGGCGATCTCACGGGGAGCAAGATCGGCAATGGCTCTGAGTTTCTCTTTTTCCAAGGGGCCGAAGATCACTCTCCGATAGAGCCAAAGCGCGTACCCCGCGCTGAGTATGATTCCGGTTGTCGCCAGAAAGGCCGCCCACGTATTGACCTGATAGACGCCGACCAGCGACATGATTTCTCCGACAAAGCCGCTTGTACCCGGCAACCCTACGTTACCCAAGGTGAACAACATGAAGACCGCCGCATAGATCGGCATGCGGTGAACCAATCCGCCGTAGGCCATGATTTTACGCGTGTGCATGCGGTCGTAAATCACGCCGACGCACAAAAAAAGCGCGCTCGAAATCACACCGTGGCTGAGCATTTGAAATATGCCCCCTTGAACGCCCTGGATATTGCCGGCGAACACGCCCAGCGTGACAAACCCCATGTGAGCGACGGAAGAATAGGCAATCAATTTTTTAATGTCTTCCTGAACCAACGCGACAAGCGACGTGTATATGATCGCGATCACACTCAGTGCAAAGACGAATGGCGCAAAGACATCGGACGCAATCGGAAACATCGGCAGCGAGAAGCGCAAAAAACCGTATCCCCCCATTTTCAACAGGATGGCCGCAAGGACTACGGAACCCGCCGTCGGGGCTTCGACGTGAGCATCCGGCAACCATGTGTGAACGGGCCACATGGGCAGCTTGACCGCAAACGAGGCGAAGAAGGCAAGCCACAGCCAGGTCTGAAACTCCGGCGCGAAGTGGTGGTCCATGAGCGTGGGAATGTCGGTAGTGCCGGAAACCACGTACATGCTGATCAGGGCAACCAGCATCAGCACCGAACCGAGCAGCGTGTACAAAAAGAACTTGAACGAAGCGTAGACCCGGTTGTCGCCGCCCCAGACCCCTATGATGATAAACATCGGGATCAACCCGCCTTCGAAGAAGAGATAAAACAGAACGAGGTCAAGCGCGCAAAAGACGCCGATCATGAGCGTTTCCAGAACAAGAAACGCGATCATGTATTCCTTGACGTTCGTTCGAATCGAGTCCCAACTCGCTAAAATGCAGAGAGGCATCAAGGACGTCGTGAGGATAACGAACAGTATCGAAATTCCATCGACGCCCATGTGATAGTTGATGTTCCCGCCCAGCCAGGAACGGCTGACCTCGAACTGAAACGCAGGTACGGCGGGATCGAACGAAAAGAGTATCCAAAGCGAAATGAGAAAAACGACGGTCGTCGTCCATAGCGCGACATAGCGGGCGTTTCGATCCACGATCTCTTTTTCGCCGTTGATGGTCGCAATGAAAAGCGCGCCGACGAGGGGAACAAAGGTGATAATGCCGAGCCAGTCTACACTCACTGAATCACTCCCGCGGCGCGTCCGTAGTAGAACGTCACCATGAGCGCGATGCCGATGAGCATTGCAAAGGCGTAATGGTAGATGTAACCCGTCTGGAGTTTGACCACCCGTCTGGTCGTCTGAAGAACCGTGTTCGCGACGCCGTGAGGACCGAACCCGTCAATCAGCCGGCCGTCTCCCTCTTTCCATAGAAACCGCCCGATAGTCTTGGCCGACTTTACAAACAAAACATCGTAAAGGGCGTCGAAGTACCATTTGTTGAGAAGGAATTGGTAGAGCGGATTGTTTTCTTTGACGAATCGCGCCGGCAGTTCCGGCCGGCGCACATACCACAACCATGCCCAACCCAGACCCGCCATGCTGACGATAAGCGGCGCATAGAAAACCCAGGTCTCACGGAGTTGACCCTTGAGTTCCAGGGCGGTGGTTTCGGCGGCCGTCAAGACGGCGGACTTCCAGAAGAGTTCCCGGCCGTCACCGATAAACCCGTCGTAAAAGAACATGCCGGCAAAGACCGAACCGAACGCCAGTAAAACGAGCGGCGCCGTCATGACGGTTGGCGACTCATGAGCACGGTTCATGACCTCGACGGGCGCGCGCGCCTTGCCGAAAAACATCGAGAAGAAAAGTCTCCAGGAATAGAAGGCGGTCATCGCCGCCGCCGTCAGTCCCATCCAAAAGGCAAATGTACCCACAGGCGTATCGACCGCATAAGCAACCTCGATAATGGCGTCTTTCGAAACGAAACCGGAAAAACCGAAGACGGTATGGGGAAGGCCCAGGCCGGTAATCGAAATCGTCGCCAACAACATGACGGTCATGGTCCAAGGCAAATGTCTGAAAGTCCCGCCCATGTTGCGCATGTCCTGTTCACCGTTCAGGGCGTGTATCACCGAGCCCGAGCCCAAAAACAACAACGCCTTGAAGAAAGCATGGGTAAACAGGTGAAACATGGCAGCCTGGTAGGCGCCCACACCCGCGGCAAAAAACATGTAACCGAGTTGGCTGCATGTGGAATAGGCCACGACGCGCTTGATGTCATTTTGAACGAGCGCAACGGTGGCCGCGAAGAAAGCCGTTACCGCTCCGACGACCGTGACGACCGCCAGCGCAAAAGGCGCGTATTCGAAAAGATAGGAACATCTGCAGACAAGAAAAACGCCGGCCGTCACCATGGTTGCGGCGTGGATCAGGGCCGAGACGGGCGTCGGGCCTTCCATGGCGTCGGGCAGCCAGGTATGGAGCAGGAACTGCGCCGACTTGCCCATCGCCCCCCAGAACAACAACAGGCAAATCGTCGTTAAAATATCGACGTCCAATCCGATGAAATTGAACGTTTGACCGGCCACTTCGGGCGCCATTTCAAAGACGGTGTCGAAATCGACGGACCCGAAGACCAGGAAAATGGCCATGATTCCGAGCGCGAAGCCGAGGTCTCCGACCCGGTTGACGACGAAGGCTTTTATCGCGGCGGCATTGGCGGACGGGCGAGTGTACCAATAGCCGATCAACAAATAAGAGGCCAACCCGACGCCTTCCCAGCCAAAGAACAACTGCATGAAGTTGTCCGCCGTCACCAGCATCAACATGGCGAAGGTGAACATCGACAAATAGGAAAAGAATCGGGAGCGATGCGGGTCTTCGCTCATGTAACCGATCGAATAGATGTGCACCAAAGACGACACACCGTTGACCACGACCAACATGACAACGGTCAACGCGTCGACGCGCAAGGCCCAATCGGCCTCGAAGGCGCCTGCGTCGAACCAACGGAATATGGTAACCGGATCCTCGGGTATCACGCCCAGGACCGTGACGCGGTAAAAAGCGACGCACGACAAGAGCGCCGCGATGACCATCAACGTGCAGGTCACGATTTCCGAGCCGCGATGAGTCAGCAAGCGGCCGAACACGCCGGCGAGCAGTGCTCCGATGGCAGGCAAAAAGACGATTGTTTGATAGAGCATGAGAGTGCTGCGGCCCTAGCCCTTCATGAGGTTGACGTCTTCAACATCGATGTTGCCGCGGTTTCTAAAGTAGACCACTAGAATTGCAAGACCGACGGCCGCCTCGGCGGCGGCGACGGTCAGCACGAAGAGCGCGAAAACTTGACCGACCAGGTCGCCCAAATACGCCGAGAAAGCGACAAGATTGATATTGACGGCCAGCAACATCAGTTCAATCGACATCAATATGATGATGACGTTCTTACGGTTGAGAAAAATTCCGAAAATACCGATCGTAAAAAGAATTGCCGCAACGGTGAGGTAATGACCAA
Source organism: Alphaproteobacteria bacterium (assembly GCA_965214255.1). Taxonomy (GTDB): domain Bacteria; phylum Pseudomonadota; class Alphaproteobacteria; order SMXP01; family SMXP01; genus CBDFKK01. The sequence continues at coordinate 492,220 of OZ243948.1, read as the reverse complement.
GCCCAATCATCATTCTTTTCAGCTTTCTCTCATATGCCTTGACCGGGTTTGACTCGGACGAGCCTGACGCCCTCTTCCCGCCGACGGCCGACCTGGTCCGCAATCACCTGCTTCCTCACCCCTTCACGCGAACGCAGCGTCAAGACGATAGCCCCGATCATCGCCACCAGCAGAACCACGCCGGCAGTCTGAAAGAGATATATGTAATCCGTATATATGATGTCGCCGAGTGCGGCCGTATTGGCTTGCTCGGTCGACAGGGGCATGGGAAACGCCGCCGCAGACGGCGCCTGCGGCGCAACGCCGACGACGCTCAAGACGAGCAGCAGTTCGAGAAGCACGATGAAGCCCACGAATGCGCCAATGGGCAAATATTGGAGAAATCCCCGACGCAGTTCCACAAAATTGATGTCGAGCATCATGACGACGAAGAGAAACAAAACCGCGACGGCGCCCACATAAACGATCACCAAAACAAGGGCCAGAAATTCCGCGCCCAGCAGGATAAAAAGACCGGCCGAATTGAAAAACGCCAGAATGAGAAACAAAACCGAATGAACGGGATTTCGCGACGCAATGACCATAAAGGCCGCGGCCACGACAAAGGCCGCGAAAACATAGAAGGCGACGGCTTGCAGAACCATGGGCGACTCTTTCATGTCCAGGGGGCGGGCGGTTGCCGAATTTGAGCGTACCGCTTTATTCAGGATTCACGAACCCCTGCCGTCTCTTCACGCAAACGCCTTGCCACGGCGATAAACAGAGGTTGTCGGCCATCGAAAAAAATCCGCCTTGAATCAAATTACGGCCCGGCCGCATCTCTCACCCGACTCCTATCGATAAGGCATATCGAGTTCCAAATTCTTGGCGATCTCACGTTCCCACCTGTCGCCGTTCGCCAACAACTTCTCTTTATCATAAAGAAGTTCTTCCCGCGTTTCCGTTGAAAATTCAAAATTGGGACCTTGGACAATGGCGTCTACCGGGCACGATTCCTCGCAGAAGCCGCAGTAAATACATTTGACCATGTCGATATCATAGCGCGTTGTACGCCGGCTTCCGTCGTCACGCGGTTCCGCTTCGATGGTAATGGCCTGGGCCGGACAAACGGCTTCGCACAGCTTGCAGGCGATGCAGCGCTCCTCTCCGTTGGGATAGCGCCTCAAAGCATGTTCGCCCCGGAAACGCGGGCTCAAATCGCCTTTCTCGAACGGATAATTCACCGTCGCTTTGGGCTTGAAGAAATAGCGCATAGCGACCTTGAAGCCGCTTACGAAGTCCATCAGCATGAAGGCGCGGGCTATATTCAAGAATCGTGACATTCGCGTATGAGTCTTTTTGATCCTGTTATCGTTATTTCCGGCCGACGCAGTCTCTTATCTCACAAATCGGAAACGTTTCGGGAAACGCGACCACGAGCCCCGCGCTCAAGGCTAACCAAAAAATGGAGAACGGCAAAAAGATTTTCCAGCCCAGCCGCATCAATTGATCGTAGCGATAGCGCGGCACCATGGCCTTGACCATGGCGAACAGAAAGAAGAAGAAGCAAACCTTGACCGCAAACCAGACAACCCCCGGAACGGCGTTCAAGGGCCAAAAGTCGAAAAGCGGCAGCCAACCTCCAAAGAACAGGATCGTCAGCATCGAACACATCAAAACGATGTTCAGATACTCGCCGATCATGAACAGCAGATACGGAGTGGATGAATATTCCACCTGATACCCGGCCACGAGTTCGGATTCCGCCTCGGGAAGGTCAAAAGGCGGCCGGTTGGTTTCGGCCAGCGCCGAAATGAAAAACACCACGAACATGGGAAACATCCAGCCCAAGGCAAAACCGATCGGCCAACCTTGTTGAGCCAACACGATTTCCGAAAGGCGCAGTGAGCCCACTTGGACGAGAACGGTGATAATGACGAAACCGATTGAAACTTCATAGGACACCATCTGCGCCGCAGACCTCAAGCCGCCCAAAAACGGATATTTCGAGTTGGAGGCCCAACCGCCCATGATCACGCCATACACGCCGAGCGACGAAATCGCGAATATATAAAGTATGCCCACGTTGATGTCGGCGATGACCCACCCGTCCGCAACAGGCACGACGGCCCATGCGGCCATCGCCAAAACGAACGCGATGAGCGGCGCCATAATGAAAACAACCTTGTTGGCGCCCGCCGGGATGACAATTTCTTTGAACATGAACTTGAAAAAATCGGCAAAGGATTGAAGCAGACCGAACGGCCCGACCACATTGGGCCCGCGGCGCAGTTGGACAGCCGCCCAAATTTTTCGATCGGCAAGAAGAATGAAGGCCAGCGACACCAGAAGAACGATCATCAACACGAGGATCTGAACCAACCAGGCGGCGGGATAGCCCCAGAATTCTCCCAGTAAACTTATAAAGACGTCTTCCATTGCGTCCGGCTTTACCCCGCCTTTTCCGATATATCCCCGCGCTGCCGGGACCAATATTGGCCGCTGCAATCAGCCATGATGAGGGAGGCGCGCGTAATCGGATTCGTGAAATAGAAGTCTTTGATCGGAAGCTCGAACGGCGCGTCCGAAAGCGGGCCCGGCACGCCGATTTTTTGGGGGTCAAAGCTGTCCGCCCCTGCGCCCGCAACGTAATCGATGGATCCAAGCACGGGAACCTGTTGCCTCATCGCCGCTCGCAACTGATCGAGGTTGTCATAGGGCAGCGTTTGCCCGAGGACGCCGGACAGGGCGCGAATGACGGCCCAATCGTCGCGCGCTTGTCCCGGCGGATAAGCCGCGCGATTGCCAAGCTGGGCGCGGCCCTCGGTATTCACCCATGTGGCTTGTTTTTCCGTATATGCCGCGCCGGGCAAAATCACGTCGGCGCGGTTCGCGCCCTTGTCGCCGTGACTGCCTTGATAGACCACAAAAGCATCGCCGAAGTCATAAGCCTCAAGTTCGTCGGCGCTCAGGAGATAGACCACATCCATGCCGCCTGATCGAGCGGCCGCCGTGATGCCTTCCACATCGCGGCCGTCGTCCGACGGAACGAAGCCCAGGTCCAGCCCGGCCACGCGAGCGGCCGCCATATGCAAGACATTGAAGCCGTTCCAGGCGCCGGTGTCGCCGTCCGATTCGATCATGCCGGTATTTTGGGCGATTTCGGCGGCCGTCGAAAGAATCGCCGCGCCGTCATTCCGTGACAACGCGCCCATACCCACGATCAACATGGGACGGTCGGCCTCCGCCAAAGTGCGCGCGAACGAATGGTTGCCGTTTAAAATTTCCCGGAGGGTCTGCGGGCCTGCTCCGATCCAGTCAACGTCATAGGAAAGATCGAGATGCGGCCCGATGCCGGCAATCTTCAACCCGCCGCGCAGATATCTTTTTCGAATGCGCGCGTTGACGAGAGGCGCTTCCCATCTCGGATTCGTGCCGATCAGAAGCAAGGCATCGGCGTCTTCGATACCGGCAATCGTGGTGTTGAAAAGATACCCTTCCCGCACGCCCGTTCCGAGTTTCGCGCCGTCCTGACGGCAGTCCGTGTGAGGACTGCCGATCTTGTTCATCAAATGCTTCAGCGCGTACATCGATTCCGCGCACGCAAGATCTCCCGCAATAGCGGACATGCGGTCGGGCGCGCTCGACATGACGCGGTCGGCGATTGCCTCGAACGCTTCCTGCCATGTCGCAGTCAGAAGCCTGCCGTTCTTGCGAACATACGGCGAGTCCAGACGTTGACTGCGCAGTCCGTCCCAAACGAACCGCGTACGGTCTGAAATCCATTCTTCATTTATATCTTCATGGATGCGCGGCAGGATGCGCATGACTTCACGACCGCGGGCATCGACGCGGATATTGGACCCCACCGCGTCCATGACATCTATGGTCTCGATCTTTCTCAGTTCCCAGGGCCGCGCCGTAAACGCATACGGCTTCGACGTCAACGCACCGACCGGGCAAATGTCGATAACGTTTCCCGACAGTTCCGACGTCATCGATTGTTCGAGATATGTGGTGATTTCCATATCTTCGCCGCGCCCGACGGCGCCCAGCTCTTCGACACCGGCTATTTCAGCGGCAAAACGCACGCAACGCGTGCATTGAATACAGCGGGTCATGATCGTCTTGATCAACGGCCCCATGTTTTTTTCATCGACCGCGCGTTTGTTCTCGACGTAGCGGCTGCGGTCCATGCCATAGGCCATGGCCTGATCCTGCAAATCGCATTCGCCGCCCTGGTCGCAGACGGGGCAGTCCAAGGGATGATTGATCAGCAGAAACTCCATAACCCCCTCGCGCGCTTTTTTGACCGTCGGCGTCGTCGTATGGACGACCATGCCGTCGGCCGCGGGCATCGCGCATGAGGCAATCGGTTTAGGGGACTTCTCAAGTTCCACCAGACACATGCGGCAATTGCCGGCAATGGAAAGCCGCTCGTGATAACAGAATCTGGGAATTTCGACGCCCGACTCCTCGCACGCCTGCAGAACCGTCGTACCCGGCTCGACCTCGACTTCCCTGCCATCGATTTTCAATTTCGGCATTGACGTTTATTCCGCCGCGATACTCACGGATATCGGCTTGTCGCTTCGATATTTTTCGATACGGTCTTCGATGTCTTTTCGAAAATGCCGGATCAGCCCCTGCACGGGCCAGGCCGCCGCATCGCCGAGGCCGCATATCGTATGGCCTTCGACCTGATTGGCTACAGTCAACAATGTCTCGATCTCGGAGGTTTTGGCCTCGCCGCGCACCATGCGCTCCAGGACGCGCCACATCCAGCCCGTTCCCTCGCGGCAAGGCGTGCACTGGCCGCACGATTCGTGCTTGTAAAAATAAGAGATGCGCGCGATCGCTTTCACGATGTCCGTAGGCTCGGCCATGACGATGACCGCGGCGGTACCGAGACCCGATTGCACCTCTTTGAGAGCATCGAAATCCATCAGCACCGTGTCGCATATGTCTTTCGGCAACAGAGACACCGACGAGCCTCCGGGAATGACGGCTTTCAGATTGCCCCATCCCCCCTGCACGCCGCCCGCATGACGTTCGATAAGCGTGCGCAACGGGATACCCATTTCCTCTTCGACATTGCACGGTTTGTTAACGTGGCCGGAGATGCAATAGATTTTCGTGCCGGTGTTGTTCGGCCGCCCGAAACTCGCGAACCAATCGGCGCCGCGTCTTATGATGGTCGGGACAACCGCGATACTCTCGACATTGTTGACCGTCGTCGGCGCACCGTAAAGACCGACATTCGCGGGAAACGGCGGCTTCAGGCGAGGCTGGCCTTTTTTACCCTCAAGACTTTCGAGCAGGGCCGTTTCTTCGCCGCATATGTAAGCGCCGGCCCCGTGATGGACATGGATATCGAAATCCCAACCGCTGTCGCAGGCGTTCTTACCCGCGAGCCCCGCGGCATAAGCCTCGTCAATGGCGGTTTGCAAGCGCTCGCGTTCGCGAACGTACTCGCCTCTTATATAGATGTAACAGACGTGCGCGCGCATGGCGTAAGAGGCCACGAGACAGCCTTCGATGAGCAAATGGGGGTCGTGGCGCATGATGTCGCGGTCCTTGCACGTGCCCGGCTCGGATTCATCCGCGTTGACCACCAAATAGTGGGGGCGTCCGTCGATTTTCGCCGGCATGAAGGACCATTTGAGTCCGGTCGGAAAACCGGCGCCTCCTCGTCCGCGCAGCCCCGAATTTTTCACCTGCTCGATGATCCAGTCCCGCCCCATGGCAATCATGTCGTTCGTGCCGTTCCACGCGCCTCGGCCGCGCGCGGCTTCGAGGCGCCAGTCCTGAAGGCCGTACAGGTTGGTAAAGATGCGGTCTTTGTCTTGAAGCATTACGACGACCCTTGCCCGGAGAGCTTCGCGCCGCGCGTCTTAAGATCTACGGGCGCGGCAACGACCTGCGGATCGTAAATGTCCTGATCGGTAAGGGTTCCGGCCCCTCCTTCCGGCTCGGACGACGTGCGCCCGCGGGCCGACCCCGCTTCGGGCGCGCGCCCGCGCCGCAAGTCTTCGATGAGTTTGCGAAGATCGTCAGCGCTCAGGTCCTCGTAATAATCTTCATCGATCTGGACCACCGGCGCGTTGACGCAGGCGCCCAGACACTCGACCTCCGTCCAGGTGAACATGCCGTCCTCGGACGTGCCGCCTTCAACCCCGATAAGTTCCGTGCAAACCTGCTTGAGGTCATCGGCGCCGCGCAGCCAGCAGGGCGTGGTGCCGCAAAGCTGCACGTGAAACCGCCCGATCGCTTTCAAGTTGAACATGGTGTAAAATGTGGCGACTTCATAAACGCGTATGTAGGCCATCCCGAGCATGTCGGCGATCGCCCGCATGGCCGGCTCGCTTACCCATCCGCCGTTTTGTTTTTGCGCCCGCCACAGCAAGGAGATGACCGCGCTTCTCTCTTGACCGGGCGGATATTTGGCCGTCTCTTTTCCGGCCCACTCCAAATTCTCCGCTGTGAACGCGAACCCGTCGGGCTGATTTCGAGACAGACGCCGCGCGCTCATCTGTCAATCTCTCCGAACACGATATCCAGCGAACCAATAATCGCAGAGACATCGGCCAACATGTGACCTTTCGACATGTAATCCATGGCTTGCAGATGCGAAAAGCCCGGCGCCCGGATTTTGCACCGGTAGGGTTTATTCGAGCCGTCCGATACCAGATAGACGCCGAACTCGCCTTTTGGCGCCTCGACGGCCGCGTAAACCTCTCCTTCGGGCACGTGGTACCCCTCCGTATACAGCTTGAAATGATGAATGAGGGCTTCCATGGACGTTTTCATTTCCGCGCGCTTGGGAGGCGTCACTTTGCCGTCGTCGGACAAAACGGGACCGTCAGGCATGTTGTCAAGGCATTGCTTCATGATGCCGACGCTTTGAAGCATTTCTTCGATCCGCACGAGATAACGGTCGTAACAATCGCCGTGCTTTCCGACCGGTATGTCGAACTCGAGGTCGCTGTAACACTCGTAAGGTTGGGACCGCCTCAGATCCCAGGCGACCCCCGACCCCCGCACCATGACGCCGGAAAACCCCCACGCAAAAGCGTCTTCCGCAGTGACGACCCCGATATCCACGTTGCGCTGCTTGAAAATGCGATTGTCGGTGACCAGTTGCTCGATATCGGCGACCACTTCGGGAAACGTTTCACAGAACTCGTAAATATCTTCCGCAAGACCGGCGGGCATATCCTGATGAACGCCCCCCGGCCGGAAAAAAGCCGCATGGAGGCGCGACCCTGAAATACGCTCATAAAAGATCATGAGCTTTTCGCGTTCTTCGAAGCCCCAAAGAGGCGGCGTCAGGGCGCCTACGTCCATGGCCTGCGTGGTAACGTTAAGAAGATGCGAGAGAATACGGCCGATTTCGGAAAACAGCACACGAATGTAACGCGCACGCGGCGGGACTTCGAGGTCCAAAAGCCGTTCCACGGCCAACGCAAACGCATGTTCTTGATTCATCGGCGCGACGTAATCGAGCCGGTCGAAATACGGCAAGGCCTGCAAATACGTCTTGTGTTCGATCAGTTTCTCGGTGCCCCGATGCAAAAGCCCTATATGCGGCTCGACGCGCTCGACGACTTCACCGTCGAGTTCGAGAACAAGCCGCAAAACGCCGTGGGCGGCCGGGTGCTGAGGCCCGAAATTGATACTGAAGTTACGAGTTTGGGATTCGGCCATGGCTTTCAAGCGCTCTATCGGTCGCCGTCATCCCGCTCCGCCTTGTCGTCGTCCGGCTGAATATATTCGGCGCCCTCCCATGGACTCATGAAGTCGAAATTCCGGAATTCCTGAGTCAGCGAAACGGGTTCGTACACGACGCGCTTCTGTTCCTCGTCATAGCGGACTTCCAGATGACCCGTCAGCGGAAAGTCCTTTCTCAAGGGATGGCCCTGAAAGCCGTAGTCCGTCAGCAGGCGGCGCAAGTCGGGGTGTTCGGAGAACAAAATGCCGTAAAGGTCGAAAGCCTCGCGCTCGAACCAGTTGGCCGCCGGGAAGACATCGACGACGCTGGGCACGGCGGTCGCTTCGTCCGTCGAAATCTTGACCCTGATGCGTTGGTTCTGATGCATGCTGAGCAGGTGATAGACCACATCGAAGCGCGGCGTGCGACTCGGATAATCGACGCCGCAAATGTCGATGAGCACGAGAAATCGGCAGGTCGGATCGTTCCGTAAAAAGGCCAACACGGATTTGATCTGATCCGCGCGAACCGTGATCGACAGTTCACCGAACGCCGTGTCCACGCCCACAATCGTATCATCGAGTGAAGACGCGACGTGTTCGCTCAAGTCTGTCAGCGCTTCTTTGTCCACGCGTTTCTCTCAACCGATACATTCACCGGGTAATATTGCCGTCACGACGGATTTTCTTCTGGAGAAGCAAAACGCCGTAGACCAGAGCTTCGGCGGTCGGCGGGCAACCCGGCACGTAAATATCCACCGGTACGATACGGTCGCAGCCGCGTACGACCGAATAGGAATAATGATAATAGCCCCCTCCGTTTGCGCACGAGCCCATCGAAATCACATAACGAGGCTCAGGCATCTGGTCATAAACCTTGCGCAAGGCCGGCGCCATCTTGTTGGTCAGCGTGCCGGCGACGACCATGACATCGGACTGGCGCGGCGACGCCCGCGGCGCGAATCCGAAACGCTCGAGGTCATAGCGCGGCATGGAGGCTTGCATCATTTCGACCGCGCAGCAGGCAAGACCGAAAGTCATCCACATCAGCGAACCGGTGCGCGCCCAGGTGATCAGGTCGTCCGCCTTGGCGACAAGAAACCCCTTGTCGGCCAGCTCATCGGACAGGGTTTCCACGAACGGATCGTGAGGGACGGTCGAGGGCGGTAGTACGGGACTCGAAGGCTTGGTCACTCCCATTCCAAAGCCCCTTTCTTCCATTCATAGATAAAGCCTACGGTCAAAACCCCCAGAAAAACCATGATCGAGCCGTAACCGAACCAGCCGATGGTTTTGAGCGAAATCACCATGGGAAACAGAAAAGCGACTTCGAGGTCGAAAATGATGAAAAGGATCGCGACCAGATAAAACCGGACATCGAATTTCATCCGCGCGTCGTCGAAAGCGTTAAAGCCGCATTCGTAGGCCGACACCTTTTCCGCGTCGGGATCGGACGGCGCAATGAGCCAGGCCGCCAGCAAAAAGCCCAGACCCAGCACGGCCGCCAACGCGATGAACAGGACGATCGGCAGATAGTCGAGGAGCTGCGGCTGCCAATCGATCAGAAATTCATTCATCTCCGGGCCCCGATGCGGCCGACGCCCCGAAGGACGAAACAGGCCGCCTGTACGGATCACTGTTTAAAAGCCGCCGCAAACCTATGCCGCACGGCTGACGGTTGCAACGCAAAAGCGCCCTTTCCTTAGTTTATTTAGACCTATTCCCGCCCGCTCGACGTTTCAAGCGGCCGGAGCGGCTTTTCACGCGGCCTCAAGCGGCATGCCGCGGCCTTCCCCATCATCGACGGACTCGGCGTCGTTCCGCCCGTCGGCGGCCTTGCCGATTGATGAAGACCGATACATTGGTTACTGTTTTCCTTCAGTTTTCTCAACCCGACGCCGCCAACCACTGTCGGCCTTGTTGGAGGACTCCATGAACCTCGTCATAAGACGTATCGTCACGGGCGTCATGTTCTGGACGATCAATGCGGCGGCGGGACATGCCCAAACATGGCCCGCTTACGGCGGCGACGACGGCGGACAACGATTTTCAACGCTCACGCAAATCGACCGAGAGACGGTGGGCGGTCTCGAATTGGCCTGGTCCTATCGAACCGGCGACCTGGAAAAGCTGCCCAAACCGTTCCGTTCGTTCGGCTCGTTTCACGCGACACCGATTCTCGTCCCCGCGGACGCCGGTCAAAGCCTTATTTTGTGCACGCCGCTCAACCGCATCGTCGCCCTCGATCCGACGACGGGCGAAGTCCGCTGGCAGTTCGACGCCGAAGTCGAGGTGCGCCCGTTTGCGCGCTACAACTGCCGAGGGGTCGCCTATTGGCGCAATCTCACGGCGCCCCGCGGCGGCCCCTGTACTCATCGCGTTTTCATGGGAACGGAAGATCTGCGAGTCGTCAGCGTCGACGCCCTTGATGGTGAGCGCTGCCGCGGCTTCGGGCAAGGCGGCGAAGTCGACGTCGAACCCGAGGTAAGCAAAACCATGGCCGATTTCCGGCCCGGCGACGTGCATTTTTCGTCGCCGCCGGCGATCGTCGGCGATGTCGTGGTGCTCGGTTCGTCGGACAACACCAAATTCCAATCGGCGAACAATCCGAGCGGTGCGGTCCGGGCCTTCGATGCCCGCACGGGAGAGAGGGTTTGGACTTTCGATCCCATCCCACGCAACGAAGGCGACCCGCAGGCGGCTTCGTGGACGCCCGACGCGCTTGCCCGAACCGGAAGCGCCAATGTGTGGAGCATGATGACGGTGGATCAGGAGCGCGATCTCGTGTTCCTGCCGACGGCGACCGCGGGTCCGAACTTCTACGGCGGCGACCGTCCGGGCGACAACCGCTACGCCAATTCCGTGGTCGCCGTGCGAGGTTCGACGGGGCGAGTGGTCTGGCACTTTCAAACCCTTCATCATGACGTGTGGGATTTGGACTTGCCGGCCGCGCCGATCCTTGCCGACATCGCGAAAGACGGGGTCGCCGCACCCGTCGTCATTCAATTGACCAAGCAAGGGCTGACTTTCGTATTCCACCGTGAAACCGGCGAACCGTATTTTCCGGTCGAAGAACGTCCTGTCCCGACCGACGGCGTCGAAGGCGAGACCCTGTCGCCGACACAGCCCTTTCCGACGGCCCCGCCGCCGCTCGCGCCGCTGACGATCTCTCCCGACGATGCGTGGGGATTCACGCTGTACGATCGGGCGCAATGCCGGGCCAAGATCGAAGGCTTGCGAACGGGGTCTCTTTACACGCCGCCGAGCAGGCAAGGCACGGCGATACGCACCCCCGGCGTCAATAATTGGGGCGGCGGCGCCTTCGTTCCGGGGCGGAACCTGCTGATCGCGCCCGTAAGCCTGGCGCCCGCCTTCATTCGCGTTCTCCCCGTCGCCGAGGTCGATAGGCAAGACTTGACGCACGTCATGGCAGGCATGCCGTTCGGGCCGCCGGGACGCATCGAAGGCACCGACATGGCGTCGCAATACGGCCCCTTGTTGTCGCCTCTCCAGGCGCCCTGCGTGGCCCCTCCCTGGGCCGAGCTTGTCGCGGTCGATATGGGCGAAGGTAAGATCAAGTGGCGCGTTCCCCTCGGCACGTTGGAAAAACTGGTTCCGGGTTCCCTGTCGCTCCCCTTCGGCACGGCCATCGCGGGAGGGCCGATCGCCACCGCGGGCGGGCTTGTTTTCATCGGGGCGACGATGGACGAAAAATTCCGGGCCTTCGATATCGACAGCGGAGAAGAACTCTGGTCGGCCGCCACGCCTACGGCGTCCATGTCCACGCCCATGACCTACGAAGTGGACGGCAGGCAGTTCGTGGTCGTCGCTTCCGGCGGTCACATGTGGAACTATCCCCAAAAAGTCGGCGATTATTTGATCGCCTTCGCTCTACCGGGATGAGGTCCTCTCCGCCGGAGCCGTCCGCTCGGCCCGCGGACGAATTTCCGCCCGGTGAAATTCGGCCGGAGCGGGCGTATAGTCGAGACATGAAAGCGACGCCATAACGACATCGAGGCTGCGGAGGATCGCATGTACATCAATTTCTGGTATCCGATCGGCAAAAGCGACGAAATTACCGACGAAAAACCGTTTACCGCTCAGGTTTTCGGCCTGCCCTTCGTCGCCTTTCGCGACGAAACGGGCACGGCCCGCGTCCTCAGCAATACCTGCGTTCACCGCGGCGGAAACCTGAGCGGCGGCCGGATCAAGGACGGCTGCGCGGTGTGCCCCTATCACGGCTGGCGGTACGGCGGAGACGGCAAAGTCAGGAAGATCCCGTCCCTGGGAGACGACGCGCCGCCGGCACGCGCCAAAATCGACGCCTACCCGACCGAGGAACGATACGGCATCGTATTCGCGTTTTTGGGCGATCTGCCCGAAGAGGAACGTCCGCCCATTTACGACGTCGAGGAATACGAAACGGAAGGCTGGAAGAGCGAACTCTATATCGTCGACGTGAACTGTTACTTCGAACGCTCCGTCGAAAACGGCCTCGATCCCATTCACAACGAATTCGTCCACCCTTTGCAGGGCTCGCCGGTATTGTCGCCGGAGATGCAACGCGAAAAAACGCCGGTAACGGAGATACCGTGGGGCAGCAAATTCTTCATGTCGTTCAGCGGCAAGGAGGTCGAAGACACGGCGCTCGCCAGCAAGCGGACCGGGCGGCCGGAACCTGCGGCGGGCTCCTGGCATCAAGGGCCCAATCAACTGGTCACGTGGATTCACTTCACCCGCGGCGACACCGGCGAGCATACGGCCTTCCATCAATATTTCTTCGAACAGCCGGTCGACGAAAGCCATACGCGGATATTCTTTTTGAACGTTCGCAACTGGCTGCTCGAAGACGAAATGGACGAACAGGTCAAAAAAATCACCCTCAACGTCGTTCATGAAGACATCAACATTCTGGAAAAACTCGATCCGGTGCGCACGCCCGAGACGAACGTCAAGGAACTGCTGCTGCCCAGCGACAACGCGGTCGTGCGCTATCGCTCATGCCTCAAGGACTGGGAAAACCGAGGCTGGCGCATAGACATGAAAGCCTTGCGCGAGCGCCAAGGCGACGCGGCCATGGCGGTCCCCGGCCCGGGGCGGCGGGAAGCGGGCAACTGGGTATTCGATACGGTGCCCCTCATGCCCGCGGGCCAAACCGTCCGCGCCGTCGCCGAATAAAACGGACCCTTCGCCGGCGAGGTCTCTATGCTCAAGCGAGCGCCGACGAACCGTCAATTCGACGCGTTGTCCCGCGCATCGACGTAATCTTTGAACTGTTCGTAAAAGAAACGGTTCTTTCCGAGCACGGGCTCGGACGAGACCTCCAAAAACCCGGGGTCGCTGGTTTCGAGATAGCGTCTGAACTTGGGCGGCAGATCGGCGGCGCCGTTCGGCAGCTTTTTGCCGCGGGTGGTGACGACCAATCCTCCCGCCCAACTGCCCATTTCCATCCACGGCAGCCATTGGCGCACGGATGTCCACGACGACGTGCTCGGCGCGGACGTTACCGCAGTGTCGTCGAGGTCCGCGCGTTTGACGGCGAAATTGTAAATCCCGGCCCCCTGATAATAGTCGCTCCCTACATATCGAGGATAGTCCGCGGGACTCATGGGCGACGGCGCCATAAAGAAGAGATCGTTGTAAAACAAGACGTCTCCCGAATTCTCGACATAGCGCGGCGCCCACGCGCCCGGCGCGTCATAACGATATTCATAGTTCACCGTGTCGTTGCGCAACTGAAACACTTGAACGTCGCGGTCGAGGAACGGATTGCGCCACGATTCGATAACGTCTTCCGTGTCCGGATCTTCGAAATAGAGCGCCTCTTTGCTGATCCAGACATATCCCCAATCGCGCTTCAACGCGCGCGTGACCGTGATCGCCTCGGTTCTCAGAAGAATTTGGCTTTCGCGCCCGTCGATACGGCTCCACACGTAACCGGCCGACCAGGTCATGGCCTGTTCGCCCGAAATGTCGTTTCGGACCTTGACCACGGCTTCCAACAGATCGACGGGGTCTTCCAAATCGAGGGCGCGAGCAGCGGCCGCCGACGGCGTCCCGCTGACCGCGGCCGCGCCCGCCACTATCAACGCCGCACGCCGGTCGATGCCTTTTCGAATATCCGTCACGGCTTTTCTCTCCGATTGTCATGAAAAACCGCGATAATATCACATCGGAGACCGGCTGCGGTCGAAGGCTAACCGAACGCTAATCGAACGCGATGGGTTCGTTGGAGACGGTCGGCTCGCGGCCGATCCGCGCTCTCAAGTCCCTGATCGTTTCGATATCGATCCCCGTCGTCCGCGCCGCCGCCTTGTCGAGACGGTCGCGCATGTCGTCATCGGCGGCGTTCTTCCACGGCTTTACCGGGGCGCGCTTCGTCTCCTCGTAGGCCGCGGCGAGGACGGCGGCGCTCGCCGTCTTGAAGTCCGGCACGGGCAGCGTGGCCAGATCGGCCTGCGAGAACGACGGATTCATCAGCGTTGATCCTCGTCTCATGAGGAATCCGAGCATGCCGAGCGTGCCGTTGCACCATGCGCACAGCGCTTTCGCCTCTTCCACGCTCATCGCGCGGGCCTGAACGGGAACCCACATCGAGCCCAGAGCGGGCGCGGCGCTGAAAATCGCCACCAGCCGACCGGATTGCGTGTTGAACTTCGCCGCCAACAACAGGTGCCCCGCCTGTTGCCGGTAACGCGCGGCGAGCGCTTCTTTCTTGTCGGCGACATTCCGTTCCGGGGCGGCCTCCATGGTCGTCCGCAAGTCCTTCGAGCGGCCCCAGAATACGCGGTAACCGCCGTCGGCGGCGGGACGGAAGGCATCGCGAATACGCTGCCCTGCGGGCCCGAGACGATATTGCCCGCCGAGCGGCGCGAGCCCCTTCGTCCGTTCAAGCCGCATCGCGGCGGTTACGAGCTTCCCGTCGAAAAACTGGCACGGGCGCCAGTCTCCCTCCGCGATGCGCGCCGCGGGCTGCTCGCAGCTGGGGGGGGGCGGTCCACTTGCCGGCGGCGCCCTTACGGACGGCGTTCACGGCCTCGACGGCCTCCTCCGGCGTCGAGGGCATCGCGCGCAGGGCGACGAAGCGGGTCGGTCGGTCGTCCCCATCGCCCGCTTTTCGCCGACGGCATATGAGCAGCGATTCATGGATGTTCGTGTTCTCGCTGAAGTTCGGCCGCCGCGGGTCGTGGCTGGTCACCACGGTTTCGACGTGAAAGCGTCGGGCGAGGAATCTGCGTTCCGCCGCGCCGCTCGGCCCGGTGCAGGCCGCGGTCGGGATCACCGTGGCGAGGGTTCCCCGCGTCTCGTCCAAAAGCATGTCCGCGAGGGGGCTGAAGAAGGTCCGGATGCTGTTCGCGGTAATGACGCCGCCCGCCGTCGGGTCCCTGCCCTCTACATGTTCCTGTATTCCAAGTTCATGACGCTGCATGGCCTTACGGCCAACATCGCCGTATTTCTTGTTCCGGTTCTCGTTGGCTGTGAACGGCGGGTTCATGATCACGGCGTCGAGGTCGTGCAGGGGGAACCGGATGTCTTCGCTGTCATCGACCTGGGCGGCGTCGAGGCCGTCGAGAGAGCGCGGCGGCCTCGTCAACGCGCGCAGGTCCCGGTCATCGTCGGCGGCGGTGAGGATTTCCAGCGAGCCGGCCTTCGGCGCTCCGTCTCTCTGCGGTCCATGGGGCATGGTGACGAGGTTCATGCGTTCGTAGTCGACGCTCGGGGCGCCGAGGGTCATGTTGCAGGCGGCGAGTTGGACGCCGTGGCGGTTGATGTCGAGGCCGCACAGCACGTCTTCCACCAGCCGCTTGTGCAGAACGCTGCGGTCCTCGGCGGTCATCTCTCCGGCAGCGGCGACGCGCGCCTTGACGGTTCGAAGCGCCGCCATCAGCAGCGTCCCGGTTCCGCACGCGGGGTCGATGATCCGCAGTCCCGCCACCGCGTCCCGGTTCGACCAGTCGGCGAAGTCCTCGCCGAGCGCCAGACGCGCGAGCATGACCGCCGAAAGGTTGTTGGTGTAGAACGCGCCGTCGCTCTTGGCGGAGCCGAGAATGCGATGGTAGAGCGGCCCCGCGTGGTCGTAGCCGAGATCGCTCAAGGAATCGGCAACGCGGTTGGCGCACTCGGCAAGGGCGCGGACGGCGTCGTCGACGGCCTTGGCGTCGCGCAGAGCCGCGAGGACCGCGAGAGCGGGCCTGAACACCGGCGCGTAGTCCTTTTCGAGGATCGACTCCCAGGCGATCCTGAGAACCTCTCTCGGGTTGCCCGCGCCCGCGACCTTGTCGAGCCGCACGATCATCTTCATTTCCGGCTCGTCGCGCAGGCGGCGCTGGAGCAGGCAGGCGTTGCAGAGCATGAGCGCGGCGACGGTGCAAACGCCCTTCGCCCCGCCGTCGTCCTCCGGCACGAGGTCGAGGGCCGACGCGAGAGGGTCTTCCAATTCTTCTTGCGCGAGCACGGCGCTGGCGCGGCGGACGGCGTCGGCGATCTCGTCGGCGACGAGGCGGCCGGGCTTGCCCAGCCCCGAAGCGGCGGCGACATGGGCGTAAATCCCCTGCTCGGCCTGCCTCAGGTCGAGTTCGGGCTGGATGGATTCGCTCCCGGTCTCGGCCAAGCCGCCGACCGACCCCGGCGCCGTCTCCTTGCTCTGTTCGTAGACCTTGACGAAGCTGGCCAGCGATTCCGCGAGGCGTCCGTCATGGGCCTGAAGCGCCCGCAGCACCCGGCCGACGGTCCTGTAGCCTTCGCTGCCGTGCTCGAGCGCGGCGGCGACGTCGCGGCCCGGTTCGACGACGACAGGGACGATGATGTAGCCGAAACGTTTGCCCGGCGCCTTGCGCATGACCCGTCCGACGGCCTGCACCACATCGACCTGGCTGTCGCGGGGGTCGAGGAACGCGACGGCATCGAGCCGCGGCACGTCCACCCCTTCGGTGAACAGCTTGACGTTGCAAACCACCCGGCATTCCTCGTCACGGTCGGCATGGGCCAGCGCGCGCAGTTCCCGGTTGCGCTTCAGGGCGCTCGCCGAGGCATCGAGGTGACGGGCGACGACCTTCATCGCCCGTCCGTCCTTCATCCGCCGGGTCGTGGCCCTCAGAACCTCGCTTTCCATGAGCGCATCGGCATACCACTTCGAGCGCAGAATGCTGTTCGCGAACGCCATGGTGCGCGGCAGCTTGCCCGGCTGCTCCAGGGCCTTGCCTTCGGTCACGCCGTTGACCGCGAGCGAGACGCCGAGCACGCGCGTCATGTCGTTGACGGTCGGGGCCTGCTTACGGGTCTGCGATTGATCGAGTCCTTCCAGCCGGCGGCGCAGTCCCGGCGTCACGCTTTCCTCGCTGACGCCGAGAACGATCACCCGGTAATCGGAGAGCATGCCGTGGTCCACCGCTTTGGCGAACGGCAGCCGGTGGAGTTCGGGGCCGTAGACGCCTAAGTCGCCCATGTCGACGACCTTGATCCCCTGTCCGGCGAGCTTGCTCTTGGACCGTTCGGTGTAGAGCCGCGGCGTGGCGGTCATGTAGAGGCGCTTGCGGGCGCGCAGCCGCGCGTCGTCATGGAACTCCTGAAAGTCCACTTTCCTGGCGCCGCGGGGTCCGCGCTCTCCGAGAAGCGCGCCGGTCGTCCGATGGGCCTCGTCGGCGATGGCCAGATCGAACTGCGGGGCGCCGTGAAGCGCCTGCGCCTCGGTGACTCTGCCCAGCGAGTGGTACGTGCAGAACACGACGCGGGTCGGGCCGCCGCCGTCGAGCGCGCGGGCGATCTCGGCCGGTTTCGTCGTAACCGGGCACTCAAGCTCGGACACTCGGATGTCTTCGTTCTCGTTGCGCCCGCCGGCGGTCGGGTCCGAGCACACGACGATGCACTCCAGCTTGCGCGTCGTCTGCCGCAGCCATTCGCGCCGCGCTTGGGAGACCAGCGCGATGGTCGGCGCCGCGAAAAGGATTCGCCGCCCGTCTTCGACGACCTGCTCGGCGATGCGAAGGGCGGTGAAAGTTTTGCCCGTGCCGCAGGCCATGATGAGGCGGCCCCGGTCGTGGGGCCCAAGTCCGGCGACAGCGTCTTCGATGGCCTCCGCCTGAAGCGGCCAGGGTTCCTGTACCGGGCGGCTGGCGTTCTCCTCCTCGACCTGGATGTCGAGATACTCGCGGAAGTCGATCTGCGCGACCTGCGGATAAGCGTTCAGGATTGCCCGTTCCGCATTCGGTCCCCAGCGGCATGTCGCCACGACCCACCGCAGGCGGAAGACCTGCTGCTGCGAGCCGCCGAGAAACTTGTCGATTTCGCCCTTACCCAATGTGTGCCGGTCGTCGTAGCACTTGCACTGGATCGCGACCCACTCTCCCGAAGTCCGCCGCGCCACGAGGTCGATTCCGATGTCGCGGCCATCGAGGCCGGTCATCGCCTCGCGCTCGGGCCAGTCGGGCCAGCGCCACAGCCCGTCGATCTCGAACTCGGGCTGTTGAAGCGCGACCCGCATGAACAATTGCTCGAACCAGCGCCCCTTCTCGGACTCGTCCCGGCTTTCGGAGCGGATGCGGTCGAGGATGACGCGGGCGCTCGGCCGTCCCGCAAGGTCGAGGCTGATCTGTCCGTCCGTCATATCACTCCCGCTCCTCGGGGGGACGCCCCGTGCGAATGAACTCGTTATCCGGAACGCCCAATATGTTTGCATCGACTACGGAATAAGTCTCGCCGATTTGGGCGTCGTCAGACAGGGCATCGACTACCAGCCGAGCGAGGTCGGCGCGATGGATGGTGCCCATGGTCATGGGGTCTTGCGAGCGCATGCCGTTGCCCGTGGCGGGCTTCGAGAGCAGCCCGCCGGGACGTAAAATCGTGTAGCTTAATCCGCTTTCTTTCAGATAATCTTCAGCCAATGTCTTAAGTTCCATGACCTCGCCGAACATCCGCTTCACGTTGTCCGGCACCGCTTGAGAACTGTCGCCGATCCCGATCATGGTGACCAGAACGAAGCGGTCCACGCCGGCGTTTTTCGCGGAATCGATAAGGTTCCTGTTGCCTTCGAAATCGACGCGCTTTCGGTCGCGAAACCCGCTGCCCAACGTGCTGACGACGGCCGTGTAACCGCCGCCGCTCAATACGTCGTCGATACTCGATTTATCGAAAGCGTCGCCGACAGCGATTTCGACCCCCAGCTCTTCCAGGGACGCCTTGTCGGAACTTTCGCGGGCAAATCCCACGACCTCCGCGCCGCTCGCGCGCAACAGTTTGACGACTTCCAATCCGGTTTCGCCGGTCGATCCCGCTACGAGAACTTTTTCCGGAGGCGTGAACGACTCGGACATGGCAAAGGCGGCCGTCGACAGGACGGAAACCAGAAAACACGCGACCGGCATCTTGTTGACGAATTTCATCGCTTATCCTTTCGCTGTCCGCCTGCGGCCTCGGGAGTCTTCAGCCGAGAGTATAGACTGACGCTCGCCAACCCGGGCATAACATCCACGGAACGTCAATGACAATCGGCAAGCGGCGATAATGCCTATCGGCGGCATGAATAAGACTGAAACGGATGGATATCTTGTCGATATGCCGGCAATCTGATAGCACACCGCGGCTGATCCACAGTCGGCAACACAAACGAAATCGACCGGATGGGTGGCCGAGCGGTTGAAGGCACTGGTCTTGAAAACCAGCAGGCGTGCGAGCGTCTCGTGGGTTCGAATCCCACCCCATCCGCCAAAATCCACCGTCGATGTCCGGACCGTTTCGCTTCGCGCATGTCGATCGATCCTCTCTCGGCCGCAATTGGAGACGTAGAATGACCGGACTTCTGAGTGGACAACGAATCGTCGTTTGCGGAGGCGGCAGCGGGATCGGTTTCGCCGCGGCGCGGCATCTGAGCCGGATGGGTGCGGAGATGACGATCACGGGCCGCTCCGAGACAAAACTCGAAGCGGCCGCCGCGAGGATCGAAGGACCCGTGGACATCGCTTCGGTCGATTACGCCGATGCCGCAGCGTGCGTAAACTTCTTCGAGCGGTGCGGCCACCCCGATCATGTGGTCGTTTCGCTTGCCGGAAATGCTTCGCTCGGCCCCTTCGCCGACATCGGCGAGAGCGACTTTCGGATGACTTTCGAAGGCAAATTCTGGCCCTGTTTGAATGCGATTCACGCGGCAGCGAACGTCTTATCCGCGCGCGGGTCCATCTCAATCGTCACCGGAGCTTCGGCCCTGGCGGCCGCCCCCGGCGCGTCATCTCTGTCGGCCGTCAACGGCGCGCTCGAAGGGATGATCAAAACGCTGGCCGTGGAAGTTGCTCCGCGGCGGATCAACGCCGCGTCTCCGGGTCTCACGGACACGGAAGCATGGGATCGAATTCCCGATACCGTCCGTGGACGGATGTACGAAGAGGCCGCCGCGAAGACGCCGCTGGGCCGGATCGGAAGCGCGGACGATGCCGCCCAACTGGTTGCGGCGTTCATCACCAACGATTTTCTGACGGGACTCGTCGTACCGTGCGACGGCGGGCGGCGACTGGTCTAGACGGGGTCTTGACCGCGCGCTTCACGCCAAGCCTCACCCTGACGTCGCTGATCGGGGATCAAGACACCATGCTCGACTTGACGCGCTCATGATCGCTGTCCCGCAGCTTTGCGAGGTTTGGGCTCGATCAGGGGCAGTTCGAGCGACACGCGCTCACAAGTAACCTTCGGTCGCAATCGCCGACCTTTGCCGGGCTCGATCTCGACAAGGCCGTATTCCACCATCTTCTTCAAGGTGCGTGACAGATTGGATTTGGCCCGCCCCGTCATCTGCGCCAGTTCATTCAGCGAGCCGGGAGACCGCTCGGCGATCGTGAGCAAGAGTTCGCGGTTGCCCGCCGAGAGTATCCGCGCAAACGACTCTGTGGACGTGAACCACACCTTGGGACCGTTCGGGCGCGGACGCTCCTCACCGCGTGCGATGCGAAGCGTGCGGGCTTTCATGCTCTCATAGTCGGCGATGCCAACCTTCAACGTCTTCATGTCGTCACTCCGCGAATACTTCTATCAGCAGCGTGCAACACTTTTGCGCACGACGCTTCAGTGTTCCGATATCAATTCGATGAGCGCGCCGCTTCCGGGGCAACGGAGAACCAGCGCATCGCGGCGATCAAGACCGGGAAAATGCAAGCTCGCCGCGGATGAGAATAGCGCGCCGCCGAGGTCAAGAGCTTCGGTGCACGCCTGTTTGATGTCGGGCACCAGAAAAGTCTGCGCAATATAACCCGTGTTCGGCGCAACGGCGGCGGGAACATTGTCGGGCAATTCATAATCGACGGGACTGGAAACGACGATCTTCCCAAACGGATGAGGGCCTTCCAGAAACGCGGTGCGCGTCTTGCCGTCTCTCGGCCGTCCCAGCATTTCATTGGCATCCGGTGTCGACATTTCGAGGTCCATGGCGACCGACATGCCCAGAACATCACGATAAAAAGAAATGGCGGCCTCTCCGCCTTTGGCGATATGCGACGATGTCGCCACGGGGGTGAATCCGGTCCTGGTCTTTTGCGTCGTCTCAACTTCCATACGAACGCGCCCGATGAACGAGTTTTCATCGCCGCCGACAAGTTGAATCAGATTCATGGCCACGCCGTCGGGGTCATCGAAGACGGCTTCGATGGAGTGGCCCTCCTTGTTTTCGAAATCGGGCTCTACCGGCTCGGCCCATAAATCGAACCCTTGTTTTTTCAACTCGCCGGCAACTTTATGAACGTCGTCCACATAGAGATTGAGATTGAAGAGGCCGTAGGCGGAACGAACGCCCTCGTCTCTAATGCGTCGGCTGCCGTCGGCGTCGAATTGCAGCAACAAGACTTGACCTACGCCGGAATCGTCGGCCCGCAACAAAACGGCGTGAGCCGACATGCCGCGCGGCACTTGCCAGTGATGTTCGAAGGCCTCGCCCCGCCACGTTTCATCGACAATGACCGCCATGCCGATCACGTCGCGATAGAAGGACAGAGATTTGACTATATCACTCGTGCCGATTACCGCCGCGTGCAGGGGGCTGCCGGATCGGGACATAAGCGTCTCCTTATTCGATATGAAAGCGACGACAGGTATATCTTTAGTCGAGTATCACGCCAATCATCAACGGATATCGGCGTTCTATGCTATACGGACGGGGAAACAGTGTCGATGGAGGTGCGGCATATGGGCCAAGCCGTTAACAAACTTCTTCAACTTCTCGATCTGGAACTGATTGAAGTCAATATATTTCGCGGCCGGAGCCCTCAGGACAGCTGGCAACGGGTCTTTGGCGGGCAAGTATTGGGTCAGGCGCTCGTCGCCGCAACCCGTACCGTCGACAAACGAAGCGCACATTCGCTGCACGCTTACTTCATACGCCCCGGCGACCCGAAGGTTCCGATTCTGTACGAGGTGGACCGGGCGCGCGACGGCAGAAGCTTCACGACCCGTCGCGTCGTCGCCATACAGCATGGTCGTCCTATTTTCACCATGTCGGTCTCGTTTCATGTGGAAGAAGAGGGAGTCGAACACCAAGTGGCCATGCCTGACGTGCCGCCGCCGGAAGACCTGCCGGCGGAAACCGAATTGTTCTCGCAGTATGAGAAAAATCCGGCTTCGGAAATAGCGCGATGGCTGCGGCGGGAGAGCCCCATCGAATTGCGGCCGGTTCATCCTCGCTCACTCGACAAACCCGAGAAACGGGACCCCGTGCAGCATGTCTGGGTGCGTGCAAGAGGAGCGCTTCAGGACGACATCGCCATTCATCAATGCGTCCTGGCGTACGCTTCGGACATGACCTTGCTTGACACAAGCCTTTTACCTCACGGGTTGAGTTTTCTCGATCAACGAACCCAGCTAGCCAGCCTCGACCATGGCATGTGGTTTCACCGCCCGTTTCGAGCCGACGACTGGTTGCTATATGCACAGGACAGCCCGTCCTCTTTCGGTTCGCGCGGGTTTAACCGGGGAACCATCTATAAGCGCGACGGAACTCTGATCGCATCCGTGGCGCAAGAGGGGCTGGTGAGGCTGAAGAAATAGAATGTCTCGCGAACCATATACGCCTGAAATAGACGTCATGGCCCGCTATTCGAGATAGTGCGCATCGTGCAAAGTGACGCAAGCGATATTTATCTCATCGAGCTTCAAAAGGAGCGGGCGCATAAATCCGGACATCTTCAAGTCGTTCAACCTGATGATCTGGCGCAGATTCATCGCGAAGATATCAACCTTGTGATTTGGAACAGGTCGGTTCTGCCGAGTCTCGTTCAATGGCTTGACCGCGAAATACCCTCGGGTTTTCAGCAGAGCGTGTTCGAAGTTACACCGCAGAACGCGGCGGCCAAGATCGGTCAAGTCGTCGATTTGTATTGGAACGGCGAATCGCCGGGCAAGCGAATTTTCGCCTCGAATCTGGCGGCTCTTGTCGATCTCTTTGCCGGCATAGCGAAAGCCAAACGTTTCAAAGCACGGCTGGAACTCAATAGAACGAGACCTGAAAGCCGATTTCATATGGACGATGTTCCGCTGCGCCTGTTGACAATCTATGCCGGCGCGGGCACCGAGTGGCTCGAAGGTTCAAGTACGGACTGCCGACCCTCGAATGAGCAGGATTCGAGCGGCGGTCACCGATTTGATCGCGAACGGATACACCGCATCGATAGATTTGCGGTGGCCGTCCTCAAAGGGCGGACGTATCCCGGCGCACAAGGCAAGGGCCTGGTGCATCGCAGTCCCCCGACGAGCAAAGCCGCCGAAGGCAGGCTTGTCTACAGCCTTGCTCCAATCTTTTGAAACCCGATCTTTCAAAGCGACGGCCGCCGGTCTCTCCACGGCTTTGCCCGCTCCAATTGACCGGCAAGACGATAGAGCGTCGCTTCGTCACCGAACCGCCCCGAAAACATCATGCCTATGGGCAGACCGGCTTCGCTTTCGCAGAGCGGCACGGACATCGAGGGTTGACCCGTTTGGTTGTAAATGGCGGTGAAGGGCCCGAATGTCGTGACATCCTCCACATAGGCGTTAAAGTCGAGCGGCGACAGACTTAAGAGCCCGAGCCTGACGGGCGGCTTTGCCAAAGTAGGCGACAAGATCACATCGCAGCTTTCCATGAACCGATCCATGGTCTGGCCCGCCTTGTCGAAGACCGAGCGCGCCCGCGCATAGTCACTGCCGCTTACGGTCTTGCCCTGTTCGGCAAACAGCCAGGTAACAGGCTCGACTTCCTCTTCCGTTACAGGTTTTCCCCGCGCCGCGCCGACATCTTCGAGTCTTTGCTGAACCGACACGCCCAGAGTATCCAACATGCCTTTGTTGATCGCCTCAAAATCGAGCAGCGGCTGGGCCTCTTCGACCTCATGTCCAAGAGATTCGCAAAGCCTTGCGGTTTCTTCGGCGCCCTTCAAACACACCTCGCTGACCTCACTGCCTGACGGCGGACTTTTGACGAGAGCGATGCGAAGCCGGCCCGGACTCCGCTCAACTTCCTGCAAATACGGACGCCTTGGAGGCGGCGCCCGATAAGGAGAACCGGGCTCGGGGCCGTGCGATATATCCATGAGCGCCGCACTGTCACGCACGCTCATGGTGACGACGTGATTGGTGCTCAACCCTTGCCAGGCTTCGAGATAATCAGGGCCCATGGGAGTTCGCGCCCGCGTCGGCTTCATTCCGAACACACCGCAGCATGACGCCGGTGTGCGAATGGAGCCGCCGCCGTCGCTGGCATGAGCCATGGGAACCAATCCGGCAATAACCGCGGCCGCGGCGCCGCCCGACGACCCGCCCGCCGTCAATTCCAAGTCCCAAGGGTTCCTTGTCAGACCATGAAGTTTGGATTCCGTCGTCGCCGTCAAGCCGAATTCCGGCGTTGCCGTTTTTCCGAAGATGACCAAACCCGCCTGTTTGTATCGCGACACCAGTGTGCTGTCTGCAGTAGCGGCGGGGAGATCGACACTGGATCGACTGCCCGATGTCGTTCGTGCGCCCAACAAATCCAGACCCAAATCTTTGAGCAAAAACGGAACACCCGTGAACGGCCCGTCCGGCAACCCCGCTTCGATTTGTTCACGCGCAAGCTCATAATATTTCAGAACAACGGCATTGATCCGAGGATTGATCGTCTCCGTTCGCTCGATCGCGATGTCGAGCAATTCTTCGGCGCTGACCTCACGCCGAGAGATCAGATCCGCCAGACCCAGACCATCATAGGTTTCATAGGCATCGATAACCGGTGGCGGCCCTGCGTTCATGGCCCGTGCTCCTTGCGCAAACCCGTTCAATGTCCCGACTATGGCAGCGCCCTGCCGTAAGGCATCGCGCCGCGTCCATTCCCGCGTCTCCATAATACGTCCTCTCTTGAGAGTACATCGGCGCAAAAGACGCGGATGTTACCGAATCTCTTTAACCGTCTCTGAGCGGAAAAACGGTTTTGAACACCATTCTCGATAAGTAACGATGCGGCCGCGTTAACCATACGCAAGCGTACACAATGATCCAAAGACGGTTAATATATTGAGACCATACCTTAACTTAACAACTCTAAGTCATTGATATTCATTCATTTATTTTTTCATAAAATCGGCGACTCGGTCCGGCCAAGCGCGATATATCGTTGTCAAAACAAGGCCTCGCCAACTTGCGACAAATTTATCTTGCCGTGAGAGACTTTTTAATTAGGTTGCCATTATT
Source organism: Alphaproteobacteria bacterium (assembly GCA_965214255.1). Lineage (GTDB taxonomy): Bacteria > Pseudomonadota > Alphaproteobacteria > SMXP01 > SMXP01 > CBDFKK01. Next base: position 466,864 of record OZ243948.1, on the reverse strand, counting down.
GAAGGGTGTCGAAAATGAATAATCGGTTTGCAAAATTCAATATCGGCCAAGTCGTCCGGCATCGCATTTTTCTCTTTCGGGGTGTGATCTTTGACGTCGACCCTACTTTCAGCAATTCCGAGGAATGGTGGCTGTCGATCCCCGAAAACATACGCCCGCGAAAAGATCAGCCGTTCTATCACTTGCTCGCTGAAAACGAAGAAACGGACTACATTGCCTACGTCTCCGAGCAGAACTTGTTGCCCGACGATAGCGGCGAACCGGTACGCCATCCACAGGTCAAGGAAATATTCGGCAAGCTGGATAACGGCGTGTACGAACTTCTGCACGGGAATACCCACTAGGCCCCGGCCGTTTGCCGCCTGTTCAAGGCCGTTTACCGAAGCGACGGCACTCTAACCGGGCCGTCGTTCAAACTTCTTTAGTCCCGATTGACAAGCCACGGAAATACGACCTTGTTCGGGTGCCTCTCGAACGGGCCGCGAATCAGAGTTCCGGCTTGAAGCGGTATTGGCGAGGTCTTCGTTTAGAGCAAAAGTCATATGTTAATTTGTTGCAGCCGTGCAGCGCGCGAAAAATGGGAGACAATTTAATAAATATGAACCGGACTCATGCCATAGCTCTCGGTCTGTGTGTCAACGTGATTGTCGGGTCGCTGTCGAAGGCGCCTCTGGCAGCCGACAATGAAACCTCCTCCCCCGGCACCGGCGCCAAGCATGCTATCGCCATGCACGGCGCGCCGCGCTATGAAGCGGGCTTTTCGGGCTTTGACCATGTGGACCCGTTCGCCATAAAAGGCGGAGAACTCGCGGTTGGAGAAGTCGGCACATTCGACAGCCTCAATCCGTTCATCGTGCAAGGCAACTCTCCAAAAGTCCGATTTGACTTCGAACTCAACTATTTGGTTGTCCAACTTCACACGTTTGAATCCCTGATGATGCGAGGACAAGATGAACCTTTCTCACTGTACGGATTAATTGCCCGAACGGTCGAAGTCCCGGATGACAGAAGCTGGGTCGAGTTCGAGTTGCGCCCCGAGGCGCGTTTTTCCGACGGCTCATCAATCACGATAGAAGACGTGATTTTTTCTTGGGCAACGCTCAAGGAACAGGGGCGCCCCAACATGCGGCGTTTCTATTCGCTCGTTCGTGACGTTCAACGCACGGCGCCAAACAAAGTGCGCTTCGTATTCGAAGAGACCGGTAATCGTGAACTGCCGCTGATCATGGGTCTTATGCCTATTCTGTCGAAGTCATTCCATGAGCCTCGGGATTTCGGCAAGAGCAGTCTCGACCCGCCAATCGGCAGCGGGCCTTATACGATCTCCGAGGTGGTCCCGGGAAGACGCTTGGTGTTCACGCGTAATCCGAACTATTGGGCCGAAAACCTGGCGGTAAAAAGAGGGCACCACAATTTCGATTCAATCCGTTACGAGTTCTTCCGAGATGAAGCTTCTTTGCTTGAAGCCTTCAAAAAAGGAGAGGTTTTAATTCGCTACGAACGCTCGGCTAAAAATTGGGCGACCGCATACGACTCTCCGGCAATAAAGGACGGCCGTATTCAAAGACGACAGTTTCCGCACGGACGCACGGCTGACATGTATGGTTTCGTTTTCAACACAAGAAAAGAGGTCTTTAAGGATGAAAGAGTGCGAAACGCGCTGATTCATCTATTCGATTTTGAATGGATGAATAAAAACCTCTTTTACGGAACATACGAAAGAGTAAAAAGTTATTTCGGCAATTCGGACCTGAGCTCGAACGGAAAACCTGCCGATCCGTTGGAACTGAAACTCCTGAGTCCATACCTTGAGTCCGTAAAGCCGAAAATATTGGCGAATGGATGGCAAGCGCCACAAGGCGGCTCTCCCGCGGCGGTGCGGAACAACAGACGAAAGGCGCTTCAATTGTTTGGGGAAGCCGGTTGGAGCGTCAGCGATGGCCGGCTAGTTAATCAGGCAACCGGCGAACCCTTCGAATTCGAGATCATGGTGCAGTTGGCGCTTCATCAGAGGATTGCCTTGATTTTCGCCAAATCACTGGAAAATCTGGGACTCGATGTCAACATCAGAATGGTGGACAATTCACAGTTCATTGAACGTCAGCAAACGTATGATTTCGACATGTTGCCCGAGCGATGGCAGGGAACACTTTCCCCGGGAAACGAACAGCTATTTCGCTTCGGCTCCAAGGAGGCCGATATCGAGGGAACATTCAATTATGCAGGCGTCAAAAGCGATGCGGTTGACACGATGGTCGCGGCCATGACGAACGCCCAGACGCGCGAGGAACTCGTAGCCGCTACCCGCGCGCTCGACCGCGTTTTGTTGTCGGGTCATTATGTCATTCCCTTTTACTACTCGCCGGCAGACCGCATCGCCTACTGGTCTCAACTTCAACCGCCGAACCGCGTGCCATTGACAGGTACAAAAATCGATACGTGGTGGATGCGGCCGGCCAACTAAAACCGAAATTGTTTCAAGATCACGGTTCTGTGAAGATCGTTTCGATGCTGGTCAGATTCATACCGTGTTTTACGAAGTTGTAAGGCGTGAGATTGACCGCTTTGATGATCTTGCGCTCAATCTCGGTTCCCTCGCCGTCGGCGCGCGGCACCAAATCGAAATCCAGAATATTGATACAAGCCAAATCTTGTTCGAACGCTTGAATGGCTCTCAAACCGTTTCCGGTCGCCCAGCCTAAAATCATACGATTGATGCCTTCATGGGCAACGATGATCATGGTGCGCCAGTGCGGTTCCTTCAACAACATCTCGACTTCTCCGACGGCGCGCGCATATGCGTCGGCGAACCTCTCACCGCCGTTCAAGAAGCTGGCACCATCTTGTGCTGCATTGTCGAAGTGAAACGCCACGAGGGCGGCCAGTTGGTCGCGACTGGTTTTTTTCACAAGTCGGCCCATGGTGATCTCTTTCAAACCTGCACGATGTTCAAGCAAGGGGGCCGACGATACAACTTGACCGAGGATAATTTCCGCCGTCTCCCGTGTTCTTGGCAGTCCCGAACAGACCGCGCGGTCGAAGGCAATGTGGGATAAAGCTTGAGCCGCCACCGTTACTTGTTCGCGGCCAAGCTCCGTCAGCGTAATATGATCCGCTCGCTGCTTCGTTTTGACGTCTTCACTGAAATAGTCGACATGACCGTGACGCATCAAATAAATCCGGCGGCGCCCCGTTTTTCCTGAAAGCTCGCTCATAGAGCCTCGCTCTGCTTCAACTTTTTAATCCCTTTTTGGAAACCACCCGCGGCGAAACCGGACCCATTTCCAATCTCCCGCCCGTCGGGCCCGACAGGCTCACGCCGCCGGAAGGCTTTCCGCAATTTCCGTAAGATTGCTTAAAATTTTCTGCACACCCTCAAATCTGGCATCGGAATCGGACCAATCACGCCTTATGACCAAGCGATGGTCCGGCCGCAGTTTCGTGTCTTCAGTGTTTTGGGCGATGAACTCGACGAGCTTGGCGGGATTGCTAAACTCGTCGTTGCGAAATGCCAATGTGACCCCCTTGGGACCGGCATTCACCTTTTCAACTCCCGCCCGCCGACACAGTATCTTAACAGCAACGATTTCCAGAAGGTGATCGACTTCCTTCGGATAGGGGCCGAAACGGTCTACGAGTTCGGCCTTGAAGCCGGCGATGTCAGCCGCTGATTGAAGATCGGCCAGCCGCCGATAGAGGGCAAGCCGCACATTGAGATCGGGAATGTAGTGCTCCGGCAAGAGAACGGCCGTTCCAAGATTGATCTGTGGGGACCACTTGTCATCACACACGTCCTCGCTCCGGTCTCCTCGCAACGACGCAACCGCTTCCTCAAGCATGGACTGATAGAGTTCAAAGCCCACCTCCTTGATGTGACCGGATTGCTCTTCGCCCAAGAGATTGCCTGCCCCCCGAATGTCGAGATCATGGCTTGCGAGACTGAAGCTTGCGCCGAGACTGTCCAACGATTGCAGAACTTTGAGCCGCTTTTCCGCGGTGGGTGTCAAGGTCCGATTGGGTTGAACGGTGAAATAAGCATAAGCCCTCGCTTTCGCTCGTCCTATTCGACCCCTCAATTGATACAGTTGCGCCAAACCGAACATATCCGCGTTTTGAACGATCAGCGTGTTGGCCGTCGGGATATCCAAGCCGGATTCGATGATACTGGTTGAAACCAGAACATCATATCGACCTTCATAGAAAGCGTTCATGACATCATCCAAGGCGCGCGGCGACATCTTGCCGTGAGCGGAAGAGAAACTCACCTCCGGCACCTCCTCGGTCAAGAACCTCATGGCTTCGGAGAGATTTGAAATGCGGGGGCAAACAAAAAAGCTCTGACCACCGCGATATTTCTCTCGCAAAAGAGCCTCCCGTACGACAACGGGGTCGAAGGGCGTGACGAACGTTCTTATGGCAAGCCGGTCCACGGGCGGCGTCGCAATCAGCGACATCTCGCGAACTCCGCTCATGGCTAGCTGCAGGGTCCGCGGGATTGGCGTGGCTGTCATTGTCAGAACATGAACATTGCTCCTGAACTGCTTGAGGCGTTCCTTATGAGCTACGCCAAAATGCTGCTCTTCATCTACGATAACGAGCCCGAGGTCCCGAAACTCGATTTTTTTGTCCAGAAGTGTGTGCGTTCCGATAACAATGTCTATGTCACCGCTTGCAAGCCGTGATTTGACTTCTCGTGCTTGTTTTTGAGGCACCAGGCGAGAGAGCTGAGCCACTTTAAGCGGCCAGCCGTCAAAACGATCGTTAAAAGTCATATGGTGCTGGCGGCAGAGCAATGTCGTGGGCGTAACGATAGCAACTTGATGGCCGTTCATGGCAGCGACAAATGCGGACCGAAGCGCGACCTCCGTTTTTCCAAAGCCGACATCGCCGCACACCAACCGATCCATCGGACGGGCTCGGGCAATATCTTGAATGACGTCCGCAATAGCGTGGTCTTGGTCTTCAGTCTCCGCATACGGGAAACGGGCGCAAAACTCTTCATAAAGCCCGCTAGGCAGTTCATTGATATAAGCTTTGCCCAGCGTGCGGGCCGATGCGACTTTCATCAACTGATCGGCCATGTCTCGTATACGTTTTTTGAGCTTCGCCTTCTTCGATTGCCAAGCTGCACCCCCCAGTCTGTCCAACTCGATTTTGACGTCATCCGAACCATATCGACTGAGCAACTCAATATTCTCAACGGGCAAGTAAAGTCGATCGTCATCGCGGTAAAGCAGAAGAAGGCAATCGTGGGGCGCCCCCGCCACATCGATGGTGCGCAGACCTTCGTAGCGCCCTATTCCGTGGTCTATGTGAACGACCAGGTCGCCTTGGCTCAAAGACGCCGCCTCTGCAATAAGGTTTTCGGTTCGCTTTGTCCGGCGAGACTTGCGTACAAGACGGTCGCCCAAGATGTCCTGCTCGCTCACGATGACCAGATCGCCAAATTCAAATCCGCGATTGAGGGCCAATCTGATAAATACGGCTACGCCGAGGGGTAAAGCGAGCGCCTGCTGCCAGCTTTGCACATATCGAATCTCGCGGAGGCCGTGTTCTTCCAGAACGCTGATCATGCGTTCCGCCGAGCGATGTGATGCACAGGCAATGAAAACGCGTTTATCCTTGCGTCTTAGGTCGTCTATATGCACACGAACTGCATCGAATACATTGACATTCCGTGCAGACCGTTCAGCCGCAAACTCGCGCCCCGCTTTCGCTTGAACGTCAATGACATCTTCATGAGGAGGGAAGGAAAAGAGGCTAAGGGCTCTTGACGGAAAGCGGGCCGAATGGCTCTGCCACTCTTCCTCGGAGAGATAAAGTTCGCTTGGTTTTAATGCTTTATAAGAAAAGTCCGACACAAGTTTAGACTTGGTATCGGTATCCATTCTTTCGCGCCGCGCTTCATAATAGTCGTCAATCAAACTGAGTCGGGATGTCTTGGCGTCATCAACCAAATGATCGAACAGAATCAAAGTGTTGTCGTCGAGGTAGTCGAAGACGGTCGCCATTTCTTCATGGAACAACGGTAACCAGTGTTCCATGCCCTGATGTTTTCGCCCTTCACTTACAGCTTCATAAAGCGGATCGGAATCCGTCGCTGCCCCAAAGCGGTCCACATAGGCGCGACGAAAGCGTCGTATTGCCCCTTCGTCCAGCGGCACCTCACTGACAGGCGACAAGTCAAGTGCCGCCCGTTGCCCCGTAGTCCGCTGACTTTCGGCATCGAATGTGCGTATGGAGTCGAGCGTATCGCCAAACAAATCAAACCGGACCGGCTGATCGAAACCCGTCGGGTAGATGTCGATGATATTCCCCCTGATTGCAAATTCACCGGGCTCTCTAACCGTGCTGGCACGCATATAGCCGCTGCGCATCAAATAGGCCGACAACTTATCCGAATTCAACAAGTTGCCGACCGCAACGCCAAATGACGACGCCGTCACAAAATCTCTGACCGGTATACGTTGAAGCACGGCGTTTACAGTCGTGATGACTACGGTCGACCGGCCTACTGACGTCCTACCGGCCGCCAATCCGGTTAAAGTGGCCATTCGCTGACTGCAAATCTCGGCTTTCGGTGATACCCTGTCGTAGGGAAGACAGTCCCATGCGGGCAATTCAACAATATCGACTTCAGGAGATATGAACGCGATGGTTGACCGCATGACCGCTGCGCGCGCATCGTCTCGAGCGACATAGAGCGCCATGCTCATACCGTGTCGGTTCGATCGAGCGCGAATCAGGTCTACTAAAACAAGTGCGTCAACCCCCTCGGTCACGCCGGCCACGGTCAGGTGACGCGGGGACTCGACAAGCATTTCGAATTTCGGAAATTTCGAGTGGTCGTTCACACGGCCGATCCATAAATCAAATGGTCAAGCGGCCACTTACTTATTCTCAGATTTAATCTCAAGTTTTGTAAGGATATCCATGATTTTATTGTTATATCTATCCGGAATGACCTCTCTACCCAAAACCCATTGATAAATTTGCTGATCTGTACAGGCCAACAGTGACTCAAACTGGTCAAGTTCGTTTTTTGTAAGGCTCGCCAAATGACGATCCGCAAAAGCGCCGAGAATGAGATCAGTTTCCTTCATTCCGCGGCGGCACGACTTATAGAGTATACGTTTGTGTCGGTCATTCATGACGTATCATATAATCTTAGTAGTTGAAAATGGCGGGTCCAGGGCCTGAAAGTAACCGCGACGGGTCAAAGAATAATGCGACCGGATGTCCTTTTTCCACTTTTCGCCGAGATTAAGACGCTTCCAGGTGTCGGACCGCGCATCGCCGCGCTGATCGAATTGGCGGCAGGCGGACGTGTTGTCGACTTGTGTTTTCATTTACCCACGACCCTCATTGATCGCAGTTACAGACCTGCCGTCTCGGAAGCGGACAGAGGACGAATCGCTACCTTGGAGGTAGAAGTCGAACGGCATATTCCCTCAGCACACCCACGAATTCCATACAAAGTCCGGTGTTTCGATGAAACAGGCTACTTGACACTCGTCTACTTTCATCCCCGCGCAGACTACCTGACGAAGCTCTTGCCCGAAGGCGAGCGACGCATCGTAAGCGGGCGCCTTGATGAATATAAAGGGGAAATTCAAATCACCCATCCCGACTATGTCGTTCCGTCCAACGAGCTAAACCAATTTCCCTTGATTGAGCCTGTCTATCCCCTGACGGCGGGGTTAACCGCCAAAAAGATGAATCACGCGGTACAAGCCGCCGTCAAACGCGCGCCCGATCTACCTGACTGGCTGGATTCCGCCCTCTCAGAAAAGAAAGCTTGGACCCGGTGGCGCGAAGCTCTCATCCAGGTGCATCAACCAAGCTCACTTGAAGATCTGTCCCCTACCCGCAAGGAACGAGAACGTCTGGCCTATGACGAATTACTCGCCAACCAATTGGCATTGGCTCTCATGAGACGGCACTTGAAAAAACGAAGCGGACGGGCCCTGGCCGGAACGGGAAATCTCGTGAAACGGGCTCTTGACGCCCTGCCCTATAAACTAACCGCGTCACAAAATCAGGCCATGCGCGAAATTGATCAGGACATGGCCTCGCCGTCGCACATGACTCGTCTCCTTCAAGGTGATGTGGGATCCGGTAAGACGGTCGTTGCCCTCCTGGCCATGCTGCGTGCAGTGGAATCCGGCTCTCAGTCGGCGCTTATGGCGCCCACCGAAATACTGGCCCAGCAGCACTACGCCTTCATCAAACCTCTAACCGAAACCCTTGATATTCCCGTTGCCATACTGACAGGCAGGGATAAGGGAGATCAGCGCCGACAGATTCTCGACAAGGTTGCAGCCGGCCAAACCAAGATCCTTATCGGCACCCACGCGCTATTTCAGGAAGGCGTCCACTTCCACGATCTGGCTTTTACGGTCATCGATGAACAGCACCGTTTCGGGGTGCACCAGAGGTTGCAGCTCACCGGCAAAGGGAATGTCGCCAAAACGCTGGTCATGACCGCAACCCCCATTCCGCGAACGTTGATGCTGACCTTGTATGGTGATCTGGACGTCTCACGCTTGACTGAGAAACCCCATGGGCGGAAACCGATCAAGACCCGGGTCATACCGCTCAGCCGTTTAGATGAAGTCGTTGGTGCCGTAAAACGCACCATTATGAATAACAACCGCGTTTACTGGGTTTGCCCACTCATAGAAGAATCGGAAGCGGTAGATGCTACAGCCGCCGAGGACCGATACAATGCTTTGCATGCCATCCTGGGAGATGATGTGGGGCTGCTTCACGGCCGGATGACGCCCGAAGAAAAAGACGGTGTCATGGCAAACTTCAGGTCAGGAAACTTGAAGGTATTGGTTGCCACAACAGTTATTGAAGTTGGTGTGGACGTTCTTGAAGCAACCGTCATCGTCATAGAACGGGCCGAGCGCTTCGGATTGGCCCAACTTCATCAATTGCGAGGGCGCGTCGGGCGGGGCCACACGCAAGCGTCTTGTCTGTTGTTGTACGGTTCTCCGCTCAGCGCGACAGCCAAAGCAAGATTATCGATTATGCGTGAAACGGAAGACGGATTTCGAATTGCCGAAGAAGATTTAAAGCTCAGGGGCGCGGGTGATTTGCTGGGTATCAAGCAAAGCGGTATCCCTCAGTTACGGCTCGCTGACCTTGAGGCCCACAGAGATCTGCTTCAGACCGCCCGTGACGATGCCAAACTCATCATCACCAAGGACCCCCATTTGGAGTCTGAGCGTGGTCAAGCCCTGCGCGTCCTCTTATACTTATTTGGCCGTGACGAGACCGTTCGTTATTTGAGATCTGGTTGAGCACTCTACTCAGCGGCTGTTTCTCCGCCTGCTTCACCCTTAACCTTGACTTCATCGGGGTCGATCTTCGGCACGCCTTGATGATTTGGTTCAACTAGGCCTGCAGAGATAACGAGTTTCGCTCCCTCTTCGACAGTCATATCCAGCAATTGAATATCGTTGCGTGGAACGAATAACAGAAAGCCGGATGTCGGGTTTGGTGTTGTAGGTAAAAAGACACTGACCGAGTCATCGCCAATTCGCGACTGAATTTCACCCCCGGTGTCTGTGGTGATGAAACAGATCGCATATACGCCTTCCCGAGGATATTCGATCAAGCCGACGTCTTGAAACGTGGTTCGACTTTGCGACACCACGGTCTCAAAAATCTGCTTGAGCGCGTTGTATATGTTTCGGACGACCGGCATTCGATCGACCATTTTCTCGCCGAAGTTTATTATGGACCGACCGAACAAGTTCGCCGTCAGTGAGCCTAATAGCGTCAACAGGACAAAGACGACAAGAACGCCAAGTCCAGGAATTGAAAACGGCAAATAAGTGGCGGGATTATATTGAGCGGGAATGAAGGGCGTTACAAAGTCATCAATAAATGAAATGAAAGCCAGCGTGACATAAATCGTGATCCAAATTGGTGCTGCGATTACCAGCCCCGTCAAGAAACTGGATCTGACCCACCTGAAAAAATGATGCCATTGAAAACGAGAACTTTTGCCCATCGGTATCTCCGGTAAATCCGGTTCTTTATATTTCGTTACGCGAGTCTGAACTGAGACAATAAAACTCAAGAGACTACTTATAGTCACTCTAAGGGCTCTGCAAGTCCATGAAACATTATCCTCGTTGGCGTTTACGGGGAGCAATTGACGTGTTTGGAGTAAAGGAGGACAAAGTCCGATGCGGAGCCCTTGCTTTGCCTGAGCCTGCATGGCAGACACGGAAAGCCTCGAAAAACCAATATAAATTCTTGATTGGGATTCACAACGATGACTTCAGCCATCCGCAAAGCTGTGTTCCCGGTAGCAGGTTTGGGTACGAGATTTCTGCCTGCCACAAAGACCATGCCCAAAGAAATGTTGACCATCGTAGATCGGCCATTGATTCAGTACGTGGTTGAAGAGGCCATGTCCGCAGGGATTGAGGAGTTCATTTTTGTTACGGCCCGTGGGAAAACCGAACTTGAAGATCACTTCGACACGGCCTATGAACTTGAAGCAATGCTGGAAAAGCGTGAAAAAACGAACGAACTCGCGTCCTTGCGATCATGGTTACCGGAAGCAGGCAGCGTCATCTACACGCGGCAGCAACAACCGCTTGGATTAGGTCATGCCGTCTGGTGCGCACGGCATATCGTCGGTGATGAACCTTTTGCCGTCTTGCTGCCTGACGAAATCATTCTACACGAAACGTCATGTCTCAAGCAGATGGTTGATGTTTATTCAGCAATAGGCGGCAATTTATTGGCTGTTTTTGATGTACCTCTCAATCAAACAAACCGATATGGAATACTCGATGGGGCGCTCAAGGCCGACGGCCTCATAGAAGTCAAGAATCTCGTCGAAAAACCCAGACCGGAGGCGGCACCATCGACACTCAGCATAACGGGCCGGTATATATTGCAGCCTTCCATTTTTGGTCATTTGTCAGAACAAAACGAGGGGGCTGGAGGGGAGATACAATTGACCGATGCAATGACACATATGATCGGCGACGGCCCTTTTCACGGTTATCGATTTCAGGGGGAACGCTACGACTGCGGCAACGTGATAGGTTTTTTGAAAGCAAATATCGCCGTCGCACTTACCCGAAAGGATGTCGGAAAAGATCTTAAGAGCTATTTGAAGAGCATCCCCTTGTAACACACCTATGTCTGTTAACGGCCGTCAAGCAGAAACCACAACGGCTTTACCGACATCAATGAGCGATAGTACATACCCGCAAATGTAAACGGGTCGCAACGGGAAGGTCTAGGATTCGAATATTATGCGTGTAGCTATGATCGGAACCGGTTACGTGGGGCTGGTATCAGGCAGTTGTTTCTCCGACTTCGGTCACGAGGTCGTTTGTGTCGACAAAGATAAAAGCAAAATCGATATGCTTGAACGGGGTGAAATCCCGATCTTTGAGCCCGGTTTGGCCGCCCTCGTTGCCGAAAATATGAAGGCCGGGCGTCTCACTTTCACGACTGATTTGACCGATGCCGTGCACGGAGCACACGTAATCTTTATTGCGGTCGGCACACCAAGCCGCCGGGGAGACGGTTACGCCGATCTGTCATTCGTTTACGATGCAGCCACCGAGATTGCAGACTCACTCAACAGCTTCACCGTCATCGTCACAAAATCAACCGTCCCCGTCGGAACGAGTCGTGAAGTCGAACGCATCATCCGAGAACGCAACCCGCTTGCAGACTTTGCGGTCGCATCAAATCCGGAGTTTTTACGAGAAGGTGCGGCGATCGAAGATTTCAAGAGACCGGATCGCATTATCGTAGGCACCAACGACGAACGCGTCGAACGAATTATCAAAGAACTCTATCGACCTCTCTATTTGAGTGAAACGCCTATCCTGTTCACAGATCGGGAGACGTCGGAACTCATCAAATATGCCGGCAACGCTTTCCTGGCCACGAAAATTACGTTTATCAATGAAATGGCGGACTTATGCGAGAAGGTCGGCGCCGACATTCAAGATGTCAGTCAAGGTATTGGCCTCGATGGCCGCATCGGACGAAAATTCCTCCACGCCGGGCCTGGTTTCGGAGGCTCGTGCTTTCCCAAAGACACTCTGGCCTTGACACGGACCGCGAGTGAGCATGGCGCCCCCACAAAAATTGTTGCAACAGTTATCGATGTCAATCTCGATCGAAAAAAACGCATGAGACAAAAGATCATCGACGCCTGTGGTGGTCGCATAAACGGCAAAACCATCGCTATATTAGGGCTGACATTTAAACCAAACACCGACGATATGCGCGAAAGTCCGAGTCTCGTCATCATTCCCGCTTTGCAGAAGGCCGGCGCTTCGATTCGCGCCTTTGACCCCGAGGGAATGGAAGAGTCGAAAAGACTGCTGACGGGTATTGAATATTCAATAAATGCCTATGACGCCATGGAAGGCGCCGATGCGGTCGTCATACTTACGGAGTGGAATGAATTTCGCGCACTCGACAAGGAACGCATCAAGCAAAAACTAAGAAGGCCTTTGCTGATCGACCTTCGAAACATATACACGTTGGAAGAAATGGCCGCCGCCGATATCGAGTATCACAGCATTGGCCGCAAGCCGATCAAGCAAGGGACCCGATTCATCGATGCGTAGTGCTCGCCAAGTCCTCGTTACCGGAGGCGCAGGGTTCATTGGTTCTTTTTTGTGTCAAAAATTACTGGAAAACGGCTGCGAAGTCATATGCGCAGATAATCTTTTTACAGGTAACCGGCGAAACATCGCGGGATTACTTGACAATGACCGCTTTGAATTTATGCGGCATGACGTGACCCTTCCGCTTTACGTTGAAGTTAATGAGATTTTCAACTTGGCTTGCCCGGCTTCACCGAAGCGTTATCAACATGATCCGGTTCAGACCACCAAAACAAATGTTCATGGCGCCATAAACATGTTGGGATTGGCAAAGCGAACAGGCGCAAAAATATTGCAAGCTTCGACAAGCGAAATTTATGGAAGCCCTCTCATCCATCCTCAAACCGAGGATTATTGGGGTAACGTCAATCCAATAGGAAATCGCGCTTGTTATGACGAGGGCAAACGTTGCGCCGAAACTCTGTTTTTCGATTACCAACGCCAACATAAGGTGAATATCCGCGTTGCGCGAATATTCAACACGTATGGTCCGCGAATGGACCCGAATGACGGTCGTGTTGTATCGAACTTCATCGTTCAGGCTTTGACCGGTCAACCACTTACAATTTTCGGCGACGGTTCACAAACACGCTCATTTTGTTATGTCGAAGATATGGTCGAAGGACTGCTCGGATTCATGGATGCTCCCGATCATGTGCAAGGTCCACTCAACCTCGGCAATCCCTCGGAACTATCAATACGGGAATTGGCCGATACCATTATCGAGATGGTCGGTTCAAAATCTAAGGTGATTTCACAACCCTTACCGGAAGACGATCCGAAGCGGAGACAACCAGACATCGTTACGGCGGAAAAAGAACTCGGTTGGTCGCCTAAAACACCGCTTGATGAGGGATTAAAGTCTACCATTAGGTACTTTGATGAGTTGCTGGCCGGGGCCAAACAGCACTAGGCACAAGTGTCCGACCGGATTGATCTCATGTTTGGCGCCGCTTCCCAAGCGCATCGGCCAGCCACTCTCTCGGCAAGGGTCTCTTCTACATTACCGGATTGCACGGGCTTGCAAATCCTTTCAGCTTTCCTAACGATTACCTTTTCGAGAACTTTGATCACGCGCATTAAGGGTCCGAGCGGTCGGGTTCGTGTCGCCGAGACGATTATAGTCGTCTTCAATGCGAACAATGTCGTCCTCACCCAAGTAGTTTCCCGACTGTACTTCAATAACAATCAGGGGCTCATCACCAGGGTTGGCTAATCGATGCTCGCTTCCCAAAGGGATAAATGCTGATTCGCCTTCTTTCAGAGTTTCGACTGACCCGTCGATTGTTACTTCGGCGACTCCACTTACGACAACCCAGTGCTCAGATCGCTTGGCGTGTTTCTGTAACGAAAGCCTCGACCCGGGATTTACGCACAGCTGTTTTACCTTGTAACACTTTCCCGATTGAATATTTTCAAAAAATCCCCAAGGTCGATATTCACGAACGTGTACTTTATATTCGTCTCGGTTTGCGTTTTTGAGTTGTTCGACCAGAGTTTTGACCTCCTCCGACCGGGACAGGTCAGCCACCATGACCGCATCGTCGGAGTCGATAACGATCATATTCTCAATTCCCAACGCGGCAATCAGGCGGTTTTCGCTGCGGACGTAACTGTTACTCACCTCGTGCGCAATAACGTCTCCGCTGATCACATTACCGGCCGCATCTTTATCACTTACGGACCAAAGCGCCGACCATGACCCGATATCGCTCCACCCTAATGTCGCTGGGACTACAACGGCACGAGACGTTTTTTCCATTACGGCATAGTCGATCGAAATAGGCGGCGCAGATGCTAGCGAAGAGGAATCCAACCGGACGAAATTCAAATCTTTGGTGCTCTTTTCAAGGGCAGATTCGCAAGCCGTTAAGATATTCCGATCATGGGTCTCCAATTCTTCGATGAACGTGTCAGCGCGAAACATAAATATCCCGCTATTCCAGTAGTATCCACCTTCGTCGATATAAGCCTGTGCGTGTGCCCGATCGGGTTTCTCTTTGAACTGAGCAACTTTAAATGCTCTGTCAGTTAAAATGGCGCTTCCCTTCTTGATATACCCATATCCGGTTTCCGGACCTTCGGGTACGATTCCGAAGGTTACCAAGCTGCCGTTCTCAGCCTGCTCCCGCCCGGTTTCGACAAAAGTCCAAAAAGCTTCCGGCTCACTCATGTAATGATCAGCCGGCAGCAACAAAAGCACGCTGTCGGGAAATTGGCGTTGGGCAAGAAGAGCTGCAACAGCCGCCGCGGGCGCGGTATTCCGCCCGACGGGCTCCAGTATATGGCAAGAAGGCGTTCCGCCTATTTCAGCCAATTGTGATACGACGAGAAAGCGCAGATCGGAATTGCAAACGATGTAAGGCGATTCATAGCGGTCTTCGTTTGATACGCGTAACACCGTCTCTTGAAACAGGCTTCGACTTCCTAAAAGTTCCAGGAATTGTTTGGGGTAGACCGCACGAGAAATGGGCCACAAGCGCGTACCCGTACCGCCGGAAAGGATGACTGGTAAAACCTTACTCATGATAATGGCCTAGTATAGGCTCTCGAAGTTGCCAATAAATGTTAATTTTGGAATTGCACTCGTCTGCAATCAGAAGCAAATCGTAGCCTGCCATCGCGCTTGAAAACATCGCCGAGGCATCACTGGAAAGATACTTGTACGATATGTGGTAACGGTTCGGGCGCAGATGAAGTGTTGGTGATCTGCTCACCGGTTTTGATGAAGACGACATCAAGGGATAGAGGAAGCCGCGACTAGGGGCAAGCTCGCTTAGCTTGCCGGGCCTGTTGAGCCAAGCGCATTTTGGGATAAAGACGAGCGGCGAGACGCGGCAAGTGTCCGAGCGGATTGCCGGAAAGATCTGCAGGGGCGGATGCCGCAACTTGCGACTCAAAACCGGCATCTTTCCACACATCGTAGAGTGCTTGATCCACTCGATGCCGGGCCGCAATTTTCGCTTTAACGGCATCTGAAAGCCTTGCGGCGTCCAAATATTTCTTAGGCGTCACGTTTTTCTCTTCAATTACCGTTCCGAGCCCGAACTCCCGAGACAGTGTGTCCAAAATATTATTGCAGTTTCGATAGTCGGCAACGTACCAAAATGCCGCCAACGCCTCGTTCGCCAGATCGAACTTCTTCCGCTCCGACAATGCGGCAAGTGTGATCTCTCTGATTTCCAAATAGCGAGTGAGAAAAAAGTCGGTCATATAATTGGGACGTTGTGTGGCATACCAAGTCTCGAACGGTATCGTCGGCCGGTTAGCGAACTCTTCTGCCTGCCACATATAAAAATTGTAGTGAGACAAGACCCGGCTCAAGGGAGAGCGAATGAGCACAATTTCACGCGTTGGACGCCCTGAAAAGCGTTGCCGGACCGATCGTCCCAAGCTGTGCCCTGTCAAGACTTTTACACGATCAAGGTCCTTGTCGCCGACGGACCAAACATAGCGATGTCCGTCAAGAAAGCGGCTTGGCCCACGGCGGCGCACCAGTACCTTCACCCGATCCTCACCCATTTGCGCAAGCAGATGATGAGCGATTGTGCTGCCCGCGCATTTCGGGATATGAACAATTAAATAAAGATGATCTGAATTGGACGGATCCGGCATATCTTCATTTCACGGTGGACCGGGGTGGCCGAATGCGCCATTGCTGCTTTGTAGCGCTCTCGCCTGAAAAACAACCCTGGACAACCTTTTATTTAAAGTTTACCGACTTGTATCACGTCAAAATTACCAACGGTACTTTGCTCGTGAATGAGGAGACGCTGAAGCCACCACGCAACTATCGCCCAAAGGCAACTTCCATGTTGTCGACTTCGGTCAAACGGAACAACGGCCTTCTCTTGTGCGGACCGGCATGGAATGAAGGCTCGCCCAGCTTCATGCCAAGTCGTGCACAAAACTCACCGAAGAGACCGAGAAGCTCCCGCGTTCACTTGGCTTGGTCGCATACGTAAAAACGGATCGCAGGCGGATACGCTCAATCGACCGCCCTGTCGAAGCCTCAACCTTCGAACACTATGATTTTCTTGCCGACCTAATCGGAGTTCAGTTCTACGATCTCCGTTGTGCCGCTCACCTCATAGGCAATCGCCAACAGCGGTTTGCCATTCGGGCTCTTGGTGCTCTCAATAAAGACAATGCCTTCCGGTGCGAGATTGCCCGCTGTGCCCGCTTCCGGGTCTCCCGCAAAATTCCGCGTGTTAACATAGTCCACAAATGAAGCTGATGCCGGATTGCTCACATCGTAAATAACAAACCCGCCCATTCTTTCCAATCCGATAAACGCAAACGTTTTTCCCTTCACGTTTCCGACGGCTATGGCTTCCGGCTCGGGGCCTTTGTCATCGCTGCGGTCGTCAAACGAGCCATTTTCGTCGTCGGTGCTGTTGAACTCACTCGGCATACGTTGAGCGAGCATGCGTTCAATTTCGTCGCCGCTATCATAGACCAGCCGTCCCTTGACGTCCCATATGGAAAACGATCGAGCACCGTAAGCGTAAATCTGATCGTGGTCGCCGTCGCCATCGACATCGCCCATGGTCGTCGTGGTTTTAAGACGGCCCAGCGCCGTCTTTGCCTGCAAGTCCGCCGCATTGGGAAACACCTGCGGATCAAGTAATAATTTCGAGACGCGGGTCTCCTCACTCCAGCCGTCATAATCACGCGCATCACCTTCATTTGCGGTCACGAGGTAAGTCGCACCGCCGGTCTCAAAAACCGCGATCGAGTCCGGTTGATACATACCCAACACCGGCCACGTTTTGAGATTGATTTTGCCGTCTTTGTTGCTGGCGTCAAAAGGCGCCGAACGATGATCCTTATAACCCAGCCCTACGACTTCGCTGATCTTTCCTGCATCAACATCGACGATAGCAATAGCGTTGTTTTCCTGAAGAGTTACAAAGGCTCTTGAGGAATCAGGAGAAACCGCCACGAATTCAGGCTCAAAATCCTGTTCTGCTGTCCGACCGGGGCGAACGATCCGGGCCCCTTCCGGTATGATCTTGTCATTCCATTCTTGAAATCCTGCCAACGTGACCTTTGCTTGGTCCGCGCCCGCGGAAATATCAATAACTGCAATAGCGCCTGCGGGATCCACTGTGTAGTCGTCGCTTGGCTCCCCTTCACAGGCGACTATGAGATGTTTGCCGTCCGGCGTAAAAGTCACCATGTCCGGCAAAGCTCCCACTTCATAGGCCGCGATCAGTTCGCCATCGCCCGTAAACAACCCAACTTGACCCGGTTCCGTATGATCTTCCGCCTCGACAGCAACGGCCACAAGACCCTCATGCACAGCCACACTGTTGGGTGCTTCACCCAAGTCGTTGATTTCAATGGCACCCACTTTCCGAGGTTGGGATGGCGTAGTGATGTCGAGAATGTCGATCAACTTGGTCTCACCATTGGTCACGTAGAGGCGCTTTGTCTTCGAATCGTAATCGACAATTTCCGATGCACCTTCGTCAAACGATCCATGGGAGAATAAGCCGATGGTTGAAACAGAGAAGTCGGCATGCGCCGTTTGTAAACCAAAGTAAAATGCCACTATGCTGTATGTGAGTTGGCGTAGCATCCGTTTCACAGTCGCCTTCCTGAAACAATATGTATGCTGAATGCACATTCGAAATACATAAATACATTTTGAATGTGACGGTTCTATATCTTTTATATTGCGCGGCGATGTCGTTTTATGACGGTGGACAAGCCTCGACAATCGGCCTGTTGCGCTTCTTGGAAGGCAATCTTAACCGGAATCAAAGAACTCAATAGCTGGAGATAGTGTTCGGGGGCCTTATCGGGAAATATCGCAAACAGTCCAATGATCGAAAATATCATTCCCGAGATTCAAGTGGCGCGCCCTAGGAGAATCGAACTCCTCTTTCCAGGTTGAAAACCTGGCGTCCTAACCGATAGACGAAGGGCGCCGCGATCATGGAGCCGCTTATACTGTCAGGCAAACCGGCGCGCAAGATCTTGGCATCATGCCGATTGTTCTCTACCCGTCGAACTGCCACGTCACCTCTCAGACGGAAGAGCGGCATCACTAATATGCAGTTGAACGGCCTTCCCGCCTCTCCAGTGGTCGGGCTTCAGCAAACCTGCAACATGCAAAGGCGCTCCGCCTCTCGACAAAAGGGCCTCGCCCAGCGGCGTGTCGTGGCTTCGAAAGGCGATGGCGCGGAGAGTCGAGCCGTCGTCTCCTGCCAGCGTGCAACGCACGTGCGCGCCGCCCACGATGTCGGTATACGTAGCACGCACGTTGGGAAAGGCAAACCTCGGTTCCGGAGAGCCTGCGCCGTAAGGACCGGCACGGTCAATCGTATCAAGAAGGTCGCGCGATACGGAAGCGGGCGAGAGAAGCCCATCTAAACGCAGGGGTCTTTCCATTTCCCTCGCCACTTCCTGCCCGGCCAGAGACTCGGACAGAAATTTTACCAACTCGTCGATTTTTCCCGTCTCGATTGTGAGGCCCGCAGCCATGGCATGGCCCCCTCCATTGATCAGCAGACCTGAGCGGTGAGCTGAAACGATTGCCGCACCAAGGTCGACACCCGGCACCGACCGACCGGAGCCTTTAGCGATACCATCTTTGCCCAAACTCAAAACGATACAAGGGTAACCAAATCGCTCTTTGAGACGACTTGCGACAATGCCGATGACGCCCGGATGCCAGGACAGGTCGGCGGCGACGATGACGGGAACGGAGCCGTCCGCCAAGTTGTTTTTGACAATCTGCTCACAGGCTTTGCTTTCAACGTCCCGCTCAACATCCTTTCGTTCTTGATTGAGCGCCTCAAGCTCCGCCGCAATCGTGGCCGCTTCCACCGTATCGGCGGTTACGAGCAAACGAGAGCCCAAATCGGAACGGCCGACGCGTCCGCCCGCGTTAATACGCGGACCCAACTGAAATGCCAAGTCGTCAGAGGTCAAGCGATGATTGAGACCGGCGACATCGCATAATGCGCACAACCCCGCACTTTGACGCGCGGCCATAATTTTCAACCCTTGAGTGACGAACGCCCGATTCAAGCCGACAAGCGGAACCACATCGCAAACCGTACCTAAAGCAACCACATCCAGACGATTCATCAAGTCGGGTTCCGGAATTTTCCGCATCCCGAACCAGCCTTCGCGACGAAGCCGCCGGTTGAGCGAGACGCAAAGCAGAAAAGCAAGACCAACCGCTGCAAGTTGGTCGCAGCCCGAGTCGTCATCCTCTCTCTTCGGATTGACGACCGCACAGGCCGGCGGCAACTCGTCGGCGGTTTTGTGATGATCGACGATAACGACATCCAATGCCTGTTTCCGAGCCTCTGCGAGAGGCTCGAAAGCTGTAATGCCGCAATCCAGAGTGACAACGAGGGACATACCTTGCGCGGCAAGCGACATAAAGGCCGACACGTTGGGTCCATAACCCTCCCGGAGTCGATCCGGGATGTAAACGCATGTATCGGCCCCGACGCTATCCAGATACAGCTTCAACAACGCCGTCGATGTCGCGCCATCGACATCGTAATCGCCAAACAGGGCAATCCGCTCGCCATCCGTTACAGCGCGCACGATACGCTCAGTCGCCTTTTCCAAATCCGCAAGACGACTCGGATCCGGCAAAAGCGCGCGCAAACTGGGTTTCATATAGTCATCCGCTTCCTCTACGGAAACGCCGCGCCCTGCAAGTACACGCCCGACGATTTCAGGCAACCCGAGTCTCTGCGCCATGAGCAGCGCTTGGCGATCATCTTCAATGCGTGCGCACCAGCGCCGACCGCTGACGGAGCGCTCAACACCCAAAACGCTTCCGGAGCAAGGCTCCGTAAAGGGGGTAGAGGCCAAGTTCATAGCCGATGTCTCTTCGTTCGTTTGATTACTTCAAGTCACGTTTATGATGGGCACGAATCCAGCGCACCGTACCCGTGAGCGAGCGCATGACAACCGTGTGCGTCAAGATCCTGTCGCCCCGGATATGAATACCTTCAAGCATTGAGCCGTCGGTTACTCCCGTAGCGGCAAACATGACATCGCCGTTCGCCATATCCAGCATCGAGTATTTGGCGTCAAAATCCGTGATACCTGTTTTTCTGGCCCGGGCGCGTTCATCTCTGTTTCGGAAAACAAGCCGCCCCTGCATCTGGCCGCCGATACATCTGAGAGCGGCGGCGGCCAACACCCCTTCAGGCGCGCCGCCCTGTCCCACATATATGTCGATACCCGTACCGGGGTCGGTGGTATGAATGACACCGGCAATGTCGCCGTCAGGGATGAGGTGAACCCCGGCGCCGGCAGCCCGCAATTTCTCAATCAGGTCGGCGTGACGCGGTCGATCAAGCACGCACGCTGTAATCTCTCCAACCGACACGCCCTTTGCCGACGCCAAGGCTTTCAAGTTGTCGGCCGGCTCCGCGTCAAGATCTACGAGGCCAGCGGGATAGCCGCCCCCAATTGCAATCTTGTCCATATAGACATCGGGTGCATTTAAGAGACTGCCGCCTTGAGCAAGAGCGGCGACGGCAAGCGCATTTCCCATGGCCTTGGCAGTCAGCGTTGTGCCTTCCAGCGGATCAAGTGCAATGTCGATCTTGGGTCCGCTTCCGGTGCCGACCTTTTCGCCAATATAAAGCATCGGCGCTTCGTCTCTCTCACCTTCGCCGATAACGACCGTACCTTCGACTTCCAAAGTGTTGAGAGCACGACGCATGGCATCGACAGCCGCCTGATCGGCCGCCCGTTCGTCTCCCCTGCCTATGAGACGCGAGGCGGCGATGGCCGCCGCTTCCGTGACACGGGCCAAGTCCAGAGTGAGCATGCGGTCCAAGTTTGCCTGCTCTTTTACCATTTATCTCACATTGTCAGCCTGAACGGCCCATGTCGCGCCTTATAGGCGAAAATCTCACTGCAAGGTCTCTATTCTAATCATACGCGACGGCTGGATGATGGCCTGATGAGCGTCAATTCCTTTTATCGCCCTCTTTATATCCGATTCTCGGCACTCGTGCGTCACAAGAACGATCGGAACGCTTGACCCGCTCTCCGCGCCGCGCTGGATGATCGTTTCGATGGAGACGCCCTCATGCGCCAAATATTCGCTGACGGTCGCCATCACTCCCGGGCGGTCAAGGGCGGTCAAGCGCAAATAGTACGCGCCTGTATGATCATCCATCGGAGACTTGTCCGCGTGCTCCAGTTCCGTTGCCGGTCGAGTGAATACGAATTGCCTATGCCCCTTGGCGATATCAACGAGATCCGCGATGACGGCTGAAGCGGTTGGCTCAGCGCCGGCGCCCGGACCTTCAAGTACAACACGTCCGGCATAATTTGATTCGATGACGACTGCGTTGGTCACGTCGTCCACGGCGGCAATCGCCTTGTCTTGGTCAACAAAACACGGATGAACCCGTTGCTCAATGCCGATTTCAGTTCGGCCCGCAAGCCCCAAAAGTTTTATGCGGTAGCCGAGCTCGTTTGCGAAGGCGATGTCTTGTGCTGTGACCTCCTGAATACCTTCAACATAAACGTCTCTGAAATTGACCTGGGTTCCGAACGCCAAGCTTGCCAGGATCGACAGCTTATGAGCGGCATCGATACCGCCGATGTCGAAAGCAGGGTCGGCTTCGGCGTACCCTTTCTCTTGAGCATCGGCGAGAACGGCATCGAACGAGCGTTGTGTCGCCTCCATATTCGTCAATATGAAATTACACGTTCCGTTGAGAATGCCGTAAATGCGCTCAATTCTATTACCGGCCAGCGCTTCGCGCAGAGTTTTGATAACGGGCACCGCTCCGGCAACGGCCGCCTCAAAGTTGAGAGACCGTCCGTGTTTCTCAGCAAGGCGCGCAAGCGAGACGCCGTGAACCGCGAGCAGCGCTTTATTGGCCGATACGACATGTTTGCCCTCGCCCAGCGCGCGCTCAACGGCAGCCAGCGCAACTCCATCACTGCCGCCGATCAATTCGACAAAAACGTCAATATCCCGACTCGCGGCAAGACCGACAGGGTCGTCGTACCACTCGTAAGTAGCAAGATCGATGCCGCGATTGCGTCCTTTGGTTCGCGCAGAAACCGCCCGGACTTCAAGCGGTTTAGCGGCTCCGTGGAGGCCGTTCAGCTCAGCCAGCAAGCGAACCACAGTTGCGCCGACCGTGCCGAGGCCGGCAATACCGATGCGCAGATTTCCGCTCAAGACGCCGCCGTGCGACGCGGCGGCCGGCCTTCAACAACGTTGCTCGCAGAACCGAGAAATTTTCTAACGTTGCGGGCCGCCTGCCGAATTCGTTGCTCGTTCTCGACCAGAGCAAGCCGCACATAGCCCTCGCCATGCTCGCCGAAACCAACGCCCGGCGAAACTGCGACATGAGCACGTTCGATGAGCAGTTTGGAGAATTCAAGCGAGCCTAAATGCTCATACCGAGGCGGCAGCGCCGCCCACGCGAACATGGTCGCCCGCGGACTTGGGATGTGCCAACCGGCGAGGCCCATGCTCTCGACCAGACAGTCGCGCCTTGACTTGTATATATGTCTGATTTGATCGACGCATTCTTGCGGGCCGTTCAGCGCCGCCGTCGCAGCAACCTGGATTGGGGTGAAGGCTCCGTAATCAAGATAGGATTTTATTCGACCCAATGCCGCGATAAGCCGTTGATTGCCCGTTGCAAACCCGATACGCCATCCGGGCATCGCATACGTCTTACTCAGCGACGTAAATTCGACTACCCTCTCCTTCGCACCGGGAACCTGCAAAATGGACGGAGGCGGATGCTCATCGAAATAGATTTCCCCGTATGCCAAGTCGGACAGAACGATAAGATCAAAGCGCTTCGCAAAAGCTATGATCTCTTTATAGAAATCGAGATCAACCACACATGCGGTTGGATTGGACGGATAGTTTAGAACCAACGCAGACAGCGATGGCCGGCTTTGGCGCGCGGTATCGAACATACGGGACAGGAAATCTTCGGGATCAAGCGCAGGGAGATGCCGGATGACGGCACCGGCTATAATGAAACCGTACGCATGAATTGGATAAGAGGGGCTGGGAACAAGAACGACATTCCCCGGCGCGGTGATCGCTTGGGCGAGATTTGCAAACCCTTCCTTGGAGCCGAGCGTTACGCAGACTTCGGTATCTGCATCAACACCGACACCAAACCGGCGCTCGTAATAGGCCGACAATGCGCGTCTGAGACCGGGAATCCCACGCGAGGTGGAATATCGATTGGTTCTCGGATTTTGGGCGGTTTCTACCAACTTCGCAACTACGTGGGTCGGTGCCGCCATATCCGGGTTGCCCATACCGAAGTCGATAATGTCCTGTCCTTCACAACGAGCCGCCGCTTTCAGGGTGTTTACCTCCTCAAACACGTAAGGCGGTAATCGCCGGATGCGATAGAACTCTTTATCCATCATCAACTATCCATACCCTTGGGCATCTGAACTGCACCACTGCACCGCAAGTGACGCGAAACCCAAACTTGGCCATCCTGACCTTGCCTCATCAGAACCCTTATATCTCTCGGATTCGCTTATCGACAATGATAGGCCCGTCAAAGCGTTACGAAAGTACAAATGAATTGGCGCCACGCAACATCGCATGAACCATCTCATCCTCAATATCATAGATGAGTTTACAATCAATTTATTAACGATAATTCTTCATGTAAAAAATGAGTTTATGCCTGAGCCCTGGGAAGCTCCCTATTCCAAAAAAACCTCGACCCGAAGATTCGAACGATCGTTTTGAGCGACCTGACCGGGGCCGTCGTCTTCATCGAAACGTGTTTTGATGACCACCGCCATCGGGTGGACTCCCAGTTTCATAATGCGCTGAGAGATGACACGCGTCCGTTTCAAGGAGTCTTCAAGACTCCACCGGTCTTTTCGGTTATCGTTCCTTGAACGCGATGGAATATGGGTGACAACACGAACCGCGCCCCCTCGCTGTTGTTGAACCCTGGCAATCCTTGCCAGATCGGGTTCGTCCGCCGCTTCGATATCGGCGTCACCTTGAGCAAAAAACAGCACTGCATCAGGCGGTCGTATCGATTCGCCCGGATCATCTCTCGAATCTTTTTCCACCGCCTCTTTGTGTTCAGTTCGATTAGTTGCCGACAGCCTTGGCATGTCAGTGCGGTTTACCTGGTCAATCCGCGATGGCAGCAGTCCTCTATTCTCCAGAATTGTTGCCGTATATCGGCGATTTCCGCGGCGACTTATTGCCCCCCGTCCGCGAAGATCAACGAGTTTTTGCCCCTGTCCTTCTATCATCCGAGGACTCGTTGACTTGGCAAATATCGGCGAAGTCGGATCAGGTCGATTCGTTATGACTGCCGACGACATCATCCGTTCTTGGAATATATCGTTCCGTGACCGAGACGAGACACCGACAATCAACAACTCGGTCTGATCGGCGCCGACGATAAGAGACGGAGACGAAAGCAAGGCGGACACGTCACCGGTCCGAGGCTCGGCAAAACTCACCTTGCCATCTTCGACCGCCTCCTCGCCAATGGCGGAAGCTGACAATTTCGATTGATAGACGGAAGTCAACAGGCTCGGGGCCTTCTCTTCTTTTGCCGGGCCTATTGCCGTTGCAAATGAGTTGTCGGCCGCATCGGTTCCGATATCAACGGGAACCGCCGGTTGGAATGGCGGTTCAGACGCCGAGATCCTATTGTCCCTCGGCATGGACAAGGTCGAACGTTGATCGGATGGTTTTTCGTCCGAGGTCGAGCGCTCTGCAGGCAACGAGGGTCCCCTGTCAGGTGCAAATGACGGTGCCTGCCCGTCCCCGCGCAGCGTTTCAGCCGTATGTTTGGCATTTTGTGCGTCAGAGGCCAATTCTTGAGCCAGCTCACGCCGCTCGGATTGGCTGCCGAGTCCTTCAGGGCGTTTCGGTACCTCGGAGAGATTCGGGAATTCGCTGTCCTTGTTTTTTGTCGCATCATCACTGCCCAGCCACGCCGTTGGACTGGGCAGCGAGCAGGCGTACAAAGTGGCCGCCGCCATACCGGTCAAAAGAACCGTGCGGATTGCGCTGACTGAATGATGCATAGGCAACCGTTCGAACTCCGTTTGCAGACGCCTCTTCGGCCTCGCGAAAAATAGAGAGTGACTTTGCCGCGACACGACACACTCAAGCCTCATCTTAACATGAAGGAGACTCACTGTTGGATCGAAATATCAAACGGCGGAATTGCCCCCGATACAGGTCAGGAAATGAAACCGCCGCACGCCGACCAACCGATTGCATCGGATATCTTTTAAGACATCCGGTGACGCTGTGGGGTCGAAGGTTCTAGCTCATAATCATGAGCGCAACGCGATAGGTAATGAATGAGCCGAGATAGGCGAGCGCGACCAAATAGGCGAACATAAAGAGAGGCCAGCGCCAACTGTTGGTTTCGCGGCGCGTTGCCGCCAACGTAGCAACGCATTGAGGCGCAAACACATACCAGGCGAGAAACGCCAAAGCCGTCGGCAACGTCCATGCCGACCTCAGCACCTGAACCAAACTTTGAGACACAGCTTCTTCCGTTCCGCTCAACGCATAGACCGTGCCCAACGCCGCAACGGCGACCTCGCGCGCCGCCATGCCGGGGATCAGAGCGACGACAATTTCCCAGCCAAAGCCGATGGGCGCAAAAAACGGTTGGAGTGTTTGACCGATCATGCCGGCAAAGCTGTAGTTTATTTCCGGCTCCATGGAATCCATTGGCGGTTGCGGAAATGTCGCCAGCACCCAAAGCACGATCATGCTCATGAGAATGATCGTGCCTGCGCGCCTCAAAAAGACTTTCACGCGCTGCCAAAGGCCAAGCAAAATATCACGCATATGGGGCGGTTTGTAAGTCGGCATCTCCATGATCGTGGGCCGACTCGCGCCTCGGGCCACAGTCAGGCGCAACACACCGGCAACCAGGACCGCGCTCAGGATGCCCGCAAAGCACAAACCGAACAGAACAAGGCCCTGCAAGCCAACGCCGTTTACAACCGGTCGATTGGGAATAAAGGCCGCAATGATAAGGGTGTAAACCGGCCACCTCGCTGAACATGTCATCAGCGGTGCGATAAGAATTGTGGTAAGTCTGTCGCGCGGAGTCTCTATGGTGCGCGTCGCCATGATTCCGGGAATGGCGCAGGCAAAACTCGACAGTAACGGAATGAAAGCGCGGCCGTTGAGACCGACAACGGACATGAGCCGATCCAACAAAAACGCCGCGCGGGCCATATATCCCGACCCTTCCAGGAGCAGGATAAAGGCGAAAAGGATAACGATCTGCGGCAGAAAAACGAGCACGCTGCCCACGCCCGCAAGTATTCCGTCCACAGCCAAACTGCGCACAAAGACATTTTCCAATGAACCCGCGGCCACTTGTTTGAGCCAAACGACACCCTGATCAATCCACGTCATCGGCGCTTCCGCCCATGCAAAAACGGCCTGAAACACCGTGAACATCATGATTACGAGGATCAGGGGGCCCAGGACGGGATGTAATACAAAGCGATCGATTTCATATGTGGCGCGATGAGCAACTCCTTCCCTGGCAATGACCATTTGGGCGATTCGGTGGGCCTCTTTGTGCAAGAGTCTAAGTCTTGCCGCATCGGTCTTCGACGGTTTCGGGTCGGCAAATTTCGAAACGCACGCAAGCTCGCCCGGATCTTTCGAAAGTTGCGAAAACAAAACGGCCAATCCCGACTTGCGAACCGCAACCGCAGGCACGACAGGAACACCCAGTTCCCTTTCCAACGCCGGCACATCAATTTCGATGCCCTGACTCTTGGCCAAGTCCATCATGTTGAGAACTACAAGCATCGGTATTCCAAGCCGGCTCACTTCAAGCGCGAAGCCCAAGTGGGCGCGCAGACTTGTCGCGTTCAGGACGCAAAGAATAACGTCCGGCCGCTTTTCTTCCGGATAACGTCCAAAAACAACGTCCCGCGTGATCGCTTCGTCAGGACGCCGTCCAAGCAAACTGTAGCTCCCCGGCAAATCGACAACGTCAACCACCGTACCTTGACCGGTAAGGAAGTGACCGGCGCAACGCTCAACGGTTACGCCCGGATAATTGGCAACTTTCTGCCGACTGCCGGTCAACGCGTTGAAGAGCGCCGTCTTCCCCGAATTGGGCGTGCCTACCAAAGCTAATCTGTATGTCGGGTCGAGGGCGGTCATGCGGCGTCAATCTTCGATAACGACCGCGGCGGCTTCGGCGCGGCGCAGGGAAAGGAGTTGCCCGCAAACTTTGACGGCGATCGGATCTCCCACAACGGGACCTTGGTGCAGAACTTCGATGAACTCTCCTTCGGCAAAGCCCATTTCCAGCAATCGATATTCCAGTTCAAGGCCGCCTTGATCGGTGCAGGCGATACGGCGCACGCGGCCGCTAGTGCCGGGACGAAGATCGCTCAGAGTTTTTTCATGTTCAAAAGTCATCTGCGGCTAATCTGTCAAAAATGATAATCATTTGCAACTAGCATTCCTGCTCTGCGACCAAAAATCCGGCAGTCGAGCCGCCGTTTCGTCTTGCGGCGGCCGAATATATGCTCCCGGCCTTGGGTCCCCTCTTATTAAACAACACGCAGCCGAATGGGGCTTGATCAATATCGATTCGTCGGGGATAGATTGGCAGCTCTCATCATGGCGGTACCCTTCGGCCAATGACGTTCGACCCCTACGATCTCTGGCGATACGCCCATGTCCTTCTCTTTGTTTATTGGCTGGGCGCTGACCTTGGCGTCTTCTATACGGCGAAGTTCATCGCGCGAAGCGACCTTGGTCTTGATGAACGCCTTCGTTTCCTTGAACTTACCTTACTTATCGACATGGGGCCGCGTACGGGACTGATCCTCATCCTGCCGGTCGGGTTTCAACTGTCGGTTATGGCAGGGCTAATTGAAATGAGCGTCTGGCAACTCGCGTTGGTGTGGATCCTGTCGGTGATCTGGCTGGCGGCAATGTGGCGCGTACATTTGGACCGGCATCGCGGCGCGGGCGGCGTATCGCGCCGTATCGACATGTGGTTTCGATACGCAGTCATCGCGGCCATGGCCCCGCTCGGGATCGTGTCGCTGCTGAACGGTGCACCGATTCCGGCGCCTTGGCTCGCCCTCAAGGCGCTTTTGTTCGCCGCCGTCGTGGCCATCGGCGTCTATTTGCGAACGATTATTTCCGCTTGGAAAACCGGATTTCAAATGCTGGCCGAACAACGAGAACTCGACAAGGCGAATCGACTGATTGCCGTCGCCGGACACAAGGGAGAAATTGCCGCGTTGTGCTTATGGGCTCTGCTGCTTGCTCTCGCCTTTTTGGGTGTGGTCAAACCCATATGAGCCCGGACGCCGCGCCACTTCTCCGGCAAGCGAATCAACGCTTGGAGAATTGGAAACTGCGGCGTGCTTTGCGCCTGCCGTATTTCTTGCGTTCGACAACACGCGGATCTCGCGTAAGGAAGCCGCCTTTCTTGAGGACCGGCCGCAAATCGGGTTCATAAAGCGACAAGACCTTGGAAATGCCGTGGCGCACCGCGCCGGCCTGACCGGAAAGGCCGCCGCCCTTAACGGAACACGACACGTCAAACTGCGTCTCTCGGCCCGTCGCAACCAAAGGCTGCGCGAGGATCATGCGCAACACAGGCCGGACGAAATAGGTCTCCTGATCGCGGCCGTTTACCGTAATCCGACCCGTACCTGGCTTGAGCCACACCCGCGCCACTGCGTCTTTTCTCTTGCCCGTAGCATAGGCGCGGCCAAAATTGTCAATCTGAGGCTCGCTAACAGGTCGAGACTCCGGCCCAGCTGCCCCATGCGACTCCGCAACGTCATTCTTCGGGTCTTCAAGCGTTTTCGTTTCGTCAACCATTACTGAGACCTTTTATTCTTTTGGTTGATCGCGGCAAAATCCACTCGAAGCGGAGATTGAGCTTCATGAGGATGGTCGGGCCCCGCATAGACACGCAAATGGCTTAACTGTTTCCTTGCCAGCGGCCCGCGCGGCAACATGCGCTCGACCGCCTTTTGGATGATACGCTCCGGGTGTTTACCCTTCAAGACGCCGCCCGCCGTGGGCGCCTTGATTCCGCCCGGATAGCCCGTATGCCGGTAATATTTCTTGTCGTCCCACTTCTTACCTGTGAACACCACCTTGTCGGCGTTGACGACGATAACATGGTCGCCGCAATCCATATGAGGCGTATAAGAGGGCTTGTGTTTTCCGCGAAGGCGCGTCGCAATAAACGCGGCGAGCCGCCCCACGACCAGCCCGTCCGCATCGACCACGAGCCACTTTTTGTCGATATCGGAGGCTCTGGCTGAATATGTCTTCATAGTTTCTTTTGCACTCCAGCGCTAAAGCCCGGCTTCGCGCCGCAAAACCGATGGCGGGTTGTAGAGAGTCATCCCTGCCAAGTCAACATCAAGTGACAGCGGCACGTGCAATATAATAAGTTGGGCATGCGGTAACATGATACCGCGTAGAATGGACATGTCTTCACATCTTCAAAGGAAGGGATTTCCCTAACGTATGAGCGCCGTCAAAACCAGCGCACCGCCTCTCGATGCCGCGCCGCCGGCGTTGCTTGAGACTTCGGATCACGACGGCATTCGCCGCCTGGTTTTGAACAATGCCGACGCGCGCAACTGCCTGTCCATAGAGTTGATGCTTCGTCTCAAAGACGAGATCGAAAAGCTCGGAACCGACCCTTCGGTCGGAACCGCGGTCATTGCCGCCAAGGGCACCGCCTTTTGCGCGGGCCACGACCTCAAAGAACTGAAGTCGCACCAACGGGAAGCCGATGGAGGGGCGTCGTTCTTTCAGCGGCTGTTTCGCATTTGCGGCGACATGATGGTTTCCATCGTCGAGTGCCCCAAGCCGGTCATCGCCGAAGTTCAAGGCATGGCAACGGCCGCGGGATGTCAATTGGTGGCAACATGCGACTTGGCCGTCGCCTCATCGGGGGCCAGGTTTGCAACGCCCGGCGTCAATATCGGCCTGTTCTGCTCCACGCCCATGGTGGCGCTGAGCCGCAATGTCGGACGTAAAAAAGCCATGGAGATGCTGATGACGGGCGACCCCATCAGTGCGCAAGAGGCCGAGCGAATCGGATTGATCAACCGGGTTGTCGAGGAAAGACAGTTGCAAAGTACGGTTGTTCAATTGGCGAAAAAGATCGGCGCCAAATCGAGTTCGGTCATCGCATTGGGCAAGAGAGCGTTTTACGATCAAGCGGAGATGAGTTTGCGCGACGCCTACGCCTATACGGGCGAAGTCATGACGCGCAACATGCTGACGGATGACGCGGCCGAAGGAATTTCGGCCTTTCTCGAAAAGCGCGCTCCGACGTGGCGCGACCGATAGTGAACCGAACGTCTCTGTTGTCCGCCTGAAGGCGGACATCCGAAGACCTTGAAAACAGCCAAAAAGCGGCGCCCGGGCCCGCTCCGCCTTTCATAAAACATTCATCAACCGGTCATGCAACCTTAATGATCGAGAGCCACGTTGCCGTGGTCCGATATCAGCGTGCTTAACGCGGAGGCGTCGAAGTTTCTTTCACACAGCTAACCAAATTAGGGAAATTGACAAATGAGCCAATGGAGAAAAACGCTGCTTCTGTCTTGTGCAGCGACGCTCACTACCGTTGCGCCGCCAAGCGTCGAAACGGCTTGGGCCCAAGGCAACACGACGCTGAGGGATCTGCAACGGCAATTGCTGCTTATCCAGAGTCAAATCGATGAGCTAAAAGCCGAAGCAAGCGAAGAAGACGACGGCGACGATATCGATCTTAAGGTCAAATGGAAAGGCGCGCCGGAACTGAGCAGTGCCGATGGCCGTTGGAAGATGAAAATGCGCGGCCGGATTATGGCCGACTACGGCAACATCAACGGTGATGACATCGCATCGTCGCAAGGCCCGGCAGGCGCCGTCGACTACGACGAAAGCGAAACCGAGTTCCGCAGAGCCCGCCTCGGCATCGAAGGTCAGATCATGGGCAACACCAAATACAAGTTTGAGGTCGACTTTGGCGATGGAGGCGGCGCAATCGATGTTACGGACGCATATTTGCAATGGAAAAACGTGTTCGAGAATGCCGATATCACGGTCGGTCAGTTCAAAACTCCCAACTCCCTCGAAGAGCAAACCAGTTCACGTTACATAACTTTCATGGAGCGCGCCCAGTTCACGGACGCCTTCGGCCTCTCGCGGCAGGGAGGTATCGGTATCGGCACCGGCGGCGACAACTGGACGGTCAATGTCGGCGCATTCGGTTCGAATCTTGACAACGGCAACGACGAATTGAAGGAGAGTTTGACGTTAGCCGGCCGCGTGACGTTCGCGCCAATGCTTGAAGATGACGTCTTCATACATGTCGGCGGCTCATTCCGCTACCGCGATATTTCCGAAGAAGAAGAAACGGTGCGTTATCGGCAACGCCCCCACGCTCACATATCCAATGTAAGGTATGTCAGCACGGGGAAGATCGATGCCGACAAAGACCTGTTCTACGGCGGTGAATTCGCGACGGGTTGGGGCCCCCTCGCCGTTCAAGCGGAATATGCCCGCAGTAAAGTGAACCGGCCCGGCGACGGAATGTCCGACGACCCGTCTTTTTCCGGTTGGTATGTGGACGCCAGTTACTTTCTTACCGGAGAAAAGCGCAACTACGAAGCTGATGACGGTCAGTTCAAACGCGTCAAGGTCATCAACCCGGTCAATGACGGCGGCTGGGGCGCTTGGCAAATAGCCGTGCGCTACGACGCGCTGAACCTCAACGACGAGGACGCCGGCGTCATGGGCGGTGAGCAAAGTTATTTCATCGCCGGCATCAACTGGCACCTGAACAACTATACGCGCCTGATGTTCAACTACGCCCGCGTCGATGTCGACGCGCCGGTTGATGTTGATGAATTGGATGAAGGCTTCCCGGGTGTTTCAGCCATTATCGGCGGCACCCCTGCCGATAACAAGATCGATACGGTGACACTTCGTGCACAGATCGATTGGTAAGCTGCAAGGGAACCATGCGAGAGAGGTGATCCAAATGCGAAATCATTGGATCGCCTCTCCACTGCCGAAGCAAAATCCGGCAATCCGACTCAAAATTCATGAAAGCGTCATTTGTAAGGTCAAGAATCATCATAAAGATCGTCGATAATCGAAACCGTCGGGATCAAAAAGCATTCAAACATGCCGGAGTTGAGTTGGGTATCTTTTCTTTCTGCCTTTAATCGAAGTCTGAAAAATGAGGAAAGTGATATGAAAAAAAGTCTATCGGTTGCGGTAGCGGCGGCGGCTCTATTAACCGCCGGAAGCGCGCTGGCGAGAAATGACATTCGGATAGTAGGGTCATCGACCGTCTTTCCGTTTTCGTCCTCCGTGTCCGAACAGTTCGGCAATAAAACGACTTTCGCAACCCCGGTTGTCGAAGCAACGGGTACCGGCGGCGGGGCGAAATTGTTTTGCGCCGGCGTCGGTGAATCGCACCCTGACGTGACCAATGCCTCGCGGCGCATGAAGTCTTCCGAATTCAACCTTTGTGCATCGAACGGCGTGACCCAAATCACGGAAGTCAAAGTCGGCTTTGACGGCATCGTCATCGCCAACGACAAGGGCGCTCCCCCTCTCGAGTTGACGCTGAGGCAGGTCTTCCAAGCCTTCGCAAAGGATGTCCCGATCGGCGGCAAACTGGTCGCGAACCCCTACCGGAGATGGAGCGAGATCGACGACTCGTTACCGGATGCCAAAATCGAGGCCTATGGTCCGCCTCCGACTTCAGGAACACGCGATGCGTTCGTCGAAATCGCCATGGAAAAGGGCGCTAGGTCCTTTCCCATGCTCAAAAAATTGAGAAGCTCCGACAAGAGAGCCTTCAAAGATGTCGCGCATACGTTGAGAGAAGACGGCGCTTGGATCGATTCGGGCGAAAATGACAACGCCATCGTTCAAACCCTTCAAAAAAATCCGAGAGCCGTCGGCGTCTTCGGATTCTCGTTCCTTGATCAGAACTCGAATGCCATCAAGGGCGCGAAGGTGGACGGCGTAGCGCCCACGTTCGAAAACATCGCGGCGGGCGACTATGGAGTGTCTCGTTCACTGTACTTTTACGTCAAGAAACAGCATGTCGGCGTGATCCCCGGCATTGCGGAGTTTGTAGCCGAATTCGTGAGCGAAGACGCTTTCGGTGAAGAAGGCTATCTCACCGACAAAGGTCTCATCCCGTTACCCACGACCGAGCGCGCGATGGTTCGTGAGAACGCTCTCGCTCTCAAGGCCTGGGACGGCTCTTGATATTGTTTGAGTGAGTACGATCAGGTTTAAAAGTGTAGTCAGTACAATCTTTCATTCCCCCGAAAGAACTTGAGGGGCGTCCTCGTGTCGCCCCTTCTTTTTTGGGAGCGAAACACCGACCGGCATGTGAACCGAGTTTGGAGGCTTGGCCATGGCGCTGTCCATAGATCTTTCACGACGGCTTGCCGCCGAATTTTTGGGCACGGCCTTGCTTCTCGCGACTGTCGTGGGCTCCGGAATCATGGCGGAAAACTTGTCGGACGGAAATCAAGCCCTGGCGCTTTTGGCGAATACCATCCCGACAGGCGCAATTCTGGTTGTGCTCATCTTGATTTTTGCCCCGATATCGGGAGCTCACTTCAATCCGGCCGTCACCCTTGCCTTTACGGTCCGCCGCGACATCACCGTTACCGACGCGGTCCTTTATGTGGCATGTCAAATGATCGGCGCCGTCCTCGGCGCGGCCTTGGCTCACGCGATGTTCGATTTGCCGCTCTTTCAACCGTCAACGAAAGCACGAACGGGCTTCAATCTGTCATTGTCCGAAGCCGTTGCCGCATTTGCGCTCATAGGCACGATCCTGGGTACTTTGCGCGTCCGGCCTAAAGCCGTACCCTATGCAGTCGGCTTGGTGATCACGGCAGGATATTGGTTTACAGCGTCCACCTGCTTTGCCAATCCGGCGGTCACGGTGGCTCGGTCCTTGACGAATACGTTCACCGGGATTGCTCCTGCCAAGTGCCGCTTTTCATCGCGGCCCAGTGCGTGGGAGCGCTGGGCGCCGTATATGTGTTCGGCTGGTTTTTAAGAACGGCCCCGGCGTCATCAACGGAGCGGACCGACTAGCCCGCGCGATGACGCTCCGTGATCCGTTGCGCGCGTTGGCCGCTTGGGTCAAGCGGCGCGCAAGGCATGTATAAACGTCAGGCTTGCGGCGAATACGAGGATAGAGCCCGCTTGATGCAAAAGAGCGAGCCAGATGGGCGTCACCGCGAGAAGCGTCCAGATGCCCAGCCCGATTTGCATGACGATCAAGGCGACGAGGGCGCGGATCCATAATTCGGCCCCGCCCGTGACCGCGGCCTTGCGAGACATTCCATAGACGATACAGGCAACGATGAAGATCGCGTATCCCGCCGTTCGGTGATTGAATTGAACGGTCGCATGGTTTTCGAAAAAGTTGATGTACCAGGGGTTCATGAAAAAATACCCCCTGGGCACGATGTCTCCGTCCATGAGCGGCCAGGTATTGTACGTCCATCCGGCATGCAATCCGGCGACGAAAGCGCCCAAAACGATTTGCAAAAAGACAAGTCCCGCAAGACCGACGGCCCACCGTTCGATTGTCGCATGTTTCGGACCGGACGCAGGGCAAGGTCTGATGAGGTCGAGCGCGATCCAAAAGATACAACCGAAAATGAAAAACGCGGCGGCCAAATGAAGCGCCAAGCGGTACTGGCTCACGTCGACTCGCTCGCTCAACCCGCTTTGCACCATGTACCAGCCGATGAACCCTTGCAGACCGCCAAGTCCGAAGATAATCAGAAGCTTGGGCGCGAGCGCACGCTCTATTTTTCTTAACCCCGCAAACCAGAGAAAGGGAACGACAAAGGCCGCGCCGATCATCCGACCCAAGGCCCGATGACCCCATTCCCACCAATAGATGAATTTGAAGTCATCGAGGCTCATGCCCTCGTTGACCTTTTCATATTCCGGAATGAGCTTGTACTTGGCGAACTCCTCTTCCCAGTCCGAGGCCGTCAAAGGCGGAATGAGTCCGGTAATTGGTTTCCATTCAGTGATCGACAGACCTGAATCGGTAAGACGCGTCGCCCCGCCTACAAGCACCATGGCCGCGACAAGCACGCACATGCCGAACAGCCAGAGCGCCACTTGGCGCCGGGCGTCAGGTGTGACGCAAAGCGGAAAAAACCCGAGGCCGCCCCCCTTCGGACGGCCCTCGACGATGGCCGCTCGGCCGACGCTCACCCGCTCCGCCATGCAACTCGACCCTGGGTTGTCGTTTCGAATGTTGATATCACATATGATAAGGCCGGGAACGCTGACAAGGCGTCGCACGACGTCGGGAGCGGTTTTCCGGAAATATACCCTGTGAGAGAGAGTGCCGTGATACCGGTAAGACAACGCAAATTGATAGGGATGCTCGCCGTTTCGATCGGGCTCGCCGCCTATACTCTTGCCGCAGTCTACGCGGCCATTGAACTCCTGCCGGCAAACCGGCTGATCGAACTCCTGTATTATTGTATCGCGGGGACGGTTTGGGCGTTTCCGGCGCGCGGCCTGCTTGTCTGGATGCACAGGCCGGATGCCGTCCGAACGCGGCGGATGACGAAGGGAGATTCGTAAGTAATCCGTGAGCGGTTTCGCCGGGCGCGGGTCTCACCCTGGGTTGTGGTTGAACGCGTCGTACAGCCGATTAACGAACGCGTCGCGCTCCGCCTTGACCGCTTCCCGCTCCTCATCGCCGGGAACATATTGTTCGATCATTTCGGTGGTAACGACGCCTTTTTCGCTAAGCAGAGTCTTGATGACGCGCAGCCGGTCGCGATTGACCCAGGTCGCGGCGTCCAATTCCAACACCTTTCACGGCGTTCAAAACCGCCGGCCACCGCCGTCAAGATTCGAGCTCGGCGGCGGCAAACCTTGTCGATCGGATTCGGTCGATCAGAAGTCGGCAAACAGGCGTATGCCCACTTCACGTTTGGCCGGAAGCACGGAGAAACTCTTCCGGGCAATCGCGCCCAGTCCCGTCGTGCTGCCTTGGGGGATCGTCTTCTCGTCGGTCAGGTTCGTTATGAAAGCTTCGGCGCGTAAATTGTCGTTGACCTGCGTGCCGACGCGCAAGTTGGCCTTCCAGTAACCGGCGCTGTGGTTGTACTCGAAATTGTCGACAAAGCGGCCGCCTTCGTAAATGGCGTCCACGCGCAGATAGGCGTCGCGCCCGGTGTCAAACAACTGGCGGGTAAGCATCAAACCCACGGTCGCCGTCCACTGGGCGACATAGCGAGGCCGCAGACCCTCGGAATTGATCACCCCGCCCCCGTCAAGCGCTGTACAGCGGTCGCCTGTGGTAAACGCATCGAAGGGACTTCGGCCTGCCTGCGCCGATGGGCACAAAACCGTAGTACCTGCACTGCCGGTGGCGCCCAGTTCCGTAAGCGTAGCGTCGATCCAACCGACGCTGCCCGAGAATTCGACGCCCTCCACGGGATTGGCGACAAATTCGAAGTCGACGCCCCAATATTCGGAGTCGCCCGGCACCGTAAGCACCGGCGTGCCGCCGGATGCAACCAGAACGACATTGTTGAAGGGCTGGTTGTCCCATTCCTGATAGTAACCGGCCAAGGTATATTGCAGCCAGTCGAGGCTTTGCTTGATGCCGATCTCGTATGACGTCAACTGCTGAATATCGGTAAACACGCCGGCGGCGTCACAGTCGATGTCGATAGGTATGCCCTCGGCGGCAAGTTGGGTAACGAACTGGGGACAACGCGTGGAAACCGCATTGATCGATCCTTGCGACCAGTTGAAATAGATGTTGGTTGACTCGTTGAGTTCCCAGGACAGAATCGCTCTGGGCATGAAGTCGTTATATTCGTTGACCAGATTTTCCTGAAAGCCGGGAAACGAAGGATCGCCGACAAAGACCAGGGTCTGCTTGTCATCGGTCCAGCGCGCTTCGAACGACGCCGTCAGGTTTTCCAATATGTCGAATTCGACGGAGCCGAATATTCCATAGGCGCGGTTTTCCTGCTGGTCCAAATTGGCGGGACGGAAAAGACTCGTGGTCGTATTGTCCTGGACCTGATCGTAATAACTGACGCCCAATTCGCCGCGAAGACGGTTTTCCCCCGGAGACCGAAGGCGCGTTTCCAAAAACGCATCCCGCGTGAACTGATAGCGCCCCGTAGGAAATACGTCTGAGGACATCCCGGCCGGACCCGACCCGAAGCGGAAATCGGTAATGGTGGACGCTTTGTTCGCACCGTAGGATCCCAGAATGCTGGCCGTAAAGCCGTTGGGGAGATCCCAGACCCCGCTCACTTGCGCGCGCCACAGACGATATTCGTTGCCGAAGCGGTCCGGAATCTGGAAATTGTGGTGTGCAATCTGCTCCGGAACCGTCGTGGCGAGGCCGATGGTCGCTCCGCCGAGAAGGGACAGGGCCGGGTCAAGCTGCCCCGTCGGCCCCAAGCGAAGGTTCGAGTCCGTGACCTTCGGAAAATCGCCGCAGAACAAGCTTATCTTGCTTAAACTGAGATCCGTGGAAAAGGGCGTTACGACACCCGTGAGCGGATTTAATGCCGACCCGGTATAGATCTTGTTGCAGTCGCCGGGGGCCACCTCGGCGATCGTGGACTGCTGCTGCGTCGTGTCGTCGCCGTCGACGAAGAAACCGCTGAACTTGAGACTGAAGTCATCGCTGACATCCCACGTGGCCACACCGAGAAGCGCCTTGTTTTCATACGTCCCGTTGGGGTCGCCGTTGCCGTACTCATAGTCGGCGCCGTCGCGCAGCCACTGGCCCGCGAGACGAAGACCGATATCGTCGGTGACCGGGCCGCCGGCCGCGACCACGCCCTTGTAGCTGTTCTGCTCGTCATCGTCCAAGCCGAAGCCGAAGGTAACATTGGCGTTGGCCTCGAACTCGTCACCCGGGGACCTCGGCACGAAGTTGGCCGCGCCGGCGAACGTGTTGCGGGCAAAATAGGCGTTCTGCGGCCCTTTGATGATCTCGGCCCGTTCCAGATCGATCAGCGGCAGGATGCCGAAGCCCGCGGAGACATAAGCGCCGTCCCAGAACACGGCACCGGTCCGCGCGCCGGCGGTGCTGATTTGCTCGGTAATGCCGCGGAAGCGGAGGTTCGCCTGATCACGGCCACCGCCCGAGCCGAGATTGTCTCTGACCTGGAAACCCGGCGTAAATTCGGACAGGACTTCCAGGTCCGTTATGCCCAAATCGTCGATCTGCGCCTGGCTCTTGACGGACACGGAGATCGGAACATCCTGAAGCGTTTCCTCGCGGCGCCGCGCGGTCACGATGATGAGATCCTGCTGGGCCCAGCCGTGACTGGTCGGCGCGACAACGGCCGG
This sequence comes from Alphaproteobacteria bacterium, assembly GCA_965214255.1. Lineage (GTDB taxonomy): Bacteria > Pseudomonadota > Alphaproteobacteria > SMXP01 > SMXP01 > CBDFKK01. The sequence continues at coordinate 427,795 of OZ243948.1, read as the reverse complement.
TGTGACCAAAACCGCCCAAACGACGGCGCCGCCAACCAGTTTGGATAAAGACGTACGTGACATGAGGAAGCCCCCTTCTTGCCAAAAGCGCACCCCCGCCTGTTGCTGCAAGACGGAGTTACGAATCTGATACGGTATACGACACTTTCTTGTCAAGCGGGAAGCCGGCAAAAACAACTGCCGGGTTCACAAGGCCCGACCGCGGCAAACCCAATCCGATCAGAAGTCGGCAAACAGGCGTATGCCCACTTCACGTTTGGTCGGCAATACGGAAAAACTCTTCCGGCCAATTCTGGCTCTCGAAGGCCCCAGGCTCGTCGTGCTGCCCTGCGGGATCGTCTTCTCGTCGGTCAGGTTCGTTATGAAAGCTTCGGCGCGTAAATTGTCGTTGACCTGCGTGCCGATGCGCAAGTTGGCCTTCCAGTAACCGCCGCTGTGGTTGTATTCGAAATTATCGACAAAGCGGCCGCCTTCGTAAATGGCGTCCACGCGCAGATAGACGTCGCGCCCGGTATCGAACAACTGGCGGGTGAGCATCAAACCCACGGTCGCCGTCCAATTGGGAACATAATTGGGCCGCAGACCCTCGGAATTGATCACCCCGCCCGCAAGAACAGGCGGAACGGCCGCTCTCGTCGTAAACTGGCTGCATGTTGCGGGATCGGACCCGACGGAGCAGCCCGGAGCCAAAACCTGGGTGGCTACGCTGCCGGTGGCGCCCAATTCCGTAAGCGTGGCGTCGAGCCAACCGACGCTGCCCGAGAATTCGACGCCCTCCATGGGATTGGCGACGAATTCGAAGTCGACGCCCCAATATTCGGAGTCGCCCGGCACGACGAAGGCCGGTGTCAGACCCTCAAGCAGAACGACGTTTCTAAAGGGCTGGTTGTCCCATTCCTGATAGTAACCGGCCAAGGTATATTGCAGCCAGTCGAGGCTTTGCTTGACGCCGATCTCGTAAGACGTCAACTGCTGAATGTCGGTAAACACGCCGGCGACGTCACAGTCGATAGGCAAGTTCGTGTCGAAAACGAACTGGGCGCAGCGCGTGGAAACCGCATTGATCGACCCTTGCGACCAGTTGAAATAGACGTTGGTCGACTCGTTGGGCTCCCAGGACAGAATCGCTCTGGGCATGAAGTCTTTATATTCGTTGACTTCATTCGACTGGAAGGCGTCCGGCGGGTCGAAAGGATCGCCGACAAGAACCATGGTCTGCTTGTCTTCGGTAAAGCGCGCCTCGAACGACGCCGTCAGGTTCTCCAATATGTCGAATTCGGCGGAGCCGAAGACTCCATAGGCGAGGTTCTCCTGTTGATCGTAACGACCGGTGGGGTTGGAGAAATTCGCGATCCCACTATCGTAGACCTGATCGTAATAACTGAAGCCGAGTTCGCCGCGAAGACGGTTTTCTTCCGGAGACCGCAGGCGCATTTCCAAAAACGCATCCCGCGTGAACTCGAAACGGCCCGAAGGAAATGTGAGCGAGGATCTCCCGCTTGGACCCGACCCGAAGTAGAAATCGCCGATGGAAGACGTCTTGACCGCACCGTAGGAGCCCAGGATGCTGGCAGTAAAGCCGTTGGGGAGATCGTACGTGCCGCCCACTTGCGCGCGCCACATGCGATACTCGCGGCCGAAGCGGTCCGGAACCTCGAAATCGTGGCGGGCAATGCGAGAGGGAACGGTCATGGCCGCGGTGATGGACCGCTCGCCAAAGAGGGACAAGGCCGGATCAAGCTGCCCCGTCGGCCCCAGGCGAAGGTTCTCGTCCGTGACCTTCGGAAAAGTGCCGCAGAACAGGCTTATCTTGCTTAAACCGAGATCCGTGGAAAAGGGCGTTACGACGCCCGTGAGCGGATCGAACGTCGAGCCGGTGTAGGTCTTGTTGCAGTCGCCGGGAGCCACGTCGGCGATCGTGGACTGCGACACCGTCGTGTCGTCGCCGTCGACGAAGAAGCCGCTGAACTTGAGACTGAAGTCATCGCTGACATCCCACGTGGCCACACCGAGAATCGCCTTGTTTTCATACGTCCCGTTGGGGTCGCCGTTGGCGTACTCATAGTCAGCGCCGTCGCGCAGCCACTGGCCCGCGAGGCGGAGACCGATATCGTCGGTGACCGGACCGCCGGCCGCGACCACGCCCTTGTAACTGCTCTGCTCCTCGTCGCCCAAGCCGAAGCCGACGGTGACACTGGCGTTGGCCTCGAACTCGTCACCGGGGCTTCTCGGCACGAAGTTGGCCGCGCCGGCGAACGTGTTGCGGGCAAAATAGGCATTCTGCGGCCCTTTGATGATTTCGGCCCGTTCCAGATCGATGAGCGGCAGGATGCCGAAGCCCGCGGAGACATAAGCGCCGTCCCAGAACACGGCGCCGGTCCGGGAGCCGGCGGTGCTGATTTGTTCGGTAATGCCGCGGAAGCGGAGGGTTGCCTGCTCGCGGCCGCCCCCTGTGCCGATATTGTTTCTGACCAGGAAGCCCGGCGTAAATTCGGACAGTGATTCAATATCCGTTATGCCCAAGTCGTCGATCTGCGACTGGCTCTTGACGGAAACGGAGATCGGAACGTCCTGCAACGTTTCCTCGCGCCGCCGCGCGGTCACGATGATGAGATCCTGCTGGGCCCAGCCGTGACTTGTCGGCGCGATAACGGCCGGCGTTGCCAAAACCGCCCAAACGACGGCGCCGCCGACCAGTTTGGATAAAGAAAAACGTGACATGAAGAATCCCCTTCTTGCCAAAAACGCATACACCAGACCGGTCTCTACAATACGGAACTATGAGTTCGGTACGATATATGACACTTTTTTTGTCAACTCAAGTCCACACCAATTTACCGGAAACGTTAATATTATATTTACGCCCGTTCCAGGCAGGGTCTGCCGCGATCAGGTGGAAAGTTCGTAACGGACTGCAAATCGTTCCGGCGCCGGTGAGACAGAGGCGCCGTTCCCGCCGAAAGGGCCGGGTTCTTAAGTCTTCGTGCAATACAGACCCTGGACGATCATCAAGCCGCTGGGAACCGGAAGTGTTGCAAGGTTGGATTGCCCTTGAATATGGCTGTATCGCGCCGTTTTCGAGATGTCGTGCGCCGTCCAGCCTTGCGACTATAGGCTGCGACAACGCCACCGCAACGCCCGCGGTCCATGGCTCCGACCTCAAAACTGGATAAACGGTCTCATTTGTGGGAGCATAACCCCATTCACTCACAATCGCAGCCTCATGCGCAAACCGGGAATAAAACATGTCTGAGATTTGGGACGTCATTATCGTGGGCGCGGGTTCAACAGGCATACCCGCAGCCATCTTCGCCGCCGGGCGCGGCGCCCGCGTGCTGCAGGTCGAAGCCGACAATCGGGTGGGCGGCACCCTTCACTGGTCGTCCGGTCAAATCAGCGCGGCCGGCTCGCGCCTGCAAAAATCCTTCGGCATCGATGACACCCCGCAGGAGCATTACGACGACGCGCAACGCATCGCCCACGGAACGATCGACCCCGTACTGGGGCGCCTCGCCATCGACAATGCGGCCGAGACTTTGGACTGGCTCATGGACCTGGGGTTCCAACCCCTGCCCGGCCACCCCGTCGCGGGAAGCGCTCACGAAACCTATCGTATCCGCCGCTACTGTTGGGGTGAAAAGATGGGGGTGTCGATACTCGACGTCATCAAGCCCGTTCATGAAAAGCTCGCCGCCCAAAACAAGATCGATCTGCGTCTTTCCACACGGTTTCGAAGTCTCGTGCAGGACCGGTCCGGGGCCGTTACCGGCATCGAGGTCGAAACGACAAACGGACATGTCGAGGTCCATCACGGACGGAACGTCGTTTTGACCACAGGCGGCTATGCGGCCAATGCCGAAATGTGGCGGGAGATCACGCCGAACATTGCGCTGAACTCCTACTGCAATCCTTATTCCCGGGGGGACGGCATTCGCGCCGCCCGCGATATCGGCGCCGCCTTCGGAGGCGAGGACCGATTTCTCTGCACCTGCGCCGGTTTTCGAGAGACCCCGGACGATCCTCTTTCGGGCGTCTTTTACCGTTTGATCCCCGACATGCGCATGCCCTGGGAAATTTATGTCGACGCCCGCGGCAAACGCTTCGTGCGCGAAGACCATCCAAGCGTCGATCACATCGAACGGTCGCTGCTCGCCCAGCCCGAAATGACCATGTACATCGTTTTCGATGAACCGATCCGGCAAAACGCGCCCGTGCTCAACCTGGAGACCCGGGAAGAACTGGCGGCGCGTTTCGGCAACCATCCTTATTTTCTGAAAGCCCGCTCGCTCGCCGCGCTTGCCGAACAGTTGGACATGAACGCGGCCACGCTTACGGAGACGGTCGAAACGTATAATGCCGCCGTCGAAGCGCGGCACGACCCCGAATTCGGCCGCGAACACATGATCAGGCCGATCGCCGAGCCGCCCTTCTATGCGGCGAAAGCCGTGGGCGCGACGGTCATCAGCCCCGGAGGCATCGCCGCCGACGGGTGTCTGCGCGTGTTGAAAGAGGACGGCTCGCCCATACCCAATTTGTACGCCGGCGGAGAAATTCTGGGATTCACGCGTATAAGCGGCGACGCCTTCGTCGGCGGCATGTCGCTCATGCCGGCGCTCACGTTCGGACGCCTGCTCGGGCAAAAGCTCGTGGCCTGGAACGAAGCGCGCGCCGTCGCGGAGTAATGTCTTTGCCGCTTACTCAGGGAAGGCCATGTGAATGACGAAAGCAAAAAAGCCCAAGCGCAAGACCGCCAAAACGGCGGTCGATGCAGAGAAAAAGCCGAAAGACATCAAGCGCATTCGCACGGCAAAAGGTCGACGACCTTATTTCTTCAACGACCCCAATATCGACCGTCTGATTGCAATGCTGATGGCGCTGGTCGCGGAAGTATCGGTCATTCGCGAGCGGCTGGACACTCACGAGCGTCTTGCACAAGAGAACCGGGTGGCGACGCCCGATGCAATCGAGAACTACGAACCGACGGATGACATATTGCAAGAAAGAGCGGACTGGCGCGAGCGTTACATCGGCCGGATTCTGAGAATCCAAACGGACGAACTGGAGCGTGTCGCGCGCCAAGAGTCGGATGAGAATATCGAAGACATCATAAGAGAAGTGTCGCGGCCCTAGTCAGCTTGCGGACCGATACAGATCGAACGACAAATACCTGCCTCTCGTATAGTTGAAGCCGCCGATCGTTTCGAGCTTCTCGATGCGTACTCCCAGCTTCGATATCCGACGATGAAACGTCTCGAGTTCACGCGCTTCGACGACCGCCAGTCTGCCCGGTTGACCCGCCACGAATGACGCCGCGGCCTGCGGCGTCGCCGCCGTCGTATCCGTGCCGAAAAGAAAAACCAGACTGGGCTCGGAATATCCGACGAAACGCACGTTTTGCGTCGGGCCGGCATCATGATTCTCGATCGCCTCGATCAACATGGGCGACAAATGAAAAGAGGCGAGGTTCGGCAGGAGCATCTGCTGGATGAAGAGGTTGAGACCCGCCGCCGCCGCGACGATCAACCCGGCGGAAAATATCGGGCGGCCAAGCGCAAGCATGCGCGCGCCCGCCGCGGACAATGAAAAGGTCAAAACGCCGACGGCGGCGGACGCGAACGTAAGGCCCTCGCCAAACATTTCGTCAAGCACTCCGGGCACGATCGACAAGGCAAGAGATACGATCACCCACAGTGCGACCCCCGCCCAAACAAAGGGAGTGAGCCAACTTCCGTTCGTGATCCGGCGGCTCCCGGCCACCTCGAACGCCCACTTGGCGCAAAGCAACCCCAAAGCGGGGTAAATCGGTATCAAATAGTAAGGCAACTTGTTGCTTGCAATTTCAAACAACAGCCATGCAGGAACGATCCAGGCGAGACAAAAACGCACTTGTCTTTGCGATCTGTTCCGCCATGCCCAAATGGCCGCCGGGACGAGAAACAACGAGCCCGGCCAAAAGATGACCATCGCGAGAGCGGCATAGTATCCCGGCGGCGCGCCGTGGGTGCGGTCGCCTTGCACGATCATGCGGAGAAGTTCGTCGCCGTAGACTTCAAAATATTCGGACCCGGACGACGTCATCAAAATGGCAGCGGGCCAGGGCGCAACGAGAACGACGACAATCAGCAGCCCCCAAAAAGGCGAGAGATGCCCGATCCACTTGAAGTCGCGGTCCGCGATAACCAGACCCGCAACGGTCAGACCGATGACTGCCGGCGCGATGGGTCCCTTGAACAACGCGCCCAGGGCCAGGCCGACCCAAAGGACGACGGCGGCAACGCCGGGCGCGGCGAAAAGACGGGGTGGGCCGCCCTCGCCCGCGCGTATATATATGTATCCAAGTGCGAACTGGGCGGCCGTCAGGCTTGCCATGAGCGCCGCATCGGTCTTCGCCAACGAGGCTTCTCCCAAGAGCATGAGCGACGCCCCGACCAGAGCGGCGCCTAGAAGCGCCGCTTCGGCCCCGAAAAACGCGCGGCCGCCCAGGTAAACCGCAAATACCGTCAAAACGGCGCCCAGCAAAGACGGTAAGCGATAAGGCCATATCTCCCGCTCCTCCACGGAACCGAACGCGATGACCGAAGCGGCCCGGAGCCAAAACGTGCCGATCGGCTTCAGGTAACCGAACGAATCTTGAAACTTGGGCTGGACGAAATTATTCGTCTCGATCATTTGCGCGGTCATTTGCGCGTACTGCGCTTCATCCCGGTCGATGGGAGGAAGCGCAAACACGCCGGGTACGAAGAGCACCAGAGACAAAAGCAGCAATGCCAGCCACGGCCTTGCCGCGGCCGCATCCCCTAACCGTTTTGCAAAAGGCGGCGCTCCGACCTCTCGACTTTTCGTCATGGCCTCCTTCACAACCGACCGAGACTCCGCGCCGGATAGTAGCGCCGCCATTGTCGATCGAAAACCTCAGCCGACGACCGGGCAAAAGGCGGCGGGCACGACACATTCGCGGCGCTCTTGACGACGATTCCGGGTGTGAGATGACTCCGCCGTTTTTCGCTGCCGCGACAGGTAAAACCTGGTCGGAGCGGGGAGATTTGAACTCCCGACCCCTTGACCCCCAGTCAAGTGCGCTAACCAGACTGCGCCACGCTCCGATAAGATCGGTTTTCCATCAGGCCGCCCCAAGCGAGGAAGACGCGCACTATAGCTTTCGCGTCCCATGAGAGCAACGACACTCCCGCGAACGGAGCGCGGCGGCCGGGCGTGCTTTCTAGGTACGGCGCGCGGTCGGCGTTTTGTCGCGGGAGGAGCGAACGAGTTTCTTGAGTTCCAACAGTTCTTTCAGCACCTCGTTCAGTTTGAGTTGCTGCTCATCACTCAATTCCGGTTTTGGACCGTTCAGGCTCTCTTGCAACGACGTGGAAGGCGCCTCACCACCGGGCGCGGCTTGAGTATCCGGCTCCCGGCCGTTCGACCCCTCCATGGATGCGGGACCGTCCGAGTCCGCCTTGCCGCTGTTGACCACATATTTCACCCCACGCTCACGGAACACCTTTTGAACGCCTTTGATGGTAAATCCATCGTCGTAGAGCAGGGTTCTGATGCCGCGCAGAAGCTCAATATCTTCCGGTCGATAATACCGCCGGCCGCCGGCGCGCTTCATGGGTTTGACCTGACTAAATTTGCTTTCCCAGAAGCGCAAAACGTGCTGCGGGACTTCAAGATCCTTAGCGACCTCGCTGATCGTTCTAAAGGCTTGCGCGGATTTCCGGACGGACGAATTCAACACGTTGCTCATTTTCCAAACCGTCAAACAAGACGCGAACCCCGCCGCCTAACCCGCGCGAGGAGACCGCGCCTGCTTGTCTACCATATTTTTGAGCACATTTGACGGGCGAAAAACCAAAACCTTGCGCGGTTTGATCGGAACCGCCTCACCGGTCTTGGGGTTCCGGCCCATTCGCCCTCGCTTGTGACGGACCAGAAATGATCCGAACGAAGACAATTTCACGTTTTCGCCTTTTTCCAGGCACGACGCGATTTCTTCGAATATCGATTCGATGAGTTGAGCGGACTCATGTCGAGACAGGCCGATTTCTTGATAAACGGCCTCGCTCAGGTGCGCGCGTGTGACGGTTTTGGCGGTCATGGGTGAAAACACTCGCTATAGAGTGAAAGGCGAAAGACGATACCTTTCCAGGGCAAGCTAGCGAACACTATAAGTCCATGGAAATCAAGGGGATGCGAACTTTCCCTCGAAAGTGATCGAATCGAATATGCATGCTCACCGGCGACAAGCCGTGACGGCCCTCACATTCTGACCAGGGCGCTGCCCCACGTCAGACCGCCGCCCATCGCTTCGAGAAGAACCAAATCGCCTTTTTGAATGCGACCGTCACGGACGCCTTCGAAGAGCGCCAGGGGAACCGAAGCCGCCGAGGTATTGCCGTGTTCGGCAACCGTAACGATGATTTTTTCCTCGGGAATCGAAAGCTTTCGGGCGGTTCCCTCCAGGATGCGGCTGTTGGCCTGATGGGGAATAAACCAGTCCACATCCCCGACGGTCATACCAACTTGATCGAGAGCCGAGGTTATGGCTTCGGCGATGTTGACAACCGCATGGCGAAACACTTCCCGGCCCTGCATTCTAAGGTGGCCTGAAGTTCCGGTCGATGAGGGGCCGCCGTCCACATAAAGAAGATCATTGTAACGGCCGTCCGACCTGAGATAAGTCGACAAGATGCCGCGATCGTCCGTCGAGCCCTCGCCGGCTCCGGCGGTCAGGACCAGGGCGCCGGCCCCGTCGCCGAACAAAACGCAGGTGGTGCGGTCTTCCCAGTCCAGTATCCGCGAAAAAGTCTCAGCGCCGACGACCAGAATCGATCGCGATTGCCCTGCCTTTATAAAGTTTTCCGCGACTGACAAGGCATAGATAAATCCGCAGCAGACCGCCTGGACGTCAAAGGCCGCGCCGCGCGTCATTCCGAGCTTTGCCTGAACGGTCGTCGCCGTAGCCGGAAAGGTCCGATCCGGCGTCGCGGTGGCGATGATGATGAGATCAAGGTCGCTCGGGGACATTCGCGCGTTGTCAAGGGCGGCCTTGGAAGCCTCGACGGCCAGGTCCGACGTCAATTCACCCTCGGCGGCAAAGTGCCGTTCCCGGATGCCCGTGCGGCTGGAAATCCATTCATCGCTCGTGTCGACGATTTTTGCGAGATCGTCGTTGGTCACGACTCGATCGGGGAGATAGGCCCCGCAGCCCGAAATAAGTGAACGCACCGTTTTCACTGCGCCGCCATTTCCTTGCTCGCACTCGTCTTGACCGCCAAATGTTCGTCCCTTTCGGAACTCAAACCGGTGTTTCCTAATTCATCGTTAAGCTTCGCCAAGGCTTTGGACAGTTCACCGACAAATCCCCCGCGGGCGAGATCGACGGCAAGCCCGATCGCGCTGGCGAAGCCTTTGCCGTCCGTACCCCCATGGCTCTTGACGACGATGCCCGACAAGCCCAAAAATACGCCCCCGTTTACGTCGCGAGGATCCATCTTGGCTTTGAGCGACTTCAGAGCGCCGGAGGCGATCGCCGCTCCGAGCCTCGCCACCACGGAGCGGCCAAACGAATTCTTCAAATAGTGGGTGACCAGTCGCGCCGTTCCCTCCGCCGTTTTAATGGCCACGTTTCCGGTAAAACCGTCCGTGACAATGACGTCGGCGCTGCCCATGCTGATCCCGTCGCCCTCCACGAAACCGATGAAATTCAGTCCGAGTTTCGAACTTTTCAAAATCGTGGCCGCATCGCGCAAGACTTTCCGGCCCTTCAGCTTTTCTTGACCGATATTCAGAAGCGCGACTTTAGGGTCGTCGATACCGAGCACCACGCGGGAAAAAGCCGTACCCATCACGGCAAAATCGACAAGCTGCTTGGCGTTGGCATCGATATTCGCGCCCACATCCAGAACGACGCACGGACCGTGAGGCGTCGGCCATTGCGCCGCAATCGCCAGGCGGTCGGCAGATTCCTTGCCGCGCAAATGAAACTTTGCCAGAGCCATAAGGGCGCCGGTATTGCCCGCGGAGACAACGGCCTCGGCCTGACCGTCCTTTACCGCCTCGACCGCCTGGGCCATGCCGGTTTGCCGGCCCTTGCGCAAGACCTGGCCGGGCTTGTCTCCCATGGATACGGAGTCGGCGGCATGCGCAAGCGCGCTCGCAGCCTTCACGACCGGAAACTCTTCGAGCAACGGCTTCAGCACCGCCTGGTCGCCGATCATCAGGAAACGAATATCCGGGTCCTTCTCAAGGGCGATATGGGCGCCTTGAAAAACCATGCGCGGCGCCTCATCGCCGCCCATGGCATCCAGCGAAATCGTCAGTTTGTCAGCCAATTTTTATGAGTCCCCCCGCAACATTCAAAGTCATATCCAGCCGATCATCTTGGTAACTGCCCGCAAGTCACTCGAATAATTGAAGAAGTTTTCAAACGGCTGTAAGAGAAGACATGTTTCTAACATGACGGAAAGATATTTCGAAACCCGCATCGGCGTCCGATGGAATGGATAATGGCGTATGCATGGGGCATGGTCTCCGTCAATTTAGACGATTCTTGAGCTTTTGAAGCTCGGAAAACGGTCCGCCTTCGCTCGTTCCTTCGCCGCCATGGCCGTCGACTCCGTTCAAGGCCGCGCCCGCGCCCAATAGAGACTTGGCGGAGGACTCCCGCTTGCGCGGGTAAGGATCGATCGAGACCGCAAGAAGCTGGCTGATCAATTCTCCCAAATCTATGACGCCATCCATGATCGGCTCGGGCGGACCGTCTCCGGCGATATCAAGATCAAGACTGTTTTCACCCGTGAAGCCGTCCCCGGGCAGGAACGAGATATCGAATTGTTCGTCGATGCGTTCGTCAACGGGGTCGAGCGTTATCCCGCATGTCTGCGTCACCTCTGCGGTCAACGAAATGCGAGCCTGCAGCCCATCGTTCCCCCGGCGGCTGAAGGACACGGCCCCGACGAGATTCGCGATGTTTATGACGTCAAGCCGTTCGCTGAGCGCTTCGCACTCTTCCGCGGTCGGTTCGACTACGAACTCCGCCCTCTCGAAGCCGATGTCCTCTATGCTGAGGGGGCGGCTGAATTCACCCGGTCCATCCGAATTCGCATTCCGGTTCATGAGACTTTTCCGAGAGATTCGAATTGAACGTTGCCTTTTACAAGGTCGGCAGTGCTTTGGCGATCGAGAGACTCGACTTGACGGCGGACATAGCTTGCCATCGCGTTGACGGCCTCCGGCGACGGATCCATGTTTCTATAGAGATTACGCAACAATACCGCCGTCAAGTCGTCTTCGACTTCGCTCCCCAATACGTCGTCGTAGGCCGCCGCGCGCCCGTAAAAGGCCTGAGCCATGTCCTTGACTTTGCTCCCGATGCTCATATCTCCGACACCGATTTCGCGAAGCGATTCATCCAAATTTTCGAACATGATATCAAACAGGGCTTGAGACAGACGGCTCGTGGCGTCGCCGTCCGCTCTCAGTCGGCGCAAAACCAGGACGACATTGAGCACCAAAAGGTCGAATCGTCCATCGACGGTATCGGCCACACCTCCGGCCAGATAGAAATCGGGCCGGCGGGACTGCTTCAAAACTCGATTATACAAGGCTTCGCCCGCTGTTCTATCGGGCGGCGCTTTAAAAAGTCGTCGCAACATTTTGTCTTTACATCATAGGCGGCAATGGCGGTCGAGGTCCATTCGAGTGAGTCTTGAATTCAAAAGCCGGGTACGGTACTTCCTTTCAAGGATCGCTTATATCTCACCTTTTGGAATGAGTCCGATGACTTTCGGCAGTCGTTCAGTTTACCGCATCGCTTTTATCGGCGCCGCGGCCGCGCTTGTGGTCGCGACGGCGGCGTGCAGTTCGATTCGAGACCGCCGCGGATACCTGCCCGACGCGGAAAAGATCGCGTCAATCTCGATTGGCGTTGACAGCAAGGACAGCGTTTCAATACGGCTCGGCTCGCCTTCCACGGTCGGAACCTTCGATACGGACGTTTGGTACTATATTTCCAGCGAGGAAGAACAATTCGCCTTTTTCGCGCCGAAAACGATCAACCGCGACGTTCTCGTCATCAAATTCGACCAGGCCAATCTGGTCAGCGATATAAACACTTACACTTTGGCTGACGGAAAAACCCTCGAATATGTGGACCGCAAAACACCCACGCGCGGCAAGGAACTAGGCTTCCTCGAACAAATGTTCGGCAATATAGGGCGCCTGCCTGCGCCGGGCCGCGGCGAACGCCAATAGAACCCTCATTCCCCTTTACCGGGCCGCCCGCCGGTCAGTGCGCCAGCGAAGCCAGCAGAAGAAGCGCCACGATATTCGTTATCTTTATCATGGGGTTGACCGCCGGGCCGGCCGTGTCCTTGTAAGGGTCGCCAACCGTGTCGCCGGTTACCGCCGCCTTATGGGCCTCCGACCCCTTGCCGCCGTAGTTGCCGTCTTCGACATATTTCTTGGCATTGTCCCAGGCGCCGCCCCCTGCGGTCATCGAAAGCGCGACGAACAGCCCCGTGACGATCACACCGAGCAGCATGGCGCCCACGGACGACAGAGCGGCGGACTGGCCGGCGATCAGCAGGATCACGTAGTAGAGCAGGATTGGCGACAGGACCGGCAACATGGACGGCACGATCATCTCTTTGATGGCCGCACGCGTGAGCAAATCGACGGCGCGCGAATAGTCGGGCTTGGCGGTGCGTTCCATGATACCGGGGGTCTCTTTGAATTGGCGGCGTACTTCTTCGACGACCGAGCTGCCCGCACGGCCCACCGCCATCATGGCCATGGAGCCGAACAAGTAGGGCAGCAGTCCGCCAAAAAACAAGCCGATGACGACATAGGGATTGGATAGAGAGAAATTCAATTCAACGTCTTGAAAGGCGGGAAACTGCGCCGGGTTCGCAATGAAATAGTTGAGGTCCGACGTGTAAGCCGCGAACAAGACGAGAGCGCCCAGGCCGGCCGACCCGATGGCGTAACCCTTGGTGACGGCTTTTGTCGTGTTGCCCACGGCATCGAGCGCGTCCGTCGTCTTGCGCACGTCCTCATCCATATCGGACATTTCCGCAATACCGCCCGCATTGTCCGTGACCGGACCAAACGCGTCGAGAGCGACAACCATTCCCGCCAGCGCCAGCATGGTCGTCACCGCAATCGCTATGCCGAACAGCCCGGCAAGACCGTGCGTGATGATGATGCCGGCAATGATCACCAGCGCCGGGAGGGCCGTCGACTCCATCGAGACGGCAAGCCCCTGGATGACGTTGGTGCCGTGACCGGTGACCGAAGCGGCCGCCACGCTTTGAACCGGCCGATAGTTGGTGCCCGTATAATATTCCGTAATCCAAATGATGAGGCCCGTCACCGTCAGCCCGACAACGCCGCAGACATAGAGATCAAGCCCCGTGAAAGACCGCTCGCCGACGCTATATGCCGTGTCCATGCCGATAAGCCAATTCGTCAGTAAAAAGAGCAAAATGAGAGTCAGGACGGCAGTTGCGATCAGACCTCTGTACAACGCGCCCATAATGCTCTGATTGCCGGGAAGACGAACAAAAAACGTCCCGGCGATTGACGTCAGTATGCAAACCGCCCCTATCGCCATGGGGTAGAGCATCATGAGTTCGACAAGCCCGCCCCCTTGAGGTCCGAAAAAGATCGCGGCCAGCACCATGGTGGCGACCACGGTCACCGCATAGGTCTCGAACAGGTCCGCGGCCATGCCGGCACAGTCGCCCACATTATCACCCACACTGTCGGCAATGGTGGCCGGGTTGCGCGGGTCGTCTTCGGGGATGCCCGCCTCGACTTTGCCCACCAGGTCTCCGCCTACGTCGGCCCCTTTGGTGAAAATGCCGCCGCCCAGGCGAGCAAAAATCGAGATCAGCGAGGCGCCGAGACCCAATGAGACCAGGGAGTCCACGACTTCGCGGCTGGTTGCCTCGAAACCGAACGGACCGGTCAAAACCGCGTAATAGACGGACACGGCCAAGAGCGCCAATCCGACAACCAACATGCCGGTCACGGACCCCGAGCGAAAGGCGATGGAGAGGCCCGCATCGAGGCCCTCACTCGCAGCCTGGGCGGTTCGCACGTTGGCGCGCACGGATACCAGCATACCGATATAGCCGGCGGCCCCCGACAAGATCGCCCCTATCAAAAATCCCAGCGCGACTTCGAATCTGAAAACGAGCCAGATAATCGCAAAAACGACAAGACCCGCAATCGCGATAGTCGTGTATTGACGATTGAGATAAGCGCCTGCGCCTTCTTGAATGGCAGCCGCTATTTCCTGCATGCGCTGAGTCCCCGGACTTGCCGTAAGCACGGCTCGAACCGCCCATGCGCCGTAAATCAAAGAGATAAGCCCGCAGGCAACAACAAACCAGATGCTCATGGTGCAGTCCTTATGGGAAATTTCGACTAGAGATGTCCGGGATTGGACCGGGATGAAAATGGAAAAACAAACGATTGCCCGCACACTCGCGAGGCGCGCCGAACATGCCAAAGATAAGACGGGAAAGCAACTGTCATCATGCCGTCAAATTGCGTCACCTGTAAGCGTCTCGGCTTGCGCTGGTATGGTCGCCCGACGCTTCGAGACGCTTGCCAGTGACGCGCTGTGAAAGCCGGTCCGGTCCGGAAAATGACCTGCGACAATGCGCAACCCTGTCGCAAGGTCGGTTTGCCCCTGAAAATAGCGGGATCGCGCCGTTTTCGCGATGCCGCGCGCCGTCCGGATTTGCGACTATAGGCTGCGACAACGCGCAAACCTGTCGCAAGGCCGGTTTGCCCCTGAACAGGGCGGAATCGCGCCGTTTTCGCGATGTCGCCGCCGTCTCGGATTTGCGACTAGGGCTGCGACAAATACCCGCCCGGATGCGGCAATTATGGCCGTAAGGACATGGGCGCCTTGACGCGCTTGCGCATGATGCTTCACACATGCCGCGCATGGCCCAAACCGTATCAGCCAGGCAAGTTCGAGAGGTCCGCCGCGATGCGGTCCGGGCGGGCGGACATGCGAGCCGACGGGCCCTTAAAAGACCCGCCCCTGGTCAAAATGCCGAAAGCCCGCTCGTGAAACCGCAACGGGCGATCCTTTTTCATCCACGACCGTAACGCCTTCGCCGTCTTCGACCCGTCCGATCGTTGAAATCGCGATTCGCGTTTCGTCGGCGAGTTCGACGATTCGGTCCCTTTTGGCCGGAGGGGCCGTAAACAGGAGTTCGTAATCGTCGCCGGCGCCGATAAGCGATACGATATCCGCGGCGCAAGCGCGCGCCGCATCCGAGACGGGAACGCTGTTCGTCTCGATGACCAGTTTCACTTTCGACCGTTCGGCAATGTGACCGGCGTCGGCGGCGAGACCGTCGGAGACATCGATACAAGACGTAGCGACGTCCATGAGCCGCCGTCCGACCGACAAGCGGGGCTCGGGCAGTCGATAGCGGCTTTGAAGGAACCGCCGATGTTCTTCATCGTTCACCGATCTTCGGCCGCGCAGGAGTTCAAGTCCCATTGCGGCGTCGCCGACCGTTCCCGTAACCCAAACGTCATCGCCGGGCTGCGCCCCTTTCCGCTCGATGAATTTACCGAGCCTGACAACCCCGAACGCGGTGAGAGATAACGTCATGGCGCCGCGTGTGCTGACGGTGTCGCCGCCGAGCAGGTACAGGTCGAATTCCGTCTGGTCGATCAACAATCCGTGTACGAATTTTTCGATCCACGACATGCCGAGGTCGTGGGGCCACGCGCACGCCAACGCGTAAGACAACGGCCGGGCCCCTTTGGCGGCGAGGTCGGACAGATTGACGCGAAGCAGTTTCCGGCCGACGCTTTCCGGCGGATCCGTTTCCAAAAAATGGACGTCGGCCACCATCGCATCCTTGGTCACCACAAGATCATGGCCCTTCGGGACGCGAACGATCGCCGCGTCGTCCTGAAGATCGAAAGACCGGGAACAGCCTTTCGTCAGTGGACGGAAAATGTCCGAGATGATTTCGAATTCATTGAGGGAGGTCATGTGTCCGGCCCGCCCTCACCTGGAAATTCCTCGGCTCGCGCGTCTCTTGCAACATGATCGAGGATACCGTTCGCGAACGAAGGCTCTTTCCCTTCAAAAAAAGCATGCGCGATCTCCAAATACTCGTCAATGACGACCCGCGCCGGAATATCGGAGCGGCCCGTCAATTCATAAGCGGCCGCGCGCAATAAAGCGCACAGCGTCTTGTCCAGCCGCTCAAAAGCCCACTCGTCGCTCAGGGCCGCGTCGATGAGATTGTCGATCTCCTCCTGATTCACCACTACGCCGCGAACCACATCCGCGAAGTGCGCGATATCGGTTTTGCCCCGGCCCGTTTCGCCCGCGTTCTTCCCGAACCAATAGGAGATGAATTCTTCGATCACGTCATTGGCGTCGGCCTCGCTGATTTCCATATGATAGAGAGCTTGCACACAGGCAAGCCGCGCCGAACTTCGCTCTTTGGCGTTTCGTCCCGGAGCAGGGCTCATCGCGTCACATCCAACAATATCGTTCAGGCCCGGCGGCCGCCGCGGACTCCGTTTTGCCTTCTATAAAACCTGACGAAGTCGCCGCCCATTTCATAATCATCGTAAGGTTCGAACGTTTCGAGTTCGGACAAGCCGGACAAACCCAACGGCGCAACGGCGTCCCGTCCATCGCCGCCGATGATTTTCGGGGCATGAAACCATACCAGTTCATCGATCAGGCCGGCGGAAAGGAGCGACGCGGCCAGGCGCGCCCCGCCCTCGACCAAAACGCGCGTCAGTCCGATGCCCGCCAATTTTGCCGCCGCGTCCGTCATGTCCAATCGCTTGTCGCCGTCCAGCGCTACGGTCACGACGTCGACCCCGCAGTCCCCGTAAGCCCGAACGCGCGTTCGATCGTTATCCGCCTTTGTCAGAAGCACGGTCTTCACGTCGCGCGAAGTCCGAACCAGTTTTGACGTCAACGGCAGTCTGAGACGAGCGTCCGCCACGACACGAACCGCCGGCTTGCCGCTAAAACCGGGAAAGCGGCAGTCAAGTCGAGGATCGTCCGAAACGGCGGTATTGCTGCCCACCATGACGGCGTCGGCGTCGTAACGAAGCCGCTGAACCAGCGCCCTCGATCGCTCATTCGTGATCCACCGGCTTTCGCCGGCGCGGGTCGCGATGGACCCGTCGAGGGTCGTCGCCATTTTGAGCGTAAAGTGCGGCCGCCCCCCGCGCGCGCGCAAAAGAAAACCCTCGTTGAGACGCCGCGCCTGCGCCCGGCAAAGACCGACTTCGACCCGGCAGCCTGCCTTGACCAGGCTTGCGGGACGCTCATCGCTCACGCCGTCCCTTGTCCGGTCCGCGATGAAAACGGTCTCGGGCCGGAACTCGGCAAGACGGGCCGCATCGTCTTCGGAAGGTTCGCCGACGAGATAGACCTCGAGCGGCCCGTCCGGTTCACCGGGCGCCTCTTCGAGCGCGTTGACGGCGCGCATGACGGCGCGCCCTTCATGGTCGGTCCAACCGCGTCCGACGACGCAGCCGGCTTTCCCGTCCGTATCCCGCGCGACGATGACGCAGCCTTCGGCTGCATGAGGCCAGACCTGGCCCCACCCGCGCCGCGCAAGGCGGACGGCGATCTCCATGAAATGGGAATCAGGCGGCATGGCAACTGTTTCACAGACACGGCGCGGCCCAAGCCGTACGGCTCAGTCCTGCTCACCGAGATTGCCGAGAAACTGCTCGAAGTCGCGCGCTTCTCGAAAGTCCTTGTAAACGGACGCGTAACGGACGTAGGCAACGTCATCCAGGCTGGAAAGACCTTGCATGACGAGTTCGCCGATCGCGTTCGACGGAATGTCCGTTTCGCCCATGCTTTCCAGGCGGCGAACGAGTCCCGTGACCATGCGCTCCACCCGGTCGGGATCGACGGGGCGCTTGCGCAGCGCGATTTGAATGGAGCGCATCAGTTTGTCGCGGTCGAAGGCCACCCGGCGGCCGCTCGACTTGACGACCGTAAGTTCGCGGAGCTGCACCCGCTCGAAGGTGGTAAAGCGATTGCCGCAGGCGGCGCAATGGCGGCGGCGGCGAATGGCGGCGCCGTCTTCCGCGGGGCGCGAATCCCTGACATGAGTATCTTGATTACCGCAAAATGGGCAGCGCATAGGCGATTACTCTTTGCCGGTGTATATGGGAAACTCAGCACAAAGAGCAAGCACTTCTTTGCGCACGCGGGCCTCCGCGGCGGAATTGTCTTCCCGATTGCGGGCCAGTCCGTCCAGAACGTCGGCCATCAATTCCGCGACGAGAACGAATTCCTTTTCGCCGAACCCTCTCGTGGTCGCGGCCGGCGAGCCGACGCGCAAGCCCGAGGTCACGGCGGGTTTCTCCGGGTCGAACGGTATGGCGTTTTTATTGCAGGTGATGTTGGCGCGCTCGAGACTCGCTTCCGCCGACTTTCCCGTAAGCCCCTTGGGGCGCAAATCGATCAACGACAAATGCGTGTCGGTCCCGCCCGAGACGATGTCCACGCCGCGGGACGCCAGCGTCGCGGCAAGGGTTTTGGAATTGTCGATGACCGCCTGGGCGTAAGCCTTGAAACCGGGCTGCAACGCTTCCCCGAAGGCGACGGCCTTCGCGGCGATGACATGCATCAGCGGACCGCCTTGCAGGCCCGGAAAGACCGCCGAGTTGATCTTTTTGCTTAAGGATTCGTCGTCGCTGAGGATGAGCCCGCCGCGCGGACCGCGCAGCGTCTTGTGCGTCGTCGACGTGACCACGTGCGCGTGCTTCACGGGATTGGGATGCAGGCCCGCCGCGACAAGACCCGCGAAATGGGCCATGTCGACCATGAGACGGGCGCCCACCTCATCGGCAATCTCACGGAAACGCGCGAAGTCGATCACGCGGGGATAGGCGGACCCGCCCGCGATGATCAATTCGGGTTCGTGGTCCCGCGCCAGACGTTCGACTTCATCGAAGTCGATGAGTTGGTCCTGCCGCCGCACGCCGTATTGCACCGCGTTGAACCACTTGCCCGACATGTTGGGCGCCGCGCCGTGGGTCAGATGACCGCCGGATTCCAGGCTCATGCCCAAAACCGTATCGCCGGGCTTGAGAAGCGCGAGCATGACGCATTGATTGGCCTGCGCGCCGGAGTGAGGTTGAACGTTGGCGAAGCCGCAGTCGAAAAGCTCCTTGGCGCGCTCGATGGCCAAGGTCTCGCCAATATCGACATATTCGCAGCCGCCGTAGTAGCGCCGGCCGGGATAGCCTTCCGCATATTTGTTCGTGAGGACGCTGCCCTGGGCCTCCAATACGGCGGACGACACGATGTTTTCCGACGCGATCAACTCGATCTGATTTCGTTGCCGCTCGAGTTCGAGCTTGAGCGCCTCGGCGACGGCCGGATCGGAGGACCGAAGTCCGGACCCGAAGAAGTCCGTTTCCACGCCGCTCGCCTGTCGAGGCTGGGCCATTGTCCTCATCGGTCACCTTCTGAGATAGTCGCGGGATTCGTGCAACGCCTATCATATCTCGGGATGGCGCGCCATTGAGTTTTGCGGTCGCCTATAATTCTTGAGTTTTGCGATCACCCGTGCCTGAGTTCAAACTCCGCTGACGAGCCCGCGCCGATACCGCTCGCCTGTTTTTGGGTCTCTGGCGCGTTGCGTACTTACCATATGCTTTGCGATTGGAGTATGTGTTTGAACTCCGTTGGCCAGTCGGTCATAATTCCGTGCACACCAAGGTCAATCAACGTGCACCTGCGACCCAAGCTTGATCATGGTATCGATGGAATCGTCGTCAAGTGCGTCGGAATCCGCAGACTGAGTAACAAACACAGCGTTGGAAATACAAAGGTTAATTCCATTACCCCTCAAGAGGCATATCTCACACAAAAGATTTATCATCATCTTCGTATCTTTGGATTTTCGAAATCTAACCAGGGCGAAATTGAGACTTACGCGAACGACAAAGATACAATTCGTGCGCTGCATCGTTCCCAGAGAGATGAACGCATAAATGCTAAAGCCACATTTCTCTCTCGTCGGACTCCCCAATTGCTCAGGTATTTTGCATCGGGCTCCGAAGTCAACCCCACATCGATCAAACCTGTGCTTGAAAGGATCTCCGCGCAAACGTGGCAAGCGGATTTGTTCCGCTTAGCATCGCTCACTTGGTCTGTTCCCGTGTCAAACGGGTTCGGTCGCCGAATCAGGTATCTAGTATGGGATGCCTGCAACGATAAATTGATCGGATTGATTGCTATCGGCGATCCCGTTTTCAACCTTTCGGTTCGCGACAAACTGATAGGTTGGAACGTTGACGAACGTACTGCACGTCTTGTCAACATAATGGATGCATACGTGCTTGGTGCGTTGCCACCCTACAACAACCTTCTCGCCGGCAAGATGATCGCATGTTTCTTACGAAGCCGCGAAGTTTATGACGAATTCACCAGCACCTACGGCAGCACCGTCGGCATCATATCGGGGCGGAAAAAGACGGCCCGGCTCCTTGCCGTTACAACCGCCTCTTCAATGGGACGCTCCTCTGTTTACAACCGACTGAAGCTAAACGGCACGCCGTATCTCAAATCGATCGGATATACACAAGGATGGGGGCATTTCCACATTCCCGACAGCCTATTTCTGGAACTAAGGGAATACCTGCGTACTATCGGGCACCGCTATGCAGACATGCACCGATTCGGACACGGTCCTAACTGGCGACTACGTACGATCAGGGCTGCCCTTCAAGCGTTGGGCTTAAAGGAAAACCTGCTTCGCCATGGCATCCAGAGGGAGGTGTTTCTCTGCAACCTTGCCTCCAACGCGATTGATATTCTACGCACAGGCAAGGGACGACCCGACTTATCGAACCTTCTCTCCATAGGGGAAGTTGCCGAACTCGCACTGGAACGTTGGATTATACCAAGATCGCAGCGACGCCACGAGTATCGCTCATGGGTGCGCGAAGATATGCTCCACCTACTCTGCAGTCGCCACCATGAAAAGCAGTTCCGAGGGATTTCTTGACGCTCGCTGAAAACTGACAGACTTTGCCGGAAATTTTCGCATGCCTACCCCTCTGAATATTTTGCAAGAGCGGATCGAACGACATTTCGAATCCCTTGCACGCATCCGGAAAAACTCTGAGTTCCCTGTCTTCGCAATGGAACATGGACTTTCCAAAGAAGACCTAAGGCAACTCCAGTCATATCTTCGTTTGTGTCGGAAATCAAACTCACTTCGAGCCTCTGACTGGCTGCTGTGGGTGATTTATGCAACAGAGGTGGGTTATAATTACACTGGGGAAGAGTACTGGCACTCATTCGAAGAAGATACCCCGGGTTGGGAGTTTCAGGATCGCAACCGGATCAAGGCATGGTTTCAGAAGTTTCAGAGGACCTATAACGGTGTAGTACCGTCAGGACCTTGGGCTGAACATTTCACCATAATTGCCTGGCCAGTCACCCACGCGATATTGCCTGTCTACTTGCAGAGACAATTTGCACGAGCATTGTACGATCTCCGCTATCGCCTCGCCAGAATCGCGGCACATGATCCGCAGACCATCGGTCGGCTCATCGCTGTCAACGTTCACATGCCCACCACTCGGTTCCGAGAGTTTCTCCAGCAGGAGGAATTGATTGGTCGAATTGTTCTTGCACTTCTCGGCGAAGAACCTTCCAAAGGCAATCAGCCAATACATCCACAAACCCTAGAACGCATTGTCGCTGATCTCGACAGGGTTCGTACTTCTCGGGAATGGCTCAGAGAAACACGACAAGTTGTTTCCGACCGCTTCAAAGGCATTGGACGCAGCCCTTGGCCTCCCACGAGCAGACCCACTCGCCCACCACTCGACACCAAACAGTTCGCGATTCGTCCGAGGGTCTTGTTGCGTCATACCGGCGCGGGAAGTTGGTCCGTTTTGCTGGACGTGCCTTCCTTTCGGAACGTGGCCGTCTTTGACGCAGAAATACACTCGTTCCTAAAGAACACTCGCTGTCGCTTGAATGGCGGAAACGATACCAAATCCCGCGGATGGCTTTTGTCTGGCAACCCCAAAGGAATCGTGCAAACTTGGCCCGACGCGGCAAAGCCACTTATCCAGCTTGATCGGCCACACCCTACTATCGATTACCTTCTTGAGGCGGAGTGTCGGCTTACTTCAGGCCCGATTTGGTTGTTCCGCATCAGTTCCGACGGCACCGCACGGCAAATCACGGGCGACACGGTCCGCCCTGGTTACGACTACATCGTGGTGACAACCACGGGCATGCCGCAAGCAAATGATGCCATGAGTTCGTGCACTCTCAACTGCCACGGTGCAACGGCTTTTCGCCTCGCGATACCCGCTCATGTATCTGCAGACTTTACCTCCTGGCTTGACGATCTCGGATTGCATGTCGCCCGTACCATCCGAGTCTGGCCCGCCGGCCTACCGGGTCGTGGTTGGGATGGTGAAGGTAGCAGCGAATGGCTCACTACTGAGGCACCTTGTTTCGGAGTTTTCCATGACCATCCGGTCGATGCTTATGCTCTCCGCCTGAATGACGGTTCAGAGCACCTAATTCAGACAGATGGCACCACCGATCCAATGTTTGTGCGTCTCGCACCTTTGCCGGCTGGGAACCACTCCCTAACCGTCAAGGCTCGTCGCAGCGATTCCCTAGAAGCCGTTGCGTCTTCAATCCCGGCAGAGGGCTTCGCCCAACTCGCTGTCCGAGAACCGGAACCATGGACACCTGGGGTTGCTTCCCATTCAGGCCTTATCGTCACCATTGATCCCAGCGAGCCCGACCTCGACACATTCTGGCGGAACGAGGTCCGTCTATCTGTGATTGGCCCCGAGGACTACACTGCGTCACTGACAGTTAAGCTAGAGGCGGCGGATGGCCGCGAAGGCCGCGAAATTCTCAAAGAGAAAGTTGGTACCCCTTTCAAACTGCCCATCACACCAGACAAATGGTGTCACAGTTTCGAGCAGTTTCTAAAGCGTAAAGAAAAAGAACATGCTGAAAGTTATCTCGAAGCGGCCAGGGGCACACTCACCATAAATGGCGAGACTCTCGGCAACAAATCGATCGTGTTTGAGCATGATGTCAAGCCTGTGCGATGGCGGACTTGCTGCGATCGTAATGGCATTCACATCAGGCTCATAGACGATACCGGTCATGAAGGAACGGAGGCAAAAGTCTACCGCTACGGCATGGAGCGACCGTTAAAGATGTCTCCCCTCTCACCCAACGAGGTTCGGGCAGGCTTGGTAGTCGAGCCGCCAGGCAGTCTTTTCTATGCAGAGCATGCTGAACACAACGATACAGTTGCAGTAAGCGTTGTAACTACCGGGACAGGCCTTCAGGGCCTCGGCTTTTCTTCCAGACTGGGCAAATTACCACGCAACGCGCCGGCTTTAACTGATGCCTTGCGTCTGCTGGCGAAGTGGCATGAGTCCCGACTGTCGGGATTTCTCATCAAGCTTAGACATCAACAGGTCCTCGACGGCATACTCGCCGCCATCTATGAAGCGCTATGCGGTCATAACTGGATGGAGGCAGAAATCCAATTCCGGAGTAACCCGAGGTCCCCGGAAGCGCTTGAGGGCTTGAAAGAGCGGGTAGACAAGATTCCTAGCTTCGCAGCCGCCTTAGTTAGCAACCAGTCAAATGTCGAAGCGGGCTCTGACCAACGGACGCGCTGGTTCTCTGAGGCTGCAGCGCGTTACAAGGTCTGCAAGGATCACAAGCTCTGCGAGTTCGCGCTTCGCCTTGCCAGCCAACCGCAGGCGCTCAGCGATCTCCCGTTCTCCGAACTGGATAGTCTCGTTTCCCAGATCTTGAACTGCCCCGCGACTTTGCGAGGCGCCCGCTTGCTGGCGCTCTTGACCGCGGGCGACGACACCTCGGTTTCATTGCTACCAAAGTGACAATGGTGATTATCCGCGTTACAGCACAGGAGGTCTTGTTGGGCTGTCGTCAGGTCCTAGGGCTGCCGTCCAAACAGGAACGGCTTATGAACGATCAACTCCTCGCCGGACTACTGCGACGCAGCGCCGGTATCCATTGTCCATGCTCCCGCGCAACGCTGCGCGTTTCACTCCTTGAGAGCCTTGATCACCTGTCAGCGGATGAAGAGAACTTGCCTGAACGCTTGGATACTGCCATTGAGGCCCTTATCGTTGGCGGCGATCTTCTCGAACTCAACGATGTCGTCACTGAAGATACCGCTGCAAAGGGTACTTGGGTTTTTGCTGCGCCTCCCAGTTTCGTTGTGCGCCCAAATGGCGGTGTCTTCCTTTTCGGCATCGTGCCGGACCAGGACGCCTTTCTGCCGAGTTCCATAGCCGATTGCATCGTCTACGATGGCTATACGCGAATGATCCCTGCGCAATCCGACCGTAACATCGCTCAGGAACTCAGAGACCAGGGTTTGCATAAGCTTACCGAAAATGCCTGGCGCAAGAGCCCCAAGAAGGAGACGGCCGAGAAGATGCTCAACCGGTTTGAACGCTTGCTTGCGAACCAAC
This sequence comes from Alphaproteobacteria bacterium, assembly GCA_965214255.1. Classification (GTDB taxonomy): domain Bacteria; phylum Pseudomonadota; class Alphaproteobacteria; order SMXP01; family SMXP01; genus CBDFKK01. The sequence continues at coordinate 403,252 of OZ243948.1, read as the reverse complement.
CTCCTGCAGGAAGCATCAGCGACCTGAGCATCCTCGACCCAGAGCGCGATGTCTCATATTACCCAGGACGATGGACCGTTCCCGTGAACCAGACTGGAACTTTCGTAGCAAGGCGGCCCCAAGAGTTTGGTGCATCAATTTGGTGTCTTGTCCGTCTGGAAGGCGGTGTGCCGGTTCGCTTCCTTGACCTTCCGCTTAAGCGGTCCCGATGGCGAGGTTGCGATACGGCCTGGCACCTGCAAATGGCGATCGACCATATCCGAGGTTCTCCGCAACGATACCGGAGCGTCGTCGACGGCGACGGCATTCGCTTCGACTTCTTCTCTCCACTACCTCAGTGGTCGCAGCGCCGTCTCATGATTTTCGGCCGGTCGGTGCCTCGGGAAAGAAGCCTGTTCGCCTACCGACTACCACGGTCGGAAGCCGAAACGGAAAAACAGCACTTACAGCAAACGCTCTGGCTATCGCCCACGGAAGATTCCGAATAGAGAGTGCCATCAATGCAGACGATCCAGGAGACGATAAAGCAGTTGAGCGGTGCGCTTTGCGACTATATCGAAGCCACCTATCACATAGGCGCTGAGCCGCTGATTGCTCAGCGGAAAAGATTGCTCGACCAGCCTGGCGTCATCCACCAGATACCCTATCTGGAATCCACCCCTCGCTATCGGACGGGCCAACAGTTCTCGGACATGGCCGGGTTGCCAGCGTCGGCACTTGAAGCCTTCCTGACACTTTCGAGACCGGGAGGTGGCCTGCCACGGCTGATCTACGATCCCCCTTACCAGCATCAATCAGAAGCGATCGATAGCTGTCTGATCCAAGGACGCAACCTCATCATCATGACGGGTACAGGCTCCGGCAAGACCGAGGCATTCCTGCTCCCCATCCTCGGCAAGCTTGCCCGCGAAGCGAAGCAAGACCCTGACTCTTTCGCTAACAAGCCAGCTATGCGCGCACTCATCCTGTATCCGATGAATGCATTGGTAAACGATCAGTTGGGGCGACTTCGCGCACTCTTCGGCGATCCACGTCTTGTAGAACTCTTCAGATCCTGGGCCGGTCGACCACCCCGCTTCGCGCGCTATACAAGCCGCACTCCCTATGCGGGCATCCGAACCTCAAAGAAGGATTCCGCAAAATTTAGAGCGTTCGACGAATTTTATGGCGACACGGAACGTCGCGCGCGAAATCCCGAAGCCAACGGCCACGTTGAAGCACTTCGACTCATGAACGCACTCAAGGAGCGCGGAAAATGGCCTGCCAAGCCAGATTTAGCAGCGTGGTTTGGCGAAAAAGGCAGCAGATGGCAGGACAAGAACACCGGTGCCTTCGTCAGAGCCGTTACGCTGCCCGAAGATTCAGAACTGCTCACCCGGCATGAAGTTCATGCTGCTCCACCGGATCTTCTCGTAACCAACTACTCGATGCTCGAGTACATGTTGATGCGGCCAATCGAGCGCACGATCTTCGATGCAACTCGCGAATTTCTCGACAACAATCCCGACGAGAAGTTTCTTGTTGTTCTGGACGAGGCGCATCTCTACAGGGGAGCAGCTGGCGCTGAGGTTGGGCTTCTCCTACGGCGCCTTCGGGACAGGTTGGGTATTCCGCCTAACCGGTTTCAGGTAATCTGCGCAACCGCCAGCTTCAATGACCATGAGTATGCACCGCTGTTCAGTGGTCAACTCTCGGGGGTCCCTGCCGACAGCTTTATCCCTATTTCTGGCACACTCGATCTGCGGCCACACAGCACCATCGGTTCAGATCATGATGCAGATGTGCTTGCCAACATCAATCTCCAAAAATTCTACAAAGCCGCAACGGACACGGAGCGCCTCGAAGTCCTCAAACCGCTCCTGGATCATCGCCACGTCACGGGCAATCACTCGCCCGAAACTGCTCTCCACCATGCCCTCACCGAATTCGAGCCGATGGGCCTACTCATAAACAACACGATGAAGCAGGCAATACCGGTTGCTGATCTTGGGCATCAGCTCTTCCCGACTGCTCCACCTGCCAAGGCCAATGCTGCGGTCACCGTGCTGATGGCACTGGGAAGCATAGCCCGCCTTGATCCCAAGACCCCTGGCTTATTGCCTTGCCGCATCCACAACTTCTTCCGCGGACTCGTCGGCCTCTGGGTATGCATGGATCCGGATTGCACCGAAATCGCCGAGAAGGAGAAAGTCGGTATTTGCGGAAAGATGTACAGTCAGCCGCGCGATGCCTGCGAATGCGGTGCTCGTGTACTGGAGCTATATACGTGCCGGAATTGCGGCACTGCATATGCGAGGGCTTACACGGATGATGTCGACTCCCCAACGGCCATATGGCCAGAACCGGGACAAAGCATTCGCACCGCTGACGGGCAGACCTCTCCTCTGCTGGCAATCGACCTCCTTCTGGAGGATCCGCTGATAGAAGAAGCCGCAGAACCTGCGGACTACGACCTGGAAACCGGGCGCCTCAATCCTCCATTTCTAGGGTCCCGTACCCGCCAAGTCCATATCCGTAGCGACCGCCTGTCTGACTCAGTCCAAGACGACGAGGAGACCCCCACAGGTTTCGACATGCGAGGCCAATTCATCCCATGCGGAGTATGCGGCAAGACCGCACGCTTCGGGCGGTCCTATGTCCAGGACCATCAGACCAAAGGCGATGAACCCTTCCAGGCCCTTGTCGCACGCCAACTTCAGATCCAACCCCCGAGCTTGGCGCAATCGACGCCATTTGCTCCCCTCCAAGGAAGAAAAGTTTTGACTTTCTCGGACTCTAGGCAAGTCGCGGCGCGCCTGGCGCCTAATCTTCAAATGTATTCGGTCCGCGATTCCCTTCGTCCACTCATTGCTTGGGGATATCGCCGACTTCAAAGCGTACCCATCCTTCTTCCTAATCTCAATCTCGAAGATCTTTATCTGGCTATTCTGCTAGCGTCCAAAAATCTCAATGTCCGCTTACGCCCCGAGATGAAGTCCGGCGAAGGCTTCGCCGCGGCACAAACTGTGGAAGACGCAATCCAGAATGGTTCGGCCGATGAAGATGTCGGTCTTCTTACGCTTTGTATGGAACTTCGCAACGAATGTCCGCCCGAGGCACTACTCGACAATATTATCACAACCATCCAAGACCGATTTCTTGGTTTCGAGGCGTTGGCACTCGCTTCGATCGCTGAGAAGACCAAGCACACTCCCGAACTCGAAGGACTACCACCGCTGCCCGAGGTCGTGGAAACCCCCGGCGCCAAGGTCGCTCTTGCACGAGCCTGGTTGCGTTGCTGGCAGAACTACGGATTTTGGCTGAGTTCTATGTCGCCTGTCTGGTGGAGGCGACCTCCTAAGGAAGGAACAAGCGTCCGCCCTCATAAGGGCCAATTCAAGGCCATGGATAGGGTACTCATCGACAAAGACACGCGACGGCTGTTCCGCCTGGAATGGCTACCCAAGTTACTTGCTCTGTTCACTGAGGATTCTGACAGCGGCTACAAACGCCTGCGCGGCAGCGAATTGACACTCTTGTTCGAAGGCAGCTGGCGTCATTGCTCGACATGCAAGTCGGTCCATCGCCCTGTTCCCGGCATCGAACGCTGTCTTGACTGTAGCAGTACAAATGTCAGGGTAATGTATCCAGACACCGACCCTGTGTTTCTCGCTCGGAAGGGCTTCTACCGTAAGCCGGTCATGGAAGCCCTTGGCACTCCACCGCGCGAACCGTTGGCGCTTGTGGCAGCGGAACACACTGCGCAGTTGAACGCACCTCAAAATGAGGATGTATTCTCTAAGGCCGAAGAAAACGAACTCTTGTTTCAGGACATCAATCTCGGCGAGCGAAGTAAGAGGTCCACCGCCATTGACGTTCTATCCAGTACCACCACGATGGAAGTAGGTATCGACATCGGTACACTGTCAGGCGTTGCTCTGAGGAATATGCCGCCCGGCCGCGCGAACTACCAGCAGCGCTCGGGTAGGGCTGGCCGGCGTGGCAACGCTGTAGCCACAGTAGTCGCCTTCGGCAGTGCCGACAGTCACGATGAGCATTACTTCACTGCGCCGGATGACATGATCCGGGGCAATGTTGTCGATCCAAGGCTGACCCTGGACAACTCCGAGATCGTTCGCCGCCACATACGAGCTTTCCTTCTGCAGAACTATCACCAAGCTCGTCTCCCCAAAGTCAACGTAACTCAGCGACACGACTTATTTTCTGTCCTCGGGACAGTCTCCGAGTTCCGTAATGGGGCGTCCATCCTAAACCGAGACGACTTCGCAATCTGGCTATCCGAGAACAAGGTACCACTGCAGCAGCGAGTGTCGTCCTGGATTCCGGAAGAACTCTCCTTTGCCGATCGGCGTGCTCTTCTGGATGAGATGGCGGACGACTGTCTAACGGCAGTCGACGAAGCCATCCGACCGACCCCGGGGGAGACAGTCGGCAAGAGCGAAGATGAGGATGAAACGCAAACCGAAGATGCCCCCGAAGAAGGAGAGGAGCGCCCGCACCAAGCCTCCAATCCAAACAAGCTTCTTGACCGTTTGTTGTACTGCGGAAAGCTGCCTCGTTACGCCTTTCCGACGGATGTTGCGACCTTCCACGTCTTCGACCATGACCGATCTTCACGCTTCCGGCCCATCATGCGCTTTGCCCCGCAGCAAGGCCTTCCCGTGGCCTTAACACAGTACGCGCCGAGCAAGCAGGTATGGATATCCGGCAAATGCTATACGTCTGGTGCTGTCTATTCCGTAAATCCCGACGAGCGATACGCGGCTTGGAAAGCCAAGCGGATATACATGGAATGTAGCGAATGCGGTTTCGCGAAGACGTACCCCACCACCGAGGTCTCCAGGAACGACACTCGCGACTGCGAAGCGTGCGGGGCAGAAGAAACGTTCGGACCGGGTAGATATTGGATCCGGCCACCGGGCTTCGCACATCCGATTGATCTTTCAGAGGTGACCTCGCCGGACGACGTACCTGAAACGAGTTTTGCAACCCGCGCCAAACTCTCTATGGGTACTCCCGATGAAGAAGCCGGTTGGGTAATCGTCAACGAACGCATCCGCGTCTTGCGCTCACGCCAGCATCTATTGGTATCCAATACGGGACCCAAGAAAGACGGGTACACGTACTGCACCGGTTGCGGACGCATCGAAGCGAACACAGATCCCTCGCCGACACTGGTAGGCCCCCATAACAAGCCCTTCCCTGACGATGACGATAAACAGATTTGCAAAGGCACCAGCCCCACAAGACATACCGTTCTCGGTACAGACTTCATCACCGACATAGCCCTCTTTTCACTTCATGTAGCACCGCCTCTAAGTCTCAAACCGGGGGACACCCCAACGAATATAGCCCTAAGGACCGTTAGTGAGGCTGCTGCAATTGCGGCCAGCCGACTTCTGGAAATCGAGCCCGGTGAGATCATGGCCGAATTTCGTCCGGCCCTAACGCCTAGTGGAAAGACTGGTCTCGAAGCCGAGATTTTTCTCTATGACACTCTCCCAGGAGGTGCCGGATTTTCCAGTCAGCTTGCCGATCAAGGGCCCGAGCTATTTGACTTAGCCCTCAAACTCATGGAGACATGTCCTGAAAGATGCGACGCATCTTGCTATCGGTGTCTACGGAGTTTCAAGAACAAGTTCGAACATGTCCTGCTCGACCGTCACGTGGGCACAGAACTGCTCAAATATCTGCTAACCGGTGCACATCCTGAATTCAACCAAGCTCGCCTGCACTCATCGTCGACACTTCTATACAACGACCTAAAACGCCAATCTTGTGAAGGCATCAACTTTGCTTCCGATGTGGCCTTGTCCTTGGGCAGGCAGACGATAATAGCACCCATCCTCGCCGAAACTGCGCGTGGTCAGAAATTTATCGTCGCCTTGTCCGGTCCTCTAACGCCTGGTCAACCATCGGACCCGACCCTTGCCGACCTAGGGACTCACAGCCTCCCCGAACCAATTATCATCAATGAATTGCTTGTACGTGCGAACCTCCCGGCAGCTAGTCAGAGCGTATTGCAACAGATCGGGGTGTGACATCCTATCTAATGCTACGAATACCCAATTCGCCGCGGCTTGAGACTTTACGGAACACTTGCGGGATAAATAGATCGGATTGATTCCGTAGAAAAAACAACCTGTTATGTTAGTAGGAAAGCATCTACTAAGTCTGTGTCAAAGATGCAGATCAGCATAATCTTCAAGCAAATTAAGTTGTGGTCCGCCCTCGCAGTCGGCATCTGGATGTTCAGCGCGAGCGCCGATGCCGAAACGCTGCGCGTCGCCGTTCCCGCGGCCCCGCCCGGCCTCGGCAATCCGCTGTCGTCGACGTCGATCTCGCCCACTTACACATGGGCCGCGATTTACGACGCGCTCACCATGATCGACGACGACGGCGAAGCGAGGCCCTGGCTTGCCGCCGAATGGGAAAATCCCGACCCTCTGACGTGGCGGTTCGAGCTTCGCGGCGACGCGCGGTTCTCGAACGGGCGGCCCGTCAACGCCGCGGTCGTCAAGCGCGTCATCGACCATCTCGTTTCCGAAGCGTCGATCGCGGACTCGGTGCGGCGCGACGCGAAAACGATTCGAACGGCCGCCGTCATCGATCCGCTGACGATCGAGATAACGACCGGACAACCCGACCCCAACCTGCCGCGCGCGCTCGCGGGCATCCGGATTCCCGACATGGACCTGTGGGCGGAACTCGGTCGGGACGAGTTCGCGCGCCGACCGGTGGGGAGCGGACCTTTCAAAGTCGACAGGTGGGGGTCGGCGCAAATCTCGTTGAGCGCCAACGCCCACGCCTGGCGTCCGCCCAAGGTCGACAAACTCGAACTTCTGATCATTCCCGAGACGTCGGCCCGAACCCAGGCGCTTTTGGCGGGGCGCGCCGACATCGCCCTGCAACTGGGGCCCGACGATATGGCGTCCGTCGAAGCTATGGGCGGGCGAATCCATGTCCGGCGGCTTTACGGCGTGCTGATCATGGCGCTTCAAACCCTGGACGGAGGCCCCTTCGGCAATGCCGACGTCAGACGCGCGCTCAACATGGCGGTCGACCGCCAGGCCATTATCGACAGTCTGCTCGCGGGGAAAGCCGAGATCGCGACGCAGCCCGCGGCCCGCGGCACCTCGGGCCACGACCCCGCGCTCGAACCCTATCCTTACGACCCGGAGCGCGCCCGGGAACTGCTCGCGCAAGCCGGATATCCCGACGGCTTCGATTTCATTTTCGAGGGCGTCATCGGGACCGGCCCCAACGATGCGGCGATCTGGCAATCGATGGCGGCCGACCTCGCGCGCGTCGGCGTCCGCATGACGATCCGGACGATCTCCTATCCGCAACTGACGTCGAACGTGAACAGAGGAAATTGGGGCGGCGGCGGGCTGTCGATGGACTTCGGGACGGCGCCCTCTCTCGACTCCATGAGACCCTTTCAATTACATTCGTGCGACTGGCACGCGGCCTGGTTTTGCGACGAGTCGATCATGCCGGCGATCCGGGCGGCGCGCACCGAAGTGGACGACGAAAAGCGCCTCGGTCTCGTCCGCAACGTGCTGCGACATTACCGCGATCAGGCGTCGTCCCTGTTTCTTTACGATCAAATCGCCTTCGACGGCTTGAACGCGCGCGTCAAAAACTATCGACCGCGCACGATCCTCATCAATTACGACGCCATCCGGATAGAGGGGTGAGGCCGGCAAACTCATGCACCGGACGATCAAATCCACGCTGGCGTTCGCGGCCGCGGTTCTCGGCCTGATTTTCATGGTCGGTATCGAAAGATTCGCCGCGATGCGGCTTTCGCTGCCGCAACTCGATGGGCGAATGAGCGTCTCGGGCCTGTCCGGCCCCGTCGAGATCAGGCGCGCGGCGGCAGGCGTCCCGCACATCTACGGAAACACGCAAGAAGACGTATTCTACGGGCTCGGCGCGGTCCATGCCCAGGACCGGCTTTGGCAAATGGAGTTCACCCGCCGCACCGCCGAGGGGCGGCTCTCCGAAATTTTGGGAGCGAGCGCCGTTTCGCTCGACGAATTCTTCCGTACCCTGAATTTCAGGCGGCACGCGAAAGCATCATATGAAAAACTCTCGCCCGGAAGCCGCGAACTGTTCCGGGCTTACGCCGACGGCGTCAACGCCGTCATGGAAAGCACGAAGTGGGGCTGGCCGCCGGAATTCATTATCCTGTTTCACCGGCCGGAGCCGTGGACGGCGGTCGACAGTCTGCTCGTCGGAAAGATGATGTCTTTGGAACTTTCGACCAACATGTTTCAAGAAATTCGCCGTCTGCGCTTGTTGGAGCGACTGACGCCCGAACAAACGCTTCAGTTCTTTCCCGCTGATCCGAACGGCGATCCGACCGCGCTTTCCCGATTAAAGATCCTTCTTGGCGCAAGCGCGAACGACGCGTTGCCCGACGACATGTCCTTCGAGCCCGTGAAAGGCGCATCCAACAATTGGGTAGTCGACGGAACGCGCAGCGCGAGCGGCAAACCCCTTCTCGCCAACGATCCGCATCTCGAGTTGACGGCGCCGTCAATCTGGTATCTGGCGCATTTGAGTCTGCCGTCGGGAAATGTGGTCGGCGGCACCATCGCGGGCATTCCCGCGGTCGTCGTCGGGCGCAACGACCGGATCGCCTGGGGATTCACCAACACGGGGGCGGACACCCAGGACCTCTATTTGGAACGCCTCAACCCCGACGACCCGTCCGAGTACGCAACGCCGGAAGGCTTCGCGCCGTTTCGGACAAGAGAGGAAAAGATCCGGGTGCGCTTCGGCGCCGACGTCACGCTCTCGGTTCGAGAGACGCGCCGCGGCCCGGTTCTGCCGCCGTCCTGGAGCGGATTCGCCCGCACACAGGAAGACTACGCTCTTTCATTACGATGGACCGCTCTGGACGATAACGACCTGACGGCCGAGGCGCTGCTGCATTTCATGACGGCCGGGAACTGGAGCGAATTCATCGAGGCGGCCAAACGCTTTCATCAGCCGATGCAGAACATTCTGTATGCGGACGTCGACGGCAACACAGGATTCATCGCGCCGGGGCGTATTCCGATCCGGAAACCGGAAAACGATCTACGGGGTCTTTTTCCGGCGCCGGGTTGGGACGCCAAATACGATTGGGACGGTTACATACCCTTCGAGGACCTCCCGCAAATCCTCAACCCGCAAAGCCGCATGATCGTGACCGCCAACAATAAAATCGTACCCAGCGGCTACCCCTATCTCATCGCCGCGGAGTGGGAACCGGGCCTGCGCGCCAGGCGCATCGAGACCGAACTGATGCGAAGCCGTCTTCATGACGGCGAAACGTTCAAAACGCTTCAGGCGGATGACGTGTCCCCGCTCTTTCTCGATCTTCGGCCCGCGTTGGAGAAAGCGAAGCCTCGAAGCGAAGCGGGCCGGGCGGCGCTCGATCTGCTGCGGTCCTGGGACGGGAGCATGACGCCGGACGACGCGCGCCCGCTCATATTCGCCGGCTGGTACCGCGAACTCGCAAAACGACTCTACGCGGACGAACTAGGTCCGCTTTTTCCGGTCAACTGGTCCTTCAAACCCGTCTTCGTCAAACAGGCGCTCACCCGAGTCGACGGCCGCGACGTCTGGTGCGACGATATCACGACCGAAAGCGTCGAATCCTGCCGACAAATTCTGAGCACGTCGCTCGACGCGGGCATGGGACGTTTACAAAAGACTTACGGCGCCGATCTCGAGGCATGGACATGGGGGGAGGCGCATGTCGCGGTCCATGCCCACAAACCCTTCGACAACGTCCCGCTTCTGAACGGCGTCTTCAACATCAAGACCCCTTCGGCCGGCGGCTTCTATACCATCAACCGCGGCGGTTACTTTTTCGCTTCACGTCGGCCGTTCACGAACATTCACGGCTCGGGCTACCGCGCCATATACGATCTCGCCGACCTCGACCGATCGCTGTTCATTCAATCGACCGGGCAATCGGGTAATCCATTCTCGAAATACTATGATAACCTCGCGGAACGCTGGGCCCGCGTCGATTATTTGAATATGACCACGAACCGGGCCGCCATCGAGCAGGATACGGTCGCGCGATTGGAACTTGTGCCGGCGGCGCAGTTCGAAATAACCTCGGAATAACGTCAGATGGTCCCATGCGAGGCTCGACGGCAAGCAAGATCGGAAAGCGCAAACCCTGATGTACGCACGCGGACCCGCCGGGCCCACGCCCTTTCAACGGACTGAAAACCTCCCATGATCGCCGAGTTTCTCAGCATGTGGCAGGTCTGGGTCACGCTCGTCTTCATCCTCGTCGCCATCGTCGCTTATTCCATTCCACGCATACCGATGGAAGCGACGTCGATCGGCCTTGTGGCGGCTTTGCTCATTTTCTTTTTCTTCTTCCCGATCGCGGGAGCGGACGGCCGCAATCTCCTGAGCCCGACGGCGATCCTGTCGTCTTTCGGCAATCCCGCGCTGATTGCCATCATTGCGCTGCTCGTCATCGGACAGGGCCTGTTTCAAACCGGCGCGCTCGAAAAGCCGACGAAGTGGCTGTTGGAGACCGGCAAGGGGTTTGCCTTGCTTAAACTCATGGCGGTCTTCATCGTCGCGATGGTCATCAGCGCGTTCCTCAACAATACGCCTGTCGTCGTGATGTTCATCCCGATCGTAGCGGCCCTCGCCGCCCAATCGGACAAACCTGCGTCATCGGTCCTGATGCCGCTCAGCTTCTTGTGCGTACTCGGAGGCATGACGACCCTGATCGGATCCTCGACCAACCTCCTCGTTGCCGACGTCTATGCCAAACACTCTTCGGCCTCCATCGGATTTTTCGACTTCACGATTCCGGGGCTGGCTCTGGCATCCGTCGGATTCGTGTTCGTGGTCGTCGTGGCCCCGTTCCTGTTGCCCTCGCGCACCGACGCCAAAGATACCGGCAGCGACGGACGGCAGTTCATCGCTCAGATCGAGTTGATACCCGGACATCCCCTTGTCGGCGCGCGGGCCGTCGCGGGCATGTGGCCGGACATTCCCGATATGACCGTGCGGATGGTTCAGCGGGGAAAAACCGTATTCCTGCCGCCGTTCGACGACCTCGTTCTCAAGACTTTCGACTCCGTCATCGTGGCGGCGACCAGAAAAACGCTCACGGATTTCCTGTCGTCAAATCCGGACTATCTTCACGGCATCGTCGTTCCCGGATTCAACGCCGATACAAGCTCAAGGCCCGAAACCATCAGCATGTGCGAAGCGGTCGTCGCGCCCGGGTCGCGAATGGTCGGCCAGACGCTTGCGCAAATCGGCTTCGACCACCAAACGAACTATGTCATCGTCGCCGTCCAACGGCGCGGCAGCATGATCCGGGCGCAGCTTGGCGAAATCCGTCTGGAGGCAGGGGACGTTCTGTTGATCGCGGGACGCGGGAGCGACTTTGCCGCGCTCCGTTTCAACAGAGACATGTTGCTGCTCGAATGGTCCGCTACGGAACTGCCGACCGTCTCGCACGCCAATCATGCCCGGCTGATCTTCGGGGGCGTCATCCTGGCCGCCGCGGCAGGTATCATGCCGATCGTCATTGCCGCCGTCGCCGGGGCCGCATTGATGGTATGGACGGGCTGTCTCAATATTCGCCAAGCCGCCCGGGGGGTCGACCAGCGAATATTCTTGTTGATCGGGACGTCTCTGGCGCTGGGTCTGGCGCTCGAAGCGACCGGAGGCGCCGGCTACCTCGCGACGACGCTCGTCAAACTCCTTTCAGGAAACAGCGTCCCCATCTATCTGTCCGCCTTCTTCATCTTCGTCGCGGCGTTGACGAACATACTCAGCAATAACGCGACGGCCGTTCTCATGACCCCTATCGCCGTCAGCACGGCCTTTCAACTCGACATCGACCCCTTGATCTTCGTTTACACGGTCATTTTTGCCGCGAACTGCTCTTTCGCGACTCCCATTTCCTATCAGACCAACCTGCTTGTCATGGGCCCCGGCCGATACGAGTTCAGAGACTTCATACGCGTCGGCACCCCGCTGTTGCTCGTCATATGGTTGACTTTTACTTTCTTCGCGCCGTGGTACTTTGGAATTCCCTGGTAATATGCGACCGCTTCCGGGATGGTATCCGCGACCAAGCGCGCGCAAAAAGGTAAGCGACAATTGACCGAACAAATAACAACGAAATTCCCGCAGTTCTATTTGACCGTTCCCGCGCCCTGTCCCTATTTGAGAGGACAAGTCGAAAGAAAAGTATTCACGCAGCTGCAGGGCGCTCTTGCCACGCCGTTGAACGACGCTCTGACTCATGCGGGGTTTCGACGCAGCCAAAACATCGCCTACAGGCCCGTATGCGAAGACTGCAACGCTTGCATCTCGGCCCGCGTCGTCATCGACCGATTCAACCCGTCGAAATCCCTCAAACGAGTGATGTCCGTCAATCGCGACGTGACAAGCAGGATCGTTCCGGCAACGGCGAGCGAAGAACAATATCATGTTCTGCGCAAATATCTGGACGACCGCCATCCCGAAGGCGGGATGTCGGACATGACGGTCCTCGACTATGTGTCGATGGTGGAGGAAAGCGCGGTCGAGACGCAACTCATGGAATACCGGGTATCGAGTGACGGCGCCTCCAACTATCCCGGTTCCAAAAATGAACTGCTTGGCGTCGCGATTACCGACGAATTGGCGGACGGCCTGTCAATGGTCTACAGCTTCTTTCTCCCCTCCGTACGAAAACGAAGCATGGGAACATACATGGTTCTCGACCATATTCGCCGCGCGCAAGAGTGCGGAGACTCATATGTTTATCTGGGCTATTGGGTGGCCGGATGCACCAAAATGGACTATAAGGCGCGTTTCAAGCCGCTCGAAGTTTTGGGTCCAGACGGCTGGATACCGCTTGAAGCCCATCTCGCAAAACAGCAGGCGCATTAGGCCAACTTCGCCATACGACGCTACAATCGATAGACGACCGAATTCTCATTTTCATATATCCGACAAGCAGTTCGGCGTCCCGGGAGACCCTCGATGAATCGCAGGAAATTCGTTAAAAATCTGGCGTTCGGCGCAGGCGCCGCGGCCGTCGCGGGCTGCGACGGCGAACCGGGCTCGAACGTCGAAACCGGGCCGGCCGTACTGCGTAAAAAACGCGACCTCAAACTCCTTACGTCTTGGCAAAAAAACTATCCGGGTCTGGGCGTGGCGCCCGAGCGGATCGCGAAACATGTGGAGGAAGCAACGGACGGCGCCATCACGATCAAAGTTTATGCGGCCGGTGAACTCGTCAGCGCTTTCGACTCTTTCGATGCGGTGTCGATGGGCTCGGCCGACATGTATCACGGTGCGGAATATTATTGGCAGGGCAAGTCGCCGGCCTTCAATTTCTTTACCACCGTCCCCATGGGACTGACCGCGAATGAACTCATGGCCTGGATTTATTACGGCGGAGGTCAGGAGTTGTGGGACGAACTTTCCGGCGCGTTCAACGTCAAAGCGTTCATGGCCGGCAATACCGGCACGCAGATGGGGGGATGGTTTCGCAAGGAAATCAACAGCCTCGACGACTTCAAAGGATTAAGAATTCGAATGCCGGGCCTGGGCGGCGAGGTCTTGCGGCGCTTAGGGGCCGCCGCCGTCGCCCTGCCCCAGCCCGAGATATATACGAGCTTGCAATCCGGCAACATCGACGCCACCGAGTGGGCAGGCCCCTGGAACGACCTGACGATGGGGTTTTATCAGATCACGAAATATTATTATTGGCCGGGATTCCACGAGCCGGGTTCGGCGCTGAGCCTGGGCGTCAATCTGGATGTGTGGAACGATCTGTCGCCCGGTGAACGACGCATCGTCGAAGATGCGTGCGCGGCGGAAAACAGCCGCAATCTTGCCGAATATAATCTTTTCAACACGCAGGCGCTGCGTGTTTTGACGGAGGAACACGGGGTCCAGCTTAAACGCTTCAGCGATGAGATATTGACCGAAGTCGGTCGAATTTGCGGGGAAGTCGTCAAAGAAGCAGGGCAAACGGACGATATCAGCCGACGCATCTATGACAGCTTTTTGCAAGCCAGAGCCAACCTGTATTCCTGGTCCGAAATCTCCGAAGAAGGATTTTGGGCCGCCAGGCGCCTGCCCTTCGAATACGGCTGACCGATACGAACTTTATTCCGGAAAGAGGTTCAGGCAAACTTGAACTTATGAGAATCGTTGTTATCGACCTGGGGCTTGCGGCCGCCGCCGTTTTATTTTTCTTTATCCTGTCACTTCCTCTTGTCTATCTCATCGGCCGCAAGGTCTTGCGGCGCGATATGAAGGCCCTCGGTCTGCGGCTGAAGAGGCTCGCGCGGCTTCTCGACGGATTCAGCGATCTGGTCGGGAGAACGGTATCCTGGCTGGCCCTCATTATGGTCCTGGTACAGACGATCGTCGTACTTCAGCGTTATGTTTTCGGGATAAGCCTCATTTGGCTGCAGGAGTCCGTAATGTACATGTACAGCCTGCTCTTCCTTCTGGCGGCCGGATACACCTTGCTGCACGACGGGCATGTGCGTGTGGACATTTTTTACGGCAAGGCCAAAGCGAACACCAAAGCGGCGCTTGACTTTATTGGGACGTACGTTTTTCTCTTTCCCGTGATGTACCTGACTCTCGACCTGGGATACCCCTATTTCGAAACGTCGTGGCGCGTTATGGAGTCGTCCCCGGAAACAAGCGGCATCCCCGGAATATTCGTCTTGAAATTCGCCATTCTCGTCTTTGCCGGCCTGATGATCGTTCAAGGTCTTTCCCATGCCATCCGGGATGTCCTGACCCTTGCCGGCCAAACCGTTCTCAAGGCCGAGACGAAAAATATCCTGCCTTCGGTTTAGCGTGACCTTCACCGTAAGGGGAAAACTCCAACGACAATGACCGGCGGCCTGGACATTTTGATGTTTGCGGTGACCTGCATGGTCCTGTTGGCCGGCTACCCCGTCGCCCTGTCTCTCGCCGGCGTGGCGCTCCTGTTCGCGGGCGCGGGTATCCTGTTCGGTTTTTTCGACTTCGCCTTCGTGAGCGCCTTCCCTCAACGCATTTTCGGCACGATGACCAACACGGTTCTCATCGCCGTTCCGTTATTCGTGTTCATGGGCGTCATGCTCGAGCGCTCGAAAGTCGCCGAAGAACTGCTCACATCGATGGGAACGCTGTTCGGTTCGCTTCGCGGCGGCCTGGGGATTTCGGTCACGATCGTCGGCGCGTTATTGGCCGCATCGACGGGCATCGTCGGGGCCACCGTGGTCACGATGGGGCTGCTCTCGCTTCCCGCCATGATGCGCCGCGGCTATGACCCCGCACTCGCGGCCGGTTCGATCTGCGCGGCGGGCACTTTGGGCCAAATCATTCCGCCGTCGATCGTGCTCGTGCTGTTGGGCGACGTTATTTCCAACGCCTATCAGAAAGCGCAGCTCGAGCAGATGATCTTCGCGCCGGACTCCATGTCCGTCGGAGATCTCTTCGCCGGCGCCTTGTTTCCCGGGCTCATGCTGGTCGGTTTTTATATTTTATATCAAATCGTCAAAGCCTTTACCGACCCAAGAAGTTCACCGTCGATCCCGAGAGAGGAGTCCGGACAGTCTCGCAGGCAACTGTACAAAGAAATCAGCAGCGTGCTGTTTCCGCCTTTGGCCTTGATCGTTGCGGTGTTGGGTTCGATCTTGGGCGGCGTTGCCACACCTACCGAAGCGGCGGCAATAGGCGCGCTCGGGGCGCTGCTTCTCGCCGGTCACCGCCAGGCGGGAGCAGCGGAGCGGTCATCACGGCCCCGCCGAAGATATCTTTTGACGTGGATACCCATCGGCGCGGGCGCGGCCGCCCTCATGGCGCTGGTCGTGCTGACGAGCATGTACGATCTGCGTCTTGCCCGGAACGAGATTTCGCCCGCCGAAAAGAATGCAATCTACGCCGCGTTCGGTCTTTGCGTATTGGCCGCCTGGGGTGTCATCCTGAGCCTGTGGTGGACCTTCGCATCAGGCGTTCTGCAAAGCGTCGTGAGGCAAACGGCGCAAATCACGTCCATGGTCTTCGTCATCTTGATCGGGGCGGCGCTGTTCAGCCTCGTCTTTCGCGGACTCGCGGGCGACGAGACGGTCAACAACATATTGACGGCCATACCCGGCGGCCTGGTCGGCGCCATGATCGTTGTCATGGCCGTCATGTTTGTCCTGGGGTTCTTTTTGGATTTTATTGAAATCACGTTCGTCGTCGTGCCGATCGTCGCGCCCGCTCTGTTGAAGATGGGAGCCGACCCGGTCTGGCTCGGCGTCATGATGGCCATCAACTTGCAAACGTCGTTTTTGACGCCGCCGTTCGGTTTTGCCTTGTTTTATTTACGCGGCGTCGCGCCGCCCGAAATAAAAACGGCGCAGATTTACCGGGGCGCGATACCGTTCGTGATCATCCAATTGACGGCCCTCGCCATCCTTGCCGTTTTCCCCGGTATCGCGACCTGGCTTCCCGATTTGATTTATTGACATTGGAGGCTGCTCCCGAAGCGCTTCATAACCCCTTCACGGAATCGGAAAAGCGATTCACCGGGACCGGGCGCGATGAGTCATGGCCCGTCTAAATTTGCAAGCCGAAGCGGTTGGTTTTGGGAAACCCCCGGGGCGCGATACGGCCGGTTTGAGCACGTTTGCCCAGCCAATTTCCGATGTCGCCAAATCCGCGGCGGCGCCCTGCCGCATCCTGACAGACCAATCCCTCTTTGAAATTGAACACGGCCACATCGGACAGGCCGCCGTCTTTGTACTTTTGCAAAATAACGCCGCGGCCCCGCGTCATCTTCGGGACGTCCTCTACGGGGAACAGCAGCATCTTTCGATTCTCTCCGACCGTTGCCACGGTGTCGCCGTCGACGACGGCGCAGGCGCACGCTTCGACGTCGCCGACGACATTGAGCACCGTTTTACCTCCGCGTGTACTGGCAATCACGTCATCTTCATCCACTTGCAGACCGTGCCCCCTGCTGGAAGCGACGATCAGCGTGCGGCCGGCGACATGCTTGAACAGAGCGACGATGTCATGATCGTTTCCCAGATCGATCATGAGACGCACCGGCTCGCCGTGTCCGCGGCCGCCGGGAAGCTTGTCCGCATCGAGGGTGTAAAATTTGCCGTTCGTCCCGAACAAGACAAGCTTGTCCGTCGTCTCCGCATGAAAGAAAAAGCGGGCCCTGTCTCCCTCTTTATATTTGAGATCCGGTCCGGATTCCGCATGTCCCTTGAGCGCCCGGATCCAACCCTTTTCGGAGCATACGACCGTGACGGGTTCCTTTACGGTCATGATGTCGTCGGGAATATCTTCAAGATCGGGCCCGTCGGCAAAAGAGGTTCGCCGCCGACCCAGTTCGCTTTTGCCGCCGAATTTTTCACGAACCTCACGGAGTTCCAGAGCGATACGCTTCCATTGCAGATCATCGGACCGCATCAATGCGTTCAATTCCTGTTGTTCTTTCGACAAAGTCTCGTGTTCGGTCCTGATCTCGACCTCTTCCAGTCTGCGCAAGGACCGCAAACGCATATTGAGAATGGCTTCGGCCTGGCCATGGCTGAGCTTGAAGACCTTTTCAAGCTCCGGATGCGGCTCATCCTCCGTGCGAATGATGCGGATGACCTCGTCCAGGTTGTGATAGGCAATGAAATATCCGTCGAGCACTTCAAGACGATGCGTGATTTTACTCAGGCGGTGTTGTGACCGGCGTTTGAGAACCTCCTTGCGGTGATCGAGAAAGGCGCGGAGCACTTGAGCGAGATTCATGGCGCCCGGAACATGACCGCCGTCCAAAACATTCATATTGAGCGAAATGCGCGTTTCCAGGTCGGTCTGACGGAACAGCGATTCCATGAGGATCGCCGGATCGACGGTCCGATTCTTGGGCTCGAATACGAGTCGGACATCGCTTGCGGATTCATCGCGCACATCCGCCAGCAAAGGCAGTTTGCGCAGTTGAATAAGCTCGGCGATCTTTTCGACAAGCCGCGATTTCTGCACCTGAAACGGGATTTCGGTTACGACGATCACGTAAGCCCCGCGTGAAATTTCTTCGCGCTCCCAGCGGGAGCGGACCCGGAAACCGCCTTTGCCGGTCTGATAGGCCTGTTCGATGGAGTCGCGCGGTTCGACGATGATTCCGCCTGTGGGGAAATCGGGCCCCGGCACGAAACTCAACAACTTGTGGACCGTCGCCCGCGGATATTTGATCATATGCAAAGCCGCGTCGCACAGTTCCCCGATATTGTGCGGCGGAATGCTCGTCGCCATGCCGACGGCAATTCCGGACGACCCGTTGGCCAACAAATTGGGATAGGCCGCCGGCAGGACGACGGGTTCCGAATCTTCCCCATCGTATGTTTCGCGAAAATCGACCGTGTCCTGGTCTATTCCCTCGAGCAAAGCCCGGGCATGCTCCGTCAGACGGGCCTCCGTATAGCGCATTGCCGCCGCATTATCGCCGTCGATATTCCCGAAATTCCCTTGACCGTCGATAAGCGGGTATCGAACGGCGAAATCCTGCGCCAGGCGCACGAGGGCATCGTAGATGGCCTGCTCCCCATGAGGGTGAAAACGGCCGATGACGTCACCCACGACGCGCGCCGATTTCTTGAAACCCGAGTTCGGGTCCAACTTCAAAAGCCGCATCGCATGGAGTAGACGGCGATGAACGGGCTTCAAGCCGTCGCGCACATCCGGCAAAGCACGGTTCATGATGGTGGAGAGCGCGTAAGACAAATAGCGCTCGCTCAATGCCTGGTCCAAAGGCTCTTCGAAAATGTCGTCTTTATTCGATGTCTTCACAGTCACGCCTGACAGACTCTCAATGTAGATTCGGAGCGGTGAATCGCGAGCCCGGACCGCCGGCTTTTGGACCTGCCCCGGCAAACAAACGATCCAGAAGCCGGCCGCGGGCCGGCGGCAGTTTGCCGCCGTGGGGGGCGAGAACCCAGCGTTCCAAAAAGTGACCGGTGATCCGCAAACCTCTTTCTATGTCTTCATTACTAATCGATTCCCTCCGGTTTTGAAGCAGAAATGGGGGAAGAGGCATCAACTTGTCCTCATAAGGCCTGGCGGCCTCGGCGCACACGGCCCGACCGGAGCGCGGCGATACATGGGTCAGGTCATTGGCCTGGCCCGTTACGGCGCAGGCCGAGAAATCAAGCCCGAAGCCCAACTCCTGAAGCAAACCAAGCTCCCAACGCACGAACAATGCAGGCCAGACGCCCTTTTCCTCCAACGAGCCGACAAGCATGTCCAGGCCGTCGAATACGGAGGCATGAGGCTCTCGTTCAGGCAAGACCGACACGGCAACGGCACACGCGGCGCTAAGTCCATCCATCGCCGCCGCGTCGGTCATGAGAACGGCAAGGCGCGATGCCAAAGGTTCAACCGTAAACGCGCCTAAATGATCGGACAGACGCGCGCGCCACGTGGCTGTCACTTTGTTGCCCGGCTGGAGAACGCCTCTGAACCGCCGCGACTTTCCACCGCGAACGACGCCCGCATGGCGTCCGTGATCGCGCGTGACGAGTTGAAGAATTGCGGACGTCTCACCGTAGGCGCGGACAGCGACCACAATACCTTGATCCGTCCATTGCATCCAAAGCGTCCATGAAAATCAAAGACCGAATCCGCGGCTCATCACGATCTTACACCATCCGGTCATTGGCTCGGAAAATCCAATCCCATGGCATAATAGCGTTGTGGATCTTCCGACCATTTCGCACGGACTTTAACGAACACAAACAGATGAACATGTTTGTCGAAGGCCTGCTCCATTTCCAGGCGAGCGGATCGACTGATGCCCTTGAGCGTTTGCCCGCCCTTGCCGATGACGATGGGCTTGTGTGAATCGCGCGTCACGTAAATCACTTGCTTGATCTCGATACTCCCATCCTTTTTTTCCGTCCAACTTTCAGTTTCAACCGTGGAAACGTACGGCAACTCTTGATGCAGCCGCAGAATAAGCTTCTCACGCGTTATTTCGGCCGCGAGTATGCGCAAAGGCAAATCTGCAATCTGCTCCCGGGGGTAAAGCCACGGCCCTTCCGGAACGATGTCAGCCAAACAGGATTTCAGATCGTCGACCCCATCGCCTTTGAGGGCCGAGATCATGAAAACGGAACTGAAGACGGCGTCGTCTTTCAGTTCATTCGTGATGTCGAGCAACTGCGGTTTCGATACGGAGTCAACCTTGTTGAGGACCAGAACGGCCTTTCGTTCGGTCGACTTGAGCGTGGCGGCGATTTTGTCAATGTCGCGCCTTTGTGCAACGGAGGAGCGGGCCGCTTTCATGTCGTTGCGCTCAACCAGGACCTGAGCATCGATCAAGAGGACCGCAGCATCCGCATCCGCAATACTCATCCACGCGGCGTCGACCATCGCCCGGTCCAGCCGACGCCGCGGCTCGAAGATGCCCGGCGTGTCGACAAGAACGATCTGACTGTTACCCGCAACCATCACGCCTCGGATCCGGGTCCGGGTCGTTTGAACCTTGTGGGTGACAATCGAAATTTTCGAACCCACCAGTCGATTGACCAGCGTGGACTTGCCCGCATTCGGCGCACCGACAACCGCAACGAAGCCGCATCGTGCGGGCCGCGAGGGATCGCCGGTCACGACGCCTGCCCTTCTTTCCAAACGCCCAGCCGAATCAGAAGCGAGGCCGCCGCGGTCTGTTCCGCAATGCGTTTATTGGTGCCTACCGCCCGATCGGGCGCCTGTCCCTTCACATTGACTTCGATTTCAAAAACCGGTTGATGATCGGGGCCCGTGCGCGACACAAGCCGGTATGTGGGAGTGGGAAGACCGCGACCCTGTGACCATTCCTGGAGCGTGGTCTTCGCGTCTTTGGGCACCATGCGGAGATCTTCGACCAGGGACGTCCAATTCGACTCGAAGAAATGCCGCGCCGCCTCGAGACCGCCGTCCAAATAGACGGCCGCGATAACGGCCTCGCAGCAATCGCCGAGGATGGCCGGTTTTTCTCGACCCCCGAACTGGTTTTCCGTTTCCCCAAGTATCAAATAAGCGCCAAGGCCCAATCGAGCGGCAACTTTCGCGCACGTTTCCTTGCGAACAAGAGCGTTCAACCGGACCGCCAACCCGCCTTCTTCAGCTTCAGGGTAATGGTCCATCAGCGCTTGAGCGGCCAACAGAGACAGAATTCGGTCGCCTAAAAACTCCAGACGTTCATTGTCACGCCCGGAGTCCGTGTTCGCGGCGCTTGCATGGGTCAATGCACGCGTCAGAAGAAGGGGATCGCGAAAGTGATAGCCGATTCGCCGTTCGAGCTGCTCGACCTTTTCAGCTTCCAAGGCTTCCGTCATTCCACGCCGTTAAAGAGGCGACTCCAGCGAGTCGCCGTCGGCCATTTCCAAAACTGCCAAAGTCGCGCCGACCCGTCCGTCGAGAAAAATAGAATCCGAGCTTTACCGACGAGATTTTCGAAAGGGACATACCTGACGTCAAAACGACTGTCGGAAGAATTGTCTCGATTATCGCCCATCATGAACAGATGGCCCGGGGGGACGCTGAAGACCCTTGTATTGTCGCCCCGTCCGTTGGGATTGATATCAAGCGTCGCGTAGCTTACGCCATTGGGCAAAGTCTCAAGATATTGAGGAATCCGGTCCGTCTTGCCGCCTCCGACTTCCACGACAAAGTCGTCGACGCGTTGTCTGGCAACCGGGACATTATTGATGTGCAGCACGCCTTGAATCATTTGAAGTCGATCGCCCGGCAGTCCGATGACCCGCTTGATGTAATCGGTGCGGCCATCGGAAGGCAGTTTGAAAACGACAACGTCGCCGCGGTCCGGCACGGCGCCCAGAAACCGACCTGAAAAAATGGGCGGGCTGAAGGGAAACGAATGGCGGCTCAGTCCATAGGAATATTTCGAGACAAAGAGAAAGTCGCCGACGAGCAAATTCGGTATCATCGAGCCCGAGGGAATGTTGAACGGCTGAAAAAGAAAAATTCTAATCAGAATCGCGATCAGTAAAGCGTAGGCGATCGTCTTCAGGTTTTCAGCCCAGGGGCTGGATCTCGCATTGTTTGCCTCTCCCGACTTTACCGACATGCAAAACCTCTGATCACCTCTCTGCCAGCCGAATCAGTTTCCAGCCGACATATTCCGGACATTCCCTGTCGAATTGCCGCCGGCACACGCGCCTCGGGTCCGCGACCGAAACCCCGCCGCTCGCGCATGATGCCCGCCCGCCGCGGGGCGCGGGCATGTGGACAAAGGCCGATCTCAAAATACAGGCCGTCCATGCCGCTTTCAAGCTTGAGAACCATGGTCTCCCGGCACCGCAGATATTATGACGAACGCTTGAGCAAGTGGAAAATCGTCCGTCAACGAAAGATCGATTTTCGCAACCAGACCGGCGGGGACAAGCCGGTCCAGATTTCGTTTGGCTCCTCCGGTCAAAAGCATCGTCGGCTTACCCGACTTGAGATTCACGACGCCCATATCCCGCCAATAGGTTCCTCGGCCAAGTCCGGTTCCCAAAGCTTTCGAGCACGCCTCTTTCGCCGCAAATCTCTTGGCGTAGCTGGCGGCGCGATTGGCGCGCCGGTCGCTCTTGGCACGCTCGACTTCCGTATAGATTCTGTTGGTGAACCGATCCCCAAAACGATTCAGCGTTCTTTCAATACGACGAATATCTACCAAATCGCTTCCTATTCCGAGGATCATGGGAAACACATCACTTTGTCAAGCGGACTGCACCCCGCTGGCGTCATCCCGTGACTGGTGAATCAAATGGCGTATTCGCTTAACGGCAGAGTCGAGACCGCTAAAAATCGCCTCACCGATAATGAAGTGACCGATATTGAGTTCCATGACCTCGGAGATTGCCGCGACGGGACCGACGGTCTCGAATGTCAGACCATGGCCCGCGTGAACTTCAAGCCCCAAAGCCTGCGCTTGACCGGCTCCTTCTTCCAAACGCTCGAGTTCGGCGGACGCTTGTCGTTCATCGCCCGCGATGACTTTTTCACAATAGGCTCCGGTGTGAAGCTCGATCACGGCGGCGCCGAGAGAGGCGGCCGCGGAAATTTGGTCAGGCTCCGCATCGATAAACAACGATACGCGAATCTTTCCGTCTTCAAGCTGGCGTACGAACGGAGCCAGAAGGTTATGGCCCGCGACGACATCGAGACCGCCTTCGGTAGTCAACTCCCGACGTTTCTCCGGAACGATACATGCTGCGTGAGGTTTGTGACGCAAGGCAATATCGAGCATTTCCGGCGTCGCCGCCATTTCCAAATTGAGCGGCAAGTCTATGAACTGCAGAAGCCGCGTAATATCTTCGTCTCCGATGTGGCGCCGGTCCTCGCGCAAGTGGGCCGTGATGCCGTCAGCGCCCGCCTGTGCCGCAAGCGCCGCCGCTCGAACGGG
Source organism: Alphaproteobacteria bacterium (assembly GCA_965214255.1). Taxonomy (GTDB): domain Bacteria; phylum Pseudomonadota; class Alphaproteobacteria; order SMXP01; family SMXP01; genus CBDFKK01. The sequence goes on along the minus strand of OZ243948.1, from coordinate 379,827 downwards.
GTCGGGATGCTTGCCGCCCCGCGCGTTTCGAATCGTTGCGACATGATCGATGTTGACGCCAAGTCTCGGTATCATCAGGCTGTCAGCCGTCATAAACAACACTCCTTTCATCTCCGCAGACACGCGGTCCCTCGCGGCCTTGCGGCAAGCGCCAGTTTAGCAGGATTGCTAATCAACTGCAGCGCGGCGTGAGGACCGCTCGACGGAATTCACCGCGGATATGTCATCCAAAGCGGAAATAATGGTTTCCAAATGATCGACGTCGCGGACCGCGATATCGACTTCGAGTTCGGCGTAACGCTTGTCTTGCCCAATGATGCGGACGTTGGTGATATTGCCTTCATGGTTGGCGATAATGGTCGCGGTTTCGCCCAGAACGCCTATCTCATTCGTCGCCATGATGACGATTTGAGCGATCGCCGCGCCTTCGTTGGCCAGCGGCTCCCACTGTAGATTCAATCCCTCATCGTCGAGAGCGGTCAAGACTTTACAACCCAGACGATGCACGATCATGCCTTGACCGGGCTCACTAATTCCAACGATCTGATCACCCGGCAAAGGATGACAGCAAGTCGCAAAGTGGAGCGCAAGACCGGGCCGAAGCCCCTTGATGGGAATTGCGTTTTTCGTTTCACGGGCCGCGCTTCGAACGGGCCACAGCATGCTCAGCGGTCGGCGGCGGTCCAGCCATCTTGTCTTGGGCCGGCTCAAACCCGGAAATACGGCGTCCACGACGTCATCGATCGGCACGGACCCGCTGCCGACTCTTACAAAGAGTTCTTCCGTAGAGGGAATATTCAACACGGCAAGGCCGGTTTTCAGATCTCCCTCCACGAATTTCAAATCCCGTTTACGCCATGCCGATTCGAGCATTTTGCGTCCGAGACCCATGAATTCCTCACGGCGCACCAAACGAATGCGGCGGCGGATTGCAGATCTGGCACGGCCCGTAACGACGAACGATTCCGAGTCCGGCGTGGGCATCTGCGCGTTGGAACAAATGATCTCGATACTGTCGCCGTTTTGCAGTCTGGCCCTAAGCGGCCGATGCCGGCCGTTGATCTTTGCGCCGACGCAGGTGTCGCCTATGGTCGTATGCACCGCATAGGCAAAATCCAGAACGGAAGCGCCCTGCGGCAGGTTGATCAGGTCTCCCTTGGGCGTGAAGGCAAAGACCTGGTCGGAATACATTTGCATTTTTGTATGTTCGAGAAAGATTTCCGAGCTTTCTTCAGCATCAAAAAGGTCGGCCAGCCCTTGAAGGTCCTGAAACAGGTTCTTGCGCAGCCTCTTTGACGCTATGAAGGCCGCATCCCGATCCCTGGCTTTTCCCGCGCTCTCGCCGATCATGTAGCTGCGCTCTTTGTAGTCCCAATGGGCGGCGACGCCGGTTTCGGCCACGGCGTGCATCTCCTTTGTTCGGACCTGGAGTTCGACGCGTTGATCGTCGGGGCCAAGTACGGTGGTATGAATCGATTGGTAACCGTTGCGCTTGGGTGTGGAAATATAGTCTTTGAAAAAATTGGGAACCATTTTCCAGCGGCTATGGATCACGCCGAGCGCATTGTAACACTGTGTTTTATCGTCAACGATGACCCGAAAGCCGATGATATCGGACAGTTGTTCAAAAGAGACGGCTTTACGCTCCATTTTGCGCCAAACGGCGTAAGGACGCTTTTGACGTCCATAGACGAGAGCGCAAATGCCGGTTTCTTCGAGGCTCGAGCGAATTTCGTTCGTGATTTTTTCGATGCTGTCGCCGCTCTCCTGGTTCAAGTAATTCAAACGCTTGACGACGGAGTCTCTCGCTTCCGGATAGAGAACGGAAAAACAACGATCCTCGAATTCTTCCCGAAATCCCTGCATGCCGATACGGCCTGCAAGCGGAGCGTAGATCTCCAACGTTTCTTGCGCGATGTTGCGTTTCTTTTCCTCGTTGGGGTGATGGAAAATCGTTCTCATATTATGCAAGCGGTCCGCCAACTTTACGAGCAGCACGCGAACGTCCCTGGACGTTGCCAAAAAGAACTTTCTGAAGTTTTCCGCCTGTTTGGCCTGGCGGTCGGTAAAATGAATGTTCGAAAGTTTGGTTACGCCTTCAACGAGTTCGCCGATCTCTCGCCCGAAATGCTCTTCGATGTCGCCATAGGTCGTGTCGGTGTCTTCGATCGTATCATGCAGAAGCGCCGTTGCGATCGTCTCCGTGTCAAGCTGCAGCTTCGTCAATATTCCTGCAACCTCGATCGGATGAGAAAAGTAGGTATCACCGGAGAGCCGCACCTGTCGGCCATGGGCTTTCATGGCAAAGACATAGGCCCGGTTCAGCAGCCCTTCGTCCACATGCGGGTCATATGATTTGACCAAATCGACGAGTTCATACTGTCTCAGCATGATTTCGACTCGGCAAAAGGGAAAGCAATCTTAATTGGAAATCACACAACCCGACGCGCCCATGAAGCGAGGTAAACCCAACTTTGTGGAGTGCGGTTTGTCGACCGCAATTGCGGTCAATAAGGCTTGCTTGCCTCCACATTCTGTTCCGTTTCAGGCGGGCTCCGCTCCGCTTGCGCACGTCGGGTTTCAGATTCGGTTTGCAGGGCCCGCATGAGGTCCTCTTCCGTCAACGCCTCTTCTTCCCCAACGTCCGGCCGCATCAGGAGAGCCAACTCGTCTTCTTCCGGTTCGTCAACATCAGCGTGTTTCTGCATGGAGCGAATGAGCGCTTCTCTGACTTCATCGGGTTGGATCTTGTCTTCGGCAATCTCGCGCAAGGCAACGACGGGATTTTTGTCGTTGTCGCGGTCGACCGTAAGTTCTTCTCCGGCCGAAATGGCGCGCGCTCTATGGGCAGCCAAAAGCACGAGATCGAAGCGGTTGGGAACCTTGTCCACGCAGTCTTCAACGGTTACACGGGCCATTCAGAGAACTCCATTTCACGATACTTGGTTAGTATCTATGGCTTGGGAGACCATAAAGCAAGACGAGATTCCATCGACTCGGCTTAAAGAGGCGTGATATCGAGCGTTCCCGGCAGCTCGCGTATGAGTTGGTCAACCGACCTCCCCAAGACGGGATGGCGCCATTCCGGCGCAATTTCCCGAAGCGGAAACAAGACGAAGGCGCGCCGGTGAAGATGCGGATGGGGCAGGTCCGGCCAATCCGGCGCGCGGCCCGTGTTCGTGAGACCGTTAAAATCCAAAAGATCCAAATCCAATAGCCGAGGGGCCCAGCGCCGGTCGCGCACGCGGCCAAAAACGCGCTCGATGGCGTGCAGTTCCCTCAAAACCGCCATGGGCGTCAAACCGGTCTCGATCTCGACCACGCCGTTCGTAAACCGCGGGTCTCGGGGGTCCGGTATCGCATCGCTGACGTACCAGCGCGACCGCGCCTTGACCTCCATGCCGTGAGCCGGAAAGTCCCCGAGAGCCCGTTCCAGAGTTGCGCGGGGCGGACCAATTGGGCTATCCAGGTTCGCGCCAAGACCAACATAAATACCCAAGGATTCAAACTCTCTTCCGGTTTGGGGCAAGGCAGACATCCATATACAAAACAGCGCCTCCAAAACTGATATGGAATTCGGAATCTTCAGGCCGGTTGTTCACGCCGACAGCTTCGGACCCCCCTACCTTACATCAAGAGCCTCGTCTCATACCTGTCCGAACGCGAGAACGGTTCAGCCGAAAAACAGGAGTTCGCATGACCATCACCGACATCGTACAGCGCAGCGACACGCCGCTCGGCCGCATTTTCGATTGGACTTTCATGGGCCTGATCGTCATTTCGCTCATCACGTTCTCCATCGACACCTTGCCCGATATTCCTCCGGCATGGCGAGTCGTCTTCGACCTTTCCGAAGTTATCATCGTAGGGCTTTTCACACTTGAATATTGTTTGCGGGTCGCAACCACGCCCAGGACGGAAAGGCTCCGATTCATTTTCAGCTTTTATGGAATCGTCGATTTGATGGCCATCGTTCCGTTTTATCTGTCCGTAGGCGCTATCGATCTCCGGATGCTGCGAATCGTGCGGTTATTTCGAATCCTTCGTATACTGAAAATCGTCCGATACAATGAGGCGCTCGCGCGGTTCGGAAAAGCGCTCGTGCTCGCGAAGGAGGAACTCGTGCTGTTTGCGTCCGTCACGGCAATCACGCTCTATCTGGCCGCCGTCGGCATTTATTACTTCGAGGGTAAAGCGCAACCGGAAGCCTTTCCCTCCGTCATACACAGCCTGTGGTGGGCAACGACCACGCTGACCACCGTCGGCTACGGCGATGTCTACCCGGTCACCGGGGGGGGGTAGGCTATTTACCTCCGTCGTACTGATGTGCGGACTGGGGATCGTTGCGGTGCCTGCCGGCGTGGTGGCGGCCGCCCTGTCGGCGGTCCACCGGGATGAAGACCGAGGTAAGTCCGATCCGGATCGGGGGAACGATCGTTTTGTGGATGACGATGACAAATACGAAGAGTCGTGAGTCCGCTTCGAGGCCGCGCGAATCCGTTCATTCAAGCCTGGATCTCAGGCGTCGAGTCCGCCGATGATCGAGCCGGAAGTCGACTGCGCCCTTTGCCCGAGGCTTGCCGAGTTCCGCGCTCACAACCGAAGGCAAGAACCGGACTGGTTCAACAAACCGGTCCCCTCATTCGGCGAAGTGACCGCCCGATTGGCCATTGTCGGTTTGGCACCCGGCTTGCGCGGCGCCAACCGAACCGGCCGTCCCTTCACCGGCGATTTCGCCGGCGACCTGCTTTACGAAACGCTGCATGACTTCGGGTTTTCCAAAGGACGCTACGAGAGGCACCGCAAGGACGGATTGACCTTGACGGACTGCTTGATCACAAATGCGGTCCGCTGCGTGCCGCCGCAAAACAAACCGACGGGTCGGGAAATCAAGAATTGCCGTCCGTTTCTCGCAGGCCAACTCGACGCCATGCCCAATCTCAAGGTGATTTTGGCGCTGGGACGCATCGCTCATGAAAGCACCGTCAGTGCGTTCGGGGAAAAACGCTCGAACCGTCCCTTTGGTCACGCCGCGCGTCATGATCTGCCTGACGGCATCGTGCTCTTCGGCAGCTATCATTGCTCTCGCTACAACACCAATACGGGCCGCTTGACAACAGACATGTTTCGGCAGGTCTTCAAGACAATAAGATCCGTCCTTCAGACCCGATAACCGGCCTTCGGGACACTATCTCTTTTCACGCATCAGCCGCGCCTTGTCGCGCGCCCATGTGCGGTCTTTATCGGTTTGGCGCTTGTCGTAGAGCTTCTTGCCTCGACCGAGCGCGATTTCAGCTTTCACGATACCCCGTTCATTGAAGTAGAGGTTGAGCGGTACAAGCGTGATACCTTTTCTTTGAACGGCGCCCGCCAACTTTCCAATCTCGCGCCGCTTCAACAACAGCTTGCGGCGGCGGCGGGGATGATGATTAAACCTGTTGGCGCTCGTATATTCGGGAATATAGGCATTGAGAAGATAAAATTCGCCGTCTTCTTGCGCCGCATAAGCATCCGAAAGACTGGCCTGGCCGCTACGCAACGACTTGACCTCGGTGCCGGCCAGCACCAGGCCCGCTTCAATGACGTCATCTATGAAGTAGTCGCGCCGCGCCTTGCGGTTGTCGGCGGCGATTTTTTTGCCGGGCGACCCCTTTTTGGACTTAGCCATTAACCGACCGCTTTCCAGTCAGAAGACCATCAAAGCAAGCCCACCTCGCGCATGGCCTCGTTCACCAAGCCTTCCACACGTGATCCGACAGGGCGCAAAGGCAGCCTCAATTCGTTGGCGCAGAGACCAAGCTCGGAAGCGGCATATTTGACGGGAGCCGGGCTCGTGTCTTCAAACAGGTTGACGTGAAGGGGCATCAGCCGCTCGTGAAGCTCCAATGCTCGTCCATAGTCACCTTCGAGACAGGCGTTTTGGAATTGCGCGCATAGCGCCGGCGCCACGTTCGCCGTCACCGATATGCAGCCATGGCCGCCGTGAGCCATGAAACCGATCGCGCTTCCGTCTTCTCCGGAAAGCTGAACGAACTCTTCCCCTCCGGCCATGCGAAAACGCGTGACACGAGTCACGTCGCCGGTCGCATCCTTGACACCGGCGATGTTCGGCAGTTTCGCAAGCTCGGCCATGGTCTCGACGGCCATGTCGACGACGCTGCGCGCCGGGATGTTGTAGATGATGATGGGCAAGTCCGCGCAATCGTTCAACGCCCGGTAATGAGCGATGAGGCCGCCCTGATTCGGCTTGTTGTAGTAAGGCGTGACGACCAGCGCGCCGTCGGCGCCGACAGCGGAGGCATGCTGCGTCAAACGTATCGCCTCTTCGGTCGCGTTCGACCCCGTGCCTGCGATGACCGGAACCCTGCCGCGCGCGGCCTTCACGCACAATTCGACCACATATTCATGCTCGTCGTGACTGAGCGTGGGCGATTCACCCGTCGTTCCACAGGGCACCAGGCCATGAGTGCCCTGGTCGATTTGCCATTCCACCAGGGAAGTAAACGCGCTTTCGTCAATCTCGCCGTTTTTGAAGGGAGTGATCAGTGCGCAAATCGATCCTCGAAACATCGGACATCCTTCACAAAGCTCGCGCGACGCGGCAAACTGTCGTACACTAAATTCCCGTCGACGTACAATGCGGCTTGGGGACAATTGACGCAGTCTCTTCATTTTCAACGCCCAAAACAAGCAAAGGCCGCCAAATCACGACACCCCCTCCCAGGAACGACATTCATGAGACCGACGTAATCTTGATCGGTGCGGGGCCCGCCGCCCTTTTTGCCGTCTTCGAACTGGGGCTTCTCGACCTCAAAGCTCATCTCATCGACATTTTGGACCGACCGGGCGGTCAGTGTGCAGAGCTTTATCCCGACAAGCCGATCTACGACATTCCGGCGGTTCCCGTCATGACCGGAGAGGAATTGATCGAGCAACTCATGGTGCAGATCAAACCCTTCGCGCCGGAATTCCATTTGGGCGAAATGGCGACGCGTCTGGACCCGTTAGAGAACGGCGGTTGGCGCGTTGAAACCGACCAGGGCACCGTCATCGAAGCGCCCGTCGTGGTGATCGCCGGCGGGCCCGGCAGTTTCCAACCGAAAAAGCCCCCGATCAAAGGGATCGAAGAGTACGAAGGCGCTTCCGTGTTCTATGCGGTGCGCGATAAAGAACGCTTCCGCAATCGAAACATCGTCATTGTCGGCGGCGGCGATTCGGCGCTCGATTGGACCATCGAGTTGCAACCGCTGGCGGCCAGCTTGTCTTTGGTTCATCACCGAGAGGGCTTTCGCGCGGTAGAACATTCGGTCAATCAAATGCGCGCTCTGGTCAATGCGGGCGGAATGGAATTTCATATCGGTAAAATCGATCGTCTCGATGGCAGCGAGGGCGTGCTTTCGAGCGTCACCGTTCAGCCTAAGAACGACAAGCCGTTCGATATCGCGTGCGATGCTCTGTTACCGTTTTTTGGGCTCACCATGAAGCTCGGGCCCATCGCCGAATTCGGCATCAATTTAAACGAAAACCTGATTCCGGTTGACACGGAGAAATTCGAAACCGGACGCGCGGGCATTTTCGCCATCGGCGACATGTGCACGTATCCCGGCAAACTCAAGCTTATTCTCTCGGGCTTTCACGAAGCGACCCTGATGGCGCACGCGGCATTCCATTTGGCCCGCCCCCACCAAAAACTGAAGTTCCAACACACCAGCGCTTCGTCGTCGTTACAGAAAAAATTGGGTGTGAAGTAGGGTCTGCCAACGGGTCGACGATCCGAATGCCTTGGCCGAGGCATTGCCGCGAAATCCAATTGCGCACCCGGTTCCCGCTCCCCGCCGCCGCACGACGGTTACGTTACGCCCGTTTCAGAAATGAATAACAGGCGCGACGTTGCCGAACGACCAGACCTCGAACGGCACGCTGTCACTCGCAAACGGATCCGAGAACAGTTGATCGACGAGCCATTCCTTGCGCATACGCCGTTGCGCGGCGATATCTTCCTCCGTCACCGGATCGTCTTTTCGTCGTTCGATGGTATCGAAGTAGGCATCGGTGAAGGCCTCATAAGCCTCGGACAAAAAATCCAGACTCTTGGACGTGCTGTCCCTGTAGACCGGCGGCCCGTAAAAACTTGCGCCGACACAGGCGGGCTTGCGGCGGAATTCGGTAATCGTATCTTCGGTGCCTTCGCAAATGAGCCGACGATAAAGGGAAGGGTCCTTGCCGTGCCTGGCGAAAACCGCGTCCATGGTCTCTTTCAAATAGTCCATGTCGTCGCGGACGCGGACAGCCGGCATCACGCCCAACCAACCGGCCGCCCCCGACGCGCCGTCCGCATACAATTGCAGAAGAATGACCGCGTGGATCTGGCCGACAAGCGGCGTCTTGGGGTGAATGTCCAGAGAATAAAATCGGCCCCATACGACATCGTCTCGGGACGGACTATGGGGAGCGCTTTTCGTCTCCATTCCCAACATGCGTCCGGCCTTCTCGACCACCGGTCCGCGAGCGACCCGCATGTCCCATTCCGCGTAGTCGGTGGTGACATACCTCTCTTCATAAGAGGTTTCACCGTTCAACTCTTCTACGCGCGCGAAATATCTTTCTTCCATCCGATCGATGAAAGAGAGAAAGCGGTCGGCAAGCTCTTGCTGTTCCGCGGTGCGTTCGGCGAGGCGCTCATGACCGCCGGCCCGGAGCGAAGTGCTCATGAAGCAGAAAGCAGGTACGGCAACCAGTGCGAACCCTAAAACATACATGTTCGGTACTTGCATCGCTTATCTCCCACAACCTCTTGGACTCAGCCCGGAAATTCGGCAACACCTGCCAGCGCGCGCTTGGGCTTCGCCTGGCCCGTGTCGATCATACCGACGACCTCGCCGGTGTTCAGAGCGACTTTTGCCATTTTGCCGGTAAAAATATTCGAAAACAAAAGATGCCGACCGTCGCGGCAGACGACGATATCGGTCCACCCGAAATCTACGAGATCATGCTCTTCCAGCACCCGTCCCCGTTCATCCAGAATTTCATAGGTCGTGCCGCGGGTCACGACAAGGCGGCCGTCGGGCAAATACTTTACGGCAATGGCAAATACGCCGTCCATCAGATCCTGGCCCGGATAGGTGACGAGATCGGGCATTTGCCGGTCGTTTATCACGTCGTAACGCATGATGCGCTTGCCGGTTTCCGTAGTGTACGTGATGAACTCTTCGCCGGGGTGCAACGTCGAGTGGGTCACGCCTTTGAAGCCCGTAAACTCGGGGGCGGTCTCCACGTCGAACTCCTTGACGAGGTCCCAGTCGGCATCGAATTTGTATATGTTGCCGTAACCCAGAATGCCGGCGTCCGGGATCACGGGAAACTCGATGGTCGTGCCGACCCCTTCCGGCTTCTTCTCGCCGCACAAATGCTCGCCGAGAAAAATGGAGCCGTCCTTTGCGAAACTGGCGCTGCGAAAGACACGCAGCGGAAACGGATGCGGCGGCAATTGCCTGCCCGTCTCGGGGTCCACGTGGATCACCAGGTGATCGTCGAACGCCCAAAGCAACCCGTTTCCGTCAACCGCAAGCCCGCCGACCAGATGCCTGGTGCCTTCGGTCCAGAGCACGCCCTTCAATTCGAGGTTCTTATCGTATTGGAGAATGCGTCCCCGGCCTGCATGATCGTCTCGCGGATTGTCGAGCAGCGTGCAGCCCAAAAAGATATCGCCGCGCGCGAACGGCTGCATGGTCGACTCATCGGGAGCAAGAGGATTGCCGGTCATTCGGATAAGAAGGTATTATCGACCCCTGAGGTCATTCTTTCAGGAACGGAGATATGGCAAACTATCAAAAGTGCAAGCGAATTGTTACGGCCGTTAATAAACGAGCAGCTCTCATCTCGCTTCTGTCTTTGACGACGGCGGGCTTTACCGCATCGAACGCCTGCGCCAAAGGGGAAAGCGAGAATGAAAGCATCGTGCGGGCCGCAACGGGCGTGCACGAATGCAAAATCGTCTCAGAGGACCGGGTCTGCGGATACGAAGAATTCAAATTGACGGTGCAGCCCGACGGCTCGCGCACGGTCCGCATTTTCAACAACCGAATTCGGGCCAAGGCGCAGCACAATGTCATCTTGCGCGTCGATGAGAACTTCCGCCCCATCGAAGCCGTCTCAAGCCCCTATCGCGACCGGGTGTTTCGGACGGGTCTGTTCACGGTCGAGGGCAACACTCTCAAAATCACGGTCAACGAAAAGGGCGAACTCAAAGAGGAATCGCTCGAAGTCCCCGATCATTTTTCACTGGGCACGCATCCCGTGACCGGCGACGGCTGGCATTTCGCCTATTACGACAAGGAAAAGGGCGGCGAGCAGAAAGCCAACATCTATTGGACGAGCACGCAGGAGGACAGTCTTTTAGGGAGACTGCGCGAACAACGCATCAACCATGTGGGCAAGGAAACCGTGACGGTTCCCGCCGGGACGTTCGAGACCGATCATTTCACGCTCAATGACGAAGCTCATATGTGGATTACGGGCCCCGACGACATTCTGGTCAAGTTTGTCTGGGAACCGTTCGACATGACTTACACGTTGATCGAATATGACGACGATCTTTAGTTGACCTAAGCCTTCTCGAGGACTTCGACGGCGGCCCGCTCGCCGGACTCCATGGCTCCTTCCATACCGCGCGCAAGGAGCGCCGAATGCTCGCCGCAGAAATGAATGCGCCCATGGGGCGCCCACAAGGGGCCGTGAAACGCCGCGATCTCGCCCGGACGCCAAGATAAAAAGTCGGCGCCGCCGGCGAACTCGTCCAATTCCCAGGAATGGACGTGCAGCGCTTCGAGTTGACCCTTGGCGGCGGGGCGGATCTTTTCGATCGCCTCGATGATTTCCGCCGTTGCCGCCTCCGGCCCGCGCCGGTCGAGATAGCGCGCCAGAAAGCCCCGTCCCCAGGCGGTCAAGCTCGTCACCGTTTCCGGGTCTTCGGGCACGCGATTGGGCACAACGAAGCCGGCCGGACCGTCGGTCCACATGTAAAGCGGCAGACCGTCTTCCTCCCAGAAGGGCTTTTTGGCGATCATGTGAGTTTGCGTGCACGGCGCATAAGCCACGGTTTTCACCGCGCGCTTTTGCACGCCTGAGAATGCGGGCTCGACCGCGATATGGCGAAGCACCGGTATGGGAACCGAACAGACGACGAAACGCGCGCGCAAACGGCTGCCGTCAAGGCATCGCACACTCACGCCGTCGGTCTCGTTAAGAATGCCGGTAACTTTTTTGCCGAACAGGATATCGCCCTTCAGGCCTTTCGTCATGCCTTCGGGGATACGCATGTTACCGCCCGCGCCGACCGACATGCTTTGCTCGAGACCCAACTGAAACCTGACGAAAAAATCCGTACCGAACATTTGCAGCATGGAAACGTCATGAGCGGACGTGCCGTAGGTAATGTTGGTGTTATAGGCGAGTTCGATCATGTCCTCGGTCGCGCCGTTGGCCGTCAGAAATTCGTGCAGCGAAATATCGTAAAAAGCGAACTTCGGATCGAACCAGTCGCCCGCCGAGGCGAGCGGATTGTTCTCCGACACGAGGCGGGGCACATATTGCCACGGCATCGTCGATTTCAGGTCATCGGGAAACGGATTGCGCCGCGACCGGGTCCACGCCTCCGGCGAGAGCGCGCCGCCGTCCAATGCCAACGTCTTCGTCCGGTTGAGCGCGGCCCGGGGCATATGATCGGACAACGCGGTGTCGAAACGCGCGGCCGCCTTGCGCACCCGTGCCGAACCGCCGACGATGGCGTTGGCCCCCGCCTCGGGGCTTCCCGGAACATGATCGAGACTGTAGACGCGTCCACCGACGCGGCTGCGGCCTTCGAGGACGACGACGGTCAGCCCCTGATCTTCCAATGCGACGGCCGCACTGAGGCCCGAGAGGCCCGCCCCGACGACGATGACGTCCACCTGACCTTGGCCGCGGGCCGGGCGCGGCACCGTAAAAGAAAGCGAAAGCGCCGCCGTCGAGCGCAGCAAATTCCGCCTGGAAATCGCGCGCGTGGTCATGACCGCAAGTCCTTTACCAACCGAAGCCTAACGGCCAAGACTCAGAACGGAATTCAGTTTTGTCTCAAGTTTAAGAGCATACCCCCGGGCGAGGCATAAATCGAGCAAGGACGCCTTGTCCCGTGCACGGCGCGTTTCCATTATGATCATTTCGGGCCAGAGCGCCTCGCGGCAACTGCCGAAGAACGCTTCCAATACCGGCCGTTCGGCGCCCTCGATATCGATTTTCATGGCGTCGACGTGATCGAATCCGGCAGTTTCCAACACGTCCACGAGCGGCCGCCCGGGTACGACGATCTTTTCATTTTCATTCGAACCTGAGACGCCGCCAATTCGGCTCTCGCCGCGATTGCGGCGATTCACGGTCAAGGAGACGTCCCCATGTTCCGCCGTAACGGCCCAAGGCAAAAGCTGAATCGCGTCGCCGGCGTTTGACGCTTCGAGGTTGAAAGCGAAACGCGCCCTCACCTCATGCGCCGGCTCGACCGCCACGACCCTGAAAGACTTGTCGTGCGCCCGGGCGACACTGCGGACAAAGAAACTGTAAAGCCCGACATTGGCGCCGATATCCGCAAAACAAAACGTCCGGCTCCCGCTCTCCGCGACGGCGGCGGCAAGAAGTCGGCGTTCGGCCAAATCCCAAAATTGAGGCGTGGCGTAAACGCGCTTTTCACAAATATTGTCATACGGATGGAGCCGGGCTTTCTCCGTTCCGAAGATTTCCACGTCAAAGGGGCGGCCGCTATTCGCGCCCGCCAACCGCCGCATGACCATCGAAGCGCGTCGGCCCAACCAATTGGCCGGCATGTTGGAGGCGCGCTCGCGCGCCCAACTCTGAAATCTCGTGGGCGCGTATGCGCCGAAGTCGGATGTAACGGACATTATCGAGATGAAGCCGCTATTGAACGGGCGCCCTACTCGGGCGCTTTTTTCATCTCGAATCCCAACTGCCGATAACGGCTTATGACGTCCGCATTGCCCCACCGTTCCACCACCTTGCCGTTCTCGAAGCGGTAGATGTCCGTCGCCGTATTGGTGTAGGGCTTGCCGGTGGCGGGATGCCCGAGGACCGGGCCTTCGTTGATGCCCGTGAGAGTCGTGCGCACGACTACGAAGTCGCCGGCACACAAAATGAGATCGTCCTCCAAAACCCGGCTTGGATCGTCTCTCTTCGACCGTTCCCAAAAGGCGGCCATGTCGTCGGGCGTGACCACGAAGTCGCCCGCTCCGCCGCCATCGTTGTTGTGGGAAATGAACTCATCGGCGTAAAACTCTCGAATGCGGGTCGTATCGCGTTCCATGAACAGGACCTGATGCATTTGAAGATAGGTGGAGAGATTGTCCTCGTTGCCTTGACAACTGATTTCCGGTTGAGCGGCGGCGGACAAGCCCGCGACAAGAAAGAAAGCCGATACCGGCATGAACGGAACCCGCATGTGCGTCCTCCCGACTTGCGCGAAACCCGGAATGAAGTTCGCGGTCATCAGTATATGACACCATCGCACCTGAAAACCGTCAGATCAACTCAAGGATCTCCAAGGCCGCGCGCTCACCGGATTCCATCGCGCCCTCCATGCCCATGGCGAGGACGGACGTATGCTCGCCGGCAAAATGAATCCGGCCGTGAGGCGCGGCGGCGACATTCCCGAACTCGGTGATGTTTCCCGGCGCGCGATAGGCGCTGTGCCCCATCGTCCACGGATAGTTGACCCAATTGACGACCGCGGCGGGTTCGAGCCGCCCTTGCGTACTCGGACGAATGGCGTGAATCTCGGCCAGCGTCGAGCGCATCATGTCTTCGTCGCTCATCGAAAGAACGGAACGGTCACCGCGAGCCTCTCTGCTGACCCACAGATAATAGCCGCTGTCCGATGAATAGCGGAACACGCGGCCGAGGGGCGAATTGGTCCACAACGAAGCACCGAGGCCGTCTTCCTCCCAATAGGGTCCGGTCACATGCAAAAATACGTTGATCGTCTGCTCGTGTGGAATCTCGTTGACGGCGGCGGCCTGAAGCGGCGGCAGAACGGGATCGAACTTCATTCGCCGCACAAGCGTCAGCGGGGCCGTGCAGACGGCAAAGGACGCGCGGAAACGTTTGCCCGTCTTGTCTTCGACTTCGACGCCGCCGTCGGTCGAACGCAGACTCTCGACGTGAGTGTCGAAGCGCACCGCCCTCCTCAGCAGCGCGGCCATTCCTTCCGGCAGGCGGCTGGCGCCGGCCTTGATGCGGTCCAGTCCTTCGGTGCCGCCGACGAATTCTCCGAATCTGAGGCCGCGCAGGCGCCAAAGCGTCGAAAGGTTTTCCATCCGGTCGGAAACGATCTGAGTACCGATCAAACGCAGGGCCTCTTCGCTCGCGCCTTGCCGGCGAAGATAAGCGTCGAACGGCACGTCATAAACCGCGGCGTCCGGTTCAAGCCAGGAGTCGAGCGCCGGGAGAGGCGAGTCCTGCGGAAGGTAAAGCCCCGCGAGACCGAACGGACCCAAAGGGCCGCTGTCACGCTCCCGCCCCGACAGTTTATTGACATCCGCCGTCGGCCAATCGGCTGCGGACATCGTTTTGCCGTCGATATGCAGAGCGAACGGAAATTCGAACACGTCGAGAAATTTTTCCAGTTCGAACCCACCCAAGCGGTCCATCATGTCACGCATCCGGGCGTAGCCCGCGCCGATTTCCGAACCCCCCGCTTCCGGACGGCCGGGCACATGGTCGAGCGTATGGACCCTTCCCCCCACCCGGCGGCTTCCCTCCAATACCAGCACGTCGAGCCCTTCGCCCTGAAGCAAAAGCGCCGCTTGCAGGCCGGAAAGGCCGGCCCCGACGACGATCACATCGGCGTCGCGCCCGGACGCGCGCCGCGACGAAAGGCCCATGAGAGGCGCAAGCGCGAACGAAGCGGCGGTGCGCGCCGCCCCTTCAAGCGCCCGGCGGCGTGAAAGTTTGCGTGTCATCCGGCCTTCGCTCCGTCTTGATCAAACATGGACGAGTCTACACTATGAGCCATGACATACCCGCCGTTCGATGGCAACCGCGCCGCGGCGGGACCGGCCCTTCAGGAGAGATCATGACAACCGCATGCAAAAAGGTGGTCCTCACAGGCCCCGTCGAAGGCGTCCCCAACCCGTCGAACTTCGAAGTCGTCAACGAGACTCCAGGCCCGCCGGGGGAAGGCGAGTTTCTCGTCAAGCACCTCTACATCTCGCTCGACCCCTATCAACGGCCCGCCATGTCCGGCCGCCACATGTCGTCGGCGGGAACGCTCGGCGAGGGCGATACGCCGAGAGCCGAAACCGTGGGACGGGTAACGGACTCGCGTCATCCGGACTTTGCGGTCGGCGATCATGTTCGTCACTTCGGCGGCTGGCGCGAACAGTCGATTTCCGACGGCTCTCAATCGTTCAAGGTCGATCCCGAACGGGCGCCGCTTTCCAGCTATCTGGGCGTGCTCGGCATGCCGGGCCTCACCGCATATGCCAGCATCGTCGAACTGGCGGACGTGCAGGCCGGGCAGACGGTTCTCGTTTCCTCCGCGGCGGGGCCCGTCGGCGCCACCCTCGGTCAGATCGCGATCAAAAAAGGAGCGTCCGCCATAGGCATCGCCGGCAGCGACGAAAAATGCGCCTGGGTCAGAGACGAGCTCGGCTTTGACGCCTGCGTCAATTACAAGACCGCGGATTTCCCCGACGCGTTGAAAGCCGCCGCCCCGGACGGCGTCGACATCTACCACGACAATGTCGGCGGACGGGTGCTCGATACGGCATTCAGTGTACTGAACATGTACGGCACCGTGATCATGTGCGGACTTGCCAGTCAATACAGCAGCGACGGCGAGCGCGCGGGGCTTTTTTTGGGCCTGCCCATCGTCAGGCGCGCGGTCATGAAAGGGCTGGTCGTTTATGACTTCGAGGACCGGCGCGGCGAGTTCGTAGATCTCGTCGCGCCTTGGGTCGCGGACGGGTCCGTCAAATTCAAGGAGGACCGGGTCGACGGAATCGAGAACACGCCCGAGCAATTCTGCAAATTGGCCCGCGGCGAAAATTTCGGCAAGACGCTTGTCGTGCTGGAGCCCGACGCCCCATGAGCGGCCGTCGGCAACCGCCGCGCCATTGATTGAACGTCTTTGACGACTATCCTTCGCGCTCCTGCCCTTTGACGAAGGCGGCCACGGCCGCGGCCCAGGCTTCCGGCTGCTCGTCGACGATGTCGTGGGTGCCGCCTTCGAGTTCCGTATACTGAAAATCCGGGCGAAGACTGCGGCAGCGCTGCGCCAGATGATAGATGTCGTCGCCCGTGTTGGTGAGAATGAGCGCGGGGCACGTTATCTTCTTAACGTCCGCGGCCATGCGATGGTCAAAAGCGGCGCGGAATCCGTACCACCACACATCTCCGGCCCGAAACTGGTCGACCAGACGGTCGTGCATGGCCTGCGCGTTCGACCATCCCGGCGAAAACGCCGACCGCCGCCGCCACGCCTCCGTCAAATGACTGCCGTCGGGTTTCGGCGGGACCGGTTCGAGAGGCAGGGAGGCGAACTGCTTTATCTCTTCATCGTCGAATACGGGCGGCCCGTTGAAAATGACCGATCGAACGCGGTCGGCGTGAAGGACGGCCAGACGGCATACGATCATGGCCCCGGTATGGTGCCCCAGCGCGTGAACCTCCGCCAACGCCAACCGATCGAGCAGCGCGCGAAAAGCCTCCGCATAGTCGTCCACGGCAGGGGTCCGGGGCGGTACGTCGGACTCGCCGTAGCCCGGCGTGTCGACGGCGACGGCGCGAAGCCCGTGGCCGGCGAGAAAGGGAAGCGCGGCGGCGAACATGCGCGAACAGACGGGCGACTGGTGGGCGAGCACCAGCGGCGTCCCCTCCCCGGCTTCCCGAAAGTGAATCTGACCGAACGGTCCGTCCACATAACCTTTGCGAATCGCGTTCATGCCGGCCCAGGGTCCGCCTTTCCGTTTTTGATGTCAAAGAAAGAGCGGGTGGGCCACAATAGCGGGCATCGAGACCGAGACAAAGGAGTTCTGCGATGAATGCGATCCTTACCCGTTTCCTGGCGGCGGCCGCCGCCTTCCTGCCGACGCGCGCTGCGGCGGACATCGAGATCGAGCGGTGGAATCCGCAAGGTCTGTCCCAGCCCGTCGGCTACTCCCAGGTCGTGACCGTCAAGGGCAGCGGCAAGACCATCTATCTGGGCGGCAAGGCGGGCATCTACGAAGACGAGAGCTTCCCCGAAAGTCTGGATGAGCAATCCGAGTTGACGTTCGAAAACATTCGCATGGCGCTGGAAGCGGCCGGAGCCGCGCCCGAAGATGTCGTGGAAATAGAAGTCTTCATCGTGGACCTGGCGAACGTCGATCCCACGCCGGTTTACCAAGACATCCGCAATTTCTTTCCGGCGGGCCACAAGCCCGCGTCCATGGTGATCGGCGTTTCCGCGCTCGCTTTTCCGGGCCTCGCCGTTGAAATCAACGTGACCGCCGTCGTGGACGATTAGGACGGGGCCGGGTGCGGTTCAACGCCCGCAGCGGTTCAAATGGCGGAGAGGATGGGATTCGAACCCACGAAGGGCTGTTAACCCTTACTCCCTTAGCAGGGGAGCGCCTTAAACCGCTCGGCCACCTCTCCGCGGACGAACCTATCAAGATTGCCGGTGTTTTCAAGACAAGAGACGACATACGCGGCGGGATCACGGCATAAAGCCATGACGTGAAACAAGCCGATACGGTACTATGAAGGGGACGCCGTGCCCGGCTTTCCCGACGGCTGCGCCGCGTTTACGGTACGCGCCGGGCGGCGCGCCAGCCCCGTATCGTGCTTTTTCCAATCGGGAACGTGCGCCGTCATCAGCGCCTTGAAGAGTCTGCCGTGGTTGGGCACACGCAGATGCAGCAGTTCGTGCACGATGACGAAGTCCTGGAATCCCGAATCCTGACCGGCAAGATCGGCAGCGAGGGTAACGGTTCCCAAAGTCGAACAGGAGCCCCATTTCCGCTTCATGGACTGAATGCGAACTTGGCGCGGCCGCACGTTCAATCGCCGCGCCCAGTATGCAACTCGGCTGCAAACGGCCTCTCGTCGTTCGTCACGCGTCCGCATCGGCGCCGGTTCTTAGAAGAATTGCGAGGATGCGCTCGACCGTATGGCTCCGTCGGTCTTTATCCAATTCAAGCAGGGGTCCGTACAGAGCCGCACGCAGTCGTCTTCGCTCATCGATGTTGGAGGCCGCGAGGGGGAAACGGTCGAAAAGCGTTTCCACTTTCCGGGCTAAATCCAGTGTCGAGATGCCGGCGGCTTCGAATTCGGGCTCATCTTTCAACGCCTGATGTACGGCAAAGGCGCGCGGGAAGAGCCCGCTTTCCACGACCGCCGCCTCCGTCTCTTCCTTCTTCTTGGCAAGGACGGCGAGTTGATCCATCGCCGCAAGTCCGGTGGTTTTGCGATCCTCCAGATCCTTCAGGATGTGTTCAGCGCGTTCCTTCAAACGCCGCAGAACGGACTCCATGCCCGGCCGGTCCTTGATTTCCTGCTCAAGGCCGCGCACGAGGTTGAACACCTTGGCCTCGTCCGGGCCCGTCTCGGCCTGAAGCTTCGACAGGGTATCCATGTCGAACGTCACGGCCTTGGTCGAATTGCCGAGACCCCATTGGGCGGCGCTTTCCTGGACCAGGAGGCGAGTCTTGTCGGCCAAATCCGCCGCGTAGTCGACGCGCCCTGCGTAGGCGTTGCGCACGGCGGCGTAGAGCCGGACAAGCCGTTTGAAAGTCGTGACATGGCCGCGGAGCGAAGGCGAAGGCGACAGAATCTCCCACAGCGCCTCGATCTCCTTGTAGGCTTCGAAGAACGCCTTGCGCGACTCCGGATCCAGGAAGCGTCCATAGACGATCTTTTCCAAGCGCTCATCCGCGCCGGCGCCGCCGTCTTCCTCTTCGAGATAGTCCGTTTTGGCCTTTTCGATCTTGCCGAGAAAATCCTTGAGAAGGAGTTCGAGATCCTCGATCACGCCGCTGACATCGGAGGAGTCGAATCGCAACGCCTTTTTCAATTCACGCAGCACGCCCACGAAGTCGACGACGAGACCGATGAGCTTGCGACCGCCCTTTGCATCCACGTAAGGACGGTTCACGCGCGCGATCGCCTGAAGCAGCACATGGTCGCGCATCGGCTTGTCGAGATACATGCAATACAGCAGCGGCGCGTCATAGCCGGTCAGCAGTTTGTCTGTGACGATGAGAATCTTCGGGTTCTCTCCCGCCTTCTTGAACATGAGACGCGCATCCGCCTCGAGTTCCGGCGAAAGCTGGAACTCCGCAACCAGCGGGAGTTGAACGATGTCGGCGGCGCTTTCGGTATAGACCGGCGCCGTCCACTCGGGCGGCAGGTGCTTGTCGAGCTCGCGTTTGTACTTGGCGCATGCCTCCCGGTTTACGCCGACGAGGAACGCCTTGTAGCCGAGGGGATTCACGTTTTCCTTGAAGTGCCCGGCGACGAATGCGGCGACCTTCTCGACACGGTCGTCGGCGGTCAGGAACGTGCGCAGACCGACGGCGCGGTCGAGAACCTTGTTGAGTTCATCCACATCGGTAACGTCCTCGTCCTTCGCCAGATCGAAGAATTCCCGGTCGAGCCGCTCCGCCGGCACCGTCATTCGACTGGGCGCCATGGTGTGACGGATCGGCAGCGTGGTTTCGTCCTCGATCGACTCGGCGATGGAGTATTTGTCGAGATAGCCGAGTTCGTCGTCGGCGCCGAAGATCTTGAAGGTGCCCTTCCCGTGCTCAGTCTTGGCGACCGGCGTGCCGGTGAAGCCGATAATAGTCGAGTTCGGTAACGCCGCCATCAGGTAGGTGCCGAGATCCTTGGCGATCGAGCGATGCGCCTCGTCGATGAACACGTAGATGTTGTCGCGGGTGTCGGCGTCCTTCTCGATGCCTTCGAACTTGTGGATCATGGACAGGATCAGGCCGCGGGTGCCGGCTTTGAGCAATTCCCGAAGTTTGGCTTTGGAGTCTGCCTGCCACACGGGGATGTCCTGCTGCTGCATTTCGCCGAGCAGCCGTTCCACCCAGCCTTTGAGTTGTCCTTCGAGTTCGGTCCGGTCCACGACCACGATCACCGTCGGCGTCGGAAAACGGACCTTGTCTTCCAGGATCAGGCGCGCGGCGGTGAGCAGCGTGAACGTCTTGCCGGAACCTTGCGTGTGCCAGATCAGACCGCGTTGCTTTTCCGTTTCTCTGCAGCGTTCGACGATGCGCTCCACCGCGCGGCGCTGGTGCTGGCGCAGCACCGACTTGCGCGTCTCGCCGTCCTCGACATAGAAGAAAATCCAGTCCCGCAGCGTGCGCAGGAAATCCGTGGGTTCGAAGAACGACTGGACCGCGAAACGGTAGCTCTCTTCCGGACGCTCCTTCCAGCGCGCCATGAAGCGGCGCGACATGTTCCAGGTAACGCCGTACCAGTAATCGAGCAGATGGGTAACGTTGAAAAGCTGCGGCGCGGTCATCAGTTCGGGTGTTTCCCGCTCATAACGGCGCAACTGCGTGACGCCCCGGTCCATGGCGTTGGCGTCCGTCGGGTTCTTGTGCTCGACGATGGCCGCCGGCACGCCGTTGACGACGAACACCATGTCGGCGCGGTTGCCCTTGCGGGCCGGAGGCTTGATCTTCCATTCCCAGGTGACGTGCAGCGCGTTGGCGGACGGCGTCTCGAAGTCGATGAGCCGGACGGGCCGGTGGCGCCGCTCGTTCTCATCGTACCACTGCCGCTCCCCGCGCAGCCAGGCGAGCATTGCGCGGTTGCCCTCGATCGTTGACGGAAGCGCTTGCAGCCGCTCGACGACGCCGCGGACGGCATCGTCGGTCATCCAGGGATTGAACGCGGCAAGCTTTTTCTCCAACTCCCGCCGGAACAGCATCCCGGCTTCGCCGCCGCGCATTTCCATCGCAGCTTCCGGCGTGACCGCCATCCACCCGACCTCCGCGGCGTGCAGGGCCATGGGAGACTGGACGGTGACGGCTTCAGTTATGTCGAGTGTAGTCATGATCGAATACCGGACGCTCATATCCCGATGTGCGGTTCAACCCGAAAACCGACAAGATGTGTGGCAACGAGATCATAATAGCGCCCCATAGTGCCCCTATAGCGCCCCTATAGCGCCCCATAGTGCCCCTATAGCGCCCCTATAGCGCCCCATAGCGCCCCATAGCGCCCCTATAGCGCCCCATAGCGCCCATGCCCCTCGGGCTTGTGAACACAAATTCGCCAAGGTTCAACCATCCGTCTTGCGTTTCCAGCGCGCCGACGAGCCGCGACCCGTGGAAACGATCAATCCCCGGTTCCTCAGTTCTTCAAGTATCCGTCGCACTTGACGTTCGCTGATAGCGGAGGGCAACCGGGAAAGAATCTCACGTCGAGGCAGTCCATTCTCCGCGCTGTTCAGGATAGCAAGAACTTCATCTCTCAATTCGACAGGTTCGCGCCAATCGGGTTGCTCCGGGACCGATTGGCCGTTTCGGAATCGTACGGTAACGCATCCGCCGTCGTCCTCGATCTCCGGCCTCGGAAGTCCGGCCTCGTCAGCCAATTTCGCCATCCTGAGCGTGCCGCTTCCCCACTCCTCGATGATCCCGCGTCGGTAGAAGGTGCGAGCGATCAACGGATTCCACGGCTGCGATCTGTGCGGCGCGAACAGCATCTCCGGAGTCAATCCAAAGTGCAGCGGGCCGGAGGACGATATTTCAAGACGGTCGTCATAGATGGCGATACCAACCGAGCCGCCGCCGATGGCGTAATCGCGGTGGCACAGGGCGTTGGCAAGCGCCTCGCGCGTCGCCAAAGGCGGATAGAGCGGTTCGTCGATCCGTTCGAAGCGGTCCGACTCAAAACGCCCGGCTATCGGCAGGTTGTCTCGCAGAAAGCGTTCGCCGGCTGCGAGCAGCGCGAAGGCGTTGCCTTTGAACTGGCGATTGTCCAGGAACTCCATACGGTCGAGACCTCTGAAACGGGCTACCCGGAGCAGACACTGGGGCATCTCGGCTGCGAGACGCTCCTCTTTGCCGAACAATACGACGGCCGCCCGAAACAACACGCCCTCGCTCAGAAGTCCTAGCCCGCGAAGCAGATCATCCGGTTCCTGGCTGAGGGGGTCACCCAATTGACGCCGCTGGACCGCTTCTGAAACCGTGTGGCGAATCTCGGCTACATCGAGATCATCGATCGACCATCCCGTGGCAAGCTGGTTCTCCCAACGCCGCTCGCTGTGCATCCGCTCGAAGAGTATCCGGTTGTACTCGGCGGCGGACATGGCCACAGTGGTATTCCCGACCCTAAGGTAGGCACTACCCCGGTAGGTGTACGGCCTTGTTGTCCCCTGATCGACGGTGACCACGATCACGTCACGGCCGCTGTCCAAGCGGACCCGTTCGACCGTTGGGAATGCTGGAGGGTTGATTTGCTGAAACTCGGCGCTCAACTCCTCGATGGTGCGGTCACCGACCTGCTGCCCCACCACGTCTCCGTCCGGCCTGACACCGAACAGCACCTTTCCACCGCGCTGGTTCAGGAAGGCGCACACTGTCATGGATGCCTCGCGGCGTCTCCCGGTACTCTCCTTGAATTCCAGGGTTTCCGACTCGCCGGTTGCGACAAGAGTTGAGATTTGGTCACTGACCATGAGCACATCCCATTTCCTGTCCGTATCTTCCGTCATGTCGTACGGTCACAA
This sequence comes from Alphaproteobacteria bacterium, assembly GCA_965214255.1. Classification (GTDB taxonomy): domain Bacteria; phylum Pseudomonadota; class Alphaproteobacteria; order SMXP01; family SMXP01; genus CBDFKK01. The sequence continues at coordinate 357,053 of OZ243948.1, read as the reverse complement.
AGTGGACCAACAGTTGGACGCTCGCCTGTGACATCACGAGTTGATGCGTTTCATTGATCGGCCTAAGTCATATTCGCATTGGGCACGACCCATGAATGTTAATTCAATGAGACGTTTGAGAGTCGCTGGGTCGATTATTCTGCTCCATAACGTGACAGATATGTTTGACTCGGGCTTAAGCAGATTGTCAATGATCCGCTCTGGCATGTAGGGGTACCGACGCTCGTACTCCGCTCTCGATTCGACAGATGTCCATGACGTTATATCCGGATAGAGTGATTTCTCCGATTGTCCGTGAGAGGCGTGAAGAGATCCATAATCTGTAGTCGGCAGCATGATCGCCAAAATCCCCGATTTCTTGTTGACAGTCCCATCGTACATACTCGAGTAGATCTCCCAGTCCACGTGCTTCCTGCGTCTCGTCTCAGTTCCAACCAGGACAATTGTGACCGTGGAATCTCTCAAATAGTCATCTCTTATTATTTCCCGAATGCGCTCATCGGAGAGGTGATCCGGGATGTCACCCGTATCAACGGACCTATCGATGAAGATTGAATGCCCGTGTCCGAGTTTCACCAATTCATTCTTGTAATACTGGTCGTTCTGGTGGTGATAGCTGATGAATACCTTATGCATGTTCAGTTCCTTTTCGGTCCGAGTCGTTGTTGGTTTTTCCATTGCGCAACCGGCGAAGACCCCGTGATACGAGAGTTACCGCCTGCTGGATATGCGGCGTCCGAGCGAGAACAGCGTTGTCTTCGTAAGATAGTCCGTTGTGTAGATCGCTTGATGAGTATTCCTCAAAGTACGGTCGACAGTTCCAATTTGAACGAGAACCGGCCCATGGGTCGACGAGCCCAAGGGTTTCCGCAATATCTCGCGTACAGCCGCCGAAGCCACCGATCAGGAACACTGGCTGGTTGGTCTGAAGCGATAGCAGCGCCTCTTCTGCGGCACCCGGCATACATCCTTTGTAATCCTCTACGCGCCCACCGAGAAGGATGCGCGCATCGGTCTCCTCGCACATGACCTGCCGCATTGCCGTCAATCCTTCGGCCCACTCGTTGCTATCCGGCTCGTGCGTCGGGAGCGCCTGTCTCTGCTCTCGCCCCAGTCTGGAACCATCCTGCGCGAGAAGGACGAGGTGTGCGGTTTGTTCAAGCCCGGCGAAAAACGAGTCCAGCTTGTCCGCCGTCATACAAATATGCACGGGCCATGCCAAATAGTTGGTGATGGTAATCTGTCCGGTATGATGAGGGTGGCCGCGATAGCGCAGAACTAGTTCGAATAGCAGTTCGGTAAATCCGCGGGGGCGCAGGTCGCCGCCATAGGCGAGACTCGTGCCCGACGCGAGCAAATGCAGGGCAATCTCCGCCATGGCATCTCGCAGATGTCCCTTGCTCAAACCGAGAACCGCCATGTCCGGACTCTCGGATATCGAAATCGCGACTGCGGGCACCTCTTGAGTCTTCTGAAAGCTCATTGGGTATTCTCCAGCCACTCCATCATCGTTTGTGTGCGCACACCCGGCGCAATCTCCCGGAACAAACGAGCCTCATCGGCGCCTAGCTTCGGTTCGGGATGCACGATAGTGGTACTGCCCCCGTTACGCCGAGCCGGTAGTGTTGCCAGCGAGATCAACTCAGGCAGCCGAGCCATGAACAGCACGTTGGGATGAGTAGCGCGAAATCGCTCGACCCTGCATCGCCAAAGGAAATCCTTGAACACTTCGTCGAGCAGACATCTGATGACTGCATCAATTCTGTCCGTCTCATCCGGATTCATTCGAATGATTGGCACGTTGCCCATGTAGGGGATACTGTGCTCATCGAGGTCGCACAAGCAATCGACGACGATCATCGGTACATGGTGTCGCTTGGCTTCGATGACCTCGCGACGGCACCACTCACGAGACGAATAGGAATCTGTATGCAACGCCAAGACGGCGCTGCTTTTTTTAATCTGATGCAGCAATACTTCGTGAAAAGACACCCCTGCCGGTATGTCACGGACATCGAAAAAACTCGATAGGGCACTGTGCTCGTGCAGCCAATCGCGGATGTTGCGCGCAACAGATCCACCTTCATTCTTCGAGTGGCTGAGAAAGACTTGAACTTTCTGCAAGTAGCGGCCTAGTTGCCCCTCGTCATCATCAGGATGCCGAAGCTGCGTCAAGTGATGTCTGAGCATCCTGCTGAATTCGTACGTGAGATCTCTGAGGAGTCGTCGTTCGCGTTCACTATCTTCATCGGTCCAACGATCCCAGCGTAGCGCTTGCTCATTAAGACTGATTTCATCAAGCACGCCTTCTTCCATGGCGACAGGGAACACGCGGGTTCTAAATCTCCTTGCCTCAGCCTCCTTCGCGAGCCCCCGAACATACTGTGCCCATCCAGGATCATTTGCGAGTACGCGGTCGATCAGGACGACGACGGCCGTAGTCCCTGCGTCGTCCCAGTTGATGGGTAAGGGAGTCGCGGAACCCGGAGCCGCGACACTACGGAAGAGCACGGTAACGCCAGCCCCGCCAACGATACTGCGATAACGGTTGGCACCAAAATGGTCACGTAGTCGTGTCGCCATACTCTCTCCCGGAGCGTAGTCCGGATGCCAGATAACGTAGAGAACGAATGGGCTATGATTTGGTTGAGGGCTCATATCTCTAATGTAACGTTAGTTGGATTAGTTTCGACGAGTGCCGAAAAATCGAGATCGGCGACGCGGTAGCGACAGCAGATTGATAGTCATTCAGCCGCCATATCATCGCCTGATAGCCATCAGAGCATCGCAAATCTCATCCCAGTCGATATCTGGTGTCAGGTGACACCACGAGATTCTCAAGGCAGTGTCTATCTGATCCTCGTTGAGTCCCATCGCTCTAAGTACATGGCTGGGCGTGTAAATGTGGGATGTGCAGGCTGAACCGTTTGATACGGCAGCAATGCCCTTGAGCGCGACCATGGCCGCTTCAGCATCTATTCCTGGCAGCGAGAGGTTCAATACATGTGGAGCTAAAAATACCGGGTTACCGTGGATTTTGGGATCTAGAGGAGCAAGCGCCTCTAAAGCCGCACTTCGTATTTGCTCACACCTCTTCGCTCGCTGCTTGTGATTCTTCAACGCTAGTTCCGCAGCCAATCCTAGACCGACAGCGAGCGGCACCGGCATGGTCCCTGGCCGCAGTCCTCGCTCCTGTCCGCCACCGAACATCAGCGGCTGCAAGGGTGGGCTCTTGTAACCCCTGCGCCTTATGATCAGCGCGCCAACACCCTTTGGACCGTAGATCTTATGCCCGCTGACGCTAATCAGATCGATCCGCTTGTTCCTCAGCACATCAATTTCTTTTCCAAAACTCTGGGCCGCATCCACGTGGAAGTAGGCCTCTCGTCCTTCTAGTTGCGAGGCTATGTCCTCAATCGGCTGAATCACTCCGGTTTCGTTATTCACATGCATTACCGATACCAGCATCGTGTCATCACGAAGGGAAGAAACCACACCATCAGCACTAACTCGCCCTCCCGGGTCAACTGGCAGAATGGTAACGTCGAATCCGTTAGTGGCGAGATACTCAATCGGCTCAAGAACGGCTTTATGTTCGATCGCGGTCGTGATGATGTGGCGCTTGCTCTGCTTTCGCCCTTCGGACGCGAGCCCGAGGATGGCTAGATTGTCACTTTCGGTCGCCCCACTCGTGAAAATGACCTCCTCACGTTCTGCCCCAACCACATCGCGCACTTGGTCGCGAGCCTTTTGCACGGCTTGTTTGGCCAGAGTGCCGAACTCGTGGGTACGGCTGCCAGCATTCCCGTATTCGTCGCGCGTGAATCTGACGACGGCGTCCACAACCTCTGGCTCTACCGGTGTAGTTGCATTGCAGTCCAAATATGCGGGCATTTAGGATGTATCTTGGCTAATTAATTGAAGTGGCTAAGGTAAACGTACGTTTGTTATAATGTTGTTGAAATTAGCATATGTACGTTTATATACTTTGCCAAACATTCAAACAGCAAACAACCGAATAGTTGCCTGTAAAGAGCGATTAGATGTCAGGATCCTTTGAGTACCAATTCCCCGCCATCCGCGGTGTCCAGGCCGGACGAGAGTACTACGTCTCGATGTGCCCCCTTCGGCTAATTCCCAAAATCTTCCTATTCGATGAAGAGGAGCTAGTGCCGGAACTACGAGCCCAGAGGAACCTGAACAAAGCTCGGATTCCGGAGATGGCGGAATATGTTACTGGTAATCGTGAGGATTATGTTTTCTCGGCTATCACCGCCTCGATCGATGGCATCGTAGATTTCGAATCCATGTCTGAGGTGGATGACCTCAATCGGATTGGAACATTGCATGTCCCCATGGAGTCGAGGTTCATCATCAACGACGGTCAACATCGCAGAGCAGCGATTGAGATGGCTCTCAAAGAAAGACCAGAGATAGGCGACGAAACGATCGCTGTCGTTTTCTTTCTTGATCGCGGGCTCGAAAGATGCCAGCAGATGTTCGCGGACTTGAACCGTTACGCCATTCGGCCTAGCACTTCTCTCGGACTCCTCTATGACCATCGCGACGCGAAAGCAGCGCTAGCGAAATTGGTGGTCAGCAAGTCAGACGCGTTTAACAAGATGGTTGAGATGGAAAAGAGCAGCCTATCGGCCCGGTCGCGCAAGCTATTCACGTTGAGCGCTGTCTACAACGCGATGTCGGCACTCATTGGCGACCAGGAGATCGAGAATGTTGAGGATCTCGCCGAGCATTGTGCTGAGTACTGGGATGAGGTGGATAAGTACATACCAGAGTGGCGTTACGTGCGAGAGTCCAAAATGACCTCTGGAGAGGTCCGCCGTGACTTCATTCATTCGCACGCCATCACACTGCAGGTCTTGGGAGAGGTCGGCCACTTACTGCTTCAGCAGCCGAATACCTGGAAGCAGAAGCTTGCTAAGTTACAGGGCGTTGACTGGTCAAGAACAGAGCACGGGCCTTGGGAAGGCCGAGCGATGGTGGCTGGGCGCGTTCAGAAGGCCCGTAACAATGTGGTTTTGACGAGATCCGCTGTAAAGAGCTATCTCGGCCTTCCGTTCACTCCAGAAGAACAACGTTTGGAATATGCATTAGGCAAAGGAGAATACGACGTTGCGCAAAGAGCCACAGGCTAATCGCGATACGGCTTTTCATGAACACGGGATTAGTGCCAGCATTGAACAGCTGATTGAGAAAGTACAGCAACTTTATAAGAACGACTCCATTCCCTGGGTCGTCGGCTACAGTGGCGGAAAAGACTCCACGGCAACTCTACAGCTTGTTTGGTTTGCCCTATCGAAACTCCCAGTGGAAGAACGCACCAAACCCGTCCATGTCATCAGCACGGATACTCTGGTAGAGAATCCGGTTGTCGCCCTTTGGGTCACACGCTCATTGAATATCATGGAGCAGGCCGCAAAGGAGCAGGAACTTCCGATTGAGTCTCACCGATTGCTGCCAGAGCTAAAGGACCGCTATTGGGTCAACCTCATTGGTCGTGGATATCCTGCGCCACGCCCCAAGTTTCGTTGGTGCACGAGTCGGCTCAAGATCAATCCGTCTAATGTCTTTATTCAGAATCTAGCCCACAAGAATGGCGAGGCTATTCTCGTGCTCGGCACTAGAAAAGGTGAAAGCACGCTTAGAAAAGCCGCAAAAGAAAGATTTGAAGCCAAAAGCACGCGGCAGCTCCTTGAGGCTCATGGTCAATTGGACCGAAGCTGGGTCTATACACCAATCTCCGAATGGTCGAATGACGACGTATGGCTTTTTCTCAACCAGTATAAGAACCCTTGGGGTTACACGAACAAAAATCTCCTTGGGATGTACCAAGGTGCCACTGAAGACGGCGAATGTCCTCTGGTCGTTGATACTTCAACACCAAGCTGTGGAGATAGTCGATTTGGCTGTTACGTCTGCACACTAGTAGAGAAAGACAAGTCGATGCACGCAATGATTCAGAATGATGCCGAAAAAGAATGGATGCTCCCGATAATGGAATTCCGGAACAAGTGGCTAGACATAAAAGAAGATCGGAAGCACAGAGATTATCGGCGCATGAATGGCTCGTTAACAGTGCACAATGGACGGTTGGTGCATGGCCCATACAAGGCGCGCTATCGGCACGAAATGTTGCGAGCGCTGCTGGAGACACAGATTGCCGCAAACAAAATGGCACCTGACGATATTGATTACGTAGAAATCATCTCGATTGAGGAGATTCAAGAGATTCGGCGGATCTGGGTCACTGAGAAGCATGAAATAGATGACGATCTGCCAGCAATCTACGAAGCAGCTACTGGCCACACTTACCCTGGTGAGGAACTAGAAGTGAGCAATAAGTTCACGAAAGATGAACTGTCACTACTTAGGTCAATCTGTGAAGATTTCGGTGATCCTGATGGTGTGCTTTACCAGACAGGGTGTGCTGTCTTGTATGTCGAGCAAGAATTTCGCACCAAGGCGAGGCGCTCGGGACTGTATCGAAAGCTCGAAAGCGTTTTAGATAAAGCTGCGTTTTCATCTGAGCAGGAGGCTGAGGCGTTTGCTTTAGAGAAATCTTCAAGCATCGAAGCCGCGAGGCAAGGTACTCCTGACGAGCACCCAGAAATCGTTTCTAGGAAATCCGCACCCGCCGATCCCCAATCTGACCAAAACTATAAAAACAGCGCCAGTGAGCAGTCATGATTATCGACAGCATCGCTCTACACAACTTCGGCGTCTACAAAGGGCGAAACGAAATTGTGCTGACGCCTACATCGACTCAACGCCCAGTCATACTCCTAGGCGGTCTGAATGGTGGAGGAAAAACTACGTTCTTGGATGCGCTGTTGCTGGTCCTTTACGGCAAGTTCGCCGCTACTTCCAACCGCGGCAACACTGGCTACGAAACCTATCTGCGAAAGTGTATAAGCCGCCGAGTAAGCCCTACTGACGGTGCATCAATAACACTTTCCTTTCGCCATCGCGAGAGAGGTGGTGAGGAGGAGATAGAAATCAGCCGCAGTTGGCGCGCAACCGGAAAAGGCATTCGCGAAGATATTGACGTGTACCGCAACGGCGTAGCAGACCCGCTAACGGCCGAACGGTGGTATGAATTTATTGAGCAGTTGATACCGCACCGGATAGCACATTTGTTTTTCTTTGATGGAGAGAAAATCGAGAACATGGCGTCTACTGCAGATGCTGCCAATCTTATTCAAACTGGTATATATGCCCTACTAGGCCTTGATCAAATTGACACGCTTACCACCGACCTTAGTGTCGTTGAGAGACGCAAACGCGCAGCGGCCATAGAGCCGAAGAATCGAAAGAAGGTAGATGAAATTACCCGAGCATTGGACCAGCTTAGGACAGAAATCATTGATGGTCGCAAGAAGAACGACGATTTGATAAAGATGCTGAAAGAGGCCAGGACTCGGAACAAAGCACTGAACGCAAAATTTATTGAACATGGTGGTGACCTCTATGAGGAACGTCAGGACATTCGTTCGGAACACGAGCGAATCAGGCGCGAAATCGAATCTGTCGAAGCAAGCCTACGACACCTAGCTGCTGGCGCTGGGCCGTTGTTATTGGTTGAAGACTTGCTGAGGAGCATAGTCAAGCAAGCTCGCGTGGAGCAGGCCAATTCTATTGACCCGAGGACAATCGACTTATTGAAGACGCGCGACAAGGCACTAGAAGCTTTTCTACATGAAATCGATATTCCAAGAATTGATGCGATTAAGGACTTCCTCTACAGTGACTTGAAATTTCGCGCCGAAGCCTCGCGTGCAGCCGAACCGCTTATTGAGGTGGCGGTCGAACCTATTGAATCCCTGCTGGATAGTTCATTGCGAGATGCCCTGCATGAAATATCGGGTAGTTTGCGAAACCTATCCAATCTCAAGGACCAACTCGCCGAATCGGACAGAAAACTCGCCATGATTCCTGATCCAGACGGTCTGGAGGGAGTTTCGAGAGAACTGCAGGATAATGAGAAGTTCCGCGTTATTGCGGAGCACAAGATAGAGGAATCCGACAAGGTGTTGGCGGCAATGGAAGTTCGGATGTCTCGCCTTATCGCAGACCGGTCTCGACTACTTGAGTCTGATGCCCGCACCGAGTCAAGAAATGAAATATCACTGCGGGCTGCTTCCCGCTGCAGTGGTCTACGGCAGATCATGAGCCGATTCAAAGCGGAAATGACTGCACGACACCTCGGAAAACTAGAAGATCTTATTCTTGAGGGATATCAGGCCTTATTGAGGAAAGGATCACTAATAACCAAAGTCCAAATCGATCCGGATTCGTTCAATATCCATCTACTGGATGCTTCTGCACATGAGATACCGCTGGACCGGTTGTCTGCGGGTGAACGCCAGTTGCTAGCGGTGTCGATACTATGGGGATTGGGCAAAGCATCTGGTCATAATACCCTGCCTACTGTCATAGACACTCCCTTAGGGCGATTGGATGGTAGTCACAGGCTTAACCTTATTAAGTCCTACTTCCCATACGCTAGCCACCAAGTCGTCTTGTTATCGACTGACAAAGAAATCGATGAACTTTACTACAAAGAGCTCGAAGACTCGATTGGACGTGAATATAATATTCGTTACAACGACAAAGAAGAGTCCTCACAAATCACCAACGGCTACTTTTGGAAGGGCGCCGCCTGATGAGTGATTCGATACGGATTTCCGAAAAGGGTAAGCGACACCTCTCCACTCTTAAGCGCCATACAGGTATCGAGAATTGGAACATCCTGTGCAGGTGGGGCTTTTGTTTGTCACTCACCGACCCAACTCCACTTGTGTTGGAAGCCAAATTAAAGAAGAGCAACATCGAAATGACTTGGCGAACATTTGCTGGCCGATTCGAACCTCTTTACTCGGGTCTCTTGGCACACGCGAAGTCACGTCCAGACGCTGCAAAAATATTAGGCAAAAGTGATGCCGATCTAGTGACTATGCATATCGAGAGAGGGCTCGTTCGACTACTTCCCTCAACGAAAAACATTGGCATTTCAGGTCTTGTCGGACTCGCAGTTGACTAGACAAAAATAGTTAGGACTTATCGGCGTTTAAAGATCAACAACAATAGCGGTCACTCGTCTTCAATCACTCGGCTTAGTTGATCCCCCATAAGCCCGTCATATGCATCCCTTTCATCCTCGGTTTCTTGACCAGTCTTCGGCTTGGCAACCCGCCCCCGCCTGGGCTTGTTCCACTTGCCCTGCTTGAGTCGATCAAGCCCTATGTCGAACTGCTCGACTGCGACCTTGGCATCGCCTTTGCAACCCGCATAGAAATTCTGGAGTTTCGTACCCAGACCGAATCCCATTAGTTTGTCATATAGCTCATCTGGGATATCCGTAGCTAGGTCGACCTTGCGAATCTCGCCGTTGTCAAATTCGTACTCACGAACCCAGCCGTGCTCGTCAGAGACAGTGATAGTCGCAACAGATTTGCGTTTCATGGGATCAATTCCTATTTAATTATCAAATGCAGCCCCTTCATCATAATCTAATGGTCCGTCCTTATGTTGCCTCTGCGCTAACTTAAATTTGAGTACCCTCTTACTAATCATCGATGAGTTCCGATAAATCCAATCCAGGTGTGCCGCTCGTATAGTCTAATTCTTTGTCACTTCGATATTTGGCTACAAGCGAGAGAATATAGTCAGTTAGATCAACCGAGCCCTTAGACTCTTGCTCCATGCGTTCCAATCCGCCCTTAGCATACTCTTCAAATATTTTGGCGCGTGCATCCTGTGCCTCATCAGAGGATCCGAGCTCACATGCGTTGCCTGTTTTACTAACCGCCAGAAGATAAAACAGATTGCCGTAATTGTTTGTCTCAAAAACATCATGACGAATTGGACTTTTTGTAGTCTCGCCCAGCACTTTCGAGATCCCGAGAGTGGCTCCGTAACTGGCAGCGAATGCAAGAACATCTACTTTGAGTGAGAATGGACCAATTCCCTCGTCTGTATCTCTCAATCTTTCAATAAAAGCATCTTGGGCCTTATCTATATTTATTCGCCTATCAGCCATTAGGCACCTCCAGAATCTCTGTAAACTCGTGCTCATTAGGGCTCTTGGTGATAAGATCGTAGGTGAAACCACCGATATCAGTGGACACAGGTTTGGCACCGTTTTTCGGCGTCGAGTAGCACAGAACATATTGCTGACCGGCCCTTCCGGTCATCGAACGCTCTACATCACCGCGCCATTGGGATGGCGACGCCATAAGAACTACTTGGTCTGCCAACCGCGGCATGTGCTCTGCGATCGCATGCCGATACATGGAAAGTGTACCGAAAGGCGAATCCATAACCATCGGAAAATGGCTGCTGTCCGGTCCCGGTAAAGCACCTCTTCGTTTCTGGTACTCGCGAGTCAACTCTATGATGCTCCCGATGAATGCAAGACTCAGCACCTGTCTCTCCCCCGTCGATCCTGCTGTCGGAAGCGCGGTGGCTGCATCGCTATCGAACAACTGAAGAGAATAATTCTCCGCGATACGCACCACATATGGCGTCGGCGATATTTCCTGAAAAAGCTTTGACACTCTTTCCTGAAGATCACTACGGAAATCTTCTTCCATCAACTCTCTAATTTTCACGATGCGCTTTCGCGCATCGGTTGCGGCATCTACACGCGCTTTTGCAATCCTCTGACTCTCTTTCTTGGCCTGCTGTTTATCTAGCTCATTGTCGATTTCGTCCTGCCTATCGCGCGCGTTCTTTATGGAAGCATTTAGCACGCCACGTTTCATGTTCAACTTGTCTCGCTGAACCTTTAAATCATTTTTTCGTTTTTCAAGTGACGCGATTTTCTCTTTCGGGCTGGATTTCAACTGGTCTGAAATTTCATCGAGTTCACCTTCGATTCGAGCGACTTCTTCGCGGTCGGATTGCCGATGACTTTGGCGGCTATCTAACAAATTTAGAAAGCGGGGTAATTCGTGCGATAGCTGAGCAATTCCTCCCCCAATTCGGATCGCCGTTTCCTCAACATCAACCAGTCCAGCCTTATCCAGCCAACCTTCTACAGCACGTTTATGGGCGGACCCCTCTGTTAAATTGGCACCGCATATGCATTTACCGTTTTCCAGTAGGTCCGATACAAACTGCTTTTTTATGCCAGCCGGTAGTTCCCCACGCTTGCGCAACTCATCGCATAATTCTTCAAAGTTCTTTATTGGTGCAGCCAAAAAAACGTTATGCGCCGAACTGGACAGGATCTTCTTTATATTCGCCGAGTGCTCTTTAAGCGCTTCGTTCCTCTTTCTCAAATCTTCATTAAGTTGGTCTCGACGCTCTTGTAATTCCCGTACCTCCTCAAGCTGCCGAAGATTGTCCTCTATATACGCATTCTGCCCATCAAGCTTTTCGACGTTTGTCTCTATTTCTAACTCTTGGGCCTCCTCTCGTTCAATCTTGGCCTGCAGTTCCTCTTTCTCATCGATAAGTTCCCGAGTCTGCGAATCCCCGACCTCTCTAAGTTGCTTTTCTAACTCTTTTCGTGCATTGAAAAGATGCTTATCTGCACGGTCTAGTATTTCTACGCCCAGTAATTTCTTGGACGCTTTGGCAATTTGCTCTTGTTTTACTGGTGTGAATTCGACGATTTGTTGGAGTTCACCCGCGAAGAAAAAGTAACCACAAAGATCCTGAGGCAAGACTCGCCCGACTACTTCCGCCACTCGATTTTCTTCGCGCCATTCTCCGTCAGGATCACATATCCGCAAAGTAACTTCTGGATCGTAAGTGCGCGTGCTTTTTGGGTCCGTACCGATTGTTGCATGTACCTCGCGCCTGATAAAGTAACGTCTTTCATTGTGCTCGAACTCTAGTTCTACAAACGCGTTTACAACTTCACCGGGTCTTGCCTCATAAATAGCGCGCCTACTTACAATCTGATCCGTCGACTGAATCCCTGTTGCAGCTTCCGCATACAAAACCCATTTGAACGCGTTTAGCAATGCGGTTTTGCCCGCACCATTTTCACCATGAATGACTGTTATATTCTTTTTCTCCGAGGCAAATCGGATCTCGGATTCACCATAGAAGCAACGAAAATTGTTAACAGCTAGACGCCTTAGCTTCACGACACTATTCCTTTAATAATGTCGACAATCTCACTTTGAAGCCTGGGCCTGTCCAGATAAAGCTTGTCTCTCTCCAGCTTGAGTACTTGCTTAATGATCTCTTTTACCTCTGGAGTTGCCGTATCAAACGGCTCAAGATGATTAGTTTTCTTTTGACTACTCATTATTCTTTCCTGGACTAAATATCCGTTAGACCCAGCTTCTTTTGCAGGGTCCATACGACTTCACGTGCTTCGCCCGGATTCATTGCCGAATCCGCGAACTCAACAAAGCGCCGAAGCTCCTTTTCCAAGAGACTGCGCTCCGACGGCATCGTATAGGTCGCTTCCGGCGGAACAACAATCATGTCGTATATTGTTGCATCCAGCTTCCCCGATGCGTTGCGCAGAATCCTCCCCCTGCGCTGGATAAACTGTCTGGGATTCGTACTACTTGCCAATATCACGGCCGTATCGATTGAAGGTATATCAACACCCTCATCCAGGCACCTAATTGCGACTAGCCCTTGAAGTGTCCCCGACTTCAAGTCCTTCAGACGCTGCCTTCTATCCGCTATTGACGTTTCAGCAGTATAAGTCGCGACCCGGATGCCCATCTCCTGCCCAAGTATTTGTGTCACCGCTCTAACTTGCCGTGTTTGCTCGTCATTTTCTGGCCCTTTGATTGTGCCGTCTCCACAATAAAAGAGAGTGTGACTAATGTCGCGCATTTGATTCACGAGCTTTCTGAGTTCAATAAGCTTATTCTCGGCTGTGGCCACAAGCCGAGCTCGCTTGATTAGCAGCACTGCAAGGGGACTATCTTCATCCTCAATGGTCTCTGCTTGTGCCATTAACTGACTTATTCTCGCGCTAATCGATAGATATTCGTCTTGCTCATCCTCAGTCAACTCAACCAATATGGGATGGTAGCGGTATTTGCACAACGCGCCGGCATCCAGCGCTTCTGCTAGACTCAACTCAATACACACTTCGCCAAAGTATTCGAAGACCGATTCGGTACCGGTATCGTCAAACCACCGCTCTGGGGTAGCAGATAGGCCGATCCGAAGCGGAATATTAAGGGGAAGTTTCGTGCGCGCCTTCGCCGCGCCCATATTGTGTACTTCATCAGCAATCATCAACGTGTTCGCAGGAAAGCTCTTTAATTTCTGCTGAAAGCCGTCGGAAATGAATGTTGCATTTGTGACAATGCAAGCCACGTACGACTGTTTCTCGGCTCGAACATTGTAAAGCGAGTTATCTAATAACGGCTCCCAAGTCTGGCGGCTACGGAAGCATGTTACTGCATTGATATTAAATTTCTCGCACTCATCTGCCCATTGGGTAACTAAGTGTTGGTAAGGACATATAATTATCAGGCCCTTCAATCCTTGAGCGTCAAACAAGCGTATAGCGGCGGCCAGCGCAGTAACAGTTTTGCCTGTGCCTGTTGCCATTTTGAACACACCTATGCCCCTTGCCTTCAGCCAATTATTGACTGCTGCCCTCTGATAATCTCGGAGCTTGATATGTGTGGGGATTGTCGGCCTTGAACCGTAAGGCGTGGACGACTCGTCTATCTCAACGCCGTCTTCCGGATCATGTCTAGGCCTATAGGATTGTTTGTACCTCTGAAGAAGCTCCTCCGTCGCCTCAGTAAAATTGATTACCCTTAAGCCGACGGCATCATTCACCCACATCTGCTCGAATCTACTAATTTTTTTTTGGACTCGCCCATGTGGGTCGTCCCAAGACCAGAACACGTCAATTGATTCAAAATTATCTACGAGACCACCGGCAGTCTCATTGGGCGATCCCGAGAAGGCGACATGATTGTCCTGAGAGTCAGTAATTATACCTATCTTTTCGTGATACTGCCCTTTTGCGAGCTCACTGCTAGAAGTGACTCTGATCGCAAGATTGACATCAAGTAAACCCTCCGAAATCATCCAAGCAAGAGCACCTAGCCTGCTCTTGGCAATACGCCCTTCAACTTCGGCAAGCGCCTTTGTCGCCACTTGTCGAACAACATTATCTCGTTCCTCGTATCCCTTGTTGATAGCCTCAATGTCTGCTTCACTCAAAAAGGGGGAGGCGATTAGCTGGATGCGGCCTCCGTTGTGTAGGAGTGCAGCGACGCCTTGTGCAGCGCACACTAATCCGTGACTTGTAAAGTAGCCAACTGCACGCCGATAAAGAACTGCCCTGCCTAAGCATGGCGTGTAAAACTCGCGCACAAGACCTACATTATCGCTTGAGTATTCGACCTTCAGCGATAGATCCCGCAGACCTTTATTTACATCCATAATCAAATCAAGGACATCCTCAAAACAGTACAATTCCATTCACCAAAAACAATGACGACGCGCCGCAAGATGGCCTTTTCGAACTCTGTTCGAATTGGACGTAAGCGAATGCCGCCCGAACGAGAAGCCGACAGAGGGGTTTTTCTAGTCGTGGACAAACTGTTCAAGATGACCCATGCAGTCGATCACTTTTTGCGGCGGTGGCGGAGAGGATGGGATTCGAACCCACGAAGGGCTGTTAACCCTTACTCCCTTAGCAGGGGAGCGCCTTAAACCGCTCGGCCACCTCTCCGCGGACGAACCTATCAAGATTGCTGGCGTTTTCAAGACAAGAGCCGACATACACGGCGGGGTGACGGGAGGCGGCCATGACGGGAAACGGACGCAAGGGCCTCATGACAAGACCCCGAGGTCCGTCGGCGCCCCGACGCCGGGGGCCTGTGAAGGATTCAGGACCCTGAGCGGCGTCAGAAGTCGATGCCGACGCGCGCGTAGTAATAGCCGCCGTTGAATCCGAACGGCGCGGAGCGGCGGGAAAACGCGAACACGCCCGGGCTGTCAACGATGACGTTGCCCGCCTGGTCGACGATTCGACCGCCGCGGGACTGGCCGATGAGGTTCTCGTCGGGCGTCTGGTCGAAAAGATTGTTGGCGCCGACCGACAGCGTCACGCCGCGGTCGAAGCGGTAATCGATCTGCAGATCGACAAGCCATTTGGCGCTGAAGGTCTGGGTATCGGACTCCGAGCCGGTGCAGGCGCCCTCGCAGACCGTGTATGCGCCGTAACGGCTGCCCTGGAGATTGACGCGCCAGGGGCCTCTGTTCCAGTCGGCGCCGAGATTGATCCGGTCTTCCGGCTGCCACTCTTCGAGGATCGAAACATCCTGCGCGGTCACCAGATCGAGCCCGGCGAGCAGACCCGGCGCGGGAAGCTCTTCGGCGACTTCCGTGGAAGTGAGGTTCACGCCGAGATTCAGTCTCATGTCGCCGCCCGCGATTTGCGAGGGGAGTTGATATAAACCGACGATATCGACGCCGCTGGTTTCGGTGTCGACGCCGTTGATGAAAAACTGCCCCGCGTTCGCGGCGGCCGCGGCGAACACGGCCTGGGCATCCGACGGCACCGCGCCGATGGCCTGCGCCCCGGAGATCATGATACGGTCGTCGATGTCGATGCTGTAATAGTCGACCGTTACGGTCAGGCCCTCGAACGGCTCGATCACCGCGCCGACGCCCCAACTGAACGACTCCTCTTCCTTCAACTCGGGAATACCCAGCCCGCGGGCCAGGGCGCTGTCGTTACGGAACGTGCCGCGTTCCTGGGCGACGGAGACGCCGTCGACGGTGACGAACTGCGTGCTCGTGGAGTTGAAATAGAGTTGCTGCATGGACGGCGCGCGGAAGCCGCTGGAGACCGAGGCGCGCAGATTGAACCCTTCGAAGACCTCGGCGAGGGCCGCGAATTTCCAGGTCGTGGTCCCGCCGAAGCCGTCATAGTCTTCATAACGAACCGCGGCCTGCGCATTGATGCGGTCGTTGACGTCGGCGTCGACCTGCATGTACAGCGAATAGCTGTCGCGAGACTCGTCGACCTGATTGTTGGGGCTGAAGCCGCGAAACACCTGCGAGCCTGCGGCGCCGGCGGTCGGAGCGAAAATCGGCGGGTCGTAAACGGTGTCGACGTTGACGAAACCTCCGTCGATATAAGAGGCCGGCTGGCCGGGAACGATCTTGTAATTCTCCCTGCGGAAGCCGCCGCCGAAAGCGAGCGCGAAGCGGTCGAAGTCATAGACGGCGTCCGCGTTCCAATTCCATTCGGAGAGGACCAGTTCGCCGGCGTCGAAGACCGTGGGCGAGTCGAGACCCAGAGAGACGTTGTTGGTATTGGCGATGGTGAAGTCGAACGAGTTCGAGCCGTAGCTGAAACTGGTATCCACGTTCAGCGCGTCGCCGAGCGTCCAGTCGATGCCGCCCGACAGCGATTTGTCGACGATCTTCGGCTGTATGAGAGGCAGGAAACCGTTCGGATAAAATGTAAGAAGCGTGCGGGCGCCCTGGTTCGGGCGGCGATAAAATCCGCCGGACTCGCTGTCGCGGACCCCCCAACCGCCGAAGGCGTAGAGTTCGGCGATATCGTTCAACCGATAGCCCATATTGGCAAATACGACATGCTGCTCGGACTCGGCGTCGCCGATGCGGAAGCTCTGCCGGTCGAACGCGCGCTCCAGGTCTTGCGTCGAGGCGTCGGCGACGGTCTCGCCGTCTTCATTCGCAGCGCACAGATATTGGCACGCTCCCTGAAGACCGGCGCGGTTGGTGCGCTCTCGATTTCGATATTCGTATGTCACGTTCACGACGCCGCCGTCGCCGATCTGGAAGCCCTTGTTGGCGCTGGCGGTGAAGGTCGTCCCGTCGCCTTCATAACGCTGGCCGCCGGACACCATGACTCTACCGTCCTCCGCGGAGTCCTTCAGTTCGATGTTGATCACGCCGGCGATGGCGTCCGAGCCGTAGAGGGCCGCGGCGCCGTCACGCAGGACCTCGACGCCTTTGATCGCGCTCGGCGGAATGGCGTTGATATCCGTGCCCGCGGTGCCGCGCCCGACGGAGGTGTTGACGTGAATGAGCGCGGATTTGTGACGACGCTTGCCGTTCACGAGGACGAGCGTCTGATCGGGCCCCAGGCCGCGCAATGTCGCCGGACGGACCGAGTCCGTGCCGTCGGAAATGGTCGAACTGGAAAAGTTGAACGACGGCACGAGCTCTTGCAGGATACGACCGGTTTCGGTCGCCCCCGTCGACAGGATGTCGTCGGCGCTGAAAGCGTCAACGGCGACCGGCGTCTCCGTCGCGGAACGGGCCCGGCCCCGGCTCGCGGTGACGACGACCTCTTCGATGGCCCCCTGCCCGCCTGACGTTTGCTGCGCCGCCGCCGGCATCGTCGAAACGAGAGGCAAAATGAAAACGCCCCCGAGCAACAGATATGTCTTGTTCATTATTTTTCCGCCCTTAACGGTTATCGAGTCGCCGCATCAAAAATCAGCCGTGCGATAATATATAAATCATGGAACTGTCAAGGCTGCCGGTCAGCCCGCCGCACGCGGAGCCCGCACGTTCACCACCCCCTCACCACGGAATGACGCTGCCGTCGGCGCGCAGATACGCGCCGGACCGCTCAAGGGTCAGCGTATCTATGAGCGCGATCATACGGCGCACGGCGGCCTCCGGCGACATGAGAACAAGCGCGCGCACAAAGCCCGGGATCATGCCGACTATGTCCGTATTGACCGGGCCCGGATGAATCAGACTGACGATCACACCCTGCGCGCGCAGGTCGACCGCCACGGTGCGCATCATCATGTTGAGCGCGCTCTTGCTCGCCCGATAGTTGAACAGTCCTCCGGTCACGCGCCGGCTCAAGCCGCCGGACGCCGCGTTCTCGATCGAGCCCATGGCGCTGGTGATGTTGACGATCTTTTTTTGGCCGCTTGCGATGACGTGGGGCGCAAACGCTTCCGCCATGCGCAACGGGCCGAGCGCATTGACGGCCATGGCTCGGCGAAAGGCCCGGTCGTCGATTCGCCCGAAGCGCTGATCTGCGAACGAACCGCCCAAAATGCCCGCATTGTTGAGCAGAACGTCGATGGGCGCGCCGGCGCAGGCCGCCGCCAAATTCTCGATGCTCCCCGGATCGGTTACATCGAGCGGCTCGACCGCGACACGGCGGCAAGATCGGGCTATTTCGGCAAGCGCGTCCGCCGCTTCGGGGCGGCGGCAGGTCGCGATCACGCGCCATCCTTGTTCCGCATACTGACGGGCGAACTCGAGTCCGATCCCCCGGTTGGCGCCGGTGATCAAAACCGACGGCGGCTTCGAACCTTGCGCCTGCGCTTGAGCGGTCAACGCGAACACCCTTCAAAGACCGGCCGGAGCGCCCCAAGGCCCCGCCGACGGCACAGATCAGGCGGCATAACCCGCCGCCTTCATGCGGTAGCGAAAGCTCGAGTCTTCGTCCCGGGCCAAGGCTCGAAAACTTTCGATGTAGGCGGGCATGCTGTCCTCGTCGATCAGGTCCATGTCCCGGCCGCTCTTGTGATTCTCGTCGAGGATCCGATCGACCTCGGGCTTGCAGGACCGTTGATAACGGTTCAGCGCCCGATGGACTGCCCGTGAATCCCGCAATTCGTCCGGGGGCGGCAAATGGTCGATCAAAGCGTCGATGCAGCGGATCGCGACATTCATGCCCTGGCTGCGCCCGGGGTGTAAAGCGTGGCACGCATCGCCGATGAGAACCGCATTGCCCGCAACCCAATCCGCAGCAGTGAGCATCTTGATGGGATAGAAGCCGGCGATCTCCGTCTCGAGAGGACCGACGGCGGGAACGGCGTCTTTCAGCAATTCGGCGCGGTCTTTCGGGGTCGAGGCTTTCCACCACGCAATCTCGGACTTGTCGATGCGGACGCCGATCTTCCACCTTTTCCCCGTCCTCGGAATCAGCGTGACGATCTCGCCGCGCCCCAGATACGACCACACGTCATTGCGTTCGTCCTCGAACGTTCGAGGCGCAAACAAAACCACCAGCGGATTTTCGTAGTCATGAATCCGGGCCGGAAGGTTCAAGGCCTTTCTGACCGCCGACCCCCGCCCGTCGGCGCCGACGAGAACCTTCGGCCGTAACACCACTTCCGCGCCGTCTGTCTGCCGAACGATGACGTGCGGCTTCCCGCCGCGCGAGACGGTCACTTTGGCCTTTACCGGTCTTTGCAGGGAGAAATCGTCGTTTTCCCGCGCCAAACTCAGAAACGTCTCGCTGATCCGCTCATGATCGAGATAGAGATGATAGGGGTTGGGTATGGGCAGATCGTCGACCGAAACGTTGAAGACCTCGTCTCCCTGGGCCGTCAGCCAGCGCCCTCCCAACCGCTTTTCGGCGCCGCGCTCGAAAAAAGAGTCCAGAGCGTGCCAGCGATCCAGAATTTCGCTGGTCCTGGGTTGAAGATGGTCCCCCCGCGCCGTGTCGAGCGGCCCGCCGTTCTGCTCGATCAAGACGATTTCGTAGCCGCGGCGGCGCAGCCCGCAGGCGAGAGCGGGCCCGGCGATACCGCCGCCCACGATCACGATGTCCGGTTCTCTATGCATCGCTCAATGCCTTTCCCCGTTTTCACAACCATGCGCTCTCTCCGGCCTGACGACCGGGCGCGACGCCGCGCGTCTTGCCCGCCGCCGTGCGTCCGATAAAATAGAGGACATGCTCGAAGAGCCCAAGACGAAAGCCCGGAAAAGGCGTAAAGTGACCTGAGGGCTTTTCAACGGGAATGCGAATCATGGCCAAATTAACCGCGCTCTTTCTCGCGCTCAGCCTTCCGGTTGCGGGCTTCGCCGCAGCGGCGGCGGCGAAGGGCGACCCCGTGCGCGGCAAACAACTGTCGCGCGACTGTTTTTCCTGCCATCGAGAAGACGGCAACAGCCCCTCCCCCGTCAACCCGAAAATCGGCGGCCAGCATCAACGTTATCTGGTGCTTTCCATGAAAGAATACCGCGACGGCAAGCGCGCGGACTCTTTGATGCGCGGCGCCGTGCTCAATTTGACCAACCGGGACATGGAAGACATCGCGGCATATTTCGCCGGCCAGGGCGGCTTCGGTAAAGAAGCGGACGCCGCCCCGGCCCAGGCCGCGTCCGCCCGCCCTGCGGGACCGGGCGCCGGGCCGCCGCGCGGCAACATGGACTTCGACCATGTCGAGCGCAAAGCGACATATACGAGTCTTTACGCCATAGCCAAGTCCATAAGCGAACAGGCCGTTGACGTCAGCGACGAGGGATGTCCAACCGGCGATGAAACTCTGGATTCCGACAATGACGGCCTGGCGGACGCCTTCGACGCCGCGCCCGACGACGCGGGCGAATTCGCCGCCGACGCCAACGGAGACGGCAGCTACGAGATCTGCCATATCCGACAATTCGAAGCCATCGAAGCCCTCGGAACGGCGAGAGGAAAAGCCACGACGCTGACACGCGCCGAACGGCTGAATCGCAATTACCAACTGGTAAGAGACCTGGACGCGTCGGACGTCGCGAACCTTCTCCCCGTCGGCAACTGCGGACCCAAAGACAATTGCATGGTCGAAGGTGACAAGTACGGCTACAAGGGAGTCTTCGACGGCCGCGGCCATGTCATTCGCAACTTGACCATTTCACGAACCGAACGCGGCGGCGTGGGACTGTTCGGCGTGTTGTCGAAATCCGGCGCGGTCATGAACGTGACGGTGGAAAACGGCAACATCGAGGGACGGGCCGGGACCGGCATGATCGTCGGCTCCAACATGGGTACGATTTACAATGCCCATGCCCGCGGCACGGTTAGCGCGAGCATGGCAACCGGAGGGGTGACGGGCGGCAACGGCGGCCTGGTCGCACGCAGTTCCGCCGAAGGCACGGTCACCGGACAGCAAGCGCTGGGCGGACTGGTCGGCGACATGAACGGCGCGGTCTACGACAGTTCCGCCGACAGCCGCGTCTCCGGCAACCGCGGCATCGGGGGGCTCGTCGGGCTCAACACATTCGGCCGCATCCTGAACAGTTACGCCAAGGGCACGGTGAGCGGCGTCAACGATCTCGGCGGACTTGTCGGAATGAACACCGACGCCAATGTCAGCAACTCCTATTCGGCCGTCGATGTCGAAGGCGAATCCAGCAACATAGGCGGCCTGATCGGTTTCAATTCGCTCAGCACCGTGCGCAATTCTTACGCGACGGGCGAAGTCAAAGGACTCGATTCCGTGGGCGGTCTTGTCGGACGCAACAACGGCAAAGTGAGAAACTCCTATGCACGCGGCGCAGTCAGCGGCGAAAGCAACACGGGCGGCCTTGTCGGCACCACGGTCGAGGGGCGCGCCGATGCGAGCTACGGCTCGCCTAATGCCCGGGCGCTTCCCGGACAGGCAAAAACGAAATTGGAGACTTTGGACGGGTCGAAAACGGGCTGGATTCCCGAACATATGCCCGCCGCCGATCTTCTGTATTATTTCTGCGATACCAACCGGAACGGGTTCATAGATCCGGACGAACGCGCGGCGGAGAACTACGTTTGGAGTTTTGGAGCGGCAACGGATTTTCCCGCACTCACATGCACGATCGACGGTCTGAACGCTCAACGCGGCTGACGCAAACGGAATTCAAGGGGAGGAAAACATGATCGGCATACTGAAGAAAACGGCCACGGTCGGCGCCGTGGCTCTGGCATCGACCTTCGCCGCCGCGGAAGACGAGCGCGTCAACACGATGACGCCGTTCGAGAAGGGCGACATCATCGTCGCCGCCACGGTCATGGACGATCCCGACGACGACCATGCGGGGACCGGCCGTCTTCTTCAATACGACTCCGACATGAACCTGAAGGGCGTTTTGTGGACGAAAGGCACGACCCACAAGATCGGCGGCCTCGTCTTTGCGCCGGACAAGACGCTTTGGGCCTTTGCCCAAGGAACGCCCGCGGTCATCGAAATCGATCCGTCGGGCGTGCAGCGGCCCGTACGCACATTTTCGGACCGCAGCTACAGCAGCGTGACCTTCGGGCCCGACGGCAGCCTCTATTTCGGGGAACATTTGCAAGGCACCCAAACCGGCTTCGACGCCTTCACGACCCAGTTCAGCTATCTGCCGGGGACGAACAAGGTCGGCGACGGCAACATTTTCAAGCACGGTCCGGACGGCGCGCTCGTCAAGGAATACGACACGGAAACTCACGGCGGCGTTCTCGGCTTTCACGGCGTGACCAGCACCGTGCTTACCGACAACGGCAGGCGGATGATTTACATTTCGGAAACCGGCACCCGTGTCCTGCAATATGATCTCGCAAACGAACAACAACTGCCCGATCTGGCAAATTTCGACGAGGACGAACGCGTAGCGATGGTGCTGGTCATAGCGCAGTTGATGGACGGCAACCTCCTGATCACGTCGGGCGACACTTTTTTCGTTATGGACCGGAACACGGGTGAGATCCTGGTTCAGCACGAACTCAAGACGTTCGGATGGGCCGCCGCCGCGCCCTCGATCGACGGCAAACACGTGTTGATGGGAAATTTCTTCGACGGCGACGTGGCCAAATTCGACTTGAAGACGGGCGAGATCACATCCAAAGGCAATATCGGCGAACGGGAGTCCCTTTCGGGCATTGCCCAGTTTCCGGGCTGACATTGCGGCGCATCCATCAGTGTGCAAAGACGTAAAGGAGACATTCGATGACCCACTACCTGATCGGTCTGTTCGCTCTGATCGTTTGGGCGGCGCCCGTATCCCAAAGCGCCGCCCGGGACGGTGAGGAGCCCGCCGAGACGATGAACCAGGTGACGGGAGAAGAAACCTCGGTCCTGATCTACGGCGCTACGCGCAACACGGGGCTGGAGCTTGCCAAGCTGTTGGTCGCACGGGGAGAAAAGGTAACCGCCGTCGTGCGCCCGACTTCCGACCGCAGCGGCCTCGAAGCTCTCGGCGCGCGGATCGTCGAAGGCGACGCCATGGACCGCGACTCGGTGAAGAGCGTTTTCGCACAAGGCCCCTACAGCGCCGTCGTCACGACCATCGCGTGCTTCAGTTGTGAAAACCCGCCCGACTATGAAGGCAACGCCAATATTTTCGACGGCGCCATGGAAGCGGGCGTCAAGCGGGTCCTGCTGGTCACGACCGTCGGCGCCGGGGACAGCGCCGATGCGCCGCCCTGGACCGCCAAATGGTTTTTAAGAAATATCCTGCCGCTCAAAACGCAAGCCGAGACTCACCTGATGTCCACGGGAGCCGACTATACGATCATACGGCCGGGCGGACTGGTGTCCAAGCCGGCGACGGGGAATGCCTATCTGACGGAGGACAGCTCGGTGAACGGCGTGATCACGCGCGCCGATGTGGCGCAGTTGTTAATGGATTGCCTCGACGACGACTCCACGATCGGCAAGATTTACACGGCCATCGACCGGAATATGAAATGGCCCTGGTCGATGATTTTCTAACGTCCGACGCATGCGGCCGTATCCGCCGCACGTATCGGACTCCTTAAACGATCCCGGCAACCGACACGACGACAGTCGTCAAAGTTACAACCGAGATAGCGGCGTTGATGAGTCTGTACATGGCGTGACCTCCTTGAATTGACGATAATTTAAGGAGGCAGACTTAGGCGCGACTTAACGTGCGCTTAGACGAGGCTTAAAACACGCGCCGCGGCATGCTTAACTGATCTCACGTATACTGACGAAAGGCTTGCAAACAAAAGGAAAAGCCGCCGTGACCGCCGGGTTTCAACATGTCTCGACAAAAAAGATTCATACATGCGCGTCAAACCGCCGCATGGCGAGTCATGTTTTCGCTATCGCGGCGTGCGCCGTTTTCGTCGCCTCGGACGCTTACGCCATGGGCGAACGACAGCCGCGCGTGGTGCAAACGGAGACGGGGGCCGTGCGTGGAAAAATCGAAGACGATATCGCGGTCTTCAAAGGCATTCCCTACGCCGCGCCGCCCGTGGGCGAACTTCGTTGGCGCGCGCCGCGCCGCGCGGCCGCGTGGGACGGGGAGCTTGCCGCGGACAGGTTCGGGCCGGTTTGCCCGCAACCCCTGCAACCCGCCGCAAAAGCCTGGCGACGGGAGTACATCGAAACCGTCGGTCAAAGCGAAGACTGTTTGACCCTCAACATTTGGACGCCGTCCGAAACGCCCCGCACGCCTCTGCCCGTCATGGTCTACATCCACGGCGGCAATTATCAGCGGGGCTCAGGCTCCGAACCGCGCTATGTGGGCACGACGCTCGTGCGAGACGGCGTTATTCTCGTGACGATCAATTACCGCGTCGGCGCTCTGGGCCGCTTCGCGCATCCCGCTTTGTCCCGCATCCAGGCGGGCGAGCCCCTCGCCAACTACGGCATTCTCGATCAAATCGCAGCTCTCGAGTGGGTCCGGCGCAACATCGAAGCTTTCGGCGGTAATCCGGATACGGTCACCGTCTTCGGCCACTCCGCGGGCGGCGTGTCCGTTAACGTGCTGATGGTATCGCCGCTGGCCAAGGGCCTCTTTCACCGCGCCATTGCCCAGGGAAGCGCGGTCGCTCTCGACAAAACCCGGCACATGACGAAGAAGGGCCGCCCCGGCGCCCTCGAAGCGCCTTTGGTAACCGACGGTCAAACGATGGCGGACCATTTCGGCATCACGGGCGACGACAAGGCGATCGCTGCAGGTCTGCGGGCGCTGACCACGGACGAAATTTTGCGGTATCAAACCTCCAAGTTTCTCCTGTTTCCGCCTGTAGTGGACGGCACCGTCATTCCGGACGACATCCCGGTTCTTTTCGAGAGCGGCCGGCAGCATGACGTGCCTTACATGGCGGGCGCCAACAGTTGGGAATGGGACCAAATTACGCGCGGGCCGCCCGCGCTCCATGAATTTTTGGCGGACGGCTTTCTTGCCGGTCTGTCGGACGAGGATCTTCGCATCTTCGGCGACCTGAACAGGGTCGATTTGTCACGCCGGTGGTTTTCAGACGGCCTTTTTCTGACGTCGACGCGTTATATCGCCGACCAAATGAAGTCCGTGTCTTCGCCCGCATATCTCTATCATTTCGCATACGTGCAAGAGGAGTTGCGCGGCGAGATTCCCGGCGCGCCTCACGGCTCGGAAGTGCCTTTCGTGTTCGATGTGGTGCGCAGCCGTCCCGAACTTCAGTATCCGCGCGAAGTCACCAACACCGACGACGATCATGCGATGGGAGACATCGTACGCGGCTACTGGGTTGCGTTCGCCAAGACCGGCAACCCCAACGGTGAAGGCCGGCCCCATTGGCCCGCCTATGACCGTGAAACCGACAACACCATGGTGATTGACGCCGAGGTCGGCGCGCACCGGGGGATGCACAAGGAAACGCTCGACTATCTGGAATCTCGCGCTCTCATACGCCGCGCCGCGTTCGCGTCGCATGAAAACTGACCCCTGTCCGATCTCCGGGCGGACACTCTACTAAAAACCGTGCCCGATTCACGGCTGAGGCTACAGGAGTGAATCCCCCCGCCAGCTTTCGGGGTCGTTCAGCCATGACGGATCATTTTCTTCAATCATGGCCAACAGTTGTTTCGGGAATTCGTCGGGTCCGCCGACTTTTTCGCCGGCCCCCCGGCCCGCCAGAACGCCGCGAATACCGTCCATCCCCATCCACGGCCGCCAATTCAGATAGTCCTGAATGGTGTAGGACGCCGGCACATTATCAAGCGCCGCGTTTTCAAGATCGGACCGTGCCGCGCGGTAGGTGATCATATCCCGGAACAATACGGGACTGGGGCCGCCGCCCTTGCCGACCGCATGCAAATCGAAGTTGAGCCAGACGGTGTCGGCCGACGCCAAAACCGGCCCGATACTCTGCACGACATCGAAAGGCAGTTCCATGGCCGAGCCCTCGGCTTGGGGAACGGCGCCTTGGGGGGTGAGCTTCGTAGCGTTAGGACCCGAGCGCAAATGTTTGACGGTTACCGATTTGCCCGTATACGGATTATCCCATGTGTCAAGCAGAGCGCCGCTCTCAATATCCAAATGATAACCTACTTCGCGGTTGACATAGGTTACCGTACCGTCACCGTTGTTTTCAGTTACGATGAACAATCCGCCAAGCGTACGGTGCAGAGGAATGACATCCTGATCGACAATGCCGTAACGCACCATGCTGCGCCACCAATAGACTTTCTCATCGCCCAGGCTGGCCGCCATCCGCCCAAACGCATTGAACTTGCCCTGCGCACTTTCGAGATCAAGAGCGGACGTGACGTCGTTGGCTCCCATCGCCTCCGTGGAGGATTGAGAGTCCGTCAGCCCCAGCAATAGGGCGGCGCCGGCCAACCCGGTTCCGAATGATCTGCGAGAAACGTCCGACATGGCTCCCTCCCTCTTGGCGGTTGACATTCATTGGACAAAATCCTGAAGACGACATCCGCGCGAGGCCCGCTCAGAGCGACGGACAAGGGAGAGGAGACGGAGAGCCGGAAGCTTCTGCTTCCTCGAACTCTCGACAAAGCATGTTCTGATACGCGGCCATGAGATTTTCGATTTTGACATCCGTGTAAGGATCGTCCTCGGACTGATAGAGATCGACAAACCTCGAAAACAGTTGACGCGCGCGACGTGCGTGTCGATCGCTCATTTTTTCATTTATCAGTTGCCGCCGCTCGTAAGGATCATTCTCCAGGTCGTACAACCGCAGACTTTCCGATTGCACGATGAGTTTGTAAGTCCCCTCGATGACGGCATGACGAAATTTTCGGTGCTGATTACCGGTATCAACGAAGGCCCACTCTCTAAGCGCCGGAGTTCGGCGGTCTCGAAGGTAAGGAACGAGACTTATGGAATCGAGCGCCACGGGAGATTGCTCAAGAACGGACCGCCCCTGTGCCAACTCGATGACCGTCGCAAACAGATCGGTGGAATTGACCAGCGCCGAAACCCGGCGGCCCGGCTCGACGATGTTGGGACCGCTGACGACAAGCGGCACATGGATCCCACCTTCCCAAATCGTGCTTTTGAATCGATTCCTTCCGAAATCCGGGACCGCAATACCCTTGCTGGTGCCGTTGTCACCTATGAAGACGATATACGTGTCTCGCTCGACCCCGGATTCGACAAAGTGCAACAGCCGTCCGATTTCCGTGTCCAAAGCCTGTAGCATGGCGGAGAAATAAGCATGGGCGTAGGAAGGATCATCTTTCGCAGACGCAAAATCAGGGTTCGGGTCCAAGTGATCGAAATCATGAAGATACAGTGGCGGGAGATGCCATGGGGAATGCGGGTTGTAAAACGCGACCCAAGCAAACCAAGGCCGATTGCCGGTATCGTCAATCCATGAAATGGCGTCATCAACGAATGCCGTCGTTTTGTATTTCCGTACTTCACCGCCCCTTTTGCCGTTATCGTGTCTGGGCCATTTGAAGTAATCGGCAAAGCTGAATGTCCCCCAATAGTTTTGAAATCCGGCAAGGAGCGGGTTTCTGAGACCGCCGTTGAAAGTATCGCTGAGGTGCCACTTGCCAAAAGCCGCATGCCGGTAGTTCCCGCCTTCAATTTGATCAAGCACTTCCGGAATGATGATTTCTTCGAGCGAAAGGTTTCGATTGGGCGGGTCGTCCGGCCGGTGGCGGCGGGTTGCGCCGGCGCGAGTTCTCAAGGCGTAGCGTCCCGTCAGAAGCGTGGCGCGAGTGGGCGCGCAAGAAGGCGTCGAGTAGGTGCGGTCAAAGACGACGCCGTTGTCGCAAAGGCGCTCGACATTCGGCATCAGATCATGTTCGGCAAAGCACGGACCCCAATCGACGCCCAGATCGTCTGCAATCAAAAAGAGGATATTGGGATAGTTCTCGTCAACGTCGTTGAAATCGGCTCGGGTTGTCAGAAGGACAAGCCCCGCCGCCGCCACAACGATGGCCGCCGCTGCCGCCATGAGACTTCTTCGCTTAAAGCGCATGCACGTCATCCTCCACGGAGAAAAGAAGGGTCAGGTAATCGTAGCGCCTGCCCATGCATTTGTTTACGAAAAAAGCGCGGGCCAGGGCGGCATATAACAGATGTTGAAACTCGCCGCGGTCAACAAAGGACTGGCCCACCTCAGCAGACGACAGTCAACGGATAAAACTTGAAAGACACGCTCACTTCGAGCGAACGGAAACACTAATGAGCGTCCAAGACGCGCCATAAGCGAAAAGTATCCCTTTCGCACGGATCCTGCACGGACAAAAACGACCGCCGGGAGCCCCCCTACAGGGGAACTCCACAGGCGGCCTCGATCACGTCCGGATCATTGCTGGCCGTCAACGTGTCGTCTTACGCTTGGCGGCTTTCCGCTTCGCGGTTTTCCGTTTTGCGGTTTTCGCCTTCGCCGTTTTACGCTTGACGGCTTTGCGCGTCGCGGTCTTGCGTACAGGCGTTTTCCGCTTTGCGGTTTTCCGTTTTACGGTCTTCGCCTTCGCCGTCTTACGCTTGACGGCTTTGCGGGCCGCGGTCTTGCGTGCAGGCGCTTTCCGCTTCGCGGTTTTCCGTTTTGCGGTTTTCGCCTTCGCCGTTTTACGCTTGACGGTTTTGCGCGCCGCAGTCTTGCGTGCAGGCGCTTTCCGCTTCGCGGTTTTCCGTTTTACGGTTTTCGCCTTTGTCGTTTTACGCTTGACGGTTTTCCGTGCCGCGGTCTTGCGTACAGGTGTTTTCCGCTTTGCAGTTTTTTTACGCGTAGTACGTTTTTTGGTGGCGGGCCGTGTAGCCATCTTTGTCGCTCCCCTGGTTTCTTTAATAGGTACTCGGACAATCACACGCACAATAAAAGGAATCGCAGTATGCTGTGACGAAGTGATTACGGCAACATATAGTTCACAGTTACTTAATTTTGATTAGGAAGCACGTTATGCGCACGGTGAATCGATTCATGATCTCGGCGCGATGATCAGCACACACGAAAATCAAATACAACTTGCAAAAGCATTATTCGGATTCGTCAAGACGAAGTTTCGACTTCAAAATATCATTTACCGACTTAGGGTTAGCCTTGCCGTTCGTTGCTTTCATCACTGCACCGACGAACCAAGAAAGAACTTTCGGTTTTTGTTTTACCTGTTCCACCTTGTCCGGATTAGCGGCAATAATTTTGTCTATCTCCGTCTCGATCGCACCGGCGTCTCCTAACTGCTCCAGACCGTGATCTTTGACAATTTGTGCAGGATCGCCGCCTGATTCGAACATAAGATCGAAAACGTCTTTGGCGATTCGCCTTGAAATAGTTCCGTCATCGATCAAATCGATAAGCCTGCCAAGCCGATCCGCATTCACGGGAGACTCCAATATGGACCATCCCCTCTTATTGAGCGCGCTGAACAGTTCTTGAGTGACCCAATTGGCTGCGATTTTGGGATCGCGCCGCGCCGCAACGTTTTCAAAAAAGTCGGCGTGTTCCTTCTCTGCAACGAGAACGTCGGCATCGTACGCGGACAACTCGTAATCTTTCATAAATCTTGTTTTCTTTGCATCCGGTAATTCCGGAAGCGACGCGGCAATATTGTCGATCCAGGTCCGGGACAATTCAAGCGGCAGCAAATCAGGGTCGGGAAAATATCTATAATCATGCGCTTCTTCTTTCGTTCGCATCGTGCGCGTGATGCCCGTTTTCGAATCGAACAATCTGGTTTCCTGTTCGATGTTACCGCCGTCTTCAATCACATCGATTTGGCGGCGCGCTTCGTACTCGATCGCTTGCGACATGAAGCGGAGCGAGTTCACATTCTTGATCTCGCAGCGGGTGCCCAAGGGTTCGCCCGGGCGGCGGACTGAAACATTCACGTCCACACGCAACGACCCCTGCTCCATGTTGCCGTCGCACGTCCCCAAATATCGGAGAATTGACCGCAGCTTGCGTACATAGGCGGCGGCCTGGGTGGATGATCTCAGATCCGGTTTTGAAACGATTTCCATCAAGGCGATGCCCGCGCGATTGAGATCGACGAGTGAAACCGACGGCTCGATATCGTGGACGCTCTTGCCTGCATCCTGCTCCAAATGAATCCGCTCGATACCGATGGTCACCGTGCCGCCATCGGGCAAATCCACCGTAACCTCGCCTTCGCCGACGATGGGATTCTTGTATTGAGAGATTTGATAGCCGGGAGGCAAATCGGGATAGAAATAGTTCTTGCGGTCAAAAACGGATACATGATTGATCTTCGCTTTGAGGCCCAAGCCGGTTCTCACAGCTTGTTCAACGCAATACTCATTGATGACCGGCAGCATGCCGGGCATCGCCGCATCGACGAAACTGACACGAGAATTGGGCGTGCCGCCAAAGTCGGTCGGCGCACCGGAAAAGAGCTTCGTATCGCTGGTCAATTGAGCATGGATTTCAAGTCCGATAACGACTTCCCAGTCGCCGGTCGCGCCCGGAATTAATCTTTGTACGGATTTATGGCTCTGCCCCGACGACATGATTTCAGTTCCACCAGGGTCGAGGCGCGATCGTGAAGTGCGCGGCCTCTTCGAGGATATGCGCGGCCCGAAACATGGTCTCCTCGTCGAGCGTTTTGGCGATCACTTGAAGACCCAGCGGCAAACCGGCTTCGTCAACGCCCGCAGGCACGGAAATGGCGGGCAGTCCTGCAAGGCTTGCGGTCACCGTAAAAATATCGTTGAGATACATGGCAATCGGATCATTCGATTTCTCACCCAATCCGAATGCGGCAAAAGGCGTCGTCGGAGTCAGCAGCACGTCGACTTTCTCGAAAACCGACTTGAAGTCTTCGGCGATCAAGTTGCGAACTCTCTGGGCCTTCAGATAATAAGCATCGTAGTACCCGGCCGAAAGCACATAGGTGCCGATCAAAATGCGCCGTTTGACTTCGTCGCCAAATCCTTCCGCCCTCGTTTGCTCATAATGGCCGATAATGTCATCGGCCTCTACACGCAATCCATATTTGACACCGTCATATCGGGCCAGATTCGATGACGCTTCCGCCGGCGCTATAATGTAGTAGGTCGGCAGCGCATATTTGGTGTGGGGCAAGCTGACCTCGATGATCTCGGCGCCTGCTTGGCGGTACCATTCGATACCGTCCCGCCAGAGCCGCTCAATTTCCTCCGGCATACCGTCGACACGGTATTCGCTGGGAATGCCGACACGCAGACCCTTCGCACCTTTCGTCAGTGATTGCGTGTAGTCGGGAATATCGGTTTTCAGGCTTGTCGAGTCCATGGCGTCATACCCCGCCATGGATGTCAACAGGATTGCCGCATCCTTTACGGTGCGTGTAACGGGGCCGGCCTGATCAAGGGAAGAAGCAAAGGCGACGATGCCCCATCTCGAGCAAAGACCGTAGGTCGGTTTCATGCCCACGGTTGCCGTAAAGGCCGCCGGCTGACGAATCGACCCGCCCGTATCGGTACCGATTGCGGCGGGCATCAACGAAGCGGCGACGGCGCTTGCCGACCCGCCTGACGACCCGCCCGGCACAAGCTTGTCATCATCATCTTTGCGACGCCACGGATTGACGGCCGGTCCGTAGTAGCTGGTTTCGTTCGACGATCCCATTGCAAACTCGTCTAAATTGAGCTTGCCCATCATGACGGCGCCGTCCCTCCAAAGATTGGACGTTACCGTCGACTCGTAGGGCGGCTTAAAGCCATCGAGAATATGACTTGCCGCGGTCGTCAATACATCTTTGGTGCAAAACAGATCTTTGACGCCGATAGGGATGCCCTCCAATGGGCCGGCATCGCCTTTGGCCAATCGCCGGTCGGCGGCATCCGCCATGATCATTGCTTGCTCGGCGGTGTCCGTAATCAGGCAATTGAGCGCTGACGCATTTGCGATAGCGTCCAAGCAGGCAAGAGTCAATTCTCGTGCGGAAAATCTTTTGGCGCGCAGCCCGTCACGCACCTCGGCAAGAGAAAGCGTCAAAAGGTCGGCACTGCCGTCCATCCCGCGTTACTCCACTACCTTGGGAACGGTAAAGAAATCGTCTCTCGCGGATGGGGCGTTTTTCAAAATTTCGCGGCGGCGGTCGCCATCCGTGATCTGATCTTTGCGCCGCGGCAGCCCGGTCTCAACCGCACTGGTCATGGGTTCGACATTGCTCGTATCGATTTCATCGAGTTGTTCGATCCAGGACAGAATGCGGTTTAGCTCGGAAGCCAACCGATCGAGCCGTTCTTCAGGTTCTGCAATGCGTGCAAGCCGCGCGATGCGTCGGACGGTTGTGCGATCTACGGACATGTCAGAGCCCTTCTTGTTGCCGTGGACGCTTATCAAGCCCACGGAACTCATGCAAGCATGCTATAGTAGGCAAAATGCACCGAGATCAACCGCGGCAGGGAAGTTTGTCGGGACCGGCATATGGTGTCATAGACACAGTCTCGTGACGAAGTACACCGAAACTACACTTAACGAATTGGCCGCGCACCTCGCGCCCGGCACCGGTCTTATGGGCTTCGACGTGGGAAGCAAAACACTGGGGCTGGCCATCTCCGATACTTCGCTAAAAATTGCAAGTCCTCTTACCACCTTGCAACGCACAAAATTTACCAAGGACGCCGTACAATTGACGACTCTGATTCAAAAGCATGGCATAGGAGGTCTGATCTTCGGTTTACCGCTCAATATGAACGGCACCGAGGGACCGCGGGCGCAATCGACGCGCGCCTTTGCTCGAAATATGCGCGGGTTCACGAACTTGCCCATGTGTTTTTGGGACGAACGGCTGTCCACGGTTGCGGCGACGAGAACCCTGTTGGAAGCCGATGTAAGCCGTCAACGCCGCCGTGCCGTTATCGATAAAATAGCTGCCTCGTTCATGCTTCAGGGCGCTCTCGACTACTTGTCCCGCAATTAAGGGGACACAACGGTAACGACTTGGCTTCGCGCCCGCTTGCGGGTCAAACACTTTCCGCTTATACAGTCCTCTTTAATGAGCGCTACGGAACAACACTCGAAGATTCGCGACCTTCACCCCGGTTTCAACCACAAACATCTTTTGGGGATTGAAAAGCTTTCCCTATCTGAAATCGATTACATGCTCGACTTGGCCGACTTCTATGTCGAACTCAACCGCCGGGTCGATAAGAAACAGTCGCTCTTGCGCGGGCGCACGCTCATCAATCTCTTCTTCGAGTCCTCTACGCGCACTCAAAGTTCGTTCGAACTTGCAGGCAAGCGGCTAAGCGCCGATGTAATGAACATGTCGGTGGGCACGTCTTCGGTAAGGAAAGGCGAGACGCTGATCGATACCGCGGTCACCTTGAACGCCATGCGGCCCGACCTGCTGATTGTGCGCCACGGGGCTTCGGGCGCCGTCGAACTCCTGTCTCAAAAGGTCGATTGCTCCGTCATCAATGCGGGCGACGGCTCCCACGAACATCCCACGCAGGCTCTTTTGGACGCGCTTACGATACGACGTCAGTTTGGCCGCATAGAGGGTCTCACCATCGCTATTTGCGGCGACATCCTTCACAGCCGCGTGGCGCGCTCCAACATCTATTTGCTGAATGCGATGGGCGCGCGGGTCCGGGCCATTGCGCCGCGAACGCTGCTGCCGCCCAACGCCCGACGGCTCGGGGTCGAGATCTCTTACGACATGAGTGAAGGTCTTCGGGATTGCGATGTCGTCATGATGCTGCGCCTGCAACTGGAACGCATGACAGGCTCGTTGATTCCGTCAACGCGTGAATATTTCACCTATTACGGTCTTGACCGAGAAAAGTTGGCAGCCGCAAAACCGGGTGCCAAAGTGATGCATCCCGGGCCAATGAACCGTAGCGTCGAAATCGACAGCGACATCGCCGATGACAAATCGATCAGTTTGATCCAGGACCAAGTGGAAATGGGTGTTGCAGTTCGCATGGCGGTGCTTGACGCCTTGAGCCGACACTTGCCTGGTCAGCCGTCAAGTGCGTCATGACCGTTATCCCACCGGAACAAATCGCTTACGTCAACGCGCGACTGGTAGATCCGGAAACAGGTCTCGATTCACCGGGCGCGCTCGTGACCTTCGACGGCCGTATTCAGGCCGTCGGTCCCAATCTGTTTCCCGAGGGCGTGCCGCAAAACTTTTCGATCATAGATTGCGGCGGGCACGTTTTGTGTCCGGGTCTGATCGATATGCGAGTCTTTTCCGGTGAACCGGGCGCCGAGTACAAAGAAACGTTGGCAACCGCCAGCCAGGCCGCGGCAAGCGGGGGCGTGACGACCATGACGGTCATGCCCAATACGGACCCGGTCATTGACGACGTGTCGCTTGTCGATTTCATCAAACGCCGCTCGCGGGATACCGCGAAGGTCCATGTGCATCCTATGGCGGCGTTAACGAGGGGACTAAAAGGTGAAGACCTGACGGAAGTCGGCTTGCTTCTGGATGCCGGCGCCGTCGCGTTTACCGATGGCCGACGCTCCGTCACCAATACAAGGTTGATGAGGCACGCGCTCGCCTATGCCAAGACATTCAACGCGCTCATCGTGCATGACGCAGAAGACCCGTACTTGGCGGCCGGGGGCGCCATGAATGAGGGGGAGCTTGCGTCACGTCTGGGATTGGCAGGCATTCCAACGGCCGCCGAAACCATCGTTGTCCAGCGCGACGTCACGTTGGTGAAGCTCACCGACGGGCGTTATCATCTGTCTCAGGTCTCGTGCGCGGATGCCCTGCGCATCATTGAAGATGCCAAAAGCCAAGGATTGGACATGACATGCGCGGTTTCGGCTCATCATTTGGCGCTCAACGAGAATGATGTCGGCGAATACCGCACGTTCTTCAAAACCAATCCGCCCTTGCGCTCCGAAAGTGATCGTCAAGCCATGGTCGATGGCTTGGCGCGGGGCGTGATTGACGTGATCGTTTCGAGCCACGATCCCCAAGCTCCGGAAAACAAGCGCCTGCCCTTTGCCGAAGCGACCGAGGGCACCGTAGGTCTAGAGACACTCTTGCCCGTCGCCCTTGAACAATATCACAACGGCAATATCGGATTACTCGACATACTGCGCGCGCTCACATGTACGCCTGCAAAAATTCTGGGTCTCGAGAGCGGCCGCTTGGCCGAGGGCGCCCCCGCCGACCTTATTATCGTCGACCTCGGTCATCCGTACGTTTTTGAGGAGGGCGCTATCAGATCGAAATCGAAGAACACGCCTTTCGACGGCAGAAAGTTTCAAGGCCGCGTTTTGAGGACGGTGGTATCGGGCCGCACGGTTTTCCAAGCCGAGCAAGACAAGGGCACAGTGCAGCAATATGCCTGACCCGATCAATATCAGCGCCGATATGCCGTATTACCTCGCGGCGCTTTTGTTCGGGTATGCGCTGGGCTCAATTCCCTTTGGCCTCGTTCTCATTCGTCTGGCCGGGCTGGGAGACATTCGAAACGTCGGGTCCGGAAATATCGGTGCGACCAATGTATTGCGCACGGGACACCACAGCTTGGCGCTGGCGACGTTATTGCTTGATGCCGGCAAAGGTGCGCTTGCGGTTCTGCTCGGCCAAAGGTTCGGGCCGGACATCGCCGTCATTGCCGCGACCGGTGCATTTTTCGGTCATTTATTTCCCGTCTGGCTTGGCCTCAAAGGCGGTAAGGGTGTCGCGACGTATATGGGGGTCGCCCTGGCGTTCAATTGGATGATCGGGCTGATGTCGATCAGTACCTGGCTCGTGGTGGCGGGTGTTTTACGCTTTTCGTCCGTGGCAGCTCTTATCGCCGCCCTTCTCACCCCGGTCTATTTTTGGCTTAGCGGCGACTTTCAATACGCTGAATTGACGGGCGCGCTTTCGATTTTGGTCTTTATACGCCACTACCAAAATATTCGTCGGCTGCTCTCAGGCAATGAAAGTAAGATCGGTGGCTAAAGAGTCACTTAAAGTGATCATACGATGACATGAGGGCCTCAAAATATGGGCGCAATTCGAAGGCGCTTGAGTGAACAGGATCGGGTTGATTGGCTTCAACTCATCCGAAGCGAAAATGTTGGGCCATCGACCTTTTGGCGTCTCCTGGAAACTTGTGGCTCCGCCAATCAGGCACTCAACTCCCTGCCTGACTTCGCACGCCGCGGCGGCCTCAAGCGCAAGATTCGCAAATGTTCGACCGAAGACGCCGAACGGGAGTTTACCGCCATAAAAAAATTGGGTGGGCACTTTATTGCCGCCGGCGAACCGGACTACCCGAAACTATTGGAAACGATCCACGCACCTCCGCCTCTGATTTGCGTCATGGGCCAAAAGGAGCTGCTGGAACGACTCTCCATCGCAATTGTCGGTGCACGCAATGCCTCGGCGGTGGGCAGGCGCATTGCGGAAGACTTTGCGCGAGCGCTTGGCGCAAGCGGAACCGCAATCGTGTCGGGCTTGGCGCGCGGTATCGACACCTCAACACACAGGGGAAGCCTTGAGACGGGAACGATTGCCGTCATGGCCGGCGGGGTCGACGCGGTGTACCCGCTTCAAAACAAATCTTTATATGAACAAATTAAGGTTAAGGGCCTACTTCTTTCCGAAATGCCGCTAGGGCATCAGGCCCAGGCGCGCGACTTCCCTAGACGCAATCGGATGATCTCAGGTTTGGCAGTGGCAACGATTGTGGTCGAAGCGTCCATGCGCTCAGGTTCATTGATTACAGCACGCTTTGCGGCCGAACAAGGACGCGAGGTCTTTGCCGTTCCGGGTTCCCCGCTCGATCCGCGTCACCAAGGGACCAACGCGCTCATTCGCGATGGAGCCAATCTCGTCGAGAACGCCGAACAGGTGATCGAAGCCCTCGATGGTCTCACCTGGATCTCCGTCGACCGTTCAGAGAACGGCAATTCCCGTGAACGACCGAGAGCATCTGAAGTCGCTGTCGCAGCCACCGATATCGACGAGGCACACGTCAGTCTGAGCGAACTCCTCAGTCCTGAGCCGGTGCTCGTCGATGAATTGATACGCCAAAGCGATCAATCCCCTGCGGCTGTCCACGCCGCCCTTTTAGAGCTCGAGTTGGCGGGTCGATTGGAACGGCACTCGGGAGGGTTGGTTTCTCTGCTCTGAATTTCACATTTGACATATTCGAAGGTGAGTAACTCCGTGCAGGTCTCATGAAGGCCGTTCGAATCGCTGCCATCCTGAGAAACGGATAAACGAGAGCCTGATATTTGCCGTTCCCAGCCCTCCGGTTGACACAGAGCATGTTTTGCTCAAGGTTCCCTGCCACGCCGAGCGAGCCTGGACGGGATTGTCAACCT
The DNA here is from genome assembly GCA_965214255.1 of Alphaproteobacteria bacterium. Taxonomy (GTDB): domain Bacteria; phylum Pseudomonadota; class Alphaproteobacteria; order SMXP01; family SMXP01; genus CBDFKK01. The sequence continues at coordinate 319,903 of OZ243948.1, read as the reverse complement.
CCTGTTTCCATGGTCGGCGGCATTATACGAGCGGCTCACCCGTCAAGCGGAGAGAGAAACTTCAAGCGCGTCAAACCGGATCACCGGGCTCGGGAAAAGAAAAGGCATGAACGTCGTCATCGTTGAATCGCCGGCCAAGGCCAAGACGATCAACAAATATTTGGGTAAAGATTACAAAGTCATGGCAAGTTACGGCCATGTTCGCGACCTGCCCTCTCGAGAAGGTTCGGTGCTCCCCGATGAAGACTTTGCACTGACGTGGCATACGGACCCCAAATCGAAAAAACAAGTAAAGGAAATCGCCGCGGCGGTCGCCGAGTCCAAGAAACTTATCCTGGCGACGGATCCTGACCGCGAAGGCGAAGCCATTTCGTGGCATCTCCTCGAACTCCTGGAGCAGAAGAACGTACTCGACGGTGTCGACGTCGAGCGCGTGGTCTTCAACGCCGTGACCAAGCGTGCCGTCCTCGATGCCATGGAACATCCCCGACATTTGAACAGTCAACTCGTCAACGCTTATCTCGCGCGCCGTGCGCTGGACTATCTCGTGGGCTTTACGCTTTCACCCGTGCTTTGGCGCAAGCTGCCGGGTTCACGCTCTGCGGGACGGGTACAGTCAGTTGCTCTTCGTCTGATTTGCGACCGCGAGCTCGAGATCGAAGCGTTCATCAGCCAAGAATATTGGACCATCGACGTGCTCGTCACCGCACAATCAGGCGACATATTTAAAACACGACTTGTTACGCTCGAAGGTGAAAAGCTAAAAAAGTTTGATCTGAGCAACGAGGAAGCCGCCGCAAAAGCTAAACAGGCAATCCAGAAGGCTTCATTTCGTGTTGCTCTTGTAAAAAGTCAACCGACCAAACGCAACCCGCCGCCGCCGTTCACGACATCGACCTTGCAGCAAGAAGTATCGCGGAAGCTCGGCTTCTCGGCGTCGCGGACCATGCAAATTGCCCAGCAACTCTACGAGGGAATCGATACCGACGAAGGCACGACCGGACTCATTACATATATGCGAACGGACGGCATACAAATGACCGGCGAAGCCGTAAGCCAAGCGCGCGCCGTCATTCGATCCGAATTCGGCGGTCGTTACGTGCCCGGGGCTCCGCGCGTCTACAAGAACAAAGCCAAAAATGCGCAAGAGGCCCACGAGGCGATCAGGCCAACGGACTTCAATCGCCTGCCGAAAGATATCGGCTCGTCCCTCAACAACGATCAGCGGCGTCTTTACGAACTGATTTGGCAACGGGGACTTGCAAGCCAAATGGCAAACGCCGAACTGGAGAGGACGACAATCGACCTCGAGTCAGCAGACCGCAAGATCGGCCTGCGCGCGACGGGCACCGTGGTCCTGTTCAACGGGTTTTTGAGGCTTTATCAGGAAGGGCGCGACGACAACGGCAATGATGCTGAAGCCGACTCGCCAAGACCCAGCGTGTTAGCGGAGAACAAGCGCTACGAAAACGGAAACGATGCTGAAGTCGGGTATTTGCCGAAAGTCGGCACGGGTCAAGACGTGTCGCTCGGCGAAATCAAACCGGATCAGCATTTTACCGAACCGCCGCCCCGCTTCAGCGAAGCGACACTCGTCAAAAAACTTGAAGAACTCGGGATCGGTCGACCGTCAACTTACGCTTCGATCTTGTCTGTGCTCCGGGACCGCAACTACGTGCACATGGATAAAAACCGCTTTATCCCGGAGGATAAGGGCCGATTGGTCACAGCCTTTCTGGAAAGCTTTTTTGCCCAATATGTTCAATACGATTTTACCGCGGACTTGGAAGAGAAACTCGACCAGGTATCCGCAGGCGAATTGGATTGGAAAGAATTCTTGCGTGCGTTCTGGAAAGAGTTCCACGCGACTGTCGAAAGCACGAGCGAATCGCGCATTACCGACGTGCTCGACGCACTGAACGAAGTTTTGGGCTCCTACGTCTTTCCGCCCAGAGATGACGGCAGCCCGCCCCGCAAATGTACCTCTTGCGAAGACGGTCTCTTGAGCATCAAAGTAGGCCGCTTTGGTGCCTTCGTCGGGTGTTCGAATTACCCCGAATGCAAACTGACGCGGGCGCTCACGGCGACGAACGGCGCCAATACCGGTCCCAAAGGAGACATAAAAATTCTCGGCGATGATCCGGATACGGGTCTTGAGGTCAGTGTCCGTGACGGCCGCTTCGGCGCCTATGTCCAGCTTGGCGATACCCAAAACGGCGAGAAGCCGAAACGCGTTGGCATCCCGAAGACCATGGACCCTCAAGACATGAATATTGAGCGGGCCCTTGCCCTACTCTCATTACCCCGCGAAGTGGGACTCCACCCCGATACACAAAAACCGATTGTTGCCGGTATTGGCCGGTTTGGCCCTTATGTGATGCATGACGGCACATATGCCAACCTCAAAGATCCGGAAGAAGTCTTCATAATCGGGCTCAATCGGGCGGTCACTTTGATTGCGGAAAAGATTGCCGGCAGCCAGCGGCAGGGCCGGACCCAAAAAACTCTCAAGAAACTGGGCGATCACCCCACAGAGGGCGGTGCTGTCAATGTTCTGAGCGGCCGCTATGGACCGTACGTCAAACATGGTAAAATAAATGTGAGCTTGTCCGCCGACGTCGATCCCCAATCCGTTACCCTGGAACAGGCTGTCAAACTCATCGCGGCCAAGGCGAAGAAATCAGGCATCAAAAAGAAAAACGCGCCCAAGACAAAGACGGCAAAGGAAATCACCAACAAACCGAAAGCCGCAAAAGAAGCTGACAAATCAGAGACAGAATCAAGCGCGGCTGTGGAGTGATCCGCTGGCACGCTTTCCAAGCAAATCCGAAATTCTGGACTTCATCAATGCCGGTTCCGTCAAGACCGGCAAGCACGAAATCGCGTGCGCGTTCGGCATTAAAGGTGATGACCGCCCGAAACTGGCCCGTCTGCTCAAACAATTGGCGGACGAAGGAGTGATCGAACGCAGCCGTAGCATATCACTGAAAAAACACGAAGAATTACCTTCGGTAACGGTGCTTGAGGTCGTCGATCAGGATAGAGACGGCGAATTGATCGGACGGCCTGTGCAATGGCGCAACGAGGCGCCACCGCCACAAATCATTCTGGTACCGCCGGCGCGACGCACCCCCGGAGCCGACGCTCTTCGAGTCGGCGACCGTGTTCTCGCCCGATTAAAAAAAGAAACGTATGGATCCTATGAAGCGCGCGTCATGAAACACCTGGGCCAAAGCACACGCCGTATCTTGGGCGTCTATCGTGCAGGCCGAGACGGCAAAGAAGCACGGGTCAAATCCGTTGATCGCAAAATAAAATACGATCTCTCCGTTGCCAGGAACGACTCCAAAAACGCAAAGGACAACAATCTCGTTACCGTTGAGATCTCAAGCAGCGGCCATGACGGCTTCAAACGCGCACGTGTCGTGGAGGTTCACGGCACGATCGATGATCAACGCTCGTTAAGTCTGATCGCAATCCATAATCACGGTATTGAGACGGGTTTCAGCCAAGATGCGCTGAAAGAAGCATCGCGTGCACGCCGCCCCCGACTGGGTCAGCGCACGGATTTACGAGGGGTTCCCCTGGTGACGATTGATCCGGCGGACGCACACGACTTTGACGATGCGGTGGCGGCAACACCGGATAAAAGCAAATCAAACAAAGGGGGCTGGATCGTGTACGTAGCCATCGCCGATGTTGCCCACTTTGTCCGGCCGGGCGGTGCTCTGGATGAGACCGCACACTTGAAAGGCAATTCGTGTTACTTGCCCGACCGGGTTGTGCCCATGCTGCCCGAACTCCTGTCCAACGATCTGTGTTCCCTGCGCCCCAACGAGGAGCGCCCCTGTCTGACGGTTCGTATGGTGTTCGACAGAGAAGGCAACAAGCTTGGACATAAATTCATGCGCGGGCTTATGCGTTCCAAAGCGCAGTTGAGTTATACTCAGGTCCAAAACGCCATCGATGGCAACCCCGACGACATCACCAAGACGCTCCTCAAGTCTGTTCTGACTCCCTTGTGGCAAAGTTATGAAGCCTTGTCGAAGGCGCGCGAGCGGCGCTCACCTCTCAAGCTCGAACTGCCGGAATATGGAATCGAATTGGCAAAAGATGCGGTCACCGCCGTCAAGAAAAAGGAAAGGCTGGACGCTCATCGGCTGATCGAAGAATTTATGATACAGGCCAATGTCTGTGCGGCGGAGACTCTCGAAGCCAGAGGAACGCCACTCATTTATCGGACACACGAGCCGCCCGCCGAAGACAAGCTTGACGCCTTGCGCTATGTTCTGAAGACGATTGATCTGAAATTGTCACCGGGTCAAACTTTGACTACGCGAAATTTCAATTCGATCTTGGACAAGACTCGGAGTTCCGGGTACGCGGATCTTGTCAGCAACATCGTGTTGCGCACACAAAGCCAAGCCTATTACAGCGCCAGGAACTCAGGCCACTTCGGGCTCAATTTGCACCGCTACACCCACTTTACGTCTCCCATTCGTCGCTATGCCGACCTGATCGTTCATCGTGCACTGATTCGCACACTTGAACTCGGACACGACGGCCTAACCGACGAAGACATCGAAAGGCTCGAGGAAACGTCAGAACTCATTTCCAATCACGAACGCCGCGCCATGGCCGCCGAGCAAGATTCGATGGACCGTTTCATTGCCGCCTTCCTGTCAGAGCGCGTAGGCGTTACCTTCAACGCGCGCGTGTCCGGCGTAACTCGTTTCGGTTTGTTTGTTCGTCTCCCCGAAACGGGCGCAGACGGAATCGTACCCATGCGTACCCTTTCCGACGATTATTATATCCATGACGACAAACGCCACGCACTCGTGGGCTGTTACAAGGGAGGCGTATATCGACTCGGTCAGTCCGTTTCGGTTCGGCTTGAAGAAGCTTCACCGCTTACGGGCGGGCTTCGTTTCGATATTTTGACCGGACCGGACTACGAAAAAAATACTAACAAAAGGGGCGCGTCACGCGGCAATTCCAAGCGCGCGAAGAAACGGAAAAAACAACGCTTCTGACGTCGTGTAGATGAACGCCATACCTGTACGGAAAAGATCCGATCACGGTGGATTCCTTTCAAGGGACCGACGCTCTAATAGTCGCATGACATCCTTGGTGAATCACGTTTTGCAATAACGGGCCGCCCAAAGATGGAAGACGCCAACGTTCAAAACTTCAACGTTCCTGCACAGTTATCAAGCGTGAGGCGAGGTTGGAGTCTGGCAGCAATAATTGCTTGCATCAGTGTTGCCGGGATGGGACTTGGCCTTACGTTGCCTCTTCTCGCGCTGACGATGGAAAGTATGGGCGTGCCGAGCACTCTCATCGGCTTAAACGCCGCGATGACGGCCTTGGCAACGCTCACTTTTTCGCCTCTGGTGCCGCACATCCTTCAGCGCATCGGCGCCGTAAAATTTCTATACGCCTGCCTGGGCATAACGATCATCTGTCTACTGAGCTTTAAGATATTTCCAAATATTTGTTTTTGGTTTCCCGTACGCTACGTCTTGGGTGCATGCCTGTCGACACTTTTTGTCGTCACTGAAGTTTGGATCAATCAGCTTGCAACTTCACAAACACGCGGGCGTCTGATCGGACTTTACGGCACCTCGGCCGCCGCCGGGTTCGGTATGGGACCCATGATCCTGTGGCTTGTCGGTTCAGAGGGATGGGCACCCTATTTCCTGGGCTCGTTTATTGTCGCCTTGGCTGCCATACCCATCGCTCTCGCACGCCAAGTGTCACCCAAAATCAATGAGAAGCCCAACTACAAACTTTTAGCTCTATTGGCAGTTGCACCTGCAGCCATCATGGGCGGCTATGTCATGGGCGCTTTAGAATCGAGCATCTTCAACTTCCTGCCTATCTACGGCGTCCGCACATCCCTGTCGGAGGCAACTGCGCCCCTTTTGTTGACAACCGCATCAGCAGGGAACGTACTTCTCCAGGTTCCCATCGGCTGGCTAACGGACAAATACGACAAACGATTGATCCTTGGCGGATGCGCGGTTTTGAGCTGCACGGGCGCACTTGCGTTTCCGTTCCTGATTTCGAATTTGATATTCATGCTACCGGTTCTCTTCATATGGGGCGGCGTCATTTTCGGCATATATACGGCAGCGCTGGTCATGATCGGCGAGCGCTTTGCCGGGGCGGAATTGGCAGGAGCCAACGCGGCAATTGCCATGATGTGGGGGCTAGGTTCTCTCACCGGGCCGGCACTCGGCGGTGTGGCGATGGATATTCAGGGCCCGCACGGTTTCCCGGCCGTTTTGGCTGTCATCAGCGGTTGTTTCGCCGTTTTCGTGGCCTATCGTTACCTGCGCGAATGAGCCAGGACGAGGGGCGCCCGCGGGGAGCTAGGCCCATCGCGCGCGTCTATACGATAAACGCGATCATAAACTACAAACGGTGGTCACAAACCACTAGTGCCCTTCAATGGGGTCGCGGCCGGTTTCGAAATCCCACTCGATGAGATTAATCATGGCCCCGTCAGGATCACGAAACACCATTTCGCGTTGACCGGTACGATTACCAACTCTCAGAAATGTCGGTGCACAGACTACAGTATGACCTCCTTGTACGAGTTTTTCATAAACTTCATCTACATTATCGCAGTAGTAGACTTGGCACATCTCACCGATATTGGAAGTCTTCTCGTTGCGCTTCACATGCGACGGCTCAGGATTTGTAAGCTCAAATAGACCTATCATGCCAAACGCAGGGCCCGGTGCTTTCAAAATTTTCGCCCGGATATTTGTGCCTTCAGGCACAGCCAACAATTCCGCCCCTGCAGGATGATTTAATTCGCCCTCGAAATAGACCTCTTGCAGACCCAATATGTTTTCATAAAAGTCCACCGAGCGATTTAAATCCTCGACTATAACTGCAGCGCGGACCATTTGACTGAGCTTCATCACTGCCTCCTTATCAATCAAGTATAGAAACGGGCGAGCCACGGCCTTGGGTCGAGACTCGTTGAGGTTCAATAACAGATACGGGCTGCAAGGCATAGGGAGGTCATGAAGTCATGAGCGTTCCTGCAGTATCGGATTGCAACAGGGAACACTCCTCGCGCGTGCCGAAGGGGGCGGCATCCCCCTTGGACTCCCGGGAAATTAGTGAGTCACCAAAGAATCAGCGTCGCCGTCATCGACAGAGGTCGCGACGACGGGCTCAACATTCGCCTCGGAGTCCCACTCAATCGGAGTCAAGGGCCGGACAAGTGCGTGCTTCAAAACATCGTCGACCGTTGAGACCGGAATGATTTCCAGTTCCGATTTCACGTTGTCGGAAATCTCGGCCAGATCTTTTTCATTCTCCTCGGGAATAATGACAATCTTTATCCCGCCTCTAAGCGCTGCCAGCAACTTCTCTTTCAAACCACCGATCGGCAGGACGCGCCCCCTGAGCGTAATCTCGCCGGTCATCGCCACATCGCGACGGACGGCCGTTCCCGTCAATACGGAGACGATCGACGTGGCCATTGCTACGCCTGCCGAAGGCCCGTCCTTGGGCGTTGCTCCTTCGGGCACATGGACGTGAATATCTTTTTTCTGAAAGAGGGGTGGCTCGATCCCGAAATTGGTGCTTCGTGAATGAACATAAGAGTTGGCCGCAGAAATTGACTCCTTCATGACATCGCCCAACTTGCCCGTTGGCGTCATACGGCCTTTGCCGGGCACCATGACGGACTCGATGGTCAATAACTCACCGCCGACTTCCGTCCATGCCAGTCCCGTTACAACGCCAACCTGATCGTCGCCGTCCACCTCGCCGTAGCGGAATTTGCGTACGCCAGAGAACTCACCCAGATTTTCCCGGGTCATCTCAACCGTATCAGTGTCGCCGGACACAATTTTGCGCACGGCCTTGCGCGTCAAGTTGGCGATTTCACGTTCCAGGTTTCGGACGCCTGCTTCCCGCGTGTAATAGCGAATGACATCTTTCAGCGTATCATCCGTTATCTTCCACTCATCTTGCTTGAGACCGTGGTTCTTAATCTGTTTCGGAATGAGATGCCGCTTCGCAATCTCGATTTTTTCATCTTCCGTGTAACCGGGAATACGAATGATCTCCATACGGTCAAGCAACGCCTGATGCATGTTGAGCGTGTTGGCCGTAGTGACGAACATGACGTCCGAAAGATCGTAATCCACCTCCAAGTAATGATCCTGAAAAGTGTGGTTTTGCTCCGGATCTAGAACCTCCAGCAAGGCGGCCGCCGGATCGCCCCGGAAGTCCGCACCCAGCTTGTCGATCTCATCGAGCAGGAAAAACGGATTGACGTGTTTTATCTTTTTCATCGACTGAATGATCTTGCCGGGCATGGACCCGATATAAGTGCGCCTGTGGCCTCGCACCTCGGCTTCATCGCGTACGCCACCCAGTGACATGCGCACGAATTCGCGGCCCGTGGCGCGTGCGATCGAACGCCCGAGAGAGGTTTTGCCGACGCCCGGCGGACCTACCAGACAGAGGATCGGCCCCTTGAGTTTGGTGGTACGCTGTTGAACCGCCAAATATTCCAAGATGCGTTCCTTGACTTTTTCAAGGCCGTAGTGATCCTCATCAAGAATGACTTCCGCTTTCTTGATGTCTTTATTCATACGGTTGCGCTTGCCCCATGGGATTGACAACAACCAATCCAGGTAATTTCGAACCACCGTGGCCTCGGCCGACATCGGGCTCATCTGACGCAGTTTTTTGAGTTCAGTTTTCGCCTTGGTACGCGCCTCTTTGGAAAGTTTCGTCTTCTCGATCCGTTCTTCAAGCTCGCCCAAATCGTCTTTTCCGTCCTCACTTTCGCCGAGTTCTTTTTGAATGGCTTTCATTTGCTCATTCAAATAGTACTCGCGCTGGGTCTTCTCCATTTGGCGCTTGACCCGGTTACGAATCTTGCGTTCGACCTGAAGGACGCTGATCTCTCCTTCCACAAACGAGAAGACTTTCTCAAGGCGAGCCGAAACGCTCGTCATCTCAAGCAACTCTTGTTTCTCGGGGATCTTTATCGCCAAGTTTGCGGCAATTTGATCAGCAAGCTTGGAAGGATCTTCAATCGTCGTGACGGAGTGAACGACCTCGGCCGGTACTTTTTTATTGAGTTTAACATATTGCTCGAACTGGGCGATTATAGAGCGCGACAATGCCTCCATTTCCTCGCTCTCGCTGTCTTCATCCGGCACGACAGCCGCTTTTGCCTGGAAAAATTCCTGGTTGTCGGTGTAAGATGAAATCTCCGCGCGTGTTATGCCTTCAACCAGCACTTTGACCGTTCCGTCAGGCAGTTTCAGAAGCTGCAACACCGACGCAATGGTACCCACCTTATAAATCTCGTCCTTTTCGGGATCGTCGTCGGCGGCATTCTTTTGCGCGACGAGCAGGATCTGTTTGTCATCTTGCATAACGTCCTCAAGTGCACGGACGGACTTTTGCCTGCCAACAAACAAAGGAACGATCATATGCGGGAAAACCACGATGTCGCGCAGGGGTAAAACCGGAAACAGATGAAGTTCGCCGGGCGGCGGCAGTGTTGTATTTTTCGGATCTGTCGGGTTCTGCATGGCCTCACCTTAGTCGTTTTATTTGACGAACAGCTTTTTCGTTCAGCCGCTTCAATCCGAAACCTGAAACAAAAGCCGACGAAGGCTTTGAAACTTATCGCGCTGTTGCACCTTGGATCGTCAAGATCTGGTATAATCTACCATAAGTGGCCCTCGGACGGCCCTCCTTCAACCCCCCCCCTCATCACACTTCTCGCAAAGAAACCACGAACGCCCAGGCAAAACTTTACGCACTCGATTCGATGACGGTCTTCCTCTCCGAGCAAATGTGGAGCGGGCGGGCGCGCCCCTCGACAGCCTCACTGTTGATGACGACTTCTTCAACACCATCGAGCGAGGGAAGTTCAAACATCGTGTCGAGCAATATGCTTTCGAGAATGGAGCGCAACCCCCGAGCACCTGTTTTACGCGCAATCGCTTTTCTCGCGACCGACCGCATGGCGTCTTCCGAAAATGTGAGCTTGATATTTTCCATTTCAAAGAGCCGCCTATACTGCTTGACTAGCGCGTTCTTCGGAACTGTCAAAATCTGCATAAGTGCATCCTGATCCAGGTCTTCCAACGTCGCGACCACGGGCAGTCTGCCCACAAACTCGGGGATCAAACCAAACTTCAAAAGATCTTCCGGTTCTACTTGAGAGAAGATTTCGCCCGCTTTTCTCTCGTCAGGATCTCTGACTTCAGCGCCAAAACCGATCGAAGACGTGTCGCCGCGATTGGTAATGATTTTTTCAAGTCCTGAAAACGCGCCGCCGACGATGAACAGTATGTTGGTTGTGTCAACCTGGAGAAACTCCTGTTGCGGATGTTTACGGCCTCCTTGGGGCGGCACGCTGGCAACCGTGCCTTCCATGATTTTCAACAAGGCTTGTTGCACACCCTCGCCGGACACGTCTCTCGTAATCGAGGGATTGTCGGACTTGCGGCTGATCTTATCGACCTCGTCGATATAGATAATCCCGCGCTGGGCCCGCTCGACATTGTAGTCAGCCGATTGCAAAAGCTTAAGAATGATATTTTCGACATCCTCGCCTACATAACCCGCTTCCGTCAGCGTAGTCGCGTCAGCCATGGTAAAGGGAACGTCAAGAATTCGAGCTAAAGTCTGTGCCAACAACGTTTTGCCGCAGCCTGTCGGGCCGATGAGCAAGATATTCGATTTGGCCAGTTCGACATCGTTGCTCTTGGACGTGTGATTGAGACGCTTGTAATGGTTATGGACAGCCACCGAGAGCACGCGTTTGGCATAGATCTGACCAATCACATAGTCGTCCAAAACCGTATTGATTTCAGAAGGTGTAGGAACACCGTCCCGCGATTTGACTAATGAGTTTTTGTTCTCTTCACGGATAATATCCATGCAAAGCTCAACGCACTCATCGCAAATAAAGACCGTTGGCCCTGCGATCAGCTTGCGAACTTCGTGCTGGCTCTTGCCGCAAAACGAGCAATACAAGGTACTCTTTGAAGCACTGCCACTAACTTTACTCATGAACGCTCCTGTAGAACCAACGGCACCGGTCGTGCCTGGGTGCGGATTCGCGCTTCGCTTTGCCGACATTCCTCATCGGAAATGCGCATACCCCCTCTGATCATACCATCATGACAAGGTGGCACAGATCAAGAATTCATTAAGATCCGGATTTCTGAAGTATTTTAACTTTTCGGTCCCTGAAAACGCGAACCCTTCCGGATCCGGCCAGATGATCTCAAAAATCCTGGGGTTTCTATGTTTCTCGTCTATCTTCTTCATCGACCGATTTTCTTACATAGGCCACCTCATCGACAATGCCGAAATCGAGTGCGGCTTTCGCATCCATAAAGTTGTCGCGGTCCAATGCGCGTTCAACCGTCTCCAAATTCTGACCCGTATGTTTAACGTAAATCTCATTGAGCCTCAGCTTCAGAGATGCAATTTCCTCGGCGTGACGCGCGATATCGGACGCTTGTCCCTGGAAGCCGCCTGACGGCTGATGAACCATAATTCTGGCATTAGGCAGTGCGAGCCGCATGCCTTTTTCTCCGGCCGCCAACAAAAGTGAACCCATGGAAGCCGCCTGTCCGATGCACACTGTTGAGACCGAAGGACGGATGAACTGCATTGTATCGTACATGGCCAATCCACTGGTCACGATTCCACCGGGTGAATTGATATACATGCTAATGTTTTTTTTCGGGTTCTCGGCCTCAAGAAAAAGAAGTTGGGCTGTCACAAGACTGGCGACCGCATCGTTGACCGGGCCCGAGACAAAAATAATCCGTTCCTTCAGCAAGCGTGAGAATATGTCGTAAGCCCGTTCGCCGCCCCGGTCGGTTTGCTCTATGACCATCGGCACAAGCGTATTCATATGAGTTTCAAAAGGGTCAATCATGGGTAGTCAGGACTGCTTTCTAGATGGATGTCCCAGGGCGGCCCAGCCCGCTTGCGGACATGCGAATCACACTAACCACATATATAAAAGGCAATGCGCCATGAATCATTATTAAAAGCCAAGCTGTTTTGATCTTACCGGCAGCCGCTCCGATTTCATGCCCGGCAGTTGTCGTGACCACTTTCATTTCAAGCGTCAGTCCTCGCTGGACTCGGATGACACGGCTGTCTTAGCCGCACTTTTCTTTGCAACCTTTTTGGCCGATTTCTGCGGTCTTGCTTCGACCACCCTCTTTTTCGCAATAACGGCGTCATCCGGATCAGCCATCAATTCCTCACGGGTCACCTTTTTGTCTTTGACATTTGCAAGCTCGGCTATGAAATCGACTACCTTGTCTTCAAAAAGCGGGGCCCGAACCTGCTCCATTGCCTCAGGATTCTTGGCATAGAAATCATAAATTTGTTGTTCCTGGCCCGGAAATTGCCGGGCGCGCTCGTGCAACGCGCGACTCAACTCCTCGTCGGAGACCTGAATGTTGTTAAGACGCCCGACCTCGGCCAAGACCAGTCCCAAACGGACGCGTCGTTCGGCAAGCAAGCGGTATTCCTCACGTGCCTTGTTTTCCGTTTCACCGCGGTCCTCAAAGGTTTGTCCCTCGCGCTCCTGGTCCTCTTTCATCTGCGCCCACATCCGGTCGAATTCCTGCTCGACCATACCTTGAGGCAATTCAAAGGAATGTGCTTCGTCGAGGGCGTCCAAAAGGTTTCGCTTCAAGCGTTCGCGGGAGAGTCGAGCCAAGTCCTGTTCAATCCGTCCAATCAGCGCTTCTTTAAGTTGTGCCAAATCCTTCAAGCCCAACTTCTTGGCAAGCTCATCATCAATTTCGGCCTTTTGAGGCTCCGAGACTTCGTGCACCGTTACCTTGAATGTGGCCGGCTTGTCGGCAAGTTCTCGAGCTGGATATTCCTTTGGAAATTGGACATTTACATCCCGTTCCTCATCCGCCGTGACACCAATGAGTTGATCCTCAAACCCTGGGATGAAACCGCCCGAGCCCAACACCAGCAGAAAGTCCTCTTTCCCGCCGCCCGCGAATTCCTTACCGTCGATTGTGCCGACAAAATCAATTCTAACTTGGTCGCCTTCGCGGGCCTTCGCACTCTTGGCGCGGGATTTAAAGACCTTCTGCTGCTCGGCAAGGGACTCCAACGCTTCTTGGACATCCCCGTCCGTTGCTTCAGAAATCGGCCGCTCCAATTCAAGCTTGGCGGCCTCCACAGGCTGAAAGTCCGGCATCAACTCCACGGCCATTGTAAATGTGAGATCGGTCTTGCCTTGAACCACCGGATCAAGCGAACCTTCAAAGTCGATTTTGGGCGTCTGGGCCGGGCGCAACTCGCGGTCATGAAGTGCCTTGTTGCTCACCTCGGAAACCGTTTCCTGAATGATTTCGCCCATGACGCGACCTGCCATGGTCTTTTTCAAATGTGCCACGGGCACCTTGCCGGGCCGAAAACCTTTCATATTCACTTGACCACGAATGGATTCCAAATGCCTGGTCAAGCGCTCATCAAGATCGCCGGCGGGGACTACAAACTGAAATTCGCGGGAGAGACCCTCAGATCTAGTTTCCGTGACTTCCATTGATGTTACCCCATCCGAAGACCCATTGAAGCGCCGTGGTGCGGGCGGAGGGACTCGAACCCCCATGCCGTGAAGCACTAGGACCTAAACCTAGCGTGTCTACCAATTCCACCACGCCCGCGAAGTCCGCGGGCGCTTCAAGCGGCGCACTCTATAGCACACCGGCTTCCCCTGTCACCAGTGAGAGCTCGGACACGGTCTCAAGTCAATTCGAGACCCTGCAACACCTCCGGCACAAGCTCCGGCAAGTCTTCGGAGATCAGGCCTCGGCCAAAGAGTTGCGCACATTCACCGTGAAGCCAAGCGGCGGCTGAGGCTGCCTCAAAGGCTGGCATGTGTTGCGTCATCAACCCTGCGATGAAGCCGGTGAGCACATCGCCCGAGCCCGCGGTTGCAAGGCTCGGCGGCGCATTGGTCGTAACGACGGCGCGCCCGTCCGGATGAGCGATCACCGTATCGGGGCCTTTCAAAAGAACAATGGCGCTACTCCTTTTCGCGGCATCGCGAACCGCCGCCAATCGATGTTCGGAGTTGTCCAAAAGGTCGGGAAAGAGCCGTCGGAATTCGCCTTCGTGCGGTGTGAGAACGGTCGCTTCATGGGTCAGTCCGAACAAATCGTCAGCGTTTTCCTCAAACGAAGTCAACGCGTCGGCGTCCAAAACGGCGGACCGTTTCGACCTCAATATCGTGCTTACAAGCTCCGCCGTTACCGCACCGACACCACATCCGGGTCCGATGGCAAGAGTGTTTTTGCGTTCATCATCCAATAGGTCCTCCATGCCTTTCGGGCCGTCAAAGGCGCGCACCATGACCGCCGTCAATTGAGAAGCATTGACCATGAGTGCGCTTGGCGGACTAGCGACGGTGACAAGGCCTGCACCCACACGGAGCGCACCGCGTGCAGCCAACCGCGCCGCGCCGGTGGACGAAGCCCCGCCACTCACCACAAGCGTATGGCCGCGCGAATATTTGTGACCCGTCGGCTTGAAGGTTGGAAACGTCCAGGCCCACAATTCCGGCCCATTTTCATATGCATATGGATGAATGTCCTTAATGACGGTATCGGGAATTCCGATGTCCACTACGACGGTTTCGCCACAAAGATCCCGGCCGGGCATAAGCACGTGACCAAGCTTTTTGCGGCAAAAGGTAACCGTCAGATCGGCGCGCGGCGGCGTTCCCAAGGCTCGTCCCGTATTGCCATCAAGCCCGCTAGGGACATCCACTGCCATGAGCGGCTGTCCCTGCGCATTGACCGCTGTCAATAATTTGGCGGCGATTCCGTCAACCGGTTTGGTAAGACCTGAGCCGAACAGCGCGTCGACGACCAAAGTCGCGCCATCCAAACTTTCCGAAGACAGTTCTTCGACGGCGCCGCCCCACTTTTTCGCCATAGCAGCCGCGTCGCCTCTGAGTTTGTCAGACGATCCGAAAAGCGAAAGACGCACTTTCCAATTCTGTCGTTTCAAGTGACGCGCAATGACAAACCCGTCACCGCCGTTGTTACCGGGGCCGCACAAAACGGCGGCTCGGCCGGGTTCCCAGCGCACGGCTATCATCTCGGCACAACCTCTCCCGGCGTTCTCCATCAGTTCCGCACCGGACATGACGTCCGCCATGGTGCGGCGGTCGGCCTCATACATTTGGTTGACAGTCAGAATTTCGTTGGCCATGACGTGACTGTATCGGAGGAGTCGGTGTTGACGACTAGCGGCAACGATCAATGTAGTTGGATAATCCCCTACACCTTTGCAAACTTCGCCGTGGTTGGGAAGGGCGTCAGGAGACCTTGTTCTTGCCCGAATCTTGAGCACCGTGACCGATTTTGAGCACGAACGAGTCCCTCGACGATCGCTTTTGCATGGAATAGGGTAAAATAAATGTGGAAAACTTACGTTGCCGATGCAGAAGATGCTTGGCACGAGAATTGCTAATGGCTATACGAAGCCAGAAGCTTCTTCTGCCCGATTGGATCTCAATATGAAACGAATCGAAGCTATCATCAAGCCGTTCAAGTTGGACGAAGTCAAGGAAGCGCTCCAGGATGTGGGTCTCCAAGGCATGACGGTGGTCGAGGCCAAAGGCTTCGGCCGCCAGAGAGGCCATACGGAACTCTATCGGGGCGCCGAGTATGTGGTGCACTTCCTGCCCAAACTGAAAATTGAACTCGTCGTTCCCGACGATCACGTGGAGCGGGCTGTGGAAGCGATCCAGCAGGCAGCGCGCACGGGCCGGATCGGCGATGGAAAGATCTTCATCACCCAAGTCGACGAAGCCATTCGCATTCGAACGGGAGAAACCGGCGACGAAGCCGTTTAGTGCAAGACGACACGCTGCTTGAGGCTCGGCGGCGCCATTTAAATTAGAGGTATAAACATCAAGGGATAAAACAAATGGACGACATCAATAGTGTAATGCAATTGATCAAAGAAAAAGACGTGAAGTACGTCGATCTTCGTTTTACCGATGCGCGGGGCAAATGGCAGCATGTGAGTTTCAATGCGAGCTTGGTGGACGATGACTTCTTTGCGGACGGCCAGATGTTTGACGGCTCCTCAATCGCGGGATGGAAGGCGATCAACGAATCCGACATGACCTTGATGCCGGACCCCGACAGCGCGGTTCTCGATCCCTTCACCGCGCAATCAACACTTATTTTCGCATGCGACATTTTGGAGCCGACGACCGGCAAGCCCTATGGCCGGGACCCGCGCTCGACTGCCAAAAAGGCGGAAGCCTATTTGAAACAGAGCGGTATAGGCGATGCCGCCTTTTTCGGGCCGGAAGCAGAGTTCTTCATTTTTGATGACGTGCGCTACACCACCGATCAAAATCTGACGGGATTTTCGATCGACTCTCTCGAAGGGCCCTACAACACGGGCACGGAATATGAATCGGGCAACCTGGGTCATCGTCCTGCGCCCAAAGGTGGCTATTTCCCGGTACCGCCGGTGGACAGCGCTCAGGACATTCGTTCCGAAATCCTGACCGTCATGCAAGATATGGGCGTGCAAGTGGAAAAACATCACCACGAGGTAGCGCCTTCCCAACACGAACTTGGCATTCGGTTCGACACCCTGGTGCGCCAAGCCGACAAACTTCAGATTTACAAATATTGCGCCGCCATGGTGGCCAAAGCCTATGGCAAGACGGCAACCTTCATGCCCAAACCTGTCATGAACGACAACGGCTCCGGCATGCACACGCATCAATCGGTGTGGAAAGGGGATACCCCGATTTTTGCGGGCTCCGGATATGCCGATCTTTCGGAGACGGCGCTCTATTACATCGGAGGCATCATCCGGCATGCCAAAGCGATCAATGCGTTTACCAATCCGACCACAAACAGCTACAAGCGTTTGGTGCCGGGTTTCGAGGCGCCGGTCCTGCTCGCCTATTCGGCGCGCAACCGATCCGCTGCATGCCGCATCCCCTGGGTGCCATCACCCAGAGGCAAGCGTGTCGAAGTGCGTTTCCCGGATCCTACGGCCAATCCTTATCTTGGATTTGCAGCGATGCTCATGGCGGGTCTTGACGGAATCGAAAACAAGATCGATCCGGGAGAGCCCATGGACAAAAATCTTTATGACCTTCCGCCGGAAGAAATTTCGGATGTGGATCAGGTCTGTGGATCACTTCGCGAAGCGGTCGAAAACCTCGACTCGGACCGCTCCTTCCTGACGAAGGGAGGTGTGTTCAACGACGATCAAATCGACGGCTACATGGAACTCAAATGGGAAGAGATCCATCGTTTCGAACAGACGCCGCATCCGGTCGAGTTCGACATGTATTTCAGCGCCTAAGTTCCAAATCATAGAGAGACTGGATGGGAAGCCGTTCAAACATGCGGCCTCCTGTCGAAGACGTGAGTCGGCGTTCCACCCGAGCGCCGCATTAGACCCGGGGCATTTGCGGCGGGAGACACGACACGTGCCAGCGGCAGGGAAATCCCGACAAGTCTGCACATCGTTGCGGGGCTTGGATGCCGCAGTTCGGTACGAAGGTGCGGTCAGAACCGTAGCGTGTTTTTGAGGATAAGAGCGTGTCCATCAGGGGTTCTGCTCGTTGTGTCGCTTCACGACGGCGCCAGATTGAATAACAGATCGCGCCCTCAAAACCTGGGTCAAGACGGACTACACCTCATTCCTTGATATCTTTGTCACGAGCCGCACGCTATAGCCGCCTGTGATCGCAACGGTCAAACCCACCAGAACCATCGAGGCTGTCGCCGTGTCCGACAGGGTTGGTTTGCGAAAAGCGGACTAATCCTCAGTTATATAGATACCCAATCGATCAGACGGAAATAAAGGGGATTATATACGAAAGTCACACTTTTTCTTTGGCACGTTCTTTGGCACGATCGCGAATCGTGCGACAGTAGAGTCACCATTCAGGAGGCGGACATGGCCAGGAATGCTCCGGGCAAGGCTCTCACAGACAAGTTCCAGAATGCCCGAATAAGCGCATGAGGCGGTAAATCACAGTACCAAGGAGTTCATTCGGGAAATGGCGCACAACATCGCGGAGTTCGCGGGCCGCCAAAATATCCGCAACGCTGATAAGGCGAACCAAATGGCCAGCGTCGTCCGCCAGACCTTGGACAAAAGTGTCCGCTACCGGGAATTGATCACGAACAATGGGCGGCCTTCAGGAGTGCATGGGTGATGCCCGCTGCGCTGGAACTTTGCGCTGGTGGCGGAGGACAGGCTATCGGGTTTGAGCAGGCCGGGTTCAACCATACGGCTCTGATCGACAATGATCCGCACTCTTGTGCGACACTGCGCATGAACCGCCCTTACTGGAATGTCATCGAGGCTGACATAGGCCGCTTCGACGCCTCCTACTGGTGCGGGCATGTCGATGTTGTTGCGGCGGGCATTCCCTGCCCGCCCTTCTCCATTGCCGGCAAGCAGAAAGGCGTAGCGGACGAACGCGACTTGTTCCCGCACCTACTGCATATCGTCAAGTATGTCGAGCCGCGCGCCGTCGTTGTCGAAAATGTCCGGGGCCTCATGGCCCGACGCTTCGAACCATACCGCGACCGGATAACGGCCCGACTTGAACAGTTGGACTTTGCCGTCGATTGGCGGATGCTTGACGCCTATGACTTCGGCGCGCCCCAGCATCGGATGCGCACCTTCCTTATCGCCGTGCTGGACGGCATGGAATTCCAGTGGCCGAAGCCAAACGGCATTTGCGGCAGCACCGTGGGCGAAGTGCTCCGGGACATGATGGCGACGGACGGCTGGGAACGGGCCGATGAGTGGGCAGAGAAGGCCGACAAGCCCGCCCCGACGCTTGTAGGCGGCTCCCACAAGCATGGCGGACCTGATTTAGGCCCTACGCGCGCGCGCAAGGCTTGGGCGGCACTTGGGGTTGACGGCCTCGGCATAGCCAATTCTCCGCCCCCCCATTCTTCGACGGAATACCCAGACTCACCGTCGAAATGGCGGCGCGGCTCCAAAGTTTCCCGGAAAGTTGGAAACTGGCAGGCAGCAAGACTCAGCGATACCGACAGGTCGGCAATGCGCTTCCGGTTGACCTTGGACGCGCCGTCGCAGGCGCCGTGGCCCGATGCCTCGCATAGGTTCCAAGGCCGCCCTGCGCGCCTATCTGGAAAGCAGGGTCGGGGTTATCGTGAATAGCACCGAACTGCAAGCAGCGGCTAACGGCGCGACGGAATGGGCGCGCCGCCTGCGGGAGCTTCGGGCGGAAGGCTGGAAGATCAGCAGCCATAACGACCGGAAGGACTTGAAGCCCGGTCAATATCTTCTGGAGGAACCGCCACCTGCTTCAGCGGAAATCTATCGCTTCGAGAAACCCATATCCGGCCGCCTTCGGGCGCAAGTGCTGGAGCGGAACGGCTACACCTGCCAAATGTGCGGGATCGGTGCGGGCGACCTGATGGAGAACGGCCGCCAAGCCCGGCTCCATGTCGGGCATATCGTGGACCGCAACCACGGCGGCAAGGATGAAGCAGGGAATCTTCGCGCCTTATGCAGCGCCTGCAACCAGGGCGCGAAGAACCTTGTCCAGGAACCGCCTAGCTGGACTTGGCTGCTAGGCCAGTTGCGGCGGGCAACACAAGACGACCAGCGGGCGGCGCTCAACTGGCTCAAGCACAAATTCGGGGAGGAACAACCATGACAGACGAACGCCGTCCACGATATGGTCAGCCGTGCCCGTTACCTGGAACGCTCTATCTTCCCATGCCTCAAAGGCCGGGTTGAGTTTCAGCTGCTCCAGGATGGCGCGCTTTATGATGAAGCCGTGCCGCTTATAAGCGGAACTCATGACACTGACGATCTTGGAGAAGTGCGGCCCGGCAATCGGGTCCGAACGGAACTTGCGGGCGTTGAGCTGCTGAATGGTCTCTTCGACCTCCGGCTCCATGATGGAGACCAAATCAGGCACGCGCGAACAACTCATGCTGCGGTGCGGAGTATTCGACACGGTCCCGCATCAGGAAGTTGTCGCAATAGTCGCTGTCACGCTCCAACGCCTTCCGGCAAGGCGGTATCCATGACAGGCGCGGGCCGTTCGATTGAGACCGCATCCATACGATCCACGCATAACCGGTCGCGGTGGATGCCTTCCGGTCTACGCGCCCCCTTACCATCGGAACGCGCTCGCTGAATTGCGCCACCACAGTTGGCGGGAAGACGGAAAACAACCGCTCATAGCGCCCCACGCTTTCGAGAAAGACTGTCCGCACAAGGATCGCCACGCCGCGGCGAGCGATCGGGCGAGCCCGTTCTATAAACTCTTCCGCCAGCCGGAACGGCGGGTTCGTGATAACCCAATCGAACGACCGGGCATCATGGCGCTGCTTGAGGAAATCCGCCGTTCGGGCGAACCCGTAATCATGTAAATCACTAGAGGCTACATCCCTGAAATACTCGTCCAGCGTTTGCGACATATATCCGCGACCGCAGGCGGGTTCCAAGACAGAAAGCTGTTGAAATTCATCGTTGGCTTGAATGACATGCTTGATCAGCGCACGGGTCGCCCATGGCGGCGTCGGAAAGTCATCAAGGCTGTCGGAAGCCTCGAAACGTTGCGCCATGACAGCGTGAGACGTGTTCTGCCCCATGGCTTCACTCCATCAGGCTCGCTTGTCGGAGCCGCTTGCCCACGGTCCGCCGGGCACGGCCGCCATTCGGCCCGCCGTGTCCGCCTCGTGTCTGTATTCAGGCATGCCCCGACAGGCGCGGGCGGTGTCATCTTCCGGGAATGTCCGCATAAGCTTTGTCAGGCTGACACCCTCCCCGTGCGCCTTGCCCGGAGACTTCCCGCTTATGGTCAGTCCTTCCCGATTGGTGACTCTACGTAACAGATTCGCAGGCCAAGGCAATCGGCTAGAGATTGCCGAAGGGATTTGTGCGCCCTTTGACAGAGGTATTCTATGGTGAAGTTCCATGCGCTACGTTTATGCACTGATTCGGACCTGCAATCTCAACTGACGGATGGCGCACAAGACGAAACAAAAATCGCCCGACCTGTTTTCGGCCGTAAAACCCGACAAATCGGCGGCGGCTTACACTGCCGAAGACATTGAAGTGCTCGAAGGCCTTGAGCCGGTTCGCCGACGGCCGGGCATGTATATCGGAGGCACCGATGAACGTGCAGCGCATCATCTCTTTGCCGAAGTGTTGGACAATGCCATGGACGAAGCGGTTGCAGGCCAAGCCTCCCGGATCGAGATTGAAGTGGGCGAAGACGGCTTTATATCGGTTTCCGACAACGGCCGCGGCATCCCCATCGACCCGCATCCCAAATTCAAAGGCAAGTCGGCACTCGAAGTCATTCTGACGACACTTCATTCGGGCGGAAAGTTCAACAGCAAGATTTACGAAACCTCAGGTGGCCTGCATGGCGTCGGCCTTTCCGTCGTCAACGCCCTTTCGGACATGCTTGAAGTGGAAATCGTGCGTGACCGCCAACTCTATACACAGACATATGTTCGCGGCAAACCCAAGAATAACCTCAAAAAAGAAGGCACAGCACACAACCGCAGAGGTACGAAGATTCGCTTCCGTCCCGACGACGAGATCTTTGGCAATCATGTCAAACTTAAACCCGCACGTCTTTACAGACATGCACGATCCAAATCCTATCTGTTCGGAGGCGTCGAAATTCGATGGAAATGCTCAAAAAATCTCATCAAAGACAAGGAGGAGACGCCTTCGGAAGACGTGCTGCATTTCCCGGGAGGCCTGCCCGACTTTCTGTCGTTGCAAATTGGAGATCGGAAGACCGTGACGGACGTGTCTTTTTCAGGTGAAGTAAGGGAACCAAGCGGCCAAGCGGGTACCGTTGAATGGGCCATTACCTGGGTGCCCGGAGGCGTTGCAAGTGGCAGTGACGGATTTTTGAATTCCTATTGCAATACCATCCCGACTATAGACGGAGGCACGCATGAAGCGGGCTTCCGCGCCGCTCTCACCAAGGGTCTCAAATCATACGCCGAGTTGGCGGGCAACAAAAAAACCAATTCTATAACGGCCGACGATATTTTGACGACCGGGGCCGCCATTTTGTCAGTTTTCATTCGCGACCCCGAGTTCCAAGGTCAAACGAAAGAAAAGCTCTCAAATCCGGACGCGGCCAAGCTCGTTGAAAACGCCGTGCGCGATCATTTCGAACACTGGCTTACGGCGTCGCCCTCGGAAGCCAACAAGCTCTTGGAATGGGTAGCAGAGCGCGCCGAAGAACGCATAAAGAGGCGGCAAGAAAAAGAAGTAAGACGTAAAGCGGCGACGCGTAAGCTCAGACTGCCGGGCAAACTCGCCGATTGCACCAGAGGTACTGCGGAAGACACCGAGATCTTTCTCGTAGAGGGCGATTCGGCCGGGGGTTCGGCCAAACAGGCGCGCCAGCGCGAGAAGCAAGCGATCCTGCCGCTTAGAGGCAAAATCCTCAACGTGGCGAGTGCCGCCAGTAACAAGCTGGAAAGCAATCAGGAACTCTCCGATCTCTTGCAGGCCTTAGGCTGCGGGATGGACGACAAATACAAGGAAGAAGATTTACGGTACGAGCGTGTGATCATAATGACGGATGCCGATGTGGACGGTGCTCACATCGCCTCTCTTTTGATCACATTCTTCTATCGCCTGATCCCCAGACTTATTGAAAACGGCCATCTTTATCTCGCCGTCCCGCCGCTCTACCGTTTATCGCAAGGAGCCAAAACGGTCTATGCCCGCGACGACAAGCACAAAGACCAATTGATAAGAGACACTTTTAACGGTTCGGGCAAGATCGAGGTGAGTCGATTTAAAGGGCTGGGTGAAATGATGCCGGCACAGCTCAAGGAAACCACGATGCAACCTGGTAACCGAACGCTGCTGCGAGTGGTTTTACCCAAAAAGGAGCAGAAAAAGACGGCAAATTTGGTTGAGCAGTTGATGGGTAAAAAAGCGGAATTGCGCTTGCAGTTCATTCAAGAGAATGCGGAATTTGTGCAAGACATCGACGTTTGACGCCCGCAAAGCATCTCACCGAAAGTGCGCATGATTGACAAACGGCCGCGAGTGCCTATGTTGCAGTATCGATATCGCCAATCGTTGCGACAATGCCATGAAAGCCTGACTTCGGCGCGACTTAATTGAATGCGCGGCCCGCGGGCCCTGACACAGTCGATCGATTCTAATTTGATGACTTCAACAATAAAGATACTAAATGAGTTTTGATAAACTGGGCTTAAGCCCCGAATTGTTGCGTGCTGTCGCAACAGTCGGCTATTCCGAACCGACACCAATCCAAAGAGAAGCCATTCCGGTCGCTATCGAGGGGCGCGACGTTTTAGGAATCGCACAGACAGGAACCGGTAAAACGGCCTCCTTCACATTGCCCATAATCGAAAGGCTGGCCCAAGGCCGCGCCAAAGCGCGCATGCCACGCTCACTCATTTTGGAACCGACCCGCGAACTCGCCGCCCAGGTTGCCGAAAGCCTCCGAACCTACGGCCAAAATCATAAACTCACGACGGCCTTGATCATCGGCGGTGTATCGTTCAACGAACAGGATCAAAGGCTCGCACGCGGCGTTGACGTGCTCATCGCAACGCCCGGTCGACTGCTTGACCATGTAGAGCGCGGAAAGGTTCTTCTTTCAGGTATTCATATTCTTGTGCTCGACGAATGCGACCGCATGCTCGATATGGGGTTCATACCCGACGTAGAGCGTATTTGCCGCCTTCTTCCTTTTACACGGCAAACTCTACTCTTTTCGGCAACCATGTCCCCCGAAATCAGACGTCTTTCAGAAAGCCTTTCGCACGGGCTGCACAAAATCGAAGTCTCCCCCCCTGCGTCCACGGTCCACACCGTAGAGCAGTACTTAGCCAAGGTGCCCAGCGATTCTAAACAAAAACGGCAAGCACTGAGGCAACTTCTACAGCATGAAGACGTCAAAAACGCGATCATCTTTTGCAACCGTAAACGCGACGTGAAAATCGTCAGCAATTCATTGATTAGACATGGGTTTGGAACCGCCCCTCTTCATGGCGACCTAGACCAGTCCATTCGCATGCAAACACTTGATCGGTTCCGAAGCGGCGAGATCAAATTTCTGGTGGCAAGTGACGTGGCCGCTCGCGGTCTCGATATTCCAGACGTTTCACATATATTCAACTATGATGTCCCCACGCATGCTGAAGACTACGTCCATCGCATTGGCCGAACAGCCCGTGCCGGGCGTAAAGGCTGCGCCTATCTCATGTCGACGCCGACAGAGGCTAAATATTTGGCGGCGATCGAAAAACTCATCGGCAAGTCACTGTCAGATACCGAGGACCTTGATCTCGATGACCGCCAAGACGATGCTGGCAGGAAGCACCGATCATCATACAACAGTACAAGCCGCGACCCAAAATCCCCTTCAGTCAAACGTAGGCAAGCACCGAAAAAGGGTCGGCCCGAAAAGAAACAAAAGCGCTCTCTGCATACGGATGGAGTCGTCGGGCTTGGGGATCATACACCGGCCTTTCTACTCAAATAGACCCCCGGCCCCTGACCTGAGCCACGAATAACCTCTTCCCTTACGGAAACTTGGTTTAGCCAAATGCTGAAAAGAACGAAACGACACAAAGTGTGAAGCGGCGGCCCGTTTGTGGGACTCAAGGACATCCGTCCAGCCAAGTTACGAGGCCTGCTAACATCTCAAATCAAGTACTTACATACCGCGATTGTTTACTTTCGGCCGATCAGGAGCGGCCAGCCGAATGGTGATTCGGTCAGCATCACCTTATCCTCGGCAAATCCGGCAGCCCATGCTTCTTCCTTGTAATTGAGATCGCGCAAGACCACTTCAAACGTCTCGTTGTTATTGTAAGCCTCCCAATCCCACAAGAAAGAGGAGAAGAGATCCTCAAGATCTCTATCTTGAGGGATATCAAGGTGAACCATCAATCCGCCCGGTTTCAGGAGTCTGTAACACTCTCCAAGTATGTTCGGCATCGCCTTGCGCGATGTCTCGTGAAACAGAATGTGCGATACGACAAGGTCAAACATCTCGCCGTCGAAATTGGTATGTTCGGCATTCTGTTGCGAAAAATGAACTTTTTTCCCGAGCGCTTCAGCACGTGCATGCGCAAATCGCACCATAGGGGCGCCAACATCAAGCCCGTGAACTTCCGCCTGTGGGAAGCCGTCCACATAAGCGAGCGTGCTATGTCCGACCGAACAGCCGAGATCGAGGATAAATTCGGGCGTGAAATCCGGTTCCGCTTTCTTTAAATGATCGACAATCATGCGGCCCATAATGTCACTGTACGGACCAAATTTACCGTCGCCGTAAACGAAGAGCGCTCGATCGTAAACGGCACCGGCGCTCAAGTCTTCACTTGTGATTTCCGTATGATAAGCGCCGGGCTGCAAATGAATATCGGCGGCGGTATGATAACGGGGGATTTTCAGATTCTTATCAACCGTAAGGGTTCCTTCAGCCTTATCATGCAATTCTTTGAATTTGGAGGTGAGTCGCGGCAGGTCCCGTTCTACAGTATCAATGATGGAGTCCCACATCAGTTCCTGCACACCGCGCAAGCCCGCACAGAACAACCGGTAGTAATAATCTTTGTTCATGGCGCGGCGGATGTCGTGGCGGTTTCTCACGTCGCAGCCGTTCTCTTTTCTAAACCTGGGCCGCACGCGCTTTTCATAGACAAGCCGCGTTCCGTCCTGAAGCTCATCCAGCAAATGAGCACGAAACGCGCGGCAAAATTCCTGGCGCGCGAATTCGTCATGGGTAGGTTCAGGACTCATCGTATGAGAGGGTTGAAGAGCAATCATGGTGTTGCCTTTTGAAGTCTGCGAGCCCGAAGGGGACATCCTGACAATCCATTCCCATCAAAGCAACAACTTCCGCAACCTTGGTGTTAACACGAGCACCCTGGCCACTCTAAACTCAAGGCTCAATACACGGAATCGACAGACGGAGAAATATTGGGACGTCATTGTCGTGGGCGCGGGCATCGCTGGAAAGTCTTGCCGGATAGCAGTGGCGCACATAAGCGGTTGGAGGCAGCTTGCCAAGCTAATTCACAAAAACCGGCGAACCACTCGCCTAACTTAACGTTCCAACAAATGGTTCTAGCTCTTTTTCCTTTATGATAAAGTTTGCCCAGTCTCCTTATTAGATCGGCTTTCACAACATTTTACCTCATTAGGAGAACTGGCCAATGTACATGAAATTATTTTCCGCCGTGACGGCAGCTTTATTGGGAACGAGCCTGATTTCGTTCAGCAGCGCATTTGCTATGAGTGAAACACCGCTCCTTGAAGAGGGCCGAGAGCTGCCGAGCCGAAAGATTCCGAACATCCCACCTGCGGGCGAGGCCTATTACGCACCTGACAGTAAATATGTTATTGCGCAAACCAAGGACGAAGACGCAATCCGGGGCGAGGATGGACGCGCGGGAAGCTTCACTTATATTTTTACGGATGAAGGCGAAGATATTCGCCGCATTAACGACCGCGGACAGGATGCATGTTCCTATTTCTTTCCCGATCAACAAAAACTGATCTGGACATCGACCCGCGACAATATGGACATGGCCGTCGGTGACTGGTCCGACGAGCCCAACTATCCCCAAGGAGCCGAACTCTACGTTTCCGACCTCAACGGCAACAACGTACGGCGGCTTACGCACAACGAGTATTACGATGCGGAAGTTTCGGTCTCGCCTGACGGCAAATGGATCGTCTTCGGCCGGCAAATTGACGGAAAAAGCGATCTGTGGCGCATGCGTGCCGACGGCACCGGCGAAGAACAGATCACCTTTACGGAAGATTGGCAGGAAGGCGCCCCTTTCTACTTGCCGGATAGCGAAACCATCATGTTTCGTGCGCCCAAAGCAAGCGAATATGGCAAATTTCCGCGGCCTATGACCGTCTTCACCATCAAACACGACGGAACGAACCTCAAACAACATACATTCGACAACGACATGAACTGGGCGCCCTATCCGACTCCGGACGGACGCCACTATGTCTTTGTACGGATTGTCGAAGGCTCGAATTGGGAGATCTTTTTGGGAGACCTTGAAGGCGGCGAACCATTACGGCTCACCTATAATGACTCGTTTGACGGGCTGCCCTCCGTCTCACCCGACGGAACCAAGATGCTGTGGACGAGAGGCGAAGGCCGCCGCGAGTTCTACACCTATGTGATGGACATTTCATCCCTCAACGTAGGCCCTGAGAACTACAAAGGGAATTGACCCCAGCAAGTTCGGGGGCGACATATGGAGCCACAACAATCCGCAAACAGGTAAGCAGGAGAAAGATAATCGGGATGCCCACATTAAGAAGAAGGAAAGAGATTTCAATGAGGGAAAAAGATCATGGCCGCCGGTGACGCCCCCGACATATGCTGTGCGATCTGGGATACGATGGCTTCCGATGAAACTGAGGGTGGTCGCGACGGGAAATCGATGGATTCGCCGCGCGCCGGCGGCAGATATTTCATTGCTGGAACAGCGATCGCGCAGCTGGAAAAACGCGACGCACGCTTCAAGGCACGTCTAACGTCATGGTTAGTCGAACAGCGTCGATTGGGCACCAAGTGTCCGGAGATATCGAGAACAACAATCAAAGATGTAGAGCAAAAACAGAATTTGTCAGTTCACAAGCGTGCAGACCAACTTCTCCGGTACATTGAGAATGCAACTGAAAACATAGGAAGCATTGTGGCATTCGCAGATCAAAACATCTCGGCCACAGCGATGGCATGGTCGGAATCTACCGGCATGGATGAGGTAAAATCTTTACTAAGACATTTGAAAAAACGAGGATGGCTGGAGGAATCTACGGATGAAAAATATGCCCTAACGGTCGAAGGTTACACGCGACTTGAAGAACTTGAGAGAACGGATACGGAGTCAGGCCAAGCTTTTGTAGCAATGTGGTTTCATGACTCCACTGACTGCGCGTGGGAACAAGGAATCAAACTTGGGATCAAAGATGCAGGATATGAACCTATCCGAATCGACCAGGAAGAATTCAACAACAAGATAGACGACAAAATTATTGCCGAGATCAGACGCTCTCGCTTCGTCGTCGCAGATTTTACGCAAGGGAATGACGGGGCTCGCGGGGGAGTTTATTACGAAGCGGGCTTCGCACATGGACGTGATATTCCGGTCATATTCACTTGCCGAAAAGATGCGCTGGACCGGGTTCACTTCGATACACAACAGTACAATCACATTGTTTGGGAAAAAGCACAGGAATTGCGAGAGAAGCTTGAGGCGCGCATTTCTGATACCATCGGAGATGGACCGTATAAAGAAAAGTGACGCGCGTTAAGACGTTCAGGCAAAAATCGCCAAGGGACACTTATGCTCCGCTCAAAGACTCGGGCAACAAAAACCACCGTCACGATCTCAACGGTTAGCCCGAGCAGAATTTGAGTTGTTCGGTGCGACGGGAGATGAGACCAACGGGCCGGCTTCAAGTCAATGGATGAACCTTCACCCTGGGTAATCAAACACTCGGCTCTTATTCCAAAGGCCGCATCGATCTTGGACGTAGCGTGCGGCTCAGGACGGCATACCCGTTACTTTCTGGAACGAGGCCATCCCGTAACGGCTGTTGACAAAAACATCAGTGGATTGAGAAATGTCGCTCACATCAACTCACTGGAAGTAATAGAAAACGACTTGGAAGACGGGACAGCGTGGCCGCTTGGCACACGGACCTTCGGCGCGGTCATTGTCATCAACTATCTATATCGACCGATCGTACCGGCCCTGATCAACGCCGTAACACGAGGAGGCTTGTTGATTTACGATACGTTTGCCGAAGGAAACGAGAATTTTGGCAAGCCATCGCGCCCCGATTTTCTTTTAAAACCCGGCGAACTCCTGGACGCGGTGAAAGGGCAACTTGACGTCGCAGCTTACGAGCACGGCCTTGTCAACAGACCGCGTTCCGTTCGCCAGCGACTTTGCGCCATCAGACACGGAATTCATGAGCATGCATTTTGAGTCCTTAAATCATGCATGACACGAGAACCAAATCGTGTTCGGCAGGGCCGCGCACCAACACGTCAGTTAAACGCTGATAGCAGCTCTCTTACAAACGTCTTTGCTGCATAAGGTCCACCGTGTCACTCTGCGGCGGCTTTGTGTTCTTGGGCCGACGCGATCAGTGGAATAGGATCAAGCACCCAACCTTTGCTATGCCGCCGAGCAGGACAAGGAACGGCATAGGCTAACCGGTCTTTGGTGCGATTGATCTCGTCGGTATTGATGCGCCAGCCCATCGCCTCCCATTGCCTCAAATATTCACGGTACCGTGCAATAACGCTATCCGCAGGCACGAACGTCTCCGACGTATTGGTCTCAGGCGTGATGACAGGTTGAATACGCTCCAACACTTCGCGGTCTTGTTCGGCCACGTAGTCATTGCGGGTCAGGAAGCGCTTGTCGTTTTCCGGGTCAATCAAAAAATTACGCATTGTTATTCCAAAGCCGCGCCGATGGCTTTCATCAATCGGCGTTTGGAATCCGTACTGATGCATGAAATGGTCTGACGTCGGATGAATGTGGGTCCAAAAATGAGCCGGGCCGACAGTGCCTGAGCCCGCTTCGACGATGGCGTTTTCCGTGCGACCTGATGCCTCGCGCATTTTACGATCGGTAAGAGGTGGAGCCTGGTATGTGGTCATAAAGCCCGGCCCCCACTCGGTATCCATTATTTCCAACTCCGGCACATGATAGCGGTCATCATCGCCTCCGGAAAATCCATGGGTCGGATGAACGAATTCATTGTGAGCGGGATCAAGCGCATTCTCCGTCGAGCGTTTGTAGTCCATAACAGACTCACGCATTTGCAAAATGCCACGCCAGCCTTCTCGGCCATATTCGGGAACTTCTAACAAGGGCGGGCGGTCTTCCTCCGGCAAGTCACCGAGGAAAGCAAAGATAAGTCCGTATTTTTCTTGGACGGGATAGGAGTCGACTTTGGCGCGAGACGGAATTTTAGCGTTGGGCCCCATGGATGGAATACGGGTGCACTCGCCTTCGCCGTTGAATTGCCAGCCGTGATATGGGCACTCGACGCAATCTCCCTTGCGTTTGCCGCGAGCGAGCGAGCCGCCGCGATGAACGCAAACGTTGCTTAAAACGTGGGCACAGCCTTGACTGTCGCGGAAGACGACAAAGTCCTGAGTCAGCATCTTCACATGGAAAGGCTCATCCGTGACGTCCTCGCTGCGCGCCGCTGCATACCAAAAATTGATGTACATGGACCATCTCCGGTTTTCTGTAGCTTCTGATCCCCCGAAATTTACGATATCGGTATTCTATAGTAAAAACCAATTGTCTTGATAGATTTACTAAAAATGCCTGGAATTCGATCAATTTCATTGAAAGCAAAAATCCGCTCCGCTGCAAAGCTGCGCACCCATAGTTCCTCCCGGATCAGGCTCATAACCGGATTACACGTCACGGAGCGGGACTTCACGCCGCTTGTCACAAATCATGGAAATTTCTGGACATGCTTCGCCTAGTCGCCATCGTCGCGATGATACTTATCTTTGTCTATTTGGTAACGCCTACGCGTATTTTTTCACCCGGCAAAGAAAAGTCGCGAATGTTTCTGGAAGACTTCGTGGCGCGGAGCGGCGGGCGCAGCGATGATCCCAAAACAAATCGACTCGTTCATCGGATCGTCAGGCAGTTTCAACCTGTGGTGCGCGATCAGTTGAACGACATTGAATTTACGGTTGTCTTGAGCCGCGTGCCCAACGCCTGCGCCATCGGTGCTCACAACATCTGCGTGACACAAGGCCTCATTGATTTGCTTGGCCAGCGTGAATGTTATATCGCGCCGATCATCGCCCACGAACTAGGACATATCGTCTGCGGTCACGCTGCCAAGCGTTGGAAAGACCGCATGTTTTTAAATATTGGCGCCGTCATTCTGTCATTCGTTTTGCGTTCCGGTTGGATCACCGGAATCCTGGCTTCGGCCGCATTGTCGAAATTTTCCCAAAGTCAGGAGCTTGAGGCTGACGCTTTTTGCGTGCGTCTTGTTAAATCCGTCGGCTACAATCCCGATCACGCGGCAACAGCCCTGGAAAAGGTGACGTCCTATTACAAGGACCATATGGGCAGTGATGTAATTTCGCGCTATTTCGCCTCGCACCCACCCCTTGAGCGGCGGCTTCACCATATGAAGCAAATCGCTCAAGAGCGTTGAGTTCGTGCGGAGACTTCAGACACGGCGTGTCAGCAAGTTCATAAATGCTCCCCGCCGGACTTCGGTAAAGGCCAAGCCTGCGAGGATCAGGAGCAGAGCGACAAACGCATTTGTACCGGGCCGCTCGCCCAAAAGAACCATCGCCAGAAGCACAGCCCATAAAGGAGACACGTAACTCGTGAGTGACATGAATGTGGCGCCCGCAAGGCGCACCAACAAAAAGAACCCCATCGAGGCAAAACCTGTCGCAAAGATACCCATCAAAATTAACGCAATTACCGAACTTAAACTCGGAGAGAGCGACCAGGGCCGCTCCAGGATCAACGCAAAGGGAAGCAATAACAAGCCGGCGACAGCGTTCTGAATTGTAGCAGCCGTAATTGGGTTCACGCGGCCCAATCTCTGCACAAAGACAGCGGCGACGCCGTAGCAGATAGCAGCACCGAGTAGAGCCAATTGGGCAACGATGGTAACGGTGTCACCCCCCAGTGCGTTAAGCGCGTCCAGGCCCATCAACACGGCAATACCCAAGAAACCCAATACGAATCCTATGATCTTGTGGAGTGTCCAGGTCTCCGTCGCGACAATGGCCGGGGCCACGGCAACCGTCGTAAGCGGCATGACGGCGACGATGATGGCAGTCAGACTTGCATCAACATATTGCTGTGCCCATGCAAGAAGAACAAAAGGCAGGGCGACAGCCAACGAACTCACCAGTAACAGATAACGCCACATGCGATTCAGGCGAAGTTCGCCAACGCTTTCGTCAATCTTGAGAATCGCCGGTGGCCGTTCCCCCATCATTTTCATCAGCGGCAGCAAAGCCGCTAACGCCAATAGAGCGCGGCCGGCGGCGGCAGAAAAAGGAGTAATTGTTGAGACCGTGAGGTTGATCAAAACGTAATTCGAGCCAATGACGATCACCATCATCGTAAACAAAAGCCATACGCCAAAAGGTCGTCTCGTCCACATCTAATGCCAAAGCTCTAATACACTACCGACGGAATTGGTTTCATATCAGCGCTGTTTTTCAGAATCACACGAATTCGCTTATTCGCCGAGTGCCGCAACCCCTCGAACAAAGATCTGAAAAAGCACTTGCAGTACTGCGTGAAAAAACGATGCGTGCATAAGACGGCAATTTCCGTTCATTCAAACCCCGATAAATCTACGACCATCAGCATGACCGACCATTAGATAAAACGGGTTTGATCAGACAGGTTAATTCCAAAATTCCGCAATCGGCTTCGTAGCACTGGACTTGCCCGCTCTCGGATTCTGGGACAATTTCGCCTTCACGTCACCGCACCCGTTTCAAGAAAATCGAAGATAAAGTTCGATCCACTGGTTTTGACCTGACCGGCAGTCGGTTCGGTAAAGTGGCCGGGCATCATGATCGTCGGCGTGTCCGCCAGCCTTTCCAACAAAGCAATACGGGTTGCACGCGCTTGATCCGGATCACCGTCATAGACAGGTGCCATGTTGGGATCTGCCAATTGGGCTGCATGATGCACCACATCACCGCTAAAGATGCCCGATGCGCCGCACGATTGAACGTTGATCACGACGTTACCGGGGGAATGACCGGTAGCGGGCTCAAGCCATATGCCAACTTCCAGCTCGTGATCACTCTCGACCATAGTGACCCTCCCGGCCTCAACAACCGGCAAAACACTGTCGAAAAACGAAGCCTCTTGCCAAGCGCCATCCGGGTTTTGTTTGGCTTGACACTCCCAATGTTCGTATTCAGTGCGCGAGAAGATATAGCGCGCGTTTGGAAATGTAGGCACCCAGCGCCCATTCTCAAGTCGCGTATTCCAGCCCACATGGTCGGCATGCATGTGGGTGCACAAGACATAGTCGATATCAGTTGGGCTGAGGCCAAAGTCGCCGAGCCGACCCAGGAAGTCCACGTCACGCATGTGAAATGGCGGCGTGCCACCACGGTCCTTGTCGTTACCCAAACAAGCGTCGACAAGGATCGTCGAGCGCTCGGTCCGAACGACATACGAATGAAAGCTCAAGTAAATATGTTGCGCTTCCAAGTCAATTTGATGGCTGAGCCAAGATGCATTGGATTTAAAAATCGACCACTCCGTGCCAGGGAAAACATCCCCGAAGGGGAGCGGCACCTTACTTTCATCGGCGAGTTTCTGAATATTGATGTCGCCAATTTGAATAGGCTTCATTGTGTCTCCTCTTCAGATAAGGTGCCGACACCACCAAACAAGCGCTTTACGTCGACAGGACCAAAAGGTCCGAAAAGTTCGTGAATGAATTCTTTGCATTGAGAACTGACAACCATAGCTGCCAACTTCAGGGATCACCATGATGTCGTCAAAGGCAGCCCCATCGGCCATCCTTCGACATCTTGTCAGGCTTCGCCGCAACGTATGAAGTTAGTTCACGATGGCGGGTTTTATGGTCACCGACTCGCCACAGCCGCATGCATCGGTTTCATTCGGGTTGTTAAAAACAAAACCGGACTTGAGTTTTTCGACCTGATAGTCCATTTGCGTTCCAACAAGAAAGAGAATAGCCTTGGGATCAATTAGGATTTTCACGCCCTTGTCCTCGATGACCTCGTCGAGTGGATCTTGTGTCTCGGCATATTCCATCGTGTAGGACTGACCCGCGCAGCCCGCATTCTTCACACCAAGTCTGACACCGATATAGTCTGTGTCCGCATCACTCATGATCTCGTGAATGCGGGCCGCTGCCGCATCGCTAAGCGTGATCACTTGGGGCCGTTCACGTTTCATTATAATTCACGACATCTAAAAGTTTTATCTAACGTTTGGACGGGACTCAATCAAGCCGTTTCAAAACATATTGAGTTCAAGTTTGGCTTCGTCCGACATCAAAGACGGATCCCACAAGGGATCAAACACCAAATTTACTTTGATCTCGTTAATACCCTCAACTGTGCGCGCAGCACTTTCCACCCAGCCGGGCATTTCACCCGCAACTGGGCAGCCTGGTGCGGTCAACGTCATGTTTATTTCGACGTTACGCTCTTCGGAAATATCAATCTTGTAAATCAGCCCAAGTTCGTAAATATCGACGGGGATCTCGGGATCGTAAACCGTTTTAAACGCCGCGACCAAATCAGCAGTCAACCTGTCCAGTTCTTTTTGCGGCAAGGCGCTTTCCAAATTACCCGTCTGTTGCTGATCCTTGGATTTCGTTATGTCGTCCATGCTCTAACTCAAAAACTCCCGCGCTTTACACAACGCTTCAACAAATCGGTCAACTTCATCGCGTGTATTGTACATGGCAAATGAAACACGCGCTGTGGATGTGACGCCATAGCGGTTCATGAGTGGCTGTGCACAATGATGGCCTGCGCGAATCGCTACACCTGAGCGGTCGATAATCGTACTGACGTCGTGAGGGTGCGCACCTTCCATAACAAATGAAAGAATGCTGGCCTTATGGTTCGACGTTCCAATGACGCGCAGCGCGTTGATCTCCTGTACACATTCTGTGGCATAGGTAAGCAGGTCATGCTCATGAGCGAATATCTTTGAACGGTCAAAGCGCGTGAAATAGTTCAGAGCAGCACCAAGTGCAATCGCCTCAACGATCGGTGGCGTTCCCGCTTCGAAACGCTGCGGTGGGTCCGCATAGGTGATCTGCTCCCGTTTCACTTCTTCGATCATTGAACCACCGCCGCGATAGGGTCGCAACTTTGTCAGCCAATCTGCTTTGCCGTAGAGAACGCCAATGCCCGTAGGCCCATATATTTTGTGGCCCGAAAACACATAGAAGTCGACATCCAAATCCTCAACATCGACCTTGCTGTGAACAACTGCTTGACAGCCGTCGAGCAGTACGGGGACACCGTATTCGTGGGCAATGCGGACGATTTCTTTAGCCGGAACAATTGTACCTGTGACGTTTGAAGCGTGCGTTACAGCAACCATTTTGGTGCGAGAGGTGAACAACTTCTTGAACGCTTCCAAATTGAGATCACCTTCGTCTGTGATATCGACCCATTTGAGGATAGCACCTTTGCGCTCGCGCATATAATGCCAGGGCACAATGTTGGAATGATGCTCCAGCACCGACAGAATGATTTCGTCACCCTCGTCGATGAAATCATCGCCGTACGCATCTGCCACCAGATTGATGGCATCGGTTGCACCGCTGGTGAATACGATCTCGTTTTCGCTTTTGGCATTGAGGAAACACTGTGCAATACGGCGCGCTCCCTCGTATTTGGTTGTCGTCGCATTACTCATATAGTGAAGCCCACGATGAACGTTGGCGTATTCTGACGTCATCGTGTACGCAATATTGTCAATGACAACTCTTGGTTTTTGCGCCGATGCCGCATTATCAAAATAAACAAGCGGTTTGTCATGCACGGTCTGCGATAGAATTGGAAAATCAGCCCGAACGGCGTCTATGTCAAAACTGTTTGACGATTCGAACCTTATTTCTGCCGCTTGGTTCACCGACTTCGCTCCGGAAGAAATGCGGCCTTTTTCGAAATCCACTGTGACGCCGTTTTCTTAAAAGAAGCTTTGGTATCCTCGTCTAAAATTTCCTCCAGCGTTTGGTTAACGAAGGCTTCGGCAAGCAAGGCTTTCGCCTCCGGCAAAGTCAGTCCCCGGGAACGCAAATAAAACAGAGCATCTCCATCCAATTCACCGGCGGTGGCACCATGGGAACACTTGACATCATCAGCATAAATCTGAAGTTCAGGCTTAGCGTCAGCCTTAGCGTAGTCCGACAACAACAGTGCACGGCTCATCTGATGACCGTCAGTTCTTTGCGCGTCCGGGTTGACCAGTATGCGGCCCTGGAAGACGCCCCGCGCTTTGTCGAAGAGCACACCGTGAAACACCTCACGGCTGGTGCAATCGGGGAATCTGTGAATGATTTCTGTAGTTGTGTCGCCATGCTGCGTGCCACTTAGCAAATATGCGCCATTTACTTGCAAATCCGCGCCCTTGCCGGATAGATCATAAACTCCATCAGTGCGTGAGAAGCCGACGCCCGTTGTGAGGTAAAAACTATCAAGTGTAGAATTCTCACTTAACAATGCGCGAAGGGTATGCATATGCAGGGCGGTTTCGTTGTCCCGCTGATGTTTGTAGTGCCGCAGTTGGGCACCCTCATCCACATAGAGCGTGGTCATCGCATCCACAAAGGAACAGCCAGCAGCTTGATTGCCGTGCGTTTCGACCACCGTTGCGCACGCATTCTTTTCCAATAGAATAAGTACACGAGTATGCGACTGTATACTTTCACCGGTGACAATGAAGCTCAAGTATATTGGTTGATCGACCGTAACCCCGGCACCCACACGAATGAAGACACCCTCATTCATTAATGCTGTATTGAAGGCCACAAGCGCGCGATTGTCATCATCCAACGCATAAGATAACTGATCTCTTATCCAGTCTGGCGGGTCGTTTTCCACATCGCGTAATGACACGACGTCGACGCACTTTTTCATACTGGAAATTGAAGACAAATCGGGCCGGTAAACACCATCGATAAACATGATTGTGCACATATCCGGCGATTTGGTGCCCGATACGTCTCTTGGAACCACGCCTGAGAATTCCCGGCCTAGTTGCGCACGCAAGTCCGTGTAACGCCATGCTTCCAGCCGACGATGCGGTAGGCCCGTCGACTTAAAACGCTCCAATGCACGCTCCCTGAGCGCAGCAAGCCACGTGCGTCCGCTGGCCTTGTCCTGATCGATTAAACCTTGAGCCGCCAACAAAAACGGATGTTCCACATCATCCGCATGAGCGACAAAGTGAACTTGTGTCCGCTTTTTTGCGACTTGCACTGACATTATATTTTGTATTTCAACCTTTGGCTTATGCTGCGCTTGCGATCAGGTCGTCATAACCTGAAACCTCGAGTTTCAGGGCCAATTCTTTGTCTCCTGATTTGACAATCCGCCCGTTTGCAAGAATGTGCACATGATCAGGCACGATGTAATTCAAAAGGCGCTGATAGTGCGTAATCACAAGCATCGACCGTTCAGGCCCGCGCAATGCGTTGACAGCAGCAGCTATCAATTTCATCGCATCAATGTCCAGGCCGGAGTCCGTCTCATCCAATACTGCAAACGCAGGCTCGAACAACACCATTTGCAGAATCTCATTGCGCTTCTTTTCACCTCCTGAAAACCCAACGTTGAACGCGCGCTTGAGCATGTCGTCAGAAATATTGAGCACCCTGGCACGCTCGCGAACAAGGCGCAAAAAAGTGGCAGCATCCAACTCACTTTCGCCGCGCGTTTTGCGTTGTGTATTGAGCGCGGTGCGCAAGAATGTCATAGTCGGCACGCCAGCAATTTCGAGCGGGTATTGAAAGGCGAGAAAAATACCCGCAACCGAACGTTCATCGGGCGACATGTCGGTGAGATCTCGGCCCTTATATGTGATCTTGCCTTTAGTGACGTCGTAACCCTCACGACCCGCCAAGACATAAGACAATGTGCTCTTGCCCGACCCATTCGGCCCCATGATCGCATGAACTTCACCGGCATCCACTGCAAGGGTAAGTCCCCTAAGAATCTCTTTGTCTTCAACTTTGACATGTAAATTCTCAATACTCAGCATTCTTGGTTTCCCCCGCACTTGCGTGCTTCTTTATTCGTATCTAGCCCACACTACCTTCCAAACTAATGCCTACAAGCTTTTGTGCTTCGACGGCAAACTCCATGGGTAATTGTTGTAAGACCTCTCGGCAAAACCCATTAACCAGCAACGTGACGGCCTGCTCTTGATCGAGACCGCGTTGCTGACAATAAAACAACTGATCATCACTTAGCTTTGACGTAGTCGCCTCATGCTCCATAACCGCGCCCGGATTGCGGGTTTCGATGTAAGGTACGGTATGAGCGCCACATTTATCGCCAATTAGCAAAGAGTCGCATTGCGTATAATTGCGCGCATTTTTGGCTCGGGGGTGCACACTGACAAGACCACGATATGTGTTCTGGGCCTTACCTGCCGAAATCCCTTTTGAAATAATCCGGCTTTTTGTGTTCTTCCCTAGATGGATCATCTTCGTACCGGTATCGGCTTGCTGGTAATTGTTGGTAATGGCAATAGAATGGAATTCGCCGATTGTGTTATCACCTTTCAAAATGCAGCTTGGATATTTCCAGGTTATCGCCGATCCGGTCTCCACTTGGGTCCATGAAATTTTTGAATTGTCACCACGACAATCGCCCCGTTTGGTGACGAAGTTGTAAATACCCCCCTGGCCGTTTTTATCGCCGGGGTACCAATTTTGAACCGTCGAATACTTGATTTCCGCATCTTCAAGCGCCACAAGCTCGACCACGGCCGCATGCAGTTGGTGTTCATCGCGCATAGGAGCCGTGCAGCCTTCGAGATAGCTAACATAAGATCCTTTATCAGCAATAATCAGTGTACGCTCAAATTGTCCGGTCTTGGCCTCATTAATGCGAAAATAAGTGCTAAGCTCCATAGGGCAGCGCACCTCTGGCGGCACATAGACGAAGGAACCGTCACTGAACACGGCCGAGTTGAGCGTCGCGTAGAAATTGTCAGAAATAGGCACAACTGAGCCTAAGTACTTTTTGACAAGTTCAGGATAAGAGTGTAAGGCCTCCGAAATCGGACAAAAGACAACCCCTGCTTCTGCAAGCGTTTCTTTAAATGTCGTAACTACTGATACGGAATCGAACACGGCATCGACCGCAACATTTTTCACGCCAGCTAAGAGTTCCTGCTCTTTGAGTGGAATACCTAGCTTTTCATACGTCTTTAAAAGTTCCGGATCGATTTCTTTGAGACTTTGCGGCGTGTTCTCATCCGACTTTGGCGCCGCATAGTAATAGGCTTCCTGGAAATCGATGGGTGGATAATGGACTTTGGCCCATTTGGGCTCGGTCATGCTCACCCAACGCCGATAGGCTTTCAGGCGCCAGTCGAGCATCCACTCTGGTTCACCCTTTTTTTCGGAAATGAAGTGGACGATGTCTTCATTGAGACCTTTGGGCGCCTTTTCGGTATCAATGTCTGTGACGAAGCCATACTTATATTTTTCGCCACTCTGATCATCAATCTCTTTGAATGTGTCGTCAACTGACATCATAAAGTTCTCCAAGTCGGTCTAGTCGTCCTTACGCGCACTTTTGAGCAGCCTGGCCAAACCGCCGCCGATAAAGCGACGACCAAACATCTATGAAACGGTCCGCATCGGTTTTACGGCTTGCCCAACCGAAACTCACGCGGACCGCACTCGACGCTTCATCTGGCGACGCCCCCATAGCGCGCAAAACATGACTAGGCTGAACTTTGCCAGCCGAACAGGCCGACCCCGCACTTACCGATACCCCTGCCAAGTCCAACGCGATCACTTGCCTTTCCCCCAGCCAACCGGTGACGGCCATACAACTCGTTGTCGGCAACCGCTGTTGAACCTGACCGAAAATGATGGTATCCGGCGTTACATTAAGCAAAGTAAGTTCCATATTATCACGCCATTGGCCCACACGCCGCATGTGGTCTGTATCGCCTAGAGCGAGTTCCGCAGCACGGCCAAGACCTACAATTCCAGGCACGTTTTCCGTACCCGCGCGACGGCCTAATTCCTGGCTACCGCCAAAGCTGGTCTTAGCTATAGGCACATCAGAACGCACCACAAGGGCACCCACTCCTTGTGGTCCGCCAAATTTGTGCGCTGACATCGACAGAGCGTGAACGCCCAATTCCACGAAGTCCACTTTGACTTTGCCAACTGCTTGAATGGCGTCGCAGTGTACAAATGCACTGTATTCCCTTGCCAATTCGACAACTTTTGCAACAGGTTGCAACACTCCTGTTTCGTTGTTGGCAAACATAATGGAAATGACGATGCGCTCATTCTGATGCATGTCCAACATGTTTTCCAATGCTACCAAATCGATCACGCCTTCATTAGTAACTGGAACGACATCGTGAGAAACCATGCCCCCATGCGTGTAATCCAATACAGATTCATGTTCGATCGCCGAGACCAAAAGACGATTCGCACCCACCCCTACCAACAATCCTCCGAGTGCCATATTGTTCGCCTCTGTGCCGCCACTCGTAAAAATGATGCCTTGGGCAGGCGCACCTACGAGCACAGCCACACTTTCACGGGCACGTTCAACAAGGCTCCGCGCAAGCCGGCCGTGGCCATGCACGGACGACGGATTGCCAACAGTAGCCATTGCCTCGTCAACAACCTCAATCACCTCGGGTCTTACGGGGGCTGTAGCGTTGTAATCCAAATACGTAATTGAATCGCTCACCAATTCTCACTCAAACCTTCCTAACATGACGGCAGATCTGTCCCCGCTGAAAAGGCTGAGTTAAACTCAGCAACAGGCGATCCTTTGGAAAGTATTCTGCTGTTCGCCACGTCGTCGAGGCTGACCGAACTCAAATAAAGATAGATCTGTCTCCCAAGCTCGTCCCAAAGATCGTGGGTTAGACACCGGCTGCTAGACTTTGTGCATCCTTCAGGTGAACCTTCCTTACAACGGGTCACCTT
Source organism: Alphaproteobacteria bacterium (assembly GCA_965214255.1). Classification (GTDB taxonomy): domain Bacteria; phylum Pseudomonadota; class Alphaproteobacteria; order SMXP01; family SMXP01; genus CBDFKK01. The sequence continues at coordinate 279,079 of OZ243948.1, read as the reverse complement.
GAGTGGTTCGTCGACCGCCATAATGATATCAGAGATACGGATGTCATGAGCGGCTCTCGCCAGCTTATACCCGCCTCCGGGTCCGCGAACGCTGTTGACTAACTTACCCCGCCGTAACTTGGCAAACAATTGTTCCAAATATGATAGCGAAATCTCTTGGCGGGTGGCGACATCTGCTAGGGCCACAGTTCTGCCATCGCTATAGACCGCCAAATCGACCATAGCCATGACAGCATAGCGTCCCTTTGTGCTCAGTTTCACGGCAAACATCCTTTCTCGGGATCCAAAAATCGCGACCGCCAAACGCTAATATAACCTTGCACGCCGTAATGGCCCAAAAGAGCGAAATCCTTGCCAAATCGGTCAGGTAGTGTGCTATGTACACCTCTACGCTAAGGGTTCTTATTACTCCTATTTACATAAAAATCTGACTAAAAAAGTCAAGTATTTGCGGAAACAAAATTTTAGGTCTTTGAAAATTAAAAAGAATACGATTGCAAATAAACTATCGACAAGGTCAGTTATTAATGCAGTTCACCTAGGCTGCACGATGTGCGGGGCCGTTAAGGGAAGATAGGCTAGCCCATGCCTGAAGTAATTTTTGCGGGCCCCTCTGGGCGGCTTGAAGGTCGATTTCACAAGGCTCAAAAGGCTAACTCACCGCTTGCGTTGATTCTCCATCCTCACCCCCAATTCGGCGGAACGATGAACAATCGGGTCGTCTATCAAATCTATCACACCTTCGTAGATTGCAGTTTTTCCGTATTGCGATTCAACTTTCGCGGCGTGGGCCGCAGTCAGGGTGCTTTTGATCACGGAGTTGGAGAGCTGTCCGACGCGGCTGCAGCACTTGATTGGATGCAATCTTTTAATCCAAACGCAACAGGGTGTTGGATCGCAGGCTTTTCTTTTGGCGCCTGGGTCGGTATGCAATTGCTAATGCGGCGCCCTGAGATCTCAGCGTTTATCTCCGTTGCCCCGCCCGCTAATATGTATGACTTTACATTTTTAGCGCCTTGTCCGTCGTCCGGACTCATTTTACATGGCCGTTCGGATCAAGTGGTCCCCGAAGGCGAAGTTTCAAGACTTTACGAACGCCTCGCCGCACAGAAAGGACTCGATATTAAATATATTGAAATTGAAGGCGCCAATCATTTCTTCGATGGACATATCGAGAATATGACCAAGGTGATCAAGGGATACATTGATATGCGCATGGTCAAACTCAACACGGAATCTCCAGCCTAACACTACCGCTCAAAACTAGTGAGGAACTGGATAATACGTACCGCCCTGCACTGGTTCGGGTACGCCCGTGGTTGATGGCAGACTGAGCGGCAACTGGTGCAAAGATCGAACGGCCAAATAGGCAAACGCCTCTGCTTCAATAAAATCGCCGCGCCATCTTACATCCTCTGCGGACAGTACGGGAACATCCAAACGTGATTTAATTTGGTCCATTAGCGTTGGATTGTGTCGGCCACCACCACATATAATCCAGCGTCCAACAGGATACGGAAAATGAATTTTGGCGGCCACAATGCTTGCGGCTGTAAAGGCCGTTAAGGTGGCACATCCATCGGCCAAACCCAAACTCCGAACGGGCGCGAACGTGAAATCGCACCGGTCCAACGACTTCGGCGGCGGTCGATCAAAAAACTCGTTGGCTAGCATGCTGGACACAATTTGATCATGAACGCGACCAGACTTGGCAACCGCACCGTTTTTATCAAACAAAGCGCCAGTATGCTCCTCAATCCATTCGTCGATAAGTGCGTTGCCGGGGCCGGTGTCGAATGCCAAGAGCACGTCTTTGACATGGTCGATAAAGCTCACATTGGCAACCCCGCCGATGTTGACAACGGCACATGGTTCCGCTTCAGGCAAAGAACGAGCAAGCGCTGCATGATAGAGCGGTGTGAGAGGTGCCCCCTCGCCACCCGCTTCTACGTCTGCACGGCGAAAGTCATTGATAACTGAAATTCCTGTTAGTTGAGCAAGGAGTTCAGGATTTCCCAGTTGAATCGTGCGAGCCTGTTTCTCGCCTACTACGTGCGCCGGTTGATGCAGAACAGTCTGGCCATGAAAACCTAAGATCTGAATGTCATCCGGTTTGACTGACGGATCGCTCAAAAGCTCACGGACGACAGTGGCGTGAGCCACTGTAATTTCACGCTCAGCTACCTTGAACACGTCCGGCCATGCGGCGTCTAGTGCCAAGTCTTGCGCGGCTTCGATAGCCTCTTTGATTCGCACGCGAACAAAATCAGAATACGGGTGGCTCAGAGTCGGTCCGGCGTCGAGATAGGCCTCGCCATCGGTTGCTAATACCGCGCCGTCGATACCATCCATCGATGTACCACTCATCAAGCCCAACGCAGTAAACGTTTGCAGCATCAGGATTTCAACTCGACAGTTTCATTTCGCTTTCCAAGCGTGATACATGACGGCACACATTTGTAAAAGGGTCAAAAATACATGGCATCGTCAAGGTCTGAATTTGTGAACACACTGCAATCGCGCGGTTATGTACATCAATGTACTGAACTCTACGGCCTCGATCAGCTTGCGTCGTCCAAAACCATTGTGGGTTATGTCGGTTTCGATTGCACCGCTCCAAGTCTTCATGTCGGCAATCTTTTGGTGATCATGTTACTGCGCCGATTACAGCAAAGTGGCCATAAGCCCATCCTTCTAATGGGCGGTGGTACTACCAAAATCGGTGACCCAAGTGATAAGGACAAGTCTCGGCCTCTGCTTTCTGAAGAGAAAATTGCAGAGAATATGGTTGGAATTGAGAAGGCCTTCGGCAGTCTTCTCAGAATCGGCAATGGACCGACCGACGGTATCATAGTCAACAATGCGGATTGGCTCAATGAATTAAGCTATATTCCTTTTTTACGAGACTTCGGCTCGAACTTCACTATCAACCGTATGCTGACATTTGAAAGTGTCAAGCGCCGTATATCACGCAAGCAACCCATGACGTTTCTCGAGTTTAATTATATGCTGCTTCAGGCATATGATTTTCACGAACTCTACAAAAGATTTGGCTGCCGTTTGCAAATGGGTGGTTCCGATCAATGGGGAAATATTGTTAACGGCGTCGAGCTCTGCCGACGCATCAACCAAATTGAAGTATATGGTCTCACAGCACCCCTGCTCACGACCGCATCGGGAGCCAAAATGGGTAAAACTACGGAGGGGGCCATATGGCTCGACGGAGGGATGCTCTCAGCTTACGATTATTGGCAGTATTGGCGGAACACAGAAGATGCCGACGTAGGCCAGTTTCTAAAACTATACACGGACTTGCCACTCGACGAAGTCGCGAAACTCGAAACACTCAAGGGCTCGGAACTCAACGACGCCAAAAAGATCTTGGCCAATGAAACGACGACCATGATTCACGGTGCGGAAGCTGCAGCGCAGGCAGCGGAAACGGCACGTCAGACATTTGAGGAGAGAACCACCGCAAGCGGTTTGCCGACTGTTGAAGTTGATCGGACCGAGCTTGCCAAAGGGGTTCCGATCATCACGCTCTTCCGCACCGCCCGTTTGGGCAAAACAAACAGCGAAATTCGCCGTCACATTCAAGGAGGCGGTGCCAGGATTAATGATGTGATTGTTCAAGATGAAAAATCAATAGTGAGCGAGGATTCGGTAACGACGAATGGTGTCATCAAATTGTCAATCGGCAAAAAACGTCACGCCCTTGTCAAGCCTGTCTAGCTGCCTTGTGATAGTTACATAATCTTTTGTATGCGGCTCTCCTTCAACCTGTGGGACGAATGCCTTATGATAAACATGTAAATCGATATGATGACATGGCCCTTGCACACTGCGTAGCGAATTTGGAAAAGATCTATGAACTTACAGAGGACTCACGCCTGGAGAAACTCTCTTTCCACTGCAACTGTCACCTACAGGGCACTTTAGAACGAAGACACTTTCGCACGGGCCAGAGTGGACCGCAGAATTCTCCGTTTCCGTGCAAAAAGCAACTAAGTTAATCGGTCGGGGGCTCAGAGGAAACCGACACCGATTCAGTACCGCCGACTTCGGGTGTAGGTGCTACATTTAGAGTTTTGGGGTTGGAGACTAGCGGCAAAACTTCACTATCTGGTCGAGCGGTAACTTCAGGCCTCCCGACTTGAAACAGGCGACGCAAGAAGCCGGGTGCTAGCGTGGAAAGTGGATTGACAAAAACGCGTGCGTCTTCGGGCTCACCTTCAATACGATAAGTGAATCCCAACACACCTTCACCTTTGCGCGAGACGAATAAATCGCCGATCACGGGCACATTACCTAACGCCTTGTTGAGGGAGTATGCTGGAAAGAGTGCACCAACCACATTCAATTCTCGCACGCCACGATCATAATAACCTTCAAGGGTCACGCCCATTGATGGACCGAACGCAATAGCTTTGGTAAACTCAAGTTTTTGCCCGTTGAGCGAAAAGGGCACTTCCATTTGATCAAACCAAAGTCCTTCACCGTTTAAAATGTCGCGCATGCCTTGTAGAGAAGCTGTGGATAAAAGGCGTGCGAACATCGGTAGATTGGCAACACGAAAGCCTTTCATCTTCACAGTACCATAAGCGATGTTCGACGTGGCAGCTTTCACTTGGAGCGCCCCTTGATCAGGACCAAGCTCAGACCCACCAAACTCGCCAACAACAATCTCGGTGGAAATTTCCAATTCCGTAAGCTCCGCAGGTTGAGCAGCATCTAGTTCCTTCATATCCCCCAATTCCATAGAGAGTTCTATGTCGCCCCCAATCACGCCGGTATTTTCAGTAAGTGCACGTACGACGGCACCGCCGTCGGTTGAGGTAATGCTCAAATGTCGCTTGCCGTTGGCGACACCGTTTAAGATCACCTTTATACCCCCACCGTCTTTAAAGGAAGCATCGACGTCACACTTCGTCAGTGACCCGTTTTTCATTGAAAAATTGAGAAATACATCCTGCAGCATTACGCCATTGTTTAATTTAACGGAGTCCCAATAGGCATCGATTGATATGGGCGCGCTTGCCTGATCACGAGGCAAGAAAATAAAATCTTTCAATAGAACACCGCCAAAGAATTTATTACCATGCAGATTGAGAACCAGTCGATTTTCTTCCGTGGTCCGTGTCGACTCAAGTGAAAGATCCATCGCCTCTCCTATTACTATTTTCGGAAAGTAAGCATTCAAAAGTCTGAAATCTTCAGAGAGATCAAAATTGCCTTCTACGTCAACCTGTTGTCCTAGCAGACTAAAGTCGCGCACTTGGCGGTAGCCTTCGGATGTGAACTTAATCAAGAACGATGCATTTGCCTCAAGTCCTCTCTCTTTTCTCCAACCGAAGACCGCAAAGTCTATCGCTGTTTGGCTGAGATTCAGGTCGACTTTTGCTGAACGGAACTCAAAACCATTACCAGTAGTTTCTATTGTCGCAAGTACCACACCTTGAAGGAAAGATTTGGAATCGATACCTAGTTTGTAGAGTTCGGATGCATCCGTTTCGATATCGACCACATAAGTAGTCGACAGCTCATCTGTCGCCTTAAAGTTTTCGTGCCAGATGAAGTCGGCCGGTACTCCGGCGATTTCGACAGTACCGTACCCTTCTATTCCCATATCTGTAATATCAATACTCAATTCACCGTTGGTCAGGGGTAGATTGCCGATGCCGTTGGCTAAGCTAAGATTTCGGCCCTCTGCGACAGCTCTATAAGTGATAGCTTCAACCGGGACATAGCGGCGCATCGGGCGGCCGACCGTAATCGTTAAGGTGACGTCTCCGGTGACGTTCTGGGGATCCAATCCAAATGCACTCATCAGAGCCAAGGGCTCCATATCAATGACTTCAAGAAGTTCCTGTGCATCACCAGCAACTGTAACTGTAAACTCAGCCACCGCCCCCTTCGGCACCAAGCGTGGAATACGTACCTCGCCATTTGTTGCCACCAAGTTACCAATATCAGCGCGTGGAATAGTCAGTACAATGCTGTTGCTGTAAAGCGTAGCATTGCCAACCGCGTTTTTGATTGGTGTTAAACCCCGAATGTAGTGCGCATCGACATTTTCAAAACTGAAATCGAACTGTATCGCATCCGCTGGCAGCTTCCCCCCTACAAGAGCACCTTCTGCGATCATCACCTTAAGATCACCACGGGAAACAACACCATTTGTAACATTGGCAGCAATCCAATCGCGGCCGCCAGAGCCGACAAAAATGGGCCAAAATTTGACGATAGCTGCCACAGGCATGTCACGCAATTTGCCACGTAGCTTGATATTCGGAGCCAAAACTCCATTCTCAGCGAACCCCTCGACGATCAAACCCGATACCTGTGCCAACCCCCCGTAGGCAGCGATCGACACCTCCTCAACGATCAATTGGCGATTCAAGACATCAAACGTCAAAGAAAAGGAAAGGTCGTCGATATGAAGCTTGTCCTCTAAGATTCCTGCGACAAAAAAGCGAGAGTCATCAGCCTTCATGTCAAGAGAAATATACGCAGGAACATACGGTTGGTCTTCTTGCATATCAGCCTTGATGCCGCCGATGAATGCAATGCGATTTTCCGGGCCATAGATGGCAAACTGATCGATCAGTACCCTCCGACTTACGGGATTCCAAGACGCCTCTAATATTGCGCCGTCGATCCTGACCGACTGCAGCGCCAAACTCATCATCTCTTGATCTCGATATGGGCCGTCAAGCGCCCAGTCAGGGTCGCTCTCGGATGGAAGTTCGTCCTCTCCATGGAGCACAAGGCCGTTAAGGTCAATTTCTCCCGATGAGGCCAAGATAACGAGTTGACCAACCGTCAGAGTTCCGTACGGTGAGAATTTGAGAGACATGGTCCCACTCACCGGACTTGTCAGTCTTTCAAAAATCGTTGACGCCCCAAATTTTCGCGCAAAGCTGCCGAGGGCAACATCAGAAAACTCGACGTCAAACGCTGTCGTGCCTGTTGTCAGATCGTGCTTAGCGTCCAACCAGATTGAGACCGGTGTTCCCAGCACATCAATTTTCGCTTCCAGGCGGCCGATCTTGTGGTAGCCCGACCGGGTGAATTCAATAAGCACGTCGGATGCCTGCCAAGTCGAATCGGTAGGCTCATCATAAAAGGTAAGCAAGGCATTTCGGATCGCAAAATCCTCAATGGCGGTAGCCGCTTGATCTCTCTCGGATAAGGAAAAAATGGGTCCGATCAGAAATCCAATGAAATCAGCGGCTTTCGGTATCTCAGACTGATCACCTGGCCGAGACTGCCCGCTTAATACCGGTAGCGAGGTCAAACCAAGCTGAAACTGACCATCAGCTTGCCGAATGAAGACAGCAGATGCGCCGATCATCTCCACCCGACTCGGTGAAGGATTGCCACGTAGGATGGAGCTAACGCTAAAACGCAAATCCATATCAGGAACGCCTGCGATCAACTCGTCTTCCGAGTCGAAGATTTGGACATTGCTTACGCGGACATCGACGACGCCGATCCGACTAAACCAACGCAAATTAGCAGTCTCAAAGTCAACACGATAACTAGTGAGATTGCGGTTGACGGCATCGCGGATATTTGGAGCCACCAGATCCAGTGACAACGGGCCACTGGCAATCAGCCAAATCCCCAGCACGGCCAAGCTGCCACAGACCGCAAACATACCAGCAGCGACTTCAAGACAATGTTTAACGACAGGTCGGATCACTCTGAAACTTCTTCAATTGGCGTCGAGCCACGGTCTCACATAATCCCTGTACTGAGACCTGCCCATGGATGAGAGGTCAAAATTGGGCAACGGTTGCACGAGTATCCCGCACCTATCTTGATAAGAACTTCAACCCTAAATAACGGTTACACCATCCAGAGTATAGAGAGAATCATGCGTAATTGAAGTAAGGCCATAAATCGAACATTTTACTTTAACCGTTGGATGACACGCCCGTTGAGACAGGCAAAGCTCTTGAGCTAAGTTAAGATAATCCAAAGATCTTTACTTTGCGTAAACAAAACGGTTTCATTTGGCCAGAAATCTAATGAGAATGAGGTGGAATCCATGACAAAAACGGTTGAAATCGGCAAGAGAGCCCCGGCTTTTTCAATGCCAACGGATAGTGGCCGAAACATTGCGCTCAAAGACCTGAAGAGTCAGAAAGTTGTGCTTTACTTTTACCCAAAAGACGATACCCCTGGATGCACCAAGGAGGCCATCGCCTTCAGCCAACACGTTAAAGCATTTGATCAGGCTAGTGCCGTTGTGATCGGCGTTTCAAAAGACCCGGTTAGCAAACACGAAAAATTTAAGCATAAACATAACTTGGATATTATTCTTGCATCCGACGAGCTAACTGGCATTGCTGAGAAATATGGTGTGTGGGTCGAAAAAAGCATGTATGGTCGGAAGTATATGGGCATTGAGCGATCTACTTTTTTAATTGACGGCAAAGGGGCCGTGCAAAAAATTTGGCGCAAAGTCAAAGTCGCAGGCCACGCTGAAGAAGTACTTGCTGCCGTCCAGGACATTTGAGCCTAGAAGGAACTCACTTTTTTCGACACCTAGCCCCACTCGCGCTAGCATGCGCTAAGGTGCGCTTGAACAATATAAGTTGTTGTAAATAAATAAATTTCCGATCTTGGGATTTTACGCAGTCCGCTAGGCAATATCGGGTTAGCCGTTTGAGTTCACGAAGCACACCAAGGGTTAGTCGTTCGTAGACAATATCATTAGTGTAACGGCCGAGATGAACTGCACACCGGCTATCAGTACAAACTGTGGCACGAGTTTTTCGCGAAAAGATGGCTAAGATCTTGAGAAAAAGTGTGTTATGGACGGCGTGCGCACTTCCACATGAATACAATTAGGATTCACAATCCACGAGAAGGTTAGAAAATGGGGATAGGGGGAATTTCCATGCTCAAAGGGCAACTTACGAGCCTGACAGCATCATTTGCGCGGTTTTTTTCCGAAAGACAGTTCTATCATCGTAGCAAGGGCGAAGTACACTTCATTTCGATTTCCGGTAAAACGCAACTTGCATACATAGCTCTGACACTGGCCTTCCTTACATGGGTTGGCTATTCGTCTGTCAATGTTGTCTTCACGGAACAGATTATTTCCGAGAAGACGAAAGACTTGGTCGCTATGCAGCAGCAGTATGAGCGGCGCTTGGCAGACCTGCAACTAGCATATGACTTGGTTAATGCTCGCATCACCGCTGAACGTGATTCTTTCCGCGCTGAAATGCGCAAATGGAATGTGCAGCTGGAAAAACTAGAAGCATTAACGGATATTCGGGCCGATTTTGCGTCAGCCCTCAACGGCCATCTTCAAACCTATAGTCAGAATCACTATTTGGCAGACAATCAGACAAAAGGTAGCGACGTGTCGCGAAAATATGAGGTTCGCAAAGAACTTACGGAACCCGAATCGGCCACGCACATGTCGCGTCGCTCTGCCGCCGGTAAATCGAATCGCATTGCTGATATAACGGCACAATCGAGAGAATTTATTCGCTACAAAACCATCGGCGGTGACTCAACGCAGGCCTTGAGCGAACTCAAGAACCGACTTGCATCGCTGGAAGAACGTCGCGACGGCTTTATGAATTTACTCAGCGAAAAAAGTCGACAGCGTACCGCAAAGGCCGAAGAGATTATTAAACGAACGGGGCTCAATCTTGAAGCAGTACGAAAACAGTTTTCCGCCGTCACGACAGCAGAGGGAGGGCCCTTCATCGCGTTGCGCGGTTTAGATTCACTCCGAGACAGCACTAGCCATGGAGAATTGGATACCGCATTCCAAAAGCAAATGTTTCACTTGGCCAATGAAGTTGAACATGTTTTGGTTTTAGAAAAGGCGTTGATGCACATCCCCTTGATCGTACCCGTCAACGATTCATATAGAATCACCAGTAAATATGGCGCTCGCATTGATCCGTTCACGAGACGCTCGGCGTTTCATTCAGGAACAGATATAGCCGGCAGAGCAGGGTCGGCAATCATGGCCCCTGCTCCGGGCGTCGTCACTTACGCCGGCTCCATGGGCCCATACGGAAATCTTATTGAAATTGATCATGGCTATGGCCTCAAGACCCGCTACGGGCACCTAAGAAAACTCAAGGTTAAGAAGGGTGACAATGTCGACTTTTATCAACAAATTGCCTCAATGGGCTCGACTGGCCGCAGTACGGGGCCACATTTACATTATGAAATCTGGTTCGATAGAAAGGTAAAAGATCCGGCCGAGTTTTTTGCAGCAGGTGATTATGTTTTTAAGAAATGAAATAATGGCAACAATAACAAGCACATCCGATTCCGATATAAAAATTAGAAATAAAAATTTCACGAAACGCCTGCCAAGACCTTCCGACTGCGGGGATTCCAAAAGGGGCATACTTAGGTGTACAGCCAAACAGTCCGGAGCAATAACACTTTAACTTACCATTTCAATGATGGCTATCACACTAGTGGATTTACGCTTGGAGTTGAGCTATATCATCTAAGCAGGTCACAAGGTCATTGCTCTCAACGCCTCCGGCAGACAGACCAACAATTCTAGCGATTGATCTAGCAGCCTGAAAGATGTGGAGCACCTCCCTAATTGTGTTCGGGTCTGATAGAATGCCGAACTTGCCCAGCAAAAAGCCAAAATAGTTTAGTCAGTGTTTCTCTGTTGAATTTTTGCAGCAAGGGCAGCAGATATAAATGAGTCCAACTCACCATCAAGGACGGCTTTGGGATTGGGATTTTCGACTCGAGTTCTCAGATCTCTGACCATTTGATAGGGCTGGAGCACGTATGATCGGATTTGATGACTCCAACCGATCTCGGTTTTCGACTCGGCACTAGCTTGGGCTTCCTCTTCCCGCTGTTGAACCTCTGCTTCGTAAAGACGAGCACGCAACATGTTCCAAGCCGTAGCTCTGTTCTTGTGCTGAGATCGCTCATTTTGGCATTGTACGACAATCCCGGTCGGCAAATGAGTGATCCTTACAGCGCTATCGGTTGTGTTGACATGCTGACCACCTGCTCCGCTCGCTCTGTAGGTGTCGATACGCACATCCTTATCACTGATATCAATGTCAATCACATCGTTGATAACGGGATAGACCCAGACGCTTGCAAAACTAGTGTGACGTCGGGCGTTGGAATCGAAGGGCGAAATGCGAACCAACCTGTGAACGCCTGACTCCGTCCTAAGCCAGCCATGGGCGTTCTTGCCCTTCACCAAAATAGTCGCTGATTTAATCCCTGCCTCTTCACCAGGAGTTTCATGGATGATTTCGATTTTCATGCCATGAGCATTGGCCCAGCGCGTGTACATGCGCAACAGCATGAAGGCCCAATCTTGACTCTCTGTGCCGCCAGCGCCTGCATTGATGTCGATATAGGTATCGCAAGCGTCTGCCTCGCCAGACAGGAGAGTCTCAAGCTCCTGACGTAAAGCACGTTCGGAGAGGTCGCGCAACGTCGCGGCGGCTTCTGCCGCGAACTCGCCGTCCTCCTCTTCCTCAGCCAGGGCAATGAGTTCAAGGGTATCATCTAATTCAGTTTCAAGAGCAAGAAAAGCATTCAAAGAGTCATCAAGGGCTGTGCGCTCTTTCATGACTTGCTGTGCGACGGTAGGGTTACTCCAAAGGTTAGGATCTTCAGCTTTGGCGTTTAAATCCTCAAGGCGCTTTTGAGTGCACTCAGGGTCAAAGATACCTCCTCAGCAGTTCCAACGACTGCTTGACTTCTTCCGCTATCGCATCAGTTTCTGCGCTCATGACTGTTCCCAAAGGCAAACTTAGACTTTTTGGGCAACAGCCAGCCTAGCGATATCACCCCAAACCGTAAAGCATCAAATATATCGATTATGAGTCTATCGTGAAAGCTCAGTAGTGGCCACCTGTACCGCTGCTTAATGATGCGCCGCCAGGCGAAATCTGACTAGGCAAGCTACCTGTACCGGTCATGATTGGCTCTGGAAATTGGTCGCTTCTAGGCTCGGTTCCAGGCTTAAAGGCCTCAAGAACGACGGGGGAGTCGCCTCTTACTACAAGTTGGCCTGTTTTTGCGTGGATGCGCACTAAGCGAATGCCGCTGGGAATACGGAACGGAATTGTCGGCGTGCCGACGAGAGAGCCTTCAAAGAATTTCTGTACTATCGGCAAGGCAACGCGTCCGCCAGTTTCACCGGATCCTAACGAACGTGGCGTGTCAAAGCCGACATAGGTGCCGACGATAAGGTCTGGCGTAAAACCAATAAACCAAGCATCGCGAGACTCGTTTGTGGTGCCTGTCTTGCCAGCCAATGGCCTACCCAAAGCGCGCATACGGCGACCCGTTCCCCGCAGCACAGCCCCCTCAAGCATCGAAACGATTTGATACGCAGTGCGCGGATCAAGCAGAAGCTCTCGATTATCGATAAGCTGAGGTTCTTCCTGCGACGCCCATTCCTCTACCGCGCACGCTTTGCAAATACGCTGGTCGTGGCGGTAGATAGTCTTGCCGTACCGATCTTGAATCCGGTCAATCAGCGTCGGCGTTACTTTTTTACCGCCATTCACGAACACCGAATAAGCGGCAACCATGCGGAACAATGTGGTCTCTCCCGCACCAAGCGCCATAGCAGGACGGGGTTCCAAATTGTCCTTTATACCTAAACGTTGGGCGTAATCCACAATCGGACCCATCCCTAAGTCCAGGGCAAGACGGGCGGTCATCAAATTGCGTGACTGTTCAATCCCAGTGCGGAGTGTAGATTCACCATAGAATTCGGCCGAGTAGTTTTGCGGCTTCCAAAGCGGCAAACCAGGTCCTTGATCAGCCACTAGCGGTCCATCAAGGACGATGCTAGCCGGCGTATATCCATGATCCAGGGCCGCAGAATAAACGATAGGCTTGAAAGCCGACCCCGGCTGTCTTAGTGCTTGCGTGGCTCGATTGAATTCGCTGTTCTCGAAGCTAAATCCTCCGACCATAGCGAAGACACGGCCCGTATGTGGGTCCATCACGATGATGGCTCCGTTAACGTCAGGAATTTGCCTGAGTTCCAATATCGTTGGACTGGATCGGCCTTCCCCTTCCATTTCGATACCACGCGATATTATCTCAATCAAAACGACATCACCTCGCTCGACGATGTCTTCGACGGAACTAGGAACAGGTCCGATGTCTTCTCCCGGCAACCATGCACGTGCCCAACTGACACCATCTAGAAGCAGTTCACCTGTTTTACCGTCCTCAAAACCCAACTGCGCCGAGGTAGGTGATACCGTAAGAACAACAGCTTTACGCCAGCTTATCAAATCGCTTGGTATACTGACTTTCGAAAGTTCTTCCTGCCAAGTTTCATCAGTGATCGCGATTTTTGAATAGGGTCCTCGCCAGCCGTGGCGGCGATCATATTCAAGCAAACCAAATCTAAGTGCACTCCGCGCAAGCTTTTGAAGTTTAGGCTCAAGACTGGTTCGAACCGACAATCCTCCTTCATACAGCCCCTCTTCGTCGTACATCTCATAAAGCTGGCGACGCACTTCCTCAGAATAATACTCGGCCTCGATGAACTGCGCGCCTAGCGGACGCTCAAACGTCACTAGGTCTTCCTGCTTGGAAGCACTAGCTATGACGGGTGTAATGAAACCGTTGGCAGCCATACGGTCGAGAACCCAATTTCGGCGTTCAAATGCGGCCTTTTTACGAAAAATTGGATGATAGTTGTTGGGAGCCTTCGGCAAGGCAGCAAGATACGCTGTTTCTGCTAATGTCAGTTCCTCTAAAGATTTGTCAAAATAATTGAGAGCAGCCGCGGCAACTCCATAAGAACCCCAGCCTAAATAGATCTCATTAAGATAAAGTTCCAGGATCCGTTCCTTAGTAAATGTTTGTTCCATCCTTAAAGCGATAAGCACCTCTTTGATCTTCCGGTCAAATGAAACCTCACTCGTTAGCAGAAAGTTTCGTGCGACTTGCTGCGTGATTGTCGATGCACCTTCCAGTCGACGACCTTTGCGAATGTTATCGATGTTGGCGACCACGGCGCGGAGTACGCCTTTTAAGTCGACACCTTGATGGACGTAAAAGTTCTTGTCCTCAGCGGCTAGAAAAGCACTAATAACTCGTTTCGGAATTCCATCTAGCGGCACGAACAGGCGCCGCTCTCGCGCAAACTCGGCAATGAGACTTCCATCACCTGCGTGAACGCGCGTTGTGATCGGAGGCTCATAAGTGCGCATGCTTTCGGCACTAGGCAGAGGCTGCACCAATTGAATCAAGAAAAAAACTACAGTCGCGATGGCGACAATTATAGCTGAACTAAAAAGCCAAGACATGATGCGCCAGAATCCGCCGCGTCGTTTTGTCTTCGGAAACCTTCTTCTCTTAAGAACGACTTTTCCAACCATCGAACTACTCTAACCCACCAGACGGTCTCTCAACGGTCTCTGATAGTGACTCAGGTTTTCACAATCACGCGCTTCTGTTAAGCGACTTTCAACTGTTAACATCTGCTACATTTATGGCTATTACATGGCAGTGCGATATGCGTGTAAAAATTGGCCAAGCACTCGTCACAAATGAGCACGGTTAAACTGCTATCTAGCTGATAATTGGCCGCTAGTCGGTGCCTTCATCTTCAACTTCTGCCCGACCCACTTTGATGTGTGTAAAATAGTCATCAACGGCTTTCACGATAGACGTTGCGACTTTGTTTCGCCAAGTGGCGGATTTCAGGTTCTTCTCATCCTTCTTATTCGACATGTATCCCAACTCCACAAGGACGGAAGGCACGTCTGGAGATTTTAAGACGGCGAAACCCGCAAAGCGATGCGTATTCTTAAGAAGGGGTGTTACTTTACCAAGCCTGGACATCAAAATGCGTGCAAATCTAACTGATGCATTCTTGGTATCCCGCAGCGCAAGGTCGATGAGAATATCGTTTACCTCCTCTGAATTGTCAGCCATATTGACACCGAGCAATATGTCAGCCCTGTTTTCTTTATTTGCTAACGCTTGCGCTTCAGCGTCAGATGCTCTTTCCGACAATGTATATACGGAAGCACCTCTCACATTTGGCTTGCCTGACAGTGAATCCGCATGCAGAGAAATAAAAAGATTCGCCTTACTTTCCCGGGCAATTGCAATGCGGTTACGCAAAACCACACCAGTATCATCTTTACGCGTTAGTAAAGTCCGATATCGCCCTGACTCTTCCAGGTTTCTTTTCAGTGCTTTTGCCATTGTAAGCACAACGTCGCTCTCGTGAGTACCGTCTGAACCTGTCGCACCTGAATCACGACCGCCATGACCCGGGTCAATGACAATCATGTATTTTTGCGGTTTCCGCAATGGCGTTTGTATTGAAGGAAGTGTCGGCAACTGAGTGGCTGCTGCAGATATTGTCGCGGGCCAACCAGCCGCTAGCACAAAGTCTTCCGCACTGGTGTCCACCAAGTCGATAACGAGCCGACGACCTAGCGCCGTCGACGAGGGAAGCAAAAATGATTTATCAACTGACAACGGCCGCACCAAGTCCAGCACGATCCGAGCAGTTGATGCACGATAATGGTTGTATCGAACAGCAACGATAGGGCCCGCGGATAGCGCGCCGCTGGCAAATGGTAGTTTCCACTCGACATTCGGTAAATCGACGACAACCCGATAGGGGTCAGCCAGCGTGAAGATCTTGTAATTGACGATACCGGACACTTCAACGACGAAGCGGGTCTTACCTGGGTGTTCGCCGAGCCGGGCGTCCATGATCTGGATGATTTCCGCAGAGCCGGTTGTTGGCCTTAAACAGGCAAAGCCGACAGCAAAGGCCAGAGCGAGGTAGAACCCTCTAAGACGAAGGGATTTTAGGCACCGCTGCCTCAACTGAGCCGACGCACTGTTTCCCGCTAAACTCAACTGAGTTGTTACGGGTTTATCAGAAGAGACCCTGAAAATACGTGGTTGTCCGTAAAAGATCACGCTCAGACTGACATTTAACCTCATGACAAAGTATCATAATGCGTTAAATTTATTTACATACCGTTAGATTTTTGGCAGACAAACTATGATTTATGGACAATGAGGTGTGGTTTTCCCTTAAATTCCGGCGAAATAAGGCATTCTTGACAAATTTGCCTCCAGATCCAAGAAACGCATTGTGATAGATAACTAGTCCGCCCTATTATTACCCCATCGAATCCAGAATGAGTAGGCTGAGCGAGTGAACCAACTCAAAGCCGGAGCCTAAACGGCACACGACGGAGCGCTTGATCAGGGAGCAGTCGTATCAGTTATACAGAATTGCGGCAGTTCACGCTGTCGGCTCAAGAGTACTAGGCGGTAGGAGAGTTCCTCTAGCCCCACTCAGTCAAGAAATCTTCTGGGCCATTGCGACCGAAGACCAGAAAAGAACATGATTCACTTCCACAAGTGTATATCACGGAAATTTTGTGAACTTAGGCATCGCCGTGCGTTGTACACCAAAGATTTGGCATGGTGTGTTTCAAGCTCTAATCGCCGCTATTCATATGTCAGCAGTGGCACCTATTGGAACAGAGTTGCGCTGCGGTCTCCCCGATGCTTGGAATCTCAATTGGTTTCACAAGCAACGGTGGTACCGTCGAGCGCTGGAGATTATGTAAATGAGCAAAAAAATGCTAATCGATGCGGCCCACCCGGAAGAAACACGGGTCGTCATCGTTCAGGATAATCGCGTCGAACACTTCGACTTCGAGTCTGCGACCAAAACTCAAATCCGAGGCAACATCTACTTAGCAAAAGTGACACGTATCGAACCGTCGCTGCAAGCAGCCTTTGTTGACTATGGTGGTAACCGGCACGGTTTTCTCGCCTTTAACGAAATTCATCCAGACTACTACCAAATACCAGTCTCGGATCGCGAAGCGCTGATCCGGGCCGAACAGGAAGCTGAGCGCGCCGCTGTCGCGCACGACTCCAACGGAGAGTCTGACGACCAAATAAAATACGAAGATGAACTGATAGACGATATGGAAAGTAACGAGTCTGCCGCCGCTAACGATGCCTTTGGCACCGTTAGCGAACCTGATGTGAATTCTGACGATAGTGAGGTCGGGGACGACAGTTCCGACGACGAAGAAATAACGGCAATTCAACTTAGGCATTTACGCCGACAAAAATTGCGAAGCTACAAAATTCAAGAAGTCATTAGACGCCGACAAATCATTTTGGTTCAAATCGTCAAGGAAGAACGAGGTCACAAAGGAGCGGCACTCACGACTTATCTTTCCTTTGCAGGTCGCTACTGCGTGCTCATACCTAACACTGGCCGTGGCGGGGGAATATCAAGAAAGATTAAAGGCCCTGTCGACCGGCGGCGTCTGAAGAAGATTGTCGACTCACTTGAAGTACCCGACGGCATGGGACTCGTTATTCGGACCGCTGGCGCTAAACGAACGAAGGCTGAAGTCAAGCGTGACTATGAATACCTGTTACGTCTTTGGGAAGGCGTGAGAAGTCTGACCTTAGAGTCAATCGCTCCGTCTCTAGTTTACGAGGAAGGTAGCCTTGTTAAACGTGCCGTTCGCGATCTTTATAGTAAGGAAATCGACACAATCCTCGTTGACGGGGAGGAATCATATCACGAAGCAAAGGGTTTTATGCGCATGCTCATGCCGAGCCATGCCAAAAACGTGAAACGCTACAAGGACGACCGTTCGATATTCCAAAAATACAATATCGAGTCGCAGTTGGATTTAATATTCAGCCCACATGTTCAATTAAAGTCAGGCGGCTACATCGTGATCAATCCGACGGAAGCCTTGGTCGCTATCGATGTCAATTCGGGCCGCGCTACCAGAGAGCGTAGCATCGAAAAGACCGCGCTGGAGACAAATCTTGAGGCAGCAGAAGAAGTAGCTCGCCAATGCCGGTTGAGAGACTTGGCTGGACTCATCGTTGTCGACTTTATAGATATGGAAGAGAACGAAAATAATCGCACGGTCGAAAAACGTTTAAAAGAGTGCCTAAAAAACGATCGCGCACGAGTGCGGATTGGACGGATCAGCAACTTTGGTCTTCTGGAATTATCTCGTCAGCGTATTCGGCCAAGTGTCCTTGAAGGAAGCACCAGCCAATGTTCTTTATGCAATGGAACAGGCGTCATTCGATCAACGGAATCGACATCTTTGCGTATTCTGCGCACCGTTGAAGAACAAGGGGTGAATGATAAGGTCTCAAATTTGACGGTTCGCGTGCCCGCGACTACTGCAAACTATTTACTCAATCAAAAACGTTCACAGTTACGAGACATTGAATCGTATTGCGGTATTCACGTCATAGTTGACACCGACACCACTATGGCATCTAACGAATTCCAAATCATGACGAGCGGCGACCAGCCATCAGACCAGGAGAGGGGAATTGACGTGGTTAACCTGGAAACCACACCGGCCAACTCTAATGACGCGATGGCGATGGAGATTACGGAGGAGCATCGGCCAAACGGTGAAGGCAAGGCCAAACGGCGGCGAAGACGTCCCCATAAAGTTGGTAAGGCGCCAACTGGAGAGCAACAGCAAAGCCGATCAGAACTCTCGGACTTTGGCTCAGCAGACGAGACACAAGTGGACGGCGACGAAACTCGAGAACTTAAGGATAGCCGCCGTCGCCGCCGACGTGGGCGACGTGGTGGAAAACGACACACCAAAAAGCGAGCGGAACAAGCAGCGACTACAGACGACACGGCGGAGATTCGGGAGTCTGAAGAACGAACTCCGGGCAACGATGCCTTATCCGAGCCGTTTGTTGATAAGCTGTTGAAAGTGGAACCCATTTCTGCGGATGATTCTTCACGTGTTGCCGATCATGAATCAGAGATTGGAAACGGGGTGAAAGGCAAGGAGGATAAGTACGAGTCCCACGGTAAAACAGAAGAAGAAAAGCCCCGGAAACGACACCGCAGTGGCTGGTGGCAACGTCGCGTGCGATGAGCTGCAACTCAACGTGATCTGAAACCGAGCCTGTCAGACCACAGCCTATCCTTTTGCCAACCATGATTTTAATCGCTCCGCACCTTCGACGATATCCTCATGAGTGCCTGCATAGGAAAACCGGATACGACACGCTCGCGCACCAGTATCGAAGTCCACGCCTGGCGTAGTGGCAACGCCGATTTCACGAAGCATCCTATAGGAATATGCTCTTGAATCGTTCGTTAAGTCAGAAACATCTGCATACAGATAAAATGCCCCATCGGCTGGCGCCATAGTGGTGAGACCTGCTCCGAGCAGTTTCTCCAACAACAGTTCGCGGTTCTTTTTGTAAATTGCTACATTAGCATCAAGCTCTGGGCGGCAGTCGAAAGCCTTCAATGCCGCCAGCTGCGATACCGCATGCGTCGAGATGTATAGATTCTGATTCAACCGCTCCAACGAACGTAAAAGACCTTTGGGTACGACCATCCAGCCGATACGCCACCCAGTCATAGAAAAGTATTTGGAAAACGAATTGATGACAATGGCTTGATCGCTATAGGCAGCCGCCGTCTGTGCCTGTTTGCCGTAGGTAATGCCATGATATATCTCATCCGAAAACAACCAGACGCTTCGCTCTCGACAAAGTTCGACGATCGCGCGCAAAACATCGGGAGTTACCATACTTCCGGTCGGATTTGCCGGGCTGGCCAAAAGCAATCCTGTTGCACCTCGGTCAAATGCATCTGCCACTTGGTCCACGGTCAGTTGATAGTCGGTCTGTGAATCGGTGGGAATAATGAGAGGCTCGCAACTCAGTGCCTTCAAAATGTTCGGGTAAGCTGGATAATAGGGCGCGGCAAGCGCAACTCGTGCGCCCACATCAAATACCGCCAAAAATGACAAAACGAAAGCCGCAGAGGATCCGGCGGTAATTACAATCCGTGATGCCGGAACATGCGCACCATAGTTTTCTTGATAATATAACGCGATGCGCTCTCTCAGCTTAGGCAATCCAAACGCTTCGGTGTATCCCACAGGATCGTTCTTGATGGCGCGAATGGCGGCGCGACGAACGGCCTCGGGTGCTGGTGTACCCGGCTGGCCAACTTCCATGTGAATGATGTTTCGGCCCTGTGATTCATAGGCATTGGCGCGGTCAAGCACATCCATTACCATAAAAGATCTAATGTCGCTACGCTGTGATGGCTTCATACGACCCTCAACCATACTCTTTTACTTGATTGGAGACGTCTCTTTAGCATAGGAACACCGCATTTCATCTCGATTCTGAACACTTAATGGTAAAGTCATTTCCCCATAATGATCCGTAATAGCATAGTGACGGAACAAGATGCCGCCACAACTAGAATGGAAATAGTACAGGATGGGGCTAAACCGCGAAAAACTGTGATAGTCTAACGATCAGCATCACGACAGCCACTGTTTTTGGACACAAAATCGCAATTACACTGCGCGCATAGCGCCGACAATCCAGGTAGGTGCACATGGTAAACACCAAGCGGGTACTCGCCATCATTCTCACAACGGTTGTTACGATTTGGCCTCATGCAACACTCGCTCAGGTCTCCGGCATAAGAGACACGGAAATCGAACTTATAATTCAAGATTACACGCAGCCCATTCTAGCTGCGGCTGGTATCCCAACTCACGAAGTCAACATTTACATCTTGAATGACCCGTCAATTAACGCGTTCGTTACACGTGGCTCGGATATGTATATTCATACCGGACTTTTGGTTGAAGCTGACCGACCATTGCAGGTGATCGGTGTAATTGCGCATGAAACGGGACACATTGCAGGTGGTCACGTAGCTCGCATGAAAGATGCCTTTTCAGCCGCCACGACTCCCATGTTGATTACAATGGGCCTAGGTCTCGTAGCAATGATTGCAGGCTCGCCTGACGCGGGCATGGCACTTTTGACTAGCGGTCAACACATCGCTGAACGTGCAATCCTCAAACACAGCCGAGTGCAAGAGTCATCTGCCGACCAAGCGGCCATTACGTTTCTAACGCGTGCAGGCTTGTCAGGACGCGGTCTTGTTGAAGTGCAGGAAAAATTCCGTCATATGGAAGTGTTGAGCGCGCGTAACCAAAACCCATATGTACGTACTCACCCCCTTTCAAGTGATCGAATTCAAGCACTGAAACGTCGCGTCGAAGCATCCGAGTATGCAGAAGTCAACGAAACCGATGATCAATTGCTTGAGTTTGACATGATGCAGGCCAAGCTACATGGTTTCATGTCCAAGGCTCATTATGTCTTTAGACGCTATCCGCCCAGTGACGCGAGCATACCAGCACGCTACGCTCGCGCGATTGCCCATTACAAACAAACCGAAATTGAAATGGCCATCTCAGATATTGAGGCGCTTATCGAGGATATCCCAGACAATCCCTATTTTTACGAATTATTGGGTCAGGTCCTTTTCGAAAGCGGCAGTGTTACCGAATCGATCCCCTATCATCAAAAGTCAGTCGATTTGATGCCGTACGCACCATTGCTCCGCATCAATCTAGCACAAGCTATGCTGGCAACCGAAGACAAGCGGTATATTCCACAGGCGATTGAGCACTTGAAATTTGCCGTTCAAGAAGAAATCGAAAACTCGTTCGCATGGCACCAGCTCGCGACCGCCTATGATCGAGCCAACCAAGTTGGCATGGCGAACCTCGCGACTGCCGAGCGCCACTATCACAACCGGCAACTTGGACCTGCCGCACAATTTGCCAAGCGAGCCCGCGATAAACTAAAGAAAGGTACACCGACGTGGCAACGCGCAACAGACATCATGCAGGTTGCTGTCAATGAACGAGGCGAAGAGAGCGCACAGTAATAGCGGAAATAGCTCAAATTTATGGGACGACTTTCGCGTAAAAGTTAACTCGTTATGTCTATCTACATGAGTGACATCTGTTGAAACTAATTATGACAACAATCAAACCTCACATTTTAAAAATTGCATCATCTGCACTCGTATTCGCCGCGTCAATCTGCATAGAACATTCTGTCGTTGCAGACGATATATTCAGTGCCGAAGAACAACAATCGATCGAAAAAATTATCCGTGATTATCTTTTGGAAAACCCGGAACTCATTAAAGAAGTCATTAGCAAGTTCAATGAGCAGAAAGAGGCACGTATCGTTGCCGAATCAAGGCAAGCCGTTCAGGACTATTGGGACGTTCTTGCTAATGATCCGATAGCATTTTCAATCGGCAAGCCGGATGCTAGTATCACGGTTATTGAATTCTTCGACTACAATTGCGGGTTCTGCCGCAGTGCAACACCTTCAATATTCAAAGCGCTGGAAACCAACGACGACTTACGTATTGTCTTTCGCGAGTTTCCAATCAGAGGTCGGGTTTCCGAAGAAATCGCCAAGCTCGCCTTAGCGTCCGTCAACCAGGGCAAATATGTAGAATTTCACAACAAGCTGATGGCGGCTGAAGGTCAGCTTACAGTGGAACGCGCGCGGCACTTTGCGAAGAGCGTGGACCTCAACGTCAAAAAATTGGAAAAAGACGCAGAGAATCCCGAATTCGACGCGGCGATAAAACTAAGCCACACCCTCGCGGAAGCGCTTTATATCAACGGCACGCCGTCATTCATTATTGGAACAGAAGTTGTTCAAGGCTGGCCAGGACGAGAACGTTTTTACGAACTCATCGCTAAAGCTAGCGGCGTAGGCATCGTAAAAAATACATCAGATTAAACCAGCAAGTGGTGAAGATGGGTCGGCGTATCTCTTCTTGGCCATGCGCCCAGCAATGTAGGCAAGCCGACCAGCCTCTACCGCATGTTTCATGGCAAGAGCCATTAATATCGGATTCTTCGCTTCGGCAATCGCGGTGTTCATTAGTACCGCATCGCAGCCCAACTCCATCGCAACTGATGCATCAGAGGCTGTGCCCACACCTGCATCAACGAGAACCGGGACTTTAGTTTGCTCGACAATGAGCCGAATGTTTATGGGGTTCTGCACGCCCAGTCCGGAACCGATTGGTGCCGCCAACGGCATGATAGCACAACAGCCCATATCCTCAAGTTCCTTTGCCATCAAAGGGTCATCGCTGCAATAAACCATTACCTTGAAACCGTCATCAAGAAGCATTTGCGCCGCCCGCAACGTCTCGGGCATGTTGGGATAAAGGGTCTTCTTGTCTCCTAAGACTTCTAACTTGACCAAATCCCAACCACCAGCTTCGCGCGCCAACCGCAAGGTTCGAACAGCATCTTCGCCGTTGAAGCAGCCCGCCGTGTTGGGCAAATAAGTGTATTTATTCGGATCAATGAAATCCACGAGCCTCGGTGCGCCAGGATCATTCAAGTTCACCCGCCGTAATGCGACGGTTACAATCTCAGCTCCCGATGCTTCGAGCGCGGCGGCGTTTTCAGCGTAATCTCTATACTTGCCTGTTCCGATGATCAGCCGAGAGCGGTAACACTTACCGGCAATTTTATAACCGTTATCCACGTCTAGCTGTGAAGAATCTGTGTGAACATTCATCGGACTATCCACCACCTATGAATTGAACAATCTCAAGACGGTCACCGTTTTTGATCTTTGCCTGGTTATAAACCGACTGCGGTACGATTTCGAGGTTTCTTTCAACCGCAACTTTACTCGCGTCAAGGCCTAGGTCGCGAACTAACTCGCCGACACTGATAGGCCCGGCCATTGTGTGGGCAGAGCCATTAAGGGTAATTTGTATTTTTCGACCCGTACCGTGACCGTCGTCTAACACCATTCGTTCAAAACTCTCTGCTTTGATATAGTTAGGTTATCAGATCTCTTCAATGCGTATAACTCAAGATCGCCACACTGAAGCACACCGCTATCCACTATCGCCATGGCCAACACCAAGCAGGAGCTTGAGAACGAAGACAACGCCATCTCGGAACCCATCCCACATAATCGGTGCTGAACCTGTCAAAACAACTGGGGCTGATGTGCCGGGCTTTGGAGTACTTTACGTCTTCGTCTCTGGGGAACTGGACAATCGAAGGTCGGTACGCCTTTCTTGTTATCCAGAGAAGCAACTATGCCCTTCAGGGCTTCCTGGGCTTTAAGCGGACGACACAGGAAAGCTCTTTTGAACTCCGGGGCAACTCTGGCGACAGAAACATTGCCGTTATGGCTATAAGGCCACGATGTAATGAGTTCCCTCCCCCGCCAACATATAGATATCCTCCTCACTCAAGGAGCGGAGCCTAGATGATTATGATGTACCATGATCCGATTTTTTTCGTCACCGAGTTTCATTGCTGTTTCGAGCGGAATGGAAGTACGGTCCTCCTCATGCGAGGTTCCCGCCTCAACGGTGCCATCGATGTCATCCATAAGCACGATATGCTCATGGCCATCCTTACGCCCTTGCCGAAGCACCAATGAAGCCGCACCCTCATGCAGATTGTCCGCTTTATTGATGACAGCTAGCGCATCCTCTGTCTCGCTAGAGTATTATAGCGTGAACAGTAGCAATTGCCGCTTCCGAGAAATAGGTATAATCATCTGTTGGGAGAACTAGTTTGCTGTACTGCATTGAGCAGACCAGAAAATGCCTAAGTCGATCTACATTTTAAATGGACCCAATCTTGATCTTTTAGGCGCCCGTGAGCCTGAAATTTATGGTTTGGTCACCCTGGACGATATCAAGATGCTCTCCCTGACCCAGGCTGGTGAATACGGGATGCTAGTAGATTTTCGCCAAACTAACACGGAAGGAGAATTGATCCAGTGGATTCATGAAGCGCGCGACGAAGCGTCGGCAGTCATTCTTAATGCAGGAGCCTTAACCCATACCTCAGTTGCGCTGCTTGACGCGCTTTTGGCTCTTGAGATTCCGGTCATTGAAGTCCACCTCTCTAATCTTTGGAAGCGGGAAAAATTCCGGCATACGTCTTACGTCTCGCCTGCCGCTACTGGTGTTATTTGCGGTTTGGGCGCACAAGGCTATGTTAGAGCAATAGATGCCCTGCAAGAAATCCTAAAAGAGTCGGCGTGCTAAGACAGAAAGTAAGGCGCAAATCGTGACAACAAACAATAAGGCCACAGGCAAAGCCACCATTGAGCGCGTCGGAACGCCAAGCAGCACGGATCACGAGGTTGTTCGCCAATTGGCCCAATTGCTCAAAGAAACAGGGCTTACTGAAATCGAAATCGAACAAACCGGATTTCGTATTCGTGTAGCCAAGCAGCCAGCTACCACAATGTCACAGATTGCAACGACATCTGAAGCCCCGGCACTGTCACCAGCCTCAGTTTCACACGAGGCTGTACCTCAAACCTCATCGGACATCGCCGTCAATCCCGGTGCTATCTTATCACCCATGGTAGGCACCGCATATATAGCGCCCAAACCGACTGACCCTCCTTTTGTCAATGTCGGTGATATTGTCGATAAAGGACAGACTGTCATGATCATTGAAGCCATGAAAACAATGAATCCGATTCCTGCGCCTAAATCGGGGCGTGTCTCCCAAATTCTTGTTTCTAATGCCCAGCCCGTTGAATTCGGTGAACCGCTTTTGATTATCGACTAGCTACGCCGAGATGTTTGAGAAAATTCTTATTGCGAATCGGGGTGAGATCGCCCTGCGTATCCACCGCGCGTGCAAGGATATGGGGATCTCGACGGTTGTCGTGCATTCAACCGCTGACAATGACGCTATGCACGTGCGACTCGCCGATGAAAGCGTGTGCATTGGTCCACCACCTGCTTTGGAAAGTTACCTAAACATTCCAGCACTTGTTGCAGCTTGCGAAATCAGCGGAGCCCAGGCAGTCCATCCCGGCTACGGCTTTCTTGCCGAAAACGCCAAGTTCGCCGAAATAGTCGAGGCCCACAACATCAAATTCATTGGTCCGAAGGCAGAACACATCACATTGATGGGCGACAAGATAGGCGCCAAAGCAACCGTTGAATCTTTAGGTGTACCCGTAGTACCGGGCGCAGACAAAGCAGTCGAGAGCGATGACGAGGCCAAACAGTTAGCAGAGTCCATCGGTTATCCGGTCCTGATCAAAGCAGCTGCAGGCGGGGGCGGACGGGGCATGAAAATCGTAACCAAAGCAAGTGAACTCACCGAGGCGCTGTCAACTGCGCGAGCCGAAGCGCTAGCTGCATTTAAGAACGACACCATCTATATCGAGAAATATCTTTTTAATCCCCGCCATATCGAAATTCAGGTGCTAGCGGATCAACATGGCAACGCAGTTCACCTAGGAGAACGCGATTGTTCGCTACAGAGGCGACATCAAAAAATATTGGAAGAGGCCCTCTCTCCGGTGATTGATTCTGCTGAGCGAGACCACTTAGGTTCCATTGTTACTGACGCGATTCACAAGCTAGGATACGAAGGGGTCGGAACGATCGAGTTTCTCTATGACGGGAAAGGTTTTTATTTCATGGAGATGAACACCCGCATCCAAGTAGAACATCCTGTTACGGAAATGATTACGGGCATTGACTTAGTGCGTGAACAGATCCGAACTGCTGCGGGAGAGCAACTTAGCGTGTGCCAGAACGATATCACGTTCGCTGGACACGCTATTGAATGCCGGATCAACGCGGAGCACCCGGAAACATTTATTCCAAATCCGGGCATTGTCAACCGCTTTCATGCGCCAGGCGGTACCGGTGTTCGTGTCGATTCATCAATTTATGCCGGCTATAGAATACCAACCTATTACGATAGCCTAATCGGCAAGCTGATCGTCCACGCAGGTACTCGTGAAGAGTGCTTGTGGCGTTTGAGACGTGCGCTTGGAGAATTCGTTGTCGAGGGGGTCGATACGACCATTCCACTTTTTGTAAAGCTCTTGGAGAATAGCGAGTTCCATGACGGCAAGTACCATATTCGATGGCTTGAACAGTATCTTGAAAGTAACAAACGCCAGTAAGATAAGATTACTCTCGTCTATCTGGTTGCACGTCTGATATATGAAGGCTATCAGGCTTTTGGATGTACAGTTCGTCACCAAACATCTGAAGCAATCGTAGTCGGCTAGATTTCTAAGGTTAGCTATAAGTCGATTTTGACGGATATCATCTCGAAGGACGCCAACTTCTACTCGATGACGGCAGACCGGACTGGACCTAAAGTTTTACAGTCCATTATCCAAACGTCGTAAACGGGGTGTTCAAGCGCGCTCAACCCAGGGCTAGATGCAAACATCCAGCCGGTAAAAATGGGCTCTATCTCGCCACTCGGTTTCTGCTCAATGACTTCAAGGAATGCGGTCGTCTCGGGCGTTTCCTCTGGCGGGCGCTTGTAACACGTACGTACGGTAATCATGAGCGACTTGAAACGGGTCGTATTACCCACGTCGATATCCAAGTCAGTGATACGCGCGGTGATTTTCTCAAGCGCCCGAATGGTCGCCCGTTTAGGCTCTTTTTCGGGTTCTTGATCTTCTAACCGCCTGCGGGGATCTAGACCAACTGCCTCGTCCGCTTCATCCGTAGCCTGTTCCAGTACCTCCACCCTATCGCGCCCGCCAAACGGTGTAAGGCGTAACACTCCCAAATCATTGGTTTCCGAAAAACTGCCGGGTTGTTCATCAGGCACACTGAAGGATAAACCATCATCCATATTATCAACCGGGGAGCCGAAGGATAAGTTCCGAAGGAACTCGTCAAAATCAGTCTCATCTTCACCGACCGCTGGCGAGATGGCAATCATTTCTTTCTCTTCGACAAATGTCTCGGGGGCGGAATCACTTTGCGCGCTTGACGGCGCAAAATTCCAAAGAGCACACAGCGCAATTATCGAAAAACCCTTTAATGTTAGATACTTAAAAAATACATCTTGGAACATTTTATTAGCACTTAAAAAACAAAGGTAGCAAAATGAAGGCGTATGTGATCAATTGACACGGCTTCCCAATATTCCACGTCATGCTCGCTCATACACGCAACTTGATTAATATGAGTTTAGTTTTGATTGCTTGTACTTTCATCCAATGTGAAAAACGTTTGACCCAGCAAACTCATCAGGTCTACCGAACCCTGCGTGAAAACGAGTTCGCCACCAGGACCGACACTGTTCATACTCCCGCCCGGCTCAATGCTGATATAACTTCTGCCGAGTAGACCTTCAGTCGAAATTTTTACCGACGAGTCATCGGGTAGTTGAACGTCAGATCGAATTGTCAAACGCAATACGGCCATGAAGGTCTGCGGGTCTAAATCCTGAGATGTGACGGTGCCGATTTTGATACCGGACATACGCACGTCGGTTCCTCTAGTAATGCCGTCAATCCGGCTGAATTTAGCAGTTACTTCGTAACCGCTTCCTGCCGAGTTGCTAGTCTGTGCATAAGCAAAGAATAAGAATCCGGCTGCAATGATGAGTACCAAGGCACCGAGTATTGTTTCGAAAATTTCATCCTTCATGGCTACTTTCTCTTTCGCCTGTTAGTAGCGAATATCTAAATTAGTCTGGTCGCCAAGCTTCGTAATCTCCAGTCGCGCGGGGACGCCGACCCTTATTGGCTAGACTGCCTTGCGGACGGTACGCAAATGGTGTCCCCGTTAAATTGGCAACGTGATTCTTCTCCCATACGTTGATTTTGAACGGAGAAATTGTCGGTGGCTCATCGAATGTGTAATGCAACCAGCCATGCCAATCGGGAGGCACGCGTGATGCTTCCGCCGTGCCATTATATGTGACCCAACGCCGTTTTCGCTGACCACCCCGTGCCGACTTCTCTTCGTAATAGATGTTCCCTTGCTCATCCTGGCCAACTTTGACACCTCGTTGTTTGGTAAATAACAGCGTGCCAACGGTCGCACCATTCCACCACGTAAAAATTCTAGTGAGCCAGCCCATATACTTTCTTTCTACCAACAAAAACAAAAGCAAGTTTGATTCTCTCGGTCTGTATGCACTCGAATATGTCATCCGGGTTCATAACCGTCCAGTTCGCAATCTGGTCTGGACGATCATCTTTTATCATTCCTCGCACAATCCTGATTTCCGAGCCCACTCTTATTCACCGAGCACATGACTACGGTGCTGAGGCGAGACCGTGGATACAACGATCTCACTAACAATAACCTCAGCGTCCCAAATCTCTCCTTCTGGTTGGTGAGATAAAATCTCTATACGATAGATATTTGACCTCGGTGACTCTGAAGGTGGTTTCGGATCCTTAAAGTCTGGGTCTTTAAGATACTCAAAGCGTGTCTTGTCCTCATCATCCCCGCCATTCTGCGAACACCTAACCTCATCATCGGGGAACCGGACATCAGAGAGTAGAGAGCCTATAGTGGCGTTCGCCTCGGCCTTCTGCTTGCCTTGCACTACAAGGCTTGTCGGGGGGTGTTGTTGTGCTGCCTCTGAATGTTGGTTGTAGAACCATTTCCCATCCCAACCCTCAAACACTATAAATCTGACCCATCGTATATCGCTCTCGGTACGAGCCGCCAAAGTCAGGATATGAGCAAGCTTAAACCCCCGCCTTTCCTTTACACGTTCCTCGAATGGTCCCCAGCGTCTCCTGCTGTACCCTTACCCGCGCCTTTCTAAAATCCTTCTCCTAACCTCTTGCTTAACATCGACGAGGGAAATCTAAAGGGGTCTAAGCCCATATGGATTTGAAAACGGCTAGTCAGTATATGTCGGGTCCGTACAAAAATATGTTGCGGGCTTAGCATCAGGTATTCTACAGTTTGTGCCTGTTAGAAAGAAAACCGCATAATATAGTGCGTTTGTGACGACACTCGACTTCTCAGCACTATGCCCGGTATGGGATTGGGGTGTTGTCTGTAAACTGGTGATATCTGTGGTGTTCTTTCTTTGACCTACCCGGCAACCTGTATCGTCGGCCATCTTGAGCAAGTTCACTCAGGTTGAGGATTTCGATGCACATACAACGTCACTTTACCGACAAGTTAAAATCTCCCTATGACGGGATAGAGTTTAGATCAACCTCTTGTGAAATACGCAATCCGGACGGTTCATTGGTTTTCGAATTGACCGAAATAGAAGTTCCCGCAACGTGGAGCCAAGTAGCGAGCGATGTGCTCGCACAGAAATACTTTCGCAAAGCTGGGGTGCCCAAGGCCTTGAAATCGGTCGAAGAAGAGGGCGTGCCTAAATGGCTGTGGCGCTGTGTCGCCGATGAAGACATGCTCAAGACATTTGATAAAGGTGAGTGCTACGGGCCTGAGACCAGTGCGAAACAGGTATTCGATCGACTTGCGGGGACGTGGACGTACTGGGGTTGGAAGGGCGGTTACTTCAGCACAGAGAATGATGCGCTGTCATTTCATGATGAAATCCGCTTCATGCTTGCTGCTCAAATCGGCGCGCCTAATAGTCCGCAGTGGTTTAACACGGGGCTACATTGGGCCTACGGTATTGACGGACCTGCCCAAGGACACTTCTTTGTCGATTGGAAGACCAGAAAGACAGTTCAATCTGAAAGCGCTTATGAACATCCACAACCCCATGCCTGTTTCATTCAAGGAGTCAAAGACGACCTCGTGAACGACGGCGGGATCATGGATCTATGGGTGCGTGAGGCACGCCTTTTCAAATACGGCTCGGGCACAGGCACGAACTTTTCGGATTTGCGCGGGGAAAATGAAGCGCTCTCCGGCGGCGGGCGCTCGTCTGGTTTGATGAGCTTCCTGAAAGTTGGCGACCGGGCAGCAGGTGCCATAAAATCGGGTGGTACGACCCGGCGGGCAGCTAAAATGGTCGTGGTGGATATCGACCATCCCGATATTGAAGAATTCATCGATTGGAAAGTCGTAGAGGAACAAAAAGTCGCGGCATTGGTTGCCGGTTCGAAACTCTCTGAGCGCCATTTAAGCAACATAATGAAAGCATGCGCCAATTGCGACGGCGACGGCGACGACTGCTTCGACCCCAACAAGAATCCGGCACTCAAGAGCCAAATCCAAGCGGCAAAAAGAGCGATGATCCCAGAGAACTACATTCACCGGATCATTCAATTTGCCAAACAGGGCTTTCGCGCAATTGAATTCAGAACATACGATACGGACTGGGATTCTGAAGCTTACATGTCCGTATCGGGACAGAATTCAAATAACACCGTGCGTGTTTCGGACGAATTTATGGAAGCAGTCGAGAATGATGAACTATGGCATTTGAGGCGTCGCACAGATGGTGAAATCGAAAAGTCTGTCCGTGCGCGAGATTTGTGGGACAGAATCGCGCATGCCGCATGGCAAAGTGCCGACCCTGGCGTTCAATTTCACACGACCATCAATGATTGGAACACTTGTCCTGAGGACGGTCAAATTAGAGCGTCTAATCCATGCTCGGAATACATGTTCCTGGATGATACAGCCTGCAATCTCGCCTCACTGAACTTAATGGCATTTCGTAATAGTAACCAGACGTTCAGCCTTGAAGGCTTTGAGCATGCTGTTCTGCTGTGGACTGTGGCACTCGAAATCTCCGTCATGATGGCGCAATTCCCATCACAGAACATAGCTCAAAAGTCACATGACTATAGAACGCTGGGTTTAGGGTTTGCTAATATCGGCGGCCTTTTGATGTCTATGGGACTTCCCTATGACAGCACTCAAGGTCGCTCCTTAGCAGCAGGCTTGAGTGCACTTATGACTGGAACAGCGTATGCCACGTCGGCGGAAATGGCCAAGGAAGTTGGACCGTTTCCCCGTTACGAAAAAAATAAAGTGCATATGATGCGCGTCATCCGTAACCATCGCCGCGCGGCTTACGGGGAAAGCAAATTTGAAGAAGTTCATACGACACCGGTCGTCTTTGAAGCACAAGACTGTCCCGTTCCGAAATTGGCCGAAAAAGCCAAAGAAGCGTGGGACAAGGCCGTCACGGTTGGCGGGCAATCCGGATTCCGCAATGCTCAAGCGACTGTCGTAGCACCCACAGGCACAATCGGCCTCATAATGGATTGTGACACGACCGGCATCGAGCCTGACTTTGCGCTCGTTAAATTCAAAAAGCTGGCGGGCGGGGGTTGTTTCAAAATCATAAATCGAACCGTTCCCGAGGCCTTATGCAAGCTCGGCTATGACCAGAAGCAAATTGACGACATCGTCACCTACGCAGTGGGTACAGGCACACTCAAAGAAGCACCCGCTATCAATCACGGTACGCTTAAAGCGAAAGGGTTTACGGAGACACAAATCGAAGCGGTAGAAGCGTCGCTGAAAACGGCATTCGATATTGGCTTCGCCTTCAACCGATGGACGTTGGGTGAAGAGTTCTGTCGCAATGTGTTGAACATTTCGGACGACGACATGAATAATTTAAACCTTAATCTTCTGGACGCCATTGGATTTTCCAAACGAGAGAGTGAAGAAGCCAATTTGCACTGTTGCGGCGCCATGACACTGGAGGGTGCGCCGCACTTGAAGGACGCCGACCTGCCCGTCTTTGACTGCGCCAATCCTTGCGGCCGTGTCGGCAGACGATTCTTATCCGTTGACAGTCATATTCAAATGATGGCAGCAACTCAGCCGTTCATATCAGGGGCCATCTCAAAGACCATTAATATGCCCAGCAATGCAACCATTGAAGACTGCTGCAACGCTTATGATACATCGTGGAAGCTGGCTCTCAAAGCTAATGCTGTCTATCGGGACGGGTCCAAGCTGAGTCAACCTCTTAATGCCTATATTGCGTACGAAGAAAGCGACGAAGGCGACGAAGGCTCACTGAACACTGCAACGAATTCGGAAATGTCTGTAGCAGAGCGCACACAAGTAGCGCCCGAAAAAATTATCGAGCGATGTGTAGAGCGCGAGAGCGAAAGGCGGCGTCTACCCGAGCGGCGCAAAGGCTACACGCAAAAAGCCGTTGTCGGCGGTCATAAGGTCTATTTGCGCACTGGCGAATACGAAGACGGCTCGCTCGGTGAAATCTTCATCGATATGCACAAAGAGGGTGCCGCATTCCGGTCGCTAATGAACAATTTTGCGATTGCGATTTCCATCGGCCTTCAATATGGGGTACCGCTTGAAGAGTTTGTTGATGCCTTCATCTTTACACGCTTTGAGCCTGCAGGGTTAGTTGAAGGCAATGACACACTGAAGAATGCAACATCACTTCTAGATTATGTTTTCCGCGAATTAGCTGTTTCCTATTTGGGTCGTGAAGATTTGGCGCATGTTCAGCTTGAAGACTCGAACTTCGATGCGCTGGGGGGAGGTGTACGCGAAGGTAAGACAAAAACAGACCCCGAAAATGAAGTCATGCTTGATGTTGTCAAGAGTCTGGCAAGCTGGGGATATATGCGCTCAAATCTGCCGAGCAATTTGGTCTTTTTTAAAGAAGTCGTTGAAGAAAGCGATATGCTGACCGGCACTGGCACCGTGCGAGGACATGAAATGGCTCGCGAGCGGCTGATTGAGGCGCGCATCAAAGGCTATGAAGGCGATCCTTGTGCATCATGTGGCAACTTCACACTAGTGCGCAATGGTACGTGCCTCAAGTGCGACACTTGTGGTTCTAGCACGGGATGCTCATAAAGAGACTCAACTTTTCTCTCTGGTGTTCAAAGGCTCGGTGACGCGGATGTGCAACTCACGAAGCTGATCCACTGACACTTCTGAAGGTGCAGCCATCATCAAATCCTCTGCCTGCTGATTCA
The DNA here is from genome assembly GCA_965214255.1 of Alphaproteobacteria bacterium. Classification (GTDB taxonomy): domain Bacteria; phylum Pseudomonadota; class Alphaproteobacteria; order SMXP01; family SMXP01; genus CBDFKK01. The sequence continues at coordinate 245,515 of OZ243948.1, read as the reverse complement.
TGGGAAACATGGTTACTTCGCGGATATTAACTTGGTCAGCAAGCAGCATGACGAGACGATCAAGCCCAAGGGCAAAGCCACCGTGGGGTGGTGCTCCGTAGCGGAATGCATTTAGCAAGCTGCTGAATTGTTGTTCCACCTGTTCTCGCCGATAACCGGCAATCTCGAATACCTTGAACATGATTTCGGGCTTGTGATTTCGAATGGCACCGGAACCCAGTTCATAGCCGTTACACACAAGATCGTATTGCTGACCGACCACGTCCAAAGGATCTTTGGTTTCCAAGTCCGAGAGGCCACCCGCCGGCATAGAGAACGGATTGTGACTAAAGTCGATCTTCTTGGTCCTTTCGTCTACTTCGTAGATCGGATATTCTGTGATCCAACAAAATCTAAAGGCATTCTTTTCACAAATATTCAATCGGTTGCCAATGTGATTGCGTGCGGCACCCGCGAGATGTGCGGCGGTTAATTCCTTATCACAAGCAAAGAATAGCGCGTCGCCCACGCCGACTCCCGTCTTCTCTGCGATAACACTTTGAACGTCCTGGGGGACAAATTTAGCGATCGGACCCTTGCCTGCAAGTTTACCGCTCTCGTCCTCGAAAACGATATAGCCAAGACCAGGGGCACGCATATCACTGCGAGCCCAATCATTGAGCTTGTCAAAAAAGCTCCGGGGTTGTGCTGCCGCGCCGGGAGCGGGAATTGCACGCACCACCCCACCCTTATCAATCTGGTCGCGAAATGCGTTGAATGTCACACTATCATGGGCGAACTCGTCCGTGCAATCAACAAGCTCAATCGGGTTGCGTAAATCCGGTTTATCAGTGCCGTATTTCAGAATCACGTCCTTAAACTTAATTTCCGGAAAAGGATGAGAGGCGATTTCGTATCCTTCTGCAAACGCCCCAAAAACCTGCGCAACCAATGAACCTACAGCTTCGAAAACATCCTCCTGAGTGACGAAAGACATTTCTACGTCCAATTGGTAGAACTCGCCAGCGCTCCGGTCGGCGCGTGCATCTTCGTCACGAAAACACGGTGCAATCTGATAGTAGCGGTCGAAGCCCGCCACCATAATCAACTGCTTGAACAATTGCGGTGCTTGAGGAAGTGCATAAAACTTGCCGGGGTGCAGGCGACTTGGCACTAAAAAATCTCGTGCACCCTCAGGAGAGGATGCGGTTAAAATAGGGGTTTGAAAATCGAAGAAGCCCCGCTTTTCCATACCGTCTCGGATTAAGCGGATGATCTTTGTCCGTAAAATGATGTTCCTATGAATTGTTTCGCGACGCAAGTCCAAGAAACGATAGCGCAAGCGGATATCTTCCGGATAATCAGGTTCGCCAAACACCGGGAGGGGCAGGTCTTCAGATTCAGACTGAATGTCGAATTCGTCAATTCTCAGTTCCACTTGGCCCGTCGGCAAGTTCGGGTTCACTGTATCGTCCATCCGCGCGACAACACGGCCAGTGACGGTCAACACGCTTTCGTTGTGCGTGGCCTCCAAGGCGGCAAAGTGCGGACTTTCCGGTTCAATGACGCATTGAGTTAGACCGTAGTGATCGCGCAAATCAATAAATAGAAGACCGCCGTGATCCCGCTTGCGATGAACCCACCCCGACAAACGCACTGTTTTGCCGACATGCTCTAGCTTCAGTTCAGCACAATTATGAGTTCGTAATGGATGCATCATGTCATCATTTTCAACATCTGGCTTAAGCGCGGGCGCAAAAGCGCATGGCTGAGTAGCTTTGTCAAGACTGAGAAAAGACAATGGACATCTACACGGCTCTTGGCCAATCACTAATCCGGTTCGTAGACCCTTCAATAGGCGACAAAGAGCTCAGTTTGCGCTATAGCGAGGCACATGCAAATCGTCACCGCGACCTCTGACCTCCAAGAAATCTGCCGAGACTTCAGCAGATTCGACTATGTCACTATCGATACCGAATTTATCCGCGACACAACCTATTGGCCAAAGCTCTGCCTGCTTCAAGTGGCAGGCCCCGATTACGCCTGCATCATCGATCCAATTGAAGGTGCTCTGGATTTACAACCCTTCTATGATCTGCTGCAAAACAAAGCTGTCACAAAAGTCTTTCATGCCGCACGCCAGGACATCGAGATTTTCTATCACCAACACGAAGTGATTCCATTGCCGCTGTTTGACACACAAGTAGCAGCCATGGCTTGTGGCTTTGGTGATTCTATTTCCTACGACAGCATCGTTAAGCGTCTTATTGGTATACAGATCGACAAATCATCTCGCTATACTAATTGGAATAAACGACCCTTGAGCGAGGAACAACTCACCTACGCTATAGCGGACGTGACGCACATGCGCGGTGTATATGACGCACTCCAAAAGCAATTGGTGGAACGCAAGCGAGAACACTGGCTTCGTGAAGAAATGAAAATTCTCACCGATCCAGTAACCTACGAGCTTAATCCTGAAACGGCTTGGAAACGTATAAAGTTACGTGAGGTAGCGAGAAGGCGATTAGGTGTATTAATTGAGGTGGCGGCGTGGCGCGAAACCCAGGCTCAACAGCGGAATGTTCCGCGTAATCGAATCATGAAAGACGATACTATTCATGAAATCTTGGCCCTCTGTCCAAAATCAGTAAGTGATCTCCAAAAACTGCGGTCGGTTCCCAGAAGCCTGATCAAACCTGAAAACGCACAGGTTCTTATCGACGCAGTCAAACGCGGGCTTGAAATACCAAAGAACAACTTGCCCAAGCCTCCCGCCGTTCGCAAACGCACCGTACACAATGGTTCGCTTGTGGAATTGCTCAAAGTCTTGTTGAAACTCCAATGCGAGCGACATGATGTCTCGCAAAAGCTCATCGCAACGTCACGCGACCTAGAAGACATTGCAGAGGACGACGAGGCCAACGTGCCTGCATTGCATGGATGGCGCTACAAAGTTTTTGGGGAACTGGCACTCAAGCTCAAAGGCGGTGAAATCGGCCTTGCTACTCGCAACGGAAACGCGACAATTATATATCTCTCTAAGGAGTCAATGCCACCCGGGGCTTCAGCTTCATAAGTTGAGCCAAAGAGGCAAGCCGCTTTTGAACCGACTCGCCATCTAATTGATTGAGATCGCGAGGCAAGCCGAGAATTAATTCTTCGCGTTGCGACGCGAGTGAACATTTCGGAATTATACCCTGTGCACCCGCGGATATCTTTGCTCCGAGGCGCAGAGCCGCACCAATAATACTGACGCGAGCCAGTTTCCGATCAGAAAATCTAACCCCCGAACCCGCGAGCGTCGGATGTGGGCCTGTCTCATAGCGGAAGTATACGCCCAAACCGATAAACAAGCGTTCACTATGCGTAGCCCCTCCATAGGCACCATACACGACCTCCCGGAATGCAATGAAACCGCGATGATCGGGATGGAAACGCCAACCAATTCCGCTCAAGAGGCAAATTGCCTCTCGCAGACGCGCTTCTTCGTATGTTTCACCGTCCTTCCATCCATCAAACAAATGGCTCGTCCATTCGACATACTCTTTTCCTTCTTCCGGATTGCGGCTGAGATGCCCAGCCATTTCACGACAAGCCTCAATCAGCGGGTCGCGCTCGCACAAAGACCGAGGCAAAGCGCGGAACAAAATACCTTCTCTCAATCCATAAGCCGAAACGACAATCCGTTTAACTTTGACAACGGACAGCAAGCGCTCAAGGACAACGGCACCATAGGGAAGCGTCTCTAGGCGACGGCGCGACACTTCCGAAATGTGTTCAAGGGAGCGCGAACTTAACGACGCGATAAGACCCGCAATCTCGCGTGTTTGACCGCGCGACATTTCGTAGTGCTGCAAAATTCTAAGCGCATAGTCGGTTCGCGCCATATGAATACGCGCGAGAGAGCGCCAAGTGCCACCTATGGCATAAAGATTTTGCCCACGAAATTCATCAAGCCAGGGGACCTCTGACAAAGCTTCGTCAACCAAGCGTTTAGCCACGGTCATGTCACCGTTAGCGCGACCCATCAAACGAAGTGCGCCTAGCGGCAACGTTGTACCCTCTTGGATATAGCCATTCTGAAGGGGAACCAACTCCAAACTGCCGCCACCGAGATCACTCGCAAGCCCGTGGGCATCCGGAATGCCGCAAAGCACGCCGGATGCTGTCAGCTGACCTTCATCTTTGCCGGAAAGAACCCGAATAGGAACGCCACACCGGTCCCGGGATCGTGATACAAAGTCGGGGCCGTTAGTTGCGTCACGCACAGCAGCTGTCGCCACCGCTTCAATGCGACGTACTGAAAGCCCGTCACAAATTTTACGGAAGCGCTCAAGCTCAGCTAGTGCACGCCGCATACCTTCTTCATCAAGTCGGCCAGTGGAGCCAATGTTACGCCCAAGACCGGCCAAAACCTTTTCATTAAAAATAGGAATTGGATTACGCGATGTGCCGTCATACACGACGAGTCGGACCGAGTTGGAGCCAATGTCGATCACGGCAATGGGCTTCGTAGATGACATCTTTTCGGATTTGCGGGCCGATCTTGTTGATATTTCTTCGATCGACAAAAGTGCCCCCTTAAGGCCACTCGATTGGTCCGGAATTGTCAGCCAAGTTCAGGAGAAATCATCGGCGGCTCATCGTACTGTAAGGCCTTGCCACGGCCGGAAAGACTGGGATTCGTCATGAAGTAATTATGAGCACTGAATTCGTCTTTGATCTCAACTCCTTGGTAAAAGCGACGATATGATCCATCGGGCTGCATTTGCCAACTTTGTACCACGTCCATTAGATTTGCGACCATTATCTGACGAAGAATCTGCTCGTGAACCGTCGGATTTTCTATCGGCACAAGACATTCGACGCGACGATCAAAATTACGTGGCATCCAGTCAGCAGATGATGCATAAACTTTTGCTTCCGGTGAAGGCAGGCCGTGACCATTACCAAAACAGATAATGCGCGAATGCTCCAGGAAACGTCCTACAATACTCTTTACACGAATATTATCAGATAGATCCGGTATTCCCGGCCGCAGGCAACAAATTCCGCGCACGACTAACTCAACCTGCACGCCTTTGCGACTCGCTTCATAAAGCGCATCGATAATTATGGGATCAACCAGTGAATTTAGCTTTGCCCAAACGGCTGCAGGTCGGCCAGCTTGAACATGTTTGATTTCTTCATTTAAGTGATCAAGCAGTTTTTGTCGAAGTTTAAACGGAGAAATGAAGATCCGCTCAAATTCTCCGGGCTCGGCATAACCCGTCAAAAAATTGAAGAGCATAGATGCATCTCGCCCAAGCGCTGGATCAGCACTAAAAAGTGATAAATCAGTATAAATTCGTGCGGTAACCGGATGATAGTTACCAGTACCAAAGTGCACATAAGTGCGCAGCTGGTTAGACTCTCGGCGGACCACAATACTGACCTTGGCATGGGTTTTGAGATCAACAAAGCCAAAGACAACCTGGACGCCCGCCCGTTCTAGATCACGAGCCCAGCGAATATTTGCCTCTTCGTCAAATCGGGCTTTGAGTTCAACAAGAGCTGTAACGACTTTCCCTGATTCAGCGGCTTGAATAAGTGCTTGCACGATAGGAGATTGTTCGCTTGTACGATACAGGGTCTGCTTGATAGCAACCACATTCGGATCAGAAGCAGCCTGTCTCAAATACTGCACAACGACATCAAAAGATTCATATGGATGGTGAACCAAAATATCTTTAGCCTGAATCGCGGCGAAACAATCACCCCCGTGATCTCGAATGCGCTCGGGGAAGCGCGGCTCATACGGCGTAAATTTTAGATCTAGCTGACCATCGGGTATAAGTTCTTCCGTGTGGCCAAGACCAAGCAAACCATCAACCACAACTACGTCTTCATCCGCGACCTCAAGGTGATGGGCGATAAATCCGCGCAAATCTTCCGGCATGTCACGTTCAGCCTTCATCCGAATGACATTACCGCGACGTCGTTGCTTAAGCGCGGTCTCGAAGTAACGCATCAAGTCCTCAGCCTCTTCTTCGACCTCAATGTCACTATCTCGGAGAATTCGAAAGGCACCCTGATCAAGCACTTCGTAGCCAGGAAACAAGCGGTCCAAGAAAAGAACAAGCACGTTCTCTAGTGCAACGTATCGCCCACGATAATACTTGGTTTCTGATTGTTCCGTAGGCAAATAGATAAAGCGCTCAATTTGACCCGGTACCGGCAAAAGTGCGGTCATCGTTCGACCGCTGGCTGAGCCGCGCAACTTCAATGCCAAAGCAAAGCCACGATTGGGAATAAACGGAAAGGGATGAGCTGGGTCGACGGCAAGCGGCGTCAGAACTGGAAAGATTTTCTGATCAAAATAGTCGGATAACCAAGACTTTTCGTTTTCAGATAATTCACCGGTCTCCAGAACAGCGATGCCATGTTGACGAAGCTGTTGATTGAGCACTTCCCAACTATGCTGTTGCGCCGAGATGAGTTCGCCAGCCTTTTCATTGACGTATCGCAATTGCTCAAGTGGCGAGAGACCATCCTGACTCGGAGTTGAAATTCCGGCATTGACCTGCCCGCGCAATCCAGCCACACGCACCATGTAGAACTCGTCAAGGTTGGACGCTGAAATCGAAAGAAATCGGAGACGCTCCAAAATAGGGTGATTGGTGTTATCAGCCTCCTCAAGGACGCGCATGTTGAAAGCAAGCCATGACAGTTCTCGATTGACAAATCGTTGATGGGAATCTCTTGAGATATTTGGATCGAAGCCCGATGGCCGACCTTGGTTGGTCGTTTGCTGCTGCTGTATCAGACTTATCGCCTTAGTCGTCCTAACACTTGGTTTTGGCAAACTTGATCTGCGTGGTTTTTTGAGTTTCTTCACCTTGGTATCGGCTGGCTTCAAATTACTGCTATGCTTTCTCACTTCAACTGCCCTCATCATTACCAAAAGAGGGAATACTTTAGCAGGCCTCGAAAGTACTTCCGCGATATTGTCATAGCCCGATCAGCAGCTCAGCCTTCCCAAGATTTCACCTGCCAACTTGCGGCTGATTTTACGTTTTTGTACCATGGATTCCAGGTCAATCAGATGTACAAGTTGTTGAGCCGCATCAAACGACCGTTCCATTCTACCAACCAAAAAATCGACTATATCCGGCGGTATATCCAATTGTCGGTCTTCAAACATTTTAATCAAAATACCTCTCAAAAGAGAATCACAAGGCTGGCCCAATTCAATCGCAGGGATAACTTGCAACCGAGATCTCAGGTCGGCAAGTCCAACGGACCAGCGGCTGGGAGCCGCCCGTCCCGTGAGTAAGAGATAGGCGCCGTCTTGGACCACCATATTGATCAAATGTAACAACGACTGTTCGTCTGTTAACTTTTCTCCATCCTCAATTACAAGGGCACCCGCCGAAAAAAGGCTAGTCACTTGCTGTTTTGTCAGTTCATGAGCGCATGCCAAGCGCGCTTCCGAAGCTTTGCGCCAAACATGAGCGAGGTGAGACTTACCGGCACCAGCAGGCCCAAAAATAGCCATCATCCGTACAGGCCAATCGGGCCAGCGATCAATCGCGGCGACCGCATCCTCATTGCACGGTGCCACTAGAAAATCATCGCGCCCCAGTGCAGGACGATGATCCAACTTGAAGACCAACTGTTCAGCACTACTCGTTCCGACACGCAACTTCCGACTCTCAGTCTGTTGCATCACTGCCTTCCCACACAGCCACCGAGCGAATCCAATCTCTCATATAGAAAGCACCGGACAGGACTGTCGTTACCGCAATTACATAGGACATCGGTAAGAAAAGTCTTTCAGCGTCATCCATTTCATTTTGACTTAAAACAGCTAGCACAAAACCAGCAAGAGTAATCTGAGCGACCGTATTCGCTTTGCTGATCATAAGTGGAGTTATATCTAACGCGTGATTGATCAAGTAAGACAAGACAACAGCGCCGATGATTAAGAGGTCTCGGCTTACAACGAGAATGACCAACCAAATCTCAATGTGACCTTGATAGCCTATGGCAATATAGATGCTAACCAGGAGCGCTTTGTCGGCGATTGGATCAAGATAGGCGCCTAGACGTGTCGCCTGATTGAATCGTTTGGCGATTAATCCATCAATACCATCGGAAAGTCCGGCAAGTGTAAACAGCAAAAAGGATAATCCGTAGCGACTATCCAATATCAAGGCAACGATTATCGGAGCTATTAGCAGCCGGCCCAACGTGATGACGTTAGGAATGCTCAAAAGTGGACTCCCGCAATGAACTTACCTCTCGCGGCTGTTTATTCTTCAAGTGAAAATTCGTCGAAAACCATTTCTTTCGTCCCACCGACAATATCAATGACCTCAATATCGCCGCCCTCGTTTTCACGTGCGTTGTCAAACGACCCGCCTAATCCAACTTCACTTTTCGGTACCAGCAATTCACGAACGGCAATTAGGTTAAGAGTATCAGTCTCTAAAAGATCAAGCTCTCGTTGTGACATGGCGATACGCAACTGCGCGGTTGAGCCCACGTGTCTCAAGAGAATTTCGGCACCGGTGAGAGATAAAGCTTCGATCTTGATGTCTTTCACCGTCGGCATACCAGATAAACGATCCTGAATTGCAAGCCACTCTCCCATTCCCTCGAATCGGATAGTCGCGGCTAATAGATGCTCCACAGAATCAAAACCTATAACAGTTTGACGCTTCCAGGTTTCTTGAAGTTTCAACAAAATCTGGTCTATGCCGAAATCAACAAGTTGCTCAGTGGGAAGGCCCAAACGGCTGCGTACGAGAACTTCCACCTCACGGGGAATGCCGAATTCCAAACTTCTGGAACTTAACCAAACAGCACTAATGAGGAGACTTTTCTGTTCTCCTTGCCCACGTAATATCGCTTTTACCAAGACCACATCGCCGACGCCATACCTAGTGACAAAGGGGCCTAAGACCTCCCAATTCTCAGAGACCGCGTCTGTCACATTGACACTAACAATATCTTCTAGATCCCCTAAGGGCGACAATAGAGGAACCAACTCATTTGTCAGATTACGCTCTTTCCATCGAGCCGCCCATATATTATTTTCTTCCCATAGCATCAGGCCATCAGCCGTTTCCAAGACTGGCAACAGCACGGCCTTGCGGGCTTGGATTTCACTGAAAGGAATCTGATTGATGCGCAGGATTTCCCTTATGCGGCGTGCATCGAAACTATAGGCAACGTCGGCAAGGTAGCGCGTTGTACTTGTCTTTTCATTGGAAATCTGAATACCGGACACTAGATTCACCGATTCCGAGTTACTGATTTGGGGTAAAATGCTCCAATAGTTGCGCGGTGAAAGACGCTGCAGAAGTTGGCGTAAGGCTTGGTCCCTCCCGCGCGCCAATGCGACTTCGCGAGCTTCAGCGGCCGACCGACCGGTAGCATCTATTGGGACCCGGTCAATCGTAAAGAGATCGGCAGTCATTGCCCGAAAGGGCACGAAAACCATCAAACTGATAACAAAGATACAAAAGCGAATGATTTGCATTGCAGGGCTACTTGCGAATTACCACACAGTCTTGCTTGACTTAGTTCAAAGCATAGCGACTATACACTAGCAGCTATATCAAGAAAGCTCCTGCACATATCAGTTTTGTAAAGACTTCCAAGCAACTTTGAGCTAGACAGGCGACCAACGACTATCAAGATTTGACCACTGTCTGTTTGGAATTGCATCTCACTTGACCGAGGACTCAAAAGCTCATCGCTATACTTACCGTACCGCCGGCGTTGACATTGACGCGGGCCACAAATTAGTGCGCAACATCAAACCCCTAGCAGCGAAAACCATACGCTCAGGTGCCGACGTCTCTCTAGACGGGTTTAGTGGCCTCTTCGATCTCAAAGCGACAGACTACAATGACCCATTACTTTTCGCTGCAACAGACGGTGTAGGCACAAAACTAAAGGTCGCGTTTGCGACCGGCATACACCGCAGTGTTGGCATCGACCTAGTTGCTATGTGCGTTAACGATTTGGTAGTCCAGGGTGCCGAACCCCTTTTCTTTCTCGATTACTTTGCAACAGCAAAACTAGCGCCTGATATCGCTGAATCTGTGATTGCAGGAATTGTCGAAGGGTGCGAGCGCGCCGGTTGCTCTTTGATCGGCGGTGAAACAGCCGAGATGCCAGAATTTTACGGTGCAGGTGAATATGATCTTGCAGGTTTTGCCGTCGGTGCTGTCGAACGGAAGCATGTTTTGCCCCGCGGACAAGTGGAAGAGGAAGACATCCTGCTAGGCATTGAGTCAAGCGGTGTTCATTCGAACGGCTTTTCACTTATTCGCCGCTTGATCGCTGATAAAGGTCTCAATTTCGATGACTCTGCCCCTTTTGATACGTCACGAACCCTCGGTACTGCGCTTCTGGAACCCACACGAATTTACGTGAAGAGTATGGTTGCGGCAATACGTGCGGAAAAGGTTAAAGCCATTTGTCATGTCACGGGCGGAGGTTTGACCGATAACGTACCGCGAATGCTGCCTAAAGGTGCGGTCGCCGAAATCGATTTGTCGGCATGGCAGCTGCCACCTGTTTTTTCTTGGTTGGACGAGATAGGCAACCTCGGACAAAGCGAACTATTGCGCACTTTCAACTGCGGCATTGGACTAGTGGTTGTTGCCCCGAAAGAAGAGGTACCCATCTTAAAGAAATCATTTCAAGAGGCTGGAGAAACCGCAATCGAAATTGGACACGTGATCCTGTTACCCGATACGGATACTGCGCCGGAAATACGCTACATCGGCAGGCTGTCGCCACAAACATAGGACTGTCGGATGAAAAAGCTGAAACTGGGCCTCTTGATTTCAGGCCGTGGCAGTAACCTGCAAGCGCTCATTGATGCAAGCGCCTCTGAAGAGTTTCCGGCCGAAATCATCTTGGTTATATCCAATCGAGCCGACGCCAAGGGATTAGATATAGCGGAACAGGCCGACATTGCTACGAAGGTCATAAATCACAAAAATTTTAGAAACCGGGATGATTTTGACGATGCGCTATCAAGATCACTCGCCGACGCTGGCATTGAATTAATCTGCTTAGCCGGTTTCATGTTAATATTGCAGGGTTGTTTTATCTCCCGCTGGCGCGATCGCATAATCAACATACACCCGTCCCTATTGCCGGCATTTCCCGGTTTGAATGTCCATGAGAGGGTAATTGAAAGCGGCGTGCGCATTTCAGGCTGTACCGTGCATTATGTTCGCCCTACGGTCGATAATGGGCCCATCATTGCTCAAGCAGCCGTTCCGGTTTTCGCAAGCGACACACCTGAAAGCTTGGCCGGTCGCGTCCTTAAGGTAGAGCACCTTGTTTACCCTATGGCGGTTGCTGCGATTGCGAGAGGTCAGATCACATTGAAAGACGATGTTGTAACGTATCGTGCCTCAGACGGTGCGGTTTCACCACTTGTCAATCCGTTGCTCAACGTATGAGTGAATTTAGCTGAAAGTTAATTAACTTTACGCACACCTAAAATAAAACGCATTAGCCCGTGATTTCATCTTCAGTAAAAAAGAAAGCTACTTCTCGCTGGGCCATTTCCGGCGAATCCGATCCGTGTACAGAATTACGTTCTATATTCTCCGCAAACCTCCTTCGGATTGTGCTTGGCATTGCTTCGTCAGGATTAGTAGCACCCATGATTTCACGATTACGTTCAATCGCGTTCTCGCCCTCAAGCACCTGAACCAGAACAGGACCCGACGTCATGAAAGTAACCAAATCGTCGTAAAAGGGACGCCTCTTGTGGACCGCATAAAAGCGTTCGGCCTGTTCCCTTGAAAGCCTTAGCCGCTTTTGTGCGATAATGCGCAGGCCAACCTCTTCCAACATAGTAATGATTTTGCCCGTAATATTGCGCGCCGTGGCGTCAGGTTTAATGATCGATAATGTGCGTTCGCGTGTCACCTACTTCACTTTACCTATAAAAGTGTTACCCAGGAGTTGCTCGGAAACGGTGTTATAGGCAGATAGACAGCCCGCCACAAGAAAACGGTGTATTCCAGTGAATTAAACCTTTTGCTGCCACTTGCCGTTGGCCCCCTGCTGCCAATAAATAACGTTCAATCCGTCGGCTTTGGATTTCTTATAAAAATCACGTGCTCGGCTCAAAGCCTTCTCATCGTGGCCATCCAACAATGTGACACACCGTTTATAGGACATCAAATCTTCGCCATGAATGCCGTCCACGAGAAATAGGACGTCAGCGTTATTCAAGTTTTCTTTAGCGGTAGTGAGTAATATCGGTTGCCGCTTGAACAGTCCGTCACTTTCGGTTCCGTGTGGCAGAAACGAGTCCGGTCGAAATGTCCATAGGTAAGAATTAAAATATTTAACGCGTTCGTCGGATAAGAGCCTGACTTGGGCACGCCAGCCCTTTTCCAATGTCTTCGACAATAGTTCGGTGAGCAATTGCTCAACCGGCACACGCTCCAAATGATAAAACCAAATCTCCGTCGACACTGCCATATCATTCTTCATAATAATCGGCCACTAACCGATTCAGAAGACGAACACCGTAGCCAGTCCCTCCTTTCGGCACCGTGGGCTTATCCCTTTCAGACCAAGCCACACCTGCAATATCCAGGTGGGCCCAGGGCACGTTTTTGATGAAACGTTTCAGAAACTGGGCAGCGGTGGTCGATCCAGCAAATCGCCCGCCAACGTTCTTCATATCGGCAATTCCAGAGTTGATCATCTTGTCGAAAGCCGGTCCCAAAGGCATGCGCCAAAGTCCTTCACCTTCGGCCTTACCCGCTTTGATCAACCACTCGGCGAGCTTGTCATTGTTCGAAAACAAGCCAGCATATTCATGTGCAAGAGAAACCAAAATTGCGCCAGTCAACGTCGCCAAGTCAATTATCGCACAAGGTTTGTATTTTTCCTGCGTATACCAAAGTACATCTGCCAATACGAGACGCCCTTCCGCATCAGTATTAATTACTTCAATGGTTTGGCCTGACATTGATTTAACGATATCGCCAGGCCTTTGGGCTGTACCACTTGGCATATTTTCGACCAAACCAATTAATCCCAAGGCGTTGACCTTGGCCTTTCGTGCGGCAAGTGCGTGCATCACGCCTGTCACCGTACCCGCACCGCCCATGTCCCACTTCATTTGTTCCATGCCAAATGCCGGCTTTATCGAAATACCACCAGAATCGAATGTCACGCCCTTGCCAACAAACGCAATCGGTTTGCTGATCTTTTTGGTCGCACCCTTCCATTCCATGACTACAACGCGAGATTCCCGTGCACTCCCCTGGCCCACACCTAGCAACGCCCTCATGCCCAGTCGTTCCAACTGTTTTTCGTTCAGAATATTGACCTTGACGCCGAGTCTGCGGAGATCCTGCGTGCGGCGCGCAAACTCTACGGGATACAGAACGTTTGCTGGCTCTGAGACGAGATCACGTGTCAGGAAGACACCTGAAGTTATTTGTTGCAAAGGTCGGTATCGGCGCCGGGCGGCCGTCGGGTTGGGCGTTACGACAACCACCTTAGTCAAACTCGGCTTATGCTCCGGCTTCCATTTTGTCTTGTACTGATCGAAACTATAGCTTCTCAGAAGAACCCCATATCCAATGCGAGCTGCAATCTCCGACCTATCAAGTTCAGTTCCAATTAGAGAGTCGGAAATGACCGCCACTTCTCTATCATTGCCACGCAAGAGGTTTGAGACAATTCGTCCTCCCGCGTCCTCAACACCTGTTGTAGTAAGTTTCGAGAGCTTGCCAATGCCGATCAAAACTATGCGCGTCAAACGCGTGCTGAATGGGGCCAAAATCTCAAGTTTCTGGCCGGATTTAGCTGTGAACTTGGCCGACTTCATTGCACGGGACAATGAACCTTTCAGCCTCTCATCAATGCGCTGGGCTGTATGTGTCAGCCGGTCGCTTTCCGGTAAGAGAAGCGCTAACGTGCCGGATCTAGGAGTAGTTGGTTTGGTGAATGAAATGTTCATATTCTTTTCCTGCAGTTGGACATGCGTATGCGGGCAACGACCGTTAATAAGTTCAAGATTTGCGGGAACCTCGTCCTATACTTCTTCTAGTTGTTAACAAAGTGGGTTATGTAGCACTGGGATGCACAACTCCACCGCTTTCGGCCACGGCATGAGGTAATTCTGGCCTAAAACCGTCGCCAATTCCTATGCTATCAACTACTTGAAAAGGAAAATCAAGATTGGGGCGCTCAAGAGGTCGCTAAGATTAGTCCATGACAATGCTTACCAAGTATATCTTGCATCAGGTGACTTGGCCTCTGCTTATTTTCACCGCTGTTTTGTCTCTCATGTTCTGGCTTGCGGAATCCCTTGATATTTTGAATCTAGTGATTAACCGACAGCAGTCGGCGCCCACTTTTCTGCTTATCACGCTATATGTATTTCCCAGCCTTTTAACAATCATCGTCCCGTTCGCACTGTTTTTTGCAGTTTTATTCGCGCTGCACCGATTGTTCACAGACAGCGAATTGACAGTGATGCGTGCGGCTGGCCTGAGCAATTGGTCGGTATCGGCCCCCGTTTTGGGCGTAGCAGCCGGCGCGGCCATCGTGACGCTGCTCCTCAATCTTTATGTCATGCCGGCAGGCCATCGCGCTATGCGGGAAAAGGTTTATGCAGTTCGGGCTGATATCGCGAGCACTATGACCCGAGAAGGCTCCTTCACTAATCCCTCAAGAGGCCTAACGGTCTATAATCGAACGACTGGTCCCGACGGTGAATTGTACAACTTGTTAATTCATGACAATCGCGAACGAAGTCGACCAACGACCTACATAGCTCAGGCCGGACAGTTTCTACATACGTCTGGAGCCCCCCGCCTCGTCATGGTGAATGGCAATATCCAACAAATTTCAAAGGATGCCGCACTCTCCACTCTTTATTTTGACGAATATATATTTGACCTTACCGAGTTTGCCGATCCGCAAAAAAATCTGGACTTGAAGGGCACGAACGGACGATATCTTCATGAACTATTTTTCCCGGAAAAATCTGATCGAATAACTGCCCAAAGATTAGGGGCTTTGTTAGCAGAAGGTCACAATAGATTAGCTTCTCCACTTTACAATATCGCTTTTGTTCTCATTGCATTGTGTGCGATTTTGTTAGGTGGATTTAGTCATCGCAGCAACTGGGGGCGACTTGGCATTGCGACAGCTATAGGATTACCAATTCGGCTGCTAGGCTTTGGACTGCAAAGTTTCGCCTCAAGAATTCCTCAACTGATCGTTTACGAATACCTTTTGCCGCTATTTGTCATTTTTATCTGTTCAATTTTATTGTTCTGGCCTCAAGTCCACCGCAGCTTTCTGTTCGGGCCTCAACAGGTGGGCATGCCTAAGGCTGGTAGAGCATCGCCGGAGTAAGCATTGGCCCTTTCGTGGACGCTATTCCGATACTTGGGCACGCATTTTTTTACCTCAGTCGTCTTGATTTTTGTGGGATTGATGTCGCTTGCATCGCTCATCGAAGGAGTTGAACTCCTTCGTAATTTTTCCGGTAATCCAAATGTTGAAACTTCGACCATTGGCACCATGGTGATCCTGAAGGCTCCCCGCCTTGCCCAGCGGATTTTCCCCTTCGCCTTTCTTCTAGGTGCAATTCTTTCGTTCACGCGTTTAACAAAACATCATGAACTCATCGTAATACGTGCAGCAGGTGTTTCTGTTTGGCAATTTCTGACACCAGCACTGATTGTGAGCACACTCCTTGGCGCGCTTATCACCACAGTCCACAGTCCCGTTTCGGCAAGTATGTATGAGCGATTCGAACAACTGCAAGAGCGTCACGACCAAAGCAAAAACAGTTTGCTGCAAGTGACTCAGGATGGGGTCTGGCTGGGACAGGAAGATAGTGGAAATCGATCTCTTATTCACGCCTTGTCGGTCAAGGATAGCGGAACAACCCTCAGCAAGGTGATCATTTTCACCTTTGACGGGGATCATCAGTGGTCAGAACGCATCGACGCCGAGAATGCTTATCTCAAGCTTGGCTATTGGGAAATCCACAATGCGTGGTACACGTCGCGAAATCAACCGAGCGTGTCTTACGAGGTTTACGAGTTGCCTACACCTCTAACTCAAGACCAACTACAAGAGAGTTTTGCGCCCCCAGAAACGATGTCGTTTTGGGACTTACCTCACTTCATACGAATGGCAGAGGAAATCGGATTTTCTGCGCTGCAACATCGAGTTTTCTGGCACACCATTTTAGCCACACCCGTTCTGCTCTGCGCCATGGTTTTGATTGCCGCAATCGTTTCCTTCCGATTTTCGCGTTTGGGTGGCACGGGTTTGCTACTGATAATCGGTATACTTTTTGGTTTCGGACTTTTTTTTATAACGGACCTCGCACGGGTTCTTGGCGAGGCAGGAACATTGCCCACAATCGTTGCAGTATGGATGCCTGTCTTCGTTGCTCTCCTCCTGGGCCTAGCTTCGCTCTTTCATTTGGAGGATGGCTAGATTGATGCGCACATGCTCCTGGTTACCCTCAAACACAGCCTACTTACAACTCTTGGTCAGTTTTTTAATCAGTAACATGCTTTGTTATGAGTCCGCTGAAGCAGAAGTGACCGATGTTCAACCGATTTTAGGAACGTCGGCCATAGTGAATCCCTTGAACAACGGCGCCCTCCTGATTCAGGCCGATAATGTGATTTACGATTCCGAAAAGGAAACGGTGAGGGCAACAGGCAACGTGGAAATCACATATGAAGATCGCACGCTAACGGCAGATGAAGTTATCTATTACCAAAAGACTGACAGAGTTGTGGCACAGGGAAACGTAAACATGCTAGAGCCGACCGGTGAAGTTTTCTTTGGAAAGAAAGCTGAACTCAGCGATCAATTGCGAAAAGGAGTCATCGAAGGTTTTAGCGCCTTGCTAGATCAAAATGCCCGGGTGGCATCCGACAAGGCCTATCGCAGCGAAGAAGGATCACGCCATGAACTGACTCACACCGTCTATACGGCCTGTGACGTCTGCAACTCCGATGGCGATACCAAAACGCCATTGTGGAGGATCAAATCCTTTCGCGTGATACACGATAAGGAAGACCGCGAGATTATTATGCGCGACGCGTATTTCGAACTTTTCGGGACACCTATTCTGTATCTGCCCTACATTTCACATCCGGACCCCACCGTCAAACGCAAAACAGGATTTCTTTCCCCCTCAATTGGAAATAACAATTTGCTCGGGACATTTTTTGATACTCCATATTTTATTAACATAGCACCCCACTACGATCTCACACTCTCACCATTCATATCACTCAGAGAAGGTTACGTCCTAAAAGGCAACTGGCGGCAACGACTGCGTAAAGGCAGTTATATGTTTAACGGAAGTGTCGGATATGTCGAACAGAAAAACATTCTTCGTACGGAGACCGGCAAAAAAACTTTTCGTGGCCACATTTTTGGAAATGGGAGATTTAGACTCAGTGACGTTTGGTCTACAGGTTTTGATTTACAATGGGTAAGCAATGACACGTATCTGCAAAGATTTAATATTTTTAATGACCAAGATCTAGAGACGCGAATCTATTTACTCGGTGTAGACGGCCGAAATTATGCCAACATAAATGCATACTACTTCCAAGGCCTGCGAAGTTTCGACCGAGCTGGGCTAACGCCTTTCATTTTTCCTTTAATCAATGCTCACTACGTTTTTGAGCCAGGAAATTTTGGACGCATCAATTTTGATGTAAACGCCATGATCTTGCAGCGGACCAGTGGCGGCGATAGCCGGCGTATGTCACTTGCGACAGATTGGCAAAGGGCCTTCACAACGCAAAATGGTCAAGTGATTACGCCATTCGCACATTTACGCAGCGACCTTTACATCACCTCAGACCGCAATCCCAATAACCTCGTTGGCTTACCAGATAATAGTGAGGTTATCTTGCGTGGCTTGCCAACCGCGGGGATTGACTGGCGTTGGCCATTCGCACGAAATGGTAATAAGGTTCAACTGGTTGTTGAACCCATAATTCAAGCCATCTTTAGCTCAACCGGTGGGAGTTCCGAGAATATTCCGAATGAGGATAGCCAGAGCTTTGGATTCGACACTACCAATCTATTTTCCATCAATCGATTTCCTGGTTTTGATAGATGGGAAAATGGCCAGCGGTTTAATTTCGGCGTGAGATTCACAGCCCAACGCAAGAGCGGAGGTTCAGCAAGTTTGATCTTTGGACGCAGCTACCGGATCCAAGAAAACACGCCTTTTGTGATGCAATCCGGCTTAGGCACCAAGGGATCAGACTATGTTGGAAGCATAAAGATAAATCCGAACCGCAATGTGAGCATTACCCATCGCTTTCGACTCGATGGCCAGGACTTTTCAATTCGTCGCAATGAGGTGAGGGGCAGCATTAATTTCGGGCGCGTTAAGTTGAACGGAGAGTACCTCAAAACAGACTCGCTAGGCATGGGAACGGGGATTGGCGTTCGTGAAGAAGCTAGCCTCTCCGGACAACTGAAAGTTACAAACAATTGGAAACTTTCGGGCGGGACGCGCCGCGATTTGATCATAGGTGAGGGCCGAACCACGTCAGCCAGCATCACTTATCAGAATGAGTGTGGGGCCTTTACGATATCGTGGGTGAGGCGCAATACGACCAATCGAGACATCACACCCGGCAACTCTATCCTATTTACTTTTTCATTAAAGACGTTGACGGATGCCACTACCCTTGGCGGATATTAAGCCCAACGCTGATCCCTTACCTTTTTTGAGTATCCTGAGAACTCCTGCATCAGTTAAAATGTACAATCGCTATAATCCAAAGTATGGCTATAGCTAAAATACTGAGAGACTGAAAAACGGTACGCTTCGAGAATTGTTTGGTAACAGCGTTGAACGACATTTCATTGCAGAAAATCGAAAATCAAACTGGTTGGAGCCTTTTGCACACATCGCGTAGGGCATACATCTTATTGGCTTCCATGGTAGGCCTCATAATAACAACCGGCACCTTTGGGCTATCCCTCTCCTCTGCACAGCAAGTCCAGAGCATTGCTGCCATAGTCAACGATGACGTCATTTCGAGTTTTGACGTCCAGCAACGAGTAAACTTGGTTTTGTCTTCGTCCGGTGTCCAGCCGGACCAAGATATAATTCAGCAGGTTAGAGAACAGGTTCTTCGCACCCTGATAGATGAAAAATTGCAGCTTCAAGAAGCAGAGCGATTTGAAGTTGAAGTCACGAAAGAGGAAATTGAAGAGTCTATTAACCGCTTGGCTCAGCAAAATAACTTTTCAACCGAGGCGATCGAATCATCCTTGAGGGAGGCCGGCATCAGCTTGAGTACGCTGCTTGATCAAATCAAAGCGGAAATTGCCTGGAATAAATTGGTGAGCGGTCTTCTCTCATCGCGCGTAAGCATCACAAAGGAAGAGGTAGACCAAGTCCTTGATCAACTCAAATCCAGTTCCAACAAACCTCAATATCTAGTCGCTGAAATTTTTCTTGAGGTCGATTCCCTGGAACAAGAAGAAGAAGTTAGGCAAGGCGGTTTGCAACTTATTCAGCAAATGCAGCAGGGCGTTCCTTTTGCTTTGGTTGCCCAGCAGTTCAGCGCAGCAGCGTCGGCGGCACAGGGTGGTGATATTGGATGGGTACAGGAAGGAGAACTAGCTCCCCAGTTGAACGAAGCTCTCCGTCGCCTGCAACCAGGGCAGGTTTCGCCGCCGATACGAACCATCGGCGGCTTTACAATTTTGGCGTTGCGCGACCGTCGCATTCTTGGAGGTCCCGACCCGATGCAATCAACACTCGATTTGCGCCAAATTGCAGTTCCCGCGAACGCCGAGGCGGACGCAACAACAGTTGAAAAGATTCAACAGAGCTTGCAGCAAATCCGCTCTTCTCTATCCGAATGCGACAATATTGAAAATGCCATAAGACAGGCTGACAATGCGACAGTGACTAATTTGGGAGTGCTCACAATGGGCCAATTGTCAGGCGCAATTGCGCCGCTTGTAGCCTCGCTCCAGCCTGGTGAAGCGACCCAGCCATTCCGCACGGATACGAGTTATAGTATTTTAGTGGTTTGTGATCGTGAGGATTCCAGACAAGCGGCCGAACTTCCTACGAGGGTTGATATTGAAAATCGTCTGTTCGACCAGCAACTTTCAATGCAAGCTCGGCGTTACCTGCGAGATCTGCGGCGCGACTCCACGATTGAAATTCGATAGCGGCCCATGGCGACAGAAGCGCCGCCATGTCTAGCTCTCACAATGGGCGACCCTTCAGGTATCGGACCAGAAATAACAGTCAAAGCTTGGCTTGCACGCCACGCCCACCGCATTCCACCCTTTGTCTATGTTGGCAATGTGGAACACGTAAAAGGTATTATAGACCATCTCGCTCTAAGGGCCACGGTTCGCGAAGTCACCACCTGCATGGAAGCAGTGCGTGTCTTTGACGACCATTTACCAGTCTTAAACTGCGCCCCCTCCGAGCGGGTCGAATGGGGGCGACCAAGCAAGTGCCACGTCTATTCGATCGTACAGTCGCTCGATACCGCATTCGCTTTGACGCGGGATGGTTCGGCAAGCGCACTTGTAACCAACCCCGTTCATAAAAAGACCATGTGGCAAGGGGGATTCACTTTTCCAGGTCATACCGAGTACTTGGCAGCCAAAACCTCCACAGGCAACACAAAGAATGACGCTATTATGATGTTAATGATTCCGGGTTTGCGCGTCGCCCCCGTCACCGTTCATGTACCCTTGAGCAGCGTCAGCGATGTCCTGAGAACCAAGGATATCATCCGGGTAGGATCCGTGACGAACAACGCATTGATCAACGACTTTGGTATCGAACAACCCAAGCTCGGTATCGCCGCACTTAATCCTCACGCCGGTGAAGAAGCGAGTCTCGGCACGGAAGAGCAAGAGGTTATTGAACCCGCAGTAAACGCATTGTGCAAAGCTGGCCTAGACGCCGCCGGTCCATATCCGGCGGACACCTTGTTTGCGGAACATTCGCGCAAACGGTTCGACGCAATCATCTGCATGTATCACGACCAAGCTCTCATTCCGCTCAAGACAATTGACTTTTATCTCGGTGTCAATGTCACCTTGGGCCTTCCTATTGTTCGAACGTCACCGGACCACGGCACGGCACATGACTTAGCAGGTAAAGGCCTTGCCAATCCCGCCAGTTTGATCATGGCGCTGAATACAGCTCACGACATTGCGCAAGAAAGGACCCGCCATGGGTGAGGAGGGTTTGGTTCGGTCCCTGCCGCCTCTTCGGGAGGTTATCGCAGCCCATGACCTCAGCGCTTCTAAGAAGCTGGGCCAACATTTCCTTTTCGATCTCAATATCACAGACAAAATTGCTCGATCTGCTGGTTTTTTGAATGACGTGGCCGTATGGGAGGTAGGCCCGGGACCCGGCGGCCTGACTCGCGCATTATTAAACCAAGGGGCATCGAAAGTTTTCGCTATAGAAAAGGACCGCCGCTTTACCCCAGCATTGCAACAACTGAGACAGGCGTTTTCTGGTCGACTCGACGTCATCGCAGCAGACTCCCTTGAAGTTGATGAAACGGATCATGTGCCGCCGATGCCGTGTAAAATTATAGCGAATCTGCCTTTCAATATTGCCACGGCCTTACTGCTTAAATGGTTATCTGCGGAACCCTGGCCGCCTTGGTTCGAGAGCCTGACGCTGATGTTTCAGAAAGAGGTCGCTGATCGGTTGTCGGCTAAACCGGGAACAAGAGATTATGGACGGCTCACCGTTGCTGCTCAGTGGCGCTGTCACGTGCAACGCCTGTTTGATGTTCCCGCCCGCGCCTTTACGCCCGCGCCCAAGGTGCAGTCCACCGTCGTGCACCTAGTACCACGAGCCGCCAAGAGCAATCCCCGTCTAGCTAAAGCTATTGAAACCGTAGCCCGCGCGGCCTTTGGCCAGCGGCGTAAAATGCTGCGCACAAGTTTGCGCCCCATTTTCTCCGATACGGAATACACTCTTGGCGTATGCCATATCGATCCAACAAAACGCGCGGAAAATCTTACCGTCGATGATTATGAAACGTTGGGCAAGGCTGCCCTCGGCCGTATTTAAGGCCGCCGTCGTTGGATCATGGCCGCTATCACGTCAATTGGATAGTTGCTTAACAAAATTCGAAAGACCGATTTGACGTTTTCGCCTTAAACGTTCGGCTGCCAAGATCGCCTCAATCTGACAATGTGCGTGACCTATATTTTCGTTCACGACTACGAAATCATATTCTACCCAATGACTAATTTCTTCAGCGGCTTTTCCCATACGCTGTGTAACGACATCGAGCGCATCCTGTGCCCGTCTTTTGAGTCGGATTTGCAATTCGCGCCACGAAGGTGGAAGGACAAAGATCTTCACCACATCCTCCCGTGCCGCTTGACCTAGCTGTTGTGCCCCTTGCCAATCTATGTCGAACAACATATCTCGGCCTTGTGACAATGCGTCCTCGACGGGAGCGCGAGGCGTTCCATAGCGATGACCGAAAACAACGGCATGCTCCAAGAGGTCACCATTCGAAACCATGTCATCGAATTCTTGCAGCGACACAAACTTGTAATCTTGGCCATCAATTTCGCCGGGACGGGGACGCCGTGTGGTCACGGAAATCGATAATGTTATCTCTCCATCGGTCTCCAAAAGCCGACGTGACAAGGTCGTCTTGCCCGCACCACTTGGCGAAGACAAAACCAGCATGATACCGCGTCTTTTAATGGTTATATCTGTCACTTTGAACCGACAAATTTATTCAACATTTTAACTTGTTCTCGGAACCGATCGATTGCTACTTTCAAATCACGGCCGATCTTGGTGAGTCCCATATCGGCCGATTTCCAGACGCTAGTTTTTCGATTTCTGTTCGTGCTCGATCCGACGCCACGATGCGACGTTGCGCTGATGTTCTCTGTAAGACGAGGCAAACGCATGTCCGCCGGTTCCATCGGCAACGAAATATAAGTATTTGGTTTTGGGAGGATTAAGCACCGCGGCAAGAGAGCCCCGGCCTGGATTAGCGATCGGTGTCGGGGGCAAGCCGGCAATTACATACGTGTTGTATGGCGTGACCTTCTTAAGCTCACTTTGACGAATGCCGCGACCGAGAGGCTCACCGCCTGTCAATCCATAAATGATTGTCGGATCAGATGCCAAATTCATGCCTCTCTTAAGGCGATTGACAAAAACGGACGCCACTTGAGAGCGTTCCTCCGCGCCGGTTTCTTTCTCGACAATAGATGCCAAGATCACCGCTTCATACGGTGTCGAGAGCGGCAATCCCAGTGCACGATTGTTCCACAACTCCGTCAAAACATTGAGCTGGCTTTGCTCCATGCGCTTGATTAATTCGCTACGCGTCGTGCCCCGTGGAAAGAAATAAGTTTCTGGAAGTAAACTGCCTTCGCTCGGCACGTCCGTAAGGTCACCGACCAAATGCTCGTCAGCTTGGAGTAGCCGCACAACCTGCGCACTGGTTAAACCTTCCGGTATGGTCAGCTTGTAAAGAAGAACCTTGCCCTCGCGCAAGATGTCCATGATCTCGATCATGCTGGCACCGGAAGGGATCGCATATTCACCCGCCCGCAACTTATTCTCCGAACGTTTCCAGCTAACACCGAGGCGGAAGATAAAGGCATCACGGATGAGACCTTCCTGTTCCAGTTTGTGCGCGATTTGAACAACGCTCTGGCCGAGGGGTACGTCAAATACGGTCGCATCATCGGCAGAGGGAGCCGCTGGACCCGCGGTTTTGAATTGACTGTTTACATAATAAAAGAGTCCGCCCGCGATAGACACAACCAAAAGGCCAATGCCGAAAAAGACGTTGGCCAAAACAAAAGCCAAGTGCAGCTTCTTACTGGATTTTTTCGACACAGGTTGGATCGGCTGCTGCTCACTCAAGGCTACCACTCGGCTTTTCGTTGACAAACTACATAGATCATATCGAAAGAGTGAACTATCAATTAGGCGGCCCAGTCATTACGAGCGTTGCATTCGTGCCGCCAAATCCAAAAGAGTTAGACAATACGGCCCTAATTTCTCGTTCTCTAGGCTCGTTAGGCACAAGGTCGATTTCCGTTTCAACCGATGGATTATCGAGATTGATGGTCGGTGGGGCAACTCCTCTTTCCATGGCGAGAATCGAGAATATTGCTTCGACTGCGCCGGCCGCTCCCAACAAATGACCAATCGACGATTTTGTCGACGACATGGACACGCGTCCAACCTCATTGCCGAATATGCGAGATACGGCGCCGAGTTCAATCTCGTCACCCATAGGCGTCGAAGTCCCGTGGGCATTGATGTAGTCGATATCGGCGGGAGAAAGATTGGCGCGTTTTAGCGCAGCCAGCATAGATCGATAACCGCCATCGCCGTCTTCGGCTGGTGCAGTAATGTGATATGCATCGCCTGACATTCCATAGCCTTTGATTTCGGCATGAATAGGCGCACCGCGCGCGCGCGCATGTTCAAGCTCCTCCAAGACCACGATCCCGGCACCCTCACCCATAACAAATCCATCTCGATCTCGGTCATAAGGCCGGGATGCGCGCGGAGGATCATCGTTGAAGCCTGTCGATAATGCCTTGCACGCTGCAAACCCGGCGATCCCGATAGGACAGACCGCAGCTTCGGCGCCGCCGGCAATCATCACATCGGCGTCATCCAGCATGATCAGCCGTGCCGCATCGCCGATCGCGTGGGCGCCGGTGGAACATGCCGTGACAACCGCGTGGTTAGGTCCTTTAAATCCGAATTCAATTGAAATGTAGCCTGCGACGAGATTGATCAGGCGACCAGGAATAAAAAAGGGACTGACACGTCGCGGACCTTTTTCATGAAGCGTCACCGAGGCCTCTTCTATGCCGGGCAGGCCGCCGATTCCCGACCCAACCAAGACGCCAGTTCGGCATCTCTCTTCTTCCGTTTCGACAACCCAACCAGACGCCGCTACAGCTTGCTTGGCCGCAGCAACGCCATACAGAATGAAGTCATCCATGCGACGGCGTTCTTTCAGCGGCATCCAATCGTCCGCATTGAACGATCCGTCACTGCCATCTCCGTTGGGAACTTCACAGGCGATCTTGCAAGGAAATTCGGAGGTGTCGAATTTCTGAATGTGGCCCGCAGCTGATTTTCCAGCAAGCAGTTGGTCCCAAACATGGTCGAGTCCCAACCCCAGCGGGGTAACTAACCCCATACCGGTGACAACTACGCGTCTCATGTGAAAATCCAAGGGTATGGGGAGAAAAATATCAGGCAGAATTTTCTTGGATGAATTTCACCGCATCACCGACAGTGCGAATGGTTTCAGCTGCTTCGTCCGGAATCTCGATACCGAACTTTTCCTCAAATGCCATGACAAGCTCGACCGTATCCAGACTGTCCGCACCCAGGTCATCAATGAAACTCGCATTATCCTGAACCTTCTCCGCGTCAATATCCAAATGTTCGATCACGATCTTCTTTACGCGGCTGGCAATATCTTCACTCATATCAGTAACCCTCTTCTAGGTAAGTGACTAGCCTTTGGTCGCCTGTGAAGCGGACGAGGCGGAGAAAGGTAGACGGTTAACGGACCCAAGTTTACAACCGATCATCTCAAGAATTGCGGCTGTACCTAACACACTTTATCGAGAAAGGCATCTCTTTTTACTCCCAAATTTGCCAGGAATCCGCCAAATCTGATAACTGAACTTTAGAAGGCTTTTAGATCATCGCCATGCCGCCGTTGACGTGAAGAGTCTGTCCGGTGATGTAGGACGCTTCCTCGCTTGCAAGAAAAACCGCCCCGCTTGCAACCTCCGTGCCGGCGCCGAAGCGTCCCGCCGGAATCGCTTGCAACAAACGGTCCCTTTGATCATCGTTCAGCGCATCCGTCATAGCGGTTTCGATCATGCCAGGAGCGATGCAATTAACAGTGATTTTGCGGCTGGCGACTTCCTGAGCGAGTGATTTGGTCATGCCCATCATACCGGCTTTTGCAGCCGCGTAGTTGGCTTGGCCAGCGTTACCGATAACGCCTACCACGGACGTGATGCCGATGATCCGTCCCCAGCGGCGTTTCATCATGCCTCTGAGTGCCGCGCGCGCCAGTTGGAAGTAGGCAGTCAGGTTAACCTCCAAAAGTTCGTCCCAGTCTTCGTCTTTGAGACGCAGAAAGATATTGTCTCGGGTGATACCGGCGTTGCTGACAAGAATGTCGAGGCCGTCCATGGCTTCTTCGGCGCGGCCAGGCAAAGCTCGAACCGCGTTTCGATCGCGTAGATTGCAGGGCAGCACATGCGCGCGTTCACCCAACTGATGAGCGAGTTCATCAAGTTTTTCTCGGCGAGTCCCGGAAAGAGCAACCGTCGCTCCCCTCTGGTGCAACGCAGACACGACAGCTCCGCCAATTCCACCTGAAGCTCCCGTTACGAGCGCCTTTTTTTCTGACAGGTCAAACATGATCTGTGTCTTTATTCAAAAATATCGGGCCAATTGGGCGCGCATCCACCACCTCAGTTTCAAGATTTTCACTGGAAAACACCGGCCAATTGCTCAATATCGGAAGGTGTCTCAACGGCTATCGCCGTCAACTTTGGATTGATACGTTTGGCCAATCCGGTCAGAACTTTTCCCGCTCCAAGTTCAAACACCGTATCCACCCGATGGTTTGACATGTAACCGATACTCTCCCGCCAACGGACCATGCTGGTCACTTGTTGTACCAAAAGCTCTCGAATGACTTCTACATCATCGACCATGCTCGCAGTAACATTGGCCACCAACGGCACTCTTGGAGCTTTGATGACCACATCAGCCAAAGCATCTCGCATGACATCGCCTGCCGGACCCATGAGCGGACAATGAAACGGTGCACTTACCGGCAATTCCAGAGCGCGCTTCGCTCCATTTTCTTTGGCAATGCGAATCGCTGCTGCAACGGCACGCTTTGTCCCACTGATCACGACTTGGCCCGGCGCGTTGTCATTCGCGGTCGCACAGACACCACCATCAGATACCATATCGGTAATATCGCCAACGGCATCCAAATCGAGCCCCAGCACCGCCGCCATTGCGCCCTCGCCGAGCGGCACCGCATCTTGCATCGCCAAGCCGCGCTTTTTCAGCAACTTGGCGGCATCCTCAATGCTCAGAGACCCGGCGGCCGTCAAGGCGGAATACTCGCCGAGCGAATGACCGGCCACGAATTGCGCCGACACCGCCAGATCGATATCGAACTCGCTCTCCAACGTTCTGACAACGGCAAGGCTGACGGCCATCAGCGCGGGTTGCGCGTTTTCCGTTAGCGTCAATTTCTCGACCGGGCCTTCCCACATAAGCTGCGAAAGGTTTTGGCAGAGAGCATCATCGACCTCCTCAAAGACCGCACGGGCGGTCGGTACAGTTTCAGCCAAAGCTTGTCCCATGGAAACGGCCTGGGAGCCCTGGCCCGGAAATGTAAAAGCAAATGGCATATGCATGTCCCCGTCTCATGAGACCGCACACAGATACAGGCCACCGCAACCTTGTCAAGGTTGCCACTTCCCCTCAACCCTTGAAAAGTCAAACTCCAATGGTATACATCACTCCCCCAAATGAGGATTGTGGTCACGGATCTGGAGCATATCGTACGCGACCGACCGCGCAGACCGGTCTGAGGGCCCGTTGAACCATCGCCTGATCAGCCAATGGGGCATTAAATATCAGGCGCCACAATCCGGCACACGAGGAATTGACCTATGCCCCTATACGAACACGTTTTCATTGCTAGGCAGGATATTTCTCTCCAGCAGGTTGACGCTTTGACCGATCATGTAAAAAACATTATTCAAGACGGCGGGGGTAAAATCTCCAAAACCGAATATTGGGGAATACGCAACCTCGCTTATCGAATTAAAAAAAACAGAAAGGGGCACTATTGCCTGTTGAACATTGACGCTCCTTATAAGGCTGTCTCCGAAATGGAGCGGCAAATGCGCATCAACGAAGATATTTTGCGCTTTCTTACAGTACGAGTCGATCAGCTTGAGGAGGGTGAGTCTGCGATGATGCGAAGCCGAGGACGGGGTGACGACCGCCGGCCACGAAGCGACCGTCCGCCTCGCAACAATGATCGCCCGCCGCCACGACAAGAAGAGAGCAAACGTACAGAATCGGAAGGCGTTGAAGCCGAAGACGGCAATGGGGAAGACAAGTCATGAATGAGCGATTTTCCAGCAGCGGCGTCCGCCGCTCGTTTTTCCGACGCCGCAAGACCTGTCCCTTTTCGGGAGCGAATGCGCCCAAGATTGACTACAAGGACGTTCGCCTCCTTCAACGCTATATATCGGAAAGGGGTAAAATCATTCCAAGCCGCATTACCGCGGTTTCCGTGAAAAAGCAGAGAGAGTTGGCACGCGCGATCAAGCGCGCGCGTTTCCTCGCGCTGTTGCCGTTTGTAGTGGAATAATGGATGCAGGCAGCTATTGTCTGCGTAAGAGCAGGCATACTGCTCAGAAAATCATGCCGTCGCAATGGACTTCAGGTGCTCTTGCCGGTTTGACCGGCATAGTTTTGTATATCGCGGCGTTGACTCCATCTCCCTTATCCGGTTTGGCCACACTTGTAGCGCCTCTGCCCCTTTACTTCGCAGGACTGTCCTCCGGTGCCCTGGCCGCCGCGATCGGCGCCGGCATCGCAGGCGTCGCTTCCATGGCGCTTACGGAGCCGGCGGTCGGCGCGTTCTATGTTCTTGTCGTCGGCCTGCCGGCAGTCGGATTGTCATATTTGCTGCTATTGAACCGCGACAGCGCCGCGCCTGACGATACGATCATTGTAGAATGGTATCCCGCCGGGCGCGTTCTGAGTTGGCTCACCCTCGCCGCTGCTTCCCTGTTTCTGATCACCGTGATGGGGACCTTGGATGACGAAGGCGGACTGAGGGGCCGGGCCCGAGAGATGTTCGTCCAAATGGCACCACCGGAACAATTGCAAGCCACGATCGACAGGCTGCAGGTCGACGTGAACGGAGAAGAACTCATCGAATTCGCAGCCTCCACATTGCCGGCCGCCCTCGTCGTCTACCTGTCGGTATTGGCAGCGATTAATGCCGGATTGGCGCAATTCATAGCAGTTCGTACGGGGCAAGCCCTAAGGCCAAGCCCGGCAATAAAGTCGATGACGCTGCCCCCGGGGTTGGACATCGTCCTGGCTCTGTGCATCGCACTCTCACTTATCCCCGGCGAGGCCGGATTCATAGGTGCATCGATGGCCTTTATCGTCATGACACCGTATTTCTTATTGGGTCTCGTGGTTATTCATGTTATCTCCCGCCACTGGCCCGGACGGGGATTCTTATTGACGCTGTTCTATCTTGTCATGTTCCTGATACCGGCGATGGCATTTTTAATTGCTGCGCTAGGCTTGACCGAACAGTGCTTTGGAGTGCGCCGCCGGTATGCCGCCAAGACAGCAAATCAGCAAAGTTTCAAGGGAAAGTAGGCCATGCAGGTCATTCTTCTCGAACGAATCGAAAAACTTGGTCAAATGGGCGATGTGGTCGACGTTAAAAGCGGATATGCGCGTAATTTTCTTCTGCCGCAGAAAAAAGCTCTGCGCTCGACTCCGGCCAATAAGCAGATCTTCGATAAGCGGCGGGCGCAACTGGAAGCACAAAACCTGGAACGCAAAAAGGAAGCCCAAGCGGTGGCGAAAAAACTGGACGATCAGGACTTCGTCGCTCTCCACCAGGCAGGCGAATCCGGTCGGCTATACGGCTCGGTCACCAGCCGGGGCATTGCCGAGTTGGTGACCCGCGGCGGCTTTACGGTCGAACGGCAGCAAATTCATCTCGACAATCCTCTAAAGTCCGTCGGCATTCACAGGGTTCGCATAAATCTCCATCCCGAGGTCTCCGTCAAGATCAACCTAAATATTGCACGCACAAAAGAAGAGGCAGAACGCCAAATGAAAGGCGAAACCACAATCGGAGAGGCGGAGCCTCAGAACGAGGGGGGCATTGCAGTGGAGGAGGTTTTTGAGACCGAGGATTTGGCTAAAGCGGCTGAAGCAAAACTCGCAAGCGATGACAACATAGACGTTATCGAAGGAGAGACCCCGAGTGCAACGAATGCAGAAGACGAGGCGCAAGAATAGAGGGGCCGATACCGCACATTTCCGTAACGTTGCATCCTTGGCCGACAATATCGGGACGGGCCGGCGACGGTTTTCTTAGACACCATAGGCCCGCCGTTACATTCTCACATGAAGCGCTTTCCGCGATACGCCCGTCGCTCATCTATTGCCTAAAAATCTAATCAATACATGGGCTTGAACCGTTGATTTGATTCGTTGACGTGAATCAAACCCGGAGTCGACAAAGTTAAAACCTGTAGAAGACGTGACGCAAGAATACACTTTAAAATTCCGCAATGTGATTGCACAATTCAGTCAACCAAAAATTCTTGTGGATAAGTCTTGATCTCGCTTTCACTTAAACTCAAGCGAGGTTAGAACGTGTTATGCCCTCCGCCGAAGCCCCGCCCTCTTCACACGAGCATGAAGGTGACGTTTCATCTTCGTTGTCCAAGTCGGAAACGAATCTAAACGAACATGGCTCGAACGGCGGAACACAGGGCAGTAATGGAAATAGCGCCCCGGCAAGCAACGGACCGCCTCAGCATGACGAACGAGCCATGGGCGGCGCCTCTCCGAACGATTTGCGTCAGCAGCCTTGCAACATTGAAGCCGAACAAGCGCTGATCGGGGCGCTCATATTCGATAACGAAACTTATTTCCGTATTTCGGATGTATTAAAGGCCGACTTCTTTTTCGATCCGCTGCACCAGCGAATCTATCACGCCGTGACGGAACTAATACGCCGCGGCCAACTCGCCAACCCGGTAACACTGAAAACCTATTTTGAAAACGATGCCGCAATGGAACAGGTCGGCGGCACGGCCTATCTTGCGAAACTGGCAAGTGCGGCGCCAACGATTATCAACGCGCCGGAATATGCCCGGACGATCTTCGAATTGCATCAGCGTCGCGGTCTTGTCCGTGTCGGAGAAGATCTGGTCAATTCGGCAACCAACCCTCTTGTAGAGGACTCGCCGAGCGATCAGATAAGCGCCGCCGAACAGATGCTCTATGAACTGGCTGACAGCGGGCGTTACCAGAGTGGTTTCTACTCGTTCGCGGAAGCCTCGGAAATTGCCGTTGAAATGGCTAACAAGGCCTATCAGCGGGACGGCGGTCTCTCCGGTGTCGGAACCGGCTTCATAGACTTGGATCGCTTGCTGGGCGGAATGCACGGTTCGGACTTGATCATCCTGGCAGGCAGGCCGTCCATCGGCAAGTCATCTCTGGCGACCAATATCGCACTCAATGCGGCCCTTAACTATCGCGAAAATCGCAAAACCGACGGCAGCCGGGAGACGCTGGACGGCGCCATTGTAGCCTTCTTTTCTCTTGAAATGTCTGCCGACCAACTGGCGCTGCGCATCCTGTCGGAGCAGTCGAAGATCCCTTCCCACAAATTGCGCAAAGGCGACATCAGCGAGGACGAGTTCCGACGTTTCGCAGACGCCAATACGAAATTGTTGAACCTCCCTCTTCACATTGACGACACGGGAGGTCTTTCCATTGCGGCCCTCGCGGCGCGGGCGCGCCGATTGCAACGGCAAAAGGGCCTCGACCTCATCGTCGTGGATTACCTGCAACTTGTCACTACGTCGAGCGCGCGGCGAAACGACGGCCGTGTTCAAGAGGTATCAGAGGTCACCCAAGGTTTGAAAGCGTTGGCGAAGGATCTCAACGTTCCCGTTTTAGCGTTGGCCCAATTGTCGCGCAAAGTTGATGACCGGGACAATAAGCGGCCTCAACTTGCAGACCTGAGGGAGTCGGGCGCAATAGAACAAGACGCTGACGTTGTCATGTTTA
Organism: Alphaproteobacteria bacterium; assembly: GCA_965214255.1. Taxonomy (GTDB): domain Bacteria; phylum Pseudomonadota; class Alphaproteobacteria; order SMXP01; family SMXP01; genus CBDFKK01. The sequence goes on along the minus strand of OZ243948.1, from coordinate 213,570 downwards.
TCTACCGGGAGGAATATTATTTGGAGCGGGACAAGCCCGGGAAATCGGAACCCGACAAGTTTGCCGAATGGCAAAACGAGATGGAGAGAGTTCACGGCTTGGCGGAAATAATCATCGGGAAGCAGCGCCATGGACCCACCGACACGATCGAACTGCAATACGATGCCAATATCACGCGATTTTCCAATCTGGCCAAACAAGAGCCGCCGGACACCACACCCTTCTAAAGGGCAGGATGCTTGACCGGAGCGCCGATGATCTCCATACCAGCGGCCAATAGAACGTCATTCTCATCTCCAGCATCTGGTCGCCCCCTTGCCCGTAAACGCCTATCCTGATCACGAGGAGTTGGAAGCGCCCGCGGGTGACGGTCGCCTGACCATCGATGTCGGGCAAATTGTCGCCAACTACAAAGAGTTGGAACAACGCTCCGGATCCGCCCGCACGTCCGCCGTCGTAAAGGCGGACGCCTACGGCACCGGCGTTGCGCGCGTGGCGCCGTCATTGGCCCGTGCCGGCGTCAAAATATTTTTTGTCGCACAGGCTCATGAAGGCGCCGAACTTCGCACCCTTCTGTCACGGACGGCGCCGGACGCGAGCATATATGTTTTTGCCGGAGTGCGCGCAGAGACGGTCGAGACGCTGCGTCGGCACAGACTTATCCCGGTGCTCAATTCTCTGTCTCAAGTGGATTTATGGTCCAATTCGGCGGAAAGCGCCCTGCCCGCCGCACTTCACGTCGATACGGGAATGAATCGTTTGGGGCTTGAAGATTCGGAGGTCAAGGATCTTGACAACAATCCTAAACGACTCGAAGGGATTGACCTCAAGCTGATCATGAGCCACCTCGCGTGTGCGGATACGCCTGATCACCCTCTCAATCAGCGCCAGCTTGAGAAATTCACTTCATTGAGCGCCATGCTACCGCCGGCACCCGCCAGTTTGGCGAATTCGGCCGGTATTCTTCTTGGTACGGAGTATCATTTCGATCTGACACGACCCGGCATCGGCCTGTATGGCGGAAATCCGCGTCCATCGCTGCCTAATCCCATGCGCTCCGCCATCAAGCTGGAGGCGCCTGTTCTTCAGGTGCGCCTCGTAGAATCAGGCCAAAGCGTGGGGTACGGCGCGAGCGCCGTCGTTAAACGTCCGACTCGTATCGCCGTGGTCTCCGCGGGCTACGCCGATGGACTTCCGCTGGCACTCGGCAACGCGGGGCATGTCTACATTGCCGGACGACAGGCAAAGATAATCGGCCGGATATCGATGGACTTGATCGCCGTTGACGTCACGGATATTGCTAAAGACGTGCCGGACGACGATTGGGCTGCGGAGGTCCTCGGTGACAATATGAGCTTGGAAACATTAGCCGAAGAGGCGGGAACGACTTCTTACGAACTGCTAACGCGCCTAGGCCAACGTTATACGAGGTCTTATACAGGCGAGAAGGATTAACCGGAGTATGAACATATTTGCCCCTGTCGGACGATCGGCGGTCATATTTCTCGCAAACATCGGAAACCTGAGCCGCTTTACGGTCAAGAGCGTCTGGCATCTGTTGACGCCGCCTTACTTCTTACGTCTCACCGGACAGCAGCTTTTGCGTATCGGCTATTATTCACTACCGGTCGTCGGTTTGACCGCTTTCTTTACCGGCGGCGTGTTGGCCCTGCAGATTTACATCGGCGGTTCCCGCTTCAATGCCGAAGGGATCGTCGCAAACATCGTCGTCATCGGAATTACGCGCGAACTCGGACCCGTACTTGCGGGACTGATGGTAGCGGGCCGGGTAAGCGCAGCGATTGCCGCGGAAATCGGCACCATGCGCGTAACCGAGCAAATCGACGCGCTATCCACACTGTCGACCAATCCGTTCAAGTATCTCATGGCGCCCCGGATTATTTCCGCCGTGATTTGTCTGCCGCTTCTGGTCTCTGTTGCTGACACGGTCGGAGTCCTCGGCGGCTATATAGTGGGAACGCAAAGCCTGGGCCTCAATCCCGGCGTTTATTTAAAGAATACGATCGACTTCCTCGAACCGGGCGACGTGACATCCGGTCTCATAAAGGCCGCCGTATTCGGCTTCATCATCGCTCTCATGGGCTGCTACAACGGTTATTACAGTGAAGGAGGCGCCCAAGGCGTTGGCCGCGCCACGACAAATGCCGTGGTTTCCGCGTCGATATTGATCCTCACCTCGAATTACTTCATGACGTCGATTTTCTTTTCCGAGTGAACCCTGTGGGCAAAACACCGAAAATAGCGCTTCGCAATGTGCACAAGAGTTTCGGTTCAAAAAAAGTCCTGCAAGGAATCGATCTCGATCTCGAAACCGGTTCGTCACTGGTCGTCATCGGCGGCTCGGGGAGCGGCAAATCCGTCATGGTTAAAACCATCCTGGGATTGATTAAACCGGACAGCGGTTCGATCAAGTTTGACGGTATCGAATTGACGACGCTGAGAGCGCGCGACCGGGAGCGAATTTTAAGCCGTTGCGGCATGCTTTTTCAGGGAGCCGCTCTATTCGACAGCTTGACGATTTGGGAAAATGTTGCGTTCGGCCTCATTCAAGGTCAGAGCATGAGTCGAAGTCAGGCCAAGGAAAAGGCCATTGATGCACTCGCCAAAGTGGGACTCGGCCCGGACGTGGCTGAACTGGATCCGGCCAAATTATCGGGCGGCATGAAAAAACGCGTTGGTCTGGCCCGCGCCATTGCCATACAACCTGACGTTATTTTTTTTGATGAGCCGACAACGGGTCTTGATCCCATCATGGCGGACGTCATAAACAATTTGATTGTCGAAACCGTTGATGAAATAGGAGCAACGGCATTATCGATCACGCACGATATGGCGAGCGCCAGAAAAATCGCCGATTCCATCGCCATGATCGAGGGCGGTAAAATCATTTGGATGGGCGCCGCTGCGGAGATCGACAAAAGCGGCCATGAATCCGTCGATCAATTCATCAACGGAAAAGCCGACGGTCCCATCAAGACGGACGTCTCCTCGCCGTAATGGAGTGAGGCGGCTTTAAGGGTTTGATTGGTACATGCGTTGTCTCGGCAGGGTATAATCGAATGAAGCCAATTCCTCACGCATTCGAATCAAGCGCGTTATATGGCCCATCCCGTTAAAAGATATGTGTGTCAGGAATGCGGTGCGGTGAGCGCCAAATGGTCCGGCAAATGCGACTCCTGCGGGCAATGGAACACGTTTACGGAAGAAGCCGTGCGCAAAGGTCCTCCCGGCAGTCTTCAAGCCTCCAGAGGCTCGAGTCGCGACAGCCGCAAACTCTGGGGCGGCGCCCAAGGCCAGGTCATCGAGTTCACGCCTCTCGGCGGTACGGCGAAAAACGACCCGCGTTGGCGCACGGGCATCGAAGAATTCGACTTGGTGTGCGGCGGCGGGTTGGTCAGGTCGTCCGTGCTGCTCGTCGGCGGCGACCCCGGTATCGGCAAGTCGACTTTGCTTTTGCAGATCTGCGCCGCCCTGGGCGGCCAAGGGCATGACACGATTTATATTTCCGGTGAGGAGTCGGTCGAACAATTGCAGCTTCGCGCCCGGCGGCTGGACCTCGACAAGACAAATGTACTGCTAGCCGCCGAAACGAGCCTGCGGGACATTCTGGCAAGCATGGAAAACGGCCAACGAAAGCCGCCGCGGCTCCTCGTGATCGACTCCATACAAACCATTTGGACGGACACTTTGGAGGCGGCGCCGGGCACGGTGAGCCAAGTGCGCGCCTGCGCCCATGAATTGGTCCGTTTTGCCAAGAAGAGCCAGACGTCGGTGGTCATGGTGGGCCATGTCACCAAGGACGGGCAGATTGCCGGGCCGCGCGTCGTCGAACATATGGTGGATTCGGTGCTTTATTTCGAAGGCGAGCGGGGAGACCGTTTCCGCATCTTGCGGGCGGTCAAGAATCGCTTTGGCGCTGCGGACGAAATCGGCGTCTTCGATATGAGCGATGCCGGGCTGCGCCCGGTTGCCAACCCATCGGTTCTGTTCCTCGATAACAGAGGCAAGGACGTCAGCGGCACGGCCGTTTTCGCCGGCATCGAGGGGTCACGGCCGGTTTTAGTCGAAATTCAGGCGCTGGTCGCCGTGAGCGCCTTGGCAACGCCGCGGCGCGCCGTCGTCGGCTGGGATACCGGCCGCCTTGCCATGGTGCTGGCGGTTTTGGACTCGCGCTGCGGCCTCGGGCTCGGCGCCATGGACGTTTATCTCAATGTAGCGGGAGGCTTGCGCATTTCGGAGCCGGCCGCGGATTTGGCGGTGGCCGCCGCTTTGATCTCTTCACGCGCGGATGTGGCCGTAGCCGCGAATGCCGTGGTATTCGGCGAGATCAGCCTGTCCGGCGCCGTCAGACCGGTCACTCAAATGGACGTGCGTCTTAAGGAAGCTGCGAAATTGGGCTTTACACGCGCTATCATCCCCGGAGCCGGAGACGTAAGCACGTCACTTGAGATCAAAGAGGTTGATGTTCTGCCCGTGCTGGCCGATATTATCGGAGCGGGAGACAAGCGGCATGAGAGGTAGTGCGTAAATGCCTCTTACAATGGTTGATATCGTCATTTTGGCTATCGTTTTGACATCGGCGCTGATGGCGCTCTTGCGCGGTTTCGTCCGGGAAGTGCTGAGCATCTCGGCGTGGCTGATAGCCGTTGTCGTTGCCATCTATTTATTTCCGTTCTTTTGGACGGTCGCGCGCGAAGTACTTGGCCCCCCCTTGTTGGCTAACATTATCGGCTTTGCCGCGCCCTTCCTTATCGTTTTGGTTCCCGCTCTCATTCTAACCAACCGGGCCGGTTCAAGACTTGGGAGAGACAATCCCGGCACACTCGACCGCTCCAGCGGATTCGTTTTCGGCGTGGCGCGCGGCCTTTTCATTGTCGGGTTGGTATACTGGTTCAACTCGGTGCTCAGCGGCCCCGGAGAAAAGGCGGGCTGGCTTGAAAACGCGCGGTTCAAACCCCTCATCGTTGCCGTGGCAAACCTGTTCCCGGAGGATATAAACACCTTGGTTACCAGTTCTCAAAGCCGCGAGAAGTCTGCCGTGCAACGACTCGAATCCGAAACAAATGAAGATTAAGCTCGCAAGTTCAACCGCATCGCAACAAATACGGTAATCAGGCCCGGAATTTGATGGAGAACCAAGTCGAAAGCTATTTCTCTCCCGACGACGACACTCTTCATGAAGAGTGCGGCGTCTTCGGAACCTACGGCTGCCGCGATGCCTCGACGATTGTGGCGCTGGGTTTGCATGCACTTCAACATCGCGGCCAGGAAGCGGCCGGCATCGTGAGTTTCGACGGCGGACAGTTTCATTCCGAACGGCGTTTGGGACTTGTGGGCGATCACTTTTCATCGAGCGAATTATTGAGTCGGCTGCCCGGCACGGCCGCAGCAGGGCACGTCCGGTATTCGACCACCGGCGGCACCGTCAATCGGAATATACAACCTCTTTTCTCGGACTTGGCAGGCGGCGGCTTTGCCGTTGCGCATAACGGCAACTTGACGAACGCGTTGACACTTCGCAAAAAGCTGGTCGACGGCGGCGCCATCTTTCAGAGCACGTCCGACACGGAAGTCATTCTGCATCTTTTGGCGCGCAGCCCTAAAAGCCGCATCGTCGAACGATTGATCGACGCTTTGCGGCAGATCGAAGGCGCCTATGGCCTGGTCGCGTTGACCAACAAGAAACTGATCGGTGCGCGAGACCCGTTGGGTATTCGTCCGCTTGTTTTAGGCCGCTTGGACGGCGCCTACGTACTGTGTTCGGAGACCTGCGCACTCGATATCATCGGCGCTCGGTTCATACGCGAGTTGGAACCGGGTGAAATCGTCGTCATTTCCAAAGACGGCTTGTCCAGCATGAAGCCGTTTCCACCGGCCCGGCCCCGGCCCTGCATATTCGAGTTCATCTATTTTGCGCGGCCCGACAGTATCGTGGGCGGCAAAAGCGTATACGAAGTCCGCAAAAACCTCGGCAGGGAACTAGCCAGAGAATGCCCCGCCGATGCGGATGTCGTCGTGCCGGTCCCCGACTCGGGCACACCGGCCGCGATCGGCTTCGCCTCGCAAATCGGTCTACCCTTCGAGCTCGGCATCATTCGCAATCACTATGTGGGGCGAAGCTTCATCGAACCGACGCAGCAGATTCGAGAACTGCGCGTCAAGCTCAAACACAATATCAACCAGCCCGTTATGGACGGGAAACGCATCGTGCTCGTCGATGACAGCATCGTGCGCGGCACGACGTCGAAGAAAATCGTCAAAATGACGCGAGAGGCCGGCGCAAGCGAAGTCCACATGCGAATCGCAAGTCCGCCCATCACCCATCCCTGCTATTACGGCATCGATACGCCCGACCGGGACGAACTATTGGCCGCCTCTCGCAGTCTTGCCGAAATGGCCGAGTTCACCGGCGTCGACAGTTTGAGTTTTCTGTCAATTGCAGGTCTCTACCGCGCCATGGGCGAAGGCGAGCGCAATCCGAGAATGCCTCAGTACACGGACCACTGCTTCACCGGAGACTATCCTACAAGGCTGAGGGACAAGGAGTCCCTGCCGTACGAACGTCAACTGTCTCTTTTGGCGGAGACGGCATGACCGCTGCCCGTTCCGGGGCTCGACCCGTGTCTCGATCAGACAAACATGCGAAACGCTTGTCCGGACGGGTCGCCGTCATTACCGGCGCCTCGCGGGGAATTGGGCGTTCCGTGGCATTGGCCTTCGCCGGCGAAGGCGCCCATACCGTTCTTCTCGCGCGCACCGTCGGCGGGCTCGAAGAGGTCGATGACGAGATCAACGAACGCGGCGGACGCGCCACGCTCGTGCCCGTCGACGTTGCCGATTTCGACGCGCTCGACCGCTTGGGCGCACAGATCTTCGAGCGCTGGGGAAAACTCGACATTTTTGCAGCCAACGCGGGCGTTTTGGGATCCCTTACCCCGATCGGCCACATCGACCCCGAAGAGTGGCAGCGCGTTCTGGACGTAAATTTGACCTCCAACTGGCGCCTTTTGCGCTCGCTGGACCCTCTCTTGCACAAGTCCGACGCCGGACGCGTCATTTTCGTCAGTTCAGGCGTGGCGCAAACGCACAAGGCCTATTGGGCCACATACGCCGTTTCAAAAGCCGCCATCGAAGCTCTCGCAAACATTTACGCCGCGGAAAACGCGAACACGAGCGTCAGGACCAACATCATAAATCCGGGGCCGACGCGGACACGCATGCGCGCTCAAGCCCATCCGGGGGAAGATCCTTCGACGCTGCCTCACCCGGACGAGTTGGCGCCGCTGTTTCTGGAGTTGGCCGATCCCGCTTCAACGCGCAACGGCGAACTCGTCAATTTCCGCGAGTGGACAACCCGCGCGTAACATTCAATCCGCGGTATAAGGATTTTTGCCTTGTCGAAAGGTGAGTCGAACGGGCACGCCGGGCAAACCGAAAGCGTCGCGGAGATGATTCACCAAATACCGCCTGTAGGATTCGGGCAAATGCGCCGCGCGCGATGAGAAAACCAGGAACGACGGCGGCCGGGTTCCGACCTGCGACATATAGCGCAGACGGATCCGCCGCCCCTTGACCGCAGGCGGCGGATGGCGGGCCTCGATCTCACCGAGCCAGCGATTGAGATCGGACGTTTTCACAAAAGCGGACCAGTCTTTATGCACCCGCTCGACGGCGGGCATGACCGTGTCCATCCCCTCACCGTAAAGCGCCGATATCTTCACCAGCGGCACGCCTCGAATCTGCGGCAGAAGGCGCTCCGTTTTCTCTTTGAGGTCCGGCCAAGCGGACATCGGCTCCGGAGCGAGATCCCACTTGTTGACGGCGATGACGAGAGCGCGGCCCTCCCGGACGATGAGATCGGCTATCCGCAAATCCTGCTTGTCGAAGGCCCGGTCAAAGTCGAGCAGAAGGACGACCGCATCCGCAAAACGGACGGCGCGCAACGTGTCGCTCACCGAGAGTTTTTCGAGCTTTTTATCGACCCGGGCGCGCTTTCGAACGCCGGCCGTGTCGAACAGTTCGACTCGGCGCCCCCGCCATTTCCAATCGACGCTAATCGAATCCCTCGTGATGCCGACTTCGGGCCCCGTCACGACGCGCTCTTGGCCAAGCAATCGATTGACGAACGTGGACTTGCCCACGTTGGGGCGGCCGACGACGGCGAGCTTCAACGGGCGGGCGTCCCGCGGGGCGTCTCGGTCGACGGCGTCGTCGGACGACGGCCGTTCGTTTCCGGACAACGCGGCCGCCAGAGCCCTGTAAAGGTCGCCCAGCCCCTCGCCGTGTTCGGCGGAGACCGCAATCGGATCGCCCATACCGAGACTGAAGGCTTCACGATAGCCGTCATCGCTTGCGGCGCTGTCGCACTTGTTGGCGACGAGAACGGTGTTCGCATGGCGGCGGCGAAGAAACCCGGCGAAATGATGATCGAGCGGGGTGACGCCCGACTGCGCATCGACCAGAAAGAGCGCGGCGTCCGCTTCATCGATGGCGGCCTCCGTCTGCCGCCTCATGCGCGCTTCGAGGGTTTCGCCGGACACCTCGTCCAGCCCCGCGGTATCGATGACGGTGAAGGTCAGATCGGCCAGACGCGCTTCGCCTTTGCGCCGGTCGCGCGTGACGCCCGGCACGTCGCTAACGAGCGCCGACCGCTTTCCAACGAGTCGATTGAACAATGTGGACTTGCCGACATTGGGTCGTCCGGTAATGGCGACTGTAAACGTCATCGAAAGGCGTCAATCGGGTGGATGCGAGACCACGCGCTATTTATAGGCGATGAGTTCGGCCTTGTTGGTCAAAAGCAAAACCGCCTGGTCGACCACGACCGGCGGAATGAACGAGCCGTCCGGCATTTCGATTTGGCCCAGAACGTCTCCGGTATAGGGCGAGATCGAAACCGCTTTGCCCGTCGACGAGACGACGATCAAACGATCGCCCGCCAAAACGGGGCCGCTCCATTGAATAGGGTCCTTCTTTTTCTCTTGATTCTTGAATTGCTGCAGAGGCGTGATCCATCGGACGGCGCCGTTGCTGCGGAACAGACACACGACTTCTCCGTCCAGGCTCACGACATAAATGAAATCGCCCGCGATCCAAGGCGTTTGCACGCCGCCCAGATTGCGCGTCCAGACGCGTTCGCCGGTGCGCAAATCGATCGCCACCATCCGGCCGCTGTGACTGATGGCATAGACCCGGCCTCGGTCGACGACCGGCCGGCCGACAATGTCGTTCAAGGCGGACAATGACGTAAGCCGTCCCGTGCGGACCAGCGTGTCGCTCCAGGCCACGCGCCCGTTTTGCGTACGCAGAGCGAAGACTTCGCCGGAGGAATAGGGAGCGATCACGATGTCGCCTGCAACCGCGGGACTTGAACCGGGAAAGAGCCGCGCGGTTTCGGTAATGCCGCGGTGGTTCCACAGAATACGCCCGTCTTCATCGTCGAGCGCAAAGAGTTGGTTGTCGACCGTGGAGACGAACACACGGCCGTCCGAAACGGTGGGAGCCGAATGAATGGCCAGGCCCAGCGGTTGACGCCAAAGCTCGCCGCCCGACGCGGCATCGAGGGAAACGATGAAGCCAAAGCCCGTCGAAGCGAACACACGGCCCTTGTCATAAGCCACGCCGCCGCCGGTGCCCAATCTCGATTTGGTCTTTTCCGGTTTGAGATCGACGTCCCACAGCCTGTCGCCGGTCGTCAGATCGAACGCCGCGACGCTCGCTACGGCGTCACGCACGAAGACTTTGCCGTCCGCGGCGACGGGCGGCGCGGTCAGTCGAACGGCGCCGTCCGTTCCACGACCGGCTTTGACCCTCCACATACGATCGATTTCGTCCGGTATTTGCAAATGATGCATGGCATGACTGGCGTAGCCGCCGGGCTGAGGCCACGCGTCGTTGACGTAGGGAGGGGGCAATACAACCTCGAAAGTCGACAGTCTCGGATCGACTTCCAGTTCCTGTTCCAGGCTCAATACCGAAATTCGTTCCCCTTCGAGCTTCACTTCGTCTCCGCCGCCGCCGCCGAAAGGATTGAGCGACTGCAAAGTGTCGCAGCCGGATAGCGCCGTCAGCCCGATGACGGCGATAAAATTGACGAAAACCCCCGCTCGCCGCGAGGCCAAAACCCGTCTCACCACAGTGCCGAACATCGCTTCGCCATCCTTTGTCAGTTACGCGCCCCCGCCCGCCGACCCTCAATCGGCAACGGTTTCCGAACCCGATGAACTCATATCTTCGGAGGTTCGAGGCTCGAGGTCTCCGAGGCCGCCTTGCGGAGTGCCGATGATGGCCAGCATTTCCCGGGCGCGGCTGCGCAAGTTGATCGGGGTCGACGGATCGAACGCCAACAGTTGGAATTCCGTGCGGGCCTGTTCGAGCCTGCCTTCGTTAAACGCGGCCAAAGCCATCGCTTCGCGCGCGGAGAACCTCCATGGACCGCCCGTATCGACAAGGCTGCCGACGCGCCCGCGAATATCTTCGAGACTCGACGAGTCGATCATGATCAACGCCGCCTTGATCCGGGCGAGGTCCTTGAGTCGGGAATCGGCGGCTCCGTCCGCCGCGATCCGGTCGTAAATTTCGGCGGCCTCTTCATAGTCCCCGGACTCGATCAAAATACCGGCTTTCGCGAACAGGGCCAGCACGCGATAGCCAGACGCCGAGTCCCGGGACAGAGCTTCAAGGGCGGACAGAGCCTCGTCCGGTTGACTGCTTTGAACGAGTTCTATCGCGGCGCGGTAGCTGTCGGATGCCTGTGTCCTCGCGCGCCGGTCGAACCGGTCCCAAAGTGCATAGGCGCCGACGACGGCCAAAACCACAACGGCGGCGGCGATGACGTAAACGCCGTACTGCCGAAAATATCCTAAGATTTTCTCGCGTCTGAATTCTTCCTCGACTTCACGAAATATGTCGCTCATGGCGGACTCTTCAAGAAAATATCCCTAATCCCCGGACCGGCAAGGCGGGGTCCCGCGGGCTGCGGTAAACCTAGCCCGTCGTTGAACGCGAAGCAAACGAGGAAAAGCGCTGAAAGCGCGAGTTTTTCGATATATCGTCTAGCCTGCGGCCCTTTTCGGTTTCGCCTTGAGTCCGTAGACGTGGGCCGGGCCGGGAAAGCGCCGCATCCGGACATCGTCCGCGTATCTCTTCGCCGCGGCGGCGATCGTTTCGTCCAATTGGAGATATTTCTTGACGAAGGACGGCGTGTGCTCAAACAGACCGACCATGTCTTCCGTAACCAGGATCTGCCCGTCGCAGTGGCTCGACGCGCCGATGCCGATGGTCGGAATCGGAATCGATTTCGTGACGCGCTGCGCCAGCGGCTCCGCGACGCCTTCGAGGACGCAGCAAAAGGCGCCGGCGTCGGTGACCGCCTGGGCGTCGCGTTCGACCGCCGACCACTCGCTGCGCTGACGCCCCACGACGCGATAGCCGCCCTTCATGTTGATCGACTGGGGCAAGAGACCCACATGCCCCATGACCGGGATGCCGTGGTCGACCAGAAAGGCGATGGTCTCTTTCATGCCAACGCCGCCTTCCAGTTTCACGGCGGCGCATCCGGTTTCCTTGACGATGCGGACGGCGTTACGGTACGCGACTTGCGGACTTTCCTCGTAGCTGCCGAACGGCATATCGACGGCGACCAGCGCCCGTTCGGCGCCGCGCATCACCGCCTGGCCGTGAAGGATCATGTGATCCACCGTGATGCCCAGCGTCGTGTCCATACCGTAGATCGCCATGGCGACGGAATCGCCGACCAGGAGCAAATCGACGTGAGGGTCGAGGAGATGCGCCATGGGCGCGGTGTACGCGGTGAGACAGACGATGGGCTCGCCCGCTTTTCGCTGCTGAATTTTGGGAACGGTGAGTCGAAGAATCTTGTCGTGGCCGGACATACGCATCTCCCGCGCGCTCGCGGCGCGCTACGGACTGTTCAAGATGGTTATCAAGCCACTTTGCCGGACGCTCAACATCGCCCGATCGACAAAGGCGACTCAGGTTATCCAACAATCGCCGACTTGGCAAATGCAAATGAACCCGGCGGGAACCACTGCTTAGACATATCCTTTTTCTCCCCCAAATCGGGACGCGCAAGTCATTGATTTTGCTTTGTAATGGTCCAAATCTTTAAGATGATGGATTTGTACATTTAACCCTCTTCGTTTTCGAAGATATCCGCGGTCAAATCTTCCTGGATCCTCTGAAGCTCAGAGAGTACAAAGTCCTGATCCGCCGTCCAAATACTACCGTCCGCGAGACGTACCTTGCTGACGTAACAAACACCTATACCGTATTTCTTAAACTTAAATGACGCATAAGTGGTCTGCCGCCATGAACCTGACGTTGTTTTGCCCGGTTCAAATGACTCAATGGATATTCCCCCTAGATTACGCCCCATGCGCTCCTTGAATACATCAAAAGACAGAAACGTCACCTCATAGGCATCAATGCGTTGATCCGAAACATTCTTGAGTGCCACTTTATGGAGGATGTTTTCCCTGTAGTTCGCAGTATACGAGGTGACTTCGAGGGGGCCACTTTGCGCGATGATGACTGCCTCCTCCGCAACACAGAGTGTTGGGGAAAACATGAGGAAAGCAAAAATAAAAGCAGATCGTCTCATCGGTATGGTCCTTTCGTTACGTTGTGCGACCCTTAACTTTGACGTTTCGGGTCTTACATTGAGATAAAACAGTTTTGCTATTCCCGTCACTCTTACAATTTATTTATTCCCACTCAATCGTGTCCGGCGGCTTCGACGTCACGTCGTAAACCGCGCGGTCGAGGCCGCGCATGTCGTTGGCGGTGCGCGTGGCCGCGGCGGTCTGAAAACCACTCCGCCGTGAACTCAATCCTCTCCGATCCCGGCAAGGTCTTGGGGCCGCAGCCGGTAGCGGATTACGTTGCCCTCATGCAGTCCGCGAACCTCGTTGCCGACATAATCGACGACCTGCTCGCGGTCGGCTTCGGGGATGTCGGCCTCGGCCGCCATGGCCCTGATGCCGTCCGGCCGGAAGCCCTTCCATTCGAGCACGCTGCGGCGAACGGCCTCGCGCACGAAATCGCGGTAGACGAGCGCCGCCTTGTCGGGCGATTCCAACTCGGCGCGCAGCACCCTGTAATTCTCGGCCGAGGCGAGATAGGCGTCCATATAGCTCTCGCGCAGGAGCGAAATATCGTTGAGTTCGTATACGCCGATCAGGCCGTCGGTATAGGCGGCGTCATCCATGGTGAGAAAGGACATGGGCGCAAGATCGGCTTTGAGGAGCGGAATGTTGGAGGCGATGCGCGAAGTCCGCTTGTTGATGTCGTCGAAAGCCTGCAAATAGGGAATGTGAACGAGCAGGAAAAAGGACTGCTCGAAGGGGTCGGCGACCGCCGCCGCCTTTTCGACAAGGACGCCGAATTCCTCCTCGATCGCAAAGAGATCGTCGAGCGGACGATAGGTCGAATAGGAGATGCCGACGGGCATGCGCCGAAGCCGCCCCACCATGGCGGGGTCGGCAAGAAGGCCGTCCGCCAGCAAGGCGTGAATGCCGAATATGTCCGTCCGGCTGACCGCGATCTCGGCGAGATGATCGACGACATACTGGATCGCCTCCTTGTGGTTGAGGATCATGACCGCTTCCCTGCGGTCCTTGCCGGAGACTTCCTCTCCGAAGCGGATCAGACGCTCGGTCTCCAGGATGTTGTAGGTGTTCCCCTCCATGCGCGACGACGCCCAGGACAGATCGACAAGCAGCCGTTCCAGGATGCGCCGCGCGTAAGTCCCGACCGCCGGCGGCGGCGCCGGACGTGCGGCCTCATGCAGACGCTGACGGTCGTCCGCGCCGAGATAGAAGCTCTTGTTCGGGACGTAGCGATCGACAAATTCCTTCCTGTAGACGGCCGGCCGCCGTCGGTTGTACGGCGTTTGCAGATGGGCGCGCACCACGGCCGCGCCCGCCAAGCTGTAGACCGTGGCCCGGGACTTTCCGGAAACCTCGAGCCGGCCATCGTCGACAAGCCGCTTCAGAGCGCGCCACACCGTCGGCGAGCTGACTTCGGACGCAACGTTGCGCCGCACGTCCTCCCGTCCGACGCCGGGATGGGCGGCGATGTAGTCAAGTATGGCCTGGTCGGTGAGCGCCATGAAACGAATCCGTCAAAGCCGTGAAACGATTATGTATTTGATTTATAAAGGGTTTTACATCTCATCGCAATATCGTTTCACCGAAAATGAAACGATACTCTATGTTCACGCCGCGTCCTTGTACAGGCGCCGCTGAAAATCGATAAAGGCGCGCCGCACGTCCTCCCGTCCGGCGCCGGAATGGGCGGCGATGTAGTCAAGCATGGCCTGGTCGGTGAGCGCCATGAAACGAAACCGTCAAAGCCGTGAAACGATTATGTATTTGATTTATAAAGAGGTTTACATCTCACCTCAGTATCGTTTCACAGAAAATGAAACGATACTCCATGTTCACGCCGCGGCCTTGTACAGGTGCCGCTGAAAATCGATAAAGGTGCGCCGTATGTCGTCCACCGCGCCGAGCGCTTGTTCGGCGGCGTGAGTACCGCCGTATTTCACCTTCAGCGCCGTGGGCAGTTTGCTCAGGTCGAGTTCGTCCACGCCCACCTCGACATAGTTGCCCAGTACGTAACCGACGAATTCACGTTGTTCCCTTGAAAGCAGGTTGAAGATGTCGTCCTTGCCTCTCTTCACGCGGGCCACCCGCGAGACCGGCGGCTTGGCGTAGGCGATGTATTCGAGCACGTCGAACAGGTCGCTGTCTTTGGCGTCGATAAGCTCTTGCAACTTCTCCAGATCGTCTTTGCCGCATCCCGCCTTTTCGAGCTTTTGCATCAACTCTCTGCGCGTCACCGGGTTTGCCCAAAGCCTGCGCAGGTCTTCCTCGCTTCCCAACAGGTCCGGCAGCTTCACGTCGTCGAACAGTCTTTCGAGAAACTCTTTCGCGCCGACGGGCTTGCCGTCAACGTAGAAATAGGTGCTGCTCATGCTTTGAATCTCCCGCACCTTGCCGTCGCTCAGCTTGATGCGCACCATGGGACTCTCATCGAACCCGTCATCGTCTCCGCCGCCGTCCGGCGTTTCATAGTCTTTGCCCGCGGCCGCCGTTTCGTCATCGCCGCCGCCGTCGTTCCCGTCGTCCACATCGACCGCCGCGCCGTCCCATTCCTCGTCGTTGAAATGGTGATAGGCGTCGACGAAGTCGACAATGCTGAAGTAGCGCTTACCTTCGAACAGCCGGGTGCCGCGCCCGATAATCTGCTTGAACTCGATCATGTTATTGACGGGGCGCAGCAGCACGATGTTGCGCACGTTCCGCGCGTCGACGCCGGTGCTCAGCTTGCGGCTCGTGGTCAGGACGGTGGGGATGCTCTTGTCGTTGTCCCGGAACTGTTTGAGATACATGTCGCCGATCGCGCCGTCGTTCGCGGTGACGCGCACGCAGTAGTCGACCTGCTCGCTGTCCGCCTCCTGGTTTATAAAGTCGCGCACCAGGGCGGCGTGGGCCTGATTGGCGCAAAAGACGATGGTCTTCTCGTCCCGGTTGACGGCGGCGAGCATCTCCTGCACGCGCCTGCGTTCGCGCGCCTCGATCTCGATCAGCTTGTTGAAATCCCGTTCCTTATAGACGCGGTCCGGCTCGACCTCGCCTTCCAGCACATCGTCGTCGGACGCATAGACATATTCGTCCAGGGTCGTGCGGATGCGTTTGACCTTGAAGGGGGTGAGGAAACCGTCCCCTATGCCCTCCTTCAGGCTGTAGGTAAAGACCGGCCCGCCGAAATAGTCGTAAGTGTCGGCGTTGTCGTCCCGCTTCGGCGTCGCCGTCAGGCCCAGATGCACGGCGTCGGAAAAGTGATCCAGGATGCCCCGCCAGGTGCTCTCGTCGTTGGCGCCGCCTCTGTGGCACTCGTCGACGACGACAAGGTCGAAGAAGTCGGGTTCGTACTCGCCGAAGTAGGGTTTGCCGTCCTTACCGCTCATGAAGGTCTGGAAAATGGTGAAGAACACGCTGCCGTTCTTCGGCACCTCGCCGCGCTTGGCGATATTCTTCGGATCGATTCGCACCATCGCCTCATCGTCGAAGACGCCGAAGTCGAGGAGCGCCTGGTCGGCGAGGATATTCCTGTCGGCCAGGAACAGGATGCGCGGCCGGCGCTTGCCGTCTTTCTGCAGGGTCCACCGGCATTGGAACAGTTTCCAGGCAACCTGGGCCGCGATGAAGGTCTTGCCGGTGCCCGTGGCCAGGGTCAGCAGCACGCGCCGTTCGCCGTTCGCGATGGCTTTCACGGCGCGGTTGACCGCGAGTTCCTGGTAATAACGCAGCGGCCTCGTGCCGCCCATGTCTTCGAACGGCACGGCGTAAAAGCGGCGCAGCCAGTCGTCGGCTTCGCCCTGCGTGCGCCGCCAAAGTTCCTGCGGCGACGGAAAGGCCGAAACGTCGCCCTCGCTGCCGGTCGCGTGATCGATTTGATAGATGCGTTTGCCGTTGGCCGCGAAACTCATCTGCAAGCAAAGTTTCTGGGCGTAAAGCTTGGCCTGCGCCACGCCCTCGCTGACATCGACCTCGTCGCTCTTGGCTTCGACGACGGCGAGCTTGACGTTCCTGTAGGCGAGCACGTAGTCGGCCGTGAGTCGGCCTTTGCGGGGTCCGCTGACCCGTATTTCCCCGTCGTTGATTTTGTGCTCTCTGAATACTTGCACCTCGCCGCCGGGGATCCAGCCTGCGTCTTCGAGTTGCTTGTCGATCAGTTGCGCGCGCGTGTCGGCTTCGTTCATGCCGCCTCGCTTCGCAGTTCCCGGGCGAGGACTGCGGACTTGAGCGCCCGGTAGTTTTCAATCTGCTTCGAGGCGGTCGCCGTCAGTTTCGCCGTATCAGCGAAGGCCGCATCCAGTTTGGCGACGATGCGGTGTCGGTCTGTTATGTTAGTTGGATAGGTGATTTCAATACTACGAACAAGGCGCATGTTTAAGCGTCTAGATGAAGCGGTGAGGAAGCAGTTCGAGTCCCAATATCGGCGCACGACCATTCAGTTGTTGGCCAGCAGTCCGCGGTAATCCCCTATCGGCGTTTCATCGTAGGGGAATAACTCGACTTCTTCCGCTCTAATGCTTGTCGGCAGACCTTCCCGATCGTAATGAACTAGGCCGTGAGCCGCTACACGCTGTCTCCACATGCCTCGCATCGACTCGACGAGATCGTCGGGCACGGTGCATTGCACGGCCATATTCCAGATCGGTTCCGAAATCGTGAAGTGGAGCCGTCCCCGCGCGCTAAGGGTATCGAGAGTGCCTTCCACGGTGCCGTATTCGGCCATCCGGGCGGGATGCCGGTCCGGCTTTTCCCGATTTTCGGCCAGAATATCTCGACGGTCCGCGCCCGCCAGAAGGCGCGTCGCCGGAACCTTGCCTGAGCCGAGTTCCAATGTCAGGGCGGGTGCGATGTCTTCGGCGGCGGTCATGCTCATTGCCTCTCCAACGGGAGTTATAGAATACCCGACGGACGAATCCCCGTAAAGCAGCCGCTTGCCCCTGCCCTCCGGCGGTCCAGTCGGCGGCTTCGTTCATGTCGCCTCGCTTTGCAGTTCGCGCGCGAGGATCGCGGACTTGAGCGCCCGGTAGTTTTCAATCTGCTTCGAGGCGGTCGCCGTCAGTTTCGCCGTATCAGCGAAGGCGGCGTCCAGTTTGGCGACGATGCGGTGTTGGTCTGGGAGCAGAGGCAAGGAAATTGGAACTTCGCCCAAGTTTTTTCTTGAGATACGTTGGCGTGTCGCTCCAGTCACTTTGCTTTGCACAGCCGCAAAATACATCGGAGATTGCATAAAATAATTTATGTAATCAGAAACGCAGCTACTTCTAAGCCTTATGATTGTGCAATCTACCGCAGTTATAGCCCTTTCAAACAAAGGCGGCACAATACAAGCCCGTCCGACTGGGTCTGGAAGCCGTGACACTAAGATGTCTCCAGCTAAGACTTCAGTGCAATTAAGACGAACAAAGGTATCGTGTGAAATAAATCGCGCCTTTTCTAATCTGTTGGCAAAATTACCATTCCTAATGTTGCCAGTCTGAAGAAGCCTAATACCCTCTTTGGATTGATCTTTAGTTTCAATCCAATCTCCATCAGCGAAGACAGTGCAAATCTCCTTAAGCTTTACCGTCTTCCATGGCGCATCATCGGGGGACAGTTCACCGGCAAGGATCGAGTGCTTGAGGTTGTCGGCCTGCTCCCGCTTGCGCTCGGCGGCGGACATCGCCTTGTCGATCTCGGAAAACACGGCATCCAGTTTGGCGGCGATGCGGTGTTGGTCTGTGAGTGGCGGGAGTGGGATAGGGATGGAACGAAGCCGGGCTTGATTTAGCTTTTCCACAGTCAAACCAGTAACCCAGGGCAGCAAATCAATACTCGTGAGGTAATAAGCAAGCCATTCATGCGTTATCATTCCTTCAATAGGACGTAACACGTGAGCATGATTGTTTACCCAATACTTGCCTTCAGCGATAAATGCCGTTCTATCGCCAGCGCCCCACTTAGCACCATCTTCACCGACCAACACGAGTCTTTCGTCGAAGATGTAATCTGCAACCCAATCAACGATGCCGGTTGCGCCATAATATGGGTACTCACCACTGACACGATTTTTCTTCGTTATTGGTTTTCTTAGCTTATCCAATACTTCACACACATCGCCAAGCTTCACCGTCTTCCACATCACAGCAGTTCCTTGACGGCGTGCAAGGCTCGCGCGGCCTGAGCGTCGAGCGCCTCGATCTCCGCGACGATTTGCGCCGGGGTGCGCGCGTCGGTCTCATCGGCGCGGTTGGGGTTCCTGACCGTCAAGTCCCACGTACCCCCCCCCCGCTGCGTTCGCCGCGTCCACAGACCAACTGTTTTGGCTTGAAGCCCGCGTTTTCGCCAACGCTTCGAACTCGGCGAGGTCGCCCCGGTCCAGCGGATTCGTCTTGCCCATATTTCTGCCGGGGTCAAGTTGGTAGTACCAGATCGCCTGCGTCGGCCTGCCCTTCTCAAAGAACAGCACGACCGTCTTGACGCCGCTGCCCCGGAAGACGCCGCTGGGCAGATCGAGCACGGCGAACAGGTTGCACTCTTCGAGCAACTGTTTGCGCAGCGCGATGCTGGCGTTGTCCGTGTTGCTCAGAAAAGTGTTCTTGATGACGACGCCGGCGCGGCCGCCGACTTTCAGCATCTTGATGAAGTGCTGCAGGAACAGATAGGCGGTCTCGCCGGTCTTGACGGGGAAGTTCTGTTGTATCTCCGCGCGTTCGTTGCCGCCGAACGGCGGGTTGGCGAGCACCACGTCCACCCTGTCCTTGTTCTCTATGTCCATGACGTTCTCGGCCAGGGTGTTGACATGCACGATGTCGGGGGCCTCGACGCCGTGCAGAATCATGTTCATGACGCCGATGACGTAGGCCAGGCTTTTCTTCTCCTTGCCTCGGAACGTCCCGGTTTGCAGTCTTTCATAGTCGGCGGCGCTCAAACTCTTGCTTTTGCGCATGAAATCCCAGGCTTCGCACAGGAAACCGGCGCTGCCCGCGGCGCCGTCGTAGACCGTCTCGCCGATCTTCGGTCGGATCACCTTGACGATGCTCTCGATGAGCGGGCGCGGCGTGTAATACTCGCCGCCGTTGCGCCCGGCGTTGCCCATGTTCCTGATCTTGTCTTCGTACAGGCTGCTCAGTTCGTGCTTGTCCGCTTCGCCGAGGAAGGTGAGCCCGTCCACCTTGTCGATGACGTCGCGCAGCGCATAGCCGCTCTGCAGCTTGTTGCGCAACTCGCTGAAAATCTCGCCGATCTTGTAGTCGACGGCGCGGGGGTCGACGGCGCGGCGTTTGAAGCCCGCCAGGTGAGGGAACAGCTTGTGGTTGACGAAATCGCGCAGGTCGTCGCCGGTGAGCGCCGCGTTGCGGTCCGGCGCGCCGTCGGGCCGCTTCGGCGCCGCCCACCTGTCCCAGCGGTACTCGCCGTCGATGAGGCGGGTATGGGTCTTGAGTTCGAGCGCCGCGGCCTCTTCCTTTTCCGCCTCCCAGTCGTCGAGATATTTGAGGAACAGGACCCAACTCGTCTGCTCGATATAGTCCAGTTCGCTGCTGCATCCGGCGTCCTTGCGCAGCGTGTCGTCGATGTTCCTGAAGGCCGCTTCGTACATGTCCGGCGCTACTCCCACTCGATGGTGCCCGGGGGCTTCGAGGTCACGTCATATACCACGCGGTTGATGCCGCGCACTTCGTTGATGATGCGCGTGGCCGTCCGGCTCAAGAACTCGTGGTCGAAGCGGTAGGAGTCGGCCGTCATGCCGTCGGTCGACGTCACCGCCCTCAGCGCGCACACGTAATCGTAGGTGCGCTCGTCGCCCATGACGCCGACGGTGCGAACGGGAAGGAGAACCGCGAACGCCTGCCAGATCTCGTCGTACAGACCGGCCTTGTCGATTTCGTCCAGATAGATCCGGTCGGCCTTGCGCAGGATCTCGATCTTTTCGCGGGACACGGCGCCGAGGATGCGGACGGCGAGACCCGGCCCGGGAAACGGATGACGACGCAGAAAGGCGGACGGCAGGCCCAGTTCCTTCCCCAGCGCACGCACTTCGTCCTTGAACAGTTCGCGCAGCGGCTCGACCAGTTCGAGCTTCATGCGCGCGGGCAGCCCC
The DNA here is from genome assembly GCA_965214255.1 of Alphaproteobacteria bacterium. GTDB lineage: Bacteria > Pseudomonadota > Alphaproteobacteria > SMXP01 > SMXP01 > CBDFKK01. The sequence goes on along the minus strand of OZ243948.1, from coordinate 192,867 downwards.
CCCACGTTGTGATGGGACTTGATGGTCGCGCTCGGCCCGCCGGCGAAGGAAACGCTTTCGATGACGTCGGGATAGAGAGTCCCCTGCGCCAGAAAATCAGCGCCGCCGAGCTTGTTCGACTCGGCCTCGAAAACGTCGATGAACGCGGTGCCGATGATCTTCCGTTTCCGCTCCGGGTCTTCGACGCCTTCCAGCTTTTCCAGGAACAGGTCCCCGGCTTCGACGTGAACCAGGGGAATGTCGTAGTGGCCCCGGAACAGGTCGACCACCCGGACGGCTTCGTCCGCGCGCAGAAGACCCGTATCGACGAACACGCAGGTCAACCGCTCGCCGACGGCGGCGTGCAGAAGGACCGCAGCGACGGAGGAATCGACCCCTCCCGACAAGGCGCAGATGACGCGGCCGCCGCCCACCCGGCTGCGGATCTTGGCGGTCGCCGTCTCTCGAAAGGCTGCCATCGTCCACGCGCCGGAACAGCCGGCGATGCGGTGAGTGAAGTTTTCCAGCAGCGCCGCGCCGCGGGGCGTGTGCACCACCTCCGGATGGAACTGGACGCCGTAGAACTTCCGCGCCTCGTCGGCGATGGCCGCGAAGGGGGCGTGGTCGCTCACGCCGACGACCCTGAAGCCGTCCGGCAGTCCGGTGACCCGGTCGCCGTGACTCATCCACACCCGGCCGCGCTCGCCCTTGCTCCACACCCCTTCGAACAGCGGACTGTCGTCGACCACTTCGAGGTCGGCGCGGCCGAACTCGCGGTGGGTGGCCGCCTCGACGCTGCCGCCGAGTTGATCGACCATGACCTGCTCGCCGTAGCAGATTCCCAGAACGGGAACGCCCATATCGAAAACGCGGTCGGGGATGCGCGGCGTATCCCGCGCCGTCACGCTGGCGGGGCCGCCGGACAGGATGACGGCCTTCGACGCGGACGCCGCCAACGCGGCGTCGGCGTTCTGAACGGGGACGATCTCGCTGTAGACGCCGCTTTCGCGGACGCGGCGCGCGATCAACTGAGTCACCTGCGAGCCGAAATCTATGATGAGGACGCGTTCCGCATCGAGATCGACGGCGCCGCGCATTACGGACGGGCCCGTTCGTCGGCGCTCACGTCGTCGATCGCCCGCTTGAGACTGCGGTACTCGCCGCACGCCGCGCCGCACACCCGTTCGAGGCGGGCGAGTTTCTCACCGGCCAGGTCCAGATTGTCGCTGAGGACATCGACGCGCCCGCTCCAACTCAGAGCCATGACCTCATCAGGGTCGATATCGAGCGCGATGCCGTAGAATTTGTAGGCTTTCGTGGTGTCGCCGACGGCGTCGTAGCCGCGGCCCAAATAGCTGAACGCCAAAGCGTTGCGGGGATCGGCCGTCGCCGCCTGCTCGAAGAGACGGATGGCGCCGGCGTAATTCTCGCCTTCGAGTTCGACGACCCCCTTGTCCATCAGCGTTGCCGACGTTTGCGCCGGCGCTTCCGCCGCGGCAGTCGTCGTCGACGGACCGGCCGCGAGAAGCGCGGCGGCGGACAGAACCAAAAATACCAATGAATGTCGCATGGTCTTCTCGTCGATGAACGGCGGCGCGGACCGCAACCCCCGCCTATATTTTAACAACCCGATCGCCCCTTCGTCGACAGCCCGCTCCGACCCGTCACGTATTGGACGGGTAGTTCGGCGCTTCGCGGGTAATCGATACATCGTGCACGTGACTTTCCCGAAGCCCCGCCGAGGAGATTTTGGTGAAGGTGGCGTTGGTCTGAAAGTCGGCAATCGTATTCGAGCCGGTATAGCCCATGGCGGCGCGCAAACCCCCGACGAGTTGATGAATGATGGCGTTGAGCGGCCCCTTGTAGGGAACCCTGCCTTCGATGCCTTCGGGGACCAGTTTCAAAGCGTCGCTGATGTCCTGCTGGAAGTAGCGGTCGGCGGAGCCGACGGCCATCGCCGCCACGGAGCCCATTCCGCGGTAAGACTTGTAAGAACGTCCCTGATAGAGGAACACCTCTCCCGGACTTTCCTCCGTACCGGCGAAGAGCGACCCGATCATGACGGCGTCCGCGCCCGCCGCGACCGCCTTCGCCAAATCGCCGGAATATTTGATGCCGCCGTCCGCGATGAGACGGACGTTCGACTGCCGCGCGACTTCGGCCGCCTCGAGAACGGCGCTGAACTGGGGTACGCCGACGCCCGCGACGATGCGCGTCGTGCAAATGGAGCCGGGGCCGATCCCCACCTTGATGACATCGGCGCCCGCCCCGATCAGCGCTTTGGCGCCTTCGGAGGTGGCGACGTTGCCCGCGGCGACCTGGACATAGTTGCTCGCTTTTTTGATGCGCTCGACGGTATCCAGGACCCGCCGCGAATGTCCGTGCGCGGTATCGACCACGATAAGGTCCGCCCCCGCATCGATCAGGGCTTCCGCCCGTTCGAAGCCTTCGTCGCCGACGCTTGTCGCGCCCGCGATGCGCAGCCGGCCCCGTTCGTCCTTGCAGGCGTCGGGATACAGGTCGGCCTTTTCCATGTCCTTGACGGTAATCAGACCCGCGCACCTGAAATCGTCGTCGACGACCACAAGACGTTCGATGCGATGCCGGTGCAAGAGACGTTTGGCCTCCTCCGCGCTGATGTTGTCGCGCACCGTAACCAAGTTGTCCTTGGTCATCAGTTCCGACACCGGCTGTTCCGGATCGGTGGCGAAACGCACGTCCCGGTTGGTCAGGATTCCTACCAGCTTTCCGCGTCCGTCTCCGTCCGGAGAGGAGTCCACGACGGGGATTCCCGAGATCTTGTTGCGGGTCATGATGTCGAGAGCGTCGCGCAGGGTCCGATCCGGATTCATGGTCACCGGATTGATGACCATGCCCGCCTCGAACCGCTTCACCAGCCGCACGTTTTCCGCCTGTTCTTCGGGCGGCATGTTGCGATGGATGACGCCGATGCCGCCGGCCTGGGCCATGGCGATCGCCAAGCGCGCTTCCGTGACCGTATCCATGGCGGCGGACACGACGGGGATGCCCAACTCGATCGAATTGGTCAAATGCGACCCGGTGTCGACCTGACCGGGCAAAACGTCCGAGGCCGCGGGCTGCAGCAGAACGTCATCGAAAGTTAGGGACTCGCGGATTTCCAAGGCTCACCTCCTTCCGACCGCATGCGGGAAGCGGCGCCCTGGCACGCGGTGGCAATATCTAGCACAGCTCTTTCACGCGATCAAAACCGGCGGCGGCGAAGGACGGGCGGAGACCTCAAATCCGTTCCCGGAAGCCCCGCGCCACGACATAGGTTTCCGCGGAGTCGGGACGGCTTGCCGCCGGCTTGGCGTGCTGGACGCGAGCGAAGCGGACCTTCATGACCCGGAGCAACTCGCGCTCCGTGCCGCCTTTGAGCACCTTGGCAACGAACGCGCCGCCGGGCGTAAGGGCCTCGAAAGCGAAATCGAGGGCGTTCGCGCACAGGGCCATGACACGCAGATGGTCCGTCGATTTGTGACCCGTCGCAGGCGCGGCCATGTCGCTCAAGACGACGTGCGCGCCGCCGCCAAGCTCTTGTCGAAGCCGGACGACGACATCCTCGGCCATGATGTCCCCTTGAACGAACGCCGCGCCGGGGACCGGATCCATGGGATTGACGTCGAGGGCGAGAACCGAAGGCCGCGGCGCGCGCGAGGACGAAGCCACCCGTTCCACGGCCACCTGCGTCCAGCCGCCCGGCGCGGCCCCCAGATCGACCACCCGATGCCCGGGCTTCAGAAATCCGAACCTGTCGTCGAGTTCGATCAGCTTGAACGCGGCGCGCGAGCGGTAACCGGCGCTTCGAGCGGCGACGACATAAGGATCGTTGAGTTGACGCTCAAGCCAGCGGGTCGACGACGGCGTCCGCTTGCCCGTCGACCTGACGCGTTGTTTCAGCCGCCGCCCCGGAGAGCCGGGAGCGCGATTCTTGGTCCGCCGCCGAACTTGCCGCCCCTGACGATTGCCGGAATCGCCGTCGTCTTTTGGCACCGCTTCAAAACCTTTCCGACTCTCATGTCCGGGCCCGGATCATATCGACGATCATCCGGCAGTTCGATGTCAAGGTAAAGCGTTAGGAAATCTTTTACGATTCGAGCCGACGATTCGGGCCGACAGCTTCCAGGGGGGTCCGTATGTCTCAAACCAAACCGCTTGACTCTCGCAGCTATCCGCACGTCAAGGCGTCTTCCGTCGGGGCTTTGCCGTCCGACATGCAAAAGCTGCTTGAACAGGCCGCGCCGGCGTCCGCGTCGGCGGCCCTGAACGCATTGCGGCGCGCGTTTCCCGATTCACCTCTCGACGAGCGCGTCCGCGCCTGCGAGGCTTACGCCCGGAACTTTCGATTGTAACGCGGACCCCTAGTCGACGAACTCCTCGGGCACCATGTCCTCGTGCGGCGCGCCGCTTCGCGCGAGCTTTTTCCTGTAACTCCACATGCTCACGGGAACGGTGGCAAGATAGACAAGGGCGCAGGCGCTCAACGTGTACCAGGGATAGATGAACAGGAGCGCGGCGAACAGGGCCACCATGAGCAGCATGGGCAGGACGTACTCGCGTTTGATTTTCATGGTCTTGCCCGAGTAGGTCGGGATCCGGCTTACCATCAATAACGAGACGAATACGGTGTAGACCGCAAGCAGCGGGGCCCAATCGCGGATCGCTTCGACGCCCAGGAAGTACGGAAAGATCGGCGCTATGCACAATCCCGCGGCGGCCGGCGCCGGTACGCCGATAAAGAACTCGCTTTTCCAGGCCGGACGATCCGGGTCCTCTACGGACACGCTGAAGCGCGCCAAACGCAGCGCGCAACAGATGCAGAACGTCAGAACCACGATCCATCCCACACCGCCGATCTGGTTGAGCGACCACAGATAGACGATCATGACGGGCACGAATCCGAAGTTGGCGAAGTCGCTCAACGAGTCGAACTCGGCGCCGAACTTGGTAGTACCCTTGAGCAGTCGCGCCACGCGCCCGTCCAAGCCGTCCAACCCTCCCGCCACGACGATCGCGGCGATCGCCGTTCTGAATTCGCCGTCGACGGCGAACTTGATGGCGGTGAGCCCCGCGGACAACGCGAGGACCGTCAAAATGTTGGGGGCGAGACTGCGAACGGGCAGATCCCTGATTTGCTTGCGCGGAGTCCTTTTTCCCGCTCTCGCGGTCCTTCGCTCAATTCCCGGTCTCATCGTACCTCCGTTTCCCTTGCCGCTTCGGAAGAAGATCCGTCCGCGAACACGGTTTCGCCCGCTACGCTCGTCTGTCCTGCGGAGACGAGCGGCGCATATCTCGAGTCGAGATAGACGTCGACCCGACTGCCGAAGCGGATCATACCGAACCGCTCGCCCGTTTCCAGCTTTTGACCTTCCCGCACGTCGCAAACGATCCGGCGCGCCACCAGTCCGGCGACCTGCACGACGGCGACTTGACCGAACGCCTCGCTGTCGATGCGCAGGCTTTGACGCTCGTTGTCTTCGCTCGCCTTGTCGAGAGAGGCGTTGAGAAACTTGCCGGGCCGATAGACGGACTGGACGACGGTTCCCGCAACGGGGCTTCGATTGACGTGACAGTCGAACACGTTCATGAAAACGCCGATGCGCATGAACTCTCCCGACCCGAGGTCCAGTTCCGCCGGCGGCGCGGCGGGACCGACATAACAGACGACTCCGTCCGCCGGACTTATGACGAGGCCGCCGCGCGTCGGCGTGTAACGGTCCGGATCTCTGAAGAAGAACGCGCACCAGACGGTCGACAACACCCCTGCCCAGCCGAGCGGCGGCCATATGAGGAAACCGGCCGCCGCCGCGGCGGCGAACGCAACGACGAACTTGACGCCTTCCCGGTGGAGGCGTGGGATGATTGCGGTTAACGAGGCCACGTCACATCCACGCCCGGACGGCAGACGCCCGTTTGGGCCCGACTCGATACGGCGGCAACACACGGCATGACAGAGACGACATCACCACAAATCCCCTTCTTCCCGCAACCCGGCGCTCGAAGGTGACAGGTCGTCATCCGGCCGGTCCGTCGGCGGCGTCCCCTCGTCTCGAACGGGACTGCGCCCGCGCGGCGATTCGCGCTGGCGGTTCCACATATCGGCGTAAACGCCCGCGCGGTCGAGGAGCGCGCGGTGGGATCCGCGTTCGACGATCCGTCCGTCCTGCATGACGAGAATGTCGTCGGCGTCAACGATAGTGGACAGGCGATGGGCGATGACGATGGTGGTGCGGTCCTTGGCGACATTCTTGAGCGCCGATTGAATTTCACTTTCCGTTTTACTGTCGAGCGCCGACGTCGCTTCGTCAAGCAACAGGATCGGCGGGTCCTTGACAATCGTGCGGGCGATCGACACGCGCTGTTTTTCGCCCCCCGACAATTTAAGGCCGCGCTCGCCGACTCTGGTGTCATAGCGGTTGGGCAATGACATCACGAAGTCGTGAATTTGAGCAAGCGACGCCGCATGTTCGATGATATCGCCGCCGGCGTCAGGGTCGCCGTACGCGATGTTGTAGCGGATGGTGTCGTTGAAGAGAACGGTGTCTTGAGGAACGATGCCGATGGCCGCGCGCACGCTGTCTTGAGTGACTTTCGAAATGTCTTGACCGTCTATGCGTATCTGGCCCGCCTGCACGTCATAAAAGCGGTACAGCAACCGCGAGACGGTGGATTTGCCGGCGCCGGTCGGGCCGACGATGGCGACGGTTTTGCCCGCGGGCACGGTAAAGGAGACTCCGTGCAGGATACTCCGCCTCGACTCATAGCCGAAGCCGACATTGTCGAACTCGACCTCGCCGCCGTCGACGCGCAGCGGCGGCGCCGTCGGCGCGTCCGTCACTTCCGGTTTTTCATCCAAAAGCACGAACATGGTCTCCATGTCGACCAGGGCCTGCTTTATTTCGCGGTAGACGAAGCCCAGCATGTTGAGCGGCATGTAGAGTTGAATCATGAATCCGTTGACCACGACAAAGTCGCCGACGGCCATTCGCCCCGCCACGATGTCAAACCCGGCCATGATCATGAGAATAACGACGCCGGCGGTAAATATCAGAGATTGACCGGAATTGACCAGGGCCAGCGACACCTGAGAGCGGATGGCAGCGTTTTGATAGGCCTCCATCGCTCTGTCGTAACGCTCCGTTTCGTATCTCTCGTTGCCGAAATACTTGACCGTCTCGTAATTCAGGAGGCTGTCGACGGCCTTGGTATTGGCCTCGGTGTCGCTGCGGTTCATTTCCCGTCTGATTTTGACGCGCCATTCGGTTATGGAAAACGTAAACCAGACATAGCCGACGACGGTAACCGCGGTGACGAGGGCATAGCGGTAGTCGTATCTTAGCGTGAGATAGGTCGCGACCATGGCGAGTTCAATGAATGTCGGGAAAATGCTGAACAGCAGAAAGCGCAGGAGAAACTCGATCGACTTTATGCCGCGTTCGATGATGCGGCTGAGCCCGCCCGTTTGACGGTCAAGGTGAAAGCGCATCGACAGGCCGTGCAAATGTCGGAAGACGTTGACCGCGAGGGTGCGCTGTGCGTGCTGCCCCACACGCGCAAACAGGGCGTCGCGCAGTTGCTGAAAGGCGGGCCCCAAAACACGGGCGCCGCCCCAGATCACGATCAGAGCGATGGGAACGGAAACGACGGCGGTCATCGGCAATTCACCGCCCTCGGCCGTAAGGCCGCCGAGAACGTTGACCGCGCGGCCAAGGAGCACGGGAACCGACAACGAAAGAAGTTTGGCCAAAACGAGCGCGGCGAATGCCAGAACGATGCGCGCTCTGTATACGTAGTTGTCCTTCGGCCAGAGGTAGGGCGCCAAGAACAACAACGTGCGGAGTTGAGACCCGAGAGTGCCCTCGGTTCCGGTCGCGGGCGCCCACGCCTCCATGCGGGCGGCGGCGTTCAAGGGCCCCTGTTTTTCGATGCGGCGCGACATGCGCTTCGATCCCTCGTCAGGCCACGAGCATTAGCGCGCATCGCGAAAACCGTTGGTCATCGGATAGCGCCGGTCGCGGCCAAAGTTCTTGACGCCGATTTTCACGCCCGGCGGCGCCTGGCGGCGCTTGTATTCGGCAACGTAGAGAAGATGCTCGACGCGCTTGACGGTGGCGGAGTCATGCCCCCGCGCCACGATGTCGTCAAAGCTCATTTCACGTTCCACCAAACACTGCAAGATATCGTCAAGCCGGTCGTAGGGCGGCAGGCTGTCGTCATCGCGCTGGCCCTCTTTGAGTTCGGCGGACGGCGGCTTGTCGATAATCCGTTGCGGGATCACGCGCCCCTTCGGCCCCAAGGCCGCTTCCGGATGATGTCGATTGCGCCATGACGCCAGATCGAACACTTGAGTCTTGTAAATGTCCTTGAGCGCATTATAGCCGCCGCACATGTCGCCGTAGAGGGTGGCGTAGCCGGTCGACATCTCGGACTTGTTGCCCGTCGTCAGCACCATATGACCGAACTTGTTGGACAAGGCCATGACGATGAGCGCCCGAATACGCGACTGAATATTCTCTTCCGCAGCGTCGGGCGCCGCGCCTTGAAAGGCCGCCGCCAACATCCCGTCGAACGCCTTCACCGCCTCGCCGATGGGGATAATATCGTATCCGGCTCCCAGACTCTTCGCGCAGGCTTCCGCGTCTTCGAGACTTTCCCGGCTCGTGAACTTCGACGGCATCATGACGCAACGGACCCTGTCCGCGCCGAGCGCGTCGACGGCGACGGCGGCGCTCAATGCGCTGTCGATACCGCCGGAGAGACCGAGGATCACGCCAGGGAACCGATTCTTGTCAACGTAGTCGGAAAGCCCCAACATCGTCGCGGCGTAGACCGCTTCCAAACCGTCCTTCAACGAAGCGCGCGGGCCGGCGGCGCATGACCACCCGTCTTCCGTACACGTCCATTCGGTGACGACAAGGGCGTCGCGCCATGCGGGCAGTTGCACCGCCAATTCCGAATCCGCATTGAGAACGAAGCTCGCGCCGTCAAAGACGAGCTCGTCCTGGCCGCCGAACTGGTTCAAATAAATGAGGGGCAGCCCGCTTTCCCCGGTGCGAGCGGTTGCATGGTTCATTCGGCGCTCAACGCTCGTCATGCTGAAAGGCGAACCGTTGACAACCAGAAAGATCTCAGCGCCGGTTTCGCTCAAACACTCGGCGACATCCGTTTCCCACATGTCTTCGCAAATCATGATGCCGAGCTTGACGCCGCGGTAATTGACCGGGCCGCTCATGGGGCCCCGATCGAACACGCGGTATTCATCGAATACGCCGTAGTTCGGCAGGTGCCGCTTGAACCGCACGGTTTCGATCTCGCCGCCGTCCAGGAGGGCCGCCGCATTGTAGAGCCTGTTGCCGTCGGGCCAGGCCGTTCCCACGATCAGTCCCGGTCCTCCGTCACCCGTCTCGGACGCCAACCGTTCGAGGGCGGCTTTGGCGTCGTCCTGAAACGCCGGTTTCAAGACCAAGTCTTCCGGCGGATAGCCCATGAGAAAGAGTTCGCTGAAGACGACGAGATCGGCGCCCTGCGCCGCGGCCGCCGCGCGCGCGGCGCGGGCCTTGGCCGCGTTGCCGTCGATGTCGCCGACGACAGGGTTAAGCTGCGCCAGCGCGATGCTCAATTTATCCGCCATGGAGTTTACTTAATGCCGGATGGATGATCGAACAACGTTAATCATCAGGACGGACGCGAGAATTTTCTCATCGCCCGCCTCAAGAACGACATTATCCGCCTCGCCCCTCCCGGCGCCACAGTCTCCACGGCAATGTACAGACACCTTTTAACCAGCAGGTTCAAGGCGTTTCGTGAATTTGCCGCCGCCAGTTCCATCTCGCGTGCGTAAAGATACTTTATCCAATCGGTGCGCTGTTGAACGGCGCGATCGATGATCTCCACGTCTTTCGCGGTAAGTCGATGACCGGGCTTGAGGTGTTGGGGCAGAGGTCGATGTACATAGTGGGTCGAATGGGAGGGAAAAGTCTCGTCACGGGGTCTCGACTTTGTATAAAAATAGACGGCGATCGACTTGCGCGAGCGAAGTCCGCCATCTTCCGCAGGCTGAATTTCTTCAAACCCATGCCATGAATATTCGTTCGTTTCAAAAAGAACGGCGCGGTTCTTCTCAGGCAAAACCGTTTTCACTTCATCCTTTGGCGCGTCCCAAGGACACGCATGAAGCTGTATCGCCCCCCCCCAATCGACCGACCACTCGCGATTAAGATAAACGATGAGGTTGAGTCGCCGATGCCATCCCGTCAAAGGGTGATAGTTGAAATCTACATGCGGGTCCAAAGATTGACCCGACAAGTTCTCATGAGTCCCTCCCCCGACATAATACGGATCGTAAAGCAATTTTTCGATGCCGGTGACGGATCCTACGAGGTGAAGAAAATCCTTTGACTTGAGGCAAGCGTCCAAAGATTTATAGACTGGGCCCAGTCTCGAAATTTTCTCATGAACCGCCTTTTTGCCGATCTCACCCAATTCATTTGTTGCCGCGCCGGATGAAAACGCCGGAAATTCCCGCAGCAGCGCATTGCAAAAATCATCGGTAAAGAAGTCGTCGATGACGACGTGCCGAAACGGCGTTGCCGTGACGAATGAGTCATGGAGCGATACGGCGGTGCTTTTGAGTGCCGGATTTACGACTGCCATAGCGGCGTAAGACTAATCACATTCCACGCAAAATAAAATCTTATCCGCCGACCGGCGCATGACGTCAAAACGGGGGCGCGGACGCAAAGGGCGCCTTCACCGCAAGCCTAGAGAGCGGAGATGACCGTCTCGCAAACACGGTGGATTTGGTCTTCCCCGAGATAAGGGTGAATCGGAAGGGACAGGATGTGGCGGGACAGGTGCTCCGAGTTCGGCAAACCCTCGTCGGGACCGCAGGCTTCGAACGCGGCCATTTTGTGCAAGGGTTGACGGTAGTAGACTGCCGACGGGATGTCGGCCGCCGAAAGCGCGGCCTCGACGCGGTCTCGCCTCTCAACGACGATCGAATATTGAGACCATGCGCTTGTGACGGCTTTCGAGCGCGGCGGCAAGTCGATCACCGCTCCCAAAAGTCGGTCATAGGATGCGGCGGCCCGGCGGCGGCGGCGAAGTTCATCTTCAAAGATGGAAAGTTTTACCAGCAGAACGGCGGCCTGCAACGAATCCATTCTCGCATTCGTACCCAATCGAACGGATTCCGTTCGCTCGCCGTCCGTGCCGTGCCAGCGCGCCGAACGCCACGTTTCCGACCGTGCGATCGAGTCGGAAAAAATGGCGCCGCCTTCACCGTAACAACCCAAAGTCTTCGAGGGGAAGAAACTTGTGGCGGTCATGCCCGCTATGTTCCCGACCATCGCATCGTTCACTTGCGCTCCGAAACTCTGCGCGGCATCCGCCAACACGCCCAGTTCATATTGACGGGCGATTCGGCCGATCGCTTCGTAGTCCGCCGGAAGACCGAAAAGATCGACGGGAATAACCAGCCGCGGACGATGCTTACCGAGCCGCCGCGTTCGTTCTATCTTTTGCCGCAGATCGTCCGCGGACATGTTGAACGTATCCGTATCGACATCGACAAACACGGGCGACGCGCCGAGCATCATTACCGCGGTTGCGGTCGCGTTATATGTAAAGGCGGGAATGAATACGGCGTCACCGGGGCCGACGCCCTCGGACAGCATGGCGATCTCCAAGGCTTGGGTGCCGCTCCCGCACAAGACGACGCCCGCGGCCCCCGTCAACTCGGACAAGGCGTTTTCCAACTCCGCAATCTCTGGGCCGTCGATATATCGGCCATGATCAAGGACGGTTCGAATACGGGATTCGAGTTGGGGACGAATCCGAGCCTGCTGCGTTTGCAAATCGACAAACTTGATCGGACGAACGAGATCGGGCTCGTTGAGGGAGAAAACGGCGACGTTTTGTTGACTTCCTGTAAGCATTTTCCAACTCGGAGCGTCAATCCCGTGCGCTTATGCGGCAAGCCGTTCGCTAATCATACAAGCCGCCTGCAAGGCTTTTCGAACGCTTTTTGCTGAAACCCGGGACGGCGATCCATTCCTGGCCGCCTTTACGAATTCATTTATTCCGTAGCCTAACGGATCTTCAAACGCACTGAAGGCTATTTTAGCTCCATTCATTTTCGTGGGTAATTTCGCGTGAGTGGAGTTTGTCAGAGTGACGCCTATGAAGTCCACTTCTATATTGCCGTTGTCATATTCCAGGCGGAGGTCTCTTGCATGCTCTTTTCTTATCCGGCTAGCGAGCAGTTCCACCTTGCACCCGCTTGCAAGCTCCAGCAGGGCGCTCACTTCGTCATGATGAGGTCCGTATACGGCTCTACCTTCGGCTTGAACGCTCACGATATCGGACGATGTCACCTGATATAACAAGTCCAAATCGTGAATCATCAGATCAAAAACCACATTGACGTCCGTCGCTCTGCCCGTGAACGATCCGACCCGGCGAGCCTTGATGTGACGCGGCGTCAAGCCCGGCAGCGGAAGGCCGAACCTTTCAAAAACGAAGCGTTCCTGATGACCCACCTGCAGGGCCAACCGTTTCTCATCGGCGAGCGAGATCAATTCGTCAACGTGAGCAACACGAATCGTAACCGGCTTCTCTATGAGAACGTGAACGCCTTCGCGCAGGAAAAGAGACGCGGTCTCATAATGGCAACTTGCCGGCGTTACGATACTCACCGCATCAACGCGGCCGATCATGTCCTCGGCCGCGTAATACGCTTCGGCGCCGAACTTGTCGGCAATGCGGTCCGCAACGCCGTGCTCAATGTCGGCGACGGCTACCAGTTCCGCACCGGCCATGCGCGCGTATTTCTCGGCATGCAGACTGCCGAAAGAGCCGCAGCCCACGACGCCGACGCGCGCCGGCTCCTCATATATGCGTGCGTCATGGTTCAATCTTGATATCCGCCCCCATAGGCGCCCTCCGCATGACAATGCCTGTCACCGCAGCACATAAAGCTTATGTTTCCATTTTACAATTCGACATTGAATAAATTGCCGCACCTGTACGGATGCAACCACCGGAATCGATTTCAATGCACGTTTACTTAATAGCTTGAATTATGCAACCCCGGCGCCGGAGACCCGTTTTATAACATCATGAGCCCCCCCCCCCGCCCGGGCTTGACGCGGACATGTGCTTCAAGCGATTCACCGGGAACCGCCTGCAGCGGCCGCCGCCGCCACCGTTTGGCGCTCCTGCTTAATGCCCTCGGCCAATAGAAACGCCAATTCAAGCGCCTGATTCGCATTCAAACGCGGGTCGCAATGAGTGTGATAGCGAGACGAAAGATCGTCTTCGGTGATGGCTTGGGCGCCGCCGATACACTCCGTCACATGTTGGCCCGTCATTTCAAAATGAACGCCGCCCGCATATGTGCCCTCCGCCCGATGAACCGCAAAAAAGCTTTGCACCTCCTTGAGAATCCTGTTGAAAGACCTCGTCTTATAGCCGCTCGACGCCTTGATGGTATTGCCGTGCATGGGATCGCATGACCACACCACGCAGCGTCCCTCGGCCTCGACGCGGCGGATGAGGCGAGGCAGATGATCGCCGACCTTATCGGCGCCGAATCGGGTGATCAAGGTCAACCGGCCGGGATCGTTTGCGGGATTCAGGATATCGATCAGCCGAATCAAATGCTCCGGCTCAAGGCCGGGGCCGCATTTGATACCGATCGGATTGTGAACGCCGCGCAGGAATTCCACATGAGCCCCGTCCGGCTGACGCGTCCGATCCCCTATCCAGAGCATATGGGCGGACGTGTCGTACCAGTTGCCCGTGGTGGAGTCGATGCGTGTGAGCGCTTGTTCGAAGCCCAAAAGCAACGCTTCATGACTGGTGTAGAAATCGGTGCCGTGAAGCTGCGGAGAGGTATTCGCATCGATGCCGCAAGCCTTCATGAAATCCAGAGAATCGGAAATGCGGTCGGCAATGTCTTGATAGCGGGCCCCTTCGGGACTGTCCGAGACGAACCCCATATTCCATTGATGGACGAACTCGAGACCCGCGTATCCTCCGGTCGTGAACGCCCGGAGCAGGTTAAGGGTCGAAGCCGCCTGGCTGTACGCCTGGAGCAATCGCTCGGGGTCCGGTTCCCGGGCCGCCGCATCGAACTCGATGGCGTTGATGATGTCGCCCCGGTAGCTCGGCAATTCCTGATCGCCCTGCCGTTCCGCAGGCGCCGAGCGCGGCTTCGCGAATTGCCCGGCAATACGACCCACTTTGACGACGGGCACCGCCGCCGCATAGGTCAACACCACAGCCATTTGCAGAAGAACCCGAAGGTTGTCGCGAATATTGTCCGGGCTGAATTCGGCGAAGCTTTCCGCACAATCGCCGCCTTGAAGCAAAAACGCGTTGCCCAGAGCGACGTCACCAAGACTCTTGCGCAAATTGCGCGCTTCACCGGCAAAGACCAGAGGCGGAAAACCGGAAAGCCTGTCCTCGACGGAGCGAAGACGCGACCGGTCGGGATAGTCCGGCACCTGGCGAATCGGCTTGCCGCGCCAACTGGCGCGACTCCATGTCTTCGACATCGCTACGCATACTCCCGATATCTTGCCAAAGTATAAAACATCCGGCCGTTGACGGATCAAGCGGGCTTATATAGACCCTGTTGCGCCGTTCGCCAAGCGCAATCCGCCGGGCCTTTACCTATTCCGCGGCTTGGACCGCGCCGTCGACGGGATCTGTCATGGTCACCAATTCTTCCGCGGTCGTCGGGTGCACGGCCAATGTGGCGTCGAACTGATCCTTGGTGGCTCCCAAAGTCACCGGAACGGCGGCAAGCTGGATCATTTCACCCGCCCCGGAACCAACCAGGTGGACTCCCAAAACACGATCGGTTTTCCTGTCCACAACCAACTTCATGAATATCCGTTCGTTCCGGCCCGTCAGCGTATGCTTCAGAGGGGTGAAGTCGGTCTTGTAAATATCCACTTCGGCGGTTTCCGCACGGGCCTCGGCTTCCGTCAAACCGACGGTGCCGACTTCGGGCTGGCTGAAAATAGCGGTGGGAATGCAGCGATGGCGAATGGGCGTCGGCGTATCGTTGAACACGGTGGCGGCAAAGGCCGCGCCTTCACGGATGGCGGCGGGCGTCAATTGCGCACGGTTCGTGACATCGCCGACAGCGTAGATATGGGGCACGGACGAGCGTGAGAATTCATCGACCTTGACCGCTCCTTGTTCGTCCAGATCGACCCCCAGGGCCTCCAGCCCCAACCGGGACGTATTCGGGTCACGGCCGATGGCCAACATCACAAGACCGGCGTTGAGCACGCCGCCGTCGGACAACGTGACGGCAAACTCCTGATCGGCCCCCTCGACCCTTTCGATCCCGGTCATGACGTTTTCCGTAACGACCGTGACGCCTTTGTTCTCCATTTGCCGGTGCAGCACCGTGCGCAGATCCTGATCGAAGCCGCGCAGGATTTCTTCACCGCGGTAGAGCAAAGTCGTCTCGACTCCCAGGCCGTTGAAGATGCCGGCAAACTCGACGGCGATATAGCCGCCGCCCGCAATCAAAATACTTCCCGGCAGTTCGTCGAGATGAAACGCCTCGTTCGAGGAAATCGCGGTCTCGACGCCCGGCAAACTTTCGTCGCGGGACGGCCGGGCCCCCGTGGCGATGAGTATCGTCTCGGCCGTGACGTTTTTGCCGCTGTCGGTCAAATGAACGGTGTGCGCGTCGGTCAACACGGCGCGCTCGTCAAAGATCCGAACGCCTCTTGCCTTCAAGTTGCGGATGTAGAGCCGGTTCAGGCGGTCTATTTCCCTGTCTTTGTTTTCAACCAGGGTCCGCCATGAAAAATCGGCATCGCCGACGGACCAGCCATAGCTCGCCGCATCTTCGAAGTCCTCCCGGAAATGACTGGCGTAAACGAACAGCTTCTTCGGGATGCAGCCCCGAACGACACACGTTCCGCCGACCCGATATTCTTCGGCAATACCGACCGCGGCGCCGTATTCGGCGGCCTTTCGGCTTGCTCTCACGCCGCCCGACCCCGCGCCGATCGTGAACAGATCAAAGTCGTAACGCGCCATCTTGCGACTCCGCCTCCATGACGTCCACGCCGCCGGTACGCCCGACGATGACGGCCGACGCCAGACCGACAAACAGGCCGTGTTCGACAATACCCGGAATCGAACGCAGACGCTCGGCCAGTTTCCCGGGATCGGCCAAGCCGACGCATGCACAATCCAAAATGTAATGTCCGTCATCGCTGATAAACGGTTCGCCGTTGCCGGTCCTGCGTAAACTTGCGCCGCGGCCGGAATATCCTTCATCGATCAAAACGCCATCGATTTTCGACCGCGTGGCCGAATATCCGAAGGGTACGATCTCGACGGGCAGCGGAAAGGCCCCGAGACAATCGACGAGCTTGCCGTCATCGATGATGACGATCATGCGGTCGGACGCGGCGGCGACAATTTTTTCCCTGAGCAGCGCGCCGCCGCCGCCCTTGATCAAACACAGATTCGGGTCGACCTCGTCGGCGCCGTCTATCGTGACGTCGATGCTCAAACCGTCTTCGATTTCGGCAACGGCAATACCGCAACGGGCCGCCAGTTCGGCCGTGCGAACGGACGTGGCGACGCCGACGACGGAGAGCCCCTTCTCGACGCGGCGGCCCAATTCTCTGACAAAATACTCGGCTGTCGATCCGGTCCCCAATCCCAACACCATTCCGTCTTCGACGTAGCCCAGGGCGTGGGCCGCAGCCCTTTGTTTCTTGTCGTCCGCGCTCATGAAACGCCGCCCAAACAGAGATATTTGAGTTCCATGAATTCTTCGATGCCGTGGTGCGAGCCTTCGCGTCCGATACCGGATTCCTTGACGCCCCCGAAGGGGGCAACCTCGGTGGAAACCACTCCAGTATTGATGCCCACGATGCCATATTCCAACCGTTCCGCCACGCGCCATATGCGGCCGATGTCCCGCGCATAGAAATAAGCGGCAAGACCGAACTCGGTGTCATTGGCCATGGCGACGACATCCTCGTCGCTGGAAAAGCGAAACAGCGGCGCCAACGGACCGAAGGTTTCATCGCGGGCGACCAGCATCTCTTGTGTAACACGGGTTAAAATCGTGGGCTCGAAAAACGTGCCGCCCAGCTTGTGGCGCCGGCCGCCTACCACGATACGCGCACCCTTGGCGGTCGCCTCGGCAATGTGTTGCTCGACTTTTGCCACGGCAGTGGAGTCGATCAAGGGGCCCTGCTCGACGCCGTCCTCCATGCCGTCGCCGACTTTCAGAGCGGACACGGCGTCGGCCAGCTTGTCGGCAAAGACGTCATGGACCTTGTCCTGGACATAAATTCGATTGGCGCACACGCAGGTTTGCCCCGTGTTGCGGAACTTCGAAGCCACCGCGCCTTCCACGGCGGCATCGAGATCGGCATCGTCAAATACGATGAATGGCGCGTTGCCGCCCAGTTCCATGGAGACTTTCTTCACGGTGGCCGCGGATTGTGCGATCAGGACCTTGCCGACTTCCGTTGAGCCCGTAAATGTCAGCTTGCGAACAATCGGGCTGGTCGTCAGTTCACCGCCTATATCGCGGGCTGAACCTGTAACGACGTTGACGACGCCCCTGGGAATGCCTGCGCGGTCCGCAAGCACGGCCAACGCCAACGCGGACAGCGGCGTCTGACTGGCGGGTTTGATCACGACCGGGCACCCCGCGGCGAGCGCGGGCGCCACCTTTCGCGTAATCATCGCGGCCGGGAAGTTCCAAGGCGTAATGGCCGCGACCACGCCGACCGGCTGCTTGATCACCACAATGCGCTTGTCGGGCTGATGATGGGGAATGGTTTCTCCGTAGGTGCGTTTGGCTTCTTCCGCAAACCATTCGACGAAGGCCGCCGCGTAGGCCACCTCGTTCCGGGCTTCCGCAATCGGCTTTCCCTGTTCGGCGGTCATGATGCGCGCGAGGTCTTCCTGATGCGCCGTCATCAGGTCGAACCAACCGCGAAGCAGATTCGACCGCTCCCCGGCTAAAAGTTCGCGCCATGCGGGCCAAGCGGCGGCGGCGGCATCAACGGCCCTCGACGTCTCGGCGGCGCCGAGTTTGGGAACGGTCGTCAGCTTTGCGCCTGTCGAGGGGTTGACCACGTCAAGCCGCGACCCGTCGTCGGCATCAATCCAGCGGCCGTCCACGTAGCACCGACTGCACAAAAGCTCCGAATCCGACAATTGCATCCACTCGTCCTCTGATCACTCCACGGCCGCCGATTTGTTGGACCCTTTTGGCCGTCTTCCACCTGCGTCAATCCGCTCTCTACAGCGTAAGCTCGACCTTTGGTTTTCTTATCGTTATAGACCGATTTGCCACCCATTATGGGCATCTTGAGATGAATTTTCAGAAAGTTTTTAATATTGGTATAAATTTCGGAGAGTTTTCAGGTGGACCGTCTTTTGCGCCCGTGTTCATCTGATACCCCGCGGATTCGCAGATGCGGGAACTCAAAGGGCGGTGCACGAGGAGTGACACCGGACAAACGGGCGTACCGAGTCTCGCCTCTCATCCGACACCGCGCGCGGAGTAAATCCGCCGTTTTGTTACCTTCTTCATAGTCTCTTCAAGGATCCGACATGCACAATAAACCACGGGATAAATCTACTCGAAGCAGTTCCAGTCAATTCTTCGTCGCAGGCGAACTGTGCCGAAGAGGGGTTGTCGCCGCCGTCACTCTCGGCAATACACCGAACACCGATGTTCTGTGCAGCAACAGTGAGGGAACGAGGTTCGCTCATATCCAGGTCAAAACGTATATTCCGGGAAGCAGTACCGTGGTTGTAGGTCTTAAAGCGGAAATCGATTACGGAAAGCATTTTTTCTGGGTGCTCGGAGGTATTCCGAAACCGAACGCAGGCAAGAAGTTCGAGTACTACATCATCCCATCTTCCGTGGTCGCAAGAGAAGTAACGAAGAATCAAGCGCTTTGGTTATCGATCAAGAGATCCGACGGAACACCCAGGAAGGATTCCCGCGTGAGGACAATCCATTTGCCTCCAAAGACGAATTTGGCCGGGTGGTCGGTAGCGAAGTACAGAGACAGATGGGATCTGATCGAGAACGTATTGGCGGACCGGTCCTCGTCTCTCTCCCCCAACAACACGCCCGTCAACTGGATTGAAAATTCCAAATCTCTCTGAGTCCACCGCCGTCTCAAAATCCTTTGCGGTCAAGGCGCCGGTTGGCCCGGCGATACGGCAGGCGAGGGCGTTCGACCGGGTTTTGACCGTGAACTCAAGGAAGGGGCCGTCTCGTCAAAAACCGGCCCTTGCCGGTCTATTCAACGGTAACGGACTTTGCCAGGTTGCGCGGCTGGTCCACATCCGTGCCCTTGGCGACAGCCGTGTGATAGGCCAATAGCTGCACCGGAACCGCACTCATGATGGGAGCGACAAAGGGGCCTGTACGCGGGATTTCGATTGTCGCCCACATATCCGCCCCGGCAAGCCCGATGCCCTTGGCATCGGATATCAGGATGACGCGGGCGCCGCGCGCGATGATTTCATGCATGTTCGACATTGTCTTTTCGAACATGTCGTCATAGGGCGCGACGACAACTACAAACATGTCGTCATCGACCAGGGCAATCGGGCCGTGTTTAAGCTCACCGGCCGGATAGCCTTCCGCGTGAATATAGGAAATCTCCTTGAGCTTGAGCGCACCTTCGAGCGCGATGGGATAGAAGGCGCCGCGCCCCAGATACAGAACGTCCGATACATGAGACAGATCGTGCGACAAAGCTCTGATCGCCGCCTCCTGTCTCAGCAGTTCAACCACATGTCGAGGCAGCTTCAAAAAATCCTCGACAAACTCGGCTTCGCTTTGCCGGTCGATGCGCCCCCGGGCCTTCGCCGCAGCGACGGCCAGACAAGCAAGAACGACCAACTGACAGGTAAAGGACTTGGTCGAGGCGACGCTGATCTCCGATCCTGCATGAGTCAGCAAAAGCAGATCGGATTCGCGCGCGATCGAAGATCGGTCGACATTCACGATCGCAGCTATATGCTGCCGCCGCGTGCGGCAATACCGAAGGGCGGCAAGCGTATCGGCGGTTTCTCCGGATTGAGAAACGAATACCGCGAGACCGTCGGGGGGCAATGCCGGTTCACGATAACGAAATTCCGACGCAATATCGATTCCGACCGGCAGCTGCGCCAACTTTTCGAACCAGTATTTGGCGACCATGATTGAATGGAAGGACGTCCCGCAAGCGGTCAAAGTAAACCATGGGATCGACTCGAGCGGCACATCCATGGCCGGCAGTTCGACGCTCATCTCAAGCGGATTAATATAGGTTTCCAACGTTTGCGCGATAACTTCAGGCTGCTCGAAAATTTCTTTGGCCATGAAGTGCATATGGCCGCCCTTGTCGACCAGCGCCGCCGTCGCCGGAACACGATGCTCTTCCCGCTCGACGATTTTGCCGTCCCGCGTACGGACGGTAAAGCCGGATCTGCCGATCTCCGCCCAATCTCCGTCTTCGAGATAAGTGATACGATCCGTAAACGGAGCAATGGTAAACGCGTCCGAACCGATATACATTTCACCGTCGCCGCTGCCGATTGCAAGCGGGGACCCCTGACGGGCCGCGACCATCAAATCATTCTCGCCTTTAAAAATGATACAAAGCGCAAAGGCGCCTTCGAGTTTCTCAAACGCGCTCTCCGCCGCTTCCGTGGGCGACATGTTTTTCGCCATGTTGTCGGTAATCAGGTGAACAATGACTTCGGTATCGGTTTCCGTATTGAACTCGTGACCGTCGGATTGAAGCCGTTCCCTGAGATCGCGAAAGTTCTCGATAATGCCGTTGTGAACGACGGCCACTTGCTCGGTGATATGGGGATGGGCGTTCGTTTCGGTAGGGGCGCCGTGGGTCGCCCATCTCGTGTGCCCGATTCCCGTCTCGCCGTCCAGAGGATGCTCATTCAGCCGGTCTTCCAATTGAGCCAGCTTTCCTACGGCTCGGCGCCGATCGATCGATCCGTTTACGAGTGTCGCGATACCTGAAGAATCATAGCCTCGATATTCCAGCCGTTTCAGGGATTCAAGAATTTTACCGGAAACCGAATCTTTGCTCAGTATACCAATGATTCCACACATTTTATTTCATCCGTAGACTGTCTACGAGCCAGTTTTTTTGTCGTGCCTTCGTTTTTTGAATTTCGCGGCCCAACCCGCGACCTGCCTCTGCGGCGACCTCTCCAGAGCCAGTGCGCCCCGCTTGACATCATCCGATATTACGCTGCCGGAACCCGTATAAGCGCCGTCTTCGATCCTTACCGGTGCGATCAACGAATTATTGGAGCCGACAAACACGTCCTTTCCAATGTGAGTGTGATGCTTCTCGAAGCCGTCGTAATTGCAGGTGATCGTTCCGGCCCCGATATTGGAACCGGCCCCGATAAAGGCATCGCCGATATATGTCAAATGGTTGACCTTCACCCCCTGTTCGACCACGGCCTTTTTGATCTCGACAAAATTGCCGACATGCGCCTGTTCACCGATCTCGGCGCCGGGCCGCAGACGCGCAAAGGGACCGATAACGGCGCCGTTCCCGACCGTCGTCTGTTCGAGACTGCAAAAGGCCCTGATCGTGACGTCATCGCCGACGGTAACGCCGGGACCGAACAACACGTTCGGCTCCACGGTAACGTCGCGGCCCAATCGCGTATCGAAGCTGAAATACACGGTTCGCGGGTCGATAAGCGTGACGCCGGCCGCCATCGCCTTGTCGCGGGCCCGGTTCTGAAAGACCGCTTCGGCGAGAGACAATTCACTGCGGGAATTGATACCCAGAACTTCGGTCTCGTCGCATTCAACCGCTGCGCACCTGAGCCCCCTGCGGCGCGCAAGATCGACAATATCGGTCAAATAATATTCACCTTTCGCATTATCGTTTCCGACCCTTTGGAGAAGATCGAAAAGAAGCGGACCCTCGACCGCCATGACGCCGGAATTGCAATAGTCGGCGGCAAGCTCTTCGGGGGCCGCGTCGCAGGCTTCGACGATCGACTCAAGTTCGCCGTCCCCGTCCACGATCAACCGCCCGTAGGCGCCTGGGGTGCGCGCATGAAAGCCCAGCACCGCGACGGCGGCATTCGCGCGCCTGGCGTCCAGCAGGCGCCGCAACGTGCCCGGCTCGATCAGAGGCGTATCCGCATAAAGAACCAAAATGTCGCCTTGATGTTCAGACAATTGTTCCCGAGCCATGAGCACGGCGTGGCCGGTTCCCAACCTCTCTGATTGTTCAACCGTGCGCGCGCCGCCGACATGTGAGTTGACGGCCACGGCGACGCTTTCCATTTCCGGCCCGACGACGACCACCGAACGAGACGGTGCGAGTTGTGACGCCACGGACAGAACATGTTCGATGATGGGGCGGCCGCCGAGGTGATGCATCACCTTGGGAACCTCGCTTTTCATGCGCGTTCCCCGGCCGGCCGCCAGGATAATGACGGAAACGTCCCTTTGCGTCTCGGAATTCACCATGCCCGGCATATCGCTGTCAGCCCGACAACGGTCTTGCGGTTGCGGCGGGGCATGGTTGAAGAAGTTGATCGTATGATTGCAAAACAGGACTCCCGCTTTTCATCAGATTCATCGTCCTTAGTCGAACTTTTACGCCCGCGAAATCGTCAAAGCCGAAGCATCCCAAGCCCTTTGTCCGGCCGCGGCTTCAAAGCTCAAGCGGATTCCGGCGGACCCGCCGCGGAACCGGAACGGTCAACGGAATGTACGGCGTTTTCGAGCCGGTTGAGGCAGCGTGCCTTGAACTCCCGGTTTTGTCCATGCGACTTTCTTTGGAGAGGCGAATCGCCCGGCGGGATTTGCAACTCTCCGATTGATCCGTGCGGCGCTCGAGACGGAGATTTCCCGCCGATACAACTTTTGAGCGATTTGGTGACATACTCGTGTCTCCGCAAAAGTATCCTGTCCAAATCGCGCCGAGATTTGACATGCCGGGTTCCGACCATACCATTATCTTCGATCTCGACGGAACGCTTGTAGATACGGCGCCCGATCTGTGCCGGGCGCTCAATCATGTTCTGGAGAAACACCGCCAGCCGACGGTGCACGAAGAAACGGTAAGAGCACATGTCGGCAAAGGTGCATTGAAGTTGATCGAGCGCGGCATTGCAGAGAGCGGTGATGTCGTCGACGGGGACTTTCTTAAACAACTCGAAAAAGAATTTCTCATCTACTATAAAGCAAACATCGCCGATGCAAGTCGTCCGTTTCCCGGAGCCGTTGACGCCCTTGACGAACTTGCAAGACAAGACGCGCTCTTAGGGGTCTGCACCAACAAGCGTGAAGCGCTCTCCAGGCAGTTGTTGGACGAACTCGATCTCCTGCATTATTTCCCCGTCGTGTTGGGCGCCGACAGCCTGGACGTTCACAAACCCGACCCGAGACACATATTGGAAACCGTCGAAAGATTAGGCGGACGCCCCGAGAAAGCGGTCATGATCGGCGACAGCGCGACCGATGTCGAAGCCGCACGCAACGCCGGAGTTCCCGTCGTTGTCGTGAGTTTCGGCTACACATCTCAAAGGCCGGAGAGTTTGGGCGGCGACCGGTTGATTGATCATTTCGACGAGTTGGGGCCCGTGCTTGGCGAACTCTTCCGGGCATGAGAGGTTCTTTTGTCGGGTCGGCGGCGGAAACGCAAAAAGCGACCTCGGCAAAGGATTGCCTTACACAAATCGCATGAACGGGTGTAAAACTCCGGAAAGGCGGTTTGCCAGGGGGCGCGTAGCTCAGCGGGAGAGCGTTCGGTTCACATCCGAGAGGTCGTAGGTTCAAACCCTACCGCGCCCACCAGCCGGCGGCGGACGCGGCCGTTTACCCGGTCTGCCACTGCGTGCGCACCTGTTCGATGAGTCGGGTCTTCGGAGGACGGGACGCACTTTCACCGGATATCTTTGCGGGATAGCGGTAGTAAAGATCGAAAGCGAGGATCCGAGCGGGCCAGGGCTCGCTGAAGGTATACCCTTCAAGCGTTTTCAGACGGCCGTTCCTGATCTGAACCTGAAAGCCGGCAACGGCCTTGGATCCGTTGATGTCGGCGCAAACGTCCGAAAGAAAGAACAACGATTTGCCATCGGCGCGCGGCAGTTCAACGGGTACATCGAAATCCGTCATGAAACCCACTCCGCTGAACATTCTTTTTTTGACGGTGCTTGCCTGAAACTGAGCCCGAAGCGCCGACAGAACGGGATCGTCGCCGTCAAGCAGCAAATCCACCACAGCCTTTTCGAAGTTCAAATATGCGTCATCTACAGACATGGACGAACGGCCATCCTTGCATTGCGGTTGCCAACCCGGGGCGGTTCGAAGGGTATAGCCGAAGCGTTCCGCAACCGCAATTTTCTTTGTCACGGTCCGGGCGGCGGGCGGCGCAAGCGTATTTCGATGCGGCGCCGCAACCATCGCAGGACGGCGCGTTTCGGGGATAATACGCCCGTTGTGGCCGAGATGCAGACGACTTTGCGCGGGCGCGCAAATGGGGCATGATCTGCGCCTTCGATTGGGGGCCGAGGATAGTCCATGTTACGAGCGACTCGACGAGTGGCGCTGCGCGCGGCAACGGTCTTGATCGGTGTGAGCCTTGCGTTCGGGGTCATGACCCCTGCGATTTCGACGCCCGAACCGCTCAGGATCGCCACATATGCCCTTCCGCCCGGAGACGGCAACCCCTATTTGAATACCAATTTTCCGGGAATTCTTGTTTGGCCCGCCATCTTCGATGCGCTGACGGATCACGACAGGGACGGAAAACTCATCCCGGCGCTTGCCGAGCGTTGGTATTTTGAAGACCGCCTGACATGGGTCTTCGAGTTGCGCCGTGACGTCAACTTCTCAAACGGCGGGCACTTTTCCGCGCAAACGGTCGTCGATGTCATCGCCCATCTGGTTGAACCCGATTCGGCGCGCTACATGACCAACCGTCACGTGCGAGGCATTCGATCGGTCGGCATGCGCGACGAATACACCGTGGTATTCAAAACCAAAGCCCCCGATCCCGGATTTCCGGGCCGGATGGCCGCCATCCAAATGGTTCCGATCGAATATTTCCGTCACATCGGCGCGGATGCTTTTGCCCAACGGCCGGTCGGCACGGGACCGTATAAAGTCGATGAATGGGGCAGCAACCGGGTCGTCCTTTCCGCAAATCCGGACTCATGGAGAGCACCCAGGATCGACAAACTCATAATCCGGGAAATGCCTGAAGCGACATCAAGAATTCAAGGTTTGCTGTCGGGCTCGCTCGATATAGCGATCAACCTTTCCCCCGATGAAGAAACGCTCATAGCGGATCGGGGCGGGCGGCTTCACACTCGCCAACTCGGCGGCACGTCGGTCATTTCGTTTATCACCGAAAAGGAGTCCCCGCTCAAGAACCCGCTCGTGCGCATGGCTTTGAATTTGGCGGTGGACAAACGATCCATTGTCGACGTGCTCCTGGCCGGCAAAACAATCACGGTAGGTCAACCCGCCGTACGCACCGCTTTCGGCTTCGACCCGTCGCTCGGCGCCCATGATTACGACCCTCGCAAAGCGAAGAGGATGCTGATCGAGGCTGGCTACCCCGACGGTTTCGACATGACGACGGATGTCGTATCCGGGGGATCGGCCAACGTGGACGCCATTTATCAAAAAGTTGCGGCGGACCTGGCAGGCATCGGCGTCCGCATGAAGTTGAATCGGATACCCATACCAAAACTGGTTGAGGGAATTAATCAGGGAAGTTTCAAGGGCATTGCCTTTTGGATGAATTACAGCACGCTGCCGACCCTCAACACTTTGGAACCCATGGAACTCCATTCCTGCCTGTGGCCCCGGCCCTGGCATTGCGACGAGGACGTAACGGCTTTGGTGCGAAAGGCCAAGCAGGAATTCGATCCCCGGAAACGAAAGGTTCTCATCGGTCAGGTCCTTCGCGCGCTGCACGAAGACCCGCCGGCCATCTGGCTGTTCGAGTCCGTCGCCTTCGACGGCGTCGGGCCTCGGGTAAACACCTACGACGCCTATCTCGGCACCATTCGCTACGATCGCATCAATCTGGTCGAACATGAGCCCGCATCGACGCCGGTCGAGACCGTTTCGGATTGATCGAGCCGTATTGCTGCTCGGCTTGGCGGGGACGGACACGCCCTTGTTGACATCCGCATTGATCGACGGCTTTTTCAAGCTATTGTAACGTTCAAAGCCCTCCGTTCGAGGGAACGGACTTTGCCCATGGCACTGAATAGACGTCAAATACTGAAATCCGGCGCAGCGGCGGCCGGGCTCGGTGTGCTGCCGCGTCCGGTGCGAACCCGGGAAACGGCGGATATCATCGTCATCGGCGCGGGTCTCTCGGGGCTCACCGCCGCCTGGATGTTCACGGAGGCAGGCTTCAAGGTCACGGTTCTCGAAGGCGCGAATCGCCTCGGCGGGCGCCTATTTACGGCGGACCATGTCGAAACGCGCCCTGAATTGGGCGCAAGCCAAGTCGGACCGTCCTATGCCCGGGTGCTCGACGCCATCGATCGGCTGGACATCGATGTCGTCACCGAAGACCGCGACGTCATGCCGTTCAGCAATCACCTGTTCGGCGAACTCATTCGCGGCGACGACTGGGCGGCATCGCCGCTCAACCAAACCGTGGGGACGGAAAGGGAATTGCCGCCGGTGGAATTCGCGAGCAGCTATTTGAGACGGCTCAACCCGCTGACCGACCCCGACGACTGGCTCGACCCCCGGTTTGCCGGGTTCGACATGTCACTGGGCCAACTGTTGAGTCGGGAGGGAGTCTCGCCCGCAGGTATGCATTTGGCCGAGTTATCCGTCTACAGCAAGGACCTGTGGAGTGCGTCGCTCTTGAGTCAATGGCAGGAATTGACGCGCGGTCAATTGGAGGCCCGGTTTACCCACAGACAACTTCCGGGTGAGCCTGAGCCTGAGCCGGGCAAACCTTGGAACATCCGCGGCGGCACTTCGCGGCTTGTGGAAGCCATCGCCGGGCAACTGAACGACCCGGTTCGTCTCGGCATGACCGCGACAGCCATCGAGATGGGGGATGACGGAGTCGAAGTCCGCTGCCTGAACGGATCGCGCTTTCATGGCCGATATGCGGTTTCGGCGATCCCGTTCACGACGCTCCGCCTGCTGAGGTTTTCACCTTCGCCAAAGGGGGCGCTCAACGAGGCAATCCAGACCCTGCCCTACGCTCAGACGACAAGAGCGTTTTGCGTGGTCAAAGAACCGTTTTGGCATGATGACGGCTTCGAACCCTCGCTCTTCAGCGACAGTGCCGTTCGCATGTTCTGGGTGCTCGACAATCACAAAGGCGCCGGAGAGTACCGTGCGGTCATCGTATTAGTGGGCGGCGCCGCGATGCGCCTCGACACCATGCCCGCGGAGGACGTGCCCGACTTTCTGTTGTCGGAGCTCGCCCGCATCAGACCGGCGAGCAAAGGCAAGGTGGACATTCTGACATGGCATTCATGGGAGCGGACGCGGCTCGTCCGCGGTTGCCGGCACATGTTCGCGCCCGGTCAAGTGACGCGGTTTGCCAAACGGATGATCGAACCGTTCGAGCGCCTGCATTTCGCCGGCGAGCACACGCGGCGCAGCGATTACGGCATGGAAGCCGCCATGGAATCCGGCGAGCGCGCCGCCGTCGAGGTGCTGGAGCGGTTGGGATAGCCCGCCGATGCGCGGGCGGAGATCGCTCATGGGCATATTGGCCCCGTGTCCTGCGAACATGACCGCCAACAAACATCGGATCGACACGAGCATTTGTTCACGCGGCGGGGTTGATATTGTATTGGAGCCGCAGACCGGAGATAATAAATACTCAAACGGCAAATACGTGCCGACAGATCGGAGAAGGTGCACAATGGCGAATGGAAACGGATTTGTTTGGCGGCCAGCGTTCGGGAATGCAGGCGCTCACGTCGCCGCTTTGGCGCTTTTCTGGACCGTCGCCGCTGACGCCGCGCCGCTCGACCCGAACAACCCTGAAGACGCGCTCAAGATCTCGCGAAAAATAATTTGCGGAAGTCTGGAAGACGGCAAAACGAGATATGCCGTTTGGGAGGGACAAGGCTACAGCCGCGTGCAGGGAGAACCCGATCGACTCTTGTTCAAGGTCGTGGGCGTCAACACAAGACAGTGTCTGACCGTTTCCGATGCCGACAGAGGAGAGGGATTCAAGAGCGTATCAAGGGAAGTGATGCTTTATCTGGACCCCGATTCCGGAGACGTCCTGAGGCAGTGGAACAACCCTTGGACGGGAAAACAAGTCGACGTCATTCACGTTGCCAACGATCCGGTCAACATGCGCGAGCCGCGGTTCGCTTATGGAAAAGACGGAACACCGATGAAAGTCGAAGGCGGAGTCGTCGGTTCCCTGTTTTTGACCACGAGCGAGGTCCCGCTCTTCTATGACAATCCGCTCAGCGGCGCATATCAGTTGAACGTCGGCCGCAAATACCAGGCCATCGAACTCTTCAACCGTTATTTGGATGCGGAGGCCCTGTTGGACCGGAACAGATCCGAATCGCCGCGGCTCTATTTGTCCTGGGCGCGTGTTTCCCAATGGCTGCCCTGGATGGAGATGGGTGGGCGCGAGGGCGCCATGATGTTCCACACCCGCGGTTATTCAATCGAAAATTTAAATGAAATGCAGCCGGTTTTGCGCGCGGAACTTGATGCCAACTATCCGGAATATCTGATGCCGCCGCCGCTTGACGACGACCGCCCCAACGAAACCAGTTGGACGTTCTTCAAGAAACAACTGGACCTGCGCGCGGACCGGGAAAATCCATAGCGGTAAATCCGCATTCCGGAATTGGATGGGCGGCGGCTGAAAATCGAAACCTTGCCGGTAGTCCGGATCCCGAAAGAGACGGCCGGCCCGTCGGGCCATTTGAAGTCAAAACGACCTCGGCGAACCCGCCTCCGAGAGAGAATTCCATGACCGATATCAAAATCGTCATTTTCGGAGCGACGAGCCAAGGCGGAGTCGAACTGACGCGATTGCTTCTGGAGGACGGTTGTCACGTCGTCTGTATGGTAAGAGAGGCAAGCGACACAACTTCCCTTGAAGAACTCGGCGCCGAGATGCGTTATGCGGACGCTCTTCATGAGGAAAAAGTAACCGCCGCTCTGGAAGAAGTCGGAACGGGAAGCGTGTTCGTGAGTTTCATCGGCGGCCGCGACGATTCGGACCGCCGCGATGATTCCACGGGAAACATCAATGCCATCAACACCGCCAAGACCGAAGGAGCGTCCCGGTTCATTTTGATCACGTCGGTCGGCTGCGGAGAGACGATGGAGGTAATTCCCGAAGGTGTCCGCCACGAATATACGTATATCCTGGGAGAAAAAGACAAGGCCGAAAAGCATTTGCGAGAAAGCGGCTTGGCATGGACGATTCTGAGACCGGGAGGACTGTCGATCCCAAAGCCGCTCGGTCATCCAATTCTGGTGGAAGACCATATGGTCATGGGCAATATCCATCGCCTGGACTTGGCTCGCGTGGTTTTTGACGTCATAAAAAGCGACGCCGCAATGGGTAAAATCTTCACGGCGGTCGATGCGACGGACTGCAGGCACGTCAAAGGCGGTAACATTATTCCCGTCGCGATTTGATGCCGACGACGGACGCGGTCTCGTCGAAGGTGAGCGGACCGCCCGAACCGGTCATCGCCGCGCGGCGTCGTCGAATACGACGTTTTCAAGGTCCGCGCCGCGGGCAAAACGCAACAGGTTTTCCGCGACGGACGCCCACACTCTTTCACGGGTCCGGACCGTGCGGGCGGAACAGTGGGGCGACATGATAACATTGTCCAACTCATGAAACGGAAATCGCGACGGCCTCGGTTGAGACCGCGCACCTGTCACCCCCGCCGCATCCGGATATTGATACCAGACGTCGAGAACGGCCCCGCCGATCCGGTGCGACCGCAGCGCCTCATACAGAGCCGCCTCGCGGATGATCGGGCCGCGCGCGACATTGACGATCACGGCATGGGAACGACAGTGGGCCAGCAGACGGAAATCCAAAAGTCCTTTCGTTTCTTCGTTAAGCGCGCAGGCAACCACGACATAGTCGCTTTCTCTCAGGAGTTCCGGCAATGCCTCGCCCGTTCCATACCGGTCCAAACCGGGAGGCGCGTCTCGGCGGCGGCCGACGGCGCACACGCGCATCCCGAACGCGCGCGCACGTTTGGCCACTTCCCTGCCGATGAGACCGTACCCGATGATACCGATCGTCTTTTCATACAGTTCGCCCTGCATGCGAGACCCTTGTCCGAAGCCGCCCGCCGCCCAGCTTCCTTCGCGAAAGCCTTGGTCGATATCGGCCAGCCGCTTTTCCCATTCGAGCAAACCGGCCAGGACATATTCGGCGATGGAAATTTCATGGCCGTTCGAATTGCAGACCACGCATCCGGGCGGCAGACGCTCGAAGTCGAGCCAGTCAAACCCGCGGAAGGGTATTTGAACGAGTTTGAGAGCCGACGCGTGCGGCAGGACGTTTTGCAGCGCGCCTGCGTCGACCGCGTCATAACCGCAAATAAGAACGTCGGCGCGTCGCGCAGCCCGAACGAGGTCGTCCTGCGGCTCGCCGGGCAGCCAGACCCTGCTTCGCCAGGACCGATCCAGGACACGGTCCACGAGAGGCTTGCCGTCCAGAACCTGGCGGCCGATCAGCAAAAGCTCCTGATGAGAGGTCGACATGATGTGATTCGCATGCGCCTTTGAAAAGGCGACATTACCCCCGGAGTTTTCAAAAGTCGCTCAAATCCCGTGATCCGAAAGGCACACCACGGACGATTTCAGGCGTTCGGGGTGAATCTCGAACCCCCAAGACCTATTGAGAGGTTGCATTCGACATGCTCTCAATGCTCTACTTGTTCATGTGTTGCGAAAACTGCGAGGAGCAGATGCGACCCTTGCTTTCTCGCGGCCGGGTGGGAGCAGCTTCGTTATTGGAGAGTTGAATGTTTATTCCTTTGAAAAGGCCGAGAGCCGCCCTTTGCTTGTCTTTGCTTATGGGCCTTGTCGCTTGTTGCACCAACCCGGAAACCGTCCGGACGCAAATGGAGGACGTCCGGGAGCAACCCGAGACCGTCCAGACGCAAACCGATGCGATGCGGTCAAGCGCGGGTGAGGCGCCCGCGGAAGCGCCAAGCGGCCGCGACGACGCGTTCCAGGAGAGCTTGCGCAAATAGCGGCCAACTCTCACGCCAATCGGAAAGCGCAATCACTCGGAACCCCGCGGGCGTTCGGCGGGGTCGGCGGCGGATGAGCGTTGGCTTATCCCCCAACGGGTTACGGGTCCGCCTTGGCGGTGAAGCTAGAACGCGATGATGTCCTCAAGCGCGCGGTCGTATTCTTCTTCCGTCAATTCATGGTCCGACGGATTGGGCGGGTCGGCGCCTTCCGCGCCTGTGCCGCCGCCGGATGGTGCGACCGCGCACGCAGACAGAAAAATCTGGGCCGCGCACACTACGGCGCAATATCCAACGACCCTCAAGTATGAACGCGCGAATTCCATGACGAGACCACTCTTGACGACGCAGCGACCGCGCCGCGCCTCGATCATTGAAAACCGCGAAACCGGCCTTTGTCAACCGGCCGCGTCGGACTCACTCCCGGGCGTCCGCCCCATCGACCGACGGCGGGAACGGATCTTCTCGAAAAGCGGCCGCGCCGTGTGCTAAGATCCGCTTCGGGGCGGGTTGTCAACGAGTTCGGGTACGCCGAACCACAACGAAAGGATCCGGCCATGAAACAGATCTTGTGGCTCATTGCAGCGGTTTTCCTTGCCCCCGCATGCGCCGGCACGACAACCGGCGAGACCGAACCTCCCGAAGAGTTGGAAAAATACCTCCTCACCGGCGAGACCGAACAGTGCTTGAACTTGGCGTCCATCCGCCGCACTCCCGTCCTCGACGACCGGCACATTCTGTTCGAGATGAGAGGCGGCGCGACATATCTCAACAAGCTGCCTTTCGAGTGTTCCGGATTGGGCTTTGAGGAGTCGTTCGGCTACGCCACGTCGCTGACCAAATTGTGCCGACAGGACATCATCCGCGTGCTTCAAAGAGGCGGCGGCGGCATACGCGGCGCCTGCGGCCTGGGCCCGTTCGAAAAGCTGGAAGAAAAGCCGGAGGATACGGTCGGCTGACGGCCGGCCGCCGCATTCGATCGGTCATGACTCATACGTCAGCGGGTTGACCGCCAAAGGCGGCGCACTTTACGCGGACTAGGCGAACGCGCCGCCCACCCTTATGACGACGCGGCCCATGGTCCGCCGCGAGTCGAAGCGTGCCATCAGCGCGGCGCCCTGTTCCAAAGGCGCCTCTTCGGTGATCGGGACGGTCCATCTCTTCGACCGAAGCCCCGCCAATATGTCATCGAGGTCCTCCGCGCCGGGCGGAAAGGCGGCGAAAGCTCCAACGGCCGCGCTCTTAGCCAACAACGTCGAGAAGGAAAAAGCGTCAGGCGCGGCGCCGGCCGTCACGCCGATAATGTAGACCCGCCCGTTCGCCGCGACGGCGTCAAAATTCCTGAGCGCATGGGGTCCGCCGTTCAGATCGACGATGAGATCGGCCCCCCTTCCGCCCGTTGCCCGCTTCACGCGCTCCGGCCAATCGTCTTTGGTATAGTCGATAAGTGCATCGGCTCCGAAAGGCTTGGCGAAATCCAGCTTGTCCCGGCCGCCCGCCAAGCCGATCACCCGTGCGCCCTTCTCCTTGGCCATTTGCGTCAACACCAGTCCGACCGCGCCCGCCGCCGAATGCACGAGCACGGTCTCGCCCGATTGAAGCCTGCCGCCGTACTTCAGAAACTGATAGGCCGTATGAACGGGGGAGAAAACGACCGCGCCCGTCTTGAAGTCGATTTCATCCGCCAACAGAATGAGGCGCGAGGCGTCGGCAAGCGCGAATTCTCCAAAGCCGCCGAAATCGGCAATGTTGCTCACCCGTCGGCCGATCAGCCCGCGGTCAACACCCGGACCGACATCTTCAACCACGCCCGAGAACTCCATGCCCGGCACCAGCGGCCACGGCACGGGCAGAAAATCTAGAGTGCCGCCGCACGCGAATGAATCGATGGGTTTTACGGCCGAATAGGCGACCTTGATTCGAGCCTGACCTTCTCCGGGCTGCGGCACCGGCAGTTGCCGCAATTCCAGCCCCGACGCAGGTCCCGGCGCGTCCATGACCAGGGCTTTCATCCGCTCGGACACGACAGTTACCTCTTGTGAAAGAGCCGAATCAATATGGCAAGTCGTTCGTCATGAAATCCGGCAGGATCTTCAAACGAGTCGGAACTGCAAACCGAAGCGGTGTTGGGGCCGCCCCTTCGAGAGAACAGGGCCCCTAAGCGTTCGTGTCTATTCCGCTGCCTGCGCGCGAACTTGCGATGCGGGAAGAAGCGGGACGGCATCCAGGACCCACCCTTTGCTTTCACGGCGCGCCGGAGACGGAATCGCATAAGCCGCCTTATCGTCATTGCGCTCGACCTTGTCCACATCGATGCGCCAGCCCCGGCTTTCCCATTCCTTGACGAATTCACGATAGCGCGCAATCGGTTTGTCCGCGGGCACGAAAATTTCCCTGGTATTCGTCCGAGGCGTGATCTTCGGCCGAACGCCAAGCAAAACATCCCGGTCCTGCAGCGCGACGAACTTGTTGCGCTCGTTGACGGGCTCATCCATTTCCTCCGTCGGCATGAAGTCGCGCAGGTTGACGAGCACCAGTCTCGTCCGCCCCGCATCGACCGGCGTTTCCAGCAGATATTGGTGAATTTTCATGGTTTCGGAGGGATGAATATAGGTCCACAGACACGAGGGCCCGTGGTGACCCGTGCCGACGGTGATTTCAGCCTCTTTCTCGCGGCCCGACTCCTTGCGCATCCGTTCTTCGGTCAAAGGTTGGGCGGGCATGCGGCTGTAAAAGCCGGTGCCCCACTCCGTATCGAGCAGATCGATATCCGGCACGATATAGTGTTCATCGGCGAGATTCTGGGCGATATGAGTGGTATGGACGAACTCGTTGTGCGCCGAGTCGATACCGTTCTCGATCGAACGTTTGTAGTCGAAGTCCCATTCAAAGACCTGATAGGTCTCGCGCCAGCCTTCCTTGCCGAACTCGGGAATGTCCATAATGGGCGGCCGCTCCGCTTCAGGCAAATCGCCGAGAAACGCGAAGACGAGGCCGTAACGCTCGACGACGGGATAGGAGTCGACTTTGGCCCGTGCGGGGATTTTGGCGTCGGGACCCATCGACGGGATTCGCGTGCACACACCGTCACCGTTGAACTGCCAACCGTGGTACGGGCACTCCACGCAATCGCCCTTGCGCTTTCCGTGCGCGAGCGAGCCGCCGCGATGAACGCATACATCGCTCAGACAATGGGCCGCCCCCCGGCTGTCGCGGAAAAGGACGAAATCCTGCCCCAGCATGCGGCGATGCAAAAGCGTTTCTCCAAGCTCATCGCTTTTTGCCGCCCAGTACCAAAAATTGATAAACATTTTCAACCTCGCAGATCGACCAATGAACAGCGTTATTTTATACAAAGTGCGCTATCATGGATAGACGGCAGGCAAAAAAGGTTTCGGACGGCAGTCGTGAACGCTCTGGGGTTTCAATCGCGGAAGATCATCGGCTCTCCCTGTTGCGCCGCAGCGCTGGCTCTGTGGTTCGGCATCGGCGTTTCTACATGCGCGGCCGACGAACTGCACCGCGCGACGGCGGGGGAACCGGACACTCTCGATCCGCACAGAACATTCGGCGCCACGGGCCTTATCGTCGAATTCGATTTGTTCGAAGGATTGATGACCTACGACGCCGCCGGTCGGCTGACATGGGGTCTGGCACGGTCCGTCGAACGGAGCGACGACGGACTCACATACCGCTACACGTTGCGCGACGGGCTCGTCTGGTCCGACGGCGCGCCGCTAACGGGCGACGACTTCGTCTATTCCTTCCGCCGCATGATGGATCCGAAAACGGCGTCCGTCTACGCGTCGCTTTACTATCCGCTCGCCAACGGGCGCGCCGTCAACGCGGGCCGGGCGCCGCCTTCCGAATTGGGCGTGGAGTCGCCGGACTCCGGGACGGTCGTCTTTACACTGGATACCCCCGTCGCTTTCTTCCCCAAACTGCTAGGCCTTTTGGGCGCTCTGCCGGTGCCGCGTCACGTCATAGACAAGCACGAAGCCGGTTGGACCCGCCCGGAACATATCGTCTCGAACGGCGCCTATACGCTTGAAGAACGCGTGCACAATGAATTCATCCGGCTGCGCAAGAACGATCTGTACTACGATGCCGACGGCGTAAGAGTGTCGCGGCTCACCTATTATCCCATGGAGAATCAAGACACGGCATTCCGGCGCTTTCGCGTCGGCGAATTTCAAATGATGTCGAGCTATCCTCCAAGCAAAACGGACTGGATACGTGAAAACATCCCCGAGGCGCTGCACATATCCCCTCGAATGGCCACGTCATTCGTCTACTTCAACACGGAAGAAGCGCCGTTCGACGATCCCCGCGTTCGCCGGGCTTTGTCGATGGCGATCGATCGGGAGGTCATTACGGACCGGCTCCTGCGCAACGGTTCGAGGCCGGCCTTGAGCGCCGTCTCTCCCGAGGTTTCGCATTACACGAGCCAAACGGACGCTTGGCTCGGCAAACCGCCGCCGGCGCGCTTGAGAGAAGCGCGGCGTCTTCTGGCAGAAGCGGGCTACGGCGGCGGCTCGCCCCTGACGGCGGCGCTCATCTATTACACCCAGGAAGACCAGCGGCGCATCGCGGTCGCGCTTCAGGGCATGTGGCGGCGGATCGGTGTCGTTGTCGACATCGGCAATGTCGAGTTTCGCGCCTTCGCGCAAAAGCGGCGAACGGGCGATTTTCAAATGCTGATGTCATCGACGCGCCCGGGCTTCGATGATCCGATCGCTTTCCTGACACAATACGAGTCGGTGAACATCGAACGCGGAAACAATCCGGCGCGCTACAGCAACGAGAGGTTCGACGCGCTCATCGAAGAGTCGACGCGAACGCTCGATCCGCCGCGCCGGCGCGCGTTGCTGGAAGAGGCCGAGCGCGCGATGCTTGCCGATCATCCGGTCGCGCCGTTGTTCTTTCTCGCTGACCACCGTCTCATTGACACGCGCGTTCGAGGCTGGGTCGACAATCCTCTCGGCCGGCATCTGTCTCGTTATCTGTCACTACGTCCGTAACGTTCGCGGAAGTGACCTCTGCCGGGAGGCGGCGGACCTTTTTTCACGTCACGGCCTCCACTGCTTTTTTGGCCTCTGCGACACGGATTTCACCTGAGATGAGTTTGGGGAGGAGGGTATCGCGGGTTTGGGCGAGGGTGCGGGATTCTGCAACATTCCTTCTGATGTATTCGTCGAAAGGTCCGACTTTGCAATCAAAGCGCGAGACAATCTCGGGTGGCGGCTCCACAACGCTTAGAGTTTCGAACTGCCTTTTGTTGATAGCACCAAAGACTGTCCCGGTATGTTCGTATTGCCTGAGTGTCTGCTGAATTGCCCATGCGGAATAGTAGGTGAAAGCTCGCGATCCCGACATATGCCGAAGCGCTGCAACGCCTCGGCCAATGCAGCATTTTTCCCATGCCATGTTGATGTCACCGACCGGGGCGCGAACGCTAACGAGCGTGTCGTCTCGCTCCGCTATTCTGGTCGGAGCCGTGCAATATTTTCGATTCTCCGGATACCGAAAACCGAAATCTGTCCGACCTTGAAAAAAGGGTAATCCTTTCCGATCGTCGTTGTAGGTGCTTCCGGGAGGCGATTGCCCCATTGTCAGGCGAAAAGAACTGCTGAGCTTGCCAACCCGCCACCCCACTGGCTTTCCCTCGTCGTCGAGGGTGTCGGGGAAGAGGTTTGCGATTTTGGGGTCCATGCGGTTGAGGTAGTCGCGGGCGCGCTCAACGCTCCACTTACTCCCATCACTCCCCCCTTGAGGGGGAGTCGCAGAAGCCGAGCCGTCAGGCGAAGGCTGATGCGGTGGGGGGACGACAGTCAACGCGGCGTGGATACGCTCCAACACGCCGAAACAGTTTCCGAAGACATCGTTGTTCCAGACCCTCAAGACCTTGTAGCCCCTGTCCTGCAGATATCGATCCCGCTTTGTGTCATGGGATGAGCGCTGCGCGTGATGGCCGCCGTCGAGTTCGATCAGCAGCTTTTCGGACAGGCAGGCGAAGTCGGCGATATAGGGGCCGATGGGCTGTTGGCGGCGGAACTTGTAGCCGTCGAGTTGCCTGTTGCGGAGGAAGTGCCAGAGCAGTCCTTCCGCGTCCGTCCGGTTTTGGCGCAGGGCTTTTGCGCGTTGCAGAGTGCGGAGGCTGTAGAGGCGGCTCAGTCCCCCCACCGGCGCGGCGGCGGGCCAAGGCCCTTGCCTTGCCGACTCCCCCTCAAGGGGGGAGTGATGGGAGGGGGCGCGGTGGTTCAAGGCGGCCTTGGCATGGACCGGGTCGAAGTCGACGAACCATGACTTGAACAAAGACCGGGCCATCTCCTCCAGCGTCTCGTTCATGCGACGGTTCACCTCGATCTTGTCGTCCAGCGCGCCCAGTATATGCGCAATGGCGCGTTGCTCGGAGAGAGGGGGGAGAAGTAACGAAACGCCAAGTGCATCGGTAGGTCGAACCCGTTGGTGGCTACCGGATGTTCCGGTTGCCATCGCAACTAGTTCCGAATTTACATATGGAGAGAGGCAAATGTATTTCAGGAATCGGCGGTCAACTTGCTGAGGTCGGAGAACCAGAAACTCGGTTGACGCAACCGCAAAACAGCCGTCTTCAATATTCGGCTGCCAAACTCGTGGGATGTGAGGGTTAAGTTTCGAAACCAATATAGAGTCGGATGGAACAGTGAACTTACTGCTTCCAATCTGGGAGCCCGGCACAATGGAGGGTACACCGTTGGCGTCAAAAGAAGGTATGGAGTAATGATGAAACAGTTTATCGGGTTCTAACGCAGGATTTACTTGATCTTTATGCAGACCTACAAGCTCTCCCAACGTAGTTTCAGTCCACTCACCCATGCGCGCCAACCAACATGTGACGCTCCTTGATCCACAACCACATACTCACGCTCCAAACGAAAACCGGGAAGGCCGGTGCCCAGGGGCGGAATCGAACCACCGACACATGGATTTTCAGTCCACTGCTCTACCAACTGAGCTACCTGGGCTTGAGGCGGCAACCAAACTCGGCTCTCCCGCTCGGGGACGGACCGAAGCTCAGCCCGAGGCGCGAGGTATAGGTCAATTGCCGGGACCTGTCCAGAAGTCCGGACGGGCCGCTCACGATCCGGCGTTTCGATTTTCACCGGACAAGACCGGACAGCCCAGTCCGCCCAGGAGTTGAGCTGTCTCATACAACGGCAGCCCCACGACATTGGAATAGGAGCCGTTTATTCTCCTGACGAAGACGGCGGCGCGGCCCTGGACCGCATAACCGCCTGCCCTGCCCTTCCATTCTCCATGAGCGAGGTAGACGCGTTTTTCCTCTTCCGAAAGGCGCTTGAACTTGACGCGCGTGGCCGCCAACCGCTTG
This sequence comes from Alphaproteobacteria bacterium, assembly GCA_965214255.1. Taxonomy (GTDB): domain Bacteria; phylum Pseudomonadota; class Alphaproteobacteria; order SMXP01; family SMXP01; genus CBDFKK01. The sequence continues at coordinate 154,229 of OZ243948.1, read as the reverse complement.
TGCAGCCTGCCGTCGCAATCCGCTACCGCGATCGCGGTAAAGACGTCATGTCCGCGCCCCTCCAACAAATCGAGACACCGACGGGCCTGGTCTTCCGTTTCCGCCTTGGGGAGAATCCGGCGTCCGCACGCCACAACCGTATCGGCGCCGAGGACCAGAACGCGCCCGCCGCCGGACAGGTGATGAGCCGACACGCCGGCGGCCTTGTCAACCGCGATACGCATGGCATGGTCGCGCGGCAACTCGCCGCGCCGAGGGGTTTCGTCAATGTCGGCGGCTTCGATCGAATGAGGTTCCAGTCCGATTTGACGCAGAAGGCGCAATCTGCGCGGACTGCCGCTCGCAAGGATGAGTTTGACCGGCACAGGCACGACCCGCGCTACTTGTACCGGTACGTCACGCGCCCCTTCGTCAGATCGTAAGGAGTCATTTCAACGAGGACCTTGTCGCCCGCGAGAACCCTGATCCGATTCTTTCGCATCTTGCCGGCCGTGTGCGCGATGATCTCGTGACCGTTTTCCAGTTCGACCCGGAACGTCGCATTCGGCAGCAACTCCCTCACGGTCCCGGGAAACTCAAGGAGTTCTTCTTTGGCCATCCCTTCCAATCCAGCTATGGGGCGGCGAGAATGCAAAGGACGCCTGAGAAAATCAAGCTTTATCTCTCAATTGTGCAAGACGTAAAGGAGCGTGAAAAGTCGCCGCGACGTATCGCGGTCCAATTCGATCTTGCCGTTCAAACGCTCGCGCAACATCTCCGACCCTTCGTCATGCAATCCGCGGCGGCCCATATCCACGGCCTCGATATGCGACGGCGACGCCGCCTTGACGGCCTCGAAGTAGCTTTCACACATCAGGCCGTAGTCTTTTACGATCCGCCGGAACGGAGACAGGGACAGAAACACTTTTTCGAGCGGCGCGCCGTCTTCGTGACGAATGTCGAACACCAGTCTGCCGTCCAAAACGCCGAGGCGGAGACGGTACGGGCCGCCGGGCGCGCCGGACGGCGCGAAATAGTTGCTCTCCAACAGATCGAAGACGGCGACCTTGCGCTCGTGCTCGATATCGCCATCGGCATGCACGAGGGTGCGCTCGTCCAGCGAAATGTCGCACAACCGCTGACGGACGTTTTTTTCAGACTCTGTGTCGGGTCCAGACATCGACTTGCCCAAGAACGACGCGCGGGTCAGTGGCTCCCGGCGATTCATACTCTCGCGAACTAGCGGTTGAGGCGAAGGGACACCGAGCGGGCGTGAGCCCCCAGCCCCTCGGCGTCGGCCAGCGCCACCGCAGACTCCCCGATCGCTCGCAGCGCGTCCGCATCACATTGAACGATTGACGTTCGTTTGACGAAATCGAGGACCGAAAGCCCCGAAGCATAGCGGGCGCTTCGGGCAGTCGGCAGAACGTGATTGGGTCCCGCGACGTAATCGCCGATCGCTTCCGGCGTGTAGCGCCCCAGAAATATCGCACCTGCATTCGACACCTGCGCCGCGAACGAGCGGGGCGCTTCGGTCGCAATCTCCAAATGTTCGGGCGCGATCCTGTCGGCCAGTTTCACCGCCTGCGCCAAATCGCGAACCGTGATGACCGCGCCGTGCGTTTCCCAACTCGCGCGCGCGATAGCGGCCCGGTCGAGCGTCGCGAGATGGCTGTCGATCATCGCGATGACGCGCTCGGCGAATTCGCCGTCATCCGTTATCAGAATGGACTGGGAAGAGTCATCGTGCTCGGCCTGGCTGAGCAGATCCGCCGCAATCCACGACGGATCGTTCCGGCCGTCGGCCACGATCAGAATTTCGGACGGACCGGCGATGGTATCGATACCGACCCGGCCGAATACCTGTCTCTTCGCCGCGGCGACGTAGGCATTGCCGGGCCCGACGATTTTGTCGACCGGTTCGACCGCGCCGGTACCGTAAGCGAGGGCCGCCACGGCCTGTGCGCCACCGAGACGGTAGATCTCGCTCACGCCGGCCAGATCGGCCGCCGCCAGGACAAGCGGATTTATCTCTCCCTCCGGCGTGGGCACCGTCATGACCAAACGCCTCACGCCTGCGATGCGCGCCGGTATCGCGTTCATGAGAACCGAACTCGGATAGCTCGCCGTGCCGCCGGGCACATAGAGTCCTACCGCGGCGATCGGTGTCCACCTGTGGCCTAAAACGACGCCTTGATCGTCCGTGTACTGCTCATTCTCGGGAAGCTGACGGCGATGAAACGCCTCGATCCGTTTGCCGGCAAGTCTGAGCGCCTCCAAAACCTTCGGCGTACAATCCGCCTTTGCCGATTCAATTTCCTCGTCCGTGAATCGAAACTGCGCCGGCGTCAGAGAGAGACGGTCAAATCGAGCCGTATAGTCGGCCACGGCCTGATCGCCTTTTTGCCGCACCGAAGCGATAATTTCGGCGACGGCGTCATCCAATTCCACCGGGGGTTCCCGTTTCGCCGCAATCAACTCTTCGAACGCCCGCTCGAAGTCGGATTGATCGATGTCGAGTCTGCGCGCGGCGGTATCAGACATCCGCGTCATCCGTATCTCCATGGCTCGGCCTGTTCAGTGTCGACCATGACACACCCAGATCGTGAAAACCGGCTTCCAGGCACTCGACCCGCAGCACAATCGTTCCGCCGCCGGAGAAAATCAATGTCACCTCCCCGCCTTCGTCTTGCCTGCCGCTGAATCGAATCGCCAGCAACTCCAAAATGCCCTCTTTGCGGTCCCGGGCGATGTTTTGGGTTTTGACCGCGCAAACTCCGTCGAAGTGGAATCCGGTCCGAACCCGGGTGTAGACCCGCTTCCCCGCCGGCCGCGGGCGGGACGAAACATTGTCCGGAACGAGCGCGGCGTCTTCCCACTTGAAGCGGTTGACCACCCCGGCAAACCGACGTTTCTTAGGTAAAAAAGCGATGTCACCGACACGCATCAGCGCATCCTGGAAGGCGGCTGACATGATCTCCAGATCATCGGTATCTCGAATGACAAGGCTCGGGTCGTTTTTCATCTCTGAACATGTCCGGGACCTGTCGGGTCCGTCACGCAGCCTTCTAAGTAAGGCCAAACCTCGCCGCGCTCAAGGCTTCCGCCGGGAGAGGCGCGCCCGCGGAACCCGATTTCGTCAAAGGTTCGGTGCCCGCTCGTCTTTGAGCCTCACGATGTGCGCACCGCATTGACCGAGTTTTTCCTCGATTCGCTCGAACCCGCGGTCAAGATGATAGACTCGATTGACGACGGTTTCTCCTTCGGCCGCGAGGCCCGCCAGAACCAGACACATGGACGCCCGCAAGTCGGTGGCCATGACTTGAGTGCCTGCGAGCCGGCGCACACCCCGTATCGTAGCCGTTTGACCGTCAACCGAAATGTCCGCGCCCATGCGGCTCAACTCGGGCACATGCATGAAGCGATTCTCGAAAATCGTTTCTCTGACGTGCGAGACCCCCTCGGCGGTGCACAGCAAAGCCATGACTTGCGCTTGCAGATCGGTGGGAAAACCCGGAAAGGGTTCGGTTTGGACATCCGCCGAACGAATACGGCCGTCTGGACGACTTATCCTGATGTCGTCGTTTTCTCGGCTCACGTCGACGCCGGTCGATGCCAGGACCGAAACCGGTGTCTCGATGAGTTCAAATCGAGATCCCTTGATCGTCAACGATCCCCCGGCGAGCGCGAGCGCGACCGCATAAGTGCCGGTTTCGATTCGATCGGGCAAAACGACATGGCGCGCGCCGTGCAGACGCTCACGACCGCGTATTTCAATCTTGCGTGTCCCGGCCCCGGAAATATCCGCGCCCATCGCGTTGAGACAACGCGCCAGATCCGCAATTTCCGGCTCACATGCCGCGTTTTCAATAACACTGTCACCGTCGGCAAGCGCCGCGGACATGAGAGCGTTTTCCGTCGCTCCGACGGAGTTGAACGGAAAGCGGATGTGCGCGCCCTTCAGACCATGGGGCGCCTCGGCGATGACATAGCCGTCTTCCAGCGCGATGCGCGCGCCCAGAGCCTCCAACGCCATGAGGTGCAAATCGACAGGTCGGGCGCCGATGGCGCAGCCGCCCGGCAACGACACTTTCGCCTGCCCGGCCCTGGCGAGCAACGGCCCCAAAACGAGAAAACTCGCGCGCATTTTTCGGACAATATCGTACGGGGCCGTCGTGTCAGACAGATTGCGCGCGGTCAACGTCAAAACGTGGCCTGATTCGCGTCCGGACGTTTGATCCCAATTCATGTGGACTTCGACGCCAAGCTGCCCCAGAAGCCTCGCGAGATGGGTAATGTCCGCCAGATGAGGAATATTCGACAGTTGAAGCGACTCGTCGGAGAGCAGACACGCAACCATGAGCGGGAGGGCCGCGTTTTTAGCGCCGCTGACGCATACCTCGCCCACAAGAGGAATACCGCCGCGAATAAGTATTCGATCCATGTCCCGGTTGCACTCGAATAAAACGGGTCAAATCGGAAGACAAGTCCAGTCCGGTCGGAACCGGGCCGTATTTGTCACCGAGTCTCCTTTTTTCGGCTTCTCTTTTGATCTTTTCGACGCACTAAATTGGCCCGCAAAGCTTTTACCATTCGTTGCCGAGCGTCTAAAGACCCGGAACCTTCCCTTTTTGTCGGCGCAGGGGCGCCAACCTCGTCATTGCTTCCTTTGACAGTCCGCTCATCCGGGATCATGACGTTGAAGCCTTTGTCGCGAGACAGCCGTTGCCGCCGCTTCCAATGGTGCCGCCGGAGTGAATTGAACACTCGGCCTCGCCCTTCATACCTCTGCCGCTTTCACGGCCTTCCGGCACAGCCGAAAGTTTGCGGTCTGGACCATCCCTTGACCTTGCGGCCGACTCGCGGCCCGTCAGGTCTCGCCCGTCTGGCCTCTACACCTCCCTGGGATCAGCAAGTTTGGCTCGGGATCGGCATATCTGAGTTGCAGACAACAAACGGACTTAGCTTTCCCCGAATTTGAGCGATGTGCACCTGCCTGTTTCCAGGCAGGGAGGCAAATGCAACTACCAAGGGCGCGCTCTACCACTGAGCTACGGCGGCACACAGCGCTTGGTAGCCTTGGCCGGACGCAGATGTCAACATGTTAAGCATGATTGAAAAGGGCGGCGGGCGCACAGTTTTATTTTCGCGGGCTATCAGGCTATAGTGACGTTTCGTACGCCTCGTCGAGACAAAGCGGGGACATAGAAGGGGAATATGAACATGACTTTCCGACATCGACCGCGATACGCCGCTGCCGCCCTTGCTCTGAGCACGATGGTCTTTCCGGCGGCAGGCGCTTGGGCGCAAATCAATACGATCGTCGTGACGGTGGAACGCCGCGAAGAATCGTTGCAGACGGTTCCGGTTTCAGTCAGCGCCTTTGACCGGACGACGTTGGAGATTCGCCAGATTTTTTCACCAAACGATCTGGAGCGCTATACGCCCAGTCTCAAAATGCGCCAGAACATCACGTCGCCGACGAATTTGTCACCGGCGCTGCGCGGCTCGACACAGCAGGACGCCTCTCTAGCCGTCGCCGAATCGCCTTTCGGGGTCTATGTCGACGACATCTATATGGCGAGACTGTCCGGCAATAATATCGAACTTGCGGATCTCGAACGCGTGGAAGTCCTGAGAGGACCGCAGGGAACTCTCTACGGACGAAACACCCTGTCCGGCGCCATCAAATTCGTCACGCGCACACCGAGTCCGGAAAACGAATGGGTCAATGCCGCCGTCGGCCTTGGAAACTTCGGACGGTACCGGATCGGATTCAGCGTCGGACAGTCGATCAACGACGCCATATCCGCCTCCGCCTCGTTTCAAGGGACCGGCTATGACGGCTACTCTACGAATGTGGCAACGGGGGAAAGCCTCGGCATGGAAGAAAACTACGCCGGCCGGATAAAACTTCACTATCATGGTCGGGAGAACTTCGATGCCGTCGCGTCCGTGTCCTACAGCGACAGTGAAAACAACGGCTTGCCGTTGTTGAACGGAACCACGCCAGACGTTCCAAGCGACCAGCAATATGAATTTGACGATGTCGTGATCACCAGCGGCAGGGGCAAAACGGACAGACCGACGGCGGATCGGTCCCCAGTAATAGAAAACGAACCAAGAGGCGATACGGAGCAACTCATCGCCTCGCTCGACATGTCCCTAGACCTCGACCCGGACATCACGCTCAGGTCCATAACGGGCTACGTCGACACGCAAGACCTGATCATAACCGACTTCAGCGGCCTCGGCACGATCATGTTCGACACCTTTTTGGACACCCGCCAATTCAGTCAAGAAATACACGTCCTCGGCACGCTGTTCGACCAGCAGCTCGACTATTTGGCCGGATTTTACTTCTTTGACGATCAGGCCGATCAGTCTTTCAACTGGTATTTCTTCGGACCTACATCCATATCGTCCTACGAACTCAAGACAAGATCGTTATCGGGTTTCGTACAGATGGATTTCAACGCCACCGAAAACCTGACGCTGACGGCCGGCGCCCGCTACACACGGGACAGGAAACGGTTTGACATGTCGTTCAACCTCGTCGGCGCGCCGCCCGTCGAGCCGATCAACCTGGATAATACCTTTACGGCGTGGACGCCCAAATTCGGCGTCGATTACAACGTTCCGAACTCGTTCGATTTCGTTGACACCATGCTGCTCTACGCCTCCGCCGGAAAGGGCTTCAAGTCCGGCGGATACAGCGCCATCACCATCTTCGGCGCCGACGACGCCCGCACGCCTTACGGGCCGGAAACCAATTGGACCTACGAAGGCGGTATCAAAACGGACATGTTCGACAACCGCCTTCGCGTCAATGCCAATTATTTCTACGCCGACATCAGCGAACTGACATTGAACGCGACCGTTCCCCTGGGCGAGGGGCGGCTTTCGTTTCCGGTGCAAAACGCCGGCGAAGCGGTGATTCACGGCGCCGAGATCGAAGCGGTTGCTTCGCCCATCGAGGGTTTGAATATCTTCCTGATTGCGGAGATCCTGAACGCCAAGTTCACATCGTTCAATCAGACAAGCGCACCGGCGAATGCGGTGACAAACTACAATGTCGCAGACCCCAAACCGCCGTCGGTCCCGGATTATGCATTGACCCTCGGTTTCGATTTCAACTATCCGGGCAGCCTCGGGAGTCTGGATGCCGTGTACAGTTTCGGCATGGATTGGTACTACTCGGACAATTACACCTCGGCAGCGACGAATGATGCAATGGTTTCCTCCTTTGACCGCATCAACGCGTTTGCGGCAATCGACTTAGGGGAACATTGGAGGCTTTCCTTCACGATGGAAAATGTCCCAAACAAGGGGACGATTCAGACCGGCTCCCGCGGACTTGGCGGTTATTACATGTGGCCGCCGAGGAACTACATGTTCAAATTGTCCTATTCCTCTTAGGGCGCGCTTGAGAGTCCAACCGGCGACATCAGTCGTCGATCGAAAACACGGGGCCGTAAGGTGGACAACCTGCGGCCCCGTTTCGTTTTGAAACGCCGACCTGTGCGAGGAAAACAGAATGGGTTTCTATGAGCGGCACATTCTGCCCAAACTGATCGACGGCGGCATGCGCAACAAAGTGATGACGGCCGAGCGGCCTAAAATTGCCGCTCTGGCGGAAAAGAATGTCTTGGAAATCGGCTTGGGGTCGGGCCTGAACATCCCTCATTATACCGACAAAGTCGAACGGCTATTCGCCATTGAACCGTCCGAAGCGCTGCGCAGGAAAGCAAAGCCGTTGGCGGATGCCGCTCCTTTCCCCGTGGAACTCATCGGCAAAACGGGTGAGGACATACCGCTGGAAAACCGAAGCGTCGATACCGTCTTGACCTCGTGGACGCTCTGCTCGATTCCCGATTTGTCAAAGGCTCTCGACGAAATGCGCCGTGTCTTGAAACCGGACGGACGTGCGGTCTTCATCGAACACGGCGCCGCTCCCGATGAAAAAATCTTAAAATGGCAGAACCGGCTGGCGCCCATTTTTCGCGCCATCGCCGGCTGCTACATCAATCGGCCAATGAACGATCTGATCCGCGATGCAGGGTTTCAGTTCATCGACCTCGAAATGCGCTATTTCGACGGCCCTCGACTCCTCGGTTATCATTATATAGGCCAAGCGCGGCCGCAATAAATACGGGCGCGGGTCTGTGATGCAATTCACGAATCAGACCCGGGCCAATCCCGAAACGGACGGGAGACAAGACTTGCGTTGTAATAGCGCGAATCGTCGGTCACCTCTTTCCCGGCCCAGGGCGGCTTCTTGAACAGTCGCTTTTCATGATCAAGCTCGACTTCGGCGACAACGAGCCCCTCATTGGCGCCTTCGAAGACGTCGATCTCCCAAATCGTGCCGGCATGGTCGAGTCTATGCCTCGTCTTCTCTATGAGCCGACGACCGCAGACATGGTCGAGGAGAACATGGGCGTCCTCCGCGGGGATTTCGTATTCGAATTCGAGCCTTCTCGCGTCGCTTATCCGTTTCTTGACGGTCAGCGTGGCCGCGTCATCGGCAAGCCGCACCCGTATGGACAGATCCTCATCCGCGGTCAGGTAACCCTGACGCAGACGCATCGAAGACGTGACATCGGTACGCCACGAGTCGTCCAGAACAAGAAACTTCCGCTCGATTTCCACACCCAACTTTCCAATTCCTCCTCAACGAGCACACGGATTCATCACCTACCCTCGACCGTGTTTTGCTGCTACCAATAGATATCACATCACAAAAGACGGGGTGGGCGATGACGGCAACCGAAAAATCACGCGAAGATTTCGTCAACGCGTTTTGCACATCATGGAATGAGCGCGATGCTGAAAAACTCATTCCGTATTTGGCGGACGACATCGAGTATCACGTATTTGAAGGGGGGCAGTTGGTCGTCAACGGCGTCGATCAATTCCGCGAACAGATGACCCCATTCATGGCCGGGATGAAAGAGATCAGATGGGAGATCAAAAGATCTCATGCCATGGGCGATGTCGTGATCAATGAACGCATCGATCATTTTATCCTGCCCAATGGAGAAAATTTTCCGCGCTCACCCTTTCATGTGACCGGCGTTTTTCTGGTGCGGGACGGCAAAATCAAATATTGGAAAGACTACAATCTCCTCAACGAGGACTGACGGGCAAGAGGCTTGGGCCCGGCAACCGGCCGCCGTCCGGAACCGCGGAGGGGAAACAGCCAACCTCAAGAGCGTGAAAATGGATATCGACATCGTTCTGGACTCGCATCTGTCCCCCAATGAGCTCAAGGAGTTGGGCGTACTTGCGGAGCGGAACGGAATCCGAGGTATTTGGAATTCGAGCTATCTCGACGGTCGCGAGCCTTTCACGAACATGACGCCGCTGGCGGCCGCGACATCCAAAATCAGGCTCGGGCCCGTCGCGCTCAACGCCTATGAGCAACATCCGTTTCGCATTGCCATGGGGCTTTTGACCTTCAATGAAATCGCCGGCGGGCGGGCGCAAACCGTGATTGGCGGCGGCGGAGAGGTGGTGATGGCGCTCGGTATTCCGTTCGAGAAGCGCGTGCGCGTCGTGCGCGAATGCCTCGAATTCGTCAAAGGAGCGTGCCGCGAGCGGCCGTTTTCATATCAAGGCGAACTCTATCGGATTACGGATTACGATCCCTATTGGGCGACGGCGGCGGCGCCCCTCGTATATGCGGCAGCGAATCGGCCCCAAATGCTTCGCATGTCGGCGAATATTTCCGACGGAATCATGATGAGCGATCTTTCGCCGACGCTGTCCAAAGGCGCCATCGACATCGTCAGAGCGCGAATGAAAGAAGCGAAGCACGACTTCGGAAAGTTTCGCATCAACAATTTCATGGCGTGGTACGTCTATGACGACAGGGAAGAGGCGCGGCGCGAAGCGAAGAGATGGATCGGTTTTCGGGCGCTCTTTCGTAAATACATGATGGAAGAGATCATGGATGACGACGATTTCGACATCATCATGGCCCATATTCCGCAGATTTATGAAATGGCGGCCAAGGGCGCGCATACCGTCGAGGGCGTCCCCGACAGATTGCTCGATCTTTGCGTCGACAAATTGACGCTTACCGGCGATGTCGGCGATTTGGACCGCATCATCGATCATCTCATCGAACTCAAACAGGCAGGCATAACGGAACTCAGCCTCGAACTTCGCAAACACGCTCCGCAGTCCATCAAGCTCATCGGCGAACGCGTGATCCCCGCGCTGCAGTAACCCGGAAAGGACGTGACCCGTGCTGTTATGGATCGCCCGCGTGTTTTTGGTGGTGGATGCCCTGATTTTCGTCTTCGTCGGACAAATTCTCTTCCGCCAACCGATATTGATGGAAAATCTTGGCTTCGAGCTTGTCTCGCCCACGGGCGTCACGGCAATCCGCACGTGGGGCGGCTTTTTCTTTGGTACCGGCTTGATCGGACTGATCGCCGCGACTCGCAAGAATTGGGTCGCGCCCGGTCTGTGGATCATTCTGATCATCGGCGGGCTGGTCGTCATTGCCCGGATCGCCGGTATTTCGATAGACGGAGCCGAGCCGACGCAATGGAGCGAACTTCAAAACGAAAGCCTGGGTCCCGCGCTTGCAATTCTGGGTCTTGTTTTTGCCGCGCTTCACGCTCGACGAGCGCGGCGACCGTATCGATCGGCAGAAACGACCACCGACTGAAACCTTGAAAATCGACGCCTAGTCAAGACCGAGGGCGCCCGGATTGATCAGGCGATCAGGATCGGTCTCGGCCTTGACGGCCTCCAGGATCCGCGCGGTTCCGGGATCAAGCATGTCCCGATAGGGGTAGGTCTTGCCGATTTGATTGAAAGCCGCCCCCCTTTCCGCCAATAGGGAGACAAGCGCGGCGCGCAAATCGTCCACTAGGGCGCGCGCTTCCGGATTGGGCGCCGGTCGCTCCAATGTCTTCAAATACGAGGGCTCCGGCGTACGCTCATGAATGGGCAACCATTCGTCAAACCAATGGAACACGGGCTCGAAACTGAACGCATGAGTCGATATGGCGATCATCAACCGGCTCAAGGTTATACCTTTGTCTGCCATCTCTTTTTTGTGCGGCTCGAAAAATCGATCGACCGCGCGAATGAGATCGAGCGCGTCAGAGTGAGCGACCTTTGCGTTGACCGCAGCCCACCGGTCGCCTTTAGGCCCCAAAATCCCGTTCAAAGGCGGAAACGGATTGGCCCGCTCGGCCTTCGGAATCGAATTGTCGATTTCCCGGGCGTCATGTTTTTCGGCGATACGGCGGCAGATTTCCAAATCCCCTTGAACGCCCGCTTCGCTGCGACCCGCGCAAATCACGTGAAGGGAATACAAATCGTCGTCAATGAAGCTCCGACCCGACACAACGAGTTTGACCCCCTCCTTTATGCCTTTGGTCAAACTCGATTGTCCGGTTACGACACCGGCCAACGTTTTCAGATCTTCCGTGAAACCGAAACTCGCGAGACTCTTGGCCGTCGTTTCCGGATCGAAGACATAAGCCTCTTCCGCCGCCCCCGTGCGCCCGATATCGGACAAGGCGCTGGCCGCCGTTTCAATGCCCCGAAATGTAAAAGAGGCGTAATCCGTAAAGCGCGGCTTTTGAATGAGCCGGAGCGTCGCTTGAGTCTTCAAACCCAACGACCCCGTATCGTGCACGAAGAGGCCGGTATAGTCCGGACCATAAGTGCGATAAAATGGCTTCGAAACATTTTTGAAAGCGGCCTGCCCCGTCCTGATCAACGTGCCGTCCGCCAAAATAATTTCCAGACCGAGCACGGTCTCCGCAAGGGTACCATGATGCCCCGTACCCATAAACAAGGCGCCGTTCGACAGGCCGCCTCCAACGGTCGCCCTGACTCCCGAAAAGGTGCCGAAGAAAGGCAATCGCAATCCGCGCGGCGTCAACTCCTCGAAGATCTGTTTCCACGTCACACCCGCCTCGACAGTGATGTACATATCCTCTTCGTTCACTTCGACAATCCGGTCGAGTTGCGACATGTCGACAACAAGGCTGGCTTCCTGCGTTGGAACGTACCCGCCGGTGTAAGACATGCCGCCGCCGCGGGGACATACGGAAAATCCGTTCTGCGTCGCCAGCGCTACGGCTTTCGCCAATTTGGATTTGTCGGCGGAACTTATGACCGCCGCGCACGTTGTCCCGGAGGAATAAACATCGGCCGAATAAGCGCGGCATTCTTCATCGTCGGTGATGACATGCTCCGCCCCCAGAATGCCGCGAAGCCTCTCAATAAGATGCAGGTTGGTGGAGGAGCTTTCATTCATCGCGCGTCAGACCTTCCGGTATTTCCGATTTCGTTCCCGATCTCAAGATCATCGAAGGCTACTCAGATATTCGAATATGAACAAGAAGCCCTTTCACGGAAGAACAAAACCATCGCGATTATAAAAAGAGGCATTATGCCAAGGTTTCGTTGCAAATGCCCATTACGGTCGCGACAAAACCACAGCCTCCTTCGCAGCGCACGGCAATTGACCGTCAAACAAGACAAGTTAGAGTAGCTCAACCGATCAAGCCACGCTGTCCCGGAAACTCACCATGATCCGATATTGTATTCCCGCTTTTCTTCTCCTGCTCACAATCAATTCGGCGGTCGGTCAAATCGATCCCGGCCGAAGCATGTTCGATGATCGGTTTCGACAGCTTGAGGAAATCCTGCCGACGCCCAATGCCTACCGCACGGCCTCGGGCGCGCCTAGCCGTCTGTATTGGCAGCAGCAGGTCGACTACCAAATTGAAGTGACGCTCGACGACGAAAATCAAAGTCTGAGCGGGTCCGAAGTCATTACCTATACTAACAATTCGCCGGACATCCTCGCCTATCTCTGGGTACAACTCGATCAAAACCGGCATCGTGCAGATTCGAGCGCCTCTCTTACCCGGTCGCCGCGCAGTGAAGACCGCATCAGCTATGCCGGCATCCGCGCGGAATTCGAACGGGATTTCGGGGGCGGTTACAACATCAGGTCCGTCAAGTCGGCAAAAGGCACAGACCTGAGTTACACGATCGTCGATACGATGATGCGGATCGACATGCCCCGCCCCCTTCACTCCGGGCAATCGTTCATTTTCTCGATTGATTGGGATTATCGCATCATCAACGCCAAATGGTTCAGAGCCCGCTCCGGTTACGAGTTCTTCGAGAATGACGGCAATTACATTTACGTCATGGCACAATGGTTCCCGCGGCTCGCCGCATATACCGATTCGGGCGGCTGGAACACAAAACAATTTTTGGGCGCGGGTGAATTTACTTTGGAATTCGGCAACTACCACGTCGAAATCACGGTGCCCGACGACCATATCGTTTCGGCAACAGGCCAACTGCAAAACCCAAGCGCCGTCTTGAGCTCGAAGCAGCGGCGTCTTCTTGCGCAAGCCGAAAACGCCGACAAGCCGATCTTTATCGTGACGCCCGAAGAGGCGAAGGCAAACGAATCATCGACACCCTCCGGCACGAGCACGTGGATATTCCGTGCACGCGATGTTCGCGACTTCGCATTCGCAAGTTCGCGAAAATTCATTTGGGATGCGCAAGGCCACAAACAGCGCGGGGGCAATGACGTGATGGCGATGTCATTTTACCCCAAGGAGGGCAATCCGCTCTGGGAGCGGTATTCGACGCACGCCATCATCCACACGCTCGAAGTCTACAGCCGGTTTACGTTCGATTATCCCTACCCGGTCGCGCAGTCGGTAAACGGACCGGTAGGCGGCATGGAATACCCGATGATCTCGTTCAATGGGCCAAGACCCGATGAGAGAGATGAAAAAGAGCGTATGGAAAAAGACGATCCGGAGAACGAGGCCGCCGAGGAAGACGGTGTTGAAGACAACTCGGAAGAAGCCGAAGAGGAGCGAACCTATTCACGGGGCACCAAATATGCGCTTATTTCGGTAATCATTCATGAAATCGGGCACAACTATTTTCCCATGATCGTCAATTCCGACGAGCGTCAGTGGACCTGGATGGACGAAGGCTTAAACACGTTCCTCCAGTTCATCGCCGAACAAGAGTGGGAACAGGATTACCCGTCACGCCGGGGGGAGCCGCGCAAGATCAAGGATTATATGCGAAGCAAACGGCAAGTGCCGATCATGACCCAGTCCGATTCGGTGCTTGATCTGGGCAACAACGCCTATGCCAAGCCGGCAACCGCCCTGGTCGTGTTGCGGGAAACCGTTTTGGGCCGGGAACTCTTCGATTTCGCATTCAAGGAGTACGCGGAGCGTTGGAAGTTCAAACATCCCACACCGGCCGATTTTTTCCGCACGATGGAAGATGCAAGCGGAGTTGATCTCGACTGGTTCTGGCGCGGCTGGTTCTATACGACCGATCACGTTGATATCTCCGTGGACAAAGTGATTCGTTATACGTTGGACAGCAAAGACCCCGACATGGAGCAGCCGAAGAAGCGGGAGGAAAAGACGAACGAACCGTTATCGCTCACTCAACAGCGTGACGTCGATGTAGAGCGGCGGATCGATCGATTTCCGCAACTTGCTGACTTCTACAATGAAAACGACGAGTTTACCGTAAGCAATAAAGACCGAAACAAATACGAGAAATTGATTGAAGGTCTGGAGCAATGGGAGCGCGACATGCTCTCGAAAACGGAAAACTTCTATTTTATAGAGTTTTCCAACAAGGGCGGTTTGGTCATGCCGATCATACTGGCAATATCCTACGATGACGGCAGCGAAGAGGAAATTCGCATCCCTGCGGAAATCTGGCGTCGTGATCCCGGGACCGCGACAAAATTGCTCATGCGCAACAAACTCATTTCCTCGATTGTTGTCGACCCCCATTGGGAAACGGCGGACGTTGATATCGAAAACAACTACTTTCCCCGCCGCGTGGTTCCCTCGCGGCTCGAAGTGTTCAAATTCGAGCGTGAAAAACACCGTAATCTCATGAAAGACATGCGAGTCAAACTCAAGACGGATGACGAGGACGGCAGGTTCAAGAAGACACACCCCGAGGGCGTTGAACCGGCATCCGCAACAAACCCCGGTGCATCAGATGAGGCTGCCGAGAATTAGCAAACTTATCAACCTGCCATATCTCGCCGTTGTCCTGGGAGCGCTCACCGACGGCGGCGGGGCGGTCCGGGCTCACGGTCTTGAAACAGCGCTCACGACAATCGAATACAACCAACAGACGGACCTCGTCGAGGTCGTTCATCGAATTTTCAGCCATGATTTGGAATCCGCTCTGGAACGACACTTTGAAGCGGATGTCGATCTTGCGTATTCCGAGCGCACCGATCGAATGCTGGCGGAGTATCTGAAATTTACCTTTTCGATCAATCAAAGCGACGGCGCCGTCGTGCCGCTGACATGGATCGGATTCGAGCAGGACGGCGACACGATCTGGATTTATCAGGAAACGAAGGGAATTGAAAATACGAAATCAATCCGTATACGGAATACAATGTTGATGAATGATTCGACGTCTCAACTGAATACGGTGAACGTTTTTCTAAACAACATTGAAGAAACGTTGATATTTCGAAACGGCGACCACGAACAGGAAGTTCCACCCGATTGAGAGCCTTCGGTCGCTTGAAGATAAGGTGGGAGTTGCAGCCGACGGCGGGCGTGGCAACGCTCGCGGTCACCGCAGTGGGGAGCACCCATTCGAATTCAGTCCTTGGCGCCGGGGCCGCTGATCGGATCAAGAACCGATGAAATGAATCGATCGCGGGCCGCCGCAAGCCCGGCCTCAAAATCCCGATCGGGCTCGTAGGCCTCGATCTCCTCCGTAGCGGAAATGCCCTGCCTGTCGAGCACTTTTTCCAGAACGGCCACACGATCGCGCAGCACCCAGAATTCCTTGGCGAGCGCGATCAGAGACAGGCCCAACCTGTCCTGTTGTTCCGACGTCAGCAACTTTTCCGTCATTGAAAGCCCCGGACTCCCATCAACTTGGTTTGATCAATTTCCTGAATCGCAGATTCATGATTTTCTCGCGCGCGTGACGAAATAGTTTTTCTCATTGTTGAGACCGTAACGCTCGGCATGGACAAAGCCCACCTCTTTTGCAATCTCTCGCGTGTCGACCGTTGCCGCTTCCCGCCAATAAGGCTCGCCTCCCGTACGCGCCAAGTGCTCCTTGCGCCACGATTCCATTTTGCTGAGCTCTTCATAGGGCACGACATCGGTCATGAGGAGATCGCCACCCGGTTCAAGGAGACGATAAGCTTCCGCAAAAACATCTCTGATTGCCGTCGCGGGTAGTTCATGCAGCAAAATAAAGGACGTGACCAAGCCGAACGAATTGGCCTCAAAGCCCGTATTTTCGCAAGCCACCTGGTGGAGTTTCCAAGCCCAGCCATGACTGTTGGCCACACGTTGCGCTTCTCTGAGCGTCGGCAGGGCAAAATCGCAACCCCAGATTTCCGCGTCGGGAAACGTCTGGGCAAGCGGCACCGTGTAGTAGCCGGAACCGCAACCCATATCGAGAATCCGTTCGTAATCGCGCCGCGGTGCTTCTTTACCTGCTTGGCGGCGTTGAGCGTAAATATCGCCGGGATAAAATCTGGCAACTAGAAAACTGTGAATGATCTTGCTGTGAATAAAGCCCTGAAAGTCGTGTCCGTCCCAGCCGCCGGTCGTACGGTGAAACCACACGCCGTCATAATAAGCAGGCAACTTGACATCGTTGTGAGCGGTGATCGTGGTCGGCCCTTTCGCCCCCTTGATCAGACTGGGTTCAAGCTCGGGTCGAATCTCTTCAAACGCTTCGATCGCCGATGCGCCGTGATTGTCGCCATGCCAGGAATTGATCAACAGTGACAGGTGATGCTCGCGCGACGCCACCAGCGCATCCTTGACCTGATCCATTCGAGCGTCCAGATCATCAGCCAATGTATTGTCGTCAAGACCGGCTTCCGCGAGTTCCCGGTCGGCCTGTAGACGCGCCGCATATCCGCGCATCCCGAGCCCCATCAGGAAATCCATTGAGGCGCGCCCACGCTGGCGCAGTTTTACGTCCATCTCAAGACCCTACACATACGATTATAGCCATAGATGTTCGTGAATTATGACAGACGGACTCGGTTTTGGAAATGGACACTGCCGCCCGGATCTCATGAACACGAAATTCGCGACGGTTCAGAGTCTCGCCGCGAGCAATCCACTCACCGGGACACCAAAGCCGCTCCGATGACGCATCTTCGGTTATCCGCTTCCCGGGCACGCTTCCAGTGCCTCTTTCGCGAGCGTGTATTTGCGCAGGATGAGTAAACTTGCCAGATGCAAAACCGCCGGCAGAATGACAAAACCTATCGTAATTCCCCAAAGTGCGCTTTTCGGCTGGACGACTTCCGCACTCTGCGACTCGATATACCCTGTTGCACCCAACACCAACCCAAAGACCACCGCGCCGAGAGCAAAGCTTGCCTTTTCCGTAGCGGAATAGACCGCGGACAACGCACCTTCGCGTGACAATCCCGTCCGCGCACGATCATAACTGATCGTGTCCGTAAGACACGAGAAGGACATCAAAATGAATCCCGTATTGAAATAGCCGATGCACAGGCCGGCAACGTAAACAGGCCAAATCCGATCAGGACCCGCTATCAACCAGACTTGCGTCGTAACCGAAAAAAGAATGAGTGACCAAACATAGGTTTTGAGTTTGCCAAACCGCACCGAAAAATAAATCCATGTCGGCATCGTCACGATGGAGAATACCGTCATCAGAACGACGATTGCGGGCATGATTTCCAACGGGTCCACTTCGACAATACGACGAAGATAATAGGCAAGACCGCTGTATCCGATGCCCGCGCTCAAATACTGAATGATATTGGCTGCAATCAGGATGACGAAAGGCTTGTTATCAAAAGCGATTTTGATCTGCCTGCCAAGTGGAACCGTGGAATCCCTGGCTGCATTTCGAGGTGCCTTCGAGGTTCCAAAGAAAATCCAGAGCGTTGACAAGATGATCAGACTCCCCAGAATCAAACCCATGGTGGCATAACCTTCGCGGCCGCCGCCGACCCAATCGACAATTTTGGGCGCAAGTGCACCGCCGACCATGACACCCAGAGCCAATGCCGAATTGCGAAACGATAGAATCGTGGTGCGTTCGTCAGGATCATCCGACATCTCGGACGCCATCGTAAGATAGGGCACGGAAAAGGATGAAAACCCGGTGTTCATAAGGATATAGATAACGGTCATATAGACGGCGAGCATCGCTTGAGTTTCAATATTTGGTACACTGAATAAAAACATGAATAAAATGCCGGCGACCAGACCGCCGATCAGAACGAACGGGCGGCGGCGGCCCCAGCGAGTCTCGGTTTTGTCGGAAACAATACCGACGATGGCATCGGCAAAAACGACCCAAATTTTTGGGATAAGAATGGCAAGGCTGGCGAGAACCGCAGCCAGCCCCAATATATCGGTCATGAAAAAGAGCAACAGCAGCGCGGGCGTGTCGCGCATGATCTGCCCGCCCAATTGCCCGCCTCCATAGCCGAAATAAGTCGAAAGAGGCAGCCGGGCGGGCGGGCGATTTTTGAGCGCGTCCCAAAAAACCCGCGCGCGATCAACTAACGTCATACTCTACTCGTCGGCTCATAGATGCCCCCCAGGGCAGCGGACGGGGCAGGCTGACGGGCCCGATGCGGGCGGGACCATATCGAATTTCCACTGCGTCACACGCCATGGGCAAACATCGCTTCCGAAAAAAGATTTACTGCGGTCAAATTCGGAATCCGTTATTTGAATATGCGATCCGGGCAAGCCAACCTCAACGGACGGCAACGTAGCACAGCCGCAGCACCGTCATAGAGTTGCAATGAAATCGAATTGTATTTCAATTCAAAAGTCAGGCGAGGGGCGGCGCTCCCGAGGAAGGGCAAGCCCCGCCCTACTTGCAGGTCGGCGCACTGCCTTCATGTCATCCAGAGCGGAAAGCACCGTTGCTTCCGTCAAAATCTGCGGCAAGACCGTTGCCTCATCGACGCTCGTACCCGGCGCATACATCAAATACAAGGGAACGCCATTTCGCCCATGGCGGGCCAAAGCCCTAGTGATTTCGGGGTCGCGGTTGGTCCAGTCGCCTTTGAGATAAGCCACATTGTCCTGTTTGAAACGTTCCGCGAGTTTCGAACCGTTGAGAGCAACGCGTTCATTCACCAGACACGTGATGCACCACGCGGCGGTGAAGTTGACAAAAACCGCCCGGCCATCGGCACGAAGTTCCTTCAACCGGTGATCGGAAAACGGCTCCGGCGTGAGCGTTTGCGCCATGGGCGGGCGCGCCGCAACTTCAATTTCCGAAGTGTCGACAGTTTGATATCCTATGACGGCAAGCGCGGCAAAAATGCCGAGCAGGGCGATCAACGCGCCGACATATCGCCATGCGCTTCCGACGTTCCGGATTTCATCAAAGAGCCAACTCGCAAAGCCGAGCAAGACGAGACCCGTGAGAGCAACCAGAACGCCGGTCGATCCCGTTTGCTGGCTCAACACCCAAATCAACCATACGACCGTTGCATACATGGGAAAAGCGAGAAGCTGCCTGAAGCGCTCCATCCAGACCCCTGGCCGAGGCAGAATCGCGGCGAGGCCGGGCAGGAAACTGAGCGCCACATAAGGCAATGCCATCCCCAGACCCAAGGCAGTAAAAATGCTTAAGCATAAAGCAGGCGTTTGAGTTAGCGCAAAGCCTGTGGCAGTGCCCATAAAGGGAGCGGTACATGGAGTTGCAACAGCAGTCGCCAAAACCCCGGTGCCAAACGAGCCGATGGCCCCACCCGACGGCGTCTCTCTGCCGACTATGCTCACAAGCGGGCGGCCTACTTCAAACACACCGGACAGATTGAGTCCGACCAGAAACATGAGATAAGCCATAAGCGTCACAAATTCCGGCGATTGCAGTTGAAAGCCCCAGCCGATCTCCTCACCGGCTGCGCGGAAGAGAATGAGCAGCAATGCAATGCCGATAAAACTCGATACGACACCGGCCCCATAGGCCAATCCGCTGGTGCGCACCGTGTTCGGATTTTCTTGCGCCGCTTGGACCAAACCCACCGCCTTCATGGAAAGAACCGGAAAGACACACGGCATCAAGTTCAGAATCAGACCGCCGACAAGAGCAAAAACAAAGGCCTCGATGAAGCTGACGCCGGCGGTCGGAATTGGCGGATCTTCCGCGTCAAGTCCCGCGGCTTGAGACGTCAACGTGCCCGCGGCAATTTCACCAACCGTGGCCTCGAGTTCAAAAGCGACAACCCTACTCCCACCCACATCTCGTCGGTCTTCCCGGTCGCGAATGACGACGATGCCGCGCACCGGATCGAACGGGCTAATACCGCCGATACCAGCTACTTTGTGTCCGGCTTCGACCGACACGGAAAATCCCGCTCTGCCATATCTCACAGTTTGAGGGGCGGCGTTTCTGACGATACCGTCCTCTTCTGGAAAAAAGGCGACGTCCTCAATACGCTCGGTGCGAAATATCTCGACAAGGTCATCGGCTTCAATAGACACCACCACTTCATCGTTGAGCATGGCGACGCGCGTGGGCCATGGGGCCAACCGAGGCAAAGCCGACCTAGCTGCTTCAATATCCGGGGCCCAAACCGGATCAGGCTGCGCCTCGCCTGTCGTCGCTCTCATTGAAATCTCAAGGTCAGCTTCTTCGGGGATACATATGTCCTCGCAGACCAGCCACTCCGCGTGCGCGCTGACCGCAAACTGTCGGCCGTCTTCAAGCGCGGCGGGCGCAGTGATTTCGGTGAGGATGAATACCTCACCCTTGTAGCCAAAATTCATCAGAGGTCCGACGGGAATGCGCACCGGCACCGGCCAATAAATCTCGCTTGCTTCAAAGCCGAGGGGCAAATTCCATTCGATACGTATGGGCTCGCCGGCGTCACCCGGATTTTTCCAGTAGGTGTGCCAGTTGGGACGAATTTTCTGGCGCAGCGCGATCCAAAACGTCCCGCCGGCTGGTATCTCCAAAACATTGCTGACAAGCTTGGTTTCGACATGGTTCGATGACGAAATCTGGGCGGATGAAGCCGACACGGCAAAAATCGCCATGAAGCTCAGTGTGACTGCAACAAGTTTTTCCATCATCGTCGTGATGACCATTGAGCATCTAGAACAGGGATACGCACCTAATATAGACTGCGGATCTTTAAGGAAACCAGTGACTCTCGAAAAATCTATAGTTCCGGAACCTCATTGTTGCCAAACATCTGAACAGGTCTGCCGCGCGCCTCTCCAAAGAGCCCGGAGTCAGCAGGTCGCGAATATGAAAAGGTATCGCTCCAATCCTGTGTTCAAAAGCCTAGTAGCGGTCTCCTAACTCCCTGATAGAATACCCGGGCACGTCTGATTCACTTCAGGATATCGCGCATGTCTTTCGAAACACTCCGCACCCCCGAAGATCGATTCCAAAACCTCCAGGGCTATGACTACGCGCCCCATTATATTGACGACCTGGAAGGTTACGAAGATCTCCGGATCCACTATGTGGACGAGGGCCCTGGACAAGCAGCACACACGTTTCTCTGCCTGCACGGCGAACCCACCTGGGCCTATCTCTACCGCAAGATGATTCCCGTGTTTAATGCAGCAAACCACCGGGTCGTCGCGCCTGATTTCCTAGGCTTCGGCAGGTCGGATAAGCCGGTCGCTGACGAGATATATACGTTTACCTTTCACCGAACCCTACTGTTACGTTTTATCGAACGCATGAACCTCACAAACATTACGCTCGTCTGCCAGGATTGGGGGGGACTCTTGGGACTCACCGTGCCTCTCGACATGCCCGAGCGCATCACTCGTCTCATTGTCATGAACACGGCGCTTGCGACCGGCGACGACCCGGGCCCCGGCTTCCGAAACTGGAAACAATTTGTGGCCGACAAGCCCGATTTCGATATTCCTCGCCTCATATCGCGCAGCAACCCGCATCTGTCAGATAATGAATGCGCCGCTTACAACGCGCCCTTTCCCGATGCACGTTATAGAGCCGGTGTACGCCGCTTTCCCGCCATTGTGCCGATCAGTCCTGACATGGAGGGCGCCGATTTGGGGCGTGAGGCCGCGCGCTGGTGGCATGACGAGTGGCAGGGACCTACATTCATGGCAATCGGCATGCAAGATCCGGTGCTTGGATCACACGCCATGTATCGTCTGAAAGAGTTGATCGCCGGCTGCCCGGAACCTCTTGAAATCGACAACGGTGGCCATTTCGTTCAGGAGCACGGCAGGCAGATTGCCGAGGCCGCTCTCAACGCGTTCGGATGAGACTAGGCTTTTTCATACGTATACGGAGGAAAAGAAACAAGACGAAAGCAGTCCCTCGTCCCAGTTGATGATAAAAACCATCTTGACCCCTGCAAAGCGGACATCAAACCATTGTGCAGTATATGGATCGGTATTATTTGCCTTTATCGTCGAAATGTATAATCTCACGCGCCAAGCCGCCGGGGGCAACAACTAGAAAAGATGCCCGGAGCGCGGAAGGACCATTCTCAGGTGGATAGAACTGATACCTCAAACCCCGACTACTATCATCGGGTTGTCGATTGCCAGTGGGCATGTCCGGCCCATACTGACGTGCCGGAATATATCCGACTGATCGCGCAAGGACGCTTTTCCGACGCCTATTTGGTTAACAGAGAATCAAACGTCTTTCCGGCGATTTTAGGCCGCGTTTGTGACCGGCCATGCGAACCCGCCTGCCGCCGCGGGCGTATTGAAGAAAAACCGGTGGCGATCTGCCGCTTGAAACGTGTCGCAGCAGACCTTAAAGGCAATATTGAAGGATGCCTTCCGGTCATTCCCAAAGCAAAAAACGGTAAACGTATTGCCTGTGTCGGAGCGGGCTGCGCTTCGCTAACGGTCGCCAATGACCTTATGCCACTTGGTTATCAGGTGACGATTTTCGAAACGCTGGAAACGACCGGCGGTCTCATGCGCACAAATATTCCCGCCTTCCGCCTGCCGGCCAAAGTGCTCGACGAAGAGATCAACATGATCATCGACATGGGTGTCGACTTGCGTCTCAACCAGCGCATAGACAGCATGAAGGCACTACTCGACGACGGCTTCGACGCCATTTTCGTGGGCAGCGGTGCGCCCAAGGGTAAAGATCTCGATTTACCGGGGCGCCGGGAAGCCGCCGACCAGCTCTTCATCGGCATCGACTGGCTTGAAAGTGTCGCATTTGGTCACACGGATACCATCGGCGAGAACGTGGTGATCATCGGCGGCGGCAACACGGCCATGGATTGTTGCCGCACGTCGTTACGTCTCGGCGGCAAAAAAGTACAGGTGACCGCACGCAAACCCCGACATCTTCTCAAAGCGTCCGACTGGGAACTCGAAGACGCTATGGAAGAACGCGTGGAGATATTGCTCTGCCACAATCCGGAAGAGTTCATCATCGAGAAAGGCAGGCTTGTCGGCGTTCGCCACGGCATTCTCGAATACCATGAAGATAAAAACGGTAAGCTCACATCAAATAAAATCGATGAGGTCATCCTTCCGGCCAACTCATGCATTTTGGCGGTGGGACAGGAAACCGCCTTCCCGTGGATCGAGCGTGATATCGGAATGGAGTTCAACGAATGGGACGAACCGATTGTCGATCGCATCACATTTGAATCGACCATTCCCGGTGTATTCTTCGGCGGCGACGCAGCCTGGGGTCCAGAAAATATAATCTGGGCTGTCGAACACGGTCATCAAGCTGCTATTTCAATTCATCATCATTGTCACAACCGGCCACTCACCGAGCGTCTACCTGACCAAATGAATCTGAGCAGCCGAAAAATGGGCATCCACGAATGGTCATACAGTAATGACTACGACCCGGCCACACGGCGTCAAATGACCCATGTCAGCCTTGAGGAGAGATTTGAGGAACTGGATATTGAAGTCGAATTGGGCTTTTCTGCCGAACAAACGGTGAAAGAAGTGCAGCGTTGTCTCAACTGCGACATACAGACGGTATTTACTGATGACCTATGTATCGAATGTGACGCGTGCATCGACATCTGTCCGGTAGACTGTTTAACCATTGCCGAGAACGGCAACGAAGCTGATTTAAGAAAGCGTTTGCGCGCCGTCGCGGACAATCTCGACCAAGCCTTATTTGTTTCCGGCGGCCTGAAACAAACCGGACGCGTCATGGTGAAGGATGAAGATGTCTGCCTGCATTGCGGGCTATGTGCAGAACGATGCCCAACGGCGGCCTGGGACATGCAGAAGTCGTGTCTTATCAAGCCCTACGCCGTCGATGAGGAAGTCCAATGGCAAAAACAACAAAAAAAGAGCACATAAACGACTTCGTCATCAAAGTGGCTAATGTAAACGGCAGCGGTTCGGCCAGTGCCAACGGGCTGATCATGAAATCCCTGTTCCGCATGGGTATCCCGGTCGCAGGTAAGAATTACTTTCCATCCAACATTCAAGGGCTGCCCACGTGGTACGAAATCCGTGCCAGCAGCGACGGTTATATTGCGCGGGCGGGACGCGTCGATATCATGGTTGCCATGAATGCGGAAACTTACGCCGAAGACATTCAAGACGTAAGTCCAGGCGGTTATCTGATTTATGATTCAAGCTGGCCGCGCAGTGACATACTCAAACGCGATGACATAACGATCATCGGTATACCCCTATCGAAGATGTGCAACGAGAAGTTTCAGGGAGCACGAAATCGCATCCTGATGAAAAACATTTGCTACGCGGGCGCGCTGGCTGCACTCCTTGATTTCGACATGACCGTCATTGAAACGCTTTTGCAAGAGACCTTCAGCTCAAAAGCGCATCTCGTTCATTCAAACCTTGAAGCCATCAAACTCGGGTACAACTTCACAAAAGAAAATTATGACTGCCCTCTACCGATTCGCGCCGTAGCGCTCAATAAGACCAGTGGCCACATCATGATCGATGGCAATACGACGGCCGCTTTGGGATGTCTTTATGCCGGCGCCACGGTAGGCGCCTGGTATCCGATCACACCTAGCACCTCGCTTATGGACGCCTTCAGGTCCTTTTGTGAGCGCCATCGCGTCGATGAAACTACGGGAAAGAAACGCTATTGCATCGTTCAGGCGGAAGATGAATTGGCAGCCATCGGCATTGTGCTCGGCGCCAACTGGAACGGCGCGCGGGCCTTTACGCCGACGAGTGGACCCGGAATCTCGCTCATGAGTGAGTTCATCGGCTTCGGTTATTACGCCGAAATCCCTGCGGTGATTTTCGATATTCAACGCGTTGGGCCTTCCACCGGCATGCCGACACGCACCCAGCAATGCGACATTTTAACGGCCGCCTATTCCTCTCACGGTGACACGAAACACGTGGTGTTGTTCCCGGCAAATCCTGAAGAATGCTTTTACTTGGCAGCCGAAGCGTTTGATATGGCCGAAAGGCTTCAAACGCCCGTCTTCGTTCTCTCCGATCTCGACATCGGCATGAACGACTGGATGTGCCCTGAACTCACTTGGGATGCTTCCTACGTGCCTGACCGCGGCAAAGTTCTGAAAGCACAAGACCTCGAAAAGCTTGATGTCTTTGAACGCTATCTAGACAAGGACAAAGACGGCATTCCCTACCGCACCATTCCCGGCGTACATCCAAAAGGAGCCTATTTCGTGCGCGGCTCCGGACACAATAAATCCGGCGGCTACACCGAAGATGCAAGCGAATACCAAGACGTGCTTGACCGTTTGAAATCAAAATTTCGAGCGGCGGCGACGCTCGTCCCCAAGCCCGTCACTCGGCTCAGCGGCAACCATCGCGTCGGTATCCTTTCGGTGGGAAGCTGCGACGGCGCGATCAACGAAGCCATCGACGAGCTTGAGACCCGTGGGATCAAATTGAACTACATGCGGCTTCGTGCCTTCCCCTTTTCCCACGAGGTCGAAGAATTTCTGGAGCATCACGAGCAGATTTTCGTGATTGAGCAAAACCGCGATGCGCAGCTCAAATCGCTGTTGATATTGGAAACCCAAGTTGACAAAGCTAAGCTCGACTCCATTCTGCACTATAACGGTCTTCCGGTGCCGTCCCTGTACATTGTTGAAGCCATCGAGAGGAAGTTGGCGCGAGGTGAAGCCGCATGAGCTATATGATGAAACCCAAAGTGGCGCACCCGAAACTGCCGCATAACGAATTGGGGCTGACGCGTCGCAACTATGAAGGCAGCATGTCGACCCTGTGCGCCGGCTGCGGCCACGATTCCATCACCGCTGCCCTCATCGAAGCCTGCTTCGAACTCAACATCGAACCACACAAGGTCGCCAAAATGAGCGGCATCGGATGCTCGTCAAAGACGCCCGCTTACTTTATTGATTCAGCCCACGGCTTTAATTCAGTTCACGGCCGTATGCCATCGGTGGCAACGGGAGCAAACGCGGCAAATCGAGATCTCTATTACATAGGAGTGTCCGGCGACGGTGACTCTCTGTCCATCGGCCTCGGTCAATTCTCGCACGCGATGCGACGCAATCTCGACATGCTATATGTAATCGAGAACAACGGCGTCTATGGACTCACCAAAGGTCAATTTTCGGCGTCTGCCGACGTCGGCACGAAGGCGAAGAAAGGCGAGGTCAATCTGCAGTCGCCCATCGATCCCGTTTTGACGGCACTTGCCATGGGGGGCACGTTCGTGGCGCGCAGTTTTTCCGGCGATAAGGAACAGTTGGTGCCACTCATCAAGGCGGGACTCAAACATCACGGCTTTGCGCTTCTCGATATCCTGTCACCATGCGTGACGTTTAACGATCATGAAGACTCGACCAAGAGTTACGCCTTTACGCGGCAGTTTTATCATCCCGCGATTCATACCGACTTTGTTCCCCCTGCAGAGGAAATTCAAACGTCGTATGCGGATGGCGGCGGCATAAATGTAACGTTACATGACGGCAGCAAAATCCTGCTACGGAAAGTCGCACAAGACTACGATCCGAGGGATCGCACGGCGGCGTTCAGCTACATTCAAGACAAACTCAAACAAGGCGAATACCTGACCGGTCTTCTATATATCGACGAGTCGAAGCCGGATTTTCACGATTTGAGTGAAACCACTATGCAACCGCTCAACGAATTGCCATACGACGAGCTCACTCCAGGAGCCGAAAAACTGCAAAACATCCTTGCCCGCTACCGCTAAAGCCCAATCCGTCCGCAATTTCAACTCGCCACATCGAGTCGGATACAACCCTTCATTGCTATTGCCTACACCTCAGCAGAGTAAAACGGCAACTTTTTTGAGGTATTCGAGTTGTTTAGCTTGATCGCGAGGGAAATCGTTTTCGATCCACCAATCTTCAACAATTGAAAGGAGGCGGCCCACATCGGGCCCCGCCTCTATGCCCAGATCCATGACGTCTTTCGCTTTGATCTCGAGTTCAGGCCTGGACCAAGTCTCGGCATAATCTAGCAAGTCTTGCCAATGGTCTGCCAACGCCTCATCTTCGGCCCAGCGCACGAGCATTACATCAATCATCGTGCTTTGTCCCAATTTGTACAAAGATCGCCGCAGCTTGTGCGGGATCCGCCAAGTTTCCGTGTCACGAGTGTAAGCCCTAACAAAGCGGATCAAGCGGTCGCGCATTTGGTTGGAAACTCTTAGGCGCTGAGACATTTGCAGCACCGCGTCCTCACCCCCTCTCAAGAGAGCAGCAAGGCGCAAAACAGGGTCTGGATCGCGTGTCCGTTGACTTTCCACCACTATCAAACGGTCAAGAACCACGAGCCGTTTCGGGTCTAGCTCAGGCAAAATTTCGTTGAGAATTAGGGCTTCGTTCATTTGACGCAAAACGGCTGACGTTGATGCCGTTGCGATGAGCTGCATGATTTCGGACTGAATGCGTTCTCCGGAAAGTTTGGCCAGACCCGCTTTATTCCGCACGCAGGCCGCCAAGCTTTTCTTTTCCAGTTCACTCTGACCGAACTGGGCATTCAAACGAAAGAAGCGCAAAATGCGCAAATAGTCTTCCCGAATGCGCTCATCCGCTTCACCGATGAAACGAACCAAGCCCAACCTTGCATCGCCCACGCCATCGACAGGATCGAAAATACGTCCATCCGGGTCCGCATAAATTGCGTTCACCGTAAAGTCCCGGCGCTTGGCGTCCTCGAACCAGTTATCCGTGAATGCTACTTTGGCGTGACGGCCAAACGTTTCCACATCCTTTCGAAGTGTCGTAATTTCAAAAGGTTTGCCCTCTACAACCGCCGTAACGGTGCCGTGGTCGATGCCTGTAGGGATCGCTTCAATTGCAGCTGCTTCCAAAAGCTCGGTGACTTTGTGCGGTAAATGAACCGTTGCGAGATCTACATCCCTGACCTCCTCACCGCGCACCGCGTCACGTACGCAGCCGCCCACAAAACGCACGGTCTCAGTGCCCGTCGCAAGTGCTGCGACAAGCCGTTTAGTCGCATGGTCGCTGAGCCAAGCTTGGGACGCCAGATTCACGGTCTGAGACTCGGACAAAATCTACTCCGTGAATGACTTAATCGCCTATGGTTACGGCATCGCCCGTCGTTTGGACGGCTTCGCCAACATCAGATGAATACTGAACATCCGTAAGGCCCCAATAGGCAAAGCCCGCGATCATAAGCAAGATACCTGCGGACAAAAGCCAAGTGATGGGCGCCTCGTTCCATATACCGCCCGAGTCGGCCTTTCTTCTAGCAACGAAAACGACGAAGCCCCAATACAACAAGAATGGAAGGGCAAGGAAGAAAAGTTGCCACAGTGTAATGCGAATCATGCGCCGTACAATCGGTCGTAAAGCATTTTCAGGATCCCTGCAGTCGCGCCCCAAATATAATGATCTTTGTACGGCATGGCGTAAAAATGTCTTATCATCCCGCCCCGTACATGGGAATGACGCTGATGATTTGCGGGATCCATGAGGAAAGTCAAAGGAACTTCGAAAGCCTCCTTCACCTCGTGTGGATCAAGGACAAGATCGATATCACCACCAAGCATACCAACGACCGGCAATATGCAATAGCCCGTGCCGGTCTCGTATAGATCCAGATAACCGGCGACGACAATCTGATCGGCGCGAATACCAACCTCTTCACGGGTTTCCCGCAAAGCAGTTGCGAGCAAACTCTCATCTTCTCGATGGCGGCGCCCCCCGGGAAAACTGATTTGACCGGCGTGTGAAGGCAGGGTCTCGGTACGCCGCGTAAGCAATACGGTAAGATCCGATGTGTGCTTGATGATCGGCACCAGAACCGCGGCATCGATTAATGGTTCCGTTGGATTAGCCGACTTGCTCATATGCGGGTTGAGATCAAAGTCGCCCCGCCCTGATTTTTGGAGTTCCGGATTTGCGGCAAGCCGGTTTCGTACCCGATGCGCCAGATCATCCATGAGGTGACGATTCTCCTTTTACAAATACCCAAGAGCAAAAACAATCGGAGTTCAAGCCACCAAAGACTCAGTTTCGATTGCTTCTTTCTCTATCCTCATGTTTATTTGGGTCATAAAAGACCGCATACCTTATCCGCAGTTCGATCGGTTACTTCCTGGTTCGGTTTTTGCCCAAATTTTGACGCAATCCTGAAGCTTCACAGGTCGACCAACGGTCATTTTGCGCGTCCAAACCTTTCGGCGAAAGTTCCAACATCATCAAATTTTGCCGAATTCGTCACAGTGTCACTTCGTCAACATGTTGTGAACAAATTTAATGTTCAATTTCAGCCTTCACCTTGAGCCGATAGAGTGCAGTATAGGAGGTGCGATGCAAAACTTGACCGGCGAAACGGACCACACCACGTTACAAGACTTCGACGCGACCAGCGAAAAGCTTTCCGCCGTTCGGGATGCCATAGGTAAAGTCATTTTTGGTCAGCAAGACGTGGTCGATCAATCCCTGATCACGATTCTAGCCAACGGGCATGGCCTGCTCATCGGTGTGCCTGGACTGGCCAAGACGCGGCTGGTGGATACTCTGGCCCAAGTACTCGGTCTCGACTCGAAGCGGATTCAATTTACCCCGGATTTGATGCCAACGGACATTGTCGGATCGGAGGTTCTTGAAGAGGCAAGCAGTGGGCGCAGGTCATTTCGCTTTATCAAGGGGCCAGCATTTTGCCAACTGCTCATGGCCGACGAGATCAACCGTGCAAGTCCGCGTACACAGTCCGCGCTTCTTCAAGCCATGCAGGAAAAGCACGTGACCGTGGCCGGACGGCGCTACGAGCTTCCGGTACCGTTTCATGTTTTGGCTACACAAAACCCGCTGGAACAAGAAGGCACCTATCCACTGCCCGAAGCCCAGCTCGATCGCTTTTTAATGCAGATCAATGTAGACTATCCCGATCTTCAAGCAGAACGTCAAATGCTGCTCGCGACGACCGGATTGGAAGAAAACAAGGCGGAGACGGTCCTCGATCCTAGCGAACTCATAGCTGCCCAAAGGTTGGTACGGCATGTTCCCGTCGGCGAGAAAATCATCGAAGCCATTTTGCAGCTGGTTAGAAGTGCACGGCCGGACGAGTCCGCTGAAAACGATATAAAGACGAATATCGCCTGGGGCCCGGGTCCCCGTGCCAGCCAAGCGTTCATGCTTTCAATTCGTGCACGAACGCTTCTCCAAGGCCGACTCGCGCCGTCCGTTGACGACATCATTGAACTGGCTCAGCCTGTACTCCGTCATCGCATGGCATTGAGTTTTGCCGCACGGGCGGAAGGCATTAGTTTGGCGCAGACCATTAAACGCCTTTGCGAAAAACTCGGTTAGGCGTATATGGCACTTCGTCCCGACACCAATCGCGCATGGAGCAACCTTCGAGAGCAGGCCGAAACACTGGCAGCTTCCTTACCCGCACTCATAGCCGCCGGCGAACGCGTTGCCAACACGGTTGCCCAAGGGGTACATGGCCGCCGCCGCGTCGGCGGAGGTGAGACCTTTTGGGAATACAGGCATCAACGCCCCGAAGATCCGGCAAGCGCGATCGATTGGCGCCAATCTGCAAAATCCGATCATCTTTATGTCCGCGAAAATGAGTGGGAAGCGGCTGAAAGTATTTGGCTATGGCGAGACGCATCACCCTCCATGGCCTATCAATCCGAAATCGCACCCTGTACGAAAATGGACCGCGCTACTGTGCTTACACTTGCGATCAGTTCATTGCTTATTCGAGGCGGGGAGCGGCTCGCAAAACTCGGCGACCCCTATCCGCCTTCGACGGGCCGGGCAGCGCTGCGCCGGATCGCGATGACGCTCCTGGCTGACCGACCGAAAGGACCAAGTCTGCCGATTCTTGAAGAATTACCACGCTTTGCCCGGATGGTTTGGATTAGTGACTTTCTCGAACCGGCCGACGAAATGGAAAGAATAATTCGATTTTACGCATCGCAGGGTGTCAAAGGCCACATGGTGCAAGTCTTGGATCCGGTCGAAGAAGATCTTCCGTTCGAAGGACGGACGAAGTTCGAGGGTATCGAAGAACGCGTCGACTTGACGGTAGGCAGGCCGGAATCACTTCGTCTTGAATACCAACAGCGTATTAACTGGCATCAGAGAGCGCTGACACGGACAGCTCAAAGATTTGGCTGGATGTTTTCGATCCATCGCACCGATCGTCCAGCCCAAACGGCGTTGCTAACCTTGTATGCAGGCCTTGTCGGCGAGACCGCGACGGGCACTGGCCTTCCACTCTCTCCGGGATAGTGTAGCTTCATGTTGAGTCTCGGGCCCTTAGCTTTCGCGTCGCCATGGATCTTGACCGCCCTGATTGGTCTACCGGCCATTTGGTGGCTGTTGCGCGTTATGCCGCCCGCGCCGAAGCGCATTCGCTTTCCGGCCATTCGTCTTCTTTTGGATCTTAAAAAACAAGAAGAAACTCCCGCTCATACACCGTGGTGGCTCTTGTTGCTGCGTTTATTGATCGCCGCCCTTGCCATCCTGGCCCTCGCTGATCCGGTACTAAATCCGTCCGAACGCTTTGGCAACAACGATGTTCTTGTCCTTGCACTCGACGACGGTTGGCCCGCCGCGACTAACTGGCAACGCCGACAAAATACCTTGAGTTCGTTGCTTGAACAAGCGAAGCGGGATGAAAAGCCGGTCGCACTCATCACGTTGGCGCCAACATCCCTATCACTCAATACGAAACCTGAATTTATCCTGCTGTCCGCAGACGAGGCAAAGGGATTACTTCAAGCGCTTGAACCCAAACCTTGGGTGTCGAACCGCGCGTTGGCCCTGCCACAAATAACCGCGATTATTGAAAGTTTGGAGGAAAAAGGCCTAAGTGCCGACGTCGTCTGGCTTTCCGACGGCATTGATTACGGCGATGCCTTTGACTTTGCGTCAGCCCTTAAAGGGATTGGGCCAGTCACAGCCATGACCGACACCCCTGAGCAACTCGCATGGGCGCTTGCCCCGCCCGAAAGCATGGCAGGCGGTTTCGCTGCACGAATCTTGCGCCCGGATGGTGCCGACGCAGCTATAGGCAAACTAAATGTGGTGGGGGCCAACGACCGGCTCCTTGGGCATGCCGAGTTCCGGTTCGGAACGGGTGATCGCGAAACAACCACACAAATCCGAATGCCCCTTGAGCTTCGTAACGAAGCCCGGCGAATCGATATTGAGAGTCGGACATCGGCAGGTGCGGTAACTTTGCTGGACGAACGTTGGCGGAGACGGTTGATCGGATTGGTCACGTCTGGAAACGCCGCAAATGCACAGCCGCTTCTGTCTGATATTTATTATTTGGAGCGCGCGGTAAGCCCCTTTGCGGAAGTTCGCAAAGGTACCATCAAGGAACTTCTCAAACAGGACGTATCCATTCTTATTCTGGCCGATGTAGGACAAATCGTCGGTGCAGATCGATCGTCCGTTCGAGACTGGGTTGACCGCGGCGGTGTTCTCATACGGTTTGCAGGGCCGCGCATGACAGGACAAAGTGATGAATTGGTTCCTGTCCTCTTGCGTCAAGGCGGTCGCACGCTTGGAGGGGCCTTGTCGTGGGAGGAGCCTCAACGTCTTAATACTTTTGAAGAATCGAGCCCGTTTTTCGGCCTTGCGATTCCACAAGACGTAACGATAACACGACAAGTTTTGGCCCAACCAAGCATCGACTTGCCGCTTAGAACCTGGGCGAGATTGGAGGACGGTACGCCGCTTGTGACGTCAGCACCCAGCGAGAAGGGACGCATTGTCCTTTTTCATGTGACGGCAAGCCCCGAATGGTCATCGCTTCCCCTATCGGGACTTTATGTCGAAATGCTTCAGCGCATTGTCGGCTTGTCGTCGGGTGTGACGCGAGCAGAGGATGGAGAACGAGGGAGCGCTATCATAACAGCCGCCAGTTATCAGCCGGTCGTTACTTTGAATGGCTTCGGTGTTCTAACCGAGCCACCCGTAACGGCGTTACCAATCTCTGCTCAGAACTTGGCCAGTATTCAGCCTGAGCCGAGCCACCCGCCGGGTCTTTACGCTGCCGACCGCGCGACATTTGCGCTCAACCCGATTTCAGACGACTTTGAGTTGGAGCGGTTGAAGAAACTACCGGCCGGAATTGTGCTTGGCGACTTTACGGAACAAGCTGCTCAACCTTTAAAACCATTGCTGCTTTCGACCGCACTGCTGTTGATCTTGGCAGATGCATTTGCCGCCCTTAAGCTCGCCGGCCGTTTTCTGGCCGCACGCCAACGGGTGTTTATGACGTCGTCAAACGCGGCCCAACACTCAACTTTCGTATGTATCGTCTTCGCTCTTTTCTCAAGCGGCATAACGAGTTCTTTTGCTCAAGAAGCCGCGGCTGACGATTTCGCCTTAAGGGCGACATTGAAAACTCCGCTCGCTTATGTACTGACTGGTGATCCAGCCGTAGACGAGATGAGCTATTATGGTCTCTTTGGTTTGAATCGCATCTTGCGGGAACGCACGGCGATGGAGCCCGCTGACCCAATGGGCATCAATATCGAGCATGAAGAGCTTGTTTTTTTTCCTTTTCTTTATTGGCCTGTGATCGACAGCCAGACGGACCTGTCACCAGCCGCACTCGCCAAAGTTGACGCCTACATGAAAAACGGCGGCACAATTCTATTCGATACGCAAGACCATCAGTCAAGTATACGGAGCGTACGCAGCATGCAGACGGGCAATGTGCGCCTCCGAGAACTCCTTGCCAAGCTCGACATTCCTCCTCTTGAACCTGTGCCAGATGATCACGTTCTCACCAAAGCGTTCTATTTGTTGCAGGATTTCCCCGGACGATGGTCGGGAGAACGCGTCTGGGTAGAAGCGCAGCAACAATCGGAAAACATCGCATCACGAGGCGGTAATGACGGTGTGTCAGCCATCATCATCGGCAGTAATGACTACGCAGCCGCCTGGGCGGAAGACGAGTACGGCAGACGGCTTGCCGCAGTCGTGCCGGGAGGGCGCCGTCAACGGGAATTGGCCTTAAGATTTGGCGTCAACCTTGTCATGTACACGTTGACGGGCAACTACAAGGCCGATCAGGTACATGTCCCGGCCTTACTCGAAAGACTTGGCCAATAATGAGCTGGAACATCGTCTTTTCACCTCTAGTGCCAGGGGCGTTCATTTGGTTAGTCCTTGCTCTTGCAGTTCTTACTACACTTTATAGTGTTTGGAGCGGCCTGCGCGGGGCGATCATGCGCGGTGCAGCACTCGGCTTTATCTTGTTGGCGCTTGCCAATCCGTCAATCCTCGAAGAAGAACGTGAGCCGATCAACGACGTGGCCGTAATTGTGGTCGACAACTCACCTTCTCAAAACCTTGGCAACCGGCCTGCCGTGACACAAGCGACACTGGAAAAAATCCAGGAGAACATCGCACGTTATGGTGATCTGGAAGTTCGCATTATTGACGACACAACACGTCGCGCCGATGGGTCAAGCGATGGAACAAATCTGTTTGGAACTCTTGAGAAAAGCTTGATCTACACGCCGCCAGAACGCATTGCCGGTGTCATAATGATCACTGACGGACAAATTCACGATGTTCCCGAACAACCTTCGGCTCTAGGTTTCGACGCCCCCATTCACGCCCTCATTACCGGCAAAAAAAACGAGCGCGACCGTAAGCTGACAGTCAAGCGAGCACCACGCTACGGTATTGTGGGTGAATCGCTATCCTTTACCGTTCTCGTCAATGATTCCTTGGACGATACGGAAATACGCACCCAAGCTGATTTGATTGTTCGTGTTGACGGAAAAATTGAATTGACGCGACGTGTGCTCACGGACATGCCCACCGAGTTTGAGCTTGAGCTAGAGCATGGAGGGCAGAATGTTATCGAGCTAGAAGTAACTGAAGGCCCCGAAGAACTGACACTGCAAAACAATCGCGCCGTGGTGCTAACCAATGGAATACGCGATCAACTTCGCGTTCTCCTGGTCTCGGGGGAACCTCATACAGGCGAGCGGACATGGCGCAATCTCTTGAAGGCTGATCCCAGCGTCAGCCTAGTGCATTTTACAATTTTGCGCCCCCCCGAAAAGCAAGATGGTACGCCAATTGGCGAGCTTTCTCTTATCGCATTTCCGACCCGGGAATTGTTTTCGGTCAAGCTCGAAGAATTTGATCTGATCATTTTTGATCGCTATCGCCGTCGCGGTGTATTGCCGCTCGCCTATCTCGGTAATGTAGCCAAATTCGTCGAGAATGGTGGCGCTCTATTAATGGCCGCCGGACCGGCGTTCTCGACGCCTTACAGCCTCTATCGCTCGCCGCTCGCCGCTGTTTTGCCGGGCCAACCCACCGGCGATGTCTTTGCCAAAGGCTTCAAACCTCAGGTCACCACCCTGGGCTATCGGCATCCTGTGACAGCCGAGTTGCCCGGCGCGCCTGCTCCACCCTTAAACGATCGGAAGACAGGCGAGGCAACATGGGGCCGTTGGTTCCGCCTGATCGAAAGCCGGCAAGTCAGCGGCAACGTACTCATGTCAGGTCCCGAGGGGCGACCCCTCTTGATTCTCGATCGATTCGAAGATGGCCGCGTCGCACAGCTCATGTCTGATCATTCATGGTTGTGGGCGCGTGGCTTTGAAGGTGGTGGTCCTCAAGCGGAGATGCTGCGTCGCTTGGCCCATTGGCTTATGAAAGAGCCTGATTTGGAAGAAGAAGACTTGCATGCGATTGCGGACGGCGGAAATATTGAGATTATACGGCGTTCTATGGCAGACCAAGTGGGAAGTATTACACTGACCGCACCGTCAGGAGCGACAAAAACAATTGAGCCACAAAAAGCCGGTCCCGGCATGTGGAAGGCTGTTACGCCAGCGGAAGAGATGGGTCTCTACAGATTGAATGACGAAAACCTCAGCACGGTTGCCGCGGTGGGACCGCTCAACCCGAAAGAGTTTTCCGATGTGAGATCAACTGACGCAACAATCTCCCAACTTGCAACAAGCACGGATGGAAGCGTCTTTTGGGTGGCTGATGGTTCGCCGTCCGCGTTCGGTCTGAGCGATGGCGTATCAGTGCCCGACATCAGGCGCGTGCGGGCCGGACGGGATACGGTAGGCCGCGGCTGGATCGGCTTGAAAAAAAATAATCAACATAAGATTCGTTCCGTGACACAAATGACGTTGTTCACTGCACCCTTGGCGTTTGCCCTGATTCTCGGAAGCCTTCTCATCGGCTGGTATCGAGAAGGCAGGTAATTCTTAACAAAAATAATTCTAAATCACGGCCACC
This sequence comes from Alphaproteobacteria bacterium, assembly GCA_965214255.1. GTDB lineage: Bacteria > Pseudomonadota > Alphaproteobacteria > SMXP01 > SMXP01 > CBDFKK01. The sequence continues at coordinate 117,535 of OZ243948.1, read as the reverse complement.
ACTACACACTTATCAGGGTGAAACAGTGATCGGGCCGGACACGCCGTCAAGTGCACCATCCACCAGTTCCGCCGCAAGCAGACGGTTCGAATCAACCGGGCCCGGCATGGTCATGGTTCCGGCCGGCACTTTACGAAATCCAACATTCACATAGTAAGATTCGTCACCGACCAAAATTACTACACGGTGTCCCAGGTCTTTGGCCTTGGCCAATGCCACTTCCATCAGGCGTATACCCATACCCTTTCCCCGATGTGCCGGATCGACCGCCAAAGGCCCCAAAAGCAAAGCGGCTGTCTCACCGATACGAATTGGCCAAAAGCGCACGGAGGCGCGCATGTTGCCGTCCTCAAATGCAACGAAGCACAAGTCCGATCTAGCCGTATTGCCTTCACGCAAACGCTCTGCCGTTTTGGCAAAGCGGCCAGGGCCAAAGGCTAAATCTAGCAGGCGTTCGATTTGCGGTCCGTGCTCGGACCTCTCCTGTTCAATCGTGAAAAAAAGTTTGGCGTCACCCATGTCGATCTCATTCGTTCGTGTTGGAAAACCATAGCAAGGCTAGGTATGCAATCGTCGTGAGACCTAACGAGTCCCCCGGACATGGGCACGCGCCCCGGCCGAGCCACCCGCTTCCGGGCGGCACCAGGTAAGCAACCGAATATAGCCACAAGCCGGGATGAGGCGTCTCTCATATAAAAGGATCTCTCACCCGTCCAGCAGCCAGCCTAAGAGTTCAATCGAACTCCACGAGAAGATGTATTGTCATCCACAGTGTCATGCAGCCGCGAACGGGATTGGCGAGGTGGTGCGCGTCACTCACCTTCGAATTCGCAGAGCGTGATGACAGGTTTGCCTTGATCTGCGAGGCGTTTATGTCCCCCCAAATCGGGCAGGTCAATTACGAAACTGCAAGCAACAACTTTACCGCCCGCCCGCTCGATAAGCTTGATCGCCGCTTCAGCAGTACCCCCTGTCGCAATAAGATCATCTACCAATAAAATCTGTTCACCCGGCTTTATGGCATCGACATGGATCTCCACGTGATCCGTTCCGTATTCAAGTTCATATTCTTGCTCATAAGTTTCCCGGGGCAACTTGCCTTTCTTCCGAACCGGTATAAACGCTATCGACAACTGGTGCGCCACCGCACCGCCTAAAATGAATCCGCGCGCCTCAATGCCCGCCACTTTGTCGATTTTCATTCCGGCATGAGGCAAAACAAGTTCATCAACGGTACGGCGAAACCCGCGCGCATCGTTCAACAGCGTCGTGATATCGCGAAACATGATTCCCGTTTTAGGGTAATCCGGAATCGTCCGAATAACTGTTTTGATGTCCATAGCGCCCTCGTCATTGCCTAGCACGAGCTGCGATTTCTCGTTGGCAAAAGCATATATATACACTCAGGGGTGAAGCACGCGACCCGCGACAGCGTCGAGCTTGGCGATGAGCGCGGAACTTCTGCCTCCAGTCGGCGTAATGATCGCCGTATCTAAAGCACGCTCACAACCGATGGGCGACTTCGTGCGTTCAGGCCCCAACTTGGGAACGGTACGCTTGATGAGCCGCCGGGCGGTATCGGCGTTCTCATTGAGAACCTTGACGACAGCCGCAACTTCCACATTGTCGTGGTCCGGGTGCCAACAGTCATAGTCTGTCACCATCGCGATTGTTGCGTAGCACATCTCGGCTTCACGGGCGAGTCTGGCCTCTGGCATGTTCGTCATACCAATCACATCGCAGCCCCACGAACGATAGAGTTGTGACTCTGCATATGTAGAAAATTGCGGGCCTTCAATCGTGACATATACCCCGCCCCTGTGATGCGGAATATCTTCCTCCCGTGCCGCTTCCAAAAGTGCTTCTTGCAGCCGCGGGCAAACGGGATGCGCCATTGACACGTGGGCAACCAAGCCCGTTCCAAAAAAGGATTTCTCTCTCAAATGAGTTTGGTCGATGAATTGATCAATGAAAACAAATGTCCCCGGCGGTAAATCTTCCCGAAAAGATCCGCACGCGGAAACCGAAATGATGTCGGTAACACCGGCTCGCTTGAGGGCGTCGATATTGGCACGATAGTTGATCGTCGTTGGTGTTTGCGTATGCATCCGACCGTGACGCGGCAAAAACACCACCTGAACGCCATCGAGCTTGCCAAACAAAAGCTCGTTCGATGGGGCACCCCATGGACTTTCGATACGGCGCCAAGTGGCGCCCTCCAGTCCATCGATTTCATAAACGCCACTGCCGCCCACTATGCCCAGCACCGTTTCCGTCATGGCGGTCTTCCCCTCAATTTATGTGAGACGCCGCATGGAACCGTCTTGAACGACAGACATTCTTACTCGGTTCAGCATCCCAGATCACGTTACACCTTGTGGCTTTCGTCACGAGATGCATTCATTGCCCTTCGAGTCCTTATGGTTCCGGAGTTCTGAAGCGGTGGCAGATATCGTCACAGGCCACACGATTTGATCTCTGCGTGCATCGCGCTTGAAATGCCGACTCAGCGACTAAAATGAACAAAGCCGTTCATTCGAATACTCACATAACGCCAACACTCTCATTGTCGGGCTAACAAATGAGTGAATAAAAGAGACGCCTTTTGAAGGCAGCCCTGAGATTGTAGATTCAAACAAGACTTCTATTCATGACCAACATCACGCCAGACCTTTTTGTAGGTCAGGTAGAGTAATCCAGCCAGAAACAAGAGATAAAACAAGACCGGCTGCGCCATGGCTTTACGTTCCTCCATTTTGGGTTCAGCCGCCCAATGGAGAAACTCTGTCACGTCGCGCGCCATTTGAGTGACGTTTGCCTCCGTACCGTCGGTATATTCGATAATCCCTTCGATAAGTTGCGGCGTCATCGCGATTTGGCGACCGGGAAAATACGGATTGTAGTTCATGAGTTCCTGCATTTCGAAACCCGCAGGAGGATCTTCATAACCGGTCATTAAGGCATACAAATAGTCGGGTCCATTGTGACGCGCCTTGGTAATCAGAGAAAGGTCGGGTGGAAAGATACCGTCGTTGGCTGCACGCGCTTCTTCCTCATTGCGATAGGGATCGGGGAAGTAATCGGACGGCAAGCCCGGCCGATCAAACATGTCGCCAAAATCATCGGGGCCGTCTTCAATAATGAACTCCGCAGCAAGCACCTTGACGGCAGCTTCGGAAAACTCGGGACCACCTGGCTCACCAAGATTCCGAAACGCGACAAACCTCATGGAATGACAAGAGGCGCAAACCTCTCGGTAGACCTGGTAACCGCGTTGCAGTGCCGCACGATCAAATGTTCCGAGAGGTCCTTCAAAGCCCCAGTCCTGTTGTGTAGGAGGAAGCGCTTGGGTATCTGCATTAGCCGCATCGGCATCTGACGGGGACAAGCCGAAAGCCAGTGACGCCATTACGGTTGTCAGGACAAACAATTTAAGCGTGCGAGCAAAGTCTTCCATAATTCTAATCGCTCACATTCTCGTCTCTGCTGCCGCGGTTACCCCGGCGGGTGCTGCCGCAGCAGAGCCGCTCAAAACAGGTTTGCTTATGCCTTCCGGCACGGTCTTTGGCGTTTCCAATTTGCCGAGTAGCGGCAGAATGATCCAGAAAAAAGCAAAGTAATACAAAGTCGCAATTCGCGCGACGACGAGTGCCAATCCTTCCGGGGCTTGCGCTCCCGCCCAACCCAAAGCTACGCAGGCAATCACAAAAATCCAAAACATCTGCTGGAAGATAGGACGATAACGTCCGGAGCGGACCTTTGCCGTATCAAGCCAAGGCACAAAGAACAAAGTAAAGACTGCAAGTGCCAGCGCAATCGCACCGGCAAGCTTTGCCTCGACGAAAAAGATGTCGGGCACGGCGCGCAAGATAGCATAATAAGGCAAAAAATACCATTCAGGAACGATGTGCTCAGGTGTTGTGAGCGGGTCAGCCGGAATGTAATTGTCCGGATGACCTAAAAAATTCGGCGAATAAAAAACCAAGGACGCAAATACGATCACAAAGAGCACAAGTGCAAAGCCGTCCTTTACCGTGTAGTAAGGATGGAATGGGATCGTATCTTGCGGTCCTTTGACGTCAATACCGGTGGGGTTGTTATTGCCAGGCACATGCAGTGCCCATATGTGTAACATCACCACGCCGAAAATGAGGAACGGCACTAAGTAGTGCAGACTGAAGAACCGGTTGAGCGTCGGACCATCGACCGAGAAGCCTCCCCACAGCCACGCTGCAATTGAGTCACCGACAAAGGGAATTGCGCCGAACAAGTTGGTAATGACCGTGGCGGCCCAGAAGCTCATCTGCCCCCATGGCAAGACGTAACCCAGGAACGCCGAGGCGATCATCAAAATAAAAATGATTACGCCGAGGATCCACAAAACTTCGCGAGGCTCTTTATAGGAACCGTAATAAATGCCGCGAAACATATGGATGAATACCGCAAAGAAGAACATTGACGCGCCGTTAGCATGCACATAGCGCAACAGCCAGCCGTAATTCACGTCGCGCATAATGTGCTCAATGCTTTCGAACGCGAAATCGATATGAGGCACGTAGTGCATGGCCAGCACAACGCCTGTGATGATTTGAATCACCAAACAAAAAGTCAAAATGCCACCGAAGGTCCACCAATAATTGAGATTTTTAGGTGTTGGGAAATCGACGAACGAATCGTGTGCCAAGCGCATGACGGGCAGACGCGTGTCGAGCCACTTTGTCAAGGCCATGGCCGGTTCGTAAGTCGAATCATGCTGGGCCATCGGGGTCTCCCTCAACCGATCAGAAGTCGTGTCTCATCAATGAAGTTATAGGGAGGTATAGGCAAATTATCGGGGGCTGGACCCAGGCGAATCCGCCCTGAACCGTCATAGTGAGATCCGTGACATGGGCAGAACCACCCTTCGTAGTCACCCTCATCAGCAACGGGAATGCAGCCTAAATGTGTACACACACCAATAAGAACAAGCCATTCCGGGCGCTCCGCACGGTCTTCATCCAATTCCGGAGACGGCAGTTCGTCCATGGAAACATTACGAGCCTCCTCGATTTGGTCTTGCGTACGATGCCGAATATAGACCGGCTTACCTTGCCACTTGACCTTGATGGTTTGCCCTTTTTCGACGAACGATAGATCGACCTCAACGGTTGCCAGAGCGGCAATGTTGGCAGCCGGATTCATCTGATCAATAAGGGGCCAAAGTGCCGCCGCAGCGCCGACGCCAGCAACCGATGACGTAGCAATATAAAGAAAGTCACGTCGGTTGGCGTCTGGGGTTTGTCCCGCCGCCTTAACGTCGGTCATTGTAATCCCCTCCACTCTTGCGATAAACGAATCGCGCATGGCCCTTCCACCGCAACGATGGGCCGGGCTTTATTGCACTTTATAAAATAAGATGTCCAGGTCTCGGACACGTTGCGTCAGGATGACGCATAAAACTCCGAGAAAGCGTGGATTTCGGTTCTCAACTTAAATACTCATCACGACACTCACCTGACTGCAAGTTTTGTGTGCTTTCTTGCGGGTCCAAGGGTTTCATGGATTCTCCGGGCATTCTATATTGCGCGCAATACACAAAAAGAAATGAGGGTGTCGATATGCTTGTTCTCCTCTCGCCTGCAAAGAATTTGAATTTTGAACCGTCTCCTATTGAGACGTCCTTTACGCAGCCCGAGTTCCTGAAGGAAACGCGCGTTCTGGCCAAGGTCACCAAAGCTATGACCAAGGGCAAACTCAAGAAACTGATGAACATAAACGACAGATTGGCGACCCTCAATTTCGAGAGATTCCAAGCCTTCAAAACACCATTCACGCCTGACAACGCCAAACCGGCAGCACTTGCTTTCAGCGGCGAAGTCTATCAAGGACTGAAGGCAACCGAGTTGAGTGCCGACGATCTTGAATGGGCACAACACCACGTATGTATCCTGTCGGGTTTTTACGGATTGTTACGCCCGCTTGATCTGATTCAGCCTTATCGGCTAGAGATGGGAACGAGTTTGGAGAATCCGGAGGGCAAGGATCTTTACGCCTTTTGGGGTGACAAGCTGACGCGCAGACTCAACCAAGTGCTCAGCGGTACCAAGGATCCGACGGTCGTCAATCTTGCATCCAAGGAATATATGAACGCTGTTGCAAAGAACAAGCTGAAAGCACGCATCATCACGCCCCAATTCAAAGACATCAAAAATGGCAAGGCGCGCTTTGTGATGTTCTTTGCAAAGAAAGCACGCGGCCTTTTGGCGCGCTATATAATCGAGAATCGGGTCGAACAAGCGGAAGACATGAAGGTTTTCACCCGCAACGGCTACAAATATGATGCTCAGTTATCGAAAGGTGACGACTGGGTATTCTCGCGCCAATCTAAGTAGCACGATGTTTCTTCCTGTCAGTAAGGCACGGATTCGCCGACGCCCTGTCAGAGCACGTATAACCGCATTTATCGAGAACGTTGCACACTATGCGAAACATGTTGACTCCAGCACACTGTGATTGCTTTGCCGTGCACAATCTTGATATTGCGGTCACTCATCAACTCAAGAATTACCGATTGACGATCAAGAAACTCGCAGATGCGCTCAAGTGTCAAAACAAGCAAATGCCTTTGATTTTAACCGACTTCAAGGGCGGTACGTTCTGCCTCGTGATTTTCGTATGGTGCAATATTTAACCAAGTCTTCCTTGAATGGGAGTTCCGTTTCCCGGGCTTCAGGGACCAAATGCGCAGTCCGGAAGCATCAGCAACCCGATGCCTGTGTTGTCTTTTGCCTGTTGCTGCGGTAGAAGCCATGCCTGTTGCTTGCGCAGTTGAGACAAATCCAGGAGGAATCCGGCGTAACTCCCAGTGATCTTGCACTGCCCGGGAGAATTCAAAGCATGGCCAACTTGCAAACCATCTCGGCGTCAAAGCGAGATGCTATCGGAACCGGAGGGGCGCGCGCCATAAGACGCGCCGGACGGATGCCTGCCAATCTCTACGGTGGCGGGAAAACACCTCAACCAATTAGCGTTGATCCGATCAAAATCACCAGGACCTATCAACAGGGCAACTTTCTTTCGACAGTTCTTACCCTCGATGTCGATGGTGAGACGACACAAGCATTGCCGCGAGAAGTTCAAATTCATCCCGTTAAAGACAATGTGTTGCATGTCGACTTTCTGAGAGTTGATGAAACCACGCGCATCAACGTGGAAATTCCTGTGCATTTCAAAAACGAGGAAGAATCACCGGGATTGAAACGCGGTGGCGTTCTCAACGTTGTTCGATTTGAGGTGGAGCTTAGCTGCCCAGCCATGGCCATCCCCCCATACGTCGAGGGAGACTTGGACGGTCTTGACATTGGTGACTCGATTAAAATTTCATCCATTCCATTGCCGGAAGGCGTAACCCCCACAATTGCGCATCGTGACTTCACGGTCGCGACGATTGTAGCGCCGACAATCGAGGTTGAAGTCGAAGAAGAAACGCCCGAGGAAGACGAACTGATTGAAGGTGAAGAGGATTCCGAAGCCGTGGAAGGCGAAGGGACGGCCAGTGACGCGGACAAAGATAAGGACACGGGCAAAAGGACTGAAGGCGGACCTGACAGTTAGGGCTGATTATTCCCTCTTCGATCACTTAGCGGAACAAGAGGATGGCCTATGATCCTCTTGGTTGGACTCGGCAATCCCGGACCTCGTTACGAGAAAACCCGCCACAATTTCGGATTCATGGTGATTGACGCCATTAGAGCGGCGTACGGCTTCAGCGCACCGAGGAAGAGATTTCAAGGTGAAATCGCTGGAGGGTTTCTGAGAAAAGCATCCGAGTGCGTCAAAATTTTGGCGCTCAAGCCGACGACATTCATGAACAATTCCGGCCAGTCCGTTTCGGAAGCCGTCCGCTACTACGATCTCAATATGGACGACGTCATTGTTTTTCACGATGAGCTTGACCTTACTGCAGGCAAAGTACGCGTCAAAAAAGGAGGCGGACTCGCCGGTCATAACGGGCTTCGGTCATTAGACGCCCACTTAGGTCCCGACTTCCGGCGTGTCCGACTGGGCATAGGCCACCCCGGTGACAAAGCGGCCGTGTCCAGCTACGCGCTAAAAAATTTCGCCAAATCAGATTGGGTTTGGGTAGAACCTCTCATCAATGCCATCGTGGATGCGGCACCCCTGCTTGCCGTTCATGAAGATGAAACGTTCATGAATCGCGTGCACTTGGCCATGCACCCGGAAGACAATTCGGGAAACGATGTCTAACGGCAGCAGACGATTGGAAAACGGAGCATTCCGTGGGTTTTAGGTGCGGCATTGTAGGGCTTCCGAATGTAGGCAAATCCACGCTCTTCAATGCGCTCACTCAAACAGCGGCGGCACGGGCCGAGAACTATCCATTCTGCACGATCAATCCCAATGTGAGCGATGTGGCAGTACCCGATCCTCGCCTGGACAAGATCGCCACAATTTCAAAGTCTAAAGAAGTAGTGCCGACCAAGCTCACCTTTGTCGACATTGCCGGGCTCGTTCGTGGAGCCTCTCAAGGCGAAGGACTAGGCAATCAATTCTTGTCTTATATCAGAGAAGTCGATGCCATCGTTCACGTACTGCGCTGTTTTGACGACACTGACGTTATTCACGTGGAAGGCCGTATTGATCCTCTGGCGGACGCCGCAACCCTCGAAACCGAATTGATGCTTGCCGATCTCGAAAGTCTTGAGAACCGTCTTCCCGCTCTTGAAAAAGCCGCGAAAGGCGGGGAGGTGGAATCCAAAAAAATATTAGAAGTTGTCAACGCAGTGCTGAAACTACTGCGCGAAGGTCGCCCCGCGCGCCATGTCCGAATCTTGAACGACGATACAGCCTCGTTTAGTCAACTACAGTTGCTGACCACGAAACCTGTTCTTCACGTCTGCAATGTCGACGAACAAGCCGCATCATCCGGAAACGAACATTCACGAGCCGTCGAAGGGCGTGCTCGTCAGGAAGGACTAGAGTCCATTATCATATCGGCCAAAATTGAAGCCGAACTCGCCCAACTGCCCGGTCGTGAGCATCGGGAGCATCTAGCTTCACTCGGATTGAATGAACCAGGGCTCAATCGGCTCATTCATACCGGATACGACTTGTTGGGACTGATTACGTTCTTTACCACTGGCCTCAAACAATCCCATGCCCGGACTATATCCAAAGGCACAAAAGCACGTGCTGCCGCCGGGCTCATTCATACGGACCTTGAGAGAGGATTCATTCGCGCAGAGACCATCAGCTACGAGGATTTCGTGTCATGCGGTGGCGAATCCGGCGCACGTGATATGGGAAAGATGCGCGTTGAAGGTAAAGACTATGCCATTCAAGACGGCGACATCATCCGTGTACGGTTCAATGTTTAGGACCGCCGATACGGATCAAATCAAGTCGAGCACGGTCTCGAACCTTAATCCAACTACCAATGAATCTCTGAGCATTGGATCCGTGCCCGGATTAAAAATGTATTGAATATCCGGTTGCACTGCGAGCCACGGTGTTATTTGCGCACGGTAAGTCAATTCCAAAATGATTTCGTTATCATCGACGGGACTACCGGCCAATACCTGTGCCTGCTTGAACGGATCACCGTTCTCGCCCATAGCAAACCCAAACCCAAGCTGATCCTCGTCGCGCCCCGGAATCGGACCGGTGTAAACGCCGCCAAACCCAAGATAGCTTTCAAATTGATTGAAGTCGTCTTCGGCTCTGCCATAACGCGCGAAAACGGAAAGCCCCTGATCGGGATCTGCTCGTTCACTGAATATTCTCTGTTCAGCCAACAAATAAAAGCCGTCGTTACCGTCGCGACGCACCGGCAGGCCCATCGCATCGGTCACCAACAAATGCTCAAAGTCAGCGGTATAGAACCAGTATCCGCCAGTGAGTTTTGTCGCGTCTTTGACAAAATTTGCTTCCAAGACCGCTAAAGCGCCCTCATCTCCACTCAAATTGATCGCCGTTTTTGAGAAATTATCCGGATCACCGGGTACCGCATCAAGAACTGCCGCCTTTAGCGAAATAGTCTCGGTCACGTCCCAGCGTGCCCGAAAGGCCAAAGAGGTGACGGGAAAAATGGAAGGCCCGTTCTCACCGGTTAGGGCAAATTCGGCGCCCATGTCCTGTGAGCTATTGATAAGGGCAGCACCTGCTTCATTGACATCGAATTCGGCGTTCAGATTCCAAAGACCAAAAAGAAACTCCAAGCGGTCATCCAGGAAGCTCTGATTGTACCAAAGCTCAAACAGCCGGACCGCATGCGAAATCTCGATGCCGCTTATGAACTGAGTACTGCCGACAAGATCGGGTCCCACTTCCTTGTCGTTGTTGTAGAGGCCGTAGGCAAAAAACGTACCCCCCGTCAAGCCGAACGCCTCCTCCGCATCGACCTCAAGTAGAACATCAAGCTCGTCGACATAGCGGTGACCCTTCTGAATTCCGCCTTTGGTGTTCTGCCAAATCTCGCCGGTATAGATGACGTCAAATGATACGCCTGGAACGCACCGCAGCAGCGTTTCGCACTCGTCGTTCTGCGCCATGCCCGTATCCGTCATCAGCCCTGACGCAACCGCACACGCCACACCAAAGCACCATTGTCTCATCAAGCGTCGATACATAATGTCTCATGCCTCCTATCTCTTTGCCGACACTTAGATTTATCAACACTTATTACATGTTGAATGCTTTTCAGCATACGAGAATGAAAGCCTCAATCTACAAAAAATTACTTGCGTCACTAAACTGGCAACCACAGAAAAGCAATCGAATCCGATCAAAGCCCTACCAACAAGGTGAACTATAACTCAAGGGGGAGACGGGTCACGGTCAAACGCGGTTGAAAGAGTAGCGACGGCGCGACACTGTTTTATTGAAATCTCAAATCACAGTTTCATGTGCGTGCTGGTGATTTTTATCAATAACGGCTTCATCCTCACCGGTTGGAAGAACGCAACTGTCAAGCGCTAAGGGGCTGCCCTCAAGAACCCATACTCGCTCAAAGCGGTAAAGACGATGACATACCGGGCCACCCGCGCCGAGTTCATTCAACTTGTGAGACCGGCCAAGTCGTCATCGACAATGCCCACTTCGGAGATGAGCGAAGGCGCAGGCACCTAGCAGCCTTTTGGGCTAGGAAATAATGGTACATGAATGGCAGGCTACGGGCCCGCCATTTTTCTGTCCGTTACTTGATGAACAACGGGACCGAGAGAGCCGCGAGAATCAGAATGACCAGCAAAATGGTGTCCATTGAACTTACCTTCCTCTTAATGAACGCATGAAAAGTCTCGCTCCGAAGACCGTTCGGAGCAAGAGTTTAATTTTCGTCCGTTAACAAAACCTGCTTGCAAGTCAGCAGACCATTTTACCAAAATCAAAATATGATAATCATCATATTTTAATTTATGTTATATATCATAAATAAAACGATTCGTGTGCTTGGAATTCAAAATGTAGGGAAATACAGCGGAGAAACATGCATATGAGCTATACGCCAGTTCACAAACAACGCACCCGTGAGCGGATTTTGGCAAGCGCGCGGCGGCTATTCAAAGAACGAGGATATGGCGGCGTCAGCGTAGACGGCGTTATGGCGGAGGCAGGGCTTACGCGAGGCGGCTTCTATGCTCATTTCAGATCCAAGGATGACCTGATCGCCGCCGCCCTCGACGAACCGGTTTTGGTCTCGTTTCTCTGCAAGTACGAGACCGGGCGCGAACCTCCCCGATGGACTCGATCCGTCTTGGAAGAATATTTGGGCGCGCTTCACCGGGATCACCCGGCTACCGGCTGCCCCCTCGCAGCCCATGGAGGCGAGATACGCCGCGCCGCGCCCGGAATCCGCGCCGCTTTTACCGCGCAAGCGGACCAAGCGGCGGCGGCGCTTTCCGAACGATTACCGGGGACGGCCGATGAAAGGTTCCGAGAAGCCCTTGGAATTCTGGCCCTTTTAGTGGGCGGCGTAACGCTCGCACGCGCAGTTGACGACACACAATTCTCCGATGCCATTCTGGCCGCCTGTCGCGACGCAATCTCCGATATATAGGCAAACTCGGACCCCGGTTGCCGCCCGGACAGTCCAAACACATGATATTTGCTCTTCCGGTCTGAGAACGTCCCGGATGACGTTCTCATCGGTCACCAAAATTCATCCCGTCGCGATATATTCGCGAAGGGCTTCCGCTTCCATAACTGTTTCGGCGATTCTCCATTTTACCACGTCGCCAATGGAAATGATGCCGCAAAGCCGTCCGTCCTCGACCACGGGCAAATGGCGGATGCGACGGTCCGTCACAATTTCCATGAGTTGATCGACCGTGTCATGCAGTTGACACGTTACGATGTCGATACTCATGAAATCACTGACAGGACACGTCAAGGCGGGCGAACCACGTCGGGCGATCGCTTGAACGATATCACGTTCTGACAAGACGCCGCAAAGCGCCTCAGATTCATCTACAACCACGGCGGCGCCAATTCGTTTTTCTGCGAGAAGCCGGGCCGTTTCCGAAAGCAGACTTCCACGCTCAACCGTATAGACCACGGTCCCTTTCATTTTCAAAATGGTTTCAACAATCATGGAAGGCCTCCCTGTTTCACTCACATCCGGCCCCACAGGTCACCTCCTGGCTGTTGACGTACCTCAGCCACAGTGCAAACCGTGAACTCCAGACCGAACAGGCTGCCCCTATACATACCGGGGAAACACTGATGAAAATCATGCCCGGAACACATGAATGAAGCAAGTATACGTTGCAATCAACGGTCTCTGAGATCGGACGGAAGATACCATGATGCTGCGATCAAAGGTCTTTATCCTGACGATGAACTCTTTTACGAGGCATCTCCATTTCAGCAGTTTGCCTTGTGTCGACGGATGTCGTCGAACGGACGTACCCGATTAGAAACAATCCCGCAAAATAGCCGCCGAGGTGAGCTTGCCAAGCAATGGCTCCTCCCTGGCTAAAGTAATTCGAGAAATCCGTAAAGCCTATGAACAGATTCAACACCACGAAGACACCGGAGAACGTAAAAACGCGCAGACTCAATATATCGGACAGATCGTCGGCGCGTTTTCGATAAGGCGGCGGCGGCGCGAAAATAAAACGGACGGCAGCACCCATAAGGCCTGAGATCGCTCCGGAAGCGCCGATAAGTTCATAGGCAGGTTGTGAAAACGACAGCATGTGGACAAGCGCCCCGACAACACCGCATACCAGAAAAAAGAGCGTAAAGCGTCGCCGGTCTGCCGTGGTTTGTCCTACTCTGCGTGAGACGATCGTTCCAAATATCATCAGCCACAACAAGTTTAAGGACAGATGCAATAGGTCGGCGTGCAGAAAAATATGGGTTATGAAGGGATAGAATTGGCCCAGAAATCCCAAAAGTGTTTCGAGTGCAGAATCGCTTGTTGCAGCACCCTTCACCCATGAAAAGTTCAAGGCGCGCTCCGGAACAAAGCCAAAATAGGAAATGAGACGGTCGTCAAAGCGGCGCGGCAGAAGATACCTCAACACGTGGACCAAGACCATACAGCCGACAAGCCATCTGATGGCCGGCGACAGATTGAACACCGGCGACGACTGCCTTTGGCGGAAGTCGCTGAATTTGTGGTCGTAATCTTCACTCATGCGCTATCTTTCAGAACTCATGACCAAACTTCGCGGGCAAGCACAAATTGTACAAGCAGCCAATGCATACATTATCCGTGAACTGAGTGATAATATCCGTAAATCAGGCTAAACCGCTCATCACCGCTCAGACATGTTGCAGGATTCCCGCTCAACGTTTAGTAGATTCGAAGCCGGACAAATCGGCATATCGGTTGTCGGATTTGCCTTGGAAATCGCTGAACATTCCTCGAACTGCGATCAATCTCATCAACGTTAAAAAGCGGCACCGAGATTGGCCGAGCACCCTTTTCAATCAAAGTCCTCGATCCTCAACTCGGCCACATAGCGACGCCATTTAAGGGCATAGTGCTGCGCCGACAAAGTCAGGTGCCCAACCTCTTCCGGTTTGACCTGCCGAACGATTTTTCCGGGCGAACCCAGAACCAGGGAGTTGTCGGGAATCTCTTTCCCCTCGGCAATCAGCGTATTTGCACCGACAATACAATTGGTTCCGATTTTAGCTCCATTCAGAACAATGCTGCCGATCCCGATCAACGAATGATCGGCAATCGTACAGCCGTGGAGCATGACCATATGACCGACGGTGACATCCGCTCCGATCAAGAGCGGAAACCCGGGGTCCGTATGAAGTACGCATCCGTCTTGGATGTTCGATCGCTCACCGATCGAAATCATTTCGTTATCGCCCCGCACAACTGCTCCAAACCAGACGCTCGCGTCCTTCTCGAGCTTGACCTGCCCGATGACGTCAGCCGACGGCGCGATCCAGCACTCGCCGTTCGAGGCTGAATCAGTCCGTCTATCACCTAGTACATAGCGCGTCATAGGCAGTTTCCAAATGAAGTTAGGCAGATCTCCAGAGATGCAGATATGCCGGAATGGCTCAAAATGTCCAACACCAAACAAGCGCGAGATTCATCACGTACCTTGGGGGCAACAGGGCGGGACAGGCTCGATGGATAATAGTCTATTCGCCCGACAGGCCCGCAACGACCGGCAGATCGCTTTCCAGAATCGCCATCTGAAAGGCGTAAGAAATCTCGTCGTCTTCGTCGTCCTTGAAGATCACGCCAATGAATTCGTCGCCGATGTAGACTTCGGCTGAATCGTCCTTCTGCGGTCTGTCCCGTATGGTAATCGTATCCAGTCGGAACGTATCCCGAAGATATTTCTGAAGCCTTGAAATTTCCGATCTATTCACGCCTAACTCCACCGAAAAGTCGTTTATAACAAATCTTCTTGGCCGCTTTTGATCGTCTTACGTGCACATAGCTTGGTCAAGCGCCGTCCCATGCCAACAAGCCGACTCTCAAAATGCTTGTTCGATCCTATCCCCGTCCTCGATAGGGCGACACACCCTGGTCGGGGATCCAAACACCTTCGGGTGACGACCCGGTTTGATAGAAGACATCTATCGGGATACCGCCTCTCGGAAACCAATATCCTCCAATTCGCAACCAGCGAGGACTGATTTCTTTCACGATTCTTTCGGCGATCTCGACCGTTGAAGCTTCATGGAATGCGCCATGATTTCTAAACGACGCGAGATAAAGCTTCAGCGATTTGCTCTCAACGATGAATGCGTCAGGAATGTATTCGATCACCAGATGGGCGAAATCCGGCTGACCCGTAATCGGACAAAGGCAGGTAAATTCCGGACACGTAAACCGCGTAACATAGTCGGAATCGGGGTGTGGATTGCGGATGCGTTCAATGATCGCCTCCACGGGCGATGCGGGCACATCCACTCTCTTACCCAGGTGTTGAAGTTCTGGACGGGAAGCCGTTTTGCTCATCCGACGCTGCCGTCAATCACACGGATTTCTATTTGGGTGTCGCGGGGTCAAAGGGTTCACCGTTGATATACCAGGCATCCATTTTGTCTTGGTAAAAAGCGACACAGTTCTCGATGTCGGCGACCTCGACGAGGGGATCTTCATACGACCACGCCGCATTTTCCGAGATCCGCCCATTGACGCCAATGGTCCAGTACGACGCTTCGCCTTTGAACGGACAATAGGTATGATGATCGGTGCGCTTGAGATAGCCCATTTGGACGGATTCGCGGGGGAAATAATAGACCGGCCCGTGGCGGGATTCGTGTAAAATTAAAACCCGATCGCTTTCCGCAATGGTCTTGCCTTTGAAAACCGATGTAATTCTGTCCCTGCCCACGGTCACGCGGACCTTGTGCTTGGGGTGAGTGGCGTACCATGACTCGCGCTCGGAACCGGAAATCGTTAAACCCTTGTTCATGCTCCCTGACCTTTATTCGCGCTTAGTGGCGGTGCTTTCGCACGAAACCCGTCTTGCGGCCACTTGCGGCCATCTGAAAAATCCAACGTAACCTGCAGATCACTATATTAAACTCTCCAAAAGTTTGGAACAAAGAGAGTCAAAACAGTGGTTCGTTCGGGGTTGCAAGCGGGCATAAATCTGCTGCGCAAGGTTTTCCGTTCAGCATAGTTACAAGGGGCCATCCAATCCACAAATGAAACGTCATAGCGGATCAAAATGGATGAGCCTCCGGAAAAGGGAGAAAACGGCTATGATGATCTTGAGTGTACAACATATCCACCCAACGTCGGATTCGTTAAAAACGCATACGACATAAATGAAGCTGTTCTGCCCTGCCGGTTGATCAAAAATCAAAAGAGAGTATCCGTGGACCGCGATTACCCTGATCGCCCGTTTGTCGGCGTCGGTGCCGTCATCTGGAAAGATGACAAAGTTTTACTGGTGCGCCGTGATAAGACGCCACGCATGGGCGAATGGAGCATACCGGGCGGCGCACAACATATCGGCGAGACGCTTGAAGCCGCCGTACTGCGCGAAGTGAAAGAAGAGACGGATTTGACCGTATCAATTGCCGGTATGGTTGATGTGATAGATGGAATCTTCCTCGACGCCGAAGGCAGGGTCAAGAACCATTACACGCTCGTTGACTATTCGGCCGCCTGGCAATCGGGTGACGCGCAAGCACTCGATGACATCGCCGAAGTGCGCTGGGTCACGTTGGACGAACTCGGCGACTACGGACTATGGGACGAAACCGAGCGCATTATCCGCAAGAGTGCGTGGTCGCCGCGCCTTGCGCGGAAAGAATGATCGAGTTGGGAACTTCATGCGCGCGCGGCTTCCGGCGGCGTAAAGATCTCGGGCGCACCTTCGGGCGCGGACTCCAAATAGAGCGACCGGCTCGGAAAGGCAAAGCCGGTTCCCGCTCCCTCGACGATGTCTTTGATCTTATACGCAAGGCGCTCCTTGATCTCAAGCCACTCCCCCCAGTCGGTGGTTCTGGTGAAGCAGTACAGCATGAAGTCAATGGAGCTTTCGTTGAACGCGTCGACGCGGACGAATGTCGGAACTTCCGGCGGATGGGCGAAGTCTTTACTGCTCAAGACATAGCTCGCCATTTCATCCCGAATTTGGCGTAGCTGGTCAACGGTGGCCCCATATTCAACTCCCAACTTCCAATAGATCCGGCGATGGGTCATGGCACTGAAATTTGTGACCGCGTTGTCGGAAAGTTCGGCGTTGGGGACATGCACCGGCGCCTTGTCAAAACGGCGAACGGTCGTCGATCTGTAGTTGATGCGCTCGACAGTGCCTTCGACGATACCGTCGACCTTGATCCAGTCGCCGGGCTGAAAGCGACGTTCACCGATGACGAGAAGCCCGGCGATCAGATTTTTGAACATGTCCTGGGCTCCCAGTGCCGCCGCGATGCCAAAGAGGCCAAGCCCCGCCAACATGGGCGCTATTTGAATGCCCCATAGTTCAAGGATGGTCGCACTGCCCATGAAGACGAACAGGCCCTTGATGCCGTTAATCGTCCAATCCACGAGCGTAGGCGTGAACGCACTGCCCATGTTGTCCAAGAGATAAGAAAGCGGAGATGTCGCCCGGAACAGAGCCCAAAAAATGGCAAACGCCACCATGGACTTGATGATGTTGTCGGCGACTTCCGCGTACAGACCCTCGAACATGAGCAAATCGAAGGCAAAAAAGAGACCCATGATGACCGGCACAAGCATGGCCGGTTCGTGGATGGTCTCAACGACTTGATCGTCGATATTGGTTTCGGTTCGCTTTACCAGCCGCTGCACATAGCTCACGATAAACCGCGCAAAAAGCCCGCGCATAAGCCAAAAGGCGAGAAAGATGCCAAGCGCACCGATAAGATGAACGATATTGATGCCAAAGGCCGAAGCGTTCCAAACCTCGAGCACGAGGCCCCAAAAGTCTTCCAAGTTCGACAGTATTCGATCCATGCCGCCAACCCCTCGCTCTTTTCGCCCGGGCGTTCTTTCCAGCTTCGCCCGCACGACCAAAGTTGCCGTTGTTATGTTAGTGCAACGCCTATTTGGTGAAGTAAACCAATAACTTGGTTGCCGCGATTCTTTTTCCTTTTGCCCTGAAGTGATGTTTCGTTTAAAAACTGATGCGTTGGTGTAGAGAATGTTTAAGTAAACGATGTAAACGATGAAATCGTTCTCATTGATATTGGTTCTGGGGCTGATCTATGGAGGGTTGAGCTTTTTCGGAAACGAGACAGGCCCTGCAATGCCCAAGTCCGGTCAATATGACCTCTATTTTCCGACGCCGCAAGCCGCCGTCCTTGGCATAACGGAACTCCTTGAGGCCGAAGACTGGGAAACCCTTGCAGCCTATTACGACCTCACCGCTTCGTCTATCGACAAAACCACACTGAAAAACGGCAGTTATTTCACAGCCGATATGGACCATACCGATACGAAGAGCGCCTCAACGGCGCAACATAAGCGGCCATTTGCTCCCGGTTCTCAATATTGGTCGACCAAGCCGGTCGGGAATGACGAGTTTGAAGTCTCGCTGACAATCGAAGTCGAGCGAAAAGACGGAACCGTACAAAGCGGTCTGGGTACCCTTTATCTCAAGGCTTATCCCGAAGGATACCAGATCCTGACGCGGTAGAGGCCGACCCTGCGACGACACGCCAAAGCCAGGACGGCCCGATTTCCTGTCGAACCGCGGTCCGGCCCGCACCACCATTCGAACACATCATGTTTGGTCGGACTTGAAGCGCCGGCCGGAATGGATTCCGGACACTCGTCAAGACCGTTGAAGTCGGGAACGGCCCTGGCGATGGCGCCATCGTATTTGCATCAGTTCCATGGTCATGGAGACACTGTCGCGCAGGGGACGGACCTTGCTGTCACTCCGCCAGTACCAGTCAACGCCGATTTCAGCGATGGAAAGGCCGCGGCGGGACGCCAGAAACAGCACCTCCGCGTCAAAAGAGAAGCCGTCCAGCGTCTGGAGTCGAAACAGATCGTCCGCCGCGGCGGCGCGAAAGCCCTTGAAGCCGCACTGCGTGTCGGCCAGATCGCACCCCGTCGCACCACGCACCAGAACATTGTAGAGACGCCCCATCAGATGCCGGTGTTCCGGCTCGCCGTAACGCGCCGCGCCGGGCGCTTCCCTGGACCCCACCGCCACATCCGTGCCGGACTCCAACAGCGCCGTGAGACGCTCCACCTGCTCGATGGGGACGTGCAGGTCGGCGTCGCAGAGCAGACGATATTGTCCGACGGCGGTGAGCATCCCGTTCTTGACCGCCCAGCCCTTGCCCCGGTGCTCCAGCGGCAGCAGCCGAACCGGGTGAGTGTTCGTGAACTCGCGGACGGCCCGCGCCGTGCCGTCGATGCTGCCGTCGTCGGCGACGATCACCTCCCAGTCATAGGATTGCGGGGTGAGATAGGCGACGACCTGAGCGAGGGTATCCGGGATACGGCCTTCTTCGTTATAGGCCGGTATGACGACCGAGAGACGGGTCTGTGTCATGGATTTCGGTTCAGGCCCCCGTCTATGACCGCTTCCCAGATCCGCCCCTCGCCGGGGACGTACTGTCCCGTGCGGATGCGGTCGATGTCGTAGCCGGGGAGCGTGACCACTGCCAGACACGTCTCCTCCATGACCATGCCGTAGTCCGCAAAACCAAAGTCCAAATTGTCGAAGCCGTGCCGGACTCTTTCGGAAGGAAGATCGGTCATGTCCGACGGGACGAGATGCAGAAAGAATTCCGCTTCCATGTCCTGTTTGACGCACGGCCTCTTGACGTAAGTGAGCGCGGTCCCGTCGAGATAGATGTCAAAAGCGGAGCGGTACTGCGGCTCCCCGGCGTCGCCGGAGACGATGGACTCGTATGCTGACAGATACGGGTTCGAACGGGGCAGATAGTCCCTGTTCACCTTGAAGACGGCGCCGTCGGACAGGTCCGCCACCGGCTCCAGGCCCGGTGTGACGCGCATATGGGGGACGCTATAGTCGTAAAGCCGACGGTTACTCTTTTTGAACCAGACCACCCAGGCGCCGTCCGGCGCAGTGTCAAGCCACGCCTCCAACGGCGCAGCGCCAGGGAGGCTTTTCTTGGTAATACGGTATCCGCCGCGGCGGTTGCGGGGCATAAAGCCATAGATTGCGGTTCCCTCATTATGAAAATATATCAGAATTACACCGTTGCTGTATATCCGGCCGGAGAGGGGGTTTTCCCGAATGTAGCGCATTGTCTCGGAAGAACCGGCCCAGGGTTGTCTCCAAAAGCTGCCAGTCGCAGCATCGGGCGCGTTTGCCCGGCTTATCTCATAGGCATGGGGCACCACTTGCCCGGCAGGCCAGAGAGACAGCACCGCCATTACCATAATGGCCGGCAAACTCCTGCCCCCCCCCGCGCTCCATCGGCCAACTATCGGTACGCTGCCGACGCTGCCCGAGAGCGGTCTCTCCCGCTCGTGGAGAAGAAACCGGTCCAGCGCGAACGCCGCCACTGCCAGAAGCGGTATATAAAGCGGGGCCACGAACCTGGGAAAAATACCGTGATGTGTATATCCCTGCACCGATGTCCAGATGAGCAGAGAAAGATAGACCGGCGCGAAGCCTCCGAAGATGACCGCAGGCCGCCAGGAGAACAGGGTCTGCCCGTTTCCTTGATCTCGAATCGAACCGCGGACGGCCAGTATCACGGCCGCGGCAAGCGCCGCCAGCGCAAACGCGACGGCGCCCGCAGGAAGAAACTCAAGAGACGGCAACCGGAACAGGGACAGGTCGAAGTCTACCCAAGTCCGCAGGCTGCTAACAGTGTCGCTCAGAGCCTGCGACAACGGGTAGTCGACCGGTGTCTGATTTGTGGAGAGTCTCCCGGTAAGAGAATACGTCCGCAGCGTCCACAGCCCCATGGGCGCGGCTGCAATCACCGAAAAGACGGCGATATGGCGCGCCCGCGGCAAGAGGGGCGCGCCCGGCCGGAACAGAAGCAGCAGCCCGATGAGCATCGGCGCCGCCACGCCGACGTACCGGGTTTGCCATGCCAGAGCGGTGAACAGCGCCGCAAAGACCAGCGACGAGTTGCGTCCCTCGGCCAGGAACCTGTCGGTCTGAATGAGCGCCAGGGTCGTCAGCAGGATAAAGGCCGAATCGGACAGCGCCCATGACGCCCGTTCCACCAGCGGGAGAGACAGGGCAAGCGCGAAACAGGCCCACACCGCCGGGAAGCGGGAATGCAGACGCTGCCGCAGCCAGTGCCCCAGGACGAAAACAGTCAACCCGAATATCGCCGCGTTGAGAGGGCCGGCCACGTCGAGGGGGTCGAAAACGCCCAGGCTCGCCGCGGCCAGCAGCAGCGAGTAGATAGGCGGGAAGGTGAAATAAGGCTCCCCGTTTATCGTACAATAACATCCTTCAGCCAGCAGGTTTCGGGCGGTGGATACATACCAGAAGGAATCCTGGTTCAGCATCACGCCCCAGACGACTTCGCGCGCCAGCACCAGGGCAACGCCCAGCGCGGACAGCGCGATCAGAAACAGCGTGAAGTTGTCGGGATGAAAACGCGACGGTATCCAGGCCGCAAACCGCGTTGTGGAAGACCCGTTCATAAACCGTGCTTCTCCGTTCAAATCATATGCCCCCGTCTATGACCGCTTCCCAGACTCGCCCCTCGCCGGGGACATACTGTCCTGTGCGAATGCGGTCGATGTCGTAGCCGGGGAGCGTGACCATCGCCAGACACGTCTCCTCCATGATCACGCCGTAGTCTCCAAAACCAAAGTCCAAATTGTCGAAGCCGTACCGGACTCTTTCGGAAGGAAGATCGGTCATGTCCGACGGGACGAGATGCAGAAAGAATCCCGCTTCCATGTCCTGTGTGACGCACGGCCTCTTGACGTAAGTGAGCGTGGTCCCGTCGAGATAGACGTCAAAGGCGGAGCGGACAAAAGGCTCCCCGGCGTCGCCGGAGAAGATGGACTCATATGCTGACAGATACGGATTCGAGCGGGGCAGATAGTCCCTGTTCACCTTGAAGACGGCGCCGTCGGACAGGTCCGCCACCGGCTCCAGGCCCGGTGTGACGCGCATATGGGGGGCGCCGTAGTCGTAAAGCTGACGGTTACCCCACCAGTTGTTGAACCAGACCACCCAGGCGCCGTCCGGCGCGGCGTCAAGCCACGCCTTCAGCAACGCCGTGCCAGGGAGCCCGAACGCGAACGGTATTCCGGCCGCCAAGTCAAGCCGCGTCTCTAGCGGCGCCGTGGCAGAGCGAACTTCCTTGGCAACATGGTACCCGCCGCGTCGGTTACGGGGCATAAAGCCGTAGATTGCGGTTCCTTCATTATAAAAATAAATCGGAGGTACGATGTTGCTGTATACCCGGCCGGAGAGGGGGTTTTCCCGAATGTAGCGCATTGTCTCGGAAGAACCGGCCCAGGGCTGTCTCCCATACCCGCCGGTCGCATCGGGCGCGTTTGCCCGGCTTATCTCATAGGCATGGGGCACCACTTGCCCGGCAGGCCAGAGAGACAGAACCGCCATTACCATAATGGCCGGTAGACTGCCGCTCCATCGGCCAAGTATCGGCCCACTGCCGACGCTGCCCAAGAGCGGTCTCTCCCGCTCGTGGAGAAGAAACCGGTCCAGCACGAACGCCGCCACTGCCAGAAGCGGTATATACAGCGGGGCCACGTACCTGGGATAAATACCGTGATGTGTATACCCCTGTACCGTCGTCCAGATGAGCAGAGAAAGATAGACCGGCGCAAAACCTCCGAAGATGATTGCGGGCCGCCAAGAGAACCGGGTCTGACCGTTTCCTTGATCTCCAATCGAACCGCGGACGGCTAGTATCAGGGCCGCGGCAAGGGCCGCCAGCGCAAACGCGACGGCGTCCGCAGGAAGAAACTCAAGAGACGGCAACCGGAACAAGGACGGGTCGAAGTCTACCCAAGTCCGCAGGCTGCTCACGGTGTCGCTCAGAGCCTGCGACAACGGGTAGTCGACCGGCGACTGATTTGTGGACAGTCTTCCGGTAAGAGAATAAGTCCGCAGCATCCACAGCCCCATGGGCGCGGCGGCGATCGCCGAGAAGACGGCGATATGGCGCGCACGCAGCAAGAGGGGCGCGCCCGGCCGGAACAGGAGCAGCAGCCCGATGAGCATCGGCGCCGCCACGCCGATATACCGGGTCTGCCATGCCAGAGCGGTAAACAGCGCCGCAAAGACCAGCGACGAGGTGCGCCCCTCGCCCAGGAACCTGTCGGTCTGAATGAGCGCCAGGGTCGTCAGCAGCATGAAGGCCGGATCGGACATCGCCCATGACGCCCGTTCCACCAACGGGAGAGACAGGGCAAGCGCGAAACAGGCCCACACCGCCGGGAAGCGGGAATGCAGACGCTGCCGCAGCCAGTGCCCCAGGACGAAAACAGTCAGCCCGAAGGTCGCCGCGTTGAGCGGCCCGGCCACATCAAGGGGGTCGAAAACGCCCAGGCTCGCCGCGGCCAGCAGCAGCGGGTAGAAAGGCGGGGCGTTGAAATAAGGCTCCCCGTTTACCGTACAATAACATCCTTCAGCCAGCAGTTTTTGAGCGCCGACTATATACCTAAAGGAATCCACGTGCAGTATCACGCCCCAGACGGCTTCGCGCGCCAACACCAAGGCAACGCCCAGCGCGGACAGCGCGATCAGAAACAGCGTGAAGTTGTCGGGATAAAAGCGCGACGGTATCCAGGCCGCAAACCGCGTTGTGGAAGACCCGTTCATAAACCGTGCGTCTCCGTTCAAATCATATGCCCCGGCGGCGGAGCGCCGCGCATCGATTCCGGACAGTTGCATATCGTAATCGAAGAGAAGGTCAAGTGTTCGTAAAAACAACCGTCCTCGGAAACGCCACGGCCCAATCGGGCGGCGCTTGCCCCATGTATCACCCGCGCCGCTTACAACACGACCTCGATGAGACCGGGCCCGGGTTGCGCGAGACAATCGGCAAATTGCGCGGCAAATTCATCCGCGGTCGTTGCCCGCAGCCCGCGAACGCCCATGCCTTCCGCGAGCGCGGGCCACTCAAGATCGGGATCCTTCAAATCGAAAAGAGCGGCCACCCGCGGGCCCGGGTCTTTGAGGCCGACCTCGTCGAATTGATTGTAGAGCGCGTCGTATCTTCGATTGGAAAAGATGACCGTCGTGATATCGAGAGTCTCCCGCGCATGACTCCATAGCGCCTGCACCGTGTACATGGCGCCGCCGTCACCGTGAAGACAGATAACCGGCCGGTCGGGACACGCGATCGACGCACCGACCGACAAAGGCAGCGCTCCTCCCAGAGCGCCGCCCGTAAGCTCCAACCAGTCATGAGGGGCGGCCTTTGACGTAAACTCCGCTACGGCGGCCCGCGCGCTCATGCTTTCATCGCAAATGATCGCGTGCTCAGGCAGGAAATGAGCGATCGCCTGACCAACCGCGCCCGCGGTAAGCTCTCCGGTCGGCCGGTCGGGAGGCTCAAACCGCGCAACGCGCGGGCGGACCGCGGCGCCGATTTCATCGGCCAGCGCCTCCAGTGCCTCAACCGCGTTGTGCCCAGGCTCGGCGAGAACAATCTCTCGACAACCCTCCGGCACAAACGTGGTCGGGCGGCCCGGATAAGCGAAAAATGAAACGGGCGGGTTTGCGGCAACCAGCACCAGAACATCGACATTCGCCATCGCCTTGACGCCCCGCTCGCCATAGCCCGGCATGGGCGTAGTCGGCACACGGCCGGCGCCGCGGGGATATCGCCCATTGAACGTCGCCCGATAGAGTTTGGCGCCGGTGGTTTCCGCGATGCGCCCGGCGGCGATCAAACCCCTATGATCGAGAGCGGCGCCGGACAGCATGAGCAAGGGATTTTTTGCACGCCCGAGCGCTTCGGCCGCCTCGCGAATGCGTTCACCGTCCACATGTAAAGGCCAGTGGGGAGAAAAGCGCTTTGCGCGTCCGACGGCCGGGCTCCATGCACAATCGGCGGGCACGATCAAGGTCGCTATCCGACCCGGCGAGCCGTGCGCCGCCGCTACCGCGTCGGCAGCATCTTGGCCAAGCGAATCCGCACTTCGAGCCGTGCGCAGCCAGCCGGAAAACGGACGCGCATAGCCTTCGATATCCGAAGCGAGCGGAGCGTCAAGCCCGCGGTGAGAAATGGCATGATCGCCCACAATGTTGACAAGAGGCGTACGCGCGCGAAACGCATTGTGAAGCTGAGAAATACCGTTGGCCATGCCGGGCCCCAAATGAAGCAGCGTACAGGCGGGTTTTCCCGTCATACGTCCATAGCCGTCAGCCGCGCCCGCGGCGACGCCTTCGAACAATGTCAGCACCGGGCGCATGCCCTCGGTGTTGTCGATCGCCTGCACCATGTGAATTTCGGACGTACCCGGATTGGCGAAGCAGGTATCGACACCCGAAGCGACGAGCGTATCGATCAGACTCTGCGCGCCTGTCATGCCGTTGGTATTTTTCAGCTCATTGGACATGTATTGCGACAGGCTCGTCAGATCACCGCTTCGATCAAGCAGGGGCCCGGCTCAGTGAGGCAGCGTGAAAAATGATCGCTGAATTCTTCCGCGGTCGTCGCGCGTACAGCGTCAACGCCCTGGCCGAGCGCCAGCTTGCACCAGTTCAATTCCGGATTGGCGAGATCGAACATGCTGGACGCCTTTTCTCCCGGGTCGGCAAAGCCGAAGCGGCCGAATTCGAATTTGAGAACCTCGTATGACCGGTTTGAAAAGATCACGGCCGTGACGTCCAGGTTCTCCCGCGCATATGTCCACAAAGCCTGGACCGTATACATGGCGCTGCCGTCAGCTTGCAGGCAAATGACTTTGCGGTCGGGGCATGCCACGCAAGCTCCCGCAGCCAGCGGCAAGCCGCTGCCGATGGCGCCGCCGGTGAGTTGCAGCCAGTCATGGGGCGCGGTCGTCGCCGTGACCGGGCCCGCGTTCAGGCCCGACGTGATCATTTCGTCAACCACAATCGCGTCTTCAGGCATGAAGTGCGCGACGACACGGCACACTTTGTCGGCGGTCAGCTTGCCTTGCGGCAAATCCCGCTTCTTCAACTCGGCAACCACGGCGCGCGTGCCCGGCGCCACTTCCTCCGCCAGCGCTTCGAGGCCGGCGACCGCGTCATCGCCCGGCTCGGCCAATGTCAAAACCCGGCATCCGTCGGGCGCATACGCGCCGGGCGTATCGGGATAGGCGAAGAATCCGACGGGCGCCTTGGTGCCGACCAGGACAAGCACATCGGTTTGAGCAAGTTTACCGATCGCCGTTTCGGGAAAATAGGGTAATGCCTCTACAGGCACGCGGCCGGCGCCTCTTTGAACGCGAGCGTTGAACGTATCGCAAAGAAGTTGAGCGCCCGTCGCGGATGCGACGCGACCTGCCGCGTCGAGACCTTTTTCCCCGAGCGCCTGACCTGACATGAGAATGGTCGGACGCCGGGCGGACTTGAGCGCGCGCGCCGCATTCAAAATCCTGCGCTCGTCGATGAACTCACGTTCGGGCGCGGGCTGAGGATTTGCGACTTTATGCGCCGACCCCCACGCGCAATCCGACGGAACGATCAGCGTCGCAATTTGCCCCGGGGGAGCCGTGGCCGCAAACACCGCGTCCGCGGCATCTTGCGCCAAACCTTCAGCGGATATCGCCGTCTTCAGCCAGCCGGAAAACGGACGCGCATACGCCTCGAGGTCCGCCGCCAACGGCGGATCATTTTTCCTGTGATAGGTCGCATGATCGCCGACGAGATTGACCAGCGGCGTATGCGCCTTTTGTGCATTATGGAAATTGGCGATGCCGTTCATCAGACCGGGGCCCACATGCAGCAAAGTGCAGGCTGGCTTTCCCGCCATCCGTGCATAACCGTCTGCGGCGCCCGTCGCTACACCTTCGAACAAAGTGAGAACGGGGCGCATACCGTCGAATTTTTCGAAAGCCGCGACCGTAAAGACTTCCGTTGTGCCGGGGTTGGTAAAGCACGTGTCGACACCCGCCGCAATAAGTGTTTGAACAAGCGTATCCGCACCTGTCGTTTTAGGCATTGACGTCGATGACCATCCGTCCACGGACTTTTCCTTCTATGATGTTCCTGCAGACCTGCACCGCGCCGTCGAGCGGAACGGTCGTGGTCATCGCGTCCAATTTCGAAAGATCGAGATCCGTGGCGAGACGAGCCCATGCCCCGGTCCGGTTATCCTTGGAGGCCATCACCGAATCGAGTCCGGCCAGTGTCACATTACGCAAAATGAAAGGCATCACCGTTGCCGGCAAATCGCTGCCGCCGGCCAAGCCGCACGCCGCCACGGCGCCGTCATATCGGGTTTGCGCCAGAATATTGGCGAGCGTCGTACTGCCGACCGTATCGACGGCGCCGGCCCAACGCTGTTTGCCGAGCGGTTTCCCCTCCCCGGACAGTTCCGACCGGTCGATGACTTCGGCGGCACCGAGATATTCGAGATAGTCCGATTCGGACGTGCGGCCCGTCGACGCAATCACGTCATAACCCAACTTTGCAAGAAGCGCGATCGCCACGCTTCCCACACCACCGGCCGCTCCGGTGACCAGGACGGGACCCTTATTCGGCTTCACGCCTTGGCGCTCAAGCTCCAAAACGCACAGCATGGCCGTATATCCTGCCGTCCCGATCGCCATGGCGTGTCTGGTTGTAATATTGCTCGGCAATGCTATCAGCCAATCGCTCTTGACGCGGGCTTTTTGCGCAAACCCTCCGTAATGGCTTTCGCCGACGCCCCATCCATTGAGCACGACACGGTCGCCGCTTTTGAAATCGGCGTGACTCGAATGTTCGACCGTGCCCGCAAAATCGATACCCGGAATCATCGGCCAGCGGCGCACGACGGGCGCCGCGCCGGTGACCGCCAAGCCGTCCTTGTAGTTGACGGTCGAATAGTCGACCGCGACGATGATGTCGCCATCCATCAGATCATCAATCGCCAGTTCAACGCCGTTGATCTCATGTGAGGAGTCTTTCCCGTCACTTTCCCTGTTCATCAGCAGCGCACGAAATGAATCACTCATCGTGTCGTCAATCCTTTCCATATCTGTTTCAGAACATTACGGCGCAAAGTCTCAATGCGTATCTTCAAAGCGGAGGGGAAGACCGTCGGCGCTTGCCGATATATCACCCTCGAACATGACTCTCCGTCCACGGATGATTGTGCCGATGGGCCAGCCCGTAACCGTCTTGTCCGCAAAGGGCGTCCAACCGCATTTACTGGCCATCCGTTCGTTTTCGATGACACGCCGCGCGGCAAGGTCAACGAGCGTAAAGGTCGCGTCACGGCCGATCTCGAGACGCCCCCTGCCCGCCAACCCGAACAGTCGGACGGCGGCATGAGAGGTAAGGTCCACTAATCGTTCGAGTGTAAGACGCCCCGCATTGACGTGGTCGAGCATGACGGGAAGCAGAGTTTGCACACCGGGCATGCCTGAGGGCGTTGCCGGATAATGTTTTTGCTTCTCCTCCAATGTGTGGGGAGCGTGGTCGGAACCGATGACGTCGACAATGCCCGATCCCACCCCGTGCCACAGACCCTCTCGATGCCGCGCATCGCGCAGCGGCGGATTCATTTGCGCCAATGTGCCGAGCTCTTCATAACAGCCCGGCGCCGCTAATGTCAGATGCTGCGGCGTTACTTCCACGCTCGCAATATCCTTGTGCTCGGCAAGCAGCTTTATCTCCTCCGCAGTCGAAACATGAAGAACATGGATCCGCTTGCCCGCCTCTCGCGCCAGTCTCAGCAACCGCTCGGTCGACCGAAGCGCCGCCGCTTCATCGCGCCAAACCGCGTGACTTGCGACGTTTCCCCGTTCGGCCAAGGGTCGCCGCTCGCGGAGTCTGAATTCGTCTTCCGAATGAAAGGCCGCCCGTCGATTGATATTGCCCAAAACCTCCGCAAGTCCCTCATCGTCGGCGACAAGCAAGGTCCCGGTCGACGACCCCATGAATACTTTGACTCCGCAACAACCGGGCAGGCGTTCCAGTTCGCCGAGATGTTTCGCATTGGCCTCGGTTGCGCCGACATAGAAGGCGAAGTCGCAGTGCATGCGTCCCGTCGCGCGGCGCACTTTGTCCTCAAGCGCCGCCTCGTCGACCGTCGGCGGTCTGGTATTGGGCATTTCGAAGACGGCGGTAACGCCTCCCAGGACTGCGGCGCGGGCGCCCGACTCGAGATCTTCCTTGTGCTCCATGCCGGGCTCACGAAAATGCACCTGGGTATCAATGACGCCGGGCAGAATGTGGAGGCCGGTCGCATCGATGTCGTCGTCGGCCGCCCTGCCGTCCAAACGGCCAATTTCGACGATACGCCCATCCCGCACGCCGATATCCGCCTCAAAGCGGCCGTCATGATTGACGAGAGTGCCGTTGCGAATCACCAAGTCAAAAGTTGACGCCAAGTCAGGCTCCTCGATGAAAAAAAGACGAACGAACGCAAGCTTGCGAGATGCCTGCGATCCGGTTACATGTCTGGCAGAATAAGTGTCGAAACCTCAAGGTGCAATTGCGATGAGTCCATCGGG
Source organism: Alphaproteobacteria bacterium (assembly GCA_965214255.1). GTDB lineage: Bacteria > Pseudomonadota > Alphaproteobacteria > SMXP01 > SMXP01 > CBDFKK01. The sequence continues at coordinate 88,008 of OZ243948.1, read as the reverse complement.
TGCTATCGTACTTGAAGACCGCGGCCTTTTGCGAGTCGGGGGTCCGGAGGCGCGCGGCTTTCTTCAAGGTCTCATCACGAACAACATGACCGACGCGTCGCCGGACCGCGCCCTCTATGCCGCGCTTCTGACACCACAGGGAAAGTTTCTTTTCGACTTCATCGTCTTCGACAATGCCGGCGGGTTTCTCCTTGACTGTGACGCCCGGGCACTGCCGGATCTCTTGAAACGCCTCACCATGTACAGGTTGCGCGCTGATGTGTCGCTGGAGGACGTAACGGGCGATCATACCGTCCTGGCGATCATCGGCGATGCGGCGGCGGGCGTCTCCGGCGCCATGCAAAAATCGAGGGGCGATGCATGGCAAGCCGACGGCGCGACAATCTGTGTCGACCCCCGCCTCGACCTCCTCGGATTGCGGGTGATTTTGAACGAACGGGATGTAGAGGAATGGCTGCGCCGGCGCGGCCTCTCCCGAATTGACGCCCATGCTTTCGAGGCTCACCGCCTGGCGTTGGGCGTGCCCAAAGGCGGCGCCGATATCCAACCGGACAAATCATTTCTGCTGGAAAGCAATTTCGACGAATTGAACGGCGTGGATCACGCCAAAGGCTGTTACATCGGCCAGGAGACGACATCGCGAACAAAGCGCAAGACCCGGTTGCGCAAGCGCCTTTTGCCGATCGATATCGACGGCGACTTGCCCCCGCCCGGGACGGCGGTTCTTGCCGGCGAACTGGAAATCGGCACGTTGTGGAGCGGCCAAGGCCGCCGCGCCATAGCCCTGGTTCGAATCGACAGATGGCGCAAGGCCGTAGAAGACGGTATGCCGCTCACGGCGAACGGCGCCCCAACCACGGTCCGTGTACCCGAATGGATCGAAATCTGATCCTTGCGCAGCGGCGCTCGTCTGCCGCTATAACGGGAGAAGCCACCCATGCTTGACCATGTTTCATTGGGCGTCAGCGACCTTGACCGCGCCCGCACATTCTATGAGCCCGTTCTCGAAGCGATAGGCCTCGAACAAACACTGTCCCACGACGGCGCCCTGGCCTTCGGCGCGGACTATCCGGCCGAGTTCTGGATACAGACCCCGATCGACGGCGCGCCCGCGGCATCGGGCAACGGCACGCACATTTGCTTCCGAGCGGGAAGCAAGGCCGCCGTCGATGCCTTCCACAAAGCCGGACTCGAGAACGGCGGCGCATGTGCGGGCAAGCCCGGAATGAGACCGCAATACCACCCAAACTACTATGCCGCGTTTTTGTTCGACCCTGACGGTCACAAGGTCGAAGCGCTTTATTATGTCGACGAGTAGGCCATGGTCAAAGCTCCGGGCTTGCGGACATGTTAAGGTCATCAACTGAGACATCGACGGCGCGCCGACGGCAACACGCGCGAACATCCCTCTCTTGAAACGAATGACGAAAAACAAAACCGCCCCCAAACCAGACGCACCGGAAACAGACGGCGCCGACGGCTCTTTTTCCGAACACGGTCTGGTCATCGGGCTGAGCGCCGTCATTGTGACCGTTCAGGACGAGAGGCCTTACGTCCTGGTCGTCAGCCGCCCCGCGAAAACCGGCCATGATCGAAGCCGCGGCGCGTTCAGCCTGCCTTCCGGCCCCTTCGATCCGCGCTCTCATCGAACCTTGGAGATCAGTCTGCGCACCTGGGTCGAAGAACAGACACACCTGGACTTGGGCTATGTGGAACAGCTTTACACTTTCGGGGACCAGGGGCGCCGGGACGTGAGCGCCAAGGACGATTCTCGACTCGTTTCCATCGGTTATCTGGCCCTCACCAGGGACGCGCCAAAGCCGGGAGGGTCCGACAGCGTCTGGCATGAGTGGTACCGCTATTTTCCCTGGGAAGATTGGCGCGGAGCGCGGCCTCGTCTCATCGAAGACGAGATCGAGCCGGCGCTTCGCCGATGGGCGGAGGGCGGCGCGACAAGGCCCGTTCGCAACCAACGCTGGGACAGGGCGCGCCTTTGCTTCGGCCTCAAAGGCATGCCATGGGATGAAGAAAAAGTTCTGGATCGGTACGAACTGCTGTATGAGGCCGGTCTCGTCGGCGAAGCCGCCCGCGACCTCGAAAAAACCGCGGCCGGTGGGCACGAGCTGGGGGAAGCCATGATCTCGGACCACCGGCGAATTTTGGCGACCGGCATGGGCCGCTTGCGCAGCAAGCTCAAATACCGGCCCGTGGTCTTCGAGTTGATGCCGCCCTCATTCACGCTGCTGCAGCTGCAACGAACGGTGGAGGCCATATCCGGCGTCCGGCTGCACAAACAGAATTTCCGGAGACTGGTGGAAAAAGGCGGCCTCGTGGAAGGGACGGGCGTGCTCACGAGCAAAACGGGAGGCAGACCCGCCGAACGGTTCAGATTCCGCCGCGAGGTCATGACGGAACGCCCCGCGCCCGGGTTTCGGGTCCGCGCCGGACGCCGCTGACACGCCTCGACCCGTCCGCCTGGCGCTCACATCATGAAATTCCGGCATACGAATCTGGTTTTTATCATTGACTTGTAATACTCATTTCTAGCATAAGTAAGGTCAGTGCCCTTGCAGGGCACTTTTGTTGACACCATATATACTCAAAATGAGTATAATAAAGGCAATGAAAATGGCGGTAAACGGTTTCAACGGTCACGGTACCGCGCACTCGGAATTGAATTTCACGGCCGAGGTCGCAGCCGAGACGGCACACCTTTATGAACGCGTATCGAGTGTCATCCCGGAATTCGAATGGCCGGCCTATGCGCCGTACGTGAAGGCCATCAACGATCTGAAGCGCGAGCGCGACGCCATCATCCTGGCGCACAACTACATGACGCCCGAAATTTTCAACTGCGTCGCCGACATCACCGGCGATTCCCTGCAACTCGCCAAAGAAGCCGCAAAAAGCGGCGCCTCGGTGATCGTCCAGGCCGGTGTTCATTTCATGGCGGAAACCTCGAAAATTCTGTGTCCGGACAAGACCGTCCTGATCCCCGACATGCGCGCCGGCTGCTCGCTGGCCGAGTCGATCACGGCGGCGGATGTCCGCCTTATCCGGCAAAAATATCCGGGTGTTCCCGTCGTCACCTACGTCAACACGTCGGCGGAAGTCAAAGCGGAAAGCGACATCTGCTGTACGTCATCCAATGCCGTGCAAATTATCGAATCTCTGGGCGTCGGCAGAGTGATCATGCTGCCCGACGAATATCTGGCCAAGAATGTCGCGGCCATGACCGACGTTGAAATCATCACCTGGCATGGCCGCTGCATCGTTCACGAACAATTCACCGTTGAAGATATCGAAGAGTTGCGGGAGGCCCATCCGGGAATCATGGTAATTGCCCATCCCGAGTGCCCGCCGGACGTGATGGCCGTTGCCGACTTCGCCGGCTCCACTGCCGACATGAGCCGTTTCGTCGAACGTGAGCAGCCTCATAAAGTCGTCCTCATCACCGAATGCTCCATGAGCGACAATGTGGCGGTGGAAAATCCCGATGTGGAGTTTTTCCGCCCCTGCAATCTGTGCCCGCATATGAAACGCATCACCCTTGAAAACATCCTGCACAGTCTTCGAACGATGACGGTCGAAGTCGAGATCGACCCGGCGCTCGCCGCAAAGGCGCGAAGCGCGGTGCAGCGCATGATCGACATGCCCGCGAAAAAAGCCGCGGGCCCGAAGTTCCTGCCCAATCAGCGCCCCGCCGACGTCTCCTTTGCGGCGGTCTGACCGGCCGACGCGCCGGCAGCCGGTGAAAAGGGATCACATGGCAAGGCACAGCGCGCCCCTGCCTCCACTCGCGGACGTCGTCGTCAAAGCCGCGGTCGCTTCGGCCCTCGAAGAAGACCTGGGCGACGCGGGAGATCTGACGAGCGCCGCGACCGTGCCGGAGAAGGCGCGGGCCGACGCCGCATTGGTCGCGCGAAAAGCAGGCCGCATCGCAGGGATGGACGTCGCTCACGCGGTCTTCCGTTTTCTCGACCCGGAAGTCCAATTCATCAAAACCTGCGCCGACGGCGAGGACGCAGCCGTCGGCCAAAGCCTTGCTCGTTTGACGGGCAACGCACGGGCGCTCTTGTCCGCGGAGCGGGTCGCCCTCAACTTTCTGGGACACATGTCAGGCATCGCGACGGAAACGAAAAGAGTGGTCGCCGCGGTCGAGGGCACAGGCGCCAGGATCTGTTGCACCAGAAAGACGACGCCGGGGCTTCGGGCATTCGAGAAATATGCGGTCCGCGCGGGCGGCGGCGTTAATCATCGCTTTGGACTGTATGACGGTATTTTGATCAAAGACAATCACATTGCCATGGCCGGCGGCGTCAAGTCCGCACTCGAAGCCGCCCGCGCCTTTGGCGGTCACGAGACCAAAATCGAAATCGAAGTGGACACGTTCTCCCAACTCGATGACGCGCTCGCTGAAGGCGCCGATGCGGTGCTGCTCGACAACATGTCCGCAACGGACTTGTCCAAAGCGGTGAGACGCATCGACGGACGTGCGCTCGTGGAAGCTTCCGGCGGTATCACGGTCGAGACGGCCGCCGCCGTCGCCGCAACGGGAGTCGATCTGATTTCGATAGGATGGCTCACCCACAGCGCGCCGTGCCTCGACGTCGCCCTCGACTTCAAATCCTGAAAGCGAACGCGCGGCGCGCGGCGCCGCCGGGGCTTCCATGCAGAGGATGTGCGGCGGCCCCGGATCAACCGGGCTCACGTCTCAGCGCCGCCTGAGCGGCCGCCAAACGAGCGATGGGAACCCGATAAGGAGAGCAGGAGACATAATCGAGACCGGCCGCATGACAAAACTCGACCGAAGCCGGATCTCCCCCGTGCTCCCCGCAAATGCCAAGCTTGATGTCGGGCCGCGCTCGACGCCCCCGCTCGACCGCCAGACCGATGAGTTCGCCGACGCCTGTCTGATCGAGACTGACGAAGGGATCATGGGCAAGGATGCCCTGCCGTACGTACTGGCTCAAAAACCGGGAAGAGTCGTCACGGCTGATTCCAAATACCGTTTGGGTCAAATCATTCGTGCCGAAACTGAAAAACTCAGCATAGTGAGCGATTTCTCCCGCCTGCAATGCGGCTCTCGGCAATTCGATCATCGTACCGATCAATATATCGAACTTGCAGTTTTTCTCTCGTTCGATCTCGGCAGCCACTTCGAGAATGTTCTGCCTCAGAATATCCAGCTCCCGTTCAACCGCTACGAGGGGCACCATAATTTCGAGCTTTGCCTTGATGCCGGTTTTTACTTCGACTTCGAAGGCGGCCTCCAATATGGCGCGAACCTGCATTTCGTAAATCTCGGGGTAAGTCATGCCCAGGCGGCACCCCCGATGACCGAGCATGGGGTTGAATTCATGGAGTTGTGCGCTGCGCCGCCGCACCTGGTCGAGATCCATACCGGAAATCCGCGCGACGGCGGCGATCTCATCTTCGGTTTTCGGCAAGAACTCGTGCAGTGGCGGGTCGAGAAGCCTGACGGTAACGGGGTCGCCGGACATGATTTCGAAGATGTCTTCGAAATCGCGCCGCTGCATCGGGAGAATTCTTTCCAAAGCGGCGACCCGGTCTTGACGTCTTTCGGCCAGGATCATGTCTCGAACGGCGGCGACCCGGTCCGCGTCAAAAAACATGTGTTCGGTACGGCAAAGACCGATTCCCTCCGCGCCGAAGTCCCGCGCCACTTTGACGTCGGACGGCGTTTCCGCGTTGGCCCTGACCCCGAGCCGCCGGGCTTCGTCCGCCCAGTCCATGACACAGGCGAAATCGCCGGAGAGTTCAGGTTGAACGGTCGGGATTTCGCCCAGAATCACCTCGCCGGTGGTTCCATCGACCGTAATGACGTCGCCCTTTTTGATCTCCGTTCCGCCGACGGAAAAAACCGAGTTGACCGCGTCCACGCGAACGGCGCCCGCCCCCGACACGCACGGTCGGCCCATGCCGCGCGCGACGACGGCCGCATGACTCGTCATCCCGCCGCGCGCGGTCAAAATGGCCTGTGCCGCATGCATGCCGTGAATGTCCTCCGGACTCGTCTCGGTGCGAACGAGAACGACTTTCGTTCCGTTTGCGCTCAACGACTCCGCTTCGTCTGCGGTGAACACGACCTGCCCGCTCGCCGCCCCCGGCGAGGCGGGCAATCCCTTCGTCACGACATGGCGCTCCGCATCGGGGTCGAGAGCGGGATGCAAAAGCTGATCGAGGGCCGCCGGATCCAATTTCAACAAGGCGTCGTTCGGAGTGACGAGACCTTCCCTCACCATATCCGCGGCAATCTTCAAGGCCGCTTGCGCCGTTCTCTTGCCGCTGCGCGTCTGCAGCACCCAAAGCTTGCCTCTCTCGACGGTAAACTCGACATCCTGCATATCGCGGTAGTGAGTTTCGAGAATGCGGAAGACGCGGGCAAGCTCATCGAACTCTCCGGGCATGGCTTCTTCCATCGACGCCCGATCGCTCCCGGCTTCAAGGCGCGCCTTTTTCGTCAGCGACTGGGGCGTGCGAATCCCGGAGACCACATCCTCGCCTTGGGCGTTGATCAAATATTCACCGTAAAACTCGTTTCTGCCGTTCGACGGATTACGCGTGAACGCAACGCCCGTCGCGCTGTCGTCACCCATATTGCCGAAGACCATGGCCTGAATGTTGACGGCCGTACCCGCGTCGTCCGCAATACCGTGCAGCCGCCTGTAGGTCCTCGCCCTCACATTCTGCCAAGAGTCGAATACCGCGCCGATCGCGCCCCATAGTTGGTCGTAGACATTTTGGGGAAACGGCGATCCCAGTTCGGTTGCAACGCAGCGCTTGTAAGCGGCGACGATTTCCCGGCAATCAGCCGCCGTCAACTGCGTATCGAGCGCGTAGTCGTTGCCGTTTTTGAATTCGGCGAGTACGTCCTCGAAAAGATCGTGATTCATGTCCAGAACGACATCCGAATACATCTGGATAAAGCGGCGGTAGGAATCGTAAGCGAATCTCTGGCCGCCCGGGCCCCGGGCAAGCGCTTCGACGGTTTCGTCGTTAAGTCCCAAATTGAGCACCGTGTCCATCATCCCCGGCATGGATGATCTCGAACCGGAACGGACGGACACGAGCAACGGATTGTTCGGATCCCCGAACTTGCGGCCCACATGTTTACCCACTTCATCGAGCGCGGCGTGAACCTGCGCTTCGAGACCGTCCGGATACTGACGATCATCGTTGTAGAAGGACGTGCAGACTTGAGTGACGATCGTGAAACCGGGCGGCACCGGCAGCTTGAGATTGCTCATTTCGGCCAGGTTCGCCCCCTTGCCGCCCAAAAGATCGCGCATATCGGCGCAGCCCTCGGCCGCACCGTCGCCGAAGCTGTAAACCATGGTTGACGCAACCGTCTCCTTTGCCGTGCTCCGGTGCATCACTTCGAGCCCTCGATCAACGAAAAGTCGGCCACGGTCTCAAGCGCCGATCTGATCCGGGACAACAACAAAAGCCTGTTGCGCCGTATTGCGCCGTCTTCCGCGTTCACGGTCACGTGGTCGAAAAAAGCGTCGACCGCGCCGCGCAAGCCCGCTATCGCGGCCACCGCTCCCGTAAAGTCTTCTTTTGCCGCCAGGGTCGTCACTTGAGGCACGGCGGCGGCGATGGCCTCATGCAACGCCCGTTCCTGATCCTGCTGAAACTTGCCGGCATCGGGGTCCCCGCAATAGTCCGTCCGGTCTTTCTTTTCCTCGATTTTCAGAATATTCGAGGCGCGCCTGTACGCCGTCAACAGATTGGAGCCGTCCTCGCTGTCGAGAAACGAACCCAAGGCTTTGACGCGCTCGACGATGAGGACCAGATCGTCCTGGCCGGGCAATGCGAATACGGCGTCGATCAAATCATGCCGCGTACCCCGCTCCCGCAGATAGACCTTGAGCCGGTCCGCAAAGAAGGAAAGCAGGTCCAACAGGATTTCGTTGACCGGTTCCGCATCGAAAGGCCGTTGAACGGCGGCGCCCGTCTCCGCCCGATTCAGCTTTTCGGCTTCGACAAACAACGGAACGAGACGAATTCGGAGCCCGTTTTCCAGAATCATGCGAATGACGCCGAGGGCCGCGCGCCTCAGCGCATAGGGATCTTTCGACCCCGTCGGCTTTTCGTCAATCAGCCAGAACGAGACGAGCGTGTCCAAACGGTCGGCGATGCCGACCGAAAGACTGACGGGCGACGACGGGCAGGAGTCCGACGCACCGGCCGGCGCGTAATGCTCCTGAATGGCTTGCGCGACATCGTCCGGCTGACCTTGCGCCTGCGCATAATACCGGCCCATCACGCCTTGCAGGTCGGCAAACTCGCCGACGACGTCCGTTGTCAAGTCGGCCTTCGCCAGGCGCGCCGCGTCCATACATGAAGCCTCGTCGGCGCCGACCATCGGCGCAATCGAGCGAGCGATCTTTTCAATGCGGCCGACTTTGTCCCCGACGGAGCCGAGCCTGGCATGAAAGATGATGCCGTTCAGGTCCTCGACCCGGTCCGCGAGCTTTCTTTTCCGATCTTGCCGCCAGAAAAACCGCGCGTCCGAAAGCCGCGCGCGCAACACGCGCTCGTTTCCGGCCACGATCTGCCCGGAGTCGTCCTTCGCGGCGACGTTCGACACGAAAACGAAGCGCGGCGCCAGGTTGCCGGTGGCGGCGTCCCTGACGGAAAAGTACTTTTGATGTCTGCGCATGGCGCTTGTCAAAACTTCCGGGGGCAGACCGCCCTCGGCGACCGGCTTGACAAACGCCTCGTCGATGTTCCCCATGAGAACGACGGGCCACTCCACCAGACCCGCGTTCTCTTCAAGCAAAGCCTTGTCGTCGACCAATTCGAGACCCGCGGCGAACGTGAGAGTTTGCGCGTCCTGAAGGATGACGCGCTGACGCTCCTCGTGGCTCAGCATGACATTCGCGTCTTTCAGTTTCCCGGCATAGTCGTCAAATCTTTTGACCGTGAAGGCGGCGGGCGCCAAAAACCGATGCCCCTCGGAGACATTGCCGCTGCGTATGTCACCGATCTCGAAGTCCACGGGTTCGCCGTCGAACGTGCAAAGAATCGAGCGAAGCGGGCGCACCCAACGACACCGGCTGCCGCCCCAGCGCATGGATTTGGGCCAATTGAATTCGGCAATGAGTTCAGGAAGAACGCGGGAAAGAACCGCCTGCGTCGATTCGCCGGGCCGTTCGACCTGAGCGAAGTAATAGGCCCCGTTTTTGTCTTCGCGAATTTCAAGTTGATCCTTGCCGAGGCCCACCGAGCCGAGAAACCCCTGAAGCGCGCGGTCCGGTGCGCCGACGCGGGGGCCCCTGCGCTCTTCACGGCGGTCGGGCTGGGCCGCCGACAAGCCGTCGACGACGGCGGTCAGACGGCGCGGCGTGACGAACGATCTGACCGATTCGGGCAGATAGCCTTCATCGGTCAGTTTTTCCAGCAGGCGCGTTTCCAAAGACCGCGCGGACACGATCTGCATCCGGGCCGGAATCTCTTCTGACAACAGTTCCAGGAGCAGTTGCGCCATGACTCAGCTCTCGAAATCGACGGGGCCGTCGCCGGGGACGTCCAACCAGCATTCCGCGCAACTTTTGGCCAGGCTCCGTACGCGGAGAATATAGGATTGTCTTTCCGTGATGCTTATGACGCCGCGGGCGTCCAACAGATTGAAAATGTGGCTTGCCTTGATGCACTGGTCATAGGCCGGCAGCGCCAATTTTTCGTCGACGAGTTTGGCGCATTCCGTCTCCGCGTCGACAAAATGCCTGAGCAGAATGTCGCTGTCGGCCAAGTCGAAATTGTACGCGGAAAATTCGCGCTCGCTTCGATGAAAGACGTCGCCGTAAGTGACGCCCGCGCCGTTGAAGTCGATGTCGAATCCGTTGTCTACGCCTTGGACGTACATGGCCAGACGCTCCAGACCGTAGGTGATCTCACCGGAAACCGGGTCGCACTCGATGCCTCCGACTTGCTGGAAATACGTGAATTGGGTCACCTCCATGCCGTCGCACCAGACCTCCCATCCCAACCCCCAGGCGCCGAGCGTCGGGCTTTCCCAGTCGTCCTCGATGAAGCGGACATCGTGCCGCCCGGAGTCGATGCCCAGAGCCGCGAGACTTTGCAGATACAGGTCCTGGATGTCGGGAGGCGACGGCTTCAGAATGACCTGGAATTGATAGTAGTACTGAAATCGATTCGGGTTCGCGCCGTAGCGCCCGTCGGCCGGCCGCCGGCAGGGCTGCACATAGGCGGCGCGCCATGGCTGCGGCCCTAAGGCGCGCAAAGTCGTCGCGGGATGAAAAGTGCCGGCCCCCATTTCCACGTCGTAGGGTTGCAGGATCACGCAGCCCCGCGCCGCCCAAAATTGCTGCAATGTAAGGATCAGCCCTTGAAAAGAATTATCTTTGCCGCGCTGTGACGCCATATCATCAGTTTCAAGAGTAAAACGCCCCACTCGCCGCGGCGCGGGTCCTTCACGCGCGGCGCAACGTAACCGACCGAAAAACCGCATTCAAGACGGCCGGAGTTCCTTCATCTTCGGTCGTCTCCGCTGTCATCGGACTCGGGCACATAGACCCCCGTCTCGGTATCCATACTGAGCTTCCTGACTTTGTCCCGTTTGGGAGAACGGTCGGGCGTCGCGGACTCGCCGCCGCGCCGCGGACCCCACAATCCGGCGCCCGAACGGCCGAAAAAGCGCGTGGCCACGCCGATCGCGACGGTCAGCACCAAAATAATGACAAGTTCGCCGATACTGGGCATAACGTCCCACCCGGTCAAAGGCCGAATCTATACCACATCGCTCGACGTTCGAGCGAAGCAATCAAATCGTCGGACCATGAGGGAGAGCAAAAATCCGCCCGTCCGCGGCGTCCTTCGGCAAAGGCGGGCCTTCGCCGCCACCATGGACCGGGGCCGCCGACCAATTTGAGTTTCACCTCTTCTCCGAATTCCTCTTTCATGACCGAGCGCACGTCGCCCAGACCGTCGATCAGGCCCATGGACTCGGCGTCCCGTCCGGTCCAAAACTCTCCCGAGAAGATCGTCGGGTGATCGCTGTTCAGCACGTCCCCGCGCCGGGTCTTGACGAATTCGATAAAGGAGTCGTGTATTTTTTTCTGGAGTTCCTTCAAGTGCCTCACATCTTCGGGTTTCTCGGGCCGGAAGGGATCCAGTATCGACTTGCGCTCGCCGGCCGTATGGATGCGGCGTTCGATGCCCAGTTTCTCTATCAGTTCGTGAAATCCGAACCCGGACGATATCACCCCTATCGATCCGACGATCGAGTTCGGATCGGCGAAAACCCGATCTCCCGCCAAAGCCAGAATGTATCCGCCCGAGGCCGCCACGTCTTCGGCAAAAGAAAATACGGGAACATCCTTTTCCTTGGCCAGCACTCGAATCCGATCGTGAATGAGAGTCGACTGGACGACCGAGCCGCCCGGCGAATTGATCACGAGCGCGACGGCCTTGACCGACTTGAGAGCGAAGGCGCGCTCAATCGATCCGGCCAGATTGGCGAGACTCAGCGAACGCCCGAACGCCAGCGGCATGCCGATCGGCCCTGACAGCCTGAGAACGGCGACCAGAGGCGCCGCCGCGGAGCGGCCAAAAAAAGGCAGATATCTGAGCAGCGGTAACGAAGCCATGGACAGTGTTTTAGGCGCCTAAACGCTTCCAGGCAAGCCGGAGTTGCGGACTCTTAAGCTGGGGGCCTGCTCAGCCGCCGCCGATGCGGTCCCCGAACACGATCTCGCGGGACAGTATGAAGTTGAAAAGACTCCCCGATACCGCGCCCGCCGCGATGCCGAGGAACGGATAGTCGGCCATGAAGGTCGAGACCGAGACGAGGACCGCATATACCGAATAGTTGACGGCGCCGCCGACCGTCACCACGGACACGAACTTGGCCCATTGACGATGACGCCGGGCGGGGCCGTCATATCGGAAAGTGAAGCGGCGGTTGAGCGCCCAGGTGGTCGTTGCGGCGCACAGGAACGAAAACGCGCGGCCCCAGTAAAGGCCCCATCCCCAGAAAAGCGCCGCATAGAGCAGGCCGACGTCGACCGCAAGGCCGACACAGCCGACAAGCGCGAACTTGAAGAACTCGAAATAAATCGGATTTGCCAGCGCGAACGCGACGATATCCCTGATTTTCAACATATGCGCGATACCGCCCGTTCAACCGTCCGCATCTACAAACCCCGCCCGCCGCAAGTCCAAGCCAACCGGCGCGGCAACCCCAACCTCGAACCCGGCAGGCGCGGCGGTCATCGGGCCGGAAACGGACAGGCCCCGCCCTCTCTCAAAACCAACTCCGCGTCCCTGGTGTAGCGGCCGTCGTCGTGATGCAAAATCAAACCGGACATGAGACGGACCGGCGCCGCGGAGCCCTTGGTCGCCGAGATGATGACCCTCGACGCGTCGGCGCCTCGTTTCGGCCACAGCGGAAAGACTTCCGTCCTTCCAGTTTGCGCGTGCAAACTCCCGATCAACCGGTCCAGCTTGTCCGCCGGATAAATTGCCGTCAGGCGGCCGCCGGGCTTCACGCGCCTCAGTGCGCCCGCCATCCAGTTTTCGACCGCGGAACCGCCGCCGATTTTCGACAAATGTTTGGACCGGTCGGGAGAGGCCACCGCCGCGCCTTCGTCGTAATAGGGAGGATTGACGATCACATGGTCGAAACTCCGCCGGGAGATTTCGACGGGAGGATCGAACAGGTCCCCCCGGATAAACGTCACGTTGCCGCTCAATCCGTTTCGCCGCGCGTTTTCCTCGGCGGTCGCGGCAAGCTCCTCTTGAAGTTCCAGTCCGATCAGCCGCGCGTCCGGCGCCCGCTTGGCCAAACACAAACTGGCCACGCCGACGCCGGCGCCGAGTTCCAAAACCGTCTCGCCGCGGCGCGCCGGAACGGAGGCCGCCAGGAATACCGCGTCGATGCCGGCCCGGTAGCCGCGTTTGGGTTGCAGGATCCTCAGTCGTCCGCCGAGAAACGCGTCATCGCTCAAACCGTCCGCGGCGCGCTCGTCTTTGAGCGAAGCTTCGGCAGGGAGGGCGCGGCGGTCCGTCTCAGACATCCGATGAACACTCTATTCCATGCCGACCGAGAATCAGCCGCGCTTCGTGCTCGTCGTCGTCGTGGATCATAAGACGGCGCGGCAGAATACCGAGACTGCCCTCGACGACGCTCATATGCGAGTCGAGCACGATGGGCCTTATGCCGTGATCCCGAAGCTTGGCCCTGGCAAAGGACAAAAGCACGATATCATTGGTTCGAAACAATTCTTTCACGAGCGAACGTCTTCCCCGCTGCGGTTTGCCCCGTAAAACGCCCCCGTCACGCGCCGGCGCCGTGGCGGCTGAGGCAAATCGCACACTTGACCGCCTATAGGTCCAACCATACTGTCATCAAGACACGACTATAACATTGATTGGAAAGATGGATTCGGCGCTGGCCATCCCGATGAGCGCGGACCTCAAGCGGTCCGAACCGTGTAGTGCCGTAGAGGCGTTGCTCGCTCTTGTCGGCGGCGACCTTTCGCGCGTCAACGACCTCATTCAGGACAATATCGGCAGTTCCGTGCCGCTCATTCCCCGCATTGCCGGACATCTGGTCCATTCGGGCGGCAAGCGGCTGCGCCCGCTCATCACGCTCGCGTCGGCGCGCATGTGCGGTTACGACGGCGACGACCATATCAAACTCGCCGCCGTCATCGAGTTCATACATACCGCGACCCTCCTTCACGACGATGTCGTCGACACCAGTTCGCTTCGCAGAGGACGGGCCAGCGCGAACATGTTGTGGGGCAATCCCGCCAGCGTCCTCGTCGGCGATTACCTGTTCAGCAAGTCCTTCAATCTGATGGTCGAAGTCGGCAACCTCCGCGTTCTCGACATATTGTCCACGGCGTCGAGCGTCATCGCCGAAGGCGAAATCCTGCAGTTGGCAAGCACGGCGCGCGTCGACACGGACAAATCGACATATTTGGACATCGTTGCCTCGAAGACGGCCGCCCTGTTTGCGGCGGCCGCCAGGGTCGGACCGGTAATCGCCGGCCGCCCTCACGCGGACGAGGTCAACCTCGAATCCTACGGTCACAATCTCGGCGCCGCCTTTCAGTTGGCCGACGACGCGCTCGACTACATGGGCTCCCAACTCGAACTCGGCAAGACTCCGGGGGACGATTTCCGCGAAGGAAAGATCACCCTTCCCGTCGTTCTGGCCTTTGCCAAGGGAGACCAGGAAGAGCGAAAATTCTGGCGGCGCGTCATCGAAAAATCCGACCGCTGCGAGTCCGATTTCGTTCGCGCACGGTCGCTGATGAGCCGCCACGGCACGCTGAAGGACACGTTGGATCTGGCGCGGCGTTACGGCGAACGAGCCAGACAGGCCCTCCACGGGGTGAGCGACAATGCGTACCGCCGCGCGCTCGACGGCGTGATCGGATTTTGCGTCGACCGCGAATACTAGTCGTCTGCGGTGAAACCGAATACCGGCTCGATGACGCGCGCGCGAACGGCCCGCCGATAGATGACGCCCGCCATGACGCAATAGACCGGAAACAAGGCGGCGGCGACCAGCAGGCCCGCGCCCGGACCTGCCGCCTGCACCCCCAAGGCGAGCGCGCCGCCCAGCGCGAACAACACGAAGTAGGCCAGCGACACGTGAACATGGCCGGCGCCGAGTCTTACCGCGATCTGATAAAGATGTTCACGATGCGCCATGAGAATGTTCCGGCCGCGCAAGGCGCGATGAAAAAGCGTCACGACGACATCGAATATGAAGGGATACAAGATGACCGGGACGAGATAGACCGACAAGCGCCCGCTGCCGCCCGATTGCCCGAATACCGAGAGAGACGCAAGCACGAACCCGATAAACTGGCTTCCCGCATCCCCCATGAAGACGCGGGCCCGGGGAAAGTTGAAAATCAAGAACCCCGTCACCGCCGGTCCGAGACACAGACACAAAATGACGACGAAGCGGGCGTTTTCGCCGAAGGCGATGACCCCCACGAAAACGGCCGCGATCACGGCGGCGCCGCCCGAGATACCGTCGATGCCGTCCATGAAGTTGAACGCGTTCATAAAAAAAACGATCCATAAAACCGTCAGTCCATACCCCCACAGGCCCAGGGAAACCTGCCCCACGCCCGGTATGAAAGTCATTTCGATATGAGCGATGTAAACCGCGAAGAGACAGGCGGCGGCGCATTGCGGCAGCAGTTTCGAGACGGGCGGCAGACCGAACAGATCGTCCAGGAACGCCGCGGCGGCGACGACCGCCGCCAAAGCCGCGAAGGCAACGAATTCGTCGGGGAAGACGCCCGCCCCCGGATTCGAAGGCGCCGTCCCGTACAAAACGGTCACGCCGACGGTAAAGGCGGCGGCGATGGCGACCCCGGCGCCGCTCGGCGTCGAACGTTCGTGACTCCACCGTCTGTCGTGAACGTCGTGGATGCCGAGTCTCATGACCACCCGCGTCAGCACGGCGGCCGTCGCGAACACGAGCAAGGCGGTAAGAGTAAATCCGGGATTCAGCACGACACCCCCGCTATCGGTCGATCACTGTCTCAATAAACGCCCTCTCCCGAAACGGCAACCCGGCGCGCGGTCACGTCGCCAGTTCGGTCGCCTTGACCCACCAGTCCGGATGGACGGCCGAAATCGCTTCCGCCGCCTCGTCCGCTCCGGCCCGGCGCTCGTAAATGCCGAAACACGTCGCGCCCGAACCGGACATCCGCGAAAGGGCCGCCCCCGTTCGGTCGAGTTCATGCAGGATCCGCCCGATGGAACGCTCAAGAGAGCGCGCCGGCGCTTCGAGATCATTGGTCCGACTCCCGACATATTCCAGAAACGCGTCGAGCGTCGACAACGAGGTGGGCAGCGGAGCGGCGGCGAAGTCCGTTCCCGGACAGCCCATGCGGTCGAACTCAAGATAGACGTCCCGCGTCGACAGCGCAATCCGCGGATTGACCAGAACGACCGCCAGGGGCGGCAGCTTCGGACCGGGTTCGACCGCGCCGCCCAACCCTTTCATCCAGGTCGGCCGCGCGTCGAGACATACGGGCACGTCCGCGCCGAGCGACAAGGCGATCCGATGAAGCTCCCTTCCGCTCAACGACAGACCCCAATGAGCGGCAAGCGCCCGCAAAGCGGCCGCCGCATCCGACGACCCTCCGCCCAGTCCGGACGCCACGGGCAAATGTTTGACCAGCCTGATCGCCGCCCCCGGCGCGTCCTGACCGTTCTCTCCGCACCGCGCCTGCAGCGCCCGCGCCGCGCGCCAAACCAGATTGTCATCGTCGTCTCGCGCTCGCAAATCGTCCGCGAACGGCCCTTCGACCGCAAGGTTCAGGTCCGCGCCGTAACAGACCGAAACCTCATCTCCGAACTCGGTAAAGGCCGCCAAACTGAACAGCTCGTGCAGACCGTCCGAACGCGGCGGCGCCACATGAAGGAAAAGATTCAGCTTTGCCGGCGCTTTCATCGGGGTCCGCGAACGATCTAAAGCGCCGCGTCCGTTCGACCCGAGTCCTCCAGACCGTATTGCAGCTTGGTCTCGATGATCGGGACGGTCTCTTCAAGCGGGTCGAGCGACAGCGCGTGGCGCCATTGAAAGCGCGCTTCCAGATAACGGCCGACCCGCCAATAGGCGTCGCCGAGATGCTCGTTGATCACCGGATCGTCCGGCTGCAACTCGACGGCGCGCTCCAGTTCCGCCACCGCGCGCGGATAGTCGCCGCGCTTGTAATACCCCCAGCCGAGACTGTCCACGATGTACCCGTCGTCCGGTCTGAGGTCCACGGCCTTTTCGATGAGCCGCATCGCCTCCTCGATATTGACGCCCTTGTCCACCCAGGAGTAACCTAGATAATTCAACGTCAGCGGCTGATCGGGCGAAAGAGACAGCGACTTGAGAAAATCCCGTTCCGCTTCGGGCCATCGGTCGGACCGTTCCAGCGCCACGCCGCGCGCGTAAAACAACGACCAGTGCTCGTCGCCGATCGGGTCCGCGGCCGCCACCGCGCGATCGTAGACGTCGACCGCTTCTTCGAACCGGTCCCGCGACCGCAGCATGTCCGCCAGGGCGGTCAGCGCGTCCAGATCCGTCTCGTCTTGTCGAATCATGCGCCTCAAACTGGAAACGGCCTCGTCCGTGCGGTCCAGCCGGTCCAGATTCACGGCGACCCGAACCTGGGCTTGACGATAGAGAACGGAGTCCGACGGAATCCGGGCGTAGGCGCGGATCGCGTCGTCCCAGCGCCGAGCGAACTCGAACAGGTCCGCCAACAGCGTGCGGGCGATGGCGAAGTCGGGATACATGTGCAGCGCCAGTTGCAGGTAAATGACAGGAAGCTCCGGCGCTCTTTCCTGCGCCAAATAGGACGCCGGGCCGTATATGGCTTTGGCCGCTCCGGCCCGCGCCGACGCGACCGCGGGTTCGGGGGCGACGCCTTCGTTCAGGTCCTCCAGTTCCGCCGCCATGATCGTATGATCGGGAGACAGGTCGAGATAATCCTCATAGACCCGCCGCGCCTCGCCCGCGCGCCCCGTGCGGCGCAGAAATGCGCCGTACGCCTGAACGACGCTCAGCGACCGTCGGTCCGTAATCCGCATGGCCTGCCGATAGTCGCCTGCCGCCGCCTCGTCCGCCCCCGCATAGTCGTTGATGAACGCGCGGTTGGCCGCGTACAGTCCCGCAAGACCGGGGTCGTCTTCGGCCCGGTCGAGCACCCTCATCGCCGCCGCCGCGTCGCCTTCCGCGGCGTACGACCACGCCGTAATCAGCGTTCTCACCAGTTCGGTGACCGGCCCGTCGCGCGAGCGCTCCAGATCGGCTCTGGCCGACGCGTACTCGCCCCGCCGAAAAGCGTCCAGCGCCAGCACCAGACGCCCCAGGCGATTGCCGTCGTCGATGTCGACGATCTTGGCAGCCAGCTTCGACGCTTCGTCTATCCGCCCGTCCGTCACCTTCAACAGGAACGCGCGCTCCAAAATCGACGCATTGGTCGGGTCGCGGTCGAGGGCACGCTCGTAAAAGGCCGCCGCATTTTTGGCGTCGCGCAGGGAACCGGCGAACCGGCCCGCCAGATAGTTTCCGTAAAGGGAGTCCGATTTGCGGATCTCGCCGTCCCGCGCCCCGAAAAGGTTCATGTCTCCCGAACCGGCACAGCCCATGAACGTCAGCAAAAGGCCGCCGAGGCCGATCTTCGAAACCGTCTTCAGCTTGTCGAACGCGGTCTTCAGCATGGCGCCGCCTCCTGTGGACCCCCCGTGTCCGCCGCTACATGTTCGGATAGTTTGGACCGCCGCCGCCTTCGGGCGCAACCCACTCGATGTTCTGGGCCGGGTCCTTGATGTCGCACGTCTTGCAGTGGACGCAGTTCTGGGCATTGATCTGAAACCTCGGACCGTCCGCCCCGCCGACGACTTCGTAAACGCCCGCGGGGCAGTAACGCTGCGCCGGTTCCGCATAGTCCGGCAGGTTGACGTCGATCGGTATGCGCGGGTCCGCGAGCGTCAGATGAACCGGCTGGTCCTCTTCGTGATTCGTATTCGAAACGAACACGGAAGAAAGCCTGTCGAACGAAATGACGCCGTCCGGTTTCGGATAGTCGATCCTCTTCGAACGCGAAGCCTTGTCGAGGGTTTCGTGATCGGCCTTTCCGTGTTTCAGCGTGAATTGAAACCCGCCGGGGATGAGCTGGTTGGCCCACATGTCGACCCCCGCGAGCAGAAACCCTGCCCAAGTGCCGCACCGGCTCCACAGCGGTTTGACGTTGCGGACGCGCGCCAGGTCCTTTCGCACGCGCGAGCGTTGGACCGCGGCCGGATAGGCGTCGAGTTCGTCGCCCGCGCGCCCTTGCCTCACCGCCTCGAACGCTGCGTCCGCACACAACATGCCCGTCTTCATCGCGTTGTGGGTGCCCTTGATACGCGGAAGATTGACGAATCCCGCCGAACAGCCGATCAGCGCGCCGCCGGGAAAGGTCAGTTTCGGTAAGGATTGAAGCCCGCCCTCGGTAATGGCGCGCGCCCCGTAGGACAGACGTTCGCCCCCCTCCAGCATGGGCCGGATCGACGGGTGATGTTTGAAGCGCTGGAACTCGTCAAAGGGCGACAAATAGGGATTCGCATAGTTCAGATGGACGACGAATCCGACCGCGGCCAGATCCCGGTCGAAGTGATATATGAAGGATCCGCCCCCCGTCCCATTGTCGAGCGGCCAGCCCACGGTGTGCATGACCAGGCCGGGTCGATGCTTGTCCGGCGCGACGCGCCACAATTCCTTCAGGCCGATCCCGAACGTCTGCGGGTCGCGGCCCTCGTCCAGGGCGAATCCGGCGATGAGCCGCTTGGCCAGAGAGCCCCGCGCCCCTTCCGCGATCAACGTGTATTTGCCGTGAAGTTCCATGCCCCGGACATAAGTGTCTTTCTTGGTTCCGTCCCGGGCCACCCCCATGTCCCCGGTGGCAACGCCCTTCACCTCCCCCCGCTCCCCGTAAACGATCTCCGCCGCGGCGAAGCCCGGATAGATCTCGACGCCCAGAGCCTCCGCCTGGTCCCCCAGCCAGCGGCAAAAGGCCCCCAGACTGACGATGTAGTTGCCGCGGTTGCTCATGAGCGGCGGCATGAGAAGGTTGGGAAACCGAAACGCCCGCGATTTCGACAGGAACGAAAACCGGTCGCCCGTGACCGGCGTCGTCAACGGCGCGCCCCTCGCCTTCCAGTCCGGCAAAAGTTCGTCCAGACTTTCAGGGTCGAGGACGGCGCCCGACAGAATGTGAGCGCCGACCTCGGAGCCTTTTTCCAGGACGCAGACGGAAATGTCCTCTCCCGCCGCCGCCGCCAGTTGTTTGAGCCTGACCGCGGCGCTCAACCCCGCCGGCCCCGCGCCGACGATGACCACGTCGTAGGCCATGGACTCCCGGCCGCCGCTCGCGCCGGTCATGCGCTCTGTCCGAGTCCGCGGCCCGGAGAGACTCGAACCCGAACCGGAATCCGTTTATGATGTTGCCTATCCATGAAACCGCAACCCCTGTATGTTCCAGACAAGTATGTTCCGGACAAGACTTCGTGAAGACATTATGCGCGCCATGGCCGGTGTGCGCCAGAGGCGCCGATCGTCCAAATCGTGAATTTCCGAGTCGCCGCCGCGAAAGCCGAGGATCATGACGCCCGACCGCAACGAATCGAACGACCTGACGCTCCTGAAGTGGTACGCCGAGGTCGGCGTCGACGCCGAGGTCGGCGACGAACCGCGCGACCGCTACGAAAGCGCGCCGCCGCCCGCCGCCGAAGCCGAAGCCGAGCGAGACCATGCCGCCGCCGAGACCGCGGCGCGGACTGCCGCCCCCGCGGCAAGTTCCAAGGAGGTCGCGGCCCAATGCCGCTCCCTCGCGGACTTGCGCGAGGCCGTCGAGACCTTTACCGGATGCGATCTGCGCCGCACCGCCAAGACCACCGTCTTCGCGGACGGAAACCCCGACGCCGAGGTGATGTTCGTCGGCGAGGCCCCGGGACGCGACGAGGACATCCAGGGGCTGCCCTTCGTCGGCCCCGCGGGAAAGCTGCTCGACAAGATGCTGAAAGCCATCGGACGCGACCGGACCAGCGCTTATATTTCCAACATTCTCAACTGGCGCCCTCCCGGAAACCGCACGCCGACCGACAGCGAGGCGCTGATCTGTCTGCCTTTCATAAGACGCCACATCGCCCTGGCGAAACCCCGGGTCGTCGTCCTGTTGGGGGGGACCGCGGCGAAACATCTTCTTGACACCAAGGCCGGAATCATGCGCCTTCGCGGAAAGTGGACCGAAATCATGCTGGACGAGTACGGCGAGCACACGCTTCCCGCGCTGCCCACGCTGCACCCCGCCTATTTGCTGCGCCAGCCGGCCCACAAAAGCCTCGCCTGGCAGGACTTTCTGTCCCTCGACGAGCGCTTGAGCGGAGAGCACGAATCCAATTGACCCCGCCCTGAGCGCCGGGGGAGAGCCGCAAGGAGAGACCCGAGGAGAAACCCACAAGGAGAAACGATGGCGAAACGCGCCAAAAGAACCGCCGAACGCGGCATCGAGTCCTACGCCCATGACGACAAGGAGCGCGTGAACAACCCGCCCGTGGGACTCGTCACCCCGGAGACGGACCGCGACGCGGGAATCAAGACTTGGGCCCACGACCCGCATCTCGACCCACACCTGTCCTGGGCCGGCAAGGCGGAGCATATTTCGCTCGACGTGCCCACCGTCTCGCTGCACGTGCACGAGCGCATCGACCCGCGCACCGTCATCGAGGCGGTGCGCAAAGACGCCGGGGGGGGGTGGACCCCAGTTGTCCCTGTTCGCCGCGCCGGAGGAGAACCCGCCGCTGCGCCAGGCCATCGAGTTCTACCAACACCGCCATAACTGGACCAACCGCCTGATCGCCGGCGACAGCCTGCTGGTCATGAACAGCCTGATCGAGAAGGAAGGGCTGGGCGGCGCGGTGCAGACGGTCTATATCGACCCGCCCTACGGCATCCGCTACGGCTCCAACTTCCAGCCCTTCGTCAACAAGCGCGAGGTCACCGACGGCAGGGACGAGCACCTGACCCAGGAGCCGGAGCAGGTCCGCGCCTTCCGCGACACCTGGGAACTCGGCATCCACTCCTACCTCGCCTATCTGCGTGACCGTCTGCTGCTGGCGCGCGCCCTGCTGCGCGACAGCGGAAGCTGCTTCGTCCAGATCGGGGACGAGAACGTGCACCGCGTCGGGCTGGTCATGGACGAGGTCTTCGGCGCCGAGAACCGGATGGCGACCGTCTCCTTCGCCACCACAAGCGGCAGTTCGGCGAAAACCCTGCCCCAAGTGGCCGACTACCTGCTGTGGTACGCCAAGGACCGGAAACAGGTGAAATACCGGCAGTTGTACGAACCCCTCACCCGCGCCGAGATCGTCGAATTTTTCAGTTCATATGTAAGGGTCGAGTTGCCCGACGGGGAATGTCGCAAGCCGACGGATGAAGAACGCTTCGACCCGGACAAGTACCTGCCCGAAGGAGCACGGATCTACCAGCGTACCAGCCTTGATTCCCAGGGCGTTTCCACCACCGGACGCTCGGACCCCTACCAATGGAACGGACGGGTGTTCCGTTGCGGCAAGGACCGGCATTGGGCGGTTTCACACGAAGGCATGGACCGGCTCGTTGAACGGGGCCGGCTCGATGCCCTGGAAGAACAGACTTCCTTGAGGTGGAAAAAATACGAAGACGAGGTGCCCGGCCGCCGCATCAACAACGTCTGGGCGGCTCAGATGTACCCGGCCGATAAGCGCTACGTGGTGCAGACGTCGTCCAAGGCGATCCGCCGCGCGGTCCTGATGACCACCGACCCCGGCGACCTGGTGTTCGACCCCACCTGCGGCAGCGGCACCACCGCCTTCGTCGCCGAACGCTGGGGCCGGCGCTGGATCGCCTGCGACACCTCGCGCGTCGCCCTCGCCGTCGCCCGGCAGCGGCTGATGACCGCGAATTTCGACTGGTACGAACTCGCCCACGCGGACGAAGGCGTCGGTTCCGGCTTCCGTTACCGCAGCGTCGCCGCCGTCTCCGCGCGGACCCTCGCCTACGACGAGCCGCCCAACGAGACCGTGCTCTACGACCAGCCGCACCGCGACCGCAGCAAGGCCCGCGTCACCGGCCCGTTCACCGTCGAGGCGGTGCCCGCGCCCGCGGTGAAACCCCTGGACGACGGGGAGACGCCAAGCCAAAGACTCCCCGCGGACGACTCCGTGGCGCGTTCCGGCCCCACCGCGCGCCAGGGCGACTGGCGCGACGAACTGCTGAAGACCGGCATCCGCGGCAAGGCCGGCCAGCGCATCTCCTTCGCGCGACTCGAACCCCTGCCCGCGACGCGCTGGCTCCACGCCGAAGGTGAAACGCGGCCCGACGAGTCCGGCGCCGATAGCGTCCGCGACGCCGCGACCGCTTACGAGCCCGCCCGCCTCGTCGTCTCCTTCGGGCCGGACCACGCGCCCCTCGAACAGCGCCAGGTCGCCCGCGCCGTCGAGGAGGCGCAAAGCCTCGTCCCCAAACCGCGGCTCATCGTCTTCGCCGCCTTCCAGTTCGACCCGGAAGCCGCCAAGGACATCGACGAGACCCGCTGGCCCGGCGTCGCCCTGCTCAAGGCGCAGATGAACGCCGACCTGCTGACCGGAGACCTCAAGAAGAAACGGGCCAGCAACGAGAGCTTTTGGCTGATCGGCCAGCCGGACGTTATAGTGGTTAGTGAGCGGTGGTTGGTGAATGGTGAAAAGGAGGCGATGGCGCCCTATGACATCGTTGCGGAGCTATCGGGAGTTGATAGTCCGGCAGAAATCGATGGCCTTGGCGGAGACGATCTATCGCTGTTCATCGCGATTGCCCAAAGTAGAGACCTGTGGGCTTCGGTCGCAACTGACGAGGGCGGCCGCGAGCCTTCCGGCCAACATCGCCGAGGGGCAGGCGAGATACGGGACGGGGGAGTGTCGCGATTTCCTGGGCGTCGCGCGCGGCTCCTTGGCCGAATTGGAGACGCCGGTGATTTTATGCGGGAACTTGCGCTTCTTTCCCAAACGGACCGTCGAAGCCGTCTTGAAAGATTGCGAAGAAACCGGGAAATTGCTGAGCGGACTCGTCAAGTCGCTGCGTCGCTGACCGGGCCACTGTCCACGGTCCACTATTCACAAGTTACCGTCCAAGGCTTCGACTACTACAACACCAGAACCGGCAAGGTGGAGTCCGGCGGGGCGGAGCGCATCGCCCTGTGGATGCTGGACCCGGACTATGACGGCCGCAGCCTGTTCCCCCGTCAAGTGTTCTTCCCCATGGCCGGCGCGGGGGACGGCTGGGCAAAACTCGCCAAGGACCTCAAGGCCGAAATCGACCCCGACCTGATCGAAGCCTACCGCGGCGCCGTTTCGCTACCCTTTGAGGCCGGCCCGCACCGCCGCGCCGCGGTCAAAATCGTGGACGACCGCGGCATCGAAAGCCTGAAAATCACGGAGCTTGAGCCGTGATGCCGCCGCGTTCACGGAAGGGTTGACATACTCCCGGTTCACACGAGACTGACGGATACGAACGAACGCCGGTCAAGACCGTGGACGGCCGGGGATCGAGAGCCTGAAGATCGTGGAACTTGAGCCATGAACCAGATAGCCGAACCGGGAGCAGACTACGGCGGAAAGTGGACGATTGAGAAGCTCGACATATTGGAGAACTACCTCGACGCGTACACGACGGCATTGAAACATCAATCATTCAAACTCATGTATGTGGATGCTTTTGCAGGCACGGGTTCGATAGAGCTTCCCCGCGGTGAGGACTATGAAGATGCCCGCGCCTTCGAGACTGGTTCCGCTGAACGCGCTGTCAAGATTGACGAAAAGCCTTTCGACAGACTGATCTTTGTCGAGAAAGAGTCTGACCGATATGCGGAGTTGAAAAAACTGCGTGAGAAGCATTCCGACAGAGAAATCTTGGTAAAGAACTCCGAAGCGAATGCATTTCTGTCCGGATTTCACGAGGATTGGGAACAATGGCGCGGTGTCCTGTTCCTCGACCCATTCGGAACACAGGTTGAATGGCAGACCATCGAGAAGATCGCGGGATTCGAGGCGCTGGACACTTGGCTTCTGTTCCCCGTATCAGCGGTCGCACGGATGCTTCCCAAATCGAAACGGCCGGACGATACCCTGCCCCAATGGGTCACGCGGCTGACGAAAATATTTGGCGACGAAACTTGGCGGGAACTGTATCAAGAAAGCCAGCAGATGGAGATGTTTGGGCCAACCGGACAGGAACGGGATCCCGGTATTGAGGGACTTCTCGCAATCTACAAGAGAAAACTTGAAGACTTATTCGGCAAGAGATTTCTGAACGAGTCTAGGACCCTGAAAAACTCGAGGAATTCCCCGCTGTTCGAGTTCATGTTCTGCGTTGGTAATCCGAAAGGAATAAGTCCCGCGAAAAGCATCGCAAAGCACATCCTGGAGCACCTGTAGCCATGGCAACATACTCCGCGATCGAATGGACCGAGGTCACCTGGAACCCCGTAACGGGCTGCACCAAGATCAGCCACGGATGCAAGCACTGCTATGCGGAACGCATGTCCAGGCGGCTGAAGGGCATGGGCGTGGCCAAATACAAAGAGGGATTCACGGTCGCCGTTCACAGGTCCGCTTTGGGCGAGCCTTTGAAATGGAGACGGTCGCGCTTGGTCTTCGTCAACTCCATGGCCGACCTGTTCCACAAATCGGTGCCTTCGGCGTTCATCGAAGACGTATTCGATATCATGAACCGCGCGTCCCAGCACACGTTCCAGGTTCTGACCAAGCGGCCGGCGCGCGCCGCGCGACTCGATTTGCGCTGGATGCCGAACATCTGGCTCGGCGCGAGCATCGAGTCCGAACGCTGGCTTGAACGACTGGATTGGCTCCGGCAAACCGGCGCTGAAACCAAGTTCCTGTCGCTTGAACCCTTGCTCGGACCCCTGCCCGAAATCCCCCTGCACGGGATCGACTGGGTGATCGTCGGCGGAGAATCCGGGCCGCGGGCACGGCCCATAGAGGCGGATTGGGTGCGGGATATCCGCGACCAATGCTTGGGACACGGCGTACCGTTCTTCTTCAAGCAGTGGGGCGGGCGCTTGCCGAAATCGGGCGGGCGAACTCTGGACGGCAGAATATGGGACCAGATGCCGAGGCGGCAAGGAACGGTTCAATGAAATCGCTCGTGAAGGGCCAGGGTGAATCCGGTTCGAAAGGAACGTTGCGGAAAATCAAGATCGTGGACGACCGCGGCATCGAAAGCCTGAAAATCACGGAGCTTGAGCCATGACGGCGCAGCCGACAAAAGAGGAGGCCGTCGAACGCCTGCAAAAACTGCTCGATGAAGTGCGTAAATTGCAAGAATTAAAGCACGATTCGCCGGAATTCCATGAGTGGCGCAGAAACGCCGAAGAAGTCGTCAACCGTACATTCGGAGAAAATTCGAACTGGGCTGAGGATTTGAGAAACAACGTTACGGCTATGTTATCCCATATTCGTGAGCTTGAGCTTGATCCAACCTCTGGCGTTGACAGACTTCGCGGTAAGATAGCTAAGTTATCCCGTATTCCTCGTCCTGATCCAAAACCGCAGAGACCTATGGCCGATTCAAAATACCGGGCGGCTTACAGAGGCGGTTTGGTTGCCGCCAAGTCATCGCTCGAATCCATGATAAAGGAGATTGAGAAAGACCGGGATGAAGACGAACAACAATCGTCGGGAACCTCGGACCTCCACCTCCAGACGCCGCCGGGTAACAAAAAAGTCTTCGTCGTTCATGGCCGTGATGAATCTGCTCGGAAAAATGTTGCCAGCTTCCTGAGACAACTGGAACTCGAACCGATCATCCTGCACGAACAACCGAACGAAGGCCGCACGATCATCGAAAAGTTCGAGCGACATGCCGATGTCGGCTTCGTCGTAGTCCTGCTGACTCCGGACGATGTGGGGGGACCCGCAGGGCGTGACAACGACCTGAAACCCCGTGCACGGCAAAATGTCATTCTCGAACTCGGATTCTTCCTGGGAAAGCTCGGCCGGAAGCGCGTCTGCCCCTTGGTGAAGGGCAACGTGGAAAGACCCTCGGACTACGATGGCGTCGTCTATATCGAGATGGATGACGCCGAAGGCTGGAAAACCGAGCTCATTCGGGAATTGAAAGCCGCGGGATTCGATGTCGATGCGAATCGGGCGACTTAGGCATGACCGTTCGCATTGATATTCGGCCCGACACGCTCACCGCGTTCCGCGGCGCACGTTATGACGGACACGCCCTTGACGCCGCCGCACCGGAGGGAGTCGGTCCAATCAAAGCTTCGCCGTCCTCATGAAGAGCCGGTAGGAGACCCATGCCCCAAACCGCCATCGACCGGCTGATCGTCAACTCGCCCTACGAAGAACCGGCGCGGCACTGGAGCCACGACCGGACGACGCGCCTGTTCGACCTTGAGGACGGACGCCGCCCCGCCGGCTATGTCGTCGCCACGCCGGGTTCGCAGGCGTTCGACGACCCCGGCCGGTTCGTCGAAATACCGCTGGTCAATCTGATCCGCCCGCGCGTCAAGGCGTGGCGCGAAGCCGGATACCCCGGCGTGACCGGAGTCACCAAGCGGCTTCTGGAGTATTGGACCGACGCGGAGGAGTTCGAGACCCGCCGGTTTTTCTTCTGCCAACTGGAGGCCGCCGAGACGCTGATATGGCTCGCGGAAGCGCCCGACGCCGGAAAGGTCGGGATCGAGATACCGTCGGACGGCGGCGCGTTCCGGCGCCTGTGCGCGAAGATGGCGACTGGCTCCGGCAAGACCGTCGTCATGGCCATGATCGTCGCCTGGCATGTCCTCAACAAGACGGCCTATCCGCAGGACCCGCGCTTCGCCCGCCGCGTCCTGGTGATCGCCCCCGGCCTCACCGTGAGGAGCCGCTTGGCGGTGCTGGAGCCGTCCCACCCTGAGAACTACTACGACGCCTTCCGCATCGTGCCGCCGTCGATGCTCGACAAGCTGCGGCAAGGCAAGGTCGTCGTCCGCAACTGGCACGCGCTCAACTGGGACACGGACGAAAAAATCACCCGCAAGCGGAGCGTGGACAAGCGCGGCGCCAAGAGCGACGAAGCCTGGGTCCGCGCCGTGTTGGGCGACATCGCCCGAACCCGCAACATCCTCGTCATCAACGACGAAGCGCACCACGCCTGGCGCGTTCCCGCCGGAGCCAAGGTCAAAGGCAAGGCCGCGGCCGACATCCAGGAGGCCACCAAGTGGATCGGCGGGCTGGACCGGATCCATCGGACCCGAGGCATTCTCGCCTGCTACGACTTCTCGGCCACGCCCTTCGCGCCGTCGGGCAGGCAGAGTTCGGAAGAAGCCCTGTTCGGTTGGATCGTCAGCGACTTCGGCCTGAACGACGCCATCGAGTCCGGCCTCGTCAAGACGCCGCGCGTGGTCGTCCGCGACGACGCCGCGCTCGACGCCAAAACCTACAAATCGCGCCTCTACCACATCTACAACGACGACGACGTGAAGGACGACCTGAACCGGAAGGCCGAACCGCAGGAGCCGCTGCCGGATCTGGTCATGAACGGTTACCATCTGCTGGGCTATGACTGGCGCGAGACTTTGAGAGACTGGGAAGCCCGCGCGGCGAGCACGCCGCCGGTCATGATCACCGTCGCCAACCGCACCGAGACGGCGGCGCGGATCAAACACGCCTTCGACCTCGGAAAAGTCCACATCGCCGAATTGTGCGACCCGCAGCGCACTTTGCACATCGACTCCAAAGCGCTCGCCGAAGCGGAGGCCGCCGAGGAGCCCGTCGCCGGGGTCGGCGGGGGAAACGACGCGCGCAAACTCACCAAGAAGCAGCAGGCCGAGTTGCTGCGGCGGCAGGTGGACACCGTGGGCCGGACGGGAAAAGAGGGCGAACGGATACAAAACGTGATCTCCGTCGGCATGCTCTCCGAGGGCTGGGACGCGAAGACCGTGACCCACATCATGGGCCTGCGCGCGTTCACCAGCCAGCTTCTCTGCGAGCAGGTGGTCGGACGCGGCTTGCGGCGCACCTCCTACGAGGTGAACGCGGACGGTCTGTTCGAGCCCGAATATGTCAACATCTTCGGCGTGCCCTTCACCTTCCTGCCCCACGAAGGCGGCGAAGGCGCCCCGCCGGCGCCACCGAAGCCGAAGACCGCCATCGAGCCGGCGCCGGAAAAGGCCGGTTTCGCGCTGTCATGGCCGAACGTGATCCGCATCGACCGCACGCTCCGCCCGCGCCTGTCTCTCGATTGGCAGAAGACGGCGCCTCTGGAACTCGACGCGGCGCAGACGGCGCAAATCGCCGAACTCGCTCCCATCGTCGAGGGCAAGCCGGACATTACCAAGATCGAATCCATCGATCTGGAAAAATTGGCGCGCGAATTCCGCATCCAGCGCATCGCCTTCGAGACCGCGCGCGACGTGTACGACCAGATAGAGGCGGACTGGCGGGGCGGCCGGGAGATGCTGCTGGCGCAACTGGTGCGGCTGGTCGAGGGGTTCGTCCGGTCGGACAAAATCCGCATCGCCCCCGAACTGTTCCATCGGGACGACCTCAAGCGCCGTCTCGTCATCACGCTCAACATGACCAAGCTCGTGCAGCACATCTGGGAGGCCGTCCGCTTCGAGAACGCCGAAACCGTGGAGCCCGTGTTCGACCGGGACCGGCCGATCCGCGCTACCGGCGACATGCGCACCTGGTACACCGGCAAGCCGTGCGAATATACGCGGCGCAGCCATATCAACTTCTGCGTCCTCGACAGCACATGGGAGGGTTCGGACGCGTTCGCTCTCGACCATGCCGACGAGGTGGCCGCCTGGGTGAAGAACGACCATCTCGGCTTCGAAGTGTTCTACGTCCATCGCGGCGTGGTGCGAAAATACCGCCCGGACTTTCTCGTCCGGCTCAAATCGGGCGGCATGCTGGTGCTGGAAACCAAGGGGCGGGACAGCGGCCGCGACCGAACCAAGCGCCGGTTCCTCGGCGAATGGATCGAGGCCGTCAACGGGCACGGCGGGTTCGGCCGCTGGTCGCAGGACGTGTCGAG
This sequence comes from Alphaproteobacteria bacterium, assembly GCA_965214255.1. GTDB lineage: Bacteria > Pseudomonadota > Alphaproteobacteria > SMXP01 > SMXP01 > CBDFKK01. Next base: position 58,376 of record OZ243948.1, on the reverse strand, counting down.
ACGTCCCGGCGACATCCGGGACATTCTCGCGCGGCATTCGAGCGCCGCCGCCGCTTGAAATCCACAAGCGCGCGCACCGCGGGACTTGATTGAAGACGCGCCCGCGAAGCCTTACATTTGCGGACAAGAACCGAGTGCAAGAGCGAACCTTTCGCCAACCGCCGACGAACAAGGGTGACCATGAACACGACCAAGGACGAGCGGCCCTTCGTTGCGGTGCGGATCGCGGTGATGACCGTATCAGACACCAGAACGCGCGATGACGACACGTCCGGCCAAATCCTGGTCGAGCGGCTGGAAAGCGCAGGCCATGAACTCGCCGCGCGGGCGATCGTGCGCGATGACCGGCAATCGATCGTCAGCCAACTGAAGGCGTGGATCGCGGACCCGTCCATAGACGCGGTCGTCTCCACCGGCGGCACGGGTCTGACCGGACGCGACGTCACGCCCGAGGCGTTTCACGAGGTCTATGAAAAAGAGATCGACGGCTTTTCCGCACTGTTCCATCAGATCAGCGCGCAAAAGATCGGCACGTCGACCGTGCAGTCGCGCGCGACGGCGGGCGTCGCCGGCGGCACGTATCTGTTCGCCTTGCCCGGCTCGCCCGGGGCCTGCAAGGACGGTTGGGACGGGATCTTGAAGTTCCAACTCGACGTTCGACACAAGCCCTGCAATTTCGTCGAGATCATGCCCCGCCTGAAGGACCGTTAGGCGCGAGAACGTCCGAAAGCCTGAAAGGTTCGCAGGTCCTTGCCGCGGTCCACGTCATCGAGGGTGTCCAGCAGTTCGACCCGACGGTCGGCAAGCGCGGCCAGCGTATCGTTCAGCGCCTCGGTGCTCGACCAGCGCACGCCGCTCAATGAAATCGCAGGCGCGGCGCCCGCCCTCTTTCCGATCAACCAGTAACCGCCGTCGGACGACGGCCCGAGCACCATGTCGGCGCGGCCCAGGGCGCGAAAAGCCCGCTCCACGTGATGAGGCCCGATGGACGGAATGTCGCTCCCCACGATGACGACGGGGCCCGGACCCGCAAGGTTCAAAACGCGCGCCATGCGCGCGCCCAGCGACCCGGAGCCCTGGGGAATGCGCGGCACGTGAGGCAGAAAAATGCCGGGCCAGGACTTGTTCGACGCCGCCCCGCAAGGCGACAGCGCGACCAGAAGCCGCCAGCGGCCGTGACCGCCGAGCCGGCGCACGAGCCGCGCGCAGTTGGCTCTGTACCAGCGGGTCGCCTCGACGAAGCCCACGTCCGCGGCCAGCCGCGACTTGACGGCCCCCAGCGCCGGCTCCTTGGCGAAGATCACGAGCCGGGATGCCGCTCGGTACCGGCGCTCAGCCATAGAGCCTCGCGAGAACGCGCGGCGGCACGCCGAGCAGATACAGCGACAGCAGCATGAAATTCCAAAGAGGGCGAATGATATAGCCTCGCCGCTCATAGCGCGCGGCGCTCGTCACCGCCTTGGACGCGAGGAACGCGAGGCGCCTGCGGCCGATGCGTCGAACGATGTCGACGTCCTCCATCAAAGGCATGTGGCGAAAGCCGCCGAGCGTCCGATAAAAGCGGCGGCCGATCAGAAGGGCCTGATCGCCGTAGGGCAAGGCCAGAAGCTTGCACCGTATGCGGACGATCCGTTCCAGAACGCGGGCGGCGACCGAATCGTCATCGAGCGCAAACGTGAATACGGCCGCCGTCATGGCGTCGTCGCCGGCGCGTGACATAAACGCACGAGCCTCGTCGGCCCAGTCCGCATTGAGGGCCGTATCGGCGTGAAGGAACAGAATCCAGTCGGACCGCGCGGCGTCGGCGCCCCCGGCCAACTGGACGCCCCGGCCCGCCGGCGCGTCCAGACACCTGGCGCCGGCCTGTGCGGAAATCTCGCGCGTCGCGTCCGTTGAACCGCCGTCGACCACGATGACTTCGCGCACCAGGCCGCGCCTCATCGGATCGACGAGGCTCGCGAGCGTCCGCGGCAGAGTTTTTTCGGCGTTCAAGGCCGGAATGACGACACTGATCATGAACGCGACTATAGACCATCGCCGACCCGTCCGGGGCCCGTACGTCAAAATCGTTCTTGTTTCGTTCCGAACAATCGGCTATGATTCGCCCATGGCTCAACAAGCCTCCACGCCCATCACTTTCGGCCGGCTCGGCCCCGGGGCCGCGAAGGGACGGGGAGCCTTGTCGAACGAGTCCGGCCGCTTCGAGAGATTCGCGACTCTGCCGGTGGAAGGCGATTGGCCCGAATGGGAAGAGCGCCCTCGATTGCGCACCACGGTCACCGTCGAAAAGCCCAAGACGATCGTGACCACGAACCGGTCGCCGGACATCTCGTTCAAGCAATCGATCAACCCTTACAGAGGCTGCGAGCACGGCTGCATTTACTGTTTCGCCCGCCCGACGCACGCCTTCATGGGACTGTCGCCGGGCCGGGACTTCGAGAGCCGGTTGTTCGCGAAACCGAACGCCGCCGAACTGCTTGAACGGGAATTGAGCGATCCCGACTATGTGCCGAAGACCATCGCCATCGGCACCAATACGGACGCCTACCAACCGATCGAACGACGCTACGAAATCATGCGTGGGATTTTGAAAGTCCTCGAAGACTTCGATCACCCCGTCGGCATCGTCACCAAGTCCCACCTGGTGACGCGGGACATCGACATTCTGGGCCCCATGGCCGAGCGCGGACTCGCGAAAGTGTTTGTGTCGGTGACGACGCTCAACCCGAAGCTCGCGCGCGCCATGGAACCGCGGGCATCGACGCCGTCCAGGCGGATCGAAGCCCTCGAAGACCTGGCCGAAGCCGGTATTCCGACAGGCGTCATGGTGGCGCCCGTCATCCCCGCGCTAAACGACGCGGAGATCGAGGCCATACTTGACGCTTGCGCCGATGCGGGCGTGGTGCAGGCAGGCTACATCATGCTGCGTTTGCCGCTGGAAACGAAATTCCTGTTCCGTGAATGGTTGGAGACCGTCGTGCCGAACCGCGCCGACCACATCATGCGGCGGGTCCGCGACCTGCGCGGCGGGCGCGACTATGAAAGCGGATTCGGCGTGCGCATGACGGGCCGCGGCGCCTATGCGAAAATGATCGGCGACCGGTTCCGGGTGGCGGCGAAAAGACGGGGACTGAATCGCGGCAGTTATCCGTTGAACACCTCCCTGTTTCGCAATAAAGCTTCAAGAGACGACCAGTTGACGCTTTTTTGATCCGGCGGCGGCTTTCGACGCCTCCCCTGGACGCGAAACGGATTTTACATGCACCAAGCTGCCCATCGACCGCCCGGCCTCCCGCGCGCAGTCGTAGCGGGTATCGACGAGGCCGGCCGCGGCCCCTGGGCGGGGCCCGTCGTGGCGGCGGCGGTGATCCTGGACCGCGACCACACGCCATCCGGTCTCGACGATTCAAAAAGATTGAGCGCGTCCAGGCGCGAAGACCTTTACCGGGCGCTCGTGCGCGGCGCCGACGTCGGCATCGGTGTGGCCACGGTCGATGAAATCGACGAGTTGAACATCCTGCAAGCCACCTTTCTGGCCATGCGGCGGGCGGCCGAGGCCGTGACAGCCAAGCCCGAACTGGCTCTCGTCGACGGCAACGCGGCGCCCGGCCTGTCGTGCCCCGTGAGAACGATCGTCAAAGGCGACCAAAAGTGCCCGTCGATCGCGGCGGCGTCGATCGTGGCCAAGGTGACGCGCGACCGGCTGATGACGGAACTGGCGCGCGAATACCCGAATTACGGCTGGGAGCGAAACAAGGGCTACGGCACGAAAGACCACCGGCAAGCCCTGATCCGCCACGGCGTAACCCCACATCATCGGCGTTCTTTCAAGCCCATCCACAAGATGTTGTGTAAAGAGAAAAGTTAAGACTCGTTGTTAACCATTTGATTCTAAAAAACTATTGACCTTTAAGTCTGGCTGACTCAACATCGCCGCCCTGTTCGAACGGTACAAGAGAGGGCGCCATGTCGGCCACGGCCCGAACCCGAAGACTCGTTGACGGCAGCGAACGCGTCGTCGATCGAGTCATCATGGGCGACGCACTGGAAGTGCTGAAGTCGATACCGGAAGCCTCGGTGGATCTGATCTTCGCCGACCCGCCCTACAATCTTCAACTCGAAGGCGAACTCAAACGACCCGACAATTCACGCGTCGACGGCGTCGAAGAAGAGTGGGACAAGTTTTCCAGTTTCGCGGCTTACGACGAGTTCACCCGCGCCTGGCTCACGAGCGCAAAGCGCGTGCTCAAACCGAGCGGCAGTCTTTGGGTGATCGGCAGTTATCACAACATCTTTCGCGTCGGCTCGATCCTCCAGGATCTGGATTTCTGGATTCTCAACGACATCATCTGGCGCAAAACGAACCCCATGCCGAACTTTCGCGGCAAACGATTCACCAACGCCCATGAAACGCTGATCTGGGCGGCGAGAGATTCCCGTCGGAAAAAATACACCTTCAATTACAACGCCATGAAAGCGCTGAACGACGACCTTCAAATGCGCTCCGATTGGTCGCTGCCGCTGTGCACCGGAGAGGAACGCTTGAAAAAACTCGACGGCGCCAAAGCCCATCCGACACAGAAGCCGGAAGCGCTCCTGCACCGGGTCATTCTGTCATCGAGCCGTCCCGGCGATGTGGTGCTCGACCCCTTCTTCGGGACCGGAACGACCGGCGCCGTGGCCAAGCGGCTCGCCCGTCACTATATCGGCATCGAGCAAGAGAAAACCTACGTCGATATGGCGTTGAAGCGTTTGAGACGGGTTGTCCCCATCGCCCAAGACGACCTGCACGTAACCCCGTCCAAACGGGCCGAATCGCGCATTCCGTTCGGCATGATCGTCGAGCAGGGGCTGCTCGAACCGGGTACGGTCCTTTACAGTCCGCGCCGCCGTCATGCCGCCAAAATCAGACCCGACGGCAGCCTCGTCTGCGCCGACGCGACGGGATCGATCCACAAGATCGGCGCGCACGTGCAAGGCGCGGAGGCATGCAACGGCTGGACATACTGGCATTTCGAGGCCGAAAAGACGCTGAAGCCCATCGACCTTTTGCGCCAAAAACTGCGCGCTGAAATAGACCCCGTTCACGCCTGACCGGCCAAAGCCGACGCGGCATGGCCGATGACTTTGCGCATCACCGTCGGCAGCGCGCGGGCGCCGAGGCTGTCCCTGCTCGCCCATTCGCCGTCGGCTCGGCTCTTTTCGGAAATCCGCGCCGTGAAGACCGCCAATTCCAGATGAAAATGCGTGAACGTGTGGCGCACCAGGCCCGGCTGCTTCACCCAGTCCGCTTCCATAGGTACATGATCCAGGACATCTTCAGGCAGTTTGCCGCTCACCCAGGGGCTCGACGGGACCTCCAGCATGCCCCCCAACAGGCCCCGGTCGGAGCGGCGGCGCAGCAAGACGGCGCCGTCCGGCCGCTCGACATAGAAGGCGGCGCCTCGTCTTACCGGCCGGGCTTTCCGGGGAGCCTTGACCGGCAGATCCACCGCAACGCCCAAACGTCGGGCCTTGCACCCCGGGCGGACGGGACACGATAAGCATTTGGGCGCCTTGGGCGTACAAACCGCGGCGCCCACGTCCATCAGACCCTGTATGTAATCGCCGCAGCGTCGGGCCGGAAGCAATTCGCCCGCCAACGCCCTGAGCCGCGTCTTGGCCTTCGGCAGCGGCTCGCTTACGGCGTAATAGCGAGCGATGATCCGCTCTATATTCCCGTCGACCGCATTGGCCCTGCGCCCGAAGGCGATGGCGGCGACCGCCGCCGCCGTGTAGGGGCCGACGCCGGGCAACCGGCGCAAGACCTCCTCCCGATCCGGGAAACGGCCGCCGTGCTCCGCCACAACGACGTTTGCACAGGCATGGAGATTACGCGCGCGCGAATAATAGCCAAGCCCGGCCCAGGCGGCGAGAACATCGTCACGGTCGGCCCGCGCCAGGGCGTGAACCGTCGGCCAGGCTTTCGTGAACTTGTCGAAATACGGCTTGACGGCCGCGACGACCGTTTGCTGGAGCATGATCTCGCTGAGCCAGACCGTATACGGATCGGCTCGTTGACGAGGCTTCGCGCGCCAGGGCAATGTCCGCGCATTGCGGTCATACCAGTCGAGAACGCGCGCGGCGAAGTCCGCGCCGCCTTTCGTCGTCCCGTTTCGCCGTGCCTTCCGAGTCATACGCCGCGTGCCGCTCGATCACTTGAAGTTTCCCATACCATCGGTATTCACGACGATTCGCAAGAGGCGATCTTTCCGTTATGGTAGCGGGGGCATAGGCGAGACGGAACCCAAAAGACGGAACCATGCGGCGACATGTCTAACCGACGACACAGAGCGGGGCGCGACCGGAACGGACCGAAGGGCATATCACCTCCGGCAAGCCGCCCGCAGAGGCGCCCTCCCCCATTGCTCTCCAGATTTACGTCAAAGGTCGCAAAACCCATTTATCGGAAATTCGGCTTCACCGAGCCCCACATCTTTCAACATTGGACCGACATCGTGGGCGCGGAACTGGCGCGCCGCGCGTCGCCTCAACGGCTCAGCCGCCGGGGGCGCGGACGGGACGCCGCCGTTTTGACCGTACGCGTCGACGGCGCGTCCGGTCTGGAACTGCAGCACCTCGCCCCTCAAGTCATTGAACGGATCAATATTTACTACGGCTATCGGGCCGTGGGTCAGTTGAAATTCGTCCAAGCGCCTTTGCGGCACGAGCCGCAGCGGCCGTCTCCCGAACACCCGCCGGCGGCGGCGCGTGACGAGGGCGCGCCCCATGAAGATCTGTCGGCGGTCCCCGACGGATCTTTGAAACTGGCGCTCGACCGGCTCGGTCGAAATGTGCGCTCTCGGACACCCCGCCGGTCCAAAGGCGTGTAAGCGCCTTATTGAGAGATACGCGCCGAAGATTTATAGTGATTCGTCGAATCCAGTGGACTTCGAATCAGGAGAAGATGTCATGTCGCCGGACACCAAAGCCAATGTCGTAGCCGTTGTTTGGGCGCTCGTCTTCATTATCGCTCTCGTCGGCGCCTTCAGCGTGTCTTGAGAACGGTCGAGCGGCGTTAAGGGGGGTCCCATGTTGCGCGGGTCAAAAGCGAATATCATCGCGGGACTCGCCGCTCTCGTCGTTGTCGCCGCGCTCGTTGCAGCGGTTGTCCTTTCGGATGCCGTGGTGGGGACGCCGACCGCCGAGCGGGGGCCCGCACCGTCGCCTGCGGACGCAGGCGGCTATGAAGTGGCGGGCGACCGGGTTCTGGGCGCAGACGACGCGCCGGTCACGATTATCGAATATGCCTCGCTGACATGCGGCCATTGCGGTCAATTTCATGTCACGACGTTCAAGAAACTCAAAGATACGTATGTCGATACGGGAAAGGTGCGTTGGATCTTTCGCGAATTTCCGACCGCGCCCGCCGACCGCGCCATTGCCGGGTTCATGCTGGCGCGGTGCGTATCCGAAGACCGCTATTTCGGTTTTCTCGACGTCCTCTTCAAACAACAGGAAAGATGGGTCACGGCGCCCAACGCCTACGAGGAATTGAGAACGATTGCCAAATTGACCGGCATGAACGACGAGACGTTCGAGGCTTGTCTCAAAGATCAAACGGAGATGGACCGCATCGTACAGGTGACCGAAGACGCCCAACGCCGATATGACGTGGACTCGACTCCGTCTTTCGTGATCAACGGCACGAGGTACACGAATATGAGCTTCCAGCAATTTCGCTCAATTCTGGACCCTTTGATCGGCGAATGAAGTATTTATCGATTCCCCTCGCGGCGCGTCCCGTTGCCACCGGGCGAATCGTCTTTGCCCGCGCAGCGGCATCAAGTGGACATGGGCCGTGAAAATCGAACGACTGCGTCTTTCGGGATTCAAATCCTTCGTCGAAAACACCGAGTTTTCCGTCGATTCGGGATTGACGGGATTCGTCGGCCCTAACGGCTGCGGTAAATCCAATATCCTGGAAGCGCTGCGTTGGATCATGGGCGCCACCTCGGCCAAAGCGCTCCGAGGCAAGGGTATGGAAGACGTGATCTTTGCGGGAACGTCAAACCGCCCGGCCCGCAACACGGCGGAAGTGACCATCTTTCTCGACAACGCGGACCGCAAGGCCCCGGCGGCTTTTAACGACTCGGACAAGTTGGAAGTCATTCGGCGGATCGAGCGGGACGCCGGCTCGGCCTACAAGATCAACGGCAAGGACGTGCGCGCTCGGGACGTGCAATTGCTGTTTGCCGACGCCTCGACGGGGTCGAACTCGCCGGCGCTGGTCAAGCAAGGCCAGATTTCGGAACTCATCAATGCAAAGCCGGAAAATCGACGGCGCCTGCTTGAAGAGGCGGCCGGCATAGCCGGACTTCATTCGCGGCGTCACGAAGCGGAATTGCGCTTGCGCGCGGCCGAAAACAACCTTTTGAGACTCGACGACGTTCGAGAACAGATCGAGGAACAATTGTCGCGCCTCAAGCGCCAGGCCCGTCAGGCTTCACGCTATCGAAATCTGTCCGGCCACATTCGCAAGGCCGAAGCCATCGGGTTGCACCTGCGCTGGACACAGGCGCACAACGCCCTGTCGAATGCGGAAGCCGAGCTCGACGACGCGGAAAAACAGGTCGAACGGCACACTCGAAAAGCCGCCGCGGCCGCGAAAGCGCAAGCGGAAGTCTCGGCCGCGCTTCCGCCGCTGCGCGAGGCGGAGTCCGAAGCCGCCGCCAAACTGCAACGCCTCAACGTCGAGCGAGAGACTCTCGACCGCGAAGAAGCGCGCGCCCGGGACCATGCGCAAGACCTCGAAGCGCGGCTCAAGCAAATCGCGCAAGACATCCGGCGCGAACGCAAAATACACGCCGACGCCGAACAGATGATCACCAAGCTCGACAAAGAGATGATCGAACTGGAGCAAAGAAACACCCGCCAAAACGTGAATCTGGAGGCGTTGGAACAAACGGTCGGCGCCGCACAAAAGGAACTCGCCGAACGAGAAAAAGAACTCGACCGGCTAACGGAGCAAGCGGCAAGTTCGAACGCCCAACGATCGACCCTCGGCCGGACCTTGGAGGAAAAAACTTCTCGCATCGGGGCTCTTGAGGCGCAACTGGCCTCGACGATCGAGGAACGGGAAAGCCTTTTGGACGGATCCCCTCATTTGGAGACGAAGGAGACGGCGCTCGCACGGGTCAAACAGACGCACGAGGCGGCGGAGGCGGCGGAAGAAACGGCGCAGCGCGCCAACAAGGAACGAGCCGCCGCGGCGGCGGAGGAAACCGCAGTTCGTCAACCTTTCCAGGACGCCGAGAGCGCATTGAACAAACTCGAAGCGGAGACGGAAGTTTTGAAGGAGTTGTTGGGCGCCGACAACGAGCGGTTTCCACCGATCATGAATTCGGTTTCCATTCAGCCGGGGTACGAACTGGCGGTGTTCGCCGCCTTCGGCGACGATCTCGATGCCTCGACGGACATCTCCGCCCCCGTTCGCTGGGAAACCCTGGAGGGCCGGCCGAAAGGCATGCAGATGCTCCCGCAAGGCGCTCAGGGCTTGAACGATTTCGTCACCGCGCCGGAAAATCTAAAGAGGCGCCTGGCCCAAGTGGGCCTTGTCGACAGAGCGCAGGGCGGCAAACTGCAAGCCGGTCTGGCCGCGGGGCAAAGGCTGGTTTCACGCGAAGGCGACTTGTGGCGCTGGGATGGGTACACACAGTCGGCCGAGGCCAGCGGCGTCTCGACCAATCTGAAACGGCGAAAAAGACTGACCGAACTCGAACGTGACATGGAGTCGGCGGCCCATGCGCACGACGAAACCCGTGAAAAGTGGGAGGCCGCAGCGCAGCTTGTCAGCGAACGCACGCGTCATGAAGACGCTTGCCGGGCCCGTTGGCGCGACGCTCAACAAAACCTGTCGGCGGCGCGCGACCGGTTGTCCGCCGCCGAAAAGGCGGCGACCGAAATTACCACACGACTGGCGACGCTCGACGAAGCGCAAAAGCGGCTTGAAGACGATATCGAAGAGTCTCGACGCCACGCGCAAAGCGCCGAAGCGGAACTCGACCGGCTCAAAAGCCGTGCGCCGCTCGAAGTTGACGTGGATACCCTCCGTGAAACCGTTACGCGATCGAGAGTCGAACTGTCCGAGGCCCGCACCAATTACGAGATCAACCAGCGGGAAGCGGACCTGCGCGCCAAGCAGCTCCGCGAGACGACCACACAGATCCAGGAGTGGCGCTCTCGAATGACCGGCGCGACCGAGCAGGCCGCCAATCTCGAACAACGACGCGAACAAATCGATAAGGAACTGGACGCGGTCCGGCAAGTGCCCGGCGAAGTCGAGCAAAGACGCGGCCAACTGCTCGATGCCGTCAGAGAAGCGGAAGAGAGTCGAAGCGCCGCGGCGGATGTGTTGGCGGAGGCCGAAACCAGGTTGGCGGCCTGCGATTCGGACGTCAAGGATGCACAACGGGCTTTGGGTGAAGCACGCGAGGGGCGCGCCCGCGCCGAGGCCCTGTTGGAAGGCGCAAAGGACCGCCGCGACGAAGTTCTCGACCGCATCAAAGACTCGCTCGATTGCCGACCCGAAGACCTGCTCGAAAAAGGCGGCGTCAAGGAATCCGAGACGTTGCCGACACTCGAAGAAATCGACATCAAACTCGAACGTTTCAAGCGAGAGCGGGAAAACATGGGGGCCGTCAATCTTCGAGCCGATGAGGAGGCGCGCGAACAGCGCGAGCGGCTTGAAGAAATGGGCATCGAGCGCGAAGACCTCGAAGGCGCGATCTCAAAATTGCGCAGCGGAATTGCCAGTCTCAACCGTGAAGGCCGAGAACGGCTGCTTGCGGCCTTCGATAGAGTCAATGGGCACTTCTCTCATCTGTTCACCGTGCTGTTCGACGGGGGAACGGCCAAATTGGAACTGACGGAGTCGGACGATCCGCTGTCCGCCGGACTCGATGTCTTTGCCAGACCGCCGGGCAAGCGGCTGCAAAACATGTCGTTGCTCTCAGGCGGCGAACAGGCCCTTACGGCGATCGCTCTCATTTTCGCCGTGTTCCTGTCCAATCCGGCGCCTATTTGCTTCCTCGACGAAGTTGACGCGCCGCTGGACGACGCCAATGTGGAACGCTTCTGCAACCTGTTGGACGAAATGACCAAATCGACGGACACACCGTTCATTATCATTACCCATCACGCGCTCACCATGTCGCGCATGAACAGGCTTTACGGCGTGACCATGACGGAGCGCGGAATCAGTCAATTGGTCTCTGTCGATTTGACCGGCACACAGCAAATCCAAGCGGCGGAATAGGACCTTGCACAACGCCGTTTGGCCGAGGGTCCGCACCCCGTTCAGACATAATCTATTATTTATTTCAAAGGCTTAATCTGCAAATTGCCGTGCTTGACAGCCTCCGGGCCTGCGTTTAGGTTGCGCCCGGCTCAAGCTTGCAGGATGACGCGGAGCGAGCCGTGCCGGAAACAGAAAACGAGCGACCCAGCCGATCTGCACTCGAAGAACTCGACGAGCGTTTGCGAAAGGCGCGAGGCGACCAGGACGACGACGAAAGCGAAGACCGACGCAGCACCTCGATCGGTCTGGCATTTCGTCTGACGACGGAACTTGTAGCCGGATTGGTGGTCGGTATTGCAATCGGATGGGGTCTCGATCGGTGGTTGGGAACGATGCCATGGTTCGTGCTGCTTTTCCTTTTTCTGGGTATGACGGCCGGTATTCTGAATGTCGTGAAAACGGCGCGGCGAATGAATACGGTAAAAGCTGAAGACGACAAGGCGAGCGGCGACTGAACGGACGATGCACGAGGGGCTGAACTGTGGCGGCTGAAAAGAGCGGCGTCGGCATCGATCCGATGCATCAGTTTGACATTGTGACATGGATACCCATCGAACTCGGCGGCATTGACGCGTCTTTTACGAATTCCAGCTTTTTCATGACGATGGCCGTCGTTTTGATAACGGCCTTCACGACGCTCAGCATAAACGGGCGGGCCCTGGTGCCCGGACGATTGCAATCGATGGCCGAAATGGCCTACGAATTTGTCGCCGGCATGGTGCGGGATAATGTCGGCACCGACGGCATGAAGTATTTTCCTTTCGTTTTCACGCTTTTCATGTTCGTTCTCTTTTGCAACATGCTGGGCATGGTCCCCTACTCGTTTACCGTGACCAGCCATATTGCCGTAACCTTCGCCATGGCGATCATTATTTTCATAGGCGTTACGATCATCGGCTTTATCACCCACGGAATTCGCTTCCTGCGTTTTTTCGTTCCAACGGGCATCCCCGTTGTCCTGACACCGCTTCTGGTCGTCATCGAGGTGATTTCCTATTTGACCCGTCCGGTCAGTCTTTCGGTTCGCCTGTTCGCCAACATGCTGGCCGGCCACACAATGCTGAAGGTCTTTGCGGGCTTTGTCGTACTGATGGGGATCTGGGGCGCAGTCCCGCTCGTTTTCATGGTCGCGCTCACGGGATTGGAGATCCTCGTTGCCTTTTTGCAAGCCTATGTCTTCGCCATTCTCACCTGTATATATCTCAACGACGCGCTGCATATGCATCACTGAACGACCGTCTGCCGCAAAGTCATACCCGCTCATTTGAACGACAGGATAAACATCAAAGGAGAAAACTCATGGAACCGGAAGCAGCAAAGCTCATTGGCGCCGGGCTGGCCTCGATCGCTCTTGCAGGAGCAGGCGTCGGCATCGGTCATATATTCGGCAACTACTTGAGCGGCGCCTTGCGCAACCCCGCGGCGGCCCAAGGGCAATTTGCCAACCTCCTTCTCGGATTCGCCTTGGCGGAAGCCACCGGTCTGTTCGGTCTTGTGGTCGCTCTGATCATTCTCTTTGTCTTCTAGGCTCATGATTTTCAAGCTGCTCAAAGTGAGCGCCCGGCTCTCCCGAACGCACGATTGTTGAGGGCGCCGCATGCCTCAACTTGAATTTGCGACCTACGCCCCGCAACTGATATGGCTGGCCATCTCGTTTCTGACGCTGTACCTGGTCATGTCACGCATAGCGCTGCCGCGTATCGGCGCCGTCATCGAGCAGCGCAGCGACAAAATCGCTGACGATCTGGACAGTGCCGCCGAGTACAAAAAGGATGCCGAAAAGGCCCTGGCGGCATATGAGCAGGCGCTGGCGGAAGCCCGGAGGCACGCCCATGATATCACCGCAGCCAATCGTGACAGAGTCAAGTCCGAAACGGACGCCAAGCGCGCCGAAGCGGATGCGAGACTCGCGGCGCGATTGGCGGAGGCGGAGGCGCGGATTCAGGAAACGAAGAACATTGCTCTCGGCAACGTCCGGGGCATTGCCGTGGAGGCCGCCGAAGCAATCGTCTCCAAGTTCATAGGACGGAGCGTTGACCGCAAGTCATTGGAAGCCGCCGTGGACGGGGAGTTGAAGTGAAAGCCCCGGCGCCAACAGGGTCCGCAACGACATGTTAGACATTCTTGCAACTGCCGAATTCTGGGTTGCCGTTTCGTTTGCGGCATTTATCGGATTGCTGCTCTATTTCCGTGTAGACAAGTTTGTCACGGAGGCCCTCGACCGGCGCGCAGCCGGAATCGCCAAGGCGTTGGAAGACGCCACCAATCTCCGCGAAGAGGCGCAGGCGCTTCTGGCTTCCTATCAACGCAAACAACGCGAAGCCAAAAAAGAAGCGGAAAAGATCATCGCTCAAGCGCACAAGGAATCCGAGCGCATGAGTATGGAAGCGGAACAGGCGCTGGAGCGCCAAATCGAGCGGCGGACCAAAATGGCGGAAGACAAGATCGCTCAAGTGGAAGCGCAAGCGACCAAGGACATCCAAAAAGTCGCGACGACGATAGCCACAAACGCGGCGCGGCATGTCATGAAGGCCCGCATGGACGAAAATTTGAGCGACGAACTCGTCGACAAAAGCATTCGAGAACTAAAAACCGATCTCCACTAGCAGCGCGCAATTACTCCGCAGCCTGAGCGGCGGCGGTTGACGCGCGCCAGCGCAATACGGGCTTTCGTGCGGCAGCCGTTTCGTCCAATCGCCGCCGCGGCGCCAGCTTGGGCGCTTTCGAGAACTTTTCGGTTCGACCTTCTTTGACATCAAGTACAAGGTGTCTCATCACACTTATGAATCTATCGAGTTCCTGCTTTGACTCGGTCTCGGTCGGCTCGATCAACATGGCGCCGTGAACGACCAAGGGGAAATAGATGGTCATCGGATGATAACCTTCATCGATCATGGCTTTAGCCAAGTCGAGCGTCGTAACACCCGTACCGGCCAGGAACTTGTCGTCGAACAACACTTCGTGCATGCAGGGGCCGTCATAGGGCAAGCTCATCACATCGCTCAAGGAAGCCATGATATAATTGGCGCTCAAGACGGCATCCTCGGCAACTTGACGAAGGCCGTCCGAGCCATGGCTCAACATGTAGGCCAGAGCACGGACATACATGCCCATCTGACCGTGAAACGCCGCGAGTCTGCCAAACGGCGCATGGGTTTTTTCCTGATCCCCCGACTCGACCAGTTCGAAGCCTTGCCGTCCTTTTGCCAGATACGGATAAGGCGCAAACCGCGCCAATCTTTCCGACAAAACGACCGGACCCGATCCGGGGCCGCCGCCGCCGTGGGGCGTTGAAAACGTCTTGTGAAGATTGATGTGCATGGCATCGATGCCCAAGTCGCCGGGCCGCACTTTTCCGACGATGGCATTGAAATTCGCGCCGTCACAGTAGAAAAAGGCGCCGGCTTCATGAACGGCGGCGGCAATTTCGACAATCTCACGCTCGAACAAGCCGCAGGTATTCGGATTGGTAAGCATGATCGCAGCCACACGATCGTCAAGCTTTTCCTCAACGGCGGCGGCTGTGATCTTGCCGTCCGCACCGGCCGCCACCGTTTCCACGCCATAGCCGCACTGGGAAGCGGTTGCGGGATTCGTTCCGTGTGCGGAGCTTGGCACAAGTATCTTTTCACGGGCGTTACCCCTTGCCTCCAGCGCACTTCTGATGGCCATGAGACCCAAAAGCTCGCCGTGCGCCCCTGCCCTCGGGGACAGAGCGACCGCACTCATGCCCGTCAATTTAACGAGCCAGCGTTCGATCATATCCATGAGTTCGAGTGCGCCTTGAACCGACTGAACGGGCTGCAAGGGATGAATGTCGGCAAAGCCCGGTAGACGAGCGACCTTCTCGTTCAACCGGGGGTTATGTTTCATCGTGCATGAGCCCAGGGGGTAAAGGCCGGTATCGATCGAATAATTCTTTTGACTGAGGCGAACATAGTGGCGAACCGCTTGCGGTTCCGAGAGACCCGGCAAGCCGATGGGGTCCGTACGCTCAAGCCCGTTTAGATAGGTCGTGTCCGTCGACGCCTTCGGTAAATCGACGCCGCATTGACCGGGTTGAGATAATTCGAAGATCAAAGGCTCTTCCTGGTCGAGCGCCCTGTTGCCGGAATGTGTTTCGCGTCTGCGACCCGGAGCGTCAACCGGCCGCGTCGGTCTGCCGATCTTGCCGTTCATGACAAGACCTCATGGAGCGCCGACTTGAATGCGTCGATGTCTTCATCCAGCGTCGTCTCGGTTGCCGCTACGATCAGGAGATCGCGAACCGCGTCGTCTTGGCGAAGAAGCCTGCTCGCAGGCACGCCCCCCAAGATACGGCGTTCCGCCAGGCGATCAACTACCGATGATGCGTCTTGGCCCAGGCGTAAAGTGAATTCATTGAAAAAGGCCGGCGAGACGAGTTCGACGCCTTCGATGCTCTTCAAGGCTTTCGCGGTTTTGACGGCCGCTTCATGATTGAGACGGGCCAAAGCGCGCAACCCCTCCTCACCCAGCAAGGTCATGTGGATCGACCACGCCAAACAACAAAGGCCGGAGTTGGTGCAGATGTTACTCGTTGCCTTTTCACGTCGAATGTGCTGTTCACGCGTTGACAGGGTGAGCACAAACCCGCGCTCGCCGTTCCCATCAACCGTCTGGCCGCAGAGTCGACCGGGCATTTGCCGCACGAACTTCTCGCGCGCGGCAAAAAGTCCCAAATAGGGGCCGCCAAAATTGAGCCCGACGCCCAGCGATTGGCCCTCGCCGACGACGATGTCGGCGCCCATCTCACCCGGCGATTTGATGAGGCCCAAAGCAACGATCTCGGGAACCGCTACGATGAGCAGCGCGCCACTCGCATGGGCCGCTTCCGCGACCGGGGTCAAATCCGTGACGTTACCGTAAAAGCTCGGATATTGAACAACGACGCAGGATGTCTGCGAGTCGATAAGATCGGCAAGATTTTCCCAGCCTTCGGGCGCGGGCGCCATCGCCTCTACATCATGTCCGTCGAACTTCAACATGGTGCGGATGACATCCGTATACTGAGGATGAAGCCCGCCGGACAACAGGACTTTGTTCTTTTTCGTGATGCGGTGGGCCATCAGAACCGCCTCCGAACATGCGGTCGAGCCGTCATAAAGGGAGGCATTGGCCACATCCATACCGAAGAGCTGGGCCACTTGAGTTTGAAACTCGAAGAGATATTGCAACGTGCCTTGGCTGATTTCCGGCTGATAGGGCGTGTAGGAGGTGAGAAATTCGGAACGTTGAATGAGATGATCGACGGATGCGGGAATATGATGACGATAAGCGCCGGCGCCGATAAAGAACGGCACGGAACCGGCCGCGACGTTTTTCGACGCCATCGTTACAAAGGCGCGCTCTACTTCGAGTTCACCTTGAGCGGTCGGTAGATCGATCAGGTCTTGAAGGAGCGCGGATTTCGGCACGTCCACGAACAAATCATCAAGGGCCTCGATGCCGATGGCGCCGAGCATCGCCTCTCTGTCAACGTCTGAAAGGGGAAGATATCTCATGACGCCAACCCCTCGACAAAGATCTTGTAGCCGTCTTCATCCATCAGTTTTGCGAGTTCTTTTTCATCACTGAGCCGAAGCTTGACGAACCAGCCGGCCGCCTCGGCCGCGTGGTTCACTTTTTCCGGCTCGTCGACGAGCGCATCGTTCACTTCGATGACTTCGCCGCTGACCGGTGCATAAACTTCACTCGCCGCTTTTACGCTTTCAACGACAGCTATTTCTTCCGACTGGCCGATCACCTTCCCGGGTTCAGGCAACTCCACATAGACGATATCGCCCAGTTGTTCGGCCGCATAAATCGTGATGCCCGCGGTTGCCGTATCGCCGCTCACTTCCACCCATTCATGCTGTTCCGTGTACCTTTTTGTGCTCATGTCGACCTCTCTATTTTTTGCGGTGATATCTGTGCGGGACAAACGGCAACGACGTGATACGCGCCGGGCGCGGCACGCCACGAACAAGAAGTTGAATTTCCGTGCCCGGCTCCGAGAAGGCGCGAGCGATATACCCCATGGCAATGGGGCCGCCATAAGTGGGGCCGTATGTTCCACTTGTCACACGGCCAATTTTGACGCCCTGGTTGTCTTGAATGCCGGTTCCTTCACGCGCGGGCGCCCGACCACGGGGCACGAGTCCCACGCGCCGATATTCACTGCCATTTTGCAGAAGCTCCAGGATGCGGGACGCGCCCGGAAAGCCGCCCTCCTCTCTTCGCCGCTTGCCGATGGTCCACCCGAGACCGGCTTCAACGGGATCGATATCGCTTGTCAAATCATGGCCGTAAAGACAAAGGCCCGCTTCCAAACGCAACGAGTCGCGCGCACCCAGGCCTGCGAACTTGACATCTTTGCAAGACAACAAAGCCCGGCTCATGTCCTGGACAAACGAAGCCGGCACCGAGATTTCAAATCCGTCTTCGCCCGTATATCCCGACCTGCTGATGAGACACGACCTGCCGCCGACGTCAAACGCGCGGGACTGCATAAATTCAAGCTCGGATGTCGAGGGAACGCTTTGTTCGAGAACCTGCGCCGATTTCGGCCCCTGCAACGCAAGAAGAGCGCGGTCTTCAAGGGGTTGCAGTTTTGCTCTGCCCGCCAACGAACTTTCAATGTGCGCAAAATCCGCGTCCCTGGTGGCCGCATTCACGACCAGGAACAGGCGCCCCCGATCATCTTCGTCGGGACGTGTGATCATCAAGTCATCAAGGATTCCACCTTGTCCGTTCAGCAGGAGCGAATAACGCATGCGTCCCGACTTGAGCGCGATAATTTCGCCCGGCACAAGTGATTCGATCAGCCCGGCAACACGTTCATGACTTGGCGACGTCTTCTCTTGAGGCACGGCCTCAAGCCATGCCTGCCCCATGTGCGAGATATCAAAAAGCGATGCGCCCGCCCGGGTATGTTTGTGCTCGGCAAGAATTCCATCGGCGTAGTGAAGCGGCATCTCATGGCCCGCGAACGGCACGAATTTCGCGCCGTGCGCCCGATGCAATTCGAAGAGAGGCGTTCGTTTGAGGGGCTGTGCCGTCATTCGGGTTCCTGACAGTTTTCCATACGCGGCGTCTCGCATATGAACGAGAGGCGCCTCACCTGTCATGGAACCTGAGAGATTTGACGAAGCCGCCCTTGTGTCCACGCGGTTCGCTTACCCCTTCGGTGAGGCCGGTCCAAACTCGGCGGCCTGCTTTCCAGAAGTTCATCCCCCTGCGGTCCGTTTGCCTGAGAGTTTCTGAGGCTGTTGCTCCTTCGGCCCCGGATGGCCTTGCCTTCCGGTCTCTCCCGCAGAGTTCATCTGTTTGGCTTCAACGCGCACCTCTCGGCGGACGTCAAGAGTGCTCTAAGATTCCGCGCCCGGCTCCAAGAGTCAACCGCCATGCGTCGCGCGGTCTACATGCGGGCAGGGACATCGATTCCCAAGAGACTTAGACACAACTCGATCTGAGCCAGCGTCGCTTTGCACAAAGACAAGCGGGACTGTTTCAACATCCGGTCGGATTCGCTCAGAATATGATGCCGGTTATAAAAACGGCTGTAAGACTGGGCCAAGGCATATACGTGATCGCACAAGATATTGGGCGCCCGTTTGTCATAGACCCCCGCGACCGCGTCCGGAAATGCGCTCAGGCTCAAGACGAGATCGCGTTCGGATTCACTTTTTATCCGAATCAGTCCGGACGCATGAGAAGCATCGTCAAAATCCGCTTTGCGCAGGATCGACTTGATACGCACGGCCGCATACTGAAGATAAGGCCCGGTCTTGCCTTCAAAACGTAAAAAGCGATCCAGATCGAAAACATAATTCGATAATCGATGATTGCCGAGATCGGCAAATTTCAATGCGGCGATTCCGACTTGTCGGGCGATCGTTTCCTTCTCTTCGGGGCCGTAGTCGGCGGCAAGCCCCGCTTTTTCGAGACGCTCTATGGCGGCCTCACGAACCATGGATATCAAATCGTGAAGCTTCATCACGCCGCCTTCGCGCGTTCTGAAGGGCTTTCCGTCCGGCCCGTTGATCGTACCGAATCCCACATGCTCAAGGTCGGCCCGTTCCGCAATTTTTCCGATTTTGGCGGCGCGGAAAACTTGAACGAAGTGGTCATGCTGGCGATGGTCGACCACGTAAAGAATGAGATCGGGACGAAATTTCCGCACGCGGTCGAGAATCGTCGCAAGATCCGTCGTAGCATAAGTAGCGGCGCCGTCGGACTTCAACGCGATAAGCGGCGGAACTTCATGTTGATCTTCCGGCATCGCGACGCGCACGATCAATGCGCCTTGATCCTTTTCGACAACCCCTTGGCTGTCCAAATCCGCAAGCATCGGTCCGACCAGATCGTCGACGTCGGATTCGCCCTTCCAAAAATCAAAGCGCACCCCTAGGGCATCGAATTCCCTCTTCAGCCCTTGTTTGGACACGTCGACAAATTGGCGCCATAGCGCCCGATAGCCGCGTCTTCCTTTTTGCAGCTCAGCCGTTGCGTCCCGCGCCGCATCGTCGCGGGACGAGTCTTCCTTGCAGGCCGCCGCCGCCCTTGGATACAGGGCTTCGAGATCTTCCATCGAAACAGGCGAACCGGTCGGATAGGCCCCATCGAAATCGGACAGGAAATAAGGCAAATCGGGCTTCACCGTTTGGAGTTCCGAAATGAGCATGCCCATGGGCTTGCCCCAGTCGCCCATATGAATGTCGCTCACCGTTTTGTCGCCGGCGAACTTGAAGAGACGCTGCAGACTGTCGCCGATGATCGCGGACCTCAAGTGACCCACATGCATGGGCTTTGCGATGTTGGGCCCGCCAAAATCAAGAATGACGGTCTTGGGCGCCCGCTCGGTCAAACCGAAGCGCGGGTTCTCGCTGATTGCCTGGCCATGAGCCGACAGGACGTCGTCCGTAACCGTCAAATTGATGAAACCGGGCCCCGTGACCGAGACATCGGCCAACATCTCGTCGGCCGCGAGCAGAGCGCAGACCCTTTCCGCAACCTGGCGCGGGGGCGCTTTGGCCTGTTTTGCGGCGGACATGGCCCCGTTGCATTGGAATTGGCCGAGGTCGGGCCGGTCCGAACGGACGACCGCGCCCAACTCCCGCGCCAGACCGGCAGCTTCAAATGCGTCACCGACCAATGCCGAAAGGCGGCTTCTCAGAGAAGTCATGGCACTGATATTTATTCCGGCCGCCGAAACCGCCGAAGATTTGGACGATCAAACGGAGACGTGTTTCTGTTGTAAGCCAACTCGTCCGGCGTCAGTTCCCAGCCGATCAGGATTTCATACAGGTCGGCCCGGCCCAGACGCTCGAAGTCAACCTTGATGTTCTTCACTTCACGTTTTTCGGTAATCCGGCGGTCATCTTCGTCGAAATCAACGCCAAACGTGTAAACACTCTTGTCGAGCACGGTTTGATTGAGTTCGGTGACCGCAACGAAATAGCGAAAGTCACGCTTCCCCGATACGCCTTTTGGACCTCGCATGACATCCAAATTGAATTCGATGTCGGACGTCACCACGCTTTCGTCATAATCGCACTTGATGACCGGATCATAGATTTCGGCATCGTATGCGACATTGTCCAGGATCTTGGAGCCGCCGGGCGCGAAATCCGTAATCCGCGAGGCGTCGTAGAGGACGCCTGCGCGCGGACATACGACCAAACGGTCGTCACCGGAACAGCCCGCGAGGGCCAAGAAAATCGACGTGAAGACAAAAGCCGAGAGCGATTGAAACAGCTTGGGGGACGAGACCATATGTTCTTGGCTCCCTCTGGTTTCGGACGACCGCACCAGCTTGCCGACAGGTCGACCAATTCATCGCCTTGACAGTGGTTGATAGCCGTTCGGGCATTTGTCTGCAAGCAAAGGCTGAAGTAAGCTAACGTGCGATTCATGGCCGTCTATACCGAAGTTTCCGATGAAGAGCTAAATGCGCTTTTGGCTGATTACGATATCGGCCGCGCTTTGTCGTGCAAGGGAATAGCGGAAGGCGTCGAAAATTCCAACTATCTGTTACAAACGGAGGTTGGCCGATACATCCTTACACTTTACGAAAAGCGCGTGTCGGAGCACGACCTGCCCTTTTTCTTGTCTTTGATGGAACATTTATCCGACCGTGGGATCGACTGCCCGGTCCCGGTCCACGGACGCGACGGGGCCGCTTTGCGGCAAGTTGCAGGACGGCCCGCTGCAATCGTGTCATTCCTGGAAGGCGTTTGCGCCAAGAGGCCGAAACGAGAGCACTGCGCGCGGCTGGGCGAGAGTCTGGCCAGAATGCACTTGGCCGGAGAAGGTTTCGAGGGCAAACGGCCCAACGCGTTGAACCTTGCCGGTTGGCACGCGCTTTATGAGCAATGCGCATCAAAAGTCGATCAGGTCGAAGACGGTCTTGGCGAGACAATTTCGAAAGAGCTTGACTATCTCGATGCACATTGGCCGCAAAACTTGCGCCAAGGGATTATTCACGCCGACCTGTTTCCCGACAACGTCTTCTTTATCCAAGACCGTCTGTCCGGATTGATCGACTTCTATTTCGCGTGTAATGACGCACTCATCTATGACCTGGCGGTCTGCATCAACGCGTGGTGCTTCGAGCCGCACGGCGAGTTCAACGCCACAAAAGCGCGCACATTATCGAGAGCCTACATGTCCATCAGTCAGTTGCCCGCCGAAGACGTTACCGCTCTACCCATATTGTGCCGAGGCGCCGCCCTCAGATTTCTACTCACCCGCCTGTTCGACTGGTTGAACGCCGTCGACGGCGCACTGGTCAAACAAAAGGATCCGTTGGAATACGTACAGAGACTGCGGTTCCATCAAAGCGCCGTTTCGGCGGAAAGCTATGGTCTGGGATGACCGACACGGTCACATTATTCACCGATGGCGCCTGCGCCGGAAATCCCGGACCCGGTGGATGGGGCGTATTGATGATCCGGGGCGGCCGTCAAGACGAACTCTCCGGCGGTGCCGCGCACACCACAAACAATCAAATGGAGTTGCTGGCCGCAATCAAAGGCCTGGAAGCGCTCTCCACCTCGCATCGCGTGAACATTTATACCGACTCGAAATACGTCAAAGACGGTATCACCCAATGGATTAAAAACTGGAAGAACAACGGCTGGCGCAACGCACAAAAGAAACCGGTCAAAAACGCCGGCCTGTGGAAGCGGCTGGACGCGGCAGGAGCGCGGCATGACGTGACCTGGCACTGGGTCAAAGGCCACGACGGTCACCCACAAAACGAACGCGCGGACCGGCTGGCGAACGAAGGCATGAGAGCCTACCTTGAGCCGTAACATGCCGGGGTGATGTCGACACCCCGGCAAACTCAACCAAACTTGCTCAAAGCTGTCCCAGCATATGTTCCGCGCTCGAGACTTTGTACTCGCCGCCGGCCTCCACGTTTAATTTCTTCACCACGCCATTGTCGACGATCATGGAATATCTCTGGCTGCGCTCACCCATGCCAAAGCCGGAAGCGTCGAGCCCGAGTCCGATGGCTTTGGTAAAATCGCCGTTGCCGTCGGCAAGCATGTGCACCTTATCGTCAACATCTCGACTTTGCCCCCACGCGTCCATAACGAACACGTCATTGACGGAAACACAAGCTATGGAGTCAATGCCTTTGGCTTTCAGGGCCTCGAAGTTTTGAACGAAACTCGGCAAATGCTGTGCCGAACAAGTCGGCGTGAATGCGCCCGGAACCGCAAAGAGAGCAACCTTGCGGTCTTTAAACAAATCCTCCGTGGTATGCGGCGCGGGTGCACCGTCCACCATCTCCATAAGCGTTGCAGAGGGGAGTTTTTCGCCTTCTTTAATTGTCATGAGAGATTTCCACCTTATTCTAATTTTATGTACTTTGGGCTTTATAACTCGGTTAAAACAGCCAAACATACATGAAAAATATCAAAACACACGTCTAGATTGCACAGTCCGGACAAGCGATGACAAGACACGAAAAGAGCTTGGAGAACGAACAATACCTGGAAGGGCAGATGCTTATCGCCATGCCAGGCATGGGCGATCCACATTTTGAAAGGGCCGTCATCTATCTCTGCGTTCACTCCGACCAGGGCGCGATGGGCTTCGTGGTCAATAAAAACGTCGATCACATCAACTTTGTCGATCTTCTGCGCTATCTCGATATTCAGAACCTGAAGGTGAAACATAAGCCCGCAATTCATTATGGAGGGCCGGTGGATTCGGAGCGCGGCTTTGTTCTTCATTCTTCAGATTACTTTTTAGAAGACGCAACTCTTAAAGTAGACAAAGACATCGGACTGACGGCCACGGTCGATGTTCTCAAAGCCATTGCGGAAGGCGCCGGCCCGACCAACTCGATGCTGGCGCTCGGCTATGCAGGTTGGGCGCCGGGTCAGCTTGAAGGCGAAATTCGCGCCAACGGTTGGCTATGCTGCGCGTCCGACGAATCTTTGCTGTTCGGCTTGGACAACGACGCCAAATGGACAAGCGCCCTTGCCAAACTCGGTGTCGATGCCTCTCTGCTGTCAAGCAGATCCGGCAGCACCTGAACCGATAGTCACGGAATGAGAAGCGGGCGGACTCGATCCGTCAATCACCTCCGGTTCCGGGGTCCCCTTTCACTATGGCAAAGAGCAAATGATCACGCCATGCCCCGTTGATTTTGAGATAGCGGCGGGCGTAGCCTTCCTCTACAAAGCCGGTCCTTTTCAACAGACGCTTGGACGCCTCGTTATCGGGCAAACAAGCCGCTTCAAGACGGTTCAAATCCAACGAACCGAAGACGTACGGGATCAAGGCGCGGACGGCCGCCGTCATGAGACCCATACGCTTGTAGGGCCGACCAATCCAATAACCGAGAGAGCAGGATTGCATGACCCCGCGGCGGATATTGCTGAGCGTGCATCCTCCGACCATTTTGTCATCGACATTGCGGAAGATGAAGAACGGATAAGTCTGATCGTCTTTGATGTCCCTTGCATAGCGCCTGAGGCGGCGCCGAAACGCCGTGCGAGCCAAATCATCTGCCGGCCACGCAGGTTCCCATGGGGCCAGGAATTCGCGGCTGCTTTCCCGCAATACGGCCCATTCCTCGTAGTCATCCATGGTCGGACGGCGCAACCGAACGCCGTCACCCTCGATCATGGAGTCAACTTCAGGGCCTGTTATGGTTCGCATCAGAGCCATGCATGCTTAAGTCCCGGATCATGATGGTATTTTCACCGCACGACAATGGTTCACAAATGTTCGTCGACCGCAATTTTGTGGTCGGGAGCGAGTTCAAACATGGCCCCGCCGGCCGTAAGACCGGGAGTGGCGGCGAATCCGGTCTTTAACCAAATCCGGATCATTGGCAAGCCGTATGAACCGTTCGGGCCTTTGCTCGAGGTCCCGCAAGCGCGGCGGCAGCGGCACACGTTGACCGGTCGCTTCTTCCACCGCTTCCGGGAACTTGGCCGGATGCGCCGTGGACAGGCAAATCATCGCTTCATCAGGCTCGGTCTTGACCGCGCGCGCCGCCGCGACGCCCACCGCCGTATGCGGGTCAATCAAAATACCCGTGGAAGCAAGGGTGCGCGCCATCTCATCCTTCGTGCGGTCTTCATCGACCCGGACCACATCGAATCGCCCGCGAATAAACTCGAGGGCTTCATTCGAGATTTCAAACTTTCCCGATTCAACAAGCGCGGCCATGAGCTTCGAGACGCTTTTGGCATCACGGCCGTAAGCATCGAAAAGCAGCCGCTCGAAATTGCTTGCCACCTGGATGTCCATCGCCGGACTGATGGTCGGCTCAACGCGCCTGACTTCGTAGCGGCCCGTCTCATACGCGCGGGCGAGTATATCGTTGACGTTCGTGGCGATCACGAGCCTTGAGACGGGCAGCCCCATTTTACCGGCAACATAGCCCGCGAAGATGTCACCGAAATTCCCGGTGGGAACCGAAAAGGCAATTTTTCGATCGGGGGCGCCGAGGACGACGCCCGCATGAAAATAGTAGACCGCCTGGGCCATGATCCGCGCCCAATTGATGGAATTGACGGCCGACATGTTGATCGAATCGCGAAAGGCCTTTTCTCTGAACATGGCCTTCACCAAAGATTGGCAATCGTCAAACGTCCCCTCAAGCGCGATGTTGAACACATTGGCGTCCGGCGCCGTCGTCATTTGCCGCCGCTGAATGTCCGTGATGCGCCCGAAGGGGTGTAAAATAACAACGTCGACGGCCTCTTTTCCGCGCAGCGCTTCAACGGCCGCCGCCCCCGTATCTCCGGAAGTCGCCCCGACAATAGTCACCCGTTGGCCGCGCTTTTGAAGGACATGGTCGAAGAGTTGACCGAGCAACTGCATGGCCACGTCTTTGAACGACAAGGTCGGGCCGTGAAACAATTCCAAAAGCCGCATGTTGCCGTCCATTTCAACAAGCGGCGTTATTGCGTCGTGGGAAAAGGAATTGTAAGCGCGCTCCACCATAGCGCCCAGATCGTCGGAAGGGATCTTGTCTCCCAAAAATGGGGCCATGACTCTGACCGCCAAATCCGCATAGGACAGTCCTTGCCATGAGGCGATTTCAGCGGCGTCAAATCTCGGCCAATTCCCGGGGACATAGAGCCCGCCGTCAGGCGCCAGTCCCTGCAGAAGCACATCTTCGAATCCAAGTTCGGGGGCGTCGCCGCGTGTACTGATATAGTTCACTCGCTACCTCCCTGCCCGGAGTGGTCCGGCCTGCGGTACAGATTGTAGATCAGGCGCACGGAATCCGTCACCGGCTTCCGAAAACCCATACGGGCCACACAAACTCGCGAAGTTATGACACGATTCTCGAAAATAGACTTCAAAAACACCTTCGTTTCCCCGGCCATATTTCCAATTATGGCTTAGACCATCCGCCGGAGCGTGATAAAATACATCCGATTTACAGGCATGGAGATGTGACATGTGGAAATTCATCTTTGCCGCTGCCGTCATGTGCGCCGGAACCCTTCACGCCCAAAGCATCACTGTTTTCGGAAACTCGGACGCACACGAGTGCTACCTCTCGACCAAACTGTTCGGCGGCGACTCGGATGCCTTGAACCATTGCAACAAAGCGTTGAGAACCGGGACTCTTTCCAGAAGTGATCGGGCCAAGACTTTGGTCAACAGAGGGATCAACTACACGCATGAGAGAATGTACGACAAGGCGATGGCGGATTTCGAAGAAGCGCTGAATTTGATCCCCGACCTCGCCGAAGCGTTTGTCAATCGAGGCAACACTTTCATTTTCCAGAACCAGTTCAGGCGGGCTATTGAGGACTACAATCGCGGCTTGGAGTTCGGAACAAAGGAGCCGCACGCGGCCTATTACAATCGAGGACTTGCACACGAAGCTCTGAAAGAAATGGACAATGCCTATGCGGATTTCTTGCAGGCCGGAGATCTTCGGCCCAACTGGAGCTATGCGATGGAACGCATCAAGCGCTATGAGGAAAACGGCTACAAGAGAACAGACTAAACAAAAACCCAATCAAGCTGGAGCCGGCGCGTGGCGCGTCGGCCTTCCGCTTCCCACCAGAGGGAAATCGACGCATGTCGACGCCTGACCCGATCGATCTGTTTTTCACCCGGACGGACTTGGACCGGACGCGCGTTCAGTCACTCGTAGACGGAACGCTCAAGGATTGCGACGACGGC
Organism: Alphaproteobacteria bacterium; assembly: GCA_965214255.1. GTDB lineage: Bacteria > Pseudomonadota > Alphaproteobacteria > SMXP01 > SMXP01 > CBDFKK01. Next base: position 31,363 of record OZ243948.1, on the reverse strand, counting down.
GAGTTGTTTCTCGAATACAGCCAGTCTGAAGGCTTTTCGTTCGATGACGGCCGATTGAAAAATGCGAGTTTCGACACAAGCCACGGATTTGGAATGCGCGCCGTCGCCGATGAGGCAACGGCATACGCTCATGCATCCGAACTCTCCGAACCGGCATTGAAACGCGCGGCTCAATCGGTGCGGGCAGTCAAAGCCGGTCATAGCGGCACGCTGGCGGAGGGACCGGCGCGCACGAACGTACATCTTTACGACGACACAAACCCGCTCGGCCAGGTCGACTTCGAAAGCAAGGTTGCCTTGTTGAAGGAGATCGACGCTTACGCCCGCGCCAAGGACGAACGCGTACGTCAAGTCTCATGTTCGCTGTCGGGCGAATGGCAGGTGGTTGAAATCGTCCGGCCGGACGGCGATACGGTTCGTGACGTCCGTCCGCTTGTCCGGCTCGACATATCGATCGTCGTCGGCAAGGGCGACCGCCAGGAATCCGGCCGCGAAGGAGCCGGAGGCCGGACGGGTTACGAAGCCTATCTCGCGCCGGAAAAATGGCAGTCGATGACCGACGAAGCCTTGAGGCAGGCTTTGGTCAATCTCGAATCCGTCCCGGCGCCCGCCGGCGAGATGGCCGTCGTCCTGGGTCCCGGATGGCCGGGCATTCTCCTGCATGAAGCCATTGGTCATGGCTTGGAAGGAGATTTCAATCGGAAAAAGACTTCGGCATTTGCCGGACTCATGGGCGAGCGCATCGCATCGGAAGGTGTCACGGTGGTCGACGACGGAACCATTCCGAACCGCCGCGGCTCGCTTTCCGTTGACGACGAGGGTACACCTGCCTCCAAAACGACATTGATCGATGACGGCATTTTGGTGGGGTATATGCAAGATCGAATGAACGCGAGGCTCATGGGCATGGCGCCCACGGGTAACGGCCGACGGGAAGCGTACAACTGCCCTCCTCTGCCGCGCATGACCAATACCTACATGATGGCGGGCAGGCACGAACCCGAGGACATTTTGCAAAACTGCAAAAACGGACTTTATGCGGTGTCATTCGGCGGCGGCCAGGTCGACATCACGAGCGGCAAATTCGTCTTTTCATGCACGGAAGCCTATTTGATGAAGGACGGCCGGCCCGGCAAACCGGTCAAGGGGGCAACGCTGATCGGCAACGGTCCGGACGTTCTGACCAAAGTTTCAATGGTCGGCAATGATCTGGAGTTGGACCCGGGCGTGGGGACATGCGGCAAGGCCGGTCAAGGTGTGCCGGTGGGTGTAGGTCAACCCACGCTTTTGATTGACGGACTTACGGTCGGGGGCACGCAAACGTAAGCTTCGGATCATGCTTTCGCGGACCATTTGATTTTCTCTCCGATTACGCTATGCAACTGTCCGGAATCGACGCGCGGCGCCCCGCTGCCGGGGCATATGATTTGAACGGAGACGCACGGTTTATGAACGGGTCTTCCACAACGCGGTTTGCGGCCTGGATACCGTCGCGCTTTCATCCCGACAACTTCACGCTGTTTCTGATCGCGCTGTCCGCGCTGGGCGTTGCCTTGGTGTTGGCGCGCGAAGCCGTCTGGGGCGTGACGCTGGACGCGGATTCCTTCAGGTATATAGTCGGCGCCCAAAACCTGCTGGCTGAAGGATGTTATTGCACGGTAAACGGGGAGCCTTATTTCACTGCCCCGCCCCTCTACCCGCTGCTGCTGGCCGCGGCGAGCCTGGGCGTCTTCGACCCCCTCGACGTGGCGGGGCCGCTCAACGCGGCGATCTTCGGGCTGACTATTTTCGTCCTGGGGCACTGGCTGCGGCAGCGTCTGCATTCCCGCTTCCCGGCGGTGTGGGCCTGTTTCGCGCTTGCTCTGTCTCTCCCGTTGGTGGAACGGGCGTCATGGGCGATATCCGATCCGGCCTTCATCCTGCTGACGACCCTGGCGCTCATTCAGACCGACAGGTTCCTGGCCGAGGGGCGAAGCTCGTCGCTGGTCTTTGCGGCGCTGTTTACCGCTCTGGCATGGCAGACCCGGTATATCGGCGTGGCGGCGCCGATGCTCATCGGGCTGCTGCTCCTGTTCCGGCCGGGCGCGCCCCTCTTGCTGCGGGCGCGCCATATCGCCGTCTTCTCGGCGATCGCCGCCGCGCCCATGGGGCTGTGGATGCTGCGGACGTATCTCTTCACCGGGAAACTGTCCACAAATCAGTCGCCGGTCGACTACCCGTTGTCGCAGGCTCTGGGCGACACCGTCAGCAGCCTGCGAACTATGGCAGGCTTCGACCTGTCCTTGTTCCGGTTGCCGTCTCTTGAGTTTCTCCCTGCGGGCGCCGTCGCGTTCGCGCTGGCGGCGCTTGCCGCAGCCCTGATACTGGCCGTCCGGGGTTCGATTCAAGATCGAAGAAACGGGCAGACCCGGTTCTCTTGGCGGCCCGCGGTCATCTTCGGAGGCTTCGCGCCGGTCTATCTTCCTCTGCTCGTCTGGGCGTCAGTGCAGGGGTATACGCATTACGGTATTAGTCCGAGGTACGTAGCCCCGCTGTATATACCGCTTCTTACAGCGGCGGCGTTCGCGCTGGACCGGTTTCTTCTCCACGAGCGGGAGAGACAACTCTTGGGCAGCGTCGGCAGTGGGCCGATACTTGGCCGATGGAGCGGCAGTCTGCCGGCCATTATGGTAATGGCGGTGCTGTCTCTCTGGCCTGCCGGGCAAGTGGCGCCCCATGCCTATGAGATAAGCCGGGCAAACGCCCCCGATGCGATCGGCGGCTTTGGGAGGCAACCCTGGGCCGGTTCTTCCGAGACAATGCACTACATTCGGGAAAACCCCCTCTCCGGCCGAGTATACAGCAACATCGTACCTCAGATTTATTTTTATAATGAAGGAACCGCAATCTACGGCTTTATGCCCCGCAACCGCCCCGGCGGATACCTTATTGCCAAGACAAACCTTACTGCCGCTGCGCCGCTGGAAACGCGGCTTGAATCGGCGACCGGAATACCGTTCGCGTTCGGGCCCCCTGGCACGGCGTTGCTGGAAGCGTGGCTTGACACCGCGCCGGACGGCGCATGGGTCGTCTGGTTCAACAACTGGTTGCATAACGATTATTTCGACTACGGCGCCCCCCATATGCGCATCACACCGGGACTGGAGCCGGTGGCGGACCTGTCCGACGGCGCCGTCTTCAAGGTGAACAGGGACTATCTGCCCCGTTCAAATCCGTATCTGTCAGCATATGAGTCCATCGTCTCCGGCGACGCCGGGGAGCCTTTTGTCCGCTCCGCTTTTGATATCTATCTCGACGGGACCGCGCTCACCTACGTCAGGAGGCCGTGCGTCAAACAGGACATGGAAGCGGGATTCTTTCTGCATCTCATCCCGTCGGACATGACCGACCTTCCTTCCGAAAGAGTTCGGTACGGCTTCGACAATTTGGACTTTGGTTTTGCGGACTACGGCGTGGTCATGGAGGAGACGTGTCTGGCGGTGGTCACGCTCCCCGGCTACGACATCGACCGCATCCGCACAGGACAGTACGTCCCCGGCGAGGGGCGGACCTGGGAAGCGGTCATAGACGGGGGCGGGCCCTGAACGAAACCCATGACGCAGCCCCGTCTCTCGGTCGTCATACCGGCCTGTAACGAAGAAGGCCGCATCCCGGATACCCTCGTTCAGGTCGTCGCCTATCTCACCCCGCAATCCTATGACTGGGAGGTGATCGTCGCCGACGACGGCAGCATCAACGGCACGGCGCGCGCCGTCCGATTGGGACGCGGCGTTTCCAAGGACGGTTGTTTTTTATGAACACTTGATTTTCTCTCCGATTACGCTATGCAACTGTCCGGAATCGACGCGCGGCGCCCCGCTGCCGGGGCATATGATTTGAACGGAGACGCACGGTTTATGAACGGGTCTTCCACAACGCGGTTTGCGGCCTGGATACCGTCGCGCTTTCATCCCGACAACTTCACGCTGTTTCTGATCGCGCTGTCCGCGCTGGGCGTTGCCTTGGTGTTGGCGCGCGAAGCCGTCTGGGGCGTGACGCTGGACTGGGATTCCCTTAGATATATAGCCGGCGCCCGAAACCTGCTGGCTGAAGGATGTTATTGCACGGTAAACGGGGAGCCTTATTTCAACGCCCCGCCTTTCTACCCGCTGCTGCTGGCCGCGGCGAGCCTGGGCGTCTTCGACCCCCTCGACGTGGCGGGGCCGCTCAACGCGGCGATCTTCGGGTTGACTATTTTCGTCCTGGGGCACTGGCTGCGGCAGCGTCTGCATTCCCGCTTCCCGGTGGTGTGGGCCTGTTTCGCGCTTGCCCTGTCTCTCCCGCTGGTGGACGTGGCGTCATATGCAAGGTCCGATCCGGCCTTCATGCTGCTGACGACCCTGGCGCTCATTCAGACCGACAGGTTCCTGGCCGAGGGGCGCACCTCGTCGCTGGTCTTTGCGGCGCTGTTCACCGCCCTGGCGTGGCAGACCCGGTACATCGGCGTGGCGGCGCCGATGCTCATCGGGCTGCTGCTCCTGTTCCGGCCGGGCGCGCCCCTCTTGCTGCGTGCGCGCCATATCGCCGTCTTTTCGGTGATCGCCGCCGCGCCCATGGGGCTGTGGATGCTGCGGACTTATTCTCTTACCGGGAAACTGTCCACAAATCAGTCGCCGGTCGACTACCCGTTGTCGCAAGCTCTGAGCGACAGCGTTAGCGGCCTGCGGACTTTGTTCGACCCGTCCTTGTTCCGGTTGCCGTCTCTTGAGTTTCTTCCTGCGGGCGCCGTCGCGTTTGCGCTGGCGGCCCTGGCCGCGGCCCTGATACTGGCCGTCCGCGGTTCGATTCAAGATCGAAGAAATGGGCAGCTCCGGTTCTCTTGGCGGCCCGCAATCATCTTCGGAGGCTTCGCGCCGGTCTATCTTTCTCTGCTCATCTGGGCGTCGGTGCAGGGATATACACATCACGGTATTAATCCGAGGTTCGTGGCCCCGCTGTACATACCGCTTCTTACAGCGGCGGCGTTCGTGCTGGACCGGTTTCTTCTCCACGAGCGGGAGAGACCGCTCTTGGGCAGCGTCGGCAGTGTACCGATACTTGGCCGATGGAGCGGCAGTCTGCCGGCCATTATGGTAATGGCGGTGCTGTCTCTCTGGCCTGCCGGGCAAGTGGTGACCCATGCCTATGAGATAAGCCGGACAAACGCGCCCGATGCGATCGGCGGCTTCAGGAGACAACCCTGGGCCGGTTCCGAGACAATGCGCTACATTCGGGAAAACCCCCTCTCCGGCCGGGTATACAGCAACATCGTACCTCAGATTTATTTTTATAATGAAGGAACCGCAATCTACGGCTTTATGCCCCGCAACCACCCCGAAGGATACCGTATTGCCAAGACAAACCTTACTGCCGCTGCGCCGCTGGAGACGTGGCTTGAATCGGCGACCGGAATACCGTTCGCGTTCGGGCCCCCTGGCACGGCGTTGCTGGAAGCGTGGCTTGACACCGCGCCGGACGGCGCCTGGGTCGTCTGGTTCAACAACTGGTTGCATAACGGTTATTTCGACTACGGTGTCCCCCATATGCGCATCACACCGGGCCTGGAGCCGGTGGCGGACCTGTCCGACGGCGCCGTCTTCAAGGTGAACAGGGACTATCTGCCCCGCTCGAATCCGTATCTGTCAGCATATGAGTCCATCGTCTCCGGCAACGCCGGAGAGCCGCAGTACCGCTCCGCCTTTGACGTCTATCTCGACGGGACCGCGCTCACTTACGTCAAGAGGCCGTGCGTCGAACAGGACATGGAAGCGAATTTCTTTCTGCATCTCGTCCCGTCGGACATGACCGACCTTCCTTCCGAAAGAGTCCGGTACGGCTTCGACAATTTGGACTTTGGTTTTGGGGACTACGGCGTAGTCATGGAGGAGACGTGTCTGGCGGTGGTCACGCTCCCCAGCTACGACATCGACCGCATCCGCACGGGACAGTACGTCCCCGGTGAGGGGCGGGTCTGGGAAGCGGTCATAGACGGGGGCCTGAACCGAAATCCATGACACAGACCCGTCTCTCGGTCGTCATACCGGCCTGTAAGGCAGGTCAAGGTGTGCCCGTAGGTGTCGGTCAACCCACGCTTTTGATTGACGGGCTCACGGTCGGGGGAACGCAAACGTAAGCTCTTGGCAGCTATTTTCAAACCGGAAGGCGCTTCTCCGCACACAAATAAGAGGGGAGAGGCGTTGCCTCTCCCCTCACATTCGTCTGACAGCCCTGCTAGTGAGGCTGTCTTACTGTAGCTGCTCTCCAAAACAGCATCACAATCTTGATGCCATACTTGTGCTTGTGTCAACATATTCCTAAATACTCGGCAAATGAGCATTGGGAAGGATTTCGATGAAGATCGGATGGGGTATTGATGTCGGCGTCGCCAGCCTAGGATTCGCAGTCATAGAGTTGGATGCGGAGGATCAACCGGCAAGTCTGATCGACGGTATTACGCTCGTTTACTCTGCACCCACAGGCGGTGCCGATCGAACTCGCTACAAGTCCATGCGTACGCAAAACAAGCGGCGCGCCAAACGGATCAAGATGCTGCGGGCCGAACTTACGAGCTTGTTCAAGCTCAATCCCGGCTTCGATGCTGAAGGCTCCCATCCCGACCTGACCGACGGGGTAAAGCGCGACGGAAAATCGAGACGGAACACTTCCCGCGTGCGTTTACGGGCTCACGGTTTGACCGGACCGTTGAGCGAGGCCGATCTGGCCCGCGCCATTCTGCATATAGCAAAGAATCGGGGTCGGCGTCTGACACGGGGCCTCCGAGACAATCCCCAAGCCGACGCCAAAGAGCAGGAAAAAAGCACCAAGGAAAATCAATCTGTGGCTGAGACGGCAAATGCCACGAAGGAAAAACTCAAAGAGCTTGGCAAGGAGCTCGGCCTTCACGGTCAAGCGGCACACCCGTCGCAACTGCTGATGAACAAGCAGACTAAGACGGGCATAACCCGACTTAAGAAGGACCGGGCGGAGATGCCGGTCTTCACCCGCACCATGGTGCAAGCGGAACTTGATGCCCTTTTAACGACGCAGCAGCGTTACCACGAATCAGAACTGACGGGCACGGTTTGCAAAAAACTTAAGGAAATGATCTTCAAGGAAGCGGAGCGGAAGAAGCCGTCCATCGGCAAATGCCGTTACGGCGAGCGCGACGCTAACGGCGATATCGAGACCCGGTTGCCGCGCGGCAGCGATCTGTTCCAGCGCAAACGAATTTTCGAGGAAGTCAACAACCTGCGCCTGATCTGTTCGCGAACAGCGCAAGAACGTGTCTTGACTATTGAGCAGCGCGACCGTATCGCACGTCTTCTGCTGGACGGGCGGGATCTGACCGCCAAGCGGGTTCGGAACGAACTAGGCTTGGGGCAAGATGCGTTAGCAGACATGACCAGTCTGGACATTTCTCGAAGGGGCAGAAAAACAGCCGGAAAACTCTATGGCCATCCGCTGTCTGCCGCCATGCGCAAGGCAGACGCACTTGAACAATGGCAATGCTTCGACGAAAGCATGCGCGAGAGCATTGCCGATCTCGTTCGCACGGAAGACGAGATTGAGGTTTTGCACACTGAATTAAAGACATACGGCCTTGAAACAAAAGCTATCAATCAACTTTCCAGAGCTCGCCTGCCGGCAGCCTATTCAACCGCCGGCAAGACGGCAACCAGGAAGCTGCTGAGGGAACTAGAAGCGGATGTGATCTCAAATCATGAGGCGGAGGACCGCGCCGAACTGAAGTCGCTTGATCCACCCCCTCCCCGCTGCGACCGTTTACCCTATTACGGCGAAGTCCTGCCCGGGTGGTGTGTCGGAGGCGATGGAAAGCCTGGCAGTAAAGCCGAATCCCGCCTCGGCCGCATTCCCAACCCCGTCGTCCATGTGGCACTCAACCAGCTTCGCAAGACCGCCAACTCCTATCTTCGCCTCTACGGAAAACCCCTACGGATTTGCATAGAATTGGCCCGCGACCTAAACAAAAGTGCCGAGGATCGGGAAAGAATCGAAAAGCAGGCAGCCAAAAACCGCAGAGACAACGAATCATACATCGAAGAGTTGGAGGTGGAGGCTCATAAACGCAAGCTAAAGAAAAAGGATCGGCAACGCCTTAAACTTCACAAAATGCAGGGCGGAGAATGCCTATACAGCGGCAGCCCCATCAGCGTGGAGCAGCTTTTCGATGGTAGTTCTGTGGAGGTAGATCACATCTTGCCTTACGCCGATACCGGCGATGATCAAATTTCCAACCTTGCATTGGTGTTCGCGGAAACCAATCAGTTCAAAGCCAAACGCCCACCCTTTATGGCGTTTCATCCAAAGTATTTGAACCAGGACTACGCCCATATTTTTGCGCGTGCTCGTAAGAGAGGTGGCGCTGTCCTTTGGCGTTTCAAGGAAAACGCGATGGAGCGATATAAGGACCGAAATGAATTTAAAAATCGATACCTTAACGATACCCGTTACATCGCCAAAATGGCGCGGCGATACCTGTCATGCATCTGTGCAAAACCCTCAGATGTCGTGTGTCTGAATGGGCGCATTACATCGGCTCTCCGTCGCAAATGGGGTCTCCATACTGTAATCCGTGACATCATGATTGAAGAAGGTCGCCTCGTTAATGCCGACATCGAACCCCCCAACGATGGCGAAACTCTTGAAGAAATGCGGGAACGTCGCAAACGAGCAGACAAGATACGCTGGGACCATCGGCACCACTTGCTTGATGCGATTGTCGCCGCCTGCACAACGAGAAGCGACGTCCAGCGACTCCAAACTCTCGCCGCTCAGCATACGGATGACGATAGCGCCAGTGAAATTCTAGCCCGAATTCGCCGCGCCGAAGCCGATTTCCGTAACGCGGGAATTTGCTGGCGTCCCGAATTCCGAAAACTTGTCAAGGCGTTCCTGCAAGGCCAGGAGAGGAAGGTCACGGCAGGCAAAGAACCCGTCACCTCGGTTGTTGTCAAGGCCGACCACGACCCGCGAGGCCAACTGCACGAGGCGACGAACTACGGCCTTATATGCGAGGTACCCGGCCAAGCCGATCAATATGTCGTCCGATACCATGTCTCGATTATGGATTGGTTGAAAGACGCAAAGCGGATAGAAGAGCTTGGCGTACCCGACACTGCAATCCATCATGTAAAACGAGCGAAGGAGCAGGGAGCACGCTTCTGGTGGGGCGGCCAAGACCCCGTGTCGGCGCTGAGCAGTAACCTTAGAAAAGACCTCGCGGAATTAAGAGCAAGACTTTTGGAACTGATAGACGCAACGCCACCTGAAGCCCTAGAAAAAGTATCCACCGACGGAGGACGGAACAAAGCGCGGGTGCAATGGGCGAAAGAAAAGTACATCGCAGAAACTAAACGCCGCCGCTTTACCCGGGTCGAGGTTGCCTCCCTGCGCATTCTCAAAGGCCCTCTGGACCGCAACAAGAAGCCCAGACAGGCCAATCCAACGGGAGGAAACGACCGGTTGATCTACTTTGTGAATGGCGAAGGAGACCGAGAGTTAGAGGTCGTTTCGACCTTGGACGCCAACACACCGGGGTTCATTGAACGCTGGCGCCGCGAAGGCGGACATCCGCTTTTCGTCTTGCGAAAGGGCGATTTGGTGGAGATGGCAGCCGACCCGAGTGACTCGGCATCCCCGCGACGGATATATCGGATGGTCTCTTTTTCGGATAAGGGTAAACCCGATCTTGAGTTTGTGCCTGTCGAGGAAGCCCGTCCTGCTAGACCGCCGAAATCAGTGAGGGTCATTAGCAATAAGGCATTTTCTGAGCGAGCGCCGGTCCTGGTTGTATGCGACCCGACGGGGCGGGAGCGCTGGCGAAGCCGCCGCCTTAACTGACCATGTGGCGAGTCGTCGATATCTCCGACGAAAACCGCGTTCTCTCGCTGTCGAGGAGCAGCTTAAAAGTTTCCTGCGACGGCGGCGAATTGGGCCGTGTGCCGCTATCGGACATCCAGTGCGTTCTTGTCCACGGCCACGGTGCAATGCTGTCCCTGTCGCTCGGCGCAGCGCTGGCGGAGGCTGGAATTCCGCTGGTGCTTTGCAACAACAACCATGCACCTGTTGCCCTGTCTCTACCTGTCTCCGGCAACTTCGAGCAGGCGGCGCGGCTCACCGCCCAGGCGTCCCTGTCCCTGCCCATGCGAAAACAACTATGGCGGCGGCTGGTTATGGCGAAAATCGCCTCGCAGGCGCGGGCGCTTGAAGTCGCGAAACATCCTGACCACACTCGTCTCGCAAAACTGGCGAAGTCTGTGCGGTCCGGCGACCCAGACAACGTGGAAGCCCGCGCCGCGCGCTTCTATTGGCAGCGGTTGTTGGGCGGCGATTTCCGGCGCAATCCCGACGACGACGGCCTCAACGCCCACTTGAACTACGGTTATGCGGTCGTACGCGCCGCAATGGCCCGCGCCGTCGTCGGCGTGGGCCTCGCGCCTGGCTTAGGGTTGCATCACCGCAGCCGCCTGAACGCCTTTCAACTTGTGGACGACCTGATGGAACCCTTTCGTCCTCTCGTCGACCATGCGGTCTGGCGCAACCGGAACGACTGGACCGGAGAAGTGAACACAGGAGCAAAGAGGGAGTTGGCTCAAGTCGTCAACGGCGTGATGGCGACTGTTGCAGGCGCTACCACTGTCTCGCGCGTCATGTCAATGTTGACTCACTCTCTGGCCGAACTTTGCTTGGGAGAGGCGGCCGATCTGTCGTGGCCACTTGATTGGAGCCTGATGGCGCAGACCGAACTCGATTTTGCCTAACGCCCGTGAGCGCAAGTTAATCCGACAACGCTTTCGCGGTCGGACGGGTCTTTGGATGGAGACCGTTTCTGGTTACAGGGCCATGTGGCTTGTAGTGTGTTTCGACCTGCCTGTGGGAACCTCGGAAGAGCGACGCAACGCAACCCGTTTTCGTCACCGTCTTCTTGACGAAGGATTCACGATGAAGCAGTGGTCGGTTTATACACGCTACTTCGTTACGCGGGCTCAAGCGGACACCGTCGCCAACCGAATCGGCGATCATGTTCCGCCCATGGGGAAGGTCTCCATTATGTACATTACCGACAAGCAATTCGGCATGATACGCAATTTTGAGGGCCACGCACCCGCGAAGCCGGAACGAAAACCTGAACAATTGGCCCTATTCTGAGGGACTTGGCAGCGAATCACATACCAGGAATACCCACTAACCCGTTGAAAACAAACGGGTTAGTGGGGAGGTAACTGTAGTCCGTGAGATTTTGGAGAGCAACTACAGCGAGTTCTCTCTCGAGACTGTAGTCCGTGAGATTTTGGAGAGCAACTACAGCGAGGACACCGCTCAGGTTGAAGGCGGGTCGACTGTAGTCCGTGAGATTTTGGAGAGCAACTACAGCGTACGTGTCGATGTCTGAGGCGTATCTCTCACTGTAGTCCGTGAGATTTTGGAGAGCAACTACAGCAACTTCAGCGATTTCGTGATGAACTTCAGCACTGTAGTCCGTGAGATTTTGGAGAGCAACTACAGCTGTTCGGTGGCCACACAAAGAAAGGGCGGCACTGTAGTCCGTGAGATTTTGGAGAGCAACTACAGCGGGAGACTGAAGGCGGGAAAATCTGTCTTTACTGTAGTCCGTGAGATTTTGGAGAGCAACTACAGCGTCATATACGACAAAGACATACGCTCCGAGACTGTAGTCCGTGAGATTTTGGAGAGCAACTACAGCGCAGCTAGCTATAGGAGACAGACACATGGCACTGTAGTCCGTGAGATTTTGGAGAGCAACTACAGCTGTTTGGTCCAGTCGGTCGGCTTGCGGGTGACTGTAGTCCGTGAGATTTTGGAGAGCAACTACAGCGCCGAAGGCGCGGTGCAGTTGGCCTATATGACTGTAGTCCGTGAGATTTTGGAGAGCAACTACAGCGCCCTGACCAACCAAGCAGCACCCCGTACCACTGTAGTCCGTGAGATTTTGGAGAGCAACTACAGCATTATTACGCTCGCAAACGCATTGGCCTGCACTGTAGTCCGTGAGATTTTGGAGAGCAACTACAGCAACATTGACAAACTTCATAACGATATTGTCACTGTAGTCCGTGAGATTTTGGAGAGCAACTACAGCAAGTGCATCACTTGGTAAATCATCTGACCTACTGTAGTCCGTGAGATTTTGGAGAGCAACTACAGCTGCTAGGCGTTAAGCAGCTTGCCGTGATTGACTGTAGTCCGTGAGATTTTGGAGAGCAACTACAGCGGATCGCCGTACAGGTTGCCGATAGCGCGGACTGTAGTCCGTGAGATTTTGGAGAGCAACTACAGCCTGGATTTAACCTTACACAACAGCACTTAAACTGTAGTCCGTGAGATTTTGGAGAGCAACTACAGCAAGTCCACTGCTTTCCAGTTGGGCTGTTCGACTGTAGTCCGTGAGATTTTGGAGAGCAACTACAGCGCGTTTCATTGGTTATCATCCGTTGCTTTGACTGTAGTCCGTGAGATTTTGGAGAGCAACTACAGCAATCTTCAACTCTGTCGGCTGCGTGGAAAGACTGTAGTCCGTGAGATTTTGGAGAGCAACTACAGCTTTTCCATGACCATGGAACTGATGCAAATCCGATGGCGTCACCGGAGCCTGTCTAATCCTTAGTAAGAATACTCGTCAAAAATGCGGTTTATGTCTCCGTCCCATCTGGTCCGATAGGCGTTGAGCAGTCTTTCGGCCGACGTGCAGTTTTCATCCACGATCTGATCGAGCGGCTCCAAGAAATGAGCCTCGCTGGAATTGTTGCCGTCGCGGATATTGCGGGCCTTCAAACCGCCTCTCGATATCTCCAATACCTCTTTTGCGACGGCGCCGACCGTCGTCCCCCGAAACTCCGTATCGAGAGCATGGACCGGAACCGAACGGCGCAACTCTTCGCGTTCTTCCGCGGTCCAACCCTTTACCAGGTCCCAGGCCGCCTCCAGGGAAGCCGACTCGTAAAGAAGCCCGACCCAGAATGCGGGTAAAGCACAAAGCCGGCGCCACGGTCCGCCGTCGGCGCCCCTCATCTCGAGAAACCGCTTGAGACGCACTTCGGGGAAAATCGTCGTCAAGTGAGTTTCCCAATCCTTGAGGGACGGTCTTTCTCCGGAAAGCGCCTGAAGCTTACCTGCCATGAAATCGCGGAAAGACTGACCCGCCGCGTCGATGTAAGTGCCGTTCCGTTCGACAAGATACATGGGAACATCCAAAGCGTATTCCGCATATCGTTCAAATCCGAAACCGTCCTCAAAGACAAAAGGCAGCATGCCCGTGCGGTCCGGATCGGTATCGAGCCAAACGCGGCTTCTGTAGGACAAAAATCCGCTCGGTTTTCCCTCCGCAAACGGAGAATTCGCGAAGATCGCCGTTGCAATGGGCTGAAGGGCCAAGCCCACTCTGAACTTCTTCACCATATCGCTCTCGGAGGAGAAATCCAGATTTGTTTGAACCGTACATGACTGGAACATCATTTCCAGCCCGAGCTTGCCCCGCGTCGGCATATAACGCCGCATGATGTCATAACGAAATTTCGGCATGACCGGCGTTTCGTCAAGCGGCCATTTGGGGGAAAAACCGAGGCCGATAAACCCGATGCCCAAATCCTTGGCAACATTTTCGACTTGAGCCAGATGGGTATGCACCTCATCGCAGGTTTGGTGGACATGAGCCAAAGGGCCGCCGGACAGTTCAAACTGACCGCCGGGCTCGAGCGTTATCGATCCGCCGCCCTTTTCAAGCGCGATTATCTTGTCCGCTTCGAACACCGGCCGCCAGCCGAACTCTCGAAGACCGTTCAGCATGGCCGCTACGCCGTCATCGCCCTCATATTGCAGCGGCGTGAGATCGCCAAGGTGATAGCCGAACTTTTCGTGCTCGGTGCCGATGCGCCAGTCTTCGGCAGATTTGCAGCCCGCTTCCAAATAGTCCACCAACTCCGAGAAGCTTTCGATCGTCGTATCTTTGGCGTCTTTCATCAACATAAAGGCCGTCTTCTCTCAGCTTTAACCAAGCTCCCTTGCCCACATCTGCTTGCAAGAGCTTGACCGTTCTTTACCAGTCTCCCAACTGGCTCTGCCATAATGATAACGCAGCAATCGCGGCCGTATCCGCGCGCAGTATCCGGGGCCCAAGGGTCAGAGGAACGACAAAGGGCTTTGCGCGCAGGGATATCCGCTCCTTTTCATCGAAGCCACCCTCGGGGCCGACAAGAATAGCCCAAGGACCTCCGTCCAAATTGCGGAGAACGTCCCCCGGCGGCGTCCTTTCCTCTGCGGCGGCGCGGGCTTCATCACAGAAGATTAACGTCCGCCTTGCGTCCCAATTGGCGACAAGCACGTCAAGCGGAGTCAAGGGATTGATCGTCGGTACGGTGAGGCGACCGGTCTGTTCCGCGGCCTCTATGCAATGAGCGCGCAATCGATTGAGATTGATGCGCGCCGAATTCGTATAACGGGTCTTCACGGGCTGCAATTGAGCAACACCGAGTTCGGTCGCTTTTTCCACAAGAAAATCAAGGCGCAATCGTTTGACCGGTGCGAACAAGAGTTCAACGTCCATGTCACGAACTTGCTCGCGCACCCGTTCGACCGGCGTCAGTTTCCAATTTCTTCTGCCGACGCCCTCAACGGTTGCGCGCCATGCGCCGTCACGGCCATTGAAGAGTTCCACATCGTTACCCGCTTTGAGACGCATGACATGAGCCAAATAATGGCTTTGCGCCGGTGTGCAATGCACCGGCGAATCGGCTTCCAACGGCTCTTCTACGTAGAGTCTGACTACCTTTCGGCATGTGGTTTGTCGGCTCATGGTCGATTGCTGTCAGCCGTTATTTCATATCGCACGAGTTCGGGTGAATCAGTCCATACATCGCCGCGCATCACGGACCACTTGAAATCAGTCACCATCTGCCATAGCCATTCTTGTGTTTCTCTTCAAGACGGAACGCGCATATGACGACGTCCTCCAACGGGGCCCTTCCAGACGCAAGTGCTCGCAACTGGGTCGACCGTTACGCACCAAAGGCCTGGCGCCCCTATTTACGGTTGGCCCGGGCCGATCGGCCGATCGGCACTTGGCTGCTGCTGTGGCCCTGTTGGTGGTCTATTGCCTTGGCCTCGGGAACTCAAGGCACAGCCATGCCCGATATGGCGCTTTTCGCGCTATTCGGAATCGGCGCTCTCGTGATGCGCGGCGCCGGGTGCACGTTCAACGACATTGTTGACCGCGATATCGATGCCGGGATCAAGAGAACGTCCCGGCGTCCCATCCCAAGCGGACAAGTCAGTGTCATCCAAGCGTGGATCTTCCTCGTGGCGCAAAGTCTTGTCGGTCTCGCAATCCTCCTGACACTGAATGAACTTACGATATTTTTGGGCGTCATGTCATTGGGTCTGGTCGCCGTTTATCCCTTCATGAAGCGCCATACTTATTGGCCCCAATTCGTTTTGGGTCTTGCATTCAACTGGGGAGCGCTCATGGGATGGTCGGCCGTCACCGGCGGTCTCGCGCTTGCACCCGTCTTCCTTTACCTTGGAGGCATTGCGTGGACCATAGGCTACGACACGATATACGCCCATCAGGATAAAGAAGACGACGCTCTTGCGGGGGTTAAATCGACAGCTCTCAAATTTGGCGGGGCGACCAAGCCATGGCTATGGTTCTTTTATTCAAGCGCTTGCGGTTTTTTTGGAGCGGCGGGATTACAAGCGGATATGTCGTGGCCCTTTTTCGTGGGATTGGCCTTTGCCGGCAGCCAACTCGTCTGGCAAATAACAAGCGTCAAGATAAACGACGCCCAGTCGTGTCTGGATGTTTTCCGCTCCAATAGCACATTTGGTGCGCTGCTGCTCGCCGCAATCATTCTCGGTCATGTTTAACAGGTTGAGTCGATGGATGCTTGGTGTAAACAAGAAGAATACCGCAGATGGGCGCCGACTTCGTCAAATGATACATAGACGGTAAGATCTCCCATCGGTGTCCAAGGTCCAACTCCATGTCTTACAATTCCCTACGCGAATTCCTAGAACGTCTGGACAGTGCCGGTGAGGTTGCGCGGGTCACGGAGCCCGTTTCAACCATACTCGAAATGACCGAAATTCAGACGCGCCTTTTGGCGGAACAAGGCCCATGCGTCATATTCGAGAACCCGCAACTGGCAAATAATCAATCTGCCGATATCCCCGTCATCGCCAATCTTTTCGGAACCGTAAAACGTATCGCATTGGCGATTACCTTCGGCGGCAAAGAACGCACGACAGACGCCGACTTGCGCGAAGCAGGCGAGATGCTGGCTTTCTTGCGCCAACCGAAACCACCCGCAGGCTTCAAAGATGCACTCAACATGCTGCCCCTGCTCAAATCCGTCCTGTCGATGAAACCAAAGACGGCGGGAGGTGCATACACGGCCCCGTGCCAAGAGTTGGTGTTCCAGGGAAGTGACATCGATCTTGGGGCATTGCCGATACAAACATGCTGGCCCAACGAGCCGGCCCCTCTCATCACTTGGCCCATTGTGGTCACCCGTGGCCCAACCGAGACGGCTGAGGACGATTACAATCTAGGCGTCTACCGCATGCAAGTGGCCGGCCATGACAAGACGCTGATGCGTTGGTTGCCCCACCGCGGGGGCGCCCAGCAATACAGCCGATGGCGCCAACAAAAGAACGAGCCCATGCCGGCCGCGGTCGTCATCGGCGCAGATCCGGCGACACTTATTGCGGCTGTCACGCCGGTTCCCGATACACTCTCGGAATATCAGTTCGCCGGACTGTTGCGAGGTAAACAAGTTGAACTCGCCCCTTGTCAAACCATTCCTCTCAAAGTACCGGCTGAAGCGGAAATCGTACTTGAAGGAGAAGTCTCCCTTACTGATCGACAGGAGGAAGGGCCGTTCGGCGATCACACGGGCTATTACAACGCGGTCGAGACGTTTCCCGTCTTTACCGTCAAAGCTGTCACCATGCGCCGCGACCCCATGTATCTCTCGACCTTTACCGGGCGGCCGCCGGACGAGCCCAGCGTCTTGGGCGAAGCACTCAACGAGATATTCATCCCGCTTTTGCAGCAGCAGTTTCCTGAAATTATCGACTGCTGGCTGCCGCCCGAGGCTTGCTCCTACCGCATCGCCGTCGTCAGTATCAGAAAAGCCTACCCCGGCCACGCCAAGCGGATCATGATGGGTCTTTGGTCATTTTTGCGGCAATTCATGTACACAAAGTGGGTCATCGTCATCGATGACGATGTGGACGCGCGCAATTGGAAAGACGTGATGTGGGCCATCAGTACGCGAATGGACCCAAAGCGTGACATGACGATAATCGGGGATACACCCATTGATTATCTTGACTTTGCATCACCCGAGCCCGGATTGGGGAGCAAGATCGGTCTGGACGCCACAAACAAGTGGCCTCCTGAAACCAAGCGTGTCTGGGGTACTAAAATTCGTATGAGTGAAGATATCGTGAAAATCGTCAACGAAAAGTGGCCAAGTCTCGGCTTGCCGGGCCCTGGAAAAAGTATTTGGTCATCACCCGCACGTTAGCGCAAGTCCTCAGCGCCGCAAGAGAAGGTTCTTGAAATCATGTATTCATTCGACCCCCATTTCGGGCATTTCTACCAACCTTGCACCCCTCCGGCATTTTGCTCCGGGTATCGAGATTATAAATAACCAAAGTATGGAAGCTCACACTCATCTTCGGAAACCAATTATGACAATGGAGAAAGCGGCCGGTCGCCAAGAAGAGATCACGAATGATCTCGTTGAAGCCGTGCTTAGAGTCGGGGCAGACGCCGCCGATACTGTTCTCTTTGAGAGCCGATCTCTTGAGGTATCTTACCGGCTGGGAAAACTTGAAGACTTGGAACGCTCAGAGGCTCAGGATCTGGGACTGCGCGTCTTTATCGGTAAACAGCAAGCGTCCGTTTCGTCTAACGACTTTTCAAAACAATCACTTGACACGCTTGTCAGGCAAGCACTTGCCATGGCAAAAGCCGCACCTGAGGATCCCTATTGCGGACTGGCGCCCGAGGACCTGCTGGCCACAAGCTTTCCCGAACTTGACCTTGTTGACACGTTCGAAGTTGCACCGGAGGACTTGGCAAGGATCGCCGCAGAAGCGGAAGACACGGCACTTGCGCAAAATGGCATCACAAATTCCCATGGCTCATCGGCGAGTTGGGGGCAGACGAGTGTCGCTCTTGCCACAAGTAGCGGATTTTACGGCAGTTATGCGAGCACGGACTTTTCAACCGGGTGCGCAGTTTTAGCCGGCCAAGGTCTGGACATGCAGATAGGATACGATTCCCATGCAGCATGTCACTGGGAAGACATGTACGCGCCCGCCGATATCGGCAAGGTGGCTGCCGAGCGCGCACTCAGGGCCTTGAATCCCCAAAAGGTGAAGAGCCAGTCTGTTCCCGTTGTCTATGAAAGTCGGCAAGCGAACTCGCTGGTCAGTCACTTTGGCAGTGCCATTTTGGGGTCAGGCGTTGCACGTAAGACAACGTTTCTGAAAGATAAAATGGGTGAGCGACTTTTTGCCGACGGAATCACTATCGTCGACGACCCTCACCGCCGGCGGGGCCTTTCATCAAGGCCATTCGATGGCGAAGGCGTCAAGAACTATGCGTCAGACCTGGTCGATAGCGGCCGCCTGACCACATGGCTGCTTGATACCGCGTCCGCTCGACAACTTGGCCTTCAAACCACGGGCCATGCCGGACGCAGCACGGGCGGGCCGCCTTCGCCCAGTTGGTCGAATCTTTATATGAAACCGGGCATGCAAAGCCCAAATGAATTGATGAAGGATATCAAACAGGGTTTGTTCGTGAACTCCATGTTCGGCCCGACAATAAGCTGGACAACAGGTGACTACAGCGTCGGGGTATCCGGTATCTGGATCGAGAACGGCGAGTTAACCCATCCCGTAAACGAAGTTACAATTGCCGGAAATCTCATGGACATGTTTCTCAACATGACACCGGCAAATGATCTCGAGTTTCGTTACGGCACCAATGCGCCGACAATTCGGGTGGAAGAGATGATGGTGGCCGGTGTCTAAATCCCAATCGCTCGATGTTTCGATTTCAAAAGATATCGAATTTGAGGATGTTGAAAAACTCTACGCTCATCTCCATCGGTTTCTGGATGTCGAGCACGGTGGAGAGACCGGAAAAGAATAATCAAAATGAATACCACCCGATCTGAGATCAGACATCGTGATTAGAAGCGAAAAGCGGAACAGAGTCTCTGAGGAAGATTGGCAGACGATCCGACGCATTGTCTCGGAGTACGTCAAGCCGCATACCGGTCCTCTCGCTCTTGCCGTAGTCCTGATGATCTTATTGTCAGCAGCCACCGGTGCATTGGCTTGGATCGTCGGCCCGACGATGGAACAAATTTTCGAAGAGAAAAATCCTGGAATGCTTACGATCTTACCGATTGCGGTACTCGTCATCATGCTCGTACGGGCAGGCAGCGAATACAGTCAAGCCAAGATCCTGAACTTCATGGGACAAAAAATCGTCGCCGACTTACAGAAGAAGCTGTTCCACAACATGATACATGCCGACCTGATGCGTCTGAATACAATTCATTCCTCAGCCTTTATTTCAAACTTTTTGTATGACACCGACCTCGTGCGTAGCGCCGTTACGACCGGGATAACCGGAATCGGCCAGTATTCCCTGACTCTACTCTTTCTTATCGGGGTCATGTTTTATCGAGACTGGACACTGACCCTCGCCGTGTTGCTGATCCTGCCGATCCTACTCCTCATCATGCGGCAGCTTAGGAAACGCATGCGCAAAGCGACACTTAAAGTCATGCACAGAACGTCTGATCTCTCGCGAATAGTTTCCGAAACATTACGAGGTGCACGCATCGTCAAAGCCTACTCACAAGAAGGAGGGGAAACTGCCCGGGCCGCTCGAACCATCAATGAGAGGCTTAAACAACTGATGGGAGGCACACGGGCTCGCATACGTGCCGCGCCCATCACCGAAGCCGCTACCGGTTTTGCCGTCTTTGGCGTTCTCGTTTACGCTGGACGCAAAGCCCTCAACAATCAAATGACTGCCGCAGAATTCACATCTTTTTTGACTGCCATGATGTTGGCGTATCAACCGGCAAAAGCGTTGTCGCAACTTAGTATGATTGTCACCGAAGGTGTTACCGCTGCACATCGAATCTTGAGCATTTTCGATGTTAAGCCAAAGATAATAAATCGGATGGCCGCTCGAGAGCTCGATCTCAAACAGGGTAAGATTCAATTTGAGAACGTTTATTTTGACTATTCGGATGGCACGTCCGCGCTAAAAGGGGTGGACTTCAATGTGCCCGCCGGCAAGACGGTCGCCCTTGTGGGTCCGAGCGGCGGCGGTAAAACCACCATTTTCAATCTCATCCCAAGATTTTATGACGCCAAAACCGGGCGCGTCGTGATTGACGGCCAAGACGTGCGCGATGTAACGATTGCGAGTCTGCGCAAAGCCATGGCAATCGTCACTCAAGAGCCGTTTCTGTTCGACGACACCGTGTGCGCCAACATTGCTTACGGCCGTCCGTCTTCAAGCGATGAGCAAATCGTCGCGGCCGCAGAAGCCGCCGCCGCTCATGAATTTATCGTTGGCCTGCCCAAACAGTACGACACCGTAGTCGGAGAATCGGGGGTTAAACTGTCTGGCGGTCAGCGCCAGCGCTTAGTGATCGCGCGCGCCATGCTGGCGGATACCCCCATCCTGTTGCTGGACGAAGCTACCTCGTCGCTCGACAACGAGTCGGAACGGCAAGTGCAGGCCGCTTTGCGACGTCTCATGAAGGACCGAACCACACTGGTAATCGCTCACCGAACATCCACAATCATCGATGCGGACAAAATTATCGTTATCGATGCCGGTCGTGTTATCGAACAAGGCAACCACGCCGAACTGCTTAAGAGGCAGGGCCTTTATGCAAGCCTATATCAAACCCAATTCGAGTCTGCGTTGAAATCTGAGACACCTGCAATACAGTCCAAACAGGCCGCCGGAGAATAGGGATACGTCACCCATGAAACTCGGCAAGCTGCTGTTGGACAGCCCGATCATCCGATCAGCGCTCGGTTGGTTGGTGTTTAAATATATTCGCCTGGTTATCGCAACAACCAAATGGGATGTTCTCAATAGCGAAATTAAAGACAAGATTATCGAAGATAACGCGCCTGGTATCGGTGTCGCTTGGCACGGTCGCGTCAGCATGCTTTATGGTTCGTTTGAACTTCCCGAAACGGTTTACGTCCTTGTCTCAGAACACCGGGACGGTGATCTGAGTGCACAAATCATGTCTGCATTCGGCTTCCAAATCATTCGGGGTTCGGCTGCCAACGTTAGCAAAAAGAAGGCCAAAAACAGTCTTGGCGCTGCACGCGCCTTGATCAGGGTGCTCAAAAAAGGAAGGCGAATTTTCATTACGCCTGATGGTCCCCGGGGACCCAGGATGCGCGCCGGCGACGGCGCCATTATCCTTTCGAGACTTACGGGTGTTCCGATTTATCCCATCACCTGTTCCGTTCGTAGACGGATCGTCTTCAAAACTTGGGATCGTTTTGTCTTCCCTCTACCCTTCAACCGCGGCGTCTTTATCTGGGGACAGCCGATTACGGTCGCGCGAGACATCGACACAGAGACGCAGGAGCGTGTGCGACTTCAAATTGAACAACAGTTAAATGACATGACTCGCGATGCCGATGAACGCGTTGGTCAGCTTACGATTGAACCAACCCCCTTGTCGACGATGCCAACACTTAGATGACCGGTACCAAAGTCGCAAATAGCGTGAACCGAGAGCCGTTGAGCCTTCAGCTTTATCGCCACGCAATGTGGATCGGAAAACCCGTCATTGATCATATCCTTGAGCGGCGTCTGGCACACGCCAAAGAAGATGGGACCCGCATCAGCGAACGTAAAGGCAAACCAAGCAGGGACCGGCCTGCCGGCACACTCATATGGTGTCACGCAGCAAGTGTCGGCGAGTCCCTGGCACTCTTGAGATTGATTGAGCAACTCTTGACCACTTATCAGAGTGCAAATGTCTTGCTTACGACAGGTACGCTGACATCCGCTCGACTGATATCGGAGCGGCTTCCACCGAGAGCATTTCATCAATTCGTTCCCGTCGACCATCCCGTTTACATCAAGGAGTTTCTGAATCATTGGCAGCCGGACCTCACGTTGTGGATGGAGTCTGAACTGTGGCCCAACTTGCTCAGCCAAACGCGCAACCAAAACGTGCCCATCGTGCTCGTCAATGCACGCATGTCCGATACGTCATTCCGGTTTTGGCGGCATGCACCCCGCACGATACGCGCTTTGCTTGAATGCTTTGACAAGTGCCTCGCACAGGATGAGCGTTCCGCAGAACGATTTCACACGTTGGGCGCGATGGATGTCGTAACGACCGGCAATCTCAAATTCGCGTCTGAGCCTCTAGCCGCAACACCGAAAGAACTGGAAAAACTCAAGAATTCAATGGGAAAGCGGCCCGCATGGCTCGCCGCCAGCACACACCAGGGTGAGGAAGAGATCATAGCTGCGGCCCATGCTCAAGCGAAGACCCGGGCACCCGATTTGTTAGCCACAATCGTGCCCCGCCATCCTGAGCGAGGCCCTTGCATCGCGGACATACTTACCCGAAGCGGCTGCGAGGTTGCCTTGCGCTCCCGCGCCGAACCGGTCGGCCAAGCGACAGAAATCTACATAGCCGATACGTTAGGCGAACTTGGACTCTTTTACCGCCTGAACCCAATTTCCTTTATCGGCGGTTCACTCGTGCCCCATGGCGGTCAAAACCCATTGGAAGCGGCGCACCTGGACAGCGCAATTCTTCACGGTCCCCACATTCAAAATTTTGCTACCATTTATCGAGACATGCATCAACGGAATGCGGCCCTGAAAGTTGAAAGCGAGGACGAATTGGCCTCGGCAATCATAATGTTGACGCAGAATCGGGAAAAGAAAGAGACTCAATTGCAAAACGCGCGACAGATTATGGCCGACGGAGACAATGTACTAAATCGAGTCGTTGAAGAGCTTGGACCGCTTTTCGAAAAGATCGACCTCAATTCATTTGAGTCATAGCGTGTGGACTTCAATGCGTGCGCCTGATTTTTGGTATCCGCAAAACAATACGGCGGCATCATCAACTTGGGGCTCCGCCTTTATACGATTGCTGACGCCACTTTCATTCCTCTACGAAATGCTGGGTCGCGTACGCCGGAAATATGCTCCTTCACAAAGAGCAGAGATACCCGTTGTTTGCGTCGGAAGTTTGACTGTCGGCGGTGTGGGCAAAACGCCGATCGCCATTGCGCTGGGCGAAGAATTAAAAAACAAAGACCGCACGCCTTTCTTCCTTACGTGTGGCTATGGCGGGCACATGGATGGCCCCGTGTTGGTCGACCCTGAGCTACATGACTGCCGCGAAGTAGGCGACGAAGCGCTCATGTTAGCGAACTGCGCGTCAACGATTGTTTCCAAAAACCGAGCGAAAGGTGCCGCACTGGCCCACCATCTGGGAGCCGACATCATTATCATGGACGACGGCTATCAGAACCCCTCTTTGAAAAAAGACTTCTCGATTTTAATCATCGATGCCCATTTGGGATTTGGCAATGGATTAATCATTCCTGCAGGTCCTTTACGCGAGCGCGTCGAGACAGGTATTCAGCGAGCAGATCAAATTATTGTCACGCGAAGAGAGCAAGCTTTGCCAATGTTTTCAGTTGGCAGGTTGTTGGATAGTGAAAATGCAATCAACGTCCGTCTTGGCTGTGAAAAAATCAATCAAGGGAACAATCGCCCAGCGGTCGCCTTTGCCGGAATCGCTCAGGTGGAAAAATTCTTTGCCGTTGTCAGAGAACAAAACTACGAAATTGTAGGTACTCAAACCTTTCCCGACCACCATAATTACACGAGGAAAGAATTCGATGTCTTACTCGCTTGGTCCAGAGAGCGCGGCGCCGTCCTTGTCACTACGGAAAAAGACGCCTGTCGGCTTTCACCGACACAAAGATCGCGCATTGAAGTTATACCCTTGCATGTTTATTTCGATCATTCTGAAGATCTCAAGACCTTAATCTCAAAGATCATGAGCATTCCTCCCCGGAACAACGGATTCTAGGGCGTGGCCACAAATTCAATATTCAGACGATTACGACACATCGCGGAAGCCGGCGGCTTTTTAATGTTGATGGGGCTTTTGCGTCCCCTCGGGGTGCATGGCGCATCGTGGTTTGGTGGAGCCTTCATGCGAAGTGTCGGCCCATGGATTCCCGTAAGCCGTATAGCCGCACGGAACTTGATGATGTGCTTTCCGGACATGGGTCAAGTCGAGCGGAATCGCATCCTTGCCGACATGTGGGAAAATCTTGGTCGAACATTTAGTGAGTTTGCCCACCTCGAAGTGTTCGATGCTTTCAGTAGCAAGGGATATATTACAACTATCGGTAAAGACATCTTGGCTTGGGTCAAATCAAACGGTGGGGGAGCAATCTTCATATCCGGCCATTTTGCTAATTGGGAAGTCCTACCGCTGGTTGTAAGCGGCTACGGTCTTGAGGGTACCGAAGTGTATCGTGCCGCCAATAATCCAATTGTCGATAAATGGATCACTCAAAAACGATCGAAACACATTTTTCCCTCTCAAATTGCCAAGGGAAAAGACGGCACAAAGAAACTGGCACGCATGTTACGCAACCGGCAACATATCGCCATGTTAATAGATCAAAAAATGAACGAAGGCATTTCATTGCCGTTCATGGGCCACGAAGCGATGACGTCCGACGGGGCTGCGCGTTTAGCCCTAATATTCGGCTGCCCCGTTGTTCCCGTAGGTATCAAGCGCACACGTGGGCCCGAATTTGAAATTACTATCTATCCGCCGCTTGAAATCACCAAAACAAGCGACAGGAATGCCGATGTCGCTTCGCTGACCCGCCTCATGAATGCGTGGCTGGAAGAGAGGATTCGCGAGGCACCCGCACAATGGCTCTGGGTACATAATCGTTGGCCAAAAGAGGCTAAACCTAGCCACCGTGTCGAACCGACTCCCCCCGAGACACGGGCATAGGTCCGACCAAGAGTTCCGGATCAATTTGTTGACCCGACCAACTGATACGCCAGTCGAGATGAGCGCCGGTGGCACGCCCCGTTGCACCCACCGTGCCGATCACCTGTCCTTTCTTGATCACATCATCGACCGCCACATCAATGCGATTCATATGCAAAAAGCCGCTCGTAAGCCCACAACCATGGTCGAGAAAAATAAGGCCGCCTTCAAAATACATGTCAGGCGCGGCAAGGGTGACAACACCACCGGCGGGTGCGATAACTTCCGTGCCGGTCGGCGCGGCAATGTCGACGCCATAGTGGGGTCGCCGCGGTTTGCCATTCAAGATTCGCTGCGAGCCGTAAACTCCCGTCAAGATGCCCACCACAGGCCAATCAAAAGACTCTAAAAACCAAGTACCGCAAGCGGCTGATTTGAGTGCTTCGCGCTTCGCGTTTTGGTCGCGCAAGATATGATCTATCTGTTCCTGGGTTTGTGGCGTCACTTTCGACGGTGGCAAGCCGTCGATGCGCTGAATATCGTATTTCCGTTGAGTTACATCCAGAGCGCGAGTTTCAACTCTCTCGTCAGGATAAGTCACGGTCAATAACGCGGTTGCGGCATAATCACGACCGAAACCAAACACGAACGTACCTTCTTCAGCTACCATGACAGTAAGTTCGTCAAGCTGAAGTTTAGCGCCCGGCGTAACAGAGCCTCGCACCATGCCGCCTTGAATGAAATCACCGTCAAGCTCTAGCTCATGGTCGCCGCCCCATGACGCCCTGCTCAAAATTAAAAGCCCTCCTAACAAAAGGAAGGCCGGGTGCAGACTTGTCACCACTCGGCACACGTTCAGCCCCGTTAGTTTTCTCCGCGCTCGCGTTTAAGCGATGCATCAGGTGATGAATACGCCTCCTGACGCTTTACGCTCCAGTAACGTAAATCTTCCAGAGAAATCTTTTTCCCCGTAACGGCGCAGACGACGAACGTTCCCGGCGTGATCACTTTATATCCACCGGGCAGGTACTTGAGCTTTGCTTGGCCGTGAACGTTGAAATCCCGGTCAATTCGGTTCATCTTGTCACTCTTCCAAGGACACTTGTTCAATCGTTATACCACGGCCTTTCAAAAAGCCTTCCCTGCAACTCTGCATCGTCTTTTTTACCTTCAGATTCGGGCATTTTCTTGACCGCTTTTGGACGCACACGGGTGGTCCCGTCTGTACCCGCAATCCACGCCCGCCGCATGCCGTCGGTGAAAGTAAGGTCGACTGGCGCATTGGGTTTGGTTTCCTTCGCCCGGCGAATGAGACCACCCCGGGGCGTTTTCACTAAGACAAATCCGCGCTCAAGGACACTTGCAAAGCTATAAGAGTTCATAAGCTTCGAGGCAGTATCTAGATGGCTGTCAACCCTGTCCAGATACCGCCCGATGGAACTGGCAAGGCGCTGGCCCAACTCACGGGACCGAGCCTGACCTCGATCCAAAAGAGACTGAACGGGGCGCATACTTACTCTTCCCGCGGATGCAAGGGCGGCCGCGCGCGTTTGTACATAAAGTCTTAACGCGCCGTATAAGCGTTCGGCGACCGTGTCGAGACGCTGGCTTGGCAATTCCAACAAAGTATCGAGTCGCAGCAGGCGGTGTACCAAGTGATCGAGCTTGACGCGCCGCTCGTGGATTAATCGATTTTGGGCGCGCACGAGCTTGATCTCGTGATTGTGCACTGACGAGATGAGTTCGACACGTACCGGCACGGCCATTTCAGCGGCTGCGGTTGGCGTCGGCGCACGCATGTCCGCCGCAAAATCCATGAGCGTGGTATCGGTTTCGTGACCCACCGCCGAGATCAAAGGGATCTCGCTAGCGTAGGCTGCACGCACCACAACTTCTTCGTTAAAAGCCCACAAATCTTCGATAGATCCTCCGCCCCGGGCGACAATCAAAAGATCCGGACGGGGCAGGGAACCACTTGGCTTCAACTTGTTGAACCCCTTGATCGCGTCAGCAATCTGCCCGGCGGCGTGTTGACCTTGGACCAGCACGGGCCACAGCAACACGTGACGTGGAAATCGATCATTCAGACGATGCAATATGTCGCGAATAACCGCACCGGTCGGCGAGGTCACGACACCGATGACATCCGGCAAAAACGGAAGTTTCTTTTTGCGGTCCTGGTCGAACAGACCTTCCGCCGCCAAATTCCGGCGACGTTCTTCGAGCAGGGCCATAAGCGCGCCAATACCCGCAAGCTCCATATGTTCGATAACGATTTGATAACGCGATTGGCCGGGAAAGGTGGTGAGCCGCCCGCTGCATACGACTTCAAGTCCTTGTTCCGGCGTGATTTTGAGATGGCCCGCCGTACCACGCCAGACAACAGCGGACAGCACTGACTTTTCATCCTTCAAATCGAGATAGATATGGCCCGAACCCGGTCGACTCACGCGACCGATCTCTCCACGCACCCGTACATGTCCATAGGCATCCTCGATGGTGCGCTTAAGCGCAAGGGATAACTCACTGACAGTATATTCCTTGACTTCAGCAGGGGTCGCCTGAGGGGATGTCTCTGTTGCTGTCATTAAAGGTGACTCAAGTTCGCCGCTTTGAGCATATCATGGACCATGATACAAAGATCCGGGCTGGGAGCAAAAGTGTGAGAGGCGGAGCGCATCGTGAATGTCTTGGTCATTGGCTCCGGAGGGCGAGAACACGCGTTGGCGTGGGCCATTGCAGCAAGTCCCCTAGTGGATCGACTTTTTTGCGCACCCGGTA
Source organism: Alphaproteobacteria bacterium (assembly GCA_965214255.1). GTDB lineage: Bacteria > Pseudomonadota > Alphaproteobacteria > SMXP01 > SMXP01 > CBDFKK01. The sequence continues at coordinate 3,458 of OZ243948.1, read as the reverse complement.
ATGGCGGCATGGTCGCACTCGGTATTTGTTTACCGCTCGACGTGCTCGACTTTGACGGCATTGTCAAAGCCTGTCGTGTCCATAGCATCGACTTTGTAGTGATTGGCCCTGAGGCTCCACTCGTTGCCGGGCTCGCCGACCGTCTCGTTGAGGAAAATATTAAATGTTTTGGTCCGAGTGCGGCGGCCGCTCAACTCGAAGCCTCGAAAGGCTTCACAAAGGACCTGTGCAAAAAACTCGGCATTCCGACGGCCGCTTACGAGCGATTCGACGACGCAGCGGCAGCATTCGACTACATACAAACGCTGAAACCCCCATACGTGATCAAAGCGGACGGCCTAGCGGCAGGCAAAGGGGTCATAATCGCCGAAACGAAAGCCGTTGCTGAACAAGCCGTCAAAGACATGCTGAGCGGGGCCTTTGGAGAGACAGGCAAGTCGTTGGTGATCGAAGAGTTTCTGGAAGGGGAGGAAGCAAGCTTTTTTGCACTGACGGATGGCAGCGCGATTCTACCGCTGGCAACCGCACAAGATCATAAACGCGTCGGTGATGGGGACACCGGCCTCAACACAGGCGGCATGGGAGCTTATTCACCGGCGCCTATCATGACGGAAGCCATGTGCGATACCGTCATAACACGTATCATGCGGCCAACAGTAGACGAACTCGCCGCACGAGGTACGCCGTACAAAGGCGTCCTCTATGCTGGTCTCATGATCACTGAAAAGGGTCCTAAACTCATCGAATACAATGTCCGCTTTGGCGACCCGGAATGCCAAGTGCTCATGGTGCGTCTGATGTCGGACATCATGCCCCTGCTCATAGCGGCCCACGACGGCGTTTTAGCCAATGTTGATGTAAGATGGCACGACGATACAGCGGTAACCGTGGTGATGGCGACGGAGGGCTATCCAGGCCCATATGACAAAGGCAGCGTCATCAGCAATGTAGATCGCGCTGCCGAGGAAACCGATTGCCAGATCTTCCACGCCGGCACCGCGTTCGAGAACGGCAAGCTCAAGGCACTCGGCGGTCGGGTCCTCAATGTCACTGCACTGGGTCCGAGCGTAACTGACGCAGTGAAACGGGCGTATCGCGCAGTCGACATGATTGACTGGGCGCAAGGCTTCTGCCGCCGCGACATAGGCTGGCGCGCCATCGCACGCGAACAGAAAAATAATTGAACAGTAACGCGAAATCGAAACGGTTTCTCTGCCCCAAGAAGAAATTGACCGCAAATGTATATCCGCTTGCGGAAACAGCTTGACACTTTGTTCGAAAAACTGGTGCTCGTTAACTTTCCTCAGATTTTTGCGTCTTTATGCACCCCGTGCGCAATAAGTGAACCGCCTATCCACTCATCATTTGCTTTAAGCCCTCCTCCATTTCAGCATTGACTTCGGAAACCGGAGAGACAGTGATAATTTTTTCGAAATATCTCTTAACTTTGGGAAAGTGCTTCAGCGGTTCCTGCTTACCGAGCCTGGGTAAAAGCTTGGGTACCAGAAACAGGAACGGCATCAGTGTACAATCAGCGAGAGTCAGCTTATCGCCCACCGCATAGGTACCACCATTTAAATACTGCTCAAGGTAACCGAGAGCTTTGTCTAGGTCGTCGAGTTTCTTATCGACCAACGCTTGGTCGCGCTTGGCAGGATCCATTTGGCCAAATAAACTGCCAAGCGCCGTAATAATATAAAGATCACCGATCCGCGACAGCAAATTCATGCGTGCGCGGTCAAGGGCTGTGTCAGGTACAAGGCTAGGCTCAGGGTGAGTTTCTTCGATGTAATCGCAAATAACTTGCGATTCGGGCAAAACCTCGCCATCTACCTCCATAGCGGGAATTTTTCCGATTGGATTGAAGTCGCTGAAGTTATCGACCGTCCGTGCATCGACGAACTCAGCTTTTAGATTTTTGGCTTTGAGTTGCATGCGCACGCGGGCACAAAATGGTGATAGTCCAGCATCGTAAAGTTTCATGGGTTAGTCTCCCGTTGAGCAGTTGTGCCACCAAATACAAGACATGTTATCGACAGCGTTATGAACTTGGCGTTTTGTACTTGCGGAACTCAAGTCGCGCAATAGCTCGATTATGACTCTATCGTTAGTCGATCACATTGTTTGAAATTGAACAAAGACAAAATGCGCTTAACTCGTATGCATGCCTGGAATACCCGCGAGACCGAGGATCTGTACTTGCCGAATGTGCGGCCTTGATCAGTATAGAGATACTTGAAGCGTCGAGTGATTTGATTTCCGGCCCGGTTATCAACCCGGCCAAGCACATTAATCTCAGCCCTAACAAGCATGGATCAGGCACGGCGTGCGGCAAAAAAATCTTTTAGTAGTTGACTGGCGGGCTCAGCCATAACGCCGCCCCGTACATGCGGCCGGTGATGACAGGTGGCTTGCTCAAAAAAGCGGGGCCCGTGGATAACCGCGCCGCCTTTTTCATCTTCCGCTCCAAAAACGAGGCGAGCGATCCGTGCAAACGAAATGGCCGCCGCACACATGGCACAGGGCTCAAGGGTGACGTAAAGATCACATCGATCAAGTCGATAGTTGGCTTCTCGCGCACAAGCTGCGCGCAGCACCATAATTTCCGCATGAGCCGAAGGGTCATGTGTCCCGATAGAAGAGTTACCCGCCTCCGCCAAAATTTCGCCCGTCTCGGCATGTACGACAAGCGCACCAACAGGAACTTCGCCGCGGGCAGCGGCGGCTCGGGCTTGCTCAAGGGCACGCCCCATCAAGGCGTCTTCGGACATCGTCATGGTTCGGCACCTTGAAAGGGCATTGAAAGCCTGTCAAGCGAACCACCAGCCTGATAAACACTCGAATCATGACGAAGCAACGGTCGCGGAACGAAGGCCAGCGTATCGCCAAAGTACTGGCGCGTGCAGGTGTGTGCTCGCGCCGCGAAGCGGAACGCTGGATCGAAGCAGGTCGGATTTCAGTCGACGGGACCACGCTCACGAGCCCGGCCATCAACGTTGCGCCGGGCGCTGATGTCCGAGTTGACGGCAAGGCGGTCCCCGCTGCCGAGCCCACACGGCTCTGGCGCTATCACAAGCCCGCGGGACTCGTGACCACCCATCGCGACCCTCAAAGTCGACCCACCGTCTTCGATGCGCTACCCGATGAGTTGCCACGCGTCGTTTCTGTCGGCCGCCTGGACATGAATTCGGAGGGGCTGTTGCTACTCACCAATGACGGCGAACTAGCGCAGCACCTCGAGTCGCCTGCCACTGGCTGGGCGCGCCGTTATCGCGTGAGGGCGTTTGGTTCGATCGAACAAAAGGAATTGGATGAGCTCGCCTCAGGCATCACTGTTGACGGCACGCGTTATGGCGCCATTGAGGCCAAACTTGAGCGCAAAGGACGCAGCAATGTCTGGATCGCAGTCAGCGTGCGCGAAGGTAAAAATCGCGAAGTGCGCCGCACGCTCGTAGCGA